>NZ_BAAGFT010000001.1:0-3368132 GCF_059728385.1 Bilophila sp. T19-St14
TTTTTATCCTCCTTTGTGGGAAGCCTTTTGCGCCCCGACGGGCAGAAACTCCGCGAATCTGCTTTGTCACAGGACAAGTCAAACGCTAGAAGAATCGGATATGAAAACTCAGTGGCTCAAAATCTGTGAAGATCTGCAAAACAGGCTCAACCCCGGCACCTATAAGGTTTGGGTTGCGCCTCTCACCGCCGACCTTGAAGGGGAGGGGAAGATCCGTCTGTCCGCCCCCAATGGATTTGTGGCGACGTGGGTACGCGATCGTCTGCTGAACGACATTTCCGATGCGGCTTCGGCCATTTTCGGGCGGCCGATGGAGATCAGCGTGGTCGCGGGCAATCCCCCCGCCAAAACGAGCCGTTCCATTCCGGTGCGCCCCGCCGTCTCCGTGGAAGGTGAGCCCTCTCCTGCCCGCCGCCCCCGCACGGCCCCCGCGCCCCGTCCGGCGGCCGCCCCGCCCCTGCTTTCTTCCGCTGCAGAACAGCTTTCCCTGCCTATTACCATGCCCGTGAACCAGTCCGTCCCGCGCCACTGGCGGTATGCGTTCGACAGCTTTGTGGTCGGCCCCACCAATGACATGGCGTATGCTGCTGCGCGCAACATGGTGCGCTCCGGCGCCACCGTGGACACCTTGTTCCTCAGCTCCGGGCCGGGGCTCGGCAAGACGCACCTTACGCAGGCCGTGGGGCAGGCTCTATGCGAAGCCAGCAACCGTTCCAATCCCAAGGTCGAGTATCTGACCGCCGAAGAGTTTTCGAGCTGTTTCGTGCAGGCCCTCCAGTCGAGGACAGTGGAGCGCTTCAAGGGGCGTTTCCGCGATGTGGATTTGCTGCTCCTTGAGGACGTACACTTCCTCCAAGGCAAGGAAAAGATGCAGGATGAGGTGCTTTCCACCATCAAATCCCTACAGGAAAAGGGGAGCCGCGTCGTCCTGACGAGTTCCTTTGCGCCCTGCGAGCTGCGGAACGTGGACAACAGCCTTGTGTCGCGTTTCTGTTCGGGGTTCCTTGCCGGTATTGAAAAGCCCGACGCCAGCACGCGCCGCCGTATCCTTCAGGAGAAGGCCCGCCAGAACAACGCGCTGCTGCCCGATTCGGTGGTGGACGTGCTGACCGAGCGCCTCACCGGGGATATCCGGCAGTTGGAAAGCTGTGTGCATAACCTGCTGCTCAAGGCTAAGCTGCTTGGCTGTACCATTTCCGTGGAAATGGCGCAGGAGATTCTGGCGCAGTACAGCCTTGACGATCCTTTTGTGGATGTGGACTCCATTATCCGCAAGGTGTGCGAAGGGTTCGGCCTTTCGCCTGAGCAGTTGGCCTCCCGCAGCCGGAAGCAGAATCTGGTGGTGGCCCGCAACACGATTTTCTATCTCGCCCGCAAGCATACCGAGCTGTCCTTGCAGGACATCGGCGATAAATTTTCCCGCCGCCATTCCACTGTGCTTAAGGGCATCGCTTCAGTTGAGCGCGAGCTGCGCCGCGAGTCTCCCCTTGGGCGGCAGATTGCCGGTACGCTGGCTTTGTTGGAACGGCGTTAGGCTTTATTGGAAGGTTCCATCATAGAGGATGGTTGATGCTTTTTTCTTGGGCTCTGTCATAGTATATGGTTGTTTTATCTCCACAGTATGGTGAAAATACAGAATTTTTCTCGAATTTTTAGTTGATGGACTCCATAATTGTGGTATTTTATTGGCTATTCCCTTGGAATTTCAAGAAATAAGACATCAATCGTTTCCTATGACACAGCCTATTGGAAAGGCTCTCTCATAGAGAATGGTTGATGTTTTTTCTTAAAGCTCCAAAGGAATAACCAGCAAAACGCCTTAGCCGTGGATTCCGCCAATGGGAAAAACAGGATAAAAAGGATGTATTTTCACTGTGTTGTGTGGATAAAACAACCAAAAGTATGACTGATCCATTAAAAACGGAGAAGGGAAATCTTTTTGAGGAGAGGAAAGGATGGGATGTCCTTTATGTTTTCTCCCTTATCCGGCCTCCTTTCCAATGGCTTTAAGTATTACTGAATCCTTCATTGCGGGGGATGTGAATATTTTTTAAGGCTCTATCATAGTCTGTGGTTGTTTTATCTCCACAGTATGATGAAAATACAGACGTTTTTTCCATTTTTCCCGGCGATGGACTTCATGCTTGGGGCATTTTATTGATTATTCCTTTGGAATTTCAAGAAGAAGCATCAACCATTTTCCATGACACAGCTTTTTTTAACAGGAAAGGGCACCCAACCGAATGCCCTTTTTTGTTATGTGTGTTCTGCCACAGTAATCTATTTCTTAAGGTTCTGTCATAACGATTGATTACTGCAATTTTAGATTGGTATATTTTATTGATTTTTTTGAAAAATATTTTGCTGTGTTATAGAAAATGGTTGATGTTTTTTCCATGAAGTTCCAAAGGGATAACCGGCAAGATGCCTTAGCCGTGGATCCCGCCAAGGGGAAAATCGGATAAAAAGGCTGTATTTTCACCGCACTGTGGTGATGAAACAACCACAAACTATAACAGAGCCTTTTGTTATGTGTGTCCTGCCGCAGTAATCTATTTCTTAAGGTTCTGTCATAACGCTTGGTTGCTGCAATTTTAGATTGATTTTATTGATTTTTTGAAAGTGTTTTGTGGTGAGCCCATGATGAAAACACTTTCCTCAGTATCTATCCTGAATTGTATGAAGCTAAGAGGCAGTTTTTTGCTATGGCAGAGCCTTTCTTAAAGGTTCTGCCATAGCAAGCGAGTGCTGTTTTATTCCTTAAAAATTCAAAGAGATGGCCAACAAAATGTTTGGCTATGAAGCCTACCAACGGGAAAACTGGAGAAAAAGTTTTCTTTCTTTCTTTCTTTCTTTCTTTCTCTCTCTCTCTCTCTCTCTCTCTCTCTCTCTCTCTTTATATTATGGTGAAAATAACCAGTTATACTCCATGAGAGAACTTCATCTATTGGCCGATTGAGAGAGCGTAAACTGATTGAAACATCGAACCACGCCTTTTCGAGTGGCTGCTGCCTGACAACCGAAGGGACTCCCTTCAGCCTTGCCTCCCCACTTCGTAAAAGTCTTAGGAAGGAGAGGGGAGGGGGTTCGGGGGAGGGGGAGGAAAGCCCTTCTCCAGAAGGGTTTCCTCCCCCTTCCCCCGATTTTCCTCTTTCTCTTTTTTCATTCCACAGGCGGATTCCAGCCGCTGTCGCCGCCCGCTCCAGTCGTGGTGATGAAACGGACTGCGGAAACCGCGCCATCCGGGGCTACGCGGGCCATGATGCGGAAGGCCGTGGGCTTGCCCTGCCGCCGCACCTGAATATCGTCGACCCAGCCGATGGTCGAGCCGAAGCGCAGATCGCTGAATACATATTCCGTGTACCCTTTGAGTGGGCCCTCAAGCGGGATTTCAGCTTCAAGGGCGGGGTAGAGGGCAAAGCGTTCATACGCCCGGAACATGCGATCCTTTTCGGCAAGCTCGGCCCAGAGCGGCTGCGGCGGCTTGGCATAGGCCATGAACGTCTGAGGCTCCTCCGTGAATACCGTATAGCCAGCCACGTCCCAAACGTCCCCGCGATCCAGAATAAGCTTCCAGTGGAAAGGCGTGAAGGCGTCGGGTACGAGATGCACGGCGCGCACATCATCCCAGAGTCCCTTTCCACTCTGGCCGGGAGCCAAATCCTCACTAAGAAGCTGTTGGGTGAAAACGTCGGGCGTGTAGTGGCTGTCCTTAAGATGCGCCTCAAGGCCCACACGCGTGGCCAGCGAGCCGAGCGGGTAGAGAATAGTCCAGAGCAGGAGGCCGATCATGACGGCGCGCCGTTTCCGCCAGAATATGATCCCAAAGGCCAACGGCAGGAGAAGCAGCGGGTCTACGATGAACAGCGCATTCAAACGCACCCTGTAGTCGCTGAACGGCAGAAAGACCTGCGTGCCGTACGAGTTCATGCAGTCCAAAAAAATATGGTGCAGAATGAGCAGATAGGCCACGAGCCACGCCCGCGGCAGCGGCCAGTTGAACGGCGGAGAGCCGTCGGGGGCTTTGGGGACGCGCCAGCGGTTCATCAGCCGGGGGATGAGGGCAAGGAGAAAAGCGAGCCCCAAGCCTCCGATGAAGGAATGGGTGATCCCCCGGTGGTATTCAATGTATTGCAGCGGAGTGTGGATAAAGAAGACATCCATATCGGGCGAAGCCGCCACCAGCGCCGCCCATGTCGGAAGCCACCAGTTGCGTTTTCCCGGCAGGGCGCAGCCGATGACGGCTCCGCTCAAGGCATGTGTGATCGGTTCCATAGCGTTCCTTCCCTTGCAAAAAAGAAGGGGAAGCGCTTTTTCCGCGAAAAGCCCTCTTCCCCTGTGCTTTGCCAAGTGATGCGGCGTATCACGGTACCGTGTGCTGGACTCACTGCCGCCTTCCGCCTTTTCATGCTGAGGCGGGGCTGAAGTATTTTATACCGGGCGCATGTGCCGCATTCAACAGGAAAATAAGCCCGGACTGCCCTTGTGCAAGCCGTTCCCCAGATCCGGCCAACGATTCGGCCCCAAGGGAAGGGGCGTGGGCGGCGTCGGGGATACGGCTTTTCAGCAAAGGCGCCGTCATAGCATTTGGGTTGTTTTTATCACTACAATATGATGAAAATACAGACTTTTTATCCGAATTTCCGCAGGCGCCCCCATGCTTGGGCCTTTTATTGGTTATTCCCTTGGAATTTCAAAAAATAAAGCGTCAACCGTTTCTTATGGGGCAGCCTCAGCAAACAAGCACCATTGCGGGCATCAATGCTGTGAAAAGGCAATGCTGCCCTGACCAAGCAGATCGTGCATGTGAACCATGCCGAGCAGGCGGCGTTCCTCATCGGCAATGGGCAATACCGTGATAGCTTTGCTTTCCATGAGTTCAAGAAGCGTGGCGACCGTATCCCCTAGGGTTCCGCAGCGGGGGGAAGGCGTCATGACGGTGCTGACAGGGGCCTGCGGATCGAGCGTCCCGCGGCAGACGGCCCGCCTGACGTCGCCGTCGGTCAGGATGCCGCTGATCCGGCGTTCGCCATCGAGCAGGAGCACGGCCCCAAGCTTGCCTTGATCCAGTTGGCGCAGGGCTTCCGACAAGAGGCTTGTTTCGGAAAGCTGGGGAAGCCCTTCAGTCCGCATCACTTCTTTGACGTTGAGCTTCAGGCGCTGCCCCAGGCTGCCTCCGGGATGGTAGCGCAGGAAATCTTTTTCCGTAAATGATTTTAGCTGCATCAGGCAAACGGCCAGCGCATCGCCGAGGGCGAGGACAGCAGTGGTCGAGGCTGTAGGGGCGAGCCCGTGCGGGCAGGCTTCGCGGGGGACGCCCGAATGCAGCGTCACGTCGGCAAGGCGCCCAAGGGTGGAGTCCTCCCTCCCCGTCATGGCGATCAGGCTGGTGCCGAGCGATTTCAGCGCGGGCAGGATGGCGTTCAGCTCCGCCGTTTCGCCGGAATTGGAAATGGCAATGATGACGTCGTCCTTGCGGAGGCTCCCCAGATCGCCGTGGGCCCCTTCCACGGGATGGAGGAAGAAGGCCGGGGTGCCGGTCGAGGAAAATGTGGCGGCGAGCTTGCGGCCGACCAAGCCGGATTTGCCGATGCCGGTCACGACGACACGCCCGGTGCATGCCGCCAGCAACCCCAGCGCAAGGACGAGGGGGGCTTTTTCCGGCGTCTGGGCGCTGAGCCTGTCCCGCACGGCGGCGAGCCCGGCGATTTCAGTATTCAAAACGTCCTGCGCGAGCTTGATGAGCGCGGCGGGCCCGGTATGGGAATGTACGGATTGAGTCATGGGGAAACGTCCTTGAAGCGGCACGGCATGCCGCCGTTACACGGGAAAAAGAGAGCGAACAGGAAGCATAGAAAAAGAATGGCCCGCAGGCAAGCCGGCAAAGGGGCCGCCGTCTCTCATGCGGAGAACGATATTTCTCAGCCTGTTGACGATATATGTCGGTTCACGTACTCAGAAAAGAGGCTGTTCCGTCCGCTTTCCCCCTTTTCGCTTCCTTCTTTTACGATATGGAAACCTTTCACAATATTGCAAGGCGAAGCCCGTTCGGGTATCCACCTCTCTCTATCATTTCATTTGGGAGTCCCCTATTATGGATATTAAGGAAATCCGCGCCCACGCCAAGGATCGCATGAAGGGCTTTTGCCGTGTTTGCCCCGTGTGCGATGGGCGCGCCTGCGCGGGAGAAACGCCCGGTATGGGCGGCATCGGAACTGGGAGCGCTTTCAAGAACAATGTGGCCGCGCTTGCCGGCGTCCGCCTGAACATGCGCCTGATTCATGAGGTCAAGGAGCCAGTCACGGAAACGGAAGTGCTCGGCTTCAAGCTGCGCCTGCCCGTGCTGGCCGCACCCATAGGGGGAACCTCCTTCAACATGGGCGGGGCCCTTTCCGAGGCGGAATATGCGCGGGCCATCGTATCCGGCTGCCGTGAGGCGGGCATTGTCGGCTGTGTCGGCGACGGCGCGCCGGACGAGCTGCACGAGGCGGGGAATGCCGCCATCACCGCCGAAGGCGGCTGGGGGATTCCGTTCATCAAGCCGTGGGAAGGCGAGGAGCTGGAACGCAAGATGTGCAGGGCCGCCGCCACAGGAACACGTGTGCTCGGCATGGACATCGACGCGGCGGGGCTGATTGCCCTGGCCCGCATGGGGCGGCCCGTGTCCCCGAAAACTTGTGCCGAACTGAAGGCCATTGCGGATCGCTCACACGGGCTCGGCATGAAATTCGTGCTCAAGGGCATCATGACGGTCGAGGATGCCATCGCCGCCGAGCGCGCCGGATGCGACGGCATCGTGGTTTCCAACCACGGCGGGCGGGCCCTGGATCATACGCCGGGAACCATTGAGGTCCTTCCCGCCATCGCCGCTCAGGTCAAGGGCCGCATGGCCGTTTTGATGGATGGGGGCATCCGTGACGGGCTCGACGTGCTCAAGGCGTTGGCCTTCGGCGCGGACGCCGTGTTGATTGGCCGCCCCTTCTGCCTCGCTGCCGTGGGAGGCGGTTCAGAAGGCGTAAGGCTGACGGCGGATCATTTTTACAACCAGCTTGTGCGCAGCATGGTGCTGACAGGCTGCCCGTCCGTCCGCGAAGCCGGGCGCCGCCTCGTCAGCACGGCCTCCCTCGCCTGAAGACATACGGAGTATTCATGAAACTGACATTGCCTCAAAGACATAAGCTTGGCCAGTCCATGCTGTGGAACCTGTTTGTGCTGACTGTCGGCGCTGTGTTCTTTTCTCTCGGCGCGCAGGCCGTGGCCTCGCATCACGGATTCCTTACCGGGGGGATTTTTGGTGCCGGCCTGCTCGGCTGGTACGCCACGGGCCTGTTCACGCCCGCTATCTGGTACCTGCTGATCAATATTCCGCTGTTTTTCGTATCGTGGTTCCAGATCGGGCGGCAATTCTTTTTTTATAGCCTCTACGGGAGCCTTGCGACCACGGTCATCAGTGAGTTCATCACCTTTCAGGTGCCGATTCAGGATCATTTCTACGCGGCAATCACGGCGGGCGTGCTCTGCGGCACAGGCACCGGGCTCATGCTGCGGACGCTCGGATCCGGCGGGGGCTTGGATCTCATCGGCGTTATCCTGAACAAGCGCTGGAACATCGGCATCGGGCGGTTCAACTTCAGCTTCAACGCGGTGATGTTCCTCGCCTCCATGACGACCATTTCCCTTGATATGGTCATTGTGTCGTTCATTCAGGTTTTCGTGGCCTCCGCGACCATCGAATACGTGCTCCGCATGGGCAGCCAGAGGAAAATGGTCTATGTCGTCACTGATCGGGGCGAGGCGCTGTGCGAGGCGATCATTGCCGAAGGCTACGGCGGCGCGACCGTGCTCAAGGGCAAGGGCGCGTACAGCGGCGGCGACCGCGAGATCATCCTTACCGTAACCAACAACATCATGTTGCGGCGCTTGGAGAACCTTGTTTTTGCCATCGACGACAAGGCCCTCTTTATTGTGGAAAATACCTTCTACGTTTCCGGTACACGGTATCCCAGAAAGTCGATTATTTAGAAGAATTCTCCTTGGGGAGGGAAACGCCTTTTCAAAAGGCTGTGTTATAGAAAATGGTTGATGCTTTTTCCTTGAAGTTCCACAGGGATAGCCGACAAAATGCCTTAGCCCTGTATTCCGCCAAGAGGAAAACCGGAGAAAAAGACTGTATTTTCACCGCACTGTGGAGATGAAACAACCACATACTATAACAGAGCCTTTCAAAAAGGGCCTTTCCTCCTTCCTCTCCCTAGGTTGTGTCGTCATTTTAAATGTAATTATTTGAAATTATTGAAAATAGTGTTTTTGTGGCCTAAAAAGATAGTTAAATGATTTCAATGTATTATATATAATTGATGACACAACCTAATAAAGCCGCCTCCCTTCCTTCACATTTTGTAAGGGCAGATGATGGCTGCCGTGGTTCGGATGGCGGCGGATTTCCCGCCGTCCCCCGGTCTTGCTCTAAAAGAGAATCACTTCCGTATCGGCATAAGCAAAAAAGAGGCATTCACTTTTGCAATGAAAGCCGCATTTCAGGTATCTGAAATTCAAAATGAATTTTTCAGAACATCATCGAAAAGGCGAATGCCTCGCAAAAAAGCCCTATTGATATAAGCAAAAGCCCTTCTGAAATCATCCAGAAGGGCTTTTTTCCTAGGCTCTGTTTTATAGTATGTGGTTGTTTCATCTCCACAGTACGTGAAAAATACAGCTTTTTCCAGTTTTCCCCTTGGCAGGCTCCACGGCTAAGGCATTTTGCTATCCCTTTGGAGGTTCAGGGAAACAACCAATAAAGTGCCCCTAGAGCGCTTTCAGGTTGAAAATGTTCTTCAGGAAACAGACAGCCGCTGCGAAGGTATACCCACAATGTCTTTACGCTGTTTAATGCCGGAGCGAGCGTGTCTTACACTTTAACATTGTAAATTTTTAAAGTTAATGGCTATGTCATAGAAAACGGTTGATGTTTTATTTCCTTGAAATTCCAAAGAAATAACCAATAAAATCCCCCAATCACAGAGTCCATCAGCGGAAAATTCGGATAAAAAGCATATATTTTTAGTATATTACTGAAACAAAACAACCATGTACTATGACAGAGCCAAGTTAATTTGCCCCAGCATGGAGTCCATCGACGGAAAAACTGGAGAAAGCGTCCCTATTTTCACCTTCACCATATGTGGAGACAAAGCAACCACATCTTATGACAGAAGCCTTTTCATAATACAAAGACGTGTCCACCTTTTTCCCCGAAACCTTTATGAGGGATTCGATAAAGACGAAACTCTTTGAAGGGAAGGGGTGGGGTTTGGGGAGGGGAAGGGAAACTTTCTTGAGAAAGTTTCCCTTCCCCTCCCCAATATCTTTTACCAATTTTACCAATCCAGCGTCGCCTTGAAAGCATGGGCCAGCGCTTCGACGGGGACGGAGAACAACGCGCTGTCGGCAGAGGCCACGGTAAGGCGGGCATCGGAAGTGACTTCGCCGATGAAGGCCGCGGAGGCCCCAAAGAGGGCTTCAAACTCGGCGGCCTTGTCGGGGGCCACGGCTACCAGCAGACGGCTGGCGGATTCGCTGTACAGGGTTTCCGTGAGCGTGAGCGCGCCGATGACCGGAACGCGGTTCAGGGCCAGATGCGCGCCAAGGCGTCCGCCGATGCACATTTCCGCCAGCGACACGGCAAGGCCGCCGTCGGAGAGGTCGTGGCAGGCCGAGATGAGGCGGCTGTTGATGGCCTGATGGAGCTTCCGGTAGCTGGCGAGGGCGGACTTGGCATCCACGCGGGGCACCGTGTTGCAGGCAATGCCGAGCTGGTCGGCGATTTCGCTGCCCGCCAGTTCGCGGGCCGTGCTGCCGATGATGTAGAGGCGGTCGCCCGGCTTCTTGAAGTCGGAGGTCACGGCCTTCTTCACATCGTCCATGATGCCGAGGACGGAGAAGAGGACGGTCGGCGGAATGGAGATCTTCTTGCCGCCGCCGGTGTAGTCGTTCTTCATGGAGTCCTTGCCGGAAATGCAGGGCACGCCGTAGGCCACGCAAAGCTCGGAGAGGGCCTTGCAGGCGCGTACAAGCTGGGCGAGCTTGTATTCACCGTCCGGGGTCTTTTCGGACTGCACCGGGTCGCACCAGCAGAAGTTGTCCACGCCAGCCATGCGGTCGGGGTCGGCGCCCACGGCCACGGCGTTGCGGATGCCCTCGTCCATCGCGTTCGCCATCATCCAGTAGGCGTCGTAATCGCTGTATTTGGGGCAAATGCCGTGGCTGATGACCAGACCGGCCTCGGATTCGAGGATGGGCCGGATGACGCCCGCGTCGGACGGGCCGTCGCGCTTCACGCCGGTGAGGGGCTTCACCACGCTGCCGCCCTTCACTTCATGGTCGTACTGGCGGATCAGGTATTCCTTGCTGCAAATGTTCAGGCGGCCAAGCATGGCCTTGAGGAGTTCCGCCTGATCCACGCCGCCGTCTTCGATGCGGGCGTCGGGGTGCACGGGCGCTTCCCATACGGCGTTGAGCTGGTACTGCGGCACGCCGTCGTGCATGAATTCCATGTCGAGATGGGCCACAAGCTTGCCGTTGTAGGTCACATGGAATACGCCGTCATCAGTGAATTCACCGAGCGGGGTGGCTTCCACATCCATGCGCTTGGCAAGGGCAAGAAATTCGTCGAGCGCCGCCGGAGGCACGGCGAGGGTCATGCGCTCCTGCGCTTCGGAAAGCAGGATTTCCCACGGGCGCAGGCCGTCGTATTTGAGGGGCGCACGGGCCAGATCGATGCGGCAGCCGTTGGTGTCTTCCGCCATTTCGCCGATGGAGGAGGACAGGCCGCCCGCGCCGTTGTCGGTAATGGCGTTGTACAGGCCGAGATCGCGGGCGCGCATAATGAAATCGTACATCTTGCGCTGGGTGATCGGGTCGCCGATCTGCACGGCGGTGGCGGGGGAACCTTCGTGCAGCTCTTCCGAAGAGAAGGTCGCGCCGTGGATGCCGTCCTTGCCGATACGCCCGCCGGTCATAACGATGATGTCGCCTACCTGCGCCTTCTTTTCATAGCCCTTGCGCGGCTTGCCGTCCGTGGAGGACTTGCTGGCGGGCACTTCGGCGGGGATCAGGCCGATGGTGCCGCAGTAGACCAGCGGCTTGCCGAGGTAACGCTCGTCGAACACGATGGAGCCGTTGACGGTGGGGATGCCGGACTTGTTGCCGCCGTGTTCCACGCCTTCGCGCACGCCTTCAAAGACGCGGCGGGGATGGAGCAGGCGGGGGGGCAAGGCTTCGTCATGGAAGGGGGACGCGAAGCAGAACACGTCGGTGTTGCAGATGAGCTCCGCGCCGAGGCCGGTGCCCATCGGGTCGCGGTTCACGCCCACGATGCCGGTCAGCGCCCCGCCGTAGGGGTCGAGGGCCGAGGGGCTGTTGTGCGTTTCCACCTTGATGCAGGCGTCGTATTCGGGCGTAAAGGCGATGACGCCCGCGTTGTCCTTGAACACGGAACGGCAGAAGTCCTTGTCTCCGAGGCTCTCGCGGATCCGCTTGGTCGTGTTCATGATGCAGGTCTTGTAGAGGCTGTTGATCGTCTCGCTGGTCCCGGCGTCCTTGTCCGTATAGGAAATCTTGGACGCGAAAATCTTGTGCTTGCAGTGTTCCGACCACGTCTGGGCGAGCACTTCAAGCTCGGCGTCGGTGGGATCGGCGGGCAGGCCGAGCTCCTTGCGCTGCGCTGCGACTTCGGGGCTGGAGAACCAGTCCCTGATCTTGGTCATTTCCTCAAGGCTGAGGGCCAGCGTGTTTTTCTGGCTCACTTCCAAGAGCTGGGCGTCGTTCATGGAGGAGAGCGGGACGATGTTCACTTCATCGCAGGACGCGCCGGTCACGCGGGCGGCCTTGGGGGCGAAGCCGGGTTCGGCGTCCCACTGGGCGCGGCTCTTGATTTCAAATCGCTGGATGAGCTCGTTGGCGAGGAGGTCGCGGGCGATGCGGGTGGCCTGTTCTTCCGTCAGCGGGCCGTGGAGACGGTACTGGACGGACGTGTACACGGCGAGGCTGCTGCGGTCTTCGATGCCGAGCACGAGCGCGGCGGTGTCGCGGGCGGTGCGGCCTTCATTGTCCGTGACGCCGGGGCGGTAACCGACTTCAATGATCCACGACGTGCCTTCTTCGGGCAGGGGCAGGGGAGACAAGGATACGGCCTGCAACACCGGATCGTGCAGCACGCTTTTCGCCATGAGCGTATTCACCTGTTGCGCGTCGAGCCCCTCCAGCGTGAACACCTTGATCGTGCGCACGGACTTGACGGGGATGCCGAGGGCCTCACGGATGCTGGCCGCCGTTTTACGGCCGATCGTGTCGTCAAGGTGGGGGAAAAGGCCGGCTTCAATGCGGTAGAGCATGTCTGTCTCCTGAAAAGGCTGTTTGAGTGACCGTGGAAAAGGTTGCGTGGACAAAAATCAGGCGTCGCGGTTGCGGACGTAGCCGATAAAGCTCGTGAGGATTTCCCCGTACGGCGAGGCAGGGAGCCCGGCGGTGAGGGCGTCGAGGTTTTCCTGCGCCTTATGCAGATAGGAATCGGCAATGCCGCGTGTCTTGTCGTCAAAGCCTTGGGCGCGGACGGCATCAATGACGTGCCGGACGTCTTCGTCGGTAAAGGACTGTTCCGCGAAACGGGCGAAAAAGGCGTCACGCTCGGCCGGAGCCAGCGAGTCGGCATAGAAGAAGATGGGCGGCGTCAGTTTGCCTTCGCGGACATCCCCGCCTTCAGGTTTCCCGGTCAGGCTGGAAGGGGCGAAATCAAGCGCGTCGTCGACGATCTGGAAGGCCATGCCCAGATTAAACCCATAGTCGGTCGCCCCGGCAATCTGTTCCGGGGTGCCGTTGGCCCTGATCGCGCCGATGTTGCAGGCGGTCCGGATCATCCACGCCGTCTTGCCGGCAATGATCTGATTGTAAACCAGCAGATTGGGAGCCCTCTTCCCTTGGTTGGCGATTTCGAGGATTTCGCCGTTGGCGGTCTGGGCGATGGCGTCGGACGTGGCGGCGGTCAGCCTCGGATCACCGAACCCGGCCACGATCTGGTTTCCCTTTGCGAGCAGCGCGTCCCCGGCGAGAATGGTCTCGGTAACGCCGAAGACCTTGTGCGTGGCCGTGCTGCCCCGGCGCATTTCCGCGTTGTCCATAACGTCGTCATGGAGCAGGGTCGCCACATGGAACATCTCCATTGCCGCGGCGAGGGAATAGATGTCGTTGTCGGCATAGCCGAGCAGACGGGCCACGAGTACGGTCAGCAAGGGCCGCAGCCGTTTTCCCCCGTTCCCCATCGCGTATTGGGCGATGGGCATGATGGAGGCGGGGAGTTCGGCGGCAGCCTCGGCCAACGCCGCATTGATGCTGGGTTGTTCCTGTTCGATAAAGGTGCGGAGTGTGATCATGGGCAGATGAGGATAGGGTTAGCGGCTGAGGGTACGGCCCCGCCGCGAATCCGTTCTACATAGCTGTTAGCCGGTTGATGTGCAAGTAGCTTTACAGCTTCCACGGCTTTTCCTACAAGGGAACTTCGTTTCGTCCATCTCTTGCAGCGAGGAGCGCATGGAGTTCAACAGCAAGCTTTTTTTCAGTGCACTTGGGCTGGCCTTCATTCTGGAAGCCCTTCCTTATACACTCTTTCCCGAACGAATGCGGCAGGTTCTGCAAACCCTTGGCGAGGAGGGGGCTTCCGGCCTGCGCCGGATGGGGCTCTTTTCCCTTGTGGTGGGCCTCATCGTACTTTGGCTTACGCTTGGATAAAAGCTTTTCAGCCTCCGATACTCCGGCTCATGCTTGGATGAGAGCCTATGAGAAGCCCCGCCCCTGTCCCCACTTGGGTGGCCCCTTGTGGATTCTTCGCATTGTTCCGACAAGCCGGAGGCGCGGCCTGAGCCGGACATATTTTTTGGGAACGGAAAAGCCCCTGAAGGCGGATGCATTCAGGGGCTTTCGTTACGCTTGGGCCGCTCTTACATGAAGAACAGGTAGGTGATGAGGGCGAAGCAGGGGAACAGGATCCCCACGGACCACAGCATGTAACCGAAGAAGCTGGGCATCTTCACGCCCTGATCTTCGGCGATGGAACGAACCATGAAGTTCGGGGCGTTCCCGATGTAGGTCACGGCGCCCATGAACACGGCACCGGCGGAGATGGCGGAAAGGGTTTCGGTCCAGTCGGTCATCAGATGCGCGGCGTCGCCGCCGGCGGTGTTGAAGAACACCAGATAGGTCGGGGCGTTGTCGAGGAACGAGGAGAGGAGGCCGGTCAGCCAGAAGAACATGGCGTTCACGGGCTGGCCTTCGTGGAAGACCATGTTGATGACCCCGGCGAGGGCGCCGTCGGTACCGGCGCGCAGAATGGCGATGGCCGGGATCATGCTGATGAAGATGCCGATGAACAGCTTGGCGACTTCAAGGATGGGCTCCCACGTAAAGTTGTTCAGCTTGCGGCATTCCTTCGTGGTCAGGGCAAGGGAAGCGCCGGCGAGGGCAAGCAGGATGACGTCGCGGGCGGCGTTCTGCAGCTCAATGTGCGTGCCGTAGATTTCAAAGCTGGATTCGGGCTTCCAAATGCCGGACATGAGCACCGAGATGACAACGCCGACCAGAAGCAGGAGATTGACCTTACCGTCAAGGCCGAGCTTTTCATTGGACTGGGTGGCAGGCTTCGGCTTGCCTTCCTTGCTGAACAGAACCGTATCCAGAAGGAAGAAGATGCCGAGCAGGATCAAGGAAAGCAGCGCGGTCTTGCAGAACAGATGCACGGTCGTCCAGAAGAAGGACACGCCCTTGAGGAAGCCGAGGAACAGCGGCGGGTCGCCGAGGGGGGTCAGGGAACCGCCGATGTTGGCGACAAGGAAAATGAAGAAGATGACGATGTGCATGCGGTACTTGCGGTGCTCATTGGCCCGGAGCAGGGGGCGGATGAGCAGCATGGCCGCACCGGTGGTTCCCATCCAGCTGGCGAGGATGGTTCCGAGGGCGAGCAGGCCGACGTTCACCGCAGGCGTACCCACGAGCTGACCTTTGAGGCGGACACCACCCGCGATGGTGAACAGTGCGAACAGCAGGATGATGAACGGCACGTATTCCATGAAGAGGACATGGACGAACTGATAGACAGCCAGCTGGAGTCCGAAGACCATGGCGCAGGGCACGAGGAAGGCGAGGCCCCAGAAGACAGCCACCTTGCCGAAATGGTGATGCCAGAAATGCGGCACGGCGAGAGGGCCGATGGCGATGGACAGCAACATGCAGACAAAGGGAACCACCCAAAGGATGGACAATTCCGCTCCGTTGAGGTCGTGACCGCCGGAAGCCTGGGCAGACAGGGGTACCAGCGCCGTCAGCGCCAGTGCCATAAACATGGCAAACAGTCGTTTCATCTCAGGTCAGCTCCTTGGGAAAACTTTTTTTATCAGATGTCCCTTTAGTATGAAAATGCAAGAAGATCAAGACGCACACCTACAAAGGGCTTCTTGTCTCCATAGGAAAGGATTTATTTTTTACGCTTTGGAGAGCTTGTCTTCTTTTTCCCGTAAGTCCGTAAAGGCGGCGGAAAGGCTTCCCCTTCCCTGTGACGCATAGGCATTTTGAAAAACTTCCGCGGCTTCATGGAGCTCCTCGGCGCTGCCGAAGCCATAGCTCGCCGTTGGTTCTGCCGTGTCCGCGGCGTAGAGGTCAAGGCGATGCATCTGCCAGTCGCTATATCCGTGAAGGCGTTTGATGTCGACAATCATCCCGGCGGAACCGTTGATGATCCATGAACCTTGCCGCTCGTCGATGAGCAGATAGCCCGCTCCGGTGTCCCACCATGTGGGATACATGCCGAGCTTGTGGATGAGGCGGCGCGTTTTCCAGTAGGGGAGGGTACGGCTGACGAGGTTGAGCCCACGGAAGAAAAAGAAGATGGCGAGGACGGGGGTAATGCCGATGGCTACAAGGCCGGGTAATGGCGACCAGAGGTAAAGATGCCACGCTCCCACGGCAAAGAGGATTGCCAAGCTCCAGCGGAAGAGCCCGCGAAGCAGGGGAAGGGGGCCAAGGACAGTATGGATCGCAACTGGCGGCATGACGGCTCCAGAAAACGCCGCTGGACGTTTCGGCTAGACGGGATAATAGAGGTATATGCACCTATATCTAACGTGACAGAGGGAGTGTGACAACCTCTTTTTATAATTATAACACGGAAGAAAATCACGGTTTACAGATACTGCGCCGGTGGGTTAACATACCTACCTGTTCTCCTCCAACCGTTCGGGTATCCTATGTCTTGTGCATTTTTTTCCGGCTCCTCCTTTAGAAGATCTCAGATAGTGTGTTCCAAGCGTTCCATCGCATTGCTGGCTGCGGATTGTATAGCACTTTTTGGGACTATGTTTTTAATAGGCGTCATTCGGATTCTATTGGGTGGTGAAATCTCACTTTCACAGCATGTTCCCTTAGCATTGTTTCTGTTGCTTGCTCCCATCGTCAACGCTTTTGAAGGATTGTATAGTGAGGTTCCTCCGGCATTGCCGGAAGAAATGCGTCTGCTTGGGATATCAACATCCATCGCCTACTTCAGTATTGCTATTTTTCTTTTTCTTGGCCGTGGCGATCTCCCTTCACGTACTGTTTATGTCTGGTCTTGGTTCTTGAGCCTTGGGACGGTTCCCCTGGTTCGTTGTGCATTGCGTTCCCGTTTCTCCCGGGAAACATGGTGGAGAGTGCCCACAGTTGTGTTCGGTGCGGGAGAGCTTGTTCCTCGCGTAAAGGAGTACCTCAATAAGCATGCAGAAGCGGGATTGCTTTTGAAAGCCCATTTCGTCGGTCAGGCATGCATGGAAGGGGAAAAGGAACGGGAGAATACGTCTCAATGTACCTGCAGCGGTCTTGAGCCGTTGTACAGCCGTTCGGACTTGGATACGTTCATCCGCCTTTATCCGAGAACGTGCGCCATTGTCGTCATGGAAAGAGACGCTCCGCTTGCATGCCGCCAAGATTTAATTGATTTAGCAAGCTTGTTGTTTAGTTCGGTCATTATTGTTCCTGAAGACTTTTCGGAAGGGGAAATTCCTTTCTGGGTACGCCCCGTGGAAATTGGGGACGTCCTTTGCTTCAAGGTACGGCAGAATCTGCTTGATCCCAAGAGATTAACTCTGAAACGTGCCGTGGATTTGTTTCTCTCGGTCGTAGGCGGCATTGCCATTTCCCCTTTTCTTGTCCTCATTGCCCTTGCCATTAAATTGGAATCGCGCGGCCCGGTTTTTTTTAGGCAGAATCGTATAGGCCGGGGAGGGCAGACCATCCGCATCTTAAAGTTCCGAACGATGGTGCATAATGCAGAGGAAGTCCTTCAGACGTATTTGCGGGAAAACCCTGAGCTGCGTGAAGAGTGGAAAGCGGATCAAAAGCTGCGTAATGATCCCCGTATTACAAAGGTCGGGGCTTGGCTGCGCAAGACAAGCCTAGACGAATTGCCTCAGCTCTGGAATGTTATACAAGGAGAAATGAGCTTGGTAGGGCCGCGTCCCATCGTCGATGATGAGATCGTGAAGTACGGTTCGGCTTTCGCTTCCTATACGCGTGTACGGCCAGGTATGACCGGACTCTGGCAGGTTTCCGGGCGAAACGATCTTTCATACAGCCAGCGTGTTCACCTTGATCGTTTTTATATCTGCAACTGGTCAACATGGCTCGATATTTTGATTTTGGCAAAGACGTTTCCCGTTGTCCTTGGGCGCAAAGGGGCTTATTGAGATTTCCAAAGTATACAGCAGCGTTTTATCTGGCTAAGCAAGAAGAAGGCCCGGAACATTTTCCGGGCTTTTATTATGGATTTTACTGTATTGAGGATGTGAAGTGGCCGAAACAAAAGGCTCTGTTATCGTATGTGGTTGTTTCATCTCCACAGTGCGGTGAAAAATAGAGCCTTTTTTCCAGTTTTCCCCTTGGGGGATCCACGGCTAAGGTATTTTTGGGGGTATCCCTTTGGAGCTTCAAGGAAAAAAGCATCAACCATTTTCTATAACACAGCCAAACAAAAAAGGAACCTATCGGCATAGCGAGTGGCTTTTTTTGAAGGGGAGGCGATTGGAGTGGAAATTCATAAAATACTGTGAGGAAGTAAGGAGGCTTTCCCATGCATCCAGAGAATATCCCTGAGGGAATGGACAGGAGCAGGGGGAAGGAAAACTGTGATGAGATCCGGTATGCCTTTTTTCTTTTTCAGGAGATTGCGGAGAACGGACGGACAAGTTTTACAGCTTGTTACTTGGATAAAAAACAAGGCCATGAATTGCTTCATGGCCTCGCATCAATTTGGGATAGTGCTTAGTTGGCGGGCTTGTCGGCAGCGGGAGCCTCAGCCGGCTTTTCAGCAGGGGCGGCGGGAACCGCGGCAGCGGGGGCGGCGGGCTTGGGCGCATCTTCCAGCCGGACGTCAAGAATGGTGGATTCCTGCGCCTTGTGGGAGCTGGACACGTAGTTGTAGCTCAAGGATGTAATGATGAACAGCACCGCCATGAATGCGGTCATCTTGGCCAGCAGGCCGCCCGCACCGGAGCTGCCGAATACGGAGGCGTTGCCGCCGCCGAAAATGACGCCCATTCCTTCCTTGCCCGCTTGGAGCAGGACAAGGATAACGAGGGTTACACATACGATGACATGCAAGGAAAGAATCAGGGTCTGCACGGTGGGAACTCCTCAGCAGGCTGGACAATGCCTGCGCTGAACCGGCTGTGCCAGTAAATGTATGGGCCGATACGTTGGCCGAAGATACGCCGACTTCCTGCCGGGCGGGAACACGGTGTTCCACGGTAGAACAGGATTGGTATCGGCGTTCCGGGAACGGAAGGCGGAATCCTGCGCGCCTGCCGTTCTTCTAGGCAAGATCGGCACGGACGATGTCGGCAAAACTTTGCGCCTGTAAAGAAGCGCCACCTACCAGAAGACCGTCAACGTTGTCAAGAGAGAGAATGGCCTTGGCGTTGTCCGGCTTTACGCTTCCGCCATATAAGATCTGGATGCCGATGCCGTTGGAACCCAGCAGGCTGCTCAAAAGTTCGCGTATCAGCGTGTGCACCATGCGGATGTCTTCGTCGGAAGCGGTCTGGCCCGTGCCGATGGCCCACACGGGTTCGTAAGCCACGGCAAGGCGGGAATAGTCCGCATTGGGGCCGAGCCCGGCAAGCCCCCTTTCGAGCTGGAGCCAAAGGATGCTGTTGAGTTTCCCGGCTTTGCGTTCGGCGAGGGTTTCACCGATGCAAAGGATGACGGAAAAGCCTTGTTCCAGCGCAAATGCCGTCTTCTTGCCCACGAAGTCCGGGCTTTCCCCAAGCACATGGCGGCGTTCGGAATGGCCCGTGAGCACCCATGTGCAGCCTGCTTCGCGGAGCATGGCCGGGGAAATCTCGCCGGTGAAAGCACCGGATTCGGCGGGGTACATATTTTGTGCGCCGATGAAGATGCCGGGGGCGCCGTCGAGACCTTCCTTTGCGGCTTCCAGAGCGGTGAACGGTGCGAACACGATGACATCCCTATCGTCCGGGGCGCCGCCAAGGATAGAGGCGAGTTCGTGCGCGGTGGCTTTGGCTTCCGTGCGGGTTTTGTTCATCTTCCAGTTGGCGGCGATAATGGTGCGCATAGAATACTCCCACGAGCGTAATTTATGGATTCGTCCGAGTCTGTCCCATATCCAAAGTATAAATGAGCGCGTCTTCTCCGGTATCTTGGTAATACCCGCGCCGCTTGCCCACTTGCCGGAATCCGAAGGACTCATACAGATGGATGGCGGGCGCGTTGCTGATCCGCACTTCAAGCACTCCCCGTAGTATGCCCGTTTCTTTGGCATCCTGCAAGGCTGTAGCCATGAGCAGGCTGCCGTATCCGCGGCGGCGTCTGTCTTCCCGTACCGCAATATTGAGGATTTCAACTTCGTCCGGCGTGTGGTACACCGCGATGTACCCTGCAAGTTCCCTTGCGGGGAGCGGCGAAGCCGTTTCCCGGATGCCGAATGCACGAAAGGTTTTTCCCGCGAACGCTTCGGCAAAGCTCTGCTCCGTCCACGGAAGGGCGAAACAGCGGCTCTCCAAAGAGGAGAGGGCGGGAGCATCTTCAATAGCCAGCCGTACGCAACGGACGGCCTGTTTAGGAGAATCATGCGTCATACGATCGTTCCCGAACCATGTGAAAGTGAAGAACCGTTGATCGAATATGCGGACGAACACGATCGCCCCCTGCTGATTGCCCCTCCCTCAGAGGCCTTCCCCCTGCGCAGGAAGGCGGTTGGAGCCTTCCTGTGCGACAGGCGGGGCAGGGCATTCGTACGGAGGCGGGCATCCGAAAGGGGCGTGGAAACGTGGGACATTTCCGCTGAAACATACGTCCGCTCCGGTGAGGCGAGGGAAGAGGCCGTAGGGCGCGCCGTACGCGAGACGCTGGGCCTGTCCAATGTGCCCTTCGGGGAAGCGGTTCCCGCAGCCTTCAAGCCCGCCGGGGGGAATGTCTCCCTCACGCTGTTCCTTGCCGAACTTCCGGGGATCCTGCCCCCGGACTCATTGCGGGAGGGGCATTTTCTGGATCGTGAAGAGCTTGTGGGGATGGCGGAAACATTTCCCGATTTGTTCAGCCCGGTATTGCTTTGGGCAATCGGGACAGGGTGCCTTTGGAAGCGCCGGTGATCCAGCTTCAGCATTCGATCAATAAATCCCTGTACTTTTCGGGATCGTCCAGAGTGATGCCCGCGCCGCGCAGCACCGTGGTCAGCGGATCGGAATCCACATGCACGGGGATGTGCGCCGCCTTGGTGATGCGGTCGGCGAAGCCTCTCAGCAACGCCCCTCCCCCCGTCAGCAAGATGCCTTGCCGCATGATGTCGGCCCCCAGTTCGGGCGGGGTGGCTTCCAGCATCCCCATAATCGCGCCGACGAGCTTTTCGATGGTGGGTTGGAAGGCTTCACGAATATCCGCATCGGAGAGGGTAAGAGTCCGGGGGCTCGCGGTTGTGAGATCCTTGCCCGAAACTTCAAATGACAACGGCGCGGGAAGGGGGGCGACGGAACCGAGGGCGATTTTGATACGTTCGGCCATATTTTCGCCCACGACGATCTGGTATTGTTCTTGGACGAAACGCTGGACTGCCGCGGTCAGGGCATCGCCCGCAAGCTTGAGCGAGGTGGAACAGGCCATGCTGCCGAGCGTGATGACTGCGATGTCGGTCGTCCCGCCGCCGATGTCCATCACCATGCTGCCCACGGGTTCGAGCACGGGCAACCCCGCCCCCACTGCTGCGGCGACGGGCTCTTCAATGAGCTTCACGTTGCGGGCCCCGGCCATCGCAGCAGCTTCGGCTACGGCACGGCGCTCCACATCCGTGATGTTTGTCGGCACGCAGATGACCACATCCGGTTTTATCGGCCAGTTGCCGATGGCTTTTTTCAGAAATGTGGCGATGAGCGCCTGCGCCGCGTCAAAATCAGCGATGACGCCGTCCCGGAGGGGGCGGATGGTGGAAATGCGCTGTGGGGTCTTCCCTATATAGCCTTTGGCTTCCTTGCCCACGGCAATGAACCGTTCGCTGACGGTATCCGCAGCGACAACGGAAGGCTCATTGATGACGATGCCTTGAGACTGGACAAAGACCAGCGTGTTCGCAGTCCCCAGATCGATCGCTATATGCTTGCGGAGCATGGATCAATCTTCCTCATTCATCGGGGCCGACGGCGCAGAGTCCGGATCATAGGCCATTGCGCCGTCACGGTGTACTTTTGCGCGCGGCAACAGGCTTTTGAGCCGATGGCGGAGATACAGCATCTCAAGGTACTGAGCCAGATAGGTTACGGCAATCTTGGTGAACGTCCGCAAGTTCTGGGACAGGGAACGGGGATTCAGCCCGGCGAAACACAGGACGCCGCAAGTGACCTTATTAAGATGCACGGGCAGGCACATGACGGATTGGAAGTTGGGCACTCCCGGCAGCTTGCCGAAGAGCGGCGTACTGGGGGAGCCATCGCCCCCTTCCGCATGTACGGGCACTTCGTTGCGGAAAACCCAGCTGACGAGGCCGCCGCTCGTGAGGGGCAGTTCGGGCATGCCGTCTTCCGTAATGAGCAGAGGCGTGTTTTCGCCTTCCACCGTATATGTGGATCCGCCTTCCTGCGCGGTGGCGAACGCGACGTATTCAAACTCCGTGCTCTCGGCCATCAGGCGCAGGAAGGCCCCAAGGTACTCCCGCCAATGCGGGGGCTGCGCACTGAGTTCGGAAAGCTGCTCCAGCCGGGTGAAATAGCGGCGCAGGTCTTCGGCGTCGCATGCCAGCCCGGCGGAATGGACTTGGCGGGCGAGGTGCCGGGCGAAACGATGGAGGAGGAGCTGATCTTCTTCAGTGTAGGCACGGGGGCGTACGCTGTCCACGCACAGGGCCCCGCCCTCTGGGATATGGCAGCCCATGAAAGCGGAAATGGCGCCTTCGTCGTTTTCATCATAATAACCGAGGAAGGTATGCCGCATATCAAGGTTGTTCACGATGACGGGCTGCTTATGCCGCAAAATCCACCCGACAAGCCCCTTCCCCGGCGCAATGCTGACCTCCTGCACGTTCGGCTCGCTGTCTGTGGAAGAGAGCGCGACCGTATAGTTGCCGGACTGATCCGGCAAAAAGAGGACGGCGCTGTGTGCGTCGAAGGTGGTTCTTATAAGAGCCAGGAGCGTGTTGTCATTATCGTGAAGCGTTGCCATGAAAATCTCTTTCAGGGATAGAGTGTCGATATGAAAGCGCAAAGGAGTCGCTTCCGTTTCGCCGGAAGCCAAGTCCTCATACAAACACGTCCTTCAACATAGCAGGGGGAGGATGCCCATGCAACCGTCTTTTACGGTAGAATGTACCGTCCTCGCCCTTAGAAAGACATTATAGTCTATCTATGGGTAAAAATAAACTCTTTTGGGAGAGTACGGCCGAGTGCGGCCCCAATGGGGGGCCGTTGTCCCTCTGTGGGGGCATCTGCCGCCTAAACGGAGTCTGCGGCATATCCGAAAAGGGATAAAAACTTGTGAGCGGCAGGCGCTGGCGTGAGGGAGGGCCTAAGTTCAAGGCGTACCCCTGCAAGGGGGCGTTCCTCCCGAATGGGCTGCGCCTTGCTGCGGTATAGCCTCCGGTACGTTGTGTTCCGCCCATGCTTTTTGTCTCA
Organism: Bilophila sp. T19-St14; assembly: GCF_059728385.1. Taxonomy (NCBI): domain Bacteria; kingdom Pseudomonadati; phylum Thermodesulfobacteriota; class Desulfovibrionia; order Desulfovibrionales; family Desulfovibrionaceae; genus Bilophila; species Bilophila sp. T19-St14. Next base: position 23,190 of record NZ_BAAGFT010000001.1, read on the forward strand.
TTAGAGAGGGCGGATATTCCTGACCCCAGCATCTGACGAGCAAGCCCCGATAATCCGGTATGGTGCAGTGTGGGGCTGCAATCCGTACTGTTGCCGGAAGCATTTCAATTGACGGAAAACTCTTTTCAACCATATAAGAGATGTTCTGAATCCAATGAACAAATGGGAGAATAGCCTTTGAAAACATCAGTTTTATTTGCGGCACTTGGTGTTGCCTTGATCTCTTTTCCCGGTATGGGCTCCGCTTCCGACGATTTTGCCGGTGGGTGCAAGCGTAAGGAGCAGGCTATCGAGACAAAGATGGAATATGCCAGAAAACACGGGAATCAGGAGCAGCTCCGTGGACTGGAAGAAGCGCTCAGCCAAGTCCGCCGATGGTGTTCGGATGGCAGCCTGCGCGCCAAGGCAGAACTCAAGGTTTTGGAAAAGCAAGATAAAGTGCAGGAGCGGCAGGCGGATCTCGATAAGGCTGTCGCAGAAGGCAAGGGAGAAAAGAAAAGAGCCAAGTTGCAGCGCAAGTTGAGCGAGGCCAAAGAGGAATTGGCGGAAGCCATCGCGAAGCGTGACGCGCTGGCCCTGTAATACTTTTATTCTTCCAAGTTTGGATGGATGGCCAACAGCGGGGAGCTTACGGCCTTCCCCTATACTTTAGGGGCTGCTGTCTGATAGAAAGTGATGGGGGAAAGCCTCGCAACTGGCCTTGTAGATAGCTTTTGTGGGGCAATTAGTTTTTTATATGGGAGCAAGCCTTGCCCCTCCCACGTGTCCGGGAGGCGCACTAGAAAAAATTTTACATCCCGACCTGAGCGAAAACACAGGAGAAACGGGGGTGTCCGTCAAAAAAAATCAGGAAAAAAATAAAAAGTCGTTGACAGGAGTCGCGCAGAGGTGCATAACCCGTTCTCGCCGCTGCGGGACAAAGCGTCCCGTTGAGCCGGGCAGGGCCGGGAGGCCGGGCACGGCGGGGCAAAAGTTTTTTGAAAAAACGGAAAAAGTTGTTGACAGCGAGAAGGTATGGGGATAAGTTCCCGCTTCTGCGCCGGGGAGAAATCCTCAGGGCGCGCCTCGAAAAAAAACTTCGGGGTTTGAAAAAAAAGTTGTTGACAAGCTGGACCGGGCGGGGTAAGTTCCCGCTTCGCCGCTGACGGAAACTGACGCGGCTGAGGCAACGGCCTCCGGTTCTTTGACAAGTGAAGAGCGAGTTGGGAAAAGATACTTTGAGTTTTAGCTCATAGAGATATGAGCAAGCTAGTTGTTTTCAATCAACTGGAGAGTTTGATTCTGGCTCAGATTGAACGCTGGCGGCGTGCTTAACACATGCAAGTCGAACGTGAAAGTCCTTCGGGATGAGTAAAGTGGCGCACGGGTGAGTAACGCGTGGATAATCTACCCTTAAGATGGGGATAACGGCTGGAAACGGTCGCTAATACCGAATACGCTCCCGATTTTATCGTTGGGGGGAAAGATGGCCTCTGCTTGCAAGCTATCGCTTAAGGATGAGTCCGCGTCCCATTAGCTAGTTGGCGGGGTAACGGCCCACCAAGGCGACGATGGGTAGCCGGTCTGAGAGGATGACCGGCCACACTGGAACTGGAACACGGTCCAGACTCCTACGGGAGGCAGCAGTGGGGAATATTGCGCAATGGGCGAAAGCCTGACGCAGCGACGCCGCGTGAGGGATGAAGGTTCTCGGATCGTAAACCTCTGTCAGGGGGGAAGAAACCCCCTCGTGTGAATAATGCGAGGGCTTGACGGTACCCCCAAAGGAAGCACCGGCTAACTCCGTGCCAGCAGCCGCGGTAATACGGAGGGTGCAAGCGTTAATCGGAATCACTGGGCGTAAAGCGCACGTAGGCGGCCCGGTAAGTCAGGGGTGAAATCCCACAGCCCAACTGTGGAACTGCCCTTGATACTGCCGGGCTTGAGTACCGGAGAGGGTGGCGGAATTCCAGGTGTAGGAGTGAAATCCGTAGATATCTGGAGGAACACCGGTGGCGAAGGCGGCCACCTGGACGGTAACTGACGCTGAGGTGCGAAAGCGTGGGTAGCAAACAGGATTAGATACCCTGGTAGTCCACGCCGTAAACGATGGGTGCTGGGTGCTGGGATGTATGTCTCGGTGCCGTAGCCAACGCGATAAGCACCCCGCCTGGGGAGTACGGTCGCAAGGCTGAAACTCAAAGAAATTGACGGGGGCCCGCACAAGCGGTGGAGTATGTGGTTTAATTCGATGCAACGCGAAGAACCTTACCCAGGCTTGACATCTAGGGAACCCTTCGGAAATGAAGGGGTGCCCTTCGGGGAGCCCTAAGACAGGTGCTGCATGGCTGTCGTCAGCTCGTGCCGTGAGGTGTTGGGTTAAGTCCCGCAACGAGCGCAACCCCTATCTTCAGTTGCCATCAGGTAAAGCTGGGCACTCTGGAGAGACCGCCCCGGTCAACGGGGAGGAAGGTGGGGACGACGTCAAGTCATCATGGCCCTTACGCCTGGGGCTACACACGTACTACAATGGCGCGCACAAAGGGCAGCGAGACCGTGAGGTGGAGCCAATCCCAAAAAACGCGTCCCAGTCCGGATTGGAGTCTGCAACTCGACTCCATGAAGTCGGAATCGCTAGTAATTCGAGATCAGCATGCTCGGGTGAATGCGTTCCCGGGCCTTGTACACACCGCCCGTCACACCACGAAAGTCGGTTTTACCCGAAGCCGGTGGGCCAACTCGCAAGAGGAGCAGCCGTCTACGGTAGGGCCGATGATTGGGGTGAAGTCGTAACAAGGTAGCCGTAGGGGAACCTGCGGCTGGATCACCTCCTTTATAGGAAAAATTCCCAACTCGCTCTTCACTTGCAAGGAACAAGGGCTTGATGCCATGCTCTTTGAGAAGTTAACGTCAGGGGCCTGTAGCTCAGGTGGCTAGAGCGCACGCCTGATAAGCGTGAGGTCGAAAGTTCAAGTCTTTCCAGGCCCACCACTTATCGGGGGTATAGCTCAGCTGGGAGAGCATCTGCTTTGCACGCAGAGGGTCGACGGTTCGATTCCGCCTACCTCCACCACAAGCTTGCTGACGTACAGTCCATGATTGGTCATTGGCGCGAAGGGTTCGCGGCAGTCATCCAGGCATGGCCTGGCCGCACCGGCCGGAAACACCGGCGGTTGCTGCTCATTTACAATTGAATAGGGGAATGGGAAGGGAATAGTAAAGTTCTTGAGAAATAAGATATCAAGGGCAACAGGTGAATGCCTTGGCGCTGAGAGGCGATGAAAGACGCGGTAAGCTGCGATAAGCATCGGGGAGGAGCTAAACATCCTATGATCCGGTGATTTCTGAATGGGGAAACCCGATGGGAGTCATGTCCCATCATCCTGGGCTGAATACATAGGCCCAGAGAAGCCAACCCGGGGAAGTGAAACATCTCAGTACCCGGAGGAAGAGAAATCAAACGAGACTCCCAAAGTAGCGGCGAGCGAAATGGGAAGAGCCCAAACCGAGTGGTTTCGACCATTCGGGGTTGTAGGGCCGGCATACGCGATTCTGGAGTAGGCAGGGGAAGCGAGCTGGAAAGCTCCGCCACAGCGGGTGATAGCCCCGTACCCGAAACCGAAAAGGACGCAGCCGGTACCTGAGTACTGCGAGGCACGTGAAACCTCGTGGGAATCTAGGGGGACCATCCTCTAAGGCTAAGTACTCCTCAGCGACCGATAGTGAACTAGTACCGTGAGGGAAAGGTGAAAAGAACCCCTGTTAGGGGAGTGAAATAGAATCTGAAACCTGTTGCCTACAAGCTGCGAGAGCTGCTTTTTGCAGTGATCGCGTGCCTTTTGTATAATGAGTCAGCGAGTTACTCTACCGTGCGAGGTTAAGCGAAAGCGTAGCCGTAGTGAAAGCGAGGCTTAATAGGCCGACTAGTACGTTGGAGTAGACCCGAAACCGGGTGATCTATCCATGAGCAGGTTGAAGCAAGGGTAAAGCCTTGTGGAGGACCGAACCGTCAACGGCTGAAAACGTTCCGGATGACTTGTGGATAGGGGTGAAAGGTCAATCAAACCCGGTGATAGCTGGTTCTCCCCGAAATATATTGAGGTATAGCCTCGGGAATTGATTAGCGGAGGTAAAGCACTGACAGAGCTAGGGGTCCTACCAGATTACCAAACTCTATCAAACTCAGAATGCCGCTTAATTGTATCCCGGGAGTCAGACGGCGGGTGCGAAGGTTCGTCGTCAAAAGGGAAACAGCCCAGACCAACAGCTAAGGTCTCCAAATCCATGCTCAGTGGTGAAGGTAGTGGAACCGTTTAGACAGCCAGGACGTTGGCTTAGAAGCAGCCATCGTTTAAAGAAAGCGTAATAGCTCACTGGTCTAATGGCTCTGCGCCGAAAATGTAACGGGGCTAAGCATGGTACCGAAGCTTTGGCAATCTCCTTTGGAGATTGGGTAGGGGAGCGTTCGCTGCGGGCTGAAGGTGTGCCGGAAGGCATGCTGGACTGCAGTGAAGTGATTATGCTGACATGAGTAACGATAAAATATGTGAAAAACATATTCGCCGAAAACCCGAGGTTTCCTGGGTAAAGGTAATCTTCCCAGGGTTAGTCGGATCCTAAGGTGAGGGTGAAAGCCGTAACCGATGGAAAACAGGTTAATATTCCTGTACTTGTTGTGTAGCGCGATGGAGGGACGCAGGAAGATAGGCGGGCCGGGTGTTGGATATCCCGGTGCAAGCGTGTAGGAATATCCGGCAGGCAAATCCGCCGGACGAATCTGAGACGCGAGTCCGTGGGCGCAAGCCCTGAAGCCGTTGAGTCTATGCTGCCTAGAAAAGCTCCTAAGTATATCCGCAGCAATCCGTACCGCAAACCAACTCAGGTGGGTGGGATGAACAATCCAAGGCGCTCGAGAGAACTCTGGCCAAGGAACTCGGCAAAATAACCCCGTAACTTCGGAAGAAGGGGTGCTCTCTAGGGTGACATGTTTAACATATGAAGCCCCGGAGAGCCGCAGTGAATTGGTGGTGGCGACTGTTTACTAAAAACATAGGTCTGTGCGAAGTCCTAAAGACGACGTATACGGACTGACGCCTGCCCGGTGCTGGAAGGTTAAAAGGAGGAGTCAGCGCAAGCAAAGCTCCGAATTGAAGCCCCAGTAAACGGCGGCCGTAACTATAACGGTCCTAAGGTAGCGAAATTCCTTGTCGGGTAAGTTCCGACCTGCACGAATGGCGTAACGATCTCCACACTGTCTCGGCCAGAGACTCGGTGAAATTGCAGTCGCGGTGAAAATTCCGTGTACCCGCAGAAAGACGGAAAGACCCTGTGCACCTTTACTATAGCTTGACATTGGATTTTGGGCCTGCATGTGTAGGATAGGTGGGAGGCTGTGAACCTTGTACGCCAGTATGGGGGGAGCCATCGTTGAAATACCACCCTTGCATGTTTAAGATCCTAACTTCTTCCGGTCATCCCGGAGAAAGACAGTGTCTGGCGGGTAGTTTGACTGGGGCGGTCGCCTCCTAAAGTGTAACGGAGGCATGCAAAGGTTCCCTCAGCCTGATCGGAAACCAGGCGCTGAGTGCAAACGCATAAGGGAGCTTGACTGTAAGAGAGACATCTCGAACAGGAACGAAAGTTGGCGTTAGTGATCCGGTGGTCCCGAATGGAAGGGCCATCGCTCATTGGATAAAAGGTACGCCGGGGATAACAGGCTGATCGCATCCAAGAGTTCACATCGACGATGCGGTTTGGCACCTCGATGTCGGCTCATCACATCCTGGGGCTGAAGCAGGTCCCAAGGGTACGGCTGTTCGCCGTTTAAAGTGGTACGCGAGCTGGGTTTAAAACGTCGTGAGACAGTTTGGTCCCTATCTTCTGTGGGCGAAGGAGAATTGAGAGGGCCTGTCCCTAGTACGAGAGGACCGGGATGGACGCACCCCTGGTGATCCTGTTGTCGCGCCAGCGGCACAGCAGGGTAGCTATGTGCGGAAGGGATAACCGCTGAAAGCATCTAAGCGGGAAGCCTGCCTCAAGATAAGTTCTCCCCTCGAAAGAGCTGAAGGGCCCGGGTAGACTACCCGGTCGATAGGCTGGAGGTGTAAGCGCGGCGACGCGCTCAGCTGACCAGTACTAATAGCCCGAGCGGCTTATTTGTCAAAAACTTTCCCCTTCCTATCCCCCTATCAATTCATATCAATAGAGATTTGTCTTGGCGTTCATGGAGGAGAGGGTACACCCGATCCCATTCCGAACTCGGCAGTTAAGCTCTCCATCGTCGATGATACTGCGCATTCTTACGTGGGAAAGTAGAACAACGCCAAGACTTTATTTCCAACGGGCCGTCTTCGTAAGACGGCCCGTTGTTTTTTTGTCTTGCAGGCAATCCTGCATCCCCCTCCGCAATTCCCAATCACGTAATCCTCCCCCCTCCCCGTTTTTCTCCTCAGCCTTGCCCTCCCTCCTCCTCCTCCTCGGCTTCCCTCCCACCCGGAGTTCTTCCCTTTACGGCTTCAGGGCCTCCTCTCTCCTCTTCGCATCATCCGCGTCTTCAAAGAAAAAGTGTTAGAGAATACACACCTGTAATACCCTATAAACAACTAGTTACGATGCTCACATCTTTTTACCCAAGTGTTGCCTTGCCCTTTAGACAGAGCTTTTTTGTTTTTGTTGAGCGAATCGGAAACAAGTTCCGTCGAAACGTGAGGTGTAGAAATAGGCAAAAAGATGCGAGGATTGTAGCTGGTTCAAGGGAAGCCGGGCATCTATTATGCGGCCATACACTTTAGATCAATGGGAGACGATAGTATGAAAAACGCTATGATGTGCATGGCCTTGGCTTTGACGGCAGCAACCGGGCTTTCTGCCGGGCAGGTTTTTGCCGCGGAAATGGGCAAGGCGCAGACGATTATCCGTAACGGTGAGCAGGCTTCCAGCAAGGGGTCTGAGCAGTTTTTTACCGGCAATGTGCGTATTGACCCTTTGTACCCTGCCAACAATGAGATGCGTTCCAGCGGCGGCAGTGTGACCTTTGAGCCTGGCGCTCGCTCCAACTGGCATATCCATCCTGTGGGGCAGGTTTTGATCATCACTTCCGGCGTGGGCCGGACGCAGGAATGGGGCAAACCTGTTCAGGAAGTCCGGCCGGGTGACGTCGTTATTTGTCCTGTGGGCGTCAAGCACTGGCACGGGGCCGCTCCGAACAGTTCCATGTCGCATATTTCCATTTGCGAGGAAAAAGAACTCGGCAAGGTTGTCGAGTGGATGGAAAAGGTGACTGACGAGCAGTACAACGGAATACGGCAATAAGAGGGTATCCTTTTCCCTTCAGAGTGAAGACAGCTTTTATCGAAACGTTGATAAATCCCGTTCGGATGGATGAGATGCGTGCTTATAAGGCGCGCCGGCAGGCGGATTAGAGCCATAAAAAGGCTCTGTTATAGTATGTAGTTGTTTCATCTCCACAGTGCAGTGAAAAATAGAGCCTTTTTTCCAGTTTTCCCCTTGCGGGATCTACGGCTAAGGCATTTTTCCGGTTATCCCTTTGGAGTTTCAAGGAAAAAAGCATCAACCATTTTCTATAACACAGCCTAAAAATGGAAACAGATATGAAACAGGAAATGATGAGGGCCGGTGTCCTGACCGGGCCGCAGCGGGTTGAAATCAGGCAGGTACCCGTTCCGGAAATGGCTCCCGGTATGCTGAAGATACGTGTTTCCGCTTGCGGCGTATGCGGCAGCGACATCCACATGTGGAAGGCCGGAAAGGGCTGGAGCACGGAACCCATCGCCGATTTTCATATGGGGCATGAATTTTGCGGTGAGGTTGTCGACCCCGGCGACAGCGATTTTCGCATCGGCGACCGTGTGACTTTCTGGGCCAACCTGTATTGCGGCGAATGCGACATGTGCCGGGCGGGCAGGGAACATCTTTGCCGGGAGGCGCATGGCACCAATTATATCGGCTTCGTCTGCAACGGCGGTTATGCGGAATATTTTGTCGGCAAGGCGGGGAACGCCTACAGGCTGCCGGATACGGTGTCGGACGTCGCCGCCGGGCTGATTGATCCCTTGATGGTCGCGTACCATGCGGTCAGGCAGTCCAGCCTGAAACTGCACGACAAGGTGCTGGTGGTCGGCAGCGGCATTATCGCGCAGCTTATCGGCGGGCTGGCCAAGAGGGCGGGGGCTTCCTGTCTGGCCATGTCCAAAGTTGATGAACGGCAGACGGGCAAGGCACGGGAAATAGGCGATTTTGACGTCTATTTTGACGGGAATGATCCCAACCGGGCCGCGAAGATGCAGGCTGTTTCCGAAGGCGGATTCGATGTCGTCTTTGAAGCTGTCGGCACGGGGGAATCGCTTGCCGCCTGTCTGGACGGCGTGAAGCCCGGCGGTGAAATCGTCATGATCGGCAACTCGATGACGCCTGCGGTTTCCTTTGAGCTGAATCGCGCCGTTCTGCATGAGGTTCGTCTGACCGGCAGTGTATCCTGCACCCGAAAGGAATTTGAAGAAACGATTGACCTCATTGCCAACGGCTTCATCGACGTTGAAAAGTACGTGACCGACATTCTGCCCTTGGAGCAGCTTCAGCACGCTTTTGAGAAGCAGATTTCCCCTGCTGAGTCCGTTTTGAAGACCGTCATCAGGCCGTAATGCCTGACGGTAAATGCCTCCTCAGAAAAAACGGAGGATGCTTAGGTTGTGTCGTTAATTAGATATAATATATTTAAATTATTAATTATTTTTCCAAGTTATAAAATATTGTTTCCAAAAATTTCAAATAATTGCATGTAACATGACGACACAAGCTAACAAATGAATTCATAGTGAAATTAGAGAGCGCCTTTTGTTTTGGCTGTATCCTGGGTTGTGTTGTTGTCTTGTATTTAACCATTTGAAATTATTGAAATAATATTTTGTGACTTGAAAAATAGTTAAATAGTTTCACTAGATTATATCTAATCAACGGCACGACCTGGAAAATGGTTGATGTTTTTTCCTTGAAGTTCCAAAGGGATAACCAGCAAAATGCCTTGGCTATGGATTCCGCCAATGGGAAGCCTGAAGGAAAAGGCTGTATTTTCACCGTGCTGTGGAGATGAGACAGCCAGATATTCCGACAGAGCCTTGTTTTCCGGTTTCGATGCAACTGCGAATGAAGGATCGGATACCCCTGTATACGAAAAACGGATTGGACTGATGAAAACGATAGCAAATCAAACCTATGACGAGGAACGCGCCTTATACGGCATCAGCAATATCCATCTCTTGGACTGTACCTTTGCCGGTCCGGCCGATGGAGAAAGCGCCGTCAAGGAAGCTTCGGATGTTGTTGCCGAACATTGCTTTTTCGACCTGCGTTACCCGTTCTGGCATGTGCATCGGCTGGACATCCGGGAGTGCCGCATGTCCGAAGGGTGCCGCGCGGCCCTCTGGTATTCGGATCATGTTGCCGTCACGGGGAGCGAACTGCATGGAATCAAGGCGTTTCGCGAGTGCCGGGATGTGGCTGTCCGTAACTGCGACATCAAATCGAATGAATTCGGCTGGTTTTCCCGTGATTTCACGATGGAAGGCTGTACTGTGGAAAGCGACTATTTCATGTTGCACGCCGGAAGCCTGGCATTCCGCGATGTGCGGTTCAGAGGAAAATATGCGCTGCAATACCTGCATGATGCCGTTTTTGACCATTGCGATATTACCAGCAGGGACGCCTTCTGGCACGCGCATAATGTTACCGTCAGAAACAGCGTGCTTCGCGGAGAATTCCTCGGCTGGTATTCCGACAACCTCACTCTTGAACATTGCAGAATACTCAGTTCCCAGCCGCTTTGTTACTGCAGCGCGCTGAAGCTGATTGACTGTGAAGTGGTCGATTCCGATCTTTGTTTTGAAAAGTCAGATGTGGATGCCGTCATCACGACGCCCGTGGACAGCATCAAGAATCCCCGTTCGGGGCGCATTGTGGTTCCCTCTGTTGATGAAATCATCCGTGACGATGAACATTCCAGAGCTGAAATCCTTGTGGCGGGCGGTCATCAGGCCCATCTATGGGGTCTCGTGACGAAAGGATCGCCATATAAGCAAGGCCGTGTAGCAGGAAATGGCCGATGCTTTTTTTGAGGCTCCAAAAGGGCAGCCAATAAAATGTCTCAGCTATTGATTCCGCCAGCGGGAAAACTGGATAAAAAGGCTGCATTTTCACCATGCTGTGGAGATGAAGCAACCGGGCGGCAGGGGCATAAGCGATACGGGGCACATACCCTAAAAGTTGAGGGCAGGATATGAGAACAAGGATGTTGGGAAAAAGCGGCATGGCAGTTTCTGCCGTCGGCATGGGGTGCATGGGGTTCAGCCACGGCTACGGCGCGACGCCCGCTGAAGGGGAATCCATCCGGCTGATACGCAAAGCGTATGAACTTGGCTGCACTTTTTTTGATACGGCCGAGGGCTACGGCCCTTATGTCAACGAAGAGCTGGTCGGCAAAGCGGTCGCGCCCTTCCGGGACAAGATTGTTCTGGCTACGAAGTTTTCTCCCATCGCGCTTGCCGGGCAGGAGCTGCCCGAAGGAAAACTGAGCAGAAAGGGCATCCGAAAAGCCCTCGAAGACTCCCTCCGGCGGCTGGGAACGGATTATGTCGACCTGTATTATCAGCACAGGGTGCCCGAAGGCAGCAATGTGGAGGAAGTGGCCTTATGGATGGGAGAACTGATCCGTGAGGGGAAAATCAGGGGATGGGGGCAGTCCCAGCCTTCGGAAGGGCAGATACGGCGGGCGCATGGCGTCACTCCCCTCACGGCCGTCCAGAGCGAGTATTCGATGATGGAAAGGATGTTTGAAAAGGACGTCATTCCCGCCTGCGAGGAGCTGGGGATCGGTTTTGTGCCTTTTTCGCCCCTTGCCAGCGGTTTTTTGAGCGGAAAATATAATAAGGAAACCACATATTCCGGTGACGACGTGCGGCGTGTCATCACGCGTTTTGCAAGGGAAAACGTGGAAGCCAACCAGCCCCTGCTTGATTTGCTGCATCGTTACGCACAAGAAAAAAAGGCGACTCCGGCGCAGATTTCATTGGCGTGGATGCTGCATAAAAAGGACTTCATCGTCCCGATTCCGGGAATGCGCCGGGAAGAACGGATAATTGAAAACCTTGGCGCAGCCGAAGTTTCGCTGACGCATGAGGAATTTGACTCCCTTGAGCGGGAACTGGGCAAAATCACCCTCCACGGCAATAGAACGGATAAGGATATTGAGCGGCTGGGTACGGTAAAAGCGCAGTAGTTTTTTCTGAATGGTTGCGTCATAGAGGCGGTTGATGCTTTTTCCTTGAAGTTCCAAAGGGATAACCAAGAGCGTACCTTAGCCTTGGAGTCCGCCGGCGGGAAAGCCGGACAAAAAGGCTGCATGTTCACCATACTGTGGAAATGAAACAGCCACATATTGCGGAGGAACCTTCTGAATTACAGGTTCCATCAGCGTAGCCCGGCAATGTGCATTTTTATGCGGTTGCCGGGATTTTGTATGGATGAAGGCAGTACAGGAAGGCGATGAAGCAGTGGATCGGAAAAGGCCGTTTTTGTGTGGCGGCGTCCCCCGTACAGAATCAGGCAAGAAGTTGCAACAATCATATCTGGCAACTTTTAGGCGCCGGAGTATTCTTCCCATAAAGGGAACCGGGAATTCTGACATGCGGGCTTCCCGCCTGAGCCATGCAAAACGAGAGCGTTTTCACGTTGAAAAGGCATTTGGCTGTGGGAAGCAGGCGGTCGCTGCAAGGCATAAGCACAATGCATTTGTGCTGTTCAATGTCGGAGTGAGTGTGTCTTACACGTCAACATCGTAAAATTTTAAAGGTAACTTATTTTAAGGGGACCGTTATGCGAAAAGTTCAAAATGCCAAGCTGCATTTGGGAATCCTGTCCGCTGTATGCGGGGTGCTGCTGGCCTCGACGATGGCCTTTGCCGCGCCGCAGGCCAGAGGGGATGCCACCGCAGGACGGGCTGCGGCGGCGGAAAGGAACATGCAAAAATTTTTGGGGAATACGGAATCCTCATTTTCTTCCACCGATCCTGACTTTGCCGCCATGCGGGACAGGCTCATCTATGGTGAAATCGCAGACCACGGCACACTGAACGACAAGCAGCGTGCGCTCATCACGCTGGTCGTGCTGACTTCCGGGCAAACCCTGGAGGATTTGGAAACACATGTGGATGCGGCCTTGCGCGTCGGCGTAACGCCTGTGGAGATCAAGGAGGCGATGTACCAGTGCGCTCCGTACATCGGTTTCCCAAAAACGGAAGCCGCGCTGAAAAGAGTGAATGGGGCGTTCAGGGCGAAGAATATTCCCCTTCCGGTGGAAAGCCAAAGCACTGTAACGGAAGCTTCCCGGTATGCGGACGGGTTGAAAGTACAAAAATCCATTTTTGGCGATGGAATAGACAAGATGCACCAGACGGCTCCTGCCAATCAGTTGCCTCTTGTCCAAAACTATCTTTCCGCATTTTGCTTCGGCGATGTCTACACCAGAAAGGGGCTGGATTTGCAGACCAGAGAAATTCTGACGTTTTCCATCATTTCCGCCCTCGGAGGCTGCGACAGCCAAGTTCGTTCCCATGTGCAGGGAAATGCGGCGGTAGGGAATTTCAAGGAAAACCTGATTGACGCGCTGGCGCAGAGCCTTCCCTACATCGGTTTTCCAAGGACGCTGAATGCCTTGGCCTGCGTCAATGCCGTCATCCCTGAGCCCAAGCAGGCAAAATAAACATTTTTAAAGCATTACAGGAGAATATGCCATGAGCAAGACCAGCAGGATCTTTTTGCAGCCCCACACTGCCGTTGTGCATCAGGAAAACATGATCCGGTCGAGGCGAGGCTTTTTGAAAGGCATCGCGCTTGGCGCCGCCGCCGTAATCGCCGCTCCGGTACTGTCCAGGGCGTCCGCTTATGCTGCGGAAGCAGGAGGGAACAAGGTGCTGATTCTTTATTTTTCCCATTCCGGCAATACGCGGCGGCTCGCCGGGCAGATTCATGGACGCGTGGGAGGGGATATGGTCGAACTCAAGACCGTCGTGCCTTATCCGCAGGATTATGACGCCGTGGTGGATATGGCTCAGAAGGAACAGCAGAGCAATGCCCGCCCGCAGATTGCCACCGAAATCCCCAATTGGGACGAGTATCATACCGTATTCATCGGCTTCCCCAACTGGTGGGGGACTATGCCTATGCCTTTCTTCACGTTTTTGGAAAAGCACAACATGGGGGACAAAAACGTCATTCCGTTCTGCACCCATGAAGGAAGCCGTTTGGGCCGCAGCGAAAGCGACCTCAGGAAGCTCTGCCCGCAGGCGCATATGCTGAAAGGGTTTGAAGTGCGCGGCTCACGGGTTTCCAGCGCGCAGAAGGATGTGGACGCGTGGTTGGACGGCCTCGGTTTCCCGGCGAGGAACTAGTCCGGGAATGCGTCGGCCCGCCTTTCACCGGCAGCAGGCCATTGATGGACTTCTGCCCTTTTATCCAGATGAAGATCGCACCTCCTAGGCTGTGTCGTTATTTTACATATAATTATTTGAAATTATTTAAACAATATTTTTGTGACTTGAAAAATAGTTAAATGTTTTCAATAGATTATATCTGATTGACGAGACGGCCTAGGGTGTTGTTCGCACTATGCTGAATTTTCCCATGCTTGAAGAGGATTGAAGAAAAAGGCGGCATAGCTCGAAAAAGCGTATAACCATTTGTAAAAATATGTTTATTTTTCATTTATGTGACCCCATAGTCTGCTCTTGTCCATTGCCGGGGAAGGGGCCGCATCCCGATGCTTCAGCGAAGATGCCTATGATCTGGCCGCCGGGCCCAAGGCCCTGAACATCATACCCGGAACATCGCATGGCTTTCTATGAGAGCGGGATGAAGATGTTGCAGCCCACAAACACCGGAACATCTCATGTGGATCTCTAAGACAGGCAGGAGTACCCGCATCTTGATAAACTGGAAGGTTGTGTCCCAGAAAATGGTTGATGCTTTTTTCCTTGAAATTCCAAAGGAATAACCAGAAAAACGCCTCAGCTATGGATTCAGCCAAGGGGAAAACTGGAGAAAAAGGCTGTCTTTTCACCGTGCTGTGGAGATGAAACAACCACACGCTATGACAGAGCCAACTGGAAAAGCTTTTCTGCGAACAGATGAAGTGAAACGAGTGAACCTGAAAAAAATAGGAACGCCCTTGATGGGCGTTCTCACTATATGGCGATAACGGAACCAACTAAAAGATGTATAAAAGGAGCCTGACGTGCATATAGTCGTCATTACCGGAAGCCCGCACAGGAACGGAACAACGGCTGCCCTGGCCGATGCTTTTATCGAAGGGGCGAGGGAGGCGGGACACGACATTTTTCGTTTTGATGCGGCAAAAGAAAAAATATCCCCCTGTCTGGCCTGTGAGCATTGCAGGGCAAAGGGGCGCTGTATCCATGACGATGGGATGCAGGAACTGCTTCCTGTCCTGGAGCAGGCGGAAATGGTCGTTTTCGTGACACCGCTCTACTATTTTGGAATGTCTGCGCAGTTGAAAAGCGTTGTAGACCGTTTTTATGCGCGGAACGCGGCGTTGCGGGGGCGGGGAAAGCGGACGCTTCTCCTTGCCGCCGCCTATGATGACAACGACTGGACTATGCGTGACCTTGTTGGGCATTACCGCACCATTGTGCGGTATATGAACTGGCATGACGCCGGGATGCTGCTGGCGACGGGATGCGGCTGCCGCTCGGATGTGGAGAAGACGGACTTTCCGGATCGAGCCAGGGAAATGGGGAGGCATTTGGGGGCGTGATTTTTATGATGTATGGCCCCTGTCAGAGGGGGCCATACGCATTTCCGCACATTATTTCAGACACGGCCCCTTACGCCTCAAGGGAGCGGCGACGATTCATATCTCTGAGAGGCGGTTCGCCGAATACCCGCTTATATTCCCTGTTGAACTGGGTTATGCTTTCATATCCAACGCTTAAAGCGGCGCTGGAAGCCCTTTCGTTTTCCACCAGCATAAGGCGCTGGGCCTCATGGAGGCGCAGCTGCTTCTGATACTGCAACGGGCTGAGCCCGGTAAGCAGCTTGAAATGGCGGTGCAGGTTCGCCGTAGACATATTGACCTGCCGGGCCAGCGACTCCACCCGCATGGGGATTTTATAGTTCTCCCGTATCCAGTTGATCGCCTGAACAACCTGGTTGTTCTGTGTGCCTGGCGTATTCAGTTGCCGCAGGATTTTTCCATGTGGGCTTATGAGCAGAAGATAATGCAGTTCGCGAAGCATCATGGGGGCGCGAAGCGGTATTTGTTCGGGCTTTTCATGAAGTTCAAGAAGACGGAGGAACATTTCTAAAATATCCGTATCGGTATCGGCAACCGAAATGCTTGTGTTCGTCTCCATATCCTCAGTGAAGCTCTGCTTCATATCCAGCGCCAACGATGAAAGCAGTTGTTTGTCGAGATAGAGGTAAAGAAAAAGAAAAGGCTTTTCGTGCGTCGGGTTTATGACATAGGAGGATATGGGCATGTCCACACCGGCTACGACGCTCTGGTTTTCCGTATAGACGTACTCCTGCCCACCCATGAGAGAGTGTTTGGTGCCCTGTATGACAAGCCCTACCAGCGGCTTTTCAAAGCACTTTTCGGACATTCCGGCATCTTCACGGCGAACAAGGTTAAACCCTTCGATGGCTGTGGGGTAGATGCAGGGAGTTTCCATGTACCGCAAGAGCTTTTGCTTGAGTTCGTCATTCAGTTGGGCTATCCGTTGTAAATGGTCAGACATGTTCCTTCACCTCGGTTTGGATGGCATGGTGGAAAAGAAGCAGGTGGGGTTCAGTGTTGATATGGAGTAAATGCTGTAAAAGAAAATAATAGATTCGTTGTGATTAAAAGTAAGGCATATTACTGCTTTTATAGTTAAGCAAAATATCATGCCGGTTCACTTTGTCAAGAATGGTAAAGAGCTGATGAAGCAAAAAACGGGGAGGGCTGGCATCCCATCAATGTAACTGCCCCATTGCTCCGGGGTACATCAGCACGTATGGGCATCACTCAAATCATCAGGTGCTGATGGTTCGCGCTCTCTCCACTTTCTGCTTATCAAAACCAGATAATGGATTTCACAGATAATTATCGGAGCACGGACATCAATTTGCTCCGGTTTATCCATAAGCATTATAAGGCGCTGAAAACAGTTGAACAGATCAATCTTGATGTCTTCCTCGTAAGCGTCGTCGCTCGTCCCTGAATGTTGAAGGCATACATGGGAACTTCCCGTGCCCAAAAGCGAGAGGACATGCCTGCTTATTTTGAGAGAAAGTGCCAAAAAATATTTTGATTTGCAGCTTGTTATGCAGCAATGCTTGCCCGCTGCCTGCGGAATTGCAAAGAAATAATCATTTTCATGATATATGATGCTTTTATCTTTGCATATGGCAAAGCCGTTTCCCTGAATAACAAGGACAATAGAAAGTATATTGTTCGCACTGAGTGATTTTATTCCTTTTTTGCCGCATAACAGCGTCAATCCCGGTATTGGTGTAATATATTTTCCTGAGGCGGATATTTTATGCAGCAATATCTCTTTTATTTTGTTATTCATACACGCATTCATGAACAATGCCTTTTACGCCGTAAAACGGCTATGGGATCATCAGTCCGTATTGAGCTGTTCCCACCAATAGGGGAAATCAGGGATACGGCCTGTCATGTTCACGGCTTCCCCTATAACAGGGGTAATCAGATGAAAGGCTTTGCCCTGGCTGGCGGCGGCAATCCGCTTGAATGGTTCGTCCCACGGATGGTAGGCCAGCGCGAATTTGCCGACATGCGCGGGGAGCAGGTGTAGGGCCCCAAGGTCTTCCGCCGCCTGAGCCGTTTCTTCCGGCGTCATATGGATATGGCGCCAGCGTTCGTTATACTGGCCGCAGTCCAGAAGGGCGAGGTCAACGCCGCCGAAGCGTTTTCCCAATTCAGCGAAATGCGGCCCGTATCCGCTGTCGCCGCTGAAAAAGATCTTTCTTGAGGCCGATTCCAGCAGAAATCCGGCCCACAAGGTTTTATTGCGGGTCAGGGAACGCCCTGAATAATGGCTTGCGGTGGTCACATGGATACGTACCGCCGCGTCCAGGGGCAGCGTGTCGCCCCAGTCCGCCTCATGGATGAGGCTGTTGGGAAACCCCCAGCGCCGGAAATGCGCGCCAACGCCAAGCCCGCAGAGAATATTCCTGATTTTGGGCTTGAGCCCCATAACGGTGGGGTAGTCCAGATGATCCCAGTGGTCATGCGAAATCAGCAGGCAGTCGATATCCGGCATGTCATGAACGGAGTACGGGGTGGCTCCGGCAAAGGCTTGTGTGCTGAAGGATACCGGCGCGGCATAGGGGCTGAATACCGGGTCAATGAGTATGCGGCGGCCGCCGAGCTGGATGAAAAAGGAGGAATGCCCAAGCCACAGAACAGTATCCTGCGTGCGTTCCAGTGCGCGAAGGGGGGTGTATTGTGAGGGAACAGGTTCGGGAGGAACGGGGTTGACCCTTTTGGCGACAAGGGAGCGGAGAAGCGCGAGGATGAAACTGCTGTCGTCGCTTAAAATCGCTCTGGGAACCATGTTGTGGAAGGTTCCATCCGCATAGTGGGGCGAGGCCAGAATACGTTGCAGCGCTTCGCCTGCCGGGAGCGCGCCGAACTTCACCTGCCGGAGAAAGGCCCATGTCCCTCCGGCAGCGCATCCTCCGAGCAATGCGGCCGCAGTCAGAGCCTTGAGAAATGTTCTTCGATTCATGGGCGGGCCTTCTCCATCCGATAGATTTTTTCGGACAATAAGCGGAAAAAGAAACGTATGGTAGATACGTTTTTTGCTTTTTATTGCCTGATTCTCTCAGTGAGGGGCCTCCGGCTGTCGATATTGGGTTTCCCTTTGGCTGTATCCTAGGCCGTGTTGTCAATTTAATATAATTTATTGAAATTATTTAATTGCTTTTAATTCATAAGGCTCTGTCATAGTACATGGATGTTTTTGTTTCAGTAATATACTGAAAATATATGTTTTTTTCAGATTTTCCGCTGGTGGGCTCTGTGATTGGGGGATTTTATTGGTTATTCCTTTGGAATTTCAAGGAAAAAAGCATCAACCGTTTTCTATGACACAGCCATTCATAAAAAGATTGGTTTCAATAATTGAAGATAGTTACATTTAACACGACGACACGCCCTAAAAAATGGTTGGCGCTTTCTTTCTTGAAATTCCAAGGGAATAACCAACAAAATGCCTCATCCATGAAGCCCGCCAAGGGGAAAACTGGAGAAAAAGGCCGTCTTTTCACCGTGCTGTGGAGATGAAACAACCACATGCCATGACACAGAGCCTTGGAAGATCATCGAAAAGGTGAATGTCTCCCATGCAAAGACTTCTTGACGGAAAAAAATTATGGGAGGAAAGAGGCGGACGGCTTCATTTATTAGACAGGCAAGGACTTCAAAACGGAAAAAACTGTCAGGGCAAGCCTGAACCGCCCGCGTCATGCGCCAGCCCATTGACGGCATTCAACCCATCGGACAGGACGGGGTATTCCCGGCCTCTTTGCGGTATTATCATGCAAAAGGATACAAAAAAGATGTGGCTCATTCTTGCGCTTCTGTCCGCTGTTTTTGCGGCGCTCACGTCCATCCTTGCCAAAGTGGGCATTGAAGGCGTGGATTCCAATCTCGCCACCGCCATACGCACGCTGGTGGTTTTCTTTATGGCCTGCGGCATGGTCTGCATCACCGAAGTCAAGGTAGACCTGACAGAAATAAGTATAAGGACGTGGGTTTTTCTTGTGCTTTCCGGGCTTGCCACAGGCGCATCATGGCTCTGCTATTTCAAGGCGCTGCAACTAGGCGATGTTTCAAAAGTGGCTCCTATCGACAAAACGAGCATCATCTTTACCATCATCATGGCGATTGTTTTTCTGCATGAACAGCTCACGCTGAAAGTAGCCCTTGGTGGGGCATTCATCGCCGTCGGTACGCTCATCATAGCCCTATAGGTTGCCTGTTGCCGGATGATTCAGTGAAGCGGATTTCAGATTTCAATAGTATGCTTGAAGTTTTAGTATATTGTATATTGCAAGACACCGCTTGTAGGAAGAACAGCAAGTGCCTCCAGATCAATTAAATAGGGCTGGGATGCCAATAGAGTCTTCCGCATGGCGGTAATATATTCACGGGCCGCAAGCAACGGGAATGGAGATGGCAGGATAGATGCCGTAAGGAACCCCATCGGTATCGTGGGAGACATTCACCATTTTGATGACTCTCTAAAAAATTGTTTTGAATTTCAGATAATTGAATGGCTATGTTTTAAGAGAGGGTTTCTATATGGTTTGGGCGGTTGATTTTAGTAGGAAATATAACTTCAAATATCAAAATATATATTTATTTCAATATATTATAAAATAAACCCTTTTCTAGAACAAAGCCAATTGGATACACGTTTCATTGGAAACGTGAATGTCTCATTGCCATCGTATCAACGGAAGACCCCATCCCGTCCATCTGTGAACCTTCTCTGTACGGAGGGGATGGGGCGGGAGCCGCTAGTCGGCGGCGGGCGTATTGTGCTTGTCGCGCAGTTCGACGGGTACGGCTTCCAGCAGTACGCGCTCCGCAATCATATTCTTGGTGGTATGGAAGTATTTCTGGAAATGGGGCGTATCACGGTGAACCTGATAGGCGTCCTCGTCCGCGTACATTTCAATGAACGTCAGCTTGGTTGGATCGTTTTTGTCCGCCACGGCATAGATGGCCAATACGCCGGGTTCCACACGCAGGGCCGCCTCCATTTCCTCCTTTACGGCGGCAGTGAACGCTTCTAGAAATTCAGGCTTGATTTGCAGGTGGGCTATGCGGACGGATGTCGTATCGGCGGCATGGGCCGTTCCCAATCCAGTGAACGCAAAGAGGGCCGCCAATGCAGTGGAATACATGAGATGGCGTAGAAGCATCAGGTTATCCTTTTTGTGCGGGGATGTCCTCCCGCGCTGTTTTGATTCTTCAGCATGTTGAAGGCGGGCACCCTTCGCAGGCGGCGCCGACTCATTCGGAGGGCATCCGCCGCCTTTCGGAAGGCAGGACGCCGCCCACTCCCACCGTGCCCGGATCGTTTTCCTTGAGGAAGGAGCAATATGTTTCATTCTACAGGGTTATGATCCGTACGGCGGGGTCGGCAAATTCGGAAACCAGCCGCCCTTTCTGGCCGTGCTCAGGGAGGGCGTTCCCGGTGGGAATGGTGTTCCTCCTTGCCGTGATGTTGGCGGGCTACAGACGTTCGCCCAGAGCCTTCGCAGCCGGAGGATAGTCCGTGCCTTCAATGTCCTTGCGGGCAAAGACGTTTTTGGCGAGCACCACGCCCTGATCCTCCCAGGGGAGATATTGCTGAAGGACTTCGTAGTGGGCCATGATGGCGTCCATGTTCCAGTCCGTGTTGCTGCCGCAGGTGACGAGCATCGCGGATTTCATGGGGTGCTTCCGCAGGGCCGCGCGCTGCGGCATCAGGCGATCCAGAACGGTTTTCAGTTGGGCGGTCATATTGAAGTAATACAGCGGCGTGACCAGCACGATCATGTCCGCCGACAGGATTTCCGGCAAAATCTTCCGCATGGCGTCTTTTTGGATACATTCCCCGTCATGCCTGTCGCAGTAATAGCAGGCCCGGCAGGGGCCGACTTTTTCAAAGGCCGTATCAAAGCGGACGATAGCGTGCCCTTTGGAAACCGCTCCGGCGATGAATTCATCAGCCAGCAGAGCGGATGTCCCCTGACGGTGGGGGCTGCCGGTGAGAACAACGATTTTCATGGGATTTTCTCCATTGTCCGTCAGGACATCGGCGGAAGAAGCGGATGGGGGCAGGAGGCTGAAGGCGAGCGTTCCCCCAACCACTTTCAGCAGATGGCGGCGCGTCATGCCCCCTGCGGCGTTTTTTCCAGAAAACTTCGGGGATCCCCGTCCGTGCAGGGATGGGGCCGGCGGGGTTTCTTTCGTGCTGTCCATAGCAATAGTCCTTGTGCCCCTATGGAGTGCCGGGCAGGGGCAGGTTCAGGGGAGCCGGTCATAGTCCGTTTCGCTGACGGGTTCGAGCCACTCGTTACGGGCGTTTTCCCCCGGAACTTCCACGGCGAGATGGACGAACCAACTGTCTTTGGCCGCGCCGTGCCAGTGCTTGGCCCCGGCGGGGATGTTCACCACGTCGCCGGGACGCAGTTCGCGGGCGGGCTTGCCCCATTCCTGATACCAGCCGCGCCCGGCGGTGCAGAGCAGTATCTGCCCTCCGCCTTTGGCGGCGTGGTGGATGTGCCAGTTGTTCCGGCATCCCGGCTCAAAAGTTACGTTGCCGATGGCCACCCCCTCGGTGGAAAGCATGTTCAGATAGCTGTTGCCCACGAAGTACCGGGCATACGCCGTATTCGCCTCGCCGCGCGGGAACACTTCCGTGATGTCGTTCATAACTTTCTCCTTGTCTGTTGCGGTGTTTTTGTTGGGATCGCCGAATGCCTTCCTGACTTCCCTGGTTACGGCTTGGGCCAACGCCGCGTGATTTTCCGCCGTAAGGTGTATTTCGTCCGCTCCCTGTGCAAAGGGCACCACCGTCGCCGCGTCAAAGAAGAGCGCTTCGGAAGATTCCACTAACGGACGAAGGATTCCGGGGAGGGCTTCGCTTTTGGCGAGGGCCCCTTTGAAAGCGTCTTTATAGGGGCTTCGTTGAAGATCCAGCTTTGGAGGGCAGATGACCAGCACTTGGGGGATGGGAAAAGGCGTGCGCTGCTGCCATTCGCCTTTTTTGACGATGGATACGAGCCGCATGATGCCTGATGCAATATCCGAGGCATTGCGGTTTCTGTCCTTGCGGAGGTCGTTCGTCCCCAGCATGATGATGACCATGTCCAACGGCATGTGCGAAGAAAGCGCCGCCGGGAGGTATGCGGCTCCGTTCATGCCCGCGCCGGGAATGATGCCGGTGCCGGAACGCTCCGGGCTGTCCATAGTGGTCGTGCGGCCGCTCAGCCCCTCAACCACCACCTCATAGCCAGCGCCAAGCAGCTCGGCCATTTTGCCCGGCCAGGCCGTATGCAGCGGCAAACGGCTTACTGTCCCCTGGGCATCCTCAACATGGCCAAACGTGTTGGAGTCGCCGAATACCAGAATGCGTTTTGTCCCTTCGGCGGCCCCGGCAAAGGCGGCGATCCCCGAAATAAGGAGGCAGCACGCCACGGCGGCCACGCGTACTCTTCCCATGTTTCCTCCTTGTTCATGGCTGCTGCATGATTGATGGAACATCCAGGTTTCTGTTTTGGCTCTGTCATGGCATGCGGTTGTTTCATCTCCACAGCGCGATGAAAACACAGCCTTTTTCTCCAGCTTCCCCTTGGCGGAATCCATAGCCAAGGCATTTTGCCGGTTATTCCTTTGGAACTTCAAGGAAAAAAGCATCAGCCATTTTCTATGGCACAGCCTCTGTTTTCTGTGTATGCCTTGAGCCCATCTCGTGAAAGAGCTTGTTTTGCCAAAAAATTGCCTTATTTTGTCAAAGCCTGTTCAAAAGGGAAGGGCCATGCTAGAAAAGAGGCGCTTCCACAGATGCGTGGGCAAGATTTTTTCAGAAGGCGGGAGGCGCTGTCTATGGCTGGCGGCAATCAGGAAAGAGTTAAAGAAATCAATGCCAGGCTGAAGGAAATACTGCTGCGGCATATGGAGGGGCCGGGTGTCCGCCCCTCCGCCGTCAGTGGGTTGACGCTGGTGCGCAGGGAGGAGGCCAACAGTTCGGAACGCTGCTTTGAGAAGCCGTTGGCTTCGGTCATTGTCCAAGGCGGCAAACATTCCATCATAGGCGCGCAGGAATACCATATCCACGAAAACCAATGCCTTGTTTCCGGAGTGGATATGCCGAGCACGTCTTACGTTGCCGACCCCACGCCGGAAAAACCGTTCCTGTCCCTTTTCTTTTATCTGGACAGGCAGATACTGAGCGATCTGGTTATGGAAATGGAACCGGAGGCAAGGCCCTCATCCGTGGAGGGGCAGGGCGTATCCGTTGCCGATGCGGATCCGGAGTTTCTGGAAGCGATGCTGCGGCTTGCTGAACTTCTGGACAAGCCGAAGCAGATTGCCATCCGTGCGCCGATCGTCATGCGGGAACTGCATTACCTGCTCCTTATCGGCCCGCAGGGAGGGGCCCTGCAAGGGCTGTATACGCGCGGCTCGCAGAACAATCAGATCATTCAGGCCATTGCGCTTATGAAGCAGAATATTGCTGTCCCCCTGCGTATGGACGCCCTGGCGCGGCAGGTCAGCATGTCGGTATCGAGCCTGCACCGCCACTTTAAAAGCCTTACCGGGTTCAGCCCGTTGCAGTACCACAAGCAGTTGCGCCTGTACGAAGCGCAGCGTCTGATGCTGATGGAGAATGAACGTGCGGCCAATGCGGCGTTGTCCGTAGGCTATGAAAGCGTGACGCAATTCAATCGGGAATATAAACGCATGTTCGGGGAGCCTCCGCACCGGGACATCAACCGTCGGCGCAAATTTTCCGTCACGGCCTCCATGACTGTGGGGAATGCTTCCCGTTCGGCCCCTGATAGGTAAGACGGGCAGTTGATGGAAGGAATCTACGGCGGGAGTGAGAGGGAAAACTGATACGTTTTTTGCAATTTGTTGCCTAAATCTGCCAAGGGGCTTTCCGAAGGGCGAAATGATGATAGGCTTTCCAAAACGGCGGACGACGTCCGTTCTCTCAGGAGGCCAGCATGATACATCCCGTCGATGATGAACTGAGGCGGATCAATGGGGAACTGAAGCGGCGTATTCTGCGGCATCTGCCCGTTCCGGGGAAACAGGCCACCGCCGTCAAGGGGCTCACGCTGTCACGGCGTCAGGAGATCAACAAGGCGGATAACTGTTTCGGCACGCCCTCCGTGGCGGCGATTGTCCAAGGGGGCAAATGCGCCCTTATCGGAGACAGGGAATACCGTTATAAGGAAGGGCAGTTCTGCATCACCGGCGTTGATTTGCCGAGCGCGTTCTATATCCTTCACCCCAGTGAGGAAAAGCCGTTCCTGTCGGTCATTCTTGATCTGGACAGCCAGCTCATTTCCCGGCTGGCAATGGAAATGCCTCCCGCTTCTGAAAAGCAAGGCGGAAGGGGCGGCGGGCTTTCCATCGGCGAACTGGATGCGGATTTGCTGCAATGCTTTTTGCGCCTGGTGGAACTTCTGGACAAGCCGGAGCAGATTCGCATCCGTGCTCCGATGGTCATCCGGGAAATCCATTATCTTTTGCTTGCCGGGCCGCAAGGGGAAAGCCTTCGCCAGCTTAATACGCTGGGTACGCAGAGCAACATGATAGCCCAGGCCATTTCATGGCTGAAAGACAACTATAAGGAACCGCTCCATGTGGATGAGCTGGCGCGCCGGGCGAATATGTCGTCGTCAACCTTCCATAGGCATTTCAAGGAAATTACCGGACTCAGCCCGTTGCAGTTCCATAAGCAGTTGCGGCTGCACGAGGCCCAGCGCCTGATGGTGCTTGAAAACCGGAAAGCGTCCAGCGTTTCCCTGCTTGTCGGCTACGAAAGCGATACGCAGTTCAACCGTGAATATAAAAGGCTCTTCGGTGAACCGCCCTATCGGGACAAACTCCAGCGCCAGACGTTCCTACAATAACGTGAAGAGGCCCCGCAACAGCGCAGGGCCTCTCGTTTTCATCAGGTATTGCAGCAGGTTCAAACTTTCATGCCGATCCGGTCAAGCCATCCATCCATGTCGCCTGACAGCGAGGGGCCGCCGCTGTAGCGCACGGAAAGGGCTTCCATGATTTTGGAGGAAGGGCACAGTTTGGCGATGTCGGTGACGCTCTGGCCCAAGCGTCCGCCGCCGTGGCTGACGAAGGGCACAATGGTTTTACCGGAAAAATCATACTGTTCCAAAAACGACGCTATAGGCATGGGGATGGTGGCCCACCAGTTGGGATACCCCAGAAACACCACGTCATAGCGGGGCATGTCGGCGATGTGTGTCTTGAGTTCCGGCCGGGCGGCCCTTTCCTGATCGCGCTTGGCTTGTTCGAGGCAGGTGTTGTAGTCTTCGGAGTACGGCGTGACCGGTTCGATTTCAACAAGTTCTCCACCGATTTTCTGATGGAGCAGCCGCGCGATGCCCCGCGTGTTGCCCGACCACGAAAAGTAGGCCACGAGTACATTTCCCGGAACGGCGTGGGCTGTACCGTAAAAGCCGTTCAGGGCGAATGCGCCGAGCGCCAGAGCCGTTCCTTTCAAAAAATGGCGGCGGGAAAAAGGATGAAGCATAAGCGTACCTCCGGGCGGTATGTGCATTGTTTTGATGGGATGATGGGCAGCCATCAAGAGAAGATGGCCTATGATGGCCGCTGGGCATTGCGGGCAAGCCTGAATCCGAGATTGAAGGTCTTATTGGCCGGAGGGTATGCGGCGCGGTAGGCCGAACGCAAATGACGCCCGAAGTCGTTCCACCCGCCTCCCCGGTTGACGCGGTAGGTGCCGGAAGCGGCCCCCGTAGGATCGGCGGCCGCGCCGTCGGCATAGGGGCCGTACCAGTCCCAGCACCATTCCCAGACGTTGCCGTGCATGTCGTACAGCCCCCACCGGTTTGGGGCGAAACTGCCGACGGGAACCGTCCGCGAACGGTATTGTCCGCTGGGATAGCCGTCATAGGGATAGGTGCCGTAATAGTTCGCCTGATCGACAGTGACGTTCTCTCCCGTGGAAAACGGAGTTGTTGTTCCCGCACGGCAGGCAAATTCCCATTCCGCTTCCGTGGGGAGACGGTATCCGTCCGCGTCGCGGTTCCAGACAACGCTGCGCTCATCCCCGCTTCCGCTTATCACATAAGCCGGGGCCAGCCCTTCGGCGGCGCTTCTGGCGTTGCAGTAGGCCACGGCATCGTACCAACTGACGTTTTCCACCGGGAGATCGTCGCCCTTGAACTGGCTGGGATCATTTCCCATGAGTTCCCGGTATTCCTTCTGGGTAACTTCGTGGACGCCCATATAAAAAGGATTAAGGGTGACGCTGTGCCGCCTTTCATCCTTTTCCCGGCGGTGTTCAGAAAACGGGCTGCCCATGTCGAAGGTTCCGCCCCGGATGAGGACGAATGCATCCGCAGCCTGAGTCTGCACCGCCGACAGCGCCAGAGCCAGACAGATGATGGCGGCTGTAAGTATTTTCATGAATTGCTCCTTGCATTGTGGTGTCGTCCGCTTCGTATGGGGCATTCAATCCCAAGCCTCTGCCGGGCGTAAAACAGGAGCGTTCCTCTTGCGCATCAGGCGAGAAAGCATATGGGCCGCTCCTGCGCACAGAAAGAAGATTACACCGTAGTCCAGAAGGAAAAAGAGTACATGCTCGTTTCCGTTCCACGGCATGAAGGCGCTGTTCATGGTCAATGGATAAATCAGCTCCCTATACAGGAAGGCGTATGCCCCATAGGCAGCAAGCACGACGCACAGGGCGGGTGACGCCCGACTGCACCAGTGCGGGAGCGTGAAACGGACACGCCGCCCGTGCGCCGTCTGGAGTCTTTTCCCATAGATTCCGAGATGCACCGCCGCGAGAAGGAAAGTCCAGTGGGCACAAAAGACATGCAGGGTTCTGGCAAAGAGTTCCCCCCTGAGCCCCGGAAATGGGAATACTGTCCGGGAAATGAGCACGGAGCTTGCCAATGTGCCAAGGATTGCCAGAAGCAGAAGCATATTCAGGATGAGCCTGACGACGCGGGAAAAATCATAACGGCCCCTTCTTAAGGTTTTGTACCAGATTCGATTCAGCCATGTGTGCAGCAGGAAAGCTCCCGCAAGCGTGACGCCTAGCCATTCATGGATGGCGTTGCCTGTATGGCGGTCGGCCATGAGCAGGAGAAACAGGACGGCCATGAGGATGTCCGTCAAGAGTTTTGTCGGTATGCTCATTTTCGTTATCCTTTCCCATTTATGGCGTAAGGAATACAGTGGAAGATGGGGAATACCTGTCCTGAGTTGCAGGATAGATGAGGCGGTGGCACGAATGAAGATACAATTTTCGCAAAAAGTTGCCTGATTCTTGCATAACATATGCGTCATAACAAAAGGCACTTCACTTTATATGAAGTGCCTTTTGTTATTTCTATTTTTTACTATAGAGAAATACAAACGGTAATGTTCTTACGGCATCGGACAATGCAGTGAGGAAATAGTTATTTGTCGATCTGGCTTTCCGTGAATGGATCTGCGCGATGCCCCATGAGCTTGATTTTGGAATAGGCGGACTCGAATTCACGCAGTTCCGCAGGCGACAGGCTGACGGAGGTGGCTCCGAGAAAATCATCAAGATGCGCCGGGTTTGTCGTACCGGGTATGGGAGCGATCCAGGGAGCCTGGGCCAGCAGCCATGCGAGGGCGAACTGGGACATGGTGCAGTTTTTGCGCGCAGCCCATTCGCGAATCAGGTTCGGCAGAGGCATGTTGTGTTTCAGGGCTTCCGGCGTGAACTGGGGCAGGGTGGAAAGCCGCCCCGTGGTGAACCGGCTGTTTTCATTGATGGCCCCGGTAAGGAATCCGCGTCCCAGAGGGCAGTACGGCACAAGGCCGATGCCGAGTTCCCGCAGGGTGGGAAAAATTTTGGTTTCCGGCTCCCGCCACAACAGGGAGTATTCGCTCTGAACGGCGCTCACAGGCTGCACGGCGTGCGCCCTGCGAATGGAGTTGGCGCTTGCCTCGGACAATCCGAAGTGCAGTACCTTCCCTTCCTGAATCAGGTCTTTCACCGTCCCGGCAACATCTTCCATCGGAACCTGCGGATCGACGCGGTGCTGGTATAAAAGGTCGATATGGTCGGTACGCAGACGCTTCAGGGAGCCTTCCACCGCCCGGCGGATGTGGCCGGGTCTGCTGTTCAAAGCCGTAGGCTGTTTTTCCTCAACGCCAAAGCCAAACTTGGTGGCGATTTTGACCTGATTGCGGACGGGGGCAAGGGCTTCCCCAACCCATTCCTCACTGGTATAGGGGCCGTAAACTTCGGCGGTGTCGAAGAACGTCACGCCGCGTTCAAAGGCCCGGCGGATCAGGGCGACCATGTCCTTTTTTTCATAGTTACCGCCGTAGTATCCCACCATAGGCAGGCAGCCGAGGCCGATGGCGGAAACCTCCAGCGAGCCGAGCTTCCGATGTTCCATTTGTTTGTCCTGCCGTAACCCTTGGGTATCGGGCGCTGCGTTTGTATCTGCGGCATAGGCCATGCCATTCATGGAATGGGACAGAAGAGCGGCGGCTCCAAGTGCCAGCCCTCCGGCAAGAAACTGGCGGCGTCCGAGTGTCATGGAATCCTTTTTGGCGTTCATTTTTCCCTCCACGAAATCAGTGTCGTTATGGATTCCATATAGGCAGAAATTCTGGAGGGGGAAATGAACGATTTTCCAAATTTATTGCCTATTTTTTTCAAGCCGTCTGCTACAGCTCCCCATGAGGTTTTGCCGTCATTGGAGGTAAAATACTTCCAAAGAGTGTGGTTATATACAAGTTCATCATTATGCATCTGAAGACTCATGGGCAGCGGATGATGTATCCCGCGTAACATATCCCCAATAATGCTTCGTTTTGTTTGCCCATGTACTTGCTCCCGTTCCCGTCAGTCGCAGCGTATGGTGGCAGGCAGGAGTGGCTGTTATCGAAAACAGCCACTCTTGCCTCGCGTACAACGGCGTGGAGGTTATCGGATATTGCCGTACTCTTGGAAAAGCCCTCTGCTGAAATGGAGGGGAAAAGTATCATTTTTTGGGGGGCGTTGTCCGTCACGTCCGTATGGGTGCCGGAAGCGGGCATTTGGTCAAGCCCCTTGAAGCGGCCCTTCTGCGTGAGTTCGGCAACAGATTGAATCTCAGGGAGGACGGTGCCCTCTGGCCGTTGCTGGCCGCGATGGAGTATCAACGTACTATAAAGGCTGTGTCATAGAAAAAGGTTGATGCCTTTTTCTATGGCGTTCCAAGGGAATAACCAACAAAACACCTCAGCCATGAAGCCCGCCAAGGGGAAAACTGGAGAACAGGCTGTATGTTCACCGTGCTGTGGAGATGAAACGACCATGTACTATGACAGAACCTTTATAAATCACCGGAGCGTCCAGAACCATCATAGACGGTATGGTCGTTGCCGCTGAAAAGGAAACTGCCGCCGCTCAAGCACGGTTCATAGATGGCGTGGTGAAGGAAGCGCAATACCTTGCCGCCAAAATTCAATACGCCAATCTGGTGCCAATATAGCTGTTTTCCCTCATTTGCCTACTGGCCTACGGATACCTGATGCTTTGGACAGATATTCGTATCGCCACAGGCAGGGATATTCTTCTGGCGGTAAGCCTGCACATGCCCTCTGGCTTATCAGCGGGCTGTGCCTCACAATAGGGCTCTTTTGCGGGGTAAATGCGGTACGGGATTTTGCCGGGGCTAACCGGAGATGACGCAAACGGCTTCTTACAGCCCCCATGTATTTATTGTCCAGTGCATGGATACCGGGGGACATTGTTTTGACGGGACTCTATGAAGTCTGGTCGGTTGAGGCTCCCTCAATGTACTTGCCGAGCGAATGAGGCAATCTTACTGGCGAATGAGGCATACAAGTTTCCACGCAGTCATGCTATAACCATTTTAAACATAGAACGAAAAGCTATTTTGGTATGGACACGGCTCCTGTGGATTGATCACCGTTTGACCTAAATGGAGTAAGCAATATGAGTGAATCGGCACAGCTACATGAACTAAACGGTTCTCTCAAAGAAAAATTGTTAAAATGGCTCCCTGAGCAATCCAGGCTGGAAACCCCGATTTCAGGTTTGGCCTTAACCCGTCATGATGAAAACACTTCTGCAATAAGATGTTTTTATACACCTATGATTGCATTGGTCGCCCAAGGGTTCAAACGTTCCATGATTGGCGACCATGAAGCAAATTATGGCGAGCTCCACTGCGTAACTGTCGGTATTGATATGCCCGGCGTCTTCCATATTACGAATGCTTCGCCTCAGGCGCCGTTCCTTTCGCTCTCCGTAAAGTTGGACAGACGCATTATCACGCAGTTGATTACGGAAGCCCCTTCCTTAGTTGCCGCCCAAGAAGGAGAAGTGACTCCTGTCGTAGTAGATGAGGTAAATAAGGAGCTTTTGCAGGCCTTTTCCCGCCTTGTTGAGCTGTTGGATACACCATCACGAATCCCGGTTTTGGCTCCCATGATTATTCGGGAAATCCATTACTATCTGCTCTGCGGCAGTCAGGGGAAATGTCTGCGGCTTTTCAACACAAGCGGAACACAGGCAAACCAGATCGCCCAAGCTATTTCGTGGCTAAGAGAAAATTACACGTCACCGATTCGCATGGAAGAATTGGCCCGGTATGTCAATATGGCTCCCTCAACATTCAACCGGCATTTTAAGGAAGTAACCAGCCTCAGCCCTCTTCAATTCCAAAAACGGCTAAGGCTTTATGAGGCCGAACGGCTTATGTTGCTTGAAGGAAAAGATGCCGGTACTGCGGCGCTTATGGTTGGTTATGAAAGCGGCTCACAGTTCAATAGAGAGTACAAGCGTCAATTCGGAGCTCCTCCCCGTAAGGATGTAGCTAAAAAACGTTCATAACCTATTGACTCATTTCATAAAGATAAGCGGGAAGAACCACTTGGCGGGCTTCCCGCTTATCTTTTTGGCTCTGTCATAGCACATGGTTGTTTTGTTTCACCAATAGACTGAAAATATATGCTTTTTCTCAAAAATTTCCGTTGGTGGGCTCTGTGATTGGGGAATTTTATTGGTTATTTCTTTGGAATTTCAAAGAAATAAAACATCAACCGTTTTCTAGGACACAGCCATCTTTTTTAGCTTTTTAAGGTTCTGTCATAGAATATGATTGTTTTGTTTTCACAGTAGAATGAAGATACAGCCTTTTTATTTCGTTTTTCTGTTGAATGGCTCTATGGCTGAGGTATTTTGTCGGTTATTCTTTTGGAATTTCAAAAAGGAAAGCATCAATCGCTTGTCGTGGCATGGCCTTTTCAAAAAACAAGCAGTTCCGAGCGAAATAGGCAAAGAATAGCTCAGATTATGTATAGTTTCGCGACCGAGGAAATTTTACTTTGTCATCAACAAAAGAAAAATGCCTTGATACACATCAGCAAGGAGGTTCCAGTGTTTTCCAAGATAATTACGGCCCTTCTGGGCGTATGCTGTACTGTAGCAATGGGATTGCCGGCGATGGCACACGCCGAAAGTACGCACTCCGTATCGGCATTGAGCGGCAAACAACAAAGCATCATCCCTATAGCGGCTTTTACCGCAAAAGGCGATACGGAAAAACTGAAGGGCGCTCTTGCGGAAGGCTTGCAACACGGCATGACGGTCAACGAAATCAGAGAAGTCCTTGTTCAGATGTACGCCTACACGGGCTTCCCCCGCAGCCTGACGGGTCTGAACACCTTCATCGCCCTGCTTGACGAACGAAAGGCGCAGGGGATCGAGGATGAAATGGGCAGGGATGCCTCCCCGCTGCCCGACAATGCAGACATTCGCGAACTCGGTACGGCGAATCAGACCACTGTCATCGGCAGGCCCGCCAGCAGACGGGTCTATGAATTTGCGCCCGCCATCGACACCTTTTTGAAGGAACATCTTTTCGGCGACATCTTCAGCCGTGATGTCCTCAGTTTCCAGGAGAGAGAGCTGGCCACGGTTTCCGCGTTGGCCAGTCTCCCGGCAGAAGCCCAACTGCGCTCTCATTTGAACTGCTGTCTGGTGGTCGGATGGAGCGAAGATCAGATGAAAGCCTTTGTCGCCGTCCTTGAAACGAAAGTAGGCAAGACGGAAGCGGAACTGGCGGAAAAGGCCCTGAACACCGTCTTGCAAAACAGGATGCAATCCAAATAACACTATAACATTTATGGAACAGGAGACAGTCATGAAAAAAACACTTCTGACAACTCTGGCAGTGGCATCATCTCTTGCTTTTGCATGTGTTGCGAATGCGTCTGAAAACAATCCGTTTGGTCTTGTCTATAAAGGAGCCATCATGGAAAACGTCAAAGGAAAAGTGAACATCCATCCCGTCACCTATACTCTGAACGGCCTGAAAATTACGGCCAACGTCTACACTCCCGCCGGATATGAGGCCACGAAAAAATATCCCGCCGTCGTGGTGGCCCATCCCAACGGAGGCGTCAAAGAACAGGTGGCCGGACTTTATGCCCAACGGCTGGCGGAAAAAGGCTATATCACCATCGCGGCGGACGCTTCCTATCAGGGAGCCAGTGAGGGGACTCCCCGCAATGTGGACAAGCCTCAGTTCCGCACGGAGGACATCCACGGCATGGCCGACTACATCAGCGCCTATCCCGGCGTAGACGCCAATCGCATCGGCGCTCTGGGCATCTGCGGCGGTGGCGGCTATACGCTGAACGCCGCCAAGTCCGACAAACGGTTCAAGGCAGTAGCCACGCTGAGTATGTTCAATTCCGGGCAGGTGAGGCGTAATGGCTTCATGAACACGCAGCTTGATTCCATCCAGACGCGCCTGAAGGAAGCTTCCGACGCCCGCGCCAGGGAAGCCGCCACAGGGGAAATCGGCTATTTGGGCAACGTTGATTTTGATGCACTGACGGATGAAAGCATCAGCAAGATTCCCACGGATCTCTACCGCGAAGGCATGGTATATTACGGAAAGACGCATCGGCATCCCAATTCCACCTTCCGTTATACGACCAGCAGCCTCATGGATTTGATGAGCTGGGACGCCACCGACAACATCGAACTTATCAATGTGCCGCTGCTCATGATGGCCGGGGAAAAGGCCGATACGCTGTACATGTCCGAGGAAGCCTTTGAGAAGGCGACGGGAACCAGGGACAAGGAACTCTTCAAGATTCCCGGAGCCACGCATATCCAGACCTACTTTGTACCCGAATATGTGGATCAGGCCGTTGCCAAGCTCACGGACTTCTACGGCAAGAATCTGAAATAGCTTATCGCCGATAACACGACTCATGGGGGAGGACGTTAACGCCCTCCCCTATCGCCGAACTTTTCACGGAGAATGCCATGAAACGCCTTTCCCTTTTCGTCCTTTGCCTGCTGTTTTCCGGGGTTATGACCGTGCCCCCAACTCATGCTGAAGCTCAGGGGCAACTCGTGATTCCGGCAGGTTCCCGCCCTTCGTCCACGGCACCCGGACAGAATTTTACAGGCAATGTCCGCGTTGATCCGGCATTTGAAACACAGGCACCACAGCGCGTCTACGGTTCCTACGTCACCTTTGAGCCGGGTGCGCGCACCAACTGGCACACCCACCCGTTGGGCCAAACCTTGCTCGTTACGTCCGGCGTCGGGCTGACCCAGGAATGGGGAGGCCCGGTACAGTTCATCCGGCAAGGGGACGTGGTGCTGTGTCCGCCCAACGTCAAGCACTGGCACGGCGCGGCCCCGGATGCCGCCATGACGCATCTCGCCATAGGCGAACGGCTGGACGGCAAAAGTGTGACGTGGATGGAACAGGTCAGCGATGAGCAGTATAACGCCCGGTAACAGCTTATAATATAAGGATACAACGATGCACATAAAGTATTTCGTAACCGTACTGGCGCTTTCCGTCGGACTCTGCTTACCAGCGGGAGACGCCACGGCCAAGGACAAGTTGCCCCCCTTGATGATTCAGGAGCAAGGGAGTTTCGCGGCAGGGGGAAAAATTATCACAACACCCGGTACGTTTGACCCCCGTACCCCGACAAATCCCGCGGGGCAAACATTGCATGGAGATCATGCCTACGTCTTTTATCAGATTCCGGTGAACGCCCACAAACTGCCTCTGGTCTTCCTGCATGGGGCCGGACAGTTCTCCAAAACATGGGAAAGCACGCCGGACGGACGTGAAGGATTTCAGAATATTTTTTTGCGCCGAGGATTTGGAGTTTATTTGGTAGACCAGCCTCGACGTGGAGATGCCGGGCGCAGCACGCAGGAAACAACCGTCTCGGCGGCAACAGACGATCAGCTTTGGTTCGGCAACTTCCGCGTGGGGAACTGGCCCGACTTTTTTGAAGGCGTACAGTTCCCGCGTGATGCGGAATCTTTGAACCAATACTTCCGGCAGATGACTCCCAATACCGGCCCGTTCGACGTTCAGGTAGTGTCTGATGCCGTGGCTGCATTGTTCGACAGGGTAGGGCCGGGAATTATGGTTACCCATTCCCAAGGGGGTGGGGGAGGCTGGTTTACCGCAATCAAAAGTGAAAATGTCCGAGCTATAGTATCATATGAACCGGGCAGCAATTTTCCTTTCCCCGAAGGCGAAATGCCTCCGGCTCTGCCGAGCGGGATTGATACGCTGGAAGGTGTCCCTGTTCCGCTTGAAGACTTCATGAAGTTAACTCGGATTCCCATCATCATTTACTATGGTGATTTTATTCCAGAAACTCAAAGTGAGTTTCCCGGCCCGGATCATTGGCGCACCCGGCTCCAGATGGCTAGGCTGTGGGCTGCTGCCGTCAATGGTAAGGGGGGCGACGTCACAGTGGTGCATCTGCCGGAAATCGGTATTAAGGGTAATACGCATTTCCCCTTCTCAGACTTGAATAACCTCGAAATTGCTGACCTGTTGTCCAAATGGCTTCACGAAAAGAACCTTGATCAGTGAGTCAGGGGCATCATATGTCCAGCCAGATGATTCGCCATACTTTTTGAAAGGTTATGTCATAGGAAACGGCTGATGCTTTATTTCTTGAAATTTCAAAGGAATAACCAGTAAAATGCCCCAATCACGGATCCCATCAGCGGAAAAATTGGAGAAAAATATATTTTTCAGCATATTGTTGAGATAAAACAACCAGATACTATGAAGGCCTTGAAATATTGTGCGCTGATGGCAGGAGCCGCCGTCTCTGAAACGTACCTGTTGCCTTCTTCTTTTGCATCCTTCGCATATCATTGCCTTCAACATGATGGTAAGATTGCAGAAAAGACGGTAGGGTGCAGAGCCAACCTACTCGTTATGGGTATACATGCTGACTGGGCATACGCTGACGCGGTGTCTTTTACCGGGGCTGGCGGAAGCGTGCCGCTCCTCGCCCTCTTTGAAGGCCAAAGGTAGGAAAGGCATGAGAGTACGTTGACGCTACGGCGCAACGCATGGATTAAGTTCGGCTTCACACTGGAGGGAGAAAAAGGTCATTACCCAAGGCCGCCGCTCAGGGATTAACTGTTACGGGCTTTCTGCTGTAACAGGTGTTGGATATCGCCTACGGCAAATGCCGCAGAAGAAGGAACATATTCGGCAGTTGTGCGCATCGGACGGAGTTAATCTCAATCAGTTTCTCACTAGCCAACATGTGGAAAAGCTGTGCTAATCTATGGAGATTTTGAAGGCGCTGTTCAGCTTTGAACGGGTGATGAATACAGAAGCCCTGCCTCTCCCGAAGCCTCATCATATATAAAAGTTTTTCCGTATGGGCGGGGCAACGGCGGTACGCCTGCGCGCTGTCTAGTATCCTGACCGGGACACGCACCCATCGAAAGTCTTGCGCGTAGATGTGAAGCGAACTTAGACGCTGACTAATTCGCTGGACACGATATGGTGTTTTACGGCTGGGGGCTCTTCTTACATCCCGACGGCACGGTGATGCCGGAATAGGAGCAGTGCGCCATAGATGACTTTGAGGCCGTAAGCCTTTGCCAGACTAAGGGAAGAGCCGTGGACTATTCTCCGGGTATGCCACAGTCATGTCGGACATCATGGGCTGCATTTGGTTGTTCCGCGTGTGAAGCTTTCCAGCGGCGGGCTTTCAACTACTCGCACGGCTGGCAAAAGGATTTTGATGTATTTCGTGATCTGCACAGTATCCGGGATGGCTGAGCCAGACCGGATGCTCCGTAGCGGGCACGCCTGTGTACGCCAAACCATGCCGATCTGCATGTGGCATACCTGCTGCGCTAGGGCAGGATACCCGGCAGAGCTGGAGGAAGGCCGTCAGGTTGTGCATGAATATATGTTAGCGATCATGTTTGTGCGCAGTCTTTATAGTACGCTGATACGAAAGCGGCAATCAAGCTGAGGAATTAAAGAGTATGGATGGGGCGTTGTTTAGTCATTCGTTTTTTGCAAGTGTATATGACCTTGTTTGTATAGCCATATTAGGATTATATAGTTGATTTTTTTAATTTGTATGTAGATAGTGGGCATATTCCGTTCCACAACGAAAAAGCCCTTACGATTTCTCGTAAGGGCATAATTTCGTTGGCGTCCCCAAGCGGATAAAAATTTAGTAATAACAATTTGAATTAATTGATTTTTATGTCAAACCCGTATCTAACACCTACAAAAATACCTCAAAAATTAAAGTTTCTTAAAATTCTTTTTGGAACATGCCTGGACAATTATCTGTTTATTTCATTTTTTCATTCAGTTAACACCCTTACGGCTTTATCAAAGTCACTTTCTTTTTCTCTGACCTCAAGTTGCTGCTGCCGGTGAAACTTATCATATTCCTATTCCGCATGGGCAATAGGCAACTCATGAGAAATACTTCCGGCATGCGTGAGAATGTTGCCTTCGTTGAGCCTAAGAAAGGCGTCCAGCTTGTTGGCAATCCAGTCGGTCATGTGCATGGGCCTGCGTAAGCGGGCCTGCCTTTCGGCAAAGAGCAGATATTGCTCCACCAGATTGTTAAGCGCGAGGAGCTCTTTTTCACTCAGATAATTTTTGGCAATACCAACATGTTGCTTGCGAACCTTTGCCCCTCGCCATGAGGTTAGCCCCATGTATGGCTTACCACTGTCTGCTCGACTATGAATGAGTTCCGCCGCCGTCATACCGTATAGCCCAGTGCAGTTTGTTTTGAACTGTCTTGAAAAAGGTGATGCTTTCCTCGGTCGTGGGATCATAATCAATACTGGTGGCGTAATTGTCGGTAATTTTTGGTAGAAACGTCGCTCCGAGATTCGGATGTCCTGGATGCGACGGAGAAGCTCTTCAAAATAGTCAAAAGGCTGGTCCGGGTTCTTCAGCCGCTCGTCGTCGAGCACTAAGCCTTTGACGATGAATTCCCGAAGTTGCCGTGTGGCCCATATGCGGAAATGAGCGGCAACATGGCTTTTGACCCGGTAGGCAACGGAGATGATCATGTCGAGGTATAGTGGGTGAGACGTCTCTGAACCTGCCGGGAGCCTTCCTGATGAACTGACAAGTATTCCTTGTGAGTTGCCTCGGGCTGGAGTTCACCTTCCTCGTAACTATTGGTAATATGCAAACTTATGTTCTGCTGGCTCGTTTGGAACAACTCTGCCATTCTCTGCTGGGTCAGCCAGACAGATTCATCCTCAAATCGGACATCGATTTTCACCCGACCGTCTTCAGTCTGGTAAATGAGAAACTGGCTTTGCTGAGGAAGTTTGAGCATAAATTGCACTTTAAAATATAACTGTCTCTTAACGTTTTTAAATTCTTGATGCCACCAAATATATCTTTAAGCCTCTTTATGGCTAAACAAAGGTATCTGACTGTCACTAAAACACCTTAACCTTAACCATTTTATTTTTTCTAAGAGTCATGCAAATTCCAGGTTGTAATGAAGCAAAGTTGGGCTTTCCTTTGAACATATTTTGAAGTACCTGATTGCTAGTAGCGTTTGTGGTAAAGCAAATAGGTAGCCCAATATTTTCAAGGTAATCATCTACCTTACCATCATAATCATCAGGACTTTGAGATGAGAGCATAGTCACAAGACCTTTTGAACGATGCAAACGTATGTTTTCAGAAAGTGCCTTGTGTTTGAGGGCAAGTAAATCTCTAGCCTCATCAATGGCAAGTGTGATAGTTATCGCTCTGTAGCCTGCATTATCCTTAGGAGCTTCTTCGCTGCTTTTTAAAAAATTATTAAGTGCATCGAGTAAGAGTGCTGTAGCAAAATTTTTACTTGTTTCCCTTGCATTAGCGAAAGTTATAATCCAGCTTTTTGAAAAAAAATCTTTAGGAGAAAAGTCCGGTGAAAATATTTCACGTTCGTTCAAATCATAAATAGTAGATGTTACGATATCTCTATTTAATCCATTTGTTTGATAAAATTCGTCAATTTGTATTTTTATATCACGTAATGAAATTTCTTTTTTACAAGAAAATAGAGGTTTTAAGGATTCCGATATGTTTTGAAGTTGCTTTGCCCCCGGTCTACTTTGCATTACATTACAAAAAGAATCTCTAAATCCTAAGACGGCATCAGAAGCTGTATTCATATTTTCATCTGACCCGTAAAACATGTCTAGAGGAATCGGTTTGTCCGGAACCTCTAGTACTGTCGCATTGAGAACATTTTGCAAGGCCAGATCTTTAGCAAGTTCGCCTTTCCCCAAGTCAAGCAAGATCACAGGTGCATTAGTTTGTTCTCTAATTTGGCGAAGGATTTCGAGCATTGTCCTTGTCTTACCTGAACCAACTTGCCCCATGATCGCCATATGTGGAGAATAACCAACACCGTTCACTAAATGAGTAAATACTTCACCTGAATCCAACTCTTCTCCAACCTTAATTGTAACCGGACAAGGATAACCACCAAGAGATGGATGGGGGGTACCAGGGATAATAGACTTGACTTTTACACTATCGGGTAAAACGGCTCTTCGCGTAATAAGCATCTCGATAAACTTTTCGTAGTCTTCGTCAACAGAAATCCAATCATCTTTAAGAAGCCTGACGCCGCGCGACCAATGTCGCTTTACTGCATTTTGTAGAATTTGAAGATCAATTTTCGTTTCGGGGTTATAGTGCAAAATATTTGTTATTAGCAATCCGACCCACAAGCTGACTTCTGCTTCACCAAAAAGAAGATTGCCTTTTAGGGGGCGTCCTGGTGTATCGTTTGTTAGGTCTGGATAAGTTGGTTCGCCCATAGAACGTCCCAGAGCTAATCTCCCGATTTTGTAATGGGTAGAAAGTCCAAGGAGTCTTCTCATCTCCTCCGAAAGAATAGAACCTTCTTTATTTGCCTGAAAATTAGCAAGTAAAATCTCTGTAATTGAAAGTTCTCTGGTCATATTAGTTCTCGAAATAGCTATTTTCAGTTGCTATGGTCTTCCCGACACCATTGCTTAATTCCTGATGGGAGAGCATATATGTTTTGAGGACATGCTTCTTTATTTTTTTATAAAGAGCATTATCGATTTCCTTATCCTGACTCAGTAAGATAACTTGACGATTTGTATCAGAAACCCAGAAATCCAAAATATTACTTCGGTGACGACTATCTAAACGTCCCAGAGGAGTGTCCACAACTAATGGGGCTTTTATGCCTGATACTTGTGCCAATGCTGCTATTAAGGAAGTAGCAAAGAGCTGATCTTCTCCAGCAGATTTGTCAAACTTAATTTCACTTCCTGAAGCACTAAGCAGCCGTGATGAACCATCTTCATTGATTTCAATAGAATCAATATGGGTTTTATGCGCCAGATGTTTAAAGACGCGACTCATTGCTTCTGCAAGATGCTTTGTCTTGAGTGTATATAACCGTGGGATAAGGGCCTGTATAAGCTTTTGAACTCTCTCTGCTTTGCCGATGAGGGAATTGACGGGGTTTGCAAAGATAAACTTTTCATGTTCGCGTTCATACGTAGCACGTAGGTCTTTTACCATTTGATCAAGGGCGGTAACCTCACGTTCAATACCTCCTAATTCTTTTTGTTTTTGTTCTAGCTGGGCCGATATTCCAGCCATAGTTGCTGTCAAATTAGTCAAGGTTCCATCTCGATCAATGCCTTCAATTCTTGCCTGTTTGCTTATTAGATCCTTAAGCAGAAGCGATAACCTGCCCTTTTCGCGAATCAAATTCCGAATTTCGTCAGCACCAACCATCGTAGCATTTATAAGCTCAAAAACTTTTGCATGTTCGCTTTCAGACAAATAGCTATGTATGATTGTTTCTGCACAATCAACAGGCGGGGGATAAAAAAGGCGTGCCCAAGCGTTCTCAAGTCGTTCTGTAATTTGTTTTTTTTGTTCAGAAGACAGTGCTGGGGTCATTATTGGCTCTTTTACACCCCAAAAACTATTAAGTAAGATATCTTTTTTGGGCTTTAATGAACTACATTCTGTGTCCCATTTTAGTTTATTTATTTCACGAGATAATTGTTCTCGAAATACAGAAAGTAAATCAGGAGATATGAGATGAAATGGAAGCTTTTCAGATAAAATTTGATCTAATTTTTCTTGGCACTCATCAAGCTCCTGCTGGGTGTCTCGTTGTTGCATTATAATGTCTCGAAGGCTAGCAATATCGCCACCGCCACCACCGAGGGATAATATCCTATTTGTAAGGTCATTCTGTTGTATCTGAAGAGATTTTATTTCTTTTTCACAACTCAATTTTTTATCAATAATCTTTTCTAATTCTGCTTCTTTCATCGTTAATTCATCAAATAAATTACGATGCTTTTCTTCATCTATATTAGCAACACCTTGTCTCTTATGAATTTGAAATTGCTGGAGGCGTTTTTTTAACTCTCGTAAAATAACTACACCAAGCAAACCCTCCATTCCCATTTTTATTTGCTCGATACGATTTTGTGAAGCAAGAGATTTTACTTCTTCACCGTCAAAAAAGAAAAATGGAGCGAGATGGGCAGGAATAAAGTACTGCTCTAAGATTTCATTAGCCCGCTCATTTGGTATTGGCTTTTTGGGAACACCCATTTCAACAGTATATATTAATGCATCTTCTTCAACGTAATGCCCAATTTTATTGAAATACCATTTGCGCGTAATGATAAACCCTTCATAGTCTCCAGTATTAATTTGTACGGCGACACTCATCATGTCTCGGTTATTTTTTAAAGCATTTCCATGCAGGGCGTTCTCAAGGAAAGAACGATAACCAGTATTTTTCAGACCGGCACGAGACAAATGAGGAACGGCGTCTTTTCCAAATAAACCTAAGTAAAGAGCTTCAAGGATAGAGGTTTTTCCATAACCATTCATTCCCCCAATCAAAACGATATTTTTTGATTTATTTGGTGCGGGAAATTCAAAAATTTGGTGTTGATAAGACTTAAAATTTACAAGTTCTACACGTGATATCCACATATAGCCACCTACTCTAGTCTATCCAAAATTTCAGAAATTCTTTCGTATGAACCTGCGGCACGTTCCTTGTCTTGATACTCGCGTTGCATTTGGACAAGTTCTTCAAACACATCAATATCAACTTGAAATTCTGTACATAAAGATTCTAGAATCCCTTTAGCTTCTTCATCTCCCCAAAGGGGAAGGTCTCCAAGATAGGTATCTAACGCCATACGATATCACCCGTGCTTTTATTTTTTCTTACCAACTCCTCAGCCCATATTGATGCAATCAAATCTAACTCTTCTTTTGAGATCAAATCTTGTCCATACTCTCGTTGTGCTGCTAAGAGTTTTTCTAAAATTAATTTCCGGGAAGAAATAGTAAAAGGACCTGGGATATGTTTACCTGATGCTTCAAAAGTCAAATTACCATTTCTTCTACGAATTTGGCGATGTTCAGGGTCATTGCGAATACTTTTTAGCCAATCTCTAAAATCAATTAGTATTTGATATTTTTTCTGCCCTGCATCAACGAATCCCTGTAAACTCCTATCTTTTTCGACAACAGTACAAACCCAACAGCCAAATCTGCTAGATGGGGTTCCACATCCAGGAGCTTCGTCCTTGCTAAGAACCATCGGACACTCGCCCCCTTTTGCATCTCTGTAAAGTTGTATCAGGTGTTCGTGCGTCCCTCCCCAGGGCGGGTCATTGTATGATAGCAAATTCCATACATCTAACGTGGAAACATCGGATATCGGTCTATATATGTAAGCGCCTTGAAGTTCGCTATGCGGAGAGAGCTTTGAATTCTCTATATTTTTATATTTATCGATAACAGATTTTCTACTACTACTTTCATCTTTTCTAACACCAAGAACTATAATTGCAGCACCATGTTCTGAAATATTATTCAAAATAAATTTTGAAGTTGGCTGTATTTTTAATCTGTCAGTACACCAACGCATTCTTTGATTAGGGCTTGGATAACCTTTACCAATTAGGAGTGTCCAAAATGTATGCTCAACCCTTGGACGTGTAATGTGAGTTTTGATTGGTAGATTAAAATTTTTTGCTGCTTCATCTATTAATGATAACTGTTTAGTTATATGTTCCACAACAAGTGGACTTTCTACAAGAGTATCATTTGATACAATATAAATATCTCTGATCCTCTTGCTTGGTCTTATATTTAGAATAACTTGAAAAACAATATGTGCCACAAGAGAACTGTCTTTTCCACCAGAAAACCCAATTATCCAAGGATAATTTT
The DNA here is from genome assembly GCF_059728385.1 of Bilophila sp. T19-St14. Classification (NCBI taxonomy): domain Bacteria; kingdom Pseudomonadati; phylum Thermodesulfobacteriota; class Desulfovibrionia; order Desulfovibrionales; family Desulfovibrionaceae; genus Bilophila; species Bilophila sp. T19-St14. The sequence continues at coordinate 65,597 of NZ_BAAGFT010000001.1, forward strand.
GTTTGTCGTTTATATATTCTTTTGTTACCGATTCCACTAAAGAATCAAATAAAGTATTTATTTTTAAATCATAAGATTGCATATAAATCTTATCCTAACTGATTAAAGACATGAAACATTATAGCTCAATTTGGGTATAAAAATACACTGTTGAAAAATGTGGATTCACTTTGAATGATTACGCAAAAAAATTAGCAGGGTTAAATACATATAATGTTATAGTATATCGTAAAAAAATATAAAGCACAAGCTGTTAAATATTGAACAATCCACCGATTAACGTCAGTGAATTGTCTCAATGATTACTATCTGTCTCAAAAAGCAAAATTGGGGAGGATGGATTTGGGTGTATTTTAAATTCTTACGAAAAAAGATAGCTCCGTTACCGAAAAGCAGCCCGTTTCCGGCTGACATCCCTATGCGGCGGATCACCAAACATCCGTTTGTACTCGCGGATAAACTGCGTTGAGCTTTCATAACCGACGGCATAGGCGGCGTTGGCGACATCATACTCGCTGGTCAGCATAAGGCGCTGCGCTTCATACAGGCGCAGCGTTTTTTGAAACTGGAGCGGGCTGAGCGTCGTCATCTGTTTGAAGTTGCGGAAGAAACTGGAAGAACTCATGCCGACTTTCCGGGCCAGTTCTTCCACCTGGAGCGGGGCCTTGTAATTTTCTCGTAGCCAGGTAACTGCCTGTGCCACCTGATTGCTGGCCGTACCGAGGGAACAGATGGTTCGCAGCCATGCGCCTTGCGGCCCCAGCAGCAGTCGATGGTGGATTTCCCGGATCAGCATGGGGGCCATAATCGGAATTTCTTCCGGTTCGTCGAGCAGCTCCGTCAGCCGAAGAAAAGCTGCCATGACTTTGGCGCTGGCTTCCATGACGGCAACACTCTTTCCAGCTCCCTGTTCTGTATGGGCCGGAGATGGTATTTCCGCCGCAAGCTGTGCCACGAGACTCCTGTCCAAATCAAGAGAAAGTGCCAAAAATGGCTCTTCGTCAGACGCAATAGTGATATAGCTTTCGCTCGGCATATCCACGCCCGCCACAAAGCAATGATATTCCCCGTAAGAATAACATAGTGTATGTGCGACAAGTTCTTTTGGCACTGGTTTGCATTGTAACGATGTTGGGATGCAACAGCGCATGGGTGCGGGAGGATAACGAGATGGCTCAAGGCATACCGGTAAAAATCACGGTGGGCAATCAGGTCTTGGGGGCGACGTTTTTTGATAATGCGACAAGCAGAGCACTCGTGGCCCGTTTTCCGCTGACCATCCCCATGATGGATCTCTATGACCGTGAAATGTGCTACCGCTTCCCCGAAGCTCTTCCCGCCGATGAGGCCCGGCGCAGCGGCTATGACGTGGGCGACATCGCTTACTGGACGCCCCGGCACAGCTTCGTGATTTTCTACGAACAGAACGGGGAAATCATCGGCAACCTGCAAAAGATAGGGCGTATCCATTCCGGTGTGGACCTGTTCGCTCGTACCGGCGATACGAACGTGACTTTTGAACTTCTAAATGAGTAATGACGCGCAAAGAATAATCTTTTGGCAAGGGCGGGCGCTTCCTCCCCGCCCTTGTTTTATCTGAAACTCCTGAATTTTTCGTCCCAGACATGGATGCAAAGGGCAATTTTTAGAAATCTGTGTCCGTAATATTGATGACCATCATAGGGAAAACGATGCTTCCATACAAGAATGGCTTTGGAGCTTTACAATGAATGAGAAAATAAAATCCGTATCACCAGAAATGAAAAAGCCACAACAGGGAACCCTCATAGGATTTGCGACTGCAACATTCTCTTTTGCCGTTATTTACATGGCTTCCGCCGCGCCTGTTCCACTTTTCGCCATCTATCGGCAAACACTCGACCTGACGCATAGTGATCTTTCCTACGCGGCCGTAGCCTATTTTGCCGGAGCAGTGACGGCACTGTTGATGCTCGCCAGAATCTCGGACCATTTCGGACGACGTATTGTCATTTTTATCAATCTGCTCCTGGCCATGTTCGGCTGTCTGATTTTTCTTGACCTTGCCAGTTCGGCCATGCTCCTTGCGGGACGTTTCATTCAGGGATTTACTTGTGGACTGGCATCCAGCGCAGTTGCCACGTATGTGGTGGATAATGCGCCGTTGTCACCCGCATGGCTTGGCTCTGTGGTCACGGGCGCAGCTCCGATGCTTGGCCTTGCCGGAGGGTCTTTGGCATCCGGCGCATTGCGGCAATACGGTTCCGGTTCACTTTCGATAATATTTGTCGTGATTATGGCAATGCTCATGGTATGCTTCGTGATGCTGGCCTTCAGTCCTGAAACTGTTCTTCGCTCCCAAGGTGGCTTCCGCTCCCTGAAACCGCAGATACGAATTCCGCTTTCCATTCGTCCTCTTCTTCCGGCAGCTTGCGCCACCTTTGTGGGCACATGGAGTATCGGCGGTTTTTATCTGCCGTTCAGCGCATCTATGGCGGCGGAACAGTTGCACACGGATAATACTTTTGTCGCGGCTGCCGTCTTTGCCTGCATGATGACGCCGTATCTTATCGGCGGATCGCTTGCCGGGCGCATGAAACCTGTCGGCGCACAGCGTATGGGGATGGTCGCTTTTACCCTGTGCATGGCTGGCATCATCGCTTCGCTGAAATTGAGTTCCGTATCTTTTTTTCTGCTGGCGACTGTGGGAGCGGGTATCGCGTGGGGAATCGCCTTTACAGGCAGCATGAGAACCATACTTGGCAATATCTCCAAGGAGGACAGAGCCGGGGTGCTTTCCACCGTTTTTCTTATTTCCTACAACTGAAGCATCAGGAAAGGCTTCCCGGTCTAGGGCGCGTGCGTGTCTACGTTGTTTGTTTGCCTGATGACCCGGATGAAGAACCTGCTCCTGCCTTGCCTGATTGAGCGGTGACAGTGGTGACAATGGTGACAAACCTACAGCCGCAAGGGGTTACGCCTGTCACCACTGTCACCATTGCATATTTGAGTGGTGACAGCCGAAAAGCATTGCCATTGCTCGATTGTCACCACTGTCACCGTTGTCACCACTGAAAATGAACAAAGGGAAAAAGCCATGTCCTACATCGTCCTTCATATGGACAAATTCAAGAAGGAGGCCGTACGCGGCATCCAGAGCCACAACCGGCGGGAGCGGGAGAGCCACAGCAACCCCGATATTGACTACGACAGGAGCGCGGCGAACTACGAGCTGCACGAAGCCGCCTCATCAAACTATGCCGAAGCCATTCAGAATCGCATTGACGAGCTTCTGCTGGTCAAGGCCGTGAGAAAGGACGCCGTGCGCATGTGCGGACTTATCGTCACCTCGGACAAGGCGTTTTTTGATGGCCTCACGCCGGAGGAAACAAGGCGTTTCTTTGAGGAGAGCAAAGCCTTTCTCACGGAGTTTGTGGGCGCGGAGAATGTCATTTCCGCAATGGTTCACATGGATGAAAAGACGCCGCACATGCACTTCCTTCATGTGCCGGTGACGCCGGACGGGAGGCTCAACGCCAACAAAATCTATACCCGTCAGAGTCTGCGGAAACTGCAATCCGGGCTTCCCGCCCATCTGCAAAGCCGTGGCTTCGTCATTGAACGCGGCGTGGAACAGACACCCGGTTCCGCGAAAAGGCATCTGGATACCCGCGAGTTCAAGCAGCAACAGGAAGCATTGGAAAAACTGATTCAGGAATCCGAAGAGACTTCCCGAAATTCACGGCAGCTTATCAGCGCATTGGAACAGCGTGAGGAAGAGTTGAGAAAGAGCATTGAAGAGTATGAGTGGCAGGCTGAGGAAGCGGAAAAGGTACTTCGGGAGGAGACCGATCTACCGAAAGCCTCTTTTCTCAATTATCCGTCCGTGCTGAAAAAAGCCTCTTCCCTCATTGAAGAACTGAAAAAGGCGCTTGCCGTCAAACACCTTGTCCAGACGGAGAAGGAAATCCTGCAACGGGAAGTGGATACCCTTCGCGGAAAACTGACGCGGCTTGAAGCGGGATACACGGCCCACAGAAAACAAAGCCATGAGGAAAAAGAGGAGCTGGAGAAGCAGTTGAAGAAAATGAAGAGAATCATGGCAGGCTATCGGGAATTTCTGCTTCTGCCGGAAATCCGGCCGCTCCATATCGAGTTCGTGGAGCGCAAGCGCGCCGAACAGCTCCAACGTCAGCAGGAAGAGGAACGGCAGCGGCAGGAGCAGGAAGCGCGGGACAGGGAGCGTCGGCAGGCGCACTCCACCCGTGGCATGAGAATGAGGTAAGGTGAAGGAGGGGCAGAAGACAGAAATGTCGTCCAATGGAGATTGACAAAGTACTTTTTGTTATCCCAAAAAATAAAATATCATCAAAAAATACATTAGATTAAATAGATTGTTGACGAAAATTGAACGCGCTATTGCCCCGTAAGTAGACAGGTTACGGGCGCGGCAACGTTATCCCGTTCCCGTAGTCCTGGCATGGGGAGGTAAGAGAGCCTTTGGCCCCTGTTCGGCCCAAGAGGTCACATTGTGCGAACAAGCCTTTTCGTATAGTATCCGGGCACATCAATTTTCTTCTTGGTAGAGCCTCGTACTCCACCCACTGGGGCACCCCAGTGAATGGGAAAGCCTTGTTACACAACACAGCCTAACCTTCCAATAGGGTCAAGCAGTTCATGACAGAGCAACAAATCGAACAAGAGCTGATAAAGCACTTGACTGATCTTAAATATATCTATCGGCAGGATATTCACGATCGCGCTTCGTTGGAGGCCAACTTCCGGGAGAAATTTGAAGCTTTGAACCGGGTACGCCTGACAGACGGCGAATTTTCACGCCTGCTGGAACAAATTGTTACCCCAGACGTGTTCAGCGCCGCCCGGCTTTTGCGCGAACGCAACAGCTTTGAACGCGACGACGGCACACCGCTCTTCTACACACTGGTCAATATCAGGGACTGGTGCAAGAACACCTTTGAAGTTGTCAACCAACTCCGCATAAATACGGATTACAGTCACCACCGCTATGACGTCATATTGCTCATCAATGGCGTCCCTGTAGTGCAGATTGAGTTGAAAATGCTGGTCATCAGTCCGCGCCGGGCAATGCAGCAAATTGTTGACTACAAAAATGATCCCGGCAACGGCTACGGCAAAACCCTGCTCTGTTTTTTGCAATTATTCATTGTCAGCAACATGAGCGACACATGGTATTTTGCCAACAATAACAACCGCCATTTCAGCTTTGATGCGGATGAACGCTTTTTGCCGCTCTATCAGTTTGCCGGAGACGACAACAAAAAAATCACCCAGCTCGACCGCTTTGCCGAGCATTTTCTAGCCAAATGTACGCTGGCAGAGATGATCAGCCGCTATATGGTGCTGGTGGCCAGCGAACAAAAACTCATGGTTATGCGCCCTTATCAGATATATGCCGTCCAGGCCATTGTGGATTGCATTCACCAAAACTGTGGCAACGGCTACATCTGGCACACCACAGGCAGCGGCAAGACGCTGACTTCCTTTAAGGCGTCCACGCTGCTCAAAGACAATTCGGACATAGAAAAATGTCTGTTTGTGGTTGACCGCAAAGACCTTGACCGTCAGACGCGGGAAGAGTTCAATCGCTTTCAGGAAGGCTGTGTCGAGGCTAACACCAACACTGCTGCGCTGGTGCAGCGGCTGCTTTCCGATGATTACGCCGACAAGGTCATCGTCACCACCATTCAGAAACTGGGGCTTGCCCTCGATGCCGGCAATCCCGGCAACTACAAGGAGCGTCTGAAACCGCTGCGTAACAAGCGCATGGTGTTCATTTTTGACGAGTGTCACCGTTCTCAGTTTGGTGATAACCACAAAGCTATCAAAGACTTTTTCCCAAATGCTCAATTGTTCGGCTTCACTGGAACACCTATTTTTAAAGAAAACGCTTCCTATACGCAAATCACAGGGGAGCAAGGTTACTATAAAACTACAGCGGATATTTTTCAGCGTGAGCTACACGCCTATACTATCACTCATGCCATTGAAGATCGCAACGTGCTGCGTTTTCTTGTTGAATACTACAAACCAGAGGACAAAGGCGCCTCCAGGCTCAACGAGTCGATGCGCAAGCGTGCTATTGTGGAAGCTATACTGGATAAACACAATGCCTCAACCGCACAGCGCAAGTTCAATGCGCTGTTTGCCACATCGGGCATCATTCACGCGATAGATATTATCAACTTTTCAAAGAGATTCAGGCAGAGCGCACGGCGGCGGACAGCCATTATGAGCCGTTGAACATCGCCTGCGTGTTTTCCCCACCTGCAGAAGGCAACAAGGATGTGCAGCAGATTCAGGAAGACCTGCCACAGGAAAAGCACGATAATGCCGAAGCTCCCGAAGAAAAAAAGGCTGCGCTCAAAACTATTATTGCCGACTATAATGCCAGCTACAACACAAATCACAGCATCAATGAATTTGATCTGTACTATCAGGACATACAAAAGCGCATCAAGGATCAGCAATATCCCAATGAGGACTTGCCTCACGCGCAAAAGATCGACGTCACCATTGTGGTGGATATGCTGCTCACCGGTTTTGATTCCAAATTTCTCAACACTTTGTATGTGGACAAAAATCTCAAGCATCATGGCCTGATTCAGGCATTTTCGCGTACTAATCGCGTGCTGAACGACACCAAGCCCTATGGCAAAATTTTGGACTTCCGCCAGCAGAAAAAGGCCGTTGATACGGCCATAGCCATGTTTTCCGGCGAACAATCCGACACCGCCAGAGAGATTTGGCTTGTTGATCCCGCCCCTGCTGTCATTGCCAAATTGGAAAGCGCAGTCACACAGCTGGATGCCTTTATGCACTCCCAGGGCCTGACATGCGCCCCGGAAGACGTGAACAATCTGAAGGGTGACGAAGCCCGCTGCCAGTTCATCAATCTGTTCAAAGAGGTCAAGCGCCTGAAAACCCAGCTTGACCAATATACGGATCTCACCCCGGAAAACGCTGAAACCATAGAAAAGATTATTCCTGCCGATCAGTTGCAGGGCTTGCAGGGGGTGTACCTAGAAACTGCCCAGCGCCTGAAAGTCCAGCAGGAAAAGAAGGACGGCAAGGCCAACTCTGCAGATGATGCGGTTCAGCAACTGGAATTTGAGTTTGTGCTTTTTTCCTCCGCGGTGATCGACTATGATTATATCATGAAGCTCATTGCCGGATATACCCAGGCGGTTCCGGGCAAGCAGTCCATGACCCGCGACGAACTCATCGGCCTCATCCAGGCCGATGCCAAATTTGTGGACGAGCGCGACGACATTGCCGCCTATATCAAGACGTTGAGCCCTGATAAGGGGATGAGCGAGGCCGCTATCCGTGAAGGATACAAGCAGTTCAAGGTCGAAAAAAATGCTCGCGAGCTGGCGGAAATCGCCGCAAAACACGGTCTTGAAGCGGACTCTCTGCAAGCTTTTGTGGACAGCGTCATGCAGCGCATGATCTTTGACGGCGAGCAGCTCGGCGAGCTGCTCGTCCCTCTGGGCTTGGGCTGGAAGGCCCGTACACAAAAAGAACTGGCCCTGATGGAAGACCTTATCCCCCTGCTGCACAAGCTTGCCAAGGGGCGCGACATTTCGGGGCTGGGAGCCTATGAGTAAGATGGAAATGATGGCAAGAGACAAAAAGAAGGGCGCTCTGGTGCCGCGTTTGCGCTTTCCTGAGTTTCGAGACGCGGGGAAGTGGGAAATGCGCTATGGCAATGACTTATTTGACAATATTATCAATAAAAATCAAAATTTCGATTTGCCTATTCTTGCTATAACACAAGAACATGGTGCTATTCCACGTAGTACTATCGAATATAACGTATCTGTTACTAAGAAAAGTATAGAAAATTACAAGATTGTAAATATTGGAGATTTTATAATTAGTTTAAGGTCATTTCAAGGGGGTATCGAGTATTCTCATTTTTGTGGATTATGTAGTCCTGCATACATCATTCTTAGGAAGAAAGTAATTTTGAATGATGTTTTCTTCAAATTTTTCTTTAAAAGTGAGCATCTCATATCTAGGCTTAATGTAAATATTGAAGGCTTACGTGATGGAAAGATGATCACCTATAAACAATTCTCTGAAGTTCTTTTACCCTTTCCCTCGCCAGCAGAGCAACAACGTATCGCCGACTGCCTTACCTCCCTTGAGGAGCGCATCGCCGCCGAGACTAGTAAGCTCGATAGGCTCAAAGAGCATAAAAAGGGGCTGCTCAAACAGCTTTTCCCGGCAGAGGGCGAAACGCTGCCAAAGTTGCGGTTTCCTGAGTTTGGAAACTCTGGGAAATGGCAAAAAATAGCATTAGGTGATATTTGCGATATCATTCCTGGATATACGTTTCCTGAATGTTTGCAAGGTAAGATACATGGACTCTATCCATTTTGTAAAGTTAGTGACATATCTAAAGCAGTAAGCGAGCATGGCGGGTTATTGGATAGAGCTCTAAATTATGTAGGCGATGATGAGCTTTCGATATTGAAAGCGAAGCCGCTTCCTGTTGGGACTACCGTATTTGCAAAGATCGGAGAGGCACTTCGACTTAATAGACGAGCCATTACTACAGTTGAATGTCTCATTGATAATAATGCAGTAGGGATTAAAGCAAAATCAAAAAAATCAACTGATTATTTTCTGTATACACTATCACAACTGATAGATTTAAGTGAATACTGTGGGGGAGCTGTTCCATCTGTAAACAAAACAGTATTAGAAAATATTTCCGCAGTGATTCCTACAAGTTATGAACAACAACGCATCGCAGACTGCCTATCCTCTCTTGACGAGCTTATCACCGCCCAGACCCAAAAAATCGATCTGCTCAAAGACCACAAGAAAGGGCTTATGCAGCAGCTTTTCCCGCGCATTGACGAGGTTCTGGCATGAGTGATTCACGAAAAATCTGGGAATTTCAATCCCTGCCCAAACTGGTGACGCGCCTTCGGGATGACCTGAATAACGCCAATTATGTTTTGCTGTTTGCATACAACGGTACAGGCAAAACCCGCCTTTCCATGGAATTCAAGAATGCCGGAAAAAGAGACGGTTCCAGCGACACGCTCTATTTCAATGCCTACACCGAAGACCTCTTTGCCTGGGACAATGATCTTGAAAACGACACAGAGCGTTATTTACGTCTTAACACCGCCTCTAGGTTTTTTCCGGCTTCAAAGAGCTGGCGCTGGAAGAAAAAATTTTTTCGTACCTCGAACGCTATGCGGATTTTGACTTCAAGATTGACTACGAACAATGGTTGATTTCGTTCTCGCGTAGGAAAGAAGAAAATATCAAGATTTCTCGTGGCGAAGAGAATATCTTTATCTGGTGTATTTTCCTTGCTATTTGCACCCTTGTCATTGAAGGCCATGAGTCCTATGGATGGGTGAAATATATTTATATTGATGACCCAATATCATCTCTTGATGATAATAATGCCATTGCCGTGGCCACAGACCTCATCAATACACTAAAAAAAACAGAGAGTACCATAAAGTGCATCATTTCTTCCCATCATGGATTGTTTTTTAATGTCCTGTGGAATGAGTTCAAGCGCTCACGTACAAAATATAACACTTATTTCTTTTACCGCACGGCGCAAGGTGAAAAGTACTCCCTGCAAAGAACGGATGAAGCGCCCTTCTTCCATCATGTGGCCATGCTCAGCGAGTTGCACCATGCTGTAGAGAACAACCAAATCTACACGCATCATTTCAATGCGTTGCGTAGCATTATGGAAAAAACAGCCGTCTTCTTTGGCTACAAAGATTTTTCAGCGTGCATTCATGGCGTTGACGACGAAGTGTTGTATACGCGCGCCCTCAATCTTTTGAGCCACGGTAAATACTCCATCTATACCCCGCGAGAGATGATGGATGATACCAAAGAGCTTTTTAAAAGTATTTTCATGGCATTTCTTAGCCGTTATCAATTTGAAATTCCCCAACTCACCCAAAAAACTCCATCCCCCTTTAACCCCTCGGACAAGCCATGACCGAACAAAATCAAAAACAACTGGGTGCTGTTCTTTGGAGCATTGCCGATACCTTGCGCGGAGCCATGGACGCGGATGACTTCCGCGACTATATGCTTGCCTTTCTCTTTTTGCGCTATCTGTCTGACAATTATGAAGTCGCTGCCAAAAAGGAATTAGGAAACGAGTACCCCGATATCAGCAAACAGCCTGGCGTGACGCCTTTGCGCATCTGGTATGCAGCCAATCAGGATGACGTGCCGGAGTTTGAAAAGCTCATGCGCCGGCGTGTGCATTATGTCATCAAGCCGGAACATCTCTGGGGCAGTATTGCAGAAATGGCGCGCACGCAGGATGGGGAATTGCTGAACACCCTTCAGGACGGCTTCAAATATATTGAAAATGAATCCTTCGACAGCACCTTTCAGGGGCTGTTTTCAGAAATCAATCTCACTTCTGAAAAGCTTGGCAAGCGCTATGTCGAACGCAATGAGAAACTTTGCGATATTATTAAAAAAATTGCCGAAGGTTTATCCAGCTTTTCCAGTGAGGGCGATACGCTGGGCGATGCCTATGAATATCTGATCGACAAATTCGCGGCAGGCTCCGGCAAAAAAGCTGGCGAATTCTACACACCACATGAAATATCCAGCATTTTATCACGGATAGTGACACTGGATAGCCAGGATCCCAGCACCGGCCCCAAAAAGCATCTTGCCAGTGTGCTTGATTTCGCCTGTGGCTCCGGCTCGCTTTTGCTTAATGTGCGGGGGCGCATGGGATCGCAAGGCATAGGCAAAATCTACGGTCAGGAAAAGAACGTCACCACCTATAACCTGGCGCGCATGAACATGTTGCTGCATGGTGTGAAAGACTCGGAATTTGAGATATTCCACGGCGACACTCTGACCAACGACTGGGATATGCTGCGCGAAACCAATCCCGCGAAAAAGCCCTATTTCGATGCCGTGGTGGCCAATCCCCCTTTCAGCTACCGTTGGAATCCCAGTGAGGCGTTGGGCGAAGATGTGCGTTTCAAAAATTATGGGTTGGCCCCGAAATCGGCTGCGGACTTCGCCTTTTTGCTGCACGGCTTCCACTACCTGAAGCGGGAAGGCACTATGGCCATTATCCTGCCGCATGGCGTGCTGTTCCGTGGCGGTGCGGAGGAACGCATCCGCCGTAAACTGCTTGAAGACGGCAACATAGACACCATTATCGGCTTGCCCGCTAACCTTTTTTACTCCACGGGCATTCCCGTGTGTGTTCTTGTGCTCAAAAAGTGTAAAAAGTCTGATGACGTGCTCTTCATCAATGCCTCTGAGTATTTTGAAAAGGGTAAACGGCAAAACAGACTGTCCACGGAACACATAAAAAAAATTGTAGATACCTATCAATTTCGCACAGAAGAAAAGCGGTATTCCAGATGTGTCGGTATGGAAGAAATTTCCGAAAACGGCTACAATCTGAATATTTCCAGATACGTCAGCACCACAATGCCGGAAAAGGAAATTGACCTTGCCGATGTTCATAAAAAATGATGGCGGTGGATGCGCAAATCAAAGCAGCCACGGAAAAACACAATGCGTTTTTGAAAGAGCTGGGTCTACCCCTCTTGCCATAGGGAAGCATACTATCTTTTACAAGGAATAGCTCATGGCTAAAATTACCAATAAGCGCCTTGGGGAGCTGATACAGGCTCTTTTCCGTATTCTTGAAAAGCATCCTGACGGTATGAAAGCTAAAGAGGCGTTAATAGCCTTGGCTGATGCCGTCACGCTTACAGAGTATGAAGCGGGCAGCTATGAAAGCGGGCGGCGTTTTGAAAAAATAGTACGTTGGGCCACGGTGGACACAGTCAGGGCGGGCTGGCTCATCAAGGAAAGCGGAATATGGACGCTGACCGAAGAGGGGGCAAAAGCGCTGGAGCTGTATAACGACCCGCTGGAATTCCATAAAAAGGCAGCTCAGCTTTACCAACAATGGCTAAAGCATCACAAAATGCTTCAGTCCGGTGCACAGGTATCGGCTGTGCAGGATGTGGCAGATGTGGAGGACGAAAGCGAAAAAAGCATCAGCGTTTACTACGAGGAAGCTAAGGAGCAGTCCCAGGAAAAAATTGATGCCTTTCTGCACGCAATGGACGCCTACGATTTTCAGAAGCTTGTGGCAGACCTGCTCAAGGCTATCGGCTATCATGTGACTTGGATTGCTCCGCCCGGCAAGGACGGCGGAGTGGATATTCTGGCATATACTGATCCCCTTGGGACGCAGGGGCCGCGCATCAAGGTGCAAGTCAAGCAACAGCAAAAGGCCGTCACAGAGCCTGACCTGAAGTCCTTTATGGCAAATATTGGCCAGCATGATAGCGGCATTTTTTTCTGCACAGGGGGGTTCACCAAGGATGCCGAGACCTATGCCCGCAGTCAGGAAAGCAAACGCATCATGCTTGTGGATAGTGCCAAGCTGGTGCAACTCTGGACGGACAATATTCCTCATCTGAGCGATCAGGCATGGCAGCAACTGCCATTAACACCCATCTACTTTTTGACCCCGGAGAAATGACAGTGCCGTGGGAAACGCTTGGAGCAGCGGCCATAGGCGGATTGATGACGCTTTTGGGGAGCGGTGTCACCTTGTATTTCCAAAAGAAATTGCAAGACGGCAAATTTGCTCATGAGCAACAGAAGGCCAGAGAGGATTGGGAACGCCAAGAGGAACGGAGGAAGGAAGAGCGCAGTTTTGAGCTGAAACGACAGGCCTACCAGAATTACCTTGCCGTGATCGCGCAATCGTCTCGAATTCCCATCAACCCCATGGAATTTAAAGCCACACTTGCCCTTCTGGAGTTGAATGGTTCTGCCGAGGTTTCTCAACTGGCTTCCGGGTTTGTCTTGGATATTGAATCTTGCATAGCACATGGGATGCAGTCAACGACACAAGACGAAATGCTGACAGCATCAAATCGGCTTGCTGCGGCAATCCTGTCTGACTTCCGTTCTCATATCGCCACATGAAATCTGGCAGTAGACCCTGTAGACCCATAAATTTTTGAAAATCTGTGGGGCAGAGCGTGGGGCAAATTTGCCCCACATACGAAAAAAGGGTTACATTTTCATGTAACCCTTTAATTTCATTTGGCGTCCCCAAGCGGATTTGAACCGCTGTTGACGGCGTGAAAGGCCGCTGTCCTGGGCCGGCTAGACGATGGGGACGTTTACTGTGCTTTTTTCTGCTCGCCGCAGCTGCACAGCCAGAACTATTTATAAAAAACACCCGCCGCTGTCAACAAGAAAAAGGGAAAAATCGAAAAAAAGTTGAAATGTATATTTAATATACTGTTTTTATTTTATAAAAATTTAATAAAATCCCTTTAAAAAGGGGAAAAGTTTGGCCTTTAACGCTCCCATTCATTGCCTCCATTCATCTGAATGGGGAGTGAATGGCACAAAACGGTCATCGTGTGAGTTGGCCAATCCCTTATTTTCCCCTTCAAGTGGTGCGAGGTGGGTTCTAGGTCGTGTCGTCAATTATATAATTTATTAAAATTATTAGCTATTTGAGTTGTAAAAAGATTATTTACAATAATTTTAAATAGTTACATGTGTAATGACGACACGCCCTAGGGAAAAAGCGCAGAGGACAAAAAAAGGGGTTGAAGTGTTCCTTGGGTGTGGCAACGCTTCATGTAATGTACTAGGCCATGTCGTCAATTAAATATAATCCATTGAAACTGTTTATTATTTTTAAGTTGTAAAATGTTGTTTTAAATAATTTCAAATAATTATATGTAAAACGACGACACGATCTAGGCGGAAGAATGTAAAGCCAAAAAATGCCCCCAGCTTTCCGAACGAAGGAGGCTGGGGGCATGCCTTTCAATGCTCGCGGCTCGGAGGCAGCGTCAGATTTTCTTATAGGCACCGCCGGTGGATGCGGAGGTCACCAGCTTGGCATAACGGCGCAGGAACGGGGATTTTACATCCTTTTCCACAGGGACGAAATGCTTGCGGCGTTCTTCGATTTCCGTTTCGGGGACAAGCAGTTCCAGCTTGCGGCCGGGGATGTCGATATGGATGGTGTCGCCGTCCTGCACGAGCCCGATGAGCCCGCCGTCCGCCGCTTCGGGGGATACGTGGCCGATGGCCGCACCCCGGCTGCCGCCGCTGAAACGGCCGTCCGTGATGAGCGCCACATCCGCGCCGAGGCCCATGCCCACGATGGCTGACGTCGGGGTCAGCATTTCGCGCATGCCAGGGCCTCCGCGGGGGCCTTCGTACCGGATGACCACCACGTCGCCCTTTTTGATCTTGCCGCCGAGGATGGCTTCCACGCCTTCCTCTTCGCTGTTGAACACGCGGGCGGTCACGTCACGGATCATCATTTCGGGAGCCACGGCGGACTGCTTCACCACAGCGCCGTCGGGCGCAAGGTTGCCGCGCAGGATGGCGATGCCGCCTTCCTCGGCGTAGGGCTTGTCGATGCGGATGACGTCGGGATCAATGATGTGGGCCTTGAGATCTTTGATATTCTCAGCCACCGTTTTGCCGGTGACGGTGAGCGCGTCGCCGTACACGAGCCCCTTGCCGAGCAGGGCGCCCATGACGGCGGGAATGCCGCCCGCACGGTGCAGGTCTTCGATGTGCTGCGTCCCGGCAGGGGAAAGCTTACAGATATTGGGCGTCTTGCGGCTGATCTCGTCGAAGATGTCCAGCGACAGGTTCAATTCGGCCTCCCCGAACACGGCGGGCAGATGAAGTGTCGTGTTGGTGGAGCCGCCGAGGGCCATATCCGCCGCCACAGCATTGTGGACGGATTGTTCGGTCACGATGTCGCGGGGACGGATATTCTTTTCGAGGAGTTCCATGACCTGCATGCCCGCTTGCTTGGCAAGGCGGATACGGGCGGCGGACACGGCGGGCGTCGTGCCGTTTCCGGGCAAGGCCACGCCCATGGCCTCGCAAAGGCAGTTCATGGTGTTGGCGGTGTACATGCCGGAACAGGAACCGCAGCCGGGACAGGCGTTTTCGGTCAGGTCTTCCAGCTCCTCCTCGGTCATGGTGCCGTTACGGACCGCGCCGACGCCTTCAAAGACGCTGATGAGATCGGTGTTGTTCCGTCCCGCCAGCATGGGGCCGCCGCTCATGATGATGGAGGGCAGGTTCAGGCGCATCATGGCCATGAGCATACCGGGGACGATCTTGTCGCAGTTGGGGATGAACACCAGCGCGTCGAAAGGATGGGCCGTAGCCATGATTTCAATGGAGTCGGCGATGACTTCACGCGAGGTCAGGGAGAAGCGCATGCCTTCATGGTTCATGGCCAGTCCGTCGCACACGGCGATGGCCGGGAATTCCATAGGCGTGCCGCCCGCCATGCGGATGCCCGCCTTGACGGCCTCGGCGATTTTGCCGAGATGCAGGTGGCCGGGAACCACTTCGTTGGCGGCGTTCACCACGCCGATGAGGGGGCGCTTCACCTCTTCGCGGGTCAGGCCGAGTGCGTAGAGCAGGGAGCGATGGGGGGCCTTTTCAAGGCCGAACGTCATTTTTTGGCTGCGCATTGTCTGTTTCCTTTCAAAAAGTCGCTGTACTGGGCCGTCCGGTGGCGGCCCGTCCTGAAAACGGGGAACGGCTAGTCGCCGTACTCGTCCTCAAAATCCTGTTTGGTCATGCCGAAGTGTTCGGGGAACTCCTCTTCCGGCAAGCCGGCAATGGCTCCGGAAAGAAGGAAGAGGCCGCCGTGCGCCTGCATGAAGTAGTCGTCCATCGGGCCCCAGAGCTTCTTTACCGTTCGCAGCACGTCCAGATCTTCCAGCCGTTCCACGGGGGCCGCGCCCTCGCCGGCAATGGCCCCGGCAGCCACCATGCCCCGCCACGCTTCGGAACCGCTGTCGACGCAAACCTTGTCGTCGTGCCTCACCCATTCGTCGGTCACGGCATCACGGGCGACGAGCGTATAGGGAGCGCCCTGTGAACAGCCGCCTTTCTTGGAAAGCCCGTCGTAGTAGCCCCGGTTCGCCTCATAGTCATACATCTCCGTCTTGTCGAAGACGAAGGTGTATTGGCAGTCCATCATCTCTTTCAGCGTCCGCAGGTTGGTGAACCCGCAATCGCCGTACTCCTCCAGCCTGAGCAGCGAATAAACCATGTTCCGCTTTTCGGAAACGGGCATATCGGAACGCGACACGACCCGTATGGCTTCCTCAATGCAGTCTTCGATTTCGTGCATGGCCACGGCGGGCTCCTTTCCGCTCTGCCCCAGAGGAGAGGGCGTTGCCCAAGGCTGGGGATGCCCGCCTCAGGCAACCGCGGATCTAGTCGATGATGCGGCCCTGCAGCCAGATGATGGCGTCGATTTCATCCCCGGCTTGGGGGACGATCTTGCAGACGCGTTCGGGAGCGTACAGGGGGAAGCGGAGCGGGTTCGGGGTATTGAGGCCGAATTCCACAATCAGCATGTACACTTTTTCATTCTGGATGTGCATCTCTTCCACAGACGTGACCGGGACGCGGATCTGGTATTCGCTGGCGACCTCGCCGGGGACGACGATGCGGGCGCCTTTGAGATCCACGGTGAGCTGCGGCACGTCGAGGCGGGTCTTGCCCGGATTATGGGCCAGCCATTCCGCAACGTAACGCTCGTATTCCACACCTTCGGTAATGGTCATTTCGTCGAGGAGGGCGCGGCGCAGGCCGTAGGCGAGCCCGGCGATAAGGAAGGTGTGGCGGACGCCGGGGGTAAGGTTTTCACGGTCGCGGAACAGAAACGGCGAATAGAACCAGAGCGGGTTGGCGCCTTCGTTGCACGTGGCGGACACTTCGCCTTCGGTTTCATTTTGCCAGAAATACGTTTCGTTCACGGTCATATCGTTGGGCGCGCCTTCCAACAGGGGATAGGTCGACACGGGGCGGAGCTGTTCGCCCGCTTTCCCGTGGATGGTGACGCCCGCGCGGAACGCCGTTTCCACCGGCCAAGCCAGCACCATGGTCTCTTCCTTGGAGTCCTTGCGCTGCCAACAATCGCGGGTTTTTCCTTCCTTCATCACCTGCATGACGACGGCGGGAACTTCCTTCTCGGGATCGTTCAAAAGGGTCAGCCAGGTTTTGCCAAGTCCTTCAAAATGGTTGCTCATGGGGCCTATCCTGATGGTTATGGTTGCTGTCAGCGCTTTCTTGGGCGCCGTTTTTGTCTCAAGCGAAGAATCATACCCGTTTAGCCAGCATACGGCAAGATCGCAAAACACTCCGTTCCGGGGAGGATGGTTGATCTTTATTCTTCCGGCGGCGCTTGTGCGCCGTACAGCCGCATGATAACAGTGAGAAGAAACAAGGCGGGGGTTCCGCCTTGTGGTGTCTGAGGCTGTTCGTTTGTTGCGTCTTTATGCTTGAGGATAGTGCCGTGCGTGAAATTCATGTTTCAGCCATAACGGATACCGTCGCGGAGCTGGCCGTTGCCGCCTGTTGCCGCCTGCCGGATGTGATGTACCGGGCCATCGAGTCGTCCGTGGAACGGGAGGCGTCGCCTTCCGGCAAGGACGTGCTGCGCCAGCTTTTGCTGAACGCCGACATCGCGGCTTCGGAGAATACGCCTATTTGTCAGGATACCGGCCTTGCCGTCGTGTTCGCCGAAGTCGGGCAGGATGTGCATATTGTGGGCGGTTCGTTTGAGGAGGCGGTCAATGCCGGGGTCGCCAAAGGGTATACGGAAGGCTACCTGCGGAAATCCTCCGTGGCCGAACCGTTGTTCGAGCGCAAGAACACCGGGGACAACACGCCCGCCGTGCTGCATGTGCGGATCGTCCCCGGCGATCGTATCCGCCTGAAGCTGGCGCCCAAAGGGGCGGGCAGTGAAAACAAGAGCGCCCTCAAGATGCTCGTCCCCGCCGACGGGATTGAAGGCGTGAAGAAATTTGTGGTGGATACGGTGAAGGCCGCCGGTTCGAGCCCCTGTCCCCCGATGGTGGTCGGGGTGGGCATCGGCGGCACGCTTGAGCTGGCGGGCCTGTGCGCCAAGCGCGCCGCCATGCGCGACGTGGACACCCGCAACCCCGATCCCCGGTATGCGGCCTTTGAGGAAGAGCTCCTCGGCCTCCTGAACGATCTTGGGACAGGCCCGCAGGGGCTCGGCGGGACGACTACGGCCTTCAAGGTCAACGTGGAGTTCTGCGCCACGCACATCGCCAGCCTCCCGGTGGCGGTGAACATCAACTGCCACGCTGCGCGCCACGCCGAGGCGGAACTGTAATCACTTCCAGCCCCAGCCTCAGGCGCGGGGCAAACAGGAGATTTCCGTGTCCGAACCCATCCGTTTGACGACGCCCCTCACTCAAGACAAGGTGCGTTCACTGCATATCGGTGACAGAGTCCTCATTTCGGGAACCATTTACGCGGCCCGCGACGCTGCCCACAAGCGCATGGTGGAGACGCTGGACAGGGGAGAGCCCCTGCCCGTGGATCTGCGCGATCAGATTGTTTATTATGTGGGGCCCTCTCCGGCCAAACCGGGGCAGGCCATCGGCTCCGCCGGGCCGACGACCTCCGGGCGCATGGACGCCTACGCGCCGCGCCTGATGGAAAAGGGGCTTTCCGGCATGATCGGCAAAGGCAACCGTTCACAGGCGGTCAAGGACGCCATGCAGCGTTACGGGACGGTCTATTTCGCGGCCACCGGCGGCGCCGGGGCGCTGCTGTCCCGCTGTATCCGCTCGTATACGGTGCTGGCCTATGCCGAGCTTGGCCCGGAAGCACTGGCGGCGATGGAGGTCGTGGACTTTCCCGCCATCGTCGTGGGCGATGTCGAGGGCGGTGACTATTATATGGAAGGGCCCAAAGCCTACGCAAAAAGCTAGCGAAGAGTTATCCTGAAACCATAGAGAAACGTTGGGGAAGGGAGGGAAAACTTTTCTGAAGAAGGGGGAAGCCCTCCACGCCTTTCCCTCCCTTCCCCAACACCCTCCCTCTTCAAAGGCTTTCACGCCTATCGAATCCCCGCTCCGAGTTTTTAGGAGGCTGCGTCATAGGAAACGGTTGATGTGTTATTTCTTGAAGTTCCAAAGGAACAACCAATAAAATGCCCCAATCATGGAGTCCATCAGCGGAAAAATCAGATAAAAGCTATATATTTCATCGTACTACGGAAATAAAACAACCATATATTATGACAGGGCCTTTTTAGGAATACCGAGTGGGGAAAGAACACTCCAGTAGACAGCGGAATCGTATGGCACTCACCGTGTTTGTGCTCCCTTGATTTGAGGGCACTTCATTAGGCCGTGTCGTCAGTTGTATATAATATGTTGAAATAATTTAACTACGTTAAGTTATAAAAAGATTGTTTTAAATAATTTCAAATAGTCATATGTAAAATGACGACATGACCTAGACAGCAGCCTGTCGACTTTTCGGAAGAAGGACTTCACATGCGAAGCCCTTCTTTGTTTTAAGCTCTGTTATAGTATGTGGTTGTTTCATCTCCACAGTGAGGTGAAAATACAGCCTTTTTCTCCGGTTTTCCCCTTGGCGGGATCCACGGCTAAGGTATTTTTCCTGTTATCCCTTTGGAGCTTCAAGGAAAAAAGCATCAACCATTTTCTATAACACAGCCTTGTTTTAAGGGCTTAGTCCATTGAAGGCGCGAACCGGCCGAAATGGTAATCCACCCGTTATGCGGGGGATTTCTGGAAGCCTATACTTTTCTTTCTTCTTCCGTGGATATACCGGGAAAACAAACAAGAGGGATTCGATAAGGTTGAAAGTCTTTGAAAGGAGAGGGGAGGGGGTACGGGGGAGGGGAGAGGGAAACTTTCTCCAGAAAGTTTCCCTCTCCCCTCCCCCGATTCCTTCCAACCTTCTTCCGCTCCCGCGCTTGCGCGTCAGGGGGAGAGTGGTTACACTGTGGAAACATGCCATTAACCCGTCAGGAGAGAATCCTGAGGAGACAACTATGAAAAAATTGCTTTTTCTGGCGGCGCTGACCCTGTGTGCCGCGCCTGCGTATGCCGCGCCCGACCGCTTTGGACAGATGGACAAGGACGGCAACGGACAGGTGGACTGGGAAGAGTTTCAGGCCGCCGTCCCCGGCATGAAGCGCCCCGCCTTCGATACGATCGACGCCGACAAGAGCGGCGGAATCTCCCGCGGCGAATGGGACAGCTTCATGAAATCCCATATGGGCGGCCAGAAGGGGATGCCTCCCGCCGGGATGGGTATGCCTGCGGGCATGGGCGGCAAAACCATGCCTCCCGCCGGAGCCGGAAAGGGCGGCATGCACATGATCCAGCCCCCCGCGCAGCAGGGCGCAGCCCCCGGCATCGTGCCCCCGAAAAATTAGCCCTCAAACGGAAACCCACGGTTTCACAAAAGCCAGCCGCCCTCTGAAGGCGGCAGCAAAGGATTGTTCATGAACATGGATGCTTCCTCCACACCGGAAAACAACGTCGGGCTGGATTTCCTGCACGTCCGCATCAATCAGGACAACGCCTCCGGGCGCTTCGGCAAGAAAGTCCATACCCGGTTCCCTCCTGAGCCGAACGGCTATCTGCACATCGGCCATGCCAAGTCCATCTGCATCAACTTCGGGCTGGCGCAAGAGTACGGCGGGCTGTGCAACCTGCGCTTCGACGATACCAATCCGGTGAAGGAAGATACCGAATACGTGGATTCCATCCGTGAAGACGTGCATTGGCTCGGCGGCGAATGGGACGATCGGGAGTATTACGCTTCCAACTATTTCGATCAATTGTATGCGTTCGCCGAGCAGCTCATCCGTGACGGCAAGGCATACGTGGACAGCCAGAGCGCCGAGGAAATCCGCGCCAGCCGGGGCACGCTCACGCAGCCGGGTACGGAAAGCCCGTACCGGAACCGTTCCGTCGAGGAAAACCTTGATCTGTTCCACCGGATGCGCGACGGCGAGTTCGCTGACGGGGAGCATGTGCTCCGCGCCAAGATCGACATGGCTTCCCCCAATGTGGTCATGCGCGACCCCACGCTGTACCGCATCCGTCATGCGGAACACCACCGGACGGGCAACAAGTGGTGCGTCTATCCCATGTACGACTTCACGCACTGCCTGTCCGACTCGCTGGAAGGCATTACGCATTCCATCTGTACGCTGGAGTTCGTCAACAACCGTGAGCTGTACGATTGGGTGCTCGACGCGCTGGGCGTGTACCACCCGCAGCAGATTGAGTTCGCCCGCCTTGGGCTGACCTATACCGTGCTGTCCAAGCGCAAGCTCATCCAGCTCGTGAAGGGCGGATTCGTGCGCGGCTGGGACGATCCCCGCATGCCCACCATTTGCGGGATGCGGCGCCGGGGGTATACCCCGGAAGCCATCCGGGACTTCTGCTCCCGCATCGGCGTGGCCCGCGCGGAAAACCTGGTGGAATACAGCCTGCTTGAGTTCTGCGTGCGCGAACACCTGAATGCGGTTGCCCCGCGCACGATGGCCGTGCTCGATCCGATCAAGGTCGTCATCGAGAACTATCCTGAAGGGCAGGTGGAATGGTTCGACATGCCGTTTAGCCAGGACGGCAGCGTGGAAGGCAGCCGCAAGGTGCCGTTCAGCCGTGAGCTTTACATTGAGCGGGACGACTTCCGCGAAGATCCGCCGAAGAAGTTCCATCGCCTTTTCCCCGGCTCGGAAGTCCGCCTGCGTTATGCCTACTATGTTACGTGCAAGGACGTGATCAAAGATGCGGACGGCAACATCGTGGAGCTGCGTTGTACGTACGATCCCGAATCGAAGGGCGGGTCTACGCCCGACGGACGCAAGATCAAGGGCACCATCCATTGGGTTTCCGTGCCTCACGCCGTGCCCGCCGAAGTGCGCCTGTACGAGCACTTGTTCACGTCCCCCACGCCCGGCAATACGCCCGAAGGCGTGGAGTTCACGGATCTGCTGAATCCCGGCTCGATGCGTGTCGTGACCGCGCAGGTCGAACCCGCTCTGGCGGAATTCCCTGCCGGGGCCCGCGTGCAGTTTGAGCGCCTTGGGTATTTCTGTGTCGATCCGGACAGCAAGCCCGGTGCGCCTGTCTTCAACAGGACGGTGACGCTCAAGGACTCGTGGGCGAAGATCGAAGGCAAACAATAAAGGAAAGGGATGCTCCGTTTATGGAGCTTTTAACGGCATAGCCCTGAAAGGAGGCTGCGCGGCGGTATTCCGTTTGCGCGGCCTCCGCTCTTTTGGGGAAGGCCCTAGGTCGTATCGTCAATTAGATGTAGTATATTGAAATTATTAAACTATTTTCATGTTGCAAAAAGATTGTTTCATTAATTTCAAATAGTTGTATGAAAAAGAACGACACGGCCTAGCCCCCTTTGCTGAAAACTTGGGGCAGGGGGAGCCGCAGGGCGTCCGGCGGGAAGGGGCCGGGTGGGGCAGGGGGCCGGGAGGCGCAACCCTGTTTTGTGGAAACGGCATGTTTGGCGCGAGGATAAAGGCCGGGCCCATTCTTCTGCCCGGTTGAAATCAGGGACTGTGTTTTTCTTCCGAAGCCTGTATGATGAAGCCTTGCGGGGGAGGCCCCTCCGTGCTAGAGCTTGCCCCGCATCTTGCGTATAACTTTTTTGACAAGCAGTGCTTGCCGCTTTTCAGAGGCCGCGTCATGATTCTCGTCCGATTGTTCCGTGTCTATGCGTCCGCGCTGCTGTGCGCAGGGGCCTTGCTGTTCCCTGAAAACGCTTCCGCCAATGGCGCGGGGACGGTGGTGGACGGGCGCGCCATCCTGAAAATGAGCAAGGGGAGCAATCTTTGCGCGTTGACGTTTGACGACGGCCCCAGCAGGCATACCGGGCGCCTGATGGAGATCCTGCGGGAGCGGGGCATCCACGCCACGTTCTTTGTCGTGGGCAGGCAGGTCAAATACCACCCTGAGCTCATCGTGCGCCTCCAGCAGGAAGGACATGAAATCGGCAACCATACCTATTCGCATAAGTCGCTCCGCCATCTTGCCGCCGATGTGCAGCGGAGTGAAATCCTGAGCGTTCAGGAAGCGTTGCGGAAACTCGGCGTGCATTCGCGCTACATCCGGCCTCCGTACGGAAATTTTGATGCCAATACTGTGGCGATAGCCAAGGCCGAAGGGGCGGACATCATGCTGTGGTCCATCGACAGCATGGACTGGTCGAAGCGGGCGAGCATCGAGAATATGAAGACGCTCATCAGCGGGCAGAAGCTGCGCGGCGTTTTCCTGTTCCATGATACCCATGAGCAGACCATAGAAGCCCTGCCCGAAATCCTTGATCGCCTGAGCGCGGACGGCTGCCAATTTGTGACGGTTTCCGAATATCTTGCGGCCTTGCGCCAAGATGCCCTGCCTGAGGGGGGC
Source organism: Bilophila sp. T19-St14 (assembly GCF_059728385.1). Taxonomy (NCBI): domain Bacteria; kingdom Pseudomonadati; phylum Thermodesulfobacteriota; class Desulfovibrionia; order Desulfovibrionales; family Desulfovibrionaceae; genus Bilophila; species Bilophila sp. T19-St14. Next base: position 88,921 of record NZ_BAAGFT010000001.1, read on the forward strand.
AAGGATGCCCCCGTAATTCAAGGGAACCCGCAGCAGCCGGTTCCTCCCCAGGAGGCCCAAGCGGAGCGGGAAGCGCCGCGCCAGTTGTTCCAGCCCGGCGACGTGCATGAAGTCCGCTGGCGGGTGGCCCCAAAGACGGAGGCGTCAGGAGCCGAACCGCTGGCGGGGCATTCGCCGGAAGTGGGCAATGCAGGGCTAGAGGCCTTGCAGCCTTCGATTTGGTAGCGCCGGAAAGGGTGCAATGAAAAGGGAACCGAAGTTCCCTTTTTTCATAATCATACGTTGACGGTTGAGGCTACTTGCCGCAACATTTCTTGTACTTCTTTCCGCTGCCGCAGGGACAGGGCTCGTTGCGCCCGATTTTGGGCGTTTCGCGGCGGTACGGGTCTTGGCCGTGGACATTGCCGTCCACGTAGTACCAGCGGCCGTCTTCACGGCGGAAGAAAGCGTCCTCGCGCAGGGACTGGGGCATGCCGTTGACAGAATAGCGTGCTTCAAAGGATACTTCACCAGTTTCGTCGGTTTCGGCGCCGTCCTTGGTGGTGAAGATTTCAAGGCCTTCCCATTCCACGGCTTCCGACCATTTCTTCATGTCTTCATGATCAGCCTCGTCACGGATGCTCGGATGCACCGTTTCGTTGAGGTAATCATATTTGCCGAGGGTATGGGCGGTGTAGCGCGAACGCATGAGCGCTTCGGCGGTGGGGGCGGTTTCGCGGCCTTCGATATAGGTTTCGCAGCATTCTTCGTAGGGGCGGCCAGAGCCGCAGGGACACAGGGACATGGGAATTCCTCCGGGATAAGACAGGCGTGCGGCCTGCGTGTAGTGATGTGGGGACTGGTTACGGTTTCGCGTCCTCGGAGTCAAGCCCGGCCTCTGAAACCAGAACAGCCCGCGTAAAGCGGGCCGTTATGGGAGGAAGAAAGTGATGAAGAAAGAAGAAAGGAATTACTCTATTCATAGCAATGTGCGTGCCAATATCTTGTAAAAAACGCTTTTTCTGTTTTTGACAAGGGTTGTAGGGTATTACGGGAAGGTCAAAAAGACGTTCCCTCATGGTGGGGTGCCATAATTTGTACCCGCCCGGACAATCCCTTGCTATCCGGTACATGGGAACCAAAAAATTTTACCACAGGAGATCCGTATGCAAGCCATCAGTATCATAGGGTTCAGCAATTCCGGCAAAACGACGCTCATTTCCCGGCTTTCCGAGTGTCTGGAAGCCCGGGGCCTCAAAGTCGCCATTGCCAAACATACCCACCACGAACTGGACAAGCCGGACACGGATACCGCGCTTTTGATGAGTCCGAAACGGACTATTGTAGGGCTGAGCAATACGAAGGACGGCGGGGGTGAAGCCATGATCCATTGGGGGCATCCGTGTTTCCTCCGGGATTTGGTTCCCCTGCTGGATGCGGACATCCTGCTGGTGGAAGGGGGGAAAAACATCGGCTGGCTGCCGCGTATCCTGTGTTTGCGGACTACGCCCGAACTCCTGACGGCGCTTCCTGAAGGCTGCAAGGCCCTGCATCCTGAGCTGGCGCTTGCCACGTATGGCGACAATGAGCTTCCCGGTCTGCCGTCATTCACGGCCGAAGAGCTGGATGCGCTGGTGGATCTGATTCTTGAGAAGGGGTTTTTGCTGCCCGCTCTGGATTGCGGGGCCTGTGGGGAAGCGGACTGCACCGCCATGACGCAGCGCATCGTGGCTGGGGAGAAGGCGCCCGGCGATTGCGTAGCCGCGCGCGGGAGCATAGAAGTCACCGTCAATGGCCAGTCCGTGGGGCTTAACCCCTTTACTGCACAGATGCTTTCCGGCGGCATCAAGGGGATGCTCGGTGCGCTCAAGGGCATGGTTCCCGGCGGCGAGGTTATTATCAGGATGAAAGGGTAGGGATGCAGATGTGGGGAGGGGAGGAAGAACCTTTCTGGAGAAAGGTTCTTCCTCCCCTCCCCACGCCCCACCCCTCCTTCTCCCAAGACTTTCCCCCTTATCGAATCCCTATTCGTGGTCGGGGGATTCAAGAAGGGAAGGGCGTTGTTTGTTGGATGTGTTTTGGGGGTGGCTCTGCCATGGAGTATGATTGTTTATTGGCTCTGTCATGGTATGAAGTTGTTTCATCTCCATAGTGAGGTGAAAATACAGCCTTTTTCTCCGGTTTTCCTCTTGACGGAATACAGGTTTAGGGCATTTTCTCAGTTAATCCTTTGGAACTTCAAGGAAAAAAGCATCAACCATTTTCTAGGACACAGCCTATTTATTTAGATAATATGTTGAAAATAGAGATTGTTAAAATTGGTGGCACGAGTGCCATAATTGAGTTTTTATGCTTCTGCCATGGGATGTGATTTTTATATGCACGATATATGAAAATACAGTTTTGGGCTGTGTCATAAAAAGTGGTTGATACTTTTTTTCTTGAGGTTCCAAAGGAATAACCAGCAAAATGCCTTAGTCATGGATTCGCTGAGGAAAAAATGGGTAAAAAGGCTGTATTTTTACTGTCCTGTGGAGATAAAACAACCACACACTATATAATAGAATCTAGTTTTTTAGTCTTTCGCTGGTGAGCCTTATAGCTGAAGTCTTTTATTGGTTATTTTTTGGGAACTTCAAGAAAGAAAACATCAACTGTTTGCTGGCAGTATAGTCTTTTAAAATGGCTGTGTCATGAAATGTTCGATGCTTCATTTTTTGAAGTTTCAAAGGAATAACCAACAAGATGTTTCAGTCATGGAGTCCGTCAACGGAAAAGCTGGAGAAAAAAACTGTATTTTCATTATATTGTGGAGGTGAAACAATCATACTCCATGACAGAGCCTTTAAATACATATTCTATTCTTTGAATTTGAAGAAATAAAAAAGAAAAGGTTATAACATAGCCTTTTCCTGTTCAATTTTGGGTTGTGTCCTAGGTTGTGTTGTCAATTAATATAATCTATTGAGACTATTTAACTGTTTTTAAGGTTGCAAAATATTATTTTAAATAATTTCAAATAGTTATATGTATCATGACGACACAACCTAGAAAATGGTTGATGCTTTTTCCCTTGGGGTTCCAAAGGAATAACCAGCAAAATGCCTCAGCTATGGATTCCAACAAGGGCAAAACTGGAGAAAAAGGCTGTATTTTCACCGCTTTTGGGAGATGAAACAACCACATACTATGATAGGGCCGAATTTTTTCATGGTATTTGCCTGTAATGAGAAAGACGAGAGCTCCTCGTCTTTTTTTATGTACAACCGGGAGACGGACGCCTCCGAAACGGAATGACGCGCTTCTCGTTTTGTCATTGACCCGGATAAAAGTCTTTGGGGGAGAGGGGGAGGCTTGGAGGGGGAGGGGCCCCTTTCTCCAGAAAGGGGCCCCTCCCCCTCCAATTCCCTCTAAAAAGATTCTTCAACAACAAGATCCGCCAGCGGCTTGCGGCTCGTGTGCCGCTCGGACGGGTGCGCATTTTCCGCCGCGTAGCCGATGGAGAGGATGTGCTCAGGCTCGATGCCTTCGGGGATGCGGAAAAGCTCGCGGATAACCGAGGGATCGAAACGGGTCATCCAGCAGCTTCCCAAACCCAGATCGGCCGCCTCCAGAAGCATATGCGTCGCCACGATTGCGGTGTCGGTGTCGACCATGCCCTTGCCGTCGTAGGGGCGTACCCACGCTTCGGAAGGGACGCCGCAGACGATGATCGCCAGAGGGTAGCCTTGCACGTTGGTGCATTTGGAGAGCTTCTCCAACCCTTCGGCTTGCTGTACGACGAGAAACTTGTGCGGCTGGTTGTTTTTTGCCGTGGGGGCTGCGCGCCCCGCCTCAAGGATGCGCTCAAGCTTTTCCGCCTCAACGGGCTTGGGGAGATAGGAGCGGACGGCGTATCTTTTCTGGGCAAGGGAAAGGAAATCATTCATGGTAAACCTCCAAAGTCGTTTGCCTGTACTATAGGGGGATGATTCCTTATTGCAAGTACGCACATTTTTATCCTATAGTCACTAAAAAGATACTGAAGGGGCGGCCTGTGGCATGAAGCAGATCAAACCGCACTATGACTGCTCGCTGGAGCTGGCGATGGAACTGGTGGGCGGCAAATGGAAGCTCGTCCTTTTGTGGCAACTGCTGGGCGGGGCCAAGCGGTTCAGTGAACTCAAGCGCAAGTTGGGGGACGTCACCCAGAAGATGCTGACCCTCCAGCTCCGCGAACTGGAGGCGGCCGGGCTGCTTACCCGGACGGTTTATCCGGTCATCCCGCCCCATGTGGAATATTCGCTGACGGAGAGGGGGATGGAGCTTGCCCCAGTGCTGCGGGGCTTGTGCGCATGGTCGGGAAAATACGCCTTGGAGAAGGGCATCACGCTTGCCGCACCGCCGCCCTCCGGGGACGGAAAGGATTTGCCCGGCGCGGCGGAATCTTTGCCGGAAGCTTGACTTTTGGGATAAAGATGGGTAACGCTCTGGGGCTTGCAAATTGTGAAGTCCCTGCATCACGGAGAAGTTCATGTTCGAAAGTTTGTCTGACAGGTTGTCCAGCGCGTTCCGCTCCCTGAGCGGCCGGGCGCAGCTCACCGAGGAAAATATCCGCGATGGCCTGCGTGAGGTGCGTCTCGCCCTGTTGGAAGCCGACGTCAACTTCAAGGTCGTCAAGGAGTTCGTGGAGCGTGTGCGCGAACGCGTGCTCGGTCAGGAAGTCGAAAAAAGCCTGACCCCCACGCAGCAGCTCGTTAAGGCTGTGCATGACGAACTCGTTACCCTGCTCGGCGGCGAAACCACCGAACTGAACCTGCGCGGCGCGCAGCCCGGCGTCATCATGATGGTGGGCCTTCAGGGTTCCGGTAAGACCACATCGGCGGGCAAGCTCGCCAACCTGCTGCGCAAGCAGAAAATGCGGCCTTACCTCGTTCCCGTGGACGTCTACCGTCCCGCCGCCATCGATCAGCTCCGCACGCTTGCCCGGCAGCTCGACATCCCCTGCTTCGCTTCTTCGTCGGACATGAAGCCCGTGGACATTGTCCGCGCCGCGCTCGAAGACGCCAAAGAGAAGCAGTGCACCGTGGTCATCCTCGACACGGCGGGCCGCCTGCACATCGACGCCCCGCTCATGCAGGAACTGGTGGACATCAAGTCCGCCGTACAGCCGCAGGAAATTTTGTTTGTGGCCGACGCCATGACCGGTCAGGATGCCGTGACCGTGGCCGAAGCCTTCAACAAGGATTTGGCCCTGACCGGCGTGGTTCTGACCAAAATGGACGGCGATGCCCGCGGCGGCGCGGCCCTGTCCATCAAGTCGGTGACGGGCGCTTCGGTCAAATACGTCGGCGTCGGCGAAAAGCTTTCCGATCTTGAGGTGTTTCATCCCGAACGCGTGGCGGGGCGTATCCTTGGCATGGGCGACATGCTCACGCTCATCGAAAAGGCGCAGAGCTCTTTCGAGGCGGAAGAAGCCGAAGCCATGGCCAAGAAGCTGCAAAAGGCCACGTTCGATTTTGAGGATTTCCGCACCCAGATGCGCCGCATGAAGAAGATTGGGTCTCTGGAAAGCATTCTCAAGCTTATCCCCGGACTTGGCGGCCTGACCGCCAAGCTCGGCGATCTGAAGGTCCCGGAACAGGAAATGGCGCGCACTGAAGCCATCATCAATTCCATGACCATGAAAGAGCGCCGGAACCCGGATCTTATCAACGGCAGCCGCCGGCAGCGCATCGCCGCCGGTTCCGGCACGACCGTGGCGCAGGTCAATCAGGTTTTGCGCCAGTTCACCCAGATGCGTCAGATGATGCAGCAGGTGATGAACCCCAAAGCCAAGGGCGGCAGGCCGAAGATGCCTCCGTTGCCCAAGGGGATGGGGGGAATGGGCGGTTTGCCCGGTATGGGAGGGCTCCCCGGTATGGGCGGCCTTTCCGGGATGGGTGGTTTGCCCGGCATGGGCGGACTCCCCGGTATGGGCGGGATGCCCGGCTTGCCCGGAGCTCCGGGCAGCGGTAAGTCCGCCACGAAAAAGAAAAAGGCGGAAAGGCAGAAGCGCAAGAAAAAGCGTTGAGCCTCTTCCGTTTGCGGGCCGCGTCGGCACCCGGTCGGTTATTCCCCGGCCGAAAGGCTGGTGGCGAGTTTCCGGCCCAGTCGTACAGGTCGCAAGGCATTTCCCCTTGTCCTTGAGCAACAACTTTATACGATACCAATAGGAGAGTTCCAATGTCCGTTAAACTGAGACTTACCCGCATGGGCAACAAGAAGCGTTCCTTCTTCCGCATCGTGGCCGCCAACAGCGCCAGCCGCCGTGACGGTCGTCCGCTGGAGTTCCTCGGCTACTACAATCCGCAGGTCAGCCCCGCCGACATCAAGATCGACACCGACAAGGTGCAGAAGTGGATGGATCTCGGCGCCGAGATGAGCGACACCGTGCGCTCGCTCATGAAGCAGTACGCGAAGAAGGCCGACGCCTAGTCCGCCTTTCGGTTGTCCGGCTTTTCAGCGACCCGGTCGGCCTCTGCGGGTCGGATCGGGTCGTTTGTTTTTCTCCGTTGATGTGAAAAGGGCGGGAAGCCCCATCTTCTCTTTGCCCGCATGTGCTGCCGGGCGGAGAGGCTCCGCGTCACAATTCCGGCGGCATGTTTGGTGAATACCGTTTTCCCAAAAAACTCTGCCGCTGAGAGATGTTTTCCCTCACCGAACAGGGCAGGTACGCTATGAAAGATTTTGTGGAATTTGTCGCCAAAGGGCTTGTGGACAAGCCCGAAGACGTGCAGGTCGTCGAGGTGGAAGGGGAGCAGGGGGCCGTCCTTGAACTGCGCGTTGCCAAAGAAGATCTCGGCAAAGTGATCGGCAAGCAGGGCAGAACCGCCCGTGCGCTCCGTACCCTGCTCGGCGCGGCCTCTTCCAAGGCCCACCGCCGCGTCATGCTGGAAATCGTGGAGTAGTCCGTGGCGGAACAGCGCAACATCCCGGCCGATCTGGTCGAAATAGGCACGCTCGCCCGTCCCCACGGCATCCGTGGGGAAATCCGCGTCAATTACTATGCCGATTCGCTGGAGCTTCTGCGCGGGGACGTGGTGTATCTTCAGGCCGGGAACAAGCCTCCCAGAAAGATGGAGATCGATACCGTCCGCATGCATCAGGGGATGCCGCTGATCCGGTTCGTCGAGGCCCCCGATCGTACGGCCGCCGAATTTCTGCGCGGCCAGACGCTCCTTATCCCGGAATCCGCCTTGCCGGAGCTTGATGAGGATGAGGTCTATCTGCACGATATGCTCGGCCTTTCCGTGGTGCTTGACGCAACGGGGCAAAAGCTTGGCGTGCTGGATCACGTCCTTTTCCACGGCGAACAGGAAATTTGGGCCATCCTCACGCCGGAAGGCAAGGAAATTCTGCTTCCCGCCGTACCCGAATTTGTCGCGGACATCGATCTCGATACTGAGGTTATCCGCATTACCCCGCCCGAAGGATTGCTCGAACTCTATATGTGATGTGCCTTTCAGGCGGTTCCGCACGTTCCCGCTTTTGCTGTCAGGGGATTCTCTGGGAAGGGGCCTTTCAGAAAAGGCGAAGTGGCGTCAGAAAAGTGAATGGATGAAAAGGCCGTCCGGAAGGGCGGCCTTTTTGTATGGATTCAGCCCGTTGAGGACGCGAAGTGTCCGAAACAAGAAAGCAGCCGCTATGCGGGTGGAGACAACAGTTACACAAAAAACACCTTTTCGGTACGATGAAGTTGTTCAAGCCCATCGTACCATAAATGGAAAGGCTGTGTTTAAGTTTGTGGTTGATACAAGATTCCAACTGGAAAGGAAGAGCTCTTTGGAGATTATCTGGAGGTCTCGCAACAATTCTTCAAGACTGGATTTCATGTAATGAACAAAAAATGAGAGAGGTCCACATCACTAGACGTGAAACGAGCTTTTATCTATTCATGATTTTCATTGAAAAAATCAGCAACCGTAAACTTAAACACAGCCAATGGAAAGGTATTGTTATGATGGCTGTGGCATAGAAAATGGTTGATGTTTTTTCCTTGAAGTTCCAAAGGAATAACCAACAAAATGCCGTAGTCATGGATTCCGTCAATGGGAAAGCTGGAGAAAAAGGCCGTATTTTTACCGTGCTGTAAAGATAAAAACTAAACTATAACAGTTAATTATTATGTATTCTAGCCTGTTGAGGGCGCAAAGCGGCTGAAACAGTAAACCACCCGCCGGCTGGCGGCTGTTGTTTTGTGAAGGCTTTGTTATAGTTTGTGGTTGTTTTATCTTCACAGTGCGGTGAAAATACGGCCTTTTTATCCGGTTTTCCCCTTGGCGGGAGCCACGGATAATGCGTTTTTCCGGTTATCCCTTTGGAACTTCAAGAAAAAAACATCAACCATTTTCTATGACACAGCCTTTGTGAATGCCAAGAAATACAGCACCAGCTGATTACTATGGCACATGATTATATGGCACAGCTTTCCTGAAAAGGACTTCCCTTCTTCCAATGCCTTTTTCAAGCGAATACGGTTTCCCGGTGTGGTTTCGTGAAAGGGGTAGCCGTCCCAATAGGGCATCATGCTCTCCCGGCACATTCCAGCAAGATTTTTGCGGTATCATCGGGGCGGTGCAGATGGACGTTGTGCCCTGAGGCGATTTCAACGACGCGCCAGAGGGGGAGCCTGCGGGCACGTTCCACAGAGAGGGCGATGGGATGAAGTTTGACGGGCGTACAGGAAACATAGGTTACGGGAACGCCGTTGCCCTGGGGGACACGGACGTCGATGCGATCAAAATAGGGCTTGATGGGTTGCGGGGTCATGTGATCCTTGAACCATTCGCGCATGGCATCGGTGGCGAAGTGCCCCGGAGCCGGGGCGGGGATGCTGATCCCACCGTCATGCCGCGCCCGGAGGATGCGCTGTTCGGCTTCCTCATTCGGGATCAGATCCATCGCGCATTCGCCGGGCTTGGGAACCATTGCATCAAGATAGACGATGTGGCGCAGGCATTGCGGGATGCGTTCGGCTACCACCGTCAGGACAATGCCCGCGTAGCTATGCCCCACAAGCACAACGTCGCGCAGGTCATTGTATTTGATCAAATTGACCACATCCATGACGTGCGTTTCCAGCGAGATCCGGTCGGAAAGGAGATGGGAGCGCTCGGCAAGCCCGGTGAGGCTCATGGGGAAAACCGTATGTCCGGCATGGCGGAGCCTGTCCGCTACCGGCTTCCAGCACCATGCCCCGCACCATGAGCCGGGCACGAGGACAAAGGGCGGTTTCTGCCCTGAAAGTATCTCCGTGGTATCCATTGCTGACCTGCCTGTAGAAGTTCGTTTCGCCTTCAAGAAGATGTACCAAGAACGGAGTTCCGGTCAACCGGTTTCCCTGCGAAGCGGGGGGGATGGTATATTGTCATCTTGCGGGGCTGATGTTATAGGGACCGGGCCGCGCTTACGCGCGGATTTTTTACGGCGTGTTCCTTTCCGGCCTCCTTCCGGCCACGTTTTTTTATAAGGTGGGGGTTCATGAATAGTACTATGTGTACGGCGTTGTTGACGTTGCTTTCCATGACGCTTTTCGCCGGCAACTCTGTGCTGTGCCGTTTGGCGCTGCTTGAGTACAAAATGGAGCCCGTGACCTATACGGCGGTTCGTCTCATTTCCGGCGCGTTGATGCTGTGGCTGATCATGGCCGTGCGCCACAAGAATATTTTCAAATCCGGGACGTGGCCCGGCGCGCTGTCCTTGTTTACCTATATGGCGTGCTTTTCGTGGGCTTATGTTGAGCTGCCCACCGCCGTGGGGACGCTGATCATCGCTGTGGCGGTGCAGACCACGATGATCGGTTTCGGATTTTTCTCTGGAGAACGCCCTAGTACCCAGCAGGGCATCGGCATCGGCATCGCGCTGGTCGGCCTTGTCTTTTTGCTGTTGCCGGGATTGACCGCACCGCCGCTTTTCAGTTCCCTGATTATTTTCATATCCGGTGCGTCATGGGGCGTTTATTGCTTGTGCGGCAAAGGCGTGAGCGATCCCGCCGCGTCAACCGCGGGCAATTTCATGAAGGCCGTCCCCTTCACTTTGCTCATGATGCTTTGCCTGCCTTCGCAGGTGAGTTTCGATAATCCCGGTATGTGGTACGCTCTGGCGGCCGGTGCGCTGGCTTCCGCGGGCGGCTATGTGATTTGGTATATGGTCGTGGTTCGGTTTACGGTTACCGTTGCGGCTGTCGTCCAGTTGAGCGTCCCCGTGATTACCGCCATCGGCGGCGTATTGTTCGTCAACGAGCCTATTACGCTGCGCGTGGCCCTCAGTTCCGCAGCCATCCTTGGCGGCATTTTCTTTGCGACGGCCTTTCGGAAAGGGTAGGGATGTGAGGAAAAGGCTATGCCACGGCAAATGATTGTTTATTTCTTAAAATTTCAAATAGCTAACTAAAATATTTTATAGGGTTCACCACCGGAAACGGCAGAGAAAAACAGGGGTTCTCCCTATCTGTGAAGATGAAACAACCACATCCCTGACATGCCTATTCTTCAAAGAAGAGCATCCGCGCGCGGATGCTCTTCTTTTTTCGTGAACGAAAACTCCCCGCTAAGTGGGGAGTTCCAAAAAGGCGATGCTTACACCTATCCTCAAAAAAGCTCTCCTTTGCTTAGAAAGAAGTAATTTTGACTTCTCATGAATAAGCAAAGGAGAGCAACAATGGAAGAGCAGAGTTTAGAGCATACTCTTTGGAATTGCAAATATTATACCGTAGGTGCTCCAAAGTTCAGGAGTGATATTGTTTATAGGAAGTACCGAAAGAGATTGGTTCGATTTTACGAAAATTGTGCGAATATAAACGGATTGGGATATTGAAAGCGAATACGTGTGTTGATCATATACATATGTATATCAAAATTCCTCCCCAATATAGTGTTTCCCAAATCATGGGCTACTTGAAAGGAAAAAGCAGTTTGGTGATATTCGAGCAGTTCTCTAATCTTAAGCATAGGTTTGGGAATTGTCATTTCTGGTGCAAAGGCTATTTTGTCAGTACGGCAGGTGTGAATGAGACTACAATAATCAAGTATATCCGTGAACAGGAAACGCGCGACAAAATAGCCGATCAACATAGCCTGATAGAGCATGAAAACCCATTTATGGGTAGCCAGGAACAATGGCAGAAGTCAGGACATGCCTGCTTAAGCGGGCAGACAAGTACCGGGCCCTTATAGGGCCAAATCAAACCGCCCCTTGAAGGGGCGGTCATGATTCCAAGGCTGTGTCATAGAAAACGGTTGATGCTTTATTTCTTGAAATTCCAAAGAAATAACCAATAAAATCCCCCAATCATGGAGCCCGCCAACGGAAAAATTGGAGAAAAAGCATATATTTTCAGTATATTGATGAAACAAAACAACCATGTACTCTGACAAAGCCTTTTCCAATGGCAATACTGTCCACACCGGATAAAATCGTCATGAGGGATTCGATAAAGGCGAAAGTCTTGGGAGGGGAGAGGGTGGGGCTTGGGGAGGGAGAGGGGAACCTTTCTCCAGAAAGGTTCCCCTCTCCCTCCCCAACAGCTTTTTACCCCATGACCCGATAGCAGATAGCCGGGGCAAGGAGGAAATCGCTCTTGCGCATGGTTTCGATAGCCTTGCGGATGGCGGAAACCGGGGCTTCGTGGGTCATGAAGACGAGGGGCACGCCCGCTTCGCTCTGCCCCTTCTGGATCGCCTGCGCGATGCTGACGCCCTGATCGGAGAGCGCGCCGGAAAGGTCGCGCAGGACGCCGGGATCGTCCTTGACCATGAAACGCATGTAATAGGTGCTGGAGGCTTCTTCCGGGGGCAGGATGTCGGCTTGCGGGAGCACCTGTTTGACGAAGCCGGAGTTCAGCCTGTTGTTCCGGCGGGCGATGGAAATGAGATCCCCAAGCACCGCGCTGGCCGTGGGCAGGCTGCCCGCGCCGAGCCCGTGCAGGAAGAGGGAACCCACCGCGTTGCCTTCCACGCGCACGGCGTTGTACGCGCCGCCCACGCGGGCAAGGAGATAGGTGTGGTTCACCAGCGTCGGGAAGACGCCCGCTTCGAGCTTGCCGTCACGCATCCGGGCGCGACCGAGCAGCTTGATGCGGTAGCCGAACTCGCGGGCAAAATCGATGTCCATCTTGTCGAGGTTGCGGATGCCTTCGATGGGCATTTTCGTATAGGGGTAGTCCACGCCCCATGCAAGGCGGATAAGCAGCACGAGCTTATGCGCGGTATCGAACCCGTCGATGTCCAGCGTGGGATCGGCCTCGGCGTAGCCCTTTTCCTGCGCTTCGGCGAGGGCCGGGGCGAAGCTGACGCCCTTGCTGGTCATTTCCGAAAGGATATAGTTGCCGGTGCCGTTCAGGATGCCTTCGAGCGAAGTGATACGGTTCCCGGTGAGGCTTTCCTTCAGCGTCTGGACGATGGGGATGCCGCCTGCAACGCTGGCTTCATAGAGCAGGGTGGCGCCCTTTTCGTCGGCCAGCCGGAACAGGCTCTCGCCTTCTTCCGCGAGCAGGGCCTTGTTGGCGGTGACGACCTGTTTGCCGTTTGCAAGGCTGCGCGTGATGAGTTCCTTGGCCGTGTCGATGCCGCCCATCAGCTCGATGACCACGTCAATGTCGGGATCGTCGGCAAGGGCCATAGGATCGGTGGTCAGGCGTACGCCTTCCGGGAGATCGCGTTTACGGTTCGGATTGCGGACGGCGACGGCTTTCAGGTTGAAGCCGCAGCCGGATCGGGCCCGGATTTCTTCGGCATTTTCGGACAGCAGGCGCACAAGGCCGCCGCCGACGGTTCCGAGTCCGGCCAGTCCTATATTCAGGGTCGTATTCATCAACAGATGTCCTTTGGGCTGAAGTACTCGCGGAAGGGACGGAAGTATCTGTCCGTAGCGTAAGGCCGTATCTATAGTAGGGAACGCCGCCGTCTGTAAAGGGAGGGGCTGTGGGAGGCATCCGCCTTTTCGATGATTTTTTAAAAATTCATTTTGAATTTCAACTAACTGAAATGCGTCTTTCATTGCAGAAGCGAATGTCTCGGCTGTGGGATGAAGATAAAAAAGTCATGCTCCGCTTGGGGGTTCGTCTCTGGACGCCGAAAACGAATCGTGTTTTGATGGCGGGAGTCACACGGAGGAAAGAACATTGAGCGGAAATACTTTCGGACGCCTTTTTCGTCTGACCACCTACGGCGAATCCCACGGCCCGGCGCTTGGCGGCGTGGTGGACGGTTGCCCGGCGGGCATCGCCCTCTCGGAGGAACTTCTCCAGAAGGAACTCGACCGGCGGCGTCCCGGCGGCGGCACGGCCGGGACTACGCGCAAGGAGCCGGACGCCGTCCGGCTGCTGTCCGGCGTTTTTGAAGGCGTGACCACGGGGACGCCCATCGGATTCCAAATCGGGAACACCAACCAGCGTTCCGGCGATTACGGGCCGCTGGCGGCGGTCTGGCGTCCGGGGCACGCGGATATGACCTATGACGCCAAGTACGGCGTGCGCGACTTCCGGGGCGGGGGGCGTTCTTCGGCCCGCGAAACCGCCGCCCGCGTGGCCGGCGGGGCCATTGCCCGCGCGCTGCTCGCGGCGCAGGGGATTTCGGTGCGCTCCTGCACGCTGGAAATCGGCGGCATGCCCGCCCCGGCGTTTACGCCGGAAGACATGGCGGGCGCGGCTTCCCGTCCGTACTGTGCCCCGTGTGAGGCCGCCGTGGAGCCTTGGGAAGCGTTGGTTCGCACCGTGCGCGGCGAGGGCGACACGCTCGGCGGCATCGTCCGGGTGGAGGTGCTCGGCGTGCCCGCCGGTCTGGGCGAACCCGTGTTCGATAAGCTGGATGCCGTGCTGGCGCAGGCGCTTATGAGCGTAGGTGCGGTCAAGGGCGTGGAGATCGGCGACGGTTTCGCCGCGGCCCGCAGCCGGGGGAGCTTCAACAACGACGCCTACCGCCCGGCCGAGGCCGGATCGACGCCGGGCAATCCCGCCACCAACCATTGCGGCGGCATCCTCGGCGGCATTTCGACCGGCCAGCCGCTGGTGATGACCGTGGCGATCAAGCCCATCCCCTCCATCGCCAAGGAACAGCAGAGCGTGAACGCCGAAGGCAGCCCCGTATCCTTGCGTGTGGGCGGGCGGCACGACATCTGCGCCATCCCGCGCGTCAACCCCGTGCTTGAGGCGATGGCCGCCCTGACCGTGGCCGACGCCCTGCTGCTGCAACGGCGGATGGGGTAGGGCATGACGCAGCTTTCTCTTTCATCCCTCAGCGAGACGGTGGAGTTGCAGGGTACGCTGGAGCGCGTGGTCTTCCATAATGAGGAAAACGGCTACACGGTGTTCCGGGTCAGGCCGGAAGGCAAGGATGAGGTGGATCTCGTCACCGTGGTCGGGCATATGGGCAGCCCGCAGGCGGGCGCATCCCTGCGCATCAAGGGTCGGTGGGTGAACAACGCCCGCTTCGGCAGGCAGGTGCAGATGGACTCCTTTGAAAGCCTGCTCCCCGCCACCGCCGAGGGCATCAAGCTGTATCTGGCCTCCGGGCTGATCAAGGGCATCGGCAAGAGCATCGCGGCGCGCATCGTCAAGGCGTTCGGTGAGGACACGCTCAGGATTTTCGACGAGGAACCGCAGCGCCTGCTGGAAATTTCCGGCATTACCCAGAAGAAGCTGGCAACCATCGTCGAGTGCTGGACCGAGCATCAGGGCGTGCGCAACCTGGTGCAGTTCCTCCAGCCGCACGACATCGGCGCATCCTTCGCCGTGCGCATCTACAAGCATTACGGCCCGCAGGCGCTGTCCATCGTGCAGGAAAACCCCTACCGGCTGGCGATGGACATCCGGGGCATCGGTTTCCTGACGGCGGATGCGCTGGCGGCCAAGCTGGGCTTCGGAAGCGAGCACCCTTTGCGGATTCAGGCGGGCACGCTGTATACGCTGATGAAGCAGATCGACGACGGGCACGTCTATTACCCCCGCCGGGCCTTGGTGGAACAGACCTGCTCCCAGCTCGGCATTGCGGAAGAGTTCGTCGAGGAGGCCGTGGACTGCCTCGCCCGTGAGGAACGGGTGGTGTTGGAGGAACTCGACGACGAGATCGGCGTGTACCTGACCCGGTTCCATCATTACGAATCGAAGATTGCCTATTACCTGCGGCGCATCCTCGCCTCGCCGAAGTCGGTGCGGTTCCCCAAGGCCGACGAGGTGGTGGAGAAAGTCGTGTCCCGGCTCGGCATTACGTTGGCCGAGGAACAGCTTGAGGCCGTGCGCACGGCGGCGACGTCCAAGGTCATGGTGCTGACCGGCGGCCCCGGTACGGGCAAGACCACCATCCTGAACGCGATCATTCAGGTTTTCGCGGAAAACAAGGCCAAGATTTTGTTGGCCGCGCCCACGGGCCGGGCGGCGAAGCGCATGTCCGAGGCCATCGGCCGGGAAGCCCGCACCATCCACCGCCTGCTCGAATACACGCCCAAGGACGACGGGTTCGCCCGCAACGAGGATAACCCGCTGGCCTGCGGGCTGCTTGTGGTGGACGAGGCGTCCATGATGGACACCATGCTGGCGTACCATCTGCTCAAGGCGGCCCCGCTCGGCGCAACCATCGTATTCGTGGGCGACGTGCATCAGCTCCCGTCCGTGGGGCCGGGCAACGTGCTTGGGGATCTCATCGCTTCCGGGGCCATGCCCGTGGTCGAGCTGGTGGAGGTCTTCCGGCAGGCGGCGGAAAGCGAAATCGTGTGCAACGCCCACCTGATCAACCGGGGCGAGCTTCCGCGCCTTGAATCCTCAAAGGATCGCCTCTCCGATTTCTATTTCATGCGGCAGGACGATCCCGATCGCGCGGCGGACATCATCGTGGATTTGGTCAAGAACCACATCCCCCGTCGTTTCCAGCTTGATCCTTTCGACGAAATCCAGGTGCTTTCGCCCATGCACAAGGGCACCGTGGGCGCGGCGAACCTCAACTTGCGGCTTCAGCAGGCGCTCAACCCCGAAGGGGAGGCCCTCCAGCGTGGAGAGCGGCTCTATCGGCTTGGGGACAAGGTCATGCAGATCCGCAACAACTACGAAAAAGATGTCTACAACGGCGACATCGGGCGGATTTCCAGCGTGGACGTGCAGGAAAAATGCCTTGTTGTCCGGTATGACGACCGTTATGTCGGGTACGACTGGGAAGAGCTCGACGAAATAGTGGCGGCCTACGCGATTTCCATTCACAAATCACAGGGTTCGGAATATCCTGCCGTCGTCATTCCGCTGATGGCGCAGCACTATATGCTGCTGCAGCGGAACCTCATCTATACGGGGGTGACGCGGGGCAAGCGCCTCGTCGTGTTGGTGGGAGAGCCCCGCGCTTTGGCGATGGCCGTTAAAAACAACCGGATGCAGAAGCGGTATACGTGGCTGGCCCGACGTCTGGGGGCGGCCCCGGAAGCCGTCGGCTCGCAGACGGAGGGGGGACGTGCATGATGATTTCTGGTACCCGCAAGGGATGTTGGGGTGTGCCGCCGTATGAAAGGATCGGGGGGCGGGGCGTTGTCCCTGCCCCCGAAGCGGTGAAGGGGAGAAGCCTCCGCCTGATTGCGCTCGGCCTATTGCTGTGCTGCGCCCTTGCGCTTGGCGGCTGCGGCGGCGGGCGTAAGGGCGGGAGCCTGCCTGCGGCAGAGTCCGGCAGCTTTGAAGGCCCGAAGGGGAGCATTGCGGATCTGCGCCGGTTGCCGCAGGATCTGCTGGTCTATGCCCGGCAGGGCAGCCCGGACAAGCCCCTCATGTCGGCTGCGGAGCAGGCCCGGCAGGATGCCCGGTTCAACCGCCTGTTCTTTGGCCCGTGGGATGCCGTGCGCCCCTCCGTTTCCGCGTCTGAGGCGTTCGCCATTTTCGGCGGGCAAAAGAAGCGGGGCAAGGCGCGGGGATGGGCGGAAAACCTGTTGCCGTGGACGCAAGAGAACTGGGACAAGCTGACGGCGAACGCCGCACGGGATGCGTACCCGTCCCGGTTCGACAAGGCGATTACCGTGCGGCCCACGGTACTGCGTGAAGCGCCCACCCATAAGCCCCGGTTCGGGAACCCTGCCGAGGCCGGGGAGGGGTATCCCTTCGATATGTTCATGTACTCCACGCTTCCGGTGGGGATGCCGCTTCTTGTTGTGCATGCCTCCGCCGATGGCGCGTGGGTATTCGTGGAGACGGGGCTGGTATCCGGCTGGGTTCCCACGGAGGATACGGCTGTGACGGATGCGCCGTTCCGCTCGCGCTACGAGAACGGGACGTATGCGGTCATCGTCCGTGACGGCGTCCCGCTGGTGGATGAGCTGGGCCGTTATGTCACCACGGGGAGCCTCGGAACCATGCTGCCCCTGTCCGGCGGATCGGGCTCCTCGCTGAGGCTGCTGGTTCCTGTCCGTGATCCGCAGGGCCGTGCCGTAGCCGTGCCCGTGCGGGTGTCCCCCTCCGACGCGGTGCGCAAGCCCATCCCCCTGACGGCAAAGGCGGCGGCCGAGATCGGCAACCGCATGATGGGGCAGCCCTACGGCTGGGGCGGATATCTGTTCAATCGGGACTGTTCGCTGGCGATGAGGGATCTTTTCGTCCCTTTTGGGGTATGGCTGCCACGCAACTCATCGGCGCAGGCCAAGGCTTGGCAGTACATCAGCTTTGTGAAGGCGTCTCCCGCGGGTAAGGAAGGCATCATCAAGGATGAAGGGGTGCCGTTTGCTACGCTGCTCTGGCTGCGCGGGCACATTACCTTATATATAGGGACGTACAAGGGCGAACCCGTCATGTTCCACAACATCTGGGGCCTCCGTACCAATGACGGGAGCGGCGAAGGCCGCCACATCATCGGGCGGGCCGTGGTCACTTCCCTCCAGCCCGGAGCCGAGCTTCCCAACGTCCGCCGCGAAAACCTGATTCTTTCGCGGCTTCAGGGGATGAGCGTCCTGCGGTATGAGTGAGGATTGGGGGACGTAGTGGAGAAAGCCGCCCGAAGAGGGGAGCCTCGCACGGCAGATCTTCCTTACGGCATTTCTTGAGGAGGCAGCTTGTTTTTGGGGCTTAGTTCCTTGCTTTGAGGCAGGGTACGCTGTTTTGGCCGCATCAGTTGCCGCAGCAGGCCGTTTCCTTTGAATTTCCCTTATACACCTTTGTTTAGGCGGAGTGGACATGAGCAAGCATACTGTGATTTGTGGAAGCCCCGCCGTTCGCCAACTTTTCCGACGCCGAGATGCGCCGCCTGCTTGATGACGAACGTCTGGAAGTGCTGGACTGGCGCGGAAAGCGCGTGGACGCGCCCGGCTTCGTTGAAGCGCTTGCCGCCGACATCGCCGTCACCGGCAACAGCCTGGCCATCACCGACGGGCTGCTGGAAAAGCTGTCCAACCTCAAGCTGATCGTCAAGCTCAGCACCGGGCTGGACATGATCGACATCCCCGCCGTGCTCCGGCGCGGCATCCTGCTTTGCAACACGCCCGGCGCGAACAGCGTGGCCGGGGCGATGTCCTCATAGGTGAGCACGCCGTTGAGGTCGGTGATCACAGGGACAATCTCGGTCTCCGGGCAGACGTTGTTCATGTCCTTGACCAGCGTGGGGACGATGTGCCGGTACAGGTGGCTGATGAAAAAATACAGCTTGTCCACCTTGAAGCCGTGGATACGCAGCAGCTCCAGCAGGGGGCGCCAGCGGTCTTTCCGATCTTCGCCGGTGTACATATCTAGATGGGAAACCGTGCTGAATACGATGGAACGCATGTGCCCTCCCGCCCGGATACGGAGTTTCCCCTTTGGTTACCAGCACGCGGGCGTGCTGTCCATCCCTTTGGTATTCAAGGCGGATATGAATTCGGGGTCAAAGATGTCCCGTCTGATCGGAACGGGAACGGCAATGCGCTGGCGTCCGTACGTTCCCCAAACGGAGAAGCGCCCTCCGCCCCAACGGGCCGAAGGCACATGTCCTTTACAAGGCGTTTCGCCGCAGGCTGTGCGGTGCGGCAACCCTACATGACCCCGGCAAGGGCCTTGAGGAGGCGTTCGGCATCGCCGGCCTTGGGGGAAGTGGGCAGGGGCATGAGGATGCCGAGCCCTTCCGTGGCTTCGTGGAATTCGTCGGGGTCCATGTCGCTGACGACGGCGGTATGGACGCTGGCGTTGATCATCATGATGTCGATGACGGCCTGACGGAGGGCCTTCCCTTCAAGCCCAAGATCGAGGATGGCGAGGACGGGCGGCGTGTCGCGGATGATCGGCGCGGCGTCTTCCAGCGATGCGGCCTGTTGAAGCGTATTGCCCCCGCGCTGAAATACCGGCAGGCATTCGTTCCAGGCTTCGGGGCGAGGCGTGACGAGCAGCAGTTCCATAATGTTTCCTCATGCAATAAAATGGTAAGAGGGCGTCTTTTCTTCAATTTTCAAGAAAACTGCGGACAGGGATTCGGTAGGCGCGAAAGCCTTTGGAGAAGGTGGGTGAGGAGCGAGACGCTCCGGCAGTTTGGAGAGGGCGGGAGAAGCTTTTTCCAGAAAGGTTTTCCCGTCCCCTCCAATTCCCAATGCCTTAGGGACTGTTCACGCGAACAGGGGATAAACATCATTTTTACAAATCGTTATCCTCGTATTTGAGCGATGCTGCATTTTTCTTCAGCACTCTTCAATCACGGGAAAAATGCAGCATAGTGTGAACATTCCCTAGGTTGTATCGTTACTTAGATATAATTTATTGAAATTATTTAACTATCTTTCAAATTACGAAAAGATTATTTTAAATAATTTCAAATGGTTATATATAAAGCAATGACACAGCCTAGTGATTCCCACCGCCGCAGGTGAATTCAGTGGAGAAGGCGGGGAGCTTGCCTTCGAGGAAGGCCTGCACCGCCAAACCGACGGTGGGATAGTTGCCCGCATAGTAGACGGAAACGCCAGCCTGCTGGAAGCCCATGAGCGGACGCATGCCCATGCCGCCGGCGAGGAGCGCGGTTACGCCGTGGGAGGCGAGGTGCTGCACGGGGGCGAGGCAGCCGCCCTGCTGGTGGGGCACGTTGGGCAGGGTGCCCACGGATTTGATCGCGCCGTCCTCGATCTGCACGATGGTGTAGATGTCGCAGTGGCCGAAATGCATGCCCATGCCGGCTTCAAGGCCGCCGGGAAGTGCGGAAGGGATGGCGAGGGTAGACGTGCTCATTGGATTGACTCCTGTTGGTTAAAGTATTGGCAAACGCCGCTGCCGCAGGGCGGATCAGCCGCGCTTTCGAGGTGCGTAAGCCAGTTCGCGGATACGGCCCCAGATGGCGGAGAGCGTGGACGCGAGCGGCGAATCCGTCTCGGTCAGCGCCTTGCGCCGGATCATGGCTCCCGTTACCGCCGGATCAAAGGGCAGGGCCCCCACGACGGTGTAGCCCCTGTCGTCGGCAAGCCGGGTGATGGCCTGCATTTCCTCATGGTTGAGATCCGCTTTGTTGATGAGGACCGCGACCGGGATGCGGAAGTGGTCGCACAGGGCCGCGACGCGCTCGAAGTCGTGACGGCCCGAAGGCGTGGGCTCCACCACAGCCACGGCAAGGTTCGCCCCGGAGAGCGAGCTGATGACCGGGCATCCCACGCCCGGCGAGCCGTCGCAGATGACGAGATCAAGCCCTTGCCGTTTGGCGAGCTCACGGGCCTGCTGCTTGAGAAGGGTCACGAGCCGCCCGGAATTTTCCTGTCCAGGGTAGAGCTGCGCGTGGACGAACGGGCCGAAGCGCGTGTCGCTGACATACCACTCGCCGCACTCCTTTTCGGGGAAGGCGATGGCCTTGGCCGGGCACAGCGCCACGCACACGCCGCACCCCTCACAGCGCAGGGGATCGATGCCGTAGGCGTCGCTGTCCTTTTTCACCGCATCAAAGCGGCAGTGTTTGAAGCAGATCCCGCAGCGGCGGCAGGCATTCCTGTCGATGACGGCTTCGTTGCCGGAGACGAACGCCTCACGGGTGTGGATCTGCGGATCAAGCAGGATGTGCATGTCGGGGGCGTCCACGTCGAGATCGCAGACGACCTTGTTTTGGGACAGATGGGCAAGGCTTGCGCAGACGGACGTTTTGCCCGTGCCGCCCTTGCCGCTGATGACGACGATCTCACGCATGGCAGGCTCCTTCGGCGAACGTCAGCACGGCATCGCGCAGGGATTCAAACCGCGCCCGCCATTCCGGCGAGGCTGCCGCAATGAGGCGTCCCTTCGCATACGTTTCGGCGGCGGCGCGATCAAAGGGCAGCTCGCCGAGCAAAGGCAGGCCCCGTTCCGCGCAATACGCGCGCAGCGCGCCGTCCCCCTCGGCATTGCCCGGCATGGCGGCCCGGTTCATGATCACGGCCACGGGCTTGCCGATTTGCCGGAAAGCCTGATGCGCCAGCCGGAAATCGTGGAACCCGAACGGCGTCGGCTCGGCCACCAGCAGGACGGCATCGGCGTCGAGGCCCACGGTCATGGCGGGACAGCTTACGCCGGGGGGCGAATCGATGAGGGCGTCGGCGGGGATCGCCGTAAGCATCAGATCCAGTTTTTTACGTAGGGCGCGCAGGAGCGGCGGGGTCATGGCTTCCCCGATGCGGGAGCGGCCCATGAGGAAGCGTCCCCGGCCTTCCAGCACAGTCCCCTGTTCCAGCGCGCCGAGTTCACGGCTGCCCGGCGTAAGGGCTTGGGAGGGGCAAACGGCGAAACAGCCGCCGCAGCCGTGGCACATATCCGTAAAGATCGTGAGGCGCGAGGCGAACTGGGCGATGGCCTTGTAGCGGCAGATGGTGCGGCAGGCCCCGCACAGGGTACAGCGTTCGGGATCGAGGTCGGGGACTTCCAGCCCCACGGTCTCCGATTTTTCCACGGCGGGGGGCAGGAACAGGTGCAGGTTCGGGGCCTCCACGTCCGTGTCCACGGCGACGAAGGGGCGGGCCCATACCGACGCGAGCGAGGCCGTAACCGTGGTTTTGCCCGCGCCGCCCTTGCCGCTGGCGATGGCGATACGCATGGCGGACCTACTTGTTGGGCGCGTCGGCAAAGGGCGCGTCCCCGCTCTTGAATTTTTCCACGGCCTCACGGACGGTCATGCCGTCCAGATCCTGACAGACCTTGATTCCGGCGGCCTTGAGCGCCTCAAAAGCCTTGGGGCCGACGTAGCCGCTGAGGACCACATCCACGCCCGCGGCGGACATGCGTTCGGCGGTTTCAATGCCCGCGCCCTGCGCCATAGTCTGGGAGGCCCCGTTGTCGAGGTAAGAGGTTTCCATCGTTTCGGGAACCACGATGACGAAGCCGCCCGCGCGTCCGAAACGCGGGTCCACCATATCGTCGAGCGAAGGGCCTTCGCTGGAAACGGCAACTTTCTGCATGTGAAACTCCTTGTGAGGCGTATCCGCCTCGGCTTGTGTCGGCAGGACGGCGTAAGTCCCGCCTTCAATGCACAGGGCCCGTCCGTTGACGAGCGCATCGGCTACGGCTCGGCGGGCTTCGGCCAGCGTACGGCCGAAGGTGTGGCGTGAAATACGCATCCGTTCGGCGCCTTCCCCTGTGGTGAGCCCTTCCAGATCGGCAAGGCGCAAGGCTTCCAGGCCTTCCACGGTCAACAGCGTTTCCGTGAGTTCGGTCATGGGTATCCCGCGCGGCTTAAAATACGTCACGTGGGGCTTGCGTTCGACGTAGCGACAATTTTTGGGCCTTGCCATGTGCATCTCCGAATAATGTTCAAATGAGCATAACTCAGAAAAAGGCCGTGTCAAGAAAAAGCCGTGGGGAAATCCTAAAAAAAGAGCCTGCCCCATTTTTTTGATGAAAGCGGAACCCTGACGGCAGGCCCCGAAAAGCGGCTTTTCAGGAAGGATCAAGGTCTTCCATGCCGTAACGCTTGGCAATGCGCGGCCGTTACTGCTGCAAGGAACAATGCCCGGCGGAGATCCGGGTAAGGTTCTGCTATGGAAAGGGAAAACATCAGTGTGGACATTATCGCCGTGCACGGACATGGCATGTCGTTGTGAGCAACGGCATGGTTTTCGAGCTGGAGCCCGGCATGTCCGATCCGGCTATCCGCAAGATCGAGTGGGTGGCTGGGCAAGGGGCATTTGTTGGGAAGATGGCCGGGAAAATACGGTATTCGGGAACGATGGCTACGAAGTGCATATCGCCCGTCGGTTAAGGCGGTCGGCGAGGAGCAGAGGCGGGTCGAGGACAATGTGGCCATCCTTGACGCCGAACACCGCCGGAAGACCTGTGCCACGGTTAGGCGGCGGGCCAACTTGTTGGGCCGGATCCGCGAAGTCGAGAAAAAATGGCCCATTCCACGCAAGCCATCCTTGAGGCGCAGCTCGTCGGAAAAGCCCCCGATGGCGAAGACATGCACCATTTCCTTTGGCTGTGTCCTAGGTCGTGTCGTCAGTTAGATATAATCTATTGAAATTATGAACTATTTTTTAAAGTCGCAAAAACTATTATTTAAATTATTTCAAATGATTATACATAAAATGACGACACGGCCTAGAAATTGGTTGATGCTTTTTTCCTTGAAGTTCCAAAGGAATAACCAACCAAATGCGTCAGCCATAGATCCCGCCAAGGGGAAAATTGGAGAAAAAGGCTGTCTTTTCAAGGTGCTGTGGAGATGAAGCAACCACATGCCATGACAGAGCCTTTCCAGCTTTTCATTGACGGGTTCCATGCCGGAAGCATTTTGCTGGCCGTTTACTTGGAACCTCAAGAAAGAAAAAAACAACTGCTTACTGTTGTATCAGGGCCGTTGCTTTCAGACGGCCCGGCTCAACGCCGGTTCCACGGCATGCGCGAAAGCAGCACGCCGAGGCCGCAGAACCCGGAAACTCCGGCGAAGATGAGCCCCGCACCGACAAAGGCGGACAGCCAGAAAAACGGATGCCAGAAGGCGCTGCCGATGACGCCGATGAGCACCAAGGAACCGGCCGCGATCTGAATCTGGCGGAATAGCGGGATGGTTGAGGAGATATGCTCCACGGGAAGCCCCGCCTTCCCCCAGCCGGAGATGCCGCCATCAAGGAGGTAGGCTTGCACGCCCCCGGCGAGGCGTTCCAGCAGATCGGAAGCGTTGGCGGTACGGTTGCCCGAATGGCAGAAGAAGACGATGGGCTTGTCCGGGGCGTCGGCGTCCTTCAGGGGATGCCTGGCGATGATCGAGAGCGGGATCAGCCGGGAACCCGGCACGAACTCTTGAGCATACTCGTTGGTTTCGCGGATGTCGACAAGCCTGACTTCGCCTTTGGAAAAACGCTCGAAGGCTTCTTGTGGGGATATGGCTGGAAGCATGGGGACTCCTTTGCCGCATTTGTATAAGACGGCTGGTTTTGTGTTTTTCCATAGCATACTACGCCATAAAAGCGTACGGCACTAGAGAGGGCGGAGCACGGCGAACCGTCCCCCCGGCCCCGCGCAATGGGGGAAACAGGCCCTACCGGGCTGAAAAAAGGATGAAATGGCCCTGTTTCTTGCCTCAATCCCATCGGCGTGATATTCACGGGCCTTCTTTTCACGGCTGCCTTTCCGGGGCACGCCTTTATTTTATCGGAGCTGATTATGGCGGAAACCTCTCGCGATCTGTTTGCTTCACGCCTTGGCATGCTGGCGGCCACGCTCGGATCGTCGGTCGGGCTGGGCAATATCTGGAAATTCCCCGCTTTGACGGGCGAGCACGGCGGCGCTTCGTTTCTCCTCGTGTATATCCTGTCCACACTGGTTGTGGGGCTTCCGCTCATGATTGCGGAACTGCTCATCGGCCGTTCGACGCGCTCCAATGCGTATCAGGCTTTCAAGGCGCTGTCCTCAAACCGGTTTTGGTGGATCATCGGCGGGCTGGGCATTGCCGGTGCGGTGACGATCCTGAGTTTTTATTCGGATGTGGCGGGCTGGGTGTTCGCCTATATCCCCAAGGGCATTACCGGGAGCGTGCACACGCAGGATCCCGCCGTGGCCAAGGAAGCTTTTTCTTCCCTGCTTGCCTGCCCGTGGAAGTCGCTGTTCTGGCAGTGGCTGGTGCTTGGCCTGACGGCTTCGGTCATCCTGCGGGGGGCGTCCGGCGGCATTGAAAAAGCCACCCGTATCCTGATCCCGCTTTTGTTCATCCTGCTTGTGGTGGTCTGCATACGCAGCCTGACCTTGCCCAATGCGATGGAGGGCCTGAAGTTCCTGTTCATGCCGGATTTCTCGCGTATCGACGGCTCTGTGGTGCTCATGGCGATGGGGCTGGCTTTCTTCAAAATGTCCATCGGGTTCGGCTGCATGATCACATACGGGAGCTACTTCCGTTCGGATACGCATGTGCCGTTCCTTGCCGTCCGCGTGATGATCTGTGATCTGCTGGTGTCCATTCTGGCAGGCATCGCCGTATTCCCCGCCGTGTTCAGCTTTGGCTTTGAACCCACGGCCGGGACAAGCCTGCTGTTCCTGACCATCCCCGCCGTATTCGCATCCATGCCCGGCGGGCAGCTTTTCACCGCATTGTTTTTTATCCTCTCCGCCGTGGCCTCGATGGGCGCGATGCTGTCCCTGCTTGAAGTGTCGGTAGCATGGCTGTCCGAGACGTTCCGCATTTCCCGGCCTCGGGCGACCGTGCTCATGACCCTTGCGCTGATCCTGCTCGGCGCGCCCGCGACCCTGTCCACCAGCG
Source organism: Bilophila sp. T19-St14 (assembly GCF_059728385.1). Lineage (NCBI taxonomy): Bacteria > Pseudomonadati > Thermodesulfobacteriota > Desulfovibrionia > Desulfovibrionales > Desulfovibrionaceae > Bilophila > Bilophila sp. T19-St14. Next base: position 114,534 of record NZ_BAAGFT010000001.1, read on the forward strand.
TGCTGTCGGGCTTTACCGTATTCGGGATGTCCCTGTTCGATCTGTACGATTTCCTGTCTTCAAACCTGATGCTGCCGCTGGACGGCCTGCTCCTGAGCTTGTTCGTCGGGTATGTCTGGAACCGCAGCGACGCGCTGGATGCCCTGACCAACGGCGGGACGCTGCACAACCTCGCCTGCGCCAAGGCCATCCTGTTCCTGTGCCGCTATGTCACTCCGGTTCTTATCGTCATTATCCTGTTGAACGGGTTAAAGGTGCTCTAGGGCGTGTTCACGCCATGCTGGATTTTCCCCATGATTGAAGAGGGGTGAAGAAAAATGCAGCACCGCTGAAATGAGGGTAACCATGTGTAAAAATGATGTTTATTCTCTGTTTGCGTGAACAGGCCCTAGGGCGGATACGTTTTGGGCTTGCAAAGAGGCACTTGTGGAGGGGGGGCGGAAAAGCCCCCCTTTTTCTAGGCTATGTCTTTAATTATATAATATATTGAAATTATTAGGATATTTTTAGGTTGCAAAAATATTATTTCAATAATTTCAAATAATTATATGTTAAATGACGACACGGCCTAAGAGGTTTGCCAAGTAGGGGACGGACGGGCACGTTTTATTGTTGACTGCGCAAGGTTGGTATACGCTTGCAGCGAAGGCGGCGCCTTGGTTGCAGCCGTTTCCTGTTTTATGGCACTCTGTTGAAGGCGGCTTCAACGGCATCCCGGACAAAGGAAGGTTTTTTTAAGGGGGGCGACAGGCGGCCGTTTCCGAATGCGCAAGGGGCTGTGTGCGTGAAGGAGGAAGGAGGCCGGTTCCCTTCGGATAAGGAGAACGGCTGGAAGCGCCCCGCCATCGCCGCCGGGTTCGAGCCGGTTTCCTTCAGACAAGGAGAAAGGTATGAAATGTCTGTTATGCGACATCAACCCGGCTATGCGTGATGCGTGGGAAAAGGAACTGGAGCGGCGGCCCCGGCTGGCGGCGCTGTGTTCGGTTGCGGCGGGAAGCATTACGGGCTTGCAGGCGGACGCGGTCGTGTCCCCGGCGAACTCGTTCGGGTTTATGCGCGGCGGGGTGGACGGCGTCTATACCCGCGTGTTCGGGGAAGGCGTGGAAAGCCGGCTGCGGGCAATCATCCGTACGCTTCCCGCGAAGGAATTGCCGGTCGGGGAAGCCCTCATCGTGCCCACCGGACATGCGGGCATCCCGTGGCTGATCTCCGCGCCGACCATGCGCAGGCCTTCCGTGCTTCATGACGGCGATTCCGTGATGCGTTCGGCACGTGCTGCAATGCGGGCGGGGCTGGGACAATCATTTGCGTCCGTGGCTTTTCCGGGCATGGGTACGGGAACGGGCCGCCTGCCATTCGATGTGGCTGCGGAGGCCATGTTTGACGGCATGGAAGAGGCGCTTTTCTCCTCACGCTGGGGATAGCCGAAAGGCGTCTCCTTCTGGGAACAAGAGGGCGTAATGCCTGTTTGGTGAAACGGACAGCAAGGAGCGTATTTATGGAAAAGAATATCCTGTGTATCCTGAGCAGCCCGCGGCAAAACAGCAATTCGGGGCTGCTGGCCGAGGCCGTGCTCGAAGGTGCCGCCGAACACGGCGGCAGGGCCGAAGTCATCCGGCTTGTGGAGCGGAACATCAATCCCTGCCACGGCTGTTTCGCCTGTACCCGTTCCGATAGGGGATGCGTGCAGCACGACGGCATGACGGATCTGTACCCTCTGATCGCTTCCGCCGATGTGCTGGTGATGGCTACCCCTATCTATTATTTCAATATGTCCGGGCAGCTTAAGACGTTTATCGACCGCTGCGCCGCCGTGGACGTCGGGGGCGGCAAACGCGGCTTGCGCGGCAAGAAGCTGGCGGTGACGATGGCCTATGAAGGCGAAGATCCCTTTGATTCCGGCTGTATCAACGCCATTCGCTGCTTTCAGGATATCTGCCGCTATACGGGCATGGAACTGAAAGGGCAGGTATACGGAACCGCCCTTGAGCCCGGCGCGATCCTCGCCAACAAAAAACTTCTTGATGAGGCCCGTGAGCTGGGGCGTACCCTTTTGTCCTAAGAATCAGGAAGCCCTTTGAGCTGGGGTGCCCCCTTTCGTCTTGGCGGCTAAGAAGCCTTTTTATATGGCTGTGTTATGGAAAATGGTTGATGCTTTTTTCCTTGAAACTCCAAAGGGATAACCGGAAAAATGCCTTAACCGTGGATCCCGCCAAGGGGAAAACTGGAAAAAAGCTCTATTTTTCAACGCACTGTGGAGATGAAACAACCACATACTCTAACAGAGCCTTTTTATATCTGGATGGCAGCCGATCAGGAACGCTTTGGGAACATGCTGAAAGCACGCCGAGCCGTTCAGCCGGGAGGCTGAAGCCGATGGCTTTGAAAGGGGCTTTGAACCGTTTGATTCGGGGATGGGCCGCTCCATGGAAAAAACGTCGGGAAACTTCCCGGCGTTTTGTTTTGGCGCTGTCATGGCATATGGTTGTTTCATCTCCACAGTATGGCGAAAATACAGACGTTTTCTCCAGTTTTCCCGTCGATGGGCTCCATACTTGGGACATGTTACTGGTTATTCCTTGACGGGGCCTTCAAGAATCACCGGCAACCGATTGCCGGCGTCAGGAAAGGGGGTATTGGCTGGGGAGGAAGGGCACCCCTCCATCGGAAGGGTGCCCTTCCTCCGCCACTATGGATTTCTCCTATCCTTCCCCTCTTATGCCGCTACTTTTTCGCATGGCACGGGTTACAGCCCTTGAACTTTTCCTTCAGCGCGGGGTTTTCCGCCACGGCCTTCTGATGGCAGCCCATACAGGACTTTTCGGACTTCTTGTTGTGGATCATGAAGTAATAGCCGTGCTCGCTCTTGTCCTTTTTGTCCATGCTGTCGTGGCAGCCCTTGACGGCACAGCCGACATAGATGTTGCCGTCCGCGGCCTTATGGTGACAGAATGCGCAGTCCGTCTTGGCGTGGGCGCTGTGGGTGAAGACAACCTGTTTCTTCTCGTTGCCCGAATTGTTCATGGTTATGGGCTTTTCGATCTGCGCCTTCTGTTCGGGCGTGGGATCGGCAGCCAAGGCCGGGATGCAGAGGCCGGCGGCGGCCAGCGCACAGAGAATGAGTCTTTTCACGGTATCCTCCAATGGGGTTTCAGACGATCCGGCTTTTATCCGGCGCGTCCGTTTGGGAACACGGGTTACTTCGCCAGAATGCGCGGCATGGTGACGGTGAAGGTGCTGCCTTCGCCCTTGGCGGAGGCCACTTCAATCCTGCCGCCGTGCTGCATGACCACTTGGCGGGCGACATACAGGCCGATGCCCGTACCGCCCTTGCCCTTTGAGGAGAAGAACAGGGTGAACAGCTTGGCACGGGTTTCCTCGGTCATGCCGATGCCGTTGTCTTCGATGTGTATTTCCACGGCGTCGGGAAGCCCCTTGACGCTGACACGCACGGAGTGTTCCTTTTTGGAACCGTCGGTGCGGCAGGCGTCCACGGCGTTTTCAAGCAGGTTGACCAGCGCGGCGCTGAGGGCGGAGGCGTCGGCCTCGAAGGTGCCGGGATCGCCGTCGGCCTCCAGCGTCATGGCGACGCCCGCTTCGGCGGCCTTGTCCGAAACTGTGGAAACAACGGAACGCATGAACTCCTCCGCGACCAGAATGTTCCAGTCGAGCTTGCGTTCCTTGGCGAAATAGAGGATGTCGAGCACCATTTTGCGCAGGCGGGCCACAAGCTGGCGCATGTCCTTGAGGGAATCGCGGGTTCGGGCCTCGTCGCCCTTGTCGATGCCGGAGCCGAGGCGGTAGACGCTGCCGTCCAGCGCGGTGAGCATGCCCTTGATGCCGTGGGCGGTGGAGCCCATGAGCAGGCCGAGGGAGGCCAGCCGATCCTGCAGTTGGCGCAGTTCCGTGATGTCCGTGGCCATTTCGATGCATTCGGTGATGTTGCCCGATGTGTCGCGCAAAGGCGCGGTCCAGACGAGCACGTTGACCGGGCGGCCTTCGTGGTCGATGACCACCTTTTCCGTATGGCAGGGCTTGCCGTCCTGAAAGGAGCGCTGCACCGGGCACTCGTCGCAGGGAACGGACGAACCGGCGAACAGCTCGTAACAGCGCTTGCCGCTCTGCATGCCGAAGGTGTGGCGGAAGGCGCGGTTGGCTTCAAGCACCTGCAAATCGCGGCTCACCACGGAGACGTAGCAGGGGCTTTCCTCAAACAACTGGCGGAAGCGTTCGCGGGTGACGCGCAGCTCCTCGCGCAGGCGGCGGCTTTCCTGCTCGTCCACGCTCAGTTCGAGCACGAGTTCCACTTCGCCTTCATTATTGAGGATCGGCGCCGTATGCACCAGCACGGGGATTTCCTTGCCGTTCTTGTCGCGCAGGATCTGCTCGCTGCGCGCGCCGCGGCCCTCCACAATGGCCCGCTCCACGGGGAACATGGCCTCGTTGCTGTGCAGGACATAGGGTTCCCAGCTCGGATGCCCCACGAGGTTGCCGAGGCGTTCGCGGTAGAGATCGTTGACGGCGAGGATTTCCATAAATCGGTCGTGCATGGCGATGAAGCAGGGCAGCTCGTTGAAGGCCTGCTGTTCCCCGCTCATGGACGAGCCGAGGGTGTGCAGCCCGAAGGCGAAGCCGTCCACGACCTGCCGGGCGGCGAGCTGGCGCTCCGCCTCCACGAGCTGCGCGGACTTCTCGTTGATCATCTTTTCGAGGTTCGACGTATATTCCTTGAGCTTGTTGCGCATGCCGATGCGCTCAAGGGCGCGCTTCAGGGAAATATGCAGCAGATCGTCGTCGATGGGCTTGGTGATGAAGTCGGACGCTTCCAGCTTGAGCCCTTGAATCGCCATTTCCAGATCCGCATGTCCTGATATGAGGATGACTTCGGTTTCCGGCGCGAGGATTTTGATGTGCTTCAGGAGCTCCAGCCCGTTCATGCCGGGCATCCTGATGTCGGTGATTACGATGGGGATGGGCCGTTCCGCAAAAAGTTGCAGCGCCTCCTCCCCTGAGGCCACAGTGATGACGTTATACCCGGCGTCGCGGAGCGAAAGACCCATGACGGTACGGATGCCCTGTTCGTCGTCGACGAGGAGAATGGTTTCTTTCATGAGCCCTCCCTGAAGTGATGCGCCTCGGCGTCAGTGGGGCGTCCCCTGCGCAGCGGCAGCACGATGCGGAACAGCGCCCCGCCGTCGGGCAGGTTCTCCCACAGGAGCCGCCCGCCCATTTCCAAAAGCGCCTTGCGCGTTCCGAGCAGTCCAAACCCTGTACCATCTTTTTTGGTCGTAAACAAACCGTCCCGGAGACGTTCGGCGGCTTCCGCGCTCAGCCCCGTGCCGTTATCCCGGACATCGTAGATGAGGGCGTCGGGCGTGCGGGCGATCCCGACCCGGACTTCGGCGGGGCGGGCGCGCAGCCCCGGCGCGGGGAATGCCTCCAGCGCGTTGCCCACCAGATTGAACAGGCAGCCTTCAAGGCGTTCGGCGTCCAGAGCGATGGGGCCTGAACCGGCGGCATCCTGAAGCTGGATCGCTATGCCCAGACTGGCGGCCCTGCCTTCCAAGCGCTTGGCCACATGGCGCACGGGCTGCACCGGGTCCACCGGGCATTCACGCAGTTCCGTCTGCTGCCCGATACGCAGCAGGTGCAGGAGCTTGTCGCGCACCCGCGAAATGTCCTCCTCCAACATGGCCCAGCCGTCGTCGAGGTATTCCCGGTTCCCGGATTCCATCCCCTGTTTGAGGACGAAGAGGCTCCCTTCGAGCGCCGCCGCGAGGTTTTTGATGGTGTGGGCCATGCAGGCCACGGTTTCGCCCACGACGGCGACCCGGTGGGCTTCCAGCAGTTCCCGCGTGCGCGAGGCGGCGAGCTCCTCCAGATGTTCGGTGTGGCGGCGGATCTGTTCGCGCAGGGAGTATTGTTCGGCGGCGCGTTTCAGCGCATGTTCCAGCAGATCTTCGTTGACGGGTTTGGCGATGAAGTCCGCCGCGCCGAGGCGCAGGCATTCGACGGCGTTATCCATGTCGCCGTGCCCGGTGATCATGATCACCTGCGTGTCGGGAGCCTGCTTCCGTACCCGTTCGAGCAGGGCCAGCCCGTCCATGCCCGGCATGCGGATGTCGGTGACCACGATGGGGAAAGGGTGGGCGGCGAACGCTTCCAGCGCTTCGCGGGCGCTCTCGGCGGTGTGGGCGTCATAGCCGAAATCCTTGATCAGGGCCCCAAGGACATGGCGGATGCCGGGTTCGTCATCGACGAGCAAAACGTGAATGGGAGCGTCCATACATATCCTTGCGTCAAGAAAGCTGTTCCGGTTGTGGGGCGGAAACGCCCCCGGCCCTGTCCCCATCGGTGGGCGCGCTTGAGGCGGGCTCCCCGCGCCGGGTAATGGGGAAACGGATTTCAAAGAGCGCCCCGCCTTCGCCGCGGTTCCGGGCGGAGATGGAACCGCCGAAATCCTTGACCAGCCCGTAAATGATGGAAAGGCCGAGGCCGGTCCCCTTGCCGACTGGCTTGGTGGTGAAGAACGGCTCGAAAATTTTGTTCAACAGATGTGCGGGAATGCCTGTCCCGGTATCCCAGACGGACAGCAGCACCGTGTTGCCGTCCATAGCCGTGGAAACGCCGATGACGGCGGGCGGTTCGGGCGTGTTTTTGACCCGTTCCTCCACGGCGTCCCGGGCGTTGAGGATGAGGTTGACGATCACCTGCTCCAGGCGGTTGGGGATGGCGAGGATGGGCGGCAGGGCCGGGGCGAGCGAGGTTTCCAGCGTGATGCCGTGCACCACGAGCTGGCGGCCGAACAGCTCGCAGGCCTGCCCCACGACGCCGTTGATGTCCGTATCCAGCAGCGTAAGATCGGATTTGCGGCCGAAGGCGCGCATGTGGTTGATGATGTCGCTGGCGCGGTCGACCTGCCCGCTGATTTCCACGGACAGCTCGGAGAGCGTTTCCGGCGCGATGGGTTCGCTGCGGCGGGTCTTGCGCAGAAAATAGCTTGCCGCGCCCTTGATGACGGTGAGCGGCTGGTTCAGTTCATGGGCCACCCCGGTCGCCATTTCTCCGAGCGTCGCCATCTTTCCGGCCTGAATGAATTTCTGTTCCATCTCGATGCGTTCGGTGACGTCGGTGGCGCAGAGGATGCGGACGCGGCGGTTTTCGATCATGGCCGAGGCGGAACGGATGTCCACGCGCAGGGGGGTACCGTCGGCCTTGATGTTCGTCACGCCGGAAAAGACGGTGAAGGCCCGCAGTTGGGAAGCGTACTGCTCGCGCTCTTCGGGCAGGAACAGATCGAGGATGCTGCGCCCGGTCAGCTCGTTCTCGCGCTGGCGCCCGTACATTTTGACGGAAGCGGGATTGCAGTCGAGGATGGTGAGCCCGGCGGCGTCCAGCAGGAAGACGGCATTGGGGATGCTGTCGAAAATGGCCTTGTGGGTGCGCTCGGACGCCTGCAGTTGGTGCTGGAGGGTATGGATGAGCGTCATGTCGATGCTCATTTCCATAACCGAGGACACGTTGCCGTCCTTGTCGAACAGGGGCACGGTCTGCACGAACCAGTAGTCCCGCGTCCCATCGGGGTTGACGCGGCTTTCCTGATTGCACAGGACGGCCCCCTCTTCCCATGTGCGCTGTACCGAACATTCGGGGCAGGGCGCAGTGCGGCCTTTATAGACCTCGTAGCAGGTGCTGCCCGGCTGCGGATCGTACCGGACGGCGAAGCTGCGGTTCCAGCGCAGGAGGCGGTATTCGCGATCCTGCACGGAAATGCCGCAGGGGACCATGTCGAAGAGCCGCTGGAAGTCGTCCTTCCGGCGGCGCATTTCTTCGAGGTGGTGCTGATTGCGGATGCTGAATTCAACGATGGCCCGCGCGAGCTGGCCGAATTCGTCGTCGCGGCGGGCGTCGTCGAGGGTGACGGCCTGCCCTTCGCGCATGGCCTGCATGCTGGCGATCATGCGGCCGATGGGCAGGCGCACTTCATACCAATAAAGGGCCACCGAGACGGCGCAGAGGAGCAGGGTAACGGCGGGCAGGGCAACCCGGAGCCATTCATGGGGCATCAGCCACAGGACGGCCCCCACCCCGGCGAGGAACAACAGCGCCGTCATGGTGATGGTCTTGGCCATGAGGCGGTAGGCTCCGAATCGGCTATGCATCGTCAACCCCGGTTTCCGGCGGTTCGCGGGGAACCGCCGGAACGGAAACGGTTATTCCCCATCCATGGCCTTGCGGGCGGCATCTTTGGATTCGAGCACCCGGTTGACGATGGAGATCAGCTCTTCGGGATCAAAGGGCTTCTGGAGTGTGGCCACGGCGTTGCGGATGGCGAGGTGGATACCCTGAAGGCCGCTGATCACGATGACGGGCATATCCCGGAATGCGGGATTCATGGTCATCTTGCGGTAGAAGCGGGGGCCCCACTCGTCGGGCATTTCCATGTCCAGCGTGACGAGATCGGGCTTTTCCGCTTCGAGGACGGAAAGCGCTTCCTCGACGCTGGACGCGGAACAGGTCGCGTAGCCGTTGTCGGAGAGGACTTCGGTGATGTACTTGACGATGTACGGGTCGTCGTCGATGGTCAGGATTTTCTTGGGCATGGGGCTTCTCCTTGCGTTCGGATCAGGCTGTGGTTGGTTCGGGAACGAGCCGGTTGACGACCTCAAGCAGGGCTTCCGGCGTACACGGTTTTTCAAGGCAGGCCGCGGGAGCGGGAAGCGGGCCCTGCGCTAGGCCGAGCGTGGCGAAGGCATGTTCCCGGACGGGGATCGGCACGGCGGACAGCATGACCACGGGAATCCGCTTCCAGTCCTCGTCGCTGGAGACGGCCCCGTAAAAGGCCAGGCCGCTCTGTTCGGGCATCATGACGTCCAGCGTGATGACGTCCGGCCTCCATAAGCGGAGCACGTCCAGCGCCTCAATCCCGTTGCGGGCCATCTTTACGGTGAACCCGGCCTTTTCGAGGAGCACTCTAAGAAAATACCGGAAATGGACTTCGTCATCAATGACGAGGGCACGCCTTCCGCCCATGTCACCGGGCCTCTGGCCGGGTCACGCTGGCGACGGGACAGGCGGAACGCAGGACAACCTGTTCCACCGTGGAGCCGATGTCCGCGTCGTCATCGGGCAGATCCGAGGAATGGTGGGCCATGACGATGAGATCGGCCTCATTCTCACGGGCGGCCTTGAGGATTTCGACATAGGGGATGCCTTCGCGCACAATGACCTCGACGTTGGCGAAGCCGTCGAGCCTGGACAGGTACAGCTTGTCGATCTTCCCACGCATCTTCGCGGCATGGCGCTCGATTTCGGATTGATCCATCGTCATGCCCTGTATGGACGTGATGTCGACGGCGTGCGTGATGTACAGTTTGGCGTTCAGTTGGCGGGCCGTATTCAGGGCGAAGCGGAACGCATGGCTGGCGGCTTCGCTGAAGTCGGTACAGAAGACGATGTTCGAGAACAGGTGCCAGCAGGTGGTGCAGGGGCGGTTGACGATGAGCACCGGGCAGGGGGCTTTTTTCGCCACGGCGCGCACCGTGTTCCCCACGATGGAGCGCATGCGGGCGGCATTGGGATCGCTGGCGGCGCTGCTTGCGCCCATGACGATGAGATCGGGCTTGATCTGGCGGGCGTAGCGCAAAATTTCGGTGGAGGGCATACCCACGCTCAACTCCATGCGGAAGGGGCGGGTACAGGCTTCGATCTGATAGGCATAGGCCGTATTGAGCTCTTCGCGCACCATTTCCTGATACGCCTCATCCGGCTGTTCGAGGCTGCCGCTGCGGGTATCGGTGACGTTGGTGGCGAACCCCCGTGAGGGGACGCCGCAGCAATGGTAGAGCGTCAGTTCCGCCTGCTGTTTTTCCGCCAACCCAAAAGCCAGTTTCGCGGCGTTGTCGCTGCCGGCCGTTCCCGAACTCGCAAACAGGATGTTTTTGAACAACATCTCGCTACTCCTTGAGATTACAGGTGAGTGAGCCGCCTTGGAACCCCAGTTCCCAGCCTATGCCTTCCAACAGATCAAAGACTGTAAAGCTGGTTGCCGCATCCAACACGGCCGCGGTTTCGCCGAGCAGGACATGCCGGGCCGTCCCCATTTTCAATGGGGCGTCCAGCATGTCCCGCAGGCGGAAAAAACGCAGTTCCGGCAATCCGTCGCCGACCCCCTCGACGGCAAGGTAGACTTCCACGCGGGGCGTGCCGGGAAATCCCGTCAACTCCACGCGCTTGCCGAGGCGCAGGGCTTCAAGGCCGGGATAGCGGCAGCCGGAGGCGGGGCAGGCTTCGGCTTCGACGAGGGCATCGCCGAGGCCGGGAACCAGTTCCCGCGCCAGCGGATTCCGTTTGAGCAGCCGGAAAAACGAGCGCAGCGTAACGTCCCCGTCGAGTTCGAGCCTCATCCGGAGAAGCCCCGCGAATGGGGCTTCGGACGAAAGCGTCCCGTCAGCATGCAGCCGGATGGCGTCCATGAGCCGGCCCTACTTGTGGCAGGCGCCGCAAGTGGTCGGCCCCTTGTTCTGGGCCTTGTGGCATTCGATGCAGTTCTTGTGGTAGGCACGCATGAGCGGCGTGCGCCCGCTGGGCATGCTGGCCTTGTGGCATTCGGAACAGGGCTGATCTTCCGAGCCCAGTTCTGGGTCGATGACGCCGTTCTCGCCGCCGTGGTGGCAGACGATACAGTCTTCGATTTTGGCGCGCTCGTTATGGTTGTCGTGATCGAAGGTGACGGCGGGGCGGCGGTGGGTCTTGAACTCTTCGGATTTCAGGGTCAGCGCATGGGCCGTCCCGACGAGGCCAAGCAGCAGCGTGACGGCGAGGCCGGCACGGGCAAGGGCGTGCAGGGGCATAGTTCACTCCAGTGATTCACGGAGGCGGCGCCTCCAAAAGCGGTGTGCGGGGCGCTGCGGGGAGCCCTCCCGTTTCCGGGAAGGCTGTCCCCGCGGGCTGACTATACTTCGGGCTTTTCCATCAGTTCATAGATGAGGTCGCCGATGAACTTGGTGTGCATGCCGAGCTTGTAATGCTTGATGATGTCTTCCAGCCCGCCGTGGCAGTTGTGGCAGGGGGCGACCACGGTATGGACTCCTGTATTGCGGAGCTGATCGGCCTTCACCCGGTTGCCTTCCATGCGCACGCTCTTGAAGGGCGGGCCGCAGTTGATGATCCCGCCGCCCGCGCTGCAGCAGAAGTTGTGCTCGCGGTTGGGCGTCATTTCGACCACATTGGCGCAGAGGAAGTGCACCACGTCGCGCAGCTTGTCGGCAAGGCCGCGGCCGCGGACGGTGTTGCAGGGGTCATGGATGGTGACCGGATCCTCGAACTGATGCGTGATCCTGATCTTGCCTTCGTTGATGAGTTCCCAATAGAACTCGATGGCATGGACCACCGGGACCGGGGAATCCTTCCAGCCGATCCAGCGGTTGCCCTGATCGTACACGGAGCGGAAGGCATGCCCGCATTCGCCCATGACGATGCGCTTGACGCGCAGCTTTTGGGCCAGCTCGAAGTGGGCGCGCTTGATGCGGCCCATCATTTCGTAGTCGCCCGTGAACATGCACATGTCGCTGTTGTCCCAGCCGGGGCGGGAGGGCATCGTCCAGTCGCAGCCCGCCTGATGGAAGATCGCGGCGGCCTGATAGATGAGCTGCGTGCGGAACTTCGGTTCGGGCGCGATGACCGAGTACATGAAGTCGGCGCCTTCCTTATCGAGCGGGATGCGGATGCCGGGGAATTCCTCGCGGGCTTCCTCTTCCTGCCAGATGAGGCTGTCGATCCATTCGTCCTCGCGCACCCACATCTGGTTGAACGTGGCGGAATGGCTGTTGGCGGTGTCCTGAATGAAGGTCGGGGTGATGCCGAGCTTGTTGCAGATGCGCCGCACGAGGCTCATCAGGTAGGCGATGTCCACGCCCACGGGACAGTAATGGATGCAGCGGCGGCACATGTTGCATTCGGTGAACGCGATCTGCGCGATGCCCCGCATCTGTTCGGCGTTGAGCTTCCCGCTCTCGCGGACCATCTTGAAGATGGTCTTGTCGAGCTTGGCGACGGGCGTATAGGACGCGTCGTCCGGGTGGGAAAGGCTGAAGTGGCAGGCCTTGGCGCAGGCGCCGCAGCGCATGCAGGTCTGTTCGTATACCTTGACTCGCGCGCCCACCTCGCCCTTCAGGACATCGCGGATCACTTTGGTGATGCGCTCCGGCGTGGCGAGCTGCATGCCGCGCGTCAGGTTGGCGTCTTCGATCAAGCGTTTTTCAATACCCATCGTGTGCCTCCAAAATTACCAGTCGCAGGTACGACGGACGCCGATGGATTCGGAACCCATGTAGGCGCGGGTGAAGGGAATCAGAATGGCGTGGCTCAGGCGCGTAAAGGGCAGGCAGACAAGGATCGCCTCGCCGAACAGTACGTGGAGCAGAGCCATGAAGCTTTCGCTTCCGAACCCATGCGCGGAGGCAAAGCCGGTCACCATGACGCCGGTGACGAGCAGCAGGGAGAACCAATCGGCCTGCCGGGTCACATAGCTCGACGCCGGGACTGCCAGCCGACGCCAGCCGAGGATCAGGCAGGCCAGAATGGTAGCTAGGGTGACGGCGTCCATGAAGCCGTCGGGCAGGGAAGGAAGGGAAAAACCGAAATTGTAGTCCCACATGACGTTGTGGGCCGAGTAGAACAGCACGGCGAGCAGGATGCCGATGTGCAGCACGAAGTTCGCCACGGTCAGCAGCGGGTTCTCGCGCCAGCCGCAGGTGGAGAAGGGCAGCGTCCAGCGGATGATCGACGTCAGCGAGTCTTTCCAGTTCATGTAGGCGAGGGCCGAGGCGTCGCGCTGGCGGGCGAGGCGTCCGAGCGACCACAGCCGCCAGATCATCCCGCCGATGCACACCGTGAAGGCGATCCATGCCAGCGGGCCTACCGCAAAATTGTACAGGGCATTCATGATGGGTTCCTTGTTGCAGTTGGATGCCTAGAGCCGCACGGTGTGGCGGGAGAACACGCCGTCCTTGAGGGAACAGAACAGCAGGACGGTACCGTCCGGGCTGAACGTGGGGTTCCACACGCCGTCGAGGTTTTCGATCACGGCACTGCCGTCGACGTACAGGGCAAACTTCCCATTGCGGCGGACTTTGGCTGCGGCGCGATCCCCGGCGGGCGAGAACACGACGGGCCACGCCATATCGAAGGCCCCGTCCCACACCTTGCCGTCCACGGCGATCTGGAAGCGGCTGTTGTTCTGGCTGCCGAGGGCGGCGGCGTGCTTGCCGTCCGAGGACAGGACGAGATCCGTGACGGACGGGAAGCGGCAGCTCCACGGGGCGGCGTTGCAGGCTACGGTGAAGGCGCCGTAGGAGGGCGCGGCGATGGCCCAGATGTGCTCGCCGTCGACGGCGGCGGCCTGAGGCGACCAGCACTGTGCGAACACGGGCTTCCAGAAGAGGGAGCCGTTGCGGGCGAGCCCCCACTTGCCTTCCTTGCGGATGGGCGCGATGACGTCGCCGGACTTGGGCTCAAAAACGGGTTCCCACGCGCAGGGGTAGGTTTCGCTCCAGCGCTGGCCGTTGATGGAAATGGTATATTCGTACGGCGTGACGCGCACGGTGCTGGCGACGCGGTGGCCTTCCCGGTCAAAACAGGGCGACCACGCGTTCAGGTAGCACTCTTCCCATACCTCGCCGTCGACGGCAACCGTATAGATGCCCTTGCTGAAGCCTTCCAGATCGGCCTGTCCGAGCCCGGCGGTCTGGACGATTGCGGCGGTTTTTCCGGTTTCCGAAAGGACGAAATCGGTGGCGGCGGTGTAGAGCCGTTCCCACGGCGTGCCGTTGACCAGCATGCCGTATTCCATACCGGTCTGCATGGGCACGGCGATGGCCCCGGAGTGGTTGAACCGGGTTCCCCACAGATAGTCGGCGTGTTCTTCGCTTTCCGCGTCGTCGACCACAATGGCCCACTCGCCGTCGCTCTGGGACAGGGCCGTCAGCCGCCCGTCGGGGGCGAACTGGCAGTTATACATCTTGTCGGTGCGCGTTTCCCACAACGCATCGTTCAAGCGTACGGTAAAAGTGCCGTCTTCGAGGGCAGAAACCGCCGCGAACGATTCGCAGTCCGGAGAAACCTGCCATTCCTCCTGCCATGCCGTTTCGGGCAGCATCGCCGTTTCCCCGATCTTTCTGACAGAAGGTTCCCAATCATACCGTTTCTGATCTTCCATACAGTCCCCCACTGGGTGTGAAGCTACTTTTGGGAAGAAGCATACCGCGAAATCACGTTCTGTAAAGCCGTTCCGTCTGGAACGGGCATTACCCCATTCCCATGCCGGGCATTGTCCTAAAAGGAACAGCCCGGTTTTTCCGGCCTTAAGGAAAAACCGTGAAAGAGGGGAATGATGCCGTATTAGGGGCGTACAGGCTATCGCCTCTTCTTGTTTCCCATACCAAAAGCAAGGATAATAGCTTGAAAGGACACTTGTTTTTTTTAGGGTAATCAAGCCCCGAAACGGCGGATATTTTGTGAAAAGACAGGATTGAGGTTACGGAACAGCAACACGAAAAAAGGGTCAAAAAAATTGTATCCAAAAGAAATGAAGGAAAATGTTTTTGAAAACACAAAGTTGCCTCAAGGAACCTCCTAGCGTGAGGAAAAATCAAAAAAAGTTTTTGTCCGGAAAACGTATTCTTGTTCCATAAAAAGAGAGCAGTCTTTTGCGGCGGATACTGAATCCTTTTTATTAAGAACGATTTCTAAGAAATGGCTTGGTCGGAAACGGATGGTTTTGATGTCCGGCAAGGAAGGGCGTTCCCCTTTGGGTAAACTCGTGGGGAAGGGGCGGGGTAGGGCCGGTTGAAAGTTCAACGGGCGGTTGCCATAGTCCCGCCAATGTTTGGCCCCTCTCGTCCTGCACAGGGCGGGCTCCAAGCGGGCAGGCGGGGCAACGGCAGACCTGATGGCGTGTTTTGGGGGCCTCTGCTATCGAATGTAATTGGTGTATCGCCACAGCGTGGTGGAAATACAGTCTTTTTCTTCAGTTTTTCCGTCTGCTGGCTCCATAGCTGAAGCATTTTGTCGGTTATCTGCTTGGAACATCAAGAGATGCAATATCAAGCGGTTGCTGTGGCGGAACCTTGGGATTTACGGAGGAAGGCCATTCACCCGCAACGTGCCCGGTTCCAATAGCCTTTGAAAAAGGGATCCGGCGGGGCCGGGTTTTTGCGGAATGCCGCATGAGAAAAAGGGATTTGTACCGTGCTCACCGAGGAAAAAGGGCCTCCTATAGCTGTGGGATTGATCCGGCCTCTCGTTTTACTGGTTGCGCTGCTGCTGGAAAATCATGGATCCGTTTGTATGGAAATGGGGGCGTGGTGGCCCATACAGGGAGACGGGTACATGCTGCTGGTGTTCGCCGCCGTATTCATTGGCGGAACCAGCGTATTCGGAGGCGCCGGGAGACTGTACGGCACGCAGATCGGCATCGCCATCGTCGGGATAATCGAGGCGGGCATCGTCAGTTCCGGCCTGTCGGGGGCATTGACTCGCGCCGTGCATGGCATGGTCATTGTTGCCGCGGTATCGAGTCACGCGATCCTTTAGGGCGTGTCGTCGATTAGATATAGTCTATTGAAACTCTTTAACTCTTTTTCAAGTCATAAAAGGCTCTGTCATAGTACATGGTTGTTTTGTTTCGGCAATACACTGAAAATATATGCTTTTTCTTAAAATTTTCCGCTGGTGGGCTCTGTGATTGGGGGATTTTATTGGTTATTTCTTTGGAACTTCAAGGAAATAAAGCATCAACCGTTTTCTATGACACAGCTTCATAAAAAAGATTATTTCAATAATTCAAAATAGTTATATAAAATAACGACACGACCTAGGGAGTGCCGACGAGCGCCTTTTGCGCCCGGTACGGTGGAGAAACAGGCAGAGCCTCCTCTTTAAGCCGCTGAACGGGAAAACGGCAGGCAGCGGGCGGCGTTTCCTGATCGGACAACACAGGAAAAAGCGCTTCCTGCCACAGCCCAGATGCTGGAAAGAGCAACAAAAGGGAGGCGTCAAACCTCCCTTTTGTCGTCACCGGGCGGCTATAAGCCTTGCCGCTCGGCGAGCAGTTTATCCAGTTCTTCCATGAATGCGGCAAGCAGGGCTTCCTGCCCGCGCACGGAGCGGATGACTTCGCCTTTACGGAAGATGATGCCTTTGTCGCGGCCTCCCGCCATGCCGAGATCGGCCTCCCGCGCCTCACCGGGGCCGTTCACCACACAGCCCATGACCGCGACCTTGATGGGCGCGGTTTCCGTGCTCAGGCGGCGCTCCACTTCCTGAGCGAGGCCGATGAGATCGATTTCCGTGCGCCCGCAGGTAGGGCAGGAGATGATTTCCGGCCCACGCCGGCGCAAGCCGAGGGCACGGAGCAGTTCCCACGCAACGGTCATTTCTTCTTCCGGGGCGGCCGTCAAAGAGACGCGCAGGGTGTCGCCTATGCCTTCGCTGAGGAGGATGCCCATGCCGACCGAGGATTTGATGGCTCCGCGCAGCACGCCGCCCGCCTCGGTGACGCCAAGGTGCAGCGGGTAATCGCAGCGTTCTGATAATAGGCGGTAACATTCAATGGTATTGAGAACCGAAGACGATTTGATGGAAATTTTCGTATCGTAAAAGCCGTGCTCCTCAAGGATGTGCACATGCCCAAGTGCGCTTTCGACCATTGCCTGTGGGGTAGGGCCCCCGTACTGATCCAGCAGCCGCTTTTCCACAGAGCCGCTGTTGACGCCCACGCGGATCACCGCGCCCCGCGCTTTGGCGGCATCGACCACCATTTCGACGTTTTTGCGTTCGCCGATGTTGCCGGGGTTGATGCGCAAGCCTTCCAGCCCCGCCTCCAGTGCGGTGAGGGCCAGCCGGTAATCAAAGTGGATGTCCGCAATGACCGGGATGGGGCTGGCGTCATGGATGGCGCGCAGGGCCTTGGCCGCTGTTTCATCGGGTACCGCGACGCGCACGATTTCGCAGCCCGCGTTGTGCAGGCGTTTGATTTGGCTGAGGGTGACCTCCACGTCCCGCGTGTCGGTATTTGTCATGCTCTGGACGACGATGGGTGCACCGCCGCCGATGCGGACGGGGCCGAGCTTCAGTTGCCGTGTCTGTTTGCGGGGGAGTTCCATATGCTGTCCTTTGGGGAGGAATCTGGGGGAGGGAGCTTTTTATAAAAAGCTCCCTCCCCCAGACCCCCACCCGCAAAAATGTTGACTGGTGGGGAGGCTGCGCGAAAGGAGTTCGTTCCAGCCGGAGGGGAATATCAAGAGAGTGGGCTATTGGATAATGATAAACTAGTTTGGTGTTGTTGCCAGCAGCGGCTCTGTCATAGTATGTGGTTGTTTCTTTTTTGCAGTGCGGTGAAAATACGGCCTTTTTTTCAGCTTTCCCCTTGGCGGGATCCAAGGCTAAGGCCCTTTATTGGTTATTTCTTTGGAGCTTCAAGGAATAAAACATCAACCGTTTCCTATGGCACAGCCATAGCAATGCCATCCAAACAGAAAACGTCGGGGGATGATCCGTCTGAGGAACATCCCCCGACGGTCGTTTTTCCGAAACTGCCGGGGTCCGGGGGGAGGCTCTCCCCCCGGGCAGGTCCGGGCGGCAGCCCGGCGGAGCCTGAGGCAGCGCCTCAGCAGGTGCAGGGCTGCGCCCTGCGCGTATTCATGTTATGCCAGCTTCTTGCGCTGTTCCACCAGAGCCGCGGCCTGTTCTTCAAAGGTGGCGAAACCGGCCTGATGCAGGGCGTCCTCGACGGTCTCGTCCCAGTTCCATGCGGCATAGATGACCGGCTTGTGGAACGTGGCGCGGAAGGCCTTGAGCGCCTTGCGGGCGGCATTTTCGCGGCTTCCGCCGAGGCTGTCGCGGAGTTCGCCGTGCAGACGGGCGGTTTCCGCATCGTACCACGCACGGATCTTGGCCGGATCGGAGGCGAGCTTGGCGACATCGGCCTTTCCGGCGGCTTCAAGCAGCTTGACCAGCTTGGCCTGATGCTGTTCGCCAAGCCACTTGCCGAGGCCGGAAGCCGGGATGTTCAGGGCTTCGACGGCGGCGAAGTCCCGCTTCGTGCGGTAGTAGGTATCGGGCACGACGGAGGCGGAGGTGATGCCGCTGATGGCCACGAGGCCGCGCAGCACTTCGCTGTTTGCCACGCCTTGGCCGCAGAAGCCGACCTTCTTGCCGAACTTCTGCCCGGAGAAGATGGTTACCAGAATCGCCCAGACCACGGCGGGGTCTTCCTCGTCGTAGATGTGCGAGAGCGAGCTGTTGTCGCGGTCGGTGGCCAGCACCATCTGGGTCATGTCGTTGGAGCCGATGGAGAAGCCGTCGAACTCCTGGATGAACTGCCGCGCCAGAATGGCGTTGGAAGGCAGTTCGGACATGAGGATGATTTTGAGGCCGTCCTCGCCGCTGCGCAGATTGTGCACGGTGTCGAGGTAGCCGCGCATGGCGCGGGCCTGTTCCAGCGTGCGCACGAAGGGCAGCATGAGCTGGAGGTTTTGCGCGCCGTAAGCCGAGCGGGCCAGCTTGAAGGACTCGATTTCCCAGTCGTGGATGTCGCGGGATACGCCGCGATAGCCGAGCATCGGGTTGTCTTCGTGATCCTCAAAGAGGTTGCCGCCGAGCAGGTTGCGGTACTCGTTGGTCTTAAAGTCGGTGGTGCGGTACACGATGGGCTTGCCGTAGAAGGCCATCGCAAACAGGGCCAAGCCTTGGGACAGGGTCTGTACGTAGTGGTCGTGGCCGTTCTTGTGGCCGCGGGCGCGGATGAGCGTGCCGATTTCGCCGGGGATGGAACGCAGCGCGGCGATTTCCTTGGCGAGGCCGCAGCGGGCACCCACATCTTCACGCAGCGCGGCGATCTGGCGCATGGTTTCCTGTACCGCCGGGTTGAGCGCGGCGTAGCTGACCTGATTGCTGATTTCCTTTTCGATGGCGGCGCGGCGCGCCTTCACTTCGGGGGAATCGCCGGAGAGGGCCAGCAGTTCGGTTTCGTAGCCCATGATGATGCGGACGTGTTCGGCCAGATCCGCGGACGTTTCCAGCGTCGTGTAGAAGCGCGCGGCGCGTTCGGTGTATTCGTCCAGCAGCTTTTCGACTTCACGCATACGCCGATATACGGCCATGATCTCGTCGGGGTTGCGGAGGTCATCCTTTTTGCCGAGCTTTTCCAGCTCTTCCGCGAAGCCGGTGATGTTGCCGACGTGTTCGCGGAGGCGGAGATCCAGCGACACGAGGCCCGCATCGAGCTGTTCGCGGATGGTCTTGCGCAGCTTGGAGTCCAGTTCGCCGATCTTCTTCTGGACGAGGCGTTCCAGATCGCCGTTGTCGAAGGCTTCCAGCGCGGCGGGGTGCACGCCCACGTTGCCGAGCATGAATTCGGCGCGCAGCAGGCCCACTTCAAAGTCCGGCACGTTGCGGAGGCGGGACAGGAACAGGGCCTGCCCGATGTCCGCGAGCACGAGCCCGACGTGGGTTTTCGTCTTGGGCAGGGCTTCCACGTCCATTTCGCCGCCGACTTCATGCAGCGGGAGCAGGCCGCGGTACACGCGCCCACGGGTGCCGTCCACGGTGACGTCCAGGCCGTCCAGAGCCTGAAGGGCCGTGGGGTTCTGGATGCCGATGACCGCAGCGATGCCGAGTTCGCGGGAGGTGATGGCCGCGTGGCTGGTGTCGCCGCCCACGTCGGCAAGGATGGCGGAGGCCACGCGCATGCCGGGAACCATGTCGGGGTCGGTGCGTTCGGCGGCGAGGATTTCGCCCTTGCCCACGCGGTTCAGTTCCAGCGCGGAGCGGAGGAAGCGGACCTTGCCCTGCCCGGCGCCGCGGGAGGCCCCGTTGCCGGTCAGCAAGACTTCGGCGGCAGCGGCGGCCTTGGGCTCCACTTCGCGGCGGCGCATGAAGATGGTGTGGGGATGCAGGGCCAGCTCTTCGTTCCAGCGGGTTTCGGGACGCGCCTGCACGAACCACAGCATGCCCTTGGAGTCGATGCAGAACTCGGTGTCCATGATCATGCCGTCGTAGGCCTTGCTCACGGCGCGCACGCCCTTGGCGACCTGTTCGGCCTGCGTGGGGGTCAGGGCCCAGAGCATGCACTCACGTTCCGGGACGGGCACTTCCTTGGTGCCGCCGTTTTCGTCATAGACGATCTTCATGGTTTTGCTGCCCATGAAGCGGATCACGACTTCGCTGCCGTCGTCCTTCTGGTAGACATACAGCTTGTCGGGCGTCACACGTCCGCCCACCACGGCCTCACCGAGGCCATAGCTGGTGTCGATGCTCACGAGATCCTTGCGGACGGTCCCGCGGCAGCCCGTGGCGGTGTCGGCGCTGAACGCCGTACCGGACACCACCGGGTTGATCATGCGCATGATGCACACGGAAAGGGACGTGTTCTCAATGGACCATTCCTTTTTCGCCTGCGCCGCGAGCTCTTCCTGACCCGTGGTTTCGGACTGGGTCAGCGCATCGAGGATGGCTTCACGGCGGTAAATCATGGAGCGCAGGTTGTAGGCCGAGGCGCAGTCCCACAGGTAGGCGGTGGCCACGGCGTCGTCGCCGACCATGTTCAGGAAGGTATCCTGAAGGCCCGCGAAGGCTTTCTTGCGGGAGTCCTCGCCGGCGGCGGAGGAACGCACGGCCACGGGCACGTCGCCCTCCTGCGCTTCGGCGCAGATGTCGCGGTAGGCGGAACGGACGGCCTTGTCCACGCGTTCGGGCAGGGGGCAGGACAGGATGGCGGCCTGCACCATGACGGAGCGTTTGCGGAGCTGGTCGATGCCTTCCTGCGAGGAGGCGAAGCCGTCAACCACGTTGTTGACGAACGTGCGCAGGCGGATACGCGGCAGTTCCGGGTCGGCTTCGGAAGCCTTGCGGATCTCGGCGGCGACGGAACGCACGAATTTGGGCAGGAACTCGTGATCCTTGGTGACTTCGGGAGAAGTCCAGTCGATGCGGCTGTAGGCTTCGTCGACCATGGAACGGATCAGCGCCGCGCACACCTTGCATTCGTCGAGCACGATGTGGAACGCCACGGACGAAATGGCGCGGAACTGAGGAATGCGAACGCCTTCAACGCGGCTGATCAGCGCCGTGTTGTAGTTTTTGCCACCCACCAGCAGCTCGGCGTCCTCGCCGATGCGCACGATATCCGCGCCGGTCAGAACCAGGCGCTTGAGGAGATCTTCCACCGGAACCTCGTCTTGTCGGTTTTTGGTTGCGGAAGGGGTTTTCGTCATGAGAATTGCCTCCAGGCTCTCTCTTCGTATCGGTTAATGTCCCTTAGATCCGGCTGAGCCGTTCCCCGCAGTAGGGACAGAACTCGATGTCATTCATGGGCAGCGGGCGGCTGCACGCCTCGTTGGTGCAGATGCGCGGAACCGGCCCGAGCTCCACAATGAGCTCGCCTTCGCGAACGGTTTCCATCTTTCTGGTTTCCTTGTAGTCGGCGGTCTTGAGCACACGCTTGACGATGCCGGCCACAGGGGCCAGAACGGCTTTTTCCTGCTTCATGATGGACACGTTGAACAGTTCTTCGCCCTCTTCGACGATGTCGCCGGGATGGACGTACATCACCCAGAGGTCGCCGTTGCTCGGCGCGCCGACCTGATACTTGTCCGCAGGATCGGCCATCACCACGCCCCCGGCTCCGCCGTTCTTGGGCGGGGCGACCTTGACGAGCTGGCTGAAGATTTCCGAGTCAAGCACGAAACGAACCATGGATTCGCCGGCATCGTTGACCGGGGACATGCTCACCAGCAGGAACTGGTGCGGTTTGCCGGACGTATCCACAAAGTTGATTTCCTCGCCCACGGAGCAGCCCTCAAACCAGACGGGCAGCGGCAGCCGGTTGGGATCGCCGTACTTGGCACGGAACTGAACCGTCTTCACGGCGTCGCCGGGATGGTTCAGGTACATGACCATTTCCTCTTCCGTGGGCTCGCGCTTGATGATGTCGCGGAACGCCTTGCGCTCGGCCTCAATGTCCATGTCGGTGAGCTTTTCCAGCGGCGAATGCGTAGTCCGGTCGGCAATGGCCTGCTTCCACGCATTGCCGAATGCGCTCTCATACACCCAATCCGGCGGGAAGCCCAGAGGCAGCTTGCCGAATTTGCCCAAAAGGAGGTTGCGGAACGCATCGTTGCAATCCTG
Organism: Bilophila sp. T19-St14; assembly: GCF_059728385.1. Classification (NCBI taxonomy): domain Bacteria; kingdom Pseudomonadati; phylum Thermodesulfobacteriota; class Desulfovibrionia; order Desulfovibrionales; family Desulfovibrionaceae; genus Bilophila; species Bilophila sp. T19-St14. The sequence continues at coordinate 136,722 of NZ_BAAGFT010000001.1, forward strand.
ATAGAGGGCGAGGCGGGCCGCACGGGTGCCTTCGCTGAGTTCGGCTTCATCGGACACGCCGTTGACGCGCTCAAGCACGCCGAGCAGGTATTTGACCTCTTCTTCGCCGCCGCGCTTGTATGCGCCGGTCACGGCGAGGAAGGCGGTGTTCCATGTAATCTGGGAGCCGGGCGTCACGTCATGGTAACGGACGATCTTGCGGGTTCCGGCAAGGAACTTGAGCATGTAGGGCAGCAGGTGGATGTAGCCCTGCTTGAGCGCGCCTTCCTGCGACGAGGAGGTCGCGCCGCCGGGCATGGCGTGCTCGGTCACGTCGTTGTCGATGCCCTGGAAGTACGGGGCGCAATAACGGTCGTAGTAAGGGATGACCTGCTTGAGCACGAAATTGGCGTCGCGGACCATATCCTTGTTCATGGCGGTCTTGAGGCCCAGTTCGCCTTCCATGTAGGCGGCGGTGGCGAGGGTGTCGCCCTGCCCGTAGCTGCGAACGCACGCGCCGAGGTTCGTATCCACGATCTGGACGCCGGCCTTGGCCGCCGCGCCCACGGAGGGCACGAAAAGGCCGTCCGTCATGTGGCGGTGGTAGTGCAGCACCAGATCGGGCCACCGTTTGCGCAGGGCCGTGACCACTTCGGTCATGAAGCGGGGCGGGCACACGCCGGCCATGTCCTTGAGGCCAAGGATGATATGGCGGGAGACTTCCTTTTCGCCCATGCCGGCCACGTCGCCGCACACGCCGAGGACGTTCTCAGCTACGCCGAGGTAGTGATCCACAGTGAAGCCCTCGGCCCACGACATCGAGATGGCGGGCTCAAAGACCACATCCCTGCGGCTCAGCGCGACTTCGGCGAAGGGGCGCATATTGTCGATGTGGTTCAGGAAGTCGAAGCAGCGGATGATCTGGTAATTGTCGCAGATCATTTCTCCGGTCAGCCGCATGAGGTTCTTGGGCTGCGGGCTGTAGCCGAGCACGTTGGTCGAGCGGATCAGAATCTGCTTGAGGGTTTTGGGGGCGAACTTGTTCCATTCCTTCGCTTCGGTGAAGGGGTAGGTCATGTTCGCCATCATGGCGACGTGGAAGTGCGCGCCGCCGCCGTTCTCAATGGAGAAAAAGCCGCAGTTGTCCAGATACGGCCCCACGAGGCGGTCTTCGGCAAGGCGGAATCGGTTGCCGCTGTTGGACTGCGTGCTGTCGCGGGTGGTCGTGTCCGTAAAGTGGATGCAGCCGCTGTCGCGGACGTAGTCGAGCAGGGCAACGCGGTCGCCGTGCGGATAGGGGGAGGGCTCTTTGCGTACCTTGGAGGGGATGGACGGGAGCACCACATCCTGGCGCGGCAGGCGAGGCGTGGTGTGGGAACGGTATTCGCCGAGCTGGACGAAGGGGTTGTAGCCCTTGGCGGAGATTTCCGCGATGAGCTTGGCGAGGCGTTCGCTTTCCGGCGCGAGGTCGGCGTATATCATGAGTTCGGGCGCGGACGGGATGAAGCCCGTATCGAACATGCCCGCGCGGAAAGCCGGGTGCTTGAGGACCTGACGGTAGAAGGGGATCGTGGTCTTTACGCCGCCGACCATGTATTCGGTCAGGGCGCGGTCCATGATGCCGAGCACCTTCTGCCAGTCGCTCCCGTAGGCGATGAGGAGCGAACCGGCGGAGTCGTAGTTCGGGGGGAACTCGTACCCGGCGGAAAGGTTGGAGTCGATGCGCACGCCGGGGCCGCCGGGCGACACGTAGCGGGTGATCAGGCCGGAGTTCGGGGCAAAGTTGTTCTGCGGGTCTTCGCAGTTGATGCGGACCTGCATGGCAAAGTGGGACGGTTTGGTGTTTTCTTCGGTCAGGCGCAGCTTCGCGCCGAAGGCCACGGCGATCTGCTCTTCGACAAGGTCGACGCCGTAACGGCTTTCGGTAATGCCGTGCTCCACCTGAAGGCGGGTGTTCACCTCAATGAGGTAGGGCTCGCCCTGCGGGGTGACGAGGAATTCCACCGTGGCGAGGGAGAAATAGCCCACCTCGCGAACCAGCATGCGGGAGTATTCCTTGAGGCGTTCGCGCAGTTCGGGGGTAATGCCCGCCCACGGGGACGGGGTGATTTCCACGAGCTTCTGGTGGTTGCGCTGCACGGAGCAGTCGCGTTCGTCAAAGGCGAACACATTGCCGTGCTGGTCGGCGATGACCTGGATTTCGATGTGGCGGACCTGTTCGAGGTACTTTTCCACATACAGGTGAGGGTTGCCGAAAGAGGCCTGCGCCATGGCGGAGGCCTTAAAAAAGGCATCTTCCAGTTCGCTTTTCTCACGAACAAGGAAAATGCCGCGCCCGCCTCCGCCGCCCTCCGCCTTCAGCATGATGGGGAGGGTGATTTCGTCGACGACCTTGCGTGCGGCGGGCACGTCGACCGCGCCTTCCGAGCCGGGCACCACGGGGATGCCGAGCCGCTTGGCGATCTTGCGGACCTGCACCTTGTTGCCGAGCAGGTTCATGGAGTCGGCTTTGGAGCCGATGAAGGTGATGCCCGCCTCTTCGCATTTCTGGGGGAAACGCTCGTCTTCCGACGCAAAGCCCCAGCCGGGATGGATGGCGATGATACCGCGCTGCTTCGCCTTGGCGATGATGAGATCGAGGTCAAGGTACGCGCGGGGATCGGAACCGAGCAGGAGCAGTTCCTGCGCGGACGAAGCGGCCGGCGCGGCCTTGTCGATGTCGGTGGCGGTCATTACGGGAACTGCGGCGAAGCGTTCACGGATGGCCCGGCAGATTCGACGTGCCGGAATGCCCCGGTTGGCTACGAGTATGGGCTTGCCCCGAACTTCGTCCAGTACCTGTTCAAACGTCTTGGCGGCCATGCTTTCAACCTTTTCAATAAAGAAATGTTTAGACCCGGCAAGAGCCGGTCCTGTTCAGGAAGCACCCCGAAACGGCATCGGGGACACCTGTGATCCGCCTCCGCATCGCTGCGGGAGGCCGTTCCCGGCGCCGCGCATGGCGCTTCGCGTCACGGCTGCATGGGAGGGCGATCCAACCGAAGGCTCCCGGAAAGAAAACTGGTTGTTCCCTTGCGATTTCGCAGGCGCAGCCCGCCGAAATCGTCCAGCCCTTCAAGAATGCCCGTGTGGCGTTCTTGATCGTCTGGGCCGTCCGTCAGAAGGACCGTTTGCCCAAGGAAGGCGAGGTGACGTTCAGCAAGTGAACGCCACGCGTTTTTCCCCTTGGCGTCAATCTCTTCGACATAACAGAAAAAGATACGGCTCACAAGTCGCATCCACAGTCCTGTAACGGAAAGGGGGGAGACGCCGGATTTTGTTGCGGAAGAGAGAAGCCCGGCCGGAACGGCGCGCTGCGCCCGCATGAGGGAGGCAGGGGGGGAGGATACGAGGTTCAGGCCGATCCCGGCGACCAGCATATTTTCGGCGGGCGTTTCCCCATGCCGGGGCAGGGGGCGTTCCTCCAGAAGGATGCCGCCGACCTTGCACCAGCCGGGGCCTTCCTCTTGTTCCTCGCGCCGCAGCAAGTCGTTGGGCCATTTCATATGGACGTCGAAACCCATGTGGGTCAGCGCTTCCGCGATGAGCCCGCCCACGGCGGGGGCCGCGGCCGTGCCCGTGAACGGGTGGCGCTGCGGCAGGCGGAGCGCCGCGTAGACGTTGCCTTCGGGCGAGACCCAGTTCCGTCCGAGCTGCCCCCGGCCGCTGCGCTGGCTCAGGGCGAGCACGCTCCCCCAGACGGGAAGCTGCCCGTATGCGGCGAGGGCCCGGGCGACATCCATACTTGAAGTGGCGGGGCCGCACAGATACACTGGCGCCGGTACGCTGGCCGTTTCGGGCTCGTTTTCCGTCCGCGAAACCGGCGCAGTGAAGAATTGTTCGAGATACGGGCAGGCCGTGCTTGTGCCCGGCGCGGTGAATGCCGCTTCGGGAAGCCCGCTCCAGAGGGCGGAGCTTGCCGCGTGATCAGCCGGAAACGGATCGGCGATGCGGTCGTGCGGAGGGCGTTCGGAGAGGGCGCCTTCGTGCAGAAGCCGCACCGTGCCGTTGAGACGAAAAGTGGAGTCGTGTGTCATGGCAATCGAAAATTGGCCGGAAACGGGCCGGATACCGGTCTATCTGGTGGGTGGGGCCGTTCGGGACCGCCTGTTGGGGCGGACGCCGCGGGAATATGATTTCGCGTTTGACGCGGATGAAGCCACGTTTCTACAGCGGAATCCCGATGCCCGCAAGGTCGGGAAGAGCGTTTCGGTTTTTTTGCTGCACGGTCAGGAATTTATGCCGATTGAGGGGACGCTGGAAGACGACATGCGCCGCCGCGATCTGACCATCAACGCGCTGGCCGAGGATCGGGACGGCAACCTTTTCGGGCATCCCGATGCGCTTTCGGATCTGCGGGAAGGCATCCTGCGGCCCGCTTCGCCGACGAGTTTCCGGGATGAGCCCGTGCGGGTGTTCCGGCTGGCACGCATGGCTTGCGAATTGCCGTCGTTCACGGTTCACCCTGAGGCTGTGGCGCAGATGCGCGCCGTGGCGGGGGAGGGGCTGCTTGGGCGTATTCCCGCCGAACGTGTGGGGCGCGAGTTCATGAAGGCGCTGGCCTCGCCGAAGCCGTCGCGCTGGCTGTCCGTGCTGGCGGAAGGGGGCTGCCTTTCCCCGTGGTTCCGGGAGCTGGAAACTTCGATGGATATTCCGGCGGGCCCCGTGGCGTACCATTCGGGTTCTGTGATGGCGCATCTGATGGATGTGATGGATGCGGTGGCGGGCGATCCCCTGTGCGTATGGATGGCCTTGTGCCATGATCTCGGCAAGATCGGCACGGATCCGGCTTTGCTGCCGCACCATTACGGGCACGAGCTGCGCGGGGCCGAACCCGCCGAGCATGTCGCCAAGCGCCTCGCCTTGCCCGCACGTTACGCCGCTGCCGGCGTGTTGTCGTCGCAGCTGCACATGAAGGCGGGGATTTATGATATGCTGCGGGCCGGAACCCGCTGCGATCTGTTGATGCAGATCCACAATGCCGGTCTGGACGAGCCGTTTTGGAAGCTGGCCGAAGCCGACAGCGGGCGTTCGCTGCGCCCTGCCGTCAACGACGACCTTGCGGTGCTGCTCGGCATTTCTCTGCCCCCGGAATGGCGGGACAGGGGCAAGGAGTCGGGAAAACGGCTCCGGGCGATGCGTTGTCAGGCCCTCGCCATACATATGGCGAAGCGCAAACGGGAGAATGCCGATGGCTGATGGCGCGGATACGGCGGGCGTGCCTTTGGATGTGGACGGGCGGAAGCCTGAGGCGGCTGGCGGCGGCATACATGCCGCGGGTTCAGACGCCGCCGTAGCCGTGGACTCCCTCCACGCGGCTCAAGGTTTGCGTGCTGTGGATTCCCCCGCGCGTGTCTTGGCCTCGATCTCGTCAACGGCTCAAGGCGTGCGCGTTATGGATTCGTCCGGCGTATCCCACATCCTGCCCGTGGAGGCGGGACGGACGCTTGCCCAGACGATTTGGCTGTCCGGCGAACTGCCCCCTCCCGCGCTGTGTTCGGGGCTCGGACGCTGTGGGGCGTGCCGGGTGCGGTTTCTTGAAAGGACGCCTGAGCCGTGCGCTGCGGACAGCGCCGTCCTCGGTGCGGAGGCCGTTCGCGGCGGCTGGCGGCTGGCCTGCCGCCATGCGCCCGCTGCGGGTATGGCTGTGGAGTTGCCGCCTCCGCCGTCCGAGAAACGGAAACGGATGGACATAAGGCCGGATGCGGGCCCGTTCCGGCTGGCCGTGGATCTGGGGACGACATCCATCCATTGGCGGCTCCTCGACGGTACGGGGCATGAGGCCGCGTCCGGTCAGGCCCTTAACCCGCAGATGGGGGCGGGGAGCGATGTGGTGTCGCGCCTTGCCGCCGCCCGTGATCAAGAGGGGCGGGAACGGCTGCGGCATCTCGTGATCCGTTTTCTGCGGCGCGTCATTTCGGATGCGGGCGTCCCGGTGGCGGAACTGTGCATCGCGGGCAATACCGCCATGACCTCCATCCTCCTGAATAAAGATGTGGCGGGATTGTGCGCCGCCCCGTACCGGCTGACGGAACGTGGAGGCCGCACGGCGGATTTGCCCGGTTTGCCTGCGGCATGGATTCCTCCGCAGCCGGCGCCGTTTGTGGGCGGGGACATCAGCGCGGGCATGGCGGCGCTCCTGTACGGCGAAACGCCGGAGTTTCCCTTTTTGCTTGCGGACTTGGGGACGAACGGAGAATTCGTGCTTGCCGTGGATGCGGGGCGTGCCTTTATCGCCAGCGTACCGCTTGGGCCGTCCCTTGAAGGCATCGGGCTCAGCTACGGCGGCGTGGCGGATGCGGGCAGCGTCTCCGGGTTCCGGCTCGGCCCGTCCGGGCTGTCTCCCGTGGTTATCGGCAACACGGAACCGAAACGGATTTGCGGCACGGGCTACCTGTCGTTGCTGGATATTTTGCTGCGGACAGGTTTCCTCGACGCTACAGGCCGCCTTGCGGCGTCCCCGGTTTCGCCTCTGGCCGCCCGCCTGCTCGGAACGGTCGAGCGGGGGGCTTCCGGTTGGAGCCTGCCGCTGCCCGGCGGCATGGCGCTTGCCGGGGCCGACGTGGAGGAAATCCTCAAGGTCAAGGCCGCGTTTTCGTTGGCCTTGGAAAGCCTGCTGGCGGCGTCCGGGCTGGAGAGCAGGGCGCTCGCGCGGGTATGCCTCGGCGGTGCGCTTGGGGAACATATGCCCGAAACCGCACTGGAACGGCTGGGCTTTGTGCCGCAGGGCTTGCAGGCGCGCACGGCGGCGAAGGGTAACACCTCCCTGTGCGGGGCGGCGCTTCTGTTGGCGCACCCGGAGCTGCGGGAAAGGCTGGCCCGCTGGAGTGCCGGGTGTATGCTTGTGGATCTGGCGGCCCGTCCCGATTTTACGGCCCTGTACATGCGGCATATGGTTTTCGGATAAGCGCCGTCCGTTTGCAAGAAACCGCGTTTTGTGGCATTGCCTCCGTATTCGATACCCTGTAGCGCAACCTCTTTTTTAGGAGGAGAACAATGAACGTACGTCTCATGTCCGACCTTGATCTGCAAGGGAAGACCGTTGTCTTTCGTGAAGACCTCAATGTCCCGGTCAAGGAAGGGAAAATCACCAGCGACAAGCGCATCCGGGCGGCTGTTCCGTCCTTGAAGTTCGCGCTGGATAAAGGCGCCGGCATCATCGTGCTTTCGCACCTTGGGCGCCCCGAAGAAGGCGTTTATTCCGAAGAAGCTTCGCTGGCTCCTGTGGCCAAACGCCTTGAGGAACTGCTCGGCGTCTCGGTCAGGCTTGAGAAGGACTATCTGGACGGCGTCGGCGTAAAGCCCGGCGAATGCGTCCTGTGCGAGAACGTGCGCTTCAACAAGGGCGAAAAGAAGAACAACGAGGAAGTGGCCCGCAAGCTGGCCGCGCTCGGCGACGTGTACGTCATGGATGCGTTCGCCACGGCGCACCGCGCGCAGGCTTCCACCGAAGGGGCCATCCGTTTCGCCAAGGTTGCCTGCGTGGGCCTGCTCATGGCCGCCGAACTCGAAGCCGTGACCCGCATCCTCCATGCGCCCAAGCATCCCCTGCTCGCCATCATCGGCGGCTCCAAGGTTTCGACCAAGCTTGAAGTCCTGAACAACCTTTCCAAGCGCGTGGACAAGCTCATCGTGGGCGGCGGCATCGCCAACACCTTCCTGAAGGCCGCCGGGTACGAAGTGGGCAAGTCCCTGTATGAGCCGGATCTGGTGGAGTCCGCCGCCAAGATCATGGAAGAGGCCAAAGGGCGCGGCGCGGCCATCCCGCTGCCCGTGGACGTCGTTGTCGGCCCGGCGCTGGAAGGACATGCCCCGGCGACCGTGCTCAAGGTCGAGGATGTGCGTCCTGACGACATGATCCTTGATATCGGCCCCGCCACCGCCGCAATGTACGCCCAGCTCATCGCCGAGGCGGGCACCGTGGTTTGGAACGGGCCTGTGGGCGCGTTTGAAATCGACCAGTTCGGCAAGGGGACGGAAGCCATCGCCAAGGCCGTCGCGGAAACGTCCGCCTATACGGTCACCGGCGGCGGCGACAGCATCGCGGCCCTCGAAAAGTACGGCTATGCCAGTCAGGTGGATTATATTTCCACGGCTGGCGGCGCGTTCCTCGAAGTGCTGGAAGGCAAAACCCTGCCGGCTGTGGCCGCTCTTGAGGCGCGTGCGGCATCGTGAGCCAGTCATCCTCCCCTAAACGTAGAAACAACGCGGGGACTTCCGAAAAGGGGGCCCCGCGTTCCCCGTCCCGTGGCCCGTCGGAAAAGCGCCCCGCATCCCGGAAGGGCGGCCGCGCCGATCAGGAACGTCCCGCCCCGAACAGCCATGCAGGGCAGGGGCGTTCCGGAAACAATCCGAAGGACGGTTCTGGAGAGCGCCGCCCCGGTGCGCGTTCGGGCTTCCGCAAGCCTGATGCGCCGCGTGCCGACGGCCCGGCAAGGCCTATGCCCGATCCGGCCAAGCATGCGGCGGGGCATCCGATGTGCCGTCCGTTGTTTTCGCCGTTGGACGCCTTTTGCCGCAGCGCGTTGGCGCAGCTCCCCAAGGCGCTGGATGCGGTAATGCCGCTGTCCCGCAGCCACCGCGCCGATCTGCCGGAGGCCATCCGTGACCTGTCCGCCATGCTCACCTATGAGCGCAGCGGCCTCGGGCGTTCCTATTGGAGCGCGCCCCGGTATGTGTCGGCATATCTGCGTTATTTTTTGCCGTGGAATCTTGTGCGGCTGACCGCTCTCTTGCCGGGCTTGGATTTGCCCGCCCCCGTTTGCGGCGCTGAAACGCCGGTGGTCATTGCTGACCTCGGAAGCGGGCCGCTGACTCTGCCTATCGCCTTGTGGCTGTCCCGTCCCGATTGGCGGGCCGTGCCGCTGACGCTGGTTTGTGTGGATACGGTTCCCCGTCCTATGGAAATGGGGCGTTCCATACTGGAGCACATGGCGAAGCTCTCCGGTGAACCGCTGAACTGGACGATCCGGCTCGTGCGTTCGCCGCTGATGCAGTCGTTCCGGGAGTTGCGCTCCCCCCATCTGATCATGGCGGGCAATGTGCTCAATGAATTGAAGGACAAGCCGGGCGTCAGCGTCGATGAACGCATGGCGGATCTCGCCGTCGCCGTGGGGCGGGCGCTGCATCCTGAAGGCACGGCGCTGTTTGTGGAGCCCGGTACGCGGCTTGGCGGTACGCTTACGGCGAAGCTCCGGGAAACGGCGCTGGAAGAGGGGCTGACGCCCGTGGCCCCCTGTCCGCATCTTGGCCCGTGCCCCCTGTTGGAGACGCGCGAGCGCCGCTGGTGCCATGCGTCGCAGCTGGCTGTGGCCCCGGCATGGCTGGCGGAGCTGGCCCGTTACGCCAAACTGCCCAAGGATTCGCTGAGTTTGTCCTTCATGCAGCTTCGGCCTGAATCGGAGGCCGGGCCCTCCGTAAGGACGCCCCTTTTCCCGGCGATGACCCCCAACGGTGTCGTCGCCCGCATCCTGTCCGATGCCTTCCCCGTCCCCGGCATGGGGCACGCCCGCTATGCCTGTACGGAAGAAGGGTTCGCCATCATCCCCGCAGCCGGGGACATCCCCTCCGGGGCGCTTGTCGCCTGCCGCCGTCCCGCATCCCCGCGCAAGGATGCCAAGACGGGGGCCGTTGAACTGCATTGGCAGCCGGAACAGAAACCTCAACGCTGATTTTTCAGGAGTTTTTCATGTCTAAAATCATTACCCGGTTCGCGCCGAGCCCGACCGGGCATCTGCATATCGGCGGCGCCCGCACCGCGTTGTTCTGCTGGCTTCTTGCCCGTCACTACGGCGGCGAATTCCGCCTGCGTATTGAGGATACGGACACCGAGCGCTCGAAGCAGGAATATACGGACGCGATTCTGGCTTCCATGCGTTGGCTGGGGCTGGATTGGGACGGCGAGCTGACCTATCAGACGCAGCGCACGGCCCGCTACAATGAGGTCATCGACAAGATGCTTGAAAGCGGCCATGCCTACTGGTGCTCCTGCACGCCCGAAGAAGTGGAGGCCATGCGTGAGGCCGCCCGTGCCAAGGGTGAAAAGCCGCGCTATGATGGCCGGTGCCGCGACCGCCATCTTGACGCCGCGCCCGGACGTGTCGTCCGCCTGAAGATCCCTACCGAAGGCCGCGTTGTGTTCGACGATATGGTGAAAGGGCATATCGCCACGGATGTTTCCGAGCTCGACGACATGATTCTGCGCCGCAGTGATGGGATGCCTACCTACAACATGGCGGTGGTGGTGGATGACCACGATATGGGGATCACCCACGTTATCCGCGGCGACGACCATGTTTCCAACACGCCGAAGCAGATCCTCATCTATCAGGCGCTTGGTTGGGAACTGCCCGTGTTTGGCCATGTGCCCATGATCCTCGGCAAGGATCGCCAGAAGCTTTCCAAGCGTCACGGCGCCCGTTCCGTGGTGGAATACCAGAATGACGGCCTCCTGCCGCACGCGCTGGTCAACTGCCTTGTCCGCCTTGGCTGGTCGCACGGCGATCAGGAGCTGTTCTCCATGCAGGAACTCATTGAGCTTTTTGACGGGAAGAATCTGAACAGCTCCGCTTCCGCTTTCGATCCCGATAAGCTCCTGTGGTTTAATGCCCATTACCTGCGTGAGACGCCGCTTGGCGAGCTGGCCCGTCTGGTTCTGCCTTTTATCCATCAGAAAGGCTTCACGGACGCGACGGAAGCATCCGTTGAGCCGCTGCTTCCCTTGTACCGCGAACGGGCAAAGAACCTTATCGAGCTTGCCGACGGCCTCGCCCAATTGCTCTGCAAGTCCGCCGATCTGCCTTACGACGAGGCGGGCGTTGCCAAGTGGATGACGGACGAAGGCAAGGAGCACGTGAAGGTTATCCGTGATCAGCTTGCCGCGCTTCCTTCCTTTGACAAGGAAAGCATCGAGCATGTGATCCATTCGTATGTGGAAAGCCTCGGCGTGAAGTTCAAGATGGTCGCGCAGCCTGTGCGTGTGGCAATCACCGGCGTGATCGGCGGCCCCAGCTTGCCGGAATTCATGCTTGCCATCGGCAAAGATGAGACGCTCGCCCGCATGGATCGCGGTTTGGCGTTGTAATTGAAAGGGTAGGGGATAAGGCAAGCGGGGGAAGGGAGGGGAAAACTTTCTACAGAAAGTTTTCCCCTCCCTTCCCCCGAACCCCCATCCCTCCTCTTTCAAAGGCTTTTGACCTTATAGAATCCCTATTCGCTGTTTGGGGTGGGAAGATATGTCGTCCTGATTACGCTTCGAGCCTCAGCGGAGCATAGGAATGGGCACCCTAGGCCGTGTCGTTGTTTTTTTTAATATAACTATTTGAAATTGTCTAAAATAATCTTTTTCATGATTTGAAAAAATAGTTAAATTAATTTTAACATATTATATCTGATGGTTGTGTTATAGAAAATGGTTGATGCTTTTTTCCCTGAAGCTCCAAAGGGATAACCGGCAAAATGCCTTATTCGTGGCTCCCGCCAAGGGGAAAATATAAGAAAAAGGAAGTATTTTCACTATATTGCTGAGATAAAACAACCATAAACTATAACAGAGCCTATCTGATTGACGACACGACCTAGCGTCGCTGTCGAGCAGAAAGCCCGCTCCGGTAATGAGATGAACGCGTCCAGCTCATAAGCAACTCCGCTGCATTGACGATTTCATCCGCCATTCCGGGACACCCTGCCGAGTGTTTGGCAAGGCTGTGTCATAGAGAATGGTTGATGTTTTTTCTTGAAATTTCAAAGGAATAACCAGCAAAAGGCTTTAGCCATAGGTTCCAACAAGGGAAAACTGGAGAAAAAAGCTGTATTTTCACCACGCTGTGGTGATGAAACAACCGCATACTATAACGGAGCCTTTGGCAAACATTCTATAGAAGTTTTCGCATGGCGCGTTGAATGCATCAATGGAAGGCGTCACGGCGATGCTGGGGAAATGGAATTGATGCTTGCCCCGTTGCCCCTCCCCTTTGAAGGCTTCCATTATCCTCTTTTCACGTTGCAGCGTTTTTCATTTGGTAGGCGTGAGGCGTATCCTTGATACGTTCAAGTTGCAGGGCGTCCAGATTCAGCAGCTCATCGATGGGCGTACAGGCTTGGCAGTTCATCCAGTTCCGCACCGAGTACAGGCATTCTGTGGCCCGACTGAGCTGAACTGGTGGAATCTATGCTACTTTTCTGATGATCTTGCCGACTTCTTCCATCAGAACAGTCTTCCCATGCATACCTTATCTCCATATTGTCTCGTCGGAAGCCCAACTCGGCAAAACGCCCGGCAGTATCTACAAGTATGGAAATATCGCCGTATTGTCGTGTTTCGGCGAAACATGTCTCGGATGGGTGCGCATGGTGAAATGCCCGTTTCTGTCACATCTGCCACAGTGACGTTAATGCCGCTTCGAGAACTAACCCATATGTGTTAGGGGGAAACAGCCAGCCCGACTTACAGGAGTTTACGAGTCCAGTCCCCTCCCACGTTTGTGGGGGAAGATTCATAGTGTTGGGCTGGGTGAGAGTGTGGTTGAGAGCTACCCCATGTGTGTGGAAAACCCTTCAGTCGATGATGCCGGATGTAGGCGTACACATCCGACTTACTCCAGTGCGCGAGGAAGAAATGCCCTCGTTTAGGACTCACCATACTGCCGTCGTCCTTGGGCAGGGCTTGGCGTACGATTGGAGTCCGTGATGCGTTCCCCCACCGCGATCCACCAGATGCCGGGCTTCGACCGTGCGTAAGGTGTATATATCGGGGAAGGATAATGAGCGGCACGACGAAATCATATCCCGGAACATGCCGTATGGGGAAAATCTATGAGTAATATAAACAGTACTCCATGCTTTGGTCGTTTTCTTACCCGCCTACACGGCGGATAACATTAAGGCCCCTGCCGGCGTGGCGGGGGTGTTCTTCTAAACCGCCTACGCGGCGGATAACGTTTCTGCTCCCGAAGCGCAGCCCCGCAGTCTCTTCTAAACCGCCTACACGGCGGATAACACCCGCTGGACGCAATGGGCCGCCGGAATGTGCTTCTAAACCGCCTACACGGCGGATAACCGTGGCTATTGTATTGCCACGTACTTCCATATCTTCTAAACCGCCTACACGGCGGATAACGGATAGCCTTGAGGATGGAATTGTGGATGGTTCTTCTAAACCGCCTACACGGCGGATAACGTTTTGAAGATTTCATTACTGGTGGCCCTGATCTTCTAAACCGCCTACACGGCGGATAACCAGAGATTGTAAAACCAATATATTTATTTTTCAGTATCTTGGATTTCAAATCCGTTAGAAGGTTTCGTTTTGGTAAGCTGAATACAACATATTTATATCATAGATTTTTTACACACAAGCCTTTCATGAAGTCAAAAAGAAAGTCTAAAACTTCTTTTTCTTGGCAGTGCTCGATAAGGCGTTGCCGAAAGTCTTTTTGCGTTTCTCCTTCCTTGGCGCACTCAAAAGCCAGCGGCATGACATAACCATCCTTGACCACGTCTGCGAGGTCAAATACCAGCGCGCCCCTTCGCGTCTTCCCGTGCAGGATGGGCATGGCGAAGCTGATCCCAAGACCGCAAAGCACCACAGCGGCATACCCATATGCGATATAATTGCCATGATCCAGAAAGCCGTTGCAGACATCAGCTTTTGAGGTTGAACGCCGCGCCCCTTCTTCGCGAACGAAAGAAAATCCATGTCCTCGTGCCAGATCCGCATATAAACGTTTCGCCCAGCGTGCCTCCGCCAGCAAAAGCTCCTGAACATCCTTGGCCTGTTCCAGATCCGAATGGAAACGTTCCAGTACGGCATCGGACAGGGCTATTCCCAGTTTTTGCAGGTAGCTGTTTTCCCGCCAACACTCCGCCGTCATCTGCGCGCGCCGCCTGAGGAAGTTGCGGGCTTTCTCCAGTCGGAGCGCCGGGTCAAACCACATTTCCGCCCATGCCTGCATATATTCAGTTGGGCGGTATTCGCTTTGCGGCGTCATAAAAGCGATGTCGCATACACTGAACAACGGTGAACCTCCCGTTCCGCAAAAGCCCACCATTACGTTGGATGCCGCCATACGGCGCATGGCGGCGTCCGTAATGGAAGTGCCTTTGCCCAGCAACAGGAACGCCGTGTTCCGTTCGGGAATGTTGAACATCTGCTCGAACTCACCCCCGTCCTGCGTCAGGTAGACGATGCGGTCATCCTGCTGCACCACGCGGGCATGTTCGAGATAAAAGACGTTGGCCCGTTTGGAGAGCTGAAGCGGTCTGGGGTTGGTTTGCCTTTTTATGCCCACGGCAACTCCGGCAGGCTAAAGGGGCTGCTGGTCACGCAAAAGCCATAACCGTTGGGTGCGCATTCCCCGCTTTGTGGTTCTCCCTGTTCGCGATTTACCACCAGTGAAAAACGCTGTCCCGTTCTTGCGCTGCGCAATATGAAGTACGTCATTTGGGCCTTACGGGCGGTTTCCATGCGTCGTTTCCTCAGCAGTCCATGCTCCTCTCCCTCATGACGATCCGAGGCTAGCGAGGGCACTCTGTACCTGACGAAACGCACCCAATCCCCGCAAAAATCATCGGGGACGGCCTGCGGATAAGACAATCGCGCATAATCCCGGAACCACGGCTGCGAAATCACGTTTTTCGCCAGCCCGTCCAGATCTTCGCGGGAGGAAGCGAACACGCGCAGAGTCCCCGTCAAGGGGAGAGGCAATGTGGGCAATTGCTCCCTTCCGGGGAATGCTACGGCAAACGTCCCGGGGCGTTTGGCAAATACGCCGTGCAGCAGGCCCAGCATACGGCTCCGCAGCATCGGCCCGCTTATGCCCGTATCGCCTCCTAGAGTCAGCGGCATGGCATCGCAATACCATTGGGGCCTCATGATCATTCACTCCCCGAAAAGACGCCGCCGCGGATGATGCAGGCCAGCAGGAACAACCCATCGGGCGTCATGGGATCCAGCTCGCCCACGCGGAGCATCAGCTTGAAGCCGGAAGCTTCGCCCTTGTTGCGGAAAAATTCCTGCGCATCGAGGCTTGCGCCGTTGGGCTCCACGGGCAGCGGCACACCGCGCTCTTTATAGGCCGGATACCATGTATCGATGGTTCGCAGGGCATTGCCGATCTTCTGGTCACGCAAGGCCGCCTGTCCCATGATGCGTACGCTGTGCTGATCCTGTCCGTCCGGTGCGCCTCCCACGCAATACAGGGGGCGGGCAAAACCGCGTGCTTTATTTTCGAGGTAGTTTTGCGAAGGGAAGACTTCAACGGCCCCACCGACTCCCGGATCGACATGAGCTGTCACCCGCAATTCCGTTGCCGGGTCGCCTTTCCAGCCGCGTGCCAGCACTTCGGCCACAGCACGCTCGTCACCGCTTATCTCTTCAAAGTGGTTGAAGGGGGTAGCCAGCGCATCGAACGTTTTCTTCGTGCCGTCTGGCAAGAGCACGTCAACGGCGGCGGAACTTGCCACAGTGCGGTTGCGCCACAAAAAACGTCCGTTGGCGATGTTGCGCACATAGCGGCAGGCCAGATGAACCAGCGCGCCACTGTCCTTGGCCCGGCCGACGAACTCCGCCAGATCCTTCTTGAAGGCGTTCAACTCATCCATGGAGTCTTTCTGTCCGGGGGCGCAGGCGAACAGCGCTTTTCCCACGTCCATGCCACGCAGGTTGAAACGCACTTGCAGGGCCGACGCATTGGCGTCGAGCTTGGCGCTGTCTGTGGTCTGGATGTTGGATACTTCCTCCCGCTTGGCGCTGGCGGAAGCCGCCTGCCCTTCTTTGCTTGACTTATTGATGTTCTGCGTCCCGCGGATGCCGTGCCTCACCACCCACAGCGGGCTCAGGTTCCCGTTGCCCAATTCGTTGTAAAAGAGGCCGTCCGTCACCAGAAGGCAGCGCTGAAACGACAGTACGCCCGGAAGCTTGTTCATTTTTTTTGCCATGCCAGTATCTCCTTACATATCCTCAAGTTCCGTTTGTTCTTGCCGCAGCACGAATGCGCCCCGCCGATCATCCAGCCATACGGGGCGCCAGAGGGTTTCTTCCTCCCATGCGGGGGACTGGAGGTTTTTTTTCGCATCCGCTTCCTTCCGCCGCTGGCGCAGGGAACGGTATTGCACCATGCCCACCAGAGGCTCTGCAAAGGCATGCGTATAGCCGCAGCGCACCCCGCCGCGGTGCTCGAACGGCGTGATCGCCGCGTAGCCGAGGCAGGCTGCGGACAGCCATGTGTCGTTTCCTTCAGCCGCAGGCTGCATTCCCAGCGCTTCAACCAAAAGATTTGCCTGATTTTTATTATTTTTATTTTCGAGTAGATCCCGCCTGTCCATAACGGCATACCCGTTCCCGACGCGAGCAAAGGCGGACGTCAAAGAGTCTTCAAGCACGATTTCGCCATGCCCCGTCACGAGCCCGCCGGACAGGCGCGCCCGGTGCAGGAATTCACGGGCTTCCATTACGCCCGCCACCTGTTCCAGCTCCCAGATGATGCTCACGCGCAGATGGGCGCAGGCCACGGGCTGCAAGGAAAGGGCGTGCGGGTTCTTTGAGGAATAGTCGCTGCCGTTGGCTGACTTGCCGAATGTAAACGCGGCGGCCCGTCGCTGTTGCGGCGAAAAGACGCCATAAAAAGATTGCCCCAACGCCTCACGGTTATGGTGGATCAGGGCCATCCCCGTCACTTTAGCCCCTCCGCCCAGATGGAAGCAGAGCGCCTCTCCGAGGCCGTAGGCGGCGAAGACCGGCGGCCCGCCCATGAGGAAGGATGCGGAAAGCATGTTGGCGGCCTGAACCCGCACGCGGGGAAAGACAAGGTAGTTCATCGAAACGCCTCCTCCAAAAGCCCCGCAGCCGCCGCGGTCGCCGTCACGTCCAGAACCAGCATCCGGTTTCCGTTGGCGCGGGAGGCCCGTCCCATGCCGTCGATCACCAGCCATGCCATGTTGCGGGGCCATGTACCGTCGCGTAAGGCGGGATCAAGCAAGCCGCGCATCGCGGCCGGCTTCAACTCCGGCGAGACCAATGCCTCGGTTCCTGTTTCGGGATTCTGTTCTTGGGGGAGCATACCGGCATAGTCCCGCAGCATCTCCCGAGCCTCATCAGCCCGCTGTAGGACAATGTCGGCGATGTCCTTTATGAGGTTCTCTTCTTTATCTCGCCTTTTCAAGTCAGTTCGTTTGGTCATGGAGGACGGTTCCTCGTTGTCCAGCTCATGCCGCCGCCGAAAATCCACGTAGGCGAACAGGGCTTGCCGCAAGGGGCCGGGCGAGGAAAAATCGAGGGAAATCCCCTTGTAATAGAGGGAGAAGGCGGTTCTCAAATCATCCGCGCTGCGTGGCGCATCCACAAAGAGCGGACGCTGCATGGCCCGCACAAGCCCACCGACATTCTGAGGGTTGGAGCCGCCGATGCCGAACTGCGCCTGCCGCAGCTTGCGCATCTTCATGCTGGGGCCGTTTCCCGCCCCCTCATCGTTTTCTGGGGGGGCGGCAGGCTTTTCTTCCTTGTTTTCGGGGTTTCCGACAGACTTTTTTTCCTTTTCGTATGCGGCATTATGGCAGGACACAAGCCCATGGTCCTTTTCAAACAACAGTTCGCATACACCGCCCGCGGTTATGGGCGTCATGGACACATACCCGCCTTCAGCCCCTTCTTTTGGGATCAGTATTTGCCGTAAACGGTGATCCACATGCCCAACGCCGACGCTGAAAGCCGAGGAACAGGCCTCGGTCATGGCATGTTCAATAGCCGCACGTTCTTCGGGGGATGCGGCTTCCGCAAACGAATTGTTGCGTACTACGGCGTTTACCTGTTTGCAGATGCCCGCCACCGCCGCACCGCCTTTGCCGTAATCCAGCGAAAGGGATACATTCCTTGCCATCAGCGTGCGCGCCGAGACATAAGGGGCGTCCAGTACATCATCCGCAGCGAGGCGAACCCCTACGAGGGCCGCATTGGAGTTGACCGTTTTTGAGCTGAAATGAACAAGTTCCGCGATTGTGTCGCGATAGGTTTCCGGTGGATAGGCTTTCCACGGTTTTTCTTTCTTGGCTTGGCGTTGCTGTTGTACGCCGTCCGCCTCCATGTTCGGTTCATCCATTCCTTCTCTCCTTGTCATTCCGCTGCCGGGCGGCGGACGATGCCGAATCCCTTGTCATATTCCCATCTGTCCGTATCGCTGTATGAAGTCAGTTCAGCGGAGAGCGCCCGCGCTTCGTCCACTCCGACGGCCCCACATTGGGCGCGCATGGTTTCGGCATCCAGCCACAGCCACGCATTGGGCAGGGCATCGATTTCCCGGAAGGAGCGTTCGTCGCGCTCCACCCACTGGCCGCCCGTGCCGCGCCGTTCCCCTTGATACACAAAAGTTTCGTAGACATCCCCAAGGCGGTCGGCATCGCTCCCCAAGCGCCACATTTCCGTCCTTCCCGTACGATTACGCAGCGGCGTCGCGTCGTAAATCCATTCGGAAAGCAGGGCGGCCGGCGAACGCTCCACAACAAAAGAGTAGTCGCCGCTCTCTGGCCCGAAATACGGAAACAGCCGCTTGGCGATAGCCTTGTCGTCGCGTTTGGCAAGACGGCAATCCCCGCCAAGGCGCGTGTCCGCCGTTATGGTCAAGCGTCCCTCGCGCCACGGCAGGATTTGGGCCAGATCATGAATCGTATACCGTTCCCGGCCTTCCCCTTCATAGCCGGGCCAACAGAACGCGGGGGCGTTGGGTTCGCCTCTGTCGCTGTTGCGGCAATGCCGCCAGTTGAACTGCGGCACGGCAATGTTGGGCATATCCCCATAAAGGCGCAGGCGGTGACGGTTGACCCTGCCTGCGGCCTGTACCAGCGACTGGGCGCTGGATACGTCCAGCACAGCCCAATCGAAGTCGTGATCCCGCCCCACTTCTTCCACCGGCGTGGCGACCACGATGAAAGGCACATCCGGGCGCCCTTCGCGCGCGGCTTCATCCAGAAAGGCACGGATCTCGCGGTCGGCTGCAATATGCTCGTCGCCTTGGGCACGGGAAAGCAAAAAGTCCAGCCTTTTTTCCTTGTAAAAACGGGCGATGCGCCAGTCGTTCGCATGATAGCAGGCAACGCGCGCCTGCGGCAGCTCCTTCGCCAGATGCCGCGCCACGTCCACGGCTGTTGCAATGTTCGCCACGCGTACCAAGCCGAAGGAGTATGCCACACCGGAGCGGGCATCCGTCAGGGCGTGGCGGGCATGCAGCTTTTGGACTCCCGCCGTTACGGCATGCATCCATGCGCTGACGCTTTCCTCAGCCATTGGGAGCAGTTCGGCGCAACGGTATGCGGGTAGGGCGGCTATGGCCTCCAATTGTGCGGATACCCGGCTGTCGTACAGTGCAAGCAAGTCCGCGGCCTTTTCCTCCCGGTTTTTCCCCGGCGCATGGGGTACGGCTTTTATGGACGGCGGCAGTGCATCATCAATGAACGCCAGTACATACAACTGGCTTGTCTCGGAAGGGGGATTTTCCCCGTCAACGCAGCCATTTTTGCCACGCCGCAATGCGCGCGCCATTTCCGCGCCGGAAGCATAAGCCGCTTCCACGGCCTGCGCTACGGGGCGGGACAATGTGGCTGAAGAACAGATGACGCTGCGCCCGAAAAACGCACTCCATTGGACAAGGCGCAATACGGCGACAAGGGATTCAGGTTCATAGGAATCGATTTCGTCGAGGACAAGATCGGCACTCATGAGGCGCAGCAGGGCTTTGACGTGGTGTCCCTGACGGTGCGGTTCTCCGGCGGCGATCAGGTAGTCGATGGTGGAAACCAGTAGAGGGGCGCCGACGATGCGCCGTTCCTGCGGCTTGGGGAAGAAGGATTCCAGCCATGCGGGCAACGGCCAGTTTCCGCCGGAAGTCAGCGCTTCCGGCTCCGCAGGGTTGCCGTCATCGTCTGCCCACGGGGCGGCAATGGTTTCTTTTCCTTTGAGGTTGGAGGCATTGAAAAGCGCCCGCGTCACGTCATCGCCGATGACCGTAGCGAGATCGCTGTCGGAAAGGCCAAGTTGGGACTGCAGGGCCTGCCCCGTTTGCAGTGTAAGGCTGCGCAGGTTTAAGGCGATGGAAAGCCGGGGAGCGGCGCTGCGGGAGAGCACGCAGGCCGCGCGCACGTTCATGCGTGTCTTGCCGCTGCCGGTTCCCGCCATGTTGAACACAAGGACGCCGCTTGCGGGGTATCTTTCCCGTGCCTCGGCCAGCGCATCAGCCGCCGTATTTTGCCATGCGAAACGGCTTTCCGGTGCCGCCGGGCGCAAGACGGCCTCCAGTGAGCAGGGCTGTAGGCCCGTTAGGGAGGCTTCGGGGAGCTCCGCAAGGTTCGCCATGCGCCAGACCAGATCCGCCGCTTTTTCCGAAACGTGGGACAAATGGTCGGCAAGGCGCTGGTTCAAACGGCGTCCATCGGGTGAGACATGCGTGTTGGCAAAGGCGGAGGAAGTCTCTTTGCTTGGCGGGCACTCCAACGCCGATACCGTGTGATCCGCAAAGACAAGAGCTGCGCGGGCATACAGGAAAACGGCTCTCCAGTATGGAAGCCACGCTTCACCTGCCATGTCGGCGGTCGCAGAGGAAAGGCGTTCGTCCAGCCGTCGCGCGATCTCCCAAAAGGAGTCTTCAGGCTCAGACCACGGGGTGAAAAGCGCGTCATCGGGCGGGCAGGGCGGGCTTTTCCGTACAAGCCTGCCTTCCGGGCAAGGCAGACGCGAGGAGAACAGGCCATGATGCGTGGAAACAAGCGCATCCACGCATTCCTGTGCCGAAGCAAGCCCATAGCGCGAAGCGTTGCAAATTCTCCGTTCTCCTATGAGCATGTCGAGACGTTTTTCATACACGTCCGCCCATGCCGCCTTCCACCCCATGCCGGATCGCACCGCCTGCCATAACTTGAGTGAAATCCATTCATGCCGGACGGCATCAGCCAAGTCGGCTTTCCCCCGCAGTTTTTTCTGGAACTTCAGGGAGTATTTGCCCAAGTCATGCAGCAAGCCCGCTAAACGTGCCGCTAATCCGGCATGGCGAACCCATTCGGATACGCTTATGGGGGCGGCAACCCGGCGATGCCCCACCGGAAAATGGCCTTCAGTCCCAAAACGTCCCCGCGCCCCTACTATCCAGAGCAATTTCATGCGGCGGCGTCCGTCGTTCTGGTAACAGGCCACGGAAGTCTGCCGTGTGGCGCTCCGGGCCAAAGCTGCGCGCACTTCCTGCAAACCTTCGGTCGTCATGGGCGATATCCAGCAGTGCTCCCCGGCGCGCAAGGCGTAACTGTCCAGTATGGCGCGGCTGCGGCGGATGGCCCGTTTCTGGCATGCGGAGATAAAGATGACGTGCATAGAAAAAAGATACCCGTTTATATAGATGGACGCAATATGGTAATATGGTACGGATAACAGCGTGTTGTCTTTTTTGATGCTTCCTTTTGGCTTCATAAAAATATTGTTCGGAAAAATCTTTTGGAATAAAGTAGTTAAAAAGAGGCGGAGAAAACGAAGTTATTGGAGAACCTCAAGATGCAATCCTTTGAAAGATAAGGATGTTGTCTTTCAGAACTCTGGGTTATCCGCCGTGTAGGCGGCTTAGAAGTTGTTATGTACTGTGCTGAGTGACACCAGCCCGTTATCCGCCGTGTAGGCGGCTTAGAAGTATTGAAATTCCTCTTGCAAATATGAAGCGTACGTTATCCGCCGTGTAGGCGGCTTAGAAGATATGCATGTTGTAAGCTCAGACGAGCACACGGTTATCCGCCGTGTAGGCGGCTTAGAAGTCTGTGCCACCGTCTGAGCGACGGCAGGGTGGGTTATCCGCCGTGTAGGCGGCTTAGAAGTAAATAGAGTATAACGGGGACTGCAATATTCAGTTATCCGCCGTGTAGGCGGCTTAGAAGGATAGAGAGAACGATTGAATTTCGGGCATCTTGTTATCCGCCGTGTAGGCGGCTTAGAAGTCAAAGAATGGGGGCGTGCTACCCAGCTTAGTGTTATCCGCCGTGTAGGCGGCTTAGAAGTATAGATTACCTAAACGTTTTTAGAGCTTGGGGTTATCCGCCGTGTAGGCGGCTTAGAAGGCCAGGTGGCAATCACCGTGCGCGTCTGGGCGGTTATCCGCCGTGTAGGCGGCTTAGAAGGATAGCCGTATGGACAAGGGCGATCTCGTCCAGTTATCCGCCGTGTAGGCGGCTTAGAAGGTTAAATGGCAGTACAGCATCCAGGGGACGGAGTTATCCGCCGTGTAGGCGGCTTAGAAGTGATCCCGGAGCACCCTGCGGTGCAGCGTGGCGTTATCCGCCGTGTAGGCGGCTTAGAAGGTCCGCCCGACAAGTCCCGTCCCCACATTTCGTTATCCGCCGTGTAGGCGGCTTAGAAGACAGGGACAAAAAATCCGTCTGTCCCGATCTGGTTATCCGCCGTGTAGGCGGCTTAGAAGTTACGATATTCACCGAAGATTAAATCGTAGTAGTTATCCGCCGTGTAGGCGGCTTAGAAGTTGCTGACTTCCACCTCTCCGCCGAGCAGATTGTTATCCGCCGTGTAGGCGGCCTAGAAGTCTGGTGTATCTTAAGCAGAGTCGCTGGTCATCTGTCCCTCAAGAAGCGTGACCATCGGATTGGACAGCGGAGACGCCTGCCTGTGGGCGTGGTTTTTGGCATTGTTGGTGTGACGGGATGCCGTCCCATGACGCGGGAAGGCTTTGTTGCGGCGTGCTGTAAGGGATACGAGACTGAGGTGTACGGTTTCGCATGGGGGCTTGCCAACCTGTGTAAGGTCGTGTCGGTGTCCGTTAAAGGTAGGTTACCCTGTGGCCTTGGGAAGGCCCGGAACTGACGTTATGCCTTGGATGGTATGATAGGAATGTCTTGGATTATTCCTATAATATATTTATATAAATGAATTTTTATTTAACTAAAAGATGTTTTTGTACAGGGGGCGATCCAGACAGGGTTTGAGCGGGACGGGAACAGGGGGCGTGGGGCTGTGCGTCGGTTTTCCCTGCTTGTCATGGCTGGAGAGGGAACAAGGGGCGGCCTTGCGTGGAATTGCCCGGCTTTGTCCCGGATATTTTGACGGACATGGAAGCGGGCAGGGGGGAGATCCCTGAGCCGCTTCCATGCGCGGGCTTTCCAAGGACGTTGCCGTCCGCATGGTGCCTGAGATGCGCTGTCAGCTTGCGGGCCTCCCCGTAGGGGTGGGGCCGAACTGAACCGATTCCGCTGGCCGGATCCTCTCGTTAACTTTCCCAATAGGCAGTAAGTTGGGTACCCTTATTGGGCTTGCTCCGTAGTATAAATGTCCCTCCGCTTAACTCCACCCGTTCCCGCATACTTTTTAGGCCGCGCCCCGTTTCCTGTATTCCCATAGCCGTCGTCATGTCGAAGCCTACGCCGTTGTCCGTAACGCTGACTTTCAGTGTGTTCCCTTGTTTTTGCAGACGGATCTTGGCGGATGTTGCCCTGCTGTGTTTGGCAATATTGTTCAGGCTTTCCTGAATGACCCGGAAAAGTACGATACGCAGCGCCGTGGGAATGTCGTTTTCGTCCACATCGGCGGCGAGTTCCAGCCGCAAGTGTGAATACGCTCCCTGATAGTCTTTGCAGAACCATTCCAGAGAAGTAAGCAGGCCTACATCGATATGGGCCGGGCGCAGTTCATTTTGGATGCGCCGGAGCTGGCGGGCCAGCCCCTTGACCAGATCGACGGCCTCGGTAAGCGGTTCCTGCACCCTGATGGCGTCCGGCCTGTCCAGCATCAACAGTGCCCGCTCGATACCGAATTTGATTACGCCCATTGTCGCCCCAATGTCGTCGTGCAGTTCCGCCGCCAGCTTGAAACGTTCCTCCTCTTGCGCCTGAAGCAAACGGTTGGACAGGCGTTTCAGCTCTGCCGTCCTGGCCGCGACCTGTTCTTCCAGCCCCGCGTGGGATTCTCGCAGTTCGTGTTCTCTGCGTTCTATTTCATGCACGAAATAGAATACGGAGCGGGCCATCTCGCGGATTTCCCATGCCCCTCCATATGGGATGTGGGCGGAAAACCCTTGTGTCCGCAGCCGCATACAGTTGTTGAGGCGAATGACGGGCCGGATGACGTTCCGTGCGAGGTAAAGGTACGTCGCCGCGATTACCGCCAGCACCAGCACGACGAAACCGTACAGGAGCCCTGAAAGCCCGGACACCCGTTTGGAAAAGCCGTCCCGTGCGTGCTCGGCGTCGGTTTTGGCCTGTGCCATAAGCTGCCCCGCTACGATCATGATGGATTCGGACAGCGCATCCATACGGATGGTCAAGGCGGCGAATTGCTGCGAGACGACATGCTGGCGCTTGAATGATGGGATAATGCCGTTTTCCCCTTGTGCGCACAGGATGAGTTTGTCATACAGGCGGTTGGCTGTTTCCACCATCCCAGAGGTATGTGGGGAAGGCGGGACACGTGACAGATCGGCCCGGATGCTGCGTACCCATTCGTACATCTCGGAGGTTACGCGCAGGCCATAGGGGACGTCTAGATCCGTGCTCAACACGAGAAGCAGCGAGAGGATTCTGTAGGCTCCCTGCTTCCACGCTTCCAGCGGCTCTACCCCGGAAACGTCCAGTGCGATGAGCTCCTCCGAAAGCGAGCGCAGGCTCTTGACCTGATTCTGGCGCTGTTCCCGCAATGTGATCCATCTGGTAATCAGCGTGTTCACGTCGTCGGCAATCCCGCCAAGCGACGAAAGCTGTTCCTTCAAGCTTTCCACCTTATCCTCATACAGCCCGATGGCTTCCAGCCGGGACGCCATTCCCTCCGCGTCATCAATACGTTCCTTCAGGGTAATGATGATGGCCTCGCGCACCAGCTCGCTGTCCGTCTGCATCAGGCGGAACATCATGCCGCGGAGCCATTCGCATTCACGGACAAGCGCGGTCGTTTGGGTCAGGACGGGGATTTTTTGTTCAGCGGCCTGCTCCAACATGGCGTTGATGTCGCGGAAGGCGAACAGCAGCACGCCAGCCAGCAGTACGAACGCCGTCGCAAACAGGAGCAGGGGAAGGCTGGCCATGCTGGCAAGGCCCAGCGGGTGGCGGAACAGGTTCATGGATTTCCTCCCTGAAAAAGGGAAGGCACTTTTTCGATCCCATCGAGAGGGGACATGAGCCCGAGCCCAAGCTGTTCCAGATGGCGCAGGGACGGCTGCGCAACCAGCGCGTATGGGCTGGTCGTCAGCCACAGCAGGGCATTGTCTTCCACCAGTTCGCGTTGCAGCCGATCGTATAAGGCTTGCCGCCTGTATGGGGTGGCCTCTTCACTGGCCTGTTGCATCAGGACTTCAACCGTGTCGTTGGCGTATCCCCCGGAATTCGTCCATACGATCCCCCGCCCACTGTTGTTCTTGCTGTAGAGGCGGTGAATCCCAATCACCGGATCATACCAAGCGAATAATTCATCCAGCACCACCTGATAATCTCCGGTCACGACATGGCGCATCCAGTCGGAAACGCTTTCCGAGTCCCGTGTGCGGACTTCGATGCCCAGCCGTGTGGCGAGTTCGTACCGCAGCAGGCGCAGAAGCTCACGGGGCAGGGGGGAGTCCGGCGAATAATCCACAATAATGGAGAAACGCTTACCATCTTTGCCGCGTGGGTAGCCTGCTTCGTCGAGCAGGCGGTTGGCTTCCGCAATATCGTGCGGCGCGGGGAGCGGCGTGTGGAAAGGCGCCCCCGGAGGGAAGGGGCCTGACAAAGGCTTCACCATGCCGTGCAGGAGGCGATCCGCAAGGAAATTTCTGTCGATGGCGAGGGCGAAGGCCCGCCGTACCTTGTGATCGGAGAAAGGCTTTTGACGAAGGTTGTAGGAAAGTACAGTGTACGGATGGAGGTTGCCTAACGGCAGGACGGTGACCGGCACGAATTTGTAGTCGTCGAGGAAGCGCCGCAGCTGGATGCACGAGGCGAAGAGGTATATGTCCACCTCTCCTGAGGCAAGGGCGAGAGGGATTTCCCCTTGATCCCAGAAAATGCGGAACGTCAGCCTGTCCGCAACCGGCCTGTCCGGAAGAAAGAAGAGAGGGTTGCGAACGAGGCGGATGGAGCGATCCGGGGTGAAGGATTCCAGCATGAAGGGGCCCGATCCGACGGCTTCCCTGTTGGCGGGATGTGTGGGGAAAGGGTGCCTGTCATCGAATACGTGCCGAGGGAGGATGGGCACCAGCGCCGGCACGAGCACTTTCGGCAGCAGGGGAAACGGGCGGGAGAGCCGGACTATGACGGTGTGCGGGGACGGCGTATCCACACGCGTCACGGATTCGAGCATTGGCCGGAAAGGGTGGTACTCGCGGCTCATAAGGATGGAATAGGCTACGTCGTCCGACGTGATGGGGTGGCCATCATGAAAGAATGCGTTTTCCCTCAGCTCGAAACGGACGCTGAGTCCATCCGGGCTGGTTTCCCATGATTTCGCGAGGTATGGCACGGCGTTTCCCGCCGCGTCCACCCTTGTCAGGCCGGCGTAGAGCTGGACTCCCACGGTCGCTACCGTACTTCCCGACAACAGCGCGGGATTGAAATGGGGGGGCGTGGATTCGAGGGCGACGACGATTTCCTTTATGCCGGCGGCGGAGGCGGGGCAGGAAAACGCCCAGAGGAATGCGGCGCAGCACAGCGTCCAGAGCATCCTGCGCATCGTTCACCGCCTTTTCATATCGATAAGGCCGCATTCCAAAGCGAACATCGTGATTTCACGGACATTGCGCAGCCCCAGCTTGCGCATGAAATTCGTCCTGTGGGTGACCACCGTTTTCTCGGCGACGCTCAGACGGGCGGCGATTTCCTTATTGGAGCAGCCTTCGGCCACGAGCTTGAGGATCTCGCGTTCCCGCTGGGTGAGCTGCTCCAACGGGGAGGCTGTCTCTTCCGTTTGTTCTCCTACGCACCAGTCGATCATGGTGCCGGTCAGTTCCGTGCTGACATACCGGTTGCCCCGGAGTACGGACTGGATGGCAAAGAGGAATTCTTGGCGGTCTGCCGTCTTGAGGAGATAGCCGTGCGCGCCAGCCTTGAAAGCCGCACGGATGTGCATGGAAGTGGCGTGCATGGAAATGATGAGGATGCGGGTGTCGGGGCACTCTTTGCGGACATGCCCGATGACTTCCAGGCCGTCCCTGCCCGGCATGGACAGATCGAGCAGCAACAGATCCGGGCGGCAGGCCGCAGTCACGTCCACGGCCTCAAAACCGTCTCCGGCTTCACCGATGACTTCCAGCCCCTCCCCCAACAGAAGAAGCTGTTTCAGGCCGCTGCGGAACAGGGCGTGATCCTCCGCGATGACAATGGATACGGACATGGGGCACCTCCGTCGGTTCCTTTTTCAATAAGCCGAAATCTTTTCTGAAACAATACGGTGTTTATTCTTCTTTTCTAAGGTGCAGGCCGGATTGTCCGGGAGAACTGCCGTCCGTAGAGTGGTTCCATGACAGAACTCCCCTGTACCCTTTCCCACAAGGAGGATCGTTATGGCAATACGAGAAGGCACAGGCGCGGTTCCGCAGGTTGCGGATACGGTTTACGGCAATGGAACCATCCTGACGATGAATCCCGCACAGCCTGAGGCTGAAGCCGTGGCCGTGGCTGGGGGCGTCATCATCGGTGTGGGCACCCTGTCCGACATGAAGGCGCTGTGTGGTGCGGAATCCCGCTTCGTCGATCTGCGCGGCAGGACTATGTTGCCCGGCTTCATTGATGCGCACAGCCATTTCATCGACAACGCGGCCCGGACTCCATGGGTCAATATCAACAGCAAGCCTCTCGGCTCTGTGGAATCCCTTGAAGATATGCTCCGGCTGCTCGGCGAGCGTGCGGGGAGAACCCCCGAAGGGGAATGGATTGTCGGTTGGGGGTATGACGACACCCAGATCAAGGAAATGCGCCATCCGACAAGGTTCGATCTGGATGCCGTCAGCACCAAGCATCCCATCGTCATCCAGCATATTTCTGGCTGGGTCACGGCCGCGAATTCAGCGGCGCTGCGCTTGGCAGGGATTACGCGCGACACGCCTGATCCGGAGAATGTGGTAATCCGGCGTTCCGCCTCAGGAGAGCCCACCGGCGTAATCGAGGCCAGCCACTGCCCCGTGCTGGCGTCAGTGCCTCCGCTGGATCAGGATCAGTTTCTCGATGCCTTGTCGGCGGGCTCCGATATGTACCTTGCCAAGGGATGCACTACGGCACAAGAGGGGTGGGTGGCTGATCCAGACTGGTTTCCACTCATGGGCGAAGCCTTGAAAAGGGGCACCCTCAAACTGCGCCTTGTCCTCTACCCGCTCGGGCAGGACATCAGCCTTGAAGAGTATGATCGCGTATTTCCGAATGTTCCTTCCGGCGCACCGTTGGACGAGGACGGCAAGCTCGTCATGGGTGCCACAAAGCTGTCGGCGGACGGCTCCATTCAGGCATATACAGGCTTTTTGAGCCAACCTTACTATAAGACGCCGGAGGGCAAACCCGGATATGTGGGATATCCGTCCAACGACTTGAAGTGGCTTCGGCAGCGTATCATCGACTTGCACGGCAATGGGCGCCAGATTGCGGTTCACTGCAACGGTGACGCCGCCATTGATGCGGCCCTTGACGCCTATGAAGAAGCGCAGCACCAGTTCCCTCGCGACGATGCCCGGTTCATCGTCATCCATAGCCAGATGGCACGGCCCGATCAGATTGAACGCATGTCCCGCCTTGGGGCGATACCGTCATTCTTCATTACCCATACCTACTTCTGGGGGGATCGGCATTACGCCATCTTTATGGGGCCGGAGCGCGCCGTACGCATGAGCCCGGCGGGTGACGCCCTGCGATGCGGCCTTCCCTTTACCCTCCATAACGATACCTTCGTCACTCCCATCGATCCCCTCCTTCTGGTCTGGTCAGCCGTCAACCGCCTCAGCTATGGGGGGCGGGATCTCGGCAAGGCCGAGCAGGGCGTCCCCGTTCTGGAAGCGCTCAAGGGCATCACCATCAATGCCGCTCGGCAGGGTTTTGAAGAGGGAGTCAAAGGCAGCATCGAACCGGGTAAATTCGCGGATTTTGTCGTTCTCGACGAAAACCCGCTTGCTGTCGATCCCATGCACCTTAAGGACATTGAAATAGCGGCCACTATCGTGGGGGATGTGCTCGCCTACGGTACCCTCTAACGGCGGCCTCGGCCGAAAGGACTGTCATGACGAACATTAGCAAATATATGCGTCTGTTGGCTCTGGGAATCACCTTTTCCGCATCAATGGCGCTCCCTTATGTGCATATTAAATTTTACGATGTCATCCGTGAAGCTACACAGGCCACCAACAATGAGCTCGGCCTGCTTATGACCATCTTCACCGGCGTGGGGATGCTGTTGTACATACCCGGCGGAGTGTTGGCCGACCGCGGATCGCCGAAGAAGCTTCTGATCACCTCGCTGGCGATGATGGCTGCCCTCAATACGATTTTCGCCGTACATACATCGTATGCGATGGCACTGCTCATCTGGGCGCTGCTCGCCGTTTCCGCCAACATGATCCAGTGGCCGACGCTCATCAAGGCCGTCCGTGACACGGGCAGCAAGGAGGAGCAGGGACGCATGTTCGGTACCTTTTATGGGGCTACCGGCATCTTCTCTTCCCTTATAGGCTTTGCGGGGGCGGCACTTTATTCCAGTGTCGACGATCGGATTCAGGGCTTCCATTATATGCTGTACGGACAGGCCGTCATCGCGGTGCTCGCGCTGATCGCCGTGGCCATGTTTGTCGACGACAAGACTGAATACAACCAAAACGTCAGTGTCCCGGAGGAGAATCCCTTCAAGAGCGCGCTTACGGTCATGAAGCTTCCCGCCGTATGGCTGATGGTCATTTTGATCTTCTGCGGCTACGGCATGTATATCGGCATCGCCTATATGACGCCTTATACGACGAACGTACTCGGCGTATCCATCACCTTCGGGGCCATACTCGGCACTATCCGGGCTTTCGGCCTCCGCATTCTGACCGGGCCCTTCAGCGGCTATATTTCAGACAAGATAGGCTCCACCGCCAAGATCCTTATGCTGTGCTTCCTTATCCTCATAGGGATGCTGTTCGTGTTGCTCCGTCTGCCCGCAGGCACCTCCAGCACGGTGATTATCCTGCTCACTATGCTCTTCAGCTTCTTTGGGCTGGTGGTATATACTATCATGTTCTCATGTATGGAAGAAGTCCGCATTCCGCCGCAGTACACCGGCATCTCGGTCAGCGTGATCAGTCTGCTCGGCTACCTGCCCGACGGCATTTTCTCACCCTTGTTCGGGCATTGGCTCGATGTCTACGGCAATGAAGGCTATACGGTCATCTTTTATTTCCTCGCAACGATTAGCCTCATCGGCGCGATGGTAAGCCTGCTCATTTATCGGCGTGGCAAGGCCATGAGAAACGCTCAGTAAGGAAAGCAACATGAAGCGACTAGCACTCTTTCTCGCCGCCGGGCTTATCCTGAGCACCGGGACGGCAGCGCAAGCCGTGGATTTCAAAGTCAAGGGTCTATCCCAACACCGGCTTTCATGGGCTGACCGCAATTTCGCCAAAGGAAACGGCGATGACAACTTCAAAGCCGCCAGCCGCCTGCGCACCACTATTGAAGCGGTTGTCTCAGAATCCCTCAAGGGCGTGGTTTTTCTTGAAGTCGGACACCAGAACTGGGGTGTCGCCAAAGATGGCACATCCCTTGGCACGGACGGGAAGCAGGTCAAGGTAAGCTGGAGCTATGTTGATTGGAGCGTCCCAAAAACCGAGGCGAGGGTGCGCATGGGGCTTCAGCCGTATACGATCCCGACGTTTACAGGCACGGGATCGCCCATCCTTGATGGCGATGGGGCGGGCATCTCCATTTCCAACCGCTTTTCTGAAAATGTGGAAGGCACATTGTTTTGGATCCGTCCGGGAAACGACAACGCGTCCGAGGAAACCGGGAAAAGGGCTCCTCATGATGCGATGGATTTCATCGGCATCACGCTCCCCCTATCGTTTGAAGGAATGAAAGTCATCCCTTGGGGGATGTACGGTATCATCGGCCGTGATGCCCTGTATGGCAGCGCGGGCGATTTGGAAGTGGCGGTAGCGGGCCTGCTGCCCCAGTTTGCTGCGCCCTCCGTCGTATCCCTGTCTGACGATGCCCACGGGGACGCGTGGTTTGGCGGCGTCGCTTCCGAACTGACCGTGCTGGATCCCTTCCGATTCGCTTTTGACGCGGCTTATGGCAGTGTGGATATCGGCTCCGCACCCGCAAACGGAAGGAAGCTCAATCTGAAGCGCTCCGGCTGGTACGCGGCTTTTCTCGCTGAATACAAGATGGAGAACGTCACGCCGGGGCTGTTGTTTTGGTATGCTTCCGGGGACGACGCCAACCCGTGGAACGGATCGGAACGCATGCCGTCTCTTGATCCTGATGTGTATGTGACTTCCTACGGCTTTGACGGAACCTACTATGGCGGCGCGGCCCAGACTATGGGGTACGGGTTGTCCGGCACATGGGCGGTCATGGCGCAGCTTTCCGATATTTCCTTTTTGGAAGATCTCAAGCATACCGTTCGGGTAGTGTACTATCAAGGTACCAATAATACGCAAATGGTTCGGGAAAAGGCCGTCACCAATCCACAGGATACTGTATACAGTATGCTTTATCTGACTACAGGGGATAATGCGGTCGAGGTCAATGTGGACTCGTCATACAAGATTTACGAAAACCTTTCCTTATACTGGGAGCTGGGATATATTCGGCTGGATATGGATGAAGCCCTCTGGAAAAACAGTGTGGGCTACGAAGCGAACAAGAATAATTTCAAATGTACGTTGTCTATGATTTATACTTTTTAAAATGGTTCTATTACTGTACTTGTTCGTTTCATATTCATAACGCGGTGGACATACGGATTTTTATCCAGTTTTTCCCATTGGCGGAATATGGTTAAGGCACTTTGTTGGTTACTCCTTTGGAACTTCAAGGAAAAAAGCATCAACCATTTTCTATGACACAGCCTTTAAAATTTCCGCGCCATATTTCATGGCAGAAAAAGAAGAGTTTTTCTTTTGGGTCACCGAGTATTCGCTGAATCCCAATACATAATCTCCTCTGCCTTAGACGATGAAAGCCTCGGTCAGTCCAAGCTGCCGGGGCTTTCGCGCTGGCCGTCCCGTCCCCAAGCGGCTGTTGATGGGGTCGAAGGGTATCCGTAGGAGGCTTTCGTTACCAACCCATACCAGCCCTCTCTACTGCGAGCATGGTTGTCTTCGGTTTACCATAGGTGTGTATATCGTCCACCGCGATCGCCTAAACCCTATTTTTCATCGTGTTGCCTGCCTGATTGACGGAAATCCACATTTTCAGCTCGGTTCTATAGTGAGTACCCTGCACTTCTCCCTTCACGCCCTTGGCGTTTCTGATGATAAGCTCCACGAGTGTGTTTTTGTTGTATTTTCAAACTCTCGTAAGAGGATACTTTCATCCAATATATAGCACCTTTTTCTGAAGGCTGTGTCCTAGAAAATGGTTGATGCCTTTTTTCTTAACGTTCCAAAGGAATGATCAGCAAAATACCTTAGCCCTAGATTCGGATAAAAAGGCTGTATTTTTACCGTGCTGTGGAGATGAAACAACCACATGCTATGACAGAGCCTTTCTGAAAAAAGGTACTGAAAATTTTTTTGGGCTTCGTCCCTGGCTGGATGAAGCAGGAAAGAGAAATCCCGAAAGTCCGCTGAATAGCATGACTTTCGGGATTCAAATGGCTTTTGCCGGATGAGCTGATGGTGGAGGCGGGGGGAGTCGAACCCCCGTCCGAGAAAGATTCACGCGAAGCATCTACAGGCTTAGGTTGGGTATCGTATCTCGCTTCAGGCTTGGCCCCCAATCAGGGCGTCCGTCGGCCAGTTTACCGTAAAGTCTCGCGCGTCGCCCGGCAAACACAACGCCACGCCAGCCCGATAGTTTTACACCTTGCCGGCTTATCGGGCGTGAGCCGGTTCGGTGTGCCGCTTAATTAAGCAGCGTAAGCGTATTCGTAATCGTTGCCAATTACTATTGTGCCGCTTTTTACGAGGCCAGCGGCGCCTCGGCCTGCCACTTCGGCTTCAACATCCCCGTCGAAACCAATGCGCCCCCAAAGGGATAGGCAGACGTGGAACCCCGTACAACGAAGTCCCCATTCGCGTAGGATGAAGTATAGTCATTCCTGAGGAAAAGGCAAGGCCGATGCGCCTTCCTGAACCGTATGGCCCTATTCTTTGGCGATGCCGGATTTTTTTCTGTGGAATACATTATCTTCGCTTTCAGACTGGAAACAAAAGAGGGGGGATTCACCCCCCTCTTGGTTATCCGGTTGCGTGCTGTTTGTTTACTTCTTGTCGCTGTCGGCTGTGTCGCTCAAAGCCAAGGAGCGGAAGAAGGTCTGTCCCTGACGCTGGAGCTGGAGCATGATGACCCCGCGTTTCTTGGCGTCCTCACGGAGGATCTTGCTGAATTCTTCCACGGACTTGATGGGCTTCAGGTTGGCGCTCAGGATGATGTCGCCTTCCCGGAGTTCCGCTTCGGCGGCCAGCTTGCCGGGTTCGACGTCCACGATAAGGAGGCCGGTGCCGGGCTTGACGTTGGCGGCACGGGCTTCTTCCTTGGTCAGGGGCCGGACGGACAGGCCGATGGACGGGGCATCCCGCTCAATGGTGCCGGACTTGCCGGAAGATGCCTTGAGGTTCCGTTCGCCGAGCTGGACGGTGATGGTCTTGCGTTCGCCGTCACGCCACACAACCATTTTGACCTTGGAGCCGGGCGTTTCCGTAGCGATGGCGCGGAGCAGGGCGCTGGAATCGTCGATCTTCTGGCCGTTGACTTCGAGGACTACGTCGCCGTCCTTCATGCCGCCCTTGGCGGCGGGTTCGTCGGGCATCACGGAGCCGATGAGAGCGCCGGTGGCTTCGGGCAGGCCGAGGGCCTTGGCGGTGTTTTCATCCACGTCCTGAATGGTGACGCCGATCCAGCCGCGGCTGACCTTTTTGTCCTGCTTGAGCTGGCTGACGATGCGCTCGGCCATGCTGCTCGGGATGGCGAAGCCGATGCCCTGACCGCTGGCGATGATAGCCGTGTTGATGCCGATGACTTTGCCTTCCATGTTGATCAGGGGGCCGCCGCTGTTGCCGGGGTTGATGGAGGCGTCCGTCTGGAGGAAGTTGTCAAACGGCCCGGACTGGATATTGCGGCCCTTGGCGCTCAGGATGCCCGCAGTAACGGTATGGCCAAGGCCGAAGGGGTTGCCGATGGCGAGAACCCATTCGCCCACTTCCATCTTGTCGGAGTTGCCGAAGTTCAGGAACGGCAGGGGCGCGTCGGCCTTTACCTTGAGGAGGGCGATGTCGGTTTCTTCATCGGTTCCGATGACCTGGGCCTTGAGGGAATGCTCCTTGCCGGTGCTCCCCTGAAGGTTGACGAGGACGGTGTCCGCGCCGGCGACCACATGGTTGTTGGTCACGATGTAGCCGTCGGAGGAAATGAGGAAGCCGGTGCCGAGAGAGCGCTGCGTACGGGGCTTGGCGCTGCGGCCTCTGCCTTCAAACTGTTCAAAAAAGCGCTCGAACTCCGGGGGAAGCCCGCGGAACATTTCGGAAGGCATGCCCCCCCGCTGCATGACTTTTTTTTCGGTGCTGATATTGACGACGGCCTTACCGGCGGACTGGACCAGCGGGACGAAGTCAGGAACCACGGGTGCGGCCTGTGCCGAAAAGACCAGTGACATGACGAGCATGACGGCAGCGAGTGGCAGCATCTTGTATTTGTGCGACATGTAAAAACTCCTTTATAACATATGTGGGAACAGTCTCGGTCAAACTGCTTCTTCCATAATAGCCACAGGCAAAAGGTTGTAAATACCTTGATTTGGTACAAAGTTCTTTACTTTTGGGCTTATTGGAGCGGTTTGGGCCTCACTCGTTGCCGAACCGTGCAAAATGAAGAACTTATTGAAGATGAAAAATTTGTACCGCCTTTGGATGGGGAAGCTGCGTTTGCTGAAATACGGGGAAAAGCGGCCTTGAAAAGAGGCTTGTTTCCAGATCGTTTTTTCCGAAGGGCCGGATGTATGGGGAGACGCTGCGGTGGACGTATGCCTTGATGGTAAAACCATTGTATATAGTTGTGGAAAACAGATAACGCCCTGAACCGCTTGGGCCCTCAGTGTGGGGATCGTTTCCACGAAATGTACGTGTGCGAATGCCTTGCTGCGGTTTGAGCCGTCCATGCGGAGCCCGTTTGTTGCCGGGGGATGAAAGAATGAGCGGGCTTTTTGATGCTGGAGGATGGTATCTAGGTTGTGTCGCCAATTATATAATATATTGAAGTTATTTGATTGTTCTAAAGTTATAAAAAGATTATTTTAATAACTTCAAATAATTATATGTAAAATGACGACACGGCCTAGAGGGAAGGTTTCGTATTGCCAAGAATGTAAGAATTTATTTGGGCTGTGTCATAGGAAATGGTTGATGCCTTATTTTCCAAAAAAATTCCAAGGGAATAACCAATAAAATCCCCCAACCATAGAATCCGTCAGCGGGAAAGCGAGGGAAAAAGCCTCTCTTTTCACCATACTGTGGAGATGAAGCAACCGCATGCCATGACAGAGCCTTATTTTTTATGTTTGGCTGTGTCATAGTATGTGGTTGTTTCATCTCCACAGCACGGTAAAATACAGCCTTTTTTCCAGTTTTCCCCTTGGTGGAATCTATGGTTAAGGTACTTTGTTGGTTATTCCTTTGGAACTTCAAGGAAAAAAGCACCAACCATTTTCTATGACACAGCCTTATGTTTTGGATAAACCTGTACGTTCGGCCAAAGAAAAGGCGGGGGATACCCGCCTTTCGGGTTTATGGAACCATTATGATCAGTGCCTGCGGGAGAGGGTGCTTTCATTGCCCGCTTGAATGGCGACGGCGACGAGCACAGGCCCCGCAAAGACGCCTACCGGCCCAAATGCGGCGAGGCCGCAGAGGATGGACAGGATCAGCGTAACGACCGACGCGTCGATCCCGGTCTTGAGGAAGAAAGGACGAAGCAGGTTATCCACCCCGGCTACGACCAGCGCACACCAGAGGGCAAGGCCGATACAGGCTACCGTGGAGCCCGTGAGCCACAGCCAAATGCACACCGGAAGCCAGACGAGAGCCGTACCGACAAAGGGGATGGGAGCCACGAACGCGGCAATGAGGCCCCAGAACGCAGGCTGGGGGACTTCCGCAATGGCGAAGCCCACACCGCAGAGGAACCCTTGGATGAGCGCGACGAACACAACCCCCACCAAGACGCCGAAGATGGCCTTACGGATGGTTGAAACGAAGCGGTTGATGACTTCGGCAGGCCACTGGGTCAGGCGGCAGGCGAACTCGTGGATAAGATCCGCGCGGGTCACGCACATCATCGTGATCATGACGAAGAGGAACAGCACCAGCACGGCTTGGAAGGCGCCGCCCGCAATGCCCACGCCGCCCGCGAGCACGGTTCGGGCCGCAGTCCCGGCAAGCCCCGCCGCGGTACTGGCAAGCTGATCCAGCCCGCCCTCAAGCCCCGGCAGGTTTTTGAGCCATGCATCCACGGAGGCGAACCATGCCTGCGCTTCCGGGCTGTGTATCCAGCCGGAATCGCGCAGGCCGTCAAGAATTTTGAGCCCTGCGACGGCTTGCGGCGTCACCAGCGACACCACGGTGGCGATCGGCAAGATCGTGATGGCCGCGAGGCCCACGGTATACGTCGTCATGGCCCACGAGGGAGACATTTTCCGGTGCAGCTTGCGGTACGCCGGATAGGTGACGCAGGCCATGCACATGGCCATAAACGTCGTGATCGGAAAAGGCCAGAGCAGGAAAACCCAAGCTCCGATGGCCAAACAGGCAAGCACTCGTGTCATGGAAAACTCCTCGCCGTCAACGGCGGGTCGGTTTGCTGCATAAAGGGGCCGTTCGGAAAAGCATCGCGCGGGAACGGCTCTCCGGCCTCGGCGGGATGGCGCAGCACCGCCCGTAAGGCTTCGGAGTAGGTGACGGACAGATTGGAAGGTGGGCCTGGCGCTCCAGAAAAGGAGAAAAGCCTTTCGGCGCTGCCCGCCACAGGCAGGAGGGGCCGCCATACGTCAGATGCGCATGAGGCGGGGCTGCCGTGCTACAGGTTCCCTGACTCCTCATTGTATTCGCGCACGGCTTTTTCCATCCGCTTGCGGATACGTTCCGCGTCCTGCCGGGCCGTGGCGAGATACGCCTCTACGCACTGGCGATAGGCTTCCATGTCGGCGCGGTACATTCTCCAGTCCATGGGGCCGTCGCCGGGCAGGGGCCGCAGTGGGGAACGGCAGTCGGGGGCGGGATAGTCGCCGCCCGGAAGCAGGGAGGCGGCCTGCGCCGTAAAGGGCAGAAGGAGCAGGGGCAACATCAGCAGAGTACGCATATCGTTTCCTTTCCGGGAAGGATTCCGGGATTCACGGGGAATTTCTAACAGAAAAGGCCGGAAGAGTATAGGAAACCTTCTCAAGAGGACGCGGCGGGGCGTTCCGGGCGGGGAGCGGACAGGGCAAACCCGCCCCAGACCGCGCAGGGGCACAGCATCATGTTAAGGGCTATATTCAGCGCCGCCGCGAGCGCGTCACCGGAGCGCCAGAGCAGAAAGGTATCAAGCGAGAAGGTCGAAAACGTGGTAAAGCCCCCCAAAAAGCCCGTTCCGAGCAGGCAGTAGCCCAAGGCGAACGTGTTGCCCGTGCGCCGCATCCAGCCCTGAAGCAGGCCCATCAGGAACCCGCCGAGCACATTGACGCACAATACGCCCAGCGGAAAGCCTGACGGCAGCTTTTCCATCATGGCGAAGCCCAGCATGGTGCGG
This sequence comes from Bilophila sp. T19-St14, assembly GCF_059728385.1. Lineage (NCBI taxonomy): Bacteria > Pseudomonadati > Thermodesulfobacteriota > Desulfovibrionia > Desulfovibrionales > Desulfovibrionaceae > Bilophila > Bilophila sp. T19-St14. The sequence goes on from NZ_BAAGFT010000001.1 coordinate 174,630, forward strand.
CAGACCGCGCCCGCACCGCCCCCGAACATGACGGCAATGGCATTTCTGGAAAGGATCATGGCGTGATTCCTGTTACACGACAATGAGAAAATAGGCCGCAGCCGTGGCGGTGAGGCACAAGGCCGTATGCAGCGCCATGTTGAGCAGCGCCTTGGCGGGATGCCCGTCATGGAAGGCGGCGAAGGTATCCATTGAGAAGGTGGAGAAGGTGGTCAGTGCGCCGAGAAAACCCGCGCCCGCAAACAGCGCGGCAGCGGAAGACGTCCCCCAGCGCTGCCAGCATCCGGCCAGCAGGCCCATCAGCAGCGAACCGGAGACGTTGACGAGCAATGTCCCGTAGGGGAAGGCCCTGCCGAAGCGATCGGCGCACCAGAGCGAAACGCGGTGGCGGCACAGCGCGCCAAGCGCCCCGCCAGCCGCCACACAGAGCATTTCCGCAGGCATCATCAACGCTTCCCCGCCATATGGAAGTTCCGCCAGCGGCAACTGCGCGCTTCGAGCAGATTGCACACTTCGTAGAGGGCCACCCCCAGCAGGCTCATGGCGAGGATGCCCGTAAACATCTCAAGCTGATCCCCACGCCCCCACGCATCCATGATCAGAAAGCCAAGCCCGCGCCGCGTGGCGAAGGACTCCGCCATGAACAGCACCGCCACCGCCGTGCCGCTGGCGACCTTGAGCGCGGTCATGGCGTCGGGCAAGGCGGCGGGGATGAGCACATGCCGCAGCATCTGCAGCGGCGTCCCGCCGAGGGAACGGAAGGAATCGAGATATTTTTTGTCGAGCCCCTGCGCGCTGGCCCGCGTGACGACGAGGATCTGGTAGCCCGTGGTCAGGGCAATGAGCAGGACGCGGGGCAGATCCCCAAGCCCGAACAGGGTCAGGAACAGGGGGAGCAGCACGATCTTGGGCAGAGGGTAGGTCAAAAAGACCATTGGGGACAACATATTGTCCACAGACCGGACATGGCCCAGAATGAGCCCCAGCGGGAAAGCCGCCAGCCATGCGAGGCTCATGGCGGAGAGCACCCGCCATGCGCTGGCCCCGGCATGCTGCCAGAATGCGCCCGTGGTGAGCGCTTCCCCGAAATAGGCCAGCACATCCAGCGGACGCGGCAACAGAAATTCGCCGAGCGCCAGCGATCCGAGCTGCCAGATCGCCAACAAGGCCGCCAGCGCCAGCAGGTAACGGAAGAAGGCACGCATGATTTTTCCTACTCTCTCCAGAGATAACTGTTGCAAGAGGCTTCGGAGCCTTCCGCTGGGAGGGGGCACGTTCCCGTATCCTTATCCCCGCGGCCCTTCCCCAAACGCTTGGAAGGCGGACGCCCCCGGACATATTAGTCCGTGTCGTCGATTAGATATAATCTATTGAAATCAGTTAATTATTTTTCAAGCCACAAAAAGATTGTTTTCAATAATTTCAAATGATTATATAAAATAGGCTGTGTTGTAGAAAATGGTTGATGCTTTTTCTTGAAGTTCCAAAGGGATAACCGGCAAAATGCCTTATCCGTGGATCCCGCCAAGGGGAAAACCGGAGAAAAAGGCTGTATTTTCATCGCACTGTGGAGATGAAACAACCATAAATATAACAGAGCCATAAAATAACGACGGCCTAGGCTATGTGCCTGAAACGATTCCCTGTGCTCGTCCTGCATCGGAGCCCTTGCGGGGTAATCGTTCCGGGCATTTCAAATGGGGCGTTTTGAGAAACGCCCCTTCCGTTTTCCGCCTCAGCTCAGGAATTTGTGCAGAATCCGGGCGGCAAGGGGAACCGTGAGGATGATGGCGTAAAGCCGGACCATCTGGTAGGCGAGCACGATGGGGGCGTTGGGCCCCATATCGGCGGCGAGGCCGACCACCACGTTCAGGCCGCCGGGACTGGTGGCGAGATAGGCGCTGGTGACGTCGAGGTTGCCGAATTTGACGACGAAAATGGCGATGAGCATCCCCGCGATGAGCACCAGCAGGGTGCTGATCACCAGTACGGGCCATGTGTCCCGGACGGCCAGCAGCATTTCCGGTCGGTACATGTTGCCGACCAGCACGCCAAGGCCCGCATAGATGCAGAATTGGAAGGGCCGGGGAAAGGCCGCCTGAGGAAGCGAGGAAAAGCTCTTGAGAAGGATGACGGCGACGATGGCGCCGGTCATGGCCCCACCGGGAAGGCCGAACCATTCAAAAATGAGGCCGCCCGCAGCGCCGCACAGCAAGAGGATGATCAGCGTGGACATGAAAAATCCTTCGTTTCCGACAAGGCGGCGTACACCTTTTTCGTCAGTGAGAAATACCGTTCCCCGCCGCGGGGATCCGCGTCGCCGAAACAGGGGTTTTCCAGCCACATGACGCTGCGGGCGGGATGGCCGTTCATCACCATGACGTGCTTGCCAAGAAACACGGCTTCAGGAACATTATGCGTCACGAGGACGCAGGTGGGACGGCGGCGCTGCCACAGCGACAGCACGGTCGTCTGGAGGTGTTCGCGGGTCAGGGCGTCGAGGGAAGAAAAAGGCTCATCCATAAGCAGGATGTCCGGGTTCGTGATCAGGGCCCTGCCTATGGCGACGCGCTGCCGCTGGCCCCCTGAGAGCTGAGCGGGATAGCGCATCCCCAAGCCGCCCAGCCCCAGTTCGTCCAGCATGTCCGCGACGGCTTTCCGGCGCGTGGACGGTGCGGCTCCCTGAAGCTCCAGCGGCAGGGAAAGGTTCTCCTGCGCCGTCTTCCACGGAAAGAGCCCATAATCCTGCAGGATGAACGAAATCCTTCCTTTGTCGCGCCTGCCGGCTTCCCCGGTACTTACCGTGCCCCGGTCCGGCTTGTCCAGCCCCGCGAGGAGATAGAGCAGGGTGCTTTTGCCGCATCCCGATGGGCCGATGACGGAAAGGGTTTCCCCGGAGGGCAGATCAAAGGAAAGGCCGTCCAGAACAGGGCCTTCTCCGTAGCCCTTGCTCAGATCACGGACGGTGATGCCCGCATCGGACGCGCGGCTCACTGAAAGACCACATCCCCATAGGCGGGGTCTTTTTTGAGGATGCGGTTAGCCTTCATCCAATCCGAGAACGCCTTGATGTCCGCTTCCGAAGGCAGGCCGGTCGGCGTGTGCGCCATGTCGAAACGCACCATCGTGTAATTGGCGGAAGCGCCCTTGGGCAGCAGGCCCTTGGCCTCCATGATCGGGCGGTAGGCATCGGGGTTTTCGTTGATGCGCTTCGCCGCCTCCCTGAGGGCCTCGCGGAATTTCGCCACGGCCTGAGCGCCGCCGGGGGCGTCGAGCACGTTGCGTTTCAAGGCAATGACCGCAAGAGGCGTGTTCAGCTTGCAGTCGTTCAGGATGGTGCGCGCGCCTTTCGCTTCCACAAGGGACACCAGCGGCTCAGGGAGCAGGGCGGATTCGATCTGGCCGCTCAGGAGCATCTGGAGGCGTACCGGGATCTGGCGGATATCCTGCCGGTTCAGGAAGTCGGGGGCGGCCCCCTCCTGCTTGAGGAGCTGCACGAGCAGGAAATCAATGATGGTGGCGCTGGAAACCGCGATGTCCTTCCCTTTGAGGTCGGCCAGCGTTTGCGCCTTGGATTTGGGGGAGACGACGAGCCCGAAACAGCGGTTGTCCGGCGAGGAGTGTGAGGTCGTCGCTATGATGGCCTGCGGCGAGCCGCTTTCATTCTGCATAAGGACGTTGATGATGTCCCCGAAATGCCCGTCCAGCGCCCCCGCCCGCATGGCTGCGCCGAGTTCCAGCGCGCTCTGGAAGGGGATAAGCTCCACTTCCAGCCCTTGCTTGGCAAAGAGGCCCTCGTCCGCAGCGGCGTGCAGGACGATGGTGTCGGCGGCGGGGAGGACGCCGAGCTTGAGCGGGGCGCTGTGTGCGGGCTGGAAGGCGGCAAGGACGAGCAGGGAAAGGATGACTATCAGGCGGCGCATCATGTGAAGTTCCGTTGGGTTAAGAGTGAAGTTCCGGCGTATTCTCAATGGAAAAGGCTGTGTCATAGAAAATGGTTGGTGCTTTTTTCCTTGAAGTTCCAAAGGAATAACCAACAAAGTACCTTAACCATAGATTCCACCAAGGGGAAAACTGGAAAAAAGGCTGTATTTTACCGTGCTGTGGAGATGAAACAACCACATACTATATGACACAGCCATGGAAAAAAGATGGTTGTGCAGATTCGCCGGAACCGATTCTTACACCGGATTGCGGAAAATATCCAGTGCGCCCCGTTTCGGAGCATTCGCTTTTGCAATGGACAATATGTTTTAACTATATGAAATTCAAAATAAGTTTTTAGAAAAGCCTCGAAAAGGCGAACGTCTCCCGCTTGGGGGATGCCGCCGCATCAAAAAGGCCGAAGGGGAAGCAAAAAGGGGTGGCCCAAACGTGTGCAGCATGCCCGCATATGGATAAGGGCAGGGGGCTTCCCGCCGCAGGACGAGCTTTTCTTCCCGTATATGGTTCGCATATGATAGGGTAGGGCCCCATCGTGGCCTCCTTTCGTATCTTCCTCATATAAGCCGCATACGGATAGGGCAGGGCTGAAGATGAGGCATTTGGCGCGGAGCGGGTGGCGTTCCGCCTGAGGATAGGGCAGGGTTTCATGGGAAGCTGCTGAAACGGCCCGGCTCAGGGTGCCGTAGATGAATGGCAGCCCTCACAGCCCGGATACGAGCGCCCCGGTTCAGGGCGCGCATGGGCGAATGGCCTTTTCCCGGCGGCGCGGATCTGCTAGGAGGACGGGAATACGACAACACCATGATCCCGCGCCATCCGCAGGGATACAGGAGCAACACGATGCAGGAAAAGCTGTTTGACCGTCTGATGGACGTCATTGAATACGACGTAGCCCCGTTGACCCGCAAGCGCGTCTCCATCGGCTGCAAGGTCTTTGGCGCGGCGGTGCTGCGCAAGGATGATCTGTCCCTCGTCCTTGCCGAAACCAATATGGAGGCGTTTTCCCCGCTCTGGCACGGCGAAGTGTACGCCATCAAACAGTTCTGGGAATTGCAGGGCCATCCCGACCCCAAGGACTGCATCTTCATCGCCACGCATCAGCCTTGCTGCATGTGTGCGTCGGCCATCGCGTGGAGCGGCTTCCCCGAACTGTTTTACCTGTTCGGCTACGAGAACACGAGCAAGGACTTTAATATCCCCCATGATCAGAAGATGATCCGGGAACTGTTTCACTGCACCAGCCCGGCGGAGGATTCCAGCTACTACACAAGCCGCCCCATCATGAGCCTGTGCGATACGCCGGAAGCGGCGGCCCGTTTTGAGCGTATCAAGAGCCTGTATGCGGAACTTTCCGCCGTATATCAGGCTGGGGAAAAGAAGATGGTGCTTTCATAGCAGCCTGTGCGGAGTATCCGCAAAAAACGCCTTGCCGATGGTCCTTCGGCAAGGCGTTTTTTGCGGGCGGTTAGGGCGTGTCGCTAATTATATAATATATTGAAATTATTTAACTATTTTCAGGTTGCAAATATATTATTTCAATAATTTCATATAATTATATCTTAAACGACGACACGGCCTAGGGAGTGTTCACGCTATGCCGAGTTTTTCCAATGACTGAAACGGGTTGGAAGGAACATTCAATATCGCGCGAAAGTGGATATAACCATGTGTAAAAAATACTTTTTTGTTTGTGTAAACAGGCCCTAGCGGGAAGGTGATGCCCTCTGTGGACTGGAGCGGTTGAGTGGGGAAACGGGAATACGTTCAGCGCCCACGGGGGAAACCGCGAATAGCCTGCAAAGGGGAGCCCTTTCGCCGTCAGACGGCACCACTATGCGAGAGGCCGACTAGTCTTCATCCTTAAACCATGTATCGGGATCGTAGCTGGCCGTATCCTTACCCGCCAGGTAGTCGTCCACGGCATGGACGATCAGCTTATAGTCCGCCATACGCCGCTTTTCCAGCGCCTGATCGCGGGGGATGATCAGCTTGTCAGGATTGACGAACTGCCCCTGCTTTCGGATACGGAAATCGAGATGGGGGCCGGTCGCCGTTCCCGTCGCCCCCACATAGCCGATGGTTTGCCCCTGCCGTACCCGTTTGCCGTTTTTCATGTTTTTGGCAAAACGGGACATATGCCCGTAGAGCGACTCCAGCCCGTTGTCGTGGCGGATAATGATCTGTTTGCCGTAGCCTCCGGCCCGCCCGATCTTGGTAATGACCCCGTCGCCTACGGCCATAATGGGGGTTCCGGTGGGGGCGCCGTAGTCAATGCCCTGATGGGGCCGGGTGTTGCCGAAGACCGGATGCCGGCGCGCCATGCTGTAACGCGATGTCACGCGCAGGAACGAGAGCGGGGCTTTGAGCAGTTCCCGGTGGAGGTTGTCGCCTTCCGCATTGTAGTATGTTTCCCGGCCGCGCTCGTTGTGGAACAGATAGGCCGTATACAGTTTGTTTTGATTGGTGAATTTCGCACCGAGCACGCGCCCATACCCCTCAAACGCATCATGGCGGAAACGCTTTTCCACCAGAACCTCGAAGGTATCGCCTTCCCGCAGATCGCTGATGAAATTGATTTCGGAAGCGAAGACCTTCGCAAGGGCAATAGCCAAGGCTACACTTTCGCCCTGTTCGGTCACGGCTTCGGAGAGCGTGCTTTTGATCCCACCTTTGATGACCGCCAGTGAAGTCTGGTAATCGATCTCTTCAAGCCGGGCGGCAAAACGGTCGTCCTTCTTCTCAACGACGAGGTATCTTTCCTGATTGATTTCGTACTTGAAACACCGGAACGCCTTGGTTTGCGGATCACGGACAATAGTGAAGGGCTGGCCGAAACGAACCTTGGTCAGGGCATATACCGGCTTGGCCGCCGCGAGCAGATCGGCAAGCTCGTTTGCATCCATCCAGTCACCAAGGATTTTTCCCGCCGTGTCGCCTTTCTGGATCTCGCTGCGGAGGATTTCCCCCTGTTCAGGGTTCTGTTCGATGGTGTAGCGCGGATTATCCTCATAGACTTCAGGTTGTTCGGTGTTTTCCTCCCCGGTTTCCTCGTTGCGCGCTTCCGTGCCCTCGTCTTGCTCGAATCCATCTATGGCATGTTCGGGAGACAGGGACAACATGCCTTCCACATGGGAAATCACGTTTTCGAGGGGAGCTGGAAGCGGTTCGGCATCATCACGGAACCGGAGAAGCAGCGCGAGGCTGAGAAGGATAAGGCATAGGGAGATGATGCTCCATAAAATCCGTCGCATGGGCAGACACCTGAATCATTGCAAACGTGTTGGGGTTCGCCGGTCGCCGCACGAAGCCGTTCCCAAAGGATGGAAAGCGGCGGGGGGAGACATTCCCCGGCACGGCACGAAATATGCCTCATACCCTATTCAAGCGGAACAACCTACCGTTTTTTTGGTAAAAATATTTTTACAAAGAGGTTCCTGCCGGATCTGTTCCACAAGAGCGGAAACACGTTGAAACCTGTCTGGGGCTATAGGGAAACGTGGCGTAGGGAATGAGCATTGCAAGAAGAGGCTGGGAACGGCAGCTCTCGTTTACACTGTTCTTTTCCAGAAAAGCTTGGTATAATACCCTGTTAGCGTTGTTTTTCCTTCTCGGAGAAAAATTTTTCTCAGAAATCAAAAAAAGAGCTTGCCAAAGTGGAGGCTTTTCGCTAGAACTCTCTTCGCGCCGAAGTGGTGGAATTGGTAGACACGCTAGGTTCAGGGTCTAGTGGGGGTTCCCCCGTGGGAGTTCAAATCTCCCCTTCGGCACCATCAAAAAGTCCAAAATGGTCCATAGAAGGCCGAAATCACTAAGAAAAAACGTGGTTTCGGCCTTCTCTTTTTGTCCAGTAAAAACCAAGTACCCACGTGGACACCCACAAAAATCGTTGGTAGATTCGCAGGTACCAATACCACGACGCCATTTCGGCACGGCGAAATACCAGCAAGCTACAAATCTTCTTTGAATTCAAATGGATGGAGGTGGATTTTTCTGGTTTTCGCCGCACACTTCCGGACTGTTTTGGAGGATACCAACATGAAACTTTCCGATGCCGCTGTGCGGAACGCCAGGGCCAACGGCAAGGTGCAAAAACTTTCTGACGGCGGCGGCCTGTACCTTCATGTGACGGCGACAGGCAGCAAATTGTGGCGGCTTGCCTACAGATTTGAGGGCAAGCAGAAACTGTTGAGTTTTGGCGCGTATCCGGCGGTTTCCCTGAAAGATGCCCGCCATCGGCGTGATGACGCCAGAGAGTCGCTTGCCAAAGGGATTGATCCCGGTGAGGAAAAAAAGCAGGCCAGAGAAGAAAAACTCGCCAAAGAGCGGGAAGAACGGGACACCTTTGAATTTGTGGCGCGGGAGTGGTTCGCCAAGTACGAGCCGACGCTCTCCGAAAAGCACGCCAAGAAATTGCGCCGCTATCTGGAAAACACGATTTTCCCGGTCATTGGCGGAAAGCCTGTCACCCAGCTTGAGCCTGCCGACTTTTTGCAGCTCGTTCAGCCATCGGAGCGTCTCGGCCATCACGAAACAGCCCACAAGCTCATGCGCCTGTGCGGACAGGTGACGCGCTATGCCCGCATCACCGGCCGCGTGAAATACGATGTGGCTGCGGGATTGACCGAAGCGTTGACGCCGGTGCAGACAACGCATTTTGCCGCCGTCACCCTGCCGGACGACATCGGCCAGCTCTTGCGGGATATTGATGCCTATGTCGGCTATACCTCTGTGGTCTATTGCCTGAAAATCCTGCCCTACGTTTTCACTCGCCCCTCGGAATTGCGACTGGCGCACTGGAGCGAGTTTGACTGCAAAAACGCCATCTGGCTCATCCCGGCTTCGCGCATGAAGATGCGGCGCGAGCATGTGGTGCCGCTGTCAAAACAGGTTCTGGCCTTGCTGAAAGAGCTTCACACCTATACCGGCAACGGTGAACTGCTGTTCCCCAGCGCCCGCGCGCTTACCACTCCCATCAGCGATGCCGCTCCCCTGGCCGCGTTGCGGCGCATGGGCTACGGCAAGGAAACCATGACCCTGCACGGCTTCCGGGCAATGGCCAGCACCCGCCTCAACGAGCTTGGCTTCCGGGCGGATGTCATTGAAGCACAGCTTGCCCACAAGGAGCCGGATACCGTGCGCCTTGCCTACAACCGCGCGGAATACATGGAAGAACGTCGGCAGCTTATGCAGAAATGGGCCAATTATCTGGACGAATTACGCGCCACTAAACGATAAGCATGGAGGCAACCATGACCGATACCATTCATTCCGTGAAATCGCCTCAATCCCCGGAACAGGATACGTTCGTCACCATCGGCAACATACCTGAAGATGACCAGATTACCGTTGCCGATACCGGCTGGAGTGAAGAAACCAGAGAACGCATGAGGCTGGCTGGGTATGACGATATGGACATGATCCGGGCGTGGTATAGCTGAAAAAATACCCCTTTGCTCAAGCAGGCGGCACGAATATTTGCATCGACATTCCCATGCGATGCCCTCACAAAATCCGCGCCGCCTGTTTTCATGTTGTCCGAACTCGGCGGCTTACTCTTTTTCCCAGCTTTTCATATAATAATCGTCAAGATACATCTTGACATTTCATGAAGACTTGCCATCATCTGGATACAGGAGATCGCCATGCAACAGGCTCAGATAGAAAAAACGGCAAAGGTCAAATTCGCCACGCAGGCTGATCCGGCAGTGCTGCAAACCCTGAAAAGCATCGCGGCGAGCGAAGGCCGTCAGATTCAAGCCTTGGTGGATGAAGCCCTGCGCGACTACATTGAGCGCAAAACCGGCAATACTCCCCGCAGGCATGTGATGGATGCATTCAGGAACAGCATGGAGCAATACGACAGCCTGTACCGGGAACTGGCGAAATGATGGATTACCCGACTCTGCATGAAGTTCTGGCCATCCATGCCGAAGCCATCAAAGTATATGGCGGCTCCAATGGTGTGCGCGACCTCGGAGCCATTGAAGCGGCATTGTTTCGGCCGCAAAGCGGCTATTATGCAGACATCATCGAAGAAGCCGCCGCGCTCATGGAAAGCCTGCTCATCAACCATCCGTTTGTTGACGGCAACAAACGGGTAGCCTTTGCGAGCTGTCATGTCTTTCTGGATATCAACGGATACCGTCTGGATGCGGATCCGCAATGGCTGTACGACAGAATTTTGCATTGGCTTGGAGAAAAAGAAGGACGATTTGAAACTATGGTACAGGATCTGCGTTGCTGCATCAGCAAACGCTGACCGCAAAACAACCTGATTACGCAAGGCCTCCGGGGGGAGGTCTTTTTTGCAGTCGGCATTTTTGCGCAATGCCTCACAAAATCCGCGCCGCCTGTTTTCATATTGTCCGAATTCGGCGTTTGAGCTACGCTTTCCTCCATGTTGGACCAGCAAAAAATATCCCTCGGCAGGGTACGGCAGGCATACTGGCTGACCTCGAACGAAGTCGAAACCGTCATTCAGGCAATGTGGCCTCATGCCGTTTTTCCTGCGGAATTATGGCGCAGAGCGCATGAAGCGTACTGGAAAGACTTCGCTGACAGCAATCAGACCGTCTATAACATAGAAAGTCCTGCTTTACCGCAACCCTGTCTGTCAGACAAACGGATCCACACCCATTTGTTTGGGTGTGACATCATGGATTTTTTTAAAAAACTTTCATGGAATATTCATGCCAATGCCTTGGAACTGGGTCTCAAGTACATTCTGGAAGAAACCTATGATGAAATTGACAACGTATTTCCTGAGGAACGAGAGTTTTTGTTCCATACTCTGAAAAATCTTAAAACAGAAGATTTCTTTGACCAATACTCGCCAGACTCTCCCCTGTTTGAAGAATCGATGTTCACGATACCTACTGTTTTACTGGTGCAGTGCCGACAAGCCCGAAACAGGACACAAAACCCAGATGGGCAGAAAAACGCAGCTTGGCCGCCTGTTCACGGAAAAAGAATATGGCGATCCCAAGTCGTACCGAAACCTGATGAACCGCCTTCTTGAAGAAGCTGACGCATACACCATCATTCAGGGGTGATTTTTTAGCTCCATTTTCCCGTATTCCCGCGTTTTCCCGTCTTTTTCCCGCCAAATTCCCTCACGGGATTTTTTCCAAACGTGCCAGACTCTCCTGAAGACCAATACCCTTCAGGAGATTTTTTTATGGCACAGCAAAAAACATCATTCCCCGAATTCGGCTTTGTACGTCTACCCCAGATTCTGGCCTGCATCCCCATTTGTGAAAGCGCATGGTGGGAAGGCTGCCGAACCGGTCGTTATCCCAAGCCTGTAAAACTTGGCCCCCGCACCACAGCCTGGCGTGTTGAGGACATCAGGGAGCTTATTGAACGCCTGAGCAACGGTGAAGACAATGTCAGGTAGCGCAAGCCTTCATCTCTATACTTGGAGGCCGAAATGAGCGCCGACATTCTGCACAACTTTGCCGAGTGTCTGCGTGCAGCCGGGCTGGAGGTCGAGGCCGTTCTGACCGATGGCCTCCTGCATCGCTGCGGCACAACGGACAGGCCCCATCGCAAGGACGGCGCGTACAAGGCGTTTCTGGACGCTCCGGCCTCCATCTGGTGGAAGAACTGGCGCACCGGCGATGAGGGAACATGGACGGCCAGGCCGGAAAGGGAATTCAGCGCCGCCCAGCGCAAGGCTCTGCAAGAGCGCCTTGCCGCTGCCAAAGCCGACACAAAGGCCGAACAGGAGCGCCGCTGGAAGGCAGCCGCAAAGCTGGCCGCGAGCATCTGGAACCGTTCCCGAACCGCCGGGGACGACCATCCCTATCTGCAAAGAAAGGAAGTTCCGGCCATCGGCCTGCGACAGACGGAGGACGGGCGACTCATTGTTCCCGTGCTGAACCCGTTCGGTCGGATACAGAGCCTGCAATTCATCCTGCCGGACAAGCCCACCGAGGGGACGGACAAATTCTTTCTCAAGGGTGGCAAAACGTCCGGCGGATTCTGCTCCATTCCTGCAAAAAACGAATCCAGGGACGGCCCGTTGCTCATTGCCGAAGGCTACGCCACAGGAGCAAGTCTGCATCTGGCTACAGGATACGCCGTGCTGATCGCCTTCAATGCCGGAAATCTGGAAGCCGTGGCCCGCATGGCACGGCAATCCTATCCAGACAGAGAGCTGGTACTTTGTGCGGACAACGACTGTGAAACCGTCAAACCCGATGGAACGCCGTGGAATCCCGGCAAAGAAGCAGCTTCCAGAGCGGCGCGGCCTATAAACGGCAAGTTGGCTGTCTGTCCGGCCCATGGCGGCAAGGCAACGGACTTCAACGATCTGCATCGGCAGCGTTCCCTTGAGGCTGTCCGTTCTGTTGTGGAAGCGGCACGAAAACAGGATGTTGATTGCCCCATGCCGGAGAGCTTCTTTCTGGTACCGGAAGGCAAACGCGCCGGACTGTACAAACTGGAAACCAAACCGGACGGCGAGCTGAAGGAAGTCCGCATCGGGCCTCCGCTCGCCGTGAAAGGTATGACCCGCGACAGCGAGGGCAACGAATGGGGTCTCATGCTCGAATGGGCTGACCCGGACGGCAAAAAGCACACCTGGCCCATGCCCATTGAGCTGCTCTTCCGGCAGGGCACGGACTGGTACAGCGCCCTGGCTTCCGGCGGCTGGTTCGGCAATCCTGTTGCCAGAAAAAAGCTGGTGGATTTTCTGGCCACCGTCCGGCCCGCCCGGCGTATCCGCTGTGTGCCCCGCACCGGCTGGGACAGGGCCGCCTACATTCTGCCGGATGCCGTGTATGGCGATACCTCCGGCGAAAGCGTGGTTCTGCAATCCGCACATCACGGTGATCTGTACCGAACCGCCGGAACTCTGGACGGCTGGAAGGAAATAGCCGCACTCTCCATCGGCAATTCCCGTCTGAGCTTTGCCCTGTGCGTGTCCTTCGCCGGGCCGTTGCTGCGTCTGGCTGGTCTGGAGGGTGGCGGATTCAGCTTTGAGGGAGGTTCGTCATCGGGCAAGACAACGGCCCTCCAGATTGCCGCGTCCGTCTGGGGCGGTCCGGAACACGTCCGAAGCTGGCGCGCCACGGACAACGGCCTTGAGAACATTGCTGTCCTGCACAACGACAATGTGCTGATTTTGGATGAAGTCGGACAGGTCAACGGCAAGGTTCTGGCCGAATGCGCCTACATGCTGGCCAACGGTCAGGGCAAGGGACGCTCCAGCCGCGAGGGCAATCTGCGCAAATCCCTTTCCTGGCGTCTGCTCTTTCTCTCCAGCGGCGAACTTGGTCTTGCCGACAAACTGGCTGAAAACGGGTTGAAATCCAGAGGCGGCCAAGAGGTGCGTTTTGTGGGCTTGCCTGTGGATACGTCCATGCTCATCGAACTGCACGGTTTCCCTCATGCAGGGGCAGTGGTGAATCGCCTCAAAGAATTGACCGCTCTACATTACGGCCACGCGGGCCGCGCCTTCCTGCACAAATTGACCGAACCTGACACCATGACCACGGTTCTGTCCGAGCTGCAACCGGCTCTTGCCAATACGGTCAGTCGTCTTGTGCCTGTCGGAGCGGACGGACAGGTGCGGCGCGTGGCCCAACGCTTCGCGCTCTGCGGACTGGCCGGAGGTCTGGCCGTGCAGATGGGAATTCTGCCCCCTGATTTTGAAGCTCCAGGCTGCGCCGAACGCTGTTTCCATGACTGGCTGACAGCTCGCGGAGGAATCGGCGCTTCCGAGGATACCGCCATCCTCGCGGCCGTGCGCCTGTTCATCGAACAGCACGGAGCAAGCCGCTTTCAGGACTTGGATACTCAAATGGCCACCTGCGTCAACCGTGTGGGCTTTAGACGCAACGTCCGGGGCGTCACTGAATATATCGTATTGCCGGAATCGTTCAGGGCCGAGATCATCAAAGGTTTCTCGCCTCGACGCGCGGCGGCGGTTCTCCGCAACGCGGGGTGGCTGCACCTGAGCGACGACAAGAACACGACAAAACGTGAACTGCCCGGCATGGGCAGAGTCAGGGCCTACGTCCTCGTTTTGCCCGATGAAAGCGGCAATGATGAATCATCATAACGGTATCCAAAACGCGTGGGCATGGTGGGCAGGTGGGCAAATGCCCATGCGACGCCTGTTTGTTACGCCCACCCATGAAAAAATCAAAAGTGGGCACGGGGAAAAAAGTGGGCGCGTTTTCTTCCCGTTATCCCTTGCTTCGCCCCTGTGCCCACGTTGCCCCCCAAAAAACAATGAAGGAGAAAACAATGTCACTCCTTGTCTTGCATATGGATAAATTCAAGAAAGACGCCATTCGTGGCATTCAATCGCACAACCGGCGCGAACGCGAGAGCCATTCCAACCCCGACATTGATTACAGCCGAAGCGCGGGAAACTACGATCTGCATGAATCCGCCTCAGACAACTACGCGCAGGCCATCCAAAACCGCATTGACGACCTGCTCATGGTCAAGGCCGTGCGCAAGGACGCCGTGCATCTGTGCGGTCTGATTGTCAGTTCGGATAAATCGTTCTTTACCCGCATCGGCAAAGACGAAACCAGGCGCTTTTTTGAGGAAGCCGCAACGTACCTCACCGATTTTGTCGGCAAGGAAAACGTCATCTCGGCCATGGTTCATATGGATGAAAAGACGCCGCACATGCACTTCCTTCATGTGCCTGTGACGCCGGACGGGCGGCTCAACGCCAACAGCATCTATACCCGTGCCAGTCTGAAAAAGCTGCAAACCGACTTGCCCATCTATCTGCAAAGCCGTGGCTTCGACATTCAGCGTGGCGTTGAACAGAAGCCGGGAGCAGCCAAAAAGCATCTGGATACGCGGGAGTTCAAGCAGCAAAAGGAGGCTCTCGCCGGTCTGCGGAGCGAGGCCTATGCCGTAGCGCATGAAGCCTTGCTCCTCATCGGAGAAATGGCTGAAAGACGGAAGCAGGAGGAAGTCTTGCAGGAACGTCTGCAATCCATGGAACAGCAGGCCCGTGAGGCGGAAAACATTTTATCGAACATGCCGGAACTCCCACAGGCGTCCTTGCTCAATTACAAATCCGTGCTGAAACAGGCGCAGACGATCATGACGCAGCAGCAAAAAGCCCTTGCCGAAAAAAGCATGATCGCGGCCGCCAGAGACAAATTACAGGGCGAAAATGAGACGCTGCAAAAGCGGCTGCAAGAGCTTTCAAAACAGCATTCTCTGCTCAAAGCGCAGTATGCGCAGGAACGGGACGCCAACGCCCACAACATGCGCAGCCTGATGCAACGGGAGCGGGAGCTTCGGGATGAGCTGGAGGAATATCAGGAGTTCACCCTCCAGCCGGAAATCAAGCCTCTCCATGCCGCATTCCTTCAGGAAAAGGAGAAACAGCGGCAGCGGGAGGAAGAGGCACAGCAAGAGCGAGAGCGTCAGGAAGAGGAAGCTCGCCAGCAGTCCGAGCGTGAACGACAAATCCGACAGGAGCCGGAGGCCATGCCGCAGCGCCATCGCTCAAGGATGCGCTGACCATCCGCCGGGAATCTCGACTCGAAGGCGAGTCATAGCCCACTAGGGTTTACTGCGTAAACCAGTGGGCAAGCGTGCCGCTTGACCGCCAAAGACAAAAGGCAAAACCGGGGACATGCCCCGCCACCCACAGGAGAAAACACCATGACCATCACAGTCAGCCAACTGAAGGAAATCCGACAGGAGTTCGCCAGACTCAAGCCCGCCACCGTCACGCTGGACGGAAACCGCGCCATGACCGTGAAGCAGGCCATTTTTACCCTTGCCCCGACGCTAGAGAGGATGAAGAAGCGCGGCTTCGATACATTGGAGATTGTCGAAAAGTTGCATGAGAAAGGGGTTGAGGTGAAGCCCCAAACCCTGACCAAATATCTGACCGAAGCCAGACGGCAGCGGGAAAGCCGAAAAACCAAGAAGAGAGACACACCCCCGCCGCCTCCGAGACACGAACAACGCGGCAGCTTCATTGTTGCTGACATCCCGGGTGATGAACTGTGAGAAAAAACACTCAGGGGAGAAACCGTCATGGCAAAAACGTACGGATACATCCGCGTATCCAGCACCGATCAAAACGAGAGCCGCCAGAGCATTGCTCTTGAGCTGTGTGATTCATAGACATCGTTTGAACTGGTTTTGGCTTGATCTGGTAGTAGCTCCTTTCCCTTTCAAGGGCTTACTCTCAGAGCATGCCAAAAGCCAGTTTAATACCCTATCTTCTTTGACAGCAGCATATTTGGTATTATTATTCGATAACACATTAGTTTTGTTCAAATTCTACGATAGTGAAATTTAATTGTTTACTGTTTTCCTTAACTATTCGTTGAATGCTGGAATCAAACCCTGATGGATTTTCGGTAACAGCCTCTATTTCAAGAGTAATTTTAATACTGGTTCCTGTATATTCATATAGGTGCTGTATAACTTCATCAAAAATGGCCTGACTGTCCATCTTGCCCATCATGGGATCAATCTTCACATTTCCCATAAAGCGGTGAACCACGTTTTCAGAACCATCTGTTCCCGAAGAATCGGGGGGTTCCAACGTTCCGCCTCCAGAGAGAGTATCGCCTCCCGATTGGCCAGTTTGTCCTGCTGAAGAAGGCTTACGGGATTCAGCTGCAAGAAGAGCCTCTTCATATTGCTTTGCCTTTTCAGGGGAAACCAGCAAGGCAGATGAATCCAGAATAGCCAGCCCTGCCTTGCCGAAGGAAAAGCCGAGAAATTTTTCTTCCTCCAGCCCCTGGGCAATGGCGAAAAAGTCACGAGAGGGCAGTCCATCGCTTATGGTTTGCGTAAATACGCTCTTGCTGCCTAGGCGGGGCAGATACAAGTAGCGGCATGTTGCCTGCCATACGTCCATGGCCTTCCTGTAGGGCGCGTTGTTATTCCAAAACCACTGATCCAGCGCATGTTTGAGATGAACGGGAGCCCAGCGTTCGATGACCATTTCATTTTCACGAAGCTGCCGCTCAATCTCGGAAATGAGGTTTGTCGTTCCGCCGGGAATGGGGAGTCTCTCCCATACTGTTTCGGTAAGGTTTCTTTCCCCGCAGTAAGGGACAAGAAGCCATTTGAAGGCTTCCTCGACTGAACGGGCTGCAATCTGTCTCGTCTTCTCTGCTGCTGTACGGGCATTTTTTATCTGGAGAGTATCCAAAACCAGCTTGTCTTCCGCGCTGTCGGAAAGAATGGACTGCCAAGCAAGGAAGGATTTGATCTGATCAACAAGCCGGGAGATATTATCGTGCTCCGGCGCAAGAAACACCAGACGGTTCCTGTTCTGGCGAGGCACATCTCCCCTGTTTTCCAGTATGCCTTGCGCGGCAGATAGCGCGCCGTTGTCCAAGGTTTTGCTGTAGGCTTCCCGAGGAGGGAGAACAACAAGGCGAAGCTGCTCGTCATCGGGAATGTCGCTGCCGGGAGCAAAAATATGCACGGCAGAAAACATCCCCTGTTTCAGAGTATGACGCAGGCGGTCCTTCATGAAAGGAAGCGCCTGTTCCATGCCGTATCTGGCCTTGCGGTCTTCCATCTCTCTGCGCAGATTGGGGCGCACATTGAACCAGAATTTATCATTTTCCATGTTCAGGTAATAAAGCTTGTCCTGCAGGCGCTGGAGGGAATCCCGGAAAACGGCCAGAGCGCAAGACGGGAGAGCCGCTCCTAGGAGGATGCGCTTCTCATCAATGCCCCGGTACACATTGCTTCCACCCAAGTTGCCTGCCGGTGCAGACCCCAGAAAGATGGTACGCGCCACACGACGGCAGGATTGAATATTGCCGAAACGCGGCATGCTCATATCCAGTTGCGTTGGCTGCGCGTTTTCTCCGTCAATATCCTTATCGACGACAGGATCCCATCCCTGAGGAAGATAATAGATAATGTCGGCTCGTGTTCCCCCATCGTAGAACGGCAGGCTGCCGGGCATGATGAGCGGGTCGGTGCTGTTGTCTTTCCACAGACGATGAATGACCTTGGCCATAAATTTCAACACGCCTCGCGTCCGCTGGAAATTATTCAGGGAGGACCAGTCTTCATACAAGCGATCAAACACTTCCGGATGTATGGGATAGGCGGCCTTCAAGCGGGCAAGATAGTGACTTTCCTGCGTTTCCTGAGGGAAACCGGAGGCATTTTCAATATAGAAGCCGGCAAAGGCCCTGCATACGTCATCGGCGCTTTTTCTGTCTGTTACCGGAGCAAAAAGCCTGCGTCTCACGACCTCAAAGGCTTCTTCCGCACCGACAGGTTTCCAGAGTGCCTGAATGCGTCCAAAGGTATGCGAAAGCGTTTCCAGGGCGCGTTGACCGTTCCTGTCACCGGCTTCAGCCTTGGATTCCGGAAGAGAGGCCAGCAGCACGGCATTGGAAACGCCTTTTATGGCTTCCGTAAGGGCCTGCATGAAGCTCAGATTGGAAGAAAAGGTGCCTCCGGTCAAAGGCGTTTCGGAGAACTGACGGATATAGGCCACCAGCTCATCCATAAGAATAATGCACGGTGCGGCGTTCTTCAGTAGCTTTTCCAGAACAGCCTTTCCCGGCGAAGTTCCGGCCCTGTCCGAATCGGCCACCATGGCGTAGCCTTCCGCTCCGCCGAGCTGCCAGGCAAGTTCTCCCCATATGGTACGGACGGACAGCTCTCCGTGAACAAGCGGCTGGTTGGGAGACATGCCTATGCCGTCAATAACGGCGATACGGGCACGCGGCAGTTCCGTAAGACCGGCATCGTCCAGAAGAGCAGGAACCCCCGGCATATCACTGGGAGGGCATGTGGCGGCAGCCAGGTGATACACGGCCAGAAGCGTATGGGTCTTGCCGCCGCCGAACGCCGTCTGGAGCTGAATGACGGGATCGCCGCCTCTGCCGGAAAGGCGCTCCAGAACAGAGTGAAGCAGGTGTTTCATGCCTTCGGTGATGAAGGTACGTTGAAAGAACAGCGCGGGATTCTGATATTCTTCCGTAGCCGTTCCGGCATGGACGCGGGATATATCGGCCGCAAATTCCGACTGCTGGAAGGCGCCCCGCAGGACATCGGCATGGGGCGTGACAAGTTCGCGCCAGGGCTTTAATTGCATGACAACACCTCAGCTTTCCACGAGCAATGGGAGGAGAGAGTTTGAGAATCAACAACACGAACGGCAAAGCCCATAGGGGTAAAACGTTGTTTCAACCTGTTCAGGATATGAGCCATGACTTCGCGCTTATCCATGCCTGATGTTATATTTTCAAGCTCAAGAAAGAGAATCAATTTTACAGACGCATCAGACTCTTCTGAAAATACTGCGCTATAATAGGGCTCCAATTCTAGGTTATTGCTTATTTTTGCAATGGAAATTCCACAAATAGTATCACGAAATTGCCATCCAACTTTATCAATAAAATTTGATAAATTTTCTCCTGTGTCATTAAATGGTTTTTCTGTATATCGTTTTACTTCAAGAATCATTGTTTTTACACCATTACAACACAAAAAATCAGAGGCATGGGTATGTTGCAAAGGCATCATCTTTTTTTCATGAAATTCGGAGTGTTCATATCGCATGATATGCCATTGTTCAGGAAATGAAAATTTGATATCACGCTCTGTTTCTTCATGCATGCTACATTTCTCCATCAGCTTGCAAATAGCGCGTAGCCTGCTCAATACTGGCATCCAGAGCGGCGATGTCTCCAATGTCATTGGAAGACTTGCCCTGCCTGACTTCAACGCCGTTGCCGGTAAAGTGCAGACCGAAGTAACGGGCATTGGAGCGCTTTTTTTCCTCCTGAAGAATTTCCAGCTCTCGCAAAAGGAAAAGACTGTGCGTGGCGATAGTGACCTGCATGACCTTGCTGAGCTTCACCAGAATTTGTGCGAGCTTCACCAGAAGCTTGGGGTTCAGATTGGCTTCCGGCTCATCCCAGAACAACGAAGACTTGTTGCGCAGTTCCCCGTTCAATATCAGATAGGCCAGCATACCGAGCTTGCGATGCCCTTCCGCCGCAAGAGGGGCTTCAAACTGCCCGCCGGTACTTTTGGAAAGAAAATAAAACCTGTTGTCTTTTTTTACCACTGATGCGTTCAGCACTTCTTCCAGCGACTCAACAAGCTTTGCTGTGTCGGCAGGCCGCTTTCCTTTCAGAGGCGCAGGATTCAGGGCTTTGGCCAGAGCGAGGTACGTTCCGTCGAAGGCAAGTTCTCTCTTTTCCAGAGCGCCCTGAAAGCCCTCGAACACGGAAAGTATTTCTTTGGGAGGAAGAAACAGCGTAGAAGAACCTAGAGACTCATACTGTGGAGATGGCCATATATCCACCTTTTCCGTTTTTCTTGTGGAAAAGGAAAAACCAAGACTGCCTTTGCGGTCCCATGTTGCGGAAACAGAGGAGGCTGCGCTGCCCTGAACACGGGAAGCGAGCCTGCCCAGGCTTTCAGGGCGGAAGATATCCACAAGATTCTGGGCGAACTCGCGCTCTGCCACATCTTTGGCAGGGGCTTTGTCGCCAAACGATTCCAGCGTCTTCAGGACAGTATAGCCCAGTTTCAGCAAGTGACTTTTGCCGGTACCGTTTTCCCCTATGACGACATTGAGACCGGGAGAGAACTGAAGCTCGGCCTTTCTGAAAACCGTAAAATTTTCGATATGTAATGTTCTGAGCATATTCCCTCCTACAGCAGCGAGGTCTGTTCCTGCTGCCTGACAGGAACCTGCAATGAGGCCTGTTCAATGTTGGGCCAGGCGACGACCAGTTCGTTATAGGCGCGGGCATCTTCGGCCCAGCCCTTGCGTTCACAGAGCGTGTACAGCCGATAGGCAAGGGAGCGGATGGCTCCGCTCTGCGTTCCACACTGAGCAAGCAGAGTTCCTGTCGGGCCTTCTCCATGCAGGTTCAGGCTGCGGATAAGCTGATGCAACGATTCCCATACCGGTTTTCTGGTATCCTGCAAAGGATCCCAGCCTTCCGGCATATCCTGCCAGCGCAAGAGGCGCACTTCCCCTCCGCCGGAAGCTACCACACCGGCTTCGGCAAGGCCTGATGCACTGGTGCCCTTGGCTCTGGCCAGCACGTCGGCATCGCCGAACTTTCCTGCCGCCCAGCCGTTGCTTTCAAACCAGCTCAGGCAGAACATGGTGTCGTTGTCAAAATCGTCTTCTCCACCGAAAAAGCGGTTGATGATGCGCAGGGCATTTTTCACGCTCATGGGGGAGCCGTCGGCTTCCAGCACGGCCTTGTATTTGCTGAATACCGCCATGCCGGGGCCGATGATGGCCTGAGAAAGGTCCACAGGAGCCACGGGCGAGTTCACGCCGCCTCGCGTCATTTCATCAAAGGCCGTGGGCAGCACGTCGTTCAGTTCCCGCAGAAATTCCCTGCGGCTGATGCTGGGAGCATCCTCCGGGCGCTTCCGGCAGACAAGAACGATGGAAGAGGCAAGGGCGTTGGTGCCCGAACTGATCATACGATTGCCAAGTTCTGTGCGCATGGGCCATGTACCACAAATGGCAAATCCGGCGCTCAGCACCGCCTCCAGAAAGGTTTCCCAACCGGTATTGGAAGTGCCTTTTTCAGCTTTTGTTTCCGATTGCTTGAAGGCATAATAGATGGTCACAGGGAAGGCAGGATGGGATTGAGCAGCCAAGTTACGGATAGCCTCCGTCATGCCGTGCAGAAAGAAAATTTCCGCAGCTTCTTTGCCTCCATGTCGGTAGGGAGTAGCTACCAGTTCTTCTGCTTTGGGCACAGACATGGTAGCATACAAAGAAGGAAAAACTTTGCGCAATGAACGACGAAGCCATATATAGAAAAAATCTGACAGATCAGCATACCCTATATTATCATAATACGGAGGATCTGTTGATATTATTTTATTAAAACTTATATTTTCACCTTGTGCTTCAATTTGATAAACATTTCCATTTTTATAAGTTGAAAAATATAAAATAGATTCAAATATCCATGCTACCATAGAAGTGAAATTACCAGTTGAAAAACTAAATGGATTTCCTTCTGTATAGTCCCATACCATTGGAATAGCCTGTCGTCCAAAGGTATTTCTAATTTTTGTATACCCTGTATCCCATCCACAAATAGAAGAACTTCTATCTGCCAGTCTATCCACAGCAAAGGCCAAATACACCCCCACAGCCTCCGCATAGGCCTGTGCGCCTGTGCCTCCGGCTTCAAGGCCCAGTCCGTCGTCCGACATGCCGGATGCCAGAGCATCGTTGCGGCATTTGGTTATGGCTTCCTGCACCAGATCGGAAAACGTGGTCAGCGCCACAAGCTGACGAGGCGTGAAGAGATCGCCATAGGTGGTTAAGCCATAATTAGGAGTTTTAAAATCTCGTGGATTGTCTGGTAGTTGTATAGAGGGGTTCCATGTCGGCTTTGCCAGCTGTGCTATAGCCACCTGTTCTTCACTGGGAGACAAATAAACTCGTCCCCTTGTTCCTTCGGCTACGATAGCCATGAGCCGTTGCCCCATATGACCGTTTTGTCCTTCTTTTCGGATATGGTGATAGGAAATAGGCGTATGTGAAAACAGACAGACAAACGCTTTTCTTTTGCCTGCGGTTGTTCCTGATGCGGCTTCCTTAGGCGGCTTGCCCATGCGAACGGTAAAGCGGTAGCTGTCGCCTTCCACCACAGGCTGAACCCAGGCTTCCTTTCCTGCCTTGCTGGAAAGCACGAAGGTAGAGGCCAGCGGCACATCCACATGCGAAAAAGCAGGGTTGGGACTTTTGACGGTGCGCGCCCATATCCAGGCAATGACGGTCAGTTTCTGGCCGACATAGTCCTGCAAATCGGGGCGTTCGGAAGCCATCTCTTCCGTGATTTTTATCTGCGGATACAAATGACCGATGCGTTTCTGCGCTTCCTCCCGCATCCAGTGGCCATAACGACGCACATCTTCGGCCAGCCCCTGTGCTCCTTTCCACTCGCTCAGGGGCAGCGCATCCTTTGTGGACGGGGGAATGGGGCCAACCGGAGCACGTCCCGCAAATTTGGGCGGAATTTCGATCATGGCCTTGTTGATGGTGACGGCCACGGGATTGAGATCAGAAGCCCATGCCTCCAGCCCAAGGCGCTGCGCTTCCAAAGGCAAGGCTCCGCCTCCGGCGAAGGGATCGTGAAAGGCTGGGAGCTTGTCGGGATTGAACAGCTCGGCAGCCTGCGGATGATCCTTGTTGAGCTTGCACGTTTCCCGCCAGGATTTGCGAATCTCCTCGCGCGCCCGCTCCAGAACATCTTCGTTGGTGGTGTTTTCCCACTTCACCAGATCTTCAATAATCTTGAACAGGCGTTCCCTTTCTCTGGATGCGGCTTCCTTGTTCATGCCCCGCTGATACTGACGTTCATACCCCGGATCATTGACCATCTGAGCAAAAATGACAGCCCTCGCCGCGGCAAGCGGACGACGCGCCCACCACAGATGCAGCGTGCTGGGATGACCATGCCGTATGGACTTTTCACGCGCTGCCGCGGCATTGATGGCGTCCAGCGGCAAGGCTACTTCAATGAGTTTCTTCGGGGTTTTGATGGCAGGCATGGGTTATCCTTGAATCAGTTCCGGCAAATCAAAAACAGTTTCTCCATTCAGGCAGATGCTGGCATTAATAGAAGAAGGGAGGACGGGTTCCATGTTTTCCGTTTCTGCTTTCAGTCGGAACACATCGCTTACTTCAATGCCCGTGGGCAGATTGGTCTGCTTGCCCAGGTCAAAACCGGAAACATAAGGCCACAGAGCGATTTTGGTGGCGTCCAGAATGGAGCTTTTCCCCTGACCGTTTTTGGCGACGAACACGGTGAGATCCTCTTCGAACGTCGAACTTATTTGTTTGAAGCAGCGGAAATTCTTTATTTCCAAGGATTGAATATTCATCGCTCACATCCCAAGGAGGTCTTTGATATTGTAATTCACGCTGGCCACGCTCATTTCCGGTTCCTGGGCAAAGGGCTGATGCGCATAATACGGCCCGTCCACACTGTCGCCGTCCACAAACACGACCGCCAGCCAGAACTTGTCCTTCTGGTTCAGGGCGGCACAGATTTCGTTGTGGCTTGCCGTGATGGTAGTCTGCCCGGCGGCTCGACCTTTCACCTCTATGTGCCTGTCTTCCGGCATGGCATCCTCGCCCTTTCCGGGGGGAGTGCTCGTGATGTCCCAGCCGCAGTTCTGGGCAGAAACATCGACACATGTGCAACCCTGTGCCTGTTCTGCCTGAATGACCGCCCTCATGGCAAGTGTTTCTATGTGCTTTCGCGCGGCAGCATCAGCAGAAAATGCTTCTGCGCCTGTGCCTGCCTTGCGTGCTTCCAGCAGACCGGCGGGAATGACAAGCGCTCCGCCCACAACGACAGGGGAAGTGGAGACGACATGTTTCATGGCATCAAGTTCCGCTTCTCTCAGCGTACGCCTTCCCCGCAGGTCTTCAAGGATTTTACGGGTCTGGTCAATTTTCAGCCGCATATCCCGCCCCTGTTTTGCCATTTTCTGATACTTCAGCAGCAGATCCTGCTGGTAGCTGGCTTCCTTGGCCAGACGAACACGCACAGCGTCGCGGATTTTGTCTGCCTGAACGGCTCTGCGTCGGCTTACCTCTTTAAAATGCTGCGGAGCCATGTATTCGGAAGCATGGCTGACGGCGCGTTTTTCCAGATCGTGACTGAGCCATGGGGAAGTCAGAATATCGTTTATGAGCGGAAGGTCGGCTTCTGGAAATGGTTCATAGGAAAGATACGGCGCCCAGCCGGGATTTTTTTCTTCTCCTGTCTGTAACAGTTCCACGAACTGAACACGCTGGGAAACGATGGCGTTCTGATTTTTTTCTTCCCGTATGGCATGGCTGAGAAAAAGAAGGATGCGGGGCGTCAGTCCGTTGTCTGCCGGGTCAAGAAGTATGGTTCCCTGTTTGAGCTGAGCGCGTCCTTTTTCCAGCACAATATCCAGTACGGCTTTCATGAGAGGATGGCCGGGATGCATGAGTTCCGCCATGGGGGCCGATATTCTGAAGGGAAGCTGTATCTGCTCCTTTTCAAAGCAGATACGTTGATACCGCGGGAGAATGCGGCTGTTTTTCTGGCGCAGGGCATCGCCTCTGGAACGGAGTAGTTCCGGCACATAGGTGATTTCATAGCGCCGCTCTTCCCTGTGGTGTATCGTCCCTTTTAAATGCTGGAAGGCTTCAAGGAAAAACGCGCGCATATAGTGGGGCTGCAACTTTCGCGCTTCGGCTCTGTCCATTTCCTCCTTGACGGCAAAGAGCCGTTCGGGCGTCATCATTTCCTTGCAAAGGGCATTTCTGCTCAGAATGGAGCGCAGTCGCTCCGTATCCAGAGCCCCTTCCACACGTTTGCGGAGATAGTCCATCGTTTCGGGTTGTTCCCCATAGCGGATGGCTTCAATGAGCAGGTCTTTCAGGCTTTTTTCTTCAAACACTTCTCCGAGGATGTCAAAGACACGTCCGCCAAGAGCCTGTTTTTCCACTTCGAGTTTTTCAAAGAGCTTCTGGAAGACTTCACCTTCCCGTGTGCCGCAGGCGATGAGGTTCCACAGATGGCATGTCTGCTGCTGGCCGATGCGATGGATACGCCCGAATCGCTGTTCCAGACGATTGGGATTCCAGGGCAGGTCATAGTTCACCATAAGATTGGCATTCTGAAGGTTGACGCCTTCACCAGCGGCATCCGTCGCCACCAGAACCTTCACGGCTTTGTCGTTACGGAACAAGTCCTGCACATGACGGCGTTCCTCCCTGTTCACTGCGCCGTGAATGGTGACTACGGCGTCCGCCCCCCCCAGAAGATTGCGGATGCGCTCGGCAAGATAGATCAGCGTATCCTTGTATTCCGTAAAAATAATGAGCTTGCGCTGGAACCCTTCGCTGTCGCGCATGAGCTCGTTTTGCTGAAGCAGTTGAGAGAGTTCATCCCATTTTTTGTCCTTGCCGGAAAGCACCACTTCTTTTGCCTGTGCCTCCAGCGCCTTCAGAACTTCAATTTCCGCCTGCAACTCCAGGCGTGTTTGTGACGCCGTTGCCTGATCCACAAGCTTTTCTTCCGCCTGTTCGAACTCTGCGGCGTCAAGCGCTTCTTCCAGTTCCCAAGCATCTTCCGGGAGTTCGGAAAAATTCCATGACAGCGTTGTTTCGTGCTTGTGAGCCAGTTCTTCCAGTCTGTTTTCCAGTCTTTTCTTACGGCGGCACAACGTCTGGCAGATAGCTTCAGGACTGGAAGCGAGACGCCGCTGCAGACCGGTCAGGGCAAAACCTACCCGTCCGCGGTGACTGCCCTGCAGGTGATCGGCTTTTCCCATTTCTTCTTTCACATAACGGGTGACCGCCTCATAAAGGTTATGCTCCAGCTCCGACAGATGATAATTCAAAGCGTAAGCCTTGCGTTCAGGAAAGAGCGGCGTGCCGTCAAATTTAACAAGGTCTTCCTTGACCATGCGCCGCATGATGTCGCTGACATCCACTTTCGCGGTTTTTCCTTCACGAAACTTTCCATAAAAGCGTTCCGTATCCAGAAGAGAAAGGAAGAGCTGAAAGTCCTCCTCCTTGCCATTGTGAGGTGTGGCCGTCATGAGCAGAAGATGCCGTGTGCGTTTGCCCAGCATCTTGCCCAGCTTGAAGCGCTGTGTCTCATTGATCCTGTTGCCGAAAAAAGAAGCCGACATTTTGTGGGCTTCATCCACAATGACCATATCCCAGGAGGACAGCTCAAGTTTTTCCTGTAGATCCCTGGCTCTGGCAAGCTGGTCAAGCCGGGCGATAAGCAGATCGTGATCGTCAAAAGGATTGCCGCTGTGGGAAAGGTTCAGCATACTGCGGTCAAAGAGATCGAACTGAAGGCCGAACTTCGACGACATTTCATCATACCACTGCTCGCTCAGGCTGCCGGGGGAAACAATGAGTATGCGTCTGGCATCGGCTCGCATGATAAGCTCACGGATGAGCAGGCCTGCCATGATGGTTTTACCGGAACCCGGGTCATCGGCAAGAACAAAACGCAGAGGCTGCCGGGAAAGCATGGACTCATAGACCGCAGTAATCTGATGGGGGAGAGGTTGCACATTGGAGGTATGGACAGCCATCATCGGATCGAAGAGGTATGCAAGGCTGATACGGTAAGCCTCTGCCGCACGTTTGAAATCCTGTGCGGAAACATCAAAGTTCCAAGGGCGTTCCGACTCTGCAATGGAGATGTTTGCTTCGTCTTCCCGCGTCAACAAACGTTCCCGTAAGCTCCCGTCATCGTTTTTATAGAAAAGAGTTGCGGAATTTACGCTGATAATTTGCAGCATTATGACTTCACTGCATTTTCCCTGTTCCACTCCCGTCAGAATCTGTCCGGTTGCAATATCTTCGAAGCGCAGCATGATGTTCCCCTCTTAATGACATCAGTAAGGAAAGGCAATCTTCCGCCATTCATGACAGCAAGAATGAGAAGTTATTCCCTCAAAGCGGGATTTGACCTGCCTACCAGCATTAGATTCGCGTATATGCATACCACGCTCCACGACCCTTCCCTTGCATGGCAAGTTGTCCACTGGCCAGCAGCTTGCGAAAATGCTCTTTCAGTGTATTCCGACTCACTCCAGTAAGAGTGACCATGTCCTTCACCGTCACACGTCCATGCTCACGGGCATAGTCCAGAATTTTCAAAGAAAGTTCCGGCAGGGCGGCCATAACAATATGCTCCTGCTCCATCTTCCTTTCAAGACGCTTCATCTGCTGGTGCAAGGCCCGGAGGAAGAAAAGCAGCCAAGGCTGCCAGTCTGGCGAATCCGTTCGGAGGCTCGTCTGTGTTTGTCGCAAGGCGAGATAATAGCCCTCTTTGCTGTTCTCTATGACGCTTTCCAATGAACTGTAGGGCGTATAGACATACCCGCACCGAAGCAGCAAAAGTGTGGTCAGAATGCGGGAGAGTCTGCCGTTGCCGTCCTGAAAGGGATGAATGGCCAAGAAGCATACGGCAAACATGCCGATAATGAGCAAGGGGTGAAGCTCCCGTGCGTCAAACGCGGCATTTGTCCACTCCACAAGCTCCTGCATGAGCCGGGGCGTGTCAAAGGGCGAGGCGGTTTCAAAGACAATGCCTATTTGTCGCCCGTGAGCATCGAAAGCGGCCACACTGTTGGGAGCATGTTTATACTGACCCCGGTGGCGCTCGTCTTTGTCGCTGTGGCGGAGCAAGTCCCGGTGAAGTTGGTGGATATGATTTTCTGTCAAGGGAATATGCTCCCACGACTGAAAAATCTGCTCCATGGTTTCCGCGTACCCAGCCACTTCCTGCTCATCGCGCGAGGCAAAGGTATGGATGGAGAGCCTCGCCAGCAGGCTTTCCACCTGGCGGTCAGAAAGTTTGCTGCCTTCAATACGCGTGGAGGATCCTACGCTTTCGATGGTGGCCACCCGGCGCAACGCGGTAAGCCGTTCCGGAGCCAGAGTGCCCAACGCCTTCCATGCGCCCTTGAATTCGTCAATCTGGGCGATAAGCCGGAGCATCTCCGGGGTGATGTTCAGGGTATCCACCGTAAGCATATCCACAAATTCACCCAAAAACATCCATTTCGTCAAGCCGATCATTCATCCAATTTCATCCGAAGCAAGGAGAGGCTGTGGTAACCCCTGTTTCTGGCTGCTTCGTTCAATGCTCTTCCGCATACGCTTTATCCACTGCCGCTCGAATAAACGTATCAAAGCTGATTTTATCGGTCATATAGACGCTGATGATCTCAATACCCCGCCTGGTTGGCTCATAGCCCTCGAACATATTTGAACCGATGGCCGCCGCCGCACTTTCCCAAGCTTCCAGTGAGGGAAAGGGGACGCCCATAATAGTCAGGGCTTCACGGTCTATGAATATGGGAGTATAAGACATTTTTACAGCTTCCTGGCGCTTGTTCCCCATCATAACAGGCGGAATTTGAGGCGACAAGAGAGAGACAAAGCCCTGTAGCGCAAGACTCTGAACAAGGGGGCTCAGACCAGAACTCCGATAATAATTCCAGTTTGTTGGTATGGACGTTGGTATGAAAAATTTTTATATTTTTTACTTCAATAAAAACAAATAAATACATTCATAATCTGTTCTCCCCTTCGCACCATATTTTAAGCCGTTACAGTACATGCTGTGACGGCTTTTTTGTTTGAAGTCGTTGCGTGAAGGACTGAAAAGCCCTGCATGAGAGCAAAGTGTGCCACTCTGTACCACAAGCTAGGTCATAACTGCCGAAAATCGGCAAGAACCAGCTATGCGAACGTCCCACGGCGGAACCCCCCTAGAAAAAATTCCTCATCATCCTCACCTTCATTTCCCGCCTATCTTTACCGACGCGGCGAAATTCGGAAAGGCGGTGCCACAGAAGAAGGCTGGTGCTTTGGGTTGTGTCATAGAAAACGGTTGATGCTTTATTTCTTGAAATTTTAGGTTGTGTCGTCATCTTGCATATAATTATTTGAAATATTTTTTGTGAATTTAAAATAGTTAAATAATATCAATATGTTATATATGATTAACGACACGACCTAAAGAAATAAGCAATAAAATCCCCCAACCATGGAGCTTATCAGCGGAGAAATTTAAAAAAGTATATATTTTCAGTATATTAATGATAAGAAATAACCATATGCTATGACAGAACCGTGCTTTTTTCTTGAAGTTCCAGAGGAATAACCAATAAAATACCTTAGCCATAGATTCCACCGATGGGAAAATGGATAAAAATGCTGTAGTTTCACCATGCTTGGGGATGAGACAACCTTATGCTCTGACAGCTCCCTCAGAAAAAGAGTACTGCTGTGAAACATTTAATTGTGGCTCTGTCCATCACCTTGGCTATGAGGCTGTTCTAGGTTATGTCGCCATTTTACATATAGTAACTTTAAATTATTTAAAATATTTTTACAGTTAATTATATCTAATTGACGACACGACCTAGTGTTTAACAGCATTAACGGTTGGTTCCGATCCTCTGGCGGTGGGCCGGGGCATGGGTAAAATCTCTATGTGGCAACCGTGCAGGGCGCTGTAACACGCCGTGCCAGCGTCAGTTTTTGTCGACGCAGGAATCCAGGGCCCTTTTATAGAAGCCCTCCCAACAAGTACTCCCTTAATTGCTGTCCAGCCTTTGCAGAATACCGCTGATGGCCACGCGGATGCCCTCCTGGGTATAAAAACTTCCGTTGACCAGGGCATGCGTCTTGAGTACCCGTTCAAAGTCCGCCAGTGCGACGTCTTCCGGGCCACGAGGATTGTTCCAGAAGGCATCCAGCGGCATTTCCGCGCTGTTCGCCGCCAGGCCGGGCATGGCGTAGATGGATGTGCCCACGCAGTAGACCGGCTTGCCCTGACGCAGGGCGGAAATCCCTATGGTGGAGTTCAGAACCACCACACCAAGGCTTTTGTCCATCATCTGGTGCGCCTTGCCGCCCTCGATGAAGTGTACCCGGTCGCTGATGCCGCAGGCCGCGGCGAATGCGGCGATGAAGCCCGCATAGTCGATAAGGCCGTTGTCCAGAGGGTGATTGCGGATGAGGATATGGGTATCCGCCGGGGCGCTTCGGGCAAAGGAAGTCAGCACGCAGGCGATGGCCTCCTTCATGCCGCTGTAGGGCGAATAGCGGCGGACCTGCGAGTCGGCGTCGAGCTGGAGGGGAAAGAGGAAGTAGGGCGCATGCGAGCGGTACGCGGCCCGAAGGGCCTGCGCAGAGTGCTTTCGCCGTGCGGGGCGGCTCAACACACGAAGAAACCAGCCCCAGACTTCCCGGCTGGCGCTTTGGGGGCGGTGTGTCTGAAAATGCCGGAAAAACGGCCAGAGAAAGATGGTTCCCGCATAATGGGCGATGGCCCGCCATGTCTTGACGGCCTGGGGGTTACCGACTTTCCGGGCTTCAGGAACGTCCGGGCATCGGGCGGCAAGTTCCGCCATGTCTTCCCTTGTGTGCGGCAGGGAGGAAAGGCCGTTCACGCCGCCCTGTTCCATTGTGATATAGTCCGGGCGCAGATAGCCTTCCTCATAGGCCCAAATACGGATACCCCGGACTTTGGCCAGCAGGACGGCTTCCCGGTGCAATGGCCGCCAGTCCCCGAATACATGAAGATCCGTCACCTGTTCCTTATCCATGAGCCGGGCAATCCATTCGCTCCAGACCGTGGGCTTTTTCCTGAACAGCCGGGTGTGGGGCCGGGGCCAGTCCACCACGTCGCCGCCGCAGCAGTTGACGCGGATGACCGTATCCCCCTGACGGGCCAGCGCCCGCCCAAGACGCCGAAAAAAGGGGCCGTGCGGCCCCTGGAGAAAGAGATGGGTTTTCATCGTCCCATCCTCCGCAGGAAGCCGCGTGCGGCAGAGGCAAGCCGCGCCCAGACACGGCCCCGCATCTGGCCGTCCGGCTGGAGCAGACGGCGGCAGGCATCCTCCGCCCGACAGAAATTTTCCGTCTGCCAGTCGTAATAAGAAGGGTAGAGCAGCAAGGCTCCGGCCACCAGTTCATCCAGATTCAGGCGAGCCTTGCGGCGGGGGAAGGATTGTTTGTCTTCCGTCAGCCCCCATCCCGCGTAGAACGGCCCGCCGTAGGTGCATACTTTGACCCCACGCAACAGGGCCTCAAAGCCGGTCTGTGAAGTCAGGGTATGCACCTCATGGATCAAGGAAAGCAGGCGGCCCATAGGATAGCCGCGCAGTGTGGCGTCCGCATAACGCCGGGTTTCCGTTTCGGGGATCGCACCCTGGCGGTTGCCCCGCTCCACATCCGGGTGGGGCTTATAGACGATGAAGGCGTCCGGCCTGGCTTCCCGCACGGCCCGCAGCAAATCCAGATTGGCCATGCCGAAGCCGCCGCAGCGCACGGAGGCGTCGTCTTCCACCTGCCCCGGCACGAGGACGATCTTTTTTCCTTCCGGAAACTTTGGCGGCAGAGCGGCGCGGAAGCCGGTATTGTATTTGGTCAGCCCCTTTTCCAGAATCAGGGCGCGCAGGGCGGCGGCGCGTTCCAGCAGCGCGGCACGGTCGGGGTGTTCCGGCATGGCGTTGAGGATGTCTTCCAGTTCGCTGGGCCGGGAAGGATCGTAATAAATGCCCTTTCTGTCCACCACCAGGGAATAGGGCCAGTTGAAATCCGAACCCAGCCCCACGGAGCGGATGAATCCGTCCTCCATGCGTGCCAGCGTGACTCCCGCATCGTCACATTCCTTTTGCAGCGATGCATCCACACCGGATGACCATGCGACGATTTCCCCGCCGTTGGCCCATGCCGAAAGGACGGCCCGTTTTTCGTCCCGGAAAAATGTCGTTTCACCGCCGGTGGAGTGCAGGTAGGCCCGCGCATAGGGCCGTTTCCACCACGGAAACCCCACGCAGGCATGGAAACGGCGGTTGCGCTCATTCTGCTTTCGCTGTTCGGCCAGCAGGCCGATGACGTCATGGATGTCGCAGCGTTCGCCGCATATAGGATTCACATACCGGGCATACAGCAGGTAGGCGGCGGCAAAGATTTCCTCAAGGCTCCGTTTCCGCTGGCGGCGTGGGCAGGTCTGCCTGTCCCTGGTCAGTCCCCATCCGGCATAGAAGGGCATGCCGAAGCAATGGACTTCCCTGCCGAGCATGAGCGCCTCAAAACCCATCTGGGAGGTGACCGTGTAGACTACATCCGCCCCGGCCAGCAGGGAGAGCGGCGCATAATCTTCCGCAATGACCCGCACGCCGAGCTTGGCGGCATGGTCTGAAAGATAGCCGCGCTTTTTCCCGGCAATGACATCAGGATGCGTTTTTACCCGGACATGGGAAAGCGGATATGCCGTCAGGACTTCTTCCAGCATGCCCCGAAACGTGGCCTCATCCGCACCGCCCAACGTGACGCTGGCATCGCCCACAGTCTGGTCGAGAACCAGTACACGAGGAGCCGGTGTTGTCTCCCACAGACCTTGCGGCGCATCGGGAGCGTGGTTGTACTTGCTCAGATTATGCCGAATGATGTCCCGCATGGCGCGCCGGGCGGAATCCAACAGCTCCGGCGTTTCCCAGCCGGAAGCATTGAGCAGATTTTCCAGATCGGACGGCTCTCCGGCGTCATAATAGATGCCCGTATGGTCCACCACCAGAGAGAGCGGCTGTGCCCCCTTGCAGCCAAGGTCAAGGGAGCGCAGAAAGCCGTCCTCAAGCGCGATGTAGGGGAGGTTATGTTGAGCGGCATAGCGACGGGCCTTGTCCGCTGTGGGCTTGTGGCCCCAGCCAGCAGTCAGCATTTCTCCCCTTGAAGCTTCTTGCTTTAGGAAAGGCCTGACCGCTTGGTTGTGTTTAAGGGAGCGGGAGAAGAATTTCAGCATTACGTTATGTCCGTACTCCCCTTACATCAGAGAGAGTTGCTGAAGTTTTTCCCGCAGCGCTGCACGCAGCGACTCGTCCCGAAGGCCAAAAAAGATATTGGCGCAAAGGTAGTCCACCCAGTCACCCGCGTCGAAACGAGTTCCTTTCATGCGCACGGCCAGCATGCCGCGATCTTTAGCCAGCGCCGCCAAAGAATCGGTAAGCTGAAGTTCCCCTCCATATCCCGGTTCGCTGTTGCTCAAATAGTTGAATAGATCTGGCGGCAATACGTAACGTCCTACAATGGCAAGTCTGGCGTCCGTCGTTCCGACGGCTGGCTTTTCCACCATCTCGGAAATCCGAAATACCCCATCCGCGATCTCATCGCCTTTCACCATGCCATATCTGTTAATCCGATCGGCAGGGACTTCCATCACTCCCACTACCGGCATGTTGTATTTTTCAGCCGTCTGAACCAGCTGTTCGAGCCCCGCGCCATCCCCCGTGATGAAGTCGTCTCCCACCATAACGGCAAAAGGCTCATTCCCCACGACCGCACGGGCACACGAAACGGCATGGCCGAGGCCAAGCTGTTTTTTCTGGCGGACTTCTATGACATCAATCATCTCCGCCGTATCTCTTACTTTGTGGAGTAGCGCCGTTTTTCCAGCCTTTGCCAGTACTTCTTCCAACTGAAGATTATAATCGAAATGATCCCCAATGACGGCCTTGCTTCTGCTGGTCACAAACACGACGTCGCGTATTCCCGCCCTCACGGCTTCTTCCACAACATGCTGAATGACGGGCTTGTCATAAATAGGCAACATTTCCTTGGGGATATTTTTGCTTGCTGGAAGTGAACGCGTTCCCCATCCCGCCACGGGAATAACCACCTTGCGAACCCTCACTCTTGCCTCCTCCCTTTTCCTTTCCGCCTGCGCAGAGTTCCCAGTTGTATTTAAGATGGTATCTCAATAAATTATAGGGCCGTTTTTATCGGATTGATACGGGTTTCAAATACATGAAGCGCGTCGGCAATAGCCTTGTCCATATCCCAGTAGCGGTACGCACCAAGGCGGCCGCCAAGGATGAGATTCGGCGTTTTTGCCGCCTCTTCCGCGTATTTCGCATACATCTCCGTGTTGCGCGTGTTGTTCACGGGATAATAGGCTTCATCGCCTTTTTTGTAGGTTTTGGAGTATTCGCGGCAGATGACTGTCTTGTTCAGCGCAAAAGGCTCCTTGCGCTCCGGGTGATAGTGTTTGAATTCATGCAGACGAGTGAAAGGCACTTCCACGTCCGCATAGTTCATCACTGTAGTTCCCTGATAGTCCTGCACAGGCAGTGTTTCCCATTCAAAGCGCAGGGAGCGCCATTCAAGTTCTCCATATTTGTACTGGAAGAGCTGATCCGGCATACCGGTGTAAATCACCGTGCAGTCGGCGGGAATCTGCGACTTGATGCTCTCGTACTCGCAGTTCAGCTTCACCGTGATGAGCGGATTGTCCAACATGCGTTTGAAGATGCTGAAGTAGCCGTCTTTCGGCACTCCCTGCCATGTATCATTGAAATAGTTGGCGTTATAGGTTGTGCGGAACGGAAGGCGGCTGATGATGGACGCGGGCAGCTCCCGTGGGTCATGTTCCCACTGTTTGTGGGTATAGCCCTTGATGAACGCCTCATATAAAGGGCGGCCGATCAAGGAAATAGCCTTTTCTTCCAGATTCTTTGGCTCTGCAATGTGGTCGCGGGCTATTTCCGCTTCCAGAAACGCCGCAGCCTCCGCAGGCCGAAAGTTTTTGTCATAAAAGGCATTAATGGTGCTCAGGTTGATGGGCATGGTATAGGCCTTGCCCTGATAGGTGATGAACACCTTGTGCTGATAGCTGGTGAACTCCCCGAACTTGTTGATATACTCCCACACCTGCGGAAGTGAGGTATGGAAGATGTGCGAGCCGTAGCGATGGCACTCTATGCCCGTCTCTTCATCCAACGAGGAGTGGCAGTTGCCGCCGATATGGTCGCGTTTGTCGATGATGGTGACAGGCTGCTTCATCACCGTGGCGATGCGCTCGGCAAGGGTAATGCCCCAAATGCCTGCGCCGATAATATATATTTTAATATTTCACCTCATTATACTTTTCTAATGATTATTATTCACATTTATCTAGAAATATAAAAGTTTACTTTTTCAATAATGAAATCATCTTGAACATCGCATCAGCAGAGTTAAAATTTTCTGGTATAATATATGTAATAGGTATATTAATTTTAAATTCTTCAGATATTGCAGTAACAATAGTTAAAATATCTACAGAATCAAGTAGACCATCATCAATTAGGGCTTCTTCATTTTTAAAATCGATATCTGATCTAATGTTGGAAAGAAGACTATATAATTTTTCCATAATATTTACCTTATCTATTTAGTTGTTTTGTATATACTTAATCATGTATCGCTCATTTGCGATATATCCACACTGTAAATGCAATTTTATTGAAATAGTATTTGTTTGCTCAATCCATGCGTCAGTACGGATACAATTCCGTTTTTTTATTTTTTGGAAAGATTGAATTGTCAGCGCTTTGGCAATCTGATTTCCCCGGTGGTGTTCATCAACTGCAATACCATGATCTGCTGCAGTTTTTCCAGTGTATTTAATCATTTTTATGGCGATAACATCATTATCTCCTTTTGTACGAACAACAAAAATTTCTTTATTTTGAATTTGTTCAATAATTTCTTCGTCTGTAGGAATCAATCTCCCTAATCTCTTTAAATAACGGAAAATAATATCTTTGATTGATGTGAAATCTACAAGATTTGCATTATCAATATAATATATATTTTTAGGGAAATTTGAGCATACTACCTCTGCAAGTGTTGTATTGACAAAATACTGATAAATAATACGTTTGTTAAAATTATTTTTTTTAAAAAAATCTATACATATTGGGGAAATACTGTTTTTTGAAGTATTATTTCTTATAAACGTTGAAATTAGTGGTTTTAATAGTGCTTCTGAAGGAATTGTCTCGTTAGATGAATTTATGTAAAAATAAAAATCTGACCAATCACCACGATCAATAAGTATATAAAAATTATTAGGAGTATATGTATAATATACATTACCCAAATTAATTTCTTTATATAAAGTGCTTAAAGATGGTACAGTACAAATTGATTTATATTGTTTGTTGGTAATAAAATCATCTATTGTGCTAATGTTTTTCATATGAAACATGTTATATATCCTTTAAAAACATTTTTTTTATTGCAATTCTATCTATTTTTAGGCGACTATTGATTGGTAAGTCTTTCATATGGTGTATTTTTCGTGGAATCATCCAAGAAGGAAGTTTACTACGCATGTAAGCAATAATATCTTCAGAACACTCAATATCGCTCGAGTATACAAGAATTATTTCATCTTTAACTTGATCAAAAAAACAAAAAACATCTTTTACTTCTAAAATTTGTCTAGCACATAATTCAATTTCACATAATTCTATACGATGTCCATTATATTTAATTTGTGTATCTTTTCTGCCTAAAAAGAGCAAATTGCCGTCAGTGTGATATTTTCCAAGATCTCCGGTTCGATAAATAATGTCATTATACTCTTTATTAAGTGGATTTTGAATGAAGACTTCATTTGTCTTTTCTTTATTATTTAAATAACCGAGAGCTAGAGCGGGTCCCCGGACACAAATTTCACCAATTTCATCACCTTCAACTAGTTCATTCTCTTCATTAAGCAATATAATATCGTGATGTGGAAATTTTTTTCCAATGGGTACCGGTTGATCGTTAGGGATTTCTCTGTCGCATATCCAGTACGTACAATTACAGGTAGACTCCGTCGGACCATATAGATTTACATACTCGGCTGTTGGAAGATATTTTATCCAATAGTTAAGCAGAGAACTTGGCATAACTTCTCCACTAAATAGAATTTTTTTAATGGAGTGAGGAATGTAACCTTGACCAAGAAGATCATATTTTTTTATAAATTTGAGCACAGGAACAGAGAATATTGCGGTGTTAATATTATGTTTATTAATATATTCTATCATCTTTATAGGGAATAGAAGAAAATTTTTTGGAAAAATATGTACTGTACATGCAGTTTTCATTGCTGAGTATATATCTTTAACACTAGCATCGAAATCAAATGTTGAATGATTTCCTAGTATAGTATCATTTGTAAAATTAAAAATTTCTGTAAAGTTATTTATAAATGTCATAACAGCATTATGAGAAGCTAAAACACATTTTGGAATACCTGTGGATCCTGATGTAAATATTCCATAAAGAGGATCGGCAGGGCATGATTTTTGTCTTATATTATCAAGTATAGAATAATTTATGTGTGTATCTTTTATTTTTGAATTACAAATAAATTGGATGTTACTAGATATAGATTGAAATTTTTTTAAGTCAAATTCATTAGCAATGGCCAATGATGATCCTGAAATATTGATATATGAATGAATTCTATCATTAGGTTGTGTCAAATCGATAGGAATATAGTAATTTCCGCTCATCACGACGGCTATCATGTCGATAACAGTCTGTATACTCCTTGTACTACTTATCAGAATAGGTTTCTTTTCATACTGATAGTATTTGGTAATATACGAGGCTTCTTTTTGACAGACTTCACGAAACTGCTTAAATGTTATTTCTTCTTGAGGTGTTTTCAGAAAAATCTTATTGGGAAAGAGTCTTGCAGAGCTATCAAGATATTCGAGAATATTTGTCATTATTTTTTCCTATATAATGGTATATTATATCATTAAATATATTTGAAGATGGAAAATTCTATAGAATTAATTTTACTATCCATATTAAAAGGAGATATTTTGTAAAATGATTTATCTCTTAAAATAAAATGATTTGATAATGTTATATTACAACATTTAAAACAGAAATTACTATTTTTTGTTTTATATATTAAAAAAGTCGAATCAAGTTTATAAAGATTTTTATTTTCAAATGGATGAGATTTTATTTTTCCAAATTGATGTCTAATATAATTTCCTGTTATAATATTTTTGAAGGACACAGCATCTTGAATTTTATCCATGTTTGGATTTACAATTTTATATATTTGCTTATCAATTACTGTATAGTATCCATATAATGATTTTGAATTTGAAACATATTCCATAAACATTGATCGTTTTTTCATGTAATTTAATTGTAAATGTAAAGATGAACTATTTGGGAATCGTGAAATTCCTTTATGTAATACATCTATTGCTTTTGAAATATTTCCTAATAATTCTAAATTGATGGAATAGAGTAAATAAATATTTTCACTACATTTATTTTCTAAATAAAGTTTTTCAAAAAAATATTGTGAGTCTTTATCCATATTAATAACAAATTTTTCATATGCATTTAGTTCATCGATAAAAAGTTTTGTCTTAGTATTTTTTGGATTTTTCTCATAAGCAATTTGTGTAAACTGTTTTAAATATTCTAATTTATTTATTTCTCTTAATTTTTCTATAGCAGCATGTATATGTGATAATTTGTTTATATCAATATGCTCTGAAAGAAATGTATATAAATCTTTATCTATTTTTTTTTCAAAAAAAGTTTGTATGAGAAAATAAACATATCTTGGATGTGCATTGCTATAGTAAGCATTATGCATTTTTTGTTTTATACTAGTAATATCAAATGTTTTATGAAGAATTTGATATACAAGATCATTGAGTTTAATTATCTCGTTAAGCTTATTGGCATTAGAGTGCCCCCAAAAGGGCTCGTTTAAAATCTGACATTTTGTATGATTTTTTATATAATAAGCATGGATTTTATCTACAGCATGTTTACAATCAACGAACACATACCCATTACATTCTTTACATAATCCTTTTTCAATATTTGAAGGTGCATAATGATATTCATCCAATAATGCCTGAGATCTGCTGGAGATTGGAAGTAGCCCAGAATATGTCGCTGAAGGCGACAATGCAATAAAAGTCGCATTCAATTCTTTAGAGAATTCAATGGCTCCAAAGGCTCCCATAGATAGGCCAAACGTTACATTCACGGAGGAGTTGGTCAGCACACTTTTGATGGCCCTCATGGCCTCTGCCATTTCCGGTGTCTGATACAAATGTTGATGGAATGCATCCACATAGATTTCATTAACCTCATCGGATGCAAAAAAACCTTCCAAGTTAAGAAAGTGTGGCCATGTAGCAGGGATAACGCGCCCATTCTTCATTATCAGGGGAAGATTTCCTGCACATCTAAATACAATAACATTGTATCTTGTACCGTTACCTGTATATCTAACGGCAACATCGTTTCCTAAAAAAAGAGTTTTTTTTGCCATGTCTATTCTCCAAAATGCTTTTTCCAGAACTCTCTGGTGGACTGAGGCTTTGCCCCCTGCGCATACTGTTCACGCAACGTAGTGTAACGCAGGGCGAATGTGATGTTCAGGCGCAGGAAGGTAAAAAGATTCCTGAAGTAATGGAGCGGGTCACGCTTGAGTACCGTTTTTTTTCTGGTAACTTCATCAAGCATGATGATCTGGTCACGCATGTATACGCGGTTGCGGTTGGGCGTCATCCACTTGTAAATCATATCCTTGGGTGTATGGCGTATCATGCCGCCCGGCAGAAGGTGGCCGTTCAGGCTGATACTGCGGAGGAAAGCCGGAAATACTCGCGTTTTTATATTCCTGTCCGCAAATACCAGTTCCCGTTTTTCTTCTTCCGTGTAGGGGACAGGCTGTTCACAAGCGGAAAGTTCCTTTATTTTTTTGAGGATATCCACTGGAACCATGTTTTTTTCCCAGAATGACGGTCCCTCCAATACATGCGTAATGGCCAGGTTCACGCAGGCGGCGGTGCCGTAGAAATAGGAGTTGTTATAGGCCGTGAAATGCCCCCAGAGAATGTTCCATACCTTGCGGAAAGGACATTTTAGAGAGGGAATGGTCAAATGATGTACTACATGGCTGCGCAAAAAGAGATACGCCGTCATGGCGTTTTCCTTGGTTTTGAAATCCTGCTGCCAGCAGGAAATGCCATTCAGCGAAACGACCCTGAAGTCATTTGAATAGGAAAAATCGATATCATCGCCGCGCACAAAAAACGGGAATGCGTATTGTTTCACCGCATGGATGGGAAAGAAGAAGAACCACCATGCGCCGTAAATTTGTTTTACACTCTCCTTTTCATTCAGAAGCAGGTTTTGCGGATCACGTAAATCCAGGTTGCGGTTCAGCGAATGGCATCCCCCATCAAACCATGCGCCGTTTTCCCATTGCAGGAACTGTATATTTTCATACAACATCGCGCCGCTTAATGAGGTCTTGGGGTCTCGGGCATGCCGCATGAAAGACATGCTGCGAAAGAGCGAGCCCGCTTCGCAGCTGGCGTCATCGTCCATGAACAGGCAGTGGGTGTATGTCTCTCCCTCCTGATAATGGATAAGGCTGCGCATAAAGCCGCCCGTCCCGCCGAGATTTTTGTTTGGAATCAAGTGTGCGGCGGGGACATCTTCAGGAGCAAGGGTTTGCCCGTTGTCGACCACGGTTATGTCGATGAGGTCGTGATAGAGGGGATGCGCGGCAATGGCCTTGCCCAGCCGGGCCACGGACGCCTTGACAGCTTCCTCGCGGCGGAAGGTGGTGATGCCGATGCCAAGGCGCACGGGCTGGGTTTCAGGGGCATCCGTCAGGTATCCTCCGCCGTACAGGACGCACTCCCGTTCGGCATGAATGCACAGGCCGATGATGCCGGTATCGGGATAAGTGCCGAACGGCAATTCCAGTGTGGCCCGTCGGTCGGCTTTCACTTTCCATGAAGTGAGAACCCTTTTCCCCGCTTCGCAGATATGGATAACCTCGGCCCGCGCTTCGCCTGCAAAATCGAGATACATCGACAGATGATCTACATTGGTATAGCTTTGCCACTTTACGGCGCTGAAGGCATTGAAGTAGGTCAGTAAGTCTACGGAAGAATTTTTCTTCAGATGAACGCATTTGTCCTCGAAGGAATAGTAGGCGCGTTCTCCGGCAAACCGGTAGTATAGTGGCTCTTCACAACATAATTCATATGTGGGGGACAGAAAATCATAGAGTACATATTCAGGGCGGATTTCTTTTTCGGCGGCAACAGGAGTGCCGTCAAAGACAGCACTTTCTTCCAGCGCATACAGGCTGATCTCAAGTGTGCCGGACTGAACTCTGCTCAGGTCTATTTCGAATATATTCTTGCTTGGCCTGCGGGCCTCGACCGTTTTTTCTCCGCACCAGACAAAGGATTTTCCCTCAGCGCTGACACCGGCTTTGATCAAAAGTTTGCCGACAAAATGCAAAGACAGGGAAAAGCAGTCGCCGTAAATTTTTTTCAGAAAAGCGACATCCAAGGGGGAGAACTGGATTCGATCCCACCGAAACCATTTTCCCTCCCCAATGTAGAGTTCATCACCTATCAGGCAGGGTTCAGGAGACAATCTGTCCACAAACTGAAAAATGTCCATAAAGTTACTCCATCCGTGCAAGTGAAAGATCATACCAAGGCATATTGTATTTTTTGTTTTATTGTCGGGATATTAGTGCTGAGATATATTTTTCCTTTGTTCAAGCGTTTAAAGTTCCGTATAAGTTTATCTTTGTTTTCAGAAGATACTTTTTTTATAAGGCTATTCATTTGAATGAACACTTTATATAGAAAGAAATCGTAATCTATAAAACCATTGCTTGATATCCAGTCTGCTTCTATATTCCATGCATTAATAACAAAATCTATTTTATCATTTACAAATTTTGTTGACTGCATATTATGCATCGTATATGTGTATTTGATAGCATTTATTATATATATTGAAGGGTTAGAATAGAACAGAGAAACCATGAACATGGCGTCTTGAAACGATGCGCTTGGTGTTTCACAAAAAAATACAGATTTTTGTAAGATAAAACTTTTTCGGTATATGCCATTAAAAACAGAAGGGTGAGAGCGCCAGAATCTTTTCAGGGCGAATTTGTCAAGAATCCTTCCTGTAAAATCTTGTTCCCAGTGATACAGAATGCGGGATGTGCCATTTTCATGGCGATATATTCCATTGTATCTAATAATATCAGCCTGTATGTAGTGCTCGGCAATTTGGCGAAGGTTAGAATAGAAATCATGGGTGATATGGTCATCCGGCTCAAAAATAGCAAAAAAATCTCCAGCAGCTTGCCTGATTCCGAAGTTGCAGGCATGGCCATATCCTCTATTTTCTGTGGTGAATATATGAAAGCGGGCATCTCCCGCGCACATTTCCTGCATCAATGAAAGCGTGGAATCCGTGGAACCGTCATTGACAAGAAGAAATTCTAAATTCGGTTCATCTTGAGCCTTCAGACAGGAAATTGTCCGTGCAATAAAGTTTTCCATATTGTAGATGGGGACGATGACGGAAATTTTCATATTCTGTTTCCTCACAGCCCCACGGCGACCTTGACGGCCACAGCCATCTGGTAGAGCACCTGGGTCACGTCCTTGACCAGCTGCAGGTTTTTGGAATCAAACTTGGGCATGACCAGGATGCGGTCGCCGGGTTCGATGGGCTGTCCCTTGGCGTGGGCGACTTCCCCGTTCAGGCCGACAATCAGGATATTGTCCGTATCCGCGCGATCGGACAGGCCGCCCGCGCCGCTGAGGTAGCCTTTCAGGGAGAGGCCCTTTTCCCAGGTCACGGCGGTGGGGATGAGCACTTCGCCGGAGACGTGGACCACGTCCGTTTTCCGGGGGATGATGATCTCGTCGCCTTCCTCCAGCAGCACGTCGGAAATCCTGCCGCCGCGGGACACGACCAGCACGCCGTCCGGCTCCAGCTTTGAGGCCCGCTGCACGAAGTTCTGGATCAGCTCGGCTTCCTTCACCCGGATGCCGGCCTCGTCCACGGAAGCGGAGGTGGCGGTCAACGCGCTCTGTTCCAGGCGGCGCAGGGCATCCGTGAGGATGACTTTCTGCTCGGCGGCCACGCTCCTGCGGCGGATGTAGATGGACTTGATGTCCGCAAGCTCCGGTTCCACCGCGATATATTCCAGCAGCGTCTTCAGCCTGGTTTGTTTGAGCACCGGGAAACGCGAAGCGCCGTGGATGGCCCCGGACGCGGCCACCATGATGGTCCTGCCCCGCGTGTCGGCCACAAACTCCACGCGGTCGCCGTCCGCAAGCTGAAGGCTGCGAAAGTCATGCAGGGTCACATAGACGTTGAACGGTTCGCCGTTGCGCATGCCGCCCACGCTGACGTGGGAAACGCCGTTCATGGGCAGGGCGTAGTTCAGCAGGTCTTTCCCGCTGGCCGCGCCTCTGAACTCATAGCGGGCGGGCTGGCGCAGCAGGCCGTAGGCGGCCACGGACATGCCGAAGGGCTCCACTAGGATGGTGTCTCCGTCTTTGAGGCGGATATGCGGCAGTTCCCCGCGCATCATGTAGTTGTAGAGATCCACCCGTCCGATGACCTGTTGGCCGCGCAGGATTTTGATGTTCCGGTAGCTGCCCTGTTCCGGGAGGATGCCCCCGGCCCGGTCAAGGTAGGACATGACGGAATCCTGCGGGCCGCCGGCATAGCGGCCCGGATTGGGCACGTTCCCGGCCACATAAACGGCCACGGGCTGGGCGCTTTGCAGGTTGACATAAATATTGACGTTTTCA
Organism: Bilophila sp. T19-St14; assembly: GCF_059728385.1. Taxonomy (NCBI): domain Bacteria; kingdom Pseudomonadati; phylum Thermodesulfobacteriota; class Desulfovibrionia; order Desulfovibrionales; family Desulfovibrionaceae; genus Bilophila; species Bilophila sp. T19-St14. The sequence continues at coordinate 218,550 of NZ_BAAGFT010000001.1, forward strand.
GGAAAGACCGAGGCCAGCTTCGCCCGTACCGAGCCGGAAAGCGCGGACTGGGTCAGGCCTGCCACCCGCACCGGGCCGACCTCCGGCAGAAAGATGTTTCCCTGCTGGTCTACGAACAGCACGTCGTCGTAGCTTCTTGCACCCCAGACGCGCACGGTGATCCTGTCGCCCGGAAGAATCACGTAGTCGTCGTTCATGCCGTTGCCGTAGGTGGAGGCGAAGTTGCCCCGGAACAGGTTCGCCCCGAAAGGCTGCAGGCCCATCGCCATATCCGGGCGATAGGTATCCTGGGCCCATGCGGGCAGGCCCGGCATGGCCTGGCGCTGGCGTTCCTCCTGCTGATAGCCGGAGCTTTGACCGTACTGATGGGCTTCCCGCTGATAGCCGCCCGGCAGATAGGACGGGGGGCGGGTTGAAGGCGTGCCCTGAATGCCTCCGCTTCCGCCGGGGCTGGGGTTGCCGGATTTGCCCAGGCTGCCGCCGTAGGAAGAACCGTTCTGGCGCGGCTCTTCCGCAGCGTAAGCCGGAACCGACAACACGAGGGACAGAACAATAAGGAACCACGTTATCGAGGGGGTTCGGGGGGAATCATTCCCCCCGGCGGGGTACGGGGCGGAGCCCCGCTTTTCCAACAGTCTTGCGTTCATCATCTATCCTAAAACCCGGCGTGCTCGCGCACGGCGGCTATAATCAGGGAGCAGAGCCCTACCAGCGCCAGGGCGCCGACAAAAACGTAGGCCGTAAACAAGAAGGGGCGGGGATACAGGGATTCGTCCGGCAGAACCGGAATCTGGAAGGCCACCACATAACGGGACTTGGCCTCCGCCTTCACGCGGGCGGTTTCCAGCGAGGTCATGGCCGAAACGAGCTGCTGCCGGGCGAACTCGCTTTCGGTCTGCAAGTCCTCATACTCCCCTGCCACGGAAGTCAGGCTGTCGGGCCGGGCTTCCCCGGCCAGGCGCAGCTTTTCCGAGGCAAGCTGTTTTTCCACAGCCGCCAGCCGGGCACGCAATCCCACCAATGCCGGGGCGTCCTTACTCATATAGGTGGAGGCTTCCGCGATTTCGGCACGGACTTTTACGGCTTCGCCTTCCAGTTGGCTGACGATGCCTTGCAGCCCGCCCGCCGTACTGGCTGGGTCCAGCATCCCGCTGCGATCCCGGAAGGCGCGCATGGCGTCCTGCGCGGCACTTACCCGTTGTTCCGCCGTTTTTACCTCGCTCATGGCCAGGGCGATGGCGTCGTCCTGCGCGCGGCGGCTCATGGCGTTGACCAGGGCCTCGCTTTTGGTCAGCACGGCTTCCGCCAGTTTTTGGGCCGTAACCGGGGCATAAGCCCTGACGCTCAGGGCGATGACGCCGGTTTCCGGGTCAAAGGAGGGTTTCACCGCCCAATTCCAATAGGAAAGGCGTTCATCCCGTGTGGCGTCAGCGGCAAGGCGGCTGATGAGGTCGTACTCGCGGCTGGAGAAGTGGCGGAAAATGTGCAGTTCTCCGTCAATGGCCTCCATGATGTCCGGGGACTGGATGTACTCGGCAACGATATGCGCGTCCGCGCCCACGGAAGCGCCGGAAGGCAGCAGCAGGGCGGCAAGGCCGCCGGCCGCGCCGCTGGTTTCCGCCCCGCGCACGGCAAAGCGGGCTTCGGCGATGTACATGGGCGAAGCCCACAGGCCGAAGTACAGCAAAGACAATAAGGTGGGCAGCAGCACGGCAGCCAGTACCGCTTTTATGGCCGGGGAAAGCCGGGAACGTATCCTGCCGGGCGCCGTAGAAGCGGGGCGCGAGGCCAGGGCCAAATGGGGGACGGCCTGGGGCGCTGGACGTTCAACGGGGGCGGCCGGCACGGGGGGCTTTGGTGCAGACACGGCATTCGGCTTTGGGGCGGCAGCGGGCTTTGGAGGTACCGGATCCGGCTTGCCTGAGGCGGCAGGTGCGGACGGCGCAGGCTTTCCCTGCGTACTGGAAGGGGCCGCGGCTTGCTCCCTGGCTTTCGGAGATGCGGCGGGAGAAGCGGGCCTTACGTCCGCTTCTTGCTTTGCTGGAGCCGCCTTTGTGCCCGATGCGGCTTGTGCGGTGGGCTTTTCAACGTCCGGCATGGCAAATCCCCGTGTAGACGCGCAGGGCGTCATTGAGCTTGTCGTATACGGTCAGCAGGCCATCGTGCAGTACGGCCGCGCTGTCGCAATTCTTGCGGATGGTGGCTACGTTGTGCGACACCACAACCAGCGTCGCGTGCGCCTTGCGCGCCTCAAAGAGCTTTTCCGCCTTGGCCCGGAAGGAGGCGTCCCCCACGGACCATGCCTCATCAATGAGATAGAAATCGAAGCCGATGGACATGCTCAGACCGAACGCCAGCTTGGAGCGCATGCCCGATGAATAGGTTTTCACCGGCATGTCCATGTATGGGCCGAGCTCGGTAAAACCCTCCACAAATTCCGTCACTTCCTGAATATCGGCACCGTAGATGCGGCTGGTGAAGCGCAGGTTTTCCCGCCCGGTCAGGCTGCCGTTGAAGCCTCCGGCAAAACCGATGGGCCAGGAAACGCGGCCCTTGCGGGTTATCGTTCCGCTGTCGGGACGTTCCGATCCGCTGATGATGCGGATGAGCGTAGACTTGCCCTGGCCGTTCAGGCCGAGGATCCCCATGTTCACGCCGGGCCGGAAGGTGATGCTGACGTCGCGCAGGACGTCCTTTCGCTTGCCGTGCGGCAGGCTGTAGGACTTGCAGATGCGGGAAAGCTCAATCATCGGATCTCCCTCCCGCGGGCATAGCGTTCCAGCAGCAGGCCGAGGCAAAGCGAGCCCAGACACCATGCGGCCACATAGCCTATGCTGTACAAGGGGGCCGAGGAGGACGCGGAAAAGCCGTGGCGTTGCCACTCAATGAGCTGGGCCACGGGATTCAGCAGCAGGGGATCGGAAAAACGGGCAGGCAGTTCGGAAACCTGAAAGAATACTCCGGACGCAAAGAACAGGAAGCGCATCAGGATGGGGACAAGCCGTTCCAGCGTGGGCCAGAGGCGGGCCAAGGACGCGAAAACAAGCCCCATGCCCAATCCCAGCAGGGGGGCAAAAAGCAGGGTAGCGGCAAGACTGTCGACGTGGCGCAGTTCCACGGACTGGCCCAGAGCGGCGGCAATGGACAGAATAATGACAGCGCAGACGAGCTGCGTTCCCCAGACCACGATGCACCGTGCAATCATCAGATCCAGTTCCGTCACCTGCGGGAAGGTCAGCAGCGCCTGATTGGCGCTTACGGCCTTCATGCAGCGGGAAACGGTATCGCTGAACATATACCAGGGGATAAAGCCGCAGAGGAGGAAGACCGCCATCCCCATGCCGTGGGGGGCGTGTGCGCCGAGGAACTCACGAAACAGCCAGAATACCGCGATGTTGAACGCCGTTTGTATAATTGCCCAAAGGTATCCAAGCCGTGTATTGCCATACAGGGTATGCACCTCACGCAGGATAAGGGCGGTAATGACCCGGCCCTGTACGGTCAGGGCGGAGGAAACTGGCGGCGCGGGAAAGGTGCCGGCATTCATTGCGGCATGCCCTCAAAGATGCTGGGGATGAAGCGCCATGTGCCGTTTTCCTTGCAAAGTGTGAGCTTGTGGCTCGCGGTTCCGCGCGTGACGCGGATCAAACGGCATTCGTTGCCCAGGCCGGAAAGGTAGAGTGGGCCAGCATCAAGCGTGGCCTGCCCAAAGGGGCTTTCGGCAAAGTATTGCGTGGAACCTTCGGGCAGGGCGGCCACCTGTTCGCCGAACGGCAACGCGGCGGGAGCCGCCTCCGGAACAGAGGCCGCCGGGACGGCGGATTCGCGCGCGGCGCAGCCGGAAAGCACGGCACAGAGGGCGAAGGAGAGAATCAGGCAGTGGCGCAGCATCATTCCACCCCCGCGCGCAGGCAGTCATGGACATTGAGAATGCCGACCGGCTTCCCTTCGCCGGTGACGAACAACGACGTGATTTTGTTTTCCTGCATGATCCGCAACGCGGTCACGGCAAGCGTATCTTCATTGACTACGATAGGATCGGGATGCATGACCTGCTTTGCTTTCTTGTCCATGAGCGAAGGCCCCATATGGCGGCGCAGGTCGCCGTCGGTAATGATGCCCGCAAGCCGTTTTTTTTCGAGGATGCCCGCCACGCCGAACCCCTTGCCGGTCATCAGCATGAGCACTTCCGGCATGGGCGAGGACGCCGGAAGCAGGGGGAGTTCCTCGCCCGTGTGCATGATTTCCTTGACCGTCATCAGTTTACGGCCGAGCGATCCCCCCGGATGCCAGCGGTGGAATTCTTCGGGAGAACAGCCGCGCCGACGCATCAGCGTCAGGGCCAGCGCGTCGCCCAGGGCCATTTGCAGGGTGGTGGACGTGGTGGGGGCGCAGTCCAGCGGGTCGGCTTCCGGCACAAGCGGCAGCAAAAGGAGGTGCGCGGCGTTTTTGCCGAGCAGGCTGTCCGCGTTGCGCGTTACCCCTATCAGGGGGATGTCGCGCCGGGCCGCATACAGGATGATGTCCGAAAGCTCCGCCGTATTGCCGGAATTGGAAAAGGCCAGAACGGCATCGTCGGAGGCCAGCATCCCCAAGTCTCCGTGGCTGGCTTCGCCCGGATGGATGAAATAGGCGGGGGAACCCGTGGAAGCCAGCGTTGCCGCCACCTTGCGGGCCACATGCCCGCTTTTGCCCATGCCGGTGACGGCAATTCTGCCGTTTATCCCGTACAGGCAATCCACAGCGCTGCAAAACGCTGCGTCCAGCCCGCGAGCCATCATGGTAAGGGCATGCGCTTCCTGTCGTAGTACGGCTGCGGCAAATCCCACTTCCTGAAAATCTTTCTTCTGTGCCGTACTCATGCGCTGTGCTTTCTCCGGAAAACTGTTGCGGGATAAAAAGAGGCACGCCTTCAATCCCGCTGTATTCATAAAGGATCGATGCCCCTGCCAAAATCGACAGACACACTGTCGATTTTGGCTATGAAAAAATGAGGAGGTATGGAAATAACAGAGTAATTTTATAGGGAATTTTGATATGCGCAGAGTGAAAACTTTTTTCTTCGAGGGATGATATTGCCAAAACAGCCATTAGAATGTATTGATTTCCAAGGCTTCATCGACAGTGTGTCTGTCAATTTTTCCTTAAATTTCAACGAGACACTGACAGTGTGTCTGTCGATGAGCCTCTCATTTGGAGCCAAAGACAGGCAAGACAAAGCCGTTTTTATCCAAGGCCGGCCAACAGCTCAGTTCTCCCCTCCTTTTTGTCATTTTTGATTCTTTTTATTCTCTTGTTCTCTGCCTCAAAATGCAGCTGTGTTCAGGCAGCCTTTTGCCTATGCCCTACGCGGTATCGGAGGGGTGGTTTTCCTGCGTGCGTTTTCATTGTCATGCCTGGCAAGACAGGCACTCACAGTCTGGGCTGCCGCCACAAGCGACGCCTGCCCCAGATGGGCGTATCGCATGGTGGTTCTGGGATCGCCGTGCCCCAGCAGCTTTTGCACCTCATAGAGCGAGTGCCCGGCATTGACTAGAAATGAGGCGAAGGTATGCCGCAAATCGTGGATGCGCACGTCGGCAAGCCCCAATTCCCGCCGGAGCCTGTTCCAGAACAGATAGAGATCGGAAAGCGGCTTTCCCGGAGCATGGCCGGGGAACAGCCACGGGAGCCCTTGCTGGCGCGGGATGGAGCGAATGACTGCGATGGCTTCGTCTGAGAGGGGGATATGGCGCGGCTTGCCGGACTTGGACAAGGGCACGACGAGCAGACGCAGGTCAAGGCGGACATTTTCCCAGCGGGCCTTGAGGATTTCGCTCTTGCGCGCGCCGGTCAGCAAAAGCAGCCGGAGGGCAAAGGCCTCTGGGTGGCCGCTTTTTTCCAGCGCCCGCATGAGCCGCCGCGCTTCGTCCCGCGTGAGGTAGCGCTCCCGCTGCGTGCGTATTTTGAAAGGGGATACGCCCATGCAGGGAGACTGGCCTGCGGACAAAACGCCGCGTATCTCGGCCAGCGAGCAGATTGTCTTGAAGACAGCCAGAATACGGTTGCAGGTGGCCGGGGCCAGCCCGCTGGACGCCAGCCCGTGCAGCCAGTCCTCCACTTCGTGGCGTCTTATTTCAGCAAGTTGTTTGTCTCCAAAAGTCGAAGACAGGTGTTGGCGCGCAATCCGCTCATCCACGCGCCAGCTTCGTTTGCGCAGTCGGATATGAGGCAGGTAGACAGTTGAGACAAACGCATCAAGATTAGCGATGCTGTATTCTGACAGAGTGTCATCTTGTTTAAGAGGTGAGCTTATGGAGGGGCTTAACTGATGAGGGCTAGTCATATATGTGTTCTCCTATAGTGATGAAAAAATAATGATGTTTTTCACAACGAGTCTTGCTTATTTGGCGAAGGCCGGCCTCGTGTAGTTTAGCACATTTTTTTAACTGGCTTTTTTTAGAGACTGGCTTATATCAGATAAATCCGGTAATAATTTAGAAAACATTATATCTGTATTAAAAACTTGATTTTTATTTTTGGTTTACTTTTGAATATTATATTGTTTTAGTATGTAACTATATATTATTTTAGGATATAAATTAATATCAAACTAGGCTGTCAGTAGATTGTAATTGGCTTTTACTTATTTTATATAATTTGTTAAAATGAGAAGACATTGAATATTCTATCGTGTTGTCGATAGAGCATCCAATGCCTTGCATCATAGTTTCACAATAAAAGAAATAAAAATATTATGGCTGACATAATAAAAATAGTGTCAATACTCCGTTTTCCACCATTCCTTTGGGGTTGAATATCTTTGCTGCCGAGGAGAAAAATAGGCTGGTACTCAATACTACCCGCTGATAAACTAGCCGGAGGGCGGGTGCAGCACCAACGCCAGAGGAATATCCTTGCCGGTGTCGGTGCGGAAGACTATCCAGAATAGCAGGCTCCCGTAGGCCAGCAGGTAAACCAGGGCAATCAACCCCATCGGTACCAGCCTGTTAATTGAATCTTTGAGGCAGGGGACTTCGCTTCCTTCACCTCACCACACTGCCTGTGAGTTTGGTTTGGATTGCGGCAGTTTTTCAGCGACAGGGGCCATACCGTCCATAATGGCCCTGGACGCTCCGGCGATTTTATCCGGCAATGTCTCGCAGTAGATGTGCTGATGTTCCATCGCGGCCATTGGCGATCAGAAGCGTTGTCTTTCCGAAGATTCTCAATCTGTTGCTAACATTACGCGGACGGGCCGCTTCCGTTTCAGACGGCTTCCTCCCGTATGCTTTGCCGAGATCGATCACATATCAGCCATGTTCATGATGCTTTTCATGTGACGGCTTCATACATTTTCGCGCGGACTATCCGCCAATGCTGCAATTCCACACGTATTTCGTAGATTTTTAGGGCGAGCGCCGTGGTGGGGTATCCGTTTGAAATAGAACGAGTCGGCCACACAGGTGCCGATAGCCGGAAAGTCCAGCGTTATACTATTCTTCTCAACCGGTTCCCGTGCGTTGGAAGTATGGTACATCTCAAAACGCTGCGTTTTATCGAAGTACAGATTTCGACAGACGTGGATAGGTACGTCGGTAGGCACTTTCCTGAAAGGAATGTAAAAGTTCTATGGAATCGCGGTGCCGTCTGATTACCTAGAAAACAGTCAGCTCGCGCGGTATTTCTCGCAGGGCTTCCTTCATGATGCTGCCGTAACTGGCCATGCTGGTCTTGGTACGGGCGGCGGCATTGATGACTACGGCATAGCCTTGGTAGTTCTGCGAGTGTCCTGCAGGCTAGTCCACTTGTCAGTGCTGTCTAGAGTGTGTCGTCAATTAGATATAATTTATTGAAATTATTTAACTATTTTTTAGGTTATAAAAAATTATTTTTAATGATTTCATATAGTTATATGTAACATGACGACACGGCCTAGAGTGTTTAGACGGCAGGGGAGATTCGACGGGGAAAGCATTTATGCATCTTGAGTACGTCCGATGTGTCGGTATCGGTATCCACAAGTAGAATATTCGTATTTTTGTTGCGAAGATAGGCAACAATGGCGGAGGAAAAAGCTACTGCCGACATCGCCCTTACATGTCTAGTTTCATGCCGAATGCCGTCAGTCGGCATTGCAGTTCTCCTCCATCCGTTTAAGTTGTGGATATGAAATAACCACATGATATGACAGAGCCTTAAAAAAATATTGGTTAAGAGAAAAACTGCACAATCCTATCCAATTAAGCAAAAAAATATAAAAATATGTAACTTTTTGTGCTGCAAGGCTTTTTGAAGAGGTGGGAGAGTCCTGTGAAGCAGTCTGGACATTGTGATATGTCTGCGTGTATACTGCCAAAAGTTATTTATCCACACTCAGTTTCTGATAGGGGGCATAGGGATTTTCCTTTGGCGGAACTATTTATTGTAAAGAGTGATACCGGCATTGAGTAATGTTTGTATATGTAAATTATATAAAATACATGTGTGTTTATTAAAAAGCCTTTTAAAGGTAAAACAATATATTCTGAAAAATATATTTGATAATTTGCTAATTATATAGGAAATTCTGATAGCGTTGACACCAAGGAGTATGTATAAGGATTTTTATTTTAAATAAATATATAGAATGAATATGTACAAGCAACTAATTGATAAAAAACAGTTTTTCATTTTATAGCATATCTCATAATATATTAAAACAGAAGGAATTTTTGCTTGTTGAGGTCGGCTATGCGCGAAGGGGCTTATAACGGAACGCTACTGCTTGTTGATGACAATGAAATCAATCGTGAAATTCTTGAGAACGTGTTTGCTCCCTATTATGCTTCGGAGCATGCGGAGAACGGAAGTATAGGCCTCGAAAAAATATTAGCGTGTCCTGATAAATACTGCGCGGTTCTCCTTGACGTAGTGATGCCGGAAATGAACGGCATACAATTGTTACGGCATTTGAAAGCCAAGGGCTTGGTTGATAAAATCCCCATTTTTCTGATTACCGCTGAGGCCAGCGATACCGTTACGAAAGAAGCCTATGAATTGGGCGTGATGGATGTCATCAGCAAGCCCGTAATTCCCTATATAGTGCAGCGCCGTGTAAACTCTGTGGTGGAGTTGTTTCAGGCTCGGAAGAGGCTTGGAAACAAGGTGGAAGAGCAGCAGTCGGAACTGCTTGCTCAGGCGCAGAAAGTCATTGAGCTGAATCAGGGAATGATTGAAGCTCTGTCCACGGCCATCGAATTCCGCAATGGAGAATCGGGCGAACATGTTCGCCGTATCCATGACATCACTCGCCTTCTGCTGCTCCATACGGATTTGGGAGCGGGGATGAATGAGGAAGCCATAGAAAATATCGCCTTGGCCTCCATCATGCATGACGTAGGCAAAATTGCCATTCCCGATTCCATTCTGAACAAGCCCGCCAGACTTACCCCCGAAGAATTTGAGATCATGAAGACGCATACCACACAGGGCGCGGAACTTCTGGAAAGGATCCCGCAGTTGCGCTGTCATGAATCCTATCAGTATGCCTGCGATATAGCCCGCCATCATCATGAACGGTGGGACGGCAGGGGCTATCCTGATGGTTTGAAAGGAGATGAAATATCTCTGGGGGCACAGATTGTGTCGCTGGCGGACGTTTACGACGCGCTGGTGAGCAGGCGCTGTTACAAGGCCGCATTCAGCCGGGCGGATGCCTTGCAGATGATTTGCCGCGGGGAATGCGGGGTGTTCAATCCGTTCCTGCTGAATCGTTTCCTTGCAGTGGAAGAAGAGGTTGCCAGTTTGTATGTCCGCAATTCGGAGGAGGGAAGAAGCTATGGATGCAGCCATTAAGAACATGTTGACGGAAGGCGGGATAGACGTGGGCAGCATGCTGGAACGCTGCATGGGGAACGAGGCCCTGCTGGAACGGCTGCTGAAAAAGTTTTTGGCAGACACATCCTATGCCAGACTTGTTGGGGCGTTTGAGGCCGGAGACGGCGCCGCGGCCTTGGATGCCGCGCACACGCTCAAGGGGGTGTGCGGGAATATGTCCATCACGGGGCTGTTTGAGCTGCTTGCCCGCCAAGTTCAGGTTTTGCGCCGTGGAGATATGGCAGAAGCCGCAAGCATGGTGCCGGAAGTGACACGCAGATATGACGCAGCCGTTCAGGCTATCCAAAAGAGTTTCAGAGGCTGAGAGGGGGAACGATGGGGTTCAGGTCTGTTTTGCGCGGAGCGTCCCTCAACATCTTCGTGTTTCTGGTCGTACTCGCGCTGGCTGCGGGCGGGGTATGCCTTTTTCGCGATACGCTTCTTCGGAATGCCAAAGTCACGGGCATGGCTCTGGCCCGGAACTACGCGGCCGAGGAAAGAAGCAATCTCGCCGTGTACGAGACGCTTCTGGCCTTCGGCACCGCATCTATGGACAAACGTCTGCAGGAGGGGGGGCTGGAGGATACGGTCCAGTGGATGCGAATCTATTTTGAGCGGCTTCAGACTGTACTGGGGGACAATGTAGTTGTGCCCTACATCGTTTTGAATGGAAAGATCGTCGATATAGCCCGCCAGTTGCAGGAAAAGATGCCCGATTTTACCCCTAGGGAACGCGACTGGTTCAAAATGGCCCAGAAGAACCCCGGTGTTCCTGTATTCAGCGGCGTTTATGAAGACGCCGCCACGGGCAAGCCTGTAGTCACCATAGCACAGAAATCCCGGACAGCGAATGCCGTACTGGCTTTTGATATTTTTCCTCACTATTTCCGTTTTAATTTTCTGCCGCAAAAGTTGAAAAGTTACGAATCTTTTTTCCTTTGTGACAATAATGGAACGCTTCTTTACACACAGACAGGATTGAATGTCCCGGATGACGTATTACAAGATTATGTATTCGATCTGGTTAGAAAAATACAGAATAATGAATTTGAAGAATATGACTCTTATATTATTGATCTGGATGGCAACAAGAGGGCTATATACTATGACAGGATGTATAATGGATGGTATTCCATCGTTACCATCCCTCACTACAGTATTTTGAAAGAATCCAATACGTTATTAATATTTTTAATACTGTCCGTTTGCATTTTCCTTGCAATACTTGCGATCCTTTCATGGCGTTCCGGCAGGGTGAATACGCTTATGAAGCGCACCAACGAGGCCGTGCGGGTCTTGGGCAACTCCTATTATGCGCTGTACCGCGTAAATTTTGAGAATGATGCCTATGAAATGATCAAGGGGTCTGGCTACGTACGGGAAAGGGTCTCGCAGACCGGGAAATACAGCCTGTTGATGCAGGTCATGCTGGAGGTCATTGAGCCGGACGCCCGTGAGGAATACAGGCAGAATTTTTCCTGTGAAAGCATCCGCACGCTTGTTTCCCGCAAAGTCCGGGACTTCGGGGGGGATTTTCGCCGCCTTTTTGGTGAAGAATACCGCTGGGTCAGTGTGCGCGTCCTGTTCGACGAATCCCTGACGCCTGAGGAAGTGGTGCTCTGTTTCCGTGAAATAGAACAGGAAAAGCTGTGGCAGCTTCAGGAGCGGAAACTGCTGGAAGATACGCTGGAAGCCGCCCGGCGGAGCGAAAAGGCTAGGCAAGCCTTTTTCGCCAATATGTCGCATGACATGCGCACGCCGCTCAACGCCATCATCGGCATGTCCGATCTGGCAAGGCAGGCTCTGGACGATAAGGAGAAAGTCGCCGGATACCTTGATAAAATCCATTACTCCAGCTTCCAGCTCAAGAACCTGATCGACGACATTCTGAACCTGTCGCGCATGGAGGAAGGGCGGTTCGACCTGAACAATCAAAAGATAGACCTGCGGCAATGCGTTCAGGACTGCCTTGATGCCTATCGTGTGCAGGCTGAGGTGGAGCACAAGAGCCTACAGGCGAGCATGGAATTGGAAAACGCATGGGTCATGGCCGACCCTGTGCGCATAGGGCAGCTTCTGAATAATCTGCTTTCCAACGCCTTCAAGTTTACCTCGGCGGATGATGCCATTTCCATCGCCGTCACCCAGATAAGGAATACCGACAAATACAAATTCGTGGTTTCGGATACCGGTATAGGGATGTCCCCGGATTTCCTCCCCCATCTGTTCGAGCCCTACGCGCGGGAAAATCGTTTTGGCTCAAAAAAGGTGGCCGGGACGGGGTTGGGAATGTCCATCACCAAGAATCTTGTGGAGCAGATGAACGGTGAAATCAGCGTGGAGAGCGGAGTGGGGCGCGGCAGTACCTTCACCATCGTCTTGCCCTTCGTCAGTGTCGATCCCGTTTGCGCGGGGGAAGAGAAGGAAAAGCAGGATGCCCCGGATATGGAAGCCCTCCGCGGGAAGCGCATCCTGCTGGCCGAAGACAATATGGTGAACATGGAACTGGCCGTCGAGGTCTTTTCCATGCACGGAATAGAGGTCGTTCAGGCATGGAACGGCACGGAAGCCGTGGAACAGTTTGCCGCATCCGAACCGTTTTCTTTCCATTTCATCCTCATGGACATGCAGATGCCGGAACTGGACGGCTGCGGGGCGGCCCGGCAGATACGGGCCATGGACAGGCCCGATGCGAAAAGCGTCCCCATCATTGCGGTGACGGCCAACGCCTTCGCGGAGGACATCGTGGCTACCACGGCGGCGGGCATGGATGCGCATGTGGCCAAGCCCATTGATTTCAGTCTTCTCTTCAGCCTGCTGGAAAAATTCATCAAGAATGGCTAGCCGTCCCGTCCCGCCCATAACCGGAATGTGCTGCGAGGAGCAAAAGGTTTCATGAAGAATATACGCCAGTTCGTCATCGGTGGGGCCATCAGCGTCTTCATCTGCGTTGGGTTTTTCGTCTGGAGCACCCGCGATATGGTTCGCCATACCGGGGAATCCATCCGCATAGTGGGCGAGATCTATCTGAAAGAGATAAACAATCAGGTGAATCTGCACTTCGCGTCCATCATTTCCCTGCGCCTGAAACAGATTGAGGTCATCCTCGACCGCACTCTGCCGGAGGCTATGGCTGCGGGCCTCGTTCCGGAGGTACGGCAGCAGATGAACGATCATGCCGCCCTGAGGGATTTTTCCTATCTGGCCCTTTACGCCACGGACGGATATGCCGACGTCATCCACGGCGAACCTGTGACCGTCCTCAATGAGGGAGCGTTTCTCCTGTCCCTGAACAACGCTGAGCGGAAAGTGAGTATCGGCGTCACGCCATCCGGGGAGAAGCTTCTTCTGCTGGGCATATCCGTAGGCTATCCCCTATCGGAAGGGTATCCCATGTCGGACGGCAGGCAATGCACGGCTCTGGTGGCCGGGGTCCCTCTCGAAAACCTCAACGAATCCCTGTCGCTTGATGCCGTAGAAAATTTTCTGACCTTTTCCCATATCATCCGCAGGGACGGGAGCTTCGTGCTCAGCAATGCGGGGCTTGGGGGCGGCAACTATTACAACAGGCTTATGGAGGAGTGCGTTTTCGACGATGTGTCGCCCGCGGAGATGGTCGCCGCCATGAGGGAACATCTTATGCGTGACGAGCCGCATACCATGCTCCTCACCATGCGCGACGGGGGGGAACGCCGCCATGTGTACTGTTCAAAGATGCCTTCTTCCGAGTGGTTTCTGGTGACGGTCATGCCTCATGGGCCTCTCGACATGATAATCGCGGAGTTGGGAGACAGGAGGCTTTTTGTTTCGCTGCTGGGGTGCGTACTGATTCTGCTGCCGGTATTGGTCATGGTGTTCCTTTATGGAAGGACGGCGAGGCGGCAGGTGCTTGCGCTGCGGCAGGCGAAACATGAGGCGGACAGGGCGAACCGCGCCAAGAGCGAATTCCTGTCCAATATGAGTCACGACATCCGTACGCCCATGAACGCCATCGTGGGCATGACGGCCATCGCCGCGTCGAATTTCGAGAATACCGCCATTGTTCACGACTGCCTGCGGAAAATCACGCTTTCCAGCAGGCATCTGTTGGGATTGATCAACGATGTGCTGGATATGTCCAAGATCGAGAGCGGCAGGCTCTCGCTCAATATCGACATCGTTTCCCTGCGTGAGGTCATGGAAGGGCTGGTGGGCATCGTGCAGCCGCAGGTCAGGGCGAAGAAACTGCGTTTCGATATCCGCATCCACGATATTCTGGCCGAAAGAGTCTATTCCGACAACGTGCGGCTGAATCAGGTTCTGCTGAATCTGCTTTCCAACGCGCTCAAGTTCACGCCCCTGGGCGGTTCCGTCGCCGTGAGCCTGTATCAGGAGCGTTCCCCTCTGGGAGATGGGCATGTGCGCACCCATATCCATGTGAAGGATACTGGCATCGGCATGACGGAAGAATTCCAGAAGAGAATCTATGATTCGTTTTCTCGCGAGCCCAATGCCCGCGTCCACAGGATAGAAGGAACGGGGTTGGGCATGGCCATCACCAAGTATATCGTGGACGAGATGAAGGGAACCATAGAGCTGCGCAGCAAACCGGATCGGGGGTCGGAGTTCCACATCACGCTGGATATGGAAAGGGTGGACATGCAGGAAGAGGACATGGTGCTGCCCGACTGGAGCATTCTGGTGGTGGACGACGACGAGGAGTTATGCCGGAGTGCCGCCTCTTCCCTGATGGAGTTGGGGATACAGGCGGAATGGGTACAGGACGGGCAGAGTGCCGTCCAGATGAGCGTGCGCCGCCATGAGCAGGGCCAAGACTATCATATGGTGCTTCTGGATTGGGAAATGCCGGGAATGAACGGGCTTGAAACGGCGCGGGAACTGCGCCGGCATTTGGGCGAAGATGTGCCCATCCTGCTGATTTCCGCCTATGACTGGAGTGAAATCGAGGAAGAGGCCCGCCTTGCCGGTATTACCGGCTTCATTTCCAAGCCGTTGTTCAAGTCCACGCTGTTTTATGAATTGAAGCGGTTTGTGGAAGAGGATGCGGAACCGGGCGGGCTTCAGGAAGAGCACGCCGTGCCGGATTGGAAGGGAAAACGTATTCTGTTGGCCGAAGACAACGAGCTGAATTGGGAAGTGGCGAGCACGCTTTTACAGGAATATGGCTTTGACTTGGATTGGGCGGAAAACGGGCAGGTATGCGTGGATATGTTCAGGGAGTCCAGCGTGAGGTATTACGACGTGGTGCTTATGGATATTCGTATGCCGGTCATGAACGGCTACGAGGCGGCCAGAAGCATTCGGGCTATGGACAGGCCGGATGCCGATATTCCCATCATAGCCATGACGGCCGACGCCTTTTCCGAGGATATTCAGAAGTGTCTGGACAGCGGCATGAATGCGCACATTGCCAAGCCGCTTGATATGAAGGAAGTGCTGCGCATGCTCCAGAAGTACCTGCGCTGATCATGCCGTTCCGCCGTTTTAGCCTGCCCGGAAAGGTACGGGCTTCCCGGAAGCCTGCCTGCTGCCGGTTGTCGCAGTATGTGGGGATATTCATCTTTTCGGTGATTTTCTAATATGTTATTTTGAATTTCATATAGTTGAAATGCAGCGTTCATTGCGAAAGTGAACGTCTCGTATGCTGTCCCTAACGGAACTGCTTAATCGGCGCGGTGTGGCCGTCCTTTTTGTTGTTCAAATGGATTTGATGGCGAGCGTACCAATCATCCTTGGA
This sequence comes from Bilophila sp. T19-St14, assembly GCF_059728385.1. Classification (NCBI taxonomy): domain Bacteria; kingdom Pseudomonadati; phylum Thermodesulfobacteriota; class Desulfovibrionia; order Desulfovibrionales; family Desulfovibrionaceae; genus Bilophila; species Bilophila sp. T19-St14. The sequence goes on from NZ_BAAGFT010000001.1 coordinate 234,124, forward strand.
AAGTCGATTATCCGTTAGGTATTATTGGATTAGCATATGCTAATATAATCCCCTACCAAAGCGTCGTGAAACGTAAGCTGAATATGTCCTTAATTGATTATGTATGGTATGTCGGAGAGCGATTCCACCAACGAGAGCAAAGTCCGGGTGATGGAAATATGCTCATTGCAATATGTTGGTATTGTACTTTTTTTCTTCCCTTAGTATCTGTCGTAAACAAACTGAACATTTCATTGGTACTGCAACTATTAGGAAGTATTATTCTTATTGTTGTTCCATTTGTATTTTGTCATGTCAGATACAATCAGAAGAATAAATATTTGATAGGGTTGCAATATAAAAATAAAAAGCATTGGGGACGCCGCTTGCTTATAATATGGAGTTTCTTGCTTGCTATAGTCATAATGGAGTTTATTGTTATGATAAAAATTGGATTTTGGCATATTGGAGCCTAACTATAGGCTTTACCTATTGAGGACACAAAAAGGCCGAAACAATAAACTATCCGCTATGCGGGCGGTTGTTATTTGGGAGTATATCCTTTTAACTGCGAGGGTATTGGGTAGTTCCGAAGTAAAAAAGATGGAACATGTTCAAGAAGAGGGATGGTTACGGCGTGTCCGGGAATTGAAAAAAAGCTGGATGTCTATCCCAAAAATATTCATGCAAGCACACGGGCGAGAGGGAATGTGATTCCCTACGCGCTGTTACTGGAATTCATCGTCAAAAGAGGGGGTGGGCTCTTTCAAATGAACAGCGATTTTTACCTAACTCTTTAGAATGGTACAACGCTTGGTCTGCCGCAGTATATGCTTCCATAAAATTCCGCTTTCCTTCACAGAACGCGACACCAATACTGCATGAAACATCGTATGTCCCCGATATGGACAGTGCGGCTATATCTTTGCCTATTTTGTCAGCTTTCTCAATCATCTTCGCCTTGGATAGATTGCTTACATAGACACAGAATTCATCTCCGCCCAAACGGCCTACCATCCCGTGTCCATCAAAATGAGCCTGAAGAATACTGGCAATAGATATTAAGACCTTATCCCCGGCGGGATGGCCGTATGTATCGTTAAGCCGCTTGAAGTTGTCCACATCCAGTATAAGCAAGAAACCAGAATTGTTATCGCGTAAAGCCATATCGACATACCGCGTCAGGGTCATCTTATTGTACAACCCTGTCATCAAGTCGCGCTTAGCCTGCTGAGTCAATTTCAGGAGATATTTTTCAGTTAGAATCAAGACAATGGAGACGACCAAAAATAACGAGATAACGGCTACTAAAAACTGTGCTCCCAACTGCCAAAATTGGCTTAGGATTTTTTCGGATATGGCAACACCTTCACAGCGCAATATCATTTCTGTTCGATTGTAAAAATGATACCATAGCCCCAATGTCAATAGAAACATCAATAGGATAAATCCGGCCAAACCCAATAAGATTTTCGGGTGTGCTGCAATCCCCTCCGTCTTTTTTATTTCATCACGGATAAAGAGTATTTCTTTGGAATTTGATACGGCGTAAACGCCTATTATGAGCAGGCCGACGACACCCCATTCTATAAAATTTTGTAGAGACAGTTTTCGTAATAGTCCATAAAATAGAGTAATGCCGGATTCAGGAAACAGGATTTGTATGGCTGTGATTACCAAAAACGAGTGCAGAAAGTCTGCTAGGATAGCTGCGAAAGCTATGCACGCTTTTTTATATCTGGTGTTCTTTTTTGCATGAAGGAAGAGGCAGCCCGCCAGAAAACCAAAGGCCATCCGCATTCCAACGCTGACTATGAGGCTGGATACTGGAGCACCACTGATGAACGGTGAAAAAATTTGATCGGCATATGCTGTAGCAGTCACGGATGCTTTCCACATGCTCGTTAGCCCAAATATTCCACCTAGAACCAGGCCTTCTGCAGGCCCAAACAGTAATGCCCCTATAAGAACCGGCAGTGGCATGAGGGTAAAAGAGATAGGCGGAATAACAATATAACCGAATGCGGAAAAGGCGAGTACCAGCTCCACGGCCACAAGGATGGACAATATTGGAAGATAGAGTGGAGAATTGCGCATAGACATGATGATATTTCTTTAGTGAGTGTAATTTCAAATAGTTTGCTAAAAATTACGCTATCTGTCCATAGCTGATCAGCTGGCCAGTGGGAATTTTATTTTAGCCTGGCTTGAAAATACGGATGATTACCCGATATTCCATTTGGATTCAGTGGTTACATCGGCAAGGGGAATTGGGATAGGCCAGTCGCCGGTACAGCTTTCAGTGACGCCCACATCGGCCATTTCATGCCCGGCGTCGGTTATAAAAATGGATCATACTGAAAATTCAAGCCTTCTCTTGAGCGGGACATTCACTTCTGCAATGAAAGCCGTATTTCAACTATCTGAAATTCAAAATGAATTTTTTAGAAAATCATCGAAAAGGCGAATGTCTCCTTGAGCGCCTTTTCAGTATCTTAAAAGCATGTGGGCCGACAGAGCAGTTCGTCGGCCCGTTTTGCATTGTTAGTGGGCTGGTTAAGCAAGCGGCATGCGGCCGTTGGGTTTTGTTTTGTGCTGGAGTGGGAAGGTTCATGCGGGGGAAGCATCCACTACTTGTCCACAACAGGCGGGGATTACTTCCTTTTTGTTTTAGATTGCGTTTTTCAGAGAAAAGAGAGGATCAGGCAAGATTAAGAGAGAATTGTGTCTACCGCACGGTTTCGGCTAACGCTATCGTATATTCCATCATCACTTAACCATTAAGGATATATGCTATGAATCGACTCTCAGCAATGATGTTGGCCGTGCTTTGGGCTGTTTCTCAGGGGGTGCTTGCTGTTCCGGCTGAGGCCGCGGAATCCGGCAAGACGGGACAAGTCATCGTGCGAAATGGTGAACAGGCTTCCATCAAGGGGGCGGATACGATTTTTACAGGCAGCGTACGCATTGATCCCCTCTACGCGGCGAACAATGATATGCGTTCCAGCGGAGGCAGCGTCACATTTGAACCGGGGGCCCGCTCAAACTGGCATGTCCACCCTGTGGGGCAGGTGCTGATTGTTACTTCCGGTGTTGGCCGGACTCAGGAATGGGGCAAGGCGATGCAGGAAATCAGGGCGGGGGATGTAGTCATATGCCCTGTGGGAGTCAAGCATTGGCACGGCGCCGCACCGAATAGCGCTATGACGCATATTTCTATTTGTGAGGAAAAGGAGCCCGGCAAGGTTGTAGAGTGGATGGAAAAAGTGACCGATGCCCAGTATAACGGCAAGTGATGTGGGCTGAAAAGAAGTATCTGAAGCCATTCCTTGCTTCCCCGTAAAGCCTGCTGGGGGAAACGGGCAGGAAATAAGGTGCTGTCTGCTCTTCGGAGTAGGAAGCCGTTTCTCCCCCTATAGGGAAAACGGCGATAATGGAGTCCGTCATATGGAAAAAGATATGCCTTCCGCCGTCGCTGTGGGTGATCCGATCATCCTGCGTACAGTTCACAGCCTTCCATAAGGGGCCGGATACATGGTTTTACCGGCACGGTTCAGATCCTACGTTCCCGGCCATGCGCCGTATGTGTTTCAAGCGCATACGCCACCTCTGAGCCAGGAGCCCGTGCTGCATGGCATACCCATCCTTTGGGGCAGGCTCTGATCATTACGGTTGGAGTCGGCAGGGGGCAGAGAGGGCCGACTCAAGAGGTTCGCCCCGGCGATGTGGTCTTGTTTCCTCCGTGTATCAAACACTGGCACAGAGCCGCGCCCGGTGTCGCCACGTTTCATATTTCCGTGGCTGGAGAAGAAGGCGGGAACAACGTCGAGTGGCTGGAAAAATAACGGAAGGGCAATACATGGGGAATCCGTTGCCCCTAAAGGCCGGGGATGTGGCCTTGCCTTATATGCCGTGCGCTGGAAACATATTTTTGAAGGCTGTGTTATAGAAAATGGTTGATGCTTTTTTCCTTGAAGTTCCACAGGGATAACCGACAAAATGCCTTAGCCCTGTATTTCGCCAAGAGGAAAACCGGAGAAAAAGGCTGTATTTTTCACCGCACTGTGGAGATGAAACAACCACAAACTATAACAGAGCCTTTTTGAAAACATGCGGCGATATATTTTCTGTTTTCGAGTACGGGATGCCACGAAGCTGCTTTGAAAGAAGAATGAATAAAAAGGTTACAAACACCATTGTGTAAAGGCAATTAAGGAGTGCACAGTATGGCCGGACAGTTTTCGCGTCGGAGTTTTCTGAAGGGTGGAGCGTTCGCTGTAGGGGCCTTCGCTTTGGGTGGGTTCCCTAGAGCCGATTCAGCCATTGCCGCGCCGCAGGAAAAGGCAAAGGTCTTTTTTACGAAGGACATCAGCCTCGAAGGGTTGATGAAGGTCTACGCCCGCGTCAATCAGGGCATGATCGGCAGGATCGCCATCAAGCTGCATACGGGCGAACCGCATGGGCCGAATATTTTACCCCGTGAAATGGTCAAAGGGTTTCAAGCGAATATCCCGAACAGCAGCATTGTGGAATGCAATGTTTTGTATCCCAGCCCAAGGCAGACCACGGAAGGGCATCGTGAAACCCTGAGGGCCAACGGCTGGACTTTCTGCCACGTCGACATCATGGATGAGGATGGGGACATAAGCCTCCCCATTCCCGGCGGAAAATGGCTTGCGGAAGTGTCCGTCGGCAAACATATCCTGAATTATGACTCCATGCTGGTGCTGACCCATTTCAAAGGGCATGCCGTGGGCGGTTTCGGCGGATCGCTCAAAAACATTTCCATCGGCTGTGCCTCAGGGAAGCTGGGCAAGCAGCAGATCCATCAGCTTCCCGGCGACGGGAGCTGGCCCGGAGGCCCGCTGTTCATGGAACGGATGGTGGAAGGCGGCAAAGCCATTACCAATCATTTTGGGCAGCATATTACCTATATCAACGTACTTCGGAACCTGTCGGTGGATTGCGACTGCGCCGGGCTTGGCGCGGCGGCACCCACCACGCCGGATTTGGGGATCATTGCCTCGACGGATATTCTGGCTGTCGATCAGGCTTCGGTGGACATGGTTTATGCGCTGCCCGAAGCGCAGCGGCGCGACCTTGTGGAACGCATCGAGTCCCGCAGCGGCCTGCGCCAGCTTGAGTATATGAAGCTCCAAGGCATGGGGAACAATCAATACGATTTGATCACCTTGTAAGGCGGCTGGATTCCGCCGATGTGCGCGGAGGGCAGCGGCGGAGGCGGCAAGGCGGTTCTGGAAGTGGGCCGGAGACATTCGCCTTTTCGATGAGTTTCCCAAAAATCATTTTGGGCTTCAGATAGTTGAAATGCGGCTTTCATTGCAAAAGTGCCTGTCTCGTAGGCCGATTCGCCTTGCCGTCTCCCGTTCGCGTTTGAAAGGCGACACGCTTTGGATATTCCATAAAAAGGGGGATGCGCGTGGCATTGGGCTTGGTGCTTTTGCTCTGTATCCTTGCCGGGGGAGGGTATGCTTTCATGCCGCAGGCTTCATTCGGCAAGCTGCCTGAAGGTGCCCGTCTTGACGCAATATCGCAGTCGCCCCACTATGAAGGCGGCGCTTTCCACAATACGGAGCTGCTGCCGCTTATGGAGGGGGCGGCATTGTGGGTGCGTTGATGAAATACGTTTTTCCGTCGTTGGCTGCGCCAGCAGATGCCTTCAAAAAACTCAATGAAATCCATTGCGGTAACATGGCATCAATAATGCTTTGACAGAGCCTAAGCGAAAGTCTCTGTCATGGTATGTGGTTGTTTTGTTTTATAACATACTGAAAATACAGACTTTTTATACTGCTTTTCCCTTGCGGAATCCCCAGCTGAGGTATTTTGTTGGTTATTCCTTTGGAACTTCAAGGAAAAAGCATCAACCACTTTCTATGACACAACCAAGCGAAAAGGCCCCGCGCATACCTGCTCAGCCTGAGGGATGTGCGGGGCCTTTCTTGGTGAAGGGATGGCCTGCATTTTTCAGAAGGCTATCATATGGTTGTTTTTTTTCTGTAGTACACTGAAAATATATACTTTTTATCTGATTTTTCCGCTAATGGACTCCATGATTGGGGCGTTTTATGAGTTATTCCTTTGGAACTTCAAATAACCAGCAAAACGCCTTGGCCGTGGATTCCGCCAATGGAAAAACTGGAGAAAAAGGCTGTATTTTTCACCGATCTGTGGGGATGAAACAACCGCATGCTATGGCTGAGCCTTTCAGAAACGCTTCCCTTCCGGCTTCATACGGCTTGAAAGCCCGTCAGCACGAGCGGGCGTATTTCTTCGCCTGTTCGCTGATCAGATCCATATCTTCAAAATAGTTGATCTTCATGGCCCGCCTTACGTCATCCAGCGTCCGGGCGGCGGCTTCGCGGGCCCGTATGCTGCCTTCCTTGAGAATGTCATAGATGGCGGGAATATCCTTTTCAAGTTCCCGGCGGCGGCTGCGGATGGGCTCCAGTTCGTCCTGCAGGACGTTGTTCAGGAACTTTTTGACCTTCATGTCGCCGAGGCCGCCACGGGTATAATGGGCCTTCATTTCTTCGATATTCTGATAATCCGGGAAATGGCGCTCAAAATGTTCGGGGCGGCTGAACGCGTCCAAATAGGTGAATACCGGGTTGCCCTCGACCTGGCCGGGATCTTCCACGCGGAGGTGGTTCGGGTCGGTGAACATGGACATGACCTTCTTTTTGACCTCGTCCGCGTCCTCGCCCAGATAGATGCAGTTGCCGAGCGATTTGCTCATTTTGGCCTTGCCGTCGATGCCGGGCAGGCGCAGGCAGGCCTTATTGTCCGGGAGCAGCATTTCAGGTTCGAACAGCGTGTCCCCGTAAACGGCGTTGAACTTGCGGACGATTTCCTTGGTCTGCTCCAGCATGGGGGCCTGATCTTCGCCAACGGGCACGGCCGTTGCTTTGAAGGCCGTAATGTCGGACGCTTGGCTGATCGGATAGGTGAAGAAGCCGACCGGGATGCTGGCCTCAAAATTGCGCATCTGGATTTCGGATTTCACCGTGGGGTTGCGCTGGAGCCGGGCCACGGTCACGAGGTTCATATAATAGAAAGAGAGTTCGCAGAGTTCCGGGATCTGCGATTGGATGAACATCGTGGATTTTACCGGATCAAGGCCGCAGGCGAGGTAGTCGAGCGCGACTTCGATGATGTTCTGGCGCACCTTTTCGGGATGTTCGGCGTTGTCGGTCAGCGCCTGCGCGTCCGCGATCATGATGAAAATCTTGTCGTATTTGCCGGAGTTCTGGAGCTCCACCCGGCGCTTCAGCGAACCGACGTAGTGGCCGACATGCAATCTTCCGGTGGGCCGATCTCCAGTCAATATAATCTGTTCCATTACAGCTTTCCTTCTCGCCTGTTTCGTTTTTCGGTTGACGCTTGCGGCGTGCGCGGGTGGCGTCGCAGCGCGCCTCTCCATGCCCGGGCCCCGCTTCGTAACGGTTTCTGTTCATACATGATAGGGCGATGAAGTTCAAACGCCCGGAACCGCCCTCGGATGGAGGAAGGACGGGCGGAGGCCTCGCAGCGGCTTCCTCACGCTCTTTTGCGTTGCGCAGACGGGCCTCGCCGCCCCGATTTCGGGATCAAGATCGCCCGTGATCTGCCCGGCCAGCCCACGGATCTGGACGTCATCGGCTGGGGCATCGAAGAGACGGACGCCTGCGGCATCGGCTTTCTCATGAACATGGGCTACGATGAAGTGAGCCCCGGCTATGTGGGCCGCCATACCATCGGCGGCTCCGCCATGATGGGCCTCGACGGGCTGAACGCCGTGGGCCTCAAGGCCGCCAACTACGCCGATGCCAGCGGCAAACCCGTTGCCGCCAAGATTTACCGCGTCGCCAAGGTGCCCCCTCACAGCCCAATATTGAAGGGTACCTGCTCGGTGGCTGTATAATGGCGAATCAGGAGCAGCGGCGCCACGCCCACGGCTGGTCAAGGTGCTGCGCGAGATCCTGCCCAAGAAGCCCGAATTTCCCCGCTTGCTGTTGCTGTGCGGTAACTGTGAAGGCGAATCCCTTGAGAGCCTGCGTACCGGGACCGCCGACATGATGGCCCCGGACGGCATCGGCAGGCGCATCGAGATATACGGGTGGGAACACGTCACGGATACGAAGTTCATCGGTGAACGGCTGCTTGCTCTGTACGGGGAATACACCGCTGAGAAAAGCCTCAGAAGGCAGGGGAGCTCCTTGGAAATCAAAGAAAAATCTTCGACGATCTCGATCGGTGTCAGCAAGCGCCTTGCCTGTGGGATCACGGCGTGCGTCGCCGCCTGTAAAAAGTATGCGCGGGTATCCTCGAATTGAAGGACGGCGTGCCCTCGGTCGGACATCTGACGGCGGGAGAAGTGCTCCGTCTCGGCACGGGATGACTTGCCTACAAATTCGCCTGTACCTTCCACGGCAACAAGGCCATCGTCGTTGATGTCCCTTTTTTCCCGTGTGCGGAAGCCATAACGATACGGGGGAACGCCGGATGGGGCGGCTGTTTTTTATGTGCTTTGGGCGAGGGGTGGCGAATTCCGTACTGTGGGGTAAATGTTTTTTTGCTTGGCAAGTGTTGTGGCGGCGCATGGTTGGAAGCGTCCCGCCAGCTTTGGCGGACGGCGGGCCCATTGTGCATATAGACCTGCCGCCTGTTTTAGAGGATACTCGCTCCCCTCTATCGTTTTTGTAACCGGGATGCCCCACAGGGGAAAGCAGGCCGTGCGGCATGGATCGATACCGCCGGAGAGATTTCACCCCAAAACCTGCCGTGATGCAGGAACAAATGGGAGAAGGCATGGGTTTTCAAGGCAATGTTTTGGGCGGCACGATGATCATCGCCGGGACGGCTATCGGTGCCGGGATGCTGGCGCTGCCGATGATTTCGGCGGGCATGTGGATTTATTGGTCTTTGCTGCTGATGGCCCTGACGTGGCTGTTGATGCTGCGCGCGAGCCAGGCCATTCTGGAAGTGAACCTGCATTACGAGCCGGGCAGCAGCTTCCACACGCTCGTTCAGGATACGCTTGGCCCCGTCTGGAGCACGATCAACGGGCTTGCCGTGGCCTTCGTCCTGTATATTCTGGTGTATGCCTATGTGAGCGGCGGCGGGTCCACCGTGCAGCAGACCATTATGGCGGTGACGGGCAGCGATCCCGGCATGATGAGCTCAAGCCTGTTTTTCTCGCTGATCCTCATGGCCTGCGTTTGGTGGAGCACCCGGTTTGTGGATCGGCTTTCGGTCATCCTGATGGGCGGCATGGTGTTGACCTTCATCCTGTCCATGACCGGTATGCTGTCGCAGATCCGTTTGCCCGTGCTGCTTGATCTGGGTGAAAACGGATCCGGCGGCGGGGCGGCCATCTTCATTTGGTGTGCGCTTTCCACCTACCTTACCTCGTTTTGTTTCCATGCCTCCGTACCCAGCCTTGTCAAGTATTTCGGCAAGAGGCCGACCGATATCAATAAGTGCCTGCGCTACGGCACGCTGATTGCCTTGCTCTGTTATGTCGCGTGGATTGTGGCCGCCGATGGGATCATCTCCCGCGAGCAGTTTAAGTCCGTCATCGCCGCGGGCGGCAATGTCGGGGATCTCATCCGTGCCGCCGGTTCCGGCATCGACAGCAGCTTCATCCTCCGTATGCTGGAGGCGTTTTCCTTCTTCGCGGTGGCGACTTCGTTCCTCGGCGCGGGGCTCGGCCTTTTCGACTATATGGCCGACTTGTGCAAGTTCGATGACTCCGTTATGGGCAGGGCCAAAACGACTCTCGTGACGTTCCTGCCGCCCTTGCTCGGCGGGCTCATCAAGCCGGACGGCTTCCTCGCGGCCATCGGCTGGGCGGGCCTCGCCGCAACCATCTGGTCGGTCATCGTCCCGGCCCTCATGCTGTGGGCCAGCCGCAAGAAGTTCCCGGCGGCGGCCTATAGCGCTCCGGGCGGCTCTTTGACCATTTATGTGCTGCTCATATACGGCTGTATTACCGCCGTGTGCCATATCCTTTTCGTGCTGCAGTACTTGCCCATGTACGAATAAGGCTTCCGCCAGCTTCTTTCGTCCTCCCGGTCGGCTGATCGGGAGGGCTTTTTTATGGGCTGCTTGGGCACGTTGCCAGGCAGGTGCGGCCTGCCTGTTTGATGCACTGGTTCAGAAAAAGCTTGCTTCCCAACGCGAAATGCTCTAAAAATTCGCTGTCAGTAACTATTACTAACTACCGGCTTCCCCTAAGAAGGCGGTGCAAAGAGGAGGAAGCATGAGTGAGGTTTTGCTGTGGGTGCATCCGTTGATGCAGGTATGCGCCGCCGTTCTCGGAGTATGGGCCATGTGGCAGGGGCTGAAACGGGTGGCGATGCTGCTCGGCAAGAAGACGCTTTTCCCGTGGAAGCAGCATGTAAGGCTTGGGACAGTGGCCCTCGTTTTGTGGATTCTCGGGGCGCTCGGTTTTTATGTGACGCTGGATTTGTTCGGCAGCACGCACATTACCGGACTGCACGCCGAACTGGCGTGGCCGATCATCGGGCTGGCCGTCCTTGGGCTGATCACCGGGTACATCATGAACCGCTACAAGAAAAAGCGGAAGATCCTGCCCCTCATCCACGGGGCCATCAATGTCCTTTTGATCATCCTTGTCGCCGTGGAATGCTATACCGGCGTACAGGTGTGGAAAGACTTTTCGTAAGTTGGAAACGGGGGAGAGGCAAAGGCGGCCCGTCCTCCGCACCTTCTTTGCCCTGACGGGCGAGGTGCTCCGGTGAAGACCGGATATACGAGCGGCCCTGAGATCTTCGGATTTCAGGGCCGCCCGTTTGTGTGAAGCTGAGGATTTACAGGCGGCGTTCCAGAATGGCCTTGACGTCGTCGAAAGTCATCGATGCGGGATTGTTGGCGAATACGGCGGGCATACTGTCCAGCGCAGTCCGGGCCAGCCAGTCGAGCTGGCTTTCCTGCACGCCGAGGTCGGACAGGGTGAAGGCGATCCCCAGCGTTTTCAGAAGAGCATCCACCTGTTCGACGGCGCGTAGGGAGGCTTCCTCCTCCGTAAGGCCGGAGGTTTCCGCGCCCAGAAGCCGGGCGAGCTCGGCAAAATCCGCCTGTGCGTGGGGCCGCATGAACCGCATGTATTCCGGATAAATGGCGGCAAGCCCTTCGCCGTGCGCGACGTTGAGCAGGCCGCTGATCGGGTGTTCGATGCCGTGCGGGGCGGTGCAGCCCGCGCTGCCGATGGCGATGCCCGCGAACGTGCTTCCCAGCGCCACCCGTTCCCACGTTTCGAGATCGGAGGGGTTGGCCTGTACCTTGGGCAGGCCTTCATGCAGCCAGAGGATTGCCTGACGCGAATACAGCTTGCTGAACGGGTTGGCGCGGACGGAGAGGAACGATTCGATGGCGTGGGCCAGCGCGTCGAAGCCGGGCCCCGCAATGCCCCGGCTGGAGAGCGTGGTCATGAGCTCCGGATCGACGATGCTTTCCCTGGGGTATAAGGCGGGCAGGGCGAATCCCTTTTTTACATGATCCGTGTCGGTGAACACGGCGGTCCAGTTGCCTTCGCTGCCCGTCCCCGCCGTGGTGGCGATGAGCAGGATGGGCAGGGCCTGCCCGCCCTGTCTGCGCCCGTAGATGTAGTCGAAGATCGGCGCGTCGTTGTAATAGGCAAAGGCGATGCCCTTGCTTGCGTCCATGACGCTGCCGCCGCCGATCCCGATGACCATGTCGCACCCGTTGACGCGGGCCGCCTGAGCGCCCTCGGCCGCCATCGAGCCCAGCGGGTTGGGACGGATGCCGCTGTAGTGCGCCCAGCCGAGCCCGGCGGCTTCCAGCGAAGCGCCCGCTTCTTCGGCGAGCGACCGGGAGTGTGCGCTGCCGGTGGTGACGATAAGCGCCTTTTTCCCGTATTTCGCGGCCAGCGCCCCGATCCGGCGGCGCATGCCGGGGCCGGAATGGATACTGACGGGATTGTGGAAATGGCACTGCATGGGAATCCCCTCCTTACGTCGGCTCGATCGCATCCGGTTTAGTTCTTCGCGCCCTTCAACTGCCACAGCCAACTGTCGCGTACCATGTCGTCGAGGTTTTTCACGGCTTTCCAGCCCAGTTCCTCAAACGCCTTGGACGGATCGGCATAGCAGCTCGCCACGTCGCCGGGGCGTCTGGCAACGATGCGGTAGGGTACGCTCACACCGTTGACGGCCTCAAAGCGGCGAACCATCTCAAGGACGCTGGTTCCGTTGCCCGTGCCGAGGTTGTGGATGATGCAGCCGGGCTTCGTTTCCAGCTTTTTCAGCGCGGCGATGTGCCCGGAGATGAGATCGGTCACATGGATGTAGTCGCGCACGCCCGTGCCGTCGGGCGTGTCGTAGTCGTCGCCGAACACCTGCAATTCCTTGCGGATGCCCGCCGCCGTCTGGCAGACGAACGGCATAAGATTGTTGGGGATGCCGTTGGGGTTTTCGCCGATGAGCCCGGACTCATGCGCGCCGACCGGGTTGAAGTAGCGCAGGATGGAGACGTTGAATTCGGGATGCGCCAGTGCCACATCGCGGATCGTCTCTTCGATGTACAGCTTGGTGCGGCCGTAGGGATTGACCGCACTGAGGGGATGGTCTTCGGTGAGGGGGAGGAAGTGGGGCACGCCGTACACCGTGGCGGACGAGCTGAAAACGAGGGCGCTGCCGTGCTTGAGGCACATTTCAAGGATAGTCAGCGCGGAGTCGTAGTTGTTGCGGTAGTACATGAGCGGGTGCGCCACGGATTCGCCTACGGCCTTATGCCCTGCGAAGTGGATGACCGCGTCGATCCGGTGTTCGGCGAACAAGGCGCGCATGGCGGCGACGTCGCCCGCGTCGGCCTTGATGAACGGGATTTCTTTGCCGCAGATTTCCTTTACGGCGAGGAGGACGGACGGATTGCTGTTGTGGAGGTTGTCCACGCACAGGGGCTCGTAGCCCTGCTTGACGAGTTCCACAAGCATGTGCGTGCCGAGATAGCCGGTTCCTCCGGTGACGAGAATCTTACCCATATTGTTTTTCTCCTGACGCCCGGTCTATCCGGGCTGAATCTTTTGGCTCTGTCATAGTGTGTGGTTGTTTCATCTCCACAGCACGGTGAAAAGACAGCCTTTTTCTCCAGTTTTCCCTTTGGCTGAATCCATAGTTGAGGCGTTTTTCTGGTTATTCCCTTGGAATTTCAAAGAAAAAAGCATCAACCATTTTCTGGGACACAGCCAATCTTTTTTGCTGCTTAATCCAGCCGGGCGATCCGCGCAAGGGCCGGCGATGAGGTTCCGTCGGCGATTGGGTGACGTTTGTACGGCAATATATCGGAAAAGCTGTTTTGCCATAGGAAGATAAGGAGGCCCTAGCCTTGGTGGGATTGCCCATTTTGCCAATCCGTTTTCTATTGGAAAAGCTCCATCCAGATAGTGCATGGCTGTGCCGTAGGAAATGGCAGATGCTTTTGGGGCTCTGCCATAGAGCGTGGTTGTTTTATTTTCTCAATATAATAAAAAATATAGACTTTTTATCAGATTTTTTTCGCTGATGGACTCCATGATTGGGGCATTTTATGAGTTATTTCTTTGGAGTTTTAGGAAATAAAGCATCAACTGTTTCCTATGACGTAGTTTTTTTGAAGTCCCAAAGGAATAAAACCAACAACATGCTTCTGTTATGAAGCCGTCAACGGAAAAATGGATAAAATTCTCTCCTTTCACGGTGCTGTGGGGGATGGAACGAGTATATCTTATGACAGAGCCTAGGCCGTGTCGTTATTTTACATATAACTATTTAACTTATTGAAAATAATTTTTATGACTTAAAATAGTTAAATATTTTCAATATATTACATTAAATTGACGACATGGCCTAATCTGTAAACCTATTCTAAAATTTTAGGCTCTGTTATAGTTTGTGGTTGTTTCATCTCCACAGTACGGTGAAAATACAGCTTTTTTCTCCTGTTTTCCCCTTAGCGGGATCCACGGCTAAGGCATTTTTCCGGTTATCCCTTTGGAACTTCAAGGAAAAAACATCAACCATTTTCTATAACACAGCCAAATTTCAAGCCCAAGTGCGATACAGCGTGCTTGAACCGCAGCGGCAAAGGAGCCGGGGGCCTTTGCGCACCTTGCCGCAAAGCCCTATCCCTTGAGATGATCGGGTGTTCCCACTGGCCTTTTTATCCTGGACAGTGGGGCCTTCAAAAGCGGTCAAGCTGCATCAATCCCGTGCCGCCGTTGCGGATTTTCCATAAGGAATTCTTCCGCATGATGTCATAATAAATAAGGCTGTGTCTTAGGTTGTGTCGTGAATCAGATTTAATCTATTGAAATGAGTTAACTATTTTTAAGTTGTAAAAGATTGTTTTTAATTAATTTCAAATACTTACATATAAGACGACACGACCTAGAAAATGGCGGATGCTTTTTCCCTTGAAGTTCCAAAGGAATAACCGGCAAAATGCCTTAGCTAAGGATTCAGCCAAGGGGAAAACTGGAGAAAAAGGCTGTATTTTCACCGTGCTGTGGAGATGAAACAACCACATGCTATAACAGAGCCTAGCATAAATGACATAAATACTGCTCGGCAGGGCTGGAGAGTCCTGCGGGAGGGGCTTGAGGATTTTCGTGCTGGAGCCGCGCTTGTCAGGGATGCCCGAAGGCGTATAAGGAAAGAAATTTTCCGAATACAGCAAAACACAGTGAGAAGGACTATGAAACTGCAAGGAAAAACAGCCATCATCACTGGAGCGGCCAAAGGCATCGGCGCTGCGGCTGCCCGCCGTTTCGCCGCCGAAGGCGCTCAGATCGTCTTGGCCGACAAGGATGAAGCCAACGGGCATGAGACTGCAAAGGCCATCGTCAAAGAGGGAGGGGAAGCCGTATTCTGTCTGTGCGACGTGGGGAACGAGGCCGATGTGCAGGCGGTGTTGGACACGGCGGCCCGTACATACGGGAAGCTGGACATCGTGGTGAACAATGCCGGATGGCAGCTCAACAAGACGCTTTTGGAAACGACGGCTGAAGAATTCAACGCCGTACTGAATACGAACCTGACCAGTATGTTCCTGTTCACAAAAGGGGCGGCGAACGTCTTCATTGCCCAGAAGACGGGCGGGGCCATCGTCAACGTCTGTTCGACCTTCGCCGTGGTGGGCTCTCCGGGATACGCCGCGTACCATGCCTCCAAGGGCGGGGTGGCCTCGTTCACACGGGCGGCGGCGATTTCCCTGATGCCGCACAATATCCGCGTCAATGCCGTCGGCCCCGGAACTACGGAAACCCCCGGACTGCACGACGGCGCAAAGGATACCGGCGACGAGGCCAAAGGTATGGCGGGCTTCCTCGCCCTGCAGCCGCTCAAGCGTTTCGGCAAGCCGGAGGAAATCGCCTCGGTGATCGCCTTCCTTGCCAGTGATGAAGCCAGCTTCGTCACGGGAGCATTGTGGATGGCTGACGGCGGCTATACCATCGTTTAGAGGCGTTTCTTTTTCATCTTTTCCGCTTATACGGAGCAAACGATACGGCATCTTCCCGGTGTCTGTTTGCCCCAACCCCTATCCCGTTTGTATGTGGGGCAAACGGGATAGAGTGAGGGGCTGGGGAAAGGCGTCGAAGGGCCAGTAGCCATAATAGCGGATCAGAAATCGGCGGGTGGATTTATGCCTGCTGTCCGTTACATGAAATGGGGACGGCAGGGTATCCTGACAATGATCCGCCGCATTGCCCACGAGAGCCACCCGGATCCGGAAAGCCCGCTGAAAGGTGTTTTTACCTGCCGTACCGCACATGAGCTGCACTTGCTCGAAGTGCCGTTTTCCCGCGCATCCTGCGCGATATGGCCTACGCGATCATTTGGGAAAACGGCATCCCCACAACCACGCCCCTCGTCGTGCGATTATGGCCTGCGCGATTATCCGGTCGGCGTGGACAACAAACGCAGGCTGGTGGAGATTGGAGGGGCTAAGGAAAAACGGTCTTTCCCGTCAAGGGTGCGGTGCTGGAATATGCCGTGGGGTGCCGTATGGTACACAAGGATTTGATATACGAAATACTTTCTGTTGTTGAGGAAATACCGGAAGGATGCGTTGCCACGTATGGCCAGATTGCGCGGCTGATCGGCAGGGACAAAAATTCCAGGCTGGTGGGAAAGGTTCTAAGCATGGCGGAATACTATGGTGACTATCCGTGTCACAGGGTCGTCAACCATGCGGGGCGCCTTGTGCCCGGATGGCTGGAACAGCGCCTTTTGCTGGAAGCGGAACAGGTCGTCATGAAGGACGACAGCCATGTGGATTTGAAAAAATGCCAGTGGGATTACTGAAAAGGAGAGGGCGGTGAACCGCATAACGTACCACACAACGCCTTTGGGGCGGGTCATGCTTGCGGCGAAAGGCGATGCCCTTACCGGGCTCTGGATGGAAGGCCAGAAGTATTTCGCGGCTACCCTGAAGGGGGAAGTCCGGGAACAGGACGATTTCCCGGTGTTCATTCAGGCCAAGGGGTGGCTCGATCGGTATTTTGCCGGCGAGAAACCCCGCATAGGAGAATTGAGGCTTGAGCCGGCAGGAAGCGGATTCAGGAAGGCGGTATGGGAAGCCCTTTGCCGGATTCCTTATGGTGAAGTCGTAACCTATGGGGAACTGGCCCAAAAAATGGCCGTGCTCCACAATAGGGAACGGATGTCCGCGCAAGCGGTAGGCGGCGCAGTAGGGCACAATGCTATTTCCATCATCATACCTTGCCACCGTGTCGTCGGAGCCAACGGAAGTTTGACAGGCTATGCCGGTGGGATCGATAAAAAAATAAAACTGCTGACCCATGAGGGGGCATATTCAAAAAGCTTTTTTGTGCCGAAAAAGAGTACCGCCCCATAACCCGCTGGCTTCGCGCTATGCTGTCATCCGCATCCCGAACCATGCCGATCCCCACAGCCCGCTGTTCATGTCGGTGAAACGGCGTACGGGGATGCGTTCGAGCAGCCTCCGGTGCGGGCCTTCATAAAAGCCTTCCCGGAAAGCGGCGCACTCGGTCACGAGGGGATTGCGGAGGGCTATGCCGCCGGTTATGAACAGCCCGCCCGTGCAAAGTGTGGACAACGCCCAGTTCCGGCAGGCCCGTGCGTAGAAACGGGCATACCAGTGCAATGTTCCTGTTTCGCTTCCGAGCGCTTCGGCGGCGATTTCGTGAGCCTCCCGGCGTTCTCCGGTGAGAAACAGGTGGAGCAGGCGAAGCCCGCGCCCAGACAGCACATCATCGCCGCTCAAACAGGCGAGCCCGGACTCCTGCGCCGCGAAATCCCGAAACGCCGCCTCCTCTTTGCCGATGAAAGGAAATATGACATGCCCTCCCTCGGCTGGAAGGGGGAGCCATGAGCCGTGGCTGTCCCGGACAAGCGAGGCTGTGCCCAGCCCCGTGCCTGCGCCGATGATGCCGATGGGCCCGCCGGGACGTGGGCAGGGAACGCCGAGCACGCAATGGGCGCTCGAACCGGCTTCGGTCAGGCACGCGCAGGCTTCCGCCGTGAAATCGTTGATTATCCGGCAAGAACGGATGCCGTACCGTTCCTCGGCGTCGGTCAGATCCACTTCCAGAGGCGCGTTCGTCAGCCGGGCTTTCAGCGGATCGGCGACGGGGCCGGCCATGCCGACGACGAACGCGTCGGCGGTGCGGGGATGCCGATCCAGGGCCGTCCCGCAGGCGCTGATGAGGGCTCCCGTGTCCGGGAGTTCCGCCGTTTTGCGCTTGCCCATGCGGTGCAGGGAGAGGTTTCCCTTGTCCAGGGTGAACCCGGCGAAACGGCAATTGGTGCCGCCGAGATCGACGGCTATAATGTACGGCATAGGGCCTCCTCTTTGGGGGCGTGGCAACCCCGAAGCATAAAGGGAAGTATGCCAGTTGATGCGGGCCGGAGACAAGCGGGGAGAAGGCGCTTCCTTGATGGGGGAGGGGCATCTCAAACAGGCGGGCACCCTGTAACGATGCGGAATACCCACAAAAGAGGGCCTACGGCAGGCTGGAATCTTCCGCAGCGGGAACCCACCGGGGTGCTTCGGATTCCTTTAGGGGCGTTCGCCGCCATGCAGATTTGATGGGCATGGGGTCTGTGGCTGGTTTCGTTGGCGGTCGCCGTCATACGGTTCCGAGGCTTCACGGCATGTGTTGCCGTCGGTTGGGCAGGGACGCATAGGCTTGTTCCGCGTTGCAGTTGCAGCGGGCCAGCGGGGCTGAAAAGACGGAAGGGGTGAGGCATTCACCTTTTCGATGATTTTCTAGATCGTGTCGTCAATTAAATATAATCTGTTGAAATTATATAATTATTTTTCAAGTCATAAAAAGATCGTTTTTAATAATTTCAAATAGTTATATAAAATGACGACACGGCCTAGGCTGTGTCGTCATTTTAGGGATGCAAAAAGGTTCTGTTGAGTATGTGGTTGTTTCATCTCCACAATGCGGTGAAAATACGGCCTTTTTCTCCGGTTTTCCCCTTGGCGGAATCCACGGCTAAGGCATGTTATCGGTTAATCCTTTGGAACTTCAAGGAAAAAAGCATCAACCATTTTCTATACACAGCCTATAAAAACCGCTGGGCGGGGAATGGGCTGTGCGGGCGGGCTGGGGGACAACGGGATATTCCGCCTTTTCCTCAGAAGAGATCGCCTGCTCTCCAATCCCCTCCTTCCAACAGCCGCACGCTCAGGGCAGATTCTTTTTCCTCAACTCTTCACGGATACTCTCAATAAGCCCTTTGGCCTGCGGGCTCAGGTGTTTGCGTTTGCGGACAAGGATGCCGTAACGGACTGTGGGGAGGAAGCCGTCCAGCGGGTAGCTGACGAGAGGCCGCCAGTCCGTCCCGTAGGAGCTGGCCTTGAGGCACATTTCGTCCATGATCGCCGCCCCTACGCCGTGGAGGACGTAACGCAGCATCAGGTGGTAGTTGTTGACGCTGAGTACGGTGTTTTTGACGAAAAGGGTTGCGTCCATATTCTCAAAGTAGGGATCGCCGCTGTCGTCCATTCGTTCCGAGAGGAACGAAACGAAGGGCAGGCGTTCCAAATCGCTGAGCTTCGGCTTCTTGGGAAGGTGATAGGCGTTGTCCCGGTGGACGATGAGCAGGGGGCGCGCTTGAAAAAGTTCTTCCAGTTCGCTGTGATCGGGAAGAACCGTAACTCCGGTGAGGCCAAAATCCACCTTGGAGCTTTCCACATCGTCGACCACTTCGTAGGTCAGGGCGCGCCTGATGCGGATGTTGACGTCGGGGTGCCGTTCCCGAAACCCGGAGACAATGCCGACAACTTGTGCTGCAAAGGGCAAGTTGCTGGAAAATGTAACAGTCCCTTGCAGCTTTCCGTTCAGCGTCCCAACCTCAGAGCGCAGCCCGCGCAATGTTTCAAACGTGTAAACAGTCCATTCAAAAAGTTTTTTGCCCTCTGGAGTGATCCGGAGGCTTTTTTTATAGCGATCAAAGAGGACGGTGTTGAGTTCCTCTTCCAAGGACCGGAGCTGATAGCTGATGGTCGAAGGGTTCCTGTTCATCATCTGGGCGGCCCGGCGGATGCTCCCTGTCTGGGCAACGTAGTAAAAACCACGTAGCCATTGGAGAAAATCACCGTTCAGCTCTTCAATCATGGCGGCCTCACTGTATGATTTTTTCAAATGATAAATGTTTTTTTTCGATTTGACAATACAAGTGTTTTTGATGATGTTTTTTTCACAAGAGGGGGCGTGGGATGCCGCCGATCCTCGGCGCGGCCCGCCCCCGCAGCGAACCTCACAACAGGAAGGAACCATGAATACCTCAACTCATCCTCTCGGTACGCTCATCGAAACGGACGTGCTCGTCATCGGCTCCGGCGCGTCCGGCTGCGGCGCGGCTCTCGGCGCGCGCGAGCAGGGGTTGCGCGTCCTCCTCATGGACAAGGGCAAGTTGGAAAGCTCCGGCTGCATCGGCGGCGGGAATGACCACTATATGGCGATCCTCGATGAGGAAGGCGTCGCGCACGATGCCGCCGAGGATTTGATCAAGTTTTACGCCAAGCCTTTGAACGGCTGGACCCCCGCCATGCTGCGCAACGGCTGGTACGCCCACATGAGGCCCATGCTTGAAAAGCTGGAGGCGGCGGGCGTCAAATTCGGCAGGACGCCGGACGGCCGCTACCTCCGCACGCAGGGCTTTGGGCAGCCGGGGACGTGGTGGGTGCACATCGCCAACGGCATGACCATCAAGCGCGTGATGGCGCGGATCGTCCGGGAGAGCGGGGCGGATGTGCTCGACCGCGTGATGGCGGTCAAGATCCTCACGGACGGCGGCAAGGCCTGCGGCGCGCTCGGCTGGAACGTGAGCACCGGCGAATTCTACATTATCCGCGCGAAGACGGTCGTTTCGGCGCAGGGCCGTTCCGCCACGCGCGGCACCGACAACTCCACGCACAACCCGTACAACGTGTGGATGTATCCCTACAACACCAGCGCGGGCGTGGTGCTCGGCTACGACGCCGGGGCCGCCGTGACGGAGCTGGATACCTACCAGCGTGCGACCATGCTGCCCAAGGGCTACGGCTGTCCGGGCATGAACGGGATCAACAGTTCCGGCGCCCACGAGATCAACGCCCTCGGCGAGAGGTTCATGGGCAAGTACGATCCCATGTGGGAAAACGGCGTACGCAACAACCAGATTCAGGGCACTTTCCAAGAGCAGCTCGAAGGGTCCGGCCCGCCTTTCTATATGGATATGCGGCATGTGGACGAAGCCGTGGTTCGCGAGCTGCAGGACATCCTGATGCCCGGCGACAAGGCCACGTTCGGCGACTGGGCGGAATGCACCGGCACCGACTTCCAGCACAAGCTCCTCGAAGTGGAAATCGGCGAGCTGATCTTCGGCGGCACCATCGCGGTGAACGACCAGTTTGAAACCTCCGTGCCCGGCCTGTTCTGCGGCAGCATCTTCCTCTACTGTTCCGGCGCGATGTGCGGCGGGTTCGAGGCGGGCAGGCAGGCTGCCTTGAAGGCGTCCGGCATGTCCGCGGCTGGCAAGGTGGATGAGGCTCTGGCCGCCCGCGTGCGTGAGGCAATCTTTGCGCCGATGGGGAACGACGAGACGCTTTCCTATAAGGAGCTGGAAGAGGCCGCCCGCAACGTCATGAATTATTACATGGGATTCCGCCGCTCCATGACCGGCATGGCCCGCGCGCTGGAGAAGATCCGCTTCCTGTCCGATCAGGCTTCCCGCCTGCACGCCGATACGCTGCGCGATCTCATGCGCTGCCACGAGGCGAAGGATGTGCTCACCGTATGCGAGCTGGCTATTCAGGCCACTATGGAGCGCAAGGAGTCTGGGCGCTGCGTCTACCGCCTGACCGACTACCCCGATCTCAACCCCGATATGGCGAAGCCGCTCCTGCTGACGCGCGGCGAGAATGGCCCGGTCTATCAGTGGGGCAAGGCCCCGCTTCTGTAAGGTTCATGGCGCGTTTCCTCCCGGAGGGGAGGCCGATGCGCGGATGTCGTCGAATGCGCCCTGAGCGCCAAGGAGTTTTCTATGCCCCCGAGATATAGCCGAGAAATCGAACAGCCCATCGTCATGGGCGACAGCCTTAAGGATCAGTTCCGCACCTCGCCGTGCGAGGCGTCCTGTCCTGCGGGAAACCCGATCCAGAAGATGCAGTCCCTTGTGGAAAAGGGACGCTTTGGTGAAGCGCTGCGCTACCTGCGCGCCAAAAACCCGTTCCCCGGCGTGACCGGGCGGGTGTGCCCCCACTTCTGTCAGGCGAAGTGCAACCGGGATCGTCTGGAAGGCTGCGTGAATACGCGGGCGCTGGAACGCGCCGTCTACGATCACGCGCCCAAGGGCATCGAACCTTTCACCCGTGCGCCGGAAACGGGCAAGCGCGTCGCCGTGGTGGGCGGCGGGCCCGCCGGGATGACGGCGGCCTATTTCCTGTCCCTGCTTGGGCATGAGGTGACCGTGTACGAATCCGGCCCCGTGCTTGGGGGGATTCCCCGTTACGCCGTCCCGGATTTCCGCCTGCCCCGCGACGTGGTGGATCGTGAGATCGGCTGGATACTGGAAACGGGCGTCCGCGCCTGTGTCAACGTCACCGTGGGCAAGGACATTTCTTTCGCGGAACTGCGTGCTTCCTCGGATGCCGTTGTCGTCGCCACCGGCACGCCCAAAGAGAACGCCTTGCCCATACCCAACGCGGAATGCGGCCTCAAGGCGGTGGAATTTCTGCGCAAGGCCGCGCTCGGCCAGCGTCCCGACGTGGGCAGGACGGTCGTGATCATGGGCGGCGGCGGGGTGGCCTTCGACTGTGCGTTCACGGCCCGGCGCCTCGGCGCGGCCGATGTGCATGTGCTGTGCCTTGAGGCGGAAGGCGCCATGCGCGCCCCGGAAGAGGATCTGGAACAGGCCCGCCGCGAAGGTGTCCATATCCATAATAGCTGTACGATGTCCGGCGTCCGCATGGACGGCGACCGCGTCTCCGGCGTGGACTATTTCGACGTGCAGGAATGCCGTTTCGATGAACAGGGACGCTTGTCGCTTATCCCGGTTCCCGGCGGGGAACATTCCCTTGCCTGCGACACCGTGATTTTCGCCGTGGGCATGAAGACGGATCTCAGCTTCTTCGGGGATGAAGTGCCTGAGTGCACCCCGCGCCAGTGGATCGTTGCGGACGCCGCCCAGAAGACGTCGCTTGAGGGCGTATTTGCCGCGGGCGACGTGGCTTCGGGGCCGTCGTCCATTGCCGGGGCCGTCGGAGCGGGGCGCAGGGCCGCTTTCGGCGTCCATGCCTACCTGACCGGGGAAAATTCCAGAGTCTACGTCATCAATGAAGAAGGCCGGATCGAAGCGCGTGACCGTCTCGCCGGGGCCCAGCCCCCTTATGTGGTGCCCTTTGAGGAAATCTACGGGGTGGCGCAGTACGGGCGGGCCGAGCCGCAGCGTCAGGGCATCCGGGAAGGGCTGTCCTTCCGGGAGATCAACGAAGGCTACACGCCGGAACAGGCGCAGGCCGAAGCCGCGCGCTGTATGCACTGCGGGCACTGCAAGGGGTGCGGGACCTGCGTGGACGATTGCCCCGGCTATGTGCTTGAGCTGAAGCATCTTGAGGATCGGGATCGCCCGGAAGTGGCCTTTGGCGACGAATGCTGGCATTGCGCCAACTGCCGTACCAGTTGCCCCTGCGGGGCCATCGGCTTTTCGTTCCCGTTGCGGATGCAGGTGTGAGGGCACGGGGCTTTCCTTGTGGGGAAGCCCCTGCCCTACGGGAAATGTTGAGGCGTGCCGGGGAATCGTGGCGAGCGGGGATGATGCCCCTCCCCATGAGGAACCCGGTATGCCGAGAGGTTCCCCGCCTCCGTTTCTTCAGAATCGAATGTAACCGAATCGAAAGAAGGATGACGCCATGTCCGCGAATGCTCAGATGACGGCAAGAGGCGATGCCATGTATTATGTGCATTCTTTTCTTTGCCTGTTGATCATGTTCGGCTTTGGTCAACTGCCGCCTGTCGAGCCGTTGACGGCGCTCGGCATGCGGCTGATCGGGATTTTCCTCGGCCTGCTGTACGGCTGGATCTTTATCGACATCGTCTGGCCGAGCATGGCCGGATTGCTTGCGCTCATGCTGGTGGGCGGCATGAAGCCCGTAGCGCTGCTCAACCGCAGCTTCGGCGATCCCATTGTTGTGATGATGTTCTTCATCTTCGTGTTCTGTGCGACCATCAACCATTACGGCCTGTCGCGCTTCATCTCCTTGTGGTTCATCACCCGGAAGTTCGTTGCGGGCAGGCCGTGGGTATTCACCTTTACGTTTTTGGCCTCCATGTTCATCCTCGGCGGATTGACCAGCGCTTCGCCCGCCGCCATCATCGGCTGGAGCATCCTGTACGGGATCTGTGACGTGTGCGGCTACAAGAAGGGGGACGGCTATCCGACCATGATGGTGTTCGGCATCGTCTTCGCGTCGCAGGTGGGCATGTCCCTGATCCCCTTCAAGCAGGCCGCCCTCACCGTGTTCAGCGCCTACGAGACCATGTCCGGCGTGGGGATCGACTACGCCAAGTACATGCTCATCGCGGCCTGTTCCTGTGTGTTGTGCTCGCTCCTGTTCATTGCGCTCGGCAAGTACGTGTTCAAGCCGGACATGGAAAAGCTCAAGAAGCTGGACGCAAGCAAGCTGGACACCGACGGCGCGCTTGAATTGAGCAAGGTGCAGAAGCTCATCCTCTGTTTCCTCTTCGCGCTGGTCGCCCTGTTGCTGCTTCCGAATTTCCTGCCCGCCGACCTGTTCATTTCCAGGTTCCTGAAGTCCATCGGCAACACGGGGATCTGCGTGTTCCTCGTCACCGTGATGTGCTTCCTCAAGGTGGACGGCAAGCCTTTGCTGAAGTTCAAGGCCATGATCGATTCCGGCGTCGCATGGGGCATCATCCTGCTGCTCGCCGTGGTGCAGCCGCTTTCCGGGGCCATGGCCGCGCAGGAGAGCGGGATTACGAACTTCCTTATGATGATCGTCGAGCCGATTTTCGGCGGCAGTTCCCCGGTGGTGTTCGCGCTGTTCATCGGCTTTGTGGCCACCGTGCTCACGCAGGTCATGAACAACGGCGCCGTCGGCGTGGCCCTCATGCCCGTCATCTTCAGTTACTGTTCGAGCATGAAAGCGGCCCCCGAACTGCCCCTCATCATGGTCGTCATGGGCGTCCACCTTGCTTTCCTGACGCCCGCCGCCAGCGCCAGCGCCGCGCTCCTGCACGGCAATGAGTGGTCTGATTCGGGAAGCATCTGGAAGACGGCCCCCTTGATTATTTTGTTGTCGTGGATAGCGATTGCGGTTGTGACTATCCTGTTGGGCGAAGTGCTGTTCTAGGTTGTGTGATTATCTTGTATATAACTACTTGAAATTATTTAAAATAATCTTTTTATGGCTTGAAAGATAGTTTAATAATATCAGTAGATTATATCTGATTGACGACACGGCCTAGGCATGGCCCATCCAAGGCAATAAGGGACGCCGGGGAATTTTCCCCGGCGTTTTTTGCTGGAAGAAAGGATGTGGAGACAGGATTCTCCCTTTGTCGGCATTGTATCGGGATTGTTCAGAGGCCCTTGGTAAGGGCAGATGGAGGGGAGCACGCCTTTGGAAAGGGGGGATGGCGCATTGCCGCAGATGAGCGGCATTGGAGGAGCGGGGAAAAATACGTCATGGATGGCATTGGGTTGTTATTTGACGGAAAACGGAAAAGAAAGGCGTGCCGTAGGAAACGGCAGATGCCTTATTTTTTGAAGTTCCAAAGGAATGATCAATAAAGTGTCTCAGCTATGGGGCCAGCCAACGGAAAACTGAAGGAAAAGGCTGTATTTTTGCTATACTGTGGAGATGAAACAGCCGCATCCCATAGCAGGGCCAAAAGAAAAAAGGAAAGAAAGCGTTCTTAAAATCACAATTATATTGACAGAAAAAACAGTAGGCTATAGATTGGATTCAAATCAAAGGGAAAAGTTCGTATGCAGAATCAGGTATGGCGATACGTGCGCTTTTTTATCTTCGGGTGCGGGGGCATCTTGCTGTTGCTGATGCTTTTGTACGGCCCGTGGATGATTCAGGCGAAGCAGATCACCATTCCCGACATCAGCATAGCGAACTTCATGATCCGTGATACGTCCAGTTTCTTCTCCATGCATCAGGAAGCCGCAGAACAGCTCATTGGAGAAAGCAAGGCCGTCCTGTCCGCAACGGAGGCCGCCCCCAACAAGCTGCCGAATATGCGGCTTGTCATTTTTCTTCTGCTTCTCTTCCCTTTGTGTACGAAGGTTCTGCGGACGCGTTTTTCCGAGTCCCTCCTCGTACCCCACCTCTCGGACATCAGGGGGATGCTGCCCCTTCCTCTCGCTCCCCCGTCCGGCTTGCCCCTTTCCTGATCCGTCTTTGTCTCCCGCGCTTCGGCAATTGAAGGAGCGGGCCCGATCCGAAAGGATTGCGGCGGGTATCCTGCGGCATTTTCTCCTCCATGCCATCTTTCGTCATGGCAGGGCAGGGATGCTTGCTGGGAATCCCGGATTGCGCCTTGGGTCTTCTCCCGTACCTTTCTTTTAGGTTGTGTCGTTATTTAATACCTAATTATTTGAAGTTATTAAAATAATCTTTTTGTAATTTGAAAAAAATAGTTTAATAATTTCAATAGATTATACTTAATTGACGATACGGCTTAGTGTTCCGAAGACGGTGCCTTCCCACATTCTTCAAACGGAATCCGTTTATTGGAGAAGTCATGTCAGGAATATTGCGCTGGCTCGATGATTGGGCTGAAGAGTTTGTCGTTTCCGTCATGTTGGCTCTGCTCGTCCTGCTGCTCGGCATGGAAGTGTTCTCGCGCTTCCTTCTCGGCAAATCGTTCTCGTGGATGGAGGAGCTGTGCCGCTATCTGTTCGTGTGGTCGTCCTATATCGGCGTCGCCATCGCCGTGAAGCACAAGGAACAACTGCGCATCCTCATGTTCATGGACGTGTTGAAGAAGCGCTTCCCGCAATTGGTCAGGGTCCTGTACGTCGTTTCCGAGCTCATATTCACCGTATTCTGCGCCTTGGTCTTCTACTACAGCCTTGGCATGCTTGAGAATATGGTCAGGTTCAAGCAGGTTTCCGCCGCCCTTGAGATCAACGTCATGTATGCGTATCTCATCATTCCGATCAGCATGGCCCTCACCATCTTTCGGACGCTTCAGGGTTTGTGCCGCGATATTCGGAACAACACGCTTGAGTTTGAAAGCCGGGAGGACTAACCCATGCTGCTCGTCATATCCTTCGTCGTCTTCATGCTGCTTGGCTTGCCCCTGTTTGGGGTAATCGGTCTGGCCTCCATCATTTCAATGATCGGGATGCCGTTCCCGATGGAGTTCATCCCCCAGAACCTGTACACCGGCATGGACCAGTTCCCGCTCATCGCCACCATCGGTTTCGTGATGGCGGGGTTCCTCATGGAGCCAGCCGGGATCACCGGCGAAATCATTGAAGTCGCCAAGAAGGCGGTGGGCAACATCCGCGGCGGCCTCGCGATGGTGACCATCCTCGCCTGCATGATCTTCGCGGCGCTCAGCGGATCCGGCCCCGCCACCACGGCCGCCATCGGCAGCATCATGATTCCCGGCATGATCGCCGCCGGATACCGCAAGGACGACGCGGCCGCCGTCTCCGCCACGGGCGGGACGCTCGGCATCCTGATCCCGCCGAGCAACCCGATGATCATTTACGGCGTCGTGGCGAATACGTCCATCGCCGGGCTGTTCATGGCGGGCTTCATCCCCGGTTTCGTGCTGACGAGCCTCATGTGCATCACCGCGTACTGCATCGCCAAGAAGCGCGGCTATCAGGGCACGAACGAGAAGTTCTCCATTGCAGGCTTGGGTAAGGCCATCTGGGACGGCAAGTGGGCGCTGGCGACCCCGGCGATCATCCTCGGCGGCATCTACTGGGGCGTGTTCACTCCCACCGAAGCCGCCGAAGTGGGCGTTCTCTGGACGCTGTTCGTCGGCCTGTTCGTTTACCGTAAGCTGACATGGAGGAACATTTCCTCGGCGCTTATCCGCACCTCGGCCTTTGCCGGTTCCGCCACCATCCTTGTTGGCGTCTCAATGGCCTTCTCGCGGCTCCTGACTCTGTACCACATCCCCCAGACCGTGGGCGCGTTCCTCGCCTCCATCTCCACCGACCCGACGATCACCCTGCTGCTCATCGCGTTCTTCATCTTCCTGTGCGGCTTCGTGGCGGATACGCTGGCGATGGTCGTGGTGCTCGCGCCGGTGTTCCTGCCCATCACGAACGCCCTCGGCATCCATCCGATCCAGCTCGGCATCCTGTTTGTGGTGTGCTGCGAAACCGGGTTCCTGACGCCTCCCTTTGGCGCGAACCTGTTTATTACCATGAAGATCACGGACGTGAAGCTCGAAGAGGTCGCTTTGAAGGCGTTCCCCTATCTGCTGGCGATGTGGCTGCTCATCATCGTTGTCGCGGCTTGCCCGGACTTCGTCATGTTCCTGCCACGGCTCTTGATGTAATCAAGCCTGCGGCGATGCCCGCCTGATATGGGCAGATGCCGTATGGCAAATGAAAGTGCGGATCGGATGTTTCCGGTTCGCACTTTTTGGTGGATAATGTTTATGGGGGCTTGATCGTTTGCCCAAGCGTTGGCGGCATGGGGCAAGTTAGGCTGGATAGGAACACCTATACCGGATTTTTGGGGGCTGCGGGGGACGGATTGCTTTTTCGGATTGGTATGGGTACACAAAAAGCATGGAAAATGAAAAGGCTATCCCCGGCGGGCGGGTGGATGGCTCCGGAAACCGCGAGGTGCGGGGCACATGGCGGTTTTCTGGGGAACACCCCTTGTTTGCTGAACATTTCCCCGGTGCCCCAAGGGTTCCGGGAACGCTCGTCATTGAGGCTATGCGGACCGGTGCGGAAGCCCTCTTTCCCGGCTGGCGTGTTCTGGGCGTGAAGCGGTTCCGCTTCCGTCATTTCATTGAGCCGGGGGAGTATGATTACGCATTCACCCCCCAGCCCGATGCGGCGGCGATCCGGTGCGTCTTGCTGTCCGGTGGACGCCGTATGGCTGAGGGGACGCTCCTTGTTGCGGCGGATCCCGTGCGGGGGGAGGCATGAAACTGCTTTTCAAAGGGCCGGTCATCATTACGGGGGGAAGCAGCCAGCTCGGCATGGTGTTGGCCCGTGCCCTCAGGGAGGAGGGCGCGGAAACGCTTTCCGTCTGCCGTTCGTCCGAAGGGATCGCGCGTTGCGGGGAAGCGGGGCTTTGTTGCCTTCCGCTCGGCGAACCGGAAAGCCTGCCGGAACGGTGCCGGGGGCTGCTCGGCGAACCGCCCGCCCATCTGGTTGACCTGATGCATTCGCGTTTTGAAAGCCTGATTGCCGGGGCCGCGCCGGAAGCGATCATGGAATGGGCCGCCGTGGATATCGGCCTGCGTGCCCGCCTTGTCCGCGCGGTGGGGCGCTCCATGCTGGCCCGCCGGTTCGGGCGCTGCGTGTTTGTTTCATCCAGCGCCGCCGAGTGCCCGGCTGAGGGGCAGGGGTATTATGCGTCCGCCAAGCTGGCTGGCGAAGCCCTGTACAGGAGCCTTGCCGTGGAGCTGTCTGGAAGGGGGATCACCGCCTGTTCCTTGCGCCTGAGCTGGCTGGATGCCGGGCGGGGTGCGGCATTTCTGGAGCACAGGAGGGAGGGCGCAGAAAAACGGATGCCTATCGGTCGGCTGGTCCGCATGGATGAGGCCGTTGAAACCGTGTCGTTTTTGCTTTCAGCTTCGGCCTCCTCGGTCAATGGTACGGTAGTGACGCTGGATGGCGGGCTTTCGGCGACGAAAACCACATTTTGAGGATAGTAATGGATTACTCGGAAATAACGGATAAGGTATGCGGCATTGTTGCCGACATTTTTGAACGCGACCCCCGGACGCTCTCCGGCGCAACCCGGCTCATGACGGATTTGCCTTGTGAGTCCATCGACTTGTTGGAGATCGGCGCACGGCTGGGCCAGACGTTCCACATCCTTGTTGATGACGATGTGGTGTTCCTGCGTTCCCTGCGTTACCACGTAGCGCATGGCGGCGAACCGGAAGCGGTTATCCGCCGTGAATATCCCTACCTTTCCCCGGAACGCGTGAAGGCGCTTGCCCTCGGTTTGTCCAACCCGGATGCCGTCCCGCAGCTCTGCCTTGATGACATTGCGGCGTACGTCCGTGCGGCGCTGCCTTCGCAGGAAGATGAATAGGGTCGTCATCACCGGCATAGGCTGCTGTACCAGCCTCGGATGGGAGCAGGGCGGCATTGCGCGGGCGTTTGCCGGCGGATGCCCGGCGTTCGCCCCAAGCGAAGCCCTGCCGGGGTATTCCTCCTGCCCCGTTTCCGATTTGGGGGATGATGCGGCGTATTCCCGTTTTTCGGCATGGCGTCATCGCCGCTATCTGAACCGGGGTGCGGCGTTTGCCGTCTTGTCCGGCCTTCGGGCGGCGGCTTCGGCGGGATTTGATCCGCACATGCCTCCACAGACCTGCCTGATAGGGGCATCCGGCCCCATGCTGGATTTCGATCGGGAAAACGGGCTTCCTCCGGCGGATTCCGAGGCGCTCGACGCCCTATGGCTCTTGCGTTGGCTGCCTAATACCGCAAACTCCGCGTTGGCGCGTTTTCTCAATATCCACGGGGAGGGCCTCGTGATCGGGACGGCGTGCACGTCCGCGTTGCAGGCCATAGGGGAGGGCTTCCGGCGCGTGTGGTACGGCCTTTCGGAAACCGTCCTTTGCTCGTCCGGGGATTCCCGCCTTTCCCGCGGCGGGATGCTTGGGTATGCCAAAGCCCATGCGCTCAGCCGGAACCCCGTGCCGTCGGAAGCGTCCCGCCCCTTTGACGAGGCCCGTGACGGTTTTGTCCCCGGCGAGGGTGGGGCCGCCTTCGTGCTTGAATCCTTGGAGTCGGCGCGGGCGCGTGGGGCGGCGGTGTTTGCGGAGATTCTCGGCTTTGGGGTTTCTCTGGACGGAGGGGCGCTCACCGCGCCCGACGAATCGGCCCGCTTTGCGGAGCAGGCGGTACGGGGGGCGCTTGCCGATGCGGGCCTTGAGCCCCATGCCGTCGATTGGGTTTCCGCACACGGTACGGGGACTCCCCTCAATGACCGGAGTGAGGCCGTATTATTGGAGAGGGTTTTTGCGCAGGCGGGGGCGCGCCCCGCCATAACCGCCCTCAAGTCATGGATCGGGCATGGTTCCGCCGCCTGTGGAGGGATGGAGCTGGCCTTGATGCTCGTTGCATGGCGATCCGGGCAGTTGCCGCCCATTCGGAACCTGCGCGAACCTTGTTCCGGGCTGTTGGATTTTGCCGCAGCAACGCGCCCGTTTCCCGGCCCGGTGGGGGTCTTGGAGAATTTTGGATTCGGCGGGCAAAACGCGGCCTTGGTAGTGCGGTGCGGCGATGAATGATGCCCTTCCCGAAAACGTGCCCCGGCCTTTTGTCCTGCTGGACGCGGTGGGCGCGGCAGAACCGGATCACCTCATCGCGTGGCGCCGTTTTGAATCGGCCCCCATGTGGCAAGGGCTGGAGGCCGCGGCACAGGCCGCCGCCCTGCATCAGCGGTTCCTTGCGGGATTTTCGTGCCATGCCTTTCTGTTGTCGGTGGATGAATGCCGATTCCCCACAGATGCCCTCAATGGCTTGACGGCATTCCGTGCGGTTTTGCTGGGGCAGTCCTTACGGGCGGCAACGTATCGGGTGGATGTTTGTCCGGCATGTCCCCACCCGTTGCCGGAGGCCGGGAATACGGCGAAAACGGGGAAAGGCCCTTTGGGGATGGAATGCGGGAAAGGGGCTGTTCCGGCATGGTCGGTTTCCCTCGGCATCGGGCTGGCGCCTTATGACGATACCTTTAGAAGGGATATGTTGGAACCTCGATATAGGCGGCTTTTTCAATGGCTGACACAAAACGCACCCTCCGCGAATGTCTCGATGAAAGGCTGAAGGAAGGCCGGGCCAGAGGGCTTGAACGGCGGCCGCCTTTGCTGGATATGGCGGGCGAAGGCCCTGTCGTGCACATGGGGGGCCGGGCTTTTTTGAACTTTACGCTCAACGACGGGCTGGGGCTGGCCTCATCTGCGGAATGGCGCGCTGAGGTCGGGGAGTGTTTCGCGGCGTTCCCGCCGTCGGCTTCGGCGTCACGTCTGGCCGGCGGGCGGAGCCGGATCACCGAAGAAGCGGAGCAGGCGGCTGCGGCGTATTTCGGGTTTGACGAATGCCTGTTCCTGCCGAGCGGCTATCAGGGCAACCTCGCTTGCGCTATGGCGTTGATCCATGCGGGGCAGCCCGTCTTTGTGGATCGCCGGGTACATGCCAGCATAGCGCGGGGGCTCCTGTTGGGGAAAGCCGATGTACGGACGTATGCCCATGCGGATTATGGGCATCTGGAACGGCGGCTTGCTTCCGCCCCTCCCGCAGCGGTACAGCCGCTGGTGATGACGGAGTCCTTGTTCAGTATGGACGGCACGGAGCTCGACCTGTCCCGTATGGCTGAACTCCGCAGCAAGTACGGTTTTTTCCTGATGGTGGACGAGGCCCATGCTGTGGGCGCGCTCGGCCCCGGAGGGCGCGGGCTGTGCGCCGGGGTGCCGGGTACGGCGGACATCGTTCTGGGGACATTCGGCAAGTCGCTGGGGTTGTTCGGTTCGTTCCTGCTGCTTCCCAAGGGGTTCGCCGCTTTTTTTGAAAGCCTTTCCTCGGCGGTCATGCATTCCACAGCCATGCCTCCGGCCCATGCTGCGGCTGTTTTGAAGCTGTTGGAACGCTTGCCGCTGCTTGAAGCCGAACGCGCCCGGCTTCGGGACAACGCCGTGTTTTTTCGCGCCCGCCTGTCCGAGCTTGGGATCCCTACACGCGGCACCGCCCATATTGTTGCGGTACCTACAGGCAGGGAAGCAAGGACAATCCACCTTGGGGAACAGTTGGCGGAAAGGGGCGTGCTGGCACTGGCGGCCCGCTATCCTACGGTTCCCCACGGCGACGGCTTGCTCCGGTTTGGGCTCACCGCCTTGCATACGCAAGGCATGTTGGAGCGGACGGCCCGCATCCTTGCGGACTTGTGGGAGTAAGCGTTGGGATTGGCCGTTGATGTCCCCGGATCCGTTCCGAAGTGAAGGACAGCCGCCTATTGCCGCATGATGCCGCCATAGGCGGGGTTCCCGATAAAACAAGGTGGTACGGATACTCCTGACGAAATGCCGGCAAGCGGATTGCCGACAGGAGGAGAGGGGCTTGGCTTATTGGAAAGGCCGTCTTTTTTCAACAGGTTCACACAACAGCCGATACGTTTGCGGCTTTGGCCGCATGTTTTGCCTGTGCAAAACACGCAATGGCTCAACATAATCCCGCTTTTGCGCCGCAAGGGACGCCTATTGTGGGAAGTTTCCGGGATTCGGGCAGGGCGCTCCTCACCATGCCAAAAGAATTTTTTTGGCGCTGCCCCGTTCTTTTCCACAGGGCTCTGTTATAGTATGTGGTTGTTTCATCTCCACAGTGCGGTGAAAATACGGCCTTTTTATCCGGTTTTCCCCTTGGCGGGAGCCACGGATAAGGCATTTTTCCGGTTATCCCTTTGGAATTTCAAAGAAAAAAGCATCAACCATTTTTTATAACACAGCCTTCCACAGCGTGTAAACGAAAGGCTATGCCATAGGAAACGGCTGATGTTTTATTTCTTGAAATTCCAAAGGAATAGCCAATAAAATGGCCCAACTATGGAGCCCATAGATGGAAAAGCTGGAGAAAACGCCAGTATTTTTCTCCATACTGTGGAGATAAAAAGCTATATACCCTGACAGGGCCAAACGGAATCGTGGCCCTTATTTGCCTACGTACCGATGCCGTGTTTCCAAAGGGCAAATCGGTATGCGGAAGTCCTAACCATCGCAGGCTGCGGAACCGGCAAGAGGCACGCCGCCTTCCCTTGAGCGGACGGCCTGTACCGGGCATACCTTTTCAAACAGGAAGAAGGCGATTCGGTTGTCATGTTGCGTTCGGCGCGGACAGCCTGACGGGACAACGTCCTTGCGGGCTTTTATTCCTGCCTTTTTGCCGTGCTCTGGCGGGGCATATCCCATGCCTGCGAAAATTCCCGGTCGGCGAAGGCTTCGGCAAGCCCTTGCATCTGCTTCAGCCGCAACACTTCATCCGGGTCCATGCCGAGTTCCTTGCCTATTTTTTCATTTGTCCAACTGTGCTTGCGGAGCAACGTCACGAGCCTTGCCGTAAGCTCCACCTGATGCGTCCCTCGCGCCATATTATGCCTGACGGTGGAGGTGATGCGATCTTCAATGCTTTTGTCGAGCCTGACCACGGGCAAATACCCGCCGAGGCTTTTCCGTATCTGTGCGTCCATCTTGGCTACCTGCCGCCGATGAAAACCGTCCACCACGACATGCCCCTTGCCGTCTTGGGCCACCACAACGGGCATGGTGAAGCCGTCCTTGCGGATTGACAGCTTGAGCAGCCGCATTTCGGGAGGGGCGACTTTGTTCGGGTTATAGTCGTTCCCCCGGACGTCATCCACCGGGACAAGCTGCGGACATGCCACCGGGTGCGGAATATCAAGATAGGCCGCAGCTAAGGCGACGATGCGATTGTATACGGCAACGCGCCTGTCCAGATTGCCCTTTTCTGTCTTGAGGGCATTCTCCAGTTCAGCCAGAAGTCCATCAATCTCCACGCTCAAATTCCTTTTTAAAGCGCACGAAACGTCCGATTTTTCGGACGGGGGCGAAGCCGTACCGCAGGTACAGCTCTTTCCTCGTCCAGAAATCCGTGGTTGTCAGATGCGTTGCACCGTTTTCCCGGGCCCTTTCAAGGCAACGTTCCAAGACCGGAACGTCCGCCCCTTCTTCCAGTGCGTATAAGTGGAGGATATTGGCCCCCTCCTTCCCCAAGCGGATCGATCCGAAGGCCGTTACCCGCTTTGCTTTCCCTTCCTCCGTCGTGATGAACCAGAGGCGTCCCGGCTCGGAACTGATAACGCCCCCCAGTTTTTCCCGGATGGACGAACTTGCCGCGTACTCCCCCAACAGCCCGAACAGCTCCCGGTTCCTTGCCGGATCATTTTCATGTTTGAATTCCAGCAGTTCCATCATAGCTCCATGTACTTCATGATGAGCTGCGCCTGACGCTCCATATCGCGCTTCGTCTGGCCAAAGCTCAATCCCTTGCACCAGTAATCGTTTTTTAACAATGTCTTGCAGATACGCCTCCAGCTTGGGGCTTTGCGGCAGGATTCCAGCTTGGGTTCGGCCTCCTGCGGGATTTCTTCAAAGCCGTGCTTCGCCCACCACTTCAGGAAGGTATTGATTTTCTCCCTGTAGTGCTCCGCCGTGGGGGGAGGCATGGTGTCGAGCAGAAACTCGGCATAACTCCTCCATGTGTGCCCTTGGGGAAGGCGGATGCGGATATTGCCGAACACGTTTCCTGAAAGCTCAACGTAACGGTTGCCGAAATTGGCCCCCTGCACGCGCCCAACCACCTTAGACCATGTTTCCGGTTCCAGCATCTTGAACAGCCAGAGCCCCTTGCGCTGATCGTCGCCATATGGCTGGCAGAGGCGCATCTGGTGGATGCCCACCCCGGCCATGTGCATGAGGTCGTAAATTTTGTTGTAGTCCCAGCCCTGCCTGCCCGTGGCCGTCCATACGTCTTCCGTTTTCCAGTCATAGATCGGATAGATGT
This sequence comes from Bilophila sp. T19-St14, assembly GCF_059728385.1. NCBI lineage: Bacteria > Pseudomonadati > Thermodesulfobacteriota > Desulfovibrionia > Desulfovibrionales > Desulfovibrionaceae > Bilophila > Bilophila sp. T19-St14. The sequence continues at coordinate 269,367 of NZ_BAAGFT010000001.1, forward strand.
TGACGACGCCCGAAGGGGTCACCGTGCTCCAGCTTTTTCCGTTCCATCGGCGCTTGGTCGTGGAGGCGATGGTTCGGAAGCGGTTTAGAGACTCATCGCACCGGATGGCTACGATCGAGGCACAGGAACGCCCCTCCGCGAAATGCTCCGCAAACTGCGGCACGAATTCCTCGAATTCCATCCCCCGCCTGAACCATGGAAAATAGGCCTCGTCCGCAATGACGCCCGGATGGGCGGGGAGCTCGCGGACCCACAAATCCTTTGCATCGGGATCCCAGCACAACCAGTGCGACTGAATCTGCGATACGGAATTCCTCAGGTGGATGGGCAGGCATACCCAGTGCGGACGGACATCGGGCCTAGTCATGATGCGGGTGACGAAGGCATCGGTATGCGCATACCACGCTTCCAGATCGATATGCAGCACATCAAGCGGCAGGCGGCCTTTTTCACGGGCGATATCCAAGGCGAGCTGGACGACGACGCCGGAATCCTTTCCACCGGAAAAAGAAACATATACCCGCTCGAAAGCGTCAAAGGCCTCCTCCAGGCGCAGGCGCGCCGCAGAGAACACGTCCATGTCAAGCCAATGCCTCATACCGCCTGCTCCACCAGTTTCCTTATGGCGTTCTTGTTGCCATTCAGCCTCCTGACCTCCTTTTTCAGCTCCTCAAGCGCGTCGGCCTTTCGGCTAAGCGCAGAACGGATGCGTTCGTCAAACCGGCTTTCGCCTTGAAGCGTAATGTAGTGTACGCTGCTTTTCTGGCCTATCCGGTGACACCTGTCTTCAGCCTGAAGCCTGAGCGCATACCGCCAGTTTTCGGAGTAGAAGAAGACCCGATGTGACTCCGTCAGCGTCAGCCCGTACCCTCCGGTTCCCTGCGTCGCTATGAGCACCCCGCCCCTCTTTTTCCAGAGATCGATCTTCGTCGTTCTCACCGCCGCCGGAACCTTGCCGTGAACCGTATAGACGGGCATCTTGGGGAATACTTTGGGAAAGTCCTCATCCAGTGCGGCGATCGATTCGAGGTGGTTCACCCAAATAATCACATGGCTGGTTTTGAGCTTCTTGAGTTCGGAGAACAGGGCATCCATCCTCTGGTTCCTCAGCCGTTTCGCCCCCAGAAAGCCGGAAGGCAGAATGCCGCAGGAAACGGAGTGCAGCCCGCTGAATAAACGGAAAATCGCCGTACCGAGATCGGATGTCCCATAGCTGTCCAGATCGTCTAGGAAGCGGCTCTTCACCGCCTGATAGAGCATCGTTTGCTCTTCGGAAAAACGGCACAGAATACGGCGGTACATTTTGGGAGGCAGCTTCAGGCAGTCTTCCTTGCTGACCTGATAGACATAGGGGGCTATGATCCGGCAGACCTCGCCGAGGCTCATGGTTTCGGCGGAAAAAGCCCGCTTGGGGGCTAAGACGGCAAGGGCGCCCTGAAAGGCACGCCTAGAGGTATAGCCTAGAATCAACGGGGAAAGAAATTCCATCTGCGTATACAGGTCTTCGATTCCCTGCTGGATCGGCGTCCCGGTGAGAATGAGCCGATAGGGAGTCCGGGCGCCGAACTTGATAAGCCGCCGTGTCCGCTTCGCCCGGTGCCCTTTGATATAGGTCGACTCGTCAACCACAAGGAACGTTTCACCATCGATCAGCTTGTCAAGAAGATAAACCACGCGGGGCGAACTGCTGAGGCTTTCCAGCCCGACAATATGCCACCCTGTCTGCGGCATGTTTTTTTCTCGCGTCCGGGGGCCTATCATGTGGATGTCCGCATCGATACAGGAAGTGTGCCGCAGGATTTCCCTTTTGGTTTCCTCCATAAGGGATACGGGGCAGCACCAGACACATTTTGCGATGCGCTTTCTGCGAAGCCAAACAAGCTCAAGGGCCGTGCGCGTCTTGCCCGTCCCCATATCCATGAACAAGGCCCCGACCCTGAGCCGCGAGAGCTTTTCTATCGCCGCCCGCTGATGAGCATAGGCAGTCGTTGTCAGTTTCCAGTCAGCGTTCAAACGGATCATCGAAGTCATCCCCATTCATGAAACTATAACGGTTATTATAACACCGATGGATGAGTGTCAAAAGCGGAGCTTATGGCTCTGGGGGGCGACTGGGGCGTTTCTCGTGATGCGCTAGGGAAGCTGGGCCGGAGGTAAGGCTCCTGAACTCCCTGAGGACACTTAGCCTGTCCACGTGCACGGCCTCATTCGGCTTGCCTTGGCTTGAGGCAAGCCTTCTCTGTTTTTTCCGAATGAAGGTGCCCTGAGCATAGTGGGGATGAGCAGCGAGATTAGCCGTTGCCCGTACTTCGCCAGGTACGAACGAGGGCAGAAACGGCTTGGGGCATCCACGGATACAGATCGTGGTGATGAGACTTGTATACGGTCTTACTACGGCCTTACAATTGTCGCTCCGCCACGGGGAGAGGAATTGTAAGAGAATGGAGCTAAGGAAAGACGCCTTAAGGGAGATGGTGACGGAGTGCCTGAAAGGAGAAGCAGCTTGAGGGCGGGTAGGGGGAATGTAAGGGCAGAATATTTATATAACAAAAACGCACCACATTACCTCGAAAAATCGATGTACTGTGATGCGCCTTCAGTTTTCTGTTGGCGTCCCCAAGCGGATAAATTTTAAATTATAACATACTAAAATTAAAAATATTTTTATATATACAAAAAGATAATACCTACAAAAGTACCTCAAAAATTAAAATAGTTCAAAAAACTTCTAGGGACGCCGTTGGACGCTGAAAAGCATTAGCTTGATTACAACAATTCACAATAAGGCCAAGAAGGTAATTATTTCAAAAGCAAAGCTACTCTTCTTCCTCAAAGCCAAACTCCTTGATTTTCAATGTCCGACAATTCTCGGATACTGCCCGTATTGTCTCTTGTGAGAAGCCTTTTGAGGCACCAGCTTCCACTTCAAGCCGCAGACTCAACGTAACCCCATTGTCTGCTGTGAGCTGAGAAATAACTTCTTCAAGGATACGCTGTACGTCTCGATTAACGCGGGTATCGTCCAAGGGTGCGGAGAGGAAAAATCGCATACTTTTGGGCGTAGACAGGGGCGATGGAGAGGTGGAGGGCTCTGTGCCCGTCCGCTCCGTAGTCAAAGGTGTCCCGCCTTCCCGTTGCACGGAAGAATGAGGATTCGAAACTCCCGCATCAGTAACAAATCCAGAAGGTGATGGATTACTCTGCATATGTTTCAGTTCGAGCTGCTTCTTTGCAGCACTTTTACGCACTATGAAGCCATTGCGATCTATAGATGCCTTTTGAGCATATTTTAAATCTATAAACCGCCCTTCACTTACGCCAGCTGCATAGGCAAAGTAATCTTCCCCCTGCACACCTTCCTGGATGGTCTTTTCAAGTACGCTGTAATCGGAAAGACGCGGCAGATAGCAGTAGGTACAGAGATACTCCCATAATTTTTTTATTTGCAGGCTATCTGCATTTTTCCAAAGTAGGCTGTCCAACTCCATCAGCAGAAGCGCAGGAGCCCACCTATCAATTACCGTCTCATTCTCCAACAGCTTTTTGCCAGCCCGGCTTATAATTCCCTCTGAGCCACCGCTGAGCCTTATTTTTTCCCAATCCAGAGTTTTCATGTCAGAGCGAGCAATAGCCGGAGTCAGAAGCCAGCACCATGTTTCACTCAATCGTAGATCAACAGTCTCATTACTGCGTTTGAGGCTGTTTTCCGTCTCTCTGTTTTGTGCAGCATCAAGGTTTAAGTCCTGACTGTCATTTTTAATGGACTGCCACGCCAGATAGCGACGGGTTTCTTGTTCCAATGCCGACATGGATGTTTGGTCAGGAGCAAGAAAAACCAGCATATTGCGGAAAATTCGCGGAGAATTCCCCCGACTTTCCCAAATTTTTTCAGCAACGTCCAAGGCTGCGCATCCATGAGATGAAGTCGTCACTGTCTCGCCGGGGCTGAGGATCACCAACCGGACAGTCTGGTCGTCTGGTACGTCCAGTGAGGAAGCAGGGCAAATATGTATGCCTTTAAATGGAGATTCCAGCCGCAATTTTTTCATGCGGCGTTCTATCTCATATTCCACTTCAGAAGCCGAGAACTGTGTCGCACGATCCTCTACCGTCTTTCGTAGCGTCGGTCGGGTATCATACCAAAACCGATCCCCTGAAGGATTCGTGTACAGGTAAGCAAGGCTGTTTTGCAGAGAACCGAGCGCATCATTGAACACGGCAATCTGTTCGCCTGGCTGCACCACACCGAGACGTATGCGTGAGGCTTCTATGCCGCGTACGTTTTGTTGCCTCACTGTAGGGGCGCTACCCAGCATGATGGTTCTGGCTACTCGCCTTGAGGCCAGAACTTTGCCGTAACGAAGAACATTTTTATCTTGCTGCCAGGGAACGGAACGCTTACCGTCCACTTCCCTGTCCACAAGGCTGTTCCAACCTTCCGGCAGATGGCGCGTCAGCTCGTCGCGCACAGCTGACACGTCCAGCGGCAGGGAACCGGGCATGATTAACAGCCCCGCGTCGCTGCCCATCCACAATTCATGAATGACGGCGGCCATCAGGCGCAGCACTCCGCGTGTGCGCTGAAAACGCTCCAGCGTGGCCCAGTCTTCATACAGTCGGTCAAATACTTCCGGGTGTATGGGATAACAGGCCAGCAGACGGTTCCTGTACTCCACTTCTCTGACTTCCAGAGGAAAATCTGTTGGATTTTCCCGATACAGAGCGCTGAAATGACTGCACACCATTTCGCGTGCGGAAGGATTTTTGCAATCCAGAAAAAGCCTGCGACGTACCACTTCAAAACCTTCACTGGCAGCCACGGGCTTCCAGATGGCTTCCATGCGGCCAAAAGTGTGTTCAATGGCTTCAAGTGCGGTTTTACCTGCTTCCCCGCCTACCTCGATATCCGATTCCGGGATGGAAGCCACCACCAGGCTGCTTTTACTGGCCCGCGCGGCTTCGGTTATTTCTTGTATAAAAGAAATGAAATTGTCGAAACTTCCTGCCGGAAGTCCGTTTACGCCATAGATTCGTTTGGCATAGGCCACGAGCTCATCCATGAGAATAAGGCAGGAGCCACATGCATCGAACAAACGTTTCAAGGCTTCAGAGCCTGGAGAGACCCTTTTTTTATCCGCTTCCTTAACGATATCGTAAAGTCTGGGACTCCCTGCTGAAAGAGCGAGTTGCGCGGCCATTTCGCCCCACAGGGTATTGATAGTAACGCCGGGAAGATTCTGCGGCCTTCGACTGCGACTGGGGTCCAGCGCCGTTCCTACAAGCACGGCTACGTGTACGGCGGGCAGGTGTCCTACGCCCGCTTCTTCAAGCACTGGGCGGACTGTGGGGATTTTTTCCAGCGGGGCCTTGCCGCGCAGCAAGTGATACAACGCCAGCATACTGTGTGTTTTGCCGCCGCCGAAGGCCGTTTTCAGCTGAATAACCGGCTCGCCGTCTTTGCCGGTCACACGTCTCACAGACTGCACCAGCAGGCCCTTCATGCCCTCCGTCACATAGGTGCGGGCAAAAAACTCTACGGGATCACGATATTCAAAGGAACCTTCGCCACGTGCCACCTGCGCAAGGTCTGCCGCAAATTCAGCGTTACGATAGCGCCCCTGAGCCACATCGGGGTGAGGCTCCATCACATCACGCCAGCAGGGAAGTCCAGCAGGGGAAACTCTCAGCATTCCGGCATTGCCGTTGCTACCCGCAGTCTGCTGTGCAGTCTGACCAGACGAGACAGAATACATGGAACCAGCCGATGATCCATATCGGGCAACGCGCAACAGCGTCCGAATCTCTTCCGCAGCTTTGGCGTCCAACTGCTCACACAGGCGGGACATGGTATCAAGCGCGCGCCAGGTATCGTCGTCGTTGAAATCTTCATTCCCCATATGTGCCCAGCGGTTGCGTACGCCCACGAGTTCCTTGGCCCATGTACGGCAATCCATGGGGAGCTTTTTGCGGAAAATCTCATTCCAATGCAGATCAAGCAAAAGCAGACAAAGATAGATGTCCAGCGAAGCCGTAAGTGTTTCATCGTCTCCATTCCGGGGAAGGTTGCGCTTCTGCTCGTCGTACAGTCTGTCGAGAACCCCCGTATTCCACCAGACTGATCCAAATACACCGCGCAGTTCGCGGGCAATATACGGGGAAAGAACCTGTAAAAGGAACTGAAATCCTTGTGTTATGCGAGTATGATTAGTATTTGATGCAGACATGGTATTCCAGGTTTTATATCTAAAAGTTAGGATCAATGCAGATGACTACTAATCCAAGCTCCCATTCCTGACAGGGGCTTTCATATGCACAAACATAACCGTGTGTTTCTTTCCCTTCTTTTTTTACAGTACATTCAATTTTGTATTGAGGATTCCTTTTCATAATATAAGCTACTGTTTCAGATAAGGCTGAATAGCTGTCAACAGCTACATAATGTTTATCGCCTTTTCTGCCATATCTTACGCCTCCTCCATATGGAACTTTTGGAGTACCGCTGGACTCATAAAATTTACCAAGGAAAATAATTTCCGTAGTGTTTTCCTTTTCTCCAAAGTGAATTCCATTATAGACTTTAGGCAAAATAATTGTTGTATTCAACATAGGCATCCTCTTGAGAGTCACTTACAGCGTCCCCTGCACCATGTGTACGTTCTTCATCTCCAAAGTCTTGCTCTGGATTTCCGGCCAAGCGACCACCAGCGCATTGTAGGCATAAGCTTCCTGCGTCCAGCCTTTCTGCTCTGCGAGAGTGTACAGACGGTAGGCCAAAGATTTTGCCCTGTCCGGCCCGGAACCATAGATGCGGGCTACGATCTTCGCACAAGCGCTGACGCCGCCTTCCTGCATGGCGAAGACGAGCTGCTGGGTGAGCAACCAGAGCGTTTTTTCGCTGTCAGCATTCGGGGCGGGCAAATTCTGCCGGTCCTGCAAATGGACAATCCCCTTTTGGGCAAACACCAGCCCCCTATCGGCCAGTCTGGCAACAGAGGTATTTTTGGCGCGTGCCAGCACGTCTGCCACTCCGAACTTTATGTCGTTGAAGGCACACTGGGCATAGAGACCAAGACAGAATCTGGAATCTTCATCCAGGTCTCCGTCCTGCTCCTTCAAATAAGCGTCCAGTTCGGCATTAATGATTTGCAAGGCACTGCGCACCGTCATGGCCGAACCATCGGCCTCCATCACCTTGGCATAGCGGGAATACACGCTCATACCCGGCCCGATGGCGGCCTGCGCCATATCCACCGGGGCGATGTTGCTGTTTTGCAGATTCTTCAGGGCTGTGCGGAGTTCGCGTTTGAGCTCTGCTATAAAGGAACGTCGTGAACAGGAAGCGCTCTCTTCCGGCCGTTTGCGGCAGACCAGCACAATAGAAGATGCCAGTGCGTTGGTATTGCTCGCCACAGAGCGATTGGCCATTTCCGTTCTCATTGGCCATGTGCCTGTAATGGCAAAGCCTGCTTTAATAATGGCGGAAAGCATGGTCTCCCAGCCGGTGGAAGCCTGCGCGGCATTGTCGCCTTCGTCGCTTTCGCTCTGCTTGTAGGCGTAATAAATGGTAACGGGCACGTCTTCTCGCGCATAGCGGTAGAACTGACGGCAGGCCTGAACCATGCCGCCCTCAAAAAAATCTCGAGCCTTCTCCCTGCTCCCCTCAAAGCGATAAGGCGTAGCCACCAGCTCTTCCGCCTTGGGCACCAGCATAGTGCGGAAAAGACGAGGATATGTACTTTTCAGTGACTGCCGCATCCAGATATAGAAATAATCGGCAAGGTCGGCATAGCCGATATTATCATAATACGGCGGGTCGGAAGAAATAACGAGGTTTCGCAGACCGCAGTCCGTCTGCGCATCTTGCTGAATGGCCGTTCCTGTTATAGTCGCCGGAAATTCCAACAGACTTTTGAAGACCCATTCCAGCATATTGTCAAAACAACCAGAAGAACTACTGAAAGGATTTGCTTCAGCGTAATCCCAAGTCATGGGAATAGCCTGACGGGCAAAAGTATTCCGCAATCCATCTCGTGTCGCATCCCAGCTACAAATTGTCGAGCCTCTATCCGCCAACTTATCTACGATAAACGCCAAATACACTCCCACGGCCTGGCCGTAGGCTGTTGCGCCGCATCCGCCTTCATCCAGCCCCTTGCCGTCGTCTTGCATACCTGAGTCAAGGGCATCCTGTGTGGCTTTTGCCTGCGCTTCGGCCACCAGATCGCTGAAGGTGGTCAGGGCCGTAAGCTGGCGGGGAGTGAAAAGGTCGGCAAATGTACGTAGTCCGTAATTGGGAGTCTTGAAATCCCGAGGATTTTTGGGAAGGAGCGCATCAGGGGATTCTTCAGGCCCTATTATCGCAGCTACATTCTCCTGTATACTATTCGGCGACAGATAAATTCTCCCGTTTTTTCCTTCCGCCACCACAGCCATCATCTGGGCTGACATGCCCCCAGCCTTGCCCTGCTCCCGGATATAGCTGAAAGGTACGGCAGTACCACAGCACGGGCACACAGCCCCTTGGCGGTTAACGGTTCCTTCTATTTTCGGCTTACCTTTAAGATGCACGACATACGTTACCTTCCCGTCTTCAAATTGCGGCTCTACCCACGCTTCCTTCCCCTTCTTCTTCGACAGCACAAAAGAACTGGCCAGCGGCATTTCACAGCCGCAGGCCGGGTTCGGGCACTTTACGGTTCTGGCCCATTTCCAGGCGATAACGGTAGCCTCGCCGCCGCCCTGTTCTGCCGGAACCTGCACTTTGGGGTAAAGGTGACCGATACGGCGGAAGGCTTCCTGCTTCATCCATTCGCCGTAATAACGCACGTCTTCGGCAAGCCCCTTAGCTCCGCTCCACGAACGGTCACTACCCAGCTTAGTTCGGGCATCGGGATTCACCGGAGATTGCCCGGCAAAACGCGGGGGAATCTCTATCATGGCCTTGTTGATCATCACGGCCACGGGGTTCAGGTCGTGTGCGTGCGCTTCCAGCCCCAGACGCTGGGCTTCCAATGGAATAGAACCGCCGCCTGCAAAGGGGTCAAGGAAGATCAGCGGCTCTTCGCCCATATATTTTCTGATTTCGGCTCGTGCTTCGTTCAGGATATTCTCGTCGTTGGAGTTTTCCCACTTTACAAGCTTCGCCAGCAGGGTATGCAGCCTTTGCCGTTCCATAACCTGCGCATCTTCCGTAGGGAAAAGTTCCGGGTGCGACGACGGGTCATCCACCAATGAAGCCCAGAGCACTGCGCGCGCCGTTGCCGTAGGCTTACGCGACCACCACAAGTGCAGGGTGGAAGGATGCCCGTGACGGATGGATTTTTCTCGCGCGGATTCGGCGTTGATGGCGTCCAGCGGAAGCGCGACTTCAATAAGTTTTTTTACAGGCATACTTCATACTCCTCCAACATTAAAATCCACGAAAATCATGAAGCATATCTGATAGTTGCTCATTTTTCTTTATAAAATCCAATAAATACTCTTTAGTTATATAAAATTGCTTATTTTGCTTATCTTTAGTCGCTAAAATCTGTTCATTTTTATATGTACATTGAAATGAATGTACAATTCTATTCCTCATTTCACATATTTTTTTAAATTGATCGTAAATTTTATTATTTGAATCTTTAGATATTATATTTCTTATTTTCTCTTGTAATGGCATACAATTTTTATCCATAAGTTTATACCAAGACTCATTATTATCACACATCAATATATTTTCTATTATAAATGCATTGTTAGAGTTAAATACACATATAGCTGTTCCCAAAATCTCTCTGTATTCTTTAGAAGGCAGCGACTGTCGCGTATAACTTTCATACATGTCCGCATCCTTATGACAGCATTGCATGGTTTTCATAAATCTGTTCTGCGCGTTCCATCAGCGCTGCCATATTGAAGGTGGCGCTTTCCACGGAAAAATCCGGGGGATTCACAAAAGGATGTTTCAGATAGACGGTATGCGTGTGCGGACCATCCACATCCACAAGGGCGAGGATGAACTGTTCCGGCAGATTGAGCGCAGTGAGTATTTCGTTGCGGGAAACGGTGACGGTATCGGCCCCGACCGCCCGTCCCTTTACTTCAATAAGACGCAGGCCTGGCAGACCGTTGCCAACATCCGGCACGTAGGACTCGATGTCATAACCGCATTTTTCCGCACTGACGTCACGAGGCAGATGGCCTTGGGCCTTCTCCGCTTCCATGACCGCACGCATAGCGGCAAGCTCCACTACTCTCCGGGGGGCAGCATCGATACAGATGGTTGGCACAGGAGCGTTCGTCAGTCGAGCCAGCAGTCCGGCGGGGATGACCAGCGCGCCGCCGATGACCACGGGCGGCTGAGCCGAAATCAGGCGTTCTGCCGCTAATTCGTCCGTACGCTGCTTCAGGCGGGCGGCCAGTTCTTCGGCGCGGCGGGCGGCCTTGTGGGAGTTCAGGTTGTTGCTGATCTTCCCAGCCTGTTCTTGTTGTTTCAGCTCTCCGGCGCGGTAGTCCCAGTAGCGAATCTCGGCGGTAAGACGTTCGCGCACGGCCTTTTCCGTCTTGTCAATCATGATTTCGCGGCGTTCGCGCACGTCTTTCAGATGTTTGGGGATAAGATGGCCCAAGGCATAGCCAATGGCCGCATCTTCTACGCCGCGCGTCAGCCATGGCTGCTTGCGGGCGTGAGCAAGAACGGCGTCCACTTCTTCAAGCGCTGCGGGGCGATAGTCGAGGTACGGCGCATAGCCTGCGCTTGTGGCCGTACCGTGTTCGTCCATTTCCACAAAATGGATATTGCGCGAGATGACGCGGCGGCTACCATCGGGCTGAGCCGTGCCGTCCTGAATGGTGTGTTCGATGTAGAAAAGCAGGCGTATGGTCTCGCCAGGATCGCTGTCGTCGATAAGGACGGCTCCGCGTTTAAGCAGCTCGACAGAGCGTTCGCGGATGATGTCGATCACAGCTTCAAGCAAAGGATGCCCAGGGCAGATGAGCGCGGCAGGTACAGAGCCGGGCAGATTGCGATAGGCCTTGTCGAAGCAGATGCGCTCGTAGCGGTTGAGCACCGGTTCGATATGACCTATCTGCCGGTCTCGATTGCGGATGGCGAAGGGAACGGAGAGTATCTCCCAACGGCCTTTCTCGCGGGCCGACATACGGCCGCCCAGTTCGCGGAACGCTTCTTTAAAGAATGCCTCGATGAAATACGGCTGGAGGCGGCGGGCCTCCATGCGCTCCATTTCCTCGCGGATGACGTTGACCGTGCGGATGTTCATCACGTCTTCGGTAAGGGCGCGTTCCTTCAGCAACTGAAGCAGTGCTTGCGGGTCGAAGGCAATATCCATGTCGTGATTGAGTCGGGCCTGAACGTCGGGGTCACTGCCGTGGCGCACGGCTTCGATAAGCAGTTCGCGTAGGGGACGGTTGTTGAACGAGACTTTACCGAGAATGTCGAAGACCTTGCCGCCCAGTGCCTCTTTTTCCTGCTCCAGCTTTTCAAAAAGCCGCTGGAACACCGCGCCTTCGCGTGTTTCAGAAGCCACGAGGTTCCAAAGCCAGCAGGTTTTCGTCTGGCCGATACGGTGGATACGGCCGAAACGTTGTTCAAGGCGGTTGGGGTTCCACGGCAGGTCGTAGTTCACCATGAGATGGGCGCGCTGAAGATTGAGGCCTTCGCCCGCAGCGTCCGTAGCGATGAGAATGCGGACTTCCTTATCTTGCTTGAAGCGCTCTTCCACCTTGCGGCGTTCGTCGCGCATCATTCCACCGTAGATGACTACCACGGCGTCGTCATTGCCGAGCAGGGATCGTATCTTGTCCGTGAGGTAGCGGAGCGTGTCGCGGTGTTCGGTAAAAATGATCAGCTTTTCGCGGAACCCCTCTGCGTCGAACATGCCTTTTTCGTCTTGCAGCAGACTGGAAAGCTCTTCCCATTTACGGTCTCTGCCGCTGGTGCGGACGGCGTTGGCCTTGGCTTCCAACGTTTTGAGCATGGCAATTTCCGCTTCCAGCTCCGTGATGGTAGTCGCGGCACTGGCCTTGTCAGCTACGCGTTCTTCGGCGTCTTCCAGCTCGGCGGAAGTCAGGTCGTCATCGTCGAATTCGTCCGTAAGGTTCAGGTTACGCAGTTCGTTCCAGTCGCGGGCACGCTGGCCGAGCCGTTCTTCGCTGAGACGGTTTTCCAGTCTTTCGCGGCGGCGGTGCAGAGATTGATAGATGGCCTCGGGAGAAGACGCGAGACGCCGTTGGAGCACGGTGAGCGCGAAGCCCACGGTGGTGCGGCGTTCGTTGTTCAGATTGTCGGCGCGATTGAATTCGTTCTGAACGTAGGCGGTCACAGCCTCGTAGAGTTCGGCCTCTTCGGGGGAAAGGCTGTAGTTCACCGTGACGGCGTGGCGCTCAGGGAAGAGGGGCGAACCGTCGAACTTGAGCAATTCTTCTTTGACAAGGCGGCGCATGACATCGGAGATGTCGATAGTCTGCGAGCCGGTACGGGCCACGCCGCCGAAGCGATCCTGATCCACCAGCGAGAGGAAGAGCTGAAAATCTTCTTCCTTGCCGTTGTGCGGGGTTGCCGTAAGCAGAAGCATATGCCGCGTGATGCCGGAAAGCAGGCGGCCAAGCTGGAAGCGGCGCGTCATTTTGACTTCGCCGCCCCAGACCGTGGCTGACATTTTATGGGCTTCGTCGCAGACGATAAGATCCCAATCCGTAGCCTTCAGTTTTTCCTGAATGGCTTCGTTACGGGCCAGTTTGTCGAGCCGGGCGATGGCCAGCGGCGTTTCGTTAAAGGCGTTGCCCGTAACGGCGGATTCAAAACGGTCATTGGTGAGGATCTCGAAGCGCAGATGGAATTTCTGGAAAAGTTCGTCCTGCCACTGTTCCGCAAGACTGCCGGGGCTAACGATAAGACAGCGCCTGAGGTCGCCGCGTGCAAGGAGTTCCTTGACAAAGAGGCCGGTCATGATGGTTTTGCCCGCGCCTGGGTCGTCCGCAAGAACGTAACGCAGGGGCAGTCGGCCCAGCATTTCCTGATAAACGGCGGAAATCTGATGCGGAAGAGGCTCCACATCTGATGTATGGACGGCGAGATACGGGTCGAAGAGATGGGCGTAGTGTATACGCCATGCTTCCGAAGCGAGGCGGAGCTTTGCTCCGTCGGCGTCAAAACTCCACGGCAGGGAGGCGTCCTGAAGCGCTAGTTGCCCTTCATCTTCACGATAGAGGATACGATTGCCAAGATCGCCCCGGCTGTTTTTGTAGGTAAGATTCAGAACGGCGTTGCCGTACCACTGGACTGCCACAATGGTGACTGCCTCATGTGGATCAATGCCAAGAACAAGACTTCCGCTTGTAATATCTTCGAGTCGCACCACTTCCTGCCACCCCGGAGGAGGTGGCGGTTAAGTGTACTTGGCCGCCAAGGAAACTTCTGCTGTCTGTGACAGTCCAATAACGTTGACTAAGCTGTTTTTACCGTCTAAAAAAGAGTGCTAGAAGGAAAAAAAACGGGTGGCGGCCAAGTACACTTTATCGACATATTATGGACAATTTTTTTTGAATGACTCCGCACGAATGCGGAATGTGGAACGAGCCATGCCGGAACGTTTTGCCGCTTCCGATGTCGAGATGGCACCCTCTGTCCATAAGGTATATGTTTCCGGAAAATTTGGGGGAAGCGGTCGTGGCGCGTGCCCGAACCGCACGCCGCTTTGCTTGGCTGCCGCAATCCCCTGAGCCTGTCTGCTGCGAATATTCTCCCGTTCGTTCTGAGCCACAAAGGAAAGTACTTGCAAAACAAGGTCGGCAATGAAGGTGCCGAGCAGGTTTTTGTCGCGCCGTGTGTCCAGCAGTGGCATATCCAGCACAAAGATGTCTACGCGCTTTTCCTTGGTAATTATCCGCCACTGTTCCAGAATCTCCTCGTAATTTCTGCCAAGCCTGTCAATGCTTGTAATACAGAGCTGGTCACCCGGCCTGAACTTTTTTAGCATAGCCTGATATTGTGGACGCTGAAAATCCTTGCCCGACAGTTTATCCATGAAAATGCGGTCTGACGGGATGGCTTGCCGCTCAAGGGCGATGCGCTGACGGCTCTCGTTCTGATCTGTACTGGATACGCGAATATATCCGTAAGTTTCTGCCATAAGATTTTCTCCTTTCAGTGGATTTATGTTCATAGTTCATCATCGGGTATATCAGGAGTAATGAAGCTGGAGCGTTGTTCGCGTTTCGGAGGATGCGGGGGTGTGTCTTGCTTCTTTGACTTTCGCCCTTCCCGTTGCCGTCTGGCTTCGGTCAGATACTTGGTCAGAGTTTGGGACTTCACATCAATGCCTTTTTCGTGCAGGCGTTCGACAATCTCCTGTGTATCGAAGCCGCGCTTTCTCATCCGTTCCAGTGTCGGGGCCAGAGCAAAGACGGCTTCTTTGACGGACATGGCTCTGTTCCCCTCCAGTGTGACGGAAGCGGGTTTGAGAGTGGCGAATTCCTGTCTGATTTCCTTCAACTGAGTCGCGGTAATGGTCATGGTGCTTTTCCTGTGGTTCGCCGGGGCCATGCCCCGGATTGGTGTTTTGTTTTTCCGGTCGAGCGGGACGGTCGCCCACGCTTCACGCAAGTGAAGCATAGTGGGCTATATCTTCGGCCTGTGCGAAGATTTCTCCCCGACGCCTTACCTCATCCTCATGCCACGAGCGGTCATCGCCTGCCGACGCTCCCTGTCCCGCGTTACCTGCTCCTGCCGCTGCCGCTCATCTTCCTGCTGCCGCTGAAGCTGTTCGGCACGCTTGCGTTCCACGAACTCGATATGCAGCGGCCGGATTTCCGGCAGAAGCAGAAATTCCCGATAACCTGCCATGAGCCTTTTCATTTTCTTCAACTGCTTCTCCAGCTCCTCTTTTTCCTCATGGCTTTGTTTTCTGTGGGCCGTGTATCCCGCTTCAAGCTGCGTCAGTTTTCCGCGAAGGGTATCCACTTCCCGTTGCAGTGCTTCTTCCCGCAGCTGGACAAGGTGTTTGACGGCAAGCGCCTTTTTCAGTTCTTCAATGAGGGATGAGGCTTTTTTCAGCACGGACGGATAATTGAGAAAAGAGGCTTTCGGTAGATCGGTCTCCTCCCGAAGTACCTTTTCCGCTTCCTCAGCCTGCCGCTCATACGCTTCAATGCTCTTTCTCAACTCTTCCTCACGCTGTTCCAATGCGCTGATAAGCTGCCGTGAATTTCGGGAAGTCTCTTCGGATTCCTGAATCAGTTTCTCCAATGCTTCCTGTTGCTGCTTGAACTCGCGGGTATCCAGATGCCTTTTCGCGGAACCGGGTGTCTGTTCCACGCCGCGTTCAATGGCGAAGCCCCGGCTTTGCAGATAGGCGGGAAGCTCGGATTGCAGTTTCCGCAGACTCTGGCGGGTATAAATTTTGTTGGCGTTGAGCCTCCCTTCCGGCGTCACCGGTACATGAAGGAAGTGCATGTGCGGCGTCTTTTCATCCATATGAACCATGGCGGAAATGACATTCTCCGCGCCCACAAACTCCGTGAGAAAGGCCTTGCTCTCCTCAAAGAAACGCCTTGTTTCCTCCGGCGTGAGGCCATCAAAAAACGTCTTGTCCGAGGTGACGATAAGCCCGCACATGCGCACGGCGTCCTTTCTCACGGCCTTGACCAGCAGAAGCTCGTCAATGCGATTCTGAATGGCCTCGGCATAGTTCGACGAGGCGGCTTCGTGCAGCTCGTAGTTCGCCGCGCTTCTGTCGTAGTCAATATCGGGGTTGCTGTGGCTCTCCCGCTCCCGTCGGTTGTGGCTCTGGATGCCGCGTATGGCCTCCTTCTTGAATTTGTCCATGTGGAGTACGAGATAGGACATGGCAATACTTCCTTGTATCAATGGATGTCCCGTTCTTTCTGTGACAGGAATGCGGGACACTTTTTCAGTTTACGCGGGACAAGAATTGAAAATCTGTTCGGATTTGGCTGGACTTCATAGGATGACAGATACGATGATGATTACAGGTGTCCCGCTGTACCGGCGCTTAAGCAGCGGTACAGCGGGACACCTGAAAATGGTCAAGCAAGACCTTCCAGTTTTCTTTTCAGTCTGTGGACAGACGATTTTGATTTTCCCATCGCCTCGGCGCAGTCACGAATGCTGTATCCCTCGCCGAGCAGCCTTTTCAATTCCTCCAGTTCCACATCTTCAACGTCCCGAACCCGCCAATGCAGGGTATTGCCTTCAGTAATCAGGTTGGCTTCAAAGGGTTTGGCGTCATCGCCCAATATGCCCCGCGCCTTGGTCAGGTGAACTTCAAACCGTGCGCCTTCGGCCATGCTGTATTCCCTGGGCCTGCGCAAACTGATCACCGTGTCCATAATGTCTTCTCTGGCGCTGGTGCCGCGCTGGTCGCCGGATTTTCCGGCATGATGGATAAGCAGGACGGTCATCCCTCTGCGCCGTAACTCCAGCAGCCACGCCTGCATGGTCTGCCATGACTGAGACTCGTTTTCCTTGCCGGTGCGGCACAGGGTTGCGATGTTGTCCAGCACAACCATGTCCACGTCTTTCAGAAACGGCTCAATCATGGCCTGTCCGCCGGCTGTGGACAAATCCGGCATGGGGCAGGGCTGTAGATCCGGTGTGATGAGCGCCATGTTTTTCAACGTATGCGGAGGAACAGACATGCCGTTGACAAGAGCGGAAAGACGGTTCTGCATAGACGTGGCGGGCATTTCCCCATCCACATACAGCGTCCGTTTGGGCATCGGCGCACGCCAGTTGAACACGGCTCCGCCGGAAGCCACCGCAACGGCGATGCTCAACGCGGCGAATGTCTTGCCTATGCCGCGCGGGGCGTACAGGATGCCTATGCCCTGTACCGGAAGAACGGGCGATAAAAGATACCTCCGTTCAGGTATGGACATGGAAAGAAATTCGCCCATGTCCAGAGCGATAAGACCTTGCTGTTTGGTCAGCGCCGTTTCCAGTTGCGAGCGGACGGCCTCAATGCCTTCAATCTGGTGAAGGTCATTAAAATCCGTACCGTTGTCGTCGGTGAAGTGGGGAAACAGAAGTTGAGCGTTTGCGAGGCCGGCTGCATCCTCCCCCTTCCTGAGTCCGGCTTCGTCATTGTCGCCGCAAATGATGATGGTCTTGTCCGGAAAGCGTTCTTTCACGGTCTTGGCCACTCTCGCGAGATTGTTTGCGGAAAAGGCCACATAAACCGTCCAGCCTGTGGCAAGATGGATACTTGTACCGGTGGCAAACCCCTCACAAACGGCAACGGGCTTTTCCGGCTGCCCCTGAATGATGAATTGTCCTCCAGATACCTTGCCGCCCACGAGAAAACGCTTTGTTCCATCAGGATAGATGCGTTGCAGACTTTGCAGATTGTTTGCGGCATCCATAACAGGAATAAGCAGAGAGCCGTCCCGTGCCTGCCGTATGCCTTCCAAAGCCGGAATGCCCTTGCGGTGCAGATAGGGATGGTTGGCGTCGCACATTCGTGCCGAGTTCCATTCCTGTCTGGCCAGTTGAGCTGCTTCAGCATGGCGTTCGGCATATTCCGCTTCGCGTTGCCGCTGTATGGAGTGTTGGCGTTCCCGCCATGCGGAAAGTTCGGACACGGAAAGCGTTTGCTTTTCTTCTGTGCAGAACGTGCCCTGTTCACCATTTTCCCAGTTGCACCACCAAAGCGTCGCAGGGACATCGACATGCGCGATATATGCGCCGTTCTGTTTGTGCGGTTTGGTCTGGGTGGGACAGCGATGCAAGTTCCCGTCCGCCATGATTTCGGCCGGAATCAATCCCTTGTCGGTCAAAATGTCCCGAAAGGTTTGCAGGGGATTATTCATGATTCTCTCCCTGACGGCCAAGGCTTTCGATAAATGCGGCAATTTCCTCCGCCCGCCAGACTGTTGTTCTGGGACCGAGCTTCACGGGTTTGGGATAACGTCCTGTGCGACATCCCTCCCACCATGCACTCTTGCTTATGGGAATCATGCTGAGAACCTGAGGCAGACGCAGAAGGCCGTGGACGGGGATGGGAGCTTGATGCTGTTTCATAAAAAAAATCTCCTGAATCTGGTTGGATTTCAGGAGAATCTGGCACACGTCAAACAATTCCCGTGAGGGAATCGGACGGGAAAATGACGGGAAAATCCAAAAAAGATGGGAAAGCGACAGGCTGGTCACGCCTTGATTATGGTGTATGTCTCCGCTTCCTTGAGGAGCATATCCATCAAATTGCGATAGGATTTGTCGTCCCTGTACTCTTTGCCCGCAAGCAAGCGCCCCACATGTGTCTTTCTGCCCTGCGGGGTTTTGTGACTGGTCTCGGATTTTTGAGGACCACACCAGTACAGAAGAACATAAGCGATGACCGAAAGAGGATACTTTTCTTTCATGGCGTCACGGACGGCGGCATCCGGCCTTCCTTCCCAAACGGCTCCGGGAATACGAAAAACGAGTTTT
The DNA here is from genome assembly GCF_059728385.1 of Bilophila sp. T19-St14. Taxonomy (NCBI): domain Bacteria; kingdom Pseudomonadati; phylum Thermodesulfobacteriota; class Desulfovibrionia; order Desulfovibrionales; family Desulfovibrionaceae; genus Bilophila; species Bilophila sp. T19-St14. The sequence continues at coordinate 287,818 of NZ_BAAGFT010000001.1, forward strand.
CCATCCTGCGGTGCCCTTTCACACAGGGGAACTGCCGCCGCTTTGTCGGCAACGGACGATTCCGGCGGAGCTGCCCGTAAAAGGGATTCCACAAGGGCGCGGGTGATGCCTTTTACTTCCCGGCGCAGGGGATAATGGCGGAGCTGCCTGATGGCGGCGTCCCTGTCCACCATTATGGTATCGGTAAAGATATGCGCAATGAAGTGATAACTTGAGGCGGGCATGGAGAATATCGGCTTCTCAAAGAGAGGCGAGTCCGGTGAATACTGCTCGAAGATGTCTTCTGTTTTCAGTCTCTCCAGACCGCTGAACAGAAATTCTCGTTCCTTGGGAAAGACAGACGCCGTATCTTCAAAGGATTCTTCAAGAATAACATCCATTCCATATCGCAGGGAGTTAAGAGGAACAACTGTCGATATCATTCTGAAAAATTCCATCACGTCAAAGCCGAGCAGATACGTCTGAATGCCTGTATCCGGTTCTGGAGCTGAAGGAAATTCCGGGAGCTGTGTTCCGTATACTACATGACGGCTCGCGACAAATGCCTGCCAGCAAGTCTCATATACTCCGCGCCATAATTCCAGTGGCTGAACGGCGTCAGGCCAAAACGCCTGAACAAGCATTTCACCTTCTTTGGCTGTCAGGCCATACGCCTGCCGTACTCTGCCTATGGTAATGTTCTGCCGGTCTGTCATGGAGGAAAGGATACCCTGTCGCCAAAAGATGGACAACAAAAAAACAGCGGCAGGGATAGTCATGTACCTTCCGTGCCGCTGTTTATTGAAAACAGGCGTTGTCAGCTATACCACGCCCGGATTATATCCATGTCGTCATAGCCGTATTGTCTCATACGTTCCTTTTCTTCCTCGCTCCAGCCGGTGTCGTTGCTCGTCACCTGCGTCTCGCCTTCTATTTTCCCGATGGAGATACAAACATTACGGTCGTTCATGGTGTCCTCTTTCATGCTTCTCCCTGATTTTTTCCTTTATGTGTTGCGTAATCCGTCCAGATAGTCAGCCCATGCCTGCATCATCTTTCGGCGCTCAGGCAGATATTCCGCATAATTGTATGCCGCCCGCACTTCGTCTTGTTCCCCGTGGGCAAGCTGCCGCTCTATCCAGTCCCGGTTATAGCCGAGTTCATTGAGCAATGTGGAAGCGATGGAGCGAAAGCCGTGCACGCTCATTTCGTGTTTCTGGTAGCCCATGCGCCGGAGCGCATTGAGCATGGTCGCATCAGAAATGGGCCGCACCTCCGTGCGGATGGAGGGAAAGAGGAATTTTCCCTCCCCGGAGTATTTCTTAAGTTCCCGAAGAATGGATATTGCCTGTCTGGACAAGGGAACAAGATGCTGACGGCGCATTTTCATGCGTTCCGCAGGGATGCGCCATTCCCCGGCCTCAAGGTCGAATTCTTTCCATTGAGCGGCACGCAGTTCCGTGGGACGGGTGAAGACCAGCGGAGCCAGCTTCAAAGCGCAGACCAGAGGAAAATAACCTTCGTAGGCGTCGATATCCCGCAGAAGCTGACCGACTTTCTCCGGTTCCAGCACTGCCGCCCGGTGAACAGTTTTTCGCGGTCGTAAGGCTCCCCGCAGATCGGCTGCGACATTGTGTTTCGCCCGGCCCGTGATGACCGCATAGCGGAACACCTGACTGATGATTTGCAATACTCTCCGGGAAGTCTCGTAGTTTCCCCTCTGTTCCAGAGGCTTGACGACCTCCATAACGTCCCGTGTCTCAAGTTTGGCGATGTGCGTTTTGCCGATGCGCGGAAAGATGTAGGTTTTCAGCCGGTACATGACGGTTCCCTGATGCTTTTCAGAAAACTCCGCCATGCGGGTTTCATGCCATTCTCTGGCGATATTCTGAAAACTGTCGCGTTCCGCCGTGGCTCTGGCCTGCCGCATCTGTCGTTTATGCTCTGCCGGGTCGATGCCTCTGGACAACATACGCTTCGCGTCTTCGCGGCGTTCTCTGGCATCCTTGAGAGATACGGTAGGATATTCCCCGAAACTGAGCAGCTTGCTCTTTCCGTCAAAACGGTAGGCCATTCTCCAGAGCTTGCTTCCACTGGTGGGAATGAAAAGAAACAGACCTCCGCCGTCGAAATATTTGCGGGGCCTCAGGTCGGGTTTCAGACTGCGGATATGGGTATCGGTAAGAGGCATGGGCACTCCCTGGCTGTCGTTGGACGAAGAGATACCCACATGGATAAAAATATTTTTGATTCCGCGCAGTTATTCATGTAGGTATCAGAAATGTCATACCACATTTCTACCTACGGATATACCCATAAAATGTTTGGATGCAAGCGGACGAGGCTGGACTTCGGGAAACCATACCGGAAAGAAAAAACAAAGAACGCCAAGATGTTATGCATCTTGGCGTTCTTCATTGTACTCAAATTTGGCGTCCCCAAGCGGATTTGAACCGCTGTTGACGGCGTGAAAGGCCGTGACTGTCATTTTGACCGACTTTACCCCCACTTTTACTAAATTATATATTTCATATAGTTATTTCATTTTTCTCCTGCCAAAAAGCCGCCAACTTCGATTGGACTTTATGCCGTTTGTGGGGCATAGTGTGGGGCAGATGAAAACGGCTATTTCCGCCGTTATCAACGGATTAAAGCCCATTCTATCCCGTATATGTGGGGCAGAACACACCAAAAGAGGTTAAAGGCAATATGGCAAGCAGAAAAAGACAGTCGGTCGTAGGCTATGCGGGAGTGTATTTTGTTGAAGTTCCACGTTCAACAGGACATGGGTTGGAAAAGGTCTATTACATTCGATACCGCAAGCAGGGAAAGCTCATCGAGGAAAAAGTCGGCGGGCAATACCGCGACAACATGACCGCCGCCAAAGCCTCCAGTATCCGTGGACTCCGTATGGAAGGCAAAGACGCCTCCAACGAGGAAAAGCGTATTGCCGTTCGCGCAGCAAAGATGGCTGAGGAATCACGATACAGTTTCAACAGATTGTGGAGTCTGTTCGAGGAAGCCAAAAGCTCCAATCGTTCCATCAAGGATGACCGTATCCGCTTCAACCTTCATATCGCTCCTTCTCTGGGAACGAAAAGCATTCCCGAACTGACCATCCACGATATAGACAAGCTCCGCGCCAAACTGGAAAAAGCGGGCAAGTCTCCGCAGACCGTCAAGCACGTTCTGACTCTGGTCAAACGCATACTGAATTTCGCCTTGCAGAAAGGATATGTCGACTTCATTCCCGGCACTCTCCGCATCACCATGCCCACCGTTGACAACAAGGTCACGGAGAATCTTACCCATGAGCAGGTCCAGAATCTGTTGAAGGCGCTGGACGAAGAGCCGGACCAGACGCTGGCGTCTCTCGTGCGTCTGGCTCTGTTCACCGGGATGCGCCGCAGTGCCCTTCTCAACCTGCAATGGGAAGACCTTGATTTTGAGCGGGGATTCATCACATTGCGCGGCACAGTTGCCAAGAAAGGCAAAACGGAAACCATCCCCATGAACGACCAGGCTCGCGCTATCCTGACTGCCCTGCCGCAGACCAAAAGTCCTTACGTTTTCCCCGGTCGCTATGACGATAAACCGAGGGGGAACATTACGGACATGCTCAGGCGAGTGAAAGAGAAGGCGGGATTGCCGGAATCATTTCGCCCCCTGCATGGGTTGCGCCATTCTTTTGCCTCATGGCTGGCAAGTTCCGGGCAGGTGTCCATGTACGAGCTGCAAAAATTGCTGACTCATTCCAGTCCGCAGATGACCCAACGCTACGCTCACTTGCATGATGACGCGCTGAAAAAGGCTTCCGGTGTGGCAGGCTCTCTGTTTGGAGCCATACAAAATGCTCCCGAAGCGCCGTCTTCTCAAAACGGGCCGGATACGCTAAAAATTCGTAGAACGAAACGGTCTGGCCGGGAAAAGGGCGCATGAACCATCCTTGCAGCCAACACCTGTACCCGCATCAAGCTCACCTTGTTGTAACCTGCCTTGATACATATCTGAACAGGGAGGAATGCGCCGCATGACGTATCCGCCATACACCATCACCAGCGCCATCCTCAAACGTGTGGCGAACATCAGCGAACAGCTTGCCGCACGTGCCGCCCTCAGGGGGCTTGCCGTGGACCTCCTGTCTCCGCATCTGCGGCGGGAAAATCGTATTCGTACCATCCATGCATCTCTTGCCATTGAAAACAATACGCTCAGTCTGGAACAGGTGACGGACATTATTAACGGCAAGACGGTTATTGGGCCGCCCCGCGATATTCAGGAAGTACACGGCGCAGTGTCCGCCTATGAAAGACTGGATACATGGCAACCCCACAGGCTGGAAGATATGCTGTCGGCTCACGCAGTACTCATGCGCAATCTTGTGGAAAGGCCCGGCAGTCTCCGCACTGGCGGCGTAGGCGTTTTTCAGGGCAACAGAGTCGTACACATGGCCCCGCCCGCTCACCTGGTGCATGAACATCTGAAAAAGCTCCTTGGCTGGCTGGAAAAGACGGACGAGCATCCACTGGTTTCGAGTTGCGTCTTTCACTACGAATTTGAATTCATCCATCCGTTTGCGGATGGCAACGGTCGCATGGGACGCCTCTGGCAAACGCTCATCCTCAGCAAGTGGAATCCTCTTTTTGCCTATCTGCCGGTGGAAACCATTGTCCGTAATAGGCAGGCCGAATATTACGACAGCCTTGGTCGTGCCGATGCACAGGGAGAAGCAACGGCCTTTGTGGAGTTTATGCTCGCGGCCCTGAACGATGCCGTGACCGATATCCCAAGCGACCAAGTAAGCGACCAAGTAAGCGATCAAGTACGACGCTTACTGGAGGCTCTTGGGCAAGGGGAAAAAAGCGCGGCTGAGCTGATGGATAATCTGGGACTGCGCCATGCACCTACATTCCGCAAAAATTACCTGTCGCCCGCACTGGAGGCCGCTCTTGTTGAGCGAACAAGACCGGATGCGCCCCGCAGTCCCTTGCAAAGATACAGATTAACAGCGGCGGGAAGAAGAATCGCCAACGGCAATGCTCACCAGTCAATGTGAACCTGATAATGGCCTGCGTCATTCCTTTGCCGCGTGGCTGGCCAGTTCCGGGCAGGTGTCCGCTCCATTGCCCTGAACGACAGTTGCCCCTCCTACACGACAATTTTGCAGCAAGTTGTTGCAAAATTGCCGTGGGGCCATACCATGTTGCTTATCAACAAGCTCAAAATGGAAAACGAGCGTTGAAGAGATTGAAAAAGAACTGGATACAGGTAAACAGGAATAACACATGCTTCCTTCATCAACAAAATTAACCCTTTTACAGCGTGGCGTAGCACAAAAATGTGCGGTATTTTGCACATACATTATCAGCATTACTTTTATAGCATTTATTCTCGATTGGTTGGACAAGAAAACCTTTCTGAAGATCGTTCATGAAGTAAATAAACAAGGCTCTATTTCTGAGCAGGCTGTCAATGCTTTTACCATTCTCATTGAATCGCGTGATGGAATATTCTTTCTTAATCTTATTTTTATTGGAATTATTTTCGGAGTTATCGGCTTGCTTATCATTCGACAATCCGCAAAGCTCCAATGGTCAAAACCAGTTGTTCTCCCCAAGGTTATTGAATTCAAACAGGCCATGCAGCATATCGGCATACATACCCCTGAAGACAGGATAGATTTTGTTCGCAAGCAGGGAGTTCCTGTTTTTATAGCATCCGAACCATTTCTTGAACTGGAACAATATAATGTCCCCGTACGCCTGTATGCCTTTGCGTACAATTCAAATCTTAGCGATGCGAATATTTTCAACACGTATATCGGCCAACAACGTCTGTGTCTTGACGCTGCCGATTATGAATATCTTCTGAAAAAGTATGGACAGGAAGCCCTTTCTGCCTATGCAGCGCGTATCCGCGATCTGGAAGAGACCATCACCAATCTACAGGGCGCATTCTCGGTACAGCAGACAAAAATGAATGAACTCACGGAGCAAAATCAGGCATTGCTCGCTGAAAAAGTTGAATACCAAAATAAAAAGCGAACCCTTTCCGGCAGAGAAAAGAGCTTGGAAAGCCGGGAAAACGCCAAGTTGCCTGTCCGGCGTATTTTCTATCCTTTGGTGAATCGACTCATTGCCGAGGCCAAGCCGGGAACAAAGTACACCCGTACCCAAATTCAGGAAGAATTTTTGCGGGAACTTGATTCCTTCCCCGAACTCAAGCCTGCGGTTCGGGACGCACTTCATACCCCCAAAAAAGCCAAAAACAACACTCCCTTTGAGTTGGCAGGCTGGGCTATGGAAGAAATTCGTCTTGCCCTGGGAGAGTACGCTCAAACAAGTCCAGGGCGCGACAGGGAAAGCTGAATTTCCGTTCTAATCTCTCAGCTCTGTGAAATATTTTTTGCGGCACCCCACACAACTCAATATTTTTTAATAATCTGAAATTATTAAATAAACATAAAAATCTCCGAGATTGACAGAACTCGGAGATTTTTTCTTTTCTCCGGCACGGCACCGAGAATTTTATTCTTTTTCAAGACCGGTATCCTTCCTTCAAACACCGCCTGCCATGAATTCACGCGGGCAATCCCATGAAAGAAGGATACAACCATGACTCCCAAACAAAAGCTCAATACTCAGGAAGCGGCTGCCTATCTCGGCATCCAGCCCAACACTCTTGAAGTCTGGCGCTGCAAGCATAAAGGGCCTCGCTACGCCAAACTCGGCACTCGCGTCATTTATGACAAGGCAGACCTTGACGAGTTCTTTGCTTCCCGTTCCATAGAAACGCTGGAAAGCGCCAAACGCGATCGCCGTTACAGGAACCAGCGATGAATCCCCGTCTTTTTCATAGTAGGCAGTTTCTGCCTGCCCATCCCGGAGGCGAAGCATGAGCGCGGATATTCAGCAAGCCTTTGCCGAGCAGCTCCGGGCAGCCGGGCTGATTGTCGAGCAGGTGGAAATGGATGGGAGCCTGCACCGTTGCGGCACGGAAGGCAGACCGCATCGCAGGGACGGGGCGTACAAGGCGTTTCCTGATGTACCCGCCTCGCTCTGGTGGAAGAACTGGCGCACGGACGACGAAGGAACGTGGACATACAAACCTGAGAAGGAACTGACCGCCGCCGAACGGGATGCTCTGCGTGAACGCATCAGGGCTATCCGGGCGGACAAGGAAACGGAGCAGACCCGCCGCTGGCAGGCGGCCGCAAAGCTGGCAGCGAGCATCTGGAATCATACCCTGCCCGCTGATGCCGGGCATCCATATCTGCAACGGAAGGAAGTCCCGGCCATCGGATTGCGCCGGACAAAAGACGGGCGTCTGATTATCCCTGTTTTGAACCAGTCCGGCAGGATACAAAGTCTGCAATTCATCCTGCCGGAACAAACTGCCGAGGGTACGGACAAGTTCTTTCTCAAGGGAGGACGCACGGCGGGAGGCTTCTTTTCCCTTTCCGCCGGAGACGGGAAGAAAGACGGTCCCCTGCTGATTGCCGAGGGGTATGCCACAGCGACCAGTCTTCATCTGGCGACCGGTTATGCCTGTCTTGTGGCCTTCAACGCCGGGAATCTGAAAGCCGTAGCCGTCATGGCCAGAGAGAGGTATGCAAAGCGTGAAATCATCCTCTGTGCCGATAACGACACGGAGACACAAGGGAATCCCGGCAAGAAGATGGCCTCTCTGGCGGCTCAGGCCGTGGGCGGCAAGCTGGCCGTCTGTCCGGTGCATGAAGGCAAGGGGACGGACTTCAAGGACCTGCACCGGCTGCGTTCCCTTGAAGCCGTCCGGGCCGTTGTGGAAGAAGCGCGAAAGCGGGATGACGACTGCCCCATGCCGGAAGGCTTTTTTCTGGTGAAGGAAGGCAGACGCGCCGGGCTGTACAAGCTGGAGACCAAATCGGACGGAGACAGTCAGGAAATCCGGCTTGGTCCTCCGCTTCTGGTCAAAGGCATGACGCGGGGAGCTGACGGCAACGAATGGGGCCTGATGCTGGAATGGATTGACCCGGACGGCAACAGGCACGCATGGGCCATGCCCGTGGAAATGCTGTTCCGGCAGGGAAGCGACTGGTACAGCATACTGGCCTCCGGCGGGTGGTTCGGCAATCCGTCCACCCGGTCGAAGCTGGCGGCATTTCTGTCCACGGTCCGGCCCCTCCGACGGATACGCTGTGTTTTGCGCACGGGCTGGCATGAATCCGTCTACGTCCTTCCCGATACCGTTTACGGCGTAACAGAAGAAGACACCGTGCTGCAATCCTCGCAGCATGGCGGCTTGTACCGTACATCTGGAACGATGGAAGGCTGGCGGGAGATAGCGGAATTGTGCGTCGGCAACTCTCGTCTCAGTTTCGCGTTATGCGCGGCCTTCGCCGGGCCTTTGCTTCGCCCGGCCGGTCTGGAAGGCGGCGGCTTCAGCTTTGAGGGAGGCTCATCATCCGGTAAGACCACGGCATTGCAGATCGCCGCCTCCGTCTGGGGCGGTCCTGAGCATGTCCGAAGCTGGCGGGCTACGGACAACGGGCTTGAAGGCATCGCCGCCCTGCACAACGACAATGTGCTGATTCTGGATGAAATGGGGCAGGTCAACGGACGTGTTCTTGCCGAATGCGCCTACATGCTGGCCAACGGACAGGGCAAAGGCCGCTCGAACCGTGAAGGCGGAATTCGTCGTTCCCAGAACTGGCGTCTGCTCTTTCTCTCCAGCGGCGAACTTGGGCTTTCCGACAAGCTGGCCGAGAACGGTCTGAAGTCCAGAGGCGGACAGGAAGTGCGTTTCGTGGGGCTGCCTGTGGACTCGTCCATGCTCACCAGCCTGCATGGTCTTCCCGATGCCAGAGCCGTGGCCAATCGTATCAAGTTGCTTGCTTCCGAACATTACGGCCATGCGGGGCATGATTTTCTGCAAAAGCTGACGAAGGTCGAAACCCTGAACGCCGTCCGGGCGGAAATCGGCCCGGCAATGGCCCATGCCGTCAGGCATCTTGTCCCCGAAGGCGCTGACGGACAGGTACGACGTGTGGCCATGCGCTTCGCCCTGTGCGGCATGGCCGGAATGCTGGCCCTGCGGCTGGGCATCCTTCCCGAAAAGCTGGACGTACTGAACTGCATCAAAATCTGCTTCCGGGACTGGCTCACGGCAAGAGGCGGAACCGGAGCTTCCGAGGATGCCGCCATCCTTTCCACGGTACGGCTGTTCATCGAACAGCACGGCGCAAGCCGCTTTCAGGACTTGGATACGCAAATGTCCACCTGCATTAACCGGGTGGGATTTCAGCGTACTCGCAACGGCACGACCGAGTATCTGATTCTACCGGAAAGTTTTCGGGCTGAAGTCGTCAAAGGATACTCCGAGGCAAGAGCCGTGCGTGTTCTGCGTGAGGCTGGATGGTTACGCACACCCTCTAAAAACAGACTGAAGCATCAGGAAAGGCTTCCCGGTCTAGGGCGCGTGCGTGTCTACGTTGTTTGTTTGCCTGATGACCCGGATGAAGAACCTGCTCCTGCCTTGCCTGATTGAGCGGTGACAGTGGTGACAATGGTGACAAACCTACAGCCGCAAGGGGTTACGCCTGTCACCACTGTCACCATTGCATATTTGAGTGGTGACAGCCGAAAAGCATTGCCATTGCTCGATTGTCACCACTGTCACCGTTGTCACCACTGAAAATGAACAAAGGGAAAAAGCCATGTCCTACATCGTCCTTCATATGGACAAATTCAAGAAGGAGGCCGTACGCGGCATCCAGAGCCACAACCGGCGGGAGCGGGAGAGCCACAGCAACCCCGATATTGACTACGACAGGAGCGCGGCGAACTACGAGCTGCACGAAGCCGCCTCATCAAACTATGCCGAAGCCATTCAGAATCGCATTGACGAGCTTCTGCTGGTCAAGGCCGTGAGAAAGGACGCCGTGCGCATGTGCGGACTTATCGTCACCTCGGACAAGGCGTTTTTTGATGGCCTCACGCCGGAGGAAACAAGGCGTTTCTTTGAGGAGAGCAAAGCCTTTCTCACGGAGTTTGTGGGCGCGGAGAATGTCATTTCCGCAATGGTTCACATGGATGAAAAGACGCCGCACATGCACTTCCTTCATGTGCCGGTGACGCCGGACGGGAGGCTCAACGCCAACAAAATCTATACCCGTCAGAGTCTGCGGAAACTGCAATCCGGGCTTCCCGCCCATCTGCAAAGCCGTGGCTTCGTCATTGAACGCGGCGTGGAACAGACACCCGGTTCCGCGAAAAGGCATCTGGATACCCGCGAGTTCAAGCAGCAACAGGAAGCATTGGAAAAACTGATTCAGGAATCCGAAGAGACTTCCCGAAATTCACGGCAGCTTATCAGCGCATTGGAACAGCGTGAGGAAGAGTTGAGAAAGAGCATTGAAGAGTATGAGTGGCAGGCTGAGGAAGCGGAAAAGGTACTTCGGGAGGAGACCGATCTACCGAAAGCCTCTTTTCTCAATTATCCGTCCGTGCTGAAAAAAGCCTCTTCCCTCATTGAAGAACTGAAAAAGGCGCTTGCCGTCAAACACCTTGTCCAGACGGAGAAGGAAATCCTGCAACGGGAAGTGGATACCCTTCGCGGAAAACTGACGCGGCTTGAAGCGGGATACACGGCCCACAGAAAACAAAGCCATGAGGAAAAAGAGGAGCTGGAGAAGCAGTTGAAGAAAATGAAGAGAATCATGGCAGGCTATCGGGAATTTCTGCTTCTGCCGGAAATCCGGCCGCTCCATATCGAGTTCGTGGAGCGCAAGCGCGCCGAACAGCTCCAACGTCAGCAGGAAGAGGAACGGCAGCGGCAGGAGCAGGAAGCGCGGGACAGGGAGCGTCGGCAGGCGCACTCCACCCGTGGCATGAGAATGAGGTAAGGCGTCGGAGGGAAATCTTCGCACAGACCGAAGATATAGCCACTATACTTCACTCCGTGAAGTCGTGGGCAAGCGTGGCCGCTTGACCGCCAAAGGCAAAAGACAAATTTGGGGATACCCCATCAACCACAGGAGAAAAACACCATGCCCATTACCACAGAACAAATCAGGGAAATCAGACAGGAGTTTGCCAGGCTCAGGCCCGCCACAGTCACGCTGGACGGACACAGGCCCATGACCATCAGGGAGGCCATCTTCTCCCTTGCCCCGACACTGGAACGGATGAAGAAGCGCGGCTTCGATACACAGGAAATAGTGGAGCGTCTGGCCGAAAAAGGGATCGCCATCAAGCCTCCAACCCTCACCAAATACCTCAAGGAGTACAGACGGCAGAAGGAAGACAGGAAAGGCAGGAAGAAGGACACGCCCCCGCCCCCCCCCCTGCCACAGGCGTCTGTACTGCGGAAGGACACAGCTCTGAACCGGCAACCGTTCACCTACAGCAGCAGTTTCGTCAGGCCGGATACGCCCGATGATGAACTGTAAATAAATGGCAGAAGACAACGTATGGCATAGCCCTTCCACCCGTCTGCATCACCTTCAAATGCCCTGCCCTCACCGGACAGGGCATTATTGAAATGTTCATGAAGATGTTGGCGGGGCTGTTTTTTCTTCCTTTACATCCCCGTATACCTCTTATAAAATAGCAGTTCTTTCTGAAACCAGTTGCCGGACGAGGCTGGCATGGCATCGAACTTCGCTTTTCTGGAGGAATCCTTTCCTGAACTCGCACAGGTCGGTATTCTGGCGGAACGCTACTGGCGTTCCGATACCCATTCCTGCCTGCTCAAGCTCGGTCTGCTGTGCGAGGGCATGGTGAAGGTCATGGCGATCATGGATCGCGTCACCCTGCCTGAACGCTGTGACGCGGCAGAACGCCTGCATATTCTTCATCGGCGCGGATGTCTGCCCCAGAATGTGGCTGATGCCTTCCACCTGCTCCGCAAGGCCCGCAACAAGGCGGCCCACGAGGGCTACGCGCCCCCTGCCGAAAAGGCGCTGGCTCTGACAGAGATCACCTGCAGCCTCTGTGTCTGGTTCTATCAAACCTATGCGGATGAGCACTTCCGCCCGTCTCTGTTCTCGAAGCCGGAATGCGCCGAGACCTCCGCGCCCTCCACATCATCCTCATCTCAGACAGCCTCCGTGAACTCTGAATCCGCCGAAGCCTCCGAAAGCTCCGAATCTGAGGACAAGCGGATCATGGAGCAGGCGGCGACCCGTGCCGCCTCAACACCCGCCGTCAGCGAAGAGATCCGCCGCACCCGTGCTGAAAAGGCATCCTCTCTGCGCCAGATTTCGGAAGCCGAAACCCGTCTGCGTATCGACGAACAGCTGCGAAAGGTCGGCTGGGAGGCAGACACCGAAAATCTCCGTCACTCCAAGGGTGTACGTCCACGCTCTGGACACCATATGGCCATAGCTGAATGGCCCACACTTTTGCCGAATGGGCGGCGCGGTTTTGCCGACTATGCCCTTTTCATGGGCACATCGCTTGTGGGCATCATCGAGGCCAAGGCAGCCCATAAGGACATCCCCACCGTTCTTGACCAGCAGTGCAAGACCTACGCCCGGCACATCCACCCTGACAATGCGCCCTTCCTGCTTGGCGACTGGCGTGGCTATCGTGTGCCCTTCATCTTCGCCACCAATGGCAGGCCCTATCTCAAGCAGTGGGTGGAAAAGTCCGGCATCTGGTTTCAGGATTTGCGGAATACTGCCAATGCTCCGCAGGCTCTGCACGGCTGGCCCAGCCCCACCGGTCTGGAGGAACTGCTGCATCAGGATGTGCAAACGGCCTCCGAGCGCCTTGCGTCCATGCCCGAAGACCTGCTCACCGACCCCAATGGCCTTAACCTGCGCGACTATCAGCTGCGTGCCATCCGTGCGGCAGAACAGGCTCTTGCCAAGGGCGCACAGACTGCCTTGCTGGCTATGGCCACTGGCACTGGCAAAACCCGTACCGTGCTGGGCATGATGTACCGCTTTTTGAAAAGCGGGCGTTTCCGCCGTATCCTTTTTCTGGTGGATCGCAATGCCCTCGGCACACAAGCCATTGATGTTTTTAAGGATGTGCAGCTTGAGGAGCTTCTGCCTTTAGCCAAAATTTACAACATCAAAGAGCTGTCAGATAAATATATCGAAAAAGATACCCGTGTGCATGTTTCTACCGTGCAGGGCATGGCTCGCCGCATCCTTTACAGTGAAGACAGTGAGCCAATGCCCGCTGTTACTGACTATGACCTCATCATTGTGGACGAAGCTCACCGAGGCTACATACTCGATAAAGAGATGAGCGATGACGAGGCCCTGTACCGCGACCAGCGCGAGTACCAAAGCACTTATCGGGAAGTCATCGACTATTTTCAGGCAGTTAAAATCGGGCTGACGGCCACGCCCGCACTCCAGACCACGCAGATATTCGGCGCGCCGATTTTTCACTACAGCTATCGAGAAGCTGTCATTGATGATTATCTGGTGGACCATGACGCACCGCATCAGCTCACGACCAGCTTGAGTGAAGCGGGCATCCACTACAGACATGGGGATCAGATCGTCACCTATGACCCGCAGACTGGCGTAGTGAACAATGGCGAGCTGCTGGAAGACGAGCTTGATTTTGACGTAACTCAGTTCAACAAAAGTGTGGTCAATGAAAACTTCAACCGCGCTGTGTTGGAAGAGATAGCCAAGCACATCGACCCTGAGGACGCCGCCTCCTCCTCCGGCAAGACGCTCATCTATGCCGTCAATGACCAGCATGCTGATATGATCGTGCGTATCCTCAAGGAAATCTATGCCAGAGAGCTGGTGGATACGGACGCCATCATGAAGATTACGGGCAGTATAGGCGACCGCAAGGCCATTGATCAGGCCATCCGACGCTTCAAGAACGAAGCCTTCCCCAGCATTGCCGTTACGGTGGATCTGCTGACCACAGGCATCGACGTGCCTGAGATATGCCGCCTTGTCTTTCTGCGCTGCGTCAAGTCCCGCATCCTTTACGAGCAGATGCTGGGCCGCGCCACCCGTCTTTGCCCGACCATCCAGAAGTCACACTTTGAGATATATGACGCCGTGGGCCTGTACAAAACTCTTGAGCCGGTCAGCAGTATGAAGCCTGTGGCTGTCAATTCGTCCGCCACTTTTCCGCAGCTGCTGGAGGGACTGGAGGTGATGGAGGAGCCTGCCCAGATTCTGAACCAGATCAATCAGGTCATTGCCAAGCTCAATCGGCGCAAGCGCAGTATGACGGAGGAGATACTCCAGCAGTTTACCGACATGGCCGGAGACAGCCCCGACGATTTCATAGAGCGTCTTCAGGATATGCGCCCGCGCGAGGCCAAGGCTCTGCTGCTCTCCAAAAGCGGCCTGTTCGAGCTTATCCAGAATGAGGGCTATGTTGGCCGCAGGGGTATCGTCATTGATACCAAGGAGGATGTCCTTACCTCCCACACACGCGGCTACGGCAAGGGCAATCTGGCCCCGCAGGACTATCTGCAAGCCTTTGCCGCCTTTGTGCAGAACAACCGTAACGAAGTGGCGGCCCTCAATATCATCTGTACCCGTCCGGCAGACCTGACCCGCGAGACTCTCAAGAGTCTGCGCCTTGCCCTGGGGCGTGAAGGCTTTACCGTCCGGCAGCTCAATTCCGCTCTGAACAGCATGAGCAGCACGAAGATCGTTGCCGACATCATCAGTCTTATCCGGCGTTATGGCATCAATGCCCAGCTGCTGGGGCATGAGGAACGCATCCAGCGTGCCATTGAGCGGCTGAAAACAGCCCATAGCTTTTCCCGAACGGAAGAAAAGTGGATTGACCGGATGGCAAACTATCTGCGTAATGAGTCTGTGCTGTCCGTAGCGAGTTTTGATTCCCATCCTGCTTTTCGCGGCAAGGGCGGCTTTGGACAAGCTCTTTCATAACAATTTAGCGAGTATCGTGGCTGAACTGAATACCTACTTGTATGACGATGGGGGCCGTGCCGCATGACAACACAGGAAATTGTCGCCAAACTCTGGAATCTCTGTAATGTCCTGCGGGATGACGGGATAACCTACCATCAGTATGTGACTGAGCTGACCTATATCCTTTTCCTCAAAATGGCCAAAGAAACTGGCAAAGAAGACAGCATTCCCCCTGCCTTTCGCTGGGATCAGCTGACCCGCAGGAGCGGCATTGAGCTGAAGAGCTTTTATAAACGGCTCCTCACAGAGCTGGGTGAAAACAGCAAGGGCCGTATGCGCCAGATTTATCAGGGGGCTGTGTCCAATATTGATGAGCCAAAGAATCTGGAAAAGATCATTTCCAGCATCAATGACTTGGATTGGTATTCCGCTCAGGAAGAAGGGCTGGGCAACCTGTATGAAGGTCTGCTGGAAAAGAACGCCAATGAAAAGAAGTCCGGCGCAGGGCAGTATTTTACGCCGCGTGTGCTTATTGATGTCATGGTACGGCTCATGCGCCCCCAGCCCGGTGAAAGCTGTAATGACCCGGCCTGCGGCACCTTTGGTTTTATGATAGCCGCAGATCGGTATGTACGGGCGCGGACCGATGATTATTTCAAGCTGTCCGAGGATGTGGCGACTTTTCAGAAATATGCGGCCTTCAGCGGCTGTGAACTGGTACACGATACCCATCGTCTGGCTCTGATGAATGCCATGCTGCACGGCATTGAAGGCAAGATAGCCTTGGGCGACACCCTTTCCACCTTGGGAAAGGACATGAGAGGCTATGACCTTGTGCTGACCAATCCGCCATTCGGCACCAAGAAGGGCGGGGAACGGGCTGCCCGTGATGACTTTGCCTTTGCCACCAGCAACAAGCAGCTCAATTTCTTGCAGCATATTTACCGCAGTTTGAAGCCCGGCGGACGGGCCGCTGTTGTCCTGCCGGACAACGTGCTGTTTGCCGATGGCGACGGCGAGCGCATCCGTGCCGAGCTTATGGACAAGTGCGACCTGCATACAGTGCTGCGCCTGCCCACGGGCATTTTTTACGCGCAGGGCGTCAAGACCAATGTCCTCTTTTTCCAGCGCGGTCTGAACGACAAAGGCAATACCCGCCAAGTCTGGTTTTATGACCTCCGTACCAACATGCCTTCCTTTGGCAAAACCAACCCTCTCCGGCAGGAGCATTTTACGGCCTTTGAAACGGCCTATGATGCGCCGGACAGAAAGAGCATCGCTGACGAACGGTGGAGCGTCCTGAGCCGTGAGGACATCGCCGCCAAGGGCAACAGCCTTGACCTTGGCCTGATTCGTGATGCCTCTGTGCTGGATCATGGCGACCTGCCCGACCCCATCGAAAGTGCCGAAGAATGCATCGCCCAGCTTGAAGAAGCTGTTGATTTGCTTAAGGGCGTAGTACGCGAACTTCAGGTTCTGACCGGCAAGGAGGCCCGCTGATGGCCCGCCCCAGAAAGAACGCCGGACAAAGGCAGAAAAGCCTGCCCATCCCTGCGGAGATTCCCGTGGAGGAACAGCCGTATGCTCTGCCGCAGGGGTGGAAGTGGGTTTATTTGCGTACAGGGTATGAAATAACCTCAAGTAAAAGAATTCATAAATCAGACTGGAGAGAATCAGGTATTCCGTTTTACAGAACAAGGGAATTAGTTAAGCTTTCTAAATATGGTTATGTGGACAATGAACTTTTTATAGATAAAGCATTATATGAAAATATAAAACATTGTTATGGTGTGCCATCAAAAAATGATATTCTCATTAGTGGCGTTGGAACTATAGGTGTTCCATATGTTGTTAATGATAAAAATGAATTTTATTTCAAGGATGGTAATATTATATGGCTTAAAAATAAAAAAGTTTTTTTTCAAAATTTATATATTACTTGTTCAAAAGTGTATTTATTGACAACCAAATTCATGAAATGTCAGCAGGGACAACCGTTGATACTTATACGATTATCAATGCTAACAAAACAAAGGTTCCCCTCCCTCCCATTGACGTTCAGGAACGAATCGTTAGCCACATAGAATTTCTGTTCGCCAAGCTGGACACAGCCAAAGAAAAAGCAGAAGCCGCCCTAGAGAGCTTTGAAATCCGCAAGGCCGCCATTCTGCACAAGGCGTTTACCGGGGAATTGACGGCGAAATGGCGGGAGGAAAACGGTGTTTCGCGGGAGAGTTGGGAGAATGTTGTCGTGTCAGATATATGCTATGATGTAAAAGTTGGTATCGTCATTAAACCGTCGCAGTATTATACCGACGCCAATAGCGGAACTCCCGCATTCCGTTCTGCTAATGTAAGGGAAAACCGAGTCGATAATTTTGATTGGGTTTATTTGAATGACAGGGGTATGAAAGACAATAAACGTTGTATCGTACACGAGGGAGATGTCCTTGTAGTACGGTCTGGTAACCCCGGTACTGCTTGCATTGTTACAAAAGATTTTGATGGATATAACGCAATTGATATATTAATTGCA
This sequence comes from Bilophila sp. T19-St14, assembly GCF_059728385.1. Lineage (NCBI taxonomy): Bacteria > Pseudomonadati > Thermodesulfobacteriota > Desulfovibrionia > Desulfovibrionales > Desulfovibrionaceae > Bilophila > Bilophila sp. T19-St14. The sequence goes on from NZ_BAAGFT010000001.1 coordinate 305,184, forward strand.
GTTCCAAATACTCAAAAAGTAACATCACATTATTTATGTTATTTTACAAATTCACCATTAGGGAAAAAATCTATTGCGGCAAATAAACGAGGGATGGCTCTTGCTCATTTCAATGTCAAAAGCTATTCTTCACTAACTTTACATTTACCATCTATTGTTGAACAAAAAGAAATCACCCGTATCATTGACGACATTCTTGAAAAGGAACAAAAAATCAAGGACTCCGCTGAAAACGTGCTTGAGCAAATCGACTTGATGAAAAAGGCTATATTGGCTAAGGCGTTTCGTGGGGAGTTAAAGCAGAACATTGATTAAATTTTTAACTACAGGATTTCTGAAATGAGCTACACAGTTAAATTGCCAAAAGGAACACAAGAATATGTTGAATACACAGTTGAAGATAATTCTATAATTATAATAGGTGCAAATGGCTCTGGAAAAAGTAGCATTGGTATTGCGATAGAAAAAAGAGCCCCACTGGAGGTACACCGTATTGGAGCTCAAAAAGCTCTCATTTTTGAAAAGTATATTCCACAAAAGAGTTATGAACAAGCAAGCAATTTGCTCATGTTTGGGAATGAAACTCCACAACGAAATAACAACAGTAGATATCCATATGACGGAAGCCAACATAATTACATATCGTCTGTAGCCAATGACTTTGACTATGTATTATCTGCACTATTGGCATTAAAAAATAAAGAGCAAGATTTATTTATTGAAGAATGTAGGGCGTGTGAGAGAAATAGCAGGAACCATAATAATGTTCCAGAGATGTCTACAGACAAACTAAAAAAAGTATGGGAAAAAATTTTCCCACATAGAGATATTTCTTTTAAAGACGGTAAAGTAACATGTATTCTTAAAAAAGAGAGTAGCCAAGTAGAGTACACAGGGAGGAATATGAGTGATGGAGAAAGAGCAGCTTTATATTTAATATCTCAAGCAATTTGCGTTCCTAAAGACAAAAAAATTATTATCGTAGACGAACCAGAGCTTCATCTTCATCATTCTATCATGAATAGACTTTGGGCTGCTATCGAAAATGAAAGACAAGATATTCTTTTTATTTATATAACCCATGATACTCTATTTGCAGCTAATCACAAACAAGCAAAAAAATTTTGGGTAAAAAATTATGATGGTACGAATTGGGACTGGGATGAAATTCAAGATAGCGATCTACCTGAGGAGTTGCTTTTAAGCATTCTTGGTAACCGCAGACCTGTTATATTTGTTGAAGGGACTGCAGGAAGTTATGATACTAAATTGTATTCAAAGATATATGAAGATTATTTTGTTGTACCGTGTGGAAGTTGCACTGAGGTTATCCTTAGAACTAAAGCCATGAAGAGAAGTGCTCAATTACATCATCTAAAATGCTTTGGAATTATAGATAGAGATTATCGATCTCAACAGGAAATTAATAGCCTCGTTAATGACGGGATTTATACTATTGACGTTGCAGAAGTAGAAAATTTTTTTATCATTGAAGAAATACTTTATGAAGTCAATAGGGAGCTTGGATTTACAGATGATTCACGAATAGAAAAAATTAAAAATCATATCATTAATGACCGGTTTAAAAATCAGATGCAAAAAATGATACTCGAAGCAGTTATTGCTAATATCAAATATAAGCTTACATGTATAGATATAAGCTCTGCAGATGTAGGTGATTTATCACAGAGGTTAAGTGATAGTTATAAAAATATAACTATTGAAAATATCAAGCCTGACATAGAAAAGAAATTCAAAGAAGCTTTTGAAGAAAGAGATTACAAAAAAGTGCTTGCTATTTTCAATTATAAAAGCCTTTCTAATTCTATAGGGCATTATTTCGGGTTAACAAATGATTCTTATAAAGATTATATTATTAGAAAAATTAGCAGTGCAAATAATGATTGCTGGAAAAACGCTATAAAAAATTACTTGCCAGATTTAGAAGATATTTAAACACTACTATTTTCGAGCATTACTCTCTAACAAGGGGATTTTCTATCTGAGTTTATCAAACGGAGCTCTGCGCTGTGCCCAGCAGTGGAAAATGGTTTCTCACGAATCCCCTCATAACGAACGGAGTCCCACAGTTGTATTCTGATAATTTCAACAGGTAAATACTTTAAATAAATGTCTCCCTCAACAGCAACCGAAATACAGCATCCATATTCGGCATGGCCCTGGCAGCCGGAATATCAACACAATCTTCTGATTCACGAGCAAGCTGCCTGTCAAGAAAAGCCGCAAGAATGGGCGGCGGCACGAAATCGTGATCGTTCTCTTTGCCGGAACGTTTATGCGCCACAAGCACAGTGGTTTCTGCCTGTTCTTGCGGAGAAAGCAGTTCGCGCACAAGTATCTCGAAAGGCGTCGGCGGAATACCCAGCCCGCGCTCTATCCACAACATGGCAAGCATGGGCCGAAAGGCATACAGCCATACCTTGGCAGTCTGTTTTGTCTGGAAGCGTTCAAGGCTTTTGTTGCGGATGCTCCTGTAGTGATGCCATAAGGTGAGCGGCGAGAATCCTTGTGTGGCGGCTGAAAGGGCACGGTCAGCAAAGGAGCCTTGCTTTCGATAAACAATAGGTGATGTAAGCCATTCCGGCAAAGCCCCATTGAATTTTTGCAGAAGGCGGAGGGCCTTGCGAACATCCCAGCCGGAACAGTCAAGCACGCCATCTGGAGTGCTGACGATGCCGCTCTCCAGCACGTCACGCTGTTTTTCCGGGCACACGGCAAGATACCAATCCGCAGGGTGTGCGTAAATGAAGCGCACATTGTAGTCTGAATCCTGCGAGGCAAATCCCCAGCCGCGACTGCCGGACTCGCACGCATAAAGAACCTTCACGCCATGCGCCTGCTCAACACGCGTGAGTTCATTTTGGATGCGCTGTTCCATAGCAGCAGAGATGGTCGACGAGGTTGAATATTCTGAAATGGTATCTGACGACTTCATACGCCCCTTTTCCCTGCTTTACAGAAATTCCCCTGACTTTCCCTAATCTGTGGGGCAGAGCATGAGACAATTTTCCTCATAACGAAAAAAGGACTTCAGGCAACTCCCCTTGATCCTACTCTGCTGCGGCCTGATCCAGCGGCTCAAGCAGATCTCTCACATCACAATACAGAGCCATACTCAACGGGAGCAGGGTGTCTATCTGGGCCTTGTTGATATTCTTTTTCCGTTGTTCAAACTGCTGGATGGTACGCAGGGAGATTCCCGATCTCTCGGCAAGCTCTCTCTGGCTCAGACCAACCAGATGACGAAGCTGTTTCAGACGTGTTTTCGTTCTTTGATGCAGACAAAGTTCGTTCATTTTGTCTGCAAAATGCCGGATATCCATCTCGTGATACGGCGAATAGAGTGCGCAAACTTCCCTGATGGGTACGGCTCTGATGATGTCTGCAAACTTCATGGCCGTAAGCCATTGGTAATAGGCAAGTGCCCATCCCGTCCAATACTCCTCACTACGTCCCGCCGTGAACCGGGGTGTCAGACGTTCATAGTCGAATTCCGTTTCATCAAGAACCATATAGGCCAGCTCTATTCCCGACTTGCCTGCCAGAATGGTGAAATCTCCATGCTCAAAACGCTCGGCAATACCGGAAGCGATAAACAGATTGAAGAATGCTGACAGATCGTGCTTCAGGTCATGGACGGCAAAGTCCAGCATACGCCCCAGCGCGGTACGAGCCTTTTCAAGATACAGCTTGTCGTAGGCGTGCATCATCGCTTTTCATCTCTTCATCAAGAATATGGGTGATATAGATGTCGCCGCGCTTTCTGCGATTGCGCTCAACATCAAAATACTCACGCCGGGCGGCATGGTCGCGAGCCATCTTTCTGGCGTACCACAATTCGCTTTCTGCGACTTCGTAGCCGAGGAAACGGATACGTTCAAAAGCCAGCGGACTTTTCAGAACAAATTGTTGCCCCAGCTTGCCAAGGTGCATGGCATTGGTAAGCTGTCGATACGAAATCGTACCGTTGATGAAATCCTGAGCAAAGGAAAAGTAACTGTCGTCTGCCCTGTAGCCGATGATGGCATCGTAACGCTCATACGGAATGGAAAAATTTTCCAGAAGATACGCCTTGGCCTCGAAAGCAAGACCGGACGGAATATCAAATTCCCGATTCTGCAAAAGAACGGTCAGCCAGTGCAGAATGGTGAATGCCGCACTGTTCAGATCAAGGATGGACAGCCCTTCGCAGTTGATTTCATAGCAGTTGGCGAAACCGTTTTGCCCCTTTCCAACGCCCCATTCCTTCGCCATCGCAAGGCTGTCTGTGCAATAGAAGCCAAGCCCATAGTCGTTGTATCGTTTTCCGTATCCCCAAAGTGGGGTTTCGACAATGTTCTGTGAGCCATGAAAAAGCTTTCTGATCATGAAAGTCCCCTTGGCAGAAACATACTCCCACGGGAGTACAAAGGTCAAGACTGAATGTTCGGCTCCTCCCTCGGTGATCGTAAAAAATACAAAGAAAGTCATCCCCCGCCTGTGAAGATGCCTTTCTCATCTGTGGATGTATTTTTAAAACTGCTGGGTATCGTGTGGGGGAGGACGCTTGGATTCTTCCCGAAATTCCGGTCATTGCTTCCCCTGAAATCCCCCCTTACCCAACCTGAAGAAAATTTCCCTGACTTTCCCAAATCTGTGGGGCATAGCGTGGGGCAAATTTGCCCCACATACGAAAAAAGGGTTACATTTTCATGTAACCCTTTGATTTCATTTGGCGTCCCCAAGCGGATTTGAACCGCTGTTGACGGCGTGAAAGGCCGCTGTCCTGGGCCGGCTAGACGATGGGGACGTCTGAGTGCGTGTTGGCTGGGCTACGTGGACTTGAACCACGATTAACGGGACCAGAATCCGTCGTCCTGCCAATTGAACGATAGCCCAACGCGCAGAAAGGGGTTTAGTAAAAACGCTCCTTACTGTCAACAAAAAAATATGCATTTCAGAAAAAAATTTCCGTTTAAAAATTTTTCCGTGTTATTTTACATGATTAAATGTTTTTAAAACTATTGTTTTCATGAGGACGCAGTTGGGGCTGTGCACGGAAAGGGGGTGTGGGGCCGTGTCCGGCATGCTGGCTAGGGGAGATATTCACTGCTGCAATGAAAACCGCATTTCAACTATGTGAAACCCAAAATAAATTTTTTAGAAAATCATCGAAAAGGCGGATGCCTCGACCGGGGAGGCCGCTTGACATCTGCGGGCATGGCATTGCAGTATTGCCCTGTGGACATTCCCATACGAACACGCCTCTCTTTGCTCCTCGCCTTTGTCATGGCTGGGGGCTTTCTCTTTTTCCCGCCGCTTGGAAATCCTTTTCCCTTCGATTCATTTGATTCCGCTGCGGTGTTTCCGTGTACGGAACACACTTTGGAGCCTTGCCCGGCTCCCCTTGTCTTGCCGCCCGGTGGGGCCTCCTTGGGGGAGGGGGAGGTATGGGGCCTCCCTGAGCAGGGGAGGGCTGCATATACCCCTTATGAATGTTCCGCCCCCAGTACGTCCCGTTTGGAACGGGGGCATGCCTTCAGCTCGTTTGCAGCACTGTCAGGAAACTGTTTCTGCCCGGGGATACTCCTGCGGCGGGGCAGCATTTCATCAGCCGTTTCCATATTTCCCCATGACTGGGATTCTTGCCACGCTTGCCCCCGTTCGCCCCCGGCGGCTTGAACGTCCAGACCGGCCTAGTCCTTTTTGTCCAATCGCATTCGTTCAATCGCAACGGCGTTCCCCATATTCGGGGAAGGAGCGTATATGTTTCTCGATTTTTCGTGGGTGGCAGAACCCACGGCATGGGGCGGGTTGGGCACGCTCATCCTGCTTGAAGTCGTGCTCGGTATCGACAACCTTGTTTTTATTTCCATTTTGTCTTCGCGGCTGCCGGAAGACAAGCGCAGGCATGCGTTTATCATTGGCCTTTCGCTTGCCCTGATCATGCGTCTGGCACTGCTTTCCACGGTGGCATGGCTGATTGGGCTTACAAAGCCGTGGTTTTCCGTGTTTGGCCACTCGTTTACGGCACGGGACGTTATCCTGCTCATCGGCGGCCTGTTTCTTTTATTGAAAGGGACAATGGAACTCCACGAACGGCTGGAAGGGTATCAGCCCACGGAAGAAAAAGCCGTCCATCAAGCCGTGTTTTGGCAGGTCATCACGCAGATTGTGGTGCTTGATGCCATATTCTCCTTGGATTCGATCATCACGTCCGTAGGTATGGTGAAGGAGCTTTCCATCATGATGCTGGCCGTCATCATCGCCGTCCTGGCGATGTTGCTGGCCTCGCGTCCGTTGACGGAATTCGTGGACAGGCACCCCACGGTCATCATTCTGTGCCTCGGCTTCTTGCTGATGATCGGCCTAAGCCTTATTTTGGAAGGGCTCGGCTATCATATTCCCAAGGGGTATCTCTACGCGGCCATTGGTTTTTCGATAGTTGTGGAGTCCTTCAACCAGTTGGCGCTGCGGAACCGGAGGAACAGGATCACAACACGCGGATTGCGTGAGTCCGCCGCCAGAGCGGTCTTGGAGCTGCTGGGCGGAACCACGCTCCCCGGCGGCGAGACGGAAATGGAGATGGCCGCGCTGGGCTATTCCGATTGCCGGGACAAGGTGTTCAGGCCGGAAGAGCGGGCCATTGTCGCACGGGTCATCCGTTTTGGCGGGCGTACCGTGCGGTATATCATGACGCCCCGTCATAAGGTGCAGTGGCTCGACAGCAACGAGTCGCCGGAAGCCCTTCTCAAGCTCGTGGGCGCGTCGAAGCACGCATTCCTTCCGGTCATGCGCGGGGATACCGACGAAGTGCTCGGCGTCGTGGATCTGCGCGAACTGTTGTGGCGTTACCAGAAGACCGGCCGTTTTTCGCTTGAGGCCTCCGTTGTCCCCGTCCCCATGGTTTTCGAGCATACCGGTCTTCCCGACGTGCTGGACGCCTTCAGGCAGCACCCCGCCCCGATGGGCATCGTTTTGGATGAATACGGGAGCGCCGTGGGCGTTGTGACGCCTATGGACATCTTATCCGCCATCGCCGGGCACATGGGGGATGTGGCCCCTGAGCCGGATTCCTTCCATCAGCCTGACGGATCATGGCTGCTTCCCGGACGCATGGCTGTGGACGAGGGGCTGCATACGTTGGGCATCCAGCCGGAAGAGGAACTGAGCTGCGCTACTATGGCCGGGTTGCTGCTTGAGCGGCTGGGGCATATTCCCTCTGCGGGGGAGAGCCTGTTTTTCTGGGGGCATTTGTGGACGGTCGCTTCCATGGACGGGCTGCGCATTGAGCAAATCCGCATCCATCCGCAGCGCTCGGAGGATATTTCGGGAAAAAGTGAATAAGGATGCATGGATTGATTTTGCCATGAAATGACTATGGATTTCTTCGCAAGAACGGTTTAGGGTAGGGTGATTCTGAGAAAGGAGAACCTTTCCTGAACGATTCATGGCGCTTTTTGAGCACGGAATCCTGTTTTTTGAGAGAAAATACCTCTTTGGGGTATTGTGCGGCGTGGCGTTTCTTTTCAAAGAGTCTGGCGGCTGTGCCGTCCGGCGCTGCCGGAAAAGAAACGCTACACCAACACCGAGGAATAGGAATGAAACGGAATCTCCTGCAATACATAACCCGTGTGCTGCTGTTGCCCACGGTTCTGATGTTCATCTGTGGGGCGCTGGTTTCCGCGTATGCGGAATATTCCGGCCCCAAGGTGCGCTTTCGGGTGGCGCATCCGTGCCCGCCGGGGCATCACACCACTTTGGCCTTTGAAAAGTTTGCGGAATTGGTCGCCCAAAAGTCAAAGAATAAGATCAAGGTGCATGTTTTCCCCAATGCCGTTCTGGGGAGCGATGTCGTCATGCTCAAAGGCGCGCTGACCGGCGGGCTCGAAATGGCGGTCAGTTCCAGCCCGAACCTGACGTGGGTGGTGCCGTCGCTCATGGTTTTCGATCTGCCGTACATCACAAGCGTCAAGTATCAGAAGAATTTGTATGAAGCGTTGGATAACGGCGAGCTTGGCCGGTATTTCAAGGGGAAATTCAATGAGGTCGGCCTTGAGCCGATCATGTACTGCGAATACGGCTACAGGGATTTCTTCAGCGTGAAAAAGCCGATCCGTTCCGTCGCGGATCTGACGGGCGTCCAAGTCCGCACGACGGCTTCCGTCGTTGAGGTCGAAGTGGCGAAAGCCCTTGGCATGAAGCCGAAACCGTTGGCGTGGGGTGAAACCTACACCGCGCTTAAGGAAGGCATCGTGGGGGGTGAAGGCAACACGTTTTCTTTCCTGCTCAACGCTGAGCATGAGGACATCCTCAAATACGCCTTCGCTTCACAGCATAATTACAGCATGCAGATCCTGAGCGCCAACAAGAAATGGTGGGAAGGGCTTGACCCGCAGGTTCGGGGCATCATCAGGGAAGCGGCAGCCGAGGCATTGAAGTATCAGCGGGAAATCTTGGCCCCGCAGTCGGAAGAGGAGGCGATCAAGCGGTTCAAGGCCAATGGCCTTGAGGTTTCCAAACCTTCGGAAGCCGAGCTTGAGGAGCTGAAGCGGAAAACGCGGCCCGTTTGGAATCTTTTCCCGGACACGTTGCCGCAGGAACTTATTGATCTCGTGGTGGCTACGCAGCAGTAAGGGCGGTTTTATGTGCGGGAGGGGAGGGCATGCTTTTGTGCCCTTGTACTTAAGCCATAAGGCTATTACTCTGAACAGAAAGGCGGGGGCCGGGGAGCCCTGTTGTTTGCCGTATATCCCGGAACCGCCCCGATGAGTGTTGATCGTCTGGGCGTTCGCTGCGGGGTATGGCAAAGAAGTCAAAATTCTTTTTCACGCCGCGCCTGTTTTTTGACTTTTTATTTGAAATCGTTGTCTTCCGTGAGAATGGATGACAAAAATCTGCTTGGCGGATCAGTGTCCTTTTTATGGTCGGTTCAGGCCGGAAGGTGACGCCTGAGCATGCCGTCGTATTGGAGTCCATGTGAAAAAAGGCATATTTGACCCATCAGGGGGAAGCTCCGCGGAAGAAGGCTTTTGGCCTTCGGATGCCCGTACCGTGCAGGCATTGCTCTGTACGGCATTGTTGACCGCGCTGTTTTTTTCATGGCTTTGGCAGGCGTTCCGTCTGTACAGCTATCCGGGGCTTGTGCCTTACAATGACGAGGCCGGGGAGCTGTTTCACCTGCCGCTGTTCACGGGGCTCGCACTGCTTGCCTACGGCCTCCGGCTGCGGTTCCGTTTTGCGGAACAGGAATCATGCCAAGGGTATGTCATCCCTGTCTTGGGAAGTACGCGCTTACGGCGCAGGCTTGTGACGCTGCTGCTGATGTGGACGCCGGTTTTGTTGATGGTTACGCCGGTTTCCAATGAGCTTTCAGGCTGGGTGCGTTCCGGCAGTTGGGCCGTCAGCGCCCTTGCCGGGGTAGGGGCCGGCATCGCAGCCTGCCGCATTGGCCTGGCGCTCTGCCGGTTTTCCGGGGGGCAGCTTGTCCTGGGCCTTGGGCTGGCGAGTATTCTCGCGCCGATATGCAATTATCTTGTCCTGTTGTGCCCAGAACCGTATTGGGTGATTCCCGCGTTGCTTTTCCCCGCCCTGTTTGCCTTGCTGCCATCCGTGTATCCCAACACCTCTGCGGAAGAGGGAAAACATGCCTATCCCTTTTCCCGTATCCCCCTGTTCCTGTGGTGTGGGTGCCTGCTTACGGCATTCAGTGAAAGCGCTTACTACAATCTGTATGGTGCGCTTGAGCCGGTCATGCCCGGGCCAAGCCTGGGCGTGCTTTCCCTTGTGGTCTTGGGAGGGCTGTCGGCGTTGCTGGTGCTTGGGCAGGCCCACCGTTCCCCAATCTGGTACGCTTTTTTGCTTGTCATCCCGGTACTGGTCGTGGGCTATACCGCGTGGCCGCTGCTGCACAGGGAGTCGCCCGGCCTCTCGCTTGGCGGTTTGCTGTTTGGTTATACCTTGCTGAACATTTATATGATGACGGCATTTCTGCACACGGTTTCGTACCGTAAAGGTACGCGCAGGCTAGAGTTGCTGGCCTGTGGGGTAGGGGGCATCGCGCTGGCGTCTTGGGTGGGAAGCCACAACAGCGGCTGGATTACGGAGAGCATTGCCCGAGGCGATTCGCTCAACTCGCTGTTCGCGTTTCAGGCTTTCGCCATTTTAGCGGGAAGCTTCATCTTTGTCGTCTATCTGGAAAAAGTGGGCTTTTTCCGTCTGGCAAAGGGTGAGCCGGCGGCTCCTGAGCGGGTGGCCGGACAAGCCCCAAGCACGCCGATGTCCTTGATGGATTGGCCAATCGAGGAGTTGGAGACGCATTTCCGTGATCTGGGGCTGACCCGGCAGCAGGCGATGATCGCCGCATTGCTGGCCCGCAAAACGCCGGATACGACCATTTGCGACAACTTGAACATTTCGCCGAGCACATTGAAGACCCACATACGGAACATTCACCGCCGCCTTGGGATCAGCAGCCGCCACGAGCTGGCGTGGCTGGTGACGGCGAACCCGGCGGGCATCGCCGAAACGCAGGGAGGCAGCCGTTAGCCGCGCGGCGTTCAGGCTGGCGGATGGCGAAACGTGCCGTTGGCCGCTCAGGAAGGGCGGTTGAAGCTGAGGAGGCGTTCTTTTGGGAACGCCTTTTTTGCGTGCAGAAGGTTCTAGATTGCGTCGTCAATTAGATATAATTTATGGCTCTGTTATGTGTGTGGTTGCTTCATCTCCACAGTGCGGTGAAAGTACAGCCTTTTTATCCGGTTTTCCCCTTGGCGTGAGCTACGGCTAAGGCATTTTTCCGGTTATCCCTTTGGAACTTCAAGGAAAAAAGTATCAACCATTTTCTATAACACAGCCTGATTTATTGAAAGTATTTAACTGTTTTTAAATTGTGAGGAGATTGTTTTCAATAATTTAAAATAATTGCATGTAAAATGACGACACAACCTAACGAGCCTTTTGAGAAGGCGGCCCAAAGTGGAAGCTGGAGGTGGCCCGTATTTCCTTTATTACGGGCTGTGTATATATCGGGCCGTGGGGCAGTACTCTGGAAGGCGGCTTGAAAACGGCCCGTTCCCCGCGTAAGGGAATGATAAACGAAGGGGGATATATGCGGTTTGAAGAAGCTCTTTCGCTTGCCGGGAAGGGGGAACTGATCACCCGGCCCGGATATGGCGTTTCTTTTGCGGCGATTCGGGAAGGGCGGGCCGTGTATGGACATTTTATCGGGGAAACCGGCTTTGCCGATGTGCGCGCATACGTTTTTACGGACGAAGACAAGAGTGCTGCGGATTGGGAGCGTTTTGCCCGTGTCCTCCCCGATGCCTGGGAAGGCTGTGATGTGCCGAATGGGTAAACCGTGAGGTGAGGTACTTGTACCACGCTGTCCCCGTTTTCCGCTGGCCAATCAGGAGTCTGGAGTAATCGTAGGATGCGTTCTTTCTTTCTTTCTTTCTTTCTCTCTCTCTCTCTCTCTCTCTCTCTTCTGAACGGCGCCACAGTGTGCTATGATGAAGGCCGTGTGTCTGCGGGGATGATTGGCGGACGAAAGCCTCGGCACGGGGCATATGTATGGAAAAGGCCCGGAGAAATACCCTCCGGGCCTCTTGCAGGCATGAGATTTACGAGAAGGCGGACGGCTAATATAAGCCGTGTCCTGCGGCTGACTTGGGGACAGCCCATAATTGCGATAACGGGAAAAATCCGCGTATTTTTCGCTGCTGGCTGTTTGTCCCTGCCCGGTTTTCGAGTCTCCGTCATCAGGGCCTCGGCAGATCCCCATCCAGAAAAAGGGTAGGGAACCTGTCGGGCCGGCGGGCTGTATCCCGGAAGGGGAAGCCCTCTTTACCGTGATTCGCCGTAGGCTTTCCTGCCCAAGGTGGCTCCCCGTGGTTTTTTGCCGAATTTGCCGGAGCGCTGGCGGCGCGGGCCGGGGGCGAAGGGTTTGCGGGGGTGCGGGTTGCCCGTCTCATCGGCGGCCTTCGCCGACACCTTCACCCCGCTTATGAACACGCCCTTGTTGAGTGTGGCCAGCACATGCGCGGCCAGTTCGGCGGATATTTCCACGATGCTGAAGTTGTTCTGAATATCGATGGCGCCGACGCTCCGTCCGGGGATGCCGCTTTCGCCGGTTATGGCGCCCACCAATGCGCGGGGGGTGACGTCATGCGCCCGCCCCACATCAATGTGGAGCCTGGACATGGGGCCGGATTCCTGCCTGCGGGAAAGCGGCTGCATCTTGCCTTTTGATTTCGTTTGGGCACTTTTGGCGGGGCGCTGCGGTTCCGCCAGCTCATCCACTTCACCGACATTGTCCTGATTCCCAAAGTCCCGCTGCATCAACAACTTGAGCAGGGCCGCCGAAATATCACGGCTGGAAACATCGCCATCCGGGAAGTGTTCGGTCTGGAAATCCTCTACCAGTACCCGCCAGCGATCCAGAGGGCACTCGGCCAAGGTTTGCCGGACTTCATCCAACAGCTTGGAAGTGCGGATGTTGTTGACGTCACGCAGGGTCGGCAGTTGGCCCGGCTGGATGCGGGCCTTGGTATAGCGGATGATTTCGCGGATCTTGTACTGTTCGCGTACCGTGACGAAGGTAAAGGCCTTGCCTTCGCGGCCCGCGCGGCCAGTACGCCCGATCCGGTGTACATAGCCTTCCACATCGTGGGGGATGTCATAGTTGATCACCGCGTCCACGTCGTCCACGTCAATCCCGCGTGCGGCCACATCCGTCGCCACCAGGATCTCAATGCCGTCGGTACGGAAACGGTTCATCACCCGATCCCGCTGGGTCTGGTTCATGTCGCCATGCAGCCCGTCGGCCTGATAGCCGCGCTGCTGCAAGTGTACGGTTATCTCGTCCACGCTGCGTTTGGTGGCGCAGAACACCAGAGCCTTGCGGAACCCCTGCGAGTCCAGCACGCGGCACAAGGCGTCCATCTTCTGGTATGGGCGGACTTCGTAGTAGACTTGTTCGATGGCGGGGACCGTGAGCATCTTGTGGGCGATGGTCAGCATCTCCGGCTCGCGCAGGAACCGCTTGCTCAATTCACGGATGGGCTGGGGCATGGTTGCGGAGAACAGAACCCGTTGGCAGTCCGCCGGGCTTTGTTCCAAAATCAGCTCTATATCCTCGCGGAAACCCATGTCCAGCATTTCGTCGGCCTCGTCCAGCACGACAATCCGCGCATCGCCCAAGCGCAGCGTGCCGCGCTGCAAGTGATCGATAACCCGGCCCGGCGTGCCTACGACCACCTGCGCGCCCTTGGCAAGCGCCCGAAGCTGGCGTTCGATAGGCTGACCGCCGTAAATGGGCAAAACAGAAATGCCCCGTTTGTGTACGGCCAGTTTGCTCAGTTCTTCGGATACCTGAATGGCCAGCTCGCGCGTAGGGCAAAGCACCAACGCCTGCACGCCCTTGCCGGAAGTGAGCTTTTCCAGGATGGGCAGGCCGAACGCCGCCGTTTTGCCTGTTCCGGTCTGCGCCTGCCCCACGGCATCCTTCCCCGTCAGCAGTGCCGGGATAGCCAAAACCTGAATGGGGGAGGGTTCTTCAAACCCCAAATCTTCAACGGCTTTCAAAAGTTCTTGGGACAATCCCAGTTCTGTAAACGATGCGGTCATGATGTTCCTGTAGGTAAAAGAGCAAAACGGGAGGAAACGCGGCCTCATTGCTTTGGAAGCGCAATAACCGTGAGTTCCAATACATGCTTAGAAGGTGGAAACAAAGGCACTCCATTGAGGGACGGGGTGCGGCAAAATACCGTGTGGAAAACGGAGGGAGTTTGTTTTCCAATGGAACCTATGGTGATGTGGCCTCTTTGGGGTTGGCATTTCAGCGTATCGGATGCCTTCATGAACCGGAAAGAGACTTCCTTTTTTCTCCCGCAACATCCGCTGTAAGGAATCGCTGAAGTCATGGCTCATGGAAGTCTTTCCGGTTTGGGGTTTCGCCGGGCGGCTGATCAAGGCCCGGAAAAGGCCCATTGGCGGCACAGCGGCAGGCCGCATAAGAAAAGGGGTTACATCATATGATGCAACCCCTTCAATTTTCTGGAGCGGGAAACGGGATTTGAACCCGCGACCTTCAGCTTGGGAAGCTGACACTCTACCGCTGAGTTACTCCCGCAATGCGGTGTAAAAAATGGAGCGGGAGACGGGATTTGAACCCGCGACTTCAACCTTGGCAAGGTTGCACTCTACCACTGAGTTACTCCCGCTCAAATGGAGGCGACGTCCGGATTTGAACCGGAGGATGGAGGTTTTGCAGACCTCTGCCTTACCACTTGGCTACGTCGCCTTGAGCGTGTTTGTTGGAGCGGGAGACGGGATTTGAACCCGCGACTTCAACCTTGGCAAGGTTGCACTCTACCACTGAGTTACTCCCGCTCAACGAAGAGAAGGTTTACCGTCGAACTCCGTTTCTGTCAAGCGTTGTTTTTCAAAAAACACATATTTCTTTCCCTTCTTTTTTGCATGGCGCTTAACATGCTGAGGATGTTGCTGCTTTGCCGGGAACGCTCAGGAGGGGCTTTTCCGCATCCAAAGCCAAAGGGTAGCGATCGGGTGCCGTCCACCGCAATGCCCGTCTTTTTGGGGGCGGGCATTGCGCGGGTAATCATTGAGGAGAAGAGGCCCGCGCCATATTTTGAAGGAAAAAGAGGATTGCCGCATGCAGCAGATACGTACCGTTTCCATAGGCGAGGTGCAAATATTCCTTCAAAACCACCCGGAAGGCTTCCTAATTGATGTGCTGCCTCCTGAGTTCCACGTCCGGCGGCATATCCCCGGTTCATCCGGCGTCTGCGTCTTTGAAACGGCGTTTCAGGAGAAGATGCGGGCTCTGGTGCCGGATATGGACGCGCCGCTCTTGTTATACGGAGCGGGAGGCTCTTGGGACAGTGCCGTTGCCGCTGAAAAACTGCAGCGCGAAGGCTATAGGGACATCAGCCTGTTTGCCGGGGGGCTTGAGGCTTGGAGGGAAGCCGGGCTTCCTCTCGAAGGCGATGGGGTGGATTCCCCCGTGCAGGATGATATCCCCTTGCCGAAATTCAAGGAGTATATGCTTATCCCTGAAAGGAGCTTTATCCAATGGGCGTGCCATAACAATATCCACAGCCATGACGGGACGCTTTCCGTGCGCGGCGGGGAGCTCAGGTTCCCACACGGCCCGCAAGGGGAGGGGAAAGGATTTTTGACGGTGGACATGAACGGCATCGTCTGCCGGGATCTCGCACGGGACGAGATGTTGCCCGTCCTGATTGCCCATTTGAAATCCCTCGATTTTTTTGACGTCATGGCCTACCCCACGGCACACTTGGATATCCTGTCGCTGATGCCCATTACAGGGGCCACCGTGACGGGGCGTACGCATCGGCTGCAAGGGCGGCTCAGCGTGCTGCGGACTGAACGGGCCATCGAGTGCGATGCGGAACTGCGGAACCTGCCGGATGGGGAACTCAGCATGTTCTGCCAGTTGGTTTGGGACAGGACACTTTGGGGCGTACGCTATGGTTCGGCGCGTTTCTACCGTTTTCTGGGGATGCACAGTGTCGATGACAACATTGGCCTTAGCGTGAGGCTGTTTTTCCGTTCCCAGAAGGGATAAATCAACACTGACGATAAAAACAGGGACAGGATCGCCATGTGACGATCCTGTCCCTGTTTTCAGCGGCCCGGATGATACTGGCCGTCGTCAAAGCCGCGGCGCTTCAATTCTTCGGGGCGGTACTGCCCATCATCGTAGCGGGGTCGGGGATGACGATCATATTGATGCGCTTTCCGCCGTTCCCGTTCCCACCGTTCCCTGTCGTGCTTTTTCCCCGGATGGTTGCGGTTCCGGTCGTTCCATTTGCGGTCCTTGTGATCCCTGTTGTCCCAATGCTGGCCGTTACGCCGGGCTTGCTCCCTTTCCATGCGGCGCTGCTCACGGATCATGCGCTCCTGTTCTTTGCGCATTTTCTGTTGCTGGTAACGATCCTCGGCGCGGTGCATCCTTTCGCGCTGCTCAAGCTGGCGCTGTTGCCGCATCTGTTCCCGGTGGTCGTCCCTGTCGGCTACGAGAGCCTCCAATCCAGAGGAATGCGCCGGGACGGAGAAATCCAGCGCGTGCGGCAGAAAAGCGCGGGGGGCGGAGGCATAGGCGTTGCTCAGGACCAAGCAGGCCAGCAGCGTCCCGGCACAAAGGCATGTAATGTGTTTCATGGGCTTTTCCTCAAATCTCTCGTCAGTGCTGTTTGAAAGGCCGCCCTTCCGGGGGACGCCATACGCAACAGAGGCGTGGGAGCCCCGCAGGGTGGGATACGTATCCTCTATACGCCACTTTCCCGGCGTTGCAAGCGTACGGAAAGTTTTTGTGAATACAAATGATTAACTGAACGGGGAGGGAGAGCGGGAGGAGGGGGAGGCCGCGGCAAGGCGGGAGGAAGCGCAAGGCTGACAGGAAAGAACGGAAACGGCTTCCGGCCTTTTCTGCCAGCCCTTGTTCCTCTGCTACTTATAGGAAGGAAGAGGCGTCTTGATGAGTTTCAGGAACTTGTCGGTGACATAGGAGCTGTTTTCAACCTTCTTCAGCTCATCCTGCGAAATCCTGCCGATGGCCGCAAAGAACTGGGCCAAATCGCCCTGCCAGCTCTGGGCTTGGCTGGGGCCTTCGGAGGCGTCGAACATCTGGAGCTGTTCTTCCAGATTGAACACCGGATGGTTCTTGAGATCCATTTCGGCGAGATCCTTGCTGTAGTCGGTACCGGCCCAGTCAACGTAGAAGCGCAGGTATTCCGGCAGCAGCTTGTCCATCGGCTCATTCTTCATCATGTCGATGGCGCGCATGTAGATGCTCAGGAACTTCGCGGTGGCTTCGGGGTTCTTGTCGGCGAATTCGCGGTCGGCAACGATGACGATGGGAAGGCCGCGGTAGCAGTCATGCGGCGTGCTGGCCACTTTCCAGCCGCGTTTTTCGCCCACGTAGGTGAGGGGCGCCCACAGGGTCACGATGTCGCCGATGCCGTATTCAAACGCGGCGAGCGCGGACGCCTGATCCATATTCTTGATGGTCACGTCCTTTTCGGTCAGGCCAAGGGCCTTGAGCCACGAGCTCAGGGCAAAGTGGGCCGAGGAAACGGTCGTGCAGAGGACGGTTTTGCCCTTCACGCTTTCGGGGGTGCCGTACACGTTCGGGTAGCTCTTGTTATAGCCCTTGGTCTTCATGATCGGGCTGTCGGGGCGAACCATGACGGCGTTGACCATCGCCTCGTCGTTGCAGTTGGCAATGACGTAGGTGTCATGGCGCAGGGCGCCCATGAGGGCGGGAATCGCTCCCATACCGCCGAAGACCCATGTCTTGGCGGGCAGGGTGCTGAGGGCGTCCATGCCGGAGCTGAAGTAGAGCAGTTCGACGTCGAGGCCCACTTCCTTGTCCCATCCCTTCTGCTTGGCATACCAGATGGGGAAGGTCTCCTGAGCGCCCATCCATGCGGTGGGGATTTTCTGGAGCTCGGCGGCGCCTGCCGTGCCCACATAGGCCACGCAGAGGACGGCAGCGCAGAGGCCGCGAAACCATTTTTTGACGTTCATATGAATGTTCTCCTGTACGTTGGGAAGTAGGGGCAGAAGCGGGGTAGAAAGCTCTGGAGAGTCTTCTACCCCGCAATGTTAATCTACACCTTGCTCAAGCTTACTTGTAGCTGGGGATGGGGGTCTTGACCAGCTTCAGGTACTTGTCGGTGGCGTAGGAGCCGCTTTCGACCTTCTTGAGTTCGTCCTTGTTGATGCTGCCCACACCGGCGAAGAACTTCGCGATGTCGCTCTGCCACTTCTGAGCGGTGCTCGCACCCTTGGAGGCGTCAAACAGGGCAAGCTGTTCTTCCAGGTTGTAGACGGGGTGCGTCTTGAGGTCGGTCAGAGACAGTTCGGGGGAATAGTTCTTGCCGGCCCATTCGAGGAAGAAGCGCTGATAGTCGGGCACGAGGGATTCCAGGGGTTCCTTCTGCAGCATGTTGACGGCGCGCATGTAGATGCCGAGGAATTTCGCGACGACTTCAGGGTTCTTTTCGGCATAGGCGGTGTCGGCGATCAGGACGATCGGGTTACCGACCTTACACATATGCAGGTCGCCGGCGATCTTCCAGCCCTTTTCCTGACCGGCGTACATGTGGGGGGCCCACAGAGCCACGCCGTCGCCGATGCCGTTGTCAAAAGCGGCCAGGGCCTGAGCCTGATCCATGTTCTTAATGGTGATGTCCTTGTCCGTCAGGCCCAGAACCTTGAGCCAAGAGCTCAGGGCATAGTGGGCGGAGGAAACCGTCGTGGTCAGGAAGGTCTTGCCCTTCACGGTGTCGGGGTTGCCGAGCACTTCGGGGAAGTCCTTGTTGTAGCCCTTTACCTTGGCAATCGGGTTGTCGGGACGGACGAGCACGGAGTTGGTCATGGATTCGTCGTTGCCGATGGCGATGACGGAGGTGCCGTAACGCAGGTTGCCCATCATGGCCGGAACGGCGCCCATGCCAGCGAAAACCCAAGAGCCGGACGGGAGGGCGTTCAGAATATCCATGCCGGAACCGAAGTACTGGATGTCGATGTCGAGACCAGCTTCTTTATCCCAGCCCTTTTCTTTCGCGTACCAGATCAGGAAGGTTTCGTGTTCGTCCATCCAAGCGGTGGGTACTTTGGTGAGCTTTTCAGCGAAAGCCATGCCGGCGAGCGAAACGCAAAATGCGGCAGCGAGAAAAGCACTGATGAGTTTCTTGAAACGCATACCTGTTCCTCCAAGTTGAAATGTACTGAGGAAAATCCCTCTACCCTTATCATTATACATGTCGGGGCATGCACGATGATCGTATTTTGGACGTCAGCGGGACGTCCCTGCGGCGGCCTTTTCAGCATCTTCAACCGTCGCCTTGCGGACGGCCTGAACATGCCGGGTGCGGATGCGGAAAGCGCAGAACTGCAGCCCGCAGCCGATTCCCGCCAACCCTATCGCGAGCGCCGTTCCCAGATGGAAATACAAGGCGGCCGCGGCGAGGATGCACAATGCGAAGCTGGCGAGTCTGAGATACAGGAGCTTCCTGTATATCTCCCCGGTGTGTTCCCAAGGGGCGTCGTCATACTGGCGCTGCGCATCGTTTTGTTCCTGCGGGGCCTTGCCCGAACAGCGTCGGACAAAGCCCTGCACCGACCACCAGACCAGACCTGCGCACAGGGTGCCGATGATGAAGCTGACGGTGGTCGTTTCCATATTACAGTACCAGAGCCGTGTTGTCGGTGATGACGGAGCGGAGCTTCAACAGCTCCATGCTGGTGTGCTCGCGGGGGCGGGGAAGATCGATCATGTATTCGGTCTTGATGCTCCCCGGAAGCTTGCCTTCCATCAGGATGATGCGGTCGCCGAGGAACAGGGCCTCGTCGATGTTGTTGGTGACGAAGATGACGGTGCGCTTTTCCTGTTCCCAGATACGCGCGGTCTCCTTCTGCATGAACATACGGGTCTGGGCGTCCAACTGTCCGAAAGGCTCGTCAAGGAGCATGATGTTCGGGGAGTTCGCATAGGCGCGGGCGATGCCCACGCGCTGCTTCATACCGCCGGACAACTGATGCGGGTAGTGCTTTTCAAAGCCGGTCAGCCCCACCATGTCGATGTAGTGCTGCGCAATTTCGTGCCGCTCGTTGGCGGGGATATTGCGGAGCTTGAGGCCTAGTTCCACGTTATCACGGACGTTTTTCCATGCAAAGAGCATGTACCCCTGGAAGACGATGCCGCGGTCGGGGCCGGGGCCGGTAATGGGCTGGCCGTCAAGCGTCACAAATCCGGTGTCGGGCGTTTCCAGCCCGGCGAAGATCTTCAGCAGCGTGGACTTGCCGCACTGACCGGGGCCGAGGATGACCAGAAACTCGTTTTCATACACATCAAGAGTGACGTCGCGGATGACGGGGACTTCCTGATTGCCCTTCTGGATGAAGGTCTTGCTGACGTTTTCACAGCGGAGTTTGAGTTTCGGTTCGCAGTTGCAGGTGGTCATATGCTTTCCTTTCTCAAGCTGTGCTTAGAGGTTTTCAATGGTGCGCTTCCAGGGGCAGAGCTTGCCTTCGAGGAGCGTGACCAGCAGAGAGGTTCCATAAGCCGCTGCCGCGATGAGGACCATGCCGCCGAGCACGAGGGTGGGCTGGTGGGTGTCCATGCCGCGCTTGATAAGGAAGCCCATGCCGTCGCGGGAGTTCATCAGTTCGGCGGCCAGAACGCAGGTCCAAGCGGAGCTGAGGGAGATCTGGAGGCCGGCGAAGACTGCGGGGAACGACGCGGGGAAGCATACGTGGAAGATTTCATCCCGGCGCGAGCCGCCGAGGACGCGGATAACGTCATACAGGTCGGGGTCAACGAGGCGCACGCCGTTGTACGCGTTGAGCAGACAAGGGACGAACGTACCGATGATGATGATGAACACCTTGGACATTTCGCCGATGCCGAACCACAGGATGGCGATGGACACCCAAGCGATGGGCGGCATGGGCTTGAACAGGTCGAACAGGGGCTTCACAATCGCGTTGACGTACTTGTTTAGGGCCATGAACAGGCCGAGGGGCACGGCGACGATGCTGGCGCTGACGAAGCCGATGAGCACGCGCTGGGTACTGGCCCAAATATGGCCCAGAAGGTTGGTGCCGGCGAACTTCATATAGGTCAGGCGGTACAGCTGATCCACCACTTCCATCGGACGGGCCAGAGAGTCGCGGAAGATCTTCTCTTTCGCCACGTAGTCCCACAGGGCGAGGAACAGGACGATGGAAACCACGTTGAGGAAATACTTGTTGGTAATGAACTTGTAAAAGCTGAACGGTTCGCGGTTTTTGGAGTGGTCGACGGTTTCGTTGGCGATAGAACTGGTCATGCCGCTTACCTCCTGATGCCAGCCAGCAGTTTCTTTTCAACTTGGTCGATGATGAAGCCGATGACTGCACCGGACAGACCCACGCAAATCATGCCGAGGACGATGATGTCGGGACGGCCGAGACGTCCACCCATAGTGATGAGGAAGCCGAGGCCGGAGTCGGCGGCCAGCAGTTCCGCGGCCACAAGGTTGGTCCAGCAGTAGGCCAGAGCGAGCTGCAGGGCGCCGAACACCATGGGAAGGGCGGACGGGATGCAGAGCTGCGTGAAAATCTGCCAGTTGTTGGCGCCATATGTGCGGGCCATCTGGATAAGGGTCGGGTTGGTCATGCGTACGCCGACGTAGGAGTTGATGACGCAAGGCACGATGCCCGCGATCCAGATGATGAACACCTTGCCGGCAAGGCCGATGCCGAACCAGAAAACGGTAAGCGGAATCCACGCGATGGGGGGGATGGGGCGGATGAGTTCAAAGATCGGGCGGAACAGACCTTCAACCACATTGAACCAGCCCATAGCCAACCCAAGCGGGATGCCTACGACGAGCGAGAGCACATACCCGATGAAGGCTTCCTGAATGGACGTCCACGCGTGCGTCGCCATGACGGCACCGTCGGGGTTGGGGTTGCTGAGTTTGTCGATGAACGCGGCGAACACCTGTGAGGGCGATGCCAGCAACGTATTCGGAATGATCCCTGTACGCACCACGCCTTCCCAGAAGGCGAAAAAGATGATGATGCTTATGTAGGGAAGGATGGTCAGAAGCAATGGCTGTTTGACGCTTACTTCTTTGTAGGCCATGAGTCACATCCTCGTGTCTGTGCTGCGTTAGAGAGGCGGGCCTCGTCTAACCTGGGTTACCACCAACGGATCAGTTCGGTGACTTGCTTGCGCAGCTCCACGAACTTGGGATCGATCAGGTTACGGGGGCGGGGGAGATCCACGGGGATTTCCGCCTTGATCTTGGTGGGCTTGTTGGTCAGCACCAGAATACGTTCGGCAACGTAAACCGCTTCTTCGATGTTGTGCGTCACGAACAGAACGGTACTGTTGAGCTTTCTCCAGATGTTGACCAGCTCGTCCTCAAGGTAGAAACGCAGCTTGACGTCGAGCTGTCCATACGGTTCGTCCATCAGCAGCAGGTCGGGATTCACGGCGAACGCCCTCGAAACGGCGATGCGCTGCATCATACTGGCGGAAACCTGGTTGGGATACAGATCGGCACAGGAAGACAGGCCGACGAGATCCATGATTTGGGTCGCGCGCGCTTCACGCTCTTCCTTGCCGACGCCCTTGACTTCCATGCCGTAGGCCACGTTTTCGCGGACGGTACGCCAAGGCAGACAGGTCGGCTCCTGAAACACATACGAGATGTTGTGCTTCTTGGGGTTCGCTTCTTCCCCATCAATGAGGATTTCGCCCTCAGTGGTGGGCATCAGCTTGGACAGGGTGTTCAAGAAGGTGGTTTTGCCGCAGCCCGTAGGGCCGACGATGGCAAGGAGCTCGCCTTCTTTGATGTTGAAGTTGATCCCATCGAGGACGGTCAGATCCCCAAACCGTTTTGTGAGGTTATTCACCTGAATCTTGATGCGTGATTCTGGGGTGGTGGGCACTGGTGGCTCCTTTGTCTTTTTTCAAGGCGAACACGCTGGTGCCGCCTCCTAGGGAGGAACGCGCTTTGGCCAATTCATGGACCTCGTACGCTAGTCCATACATTGGCTGAAGCGCCGCCTCTGGATCCTTTCTGGAGGCGATACGCCGGCAAGGGATTGCTCCCTCACAAGTTGCACTTTCGGCTCCAATCTTGTTCTCTAATGAGCAAAGATGGTGCCAGAAGCTGGGCGCGATCCTCAAAAACAGCCCGCCGCCTCTGGTTCTGGAGTAGAGAAGGCTTTTATTTGAGGGGAATAGGGATGATGCCGAAGAGAAGAAAAAAAGTAAAAAAGTTCCGTTTCATCAGAGGTTGCATTGATGCCCCGGAAAAATAGGATCAAAATGTCCCAAAAAGGGAATGGAGGGGATTTTTTTTGGGACAAAAATTTCCCAAATTATAACATATTGTATTTCAATGTATTATTCTGTTGAAATGCGGTACGGGCGATACACCCCCGCTATGGTTGGGAAAAAAATCCCGTATAATAAGCCGTGATTGGGATAAAAAGCACGAGTAGGGCCGCCGCTGGAAACGCCCATCACCAAAAAGGGCATGAAAAAATGGGACAGAAATGCGACATTTTTTCACTGGCCCCAAAACAGGAAAGCGCCTCCCTTTCTGCTGAGGGAGGCGCTCTGACAGGGGCGGGGAGTACAGCGCGCGGGCGCTATTCTTTTTCCAAGCCGAAGTCTTTCATTTTCCTGAACAAGGTACGCCTGTCCATACCGAGGCTGTCCGCCGTCGGGCCGCGTTTCCAGTTGTTTTTTTTCAAGGCGTTCAGCAGGTAGACCTTCTCGAAACGGGAAAGCGCTTCCGCCAGCGTCAGGGAATCTTCCGGGGGCTCGGAGGCGGCCGCCTGTGCGGTGGCCTCGCCGATGATCGTATCCCCCAAGCGCGCCGTCCCCAGGCTCAGGTACTGGTAGAGCACATTTTGCAGCTCACGGACATTGCCGGGCCAGTCATAGAGCATGAACGCGTGCAGCATCTCGCTGTCCATGTACTCGAAACGCTTGTTGCTCGGATAGGCCTTCAGGAAATGCTCCACCAGCAGGGGGATGTCCGATTTGCGTTCCCGCAGCGGCGGGAGGTGGATGGGGATGACGTGGATGCGGTAGTAGAAGTCGCGGCGCATGGCCCCTTCATTGACGCGCTCAAGGAGATCCCGGTTCGTGGCCGCGATGATGCGCACATTCGGGCGGTGGATCTGGGAGCCGCCGACGGGCGTAAACCCGCCGTGCTCAATGGCGCGGAGCAGCTTCACCTGCCCCATGAGGCTGATTTCCCCCAGCTCGTCGAGGAAAAGCGTGCCCCCGTCGGCCTGATCCAGATACCCTTTCTTGTCGGCCGTCGCGCCGGTAAACGCGCCTTTCTTGTAGCCGAACAGCTCGCTTTCAAAGAGGCTTTCGGGGATGGCCCCGCAGTTGACCGCCACAAAGGGCTGCTGATACCGGGAGCTGCCGTCGTGGATGGCCCGGGCCGCCAGTTCCTTGCCTGTCCCCGATTCGCCGTAAACGACCACGTTGTCGTCCACGGCCGCCGCTTTGGCGATGAGGTCGAAGACGGCGGTGATCTGCGGCGAATTGCCCACGATGTCGCCTGAACATCGGGCTTTGAGGCGCTCACGCAGCTCCTTGTTTTCCTGCCGGATCGTGTTGTCCTGCTTCTGCTTTTCGGTCACGTCGTTGATGAAGCCTTCGACGAGGAGAGGCGCCTGCTCCCCGGATCCTTCGGCATGGACGCCCGCGCCTTGCTCCCAGACCCATTTTTCCTCATTCCACGAGGTGATGATCCGATAGGTCAGTTCAAACGGCTCTTTTTTCCTGAGCGCGTTTTCCAGCGTTTCCGAAACGTGTTCCCTGTCGTCCGGGTGGACGAGGGCAAGCAGGCCCATCCCGTCCGGCCCCATGAAGTGCTCCGGCGTGTACCCGGTAAGGCGTGTAACCCCTTGGCTGACGAAGCGGACTTTCCGATCCAGCGAATGCTCGCCCTGATAGGCGAGGCCGGGAAGGTTGTTCATCAGGGTTTCAAGCTGGCGGCTTTTCTCGTGCAGCTCCATCCCGATGAGCATGTTGTGGCTTTCGAGCTCCTCCCGGAGGCGCTTGTTGGTGATGTGCGTGCGGACGCGGGCCAGCACTTCGTCGGCATGGAAAGGCTTGGTCACATAGTCGACGCCGCCGACTTCAAAACCGCGGTGCTTCTGGCCGGGCGACTCCATCACGGACAGGAAGATCACCGGGATGCCCTCGGTCTTTTTGTCCGCCTTGAGGCGCTGGCAGACTTCAAAGCCGTCCATCTCAGGCATGAGGATGTCCAGCAGGATGAGATCGGGATGGTGGCTGAAGGCCAAATCCAGCGCGCGCTTTCCGTTTTTGGCGATGATGAGGAAATAGTCCTGTTCGAGGGTCTGGACCAGGATGTCCAGATTGACAGGATCGTCATCCACGACCAGAACGACAGGCTTATTGGGCTGCATCGGAAGGCTCCGTACTTGGGACGCTGCTCAAGAACAGGGAAGGGCGGATCCTTTCCAAAACGGTCAGAGCAGCTTCATAGTCATAATTGTCCACATGCATTTTCAGGGTGTGGAGTAAGGGATATTCGTCCGCATTGCAAATCACCAGCAGGCTGCCCAAGGCGATGCGGATGCGCCCGGGCGCGGCCTGCTGGAGCGCCTCGACCAGATCATTATAATAAGCGCCCAATTTGGCGATGTCGAGTTTGGGCTTGGAGGCGGTGGCCGAGGGGCCGTCCGCGTTTTTCGTTTCCTTGTCCGACGGGCACAGCTTCGCGGCGGCCTCAAGGACGTCGCCGAGGGCCTCTTCCAGTTCAGGCAGCAAGGCGGCGAGCGGCCTGCCTTGGAGCGTGGACAAGGCGGCATTGGGGTAGCCCTTGTCCAACTGCGATTGCGCTTCCAGTTCCAGCGTGCGGGCCGCGTCCCGCAAATGCAGCGCGCCGAGGTTGGCCGAGGCCCCTTTGAGGGCGTGCGCCCGTTCACGGAGGGATTCCCAATCATGGGTGCGGACGGCATGGCGGAAGAGGGCGGCATCCTGCGCGTGGTTCCTGGCGAAACTTTGCAGGATGGTGGGGTACTGCTGCGGCGACAGGCCTGTCTGGATCACGGTTTCAGGCGAGAAGCAGGGGGGCAGGAACGCCCACGATTCCGCATCGGGCAGGGAAGGCCGTGCCTGCTCTTCCGCCTGCGCTTCCGGGATCCGGTAGTACTCAGGGAGCAGGCTGTGGATGGTGTCGAAGAGCAGCGCCTGTTTGAACGGCTTGGAAAGGTACGCGTCCATTCCCGCATCCAGACAGCGCTGCTTGTCGGACTGCATGGCATGGGCCGTAAGCGCGACGACGGGCAGGACATAGCCGCGTTCCCGCATGATCTTGATGGTTTCGTAGCCGTCCATGTCCGGCATCTGGATGTCGAGGAACATGAGGTCGAAGGCTTCGCGCTCCAGCAGGGCAAGGGCTTCGATGCCGTTGCCGGCCATCTTGATGCGGGCGTGGGTTTCTTCGAGCAGTATGGACATGATCTCCTGATTGACGGGGTTGTCCTCGGCCACAAGGATGCGGACGTCCGACAGATCCGGCGTCACCGGCGACTGCGCCGGGCGCGGCTCCCTGAAGCCCGCTTTTTTCCGATCAAACAGCTTGCGGAGGGTGGAGCGGACGCAGCGCACGGTAATGGCCGGTATGACCTCGACGGGATAGGGCTTGTCCTTGAGTTCGGAGATGGCGAGGCCTTCCCTTGGGCCGCCCACAAGCACGAGCGGGACCGGGGCGGCGCAGCGCAATTGGAGTTCCGCCGCAAGGCGCAGGGCCGGGGGACAGTCCCCATCGCCGAGAAGACGATCGATGATGATGAAATCCGGCCTGAGCGGTTTTTTCCCCAGCGAGGCGAGGACGGAAAGCGGGCCCACCCTGCTGGCGACATGGCTTTGGCATCGGATGCCGAGGGCCTCCAGCGTGCGGCGCATGACCCGGACGCCCGTATCCGACGAGCTGACCACGACCGCCTGCAGATCCATAAAGGTATTGCCGCCGAGCACCTCCACCTGCTCCTGAAGCGCAAGCCGTATGGAGAACGCGAATGTGCTTCCTTGCCCGACTTCCGATTCGACCCAGATTTCCCCGCCCATGTTTTCGACCATATACCGGGCGATGCTCAGGCCGAGGCCCGTGCCGCCGTGCCGCCGGGTCAGCGAGGAGTCGGCCTGTTTGAATGGCTGAAACAGTTGCGGCAGTTGATCCGGGGCGATGCCGACGCCGGTGTCGTGCACGAAGAACAGGAATTGCGCCTTGTTCTGGTTTTCGGAAAGATGGAGGTTGCCGCCGTGCCGGACTTGCAGGTGGATGCGCCCGCCCGGAGGCGTGAATTTGACGGCGTTGCCCATCAGATTGGTCAGGATCTGCTGCAAGCGCCCCGCATCGCCGAGAAGCGCCAGCGGCGTGGAGGGATCGATGTCGATCAGGCATTCCAGCTCGCGCGCCATGCTGCCGCGCATGGTCATATCGCAAACGCGCAGGATCACTTCATCAAGCATGAACGGGGCGGTGTCCGTGTCCATTTCGCCCGCTTCGATCTTGGAGAAGTCCAGCGTGTCGTTGACGATGTCGAGCAGGGCGTAGGACAGATCCAAAATGGTGCGCTGGTGGTTGCGCGGCAGCGGGTTGTTTTTCAGGTAGGCCAATTCGGTAAAGGAAATGATGCCGTGCAGCGGCGTGCGGATCTCGTGGCTGATGTTGGCGAGGAAACGGCTTTTGGCTTCCGTGGCGGCGTCGGCTGCTTTCATGGCCTGCTGGAGCTCGGTGTTGAGGCGCTGGAGATCTTCGGCCTTGGCGCTTTTTTCCAGTTCGGCGGCCAGCCGCTTGGTACGTTCCTCAACCTTGCGGCGGAGCTGGAAGTTCCAGAAAATAATCAGCAGCAGGACGGACAGGACGACTTCAATGCCGAGCAGGCTTATCCAGAATGTGCGCGGGGGAAGATGGAACGACGGCTGGCGGCTGAGCCAGCGGCTGTTGATGAGCTCCCTTTCGGGGGGCTGGATCTGGTAGAGGGCTTTGTCAAGGATGCTGTGCAGTTCGGGCCAGTCCGAGCGCACGCCGATGGACAGGCCGCTCTGGGCGGGGATGGTCGAGGTTGCCTGAAGCCGCAGATGCGCGTTGTCTTCCAGCTTGGGGAGGACGCTGGCCTTATAGTCGACCAGCGCATCGGAATGCCCGGACATGACCCGGAACAGCCCTTGCAGCGGATTGCTGACGGGGTCAAGAATGATTCCGGGGTAGCGGTTTTCAAGGTAATTGTGCCAGTAATGCCTGTAGACGACGGAAACCCGTTTTCCGGCGAGCTCCTTGAGGCTGGTGGTGTGCTGCGCGTTTTCGCGGATCACAATGATGCCGGGGAGCGGGGTATGGGGGCGGGTAAGGCGCAGGTTGGCGTCGGCGGCGAGCGTCGGCTCCACCATGGCGAACAAATCCGTCCGCCACTGCTTGGCGTCTTCGAGCGCCGTGGCCCAGTTGGATTGCGGCTCTATACGGAACTGGACCCCGATGATGCGGGAAAGGAGCCGCAGATAGTCAAGGCTGATGCCCGAATAGGCGTTGAGCTGCTTGGGATCGGACAACGGGATGAAGGCCGGGGTCATGCTTACGGTGATGACGGGGTGTTCATCTATCCACGTCTGTTCTTTGGGGGTGAATAGCTGAGGCATGGCCGTCATGGGCGAGAGCATGCTGATGGACGACTCCAGCGACGGGAGATAGCTGTCGTCCGGCGCGTCCTTCGTGACCAGCAGCACGTGCCCTGTAAACAGGATGAATATGACGAGTATGGTGCCGAGGAAAACAAAAATGCGCATAAACGTCTCGTAAGGAAAACGGCTCGGGAGAAAGCGCCAGTATGGCAGAGATGCGCGGCAAGGTCGAGAGGGCATCTTGTCGTTGCGCCTCCGGTTGACTATGGTGGCGGGGGCGTGTTTTCAAGCCCGGCACAGCTATGAGAAGGATGGGACAATGCGTATTGATGAAGTGAAGAAACAGCTTGAGGCTTTCGGCGTTCTTGGCGGCTACCGCGAATTCGCCACGTCCAGCGCCACTGTCGAACTGGCGGCCGTCGCAGCAGGATGCGAACCCGGACGCATCGCCAAAACACTGTCGTTCAAGACGGCTGAAGGGCCCATCGTGATTGTGGTGATGGGCACGGCACGGATCGACAACCGGAAATTCAAGGATCAATTCAAGGAAAAGGCGAAGTTCCCGCAGGGGGAGGAAGTGGAGTCCTTCATCGGGCACCCCATCGGCGGGGTTTGCCCTTTTGCGGTAAACGAGGGGGTACGGATTTTCCTTGATCGCAGCCTCAAGGCCTTTGACCCGGTTTATCCTGCGGCGGGGGCCCCGAACAATGCGGTGTGCCTTTCGCTCGCCGATTTGGAACGGGTAACCGGCGGGACATGGATTGATGTCTGTAAGCAAGAGGCCGAGTAGGCCGCTTTGCCGACAGCCCGCGCATGAGAAAAGCCAATCCGTATGGATTGGCTTTTCTCATATTATGGGCTTCAGCCTGTTGAGGGTACAAGGCGGCCGAAACAATAAACCACCTGCTATGAGGGTGAGTTATTGTTTTGGCGCTTACTCGGTAAGCGTCTTAGGATCTATATTGTATTTGCGGATCTTGGACCACAGCGTGCTTGTGTTCAGTCCAAGCAGGCTTGCGGCCCCGTCAGGCCCGGCAATTTTCCCATTGGCCTTTGTGATGGCCAACTTGATATGTTCGATGATGATGGCGTCAAGTGTGGGGAAGGCATCCCCGTTTGCTGAGGAATCGTATCGTTCTATAATGCTCTTGGCCACCGAGGGGGATTTTTCCGCAATGAAAGACTGCTTCAGCGCGTTGATGTCGTTATAAAGAAGAATACTGTTGAAGGTATCTATAAGCATCGGCTGTATGAATGAACATATATCGATGTCTTCTTGTGAGAACCTATTCTTTCCGATGCCGTATATGGACATGTAAATATGAATGCCTTCAAGGACATGGTGCTTGATAGGAATATAGATGCTGGAGGACTCTTCGTTGTTGAAAAGGCTGTTCCTGAATTCAGAAAAGACGCAGGATTCCTCCCCCGTAAAGTTCCTTATGGAGTGGACGTCTCCGGTAAAAAAATTGTCTTCCACATACATACGGTTGAGAATATCTTCCGGTATGATGACTTGATCCGGGAAAGGCGCTTTTATGTAGTTGACATGCTCGGCTACCTTAAAAAGGGTATCTTTTTCAAAAAAGCAGATATATGCGGCGGATACAGGCATATACCGCTTGAGGAAAGAGGATACTTTCCGTGTAAAGTCCGATATGCAGGACGATTCAAAAACGGTTGAAAAGAAGACGGAAAAGAGTTCTTCAGGCCTATGGTTCATGGTCGCCTCTTTGTCTTTCAGCACTGCGTATGCCTAAAGCATATTTTGAATAAAACGAAAAGAGAATCGCTTCCCAAATCTTTTTCACATTTAACAAATGGTTTTAGAGGTTTTTTTATATTAAACAAGAAAGTAGGATTGTCAAAGCGTTAAATAAAACATATATAGAGATAGGGCTCTATATAAAGAATTTTATTGCAATATTCGTTGTAGTTACTGTATCTTGGTATAACCACTGATGAAATATGTATTTTCCGAAAAATATGAGTACTGTCCGTTTCCGCATAGGCAAAGATGAAAGCAAAACAAATACTGTTTCAAACGGATGCTATTACGTACAAGGCGTTTTTAGAAAACTTGTTTTCTACGGTAATGTAATAGTGTTGATTTGAATTATAGTGTTGTATATGATGGTATTTGTCTGTGTATAGAAATTTTTTATAGAGAAAATATATCATGGAGATATGGCGGATAGATTCACAATAAAAATTGTGAATATTATAAAATTATTGGTATGTGTTAGGCAATAAAAAAGTGGTTTTCATATATTTGTGCTTTTTATGAGAAATTGTGTTAAATTAAAAGGAATATGACAAATAGAAAATCAATATGTATTAAAAATAATATTATTGTCTTTTAAATATATTGATTAGCTTATTATCATTTTGTATAAAAATATATGCGGTATTTCGTTATAAAGAAATGTAATGAATAGGAAAAAGTGTTTGGCATAGATGCCAATTGGGGGAGGGAGAGCAATAATGGAGCTAACCCCGCGCAGTAGGCTTATCTGAAAAGAGCTGCGATGCCTTGAGGCTTGGGGGCATCGCAGCCTCGGTCGAAACGAATCGGAGAAGGGCCATATGCTGAGGAGTCAAACCGGGAATTATTGAGTTTTTTGAAAAAAGATACTGTGCAGTTGCTCTGTCGCCAGAATAGGCTCCCTTTGGGCGTGTTTTGTTGCTTTTCAGGCGGCATATGGTGGCCCCTTCACGCCTTTTCGTGTCATGGGTTATTAACCTATTGATATTACAATGAAAAAGGCGCTATTGACGAAAAGGAAGGATGTGATACTTTCCCAAAAGTAAGCACAAGTTAGGGAAACGTTTCGTCACCGGTGTGGCGCCCAGTCTTCAAAACTGGTGGACGGTCGAAAGGCCGTTGGTAGGTTCGACTCCTATACGTTTCCGCCATTATTGAATAAAAAAGAAGAAGGTTAGCCTAATATATAGATTAACTTTCTTCTTTTCTTTTTTGCCCCATCATTACCCCACATTTAAAAGTAATGAATGGGAAGCAACAGTAGCGCGTAAATCAATTTTCACCTGAATTCTCTTATAAGCTATTGGAGAACGGACTCCCGTTCATAACAAATCTTCTTTCCAATTTTTGTGGAAGGAGGTCCATCTCCCTCAGACTTCATGTTGTATAGCGTTTGGTATTTATAGATCCCCTGAAGAAGCTGGGGAACTGTTGCCGTGCAAAAATAGGGGGAAGCTCTTGGAAAAGTTGTTCAAACATGGTGTTTTTATTGAGAGAGCCCATTATGTTGCCTTCAGATAAATGTTTGTTCCGATTTCCTCTATTTGCTGCTCAACCTTTTCGAGCGCATTGTACAGCGTGGTCAGTGCTTGAGTAGGTTATGCCAGTAAAGGCCCCGGAAGTAGACAGGGCAGGTGTTCCGGGTATTCCTTAGGGTTGTGTCGTTATTTGTATAATTATTTAAAATTATTTTAAATATTTTTAAAACTTGAAAATAATTAACTGTTTCAATAGATTATATTTAATTGCCGACACGCCCTAGGAAAGTGAGGCCCGCCCACATTCCGGCGGCCTATTTTTCCCATTTCGCGTCTTCATCGATTTTGGCGAGTGCTGAACCGACATGTTCGGCGAGGATACGAAACCTTCCGTTGAGGTCTCGTTTGGCGCCGGCAGACAGCCTGCACTTGGCATTATTACTACATCGTTCAAACCAGCGGTTGATTTTCTCAATCTGCTTGCCAAATTCGCCAATCTTGGCAAAAGGTTCCGGCTTGAGGGGGGATTAGTACCACGATGATCATGGACATGGCCAGAATACAGCGGGTGCCTGGATTACTTTGTGTGGATAGGGGATGGTGGGGGGATTGGTCTTTGCATATTCTCTTCCAGAAAAAGAAAGCCCGACAGTAATGAGGGACGTCCTTTGGCTTCATAAAAGAGTTGTCGAGAAAAGGAATTAAGAATAAGGTAGTTAGAAAGAGAGGGTAAAAACGAAGTCTCTGAAGCCTTGTTAAGGGTAACCTGTTGAAAAGCAGGGAAAACTTTTCGAGAGATTCTAGTTATCCGCCGTGTAGGCGGCTTAGAAGTTCCTGGGCTAAAGACTATTTCACAACTGCTCGTTATCCGCCGTGTAGGCGGCTTAGAAGTAGATAACCAGCACCATGGCCTTGAGATGCCGGTTATCCGCCGTGTAGGCGGCTTAGAAGGAGATATTCCGGCAACTGCAAGCGAGCATCTTGTTATCCGCCGTGTAGGCGGCTTAGAAGGCTTTGTCCATTCCACAATACCCATTCTGGGTGTTATCCGCCGTGTAGGCGGCTTAGAAGGAAAGCATCTGCAAGAGAACCAACGGGACTATGTTATCCGCCGTGTAGGCGGCTTAGAAGAGTCTATCGAGATAAACGTGGCGCGGTCGCAGGTTATCCGCCGTGTAGGCGGCTTAGAAGACACTATCACGCCATCCTCTTCGGCGTCTCCCGTTATCCGCCGTGTAGGCGGCTTAGAAGTGTTTATATGCATCTTTCCAATTTTTTCGTGCGTTATCCGCCGTGTAGGCGGCTTAGAAGTTGCGATGTAGCCTTGCGCCTTCCCGTTTGGTGTTATCCGCCGTGTAGGCGGCTTAGAAGTGCAATGGGCCGACCACGGATTGAAAACAAAAGTTATCCGCCGTGTAGGCGGCTTAGAAGGGCATATCACATATGTGAAAGGGCTGATCACTGTTATCCGCCGTGTAGGCGGCTTAGAAGGCGCCCGTCGCCCCCGAGTATTTCCGCTTCTCGTTATCCGCCGTGTAGGCGGCTTAGAAGTTGGCGCGGGACAGGTCGGTCTTGTCTCGTGTGTTATCCGCCGTGTAGGCGGCTTAGAAGCTCATTGTCCCGGATGACGTCGACCAGCCCCCGTTATCCGCCGTGTAGGCGGCTTAGAAGAGCATCCCACGAATGGCGACAAGCCTTGAACGGTTATCCGCCGTGTAGGCGGCTTAGAAGGTTGAAGACAAGATAGCAAACGCAAGGGGGGCGTTATCCGCCGTGTAGGCGGCTTAGAAGTGTTCCGTCGTGCCCACCACGGCGAGGCTGCCGTTATCCGCCGTGTAGGCGGTAAAAATACTGAAAAGCAGCCCACCTGAGTGAGGTATCTTCCGTTTGGTTTCATTCGTAGTCTTCCTATATGTTTCCGCCAAAAAGAATCTTAGGAAGCCCCATAAAGCCCAAAAAGCTTTGTGGGGCTTTACGTTATTGAAGATCTGCAATCCTGCATCGAACAAAACAAAGCCCGGCTTCGTTCATCAATCTGGATTTTTTTGTGATTGTTTATAGGAAATGGTTGATACTTTACTGCTTGAAGCTCCAATAACCAGCAGAATGCCTCAGTTATGGAGCCAGCCAATGAAAAAACAGGAGGAAACGGCTGTATTTTCCTTATACTGTGAGATGAAACAACCACATTCTATGGTAGAGCCTTTTTTATTGGAAAGAAACGGTTGTTCCGTTTTTATCCCCGAAGCCCGATACGCTGGGGGACTGGGACAGCTTGCAGTTAGACGTATACAGCGGGCTTTCCTGCGTCGTTCCTTTGCCGGTCATGAGACGGGTTTTTTACGTACGAGGCAGGCATTATTCCCTACTATAAAAATAGGAAACCTCTTCCTTTGGAATTCGGAATACACGAGGATATAGGGAGAGTATGCTGAGGATAGTCTTGAGTATTTTTATACCGCAGCATGGCGTGAATTCTTCGGAATTTCATCGTATTCTGTTGTCTATTCCATCCATTTTCAGCACAGCCCTTTCAAATGCCAGTATGTGGTATTGGTATGGTTTGGGGCAGGCTCCGTTTTGTGTAAATACGGAGTGAAGCACAGAAAGAAGAGCGTTCGCCTCTTGGTGTTCCCCTATGTTGCAGAGGTACGGAGTGATGCCTTATTCTGGATTATTTGGCCCCTTGTCCTAGGTCGTGTCGTCAATTAGATATAATCTTTTGAAATTATTTGGCTATTTCAATGAGTAACGTATCGTTTTTAATAGTTTAAAATAGTTATGTGTAAAATAACGACACAGCCTAATCAGTACTGGCCCGTCGGTATTGCGATGGGGCTCGTGCGGACGCCGGAATTGCGTATATCCCTCAAGGCGTAGCCATGCCCTCTTCAGGCGGAAGTGGAGGGCAGAAATATTCCCTCATGGCCTGCCCTGTGAAATTGCGGCGGAGATTCCATTGACAGAAACGGATTTGTATTAGAGCGTGAAAAGCGTTTTCCATGAAGCCGGTTTTCATGGGGCCAGCCCGCATGCGGGCGGGAGGCTCCGGGCTGTTCGTCTTTTTGCCTGATGCGGGCCTTTTTCCCTGTTTGATGCCTGCGAAGAGGGCATGTTCCGAGAGTTTCAGCTGAAAAAGACTGGGAGGGGATTATGTCGGATCATCCTCGCACTCATCAGAATGCGATCTTGAGAACCTATGCCGGGCTTCTGTTGATTTCGATTTGCGTCTATACGCTGATGTACGCTCCGCAGCCCATGTTCAACTCGGTGAGCCGGGACTTTGGTGTGGATAAAGGCTCCACAGGGCTGCTCGTCAGCGTATTCATGCTGTCGCTCGCCATCTCGCCCTTGTGCGTGGGCATGTTGCTCAGCCGTATCGGTGTGCGGCGCGCCATTCTGGGCGCTTCACTCCTGCTCGGCATAAGCGGCATGGGGGTATGGTTTGCCCCGTCCTTCCTTGTCCTTCTCGGCATCCGCACTTTCCAGGCATTGCTGGTTCCGGTGGTGCTCACAGCCGTTATGTCCAGCATTGCGGTCATGTTCCGACATCTGGATCTCAACCGTGCGCTTGCGGGATATGTGACTTCCAATCTTGTCGGTTCGCTGTGCGGCCGGATCATCGGGGGCTGGGCTGCGCAGATGTTTGGGTGGCGTGCCACTCTCGCCTTCATCTGCTTTTTCTTTTTCCTTATCCTCCTCTTCATCCGCAGCATCCCGGAAATGCGCAACACCAAAGCACGCCTTCACAGCCCCCGTGAATACCTCGCCGTTTTCAAGGGCAGGGGAGTCCCCAGCCTCTTTTTCGCTGAAGCCTGCGGCATCTTCGTCTTCGCCGCCATCGGCAACCTTATCCCCTTCCGTATGGCGGAGCTTGGGCAGGGCCACTCCGAAGGGCTCATCGGGCTTATGTATTTCGGGTATTCCGTCGGCCTTGTCGCTTCGTTGTCCCTTGCGCCGCTCATGCGCCTGTTTAAGACACCAACAAGGCTCATCCTTTTCGCCTCCGCCGTGTATGTCGCCTCTTGCCTCACGCTTGCGGTGCCGTCTCTTTGGGCCCTTTTCGGTGGGCTATGGCTTATAGCCTTTGGGGAGTTCGTCGTCCATTCCATTTGCCCCGGCCTCATCAACCATCAGGCCACGCTCTCCGGCCATGGCGACCGCGGCATGGTCAACGGGCTTTTTCTTGCCTGTTATTATTTCGGCGGGCTTCTCGGCTCCTACATTCCCGGGGCGCTCTATTCGGGCTTCGGCTGGTTTGCCTGTTACCTCTGTATTCAGCTCGTTCAGGTCGCCGCGTTTTTCATCCTGTTCAGGCTGCACCGGACGGCGCCCGATTTGCGGTAGGACGGCCCGCCCCGTTAGTTCCAGCTTCAGGATGCCTGTCCGTTTCCGCATGTTTTGGAGAATTTGGCGTGGCTGTTGACATGTCCGGGGCCTTGTGTTTCCTCCTAATGCTAGGAGACGCTTTTTGCGGGAGTGGGGTTCTGTACTGCGGGAGAGTGGGGTAAATGATGAGCAGCGTGTTTCGCATCGAGAATGAAGAAGGGATCGGCCCGCTGGGTCGGCGCGGCATTGAGCTGACTCACGAGATCATGTATCGGCATTATCGGCGCGATGAGGATTTCGTCTATGCGCAGATGGCCGAGGGGGTCACGTGGATTGGGCCTTCCCGCGCCCAGTACACCACCGGTGTGGACAAGCTCAAGGAACTTCTGCAGATCGAGCGGCTCGTCACCTTCACGATGGAGCAGGAAACTTATCAGGTCGCCTATGAGGACGAGCAATCCTGCCTCATCTTCGGCTGCTACACGGTTACTTCCGACGAGGAAACCGGCCTATTCATACGTACCCTGCAGCGGGTGTCCTTCTTTTTTCGGTTGGTTGGCGGCCGCCTCAAGGTCGTGCATATGCACCTGTCCCATCCCTATGAGTTTGTGGATTCGGACGAAGTGTTTCCGTTCCGGTACGGGAAGGATGCCTTTGACTATATCCAGCGGACGCACCAGATGGCCTTTACGGACAGCCTGACCGAACTCGGCAACCGCAACGCCTACGAGACAAGCTGCGTGAGGATGGCCCACGATTTTGACTCGGTGCGTTCCCTGTGCCTCATCCTGTTTGACCTTAACGGCATGAAGCGGGTCAACGACACATGGGGGCATCTTGCCGGTGATCGGCTCCTCAAGGATTTCGCCTCGATCCTGCGGGAAACCATGCCGCCCACCGCCAAATTGTATCGGTACGGCGGGGACGAGTTTATCGCCGCCTTGCACGACGTTTCGCTCTCTGATGTGAAAAAGTGCCAGCAAAATTTGGAACAGTGCAT
The DNA here is from genome assembly GCF_059728385.1 of Bilophila sp. T19-St14. NCBI lineage: Bacteria > Pseudomonadati > Thermodesulfobacteriota > Desulfovibrionia > Desulfovibrionales > Desulfovibrionaceae > Bilophila > Bilophila sp. T19-St14. The sequence goes on from NZ_BAAGFT010000001.1 coordinate 341,981, forward strand.
TGAGCGTTACAATGAGGGAAATGAGATACATATGAGTGCCGCTTGGGGGCATGCCTTTTTCAACCCGGAAACGGATCACGGCCTTTCGGAGATTGTCAAGCGGGCGGATGTCATGCTCTACGCCATGAAGCGAGCCATGAAACAGGCCGCCGGGAATGCAGGCTGAGGGCCTTTTCCCGTACTTTACGGAGTAGTGTCTCTCTTTGGGCGCGTGATGACGTTTTACGTCAGCACCAAGAAGACTTCCATCTATAAGGAAGGGGCGAGGGAAAGTGTTCAGGGTTGAGGCGTACCGTCAGAAGCCGCGGCAGAAGGGAATCCGCCGGTTTTTTCCGTAACGCATTTCATAGAGAGGTTATTTTGTCTCCGCCGTATCTTGAAACCAGCCTTTTTCTCTTATTTTCCGTTTGTGGGCTTCATAGCTGAGGCGTTTTATTGGTTATCCCTTTGGAATTTAAAAAAGGCTATGCTATAGAGAATGGTTGATGCTTTTTTTCTTGAAATTCCAAAGGTATAAACGGAAAAATACCTTAGCCGTGGATCCTGCCGAGGGGAAAATAGGAGAAAAAGGCTGTATTTTCAACGCACTGTGGAGATGAAACAACCATAAACTATAACAGAGCCTTAAAAAATGGCTCTGTCATAGTATATGGCTGTTTTATTTAACATTATGCTGAAAATATAGCCTTTTTTCCCGTTGATGGGCTCCATGATTGGGGCATTTTATTTGGTATTCCTTCGGAATTTTAAGAAATAAAGTACTAACCGTTTCCTATGACACAGCCGAAAAAATAAAGCATCAACCCTTTTCCATAACATAGCCTTCCGTACCCCCCATCTACGCAGGCAGAATTCCTAGGGGCGATCCTTGTCTAAAACCGTTTTATACCCTAGAGGCGCACAGGGGGAGGCCCCTTCCAAGGCACAGCGCAACGCTTCGGGGAGGAAGGGCAGCAGTTCCGCGATCTGCGTCGCGGGGGTCGGGTTCGCAAGCAGCCCGGTAATCCGGCTGGCCCGCGCTGCGGTCAGGCAGGCTTGGGGCATCTCCATGCCGCCGGCGAGCAGGCCCGTCACAAGGCCGGTGACAAGATCGCCCGTGCCTCCGATGGGCTCCAGAGCGGCAACCTGCGGTTCGGATACGTCACCGAGGAACCGTCCGCCTTCCACCAGATGATCAATCTTCCCTTTGATGAGCAAGAAGCGCGCGGCGTTTCCGTGCTGATAGGCGCGTTCGACGAGGGATGGGATATCCTCATCCGCGGCCAGCAGAAAACCTCTGGTGTAGAAAGGGTGCGGCGCTTTCTCATCGGCAAGAAAGGCCAGTTCCCCGGCATCGGGGGTGAATAGATCGTAGGCGTCGGCGTAGCCGCTCATCTTGGCGACATACATGAAACCGGCATCAGCAACGAGCACGGGCTTGGGGTTCGCTTCCTCCAGAGCCATCAGGACGCGGTTGTGCCCATCAAGGTCGGGGAACAGGTAATGGAACGTGATGCCCTGCACCCCGGACAGGCTGGGGGAGGCCGCAAGGCGGCTGTAGAGCTTCCGGCTTCCGTCGCCATTCCCGATGTCCCCGGCGAGCAGTGCCGTGGGAGGCTCCACCCCAAGCGTTTCGCACGTCAGCAATGCGGTTCCGAGCAGGGCGGGCGTCCCGCGCTGTACGGAAAGCGGGGCGATGCCCCCGCCCTCCGCATGGAGAAAGCCGCCATCCAGACGCCAGCGCCCCCCCGTCAGGGGAAAAGAAGCATCCGGCACCGTACCGCAGATCATCCACGCCATAGCCGCCTCGCCTCCTCAAATGCGCGTTGCAGCGAATAGGAACACAGCGTCTGCCCCTTGACCCGCGGCTCCTCGGCCTCGCCGATGCATTGCCCCGTCAGCAGCGCCGCCAGATACGGCACATCGGGGCATCCGCCTCCGGACACGTTGACGATTTTCCCCGTGGCGCGTTCCACGGTGATTTTCATGTTCGCGGCCCGCACCATGAACCAGTCGCCGTAATCCTGCACATGGAACAGCGATACGGGTTCGAGCAGGGTATCGCGCATGGGGACGGACTGGATCGGCTCAAGGCGGGCGGCTTCCAGCGCGTTGCGGATAAGCGGCTCCTGCATCAGGTCAAAAACGATGATCATGTCGCATCCCGTGCGCAGTTCGGGGGGAGGCCCTTTGACCTCCACGGCAAACCCCGCTTCCCGCAGTATCCGTTCGGCCCGGATGACCTCGCCCGTATGCTGGAAAACGAGAAAGCCGTATTCCGTGGATGTGCGGGAAGGCGGGGAAACCCCTTTCCGGGGCTTCCCTTGAAACACTTCGGCTAAACGGGAAAAGAAGTCCCTCACTTGCGGAGTTCCAGCCGGAAGACGCCCTCGCCCTCATCTTTCGGGGTGACGTTCCAGCCCTTTTTTTCAGCGGCGCGGGTGACGTTTTCGAGGCTGGCCTCGTTGTCCACCAGCACATCCAGAGGGGCATCGGCGTTTTCCGTCATGGCCTGATGGAAGAGGACCAACGGCTGGGGGCAGGAAAGTCCCCTGGTATCAATGGTACGCATGGCAATTCTCCTTTACGCCTTCTTGGAATGGACAAAGCCGATGATCAGGCAGACGACGAAACCGATGATTGTCGCCTGCATACCGTATACGCCGATGTCCGTGCCGGAACTGGCCGTGCCCAGATTGTGGGCCATAGCCGCGCCGACCAACATGCCGAGGGCAAAAATGCCGGCGTCGCTGTCGCCTTCCCCCGCCATGAAGAGCTGGCGGCCGGGGCATCCCCCGGCGAGTGCGAAGGCGAGCCCGGCGGTAACCATCCCAAGATAGTTCCACAGAAAGTCGCTGTGGGCCACGGGCTGGCCTTCAAAGCCGAACTTGAGGCCGCCCGTCAGGGCGTTCGCAATGAATGCGGCGGCGAACATGGCCGCCAGCCCGAGGAACAGGTGGGTGTAGCGGAAAAGGAAGAGGTCGCGGAACGCGCCCATCGTGCAGAAACGGCTGCGCTGCGCGAAGATGCCGATTATGAAGGCCAGCCCCAGCGAAGCGATGAAGGGGGCGTGTTGTGAACCGGGGCCCTTCACGGAGTAGAACAGGGGGCCGCTTTGCGGCTGATCCGGGATTTGCGGGAAAATGAGGTAGAGAAGGAGCAGGCAGACGACGATGACGGGGAAGATTGCCCCGGAAACGACGCTCTGGCTGTTGCTGCGGCCAAGGGAATAACCCCTTTTGAAAAAGAGTGTCCCGACCCAGATCCCCGTGGCCAGTCCGGCAAGGCCGAGGATGGCGTTCCCGTCGCCGCCGGCGAGACGGAGTATCGCGCGCCATGGGCATCCGAGGAACACCAATGCGCCCATAGCGGCTATCATGCCGAGGACAAAACGGACGATGGGCGCGGAACCCCCGCGCGGTTTGAATTCCCGCGTGGCGATGGCGGCTGCCAGCGAGCCGAGCACCAGCCCCATGATTTCAGGGCGCAGGTACTGGACGATGGCCGCGCGGTGCAGGCCAAGCCCTCCGGCCACATCGCGCTCGAAGCACGCTACGCAGATCCCCATGTTTGCCGGGTTGCCGAGCTTTTGCAGCCATACGGCGATCAGGCCGATGACGGCACCCACAACGATGATGCCCGGCGTCGTCGCAAAAAGATTTTTCCTCATCTCCTACTCCTTCCCAAACGTTTTGGCGGATACACCATGCATACGATGGCTCCATCCTGAACGGGGAAAGAGAAGGAACGCCTTACGGCCTCCCCTCGGCTGCACACTCAGAAGGGCGGCGAAAAGCTCCATGCTCTTTCCGCGTCCGAACGGACAAGAAGAACCTCACACCGTGGGTTCTGTTTGCCTTCAATCAGTTGCGCGTATACAGCATTGGTACCACCCTTAAAAAGTGTTGCCCATGAACATTTCCCATGAACGGTTTCCTGTTACACCGCCGGGAAGTCCGGGTCAACCCGCTTTCGCAAGCGCGGCGGGACGTATCCGGGGGACGCTTTTCCGCATGAAAAAACCTCCCGTTAGGCGGGAGGTTCCGAAACGCGTAATGCTTTTCCCCGCTTGCCGGGAAAGGGCGTGTGCCGTCAATATCTGGGGCGGATGACGGATACGGAGCAGTGGGCCTTTTTCACGACTTCCGTGGCTACGGAGCCGGCAAACAGTTGGCGGAATCCGATCCGTCCATGCGCGCCGACGACGATGCAGTCGATGTCACTCTTGTGGGCGTATTTGACGACTTCTTCCGAAACCTTCCCCATGAGGAACGCGCAGTCGTCGACGCCTTCCGGGAAGTTGGCGTTCAGGAAATGTTCCATCTTTTCCAACAGGGCTTGGGTGGGGGCGATCCTGTTGGGCTGGCCCTCGCCGGAAAGGTAGTTGGATTCATAGACCGTTTCGGAAGGGAGCACGTACACGATTGAAATGGAAGCGCCCGTCAGGGACGCCACCATCTTCACGTGTTCGATGGCCGGATGGGGGGCATCTTCCAAGTCAACGGCGTAAAGAAGCTTTTTCAGTTCCATAACATGGCCTCCTGTGGTGCCCAAAACGGTGTTTATTGGTGTTACGATGCCCAAGGAAGAGGGAGGCTGTCAAGAACAATCCTCATGGGGAGAGGGGACAGCGATGGTATCTCATTGGATTCAAAATTGTTCCTTGCATCAGGGCTTTTCGTGAATGTCGACAGTGATGCGTCAGGGGCGTTGCCGCGCCGCCGCGATAGGCCGTCGCCGGACGCCCTGATCGCCACACGCCGAGGCGTTCCCTTCCGATCCGCCGCCGTTTGCTGGACAGCCTTGTCCTTGGGGGCCGTGTTACGTATGATGGGGCGGAGACGGGTGGACGGAGGCGGGCCGTGGGGAACGGCAGGGCCTCCGGCCTGTTTTTGGCATGGCGTTCTGCGGCCCCCGATGAGAAGGCGGGCCGCCCCGAAGAGGCCGGGCCCCTTCCCGGTATGTTTGACGAAGAGAGAAGGAGTGGGCGATGTCCGCCAAGAAAAGTGATTTCGGGTTGATCATCAAACTGTTGGTGGCACTGGCCATCGGTGCCGTTCTGGGGCGCATGGCCAACGTACAGGTCATGGATGCCGTGGCGTCGATCAAATATGCCTTGGGGCAGATTATTTTCTACGCGGTGCCCCTCGTCATCGTGGGCTTCATCACGCCCGCCATCGCCCGTTTGGGGCAGAACGCCAGCAAGATGCTGCTGACTGCCGTGGCCATCGCCTACCTTTCGTCCGTCGGCGCGGCGGCGTTCTCGGCGGCTTCCGGCTACGCCATCATCCCGCACCTCTCCGTGCCCACGGAAGTGAGCGGGCTCGTCGATCTTCCGAAGCCGTCCTTTGTGCTGGACATCCCGCCGCTCATGTCCGTCATGAGCGCGCTGGTCACGGCGCTGCTGCTTGGGCTCGCCGTGAGCTGGACTAAGGCCGAGATCATCAACAAGGCGTTGGCCGAGCTTGAAGCCATTATGACCAGCGTCGTGACCCGCGTCATCATCCCCATCCTGCCGCTTTTCGTGGGCGCGACGTTCTGTGAGCTTTCCTATGAAGGCCGCCTGACCGTGCAGTTTCCCATATTCCTCAAGGTTATCGGCATCGTGATCCTCGGCCATTACATCTGGCTCGCCGTACTGTACGTCATCGGCGGCATCCTGTCGGGCCGCAACCCGTGGCAGGTGCTGCGTTATTACCTGCCCGCGTACCTTACCGCAGTGGGAACCATGTCCAGCGCCGCCACGCTGCCCGTGGCCCTGTCCTGCGCGCGGCGTTCCCCGGCCTTGAGCAAGACCGTCACAGAGTTTATGATACCCTTGGGGGCGACCGTGCATCTGTGCGGTTCCGTGCTGACCGAAACCTTTTTCGTCATGACCATCAGCCTGATGCTGTACGGCGCGCTGCCGTCCGCGGGTACGATGGCTTTCTTCATCGTGCTGTTCGGCATCTTCGCCGTAGGTGCCCCCGGCGTGCCCGGCGGGACGGTTATGGCTTCGCTCGGCCTCGTGACGAGCGTGCTCCATTTTGATCCGGCGGGCGTGGCCCTGCTGCTGGCCATCTTCGCGTTGCAGGACAGTTTCGGAACGGCCTGCAACGTGACCGGGGACGGGGCGCTAGCCATGATGATGGAAGGGATTTTCAACCGCAACCGTCAGCTCGACGACCGCTTCGGCACGGGTGAATAGTGCCGTCAACGTATTCCCCCGCCGCGCTTGGCCCGGCGAAGAGGAGGCGCTAGTATGCCGTGGGTGATCCTCGCCGCCGCGCTGTGTGTCCTAGTCTGGTTTTGGCCCCGGAACACGCTGATAGGCTTGGCCGTCGTCGGGACGGTCGGGGCGCTTGTCGGCATCGCCTTCTGGGGATACGGCGTTTATGCTGAACGCCAGCGGGAGCTTGTCGCCATTACCGTGGAGCCGGCCGCGGAAGCGGCGTCGCGGGTGTCGCCCGGCATTGCGTGCGGGGAGGGCGAACTGCTCGTCTCCATCACGAACGGGAGCGGGAAGACGGTGTTGGGCGTGCGGTTCAATGTGGGTGCCTACCGTGAAGGCCGGAGCACCAACATCGCCAAGGGGAATTGGTTCGACGATGATCACATCATCAACCCACGGGGCACGGTGTCGGCCTGCTGGAAGGCCCCCGGTCTGACCCGCGATCCTGAAGGGGACAGGGTGGTCTGGAAGGCCAGCATCATCAAGCTGGAGTTCGCCGAATAGAATACGGGCCGGGGCAGACGCTCCGGCCCGTTTTGTCTGGGTGGGCCTTGGACGGCGGACATAAAAGGCTGTGCCCTAGAAAATGGTTGATGCTTTTTCCTTGAAGTTCCAAAGGATTAACCGAGAAAATGCCCTAGCCCTGTATTCCGCCGAGAGGAAAACTGGAGAAAAAGGCTGTATTTTCACCTCACTGTGGAGATGAAGCGACCTCATACTGTGACAGAGCCACGCAAAAAAGCCCCGGAAGGCCGGGGCATCTGGGTTACTTTGCGGTCGTGGGCGCGGGGGCGCTTTCGAGATCCTTTTGCAGGTCTTCCTTAAAGGGGAGCTGCTTGTGGTGCTTCAGGTATTCGCGCTGGGCCTTTTCCCGTTCCTTCACATAGTCCTTTTGGGCGTCACGGACTTCCTTGTAGTATTTTTTCAGATCCTTGTCCCGGCGTTCCTGAAACTTCTGGGCATCGGTCTTGTCGTCGCCGGTGAGTTCGTCGACGGTTTCCTTCACCTCTTTCTTGATGTCCCGATAGCCGTCCTTGACGGACTGGGTGAATGAGTTTTCCGCGAGGAAATGGCTGCTCAGGCCGGTGGCGTGGGCGGCGAACGGAAGGAGCGTCAGCCCGGCGGCGAGGAGGCAGCCGTGCAGCAGGGCGTTATTGCGTTTCATGATAATCCCCCAAAGGTTAGACTGTGATTGATTACCTTGAGTGTACCTCAGGCAAGGGAAAAGGCAACCACATGAGAGGAAAGAAATCATACCTCACTGCAATGGCGGCATATCCTCCCATGCACTGCAAGCGGCATTTTCTTTTTCTGGAATCAACGCAATACCTCTTGACATCATGTAAAACGATCGCATTCTTCCTGGAAAGGAGATTTGAGATGTCACAGAAAGTCAAGACATGGGAATCGCATGTTCCCGGCTGCTTTGGTGGTTCGGATCATATCTTCGCCGGTCATCCCGCCGAGGAAAAACGCGCCAAGGAACTGCGCAAGGTGTGCTCGGAACAGCGCATCCCGATGGATGATGTGGCCAAGGCTATTGAACATTTCCTGAAATCCAAAAAGGTCGGCGATGCCCTTATTCAGGCACAGGTGGAGCGGGCCAGAAAATTCTTGAAGCTGTCGTAACGGCCCTTTCAGCCTACCGGGATACTGCGGGCCGGAATCGCCCACAGCCCCGGCGGACTGTACGCCGGTGGTATTGGAATGCCTGTCGGAGCGCCTCAGCGGGCGCTTTTTTTGTACCCTCCGCCCAATCCGGCACAAGGGCCCCGCTTCTCTTGCATCCTGTCAGGATGGGGTCTTTCTGCTGCAGCACGCTGCGCCGTATCTCTTTTTCTTTTGGCTCTGTTAAGTATGTGGTTGTTTCATCTCCACAGTGCGGTGAAAATACAGCCTTTTTCTCCGGTTTTCCCCTTGGCGGGCTCCACGGCTAAGGCATTTTGCCGGTTATCCCTTTGGATCTTCAAGGAAAAAAGCATCAACCATTTTCTATAACACAGCCTTTCTTTTTGATTCTCCCGCCGCCCCCCTTTTCTCTTTCCATAACAACGGCCCGGAAGCATTCTAACGCCGTGTGCAAGCATTCTCATTACGTCCCGCTATGCGCCCTTTTTCACGTTACGATTTTTTGATGACCCGATTGACACGGCCCCATCGTTGCCGTAGCCTCCGAATACCCTTATACTGGGCTGTTCCGAAGTGGAGGAGGGCGGCATTGTTCTTCCCGGAGGGGGAACATGCTTGCCTGAAAGGGCATTGTCCTGAGGCCGCGTCCTGCAATGCGCGGCATTTCTTCCGTTATTGTGGGGATATGCCCGGTTTCGCCGTCTTTGCGGATGAAATGCCGGATGGATGCAAAAGGGGTTCCGACCATTTTGATCCACGCATGCGGCCGATATGTTGTCGGTCGCTGAAAAGGAGAAGCGTATGCGTATTGCCGTTGGTCTGGGAAAAGAAAATGTCGAGGCGCGGCTGGAACGGCAGGGGGTATCCCGCCGGGATTTCCTGAAATTCTGTAGCATGGTCGCCGTGACGATGGGCATGGGGACCGGATTTGCCGAGCAGGTCGCGCGGGCGCTGACCATGCCCCGTCGCCCTTCCGTGGTGTACCTGCACAACGCCGAGTGCACGGGCTGCTCGGAAGCCTTGCTGCGGACGGGGCAGCCGTTCATTGATGAACTGATTTTGGATACGATTTCGCTCGATTACCATGAAACCATCATGGCTGCCGCGGGCGAAGCCGCCGAAGCAGCTCTGGAGCAGGCCATTTCCGCCCCTGAAGGCTTCATCTGCGTCGTGGAAGGGGCCATCCCCACGGCGAATGAAGGCAAATACGGCTACATCGCCGGGCATACCATGCTCGACATCTGCGGCCGCATCCTCCCCAAGGCCAAGGCCGTGGTCGCCTACGGCACCTGTGCCGCGTTCGGCGGCGTGCAGGCGGCCAAGCCCAACCCCACCGGCGCAATGGGCGTCAACGAGTGCTTCGGCGCGAAGGGCGTCAAGGCCATCAATATCGGCGGCTGCCCTCCGAACCCGCTGAACCTCGTGGGGACGCTGGTCGCCTTCCTGCGTGGCGACAAGATCGAGCTCGACGCCAACAACCGTCCCATGATGTTCTTCGGCAGCAGCGTGCATGACCTGTGTGAGCGCCGGGAACATTTCGACAACGGCGAATTCGCTCCCTCCTTCGACTCCGAAGAGGCCCGCAACGGCTGGTGCTTGTATGAGCTGGGCTGCAAGGGGCCGGAGACCATGAATAACTGCCCGAAGGTCAAATTCAACGAAACCAACTGGCCTGTGGGCGCAGGGCATCCGTGCATCGGCTGCAGCGAGCCCGGTTTCTGGGACAACCTGTCCCCGTTCTATGAAAACTAGAGGGAGCACCCATGAGCGAAGCCAGAAAAACACCCCAGAGCCATTTTACCGGACCTGTCGTTATCGATCCCCTGACCCGTATCGAAGGCCATCTGCGCATTGAAGTGGAGGTGAAGGACGGGCGCGTCAGCGAAGCCCGCAGCGTCGGCACCCTGTACCGCGGCCTTGAGACGATTTTGGTCGGGCGCGACCCCCGCGACGTGCAGCACTTCACACAGCGTACCTGCGGCGTGTGCACCTATACCCACGCGCTGGCCTCCACCCGCGCCCTCGAAGACGCGATCAAGGTGGAAATCCCTAAGAACGCCACCTACATCCGAAACCTCGTGCTTGGGATGCTGTATCTGCACGATCACATCGTGCATTTCTATCATCTGCACGCCCTCGATTTTGTGGACGTGACCAGCGCGCTTCAGGCCGATCCGGTCAAGGCCGCCAAAATCTGCTCGTCCGTTTCCCCGCGCCCCGTGTCGGCGGAGGACTTCAAGGCGGTGCAGGCCAAGCTGAAAGCCTTTGTGGAAAGCGGCCAGCTCGGCCCGTTCACCAACGCCTACTTCCTCGGCGGGCATCCCGCCTACTATCTCGATCCTGAAGCGAACCTCATCGCCACGGCGCACTACCTTGAGGCCCTGCGGCTGCAGGTCAAGGCGGCGCGGGCTATGGCGGTGTTTGGCGCGAAGAACCCGCATACCCAGTTCCTCGTGGCGGGCGGCGTGACCTGCTACGAAAGCCTGACGCCGGAGCGCATTGCCGAATTTGAAGGCTTGTATAAGGAAGTCAACGACTTCGTGAATCAGGTCTACATCCCGGATCTGCTGCTTGTCGGCGGCGCGTACAAGGACTGGGCCAAGATCGGCGGCACGACCAACTTTATGACCTTCGGCGAGTTCCCCGGAGACGAGCGCAATCTCGAATCCCGGTGGTTCAAGCCCGGCGTGGTGTTCGACCGCAAGCTGGAAGTCCTGCCTTTCGATCCCTCGAAGATCGAGGAGCATGTGCGGCACAGTTGGTATGCTGGCGATGCTGTTCATAAGCCGTTCCAGGGTGTTACCGAGCCCAAGTTTACCTTTATGGGCGACAAGGATCGCTATTCGTGGATGAAGGCGCCCCGTTACGACGGGCGCGCTATGGAAACCGGCCCGCTCGCGCAGGTTCTGGTGGCCTATCTCAAGGGCAATGCCGAGGTCGTCCCGGTAGTCGACAGCGTGCTCCAGACCCTCAGCCTGACGCCCGGCGATCTGTTCTCCACGCTCGGCAGAACCGCCGCGCGCGGCATCGAAACCGCCGTCATCGCCAAGAAGACCGGTGAGATGTTGCAGGAATACAAGGAAAACGTGGCTTCCGGCGACAAGAAGATCGTCGAGAACTGCGAAGTGCCGGACAAGGGCGAAGGTGTGGGCTTTGTGAACGCGCCCCGCGGCGGGCTCTCTCACTGGCTGGTCATCGAGGGCAAGAAGGTGGCCAATTTCCAGCTTGTGGTGCCTTCCACATGGAACCTCGGCCCGCGCTGTTCAAAGGGCATTCCGAGCGCGGTGGAAGAGGCGCTTGTCAATACGCCCATCGCCGATCCCAAGCGTCCGGTCGAAATCCTGCGTACGGTTCATTCGTTCGATCCCTGCCTTGCCTGCGCGGTGCATGTGATCGACGGCAGGACGAATGAAGTCAGCAAGTTCCAGATATTGTAAGTGAAAACGGGAGAACGGAAGATGGCTGAACAGGTGCTGGTTTTGGGTGTAGGCAATATTCTGTTCTCCGACGAGGCTATCGGGGTGCGTGCGGTTGAGCATCTGCAGCAGTGCGCATCCTTGCCTGAAAACGTATTGCTCATGGACGGCGGCACGCTCGGCATCCGGCTGATGGACGCCATCATGGGGTGTGATCTGCTGATTGTGGTGGATGCCGTCCTTGGCGGCGGCGAGCCGGGGACCCTGTACCGTTTGGAAGGCGAGGGGCTGCGCGAGAGTATGAGTTTCCGTGACTCTATGCATCAGACGGATCTGGTCGATACGCTGATTTACTGCGATTTGGCGGGGCATAGGCCGGATGCGGTCGTGCTCGGTATGGAGCCCGCCGATTACCACACGATGGAGATCGGGCTGACCCCGGTCTGTCAGGAGCGCCTACCCGATCTGGCCGGGAAGGTCGTCGAGGAGCTGCGCGCACGTGGGGTTATCGCGTAGTGTCAGGCTAAAGAAAAGATAGGGGAAGGGAGGGGAAACCTTTCTGGAGAAAAGGGGAGAGCACCCTCACGCTTTTCTCTCTTCCCAAAACTGCTAGTGTGGCTTGCGTTCATCCCTCCTTTTCCAATTCCAAATTCCAAGTACTTTTGATTTCACCGAATCCCTGTTCGTAGTTTTTCCAGCGCAGACGACCTTGGAACGCTACGCTTCCCAAGAAAAACGTCTGTAGGGCACATATTTTTTGGGGGTGGGAACAATGAAGAGGGGGGGAAAGCGTCGTCCGTGGCGCGCTCGGAACGCTTTTTTCAGCTCACGCCGGAAAAGAGCCTTTTCGGGTGGCCTCCCCATTTTATGAAAGCCTTAGATTGTGTCGTTAATTAGATATAATATATTGAAATTATTTAATTATTTTTAAGCCGTAAAAATATTAGTTCAATAATTTAAAATAGTTATATAAAATAATGACACACCCTAGAAGCTGAGGGGCTGAGCCATACTGCGGGTTTGGTGAGGGGAGAGGAAGCCTTTCTTCAGAAAGATTCCTCCCCTCGCCATTCCATTCTGTGCGGCGCACAAAAAAAGGAAGGCAGAATAACCTTCCTTTTAAATTTTTGGCTGGGCTACGTGGACTTGAACCACGATTAACGGGACCAGAATCCGTCGTCCTGCCAATTGAACGATAGCCCAACAACGTGAGAAAATTTCTGTCAAAGAATGCCCGCGAAGTCAAGTAAAAAATGTTTTTTTCTTTGATCGTGTCATAGGAAATGGCTGATGTTTTCTTTCCTGAAGTTCCAAAGGAATAATCAATAAAATGTCTCAGCTATAGAATCCGCCAACGAAAAGCTTGGAGAAAAAGTTTCTATTTTCACCATACTGTGGAGATAACACAGCCACATTCTATGACAGAGCCTAGTGGAAAAGCCTGCTGAACCGGAAGGAAGTTACGATATCCTTGGGCCAGGAAAAGGCACTCCGTTTGGGTGCGGCCCTATGGGGAGAAGCGGTTTCCCCATCTTCGCCTTACAATGAGAAATTGAAACGGAGACAGGCAACCCTCTACGGCGCAAGCAGACGGAGCGGGGCGGAAACCACGATGTCCAATATATTGAGGACGCCGCTGCCGATGCTGTTGAAGACGTTGGCCAAAATGCCGGTAGCATTGAAACTGCGCTGTGGCGCGTCGAGACTGCCGTAGTAACGTACCGGAATGTCCGGGATGCCGGGCCCGGTTACGTTCAAGGCATAGTTAAGCGTGTTGTTGATGAGGTTGATGTTGCCTTGGCCTCGGACGGACAGGCCGCCGGAGAGGTTGAGATCGCGTGTGGTTAGGATTCCTTTGGAAAGCGTCCCGGATGCGCTCAAGGAACTGAAACGGCTCATGGGGCCGGGTTTCTTCGCATCCAATTCACCGTTTCGGATAACGAAATTGAGGTTGCCGTTCAGGGCGGCGGGGATGTCCGCGCCGGAACGGAGCAGGCCGGAAACGTCCGCGTCGAGGCTCCCCGTACCGGACAGCAGTTGGGCCTGCCCCCGTTCCTTGCACAGCGTCAGGATATTGACGGCGTTCAGCGTATACCGCAGCCGTGAGAGCAGCCCGCCCGCGGTGGCCTCCGCACGCAAGCCGGCTCCAGCCGCCCCTCCCGCGACACGGGCCTTGATGGGGTCGGCCGTGAGCACACCGTTTTTGATGGTTACGGGAACGGTCAGGTTTTCATGTGGAATGCGGGCGATGATCAGGCGATCCACACTGAGCTCCCCATCCAGCTGTATTTGCCTGAGCCATTCGGTCTGCCACGGTGTACTCGGTTGTGCATATTTGGAAGACGTGGGCAGGTAGTCCCCTAGGCGCAATGTCCCAAGCCGGAGTTTGGCGATCCAGTGCGGCGGCGTCCCCTTTGTGCATTCGATTTGACCGGTAAGGCGCGTTTCATCAATGCGCCCTTCAAGCCCGGAAAAGCGCAGTGCGGACTCGTCCATACGGATTTTCGCCTTGGCCTGTGCCTGCCTGAGCGCCTGTTGGGGAAGGCTGGAGGGCAACATATCCCACTGGGCAAGGAAGGCACGGAGGTTTCCCGTCGAAACGGACAACGAAGCATCCCATGTCGGGTTGGTATTCAGGCCGTTTCCGCTTACAGAACCGATGAACGAAGCGGAAGCGCCTTTTGTGAGAAGCTGCCCGGAGAGCCCTTTGGCTTCCAGCGTGTTGGCCTGCGTATTAAGGGACAGTTTACCTGAAGCCTGCCCGCTGATGCCGTTGGCTGAAAGCTTGCCTGAAGCGGAAACGGCATCGGCGAAAAGGTTGAAAGGGCCGCTTGCCGGGAACTGGAGCGTTCCCGTCAGGTCGAGTGCCCCTTGTCCGGCCTCCGTCGTCAGGTTGCCCTGCCATTTCCCGGTGTAGGCATAGTGCGGCTGCGCTCCCTGCGTCCGGCTTCCTGCCCCCTGAAAGGCGATACGCAATTGAGAGAAAGCAAGAGTTTTATCCTTTTTTGCCCGTGAGAGGGAGAGGTTGCCTTTTTCGATAAGAGCTTCCCCCTTGCCTTTCAGTGAGGAGAGGAAGGCGGCGGGCGAAGTAGGGCGCGCCATAAAATTGGCCGAACCTGTCAGCGTGCCTTTCAGAACAGGGTATCTCGCCACGGGGCTGAGCAGGTTGTCGATGTTGACGCCGTTGGCCGTGAGGTTCAGGGCCATGACGTCACCGGGGATGAGATCGCCTTGTACCGATCCGCCGTACAGTGAAGCGCAGCGGATGGCGATTTTGGCCTGTTCCGCTTTATTTGTCGGATCGGGCGTAATGCGGACGGAGACGCCGTTGCCCGCCCACTTCCAAAATGTGGCGCGGGCAGCTTCCAAATGGATGTCATAGCCGACCGTTGTATTGGAATCGTCTTCTCCGAGAAGCGGCGGCGTTTTATAGGACGGCGCGGAAACCGCCTTGTTTTCCACTTCGGGGAATACCCGGTTCAAGGGGATGTCTTTGGTTGCAAGGTGCAGCGCAATGACGGGATTGGAAAAATCGGTGACGCCCCCGCCTCCCGTGAAGACGGTATTCAGTGCCGTTGCGGTAGCGGAGGAGACGACGAATTTTTGTGGTGTCAGCTCAAAGGGAAGCGTTCCCGATAGGTTGTCCAACGCTGCTTGTACGCCCGGAGGGAGATCCCGCGCAAAGCCGAACCAGCGGGGAAGGCTGAATCGTTTGATGGCAAGTGTCCCCCGCAGCGTCGGCATAGAATCCGCGCCGAAGTTCAGCCGCCCGTCCAGCGTAGCCTGATCCCCATCGACGTTGAGGGTCGCCCCTTTGACGGCAACCTGTGGGAGAGGGGAGCCCTGAAAGAGGGAGCCCAAAGGGGCTTCCGTCGTGAACGGAAGCAGGGCATGGACGGGAACAGATTGGCTTTTTAGTGAAAAATTACCGTCAAGGGAGGCTGCGCCGTCAATGGCGAGTGTGCCTTCAGTGGTACGGGCCGTCATGCCGAGGACAAACCGGGGGCTATCTTCATCACGAGAAAGAGGCATGGCGTAAGTGGCTTTGAACCGGAGCGTGGCCGGGGCATCAGCCGGGAACGCATATTCCAGATCGGATATTTCCAGATTGATGGCGCTGAGGGTTTGGAGCGGGGTGGCTTGTCCGTCCTTTTCCGGCGGCGTGTTTCCGTACCATTCCATCTTGCCCACCGAGAGCGAGAGCTCACCGGGGTCCCCGTTTCCCGGAACGGCGGCACTGCCGGAAATGCCGGATATCCGCCACTGGGGGTGAAGGCCGGACTTGTTCGTACCGGGGAGGAGATAGGCGACGGTTCCGTCTTCGACATCTATTTCCATTTCAGCAAGTTGTGGCGGTATGGAAAATTGCGGCTGTTGCAACGTTTCCGGCATCGTTCCGGTTGGCGGTTCAAGCAGCAGTGCGGGCTTGAGAAGGCGGACTCCGGCGATGTGCGTTTCGCCGTGGAGCAAGGCCCATAGATCGGGATAGACGGCCCCTTCGTCCACAAACAGCGTCATTGCCGGGGTACGGATGGTCAGGCCGGAAACGCTGGCCGCCGGGCGTGGAAAGAGGGAGAGCGAGGCTTGATCAACCGACAGGACAAACCCGGCTTCAGGAGCGGAAAAGCGGGCGGACAGCGAACGGGCGAACCCTGCGGGGTCTTGGTTGAACGTATATATGAAAAAGCCAAGCACAAGGACAAGCGCCCAGAAAATGGGGAGCAAAACACAAAGGAGGATGGAGGTGGAACGCTTCATACCTGTAGCTGTTTGTAATCAAGGCGTTTGAGATCGAGGTATACCAGTACGCCTTGGACAGGCCGAGGCGCAGCCTTGGCAATAAGGCGCATATAGCGCTGGAGCTGGATTTCATGCGCTGGGGTTGGCGCTCCCGTTTTGTATTCGACCACGGTGATCCGCTTCCCGTCGTCAACCACAAGGTCGGAACGGTACAATTCGCCGGATTCATCAATGATCTCTTGTTCGGGGGTCCCGTACCGCAGCCATTCCTCCGTTTCGGGCAGGGCCGCATACCATGCCAGCATCTCCACAATCTCGCGCTCGACCGCTTCGGGGTCACGGATCGGAAGCGGGAATGTGCGCAAGCCCTGCTTGAAGGCTTGGCGGGCGTCCTCTTCCGGGTGCCCCGTCAGTTGTCCTGCCGTTTGCAGGCAAGCCAGACAGTGGTGCGCGAACGTGCCGCGGCGTTTTTGGGTAAACGAAAATTCTTCCAGCGGATTTCGGAAGATACGCAAACGCGGCAGCCAGTGCATGGGACGCCAGCGTTCGTTGTCTTGCCCTGCGGGGATGCCTTCCGGCTCGATCAATGACAGCTCTTCGGCGGCAGCCTCGTCATCCCGTATCGGCTTTGGCCCCCCGGCTTGCTCGGCGGAGCGGACGAAGGGAGGCGTACCGGTTTCAAAGGTTTCTTCAGTCATGGGAAGCGCGCCGAGAAGCACGTTCAGGCCGCTTCCGAGCCCCGATGCACTGCGGCTGGAGGCCGTTTCCGTCAGGAAGGCGTACAGCTCCTCTTCCGCCCGCGTCCACGCCACATAAAGCAGGTGCAGCGCTTCACGGGCATTGTCCGCGATGGCCTTGTAGTGTGCGTAACCGGAGGCCGGGCCGCGTGGGGCAAGTACCGTCAGGCCGTCCACATGCGTCTCCACGGCAGGGCTGTCCACCCGTTGGGAAAAGTTATGCCACGGCACGATGACGACGGGGAATTGCAGCCCCTTCGACTTATGCATGGTCATGACCCGCACGGCGTCGAGGGTTTCCGGCATGGGGGCTTTTTCCTGCTGCCCGTGCTTGTTCCAATAGTCGAGGAATGAGGATAACGAACCGTATCCTTGCCCTTCCGCGACGTGAATGATTTCCAAAAAGCGGCGGACAAAGGCGGCCTCAGCGGGATAGCGGCCCCATATGTCGAGGCGTCCCAACGCTTCGCGGGTGAGATCGTAAGGCGTGAGCAACCCCGCGTCCGCATGGAAAGGCGCGATCCACTTTAGCCAGATGTCGGGGAAGTCCTCACGGAAAGCCATGAACAGCGGCATGTTGCGGTGTTCCGACGTCCTGCGGGCGGCGGCCCAGTCTTCCAGCGCCTGTTCGCTCAGGGGGATAAGCGGCAACAGCATCTGGCGGCCGGAAAGGAATGTCCAGAACGCCAGATCGTTGCGCGGGGAATCGAGGAAGGTCAGGAGCGCGGTAATCTGTTCCACCAGAGGGTGTTCGGCGAGCAGGAAGCTGTTGTCGGTGACGACGGGGATCCCTTCCTCCATAAGCCATCCGGCGACTTGTGCGGCCTTTCCGTTGGAGCGCACTAGTACGGTGACGTCTCCCCACGGACGGCGTGAGACAACCTCATGAACGCATTCCAGCAGACGTTCGCGGACTTCTTCGTCCAGATCTTCGCTCTTGTCGCCGTAGACGCGCTGGAGACGCAGGAAGCCTTCGGCCTTGTCGGGCGCAACGTCCTGTTCGGAACCGGCAAAGCCTTCTTTGAGCAGTTGGGCCCCTTCCTCAAGAACGGCTGCCAGCAGGGCGGGCGGCGTATCTTTGGGGAGCATGGCGGACAGCACGGCCTTAGCCGTAGCCGTTTCGGAAAGCTGGCGGAACAGGGTGTTGTTGGTTTCGACGATGGCCCGGCAGCTCCTCCAGTTGGTGGGGAGGATGTCGACGCGCGGTTCAGGTGCGACGGCGCACAGCTCCTCATCGGAGCGCACTTCGTCGAACAGCGTGGCGTCGCCGCCGCGCCAGCCGTAGATGGCCTGTTTGACGTCACCGACCCATGTAAGCGAACCGCCGCGGGAAAGGGCTTCCAAAACAAGGGGGTGGATGGCTTCCCACTGTTCGCGGCTGGTATCTTGGAATTCGTCCACGAGGATATGGGTCAGGCTCGTCCCCAAGCGGCAAAACGCTTCGGGAACGCCGTAATCGCCCGACAGCACCTGACGGGCCAGACGGGGGACGAAGGCGGCGGGAACGGCCCCCTCACGCTTGAGGAAGTCGGGAACCTGATCTGAGAGTTCCCGCGCCAGTTCCACAAACGGCATGACCGTCTGGGCCCGGCGGAGCAAGACGCCAGCCTCGTCCCATTTTCGGATGATGTCCCGCATGGCGTCGAAAGCCCGTTCCGCGTCGGGGGACGCCTTGCCTTTGGATGCCTTGTTCAGGCAGTCGTCCAAACAGGCTTTGCGCAGCATGGTGGAGTTGGGCGGCAGGTTTGCGGGGGCGGCCTTCCGGCAGGCATCAAGAGCTCTGGTCAGATGTGCGGAACAGGAAAGTTTTTCTTCGGCAAGCCGCCTGTGCAACGCTTCTACGGCATCGCGCAGATCGCGGGTCATGGCTCCCAGCCGTTCCGTGATTTCAGAGGGATGCGCGAGTGCGACGGACTGCGTCTTCATGATAGGAAGAAGCAGCTCCATGACCCGTCCGCGCAGGGTTTCCCCGGCGAGGAACCCGCGCTGCGGGGAATGGAAAAAGACGTTCCGGCATGCCTCCTCCAGCAGGGCGTGGAGCCGTTCGTCGCTCCGTGACTGCTCGAGCAGGCTGTCCAGAAGCGGCGCGATGGCCTCATCCGTGGCGAATACGGGCTCGAAGTCGGGAGGCAGATCCAGCTCCAGCGCCGTCAGCCTGACGATGAGGTGCAGGAGGCTGTCGATAGTGCGGACGTTGAGGGCCCCATAGCGCCGGAGGATGATCCCCACCCATCTCCGGGCCTGCTCGCGCGTCCATCCGGGAGCGGGCTTGTCCGTGCCGAGGGCGGTATCCTTAAGGCGTCCGATGATCCGTTCCTGCATTTCGGCGGCGGCGCGGTTCGTAAAGGTGACGGCAAGGATTTCCGGCCAGCCGTGCGGCCCGGAATGGACGGCGCTGCACCCGGAAAAGGGACCGCCGCCAGCTTCCGCGGCACCCGAAAGGTGCTTCAGGAAGCTGGTGGTCAGTTCGTAGGTCTTGCCCGAACCTGCCGAAGCGCGGATCTGCCTGAGCTGTGGAGCTGATGAGGACATGGATGACACGGAATGTTACGCTTTTTCGCCTTCGGGCAACATACCGGTCAACTCGCCTTGTCCGGTCGATTCGAGCACGGCACGCCACAGCCCCGAACGGATGTCGAGCTTGCGGCGCTTTTTGGTGACGAGATCCAGCGGGATGTGGACGTAACGATCCATGATCTTGGCAACAACCATTTCAGTCCTACCCGCCATGGCTGCGTGGACGGCATGTTGGCCGAGGAAACCGCAATAGACCCGGTCGTTGGCATTGGCCGGGACGGAACGGATGATGTAGCTTGGGTCGATGTATTTGATGCTGATGGGCATTTTCCCGTGGAAATAATCGACGATGGACGTCCTCAGCAGGCTCCCCACGTCGGACAGCACGGGATTCCCGGAGGCGTCGCGGGCTTCGTTCCTCTGGAGGAGGTGCTGGCCCGCGCCTTCAGCCGCGATGATGACGGCGTGCCCGCGCAGCTTGAGGCGCCGTTCCAGCGCGGGGAGCAAGCCCCCTTCGCCGTGCAGTTGGAACGGCGCTTCGGGGATGAGCACGAAGTTGGCCTCACGCAGGGCGAGGGCGGACTGCGCCGCGATGAACCCGGACTCGCGGCCCATGAGTTTGACGATGCCGATGCCGTTGGGCGTGCCTACGGCTTCCACATGCGCGCAGCCGATGGCTTCGGTGGCCTTGTCCACGGCGGTGTCGAAGCCAAAGGACTGCGGCACGAAATTGATGTCGTTGTCGATGGTCTTGGGGATGCCGATGATGGAAATGCGGATGTTGCGCCGGCGCACTTCCTTGGCGATGGCGGAGGCGGCCTTCATGGAGCCGTCGCCGCCGATGACGAAGAGGACGCTCACATTGAGCCGTTCGAGCGCGTCAACGATTTCGGAAGGATCCTGCGGCCCTCTGGAGGAGCCGAGGAGCGTCCCGCCGAACTGGTAGATGTGCTCGACGCTGGCCGGGGTCAGCTCCATCACGTTATGGCTGTAGGAGGGGATGAAGCCTTCAAGCCCGTAACGGATGCCGAGAACGGAAGGCGTGTTGTAGGCGTGGTAGGCTTCGAGGACAATGGCCCGGATCACGTCGTTGAGGCCGGGGCAAAGCCCGCCGCAGGTGACGATGGCGCATTTGGTTTTGCCGGGATCGAAATACAGTTCCTGACGCGGCCCCGCTTCTTCAAAAAGCAGGGTCTGATGGGTACCGATGTCTTCGTCGTATTCGTGGCTCAGGCTCAGCATGACCTTTCCGGTATTGATCATGTTCCCGTAAGGAAGCGGAGAAGGAATCTTGGCTTGGCCGAGCGTGGCGATGGGGATTTCGCGGACAGGGATGCTGTATTCCGATGTCATGGTCATTCTCCGGACGGATTTTTTTCGAGATGCTGGCGGGCGAAGCAGCTTGTCAGGATACCGCCCGCCTGCGCCACATTGAGCGAATCGAATGCCCGCAGCATGGGGATGTGCAGGAGATGGTGGCAGCGTTTGGCAACCTGCGGCCGTATGCCGTGTTCTTCATTGCCGAGGACGAGCAGGGCGGGGGTATGCAGGCGGGTGGTGAAGGCGTCGAGGCTGCCTTCGCCGAACGCGGCCCCGTAGATGAGGAATCCCGCGTCCCGCGCCTCATCCAGCGCCCGGGCGACGTTCATGACCTTGGAGACCGGAAGGCGTTCCAACGCCCCGGCTGCGGCGCGGCGCGCCCCGGCCCCCAGAAAGGTGCCGTTGTGACGCGGGATGACCAGCCCGGCACCCCCCATTGCGTACAGGGTTCGGGCGAGGGTTCCGGCATTGCCGGGGTCCTGCACCTGATCAAGCACGAGGATGAGCGGCAGGGGGGCGTCCGCAGCGGTCATGAGCATATCGGCGAACTCGGTGAAGCCGGCCTCGAAAAGCCGGGCGACGACGCCCTGATGCCCGGCGGGGCAAAGCCGATCAAGGCTTTGGGCATCCGTAAGCGTAAAACGGACTTTAGCCGTGCGGCACAGATCGAGGATGCGATCCGTATCTTGCGAGCGTTTGCCCTTGCGGACAAGGACGGCATCAATGCGTTCCGGTTCCCGTTCGAGAAGTTCCAAAACCGGCTTGATCCCGGAGAGGACGGCCTGCTCTTCTTTAGAATCGGAACAGGAAGCCTTTTCAAGAGAAGCGCCCTGTTCAGCAGTTTTCGGAGCGGAATGGAACGCCTTGCGGGGAGGAGTATTTTTATCTGTAATCATGAGATCCTTAAAGGTTGCCACGTCTCGGAGGATTGCCAAGCACGGCCTCGTCGAGTAGACTGGATGTGGATTTATGCCCCCGGAATGGCCCGGGGTAACATCACGAGGTGAACAGAGTGTATCGTGTTGTCCTTCCCGCGTCTATGCTTCTCCGCAGGGCAATCGGAATGCGCGCGGACGGCGTTTTGTCGTCCTGTGCGGTTTTCCGTCCTTCCGGCGTTTTGGGCGTGTTGCTGTTGTGCGTCCTTGTTGCGCTGACTGGTTGCAGCTCTAAAAACATCACGAGCAAGGGCCCCTTCGTATTGCAGGAACCTTCCAAAGGCTATCCACAGACGCTTTCTTCTTCGGGGCAGAAGACGGGAACGGTCTACTTGCCTTCCGATGACGGCAGGCCGCTGACGAAAGCCGAACAGGAAGCGTTCCTGTCCGAAGGGGAAATCGATAGGAACTTGCCGCAGGAGGAGCTTGGGGACGTTCTGCTCCATTTTAAATATCTGGTGCATAAGGATCGTTATACCGTCGAGAAGAACCTTGAGCGCGCGCAGCTGTATATGCCGTTTATTTACGAGACGCTGCGTTCAAAAGGGTTGCCGCGCGAATTGGCGTATGTCGCATTTATCGAGAGCGGGTACAACCCGATGGCGACTTCAAGCAGCGGGGCCGCGGGCATGTGGCAATTCATTTCGAGCACGGGCAAGCATTACGGCATGGCGCAGGACTGGTGGATGGATGAACGCCGCGATCCGTACCAGTCCACACGGGCGGCAGCAGATTATCTCGAAAAGCTTTATAAAATGTTCAACGATTGGCATCTGGCGGTTACGGCTTACAACGCGGGGGAAGGAAAGATCCAGCGAGGGCTCGCCGCTACCGGCGCCAAGACGTTCTTTGAGCTGCGCCGCAAGAATGAGCAGATTTATAGCGTTCGGGATCGCCTGTCCGATGAGAACAAACAGTATCTCCCCAAGTTTTTGGCCGTCTGCAAAATAGTGCGCAATCTTGATAAATTAGGGTTTTCCTGCGCGCCGTTCGCGAGTTCGTCGCAGATCGCGGAAGTCAGGGCGAAACCGGGGACGGATCTTATGCTGTTCTCCAAAAGCATAGGTATGAGCTGGGAGGAGTTTTCGGCGCATAACCCGGCGTATCAGCGCTATGTAAGCCATCCCTCGCGTTCCACCAAGGTTTATGTGCCCCGTGCGGTGGCAGGCAAGGCGCAGGCCCTGCTCTTCAAGCTGCCTCCGGCAAAAAGCGGTACGGGCTATGCCGGGCTGCGGGATTACAAGGTTTCGCGTGGCGACACGATGGCGAGCATATCCCGGAAGACCGGCGTTCCGGTGGCGGAGCTCCGGCGCATCAATCAGGTCAGCGAGCCTTTGCGCGCTGGCCGTGTGCTGAAAATCCCCGGAACCAATCGGACAGGCGTCAACCCTCGTATATTGGCATCCGTGCGGGAAACGCCGTCTGCAAAGGGTACGCCCGTTGCGTCCGCCGGGCGTCAAGCGCCTCCTTCGCGTACGGTTTCCGCCTCTGCACCGGTGCGTGAAAAAGCCGTATCGGCTGCCTCCGTCGCGTCGCACGAAGTGAAGCGGGGCGATACCATGTACTCCATTGCGAAGCGGTACGGTGTAACGCAGGAAGCGATCCTCGCCGCCAACGGCATGAAAAACCATAATATCAGCCTTGGCCAGCAGTTGCGGATTCCCGGCAAGGGAAAGACGGTGGCGTCCCAGTCCGCTAAAGCGGTTCCCGTGGACTCTTCGGTTCGCCCTGTGACGGCGTCCTCATCCAGTGTTCCCGTTTCCCGTCCCGTGGCTGAGGCCAAGGCCACGAATAAGATCGTCCGGTATACGGTTCAAAGCGGGGATACCCTCTGGGCCATTGCCCGCAAGTTCAACGTCTCTCCTGTCGAACTGCTTTCACTGAACAACATGAGCCGGAATACGGCCCTGCGCCCCGGTGATACGGTTCGTGTGGCGGTCAATTAAACAGGTGCGTACCGTAAGATCCCTTGCCTGCTTCGGTCAAAGCGTGCTGCGTTTTTTTCGGGTATGGAGCGGCGTCATCGCATTGGCTGTTTTGTTGGTTGGGGCGGGGCTGGCCCTTCGCTGGCTGCTGCCTCAGGCTGAAACCGTCACACGTTGGATCGATCTCTACATGCCGGGCGGCTATGTGGGGGGCTTTCTCTATGTTTGCTCGGCGGCGGGGCTGATTTGCCTCGCCGTCCCCCGCCAGTTATTGAGTTTTGCCGGGGGATACGCGTTCGGCCCACTGTGCGGGGCTGCGCTCGCAACCCTCGGCGTAACGCTTGGCTGTGTATTGGCGTTCGGCATGGCCCGGTACTGTGGGCGCTCCTTCGTTGAGCGGAGATATGGGGACAAGGCTGCTGTATTCAATCGTTATGTGGTTCAACGTCCCTTCATCCTTGCCATCTTGATCCGCCTGTTTCCGTCCGGGAACAACTTGGTGTTCAGTCTGCTTGCCGGGGGCAGCCGCATCCCGGCATGGCCTTTTTTTCTGGGGTCGTGCCTTGGGTACATTCCTCAAAATCTGCTGTTTGCCATGATTGGAGGCGGGATGCGCGTAGATGAGGGATGGAGGATCGGGCTCAGCGTATTCCTGTTTGCCGCCTCCTGTGCTTTAGGTTGGTGGCTTTATAAGCGCTATGCCGCCGCATACCCGGTAGGGGCACCGAACGAACATTGAACATTTACAATGAAAAGGAAATGATATGAAAGGATTGGAACTTTCAAGGATGTATTGGGAAAAGTGCGCGCTGCCGCTGTTCCGGCGGGAATTGCCCGCGTTTTTGGATCGCGCCGCTGTCGGTCTTGTTGGAGAAGGCTCTGAATGCTTTGGTTTTGATGATGAAATCTCCCAAGACCATGATTGGGGGCCGGGATTTTGCCTATGGCTGCCTGAAAGCGAATGGGCGGAATGGCAGGACGCCGTGGAAACCTTGCTTGCCCGATTGCCCGATACGTATGAGGGGTTCCCTGCCCGCATGGCGTCCGCCAAGCGTATGGAGCGGGTCGGCCCGTTGTCCATCGAAGGGTTCTATGCCCGGTTCATCGGGATGCCGCAGCCTCCTCAGACGTGGAAACAGTGGCGGCTCGTGCCTGAACAGTTCCTTGCCGTAAGTACGAACGGCGCCGTGTTCAGTGATCGGCTTGGGGCTTTTACGGCTTTCCGTGAGGCCTTATTGGGGTTCTATCCGGAAGATGTCCGCCTCAAGAAGATCGCCGCCCGGTGCATGGGCATGGCGCAGGCTGGTCAGTATAACTTGCTCCGTTCGTTGAGGCGGGGGGAGACGGCAACGGCTATGCTCGCCGCCGCGCGTTTTTCGGAGCAGGCCATTTCAATGACGTTTCTTTTGAATAAGCGGTACATGCCGTTTTACAAATGGGCGCACCGCGGCGTTGCGCAGTTGCCGATCCTCGGCAAGGAAACGGCTGCATGCGTAACGGCGTTGGCCGGGGTGGATTGGCGTCTTGGCCCCCGTGCCGAGGCGGTAGCCGGGGATCTTGTAGAATCATTGTGCCATGACGTGGCTGGTCGGCTGCGCTCGGACGGCTTGTCCGATGCCGAAGGCGACTGGCTGCTGGATCATGGCCCGTCCGTCCAGTCGCGGGTTGAAACGCCGGAGCTGCGGAGGATGTCCGTTATGCTGGAATAGCTTTTTCAGCGGATCGCACTGGGGTATGTTCACACGAACAAAGAATAAATATACTTTTTACAAGTAGTTATATTTATTTTTGAGTGATGCTGAATATTCCTTCCAACCCACTTCAGCCATTGGAAAAACCGGCATAGTGTGAATATGCCCTAAAGGAAGGGGCCGTCAGGCCCCTTTTATCATCCTTGCGCGGCGGCTTGTTTCGCCGCGTTGCGGCACAGGCTCAGATTATTGCGGCAGGTGGCGGCATCCGGGCTATCGGAAAGCCCAAGCCTGTCATAGCAGGAGAGCGCTTCCTCAAGCGTCTGGGCTGCTTTGTCCCACTGCGCATCCCCGGCCAGCGCCGCACCGTAGTTGCCGAGAGAGAAGGCTGTTTCAGGGTGGATGCCGAGGATTTCCTTACGGATCGACACGGCTTCCTGATGGTACAGGACTCCCTGATGGGTTTCGCCCCGTTCCTCGCAAATGCGGCCAAGATTGTTCAGGCAGGTGGAAACGCCGAAGCAGCGTCGGCCTTCCTTGGCCTCCCACAGAGCCAGCGCGGTTTTCAAGTTCGCTTCGGCGGCATCATATTTTTTGGCGGTGTACTGATGGGAGGAAAGGTTCAACAGCGCGTCGGCGATGCGCAAATCGTCGGCGGGCAGGTTTTCCTTAAGGATGGCGAGCGCCCGTTCGCCAAGCGTTGCGGCCTCTTCACATTCTCCCCGCTCAGAGCGGAGCCGAGCGAGGTTTTGCAGCCCACCCGCCACATGGATGTGATTCGGCCCGAACAATTCTTCAAGAAGGCGCAGTGATTCGCGAAAGAACGCTTCAGCCTCTTCCAGCCGCCCTTGAATGTGCAGGCAGCGCCCAAGGCCATCCAGAACCAGAACCCGGCCCCCTGTGGGCAGATCAGGTTTCAGCAGATCCCGGTAGATTTTTTCTGCGGCAAGGGCCTTGCCTTCCGCAAAAAACATCCGGGCCTCACTCAAACGCCGCTGAAAATGTTCGTCAAGCTGCATGGGACTCTCCCTCTGAAATGAATACCGAAGAGGCGGTATATGGAGCCGCCCGACCGGAACAGCCGTCCCTGCCCGCGGGTGTAGGCAGGGGCGGAGAGTGGGGAGTATAAGTTATTTCGTTTCAAAAGGCTACCGAGGGGTTAACTGGAAGTGCCGCTTTCCAGAATGGAAACGATGGAGAACAGAGTGAAGCAGATACCACCGAGGCCGACCATGACCCGGGCTGGAACCATATAGGCGGGATTGCTTGTCGCCGCCTCGAACAGGAAGGCCGCGATAAACAGGCAGATCAGAGCCGTCAGCACCGGGATGAGGGGAATACGCTTGGCGAGGGGATAGGGATGCCGCCATACCAGCGCCAACAAGAGAACCTTGCTCAGGATGCTGTAGCAGACGATGCCGAGGCCGATAAGGACGAATCCGGGGGCGATGGTGACCGGGCTGTACTGAAAAATCAGCAGGTAAAGCCCCCAAAGGATGTCGATGGTGCCCATGACGATGACCAGCCACGGCCAGAAGCGGCGATCCGTTTCGGAGTAGGTATTTTGGATCTGGCGCACGACGCTGGCGACAAGGGCGACGAGGCTTGTGCAGACCAGCCCTATGCCCGTCAAAACGTGTCCGGCCACAATGTTCTGCGCTTCGTCGGCGCTGAGGATGTCGATTCCCCAGACGATGCCGATCAGGGCGCAGATGATGGGGATGGCGAACAGCAGGGCGACCATGCCGCCGCTGAACGCATGGTCGGGGTGGTGTCCCGGCCCGGCCTTGGAGTTGCTTGGGATGAGGATGAACTTGGTGGAGGATAAGGCTACGGTGGACACGCAGCATGTGATCAGCCCAAGTCCGAAGACGACATGCCCGGCGACGAAATGTTCGGCCCCCGTACCGGAATGGACGAAGAGCAAGCCTCCGATGATGCCGATGGCAGCGGCCACATACCCAATAAGGGGCAGGGCGACCTTGAAGGCCGCACTGTAGGTATGGATGAGCTGGCGGATGATGGTCGCCGCCGTTGTAAACAGCGCCACGCAGATGATGCTTAGGAAGAGTACGACATGCCCGGCGACGTACGCGTTGGCGTCGCTGCCCATATCCCAGATGTACCAGCCATAGCCGAGGCAGATGGCGCCCATAGCCAGTGGGATGATCCTGAAGAGAACGCTGATCCAATAGTTCATGGCTTGCTCCTTTGCGGATGGAATGTATGAACAGAGCCAAGCACACCGGATTTTTGAATACTATTATAAATTAAACAGGTTATATGTACTAAAATGGATAACCCCTGTGTTGGTTCCCGGCATTTCCAGCCGGAATATCAGCTTTTGCCTTTAAGGGGGCTGGTCATTTCGGCGTTCCCACGGTAGAGCTTTGTCCCATGATGCGCTTTATCCAAAATCACGTTTCGTTGTCCGTACAGGCAGGGCTGGCGCTTTTCGGCGCGGTGCTCCTTTGGAGTAGTTCCTTTATCGCGCTGAAGATCGCGGTATCGGCGTTTGATCCGATGGTCATGGTCTTTGGCCGCATGCTGAGCTCTTTGGTGGCGCTGATGCTTTTGCGGGCGACCGTATGGCGGCGTGCCGAGGCCCCCATGCTGCTGGACAGGCGGGTGACGCGCCGGGAGTGGAAATACATCGTGCTGCTGGCGTTGTGCGAACCCTGCTTCTATTTCGTGTTTGAGGGGTACGCCATGATCTACACGACCGCGTCTCAGGCCGGGATGGTCGTCGCGGCCTTGCCTCTGGCGGTCGTGGTCGCGGCATGGCTGCTGCTTGGCGAACGCCCCCATCGGCGCGTCTGGATCGGGTTTGTGCTGGCCGTTGCCGGGGTCGTCTGGCTGAGCGCCGGATCCGAAGCCACGGAAAGTGCGCCGAATCCGATTTTCGGCAATTTTCTTGAAGTATTGGCCATGCTGTGCGGCGCCCTTTATGTGGTGTGCGCCAAGCAGCTTTCTTCCCGGTGTTCGCCGGTCTTGATCACGACCATGCAGTCGTTGGTCGGCCTTCTTTTTTTCATGTGCCTTCTGCCGCTTCCCGGTGTCAAACTTCCGGACAGCTTTCCCTTGCTGCCTACCTTGGCCATCCTTTATCTGGGGGTCGGCGTGACCATGCTTTCCTTCCTGCTGTATAATTTTGCCGTCCGTTCCGTGCCCGCCTCGCGCACCGGGGCCTTTCTCAACCTTGTACCCGTGCTGACGTTGTTTATGGGGCTGGTTTTCCTCGACGAGCGGCTGACCGCAGGGCAATGGGCCGCTTCCGCGCTGGTGTTGGGGGGCGTGATCTTCAGCCAGTGGAAGACGGCGCAGCCGGAGGAAAAGACAGGCCCGTCGGCAGCGGCTTCCATTTCGGAGGGGGCGGAATGAAAGAAAAAGCGCAGTTGCCGGAGCTGTTAGTTCCCGCCGGAGGCCGGGAACAGTTGGAGGCCGCCATCCTCTATGGGGCTGATGCCGTATATATGGGAGGGCCGGAACTGAGCCTGCGGACAGCTTGCGAGGGGTTTTCGGGTGAGGAGCTGGCGCTTGCCGTAGCCGACGCGCATGCCGCCGGGGTACGGGTATATTATTGCCTCAACGCCATGCCGTATGATGCGCAATTGCCCGCCGTGGAAACTGTGCTGGAGCGTTTGCCCGGAATGGGCGCGGATGGCCTCATCGCCGCTGATCCCGGCGTGATCTGGCTGGCAAAGAAGCATTGCCCGTTAGTGCCGCTGCATTTGTCCACACAAGCCCACTCCGTAAACGGGGCTGCCGTGGCTTTTTGGCGTGAAGCCGGGGTGGAGCGGATCAATCTGGCCCGTGAATTGGGGTTCAAACAGATCCTGGCGCTGGCGGAAGCGTTTCCCGGCATGGATTTTGAGGTGTTCGTACACGGTGCCATGTGCTTGGCCTTGTCCGGGCATTGCCTTTTGTCCGCATGGGTGAACAACCGCCCCGCCAACCAAGGAAGGTGTACGCAGCCGTGCCGTTTCGAGTACCGCGGCCTGTCCCTGCTGGTGGAGGAGCAAAAGCGCTCAGGCGAAGCCCTCTGGGAAATCCGCGAGGGTGAAGCGTTCAGCGGCGTTTGGGCCCCACAGGATTTGTGCCTGTTGCGGTATGTGGGATACTTGGTGGATTTTGGGGTACGGGCGCTGAAGCTGGAAGGCCGCACCAAAAGCGGCGGGTATGTCGCTCAGGTTGCGGATGTGTACCGTACGGCGCTGGATCAGCACATACGCCGGAAAACGGAAGGCATGCACGCCGGAGAGGAGGTTTCCACGGCGGCATTGCTCGAAGAATTGTTTCATACGGCATCGCGTCCTCTGTCCACGGGCTTTTTCCTTCCCCGGAGAAGGGTGGAGGTGCCTCCGGCGGGCCTGCGTCCCCGGCCCGTGGTGGCGCGCCTTATTGAGCCGGAGGGCGACGGCTGGCGGGTACAGGTGCGTTCCCCGTGGTCGGCGGATCGCGAGGCGTCCCTCCTCGTGCCGGGGATGCGGCGTCCGGCACTCCTCCCCGGCGCATATCAGCTTGAAAACCACAGGGGAGAGCGTGTGGATCTCCTGCACCCGGGCATGGAGGGCGTGCTGCATTGTGAAATCGACGGTCTCGGAAAGGGGCTGTACGTAAGGGCCTAGCTGCGTATTCCCATTCTTGGGGAATGGATTTCCCAAGGCAACCCGTGCCGGAATAGGCTGTGGAGCGAGCTTGGGGAAGCTCAAAAGCCGTTAAAAGGGTAAAGATCGGCCCCGTGCCGCAGGGTTGGGGAAGGGGAAAGCCCTTTTCCAGAGTTCCTTTCCCCAACGCCTTTAGGTTGTTTCAAAGCCCAGCATTCTACTGTTCCAGTTTCGCCCATGTGAGTTCGTGTTTGTTGCAGGACAGATGCATGAGCCGCGATCCCGGAATAGCCGCGAATTTCGCTGCGGTGGCGTGATCCGTCTCGGCTTGGAATTTGAGGGTACACACGAAGTTGCGGCATTTCCCCAGCTCGATCCAACGGCAGATGACCTCATACAGCTTGTCGGGATAACAAATCATATCTGAGAACAGCCAATCCACGGCCCCGGCATGGCGGGGATCAAGGGCAAAGCCGCTGCCGATGCAGTGGGTTACGCCGGGCATGTGATCCACCTGTGGGGCGAGTGGGGCCTTGTCGATGCTGAAAACCTGTGCGCCGAGGCTGGCGAGTACCCATGTCCAACCGCCGGGGGCCGAACCCAAGTCAAGGCACAGATCGCCGGGGCCGGGACGTTTGGGCAATAGAGTGAAGGCTTCCCAAAGTTTGAGGTAGGCCCGGCTCGGCGGATCGATTTTGTTTTCGTGGAACCGTACCATGCCGTCGGGGAACGGCGACGAGCACCGGGCCGAAGCGAGGATGAGGTTGGGCTCCCACAGCGTCCATGAGCCGAGCGGGGCCGTAGGCGCGGCTTCGCCGAAATGACGCGGCTTTTCGGAGACGTGGGGGAGTTTTTCCTGAATGAGGGAGGCACGGCGATGGTTTTCCTCGGAATGCAGGTGCCAGTTCCGTTGTATGGCGGAGAGCTTGCGTGCGCCGTCCCCAATGGATTCGATGGGCAGGAAAACGGGCGTTTCCCATGTGTTTTGAGCCCATGCCGCCGGGCGGGGCGCGCCCTTGGCGAGCACGAGCCTCCCCCGGACTTCAATAACCTCGTCTCCGAGTTCGGCAAGAAGATCTTCAAGAAAACCCTTCGCGGCAAGATATGCGGTAAAGGGAACCGTAATGGGGGATGCGTTTCCAGAAACGGAGGCGTCGGCGGATATTTTTTTCATAAAGAGAAGAAATGACCCCTGAGGGGCAAAATCGGCTGAAATGTTTATGCCTTGCAAAGGCGTTGCCGAGTCTCTATACTCCACCTTTGTTTTATCCACAATCCGCGAATGGGGATTTCCCGCCAGACATAAGGAAGCTCACATGCCTCATAAAGGCCCGCACATTTCCATTGCTCCTGATTTTGTCGTCAACCGCATTCTCCGCATCAATCTCGAAGACTTTGCCGACTGGCCGGAATCCGTGCGGCATCTGGCTACCGAAATCGCGGAAGAGTTGTTTCTTGTCGCATACAACCCCTTCGTGGATCCAGCCACGGTCAAGGCGAGCGTGAAGGAACGCTTTGAGCGGGAGGTGTTTGCCCTCGCTCACCACTATGCGAATACCATCGGCGAAGGCATCACCCTGTTCTGGAGCGGGCATGAGGCTGAAGTCGCTTTTCGCAAGGAACTGGTCGAACGCCTGAGCGCATTCCTGCCGCCGGACGCCATCGTCACCCGCCCAAGCGCGCTGGTGGCCTGCGCCACGGACGCTACCGACTTGCGTATGGAGCTGCCGCTCATGGTCGTGGAACCCGCCAACGCGGAACAGGTGAGCGAACTGGTCAAGCTGGCCAATGAATTGAAGTTCGCGCTGATCCCGCGCGGAGGCGCGTCCGGGCTGACCGGCGGTTCGGTGCCCATGCGGCGGCGTTCCGTCATCGTCCGCACGACACGGTTCACGAAGATGTCACCGGTGGATCATGAAAACATGAGCGTAACGCTGGACGCCGGGGTGATCACTCAGGCGGCTATCGACGCCGTGGCGAAGGAAGGATTTCTTTTCACCGTGGATCCGGCTTCAAAGACCGCTTCGACCATCGGTGGGAATGTTGCGGAAAATTCCGGCGGCCCGTTCGCCTTTGAATACGGGACGACGCTGGACAACCTGCTTTCGTGGCGCATGGTGACGCCCACCGGCGAGATCATCAGCATTGAGCGCAAGAACCATCCCCGCCACAAGATTCTGCCTGATGAAGTGGCCGTGTTTGAAGTCAAGGACATCAGCGGCGGCGTGCGGAGCGTCGTGGAGCTGCACGGTTCCGAAATCCGTCTGCCGGGCCTCGGCAAGGATGTCACCAACAAGGCGCTCGGCGGCCTTCCGGGTATGCAGAAGGAAGGTGTGGACGGCATCATCACCGATGCGACCTTCATCGTGCACAAGAAACCCGCGCAGTCGCGGGTCATGGTACTGGAATTTTACGGCCGTTCCATGCATCAGGCCGCTGTGGTCATCGGTCAGATTGTCGAGCTGCGCAACCGTATCCGTGAGGAAGGCGACTACGCCCATCTGTCGGCGCTTGAAGAGTTCAATGCCAAGTATGTGCGCGCCATTGAGTATCAGAAAAAGTCGGACAAGCACGAAGGGACTCCCATTTCCGTCATCATCATCCAAGTGGACGGTGATGAGGCGTACTTGTTGGAAAAGTGCGTTCAGGAAATCGTGGACATCGTGGCTCCGCACGACAACGTGGCGCTTCTCGTGGCGAAGGATGAGAAGGAAGCCGAAGTTTTTTGGGAAGATCGTCACCGTCTTTCCGCCATTGCCCGCCGGACGTCCGGTTTCAAGATCAACGAGGACGTGGTCATTCCCATGCAGCGCATCCCGGACTTTGCGCTGTTCCTTGAACAGCTCAATCTGGAGTGCGCGGCAACGGCATACCGTCAGGCGTTGCAGGAGCTGGGGCGTCTGCCCGGTATGGCGCTGGAGGATAAGGATCTCAACCGAGAGTTCGTCAATGTGACCCGTGTGGCGCAGGGCGGCGTCCCTTCTTCCGAGCTTTCCGATGAGGAAATGGAAGAGCGCGCGGTGGAATTCCTCCGGCTCATGGCCGAACGTTATGACCGCCTTGCCCCCAAGATCAAAAAAATCAGCGATAATATGCTGGTAGGCCGCGTTGTGGTGGCGAGCCATATGCACGCTGGCGACGGGAATTGCCACGTCAATATCCCCGTCAACTCCAATGACCTGCATATGCTTGAAATTGCAGAAGAAGCCGCTATGCGGGTCATGGCCGAGGCTCAGGAAATGGGTGGGGCCGTTTCCGGCGAGCACGGCATCGGCATCACCAAAATCGCCTTCCTCGGAAAGGACAAGATGGACGCCATCCGAGAGTTCAAGAAGCGGGTGGATCCGCGCGACGTATTTAACCCCGCCAAGCTCACGCAGCGTGAACTTCCCGTGCGTCCGTTTACCTTTTCCTTCAACCGCCTGATCGAAGACATCCGTCAGAGCGGTTTGCCGGATAAGGAACGTCTCATCAGCCTGCTTGCCTCCGTGCAGATGTGCACCCGCTGCGGCAAATGCAAGCAGGTGTGCCCGATGATGTACCCGGAATGCTCCTATCATTTCCATCCCCGGAACAAGAATATGGTGCTTGGGGCGATCATTGAAGCGATCTATTATTCGCAGATCAACAAGGGGCGGCCCGATCCGTCCATCCTTGCGGAACTGCGGGCCATGATGGAGCACTGCACGGGATGCGGCCGCTGCACGTCCGTGTGCCCCGTAAAGATTCCTTCCGCCGATGTGGCGTTGCAGCTCCGCGCTTTCCTTGAGGAAGAAGGCGCGGGCGGGCATCCCCTGAAAAGCAAGGTGCTGGACTGGTTGGTGCGGAATCCTGCGCACCGCATCCCCCAGGCTGTCAAGGCGGCTGCGCTGGGCCAGAGGATGCAGAACAGGATTATCGGCATTGTGCCGCAGACCATCAAGAAACGTTTGTATAATCCGCTGTTTTCGGGTAAAGGCCCGGAACCGGGGTATAGGAACCTGTACGAGGCGCTGCATCTGGAACGCGGGAACATCTTTGTGCCCCGCTTCGGGGATGGTGCCCCGGTGCAGGAAAATACGGCTCTGAAAGAGGCGGTATTGTATTTCCCCGGTTGCGGGGGAAGCCTGCTTTCCCGAACCATAGGTTTATCCGCCTTGGGGCTGTTGCTGCGGACGGGCGTCGCTGTTATCCTGCCTGAAACACATTTGTGCTGCGGTTATCCTTTGCTGTCTTCAGGGGCCGATGCGCAGTTCGCCTCCAACATGGCACGGAATAAAGAGGCATTGCAGGCGACCATCGCTTGCGCGACCAAGCGCGGTTTCCGGGTGACGCATATTGTCACGGCATGCGGTTCGTGCCGTGAAGGTATTGAGCGTCTTGAGCCTTCGACGTTGTTTGGTGAAGGAGGCGGGGAGCTCGTGCACCTTGACGTGATGCAGTTCGTGCAGGGCCGGATGGATGCCAACTCCGAGCTGTTCAAGGGCAAAGTTCTGTATCATGCCTCCTGCCATCCAGAATGGGTCGGCGTCCATAAGGTAAAGGGGGTGCAGAAGCAGGCAGGTGCCATTGCCCGGCTGACCGGCGCGTCGATGGAAGTCTCTCCGGGATGCTGCGGCGAATCGGGTATGGGGGCTATAGCGTCTCCGCTGGTGTACAATACGCTGCGCAGGCGGAAGATGGATGTGCTGGGGGCGGCCTTGGCTGACTATCCGGCGCAGAGCCCCATTCTGGTGGGATGCCCTTCCTGCAAGGTAGGCATTACGCGGAGCCTGATGGCCATGCATGTGCGCAAGCCCGTGCTGCATACGGTGGAATGGCTGGCGACGCTGCTGTTCCGCGAGCGGTGGGGCGAGAAATGGATTCGGGTTTTTCGGCGTCGGATTGCGCCCAGTGCGGATGCGCAGGGCGTGCGGATCGTCGAATTGGATGGATGACCTCCCTTCGGAGGTTCCGGACGCGGCAGGACAAGGGGGCTCGTTCGGGACAGGTGCGACGGGGCTCGGATTTGGTGATTTGAAACAAGGAGTGCCTTACACATGCCAACCACGATACTGCATAAGGAATCGTTGATTCCTGGTCGAACGAGTAAATTGGTGCTGGACGCGCCGCAGATTGCTGCCACGGCAAAACCGGGGCACTTTGTCATGCTGCGCGTCAACGAGCAGGGGGAGCGCTTCCCTCTGACCATCGCTGATACGGATCCGGAAAAGGGAACGATCACCATCGTCTATCTGGTGATGGGCAAATCGACGATGATGCTTGAAGCGCTTTCCGAAGGCGACAGCATTCTTGACGTCGCTGGCCCGCTCGGAAAAGCTACGCATATCGTCAAGGGCGACAGCGTGATTTGTGTTGGTGGCGGCACTGGCATCGCCGCGATGCACCACATCGCCAAGGGACATCACAGGGCCGGCAACTACGTAATCGCCATTATCGGCGCGCGCAGCAAGGATTTGCTTCTGTTTGAGAACGAATTGAAGTCGTTCTGTGATGAAGTGCTTATTTCGACGGATGACGGCAGCTATGGGCATAAGGGTTTTGTGACTGAGTTGCTGAAGGATCGTCTTGAGAAAGACAAAAAGGTTCAGGAAGTCGTCGCCGTTGGCCCCGTGCCCATGATGCAGGCCGTAGCTGGGACGACGTTGCCCTTCGGAGTCGCCACGACCGTCAGCCTGAACTCACTCATGGTGGACGGCATTGGAATGTGCGGGGCATGCCGTGTGACTGTTGACGGGGAAACCAAGTTTACCTGTGTCGACGGCCCGGAATTTGATGGGCACAAAGTGGACTTTGCCGAACTGCGTCAGCGTCTGTCCGCCTTCCGGTCTCAGGAAAAGCAATCCATCGAACATCACGAGCACAGGTGCAGCTGCCATGACAAACACTGAGAATGCGAAGAAACCCGCCAAGACGCCCCGCGTCGATATGCCCTGCCAACCCGCTGCTGTGCGGGCGCACAACTTCAAGGAAGTCGCGCTCGGCTATTCGTTGGAGCAGGCGCAGCTTGAAGCCAGCCGCTGCCTCCAGTGCAAGAACCCGCGCTGCCGTCAGGGATGCCCGGTTGAAGTCCGTATTCCTGAATTCATTGCTCAGGTCGTCAAGGGTGATTTGGCGGAGGCCTACCGTATCCTGAAAAGCACCAATAGTCTCCCCGCCGTGTGTGGCCGTGTGTGTCCGCAGGAAAACCAGTGCGAAGGCAAGTGTATTCTGGGCGTCAAGGGCGAGCCGGTGGCGATTGGCCGTCTGGAACGCTTCGTTGCCGATAATGCCATGCATGATCCCTGTGTCGGGGTAACCGACAACGACGCTTGCGCCGTCACCAACCCGGATTTGAAGGTTGCCTGTATCGGATCCGGCCCGTCTTCCATTACCGTAGCGGGATATCTCGCCGCGCGCGGAATCAAGGTTACGGTGTTTGAAGCGCTGCATGAGGCGGGCGGGGTGCTCATCTACGGTATCCCGGCCTTCCGTCTGCCCAAGAATGTTGTGGCTGCGGAACTTGATGGCTTGCGTCAGAACAATGTAGAGTTTCGTACCAACTGGATCGGCGGTCGGACGGTTTCCGTCCAGCAGTTGTTCGATGAGGGATACAAGGCCGTGTTCATCGGCGTGGGGGCAGGGTTGCCTCAGTTCCTTGGTGTTCCCGGAGAAAACCTCATCGGTGTGTTTTCCGCCAACGAGTACCTGACCCGCGTGAACCTTGGGCGCGCCTATGATTTTCCCAATTTCGACACGCCGACGTATCCCGGCAAGCATGTGACGGTATTCGGTGCCGGGAACGTGGCGATGGACGCCGCGCGTACGGCTCTGCGCCTTGGGGCGGAAAGCTCCACGATCATTTATCGCCGTTCGCGTGCTGAAATGCCCGCGCGCCGTGAAGAAATAGAACATGCGGAAGAGGAAGGCGTGAAGCTTTTCGAGTTGGTGGGGCCGTTGCACTTCAACGCCGGCGAGAGCGGCGTGTTGAAGTCCGTGACCTTGCAGCGCATGGCGCTTGGTGAGCCCGATGCCTCCGGGCGCCGCCGCCCCGTACCGATTGAGGGGGAGGTTTTCGAGCACGAGACGGATCTCGCGGTTGTGGCTGTGGGGACGCGCTCCAACCCGATCCTGCTTGAGGCGACGCCGGGGCTTGAACTCAACAAGCGCGGTTATATCGTTGTCAATGAGGAGACGGGCGAAACGTCCATTCCGAATGTTTTTGCCGGCGGCGACATCGTGACCGGCGCGGCTACGGTTATTTTGGCTATGGGGGCCGGACGTAAGGCCGCTCAGGAGATCGCCAAGCGTCTGCTCGGCTGATATTTTTCAAGATCCCTGTTGTGAAAGGGAAGGCTTCGGCCTTCCCTTTTTCCGTTTGGCTCTGTCATAGTATGTGGTTGTTTTATCTCTATAGTACGGTGAAAATACGGCTTTTTTATCTAGTTTTTCCGTTGGCGGAATCTATGGCTAAGGCATTTTGTTGGCTATTCCTTTGGAACTTTAAGGAAAGGCTGTATCCTAGAAAATAGTTGATGCTTTATTTCCTTGAAATTCCAAAGAAATAACCAATAAATCCCCCAATCACAAAGCCCACCAGCGAAAAATTTGGAGAAAAAGCATATATTTTCAATCTATTGGTAAAACAAAACAACCATGTACTATGACAAAGCCTAAGAAAAAAGCATCAACCATTTTCTAGGACACAGCCTTCCGTTTATGCTGTTCAATCGTTTTAGGAAACAGGATAACGAGGTGCGCACACTTGAAAAGAGGAATAATGATATTCGTCTATACTTGACAAAGAATTTCAATATCATTATTTTTTATTAACGAATGTGCAATTGTACGTTTTTTGAAGGGTTGGAGGTAACTCAATGGATATACAGCTTGTTATTGTGAGCCTTATTGTTTTGGCTGCGGTAGTGTATATAGTTTGGCGCGCAAAGAAAGCTCGGAAAGGGCAGTGTTCTTGCGGATGTGGCGGCTGCGGCAAGAGCTGCAAGCCGAAGACGCTTTAAGTTGTCCAACAGAATATGCCTTCGGGGGATATGCTCTGACAGGCGTGTTCTGAACGCTTATTTTTTGTAAAAGGCTATCCTATTCGGCGTGTTATACTGTGCAAAATGGATTTTGGCGAAAATAAAAACGCCCTGCAAAATGAGTCTTGCAGGGCGTTTTTATTGTCTTGTGTGGCTCTCCCCCCCGTCTTCCCAATGATTTTTTCTTGGCTGTGCCATACGGAAATGGTTGATGCTTTCTTTTTTGAAGTTTGGGTTCACCAATAAAAGACATCAATCCTTGAACCCCACCAACGGAAAACCAAAGAAAAAGGCCGTATTTTCACTGTACTATGGAGATAAAATTACCACATCCCATGACAGAGCCTTTTTCTGTCGATTGGAGTCGTATCAATCTTAAGGGGGATCCGTATCCCAAAAACTGTGAGCAGTTTTGGTAAGCACACATTCAGAAAAAAAGAGGGTGGGGAGGAAACAGTTTTGGGGAAAGGAGAACTGTCCTCCAGAAAGTTCTCCTTTCCCCATCCATAGTTTTAAAGCTAATTCGCCTTAGCGTTCGGCTCCAGCGGCATTAAGCCGATCGGTAATGGTGTTTTTGATCCACTTGGGATCCAGCCAATCAAGCGGCTGTACTTGGATGCCGTGCATGAGGATGCCGAAGTGCAAATGATCTCCCCCTGCAAGGCCGGTTGTGCCGGTGAGCCCGATGATGTCTCCCTTTTTTACCGTAGCGCCGACGCTTGTTTGAATTTCGCTCATGTGGGAGTAGAGGGACTGCAAGCCGAGGCCGTGGTCGATAATGATAAGGTTGCCGAAAATGCCGAGTGGTTCCGCAAAGACGACCTTGCCGTCATTGGCTGCGGGAATCGGCGCGTGGGCGACGGAAGC
The DNA here is from genome assembly GCF_059728385.1 of Bilophila sp. T19-St14. Classification (NCBI taxonomy): domain Bacteria; kingdom Pseudomonadati; phylum Thermodesulfobacteriota; class Desulfovibrionia; order Desulfovibrionales; family Desulfovibrionaceae; genus Bilophila; species Bilophila sp. T19-St14. The sequence goes on from NZ_BAAGFT010000001.1 coordinate 380,555, forward strand.
GAGGTCTTGTCCCATATGCGTCTGCTCGTCGATTTTCGCCCCGTTGTGCATATACGTACGCTGATCGCCATAGGAAGCTTTGGAGGCCGATCCCGGCAGGCGCTTGAATGCACCGCTCCACAGCATGGTGGGCGAGGTGTTTTTGCCGATTTCCAACAGCGTTTTTTCATTGGAAATACGTACTTCGTTGTTGATCTTCACATACCGTTCGAGGTTTGAAATGTCTTCAGGAACCAGCTCCTTAAAAACATCTTCCTTACCGTTTAGGAAATTGTCGCTGATATTAAGGGTATCTTTACGGAAATTTCGCTCTCCGGCGTTGACGAGGACTCTGTTTCGGGATTCGTTTCCGGCAAGATCCCGCGTGATCAGTTCCGGCGTGAACTTTCCTTTGGGCGTATCCAACGGGAAGGGGAAGAAGCAGTAGTACAGGCCGTTTGGCTGAAGGAAAGCGGGGAAGAATTGCTCGCCGAGTTGGACACCAGTCATGCTGGCATCTTCCGAAACGCTGTAGGCTATGGCTGTCACGCTGCCACGGCGCAGGGCGGGGACCGTCGTTTTAATGCGGACCTTAGGCGGCTGCGTGTCCAATTGCATGTTCCACTTGCGCGTGGTTCCGTTTCCCTTGCCAAAACTCATGAGGGAATTGTCCCGCGCCGTGATTTCCAGTTCAAAGGCACCGTCTCGAAGGCCCGCGTTCTTGAGGTTGAACGAAGTCGTTTGAACGGGGGCTGGCTCGCTGAATACTTTATCGAGAATCACCAGAGACTGATTGTTGCGGTGGATGGTGACGACAACGGAGCGGACGCCTGATTTGACGTCCATAAGTTTGAGGGTAATCTCCTGCGTTGGCGAGATCCGCCCGGTATCGGGCGTCATAGTGATTTCAGGCCCGTCAAGGTCGTCCAGAAAGAGATAAATGCAAAAACCTAAGGCAGCTAGAATGAGTGTTACAAAGCCATAACTGATGGTATTACGAATGATGCGACCCATTTTTTTTCCTTAAAGCGCGCTCGGTGATGAAAGAGGCTCCAACGGGTTGAGGAGTGGGAGATCAAGCGTCGTGCAGCAGCGCGATGGCCAGACGCAGGAAATCGGCTTCGGTGATGATGCCGACGAGTTTCCTGTCATCATCAAGGACCGGCAGACAGCCGTACTTGTTGCGGTACAGGATTTCCGCCGCTTCCCGGAGAAGGGTATCGGGCGAAACTGTTTTGACATCCGTTTGCATGATGTCGCCGACCAAAATGGCGGATTCGATTTCTGCTTGTTCTTCCTGATTGATTTCCGCAAGATGCGATACCGCATAACCGAGGAGATCCCGGTGTGTGAGCAGCCCGACGAAATGATCTCCGTCTTCGGTCACGGGAATGTGGCGGATCTTGGCAAGCTGCATGAGGGAGCGCACGTCTTGAAGGGTATCCGTGCGCCGAAGCGTAAACACTCTGTTCGTCATCAGGTCGCTGACATAAATCATATTTGTTCTCCATAAAAAGGTGCAGCATGGCTCGGTGGAGTGATGAGGATTCGTTAAGGCACGAATCAAGGGGCCATGCAAAAATACCTGTTTGAGGCGATGGCGGGAGCTTGCATTCTTGCGCAAGACGGTCATACTGTAAGAAAGCATTTTCGCACAGGGAAAGCGTCTAGGCAAGTGGCGGCCGACGCCTTCCGGTATGCTTTGGGAAGCCGCCCGGCGGATATTTGTAGTGTTTTTTACTGGAACATTCATGACAGAACTCGGACAGCAAAGGATTTTTCCCGATTTCAAACGCCAGCGCGCACGGATGGTCAAACTGCTTGAAGAGCGGGGCATCACAGATGAGGCTGTTCTTACAGCCATGCGGACGGTTCGGCGTCACCTTTTCGTCCCCGAAGCCCTTCAGGGGCGGGCTTATGAGGAGCACGCCCTGCCCATCGGGTTTGGGCAGACGATTTCGCAGCCCTATATCGTCGCGCTCATGTCGCAGCTGCTTGAGGCGAAGCCGGGAATGAAAGTGCTTGAAATCGGTACGGGATCCGGATATCAGGCGGCCGTACTGAGGGAAATGGGGCTTGAAGTGTTTACGATAGAGCGTGTGCGGGAGTTGTACGAAGCCGTAAGGGAGATTTTCCCGGAAGGAAGTTCGGGCATCCGTATGAAGCTCAGTGATGGAACTTTAGGCTGGCGTGTTCAGGCCCCTTTCGATCGTATCATTGTGACGGCGGGAGGCCCGAATCTGCCCCTGCCGCTTCTTGAGCAGTTAGCTGATCCCGGAATTATGGCTATCCCGGTGGGAAGGGCGCGCAGGGAGCAGAAGCTGCTCCGCGTATCCAAGCGCGACGGCAGGGTGACGGCAAGGGCTTTCGGCAATGTCGCCTTTGTTGATCTTGTCGGAGATCATGGTTGGTAAGGTTTCTTTTCCCTGTCTTTTGTGGCAAACCGGGACGGTCCTTTTGGGACTAACGCTTTTCAGGAGTCTTTTCATGTCGTCATGTTCCAATCAGGCCCCGCAGGGGCAGGCCACGATCCCCATGACCGCGGCTATGCAGAATAAAGTACTCTCCCAAAATCTGAAGGATGTGCGCCACAAGCTGTTCGTCATGAGCGGCAAGGGGGGCGTGGGCAAGAGTTCCGTAACTGTCAACCTTGCCACGGCCCTTGCCTCGCGCGGCTTTACGGTCGGTATCCTTGATGTGGATATTCACGGGCCGAGCGTGCCCCGTTTGTTGGGCGCTTCTGCGTCCGTCATGGCTGACGAAGACGGTAAAATGCTGCCTGTTCCCTGTGGTGAGCGCATGTCGCTTATTTCCATGGATTCTTTCCTGAAAGATAAGGATACGGCGATCCTCTGGCGCGGCCCCAAGAAGACGGGGGCCATCAGACAGTTTTTGACTGATGTGCGGTGGGGGGCTTTGGACTATCTGCTCATCGACTCCCCTCCAGGCACGGGCGACGAGCACTTGACCGTGCTGGATGCCATCCCCGATGCGGGGTGTATCGTTGTGACCACGCCGCAGGAGATTTCCCTTGCGGACGTCCGCAAGGCCCTTGATTTCCTCAAGCAGGTACAGGCCCCTATCCTCGGCATCGTCGAAAACATGAGCGGGTTGAGCTGTCCGCATTGCGGGAAGGAAATCGATTTGTTCAAAAAGGGCGGCGGAGAGCAGCTTGCGAAACAATATGAGCTGCCGTTCCTTGGTGCCATTCCGCTGGATACCGCCACGGTCATCGCTGCGGATCGGGGCGTGCCGGTTGTTTCCTTGACGGAAAACTCCCCGGCGCGTCAGGGATTCATGGCCCTCGCGGACGCCGTTATCGCCGCGACCGAGGGTGAATAGGGATTTTCCGCCGGAATATGCTGTAAGGCGGATCTGGCCGCTCCACAGGCTGATCCGCCTGTTTTTATATTGCCTTGAACATGGGATAGTTGTCTGAAGCAAAGCCGCTGTGGTGGGGAATTCTGCTCTTTGCCTTTCACAATGGTTGTGCTATAGAGACCCAACAACTGTCGCCAAAAGCGGGTAATACTATGTTCAATTTGGCAAATCAGCTTACACTGGCCCGGATTTTTTTCGTCGTTCCTATCATTCTCCTGTTGTATTTTCCGGGGAAGATCACCTGCTTTCTCGCAGCGGTGCTTTTCGGCATTGCGTCGCTTACCGATTTCCTAGACGGGCATATCGCCCGTAAGGGGAATATGGTTACGAGCTTCGGGAAGTTTCTGGATCCCCTTGCCGACAAGTTGCTCATCTGCTCCATCCTGATTATGTTTGTGGAGCTGGGATGGGTTCCGGCATGGGTGACCATCATCATCATCGGCCGGGAGCTTGCCGTGACCGGTTTGCGTGCAATGGCCATTGATGAGGGCGTCGTCATTGCCGCGGACAAATACGGCAAGGTCAAGACCGTCATGCAGATCATCGCCATCATTCCTCTCTTGCTCCATTATCCGCTTTTGGGCGTAAACGTGCATTTGATTGGAAATTTTCTGCTTTACATTGCCCTTGTGCTCACGATATTTTCCGGCCTGAATTACTTCTATAAGTTTTATGGCATCTGGCGGGAAAACGATCGGGCTGCATGATGAACGCACGAAGCACCGTAAATACATCTTCCAAGGCCACGCTTTGGAAAGTTTTTATTCTCATTCTGGCTATTATCGTCAATGCGGTTCTTGCCTCTCGCCTGCTGTGGGGGCACCAGAGCCTTGTTTCGTATAGGGAACTGGCTTCGCAATATGCGGAACTGCTCAAGGAGCGCGATGCCTTCGATGCCGTTAATGCGGGGCTGAGCAGGGAAATCCGCCTCCTGCAGTCTGACGAGAAGTATGTGGAAAAGATGATCCGGCAGCGGCTGAATTTCGTTCGCAGTAACGAAATTCTTTATCTTTTTACGGAAGATGCGAATGCGCGTGGAGCCCTGCCTCATGATGGAAAAAATTGAGTGGTATCAGGAAGTCCTTAAACTGGACCCTGATTCCAAAGTTTTTTTCCCGCTGGCGAAACTCCTGAGGGACTCGCAGCAGCCGGACAAAGCCATAGAGGTATTGCGGGCAGGATTGCGGCATTCGTCCGTTTTTCTCGAAGCGCGCCTTTTGCTGATCCAGATTCTTTTTGAACAATCCCGTTCCGGCGAGTGTTCTGAGGAACTTTCCGCCGTAACGGGGTTGCTGGAAAACTATCCTGCTTTCTGGGAAGTGTGGGCTGAGTCCGTTTCGGAGAAGAACAGGGATTTGGCGCTGGCTATCCGGTTGATGGCCTCGACGATACGCCACCCGGAACGCTCGCTGAGCCTGATTCTGGAGAGCGGCTTAGGCATATTGCAGGACGTCCGCCGCAGCTTCTCCTCTTCCCAGCCTCGTGAGACTTCGGATTCCGATCCCGCATGCGGCGGCTCTCCCGGAGAAACCCTCTGTACGGTTGCGCCCTCCGCTCAGGAGCGTTCTTCTTCTTCTTCTTCTTCTTCTTCTTCTTCTTCTTCTTTCCGCACGGCACCTGTAGAGGAGCCATCCCTCGCTGATGCGGAACTCCTTGAGAGCATGCTTGAGGAAAGTGCCCCCGTCAGGGAGCAGCCTCCACGCGCGACGCCTTTTTTGCCAAACAAAGCGAAACCGGATCATATGGTTCATGATGAGGATTCAGGCCATATGGCTGATGAGAATCCTGAAGAGCCGACACTGCGGACCCGCTCCATGGCAGATGTCCTTGCGGAACAGGGGGACATTGTCGGTGCTCTTGAAATCTATCAGGAGCTTGAAGCTGCCGCGCCTACACCGGAAGAAGCCAGAGAATTACATGATAGTGTCGTCGCATTGGCCTCCCGGATGGCTGGAAACAGTGGGGAACCCGGGGAGCAGACGGAAATGGGAGAACCTTCGTATGGCGACGTGGGAGGGCAGAACAAGTTAATGTCCCTTCTGGAGTCGTTAGCGGATCGCCTCGAAGCACGGGCGCGCGTATAGTACGCCTGTTTACATTGGAGAATGGTGTGTCTTTGCAGAGTTCTTTTATCACGACGGCCCTGATTGGCTCTTTGGTGTTTATCGGAGGCTGTTCTACGCTCGACAGCACATGGAAAAGCACCAAAGCTTTTTACGGTGAATACATCAATCCCCCCGCCCAGATTGACTATGAGGACAAGGGGGTATTGAATGATGCCGAAACGATGCTCGCCTCTCGCATGGTGGGTATAGACATCCAGCTTGAGCAGCTCGAGCGGTATCTTCAGAACTCGGACAGGCCGCCGACGGGTGAATCCGTGGAGATTCTCTTCCACCGCTTCCCGTGGCTTTCCGGCCTTGCGGCGGTAGACGCCGACGGCACCGTTCTCGCACAGGAGCCTCCGGCGGCCATGAAAGAGCTTGATTTTGCGAAGATGCTGGAGCAAAAAGCCAGAGGCAACGAACTGCGGGGCCTTCGCGGTTTGGTTGAGGATACGCCGCTTGGGCCAGAAGTGTTGATCGGTATTCCCATTTACTCCGGTTCGGAAATGTTGGGATTGCTCGTGGCTCATTTTGACATGCGTTCGCTCCTCACTTATACCAGCGGCGCAGAGGATCTTGTTGTGCTGGCGCCACAGGGGGTTTTGTGGCCGGGCCGTTTTGCGGTTGACGCCACGCCGTTGACGGGGCAGGACTGGAACGAACTCACAAAAGATTCCACACATGGTATGGTATCCAACAAGACCGGATCGTTCATCTGGATGGTACGTTTCCTTGGGACGCAGCCGATTGTGTTTGCGACGCCTTCGGAAGGGCATTTCCCCGAACAGCCCGGACAGTTGGATGCGCTGTCCCACCCGGCGGCCTTCAGCTCTCAGGGCATGCTGGCTCCAGTCACGGAGTCCTCTGTCATTGAAGGCGGAGAGAGCAGTATCCTGACAGCGCCGCTCCCCCCCATTAAGGGGTTGGGAATGGAGGAATCGGCCATTACAGATTGATCAAGGTGCTGCATGCCCGTTTTTGATGGCTATTCAAAGGCGATTTCTTGATTCACTTTCAGATCGTTCACAGGACCCATAAGGAGGGCTCATGTCTTCTGAAATCACCGTCACCGAACATTTGCTTCTGCAGCAGCAGAGGGCTCCGCAGGCGACGGGCCACTTTACTGCGTTGTTTCATGATCTTGTTCTTTCGGCCAAAATCATAGCCCGCAGCGTAAATAAGGCTGGTCTGCTTGATGTTCTTGGCGGCACCGGGGATATCAACGTTCAGGGTGAGAATGTCCAGAAGCTTGATGATTTTGCCAACAGGGTTCTTCTGTACCGGATGGAGCGTTCCGGTGTGCTGTGCGCCATCGCTTCCGAAGAGAACGCGGAATTGGTGCGCGTTTCCGCGGCATTCCCCCGTGGGGATTACATGCTGATCTTTGACCCGCTGGATGGCTCCTCCAACATCGACGTGAACATCAACGTCGGAACCATTTTTTCCATCCTGCGCCGCAAGCCCGGACGCACCGGTGAGGTGCAGCTTGATGAAATCCTCCAGCCCGGTTCCGAGCAGGTAGCCGCCGGTTACTTCCTCTACGGCACTTCGACCATGTTGGTGTACACGACTGGTCAGGGGGTACATGGGTTCACGCTTGATCCGAGCGTGGGGGAATTCCTGTTGTCCCATCCCGATATCCGTATCCCTGAGGCCGGAAGCATCTATTCGGTCAATGAGGGGAACTGGAACCACTGGGATGATAAGGCACGTGCCGCGATCGACTACTTCAAGCATCCTGACGATCCGAATGCGGCCCCCTGTTCCGCACGGTACGTCGGTTCGCTGGTTGCCGACTTCCACCGGACGCTCCTGTACGGCGGCATCTATATGTACCCACCGGACAGCCGCAAGGGAAAAAGCCGTGGGAAGCTGCGGTACTTGTGTGAAGCCTCTCCGTTGGCTTTTGTTGCGGAGAATGCCGGCGGTGCCGCAAGCGACGGCTATAACCGCATTCTGGACATTACGCCGACCACGCTGCATGAACGGGTGCCCCTGTTTATCGGCTCCCGCAAGGATGTCGAAGCGGTCAATGCTATTTACAAGAAGTAATCCGCGCATGGCCGGATACGGTCCGGCGGCGTGATGGACGGACGATCGACCTCAGGGCATGTTCGCATGCCGAGAATGGGTCGATCGTTCGTTTATCAGGGATATTGTTTTTTTCTATTGAACACGATGGGTTGTCATGCTTTGCCTTGGTATCGAAACGTCTTGTGACGAAACGGCGCTGGCACTGGTCAGGGACGGGAAGTGTGTGGAGTCCGTGCTTGCCACGCAGATGGATGTGCACGCCCTGTTTGGGGGGGTTGTCCCGGAGATCGCCTCCCGGGAGCATTACCGTTTTTTGGGCGCATTGTATGACGAATTGATGCGCCGCACGGGATTGACCCTCGCAGATGTGGATGTGGTGGCGGTGACCCGTGGCCCCGGGCTCCTTGGGGCTTTGCTTGTTGGTGTGGCCTTTGCAAAAGGGCTTTCTTTGGCGGGCAACAAGCCGCTTATTGCCGTCAACCATTTGCATGCGCACTTGTTGGCCGTGGGCCTTGAACATGAGTTGCAGTATCCGCTGCTCGGACTGCTCGTTTCCGGCGGGCATACCCATATTTACAGAATAGACGCCCCGGAGTCGCTGGAACTGCTTGGGCGTACGCTCGATGACGCTGCCGGGGAAGCCTGCGACAAGTTCGCGAAGATGTTGGGGCTGCCATATCCCGGCGGAGTGTTGCTGGATCGCCTCGCCCAAAAGGGGACTGCCGATGCGCGCCTATTCCCGCGTCCATATGCTCATGTGGATAATTTGGATTTCAGCTTCAGCGGATTGAAGACGGCCGCACTGACATATCTCAACGAACACCCCGCGCTTGTGGAGGAGGGCAGGCGTATCCGCGAAGCCGGTACCGACTCGGCTTCCCCCGCCCTGTGTGATGTCTGCGCATCCTATATGTTGGCTGTGGCTGAAACGCTGAGCCTTAAGATGGAGAAGGCGTTTTACCATGAGCGGCAAAAAGGGATCGCCGGAATCGTCGTCGCTGGCGGTGTGGCCGCCAATACGCAGGTTCGGGCCGCAATGCATGCGCTTGCCGGGAAAGTGGGCAAGCCGCTTTTGTTGCCATCAAGATTTCTGTGTACCGATAACGCCGTCATGATCGCACATGCGGGAGAATTGCTGGCCTGTAAGGGGTACGGGCAGGGATTGGCGTTCCCCGCAATTCCTCGTGGGCAAAAACTCCCTGATGATTTTGGGGAGTTGCGTGTCCCTCTGCTTCCTTTTTAAACAGCTTGGGCCGTTTTTCTCAAAGAGTGAATCTTTTCCGCAGCATCTTGACACCCTGAGATCTCGCACCTACAATTGCTACGTTGGAGGCACTGCATTTTCTCGTAAAAAGTGCACCAGTTTGTTTCTTAACAAGCAACTTTCGTAAGGAGTCGGTAATGGCTACCCAAGTGAATGATTCCAACTTTGATGCCGTTGTGTTGCAGTCCCAGCTTCCTGTCTTGGTTGACTTTTGGGCCCCTTGGTGCGGCCCTTGCCGTGCCATCGGCCCCATCATTGATGAGCTCGCCAATGAGTACGAAGGCAAGCTGTCCGTGGTCAAGCTGAATGTGGATGAAAGCCCCTCTACCCCCGGCAAGTATGGGATTCGCGCCATTCCTACCCTTATTCTTTTCAAGAACGGTGAAGTCGTTGAGCAGGTTACCGGTGCCGTATCCAAGTCCAGCATCACGACTATGATCGAACAAAAGGCTTTGGCATGAAGCATTACGACGCCATTGTCGTAGGCGGCGGCCCCGCTGGGATCACTGCCGCCCTTTATCTCTGCCGTTCCGGACTTTCCGTAGCCCAGATCGAAATGCTTGCTCCCGGGGGGCAAATCCTCAAGACGGAAAGCATTGAGAACTATCCCGGATTCCCAAAAGGGATTAAGGGATGGGAGATGGCGGATGCGTTCGCTGCGCATCTGGATGGTTACGAACTGGATCGGTATAATGATGCGGTTCTCAAGATGGAGCAGGTTCCCGGCGGCTGGTTGTTCAGCATAGGGAAAGAAACCATCGTAGGGAAAGCGGTCGTTGTTTGCTCTGGTGCCAATCCCCGTCCTCTGGGTGTGCCGCGTGAAACGGAACTCACGGGACGGGGGGTTTCGTATTGTGCCTTATGTGACGGCAATTTTTTCCGCGATCAGGTCGTTGCCGTGGTTGGCGGAGGGAACTCAGCGCTGGAAGAGGCGTTGTACCTTTCTAGGATTGCCAGCAAGCTGTATTTGATCCATCGGCGGGAAGGTTTCCGCGCCGCCAAGGTTTATCAGGATAAAATCCGCGCCGCTTCGGACAAGATTGAACTGGTGTTGGATACTGTGGTAACCGGTTTGATAGGAGAAGGCTCGTTGCAGGGGCTTCAACTGAAAAATGTCAAGACCGGTGAAGAAACACAGCTTCCTGTGGATGGGATGTTCGTCTTTGTGGGCTATGAGCCTCAAAACAGCTTCCTGCCCGCCGGTCTCGAATTGGATCCGCAGGGGTTCATCATTACGGATTGCGAGATGCGGACGAATTTGCCGGGACTCTTTGCGGCGGGGGATATCCGTTCCAAGATGTGCCGTCAGGTGACAACCGCCGTCGGGGATGGGGCTACAGCCGCTACGGCTGCCTTTACGTATCTTGAACAACTGGACGCCTAAGCATGTATTTTCGCCATCTAGTGCTGGCCGCATGTCTCTTGCTTCTTTCTGGGTGTGGCATCATTGACTATTTCTTCCTGCCTCCGCCAGAAGATACGGCTCAGGAGCTTTATGAAGGCGCCAACGACGCCATGCAAGAGAAGAATTACTCACAGGCTGCTCAGTACTATACGAAGCTCAAGGATAACTTCCCGTTCAGCCCTTATACGGTTGAGGCGGAATTGTCGCTTGGTGACGCTTTATTCCTTGACGAAAAATACCCTGAGGCAGCCGAAGCTTATAAAGAGTTTGAATCGCTTCACCCTCGCCATGAGGCTATTCCCTACGTTTTGTATCAGGTAGGGATGTCTAATCTGAAGAGTTTTATTTCCGTAGATCGGCCCACGACGTCGACGCAGGAGGCTTTGGAGTTCTTCGGACGGTTGAGGGAGACCTATCCGGATACTGAATACGCTCAGAAAGCTGTCGAGGAAATGAAAAATTGCCGTCGGCTCCTTGCTGAACATGAGCTGTACTTGGGCGATGTATTCTGGAACATGAACAACTATGGCCCGGCTTGGCGGCGCTATACGTACATTGTGGATAATTTCCCCGATGTGCCGGAAGTCAGTACTCATGCGAAGGAAAAGGCCCTGTCTGCGTACTATAGGTACCGTGAGCAGCAGTCACAGAAAGCCCGTGAGCAGATCCAAGGTTCGTGGAAGCGTTGGTTTGATTGGCTTTAGCCGCTCTTTAAGCTGAAAGAAAAACGCCGTCGGGAGATTTCCGGCGGCGTCTTTCTTTCGTGTAGGTGGAAGAGAGCCCTCAATCCCATCCACAGTGAGTCAGCTTTTTTCTATGAAGGAGGACATACTTACCTGCGGGCTGTGCCATAGGAAACGGTTGATGCTTTATTTCTTGAAATTCCAAAGGAATAACCAATAAAGTGCGCCCATCATGGAGTCCGTCAGCGGAAAAACTGGAGAAAAAGTCTCTGTTTTCAGCATCCTGCTGAAATAAAACAACCATATGCGCTATGTTAGAGCCTTTTCTGTTTGAGCGCGGGAAGGAATAAAAAAGTCCCCACCTTGGAGTGGGGACTTTGGGGGCACCTCTTCACTAACCGTTGATGCGGTCAGCGGGGATGATCGGGATGTTTTTGGCCTTCAGCACTTCGATGGCCTGATCAATCCGATCGAAGCGGAAAATCATGGTAGCACTGCCGCCGCCTTCCTGCACGAACGCATACATGTATTCCACATTGACGTTTTGGCCGGACAAGGCTTCAAGGATGTTGTTCAGCCCACCGGGCTGATCGTCTACTTCGACTGCAACGACAGCGGTACGCCCAACGGTGAATCCCGCTTCCTTCATGATGTTGATGGCTTTTTCCGTATCATTCACAATGAGACGGAGAATACCGAAATCGGACGTATCGGCCAGAGAGAGGGCTCGGATATTGATTCCCGCTTCCGCCAGCGTTTTGGTTACCTGAGCCAACCGACCGGCTTTGTTTTCAAGAAAAATGGAAAGTTGTTCGACTTTCATGGTGGCCTTCCTTATATGCCTTGCGTTGCTGCCAGCCTCCGTTGGAGGAGTGGAATTATTCTGACAGATATTACCCAAAAACGCCAGTAAGGACTGACCCTGAACTGAAATCGGGGCGGACTATGCGGAATGGGTTGTATCGTCTTTTTTCTTTTCGTCTTTTGGGGTGATATCTATTTCGTCGGGTTCCGAGCTGGCCCGCTTGAAATTACGGATGGCTTTGCCGAGCCCGCCGCCGATTTCCGGGAGTTTTTTGGAACCGAAGATAAGCACTACTATAACGAGAATTACGAGCAATTCTTGCATGCCGATACCGTACATAAAGGCCTCCGTTTTTATAGGACAGAGATATACCGATGGATCCCGGGCAGGTCAAGCAAAGGGCGTTGCATCCTTCTGTCCATCAGGGTACACAACAAAATGCCGTGGCGGGATGGAGGCCTTGACGAGGCCGGAAGGCCAAAATCCGCACTGCTGGGCGGATCACGGGAATCAATGCTGGCACAGTACGCCTGTGAGGTTTAGAGGTCAAGATTGCAGAGCGGCTGCAAGAGAATTGTTACAAAGGATGTATCATGCAAAAAGAATCGAATGATTCTATTGTATATGTTCCGACGATGCACCGGGAATTCTTCCCTGAGGGATTTTCGGGGAGTGTTCGACCTCTTTGGCCGGGGCTTTCGAGCCGCTATTGGGGACAACGAGCCTCTGATGCATGGCATAAGATTTTTTTGCCTTATACGCCTACGGAGGCGACAGCTTGCCTTGCGGAACTGGCGCAGCTTGATGAGGCGGGTATTGCTGCCCTTTCGGATACGGCGGCATCTTTCCGATCCGCGGCCCAGAAGGTTTCACAGGAGCGGGAGGATTTGAAGCGCTTCGCTGAAACAGGCGAATGCCGAGAGGCCGGAAAAGATATGGTTTTAACGGAAGATATGCGTCGCTGGGCGCAGCGTTTTCTCTTGCTGGGCTGGCTTCAGGAAGAACGGGTTCTGGATATGGAGCAGCTCTCGGCGCGTTATCGTGCGGGGGCGGAGAAATTGGCAGCGCATCTGGGGGGATGTGGTACAGAGACGGAACCTTCCGATGAAGATGCGGACATGCTTTCCGGCCTGCTTGGCATGATGCGGGATCTGGTTCCTGATGAGCCGGCCACACTGTTGCCTTCATGGCGTTTTATATTGGATTTGTTTGCAATTTTATTGCCGGAAGGAACGATGGTCTGTACGGCGGATCAGCGGATGGCAAAAGCGTTTGCGGAAGCCGGCATATGTCAGGACCCCGTATCGCCGTCACTTTTGGCCCGATTGCCTGAAGGCTGGCATGCCCCGGCGGGCTATGCTGTGACCTATGGCGAGGAGCCGATGTGGAAGCTGATCGGAAAAAAAGCGCCGCAATCGGATAGGCCATGGCTTGACAGACGGCAACTCGTGATTCTTTGTACAGCAGACGATGTGTTGGAGCAGGCATGATGCAATCCTCGGTGACGACATTGGCTTCTTTGCTTGAGAGGACATTTCCCGCAGGGCTTTCCGGCCTTATTTTCGACTGTGACGGCGTCATGGTCGATTCCCGGGATGTAAATATCGGTTATTATAACCTGTTGTTGAGGGAAGTCGGCAAGCCTTCCATTACGCCGGAACAGGCAGGATATGTTCAAATGTCCACGGCGCAGGAGGCGCTTGAGTATATTTTTTCGCCGGAGGAACTGAAGCTCCTGCCAGCTATTGCGGAGCGTTACCCGTATAGGGATGTAGCGTTGCCGCAGTTGGAGCTTGAGCCGGGGCTGGAGGAGATGCTGCATTGGTTGCGTGGGCGGGGCGTCCGGCTCGGGATCCATACGAATCGTGGAGGCGGCATGTGGGATTTGTTGGCCCGCTTCAACCTGCGCGAGATGTTCGATCCGGTCATGACCGCCGAGATTGTTCCTTCAAAGCCCGATCCTGCCGGGGTTCACCGTATCCTTGAAGCATGGCAGTGTAGCCCTGAAGTGGTAGGGTTTATCGGCGATAGCGCTACGGATGCTGCTGCGGCACAAGGCGGCGGAGTTCCCCTGTTGGCATACAACAGCCCGGATTTGCCCGCGGCCGTGCATATCGACAATTTTGCGCATCTGCGCAGTGCGCTGGAGCGGCTTCCTCTGCTGGGCCGCATTTGACAACGTCCATCCACGTATCTTTATAGGAGGTAGCATGTTTGTGCTTGGCAATATCATCTTCGCCGTCGCGCGGGTTATGGATACGCTTTTAACCTTGTATTTCTGGGTTGTTATCATTTCCGCCCTGCTGACTTGGGTTCGCCCTGATCCGTACAATCCCGTAGTTCGTACGCTGAATGCCTTAACCGAGCCCGTCCTGTACAGGATCCGCAAATGGCTTCCCTTTACTTATATCAGCGGGTTGGACTTGTCCCCCATCGTGGTGCTTATCGCCATCCAGTTGGTGCAGTCCATCGTGGTCCGTTCCCTGTTCCAGTATGCGGCCATGTTGTAAGCTGTGAAAATAGAAAGAAGGGGCGGCCGTCAGCAAAGGAAGAAAGCGCCTTTCTGGGAGTCAGCCATGAATTGGCATTCCCTTTCCTCGTTTTTTGGGCTATGCATTTAAGGAACGGTAACGCACAGCGTCGCGTTCCAGTGTCGTTTTCAAACCTCTATTATTGGAGAAAGTCTTATGGAACAGCGTGAGCTTCTTCTTCTGGAAAAGTACGCCGCCGTCAATCCTGAACTGAAAGAACTCTGGGAAGACCATATTCTTTATGAAAAGCAGGTAGAAAAGCTCGAAGCCAAGGTCTATCGCACGCCTACGGAAGAACAGACGTTAAAGCAGCTGAAGAAACAGAAGCTTGAAGGGAAGACGCGCCTGCACGCCATCCTCGACGGCTATAACGAACAGGAAGGCAACTAATGTTGTGCACCGGGGCTAGGATCCTTTTGGAAAGTCTGAAGCGTGAAGGTGTTGACCTTTTCTTCGGCTATCCCGGCGGGGCTGTCATTGATATTTATGATGAGCTGTCCAACCACCCGGATCTACGCCATATTCTCGTGCGGCATGAGCAGGGTGCTGTCCATGCCGCCGACGGCTATGCGCGGGCTTGCGGAAAGGTTGGGGTTTGTCTCGCTACGTCCGGCCCCGGTGCGACCAATACTGTGACGGGGATTGCGACGGCCTACAGCGATTCCATCCCCATGGTTATTTTTACGGGGCAAGTATCCACGCCGCTTATCGGAAATGATGCGTTTCAGGAAGTGGATATTGTAGGGATCACCCGACCCTGCACGAAACACAATTTTTTGGTCAAAGACGTCAAAGACTTGGCCGAAACTGTCAGGAAGGCTTTCTATCTGGCGCGCTCCGGGCGTCCCGGCCCTGTGCTTGTCGACATTCCTAAGAACATCCAGCAGGCAAGCTGTGAATTCGTTTGGCCGGAAGATGTGGTGATGCGGTCGTACTGTCCCACGTTCCGGGCCAACCTGAACCAGCTCCGGCGGGCGATGGATGTCCTCGTTACGTCCAGAAAACCGCTCATTGTGGCCGGTGGTGGTGTGATTATGGCCAATGCGGCAGAGGAGCTCTGTACGTTGGCTCATCTCATGCACGCTCCGGTTTGCTCTACGCTGATGGGCTTGGGGGCTTTCCCCGGCGATGATCCGCTGTGGATAGGCATGCTCGGCATGCACGGAACTTTTGCGGCAAACCGTGCCGTGACTCAGGCCGACGTCATTTTGGCTGTTGGAGCCCGTTTTGATGACCGCGTTACGGGTAAATTGTCCCAGTTTGCTCCCAACGCGCGAATCGTGCACATCGACATCGACCCGACGACATTGCGTAAGAACGTCCGGGTGGAAGTGCCGGTTGTGAGCGACGCGCTCAGCGCCTTGCAGGGGTTGCGTTCCATTCTGGAATCCGGTCATGCCCAGAAGGACTGGGCAGGGGATCATGCGGACTGGATGGGGCAGGTGCTGGAATGGCAAAAGGAGCATCCGCTTTCATGGGCCAAGGGCGATGTGTTGAAGCCGCAGCAGGTCGTTGAACGCATGTACGAGATCACGAAGGGCGAAGCCATCATCACCACGGAAGTGGGGCAGAACCAGATGTGGGCGGCCCAATTCTATAAGTACCATAAGCCGCGGACGTATTTGACTTCAGGTGGCCTCGGCACGATGGGGTATGGGCTTCCCGCCGCAATCGGGGCTCAGCTGGCTTTTCCGGATCGCCTTGTTGTCGATGTCGCGGGAGACGGCTCCATCCAGATGAACATTCAGGAGCTGATGACGGCTGTCGAAAATGGGCTTCCCGTCAAGATCCTCATTCTGAATAATCGGCATCTCGGCATGGTTCGCCAGTGGCAGGAACTTTTTTATGATGCCAACTACGTCGCCACGGACATGAAGG
Source organism: Bilophila sp. T19-St14 (assembly GCF_059728385.1). Taxonomy (NCBI): domain Bacteria; kingdom Pseudomonadati; phylum Thermodesulfobacteriota; class Desulfovibrionia; order Desulfovibrionales; family Desulfovibrionaceae; genus Bilophila; species Bilophila sp. T19-St14. Next base: position 396,620 of record NZ_BAAGFT010000001.1, read on the forward strand.
GGCAGCCCGATTTCGTGAAGCTGGCGGACGCGTATGGCGCGGAAGGTTATCGCATTACGACGGAAGAAGAGCTTGAGGAGCTGTTGCCCAAGGCTCTGGCTTCACCGAGGACCGCTGTTATTGACGTGCTGGTGGATAGGGAAGAGAATGTTTCTCCCATCGTACCGGCCGGGGCCTCGCTGGACGAGATGTTGATCGTATAGGTGTTGCCCTCTTGGGTGAACTTTAACAGCTCTTGGAGGAAGAATGCGGCGCGTTTTGTCTGTACTTGTTGAGAATGAACCGGGCGTCCTCTCTCGCGTGGCGGGATTGTTCAGTGGTCGCGGTTTCAACATTGAGTCGCTCAATGTGGCCCCCACCCTTGAGGATGGGGTTTCTCTCATGACCATCACCACCAGCGGCGACGAGCAGATCATCGAACAAATCGTCAAGCAGTTGCGCAAGCTGGTGACCGTCGTCAAGGTCGTCGACTTTTACGGCATGGCCTATGTTGAAAGGGAAATGATGGTCATCAAGGTTCACGCGGAAGAATCCAAGCGCGGCGAGGTGCTCCGCATAGCGGATATTTTCCGTTGTAAGGTCGTGGACGTGAGCCTTACCGACCTGACGTTGGAAGCAACGGGCGATCACTCCAAGTTGCAGGCGATTATTCAGTTGCTGCAGAAGTTCGGCATTAAGGAGCTTGCCCGTACGGGAACGCTTGCTGTCCGGCGTACGATGCAGAGCGACGATATCTAAACGATTTTGTAAGTGGCCCGTGGAAATTTTCGCGGGCCGCTTTTTTAGCGTTTATCTCTTGAATTGCTGTTTCTGGCTTCGAAAACAGCCGTAGTGGATTGGATTTCCCCCTTTTCCGTATAGCATCCGTTATGTTTTTATGGAGAGGGGGATATTGCCAGCCTCTGCGCTCTTGTGTATTTTGAGTTTTCGAGCAATCCGCTTTTAGGCGCATGCCCGCAGGTGATTCTGGGACGGTCCGCGTTGGGCCGTGTTTTCGGAATGTTTGGAGTTACCAGTTAAGGAGAGAACATGAAAGCCTTCTATGAACAGGACGCGAACCTGGATTTTCTCAAAAACAAGACCATTGCCGTCATCGGTTACGGCAGCCAGGGCCATGCGCATGCCCAGAATCTGCGTGATTCCGGCCTAAACGTGATTGTTGGTCAGCGTCCCGGTGGTGCCAACTACGCTCTTGCCAAGGAGCACGGTTTTTCCCCCATGTCCGCCGCGGAAGCTGCCGCTGCCGCTGATGTGATCATGATCCTGCTGCCCGACCAGCATCAGGCCCGCGTGTACCGCGAAGACATCGCTCCGAACCTCAAGCCCGGTAAGTCTCTGGTGTTCGCTCACGGCTTCAATATTCATTTCTGCCAGATCGAGCCTCCGAAAGACGTGGATGTGTTCATGGTGGCTCCCAAGGGCCCCGGTCATCTGGTTCGCCGCACCTTCACGGAAGGCGGCGGGGTTCCCTGCGTGTTTGCCGTCTATCAGGACGCCACCGGCGAAGCCACCCAGAAGGCGTTGGCCTATGCCAAGGGCATCGGCGGGACGCGTTCCGGCGTGATCGAAACTACCTTCAAGGAAGAAACCGAAACCGACCTCTTCGGCGAACAGGCCGTCCTGTGCGGTGGTGTGACCGAACTGATCAAGGCCGGCTTCGAAACGCTGGTTGCTGCCGGTTATCAGCCTGAAATCGCTTATTTTGAATGCTGCCACGAGATGAAGCTTATTGTTGATCTCATCTATGAAGGTGGCTTCGGCAAGATGCGTTACTCCATCAGCGACACCGCCGAATTCGGTGACTACCGTACCGGTCGCCGCATTATCACCGATGAAACCCGCAAGGCCATGAAGCAGGTTCTGAGCGAAATCCAGGACGGTACGTTCGCTCGTGACTTCATCCTTGAATGTGGCTGCGGCTACCCGAGCTTTAAGGCGAAGCGCCGTATCGAAAACGATCACCAGATCGAACAGGTGGGCAGCAAACTGCGTGCCCTCATGCCTTGGCTGAAGAAGTAAGTTCTGAAGCGGCTGTTTGATAAAAAATCCCCCAAGCGTTTGTTTGGGGGATTTTTTCTATGGCTCTGTTATAAGTATACGGTTGTTTCATCTCCACAGTACGGTGAAAAATACAGCCTTTTTTCAGTTTTCCCCTTGGCGGGCTCCGCGGCTAAGGCATTTTTCCGGTTATCCCTGTGGAACTTCAAGAAAAAAAGCATCAACCATTTTCTACAACACAGCCTTTTCTATTCGACGGATCAGGGCTTTTTGGGCACTTCGTTCTTGTGTTCCGAAAACCATTTGCACTTATGGATGCACCACCACGGAGTTACGATAAACCGGCCATCGGCCTTTGTTTTCCTGTCTGGGTGGGCGCCACTTGTTGCACAGTCCAGAGAGCACAGCATTAGGGCTTGGCATCGTTCTCCGTGAGGACAGCGGTGTAGTTCTTCCTCTTCAGGCATGGGCAAGGGCATTTGTCTATCTCCTCGTTGGTGGTATCGAAAAGGAAACGGGCCGATACCGTATCTTGGCGTAAGATAGCGGAGAGCCGGGAAGAGGGCAAGATCACAGGCATGACGAGGCATTCGCTTTTGCAATGAAAATTGTGTTTCAACTATCTGAAATTCAAAATGAATTTTTTAGAAAGTCATCGAAAAGGTGAATACCTCGGCATGGCCATATATTCCTATTGCTTTGTCCGTGGGCTGGGGAACTACAGAGATTCGCTTCTGACCGGAGGCGTTTGGGGGTCGGCTCAGGGAGGAGAGCATGCTGAAGGTGGAGTTCCATAAATGGAGTGAACCGGCGCGAGTATCAAGAGAGTCCGCTTTGGCGGATAAAATGAAAGGGCCGGAATGTTTCCGGCCTTTTCTATGGGTAGAGTTATGAAGCGCAAAAGCGCCCGTTTTTGACAAAGGAGGAGAGTGACCGTTCCGAGGATATCCGGTATCCCTCTACATGGTCGGCTTCAATGTGGACGCTGCCGAGCTGAGCCAGCATATGCTTCTTGATGCAGAACGTAAAACCGGAAACTTCCATGGTTACATCGTCGTCTTCAGGTTCGTCCAGAATCAATTCCAACGTCGGGCTGTGGCAGCAACTACATCCGGGTTCAATGCGAAACGTACGTTCGGTACGCCCTCTTAGGCGTTTCAATTCTTCAAGTACCGCTTCGGATAACGTGATCATATTCGCCTCATTTTATGATGTCCCGTGGGAGAAAAGCTACACGGCATGTATCTTTCATCCTCAAGAGCCGCGTTGTCCTTTTCTAGGGCAACCATTTGGAAATTTCATGACGGTTTTCCAATAGTTCCGCGTCGTGTCGGTTGCACCTGTTTGTGGAGACAATATGGTTTGGGTTAAAGGCGGTGCTTTCCATTCCCATGAAGGGGCTGAGGCTTTGCCAGACCCGACGCAGACAGGAAAGCGCATTCCATGCACCTTGCGGGGAGTCGTCAGGTAAAAGGCTGAATATTCATGGGATATAAAAGGTAAAGGTCAATAAAGGGAGCTATGATGCTCATAAGATCCAAGCCGCTTGAAGCCGCATTGAGAATAGGTTTTCGTAATTTTTCTCATAGAGGGTACGAGACGAAAACAGGCGTGTCAATAATGCGTTGTAAGAACGATCAGCCAAAGGCGAAAAGTATGAAAGATGGGTAAGCTATCGTACAGCATAGACAGAAATGTTGCCCCGGAAATCTATCTGGGGCAACACATCGGGTGGCTGGAAATGGAGAGGTGAACGGGAGAACCAGCAGGGGGCTCCCGCCATTTTTGAGCGTGCTACATTAGGCCGATACCCTTCCAATAGGGTACGGCAAGCACGACGACAAAGATTCCTACGATGAGCATACGGATCGCCAAGGCGGTTGCGATGTGGCGGAGCAGGACCTTTTCAGTGATGAAAATATAGAGGAAGTAGACGGCTTCATACGGGAAGATGTATTGGTCTAAGCCAAAATTGAATGCGTAGAACAGCGGGAGCGGGTTTACGTTCATGGCCGTCCCCAGCTCTCCGAAGGCGGGCGTAAACGCGGCCGTCGCTGCAAGCGGGGTCAGCAGGAAGTTGATGACGACCCCGGCGATATAGGCGCATACGACGGACATGGTTTCGCCCCATCCCTGAAGCAGGGGCACGATGCTCGCCACGGCCCACTTGTTCGCGCCGACGCTGCCGCCGACAAAGCCGATAGCCATACAGCCCGTGATGAACACGAGGAATACGATATTCAGGTTGCTGAAACTCTCGCGGTCAAGGACATTGATACCGGGCAGGTAGCTCAGGAGTGCCAGCACGCAACAGACGTATACGGGATCAATATGAGTCAGGGGCTCCAGCATGAAGCCGAGGATGATGCCGAGGACGAGAATAAGCAGCTTGATCTCACGAGGTTGGATGGGGCCCATTTCACGGCGGCTTTGCTCGATGAACGTAGAGAAGTATGCCCCGGAAACAAGCGTTTCGCGCCCCTTCACGATGTAGACCGTTGCCATGGACAAAGCGTAGTATATCAAATTGATGAATGTTGCCTGATAGACATAATCCCAAAAGTTGACGGTCTTGTCCGTCCCCTTGAGCATCATCCCGAAGGCCCAGATGAAGGACTCCGAAGAGTGCAGGAACATGAACTGCGGGGCCGCCGCCGCAAAGAAAGCCATCATGACGATGGTGGACGACATACGGGACTTGGCATCAAGCTGGAGCGCCTGAATAATGCCTACGGCGATGGCACAGAAGATGACTACGCGGGCGAGGATCGAGGGCAGGATGACGACGAGCACGAGCCCGGCGAGGAAGAATCCCGCCACAAGACCGTTGAAGGAGCCGCCGGTCAGCTTGAGGCATTGCAAGGCCAGCCGCTTGGCCAGCCCCGTCTTTTCCATGCCTTCGCCAATGATGACCGCCGCGAAGCTCAGCCACGGGAGCACGGTAGCCCACGGCCCGAATACGACTTCGGCATCCGCTACGCCGCAAAGGATATAGGCGAACGTGAGCATCGCCGCCACGCCGATGGCGGGGAATACATTGAGCGCCCACGCTATGATGGCGGCGCTGGTAATTCCCATGTATAGTGGGAAATGCGGCGAAACCTCTTGTGGAGAAAGGAAATAGATGCCGCAAGGGATAAGCAGGGTCATGGTCCACTTGAGAGCCTGAACGGGATTCATAACGACCTCTGTTGGTATGAGGGAAGAATGGCCTGACCGGACAGGGAATGTATGGGCGTTTACCGGTATGCTTCGGAATTCTGGCGGAATTTTGAAAAGCAATTGGGAAGGGCGGCCGTATGGCGGAGCCGGGGAGGTTGTTTCCCCGGCGTGTTGCCTATTTCAGGCGGTCGCGCCATGCCGTGCGGGGCGTACCGTCTTCCTGCCAGACGCGGAGGAACTTGTCGCGGAGCAAAGGGTTCGTGAAGGTGAAATCGGCCCGTAAATGACGTCCCCGGCTTTCTTTGCGCTCACGTGCCGCAATCATGAGCGCTTCGCCGAGATCGAGCAGATTGAGCACTTCCGCAGCGCGCATCAGTTCGTGGGAGTCGGATGCCGACATTTCCTTGTTGATTTTTTTCCGCAGGTCGCCGAGATACTTGATGCCTGCCGTCAACAGCGTATCGGAGCGCAGACGGTGCGGGCCGCAGTCCGCGTATTCGGTCATGATCTGCTGGAGAGCAAAGTTCGCTTCCTGCCATGACGCGCCGCCGCTGCGTTCATACAGGCCGCTGAAAAAAGCCATGCGTTCTTGGCAGAAAGGCGTCCCGTCCACATCAGCGGGCTGTCCAAGCGTTTTGTAGTCCCCCGCGTGATGCCCCGCGATCCAGCCGTAGACCGCCGCAGCGCCGATGTCGCCGCTGATGTTGCCCATCATGTCGCCCGCCGCGAACAGGCCGCGGATATTGCTCTCGCCGTTGATGTCGATTTCGATGCCGTTGGTACAGAGGTTGGCTTCGTACTGTCCGAATTCCACGGCATGTTTGCCGGGATCGATGCCTTCCTTGTCCATATAGTCGAGCAGCGCGGTGAGCCCTTCGCACCGCATGGCCCAGCGCATATGTTCAAGGTCTTCTGGGCTCGCGCCGGAACAGTCCATATAGGCGGGGCCCGTGCCGTTGAGCTTCAGATCGGTAAAGGCGGACGCCCAGATGTCGCTGGTCATGTCGCCGGTTTCCACATTGGGTTTGGTGATGAACGGGCCGATGGGCTTGCCGTTGGGGTAGCGGTAGACGCCGATCCATGTGGCCTTGCCGCAGCGGGCGAGGAACCGGGGCCCGGCATGGCGGTAGGTCTTTTCCATGTTGACGAGATGGGCCCCCAAGCGCCACGCCTGCGCGATGGAGTCGCCGGTCCCGGAAGGGCACATGTTCGTGTTGAACATCTGGCTCGGCGTGGGATCGGTCGTGAACAGGCGGCTGACGTATCCTGTGGCGACCACTACCGCTTTGGCCTTTACGATGCGGTAGGCCGGCTCGTCGGAGGAAATGTCGAGGGCCAGAGCTCCGGTGACTCCGTCCGCATCACGGAACAGTTCCAGTACCGGCGAGTGGTTGACGATATGGACGCCTCGTTTCTTGGCCTGTTCCGTGAGCACCTTTTTTTGATTGTGGCCGTCATACTTGAGGAAGATTTTCGGACGCCCCGGATAGGCATGGCCTTCAAAGTGGAAATCCCCTGTGGGCTTCATGTTGATGCCCCAGTCGTTCCACATGTTGACGATGGTGGGGCTGGTTTCCAGGAAGCGCATGACAAGCGGCGTGTCGTTGCTGGTGGCGTTTTGGCTGTCCATGAATTCCTCATAGACCACATCGATGGAGCCATGCTTCTCCGGGATATAGCAGAGAAAATGGTCGTTGCCCGTGGCCCCCGCCCCGCTGCGTTTCGTATTGGCTTTGTCCAATAGGGTCACGCTCGCGCCTTTATCCGCCGCCGCAATAGCGGCCATAAGCCCGGCAATGCCGCCGCCGACAATAAGAACGTCCGATTCCAGCTTTTCTTTGATGGGGATCATGATGGTACCTCCGAAGGATAAAAGGATACTGCTGCGTTATTCTTTGGGTTTGAGGGAATCAGAATCCACATAGAGCAGCATATGCGTTAGCGGAAGCCGGAGCTCAATCGCCTTGGCCCGGCAATCAAGAACACAGGCGTTACAGTGCCAGCATTCATAAGGGCGGCGCACTTCAGGAATTTTGTCCTTCTTGGGCTCGTGGCGAAAGACTTGGAGAGGGCACACGTCCGCACACACGCCGCAACCAATGCATTTGTTCCTGTCGATGACTGGGGGCATATTCATTTCCTCCTGAGCAAACAGTGTTTTCCGAAGCCGGGGCATCATGAGATGCCTTTATGTGTTCTTTCTTTCACAATATGGGCGGATATGGCTATCGCATATGCGACAAAACGCAAAAAAAGCCCGTCATGAAGAATAACGAGCTTTTTTCTTTTTTATACTATATTGAAATAATTTTATTAAAATAAAAATAAACTAAATAAATATTTTTTCACAAATAACGGTTTTACAGGTGCGCCATATGGCGCAGCCGTTCCATATCAATGATTTCCACATGGCGGCAGGTAAAGCAGGCAATGATGGCTTCCTGTTTTAGGTACTGGATTGCCCGTGCCAGCGTAGCGCGATGGACGCCGAATACGGAAGCGAGCTGTTCCTGCGTCATGCCGAGGGGGAAGTTGTCAGACCCCCGCTCAAGGCTGAGAGAAATGAGAAAGCGGCTGAAACGGATGACGAAATCATCCATAAGCATGTCAGTGAGGTAAGTGTGGTAGGTGAGGACTAGTGTGCCGAGCAGCTCGATGACGGAAAGCATGAGGTTGGGATACTGGGCGGCAAAAGAGGGATCGTGCAGCACTTTTCCCGGAATTTGCCAGATCACGGCGTCGGTCATACACTGGTACTGGCCGGATGCCTCACGCCGGGTGGCTGCGGGGGCGAGGTTGAAGATGCTTCCCGCTTCAAAGGAAACGACCGAGCGCACCCTGCCGTCGATCGTGTCGAAAACTACATGGACTTTCCCTTCCCCGATGTAGAAGAGATCAAAGCAGGTTTCGCCCTCAACTTTGACGATGCTTCCGGCGGAGTGGTGGAGTTTGGTGCCAAGATGCAGTATTTCGTGCCATGCCGTAGTTATATTTCCGATCTTTGGAACAGCGAAGGGGGCGAACAGAGGCTGCTTACCGGATGAAACAGGACTATCGTGCTTGGTCATGGCTGCACCTCCAGAGTATAAAGTGTGCAATAGTATCGGGTGGAAAACAAGGGGTTGCCTTCAACGGGGCCGGAGTCCCTCAGGGGATACGCTGATGGCTGGTAGCGTGCCGGGGCCGCAAAAAATACATTTGGGCCATTCCGTTTTTTATTGCGAATGGCTGCGCCGTAGAAAAGGGTTGATGTTTTTTCCTTGAAGCTCCAAAGGGATAATCAACAAAGAGCCCTAGCCGCGGATTCCGACAAGGGGAAAATGGACAAGAAGGCTGCACTTTCAGCATACTGTGGAGATGAAGCAATCATATGCTATGACAGAGCCTTACGAATACACTGGTAAGAAAGGACACCTCATGGTGATGGGGATGCAAAGGGTAAGGGAGGCCGCTTGAGGGAATTTTTTCGCTCTTAACATTCTCTTCACACCCGGTATAGCATGATGGCCACATCAATGAATGAGAACCCCAATAAAGGAGTGTCCGTATGCGTTACATCATGGTTTTGCTGCTTTCTTTGGCTTTGGCTGTTCCCGCTTTTGCGGGTTTTGAGGGGCCTAATGCCAGTACTGGCGGGTTTGCCGGCCCCGGCCCTCAGACCATTACGAAAGCGGCGCAGGTACAAAATGCTCTTGATGATACCACCTGCACGCTGGAAGGCAACATTCTGGAACGTCTCAGCAAAAATAAGTATGTATTCCAAGATGGTTCTGGACAGGTAACGGTAGAAATCGGCCAGCGGATCTTTGGTTCCAATAGGGTAACGCCGGAGACGCGGGTGAGGCTGACGGGCGAGGTGGATCACAAGAAGCAGGGGCGCGCCAATGAAGTGGACGTACGGTACCTTGAAATCGTGAAGTAGTTCGTTTGGGAGGCGGGCACGGAAATCCTCTGTGCTCGCCTTTTATTTATGGGCATTGCCGGAAGGCTGTTTGAGGGAAGTGGAGGGGCGTATGGAAGCAGGTCGGATACGTGCACTGATTATTGAAGACAACCAAGATATTACCGCAAATTTATACGCATTCCTTGAGCCTCTCGGCTATGAGCTCGATTGTTCCGCCAATGGCCATATCGGATTGGAGATGGCGGTAGCGGGTACCTTTGACGTCATCGTCTTGGACATCATGCTTCCGGGGATGGATGGGTTGGCGGTATGCCGAGCATTACGGGAAGACCATACCGATCCGACCCCTATCCTCATGCTGACGGCCCGTGATACGGTTGCGGATCGCGTGACGGGCCTTGATTGCGGAGCTGATGACTATCTGGTCAAGCCGTTTTCGATGAAAGAGCTGGACGCCCGGCTGCGTGCACTGGTGCGCCGTGCGCAGGGGCGGCAAACCCGCAGCGTTTTACGCTGGGAAGATATTGAGCTCGATCCCGCGGCCCACAGCGCAACCCGGAGCGGGGTTCCCCTGCGCTTGAGCCCCACGGGGTTCGTCATTTTGGAGACATTGTTGCGGGCCGCTCCAACCGTCGTCCCCAGAACGGAACTTGAACAAGCCATCTGGGGGGATTCTCCGCCGGACAGCGATGCTTTGCGTACCCATATCCATGAATTGCGGCAAAAGCTGGATAAACCGTTTACCTGTCCGCTCCTTAAGACTATCCCTCATGTAGGCTATACATTGGTTCGGCATGAATAAAATCCCTTTGCTTCTTACTGGGTTCCGTGCCGGCTGCGGCGCCTTGTGGCGGGCAATAGCCTTTTCCCGTCCGCTGACGGCATTGCGCGATCGGACGGTGCGGCGTGTCAGGGCCCGGTCACTCAGCAGGCGTATCGCGGAAGCGTTCCTCATCTTGACCTTGGTAACCGGAGGCATATTCAGCCTAACCGCCTATCTTTCATATGATTATGCGATTACCCATGTCATTCGCTGGCATATGGAACCGATCATGCGTCTGCTCATAGCCGCAGAGGAAGGGGATGCGCTCCGCAAGGGGGAAAGGCTTTCCGTAGACAGTAAGGTGCTCGCAAAGGAGCTGAAGGTAAGATGGTACGTCGGGGAAGCCATTCCTGATGATTTGCGTCCGGAGCGTTCCAAAGTGCGTGAACTTGTGCGCATCAAGCGGGATCGCTATGCCATGACATACAGGAACAAAGAGGGGCAAGAATACGCCATTGTCGGCAAGATCAAGGATCTTGACGATCTGGAAGAAGTGATGGCCAACATTGCGCTGGCATGTGTCGTGGGGAGCCTGATCGGTGCAGGGTTGCTGGCCTACTGGTTGAGCCGCCGGCTGGTTTCACCGCTTGTCGAGCTGACCGGCAGGGTCAACCGGGGCGAAGCACTGGATGACACGCCGTTGTGTTGTCGGGATGATGAGGTCGGAGATCTGGCGCGGGCGTTCGCAGGAAGGGAGCAGGCATTAAGGGAGTTTTTAAACCGGGAACAGCTATTTACTGGGGACGTCAGCCATGAGTTGCGCACTCCGCTGACCGTATTGCAGGGCGGGGTGGAGATTTTGGAAAGCCGCTTGAGCGGAGATGGCAAACTGCTTCCGATTGTGGTCAGAATGCAGCGTACAGTCGAGTCCATGACGGCGATGGTTGGTACAATGCTGCTTCTCGCGCGTAAACCGGAGCAGTTGGAGTTCCGGCCTTTCGATCTTTGTGCGCTGGCGAGGCAGGAAGAGGCGGAGATTCGGGAACGCTTGCGCGGGAGGCCTGTCACCTTTTCCAGCCTGTTGCCCGATCGTCTGACGGTTTTGGGAAGCCCTGAGCTGGCTGCTATGGTTTTGCACAATCTGCTCGACAACGCATGTCGCTATACCGAACAGGGCCGCATTCTGTTGGAGTTGCGCACGGAGGAAATGCTTCTGACGGATACCGCCCCCGTCATCGATCCTGATGTGCGCGCACGCATGTTTGAACGGGGCGTGCGCGGAACCAGCAAAAGCCCCGGCAGCGGGCTGGGGCTATCGCTTGTGCTACGGGGCTGTGAACGTTTGGGTTGGAAAGTGATGCATGAGCACTGGGAAGGCGGAAACCGTTTTCGTGTGCGCTTCTCTCAAGGGTAGGATACTGCCGGATACCGGGATCGGCATTTTAAGGAAATATGCGCCGCTGGAGCGTTTCGATGGTTGGCTGGGCCGGGAGAAGGTGTTCGGCTACGGCGGCTGTGGACGGCAGGAGCACTATTGCCGTGTGGGTAATGGAAAGGACGGGAGAATCTCCGTCCTTTGCCTGAGCCATGCCTCTCAAAAAGGGGGCGGCTAAAAGTGCAGCCGTTTCTTGGAGTGCTCCAAGAGTGGGGACATACATCAAGGCCGGGATGGTGCCCCTTCACGGTTGGCCTCGGGCTGGAGTCCCGCATAAACTTTGAATGCTTTCTCTTTGGCGCGAAGGAATAAAGGCGTCAGAGGAACACGCGGCATGGTGTCGATGCAAATGCCGAGATAGCCCCCGATGGGAAGCGGCGTTTGGAGGCTGTTGAGTTTCCCCCAAAAACCTTCTTTCTTCCATGTGATTGGCGGGCCAAGCAATACGGAGCGGGGGGATAGGGCGGCTTTAGGGCAGATCCGCCTGACCATACGGGCCAGCGACCAGAAGTTCAGGTTATGGCGTCTGTGCCGGAACTCAAGGGTCGGGCGGTACAAGCGCCTCTGTATCTGGTAGAGCGAGAAACTGTTCATAAAACCGATGATGACGCCGCGGTGGGAAACTCTGATGGCTTCGCGCAGCACGTCTTCCGGGTTGTCCATATATTCCAATACGGTAAGCAGAGCTACGTAATCAAACTCTTCATCATCAAAAGGAAGATGTTCCGGGTGGCCCAGTTGGAATTCAGCCCGGTTTCCCAGTCGTTCCCTCGCCATGTCGAGCAGTTCGGTACTTGTATCAAAGCCCGTGACATCAAATCCATAGTGCCAGAGCATTTCCAAAAAGATACCTGCACCACATCCTATGTCCAGAAGCGTATGCCCGCGCCGGGGCCACTGAGAGATCAAGTGTTGAAAAAGGCGGTTTTCCTGAGCGATGGCATAGGTTCCCTCAGGCGTTGCATACCAGTCATGTAGGAATCGGGCTGTTTCGGCGTTCCACATCTTTGCCTCCACGTTTCTGTATTCATGAAGACAGAGTATCCTTTTGGCGGCGTGCAGGAAAGCCCCTTACTCCGCGGATGGCCAGATACCGCATTGCCTTGCCGGTGCATAGCCAGCCCTGAAAGCCTCTTCAAGATCTGAAAAGCGGACTTGATTTTTTTTTGAAAGAGTAATCGTCCGCAGGCATGGTTGGGAGAAGAAGCGTTTGCTGTTCTTATTGCCTATGTAGGGTTGCTGAGCCTGAGGGCGGGCCAGGACGAACGCCCAACAGCCGGTACGCTTGTCCAGCGCCTCCTTTTGGGCTGCGGTCAGGCGGCGCACCAGTTGGCTGGGAAGGTTCTTATGCGCGTAAAAAGAGGCCATACCGTGGAGAAGGAGCTGTTCATTGAGGGAACGCCCGTCGGGAAGGATGATTTCAGCGACGAGCCTTTGATACCTGTCGCGGGACGGCCCGGAAAGCGGGATAACCTTAACCCGCTGTTTCCTTGTCCGTTCGCAGGTAAAGCGCGCCGCCTCGCGGGCATAATATTGGGGCGGAGTGTCCTTGAAACCTTTTTCAGGCGTATCGACTCCGGCAAGGCGGACGCGCTGCCCCGTATCAAGCACAAGCGTGTCCCCATCCGTACACTGCGTCACGGTGGCTGAAAACAAGCCTTCCGCATGGGAGAAGGTTGTCTGGAAAACGAAAAAAGCCGTCACAAGGACGGCGGAAAGCATTTTGGCAAAGATGTGCATCAAGCGTCCGCAAGCCAGCCGGAGAGGGCGTCCACAATCTTGCGAGCCTGTTCCGCGCTGGAGATGTTGAATTTGGATTTTTGACGGTACTCGCCCCCCGACTTCTGATAACGGCGGATAGCATATTTGTCCGGGCCGTATCCACCCGTTTCCGCGTCGAGTTCCTGATAGCGGAAAAGAATAGTTGTCCATGCCCCTTTGGAGAGGATGACCTTGTCCAGCTCCTTGATGAGGATCTGCCCGGACTCTTCGTATTCAATAGTGATTTCGTCTGGTGTGCTGCTCATAACAGTCCTTTCGCCACGCTGTTGTTAAAAGAAGGTTCCTCCTAACGCGTTTCGTGGCTATACGCAAGAGCCCGAAATGAAGTGGTCAGAACAGAAGATGGGAATGAGATGGCGAGTCCGTATCCGGCTGGGGCTTTGTCCACTGGATAAAAAATTTCTGTCTGTAATGGGTTAAAATATATTTATATAACTATATAGCTATATAAATATTAGCGGTATTGTTTCAAAAGAGAACATACTCATACGCGTAAATGCCTCTTTAACTGTCAGCTTGGCATTTTTGGGGTAGCTAGCCCTCTTTTTAGCTAGGAAAAAGAGGGGAAGGCTTTTCTTTCCTTCCCCCCATTTCATTTCAGAACAGCAATGTACCCTAAGAGGATGTTTTGGGATCTCCCGTTACAGGATTTCAAGAACCTTTACGTCAACCTTAGGGGATTCCATAAAGTCCTTGTCCACTTTGCCGGAGAGACGTACTTTATTCTGGGGAGTAACGGTTCGGCCTGCGAACAGCTCGAAATCGATCTCCACAATCATTTCGCCCGTGGCGTCCTTGAAGATGTATTTGTCGTCGCTGCCGGCAACCCGTTGGGTGATGTTCCCGGTGAGCACGACACGGGCGTCGTCCCAGCTTTTTTGAGCTTTGGCTACAGTATCGGCCTCAATGCCGGTAGTGGGGCCTTGGAAGCCTCCCCCTTGAGCGGAACTCGGCCCCTGAAAACCTGCTACGGCTATGGTGGGAGCAGCAAGGGTAGCGGCAAGGGCCAATGCGAATAGACGCTTCATGGTTGCTCTCCTATTTTAAAGGGATTGATTCTTTTTAGCTATAACCAAAAACTTGAATATGTCAAGCTGATTGGGGGTAAGCCGAGTCAAATAAAGGGTGTCGGGCAATGTGCATAGGTTTTTGATCGTAGCCGTTACGCTTCCGTTTCCGTCCCGTGCATGACTTAGCACGGTACTAGTCGGATATACATGACCGCACCACAACGACACTGCGCCGATGGTCGACGCCAGTACTTCAATAACGATATGGCTTTACTGCTCAGCGCTTCGGAGTTGGAGAAAGGGCAATGGGAGTATCGGGAGAACCGGCTGTCGTTTGTATGGTCAGAGCGGAGCGTTGATAAGATCAAGGTGGGTACCGATAGATACGGCTAATACGGTCACACAGCCGCGCTGACGGCCACAGGCAGAGTGCTTGTGCGACATTCGCATGTTAGGCATAAGCGTTTCCGGCCTTCTATAGCGGATGGAAGAAGTTGAGACAGATGCCAAAACGCAGTACGGCCTCTGCTCCTCAAAAATCAAATATGCTTCTGAAGTTAGTGGCAGAAGCGGGAATGAACAAAAGCCCAAAAATCTCACAATGCTTTCTTTTAGGCTGTGTTAAAGAAAATGATTGATGCTTTATTCCTTGAAACTCCAAAGGGATAATCGGCAAAATGCCTTAGCCGTGGATCCCGCCAAGGGAAAAACTGGGAAAAAGGCTGTATTTTCACCACACTGTGGAGATGAAACAACCACATACTATAACAGAGCCTTCTTTATTAAATGCCTTCGGCGTATTCGCCGAGCCTGTCAAGCACGTTTTTTCTGTCCCAGTTGCTGTCGGCAAGACAGTGCCTTGCATAAAACGTCTGAAAACCAAGATGGATAAGGAGCCGAGGGGTGTCCCTGACGGCAGGTGCTACTTCCGGGTTGGCGTTTAGCTCTGCTTCAAGTTTTTCCAGGCCCTCTTTCCAACTCTTTCCCGGGTCTTGAGTAAAGCCATCAGACAAAAAGGGGTTGGTGAAGCACATATCGTCAAGGAGTGTGAGATAGGCGGCAACTTTCTTTTGGGCTTCAGCGGTGGGCGTTTCGGCATAGGCCGGTGAGCCCATACAAAGTACGATAATCAGTGCCAGAAAGAGGCACATCCTTTTTCTTCCTTTTATTTGCATTTTGTTTTTCCCATCTTTAGTCTTCCAGTACAGCCTCAACGCGCTGGCGCAGTTCGGTTGCTTTACGGATATTGCCTCGGGCATAGCTCCGGCCCATCTGCCACAGTTCACCGATGGCATCCTTAAGGTAGGTCGGGACGTCCTTACGCCGCATGGCCTGACGCTGGAGCGTTATAAGCCTGTTGCGCCATTCGCTGCCCGGATTTTTACTGCCGCACCCGTATATGCATTGCCGAAATACATCAGAGTCTTTGAAATCATCGAAGTCATCCAGAAGGTCGCTGATAGCCTCCCGGACGGTTGCCGTGGCGTCTGATGCTCCCTCTGCCTGCATGGGCGACAGGGAAAACAGAAGTACGATAACAAGGCAGGGTGCAAGAAAACGCATCAATATCCCCCATGTAAACGAGAGCGTTGCTCCGAATGCCATCACTGTTTCGTCGCTATCGCGTCTGGAGATGGTCTTACCCGTAGCCTTTTCAATCATGTCGAGCAAATAAGACGGCCTACTGTCTGAGGAAGCCGTCAAAGTCGCCTTGGCGAAGTTCGACTGACTGTTTGGCTAACCCAGAAGGCATATTGTAGGAAAGCACAGGAAAGTGCAAATGGCGTATTCCCCAATGGTTGCATAGCGAAGCAAAATAGGGCAAAAGACAATCGGACATCTGTGATTGCACAACATGGCATGGGTTCATCCAGACTCTGCCGCTGAAGTGGAGCGTCCAGCGGCAGGGCCATTTTTTGTAAGGAGATTTCATGAGCAACGAACCTGACAAGATTATTTATTCCATGATCCGCGTGTCCAAGCGTCATGGGCAGCGTGAAGTGTTGAAAGATATTTCCCTTTCCTATTTTTATGGCGCGAAGATCGGTGTTCTCGGCCTGAACGGATCGGGCAAATCCTCCCTGTTGAAGATCCTCGCAGGCGTGGATCAAGCCTTTGAGGGGAAGACCGTGCTGGCTCCCGGCTATACCATCGGCTATTTGGAGCAGGAACCGCTGGTCAACGAAACGCGAACCGTCCGCGAAGTCGTTGAGGAAGGGGCGCAGGAGCTTGTTAATTTGGTCAAGGAGTTCGAGGAGATCAATGCCAAATTCGCCGAGCCTATGGAGCCGGAGGAAATGGATAAGCTCATCGAACGCCAAGGGCAGGTACAGGAACTCATGGACGCGAAGGGCGCATGGGATCTTGACTCCAAGCTTGAGATGGCGATGGATGCCTTGCGGTGCCCTCCGGGTGACACGCCCGTTTCCGTCATCTCCGGCGGTGAAAAGCGCCGTGTGGCGCTGTGCCGCCTGCTGTTGCAGAACCCCGACATCCTTCTGCTCGACGAACCCACCAACCATTTGGACGCCGAGTCCGTGGCGTGGCTGGAACGGTATCTTCAGAATTTCCCCGGTACGGTCATTGCCGTAACCCACGACCGCTACTTCCTCGACAACGTCGCCGGGTGGATCCTCGAACTGGATCGCGGCCGCGGCATTCCGTGGAAGGGGAATTATTCCTCTTGGCTGGAGCAGAAAGAAAAGCGCCTCGCTCAGGAAGACAAGGCTGAGGATGAGCGCCGCAAGACCCTCAAGCGTGAGCTGGAATGGATTCGCATGTCCCCGAAAGGCCGTCATGCCAAGGGCAAGGCGCGCATCAACGCCTATGAGGCCATGCTGAGCCACGAGAGCGAAAAGCGGGCCCCCGAACTGGAAATCTATATTCCTGCCGGGCCTCGTTTGGGCAAAAAGGTCATCGAAGCCGTGGGCGTCTGCAAGGCCCTTGGTGACAAGGAATTGATGGAAAATGTGAATTTCATCATTCCGGCGGGTGCTATCGTGGGCATCATCGGCCCGAACGGTGCGGGTAAGACGACACTTTTCAAGATGCTTGTGGGACAGGAAAAGCCCGATGCGGGTACGCTGACCATCGGCGACACCGTCCAGTTTGCGTATGTGGATCAGCAGCGTGAATCCCTGACGCCGGGTAAGACCGTATATGAGCTGATCAGCGACGGTGCCGAGACGATCAAGCTCGGCAACCGTGAAATCAATGCCCGCGCCTATTGTTCCCGTTTCAACTTTACCGGATCCGATCAGCAGAAGAAGGTCGACGTTCTTTCCGGTGGCGAGCGGAATCGCGTGCATACTGCCCGGATGCTCAAGTCCGGCGCCAACGTCATCCTGCTTGACGAACCGACCAACGATATCGACGTGAACACCATGCGTGCCCTTGAAGACGGCCTTGAAAATTTCGCGGGCTGCGTATTGGTCGTCAGCCACGACCGGTGGTTCCTCGACCGCATCGCTACGCACATTATGGCGTTTGAAGGCGATTCGTCAGTTGTCTTTTTTGACGGGAACTATTCGGAATACGAAGAAGATCGCAAGAAGCGCCTCGGTAAGGATGCGGATCAGCCGCACCGCTTGAAGTTCCGCAAGCTGACCCGGTAAAGAGATTGATCCAATAAAAAGAGAGGGGAGGGCGTTTTTCAACGTCCTCCCCACATCTTTATGTGGATTGCTTCAACTGAGCGGAGGGATTAAGCGAAAGCGTTTACGGCTTCCAGAGAGCCAACAGCCGTAACAGCAACTTCTTCCTCCACCGGAACGGCGTCGAGGATCGGTTTGACCATACGGGAGAGGGTTCCCTTCGGGCCCACTTCAACCCATGAACGGATGCCGTCGTGCCACTGGTTGGCGATCGTATCGATCCACAGAACCGAAGAAATCATCTGGACGGCGGCGAGTTCGCGCAGGCTTTCTCCATCCGTCACCGCCTTACCGGTTACATTGCTGTAAATGGGGAAGCGCGGCTTGGTCCACGTCATCTTGTTGAGCGCCTTGGCGAGTTCCTGTGCGGCCGTATCCATCAGCGGGCTGTGGAATGCCCCGCTGACGGGAAGGGGAACCGCCCGGCCTTTCTTTTCCTTAACAAGTGGGAGGGCCGCCTCCACCGCCGCTTTGTTCCCGCTGATAACGAACTGGGCCGGGGTGTTGTGGTTGGCCACAATGAGGATTTCCCCCGTGGCTTCCGCAGCGGCCTTGGCGATTTCGCTCACGGCTTCGCGGTTGAGCTTGAGGATTGCCGCCATGCCGCCCTTGCCGTCAGGATCGGCGTCCGCCATCAGCTTCCCGCGCAGGCTTACCAATTCAAGGGTCGATTCGAGGGAAAGGGCTCCGGCGGCAGCCAGCGCGCTGTATTCGCCGAGGCTATGGCCGGCGGCGCAGGCGGGGGACAGCTTTCTGGAAAGCGCCTGCCACAGCGTCACATTGACGACCGTCAGCGCGGGTTGGAGGTGCTTGGTATCGGCCATAAGCGCCGCATCGTCGCTTTCCCAGTAGATGGCGCGCAGGGGAAAGCCGCTGATCTGTTCAGCTTTTTTCCAGAGCTCCATGGCTTCTTTCGATGCTTCGGCAACATCGCGGCCCATGCCGGGCTCTTGGGAACCTTGACCGGGGAAAAGAACGGCGGTGGGAACAGTGGACATATTGACCTCTACTTTTTGGGGGTTGGGGCCGGGCTGATGGCCTTGAGCAGGCCGGGAAGATTGCGCCGGACAATGTCGAGTTCGTCATCGCTCACATTGGGCATTTCAACGGGGGGCTCCTTCGTGATGGCGTCCCCGTGCTGGATGATGGCGACAGCGGCGGCGGCCCGCCCCATAATGCAGAAAAAGCGTTCCGGTTTCCAGCCCGCAGCCTTGATATGCCCGGCGGCGTTCTCGGAATAAAGGAAATCGGGTTCGCCCGCTTCATTGACGATCGGGTGGGCCTTTTCCTTATTGGTTTTGATCCATGCACGGAAACGGGGAAGATCGGCGATAAACTGGTTGAGTTCCTTTTCGGAAAACGGAGGCTGATTGTACAGCGTTTCCGCCGAAGTGGGGAATACTGTCAGCAGGAGCAGCAAACAGGCAAGGCCGAAGCGGAAAAAAAGGGCCATGTATCACGTCTCTTGTTGAAGGGATGGGGCGGCGTCCATACTGCGCCGGGACAAAAGGATAGTGCCCCTTTGTCCCGGCGTATAGTATACTAATCGTATTTGATGGAGCTGATCTGCATGAGCTTGTTCCAGTTGTGATGCGATTCGATATAGCGCATCGTTCCGGTTTTGCTGCGGATAATCATGGAATGCGTAACGGCTCCCTGCCCGGAGAACTGGACGCCGCGCAGGAACGTGCCGCCGGAAATACCTGTGGCCGCAAAGAAGACGTCATCTCCCTGCACCAAAGTATCGGCATCAAGGACTTGGGCAAGGTCGATGCCCGCTTCCTGAATAGCGGCTTTTTCCGCTTCGGACTGGGGATCGAGGCGGGCAAGCATGGCGCCACCCGCGCCTTTGATGGCGCAGGCCGCCAGTACACCTTCAGGCGTGCCGCCGGTTCCCATCATGACATCGACCTCGGAACGCTGATCCACGGCCATCAGGGCACCGGCGACATCGCCGTCGGTATGCAGCTGGATGCGTGCGCCTACGGCCCGGATTTCCTGAATAAGCTTCTGGTGGCGGGGCTTATCGAGAACGAAGACGACAAGGTCGTTGGTATCCTTGCCCAGCGCTTTGGCGATGAGGCGGAGGTTGACATGGACCGGCGCATCCAGATCGATGACGTCACGGGCGGCTTGGCCGACAACCAGCTTTTGCATGTAGAAGCTGGGGCCGGGGTTGTACATGCTGCCTCCCGGAGCAGCCCCGACGACGGCAATGGCGTTGGGACGCCCATAAGCGAGCAGGTTGGTTCCCTCGACGGGATCCACGGCGATGTCAAGGGAAGGCCCATTGCCCATGCCGATGATTTCGCCGTTGTAGAGCATGGGCGCTTCGTCCTTTTCGCCTTCTCCGATGACGACTTTGCCCGCAATGGGCAAGGAATTGAAGGACAGGCGCATGGCGTCCACGGCGGCGCCGTCTCCGGCGTTTTTGTCGCCGCGTCCGAGCCAGCGCGCGGACGCAAGGGCGGCGGCTTCGGTGACACGGACAAGATCAAAGGCAAGGTTGCGCTCCGGCGCTTCCATAAGGGACATATCGCTCTCCAGAAATAAGAATGGTTCATGAACGCCCGGCCTTCCCCGATCCGGTGGCTCAGGCGGTATTCGGAACATAGATCAGGCGAAGCCGCTCTTCAAGGAAAAGCTCGCCACGCGATGGTTGGGAGGCATACTTTCCGGGAAGTGGGATTCATGCTAGAGAGGGACATGTCCAATCATACCAAAGAAGTTCTTCCCATTGAGGCCCTGCTCCCGGATCTGCTTGAAGCATTGGGCGGCGGAACCCGATGTATACTCGAAGCGGCGCCCGGTGCGGGCAAGACGACACGGGTTCCCTTGGCATTGCTCCGGGCGGCGTGGCTCGGCGGCAAAGGCATCCTGATGCTGGAACCCCGGCGCATGGCGGCCCGGAATGCGGCCCGGTATATGGCTTCCCTGCTTGGGGAAAAGGTTGGCCAGACCATAGGCTACCGTGTACGTCTGGATTCCCGGGTGAGCGCGGCTACCCGGATTACCGTGGTGACGGAAGGCGTCTTGACCCGGATGCTTCAAGAAGATCCCGAACTTCAGGGGGTCGGTTGCCTGATCTTTGACGAATTTCATGAGCGCAGCCTGAACGCCGACTTGGGGCTTGCCCTTGCGCTTGATTGCCAACAGGGCCTGCGTGACGATTTGCGGCTACTGATCATGTCGGCCACATTGGATTCCGGGCCACTCCTTAAGCTGCTGCAACAGGATTTTCCCGGAGAGGTTCCGGTATTGCGGAGCGGGGGGCGCACGTGGCCTGTGGAGACGTATTACTTCCCACTGCCCCGGACTGATATGTCTATGGAGGCATGGGTTGCGGATGCTGTCCGGCGCGCGTTGCGGGAGGAGGACGGCAGCATCCTTGTGTTCCTGCCGGGAGTGGGTGAAATCCGAAAAGTTGAAGCGTTACTTCAAGGTGTACGATCGGATACCGTACACCTTTGCCCTCTGTACGGCGATTTGCCCGCAGCGGAGCAGGACGCCGCCATTGCGCCGGTTCAGGCTCCGCTACGGAAGATAGTGCTTGCTACGTCCATTGCGGAAACCAGTCTGACGATCGAAGGCGTGCGGGTGGTCATCGACTCCGGCTTGGCCCGCACGGTACGTTTTGACGCGGGGACGGGCATGTCCCGGCTTGTCACGGAGCGTGTATCCCTTGCCAGTGCCGAACAGCGCAGAGGCCGGGCGGGGCGGACGGGGCTTGGCGTGTGCTACCGGCTGTGGCACCAAGGGGACGAAGCGGGAATGGCGGCTCATATGCGACCGGAAATACTGGATGCCGACATGGCCCCGCTGTGCCTTGAGCTTGCCGTATGGGGGATAGCCGCCCCTTCTTCCCTGCACTGGCTGGATGAGCCCCCGGCGGAAGCGGTCAATCAGGCCCTTCCATTACTCCGCAGCTTGGAGGCAGTCGATGCGGCGTGGAGGGTGACCGCACGGGGAAAGGCTATGGCCCGCCTCCCCTTGCATCCGCGGCTTGCGCATATGGTTCTTGCCGCTAAACCGCTTGGGCTTGGCAAGGCCGCCTGCCTGTTGGCGGCAATGGCCGATGAGCGTGATCCGCTGCGGTTGCGCGATGCGGATATCCGCCCGCGTCTGGCACTGCTTGAACACGGTCAGGGGACGCCCGCCGTTTTTCGGATCCGGGAGGCTGCCCGCCAAGTAGGGCGGCTGGTGGATGCGGCGGGTGAATCGCCGCACCGGAATCCTGTGAATATACCGGAAGAGGAACAAGCCGGTGTCTTGCTCGCCTTGGCGTACCCGGATCGCCTTGCCCAGAAACGGAGCCGGGGCAGTTACCGTATGGTCAACGGGCGCGGCGGCTTTCTGGACGATACGGATTCGTTGGCTGACGAGCCTGTGTTGGCTGTAGGGGCCGTCAACGGCGGTTCCGGTAATGTGCGTATTTGGCAGGCTGCGCCGCTTTCTCAGGAAACGGTTGAGGCTTTATATCATGCCCAATTTACCGAAACCGAAGAAGTTGTGTGGGATAGCCGGGAACAGGCAGTGGCGGCGCGCAGGCGCGTGAGTTTCGGCGCATTTATTCTGGAAGAAACTCCTTTGAGAAGCGGCGGCGGGCCTTCCCTTGCGGATCGGGTGGCGCAAGCGGTGCTTTCGGGAATCCGGGAACTTGGATTGGCCTGTTTGCCATGGACGGACGAATTGCAACAGTGGCGGCTGCGCGTCGAGCTGTTGCGGGCTGTGGACAAAGGCGGGAACTGGCCCGATGTTTCGGAAGAAACGCTCTTAGCAGGCCTGGAAGACTGGCTTATCCCCTTTTTACAAGGCATATCACGGCGTTCTCAGTTCTCGAAAATCGATCTGGCGGCGGCCCTTCACGCGTTGCTCCCTTGGCGCAAGCAACGTGAGCTTGATGTGATGGCCCCCACCCATATGGAAGTCCCCTCAGGCTCCTTTGTCCGTCTGCACTACGAGGCATCAGCGGAAGGGATTGTACCAGTCCTTGCGGTTAAGCTCCAAGAGATGTTCGGTATGCAGGGAGCCCCTGCGGTAGCTGAAGGGAAGGTTCCGGTTCTTGTCCATCTCTTATCCCCTGCGGGCAGGCCCTTACAGATCACCCGCGATCTCAAAGGATTCTGGAAGAATGGATATCCAGCCGTCAGAGCGGAAATGCGGGGGCGGTACCCGAAGCATCCATGGCCTGAAGATCCTTTTGCAGCCCTCCCTACGCGGCTGACGAATCGGCGCCTTCAGAACCGATCGTAACGTGAGGGAATTCCTAAGAACTGCTGACAGCCCGTAGCCTTTTTACATGGAAAGGAAAATTTCCATCGGGAGGGAGGGGCCAAGAGGTTATTTTCTAGGTTGCATCGTCGTATTGTATGTAACTATTTTAAATTATTGTAAATATTTTGTAGTCTTAAAAATAGTTAAATAGTTTCAAATTATTATATTTAATTGCTGACACGACCCAGGCGGTTGATTCTCAACGCACATTTTACAGCAGCTACTATTTTTAATGGAAATCTGTCAGGTGTACTTCGATGAGATGTTAATATGTCCGGTGGGTTTTGGAAAGAGTGGGGTAGCGTAAGTTACGCTGACCGGTTGAGGCGTGGGAAAGTGTTTTGGCAGTGTCATAGGAAACAGTTGATGTTTTATTCCTTGAAATCCCAAAGGAATAACTCATAATATGCCCTAATCATGGAGTTCATCAGCAGAAAAACTGGATAAAAAGTCTGTATTTTCAGTATACTACTGAAATAAAACAGTCATACTATGCCGAGCCGGTGTTTTTAGAGCGCTTCTTTCCACCATGTTCCAAGAGGAGAGCTTAAGGATAGTTTGTTTCGGAAGGGCGCTTTTCTTTTTTCCGTTCCGGTTGCTTCGTAAGGCTGCGGGCAGTCCTCAAGACAGCTTACTTTACTTTTGCGGGTGTTGCGGTAGAATAACCGCTTTACGTCTATCTTTATTAACCGTTCCTATTTCGAGGTATTACTACATGCGCGCCGAACAGCATCTTGAGGCTTCTTTCAGGGCTGTACTGAAAAATATGAACCTTCCTTGGCCGGACAAGGCCGTCATTGAACCTTCCAAAGATCCCAAGCACGGCGATTTGGCTTCCAACCTTGCATTGGTATCCGCCAAGGCCGCAGGGATGCCGCCGCGCGAGTTGGCTGCGAAAATGGCTGAAGCCCTGCGGAATGAGGATACTTCGTTGGCCTCTGTCGAAGTGGCTGGCCCCGGTTTTCTGAACGTGACGTTCAGCCCTGAGTTCTGGCGTGAAACGATCCGGCGCATTGATGCCGCCGCCGATCGTTTTGGGCAGTCCACTGCTGGAGAAGGCTGTAAGGTACAGGTGGAGTATGTTTCGGCCAACCCCACCGGCCCCCTCCATATCGGTCATGGACGAGGTGCGGCGGTGGGTGATACCTTGGCGCGTATCCTCCGTTTTGCCGGTTATGACGTCACAACCGAATATTATATCAACGACGCTGGCCGTCAGATGCGGCTCCTTGGCCTTTCCATTTGGCTGCGTGCCAAGGAACTTGCCGGGATAGCTGTGGAATGGCCTGAAGATTACTATCGGGGTTCCTATATCATTGATATTGCGCGCGAGATGATGGACAAAGATCCGGGGCTGACCTCGCTTCCCGATGCGGAAGGGCAGGACAGGTGCTTTGCCTATGGCATGCAGACTATCCTCGACGGCATCAAGGAAGACTTGCGGGAGTTCCGGGTTGAGCATCAGGTGTGGTTCTCGGAACGCTCTCTTGTTGAGCGTGGTGCGGTTGAGGAAACCTTTGAGCGCCTGAAGAAAGCGGGCCTGTCTTTTGAAAAGGACGGTGCCTTGTGGTTCCGTACGACGGATTTTGGTGACGATAAGGATCGTGTCCTGCGCAAGTCCGATGGTTCGCTGACGTACTTCGCGTCGGATATCGCCTACCATGATGATAAGTACCATCGCGGCTTTGATCGTGTGGTCGATGTCTGGGGCGCGGATCATCATGGGTACGTCCCCCGCATGAAGGCGGCGGTTCAGGCCGTTGGCCGGAGGGCGGAAGATCTTGATGTTGTGCTCATCCAGCTTGTGAATTTGTTGGAGAACGGTACGCAGGTGGCCATGTCCACGCGCGCCGGGCAGTTTGAAACCTTGGCCGACGTGGTCAAGGAAGTGGGCGTGGACGCCGCGCGGTTCATGTTCCTGTCCCGCAAGAGCGACAGCCATCTGGATTTCGACCTCGCTCTGGTGAAGCAGCGTTCCATGGACAACCCGGTTTATTATGTCCAGTATGCCCACGCGCGGGTGCAATCCGTGTTGCGGAAGGCCGCCGAGGTGGGGCTGGCGCTGCCTGAAAAGCCGGATCTGGCACTGCTGGCGCCCCTTTCCGAAGCGGAAGATCTGGCTCTCCTGCGTTTTCTTGATCGGTTTGAAGATGTCGCCAGAGGTGCAGCACAGGCACTGGCTCCGCATCACGTCAGCTATTATTTGATGGAACTTGCCGGGATGCTGCACAGCTACTATGCCAAACATCCCGTCCTTCAGGCAGGTGCTCCTGAGTTGGCCTTGGCTCGTCTTGCGTTGCTCCGTTCCGTGGGGCAGGTGGTAAAAAATGGTCTTGAACTTCTTGGCGTAAGTGCTCCTGAAAGCATGTAGGGGGATCGCCCTGCCCTCAGCCGAACCCACGGCCAGTGGGTTCGGCCTTCCGGTTCCCCCACTTGAGACGCCATTCAGACAGCAGGATAGAATATGTCTCTGATGCCATTTTCCAGTCGCTCTTCGTCGCGCTCATCCGGGGGTGGCGATGCTGGTGGCGAAAAAAAGTTGTCCAACCGGAAATATACGATCAGCTTGAGTTTTTCCGGCCTTATTACGAGCGGGATCATTACAATCATCGCCATCGGGTGGATTTTTGCCTTTGGAGTCATCGTCGGCAGAGGGTACAATCCCGAAAAGAAAATGCCCGAACTGGCGCGCTTGCTGCCTCCACCTGAAGGGCAGGATGCTCCGAAAGAGGCGAAGGGGATCTTGAAGCCTGAAGAACTGACGTTCATGACGGATCTCAAGCAGGCCCAGTCTGCGGCAAATGCAGCTCCCAACAAGCCCGAAGTGAAGGCGGCTCAGCCCGCGGCTGCCGCGACACCCAAACCGGAAGCCGTTTCTACGGATAAGGCTAAATATGACTTCGTCTTTCAGGCTGTGGCATACAAGAGTAGAGAGAGTGCCGATAAGTTGCGCGAGCGCATGGACGGTGACGGGTTACGTACTCGCATGACCATTGAGAAGGACAAAAAGGGGCGTCCCAAATGGTTTCGGGTGCAGGTTCTCGTCCGGGGAACGGATGCGGATGCCGCAGCTACCAAGCAGATTCTTGCCAAAATGGGATTAAAGGATGCAACGCAGGTTTCAAAGAAGCCTGTTCGGGGGCGGTGAGCGAATGGACATCTTATTTCGTTTTTTTGCTGTTCCGGGCGCGCTTTTCCTACGTTGGATAGGTGCCCTTGGGGATACGTTTTTATTCCTGTTGGAGGGATTGCGGCAAATATTCATAGCGCCTAAGCTGTTCAGCAAGGTTCTCCAGCAGTTGTATGTCATCGGCACGAAATCGCTGTTCGTCATTTGCCTGATTGCGCTGTTTACGGGTATGGTTCTTGGCCTGCAGGGATATTATGTCTTGGTGAAGTTTGGCTCGGTGGGCTTTTTGGGGGCCGCTGTCTCGTTGACGCTCATCAGGGAGCTTGGCCCAGTCCTGACGGCCATTATGGTCACGGGGCGTGCGGGATCGTCTATGGCCGCCGAGATCGGCGTCATGCGCATCACGGATCAGATCGACGCGTTGGAAGTTATGGATATTCCCGGAATGGGATATCTGGTCGCACCTCGTTTCGTCGCTTCGTTGATAGCTTTTCCGCTTTTGACGGCCATTTTTGATGTGGTTGGGATCATTGGCGGCTACCTGACCGGTGTACTGCTGTTGGGGGTCAATGAAGGCGCTTACTTCCACGGTATCGAGAGCAGTGTCCTGATGCCGGACGTCATAGAAGGCTTTATCAAGTCGTTTGTGTTTGCTCTGCTGATAGCATTGATCTGCTGTTATCAGGGGTATAATGCGCACAGGCGGCGTGACGGCATGGGGCCTGAAGCGGTCGCCAATGCCACGACCTCCGCAGTTGTGATTTCGTGCGTATTTGTTCTTGTGGCGGACTATGTGGTCACTTCGGCCATGCTGCGTTAGGAGGTTCAGGTGAAGGATCAACATTCTTCTTGGGATATACGCCTTGAACACCTCCGGGTAGGCTATGGGACTCGCGTGGTTCTTGATGATATCAATGCCGTTTTGCCCGGCGGTAAGATTACGGTCATCCTTGGCGAGTCTGGATGCGGCAAGTCGACCCTGTTGCGGCACGTTATCGGGCTTTCGCGGCCCATGCAGGGGCATATCCTTTATGGTGGTCAAGACTTGTTCGCACTCCCGGAACGCCAGTTCCGGCGGGTGCGGCGGCGTTTTGGCGTCCTGTTTCAGGATGGGGCTTTACTCGGTTCGTTGACGCTGGCCGAGAATGTGGGATTGCCGTTGCATGAGCATACCCGTTTGCCCAAAGCGACCATTCGTTCTACCGTCCTGCGTATTCTGGAGCTGGTAGGGCTTGCCGAGTTTGCCGATTATTATCCCAATGAATTGTCCGGCGGGATGAAGAAGCGCGGTGGGCTGGCCCGCGCCATTGTCACAGAGCCGCCGCTGCTTTTTTGCGATGAGCCGACCTCCGGCCTCGATCCGATCAATTCGGCCCAAATGGATCAGCTCCTGCTGGATATGCGCAAGGCATACCCGGAAATGACCCTGATCGTGGTCAGCCATGATCTGGCAAGCGTGGCCCGCATTGCGGAACACGTACTGGTATTGCGTGACGGGCGCGTCGTTTTTTCAGGTTCATATGAGGCGCTGAAGGCTTCTACGGATGAATACCTTCGGCGCTTCATGGATAGGAAGGCTGAAGAAAAAGCCAGTCGTGTCGCGGCTACCGCGACGGATCCGGATGTTCGGGCCGCGCTGGATGCGTGGCTTGAAGGGTAAACGCTCTCATCAAGGACAAGGAAGGAACCCCTATGTCGTTTTCCAAAGAAGCCGCTGTTGGTTTTTTTGTTATGCTCGGACTTGTCTGTGTCGCCTACCTGACGGTGAAGCTTGGGCGCATGGAAGTTTTCCATTCCGAGGGATACGTTTTGACGGCCTCTTTCAATTCCGTGTCCGGCTTGCGCCCCGGAGCGGAGGTTGAGATCGCCGGTGTCCGCGTCGGGCGGGTCAAGTCCATCCGCTTGGATGACAAACAGCCCCGTGCTATTGTAGAATTGCAGCTAGGGGACAATGTGCATCTTACGGATGATGTGATCGCTTCGGTCAAAACCAGCGGGCTCATTGGCGATAAGTATATCAGCTTGGAGCCCGGCGGCTCTGGGGAACCGCTGAAGAGCGGCGACGAAATTACGGACACCGAATCGGCGGTGGATATTGAAAGCCTCATCAGCAAGTATGTGTTTGGGAAGGTGTAATTATGATGCGTACAATCAGACATATGGTTTTGGCGTTGTGCAGTGTGTTTGTTCTTTGCGGTACCGTTCAAGCCGCGGAATCTCCGCTTATGGTGTTGCAGAAGCAAATCGATCAAATTTTGGATGTGTTGAAAGAGCCCAATTACAAGGATCCGATTAAGCGGGTTCCGCTCCGTGCCCAAATTGAGAAGTATGTCCATGAAGTTTTTGATTTCAACGAATTTTCAGCGCGCACGGTGGGCAGGAATTGGCCGAGTTTTTCCGATGCGCAGAAAGAACGGTTCGACAAGGCTTTCGCCAACCTTTTGCTCATAACGTATCTTGATAGAATTCAGGGATATAACGGGGAAAAAATTGAATACTCCGGCGAAGTCCTCTCGACAAAGGGGGATCGTGCCGAGATCCAGACCATCGTCACGCTGTCCGACGGTAAGCCCGTTCCTGTGGCGTACCGGATGATGCTGAAGAACGGGAAGTGGGTCGTCTATGATGTGCTGATCGAGAACGTCAGCTTGATCAAGAACTACCGTTCGCAGTTCCAGGATGTCTTGACGCGGGGGACTCCTGAACAGTTGATCGAAAAGGTTGAAGCCCGGGCCAGAGAGCTTCAGGCCCAATCCACCGTCAATTAACGGATTGTTTCATGACTGCGGAGCAATGTTTTTCCCCAATATGGAAGATGTGTCTGTGTGTCGCCGTTGCGCTTTCTCTGGTGGGGTGTGCGGCAAAACATGATAAGGCCGTCAACTCTGCTGATGTGCAGGTGGCTGAAACGACGTCGTCAGTTAAAGCGGCTAGCGTAGCGGACTCCGATTCTGCCTTTGAGGATTATGATGATGAAGAATCTGAAGCGATTGCCGACCCTCTGGAGGGGTGGAACCGGTTTTGGTTCGGCTTCAATGACGTTCTCCTGTTGAAGGTCGTTAAGCCCGTCTATACGGGCTATACCTACGTTACCCCGGCACCAGTGCGTACTGGGATCAGCAATGCTTTTCATAATATCCAGATGCCTATCCGTTTTCTAAACTGTGTGCTGCAGGGACGTTTCGGGGAAGCTTGGATTGAAGTCGGGCGTTTTATCGTGAACACAACCGCCGGATTCGGTGGTGTCTTCGATGTCGCCAAGCAAAGTAAGCCGCTTATTCCTGTGGATAACCGAGATGCTGATTTCGGTCAGACGCTCGGCGTATGGGGATTTGGCGAGGGGATTTATCTTGTATGGCCCGTCGTCGGCCCAAGTACGGTGCGTGATACGGTTGGCCTTGCCGGAGACTGGGCGGCGTCCGCATCTTTCTGGCTTTCAGAACCTATCGGTCCCCTTGATTTTGAGCCTACGCTTGCGGCAAGCCTTGGCTTCCGTTTCAATGACATGGGGACGGTGATCAGTACATACGAATCGTTGAAAAAGAGCGCTGTAGAACCTTATATCGCGGCACGGGATGCCTATGTCAAATATCGCCGTGCCGGAATCATGGGGAATCGGCTCCAATGGTGATGCGGTATTGAACAATAAAAAGGCCCTCCTAGGAGGGCTTTTTTATTAGGTTGTGTTATAGAATGGTTGATGTTTTTTCCTTGAAGTTCCAAAGGAACAGCCAGCCAAATGTCTCAGTCACGGATTTCGCCAACGGAAAAGCCGGATGAAAAGGCCGTATTTTTACCGTGCTGTGGATATGAAACAACCACACCCGTTATACGGGTGAGTTTGACTGAGGTATCTAGCTCATAATATGGTGTTATCTTTCCAAAAAGCTCAGCTCTCGAAAAGTAGGACATCTACAGGCATACCTGCCTCAAGGCCTTCTATCCGTGCGGGAATCCGTACCAATCCTTCCGAATCCAGCAACGTCCGAAGAAGGCCAGACAGGCCGGGGATTGGGACAGCGTGCGGAAGGCCGTTCACCTGATGTTCTAACCTCACGCGGATGTAGTCCTCACGCCCTTGGCGGGAGGCGATGTTGCGCGACAATATGGCTTGGCGCGAAGGCCAGAATGTTTGCTCGAACGCGTGTCCGTATCGGGAGTTCTCCTGCCCCAAAAGCTGGGCCATGATGGAATGCCCGGCAAGGTGGCGGAGAAAGGGAATCCCCAGAATGTGCATGACGACCTGTGCGGAGGCAACCTGTCCGGGGAGCCCCCAGACGAGTGCCTGACCGCAGCGGGCCAATATCAAGGGCTTGCCCGGACTGAGCGCAACGCCGTGGCAAAGGATTTCCGTGTCGCCCAAGGATTGCAGGGCTTCCAGCGTCAGATCTCTGACGCCTATGGAACTTCCCCCGGATAGAAAGACGACATCCGCCGGAAGTCCACTTTTTCCTGCTAGAGCAGTTTTGAGGGATGCCGTTAGCGGTTCGAGCTGATCCGGCGCGATGCCGAATGTGGAAACATCGGCAACGGGGCGGAGCATGGCTGAAAGGGAGAACGTGTTGACGTCGCGGATTTGGCCGGGCCGTGGGGTTTGTGCAGGTGGTACAAGTTCGTCGCCCGTGGAAAGGATGGAAGCCCTAGGACGCCTGATGACGGGAACATCCACGACGCCGAGGGCTGCCAAGAGCCCGATTTCCTGAGCACGGAGTTTTGTTCCCCGTCCGAGGAGCGGGCTGCCTTCTCGTGCGTCATCCCCTTTTTGCATGACGTATTCACCGGGGGCTACGGAACGGCGCATTTCAATGACGCCAGCGCCGAACGGTTTGGTATGCTCGACCATAATGACGGCATCTGCGCCCTCTGGAAGGTAACCGCCCGTCACGATAGCGGCACACTGCCCGGATTGAAGCGTGAAACTGGGCGGCCGGTCGATGGCGATTTCCCCGATACAGTCAAGCCACACAGGGTTGGCCTCCGAAGCCCCGAAGAGATCGGAGGCTTGCACGGCATAGCCATCCATTCCCGAACGGTTGGCTGGCGGCAGGGTTTCCGTAGCCATAATCGTTTCAGCCAGTATGGAGCCGCTGGGAAGCGTATCCAGCCGTTTGTTTTCTTGAGGCAGAGGAGAAAAGCCGAGTAAGCGGGAAATGACTTCTTCAACAGGGAGGACGTGGAGGAAATCCTTTTGCATCCGTGCAGCTCCAAAACAAGGTGAAGGAAGGTATAACAAATGATTCCTTGGCGAATCGGCTTTTCCGTTTTATCCCATGCAGGGGGAGACGACAATATGACCCAGTGAACAAGTTGTTGTGGAGAGGGCGGAGGGCTCAGGCACAGGGGTGGGAAAATGTTGACCTGCATGTCAGGTGGGTTCCAATGAGGATTTTTCTTGCCTGAGGGGAAAGAGATGCTTATTGAACTCCTATGAATACAACCGAAACTCCACTGTTCAAGCTGCGAACCGATCATGTCCCTACAGGCGATCAGCCTGCGGCTATCGAGCAAATTGCTTCCAATATCGAAGCGGGCGTCAAAGATCAGGTCTTGCTCGGCGTTACCGGATCGGGAAAGACCTTTACCGTGGCCAATGTCATAGCTCAGGTCAATCGGCCCGCGCTGGTGCTTGCCCCGAACAAGACCTTGGCGGCACAGCTTTACAATGAATTCCGCGCGTTGTTCCCAGAAAACGCCGTCGAATATTTCGTCAGTTATTACGACTACTATCAGCCTGAAGCCTATGTCCCCGCGTCCGATACGTATATTGAAAAGGATTCGGCCATCAATGACGATATCGACAAGCTCAGGCATGCGGCTACCCATGCCCTCCTGACGCGCAGGGATGTCATCATTGTTGCGTCCGTATCTTGTATCTATGGTTTGGGCTCTCCTGAATACTACGCCCGGCTGATCATTCCGGTTGAGGTCGGTCAGCGTGTCAGTATGGACACTATCATCACCAAACTTGTGGATGTCCAATATCAGCGCAGTGATATGGATTTCCACCGAGGGACGTTCCGGGTTCGTGGCGATGTGCTGGAAGTAATCCCAGCCTATGAGCACGAGCGCGCCCTACGTTTGGAATTTTTCGGCGACGAGATCGAAGCCGTCCGGGAGATTGACCCGCTGACAGGTGAAATTTTAGGGAATATCGGGAAAACCGTTATCTATCCGGCAAGCCACTATGTATCGGACAGGGATAACCTTGAGCGGGCCATGTCTGATATCAGGGATGAGCTTGGGGAACGGTTGCGCTTGTTCCAGTCCCAGAACAAGCTGGTTGAGGCGCAGCGGCTGGAGCAGCGCACGCAGCTTGATTTGGAAATGATACAGGAATTGGGCTATTGCACCGGCATCGAGAACTATTCCCGGCATCTGGATGGGCGCAAGGAAGGGGAACCTCCGGCCACGTTGCTTGATTACTTTCCAGATGATTTTGTGCTGTTCGCTGACGAGTCCCATATCAGTATTCCGCAGGTCGGCGGCATGTTCAAGGGAGACCGTTCCCGGAAAACGACGCTGGTGGACTTTGGTTTCCGGCTGCCGTCCGCTTTGGATAACAGACCGCTGGAATTTCATGAATTTTTGGAACGCTTGAATCAGGTAGTCTATGTTTCGGCAACGCCGGGAAAATGGGAGCTGGAACGCTCGCAAGGCATTGTGGCGGAACAGATCATCCGCCCGACCGGTTTGCTCGATCCCGAAGTTGAGGTTCGTCCCGTAAAAGGGCAGATTGACGATTTGCTTGGGGAATGCCGGGTCCGTGTTGAAAAGCATGAGCGTGTATTGGTCACGACCTTGACTAAGCGCATGGCTGAAGACTTGACCGAATATTTGAATACGATGGGCGTCACGGCCCGTTATCTGCATTCGGACATTGACACGATGGAACGCATGGCCATCATCAAAGCCCTGCGATCGGGTGAGTTTGATGTGCTGGTGGGCATCAACCTGTTGCGTGAAGGCTTGGATATCCCCGAAGTTTCCCTCGTCGCCATTTTGGACGCGGACAAGGAAGGCTTTTTGCGTTCCACAGGATCGCTTATCCAGACGTTCGGGCGGGCGGCGCGTAATGCTGGCGGGAAGGTTTTGCTGTATGCGGATACGGTGACGGCATCCATGAGTGCGGCTATGGGCGAAACGGCCCGTCGGCGCGCGAAGCAGCAGGACTGGAACGAAACGCACGGCATTACGCCGACGACCATCAGCAAGCCGCTTGCCACGCCTTTTGACTCCCTGTACACCTCCTCAAACGAAGGAAAGGGAAAGCGTGGGCGGGGCAAACAGGCTCAACAGCCTGCGGCGGTTTCCACATCAGTGGACATCACGGCCCAGAACGTGGCCCGGTATTTGAAGCAGTTTGAACGCGAGATGCGCGACGCTGCCCGTGATCTGGAATTTGAGAAGGCGGCTGCCTTGCGTGATCGCATCAAGCAGCTTCGGGAACAGTTTTTGATTGTTTAGCCTCGTCAGCGGGGTAACGAAGGATGAAGCCATGAATCAAGGGACGCTCCAAGCCCTGTTGGTCGAGGATGCCGATAAAAAACGTCTGGAAGAGCTCCGTTCGTTCGTGAGCTACCATAACTATCGGTATCATACGCTTGATGCGCCTGAAATTACCGATGACGAGTACAATGCCGCCTTTCAGGAGCTCTTGAAGCTGGAAGAGCGCCATCCTGAATGGCGATCGCCCGATTCCCCGACAAACAGGATCGGTGGGCAAGTGTTGTCGTCGCTGGAAACCAAGGCCCATACGCGGCGGATGTACAGCCTGGACAACGTGTTCGATACGGAGGAGTGGCAAGGGTTTCTCAAGCGTCTGGACAATGCTCAGGAGGGGCTTGAGCATGCCTTTTGGTGTGATCCGAAGATGGATGGCCTTGCCCTTGAGCTTGTGTATGAGAATGGGCGTTTTGTCGAAGCCCTGACGCGCGGGGACGGCGAGGTTGGCGAACTTGTGACGGAGGCCATGCGGACGGTGCGCAACTTGCCCAAAGTGCTGCACGGCGATGCCCCGGAGCGTTTGGAAGTGCGGGGGGAAGTCATTTTCCGCAGGAAGGATTTCGCCTTGCTCAATGAGCGGCTGCGGAAGGAACACCTCAAGACATTTGCCAATCCGCGCAATGCTGCGGCTGGCTCCATACGACAGTTGGATACCTCGGTTACAGCCTCCCGGCCCCTTCGTTTTTTGGCGTATGGGTTTGGGGACGTTCGATTCGGCGGGGTACAGCCGTGGAATACGTATGCGGAGGTTATGGAGCGGCTCCGTAGCTTCGGGTTCGAGACGCCGCCGGGAGGGCGCCTCTGCCGGGGGGCCGAAGAAGTGGAAGCCTACTACGCGTCGTTGAGCGAAAAACGGGAGTCGTTGGCATACGAGATCGACGGCGTGGTTATGAAGCTCAATGATCTTGAGGCGCAGGAGGCATTGGGCTATACGGCGCGGGCTCCGCGATTCGCCGTTGCATGGAAATTCCCGGCGCAGCAGGCAACAACCCTGTTGCTGGATATTACCGTTCAGGTGGGGAGGACAGGGGTTTTAACCCCCGTGGCCGAATTGGAGCCGGTGAACGTCGGGGGTGTGCTCGTCAGCCGGGCAACCCTCCATAATGAGGATGAAATCCGCAATAGGGACGTCAGAATCGGCGATCGTGTGGTGGTTCAGCGCGCCGGGGATGTCATCCCTGAAGTGGTGCGGGCCGTACTCTCGGAACGTGCCCCGGATTCGCAGCCTTTTGTGTTCCCCCATGTATGCCCGTCCTGCGGTCAGGCCGCGTCCCGTTTGGAAGGGGAAGTGGCTTGGCGGTGCGTGAATGTTTCCTGCCCCGCCATGATCCGGCAATCATTGGCGCATTTCGTCTCCAAGGCCGGTCTTGATATCGAAGGGCTCGGCCAGCGCTGGATCGAACTGCTTGTCGCATCAGGACGGGTCAAAACCCCTGCGGATCTCTTTACGCTCAGAGTTGACGAGCTCTTGCATTATGAACGGATGGGTGTAAAACTCGCCACCAAGTTTGTGAATTCGTTGGATCGGGCTAAGAAGGAAGCGACGTTGCAGCGTCTTCTTTGCGCGCTCGGCATCAGGCATGTGGGTGAGCAGACGGCAAAAACATTGGCGGCGGCGTATGCCGATATGGATGCGTTGCGGTCGGCAAGCCCAGAAGCATTGCAGGAGCTGCCTGACATCGGCCCGGAAGTGGCGAGTTCCATCAAGGCGTTTTTTGACGATGAGCCCAATGTGGCTTTATTGGCGCGGCTGCGGGAGCTTGGGTTGTGGCCTGTGCGTCAGGAGGCGGCTGTGGCTTCCGTACCCGCGGGGCCGCTCGCCGGGCGGAAGATCCTCTTTACGGGGGCGTTGTCCATGCCTCGCTCAAAGGCGCAGCAGATGGCGGAAAATGCCGGTGCGGAAATTGCGGGCAGCGTTTCCCGTAAACTGGATCTGCTGGTCGTTGGGGAGGATCCGGGTTCCAAACGTGAAAAGGCTCAGGCATTAGGTATCCGTATTGTGGACGAAGCCGGTTTTCTGGCATTGTTGCAGGCGGACAATGGGGTGGCGGCGTCTTCGTCTGAAAGCGCGGCACAGGATTCTGAATAAGGGAGTAGGTGAGGATATGAGTCTTTCTGTTGTCGTGATGGGCGCTTCCGGGCGCATGGGGACGACCATTGCCAATCTTGCGAAAGAGCAGGGCATGACGCTTGCGGCCGTACTGGAACGCCCTGACAAGCTGGATGCATTGGCTCATTGGGGATGTCTCGCCGGAACGGATCCCGAAGTCGTGTACCCGCAGGTTCCCGGGGCTGTCGTAATCGATTTTACGGCACCGGAAGCAAGCCTTGCCAATGCCCGGTGCGCCGTCAAGAACGGCAATCCCATCGTCATCGGGACGACGGGTTTCACCCCGGATCAAAAGGCGGAGCTGGATGCGATCGCCCAAAACGGTCGGGTGTTCTGGTCTCCAAACATGAGCGTCGGGGTCAATGTCCTTTTGGAACTGTTGCCTGAACTCGTGCAGATGCTTGGCCCGGACTATGATTTGGAAATGGTCGAACTGCATCACAACCGCAAGAAGGATTCCCCCAGCGGCACGGCTTTGCGCCTGGCCGAATCTTTGGCTTCGGCCAGGGATTGGGAGCTTAAGGATGTTGCCTGCTACCACCGTGAAGGTATTATTGGAGAGCGCCCCAAGAAGGAAATCGGCGTTCAGGCCATTCGCGGCGGCGATGTGGTCGGCGTGCATACCGTCTATTTCATGGGCCCCGGAGAACGCATCGAGGTGACTCACCACGCACATTCGCGGGAAAACTTCGCGCAGGGTGCGCTGCGTGCCGCAAGCTGGCTGCCGGGGCAGCCGGGCGGCAAGGTATACGCCATGGGCGATATCTTAAAGTCGAGGTTGAAATAATGTCGAGCATTCCTGCCAAGGATTGGAAATCAGTCTGGGGGCTGCTGACATCCGGCATCCGCGAGCATGTTCGGAAGAACGGCTTTACGGATGTCGTCCTCGGCCTTTCCGGGGGGATGGATTCCGCACTTGTCGCGGCGCTTGCCGTCGATGCGTTGGGCAAGGGCCACGTACATGGCGTGATGATGCCGTCCCCGTGGTCGAGTGAGGGAAGCATCACCGATTCCGAGGCGCTGGCCGCCAATCTGGGGATGGAAACATTCACGGTTCCGATTTCGCCGATGATGGATGCCTTTGAAAAAGCGCTTGCCCCTGCCTTTGCTGGAAGGGAAAGGGATGTCACTGAAGAGAATATCCAGTCCCGTATCCGCGGCGTGATCACGATGTCGTTTTCCAACAAATTTCACTGGATGCTTTTGGCTACGGGGAATAAGTCCGAAGTGGCCGCCGGGTATTGCACAATGTATGGGGATACCTGCGGCGGTCTGGCACCCATTGCCGACTTGTATAAGACGGAAGTGTACCAGCTCGCGCAATGGTTCAACGAGCGCGAGGGGATGTGCGCCATTCCCCAGAGCATCTTCGATAAGGCGCCGTCGGCGGAGTTGCGCCCGGGCCAGAAGGATCAGGATTCTTTGCCTGAGTACGATGTGTTGGATTCGATCCTTCATGCGTTGATTGAAGAATCGAAGCGGGCTGAGGATATTGAGTTGCCCGGCGTCACGCCTGAGGATGTCAACCGTGTGCAAGCCCTTATGCGCAGGAGCGCGTTCAAGCGCCTCCAGTTGCCCCCGCTGTTGCCTGTCGGGAACCATGCTTTTGGCGTACATGTCCATATGTAACGCATAATCGTTGATACAAAAAAAGCCTCTCAAAATATGGGAGGCTTTTTTTGATCTTGACGATTCCCAAAGGGGATACTCAAGCATTCTTTTTGGCTTTCGCCGCTTGGCGCAGCCACGAGTACCATTTTTCGAGCCCTTCACCTGTACGGCAGGAAACCTCAAAGAGGGCCAGATCCGCATTAAGATGGCGGGCATGGCGGGCGGCAACCTCTACATCGAAATCCACATAGGGCAGAAGATCGATTTTGTTGAGGATCATCGCGCTGGCGCGGTTGAAAAGGAGAGGGTATTTTTCAGGCTTGTCGTCGCCTTCGGTCACGCTGAGCAGGGCGATTTTGGCGTCTTCACCGCAATCGAATTCGACGGGGCAAACGAGATTCCCCACGTTTTCGATGAACAGGATATCGATCTCGTTCAGATCGAAAGCCCCCAGAGCTTCCATAACAAGGTTGCTGTCGAGGTGGCAGCCGCCGTCCGTATTGATCTGCACGGCTTTGGCTCCGGTGGCGGCGACACGGCGTGCGTCATTGTCCGTTTGGAGGTCGCCTTCAATAACGGCCATGCGAAATTCGGAAGCCAAATCCGTAAGCGTGCGCTCCAGCAGGGAGGTCTTGCCCGCACCGGGAGAGCTGATGAGATTCAGGGCAAGGATGCCGTGTTTGGCGAACTGATCTTTCAGGCTTGCCGCCAACTTTCCGTTGGCTTCAAGAACATTACGAATGACAGGTATTTCCACAATAAGCTCCTTTATTCCGCCTCGATATGTTGAACGTACAGTTCGCGGCCCGTTTCCATTGAATGTCCGTATTGCTCGCCGCAGGCTGGACACGGTGCAAAGAAGTGCTCTCCTTTGACGGCCGGGAAGGTATGTCCGCATTGGGAACACTTGAGAGTGATGGGAACCTCTTCGGTTTCCAGCACGGCGCCCTCGAAATCCGTTCCCGCCGTAAGCGCCTCAAAGGCAAAGGAAAGCGCTTCCGGGACGATGTTGGACAATGCGCCATACCGTACCCGTACCAGCAGGAGGCGATGGACGTCGTGCTTTTCCATCTCTTCGCGAACAATGGATAACAGGCTTGTAACGACAGACATTTCGTGCATGGCAGAACTTCTTTGGTTGGTTCCTGACAAGGTTCGGCAGCTTTCGGACAAGCGCACAGGAAAGGAGTGTAGGCGAAAAAGGGTGGTGAGTCCAGCCGGACGGAGGATAAGGGGAGACTGGCTTGACCGTTGTTCCGAGCGGGCGTAGGTCACATGAAACGCCACTAGGCAGTATTCTTTTGAGGAGGGCATGATGCAAAAGATCGACGCACATGCGCATGTGGGATATTTCGGCGGATGGGCTGATGTCGGGTATACGGATGAGCAGATGGTCGCCGAGATGGATCGGTACGGTATCGAAAAGTCTGTGGTGAGCTATATGGACAACACGGTAGTGGAGCGGGCCGTGGGACGTTTCCCGGATCGTTTTGTCGGGATTACGTGGGCCAATCCCTACGACGGGGATAAGATGTAAAAATAGTATAGCTAAAAATATATTATTTAAAATATGTTATTGGATGTTGGAATCTGTATTCCTGATTTGCCACATACTTTCTGCCACATATTTCGGTTCGGGGATGGCCTCCATAGTGGCAACTTTTTGTGAGTTGAGCACATGCTGATAATGCTTTAAAATCATAGTCAAACTTGTGTGTCCCATGAGTTTTGCAACCGTTCCTATGTCTGCACCGGCGGCGATTGCTTCGGTGGCGAAGGCATGCCGTAAATCATATGGACGTATATTTCTGGCTATTCCGGCTCGTCTCAGGGCCGCTTTCCATCCTCTTTGTATGCTTTTGATAGGTTTCCCCATAAAATGGATGACATACTCAGCCCCCTGTGCTCTGTCCATATCACGCCACGACTGCAACTCCTTTATCAACGCTTTTCTGATCGGAATATCTCTGATCGGCTCAGCTCTGTTTTTCTTTGCCGCACGCAGATGAATCACACTATTCTCAATATCTACATCCACCCATTTCAGGTCGAAAAGCTCAGATGGACCTACTCTGATGCCCATTTGCGATCCGAGTACGATAACACGCCGAACATGTTCGCTGGCATGAGCAAAAATCAGTGTGATTTCATGTTGAGTCGGCGGAATAAAATGCTCGTACTCCACATGTGGTAGTTGGGGGAGTTGCGGTATCTCTATGATGAGTTTATTTTGATGTGCCCACCTGAGCACGGAAACGACTTGACACATATAGCGTTTAAGGGTTGCCGTCTTGATTCCACGCGATAGAAGATGCTCAACAAGATTTTTGAGTTTAACCCTGTCCACATTTCGAAGTGGTGTATTTCCAAGAAACAGGACGGAGGGTTTCATGTTTAGCAAGTGCCTGCTCAACGCCCTTTCTGAAAAGCGTCTTTCTTTTAGGAACAGGTAATACGCGGATTCAAAGGTATGCTCCACCTGCGGCGCTTCCGTTGCCTCTCGCCGAAAGAGATCCCGTTCATATTTGAGCTGATACTTTTTAAGTGCATCCTGTTTTTTTGCTTCTTCCTCCGTTTCGACGTACAGTGATTCACGCTTGAGCGTGAAGGGGTTGTTCCAGTACACTTCCCACGGCTTTCTGCGGCCTTTCCTCTGTCTGATGGCCATACTGAATAGCTCCTGAGCAAAGGGGCCGCCAGCCACTACTGGACGGCCCCCATATTGAATTCTGCGAAAAGTTCCTCTGCGGATTTTCCGATGACGCACCCTGTTGTTTTGAGTGATCGTCGGCGCTTGGGAACTCCTGCCTTTGCCTGAGCCTCAGCATGTAATGTGTCGATCACCGTCATAACGGCGCGCCGTGACCAGCGCAAGGTTTTGCGCTCCTTGCCCCACGGAAGGCTCACAGGCTGTACGCCACGGGACAGCAGGATTGCCCGCGCCCTCTCTTCTCCAATGTTCATGACGGAAGCGACTTGTTTTGTTGTCAGCAGTTCCGGTTCCATGCTGTTCTCCTACACCGTCTTACGGGGGCTTTCCCTCTTTGGGCTATGGCTTCCAATCTGCCGATGATGAAACGGATTAACGCCCTGTTTTCGCTGCGCTCTTTGTGGAGTTTTTTGATCTCCACGCACAATCTGAAAACGACGGCGGACGGCCCCATCCCATCAAAGGCGCGGGAGTCTCCGAGCATGTCGCCGATGGCGGCGGAACGGATGTAGTCGAGTTCTTCGGTCATTGGTTCGGGCATTCTTCCATCTCCTGTTCAACGGCGATACGGGCTCTTTTCAGACGGCACCATCTGCACGAAAATGCGCTTTCCTCGTCTTCGATAAAGTAGGAGTAGGGGCAATCATGAAGTCCAGCATTTTCGGGAAGAGGACAAGGCTCTTTCAGTGTAAGTTTTTCCGCCACTCTCGCCTCGAACTCGGCGGCGTCTTCGAAATCTGAATGGATGTCGAAGCACTCTTCTCCATGCTCACACTTCATAGTGCACCAGAGCCAAGTACAGCCGCACTGAGGAACCTTTGCCTTTGCTTTATCGAACCATTCTTTTTCCTGTTTCGTCAGCATACTTTCTCCCTGCGCGTTGTTGTCCGGCCGCGCCCCCGGACGGCGGCTATTTCTTCTCCCGCCGATGGTGGCAAAAGGGGCATTCCCTGAGCTTGCTGACGGTGCCGCAGACGGGGCAAGCCTTGGGAGACAGTCCGTCGCTGAGGCGGGCCATTTTGCAGGCGCCGTTTATCTGAGCGAAGTTTTTTTGTTTGCGTGGTTTCGGGGCTTCATCCGGCATGGCGTTCCGCTTCCTTGTTGATGGCTTCAAGCGCGGTGCAAACGAGATGTGCCAGACCTGAGAAGGCATCGTCCTGAAGGTTCAGTTCGGGGAAGAACTCCACGTCGATGCTGAGGGTATTTTCCTTTGGCGTTTCGGAAATGGTGATGGT
The DNA here is from genome assembly GCF_059728385.1 of Bilophila sp. T19-St14. Classification (NCBI taxonomy): domain Bacteria; kingdom Pseudomonadati; phylum Thermodesulfobacteriota; class Desulfovibrionia; order Desulfovibrionales; family Desulfovibrionaceae; genus Bilophila; species Bilophila sp. T19-St14. Next base: position 437,900 of record NZ_BAAGFT010000001.1, read on the forward strand.
GGCGCGGCGGGTATCCATCATTGTTCCTCCGAGGTCACGTCGATTACGTCGTCATCATCGGGGGAGCTGGGCGAGACGGAGACGGGCTTTTCAAGAAAGGAGCCCTGCCGTTCCTCGGCGGTCATGGGGCGGCGCAGGACTTCACGGTAAGGTTCTGCGGATTCAACCCATACCATTTCGCACTTGTCCCAATCCTTCAGGAGATCGCAGTGAGCCTCCCGTTCTTCCTTGCCGTCGCGGTAGCGTTTTGAGGCGGTTTGGGCGATTTTCTCCTGCGTTTCGATGAGGCGCTTGTAGTGCTTGCGTTCGGCATCAAGCGCGGCCTCGTATTCCTCGATTTTCGCGAGGGCATCGGCCATTTCCTGTCCGTATTCCAGCCGTTCGGCGTCTGTCAGCGGTTCGGAGATGGTGATGGTTTCCTCGCGCACATAGGTCATATTCGGGCCGATGGGGCGGGCATTGGTGGCGATGATGGCTATTTCTTGGCTCATGGGTTCTCCTTTGGGCCGGGTATGAAGCCCCCGGCGGGGCTTTTATGGTGACGCCCCGGAAGGAAGGTGCGGGGCGGTTGGGGGCTTACTCGGCCCACGCCGGGCATCCGGTGCGCTGTTCGCAGTCGGAGCACGTCCAGTCGCTGACCTGCGTTTCCGTTTTCGGGCAGGTGAGCATATTGGCGGCGGGGGCGGGCTGCGCTTCCGGCTGCGCGGGGGCTTCCGGGGCGTCCTGTTGCGCACCGTTCCGCATGGCTTCGGCGGCAAGCTGCCTGACCTTCTCGCACTGCGCCGTGTTCCAGTTGCGGGCGTAGGCGTTGACCAGCTTTTCGACGTCCTCAAGAGGGTTGCCCGTGGCCAGCCATGCGTCGGCGGCTTCCCTGCGTCGGGCTTCCATTTCGGCGTTGGTGGGGCGGCTACGCTTGGACGGGGTGTCCTTATCCTGCGCTTCTTCCTTCATTTCCTGCACGGATACGCGATATGTCCCGTCTTCGGCGGGTTCGAGATCATACGTATCCTGCACTTCTTCGGCGGTCTTCAAGCCCATGGCGATTTCCGGGGCATAGGCCCGGACGAACCACGACGCAGCCCGGTAACGGAGCATCAGTTCCGGCATGGACTGCCACTTGCTCCCGCTCTTGCCGTACCAGCCTTCCTTTTTGGCCAGTCCGATGGTGATGAGCGGGCCGGCCAGCTTTTCCCCCGTAGCGAGTTCGGTAGCCACGGCGCGGCATCCCCATTCATCCTTGCCTTCCTCGCCCTGAAATTCGTAGCGGATGGACGTAAACCGCCCGCACTGGTTGAGGGTGGCGATCAGGAATTGTGCGGACCACGCCGGGCGTCCATACACGATATAGAGGTTCTGGCAGACCATGAGCGGGTTGGCCCCCATGCGCAGGGCCATGTCCACGGCGATCACGCAGTTGGGGAGGTTCCCTTGGAACTGCTGCGGCACGATGTTGGAGGCCGCAAACAGTTTGGCCGTGCGCTGGATGAGGTCGAAACCGCCCACCGTATCGAAGCCCGCCTTGATGGAAGGATCGAGGGGCGGCGTGGGCTTCTTCAATTCGGAAAGCGTGGTTGTCTGTGGCTGTTGGCTCATGGGTTATCGTCTCCATTTGCAGATGTTGAAGATGGGGCAGTATTTTTTCCCGCATCCGTTGGATCGGGGGTTGCCGTAAAAGTTGCCGCTGTGGATGAGGGTTGCGGCCATTTCGAGAAGGCCGGGGAAATCCTCGCCGCCTATGAGAAGCTCACGCCCGCCGGAGATTGTCCCTGTGGCTGCGCGCTGGCCCCTTTCCGTCTTTGCGGCCTGCAGCCCGATGATCTGGGCCGGGGCTTTGATGCAAATGCCCGTGCTGTGTTCGGCCAGCAGTTCGTAGACGGCGAGTTGGGCGGCATGCCCTTGCGTCTTGCAGGTTCCGTCCGAGCCGACGGCGGATTTCCCGGTTTTGATGTCGGCAATTCCGTACCCCTCCTCCGTCCGTCTCACGCGATCCACCGTTCCCGTCAGGGCGATGCCAAGATCCGCGATCTCCAGCCGTTCGCAGGCGGCCTCGACCGCCGCGTAGGTTTGCCGGGGCGCGATGGTGGAGCAGTACAGACGGTGCAGGGAGAGGGCGATGCGTTCGGCTTCCGTGGGCTGGAGGTCGTCCCAAAGGACTTCTTCATCCGGCTTGTGGATGGCGTCTACAGCGGCGCCCGCCGCTTCGTCCGGGGTGATGCCCGTTCCATTCATGCGCGAAGTATCGAACAGGGCGGTGCTGGCATGGACGGCGGTTCCAAGCCGTGCGGAACCGCTGGAAGGCGTCCGCAGCCCGCGGATGTTTTGGGCTTCCCACCGGGCCGGGCATTCAAACAGTCCGGCGAGGCTGGAAGCGCGGATCATGATGGGGGCGGTGGTCATCGTATTGACTCCGTGTGCATGGAATTAAGCTGCCGGAAAAGTTCCTCGTCTTGGGCTTCAAAGTACCCCGTGATCAGGAAGCAGAAGACGAGCAGGGTGACGCGCCACGCGACGGGGTGTTCTTCAATCCACTTCATGCCGCGTCCCTCTTGCGCTCGGCCTCGACAACCGCGTCGAGCTTGGCGGACACGGCATTGATGGCGATGTCGAGAAGTCCGCGGACTGTGGCGGGGTCGAACGTGACGATGTAGTCGCGGACATTCTCGTAGGTGCAGCGGGCGAGTTCGTTGCCTTCGATGTCGTTCACGAATCCGAGGCCCTGCGGTTCAAAGATTGGAGTGATACAGCAGCGGGCCTCTGTACGGAGGAGCACCAGCCGGGACAGCTCCGCTTCAAGTTCGCGGGCGGTCATCTTGTCCAAATCCTTCATAGTTCCTTTCTCCTGCATTGATGTTCGGATTGGCGTCCCAATCCCGTTTCCAACCCGGATTTTCCGGGCTGGTGCGGGGCTGGGCGCTTTACCAAGCGCGGTGCAGCGTTGCGGGGAAGTCGATGCCGGGAAGAACGCCGAAGTCTTCGGGCTCGTTGTTGAGCCAGTCTTCAAGCAGCCCCTTGGGGCGATACTCGGAAGCCTTGACCACCTTTCCGCCGTGCTCGTTGGCGAACTCCTGCGCCTCTTCGAGAGAGTCGCATTCGTCCACGGTGTCCCTCCCGTCGAAGGGGGAAGTTCCGATTACGAGGTAGGGGGCGGTGGGCATGGCGTTCTCCTTTGGTGTTCCGTTCGTTGTGAAGAGATAATTACAAAAGTAAACATTAGTGTCAATAAAAATGTTGCTAAAAGTAAACACTCGGCATAAAATTTTTTAGATGAAAGGGATTAAAAAAATACCGCCGACACCATGAAGGCATCGGCGGTCACGCCCGGCGGGGCACAAAAAAGCCCCTCATGGGGAGGGGCGGGAATGGGACTGTATGGAACATATTGAATTTGTATTGTCTCTATCGATATTAGCCAATATTATATTGGTCTTATTGATCAGAGATGAGGTAAAGTCTTATATATTTTTTATATTATGTATAATTATTTTTATTTTATATTTATAATGTGGTGTGCAATTATTATCCATTGGATATTGCCTTGAATATATTGCATATCCACAGCCATATATTCTTTCGGACTTCATCAGGCATAATACCTATTGCAATTGGGGCAATGAGAAGCCAGTTCTTTTTTATGTAAGGAAAAAATCCACTTTCTTTGGATTTATAACTTTGAAGAGCGTTTTCTATACCCTCTTCTATTATTTTATGGATATATTCATCAAGTGGTATTGATATTTTGGTATGTTCTGGGTCGAACGGTATTATATAGCCAGAGGGTGGAGCAGTTGAATTTGGAGGGGTAAAAGGTGTAACTGCTTGTTGATTGCTTTTTGATACTTTACGCCTAGTCATGAAATATCCTTAATCATGCTAGATTTTTTTATACATGGAAAAGCATTTTTTATAAAAATATCTATATCAGATTCTGTAATTTTTTTTCTTTTTTGGGGTATATTAATATCTCTTATTATTAATATACCATTTTGGGATGGTTTGGTATTTAATATACCTTGAGAAATAGAATTAAGCTCTACAATATTAATATCTTCATATTTATTGTAGCGTATATATGATAGAGTTATATTGTTTATATTTGATATATTTTCTTTAAAAAAAGATTTTTTGATTAAATCATCCTGATTATCTGTAACTATAAAAGTATTATTCACAATTCCAACTCTACTGCATATATTGTCTTCAGATGTACAAAATGACACAATAGGTTTAACTGTTGCAGCGAAAAAACCAATACAATCATCATAGTCTTTATCATCGTATATGCCATTAAGAGAGTATTCTATTTTATCCTTATGTACTGTTATAGTTTGTTGATTAAAAACTAATGAAAATAATGGTAAATTTGGAGTAGGAACTCCTTGAGGAAATTGTATATTAGGAAATGTTTGCTTATTAGCTTTGTCGAATCCATATACTAATTTTCTAATTTCTTTTTCCGTATCTGCAATATCAACAAATTCTGTACGAAGAAAAAAAGCAAAAAAAAGCTGAGTAAGCTTTATATCCATTACTATACTCCTTGTATACGTGTTTACTGCTTCGGCGGGAATTTCATCTATACTCAACATAGATGATCACACACCCGGAAGGCCGCTGTTCGCGCCTTATCTCGCGGAGGTGGGGGCGGTCTACGCGCTCTTTTCCTTGGATTCTTCATTCAGAGTAAGTTGAGCTGGACGTATAATGTCTTTTAGAACTTCAACTTGAGCCTTTAGGGCATCTCGCTCCTTTTCGGCAGAATGTAGGTCGTTTAACAGTGCTTCAATTTTTTCTTCGAGTTGTCTTACTTCATCTCTTTTTTGATTTTCACCGGGGAAGACTATTTCTACTGAAAAGAATTCAAAGATTTTTGCGAGCGCATCAAAACGCGGAGCTCGTCCCTCTTCAGCAAACCAGCGAGTAATAGTAGAGGGATTTGTCTCCAGTTTTTCCGCAAGACTTCGAATACTTCCATTTTTTTGGATGATTTCCTTCGTACGGCGCATCGTCGATTCAAAAAGAGATTCTTTCATGGCTATTTCATATCATACGGTTACAATTGTATCTATTTCTTTTGGGAATCAATTTTAGAATTGTATTGATTATTTTGATTACTTTTGTAATTATCAGGTCTATGAAAACACGAATCGTTTCCGAACTCACCGAATTCATCCGCTCTACCGGATGTTCGGTTCGTAGGCTTTGCCTAGAGGCAGGCGTTTCTCCAGCCACGGTGTCTCATGTGCTCACGGGGAGGAGGCAAGATATGCATTCAAGTAATGCCGATGCGTTACGTGCAGCTATGCGCCGTCTATCTTCCCCCAATACTCCCAGCGAACCCGAAGAGGCCCACCATGCTGACTAATCTTTTGATTGCCATCGGTGTCGTGGTCGTCGTGGCGTTCGTCTTCTCTCCGGCGGGATAGCCCCGCCATGTACCGCCGGACCACGGCCTCCGGCGTCGGGTACTCCGTGACGCGGTACGCCCGCCAGTGTGGGCGCGGTTGACTAGGGATCAGGATTCGGACGCGCCAGACCGGGCCGCGCCGGGTGATGAGCAGGTGGATCTTTTCCATGCCGCCACTGGAACACGGCGGCCGACAGGAAGGAATTGCAAAATGAATAAACTGTTACAGGCCGTCGCAGCCAAGACGTACCAGCTTTGCCGGACGTATCCCGGCGGCATCCGGGCCATGTTCGCGGGGATGCGGGAGCGGCATGGGTTGTCCGAGTCATCCGTCTACGCCGATTTGAACCCGAACAACGGGCAATCCACGCTTCGGGTGTGGGAACTGGTCAGGGTAATGGAAGCGACCGGCGAGCATGGGCCGCTCCGGGAGCTTGCCAACTGGTTCGGGTACTCGTTGGCGTCCGCCGCCGATGAGGAGCCGGACGCCCCGACGCTCGAAGCCGAGGCGCTGCAGGACTACCCGCCGCTGGTGGCCTTCCATGAAGGCTGCAAGTTCTACCGACAAGGCAGGATCACGCTCGCGCAGCTCGACGAACTCAAAGACAGGGCGTTCAAGGAAGTCCGGGAAACCTTCTGCCGGACGGTCAAGGGGGACGAATGAACCTCACCTTTTCCGCCCACGCGCTCGACCGTTGCCTTGAGCGGGGCATCTCCCTCCAGCTTGTGGCCGATGCCCTTTTTTCGGGATGCTTGGAACGCTGCGGCGACCGCTATGTCGTGATTCATGGACGGCTCAAAGTCGTAGCTGAAAGGCAGGGCGACGCTTGCGTCATTGTGACGGCCTACCGCGCCGCCGAAGCCAACAAAAAGCGCATGGCCCGGCAACGCCGCCGGCAAGTCCGCAGGTTCCAGCGCGCGAGCCGGAAGGAGAGCGGGATATGGTGGTAGCCTCGGCCCTTTTTTCGAGCGTCAGGGACGACTGGCCGACGCCGTGGGAGTTCTTCCGTAATCTTGATCTGGAGTTCGATTTCACGCTGGACGTATGCGCCGTGCCGTGGTCGGCGAAGGTCTGGCGGTACTGCGTGCCGCCCCACGCGCCGCGGGTTTTGGGGGAAGCGACGTTCCGCCGCCTGTTCCCAGACGCCCTTGTGGACGGCCTCGCGCACTCGTGGGCCGGGGAACGCTGCTACATGAACCCGCCCTACGGCCGCGAGATCGGCGCATGGGTCGAGAAGGCCCGCCGGGAAGCGGAACGTGGCGCGCTGGTCGTCGGGCTCCTCCCGGCGCGTACCGATACGGCGTGGTTCCACGAGCACGTCTGCCGGGCCGCAGCCGAAATCCGGTTTTTAAAGGGACGCTTGAAGTTTGAAGGGGCGGCGGCTTCCGCGCCGTTCCCGTCCATGATCGCCGTATGGGGGAGGATGTGATGGAGTGGTTCCGATGGTTTGAGGGGTCGACGACAGACCCCAAGTTTGCGGTTGTGGCGCGGCGCTCAGGGCAGCCCGTCGCCTTTGTCATTGCGGTATGGGCGCAAATCCTTGAGCGCGCCAGCGCATCGAAGGAACGCGGGTGCATCGACGGGTATGACTGCGAGGGGGCGGACGTTTCCCTGGGCCTTCCCGACGGTGCGGCGTGTGCCATTGTACAGGCGCTTAAGGATAAGGGGCTGATCGACGAGTACCGCGTGTGCAAATGGGAGCAGCGTCAGCCGAAACGGGAACGGGACCCAGAGCCCTCTGGAAGCTCCACAGGGCGCGTCAGGGAGCACAGGGCGAAGAAACAGAAAGAAACGGATGGAAACGGCGCGCAACGCGACGAAACGCCATGTAACGCCATGAAACGGCCTGTAACAACCAGAAACAGCCTAGAAGAGATAAGAGGAGAAGGGAAGAAAGAAGAGAGAAAGACAGATGCTTCGCATCTTGCGCAGAGCGATGCTGGCGCATCCTCCGCGCATCCGCCGGCGGAGCAGGAGGGGCCCGTCGCATTCATCCCCCTTGCCGACGGCTCGGAATATCCCGTTCCCGTCTCTCTGGCCTGTGAATACGCCGTCGCCTATCCCGGCGTGAACGTCATGGGGGAATTCGGGAAAGCCCGTGCGTGGTGCCTGAGCAATCCCCGCCAGCGGAAGACGAAGAACGGCATCCGGCGTTTTCTCAACGGCTGGATGGACAAGGCGCAGAACAACGCCGTCAGGTCCAGCCCCGCCGTGGGATTAAGCCGTCCCATGACGGCGAGGCAGGTGGAAGCGGCGGAACGCGGCGATTTTGCGGAACAGGTTTTGAAACTCGACGAGGTGTACAGAAATGGCGAGCTTGCAGCTTTTGGCTCTGGAACTCAGCAAGGCGTTCGTGCTCTATCGGCAGCCGAGGCCCGCGCAGGCGGAATTCGAGCTGTTGGTCAGGACTTGGGGCGACGTGCTGGCTGACGTGGGCGATGCGGAGTTCATCGAGGGCATACGCCGGGTTGAGGCCAAATTGAGCTTCTTCCCCGTTCCTGCCGACGTGATGCGACAGGTGGAAGAGGCCAGGAAGCGGGTGGCGGCCGTGAACCGCGAAGCCTTGCCGGAAAATGCGTTGACGTTCGATGAGCGGTGCGAACTCGGTACCGACTGGTGCGCGAAGATCCTTGCCAACATGCGCGGCAAAATGGATGCCCGGATGCAGGGGCGTCCCGACACGCCGCTCGATGAGCAGCTTGCAGGGCTTCGGGAGATGGGGGTGGAGCAGTGAGCCCCGAAGAGTACCGGGAATTTCTCAAGGCGGTAAAGCCCGGTCCCAGCCCGTTGCCCAAGTCTCAGCTTTCCGGCAAGGCCCGCCTTCCCCGGAATGGCCGCACGTACCGGACCGACGCCATGAACCAGACCGAGGCCCGCTATGCCGGGTATCTGGACGGGATGAAGCACACGGGCGAGGTCGTCGCGTGGGCGTATGAGGCTATGAAGCTGCGGCTTGCGGACAAGACGTTCTACACGCCGGATTTCGTCGTGATCCGGGCTGACGGGGGCATCGAGCTGCATGAGGTCAAGGGGCATTGGGAAGACGACGCCCGCGTGAAAATCAAGGTCGCCGCAACGCAGCATCCGTGGTTCCGGTTCCTCGCTGTGAAGGCAGGGAAGACAGGGTGGCAGTATGAAACGTTTGGAGGTGGGGCATGAGCACGGCCGTACAGGTTGAGATCGTCATTCCCGAAAGCATGGGCAAGATCGAGGCGCTGGCGAAGGTGTCCGCCGTCCTCGATCAAGTCATCGCAAGACGGTTGAGGTGGTGGAATGCGTCGCGTGGGGAGATCGCCGTGTTTGGGCCGCACATCGGGGACAACCCCGGAAAGCCGTACCGAACGCTGGTGTATCGCATTGCCCGTGACATGGGCGGCTATTCGCTGTGCAACGTCTGGAACCTGAGCGCATACCGGATCACGGCCTAATGGCGTGGCGGAAGGCAGGGGAAATCGTGGATACGCTGGAAGCGGAGTTGATTCTTGGCAAGGGCAGTGTGCAGGCTGGACATGGCCTGATAACGGCGTTGGCAAAGCGCATGGGCGAGGCGCGGGGAAAGCATCCTGTTTTCGCGGAGGGCAGATACCACGCGCTTGGCGTCATCGGGGAGGAGTACAGGGAGCTTGTACATGCCGTTGAGCATGAGTCCCCGGAGCGTATCCGCGATGAGGCCCTCGACGTAGCGGTGACGGCCCTGCGGCTCTGGCTTGGGGAGCACGAGGAGGCGTAATGAGCGAGACGTGGGTCAGTCGTGAGGAGCTGGCCGAAGCCATCGGTGACGACGGCGCGGATCTCTTATGCAGGGCCGTGGGCGGGGTATCCACGTACATTCCCCGCAAGCCCGTTGCGGGTTCCCCGCTTTCCGCCGTCATCGGGCCGGAGCGCATGGAAAGGCTCTGCGCAGCCTTCGGGGGGCTCCGGGTGACGCTTCCGAACAGGCGCAAGGGCGAGCCGTTCAAGGACAGGATCGTCCGCATGTTGGAAACCGGGAAGTCGCCGGGACGCATCGCCCTCGAACTCGGCGTAACGGAACGCTATGTGCGCATCCTCGCCCGGCAGGTAAAGGAACAGCCCAAGCCGCAGGTGCAGCTCAGGCTGTGGTGAATTAACGGGCTTTTTTCTTTGAAGAAGGGGTTTTTTCGATTTGTTTTATTCTCGAAAGAGGAATTATGATCTCTTCTTCGTCGAGGTGGACGATGGCAAGAGATTCTTTGGAAATGAAGACGTTTTTTGCCTTGAGCTGTTCTCCATCTGTGAGAAAAATCGTAACATTAATAGCTGTGTCTATTTTTTTAGTAGTATAAACAGTATACAATGAACTGACTGTGCATAATATAGTATAGATTGATAATATTTTAAAAAAACTATTACTTTTGAATGAAAGTAAATATATAGAATATGTTAATGCTATAGTAATTAAATATAATTCATTGGTGTAATTAATAATTTCATCTCTATATATGTATATAGAAAATAAAAATATTGCAAATATAATAAATATTATTTCATTTATATTTCTAATATTTACTATATAATTATCTATTATGTATTTTAATTTTTCAACTAAAATGACCGCTGCGGACGCATAAATAAATAAGATCATAAATAAACTAGATGCGTTTTTAGCTATGGAAAAAATCTCTTTTGAAAATGATAAACCATAAATAAATTCACTAGGATGCATGATTGAAAGACTGATAAGAATAATACAAAAAGAATAAATGAGTCCAATTGAGCCTAAGAAAGAGAAAAATTCTGTTGATGTCAGGAGAGGAACGTCATCCTTGATCGGCTTGGGAGTGATAGTCTGATCAGTCTTAGCATTTATCTGTATCCTTTTTAAACCATAACGTGTTGTAGTAAATATTGTTTTCATATGTGTTTCTCCTTACTGTGAGTCTACATGGTATTAAGTCTTTTATAAAGTACAGTACTTTTACACGAGTTTTTCTTGAACAAGTTCAGGGTGCCTCCTCCCGCCCCACCGTGGCACAGTGAGCGCAGGAGGATTTTTTTATGGCTGTTCTTCCCTTGCGTCATTTCTCCCCTATCGAATTCCGCTGCAAGTGCGGGTGCGGTGCGGGCATGGAGAAGATGGACGCCGACCTGCTCCAGATGCTTGATGAGGCCCGCGATTTGGCGGGCATCCCATTCCCTCTTTCTTCCGCCTATCGCTGTCCGAAGCACAACAAGGCGGTCGGCGGCGTGCCCGCCTCCGCCCATACGCGAGGTTACGCCGTGGACATCCGCTGTGTGGATTCCCATTCCCGTTTCGCGATCCTTCAAGCGTTGCTTGAAGCCGGGTTCCGGCGCATCGAGCTGGCCCCGACGTGGATTCATGTGGACAACGACCCGGACAAGCCGCGCGACGTGGCGTTCTACCAGCAGGGAGGCAAATACTGATGGAACAGACCGTGATTGATTTTCTTTTTTCGACACTGGCAAGCCTTGCCGCGCAGTATCCCGAAGCCTCGTGGATCGTCACCGCCGTCGCCGTGCTCATGTCTCTGTGCGGTGTGGCTGCCGTCGCGACCATCTGGCTTCCCGTGCCCAAAGGGACGTCCGGGGCCTATGCCGTCTTCTACCGCTGGACGCACGCCCTTGCCGCACATTTCGGGCAGAACAAGGGCGCCGTGGCGGACGGCAAGTCCGAAACCGTGCGGGCCGAAGTCAGGGCCGTGACGGGGAAGTGATGTGCGGGCCGTCCTTGAGTTCCTCGCCTCGCTCGTCGGGCTCCTCAAGCTGTGGCTGCGCCAAAAGTATGGCGAACGCCGCGAGGCTGATCGCGCTGCTGTTTGTGATGACGCCGGCGGCGAGTGGGTGCGCTCGATGGGCGGAACCGACCGCCGTGACAAGTCCGGCCCCCTTGACGCCGGGGGCGGTCGTGACGGGTGAGTGGTCCTACACCTACCGGGGCGAGACGTTCACCGAGCCCGGCGAATGGGTGCACCTGCCCGCTGGCGAGGCCGGGAACCTGCTCCTGTGGATCAGGGGCGTTGAGGAGGCGCAATGAGCGACGATGTGCAGCTTGTCCGTGAAATCGGGGAAGTGAAGGCCGAACTTTCCGGGCTCAAGGCCGAAGTCGCGGGCACCAACCAGCGCCTCGACGACATCGTGATTACGCAGCTCAAGGATCACGGCAAACGCATCGCCGGGCAGGATGTCCGTATTTCGGCACTTGAAGCGGCGGAGAACAAACGCGCCGGGGGACTGTCCGTGCTTGCCGGCGTGGCTGCGGCGGCAGGCAGCCTCGGTGCGCTCATCATGAAGCTGATCGGCCCGATGTGAGCTGCCGGGAACAGAAAAGAGAGAGCCCCCAACTGAGGAAGGGGGCTTTGTTGTACACCCCACGCGTGTGGGGAAGACCTTATCGCTTTCGGTTACTGGCTGCGCGGACTGGAAACACCCCCACATGTGTGGGGAAGACCTTCGAGATACGTCTGCTGAAACCCCCGACCGAGAAACACCCCCACATGTGTGGGGAAGACACTAAACGCTCCTTGAACTTTTTTCTCCATACATTGATTGCTCCGAGAAAGCAAAGAGGGGAATCAGGCTGTACTCCGTGAGGGGAATCAGGCTGTACTCCGTAGAAGTCGTTCAGGGTGTTCCCTCTAGTCTCGGCGTGGCATGGTGAGGCCTGGAACGATTTTTCGGAGTTATCAAAATGGATCTGATTGTCGAAATGTGGCCTGTGGAGCGTCTGGTTCCCTACGCCCGGAACCCCCGCAAAAATGACGAGCAGGTCGGGAAGATGGCGGCGAGTATCCGGGAGTTCGGATTCCGTATCCCCATTGTCGCCAAGTCCGACGGCAGCGTCGTTGACGGGCATTTGCGGTTAAAAGCGGCCCTCATGCTCGGCTTGTCCGAGGTGCCCGTTGCCCTTGTGGACGACCTGACCGACGTGCAGGTGAAGGCGTTCCGCATCATGGCCAACAAGTCGGCGGAGTGGGCGGCATGGGATGACGGCTTGCTCAAGCTCGAACTCGAAGACCTCAAGGAACTGGATTATGACCTGCTGCTGACCGGGCATGAGCTTTTGGAACTCGACGATATCCTGAAGGACGCCGCCGAGCCTGAGCCGCCCGCCGTTCCCGAATCGTTCCCCGAATTTGATGAGGGGATCAAGACCTCCCACCAGTGCCCGAAGTGCGGCTATGAGTGGTAGCAAACCCCCGTACCGTGTTCCCCTCATGCGGGAGATTGAGGAGGTGCCCGGCAACGGGTTTTCCGTCGTTTCGACCTTTTCCGGCGGCGGGGGAAGCTGCCTCGGCTATCGGATGGCGGGGTATCGCGTCCTGTACGCCTCGGAGTTCATCCCGGAAGCGCAGAAGACCTATCGGCTCAACCATCCCGGCGTCTCTCTGGACGCGCGGGACATCCGGCAGGTCACGCCGGAGAGCATCCTTGAAATCGTCGGCAAGCGGACCGGAGAGATAGACCTCTTCGATGGATCCCCGCCGTGCTGCGCGTTCTCCGTCTGCGGCAAGCGCGAAAAGGGGTGGGGTAAGCCCCACCCCTACAGCGACAGGGCGCAGCGCGTGGATGATCTCTTTTTCGAGTACACGCGGCTGCTCAAGGGGCTCCGGCCCAAGGTGTTCGTCGCGGAGAACGTCAAGGGGCTTACTATCGGGACGGCCAAGGGGTACTTCAAGCTCATCCTGCGCGCCCTCAAGGAATGCGGTTACCGCGTGAAGGCCGCGGTACTCAATGCGCAGAACCTCGGTGTCCCGCAGAGCCGGGAGCGGCTGATCTTCATCGGTGTCCGCGAGGATCTGAACCGGGAACCCGTCTACCCGAAGCCTCTCCCCTATGTGTACACGCTGCGGGATGCGTTCGAGGGCTTGGAGAACGATCCGCAGGAGGTCGCCCGACTGCTTGAGGACGGGCGCCGCTACAAATGGGGGAAGGTGCTTTCCCTGCTTCCGCGTGACCCGTACAAGCCGTTGACGGGTGCCTCAGTGATGAACGGTTCCTACTTCAACCTGCGACGGGAGAGCCTCTACGCCCCCTGCGGGACGGTTTGCCAGATGAACGGGAACCCTTCCGCCTGTGGGAACAGCCACCCGCTCGAAGATCGGAAGTTCACCATCCCGGAATTGCGGCGGATCATGTCCATTCCCGACGACTTCATCCTGACGGGGACGTATGCCCAGCAGTGGGAGCGCCTCGGGCGCATGGTCCCGCCCGTGATGATGGGCCATATCGCAAAGACGATAGAGAGGGAAATCCTATGCCGCCTGTAGAGAAGAAAGCCCCACGGGGAAGGCCTCAAAAGGCATACAGCCCCAAGGAAGCCGGAGTGGTGCAGTCCATGTCACAGTACGGCGTCCCCCACGAGGACATTGCCGCGACCATCGGCATGTGCGTGGAGACGATGCAGCGCCTGTACAGCCATGAATTGGCGCAGGGCAGGGCGGTCGCCAACGCCAAGATCGGCAAGCGGCTTTTCGATAAGGCGATATCCGGCGACACCACCGCCCTCATCTTTTGGGCCAAGGTCCGCATGGGCTGGAAGGAAACGCAGAAAGTGGAGCCTTCATTGGGAGAGGGCGGGCCGGACGCACAGCGGGACTTTGAAGCTGTCATGGCGGTCTATCGCGGTGAGAAGTAGGCCGATCCTCCTGCCCTATCAGGCCCGCTGGCTTGAGGACGATTCCCGTTTCAAGATCGGCATGTTTTCCCGGCAGTCCGGCAAGACGTTCGTGGCGACGCTTGAAATCGTGCTCGATATGATCCGGGCGGAAATGGAAGGGCGCCGTACGCGCTGGCTTATCCTGTCTCGCGGAGAGCGTCAGGCGCGGGAAGCCATTGAGGAGGGCGTCGGGCTCCATCTCCGTGCGCTGGACGTTGCTTTCCGTGGCCTCCCTTCGGGGTTCAGGCTTGGCGAACGCACGGAATGCAAGGCTATGGAAGTCGCCTTCCGGGGCGGCTCCCGCGTGACGGCGCTCCCCGCGAACCCGGATACCGCACGCGGCTTTTCCGCCAACCTGCTTCTCGACGAGTTCGCTTTCCATCGGGACAGCAAGAAGATCTGGAAGGCCCTTTTCCCCGTCGTCTCGAAAAGCGGTTTGAAACTCCGCATCGTTTCCACGCCGAACGGCAAGGGGAACCGATTCTACGAGCTCATGACCGGGAAAGAAGGTGATCTTTGGTCCCGGCATGTCGTGGATATTTACCAAGCCGTTTCGCAGGGGCTGGATCGCAATGTCGACGAACTGAGGGAAGGCTGCGGCGACCCCGACACATGGGCGCAGGAGTATGAACTCCAATGGCTGGACGAGTCCACGGCATGGCTTCCTTTTTCGCTCATTACCGATGCCGAGGACGATGAGGCGGGGAAGCCTTCCCATTCCTGTGGTGGGCCGTGCTTCATTGGGGTGGACATCGGACGGCGGCGTGACCTGTTCGTCATTTGGGTTCTGGAAAAGGTGGGCGACGTGCTCTGGACGCGGGAAATCGTCGAGCGCCGGGGGGCGACGTTTGCGGAACAGGATGCAATCCTTGACGACGTATTCGCCCGGTACAATGTGGCTCGTTGCTGCATGGACCAGACGGGCATGGGTGAGAAGCCGCTTGAAGACGCGCAGCGGCGCCACGGCGCATCTTGCGTCGAGGGCGTGCTGTTCACGGCGACGAACAAGCTGGCCTTGGCCACGCTCGGCAAGGCGGCTTTCGAGGAGCGCAAGATACGCATCCCCATGGGCGTGCAGGCGCTCCGGGCCGATCTTCATAAGCTGAGGAAGGTGAGCGGGCCGACGGGAGCCCCTCGGTTCGTCGCTGACTCGGATTCGGACGGGCACGCCGACCGGACATGGGCCTGTTTCCTTGCCGTCTCCGCGTCGAGTTCCCCCGGATTTGAGTATGGCTATACTCCGGCGGGCGCACGGGACGACTTTTACGGGATGGACGATGACGACGATGCAAGAGGAGCATGGTAATGCCGATGCTGTATGATGCCGACGGGAACCCGATAGATAAAACGAGGCTTGTGGAAGAGATCGCCGCACCCACGGTGACGGGGGTTCGGCAAATCCTGTCCGGGCATCCGGCGCAGAACCTTTCTCCGCGCCGTCTTGCCGCGTTGCTGCTTGCCGCCGAGCAGGGCGACGCCGTGGCCTATCTTGAGCTTGCCGAGGAGATGGAAGAGAAGGATCTCCATTACCGTTCGGTCCTTTCCACGCGCAAGTTGCAGGTGTCGGGCCTCCCCGTGACGGTTGAGGCGGCGTCCGATGCCGCCGAGGACGTGAAGGCGGCCGACCTCGTGCGCGACTTCCTGAGCACGGGCGTCCTCGCCAACGCCATGCAGGATATCCTCGACGCCGTGGGCAAGGGCTTTTCCGCCTGTGAAATCCTGTGGGATACGGAAGGGAAGGCGTGGTATCCTTCCTCGATCCTCTGGCGAGATCCCCGGTGGTTTGAGTTCGACCGTCTGGACGGCGTGACGCTCCGGCTCAAGGGCGAAAACGGCCTTCCGGAACCGCTCGCACCCGCGAAGTTCATCACCCACGTCCACAAGAGCAAGAGCGGGCTCCCCATCCGGGGAGGACTCGCCCGGCCTGTGGCGTGGTACTATCTCTTCAAGAATTTTGGCATCAAGTCGTGGGTGCAGTTCGCGCAGGTCTTCGGCTTCCCGCTGCGGCTCGGGCGGTATGATGCCCACGCCACGCCGGACGAGAAGGAAAAGCTCCTCCGAGCCGTCCGTAACATCGCGCAGGATGCGGCGGCGATCATCCCCGCGAACATGCAGATCGAGTTCCAGTCCACGGACGTGCGTGGGAACGTGACCGTGTTCGAGGGCATGGCTTCTTATTTCGATAAGCAGATTTCCAAGATCGTGCTGGGCCAGACGGGGACCACGGACGTGGGCCAGCACGTCGGCACGGCGAACGCCCACGAGAAGGTCAGGGAAGACATCGAGGCGTCGGACGCCGCGCAGCTCTCCGCGACGCTCAACCGCGATTTGGTGCGACCCCTCGTCGACCTGAACCTTGGCCCCCGCAAGCGGTATCCCTACCTCAAGGTCGCCCGCGAGAAAAAAGAGGATGTGAGCGCGTTGGTGGACAACATCGTGAAGCTCGCCGCCGTCGCCCCGAACTTGGTGGAGGTATCCGTCATCCGTGACAGGCTCGGCGTACCCGAACCCGCAAAGGGTGCCGAGGTTATCGGGATGAAGCCATCCGTACCGTCTTCACCTGAACTCCCTGATGGTCTGCCGCCCGTTCCTCCTGCGCCACACAAGGCCGCTCAAGCCGTCCAGTCTCCGCAGCCCACCCCCGCGCCGGATCCGATCAGCCTTGCCGTGCAGGAAGAACTGGACGGATGGGAGCCGCTGGTGTCGCCGTTGGTCAATCCAATCCTCGCGCTTGCCGCGCGGTGCTCGTCCTACGAAGATTTCCTTGCCGGGCTTCCCGGCGTCCTGAAGGAACAGGACGCGGCGCCGCTGGCCCGTTCCCTTTCTTTCGCCATGTTCGATCAGCGCGTGAAGGGCGGCGGCAATGGAAGGGCGTAGTTTCCCTTCCATCCCGTTCGACGAGGCGGTCAGGGCGCTCAGGCGGCGCGGCACGAACCTCTTTCCCTCGGAGCATTGGGCGTCCGTTTGGCAGGAGCAGCATCAGGCCGGGTTTACCGTGGCGCGTTCCGCCGGGTTCGACATCGTAAAGGACATCCATACCGCGCTTGTGGACGCGATGGAACGCGGCAGGACGTTCGACGACTTCAAGCGCGGGCTCATCCCCGTGTTGCAGAAAAAAGGTTGGTGGGGCGACACTACCGCCGTTGACCCGAAGACTGGGGAACGGCACACGGTGCGGCTCGGCAGCGTCCGGCGGCTGGAGACCATATTCGACACGAATATGAGCGTGTCCTTTGCCGAGGGGCGTTGGGAGCAGCAGCAAGCGGTCAAGGACGCCTTCCCGTATTTGCGTTACACGGGGATCCTCGACAGCAGGATCAGGCCGCAGCACCGCCGCTGGCACGGGACTATTTTGCCGATCGACCATCCGTGGTGGAGGACGCACTACCCCCCGAACGGCTGGAAGTGCCGTTGCGACGCCATGAGCGTGTCTTTGGACGACATGCGGCGGTATGGCTGGAAGGTGAGCGGCGCCCCGGAAGACGGAGGCACGGTGACGTGGATCAACCCGGCTACCGGGGATGTGATTGAAGTCCCCGACGGCATCGATCCGGGGTGGGCCTACAATCCGGGGAATACCGACCGGGCGGCGCAGCTTGCCAAACTCGCTATGGATAAGCTCGTCACGCTCCCCGCCGAGGTCGGCGCGGCGGCGGTGGCGGAACTGGCCTTTGCCTTCCCGCAGGTCGAGCGGGAGCTTGGCGGCTGGCTCGAAGGCATTGCGGCGCGGGTGGCGGTCGGGGATTTCAGGACCACGGGCGAGCGCCGCGTGGTGGGCGCATTTGCAGACGACGTGCTGCGTTTTTTGGAAGGAAAGGGCTTAATCCCGACGACGGCGGCCATTTCCATTTCCGACGCCGATCTCACGCACGCCCTGCGATCGGCCAAGGTCGATCCCTTGCCGCCGGACGTGTGGAAGCGTCTGCCAAGTCTGCTGGTCGAACCTGAGGGCATCTATTGGGACAGGCAAAATCCCGGCGTCGTCTACGTCCTGAGTATGGAGGAAGGGAAGGGGAAGATTATCGTCCTTGTGGACTATGCAACCCGCGTCCAGAGGAAGCAGGTTCTCATTAATACGATTCGGACGGGAAAGCGGATCAAGAATCTGGAGGAGTTCCAGAATAAAGGCAGATATGAGCAGGTGCGGTAGAAGGCCGTATCCGGTGGGGGAGCGCTCTTTCCCCTCACACCATCAACCGCTGCCGGGGCGGAGCATGGCTGCCAGTACGACTTAACGGCAGACCTCCCGGATACAGCTTCCAGAGCGGACTCTATGAGTTCAAGGTGGTACGCCACTCTCCACGTAACACTTTCCCTTTCGGGTAGAAGCGAACCGGACGTGCGAATTTCCCGGTTGTCATGAACTCACGGATTCCTGTTTGAAGTAACTATACGACGCGAAAAGTGAGAAGACAAGGATAAAAGCCCCCGACCGTGGAGGAAAGGGGCTTTATTATGGCCTCAGTCTTGACTTTCCTTGTCCCGTATGGTGTGGGGAGGGTGGGAGGAATACGTTATGCGAAAACTGATTTTAGCGTTGGTTATGGTCGTGATGTGCTGGGGAGTGACGGGGTGTGGTGAGTTGTATCAAAATAAAAACTATCTTCCTGTCATAGGAGAAGAGAGTGACACTCCGCCTGTAGCAGAAAGCTATAGTGAAGCAATAGGGGAAGCACCAAAAAAATCTTCACCACTTGCTAAAAGCATAATAGAGAACGTAAATCCAATATATAATGACAATTATATATCAGCATTAATTAGTTTTTCATATGATCAATATGGAAAACCAAAAGGTTTAAATATCAATATAAATAATAAATCAAAAGAAGATATTAAAGTAATTTGGAATGATACATATTTTATTAACAACATGAATCCAGATGGTGGTTTTATGTTTGACGGAATAAGGTATGTAGATAGAGAATCACCGAAGCAAGATGCTCTCATATTTCCAAGTGGAACATTGAATAAAAATATCTATCCAAACAGTATGATTGTATATATTCCATATGATAGGTATGCAAAAAGTTTAGGAATCCCTACGGGATGGCTCCATAAGCCTCTGACTAATGGTGTATATGGTGCATACGTTCATATAGTTGGAAAAGATTATGATAAGAAAATAAAGCTCACGTTGAGTACCCAATAGCTATCTTGACAACCGAGCCGCTTTCATGGTTTGATGTCTCCCATGGAGCCTAGAAACTCCTTTGCGAGCGGATGCCAACCCCGTGAGAGTGGCTTTTTTACGTCCATGCACAGAAAAGTATGGCGTATCTTCGGCTATTCAGGCCGGGAGTGGGCTAATAGAATACCCTTCGGGGGAATATGCCCGCCGTCTCGCAACGGTTTCTAGCTCCCGGCCTTTTCCATTTTAGAAAAGCCAATAGAAAAATTGCGAGGTTTACTATGTCACAGGCTCTTTGCTTCCAATCAGTAGAGTTCGACGTAATTCAGCAAAATCAGCAACCTTGGGTAAGGGGTTACCAGATCGGTAGAGCCTTGGGATACACCGCCCCAGACGTTCAGATTTCCAAGCTCTACACCCGCCACGCCGACGAATTCACCCCCGCGATGACCGCCGTGGTCACTCTCCCGACGGAGGGCGGCCCGCAGGAAACCCGCATCTTCAGCTTGCGCGGCTGCCACCTCCTCGCCATGTTCGCCCGGACGCCAGTGGCCAAGGCATTCCGCCGCTGGGTGCTGAACGTCATCGAGCAGTACGGCGATAGGGTGCCCGCAGAACAGCCTGTGATGCTCTCCACCCCATCCACCCGCAATCGCCCCGCCTTGCCCGCTGCGCCGCGTTTTGACGAAGCCGCTATGCTGGAACTCGCCGCTGAAATCCGGGAGGCCCAACAGAACTACTCCCGTACCTTTGGTCGCCTGTGCAGCAGGCTGATCACCATGAGCATTCCCGTCTTCACCACGCTGGAACGCCGTGTCTACAAGGAAGCCCCCGACCGCCCCTTCTCCGGCGTCCGCGTCGGAGCGCAGTGGGAACGGTACTTCACCGAGCGCATGATCGCCGCCCTGCATTCCCTTGATGACAGGCTGCCGGATGAAAAGAATCCGGCAATACTCCTGTTGGAATACGCCCGCGCCATGAGCGTACGGTAGAGGGACGGACATGCTCACTACACTCGAAGCAGCCAAGGGAATGCAGCGCAAGCACTCCAACCTCATGCGGGATATAGATCGGCTCCGCTCCATCCTCCCGCCGGACTTCGCGGCAACAGCCTTCACCCCGGACGCGCAAATCAGCCCCACCGGAAAGCGGCAACGATTCTTCCATCTCACCCGCGATGCTTTGCCTTTCCTCTTCATGGGACAAGCTACGAAACATGAAATCCTGTGGATGATGGACGTCATCAAGGCATTGTAACAAAACAGCCCCCAACCGTGAGGAAAGGGGCTGTTTCCGTGCTACGCTTGTAATGCCTGAATAGCCGTATCAGGCGACTTCTCAAAAATCCGTATCAGTGCCGCCGCTGGGCCGGTCGGCTGTCTCCGGTTTTGTTCCCAGTTCTGGAGCGTTTTGACGCTTACCCGAAGGAGAAGGGCGAACTCGTTTTGAGAGAGTCCCGTCTGCTCTCGAACGCTTTTTACATCCGGCCCGGAAACCTTGAAGGAGCGGGAAGGGAAGGCTCTTCCCTTGGCTATGCTCGCTGCCTCCTTGAGGCTTGCCGTCAGATCGTCGAACAAATCTTTATCCATGAGCCAACTCCTTGACCAGTTCTCGCAGTATGCTGGTTTCCTTGTCCGTAAGGGTATCTTTTTTATTTTTGGGATAGATCAGGAGCATGTAGATTTGCCCCCTTGCCGTCATCCAATAATAGATGACGCGAACGCCTCCGCTTTTGCCTTTTCCTTTAGCGGAAAACCGAACCTTACGGATTCCTCCGCCCCCTTGGATTATGTCGCCGCAAGACGGGTTATCCGCAAGCATGAACTGGAGTTCGCGGTATTCGTCATCGGGGAGAAGTTCCAACACGAGACGGGTAAATATGGGCGTTTCGATGAATTCCATGAAATGACTATACGTCATTGGCGTATATAAGTCAAATTTTGTTGGCGTGAAGATGTTTGGGATTTTTCCATTGCGCGGGATGAATGTCCTTGAGGCCCTTTGAGCCACAGCCCCCGTTTCCGGGGGCTTTTCTTTTATCTATTGGAAAATGTTCAGGGTGTGTTCGTTTTTATTCTTTCCGTACAGTCCATCCATGAACAGCCCTCTTCTGAAATCCGTTTTTTCCGTCGCGCTTCCCGCTTTCCAAGCCGGGGACGCGCCGGATTGGATGCAGCTTTTCCCAACCGGGACGTTTTCAGGGCGGGACGGGCGCGGCCCGTACACTTGCGATCCGGTTTCCGTAGTTGCGCAGACGCGGGCGCACAACGGCCCCCTCGACATCCCCGTGGATTACGACCATCAGCTTGAATTTTCCGCTGTGAACGGCCAGCCCGCTCCGGCGGCGGGGTGGATTACCGCGCTTGAAGCGCGCGCCGACGGCGTATGGGGGCGCGTTGAGTGGACGGAGAAGGGCAGGGCTCACGTCGCCGCCCGCGAGTACCGCTACGTTTCCCCCGTCTACTACCACGACCAGAACGGCGTCATCCAGTCGATCGAGTCCGTGGCCCTCACCAACGTCCCCAATCTGACCGGGCTAAAGGCCCTCGCTTCCTGTGAGTCTTCCGGCCAGCAATCTTTTACCGGAGAAAGTCCCATGTCTTTTCTCAAGACCATTGCCTCCGTCCTTGGCGTGACCGACGCCGATCCGACTGAGGCCACCGTCGAGGCCGTAGCCCGAATGGTGGTGCAGGACGCTCAGGCCATGAAAGAGGCCATGTCCACTATGGCCCAGACCGTGAAGGCCGACGACGGAACGCCCGCCGGGCTCGTCAAGGCCGTGCAGTCCGTCGCCGCCCGTGCCGAGCACCCGGATGTGAACCGTTTCGTCCCTGTCGAAACCTTTACTGCCGTGAATACGGAGCTTGCCCAAATGAAAGCCGCGCAATCCGTGGCTCTCGTCGAGCAGGGCAAGGCCGACGGCAAGATCAGTCCGGCTATGGAAACGTGGGCGAAGGAATCCGCCTCCCGTGATCCTGAGGGGTTCAAGAAATTCCTTGAGGCGGCTCCCGACCTGCGGCCCGGCGGTAAGGCCGCGCAGTCCGTAAAGACGACCCCGCCCGACAGTGCCGACGGCGTGCTGGACGGCACGGCGAAGACGCTTTGCCGTGTAATGGGCGTATCCGAAGAGGATTACAAAAAGGCCATGCAGTCCGTGAAAGGAGGCGACAATGGCGGCTCTGACGAGTGATCGGGATACCGTGCGCCGCAATGGTGACGAGTTCGAGTTTGAGGCGGCTTCTACGGTTTATGCCGGAAGTATGGTTTGCTTGAATGGGGACGGCAAACTTGTGCCGGCAAGCATTACCGCCGGGTTGTCCCCGGTTGTGGGGGTCGCGCAGCGGCAAGGCAAGGCTGGGGAAAAAGTGTCCGTGCGCCGTGGGGTCTTTGCGTTTGAGGCCGCATCCGGGGACGCGCCCACGCCCGCCCAAATTGGCGCGACGTGTTGGGCGGCGGACGACTGCACCGTCCAGAAAACCACGGCCGAGAACGCACCCGTTGCCGGAATCGTCTTTGACGTCACCGACGAGGGCGTCTGGGTCAAAATCTGAGGAGAGAACCCGATGGACATCAATCGTTCCACCCTTGAGCAGTTCTATTTTGGCGTGTCCGCCGCCTTTCAGGGCGGCCTCGGCACCGCCGAGAGCCAGTATGAGAAAATTGCGATGGTCGTACCGTCAGGCACGCGGGAAAACGTTTATCCTTGGCTCGGCACCTTGCCCTCCATGCAGAAATGGGCCGGGGATCGTATCATCCGCAACTTGAAGGCCCACAAGTACAGTATTGAGAACGAAAAGTTTGAAATGACGATCGCCGTGAAGCGCGACGACATCGAAGACGATCAGGTCGGCATCTACGGCCCCATGTTCCGCGATATGGGGGCGCAGGCCGGGCTTCATCCGAATCAACTGGTCTTCGGTGCGCTCAAAAAAGGGCACGAGCTTGCGTGTTATGACGGCCAATACTTTTTCGACACGGATCACCCCGTCAGCGGCAAATCCGTCTCGAACTCCATCACGGCAAGTTCCGGCGCAGTAGAGCCGTGGTTCCTCATGTGCACCACCCGCCCTGTGAAGCCGATGATCTTCCAGAAGCGCCGGGAATACGAGTTGAAGAGAAAGGACGCGCCCAACGACGACAACGTATTCATGCGTGACGAGTACCTCTACGGTGTCGATGCCCGTGTGAACGTGGGGTTCGGCCTGTGGCAGTGCGCGATCCGTTCCACGAAGCCGTTGACGAACGAGAGTTACGCCGAGGCCCGCGCCGCGATGATGGGTTTTACCAATGACGCGGGCGATCCTCTGGGATTGGTGCCGAACCTTCTTGTTGTTCCGCCCATGCACGAATCCGCCGCGCGCAAGGTCGTCGTCGCCGCCTTGACGACGGGCGGGGCCACCAACGAATGGGCCGGATCCGCGGAACTGCTCGTCAGTCCGTGGTTGTAGGTGACGTCATGATACGCATTACCGCAAAGAAAGACGGCTTCCGGCGGGCGGGCATCAGTCATGCCGGGACGCGGGACTATCCCGACGGGCGTTTTACGCCGGAAGAACTCGCTGCTCTCAAGGCCGAGCCTATGCTTGTTGTCGAGGAAATCACCGTTCCGAAGAAGGAGAAGGCTCCAGCGAAGGAGCCTGAGCATTCCACCCTAAGCGGGAAAAAGAAGACCGAAGCATGACCTACGCCACCTATGACGACCTTGTGACCCGGTTTGGTGAGATGAAGCTCACACAGCTTACCGACCGATCCATACCCCCGGCACGATATCCAGACAAGGCCGTCATAGGGGCGGCTCTCACCGACGCTACGGAAGCGATTGAGGGATATGCGGCGAGCCGTTACCGGATACCGCTCGATCCTGTCCCCGCTCCGGTGCGGCGGTGGTGTGCGGACATGGCTTTTTACTATCTTCACACGGCAGTCTCCGCGCCTGAGGGCGTCCGCAAGGCATTCGAGGATGCGCTTGCCGGACTCAAGGATATGGCGCGGGGCGTCATCGTCTTTCAGGCCGAGGGGGTGCCCACCGCGAATACTGACGCTTCCGGGGGCGTCCGGCTTGATGTCCCGAGCCGGATATTCAGCCCGGACAACCTCAAGGGGTTTTGAGCATGATCAGCATCAAGGCCACGGATGGAGCCGTCACCCTGTCCCTTTCGGTGGGGCTGAAACGCTTCGAGGCCGAGAAACCACGCATTCTCCGTGAAATTGGCATGTCCCTGCTCGTGAGCATCCGGCAGGGGTTTGAAGCAGAATGTTCTCCCGATGGCGAAGCGTGGGAACCGTTGAAGCCCGCGACCGTGCGGCAGAGAAAGGGCAACGCCCACCCTATTTTGCAGCGGCACGGGCGGCTCAAGAAGAGCATCACGCTCAACATGACACCGGACAGCGTAATTGTCGGGACGAACCTCGCCTATGCGGCGGTCCATCAGTTCGGAGCTGTCATCAATCGGGCTGTGGGTGCAACAAAATTGCACTTCCGGCGCATCAGTCGGGGAAAAAACAAGGGACAGGTGCGCTTTGCCAAGGCAAACGACAAACGCGCCAAGTTCGGCATGGCCTCAGCCGCATATAATATTCATATTCCAGCCCGTCCTTACCTGTTTCAACGCGACGGCGATATCCCGGACGACTGGAAGAGGGCGATCGTGGGCATCGTAAAAAGACATTTGGGGGTTGACCATGCCTAGTCTGACCGAAGTGCGTGACGCCGCCGTTACACAACTGCAAGCCGTTTTCCCGACACTTCCCCGCGTGGAAGCCTTTTCTGGGGAAATCACACTTGATGCCGTTGCCGAGAAAGGGCTTCCGCCCGGCGTGTCCGTACTCATCGCCGCTGTAGCCGCGGACAATGAGGCTGCGGGTGGCTCACTTGATTTTGATGTGACGGCCACCTTTGGGGCGCTTGTCGTCTCGAATAATGTGGCCGGAGCCGAGAGAGCGGAAGCCGAGGCGCTGGCCGTTGCTGAAAAAACGGCTCTGGTGCTCCATGGAAACGACTTCGGCCTGTCGGTGGGGCCCGCCGTGGTTCGTTCGTTGGAGGCGGTAACCGATGAGGAGCTTGCCGGACAGGGCGTGTGCGTCTGGTCCGTACTCTGGCGGCAATCATTTGCCTTTAGTCAAGGAGAAAACGCTGATGGCGTTTCTGTATGACACCCTGAAAGAGAAAGTTCGGTTTGCCGCCCGCGCGCTGGACCTGCCTCTCGGTTGGGAGGGGGAGCCGTTCGTGCCGCCGCACGCCAGCCACCTGCGGGCGCAGATTGTTTTTGAAAATCAGCGGCAGGCCACGCTCGGTATGGGCGGCCTCACCAAAATCGACGGGCGGATTGAGATCAAGGTGGTGGTCAAGGCCGGGGAGGATTCCCTTGCCGCGACGCTCGCCGATCAGATTGCCCGCCGGTTCCCGCGCGGGGATGACATCCACTTTGACGACGGAACCGGCACTATCACCACGCCCCGGAAGTCTGCGCCCGTCTGCGACGGCAAACGGACTGAGGCTGTGGTCAACGTGGGCTTTTACGCCTTCCAAGCCTAGAAGGATACAGGCATGTACACCATCGCATCCGGTGCAAACCACGGACTGAGGTATATCGAAGAGACGACGCCGGGCACAACGCCCGTGTCCCCCCGCATGGTTGAACTCAATCACAATTCCTGTTCGCTGACGCTCTCGCGCGATACGTTCACGGCGAACGCCCTGCGTCCTGATCGTCAAATCCCTTTCCACCGAACCGGCGTCGACAAGGTATCCGGTGATGTAGCTTTTGATCTTGTGTCTGGAGAGTACGATCCGTTTTTACAGGCAGCCCTTGCCGGGAATTGGAACGAGAACGTGCTGGACGCGGGAACGGCGGTTCACGCCTTCACGCTTGAACGCGCCTTTAAAAACATCGGCCAGTACGCGACGTATACGGGGTGTTTCGTCAATCAGCTTTCGCTCTCCATCAAACCCAATGAAATGATCACCGGCACGTTTTCGTTTGTGGGGCTTTCCGGGGGGAAAGGGAAAACGCCGCTTTCGGCTTCGCCGACACCGGCCCCGGAGGGTGATCCGTTCGACAGCTTCCGGGGGGCTCTCAAGGTCAATGAAACGGAAATTGCCGTTGTGACCGGAATCGATCTTACGCTCAACAACGGCATCGAGCCGCAGTACGCGCTTTTCAGCCGATCGGCGCAAGCCGTGAGTTGGGGACGGAGCACCCTTTCAGGTACCCTTTCGGCGTTCTATGTCGACGGGAATATCCCCGAGATGTTTATCAACGATACCCGCGTGAAGCTGGAGTTTACACTTGAGCGCGGCGAATATTCGTACACGTTTCTTATTCCCAACATCACGTTGACCGGCGCGGAAGACTCGGCGCAGTCCGAAGGCCCGATCACATTGTCGGTTCCGTGGTCCGCCGCTCTTGACGCCACGATCGGAACGAATTTCCGCATCACCCGCACCGTGCCCGAAGTCGACGAACCTTAATCTTTTACCACTCCAAAGGGGAAACCACATGAATAAAAACATGGAAACCGCCGTCACCGCCCCCGCCGCCTTTGACTTCGCCACCCGCGACGTGGCCGCCAAGGCTGAGGTGGGAGCCGATCTTGAAGTGCTCGATCCCGTCACTGGCGAAGCCGTCGGCGTCACCATCACGCTTGCCGGTGCCGATTCCACCATTCACCGCAAGGCCACAGCCACGATCGCCAAGCGCCGCATGAGCAACGCGAAGGGCTTCCGCAACCGGGCTCTTGATCCCGAAAAATTCGAGGCGGAAAGCATCGAAGTGCTCGCCGCCTGCACGCTCGGCTGGAAAGGCGTCGTCGTTGACGGCGCGCCCCTCCCGTGCGGCCGCGACAATGCCGTTATGCTGTACACCCGGTTCCCGTGGCTGCGTGAGCAGGTTGACCAGTTCATCAGCGACCGCTCGGCCTATTTGCAGGACTGACCGGGGCGCTGTGCGAAGCCGTCCGCGTCTGGGTATCCCGGATCATGCCCGAAGCGGACGGCACAACGCAGCGCGATCATATCCTTGAGGCATGCAGGCAGACGGGGAAGACGCCGGAAGAGCTCGGCTGCCCCGAAATCTCCCTTGAAGACGAGGAAATACCTATTCCCGACGAGGGGCTGTACCTCTGGTTCTTTTTTCAGGAGCTTTGCGGCGGACGCGGCAACAACGGTTTCGGCCCCATGCCGTTGTCATGGCCGGACATTGAAGCATGGGCACGGCTCACGTCCACCCCCCTCTCTCCATATGAAGTTTTGACGATCCGCAGCATGGATGCGGCCTTTCTGTCCGCCTATGCCAAAGAAACGGAAAGACGCGACAAAAGCAAGGGAAAGCGATGACAGGCAATACAACGACGGTAGGAATTGAAGTCCGCGCGGACGGTACGCAGGAAGCGGCCCGCGACCTTGCCGCCGTCGACGCTTCCCTCCAGAAGATCCGGACGGGCCTCGGCGGGACGGTACAGCCCGCCGGGGCCGCCGCGCAGGGGCTTGCCGATGTCGGCGATGCCGGAAAGAAAGCGGGGACTGGCCTTGACGTGGCCG
This sequence comes from Bilophila sp. T19-St14, assembly GCF_059728385.1. Classification (NCBI taxonomy): domain Bacteria; kingdom Pseudomonadati; phylum Thermodesulfobacteriota; class Desulfovibrionia; order Desulfovibrionales; family Desulfovibrionaceae; genus Bilophila; species Bilophila sp. T19-St14. The sequence goes on from NZ_BAAGFT010000001.1 coordinate 465,607, forward strand.
CCCAAGCCGCCGGTGACGCCGGGCAAAAGTTTACAGGCGTCAATACGTCAGTCAAGAAAGCTTCTGAAAGTCTCGGTTCTGTCGCCAAGCTCGCCGCCAGCGCGAAGTTTGACAAAATGGCGACAGACCTTGGCGCAATGGGCGTCAAGCTGAACACCTCAAGCCTGCACGCGCAAAAGCTGGCAAAGGCCATGCAGCAGGTGGAACGTGAGCGGGCTTTTCAGCAGCTTGCCGCCGATGCCAATCTTTCCACGCTCCAGCTTGCCAAATTCCGCGCCGAGCTTGGCGACACGCGCGGCGCACTGGCGACGCTGTCAAACGGCCTTGGCCTCTCGAAAGCCGCCATGCTCGCCTTTACCGCCGCCGTCGCTTTCGGGGGGCAGGCGTGCCTTGAGGCCGCGCTGCAAGCCGATCGCATTTCAAAAGCCTATACCACAATCACTGGCTCGTCGTCCGCAGCACAGGCACAACTTTCCTATCTTTACGATGTGAGCAACCGGTTGGGGTTGCAGTTCCAGTCCACGGCGGAATCGGCAAAGACATTTTTCGCCGCGGGGAAAGGCACGTCCCTTGAAAAAGATCTGAACTCGATTTTTGAGGCCGTGGCGTCCGCCGGTGCCGCTCTTGCCTTGTCCCAAGACGATATGCAGGGTGCTTTTCTTGCTCTCGGCCAGATGATCAGCAAGGGCAAAGTGCAGGCCGAAGAATTGCGCGGGCAGCTTGGCGAACGTCTCCCCGGCGCGTTCCAGCTCGCGGCGAAGGCTATGGGCATGACCACGGCGGAGCTCGACAAGTTCATGGCCGACGGCAAATTGACGGCTGAGGACTTGCTCCCGAAACTTGCCAAGGTCATGCGGGAGGACTTTGGGGCCGCCGCAGAAGCCGCTGCAAGCGGATTGCAGGGACAGCTTAACCGCCTCTCTACGGAATGGACGCGGCTCAAGGCGGGAATGCTTGATGCCGATTCTGCGGCGGACGCCGTCGGCACGCTGGCACAGGTCATGAAATCCTTTGCTGATAATAGTGCAACAGTCGGCGCAATCGTCAGCAAGGCGCTCCAGTTCGCCGTGTGGAGCGCCGGGGCCTATGCCTTCATTAAGGCATTAGGCGGACTTGTCTCTGTTTTCACGACACTTAAGACCCTCTCCAGCGCCGTGAGTTTCGCCGGTATCGTTTCTGGAGCCGGGGCCATTGCCGTCGTTGTTGCAGCCGCCGCCGTTGCCGTAACCTCGCTCTGTACATCGACGGCGAGCGCCGATGATGTTTTCCGTAAGCACCAGTCGACGATTGACGCATACAAGAAAAAAATGGGCGAGGCCGCCGATGAGGTAAGGAACCTCAGCGCCGAACAGGATGAAGCCTACAAAAAATCGCTTGAGCGGCAACGCGACGTTTTAAAAACGGATATTGCAGCGGCAACGCAGAGTATCAACAGCGCCCTGTCCGGCCTGACTTTCCTGTCATTCGATCAGATTTTCAGCACAGACGGGACTCGGTTTGTTGAAGCCCGCTCGGAACTTGAGTCTTTAGGGCGCGAGCTTGCCAAGCTCGGCCAGAACATTACACAGGAGGATCTTGACGCCTACGCCGCAAAAGTACGGGCGATTGACGAGCGTATGCGCGCCGCAGGGTTGGCAACCAAGGCGTGGAATGACGCGATTGACAAGCTCTTGTACAGCAATGACTCCTTTGTCAAAAACCTTTCCGCGCTGATTGCCAAGGGCCTGAGCGTTGAGGACGCCCTGCGCCAGCTTGCCGCCGAAGCCGAACATACCAAGGTTGCCGTCGGAACCGGTTGGAATATTGATGTTGATAACGTGACCAAGGGCATCGACGCTATGGAAAAATCCATACGTTCGATGCAGTCCGAAATGCTTGGCGGCAAGGTATTTGAAAAGATCGTTTCCTCGCTCCCGAAGGATTTTCCTCTCGAAAAAGCAAAGGAACTCTTTGATATTTACCAAAAAACGCCGAACCTTGAACCGTGGCAGAGGGCGGGACAGGTTGCCGCCGCACTCGGCGGGCAGTATGCCGCTATGGGCGATAATGCCGTCAAAGGCATCAACAAACTTTTTTCCGCAGGTGCGGAACTCGGCAAGACTCAGGCGAAGTACGCGGCTTACCAGAAAAATTTACGTGACACCGCCAAGGATCACACATCCGCGTACAACCAGATGGAGAACAACGCGGCGTCGTACAAGTCTGAACTGGAGCAGACCGAGGCGTCCATTCGTTCCTTGCAGGCGCAGCTCGCCACGGCCCCCGGCGATGTCTTTTCGCGTGAACAGGCAAAGATCCTTGCCGACTATGAAAAGACGCTGGAAAAGATCAACGAAGAGGCCACAAAATACGCCAATAAAAAGGGCGTCAGCACCGAACAGGCCAATCAGCTTAAGAAGCAGAAAGAAATTGAAGCCGGGCTCAAGCGTGATCTTGATCTGCGGCAGGCGCAGGAAAAGGAAGAGAAGCGCCTGGCCGAACTCGCGCGCGACAAATACGAATTTTACAAGGAAATCGAGGAACTGACGGGGCAATACGGCCTTTCCCTGCAATTCCAGTCGGAAGTCATTGCCGCACAGGTGAAGGAACTTGAACGGCTTGAGATACCAGAGGAGTACATCAACCAGTGGCGTGAACTGAAAGAGCTTCAAGCGTCCCATGAATGGGCGGACGGTGCTCGGCGGGCTTTCCTGCAATACCGGGCCGATGCGACCGACGCGGCGAAGGGGGCTGAGGAAGCCTTTTCCTCGCTCTATTCCGGTATGGATTCCGGCTGGAAGTCGGTATGGGAACAGATGATCGAGACGGGGAAAGTGTCGCTGTCGTCGTTCCGCTCGCTGTTTGTATCGTTCCTTGCCGATTTGATGCACATGGCGATCACCCGGCCCATCACCGTGCAGATTGCGGGCGTGGTGTCCGGTATGCTCGGTACGGGCGGCGTTGCGTATGCTGCGGGGGGGAGTGGCGGCTCTGGAATAGGGTTCGGCAACTTGCCGTTCTCCAGCCTGTTGCCCGATTCGTGGACGTCTGGCGCGGCAGGCTTCTTTTCCGGCATAACCGGGGGGATCAATAGTTTTGCCTCAAATGTGACGGGTGGTTTTTTTGCGTCTTCGGCAACTGAGGCTCAATTTAATGCATTGGCGAATAGTATTACAGGGGGGTGGGGGGTAGGAGGTTCCACGCTTCTCGGCACGCTCGGCGCGGCCGGTACTGGTTTCGGCCTTGGTTCCCTTGCGGGCAACCTGCTTTTCCCCAACCAGCCAAACATCAGTACAGGCGCGGGGATTGGCGGCGGGCTCGGTGCGGCCATCGGTTCCGTGGTGCCCGGCATCGGTACGCTTCTCGGTGGTACAATCGGCAGCCTGCTCGGTGGAGGGATTGGCTCCCTCTTCGGCGGCGGGCGGCGGACGCACGCCAGCGTGTACGGCAAAATGGAGAATGTGGGCTTCTCGCGTGACCCGCAGACGTACATTGACGCCTTCATGGGTGGGGCGTGGTATGACCGGGCCGGGCGGAAGGAAGCCGAGCCGTTCGCGCAGGGCATTGCCCAAATCGCCAGCCAGACCGCCGGGAACCTTTTGGATATTGCCGGGGCGCTGCCGGAGCAGATCCGCCAGCAGGCGCTTTCCGGGCTTGAGACGGCAACATGGTCAGCCGGGCGTGGCATCTCCGATGCCTCGTGGAATTTCCAGTGGTGGGAAGAGGGCATGGCCGAAGAACGGCTTGAGGAAGCCGCCGAGGACATGCGCAACCAGATGACCGCCGTGGCGCAAAAGGTGTTTGCGGACGCGGGCATCTCGCAGTTCTTTGATTCGTTCGACGTCACCACCGACGAGGGGTTGCAGAAGGCGTCTACGGCGCTTTCCGCCATCAACGCGGTGACGAGCGCGACCGAAGCCATTACAAACCCGCTGTCCGAGATGGAGCAGCAGGCGCAGTCCGCCAAGGAGCAGCTCGACGCATGGACGCAGGGCATGAAGGATTCCGGTGTGAACGCGCAGTACGCTGCGGATCTCATTGATGAGTACCGGAACGCCTTCATCAACGATTACATCAATACGTTGGATGAATCGCTGCATCCGCTTTCCGCCTATGAGCAGGCGGTGAAGGCGGCGAACGAGGCTGTCGATCAGCGCAAGAAGGCGCTTGAAATCATCGGGGCTACGGAATCGCAGCTTGCGCAGGTGGAGGCCATGCGCGCGGAAGTGGTGAAACAGGCCACTGAGGAAATGCTGCGCACGTTCGATCAGTCCATCGCGCAGCGGTGGGCGGCGCTTGACGGCACCAGTGACGAAGTAAGCCGGGCCATTTCGCAGGAAAACGAATTGCGGGAAGCGATCAGCCAGTTCGGTGAAGGCTCCGCGCAGGTTGCGGAACTCATGAAGCTGCACGCGGCGGAAACGGCAAAGGCCGCGCAGGACGCCGCGAAATCCGAATATGATTCGCTCAAGGCGCAGATGGATGCGCTGGAGCAGCAACGGCTCCAGTTGCAACAACAGGCGATCCAAGAAGAGATCAACGCCCTTAACGAGCAGCTTTCCGCCGCGCAATCTCTCAAGAACACATGGGAAAACCTTGATAAGAGCCTTGAACAGTCCCGTTACGGCCTGTTCGCCGGGAACGCCAACATTGACGCGGAGAACCGTCTCGGCACGGTGCAGGCCGAGTTTCGGAGGCTGTCAGGGCTTGCTCTGGGCGGCGACTCCGACGCTGCGGGCCAGCTTGCGGGCGTGGGCAATTCCCTGCTCGATCTGGTGAAGCAGACGGCGGGGACGGAAGAGGAATACCTCGACGCGTTCTGGGCGGTGAATGCGCAGTTGAAAGCCGCGCAAGAGGCGGCGGGTGCGCAGGTGTCCGCCGCCGACAAACAACTTGAAACGCTGCAAGGCCAGCTTGATGCCCAGAATGCGGCCCTTGAGCAGCTTCAAGGTCAGAGCGCGACACTTGAAGAAATCGAGAAGCAGATTGCCGAGCTGAAACCGCTTTTGGATGCGGCGGCGGACAAGGCCGGGGTCAAGGCGTTCGCGGGAGGCGGCCTTGCCATGCCGGGGTGGGCGCTTGTGGGCGAAAAAGGGCCGGAACTGGTGAATTTCTCGCAGCCGAGACGCGTCTACACTGCGGCGGATACGGCGGCAATACTCCGGGGCGCGATACCTGGGGCAACATCCGGGGAAAGCCGCGAAAGCGGTGGGGAGGCAAGGGCATTGCGGCAGGAAGTCCATCAGCTTCGTCGGGATATGAATATTCTCCTCAGTGAGGTGGCAAAGTACGGGCGGCGCGTGTCGGATTTGGTCGAACTCTGGGATGTTGAAGGCGTGCCGACGAAGGTGGGCGTATGAAGGTCATAGAGCCACAGGCCGTCAGGCTGTTGTCCAGTTCCGTGCCGGAAGATGACGCCCCGGCGTGGGCTACGGAAGCCGCGTATGGCGTCGGGGATTCCGTCGTCTACGGGCATGAGGTTTACAAGGCCGTAGGCGCCAGCACAGGCAAACAGCCGGATCTGCATTGCGAAGGGACAGACGCGGTGTGGCGGCTCATGGGGCCGACGAACCGGTACGCCATGCTCGACCAGTACGTGTCTACGCAAACCGTTGCCCCGGCGGACGCCGAGACGCTGACGTTCACGGTGTCTTTCAACCGCTGTACGGCGTTTGCGCTCCTGAACTTCAAAGCCACGAGCATCCGGGCCGTGGTGAAGGACGGCGACGGCCTCGTTATGTACGATAACACCGTAAACACATTGAAGGATGTTGACGGTTATTGGGAATACTATTTCAGGCCCCTTGAGCGGGTTGTTGATCAGGCCGTGACCAACATTCCCTTGTCGCCCGTGGCCACGCTGGAGGTGACGCTCACGCAGAAGGGAGGCCCGGCGCTCGGCCATGTCGTGGCCGGACAGGCATGGCCCCTTGGCCTGACGCTTTACAACACGCAATGCTCCATCCGCGACTATTCCCGGAAGGATACCGACGAGTTCGGCAACACGCGGCTGGTCAAGCGGGCCAACGCCAAGCGCACGAGCCTGCCCTTGTATCTGCATCCGTCCCGGCTCGATACCGTGCGGGAAATCCTTTCCCGGCTGCATGGCCTTCCGGCGCTGTGGCTTGGCGACGACAACGAGGGCATCGGCTCCTACCAGTCGCTGACGGTTTGGGGGTGGCTTGAGGATTGGCGGGCAACTTTTGAAGGGCCGAACGAAATTTCCATGAGCGTTGACATACAGGGGTTGAAGTAATGGCAGTAAAACAGATTCCCAAGATTTCGGATCTCCCGGAGCCGCCGGACAGGCTGGTGGGCGATCAGGAACGGTTTGACGTGCTGACGTTCAACAGTCTGAAAGCGCAAAAGAAGATGGTCAACGAAGACCTGAACAAGACGCTTATTCCAGCATTGAACCAGTTCGCCGTGGATGTGAATGGCAGCGTCGAAGCAGCCGCAGCCTCAGCTACGGCAGCCGGGGAAAGTGCAAACCGGGCTCAGAGCCTCGTCAATCAGTACAGGGAAATGACCGCTGAGGCCGTCACTCTGGCGTCGGGGGCCGACGCGACCGCAACCTTTGATCCCGGCAATTCCAAGCTCACGCTCGGCATCCCACGCGGCGACACGGTAGTAGGTTTGACGAACGTCTCAAGTTTCAGGCTCGATCCTGACACCGGGCATTTGCGGTTTATGGTCGTGACATCGTCCGACATCACGGATGGTTACATTGATGATCGTGGAAATCTCATTATTTCCGTCAGCTAAAGGAGGACAAGCATATGGCGGGCAATACGCTTGACCTTGGCCGCGTCCGGCTTGTGCATAAAGGTGTGTACAGTTCCGGCACGGCTTACGAGTTTTTTGACTGTGTGACCTATAACGGTTCGTCATACGTATGCACGGCGTCAGGCGGGAGCCCCGCCGGGACGTTGCCCACGGACACATCAAAGTGGGCGCTCATGGCTCAAAAAGGCAATACGGGGGCTACGGGCGCAACGGGGGCTAAAGGCGACAAAGGGGATACCGGAGATACGGGAGCGAAAGGCGCAACCGGGGCCAAGGGCGTTTCGTTTGCGGTGAAGGGCGCATGGGCCAGCGGAACGGCCTACGTAAACAACGCTGCGCAAATTGACGTGGTGACGTATAGCGGCAGTTCCTACGCCTGCGTCAAAAGCCATACGTCTTCATCTTCCATTCTGCCGACCAACGCTACGTATTGGACGCTGATCGCACAAAAGGGAGCGACTGGAGCGACAGGAAAACAAGGAGAGAAAGGGGATAAGGGAGACAAGGGGGAACAAGGGCCGAAAGGCGCAACCGGAACGAAAGGCGCAACTGGAGCAACAGGACCGCAGGGGCCAAAAGGCGATGCGGGGGCGAGCATTACCGCAGTGGCCATCAACGCCAACGGGCATTTGATCGTTACGATAGGAGATTAACAAATGGCGCAACAAACATATGATCTTGGGCCGGTGTGCCCGATCTATAAAGGGGATTGGTCGGCAAAGGCCACATACGAAACCTTGAACATGGTTCGCCACGGCACTGCGCTGTGGGTAATGACCGCAAAGACCTATACTGTGGGCTCCACACCGTCCGACTCATCGACGTTCTGGAAAAAGGCCGCACAGGACGGAGCGGCGGGAGCGAAAGGCGCAACCGGGGCCAAGGGCGCTTCGCTTGTGGTGAAGGGCGCATGGGCCAGTGGAACGGCCTACGTAAACAACACTACGCAAATTGACGTGGTGACGTATAACGGCAGTTCCTATGCCTGCAAGAAAAGCCATACCTCCACCACCTCCATCCTCCCCACGAATACGGCTTACTGGACGCTGATCGCGCAAAAAGGCGCGACTGGAGCCAAAGGCGACAAAGGTGACAAAGGGGCCACGGGGGAACAAGGGCCGAAAGGCGACAAAGGTGATACGGGCGCTACTGGGCCGCAAGGCCCTAAAGGAGCCACGGGAGCGACAGGGCCACAAGGCCCGCAAGGGCCTGCGGGAAGCACTAGTTACGCGGCACACTCGGCAGTAGTTACGCCTAATGTAGTTGCTATATCTGAAAGGACTGGCGTTAACCTACCGAATGGAGGAACATGGCGGTATCTTGATAAGGGAACAAAAGCAATAGATGAAGCTGGAGGAACAATGGTTACCGGGCCAGCCCTTGCTATCAGAATAGCATGAAAAGGATAAAAAGATGACGGACTACAGACAAATCATCCACCGCACTTTTGACGACTCATACGTCATCACGAAAAATGGCATGCCCTACCATGTCTATCCCTACGCCGCCGAATTCGCGGAAGAATGGGACGAGGTGTTTGCCTACGCCGAAGCGCATCCGGAATGTGTGACCGAAGAAAAACCCTATGTGCCCACGCTGGAAGAGCTGAAAGCAGCGAAGAAGGCCCGGATCGACGCGGAAACGTCCGCCGCCATTGCTTCCGGGTTCGACTATGCCGTGGGCGGAGTCACCTATCATTTCAGCTATGACACCTTTGACCAGCAGAATTTTGCGGATACGGCGAATGTCTGCCTGATGAAGCAATCGGGAATGCCCGGCCTGCCCGAATCCGTGACGTGGAACGCCTACACAGTACCGGGCGGTGAACTTGAGCGTTTGACGTTCGACGCATCGGGCTTCCTCGCGCTCTACGCGGGCGGGGCCATGAATCACAAGAACGAGACGATGCAGCGCGGCGGGGAACGTAAAGCGGCTGTGGAGGCCGCGACCACGCCGGAAGAGGTTGAAGCCGCATGACCTACGGAAAACACATCCTCATCGGCTTCGATCAGTTCCTCAACACCCTCTTCATGGGCTGGCCTGACGAAACCTTGAGCAGCCGATGCTGGCGGTGGGAACAGGCAGGCATACGCACATGGCCCCGCAAGCTCGTGGACGCGCTGTTCTTCTGGGAAAGGGAACACTGTAAGAGCAGTTACGAAAGCGAGAGGGAGGGCAGGCAGTCGCCCCCTGAACTGCGGCGCGTGACCCCGGAAGCGTAAACCGTTAGAGTATGTTCAGGCAGAGGCGGGGGAGATTGGAGCCTCCCCCACCGGCTCGGCGTCTCACCGCCGAACCACGGCCCCACACGATGATTGCAGCATCGTGCAAGGTTTCCGCCAGTGTTTGTGCCCATTCTACGGGGCGCACGAAGGGTAACAGGCGGAACGGCGGGGCGCAAGACAGGACTCAACTCAGTGATGATAGGAGCTGAACAGGATAAGCGGCAGGATTGGACGTTTCAGGGGTTTGCCCCTCAGTTTGATGTCCATGTACGGGAGCAGTTGCCGTGGTATGGGATGGTGACGGAATCCATCGTGCTGATTGCGCGGCATTACATTCCTCGGCGGGGTCTGGTTTATGACCTTGGGGCCAGCACGGGGAACGTCGGGCGGGCTCTTTCGCCGACGCTGACGGAGAGAAACGCACGGCTTGTTGCGCTTGATGAAGTCCCGGACATGGTGAAGGCGTACAATGGGCCGGGTAGGGCGGTCATGGCTGACGTAGCCCGATATCCCTATAAGCCGTTTGATGTTGCTATCTGTTTCCTTGTCCTCATGTTCCTGCCCGTCCCGGAGCGGCGGCGTTTGCTTGCGACGCTGAGGGGGAAGGTGAAGCCGGGCGGGGCGATTATCGTGGTGGACAAGGAAGAATCCCCCGGCGGTTATCCGGCAACGGTGCTGTCCCGGCTGACGTGGGATTGCAAGCTCAGGCAGGGCGCGGAGCCGGGGGCGGTGATGCGGAAAGAGCTTTCACTGTCCGGCGTGCAGCGGCCTCTTTACCGTGGGGAGTTGGGGCCCGACGCCGTGGAGGTGTTCCGGTTCGGAGATTTTGCGGGATGGTTGATTGAGGGATAGAAAAAGCCCTCTCGGTAGTTCCGGGAGGGCTTTTTAGGCACATATTTTGACACATATTTGTGGTCTATTTCGCCACATTTTGACACATTATGCTGAGTGTAAGTTTAATTATTTAAATATATTAAACTATTGTCTAGTCCCTACGACGGGGATAAGGCCGTCGAAACAGTTATCCGCGAAGCCCGTGAACACGGTTTTCAGGGGATAAAGCTGCATCCCCTTTTCAATGCTTTTACGGCGAATGACGCCGTGGTGCATCCCCTGATGGAAGTCGCGCAACAGATGGATTTGCCTGTATTCATCCATTCGGGGCATCCACCTTTTTCCCTTCCCCACAGCATTATCCAGCTTGCGGAGGATTTTCCGAAAGTACGGATCGCGATGGTACACATGGGACATGGAAACGGCATCTATATACAGGCCGCCATTGATCTTTCCAAGAAACACGACAATGTGTACCTCGAAACATCGGGGATGCCCATGCACACCAAAATCCGCGAGGCCTACAATACTGTCGGCAGCGAACGGGTTTTCTGGGGGAGCGATGCGCCGTTCCATCATTACCGGGTGGAAATGCTGCGGACGGAGGTCTGCGGATTGCCGGAGAACGCCCTTGAGAAGATCTTTTATTGCAATATCAAGCAGTTCTTAGGATTCTAGTTCAGATCCACAAAAAAAGAAGGCTGTGTCATAGAAAACGGTTGATGCTTTATTTCCTTGAAATTTCAAAGAAATAACCAATAAAATCCCCCAATCACAGAGCCCACCAGCAGAAAGATTGAAGGAAAAGCATATATTTTTCAATATATTGCTGAAACAAGACAACCATGTACTATGACAGAGCCAAAAAGAAAAGCCCCGTATGACGGGGCTTTCTGTCATCTGGAGGAGAAGATGAGCAGGAGCGCCAATGCGGTGAAGATGCATGCGGTGATCCGGTTGAGGATGATTTGCCCCCGGATGGAGGCGTTGAACCACTCGGCAAGCCTGCCGCCAAGGAACGAAACGCCTCCGAAGACGATTAGTGTAGCGAGCTGAAAGAGGAGGCCAAGAGTGATGAGCTGAAACGGGACATTTCCAAGTTCCGGTTTGGCGAATTGCGGAAGGAAGGCGAGGAAGAAAAGCGTAACCTTGGGGTTGGTAATGTTCATGATCACACCCCGCCGATACAAGGCCCAGTAGCCGGGAAAGGTGCTTTGTTCAAGCCATGCCCTAGATGCGCCGCTGCGGAAGGAAAGCCATGCCAGATACAGCAGGTAGGCCGCCCCTGCACATTTCAAGACAGTAAAGGCCATCTCGGATGTCTGGAACAGTGCCGCAACGCCGAGGGCTACGGCTGCCGTATGCCCGAAAAGCCCGGTCATCAGCCCTAACGTGGTCATGATGCCGGCCCGAAAGCCATACAGGGCGGACTGGGTTAAAACGAAAATATTATCGGGGCCGGGGGCTAATCCCATTACTATGGCAGCAACAAAAAACGCTCCGAGGGTTTCAAGAGGCAGCATGTTCATATTCCCTATGGCATTGATGTGTATGACAGGCTGTATCTCTAATGCCTCGAAGCGGAAAAAGCAAACCTCAGAAGTGAGCGGATCAGCCAAGCTCCATATGCCGATGCTCCACGGAAACAGCATAGTCTTGCCGTTTGAGGGCCCGCATAAGGGCTTCTGTCATCGCCACGGAGCGGTGTTTCCCTCCCGTACATCCTAAGGCTACCGTAATACGGTAACGTCCTTCAGCATCATAAAGGGGCAAAAGAAAAGATAAAAAATCAATAAGCCGTTTTTTAAATTCTTTACCTGAAGGTTCACTGAAAACATATTCGGCAATGGCGCTCTCTTTTCCCGTCTGCGGGCGCAACGCTTCGACGAAGTAGGGATTGGGGAGAAAACGCAGATCAAAGACAAGATCCGCTTCGCGGGGAACGCCGTATTTGAACCCGAAGGAAATCAGATTGACCTTGATGGTGTGAAGGCGTTCTTGGGTGCTGTTCCATTTGCGTTGAATGCTCCGCCGCAAGTCGTGGATGGAAAAGGAAGAGGTATCGATGACATTATCGGCGATTTCCCGAACGGAAGCAAGGCGTTCCATTTCTTCGCGCACGGCCTGTTCCAAGCCGACGCCTTCCCGTTCAAGCGGATGGGGACGGCGAGTTGTGGCGTAGCGCCGCATAATAACGGCTGGATCTGCTTCCAGATAAAGGATCTTCGTGCGGAACCCCATACCGGACAGCCGATGCAGCGCCTGATCGAGTTCAGCCATAAACTCGCTGCGCCGCTGATCGAAACCAAGAGCTATGCCATGAGAAGGCTCAACTGAGGAACTCTGTAGAAGGCGCACCATCTCCGGCATGAGCTCTGGCGGCACCCCGTCCGCCGTGAACAGGCGCATGTCCTCAAAGACATGAAGTACAGTACTTTTGCCCGCACCGGAGAGCCCGGTGATGATAAAGATCGGCTTATCAGCATTCGCTTTGGGGCCTTCGGGAGTAGGGTTCATCGACTTTGTCGCGACATGGTTAGGAAGGAGAGGCTGATCCGTCATGAGTGCTTCCGTAGTAACAGGAAGCCCGCCCGGTGATACTCTCCGGGCGGGCTTGTTGAAATTACTTTATCGTATCGGCACAAGCCCTAGAAAATAGGATCTATCAATCCAAGGTTACCGTTCTTACGCCGATAGATGACATTGATGCGATCATTTTCCGAATTTAGGAAAGTGAGGAATTCAAAGTCATTTGCATCAAGCTGCATGGCCGCTTCGTCGGGACTCATGGGCTTGGGAGAAAAATGGTCGCGCCCCGTAATCGTGCGTTCACCATCCTCTTCCGTTACTTCAAACGTATACACGTCAATATCATTGGCGCGCCCCTTCCGATGGATTTCCTTGTTCCGGGAAACAAACTTCTTGACCTGAGCTTCCAGCTTATCAAGAACGAGGTCGATGGAGGCGTACATATCTTCCGAGGCTTCGCTGGCGGCAATATTGATGCCGTCACCGGTAAGCTGAACTTCAACGCGCTGGCGGAACTTGTCGACCGCCATATTTACCTGCGCATCAAGAGCGGGGTTCTTGCCGAAGAACCTTCCCAACTTCTCCATACGGCGACGGGCATACTTACGCAAATGTTCAGACGGCTCGAAATTCTTGAAAGTAAAGGAAATGTGCATGAAGCCTCCTTTGGCTGCTAACCAGTCCGCACAACGAATACCAAGATATCCGCAACGGACATTGCTTTGTCAGGCATGATTCCTTTACAACAACCTTTTTGAGGTCCTGTCAAGGCCTCTCAAGCGGCCTCGAACGGCTAAAAATGGGCCTTCCTTCTGGATGATGACGGAATATCCATTGCCATCCGGTACTTGGCTACCGTTCTCCGGGCTATATTCACCTTTAAGTGTTCCTTGAGAATTTCACCGATGCGTTCATCCGAGAGGGGATTTTTAGGATCTTCTTCACTGATGCACTTTTTGATGAGCGCCTTGACGCTCTCCGAACCCACTTGGCTTCCGTCATCCAATTCCAGCGCGCTGTTGAAGAAGAACTTGAGTTCGTACACGCCAAAGGGGGTTGCCACATACTTATTGGTCGTGATGCGGCTGACCGTGGATTCGTGCATGTTGATATCGTCGGCGATGTCTTTCAGGATAAGCGGCTTGAACTTGCTGATCCCTTCCTCAAAAAAGCCGCGCTGATGTTTTACAATACTTTCGACAACTTTGTACAATGTCCGCTGCCGTTGGTGCAGGCTTTTGATAAGCCACGCCGCGGAACGGATTTTTTCGTTGAAGTATTCTTTTTCCTTGCTGGACGCGTTTTCCGATGCATTATCATACACGGGGCTCAAGTGCAGATTCGGCAGTCCGTCCTCATTGAGGACAATGAGGAATTCCCCGTCCACCTTGTATACAAAGACATCAGGGCTGACATAAGTGGACACGCCTTCACCAAAACTCGCTCCGGGCATGGGATCAAGGGACTGGATGATATCCAGATATTCCTTGAGTTCATCCATATCCAGCCGGAACTTGCGGAGCAGGGGCTTGTATCTGTGGGCCTCCAGATCCTCAAGGTGATCGCGCACGAGATCGACAAGGACCTGATCCCTATCATATCCTAAAGCCTTTATCTGGATGAGGAGGCATTCTTGAGGCGTTCGGGCGGCGACACCCACCGGATCAAATAACTGGATGGCCTTAAGAACCGTTTCCACCTCTTCGACTGTAGGCCATGCCTTGTCTTTCGTTTCGTCGGTTGAAGCCTCGCCAGCAAAATCCGCCCGTGCCATCTCCGCCATTTCTTCAAGGGATGCTTGAAGGTAGCCGGAAGAAGAAAGATTTCCGATAATGATTTCACCGAGTTCTTTCTGATCGTCAGTAAGGGAGGAAAGGCGGAGCTGCCACATAAGGTGGCTTTCAAGCGTGGGACTGGAGGCATATCTGGCTTCCAGAGAACTCATTTCTTCGGGGAGCTCATAGTCTCTGGGCTGGACTTGCTGCGGGGTACTTGCGAATTCTCCGAGATAGTCTTCCCAGTCTTCGGAGCGGGCCACTTCCCGATCGTATGTAGGCTCATCGCGTGGGGATTCGGGGCGGACTTCTGCGGGGGGCTCGTTGGAGGGCTCATCCTGTATTTCTTCGAGAAACGGGTTTTCCAGCAACTCCCGCTGAACCGTTTCCACAAGCTCCAAGCGGGATAGCTGCAATAGGCGGATAGCCTGCTGCAATTGTGGTGTCATCACCAGCTGTTGTGAAAGCTTAAGCTGCTGTCTGAGTTCCAATGCCATGCAAATATCCCGTTGTCATAAGAGTCTGTCCAACCCGCAGGAACACCTTAAAAGAGGAGGGGAACCGACGGTACCCGTCAGGCCAAGAGCAACCGAGCATCTTTATGCCTCACATGCAGGGATTATGCCACATGCTCAGGGATGTTGCAAGAACAGGGATGCTTTTTTCTTCTGTTCTTTTCTTGTAGGTGGTTATTTGATAAAAAAGAAATGAGAAAAAAACTGGTTATTGTATTTTCCCCAGAAAAAAAGATCGGTACCGGAGTACACGATCTTTTTTTATCATTACAAAGAATGGCGAGCTACGGAGCCTCAGAGCGAGAACCCTTCTCCAAGATAGACGCTCCGAGCCTGTTCATTATTGACAATGGTTTCCGGTGTCCCGGAAAGAACGACCTGCCCTTGCACCATGAGATAGGCCCGGTCGCAAATCGTCAGAGTTTCACGGACGTTGTGGTCAGAGATGAGAACTCCGATCCCGCGATCGCGCAAGGCGCGTACCAAACCTTGAATATCGCCCACCGCAAGGGGGTCAATCCCGGCAAACGGCTCGTCGAGCAGGACGAATTTCGGTTCCCGAATAAGCGCACGGGCGATTTCCAAGCGTCGGCGTTCCCCACCGGACAGGTGCATAGCGTGGGATTTTTCCAGCCGGGTGAGGCCGAAATCTTCAAGCAAGATATCCGCCCTTTCTTTCTGCTCCTTGCGGGAAAGGCCCGTATGCTCCAGAATAATCTGAAGGTTTTGACGCACCGTAAGTTTTCTGAAGACGGAACTTTCCTGCGGGAGGTAGGAAATGCCCACACGTGCGCGCTCATGGAGCGGCCAAGTGCCAATATCCTGATCTTCAAGGAGAACCCGACCTGAAGACGGCTTGATGATCCCGGTCAGCATATAGAACGAAGTAGTTTTACCCGCCCCATTCGGGCCGAGCAGACCAACAATTTCCCCTTGGTTCACTTCGGGGGAAACGCCGCGCACGACCTCGCGTTGGCCGTACCATTTACGTAAATCAACTCCAGACAGTCGGGCCATCAGCGGTTCCCCCGAATCGGGCTGGAGCTTTTAGAGCCGGAAAAGACCGCTTCGACGCGCTTCTTGGAGCCGCCCATGACTTCACTACGGTTTTCTTCCGTAAAATATTTGATGGTCTCCCCAGTAACCGTATTTTCCCCGTCGGTCAGACGGGGATCGCCTTCCATGAGAAGGACGCCGTCGTCCATCGTATAGGTCGCTTTCGCGCAAGTGCCGTTGCGGTTTTCGCTTTTCATGCGCACATTCCGTTCGGCGACGATACGATCTACATCACCGGCGGCCATTCCGGCAGGCATACCGCCTTTTTCGTTTTCTTTCTTCTGTGCGTCCCCTTTGGGCGGCTTCAAATAAACCGTGATCCTGCTGGCCCATATTTCAATATCCGGTCGGACTACATGGACGTTTTTGTCAAAGATGACGAGCTGTTTTTCAGCAATATAGGTCAGCTGATCGGAGGTGATCCGTGTTTCAACATTTTTGGCGGGCTTTGGCGGCGTCACCGGCGCTGCCCACAGCGGGGCAGAGCAGAGCAGGCTTAAACTCAGTGTGGTTATACCTAAAAATTTTTTTTTCATAATGTTTTCCTAGCCGTAACCCATTGAAGCTATAGCGGCTTATTTCTTTGCAGGTTGAGGTAATTCTTGCTGGGGATTGGCCTGCGTTTCATGCGGAGAAGGTACGGCATTGACGTTTGTGGCATCGGGGCGGGGCTTGAGTACGACCAGTACGCCTTCCGAACCATGTACTTCATTGGCAGCAAGATCCCAAGCAAGAAGGGTGGCCGTCCCGGATGCCGTGGGACTTTCAAACACAGCACCTTCTGGAAAGGTCATAAGGCGCTTATTGGCATCGTAGTTCATGCGCGAACTGGTGATGACTTCATCATAACGAGTGATGACGACATCATCCCAAAGCGTGAGGAATCGCTGGTTGTCGGTGATTTTTCCAAACTGGGCCTGCACATCAAGAACATCATCGTCAGGGTTGCTTGCGGAACCTTCACCGAGCGCATAACGGACGACGGGCTTGTCCACATCGATCGTATCGCCGTTTTGGGACATATGGGCCCAGCTCGCTTTGAGACGCCACAGTTCCAATCCTTTATTTCCTTGGAAGAGGTTGATCCCCTTAATGGCTAGTCCAGCCACTTCCTCAAGCGGGTTGCCGGGTTGTGTGGCGTTGTCTTGCAGTTTCGCCCCGTCAAGAGACTTGATGCCGCCCTTGTTGGCGACATCAAGCAGCCTGCCGATCAGCGTTGTTTCCCCGCCACGCTTCGCGACATACCAACCTCCAGCGAGAAGTGCCGCCAGAGCGGCAATAAGCAGGATTCGTGACCGTTTCATTCCAGACGCATCCAATGCTCAAGCAGAGCGTCACGTTTCCCTTGGCAAGTCAACAACAAATCGACAAATTCCCGGACGGCGCCGCATCCGCCTTCTTTTTGGGTTACGAATTTCGCCAGTTTTTTGACGTCCGGCATGGCATTCGCAACGGCGGCGGGCAGCCCCACACGAGACATCGGTGCAAGATCGACCCAATCATCCCCAAGGTAGGCGATTTCGTGCCACTCAAGGGACATCCGTTTACGCATCCCGTCAAGGATAGTACATTTGTTGTCGGATCCGCCGTGATACTCGGTCACGCCAAGGACTTCAAGCCGTCTCACGACGCAGGGCACATCCATGCCGGAAAGGACGGCGACTTCAATCCCCGCTGTTTTGGCCAGCCGGATGCCGATCCCGTCAAGGACATGGAACCTCTTCATGGCCAGCCCGTGAGCGTCATAGTAAAGGCCGCCGTCCGTCATGACACCGTCCACATCCAAGACAAGAAGACGGATGCGTTTGGCGAGGCTTTCAAGCGATTCGTGCCGTGGAGTGGGGGATTGGCCGGATCTTCCGGTCCCATCGGAATAAAGGGTATTACAAGTCATAAGGAATGTTCCATATGGCTGAAAGTTGCTTCAAGAGCGCCGGAAGCTTGGCCACGGGCCAACTGTTGGGGCCGTCGCACAGGGCTTTGTCGGGATCCGGGTGGCATTCCATAAAAATACCGTCTGCCCCAGCCCCCGCAGCGGCACGGGCCAGTGTGGGCACGTGATGCCGTTCACCACCGGAGCAGCTGCCTTGCCCGCCGGGGAGCTGAACGGAATGTGTCGCGTCAAAGATTACCGGGACGCCCAGCGCACGCATGATGGGTATGGAACGAAAATCGACCACGAGGTTATTGTATCCGAAAGAGGAGCCTCGCTCCGTCAGAAGGACACGGTCATTGCCAGCCCCGACCACTTTATCGCGCACGGGGCCCATATCCCACGGGGCTACAAACTGGCCTTTTTTGACGTTGACGACGCGGCCCGTCCGTGCCGCCGCCAAGAGCAGATCCGTCTGGCGGCACAAAAAAGCGGGGATCTGAAGGATATCCGCCACCTCACCGACAGGCCCGGCCTGTTCGGGCAGATGGATGTCCGTCACGACGGGCAGCCCCGTTTCCTCCTTGATCCGAGCCAGCCATTCCATGCCTTTAGCCAAGCCCGGGCCACGGAAGCCTTTCCCAGACGTTCTGTTGGCCTTATCCCACGAACTCTTGAAGACGGCAAACAATCCGGCTTCCCTGCTGGCTTCGGCTACGGCGTGCGCCGTGTCCAGCGCCAATTCAAAGCTTTCCAGAGCGCAGGGGCCCGCAAAAATAAAGTGCTCCTTCCGAAGCTGGCTATAGAGCTCGTCCGATGTCATCATGGGCATTCCTTAACGGTAAAAGGAGTTCTCGCTAGGAGACGGCCTTGCGGTCATTCCGGTTTTATCACCGGAATGACCGCAAAGGAATAAGCATTATGGGAGGGAAGTCTACTTCTTACGAGCCATGCAAGACGCACGGATGAAGTCCTTGAACAGCGGGTGGGGCTTCATCGGGCGGGACTGAAATTCAGGATGGAACTGACAGCCCAAGAACCACGGGTGATTGGGGATTTCAACGATTTCCACCAGCGTACCGTCGGGAGACTGGCCGCTGAAAACCATGCCCATATCCGCAAGACGTTCGCGATAGGCATTATTGAATTCGTAACGATGGCGATGACGTTCGTTGATATTGGCCGTTTTGTAAGCCTCAAAAGCATGGGTCCCTTCCGAAACGGTGCAGGGATACGCGCCGAGGCGCATGGTTCCGCCCTTGTCGCTTTCTGCATCGCGGCGTTCCACGGCCTTTTTGCGGAAATCGTACCATTCGGTCATCAGGTAGATGAGCTTATCCTTGGCAAATGGATTGAATTCTTCGGAGTTGGCTTCTTCGATGCCGACGACGTGGCGGGCGAATTCGATGACCGCACACTGCATGCCGAGGCAGATTCCGAAGAAGGGGACATTGTTTTCGCGAGCGTAGCGGATAGATTCGATTTTTCCCTCGACGCCGCGATACCCAAAGCCACCGGGAACAAGGATGCCGTCAGCGCCCTTAAAGGTTTCGGCGACGTTTTCAGCCGTTACCTCCTCGGAGTTCACATAACGGAGATCCACAGCGACCCTGTTGGCGATGCCGCCATGCACCAAAGCCTCGTGAAGGCTCTTGTAGGCTTCCTTCAGTTCGACATACTTGCCGACGATGGCAATGGTGACCCGGCCCTGCGGATTCTTGACGTTGTGGACCAATTCTTCCCACGGCTCAAGCTTGGCGTTGCGGGCGGGTAGGCGCAGCATAATGGCGACCTTCTGATCCAAGCCTTCTTCATAAAGCTTTAAGGGCAATTCGTAGATGTTGCTCACATCCACGGCGGAGAATACGGCGTCTTTGTCCACATTGCAGAACAGGGCGATTTTGGCGCGGAGGTCGGCGGGGACGGGCTCTTCGCAGCGGCAGAGGATGATGTCAGGCTGGATGCCGATGGAACGGAGTTCCTTGACGCTGTGCTGCGTGGGTTTGGTCTTGTGTTCCCCGGCGGAACGGAGGTAGGGCACGAGCGTCAGGTGGATGTAGAGGCAGTTGTCGCGGCCCAGTTCGGAGCGGAGCTGACGGATGGCTTCAAGGAAGGGGAGGCCTTCGATGTCGCCCACCGTGCCGCCGATTTCAATGATGGCGACGTCGGGAGCGGGATTTTCGGGTTCATCCTTGGCGAGGCTGAGGATGGCGTTTTTGATTTCATCGGTAATGTGGGGGATCACCTGCACCGTGCCGCCGAGGTAGTCGCCGTGGCGTTCCTTGGTGATGACCTTATAATAGATGGAACCCGAAGTCGTGTTGTTTTTTTGGGAGAGCGCCGTATTGAGATAGCGTTCGTAGTGCCCCAAATCGAGGTCCGTTTCCGCCCCGTCATCCGTAACGTATACTTCACCATGCTGATAGGGATTCATGGTTCCGGGGTCCACATTGATATAGGGATCAAGTTTTTGGATGGTCACGGTCAGTCCACGCGTTTTCAACAGTGCGCCGATGGAAGCCGCCGAAAGCCCTTTGCCGAGAGAGGAAAGGACGCCACCAGTGATGAAGATAAACTTGGTCTTCATGAAAAACCTCGAGTTTATGATTTTCCCGCCGTGAAGGAGGGGATGCAGTGTACGAAAGTCGCTCTGAAACAGGATACATCAGAAAAGGAGAGAACGCGAACACAAAAAGCCCGCCTGAGCGGGTCGATACGCGGCTGGTTCTGTAACGGAAACAAGGCGTTGACTTAGGCACCCGCCTGTTCCAAAAACATAATTCCTCTGCTTTTCAGCAGGCCATTCAGATGCACGCAAACAATATCTGCCAACTATAGCCTGTTTTCAGAAAAAAAACAGCCATTGACTGAAAAGAAACACCCGCATAAAGTAAATCCCCCATTCCAGACTGGCTCCTGTTTTTGTTTCATCAAAGGACGCAGCTGGAGCATGCAGGCGCGTTATCGCTTTTTCGTTAAGTAAGATTTTAATTTTTATGCAGGAAAAGGGTGGACAATGAGTCAGGTCAACACGCTGGTCATTACCGGATACGGCACCAATTCGCATCAGGAAACAGCGCATGCCGCACGTCTGGCTGGTGCGGACAGGGCTGATGTGGTGCATTTTTCCGACATTGTGGCTGCGAAGGTCCGCCTGAGCGAGTATCAATTCCTTATTTTCCCCGGCGGATTCCTTGATGGAGACGATCTCGGTGCGGCACAGGCCGCGGCACAGCGCTGGCTGCATCTTTCCGATGCGGAAGGTCAGCCCATGTTGGACAGCTTGAACCGGTTCGTCGATGCGGGAGGTCTTGTGTTGGGGATCTGTAACGGATTCCAGTTGCTCGTCAAGCTCGGTATCCTCCCCGCCTTGGACGGGAAGCGTTTTGAGCGGCAGGTTTCCCTCAGCCATAATGACTCCGCCCGCTATGAGGACAGATGGGTTCAGCTCAAACCTAACCCTGACAGCCCTTGTATTTTTACCAAAGGATTGGCTGTCCACGGGGTGCTGCCGATGCCTGTCCGTCATGGCGAAGGCAAGTTGGTGGCCCGCGATGCCGCGACCTTGCAGCGGTTGCAGGACGAAAATCTGATTGCGTTGCAATACACGCACCCGGAAACTGGTGAGGTCACGCAAGAGTATCCTTGGAATCCGAACGGTTCCCCGTTGGGCATTGCCGGCCTGACGGATCCGACCGGGCATATCCTCGGACTGATGCCGCACCCTGAAGCATTCCATCACGCTACGAATCATCCCGGTTGGGCGCGCGGGGAAGTCGCGGTGCCCGGAACCGCACTTTTTGCAAACGCTGTCCGGTACCTGCGTGAGAATCCCGTCAACCACAGCTAGAAATCTACTGTTCGGCAAGATAGAGGAATTGGAAGCATGAAACAGTCGGAACTCATTGCGCTCATTGAACGGACGGCACCGCTCGCGATCGCCGCGCCTTGGGATAAATCGGGTGTTCAGATCGCTTCCGCACGGCAGGACATCAATCGCCTCGCCGTGTGCCTTGATCCGACGCCGGAATCTATCCGCATCGCACTGTCCGAAGGGGCTGAAATGATTTTGGCCCATCATCCGCTGACGCTGGAGGGACGGTTCACGGATCAGCTGGACAGCTACCATGAAGTCCTTTCGCTGGTGTTTCGGGCCGATGTGCTGTTGTACTCGGCGCATACGTCCCTTGATGCGAATCCTTTGGGACCTGTCTCGTGGCTGGCAGACGAACTGGGGCTTTGCCGTATTCCTTCCTCTGATACCAAGGATGGTGAGGCGGCACATGGAATGCCATTGCCGCTGACTGTGCTGGAACAGACGGGGACAATGGAGCGGGGCGGCAGTTCGTACGCCTGTGGCTTCGGTGTCGTCGGTGATTGTGCGGTTGACATCACCCCGGAAGAGCTGAAAAAAATGTTGGCCTTATGGCTGGTGGGGAGTTGTCCCCGCTTGGCTGGAACCTTGCCTGAGCGCATCCGCCGCATTGCCATCTGCCCCGGATCGGGAAGTTCGCTTGCGCCTGAGGCCGCTGCCTGTGGCGCGGATCTGCTCATTACCGGTGACTTGAAGTATCACGCTGCGCTCGATCTTCCCCTTCCAGTGCTGGATGTGGGGCATTTCAGTCTTGAAGAAGAGATGATGCGGCGTTTTGCCCTGCAATTGAAAGAGAATGTGTCTGATGTCGCCGTGCAGTTCGTGCCCGCGCAGGATCCTCTTGCGCCGTTTTCCCCCACAGACTGAGGCGTAATCCGTTATCAGATTTCAGGAGAAGAGTTGTGAGCCTTTATCTCGAACAAATCCGCCAACTCGTGGCCCTTCAGCGCGTGGACGATGCCATCCATTCTGTGGAGATGGAACTCGAACAGGCCCCGAAGGAATTGGAAGAGCTTAAAAAACGTTTTGCTGCTGCAAATACGCAGCGCGAGCGGGTACTGGAAAAGCTTGCGCACTTGAAGGAACAGGAAAAGCGTATTGCCGGCGAACTCGATGACGACAGCACCCGCATCAAAAAGAGTAAGAACAAGATGATGCAGGTATCCAACTCCCGGGAATATCAGGCCATGGCTCGGGAGATGGACAATATGGAAAAGGTGAACCGTTCCCGTGAAGAGGAACGTGCCGCCTTGTTGGAAGAAAAACTGCATCAGGACAACGCACTGCAGGAAGTTGACGCTATATGGGCCGACCTCAAGGCCGAATTGGAAGCTAAGCAGATCAGCCTTGAAACGAGGCAGGATGAGGCGTGTAAGCGCTTGGATGAGCTGGCCCAGGTGCGTTCCGAAACAGGTTCCGCTGTGCCGCGTCCTGTCCTTGATCGCTATGAGTTCATCCGCCGCCGTCTGTCCCATCCCGTGATTGTGCCCGTGACCGCCGGAGTTTGTTCCGGTTGCCGGATCATGATCCCCCCCCAGACGTTCATTGAACTGCAGGGCGGCCATAAGATCATCAACTGCCCCAACTGTCAGCGTCTGATTTACTGGGTGGAGCACTTCAACGAAGAGACCAATCAGACGGCTGATGAAATGGCGCACGACGCTGAATAGTATTTAAGTTTGGCTCTGTTATAGTATGTGGTTGTTTCATCTCCACAGTGCGGTGAAAGTACAGCTTTTTTCTCTGGTTTTCCCCTTGGCGGGATCTATGGATAAGGCATTTTGTCGGTTATCCCTTTGGAGCTTTAAGTAAAAAAAGCATCAACCATTTTCTATAACATAGCCTTAAGTTTTCGGGAGCCGGATGGATTGTCGCCGCGTCCATTGCGTTTCGGCGTGACGGACGGAGAGGAAAGTCCGGGCTTCACAGGGCAGGACGCTGGGTAACGCCCAGGGGGAGCGATCCTCGGAGAGCGCCACAGAAAGCAAACCGCCGCCTTCGGGCGGTAAGGGTGAAACGGTGGGGTAAGAGCCCACCAGTCGGCACGGTGACGTGACGAGCTCGGCAAGCCCCGTCCGAAGCAAGACCAAATAGGGAAGCGGATTGGCCCGATCAACGCTTCCGGGTAGGTTGCTTGAGGGTACAGGTAACTGTGCTCCTAGAGGAATGACAATCGCCATACCATCCGCAAGGATGGGGGTGGTACAGAACCCGGCTTATAGTCCGACTCCCGATTTGAAGCTCCGGTGACGGTTTTTGCATATGCAGACTTCACCGGGGCTTTTTTCGCATCCAGCATATAAACGAGGTTAGTCATGGCGTGGGCACTTCTTCTTGCAGCAGGGCAGGGGAATCGGTTGGCTTCGGCTACGGGCGGGCTTGCCAAGCAGTTTTTGGACTGGAAAGGCGCCCCGTTGTATTGGGAATCGGCACTTGTCTTCTCACGATGTGCGCGTGTAGAGGGGCTTGTTTTTGTGTTCCCGGAAGCGTGCATTGATGAAGAACACGAACGTGTTACGGGCCTGATGAGGGATGCTTCCCTAGGGCTTCCTTGGAAAGTTGTGGCTGGCGGGGCGTTACGCCAAGATTCCGTCCGAAACGGTTTGTCCGTTTTGCCGGATGATTGCGAGGAAGTTCTGATCCACGACGCGGCAAGGCCGTTTGTTTCGCCAGCCTTGGTCAATCGGATATTGGACGGGCTGCACGGCGAAACTCCGGGGGAGCGTATCGCGGCATGTATCCCCGGCGTTCCCGTGGTGGATACTATTAAAGTAATGGATGAAGATAGAAAGGTTGTTGCCACGCCCGATCGGAAACATTTGAGAGCGGTTCAGACCCCGCAAGGTTTTTCCCTTGCTTTTCTACGGGCTGCCCATCAGCGTGCGGAGCAGGAAGGCTGGGTTGTCACTGACGACGCCAGCTTGCTCGAATTGTGCGGACACGCTGTGCATGTTGCGGAGGGAGAAGTGGGGAACAAAAAGATCACGACACCTGAGGATTTGGAAATGTTGCGTATGGCAGGAGAGCGTATCCCGTGTGTCGGGTATGGATATGATGTCCATAAGTATGCCGGTGGCAGTGAGACGAAACAACCTGCCCGGCCCATGCGGTTGGGGGGGGTGCCCATTGCCGGTTCGCCAGACGTGCTGGCCCATTCTGATGGGGATGTTTTGCTGCATGCGCTGATGGATGCCTTGCTCGGCTGCATCGGAGCGGGGGATATCGGAACCTTCTTTCCTGATTCCGATCCTGCATTCGACAATGCCAATTCGGCTGTCTTGCTGGACACTGTTCTGGAGCATGTCCATAAGGCCAATGTACAGATTACCCATGTGGATCTGACTGTCATTGCCCAGGTTCCTAAAGTTAGTCCGTATAGGGAGGCTATCCGGCGGAATATAGCGCGGTTGCTCGGATTGGACATGGGAGCGGTGAATGTGAAGGCGACGACGGAGGAGGGGCTTGGTTTTACAGGGGAACGGCTGGGAATAAAGGCCGTCGCCGTCGTTATGGGACTTCGTAACAATAGAGACGCATAATGCTTTATATTATGTAAAATTTAAAATCCAAACAAATACACTAAAAATAACAGATAACCCGTTGGGCTGAATGGAAGTTCCATGTCGTCCTTGTAAAAGTTCGTATGTTGGTGTAACAAGCAATACGGACCCTTTCCGGGGGTATTTCTAACCTTTTTCGCATCGTGAGCCGTTATGAGCGACCTTCAGCAGGGTATGGACTGTCCTTGGTTTTCTTCTTACGACAAAGGTGTGCCGCATGACATAGTCATCCCCGAGGGGGGGCTGCAAAATATCCTCGATACTGCGGCGGAAGCATACGGACAGCGTGAAGCCATCGTCTTTCAAAATACGCATATTTCCTACAAGGAACTGAAAGAATTAGCTGAAAAACTTGCCGCTTCGCTTCGGCGGCGCGGGATTAGGCCGGGAGATCGTGTTTCCATCATGCTCCCGAACCTTCCCCAGACATTCATAGCATTTTGGGGCGTCATGAAGGCCGGAGCCGTCGCCGTCATGACCAACCCTCTTTATATGGAATCCGAGCTGACGCATCAGATCAAGGATTCCGGCGCAAAACATCTCATCACTCTTGATATTTTTTGGCCCAAGATCGCGGCGCTGCGGGAACAGCTCGAATTGGACGTCTGCTATGTGACGCGTGTCCGTGATGCGTTGAAATTCCCCTTGAGCTGGCTGCAGCCGTTTTCAGCCCGGCGGCAGGGTACATGGGTTCCCGTTCCCTTTGACGGAAAAAAGGTCGTAGCATGGAAAGACCTTTTCAAAACAACCGAGCGCCTGAGCGTGGAAGTGACGGATGCTCACGAGACCATTGCCTTGTTGCAATATACGGGAGGCACTACGGGGCTTTCCAAGGGGGCCATGCTGACCCATGCAAACCTGTTGGCCAACCTTACCCAGCTGATGGCGATCATTCAGCAGCCCCCGGAAAAGGAGCATGTGTTTCTGGCCCTATTGCCTTTGTTCCACGTGTTCGGTTTGACGATTACATTGTTGTTGCCCGCAAGGATGGCCGCACGAGTGGTTCCCATGCCGCGGTATGTTCCTGCCGACATGCTGGAGGCATTCAAAAAGTATCAGTTTACGGCATTCATTGGCGCTCCTTCCGTCTATATTTCCCTGTTGCAGCAAAAAAATTTGGCCCACTACGATCTGCATCATATCGTATTCTGTATTTCGGGGTCAGCCCCCATGCCTGTAGAGTGGCTGAAAAAATTTGAAGAAGTGACGGGTACGCCCATCACGGAAGGCTTTGGGCTGACGGAGGCTTCGCCCGTTACCCATGCCAACCCCGTGTTCGGGAAGCAGAAACCGGGTTCCATAGGTGTGCCGGTTCCCGGAACCCTCGCCCGGATTGTCGATACGGAAAACGGTGAAAAGGTTTTGGCGCACAACGAGATTGGGGAACTGGTCGTCAAGGGGCCGCAGGTTATGAAGGGCTATTGGAAGCGCCCGGAAGAAACCGCCCGAACCATCCGCGACGGCTGGTTGTACACCGGTGATATCGCGTACATGGATGAAGAAGGCTATTTTTATATTGTCGACCGTAAGAAAGATTTGATCATCGTTGGAGGGTATAATGTTTATCCTCGTGAAATCGATGAAGTCCTTCATACGCACCCCAAAATTCGGGAAGCTGTTACCATAGGCGTCAATCACCGTTCCCGTGGTGAGACGGTCAAGGCGTATATCGTCCCGAAGGAAGGGGAGAACCTGACCGTACCGGAAGTCGTGGCTTTCTGTCGCCAGAAACTGGCTTCGTTCAAGGTGCCTCGCTTGATCGAGTTCCGCGAGGAACTGCCGAAGACGATGGTAGGTAAAGTTTTGCGGCGTATTCTGCGGGAAGAAGAACTGCACAAGAGTGATGCGGAACAGAATAAAGAGCAGCTTGTCCCTGAGGATGCGCTGAAGGAAGAAGGTTCCGCTCCGAAACAGGTTGAAACCGAAGAAAAGGAAACAAAACAGGGTAGCTCCGAAAAGACGGACGGAAACGTATGAGGTTGCTTCTTCAGCGGGTTCGTGAGGGAAAAGTCACCATTGAAGGTCAAGATGTGGCAACTATTGGCAAGGGCTTGGTTGTCCTCGTTGGTTTTGGCCCGGAGGATACGCTTGCTTTGCGCGGCGGCAAACTCTGGAATACGCTGATCGAAAAGATGGTGGGGCTCCGCATTTTTCCTGACGACGAGGGAAAGATGAACAGAGGGATAGAGGAGGCTGGCGGGGAAATCATTCTGGTTTCCCAGTTCACGCTGTACGCGGACTCCCGAAAGGGACGTCGCCCTTCATTCCACCTGTCGGCCCCTCCGGACGTGGCGGAACCGTTGTTTCAGCAATTTGTGGAAGATGTGCGATCCAGACTGCCGGGACGGGTTCAGCAGGGCGTGTTCGCTGCGGATATGGACGTTTCCCTCACGAATTGGGGGCCTGTAACGATCTTATTGGACTCAGCAGATTTTAGCGGATAAGCGAATGTGATAGATAAACAAGGCTGTGTCCTAGAAAATGGTTGATGCTTTTTTCCTTGAAGTTCCAAAGGAATAACCGGCAAAATGCCTTGGCTATGGATTCCACCAAGGGAAAATCTTGAGAAAAAGTCTGCATTTTCACTGTGTTGTGGAGGTGAAACAACCATATACTATGACAGAGCCATAAACAAAAAGGACGGCGTTTCAACGAGCCGTCCTTTTTGTTTTGTGTGATTTTTGGGGCTGTCAGCAGTTACGCTTTGAAAAGTTGGGTTGAGAGATAACGTTCGCCGGTGTCGGGCAGAACCGTCACAAGGCGCTTTCCTTTCCATTCCGGTCTGTTCGCCAGAAGAAGCGCGGCCGCGACGTTGGCGCCGGACGAAATACCGCAGGAAATGCCTTCTTCCGTCATGACGCGCCGAGCCATTTTAATGGCTTCCAGACTAGGGATAGGCAGCACTTCAGTCAACAGAGAACGATCCAACAACGTAGGAACGAAACCGGCGCCAATGCCTTGAATGAGATGCGGCCCCGCGGGATTGCCCGAAAGGACGGCTGATTCCGCAGGCTCGACAGCGAACAGCCCCACTGAGGGAAGGTGTTTGCGCAGGTAGCGCCCTGTCCCCGTGATGGTTCCGCCTGTACCTACGCCCGCGATAAAGGCATCTACCGTTCCTGCATCTGCGAGAATTTCCGGCCCCGTCGTGCGGTAGTGCGCTTCCGCATTATCCGGATTGGAGAACTGATCCAGAAGTACATAGCCTTTCGTGGCGGCCAGCCGTTGGGCTTCCTCAACGGCCCCTCCCATGCCCTTCGCGGCGGGGGTGAGAATGAGTTCCGCCCCAAAACCACGGAGCAGGGCTTTGCGTTCGTCACTCATGGATTCCGGCATCGTCAGGATAAGCTTGAACCCCATGCAGGCGGACACGACCGCCAAGCCGATGCCGGTGTTTCCGCTGGTCGGTTCGACAATGGTTCCGTTTGGCTTGAGGATGCCTTTCTCGATAGCCCCCTGAATCATACGAAGGGCGGCACGGTCTTTGATGGAGCCGCCCGGATTGCGGGATTCGACTTTGACCAGAATCTCCGCATCAAGGCCTTCAGTCAACTTGGTGAGCCGTATCAACGGCGTTTTTCCGATGCTCTGCAACAGATTCATGATGTTTCCTTTTGCTCCGAGAGCAGATTACAGGACGGAATAATATATTTTTTCCAATTCGATACATCGCGCTTCGACGGAGTAGCTTTGCCCTCTGCGGGCGCTGTTGGCTCCCCACAGTTTACGGCGTTCAGGGGCAGCAGCCATTTCCTGCAAAGCTCGCGCTAAGGCTTCCGTATCATCCGGTGGGACGAGCAGCCCATTATTTTGAGCTATTTCCGGAACTCCACCCACTGTCGTCGCCACTATAGGCAACCCCATACGGATAGCCTCAAGAAGCGTATTGGGAGCCGAGTCCATATTTTTTGAAGGAAAGACAAACGCATCGCCTATCTGGAGGTAATCGCTGACGCATTCGGTCTGCCGTATAAGGCGGACTTTTTTTCGGATTCCCAACGTATCGCAGAGAGGAAACCAGAGATCGGGGTTGGCTCCCACCATGACCAGATATGCGTCAAGGCGTGCGGCGGAAAAAGCCTTTAGAAGCGGTTCTATCCCCTTGGCAGGATTGTTATTTCCTACATAGGTAAAGATAAGGGCGTGTTCAGGGATGTCCAGTTCCTGTTTTACGGCGGAAGCGGAGCGCGTGGGAATCACGCGGGCATCGGGAATGCCGTTCGGGATGACGTGGATTTTGTGTTTGGGGCAACACCAGCTGATTGCCTTGGCACAGGCTTCCGAATTGGGGAGGAAGGCCTTCATCGAGGGCGAAAGGTAGGGGAGGGGGTTGCCCGGGCGGTATATGACGCCGCGATGCGCGACACAGGCCAGCTTCCGTTTCCGCCAAAACAGGCCCCACCATGCGACGCGTTTTACAGCTTTATTGTGAAAGGCATGAACGATGGTCGGCGTATCCGGCGAGGGGAAGAGACTTTCCATATAAGCACGGTGCTGTGCCGGATCTTCCGGCAACGTATGCCAGAGGGGATTGGATGCCGCATTGGGCAATTCCCAGAGCATCGAGTCATGGGGGAGGCAGAGCGCCACATCATGGCCCCGTTCGCTCAACCCTTGGGCTTGATAAACTGCTTGGCGTGTACCGCCGCTGCGGTTGCTGGACGAGGTAATGATGATGACACGCATGACGGACTCCCCTTCAGGGCGCGATGTGTAGACGCAGTTGTTCAGATAAGATGGTGAAAGATATCGGTATAGGTATTTCGCATGAGCAGGGCCAATTTAAGCCTCTGTGCCGCGGTGTCTCCCGGCTTGCGTCGGAAGAGGGAAATGATATGCCCGCTTACGGCTGTAAAGTCCGTATCGCCGCGTTCCCCGAATTTGTCGATATACGATCGTACAAGAAGATCGAAGGCGTTGGCCTGTTCCCGTTCTTTATTGGTATGCGCCTGTTCGTATAGCCCAAGCATAAAGCGTTCAAAGAGGAACTCGCCATCGGAGGGGAATGAACGCTTCAACCCAAGACGCCAGAGGCCGATGCCCATGGCGCGCAGTTCCCGGATAGCCCGTTTTCTCTGGCGAAAATGCAGCTTCCGTATGCCCAGGAGCTCAAGCTCCTGAGCAAAATCCATACTTTCCAGTATGGCGGAGAAGTTTCCCAGCACCTCTTCCGTCATATCGGGCAGAGAGTCTTGAGAGACTATTGACACAATCCGCTCCGGAATCAGTCAGAAGATTTGTTGGAAGAACGTTTGCGTCCTTTAAAGCCGCGACCGCCTTCACGCTTGCCTTCCTTCTTGTCTTCCTTAGAGAAGGGCTGGCCTTTGCGTCGACTCCCTTCCCGGCGAGGCTCGTTTTCCCGTGGACCACGCCGTCCGCCGCCAGTATGGGACTTGGGGGGCCGCGCCGTACCCTCCGAGTCCTTACGCGGCGTGCCCGCAGGAAGGAATGTCGTAGGATTAAGGCTCTTCTGGTAACTGTCATCGAGAAGCAGCGTCAACAAATGCCGTTGTTCCGGATCTTCCGCGAGGCTTTGCACCAGCGGCTCAAAACGCTTCATGCGTTCACGTTCCAACCCGTTGAGCTGTCGGAAACGGGCTTCAAGAAGGGCCGTGACCCGCATACCAACAGCGTGGGCGACTTCTTCATCCGTAGGGGCCATGTGCTGGGCGAGCGGTACCTTGAAATACTTAGCGATCCGCTGGAGTTCCATTTTTTCCATGATGTCGACGAGGGAAATGACCACACCGGCGGCTCCAGCGCGTCCGGTACGTCCTGCTCTGTGGATGTAGGATTCCCTGTCATCCGGCGGCTCATAGAGAAACACATGGGAGAGTTCGGGAATGTCAATGCCACGTGCGGCCACGTCCGTGGCGACGAGGAACCGAATGCTGCCTTTGCGCAGCCGGGAAAGGACGTCTTCGCGGCGGCTTTGGGACAGGTCGGCGGACAGCTCGTCGGCGTTGAATCCAAAGCCTTGCAAGACGGCGGTCACGAAGTGCACCGTAGCTTTGGTGTTGCAGAAAATGATGGCGGAGGCCGGGTTTTCGACTTCCAGGATCTTGATCAGGGTGCGATCCTTTTCCATGCCCTTACATTCACAATAGAGATGCTGGACTTCAGCTACATGGATTTGTGTCGTGGACAGGGAAAGCATTTGGGGATCGGTCAGGAATTCCCCCGCCAGCTTGAGCACATGGGGCGGATACGTAGCTGAGAACAGCATCGCATGGATGGATGTTTTGGGCAGATACCGCTGTATTTCCTTCATATCCGGATAGAAGCCGATGGAAAGCATACGGTCGGCTTCATCAAAAATCAGAGCGGAAATATGATCAAGGCTAAGCGTGCGCCGAAGGAGATGGTCAAGCACACGGCCGGGCGTCCCCACAACAACGCTGACCCCCTGACGGAGCGCGTCCATCTGCTTGCCGTAACCGACTCCGCCATAGACGGCGGCCACGGTAAAGCCGCTCCCTTTGAAAAGGGTTTTGGCTTCCTGCTCCACCTGAACGGCAAGCTCACGGGTCGGGACGAGAATGAGCGCTTGTACGGCGGGCATGGCTGGGTTCAGGCGGGCCATGAGCGGAAGCAGATACGTTCCCGTCTTGCCGCTGCCCGTACGGGACTGAACCATAAGATCCCGCCCTTCGAGCAGATAGGGGAGAGCACGGGACTGCACGGGCATAAGGCTGTTCCAACCGGCCTTGGCACAGGCGGTCTGAAGCAATTGAGGCAGATCGGCGAGGGAGACTTCCGGGAGGGCGTTTTCGGGCTCATCGACGGAGATGATTTCAGAAGAAGTCTGGATGGAGCCGGAAGGATGAGACTTGGCTTTGGCTTTCTGAGCAGCCGGGTTGGCCTTAGCCTCTTGTATTTGTTCAGTCATGTGATGTCCAAAAGTGAAAAGGTGGAACAGGAACTCCGGATTCCGGGAATATCCCTATCGGGGAAGCATCGGAGAGCTGAGTCAGCATATATGATGGTTGCCCGGTACGGAATGGAACTTTTCTTAAACAAAGAAAAAACGGCAAAGACGTTGTGAAAGGTTGTCTCGTATGGCCTCCGGCAAACAGAGCCGACGGCATGTTGGCCCGTCAGTTGAAAAAAGAAAAAGCCAACCCTCAGCAACACAAGCAAAGAATGATAACAGACCTACAGCACAAGGCAAGATCCGGGAGAGGCCGTTTCGCAGGTATTTTTCCTGGGTCGTGTCGTCAATTATATAATCTGTTGAAAAAATTAATTATCTTTAAGTTGTAAAAAGATTGATTTAATAACTACAAATAGTTGCATGTAGAATGACGACACAGCCTAGGCTCTGTCAGAGTATGTGGTCGTTTCATCTCCACAGCAGCACGGTGAAAATACAGCCTTGTTATCCATTTCTCCCCTTGGTGGAATACATGGTTAAGGCACTTTGTTGGTTATTCCTTTGGAATTTCAAGGAAAAAAGTATCGGCCATTTTCTATGGCACAGCCTTTTCCTAAAAGAAAAGCCCATAAATAAGGTCTGGTTCTATAATGATACTTCCTCAGGGGGATTGTCCCAGCGCAACAAGGCATATTCGCCCTCAACCCATTGTATGGATGATGGCCGGATACCGAGTTTCTCCCAGCGGGGGAGCAGGCTCCCTTTATAGCCGAAGAAAAATCCTTGGCAATATTTGGGGAAGAAAAGCTCGTCCGGCGGCAGGAAGGCATTCAACGCGAAGTGTGAGCGAACTGTTTCAAACAGCGCTTCACTTTGGATGATATTGCCGAGAGCCGGATGACGGGGCCCTGCCAGTATGGATTCATCCAATTCACGCTCTGGGGCGAGGCTTAACCGGATGACGGGGATTCTCCGGGCCCATGCTGAGGCAAGAGCTTTTCCAAGGGTGGTTATCGTCGTGTCTAGTTCCCAAGGAGCGTATTGGCCCATCCTCCAGCGTGTCGCCAGGGGCGTACCGTCTACGACGAGGCAGGGGTAAAAGCGTAAACAGGAAGGAGAAAGCGCAAGGGCCTCTTCCACATCTTCAGAGAAGCGTTGTGGAGTGGAACCGGGCATGCCGGGGAGCAGTTGGATGCCAAGTTCGAGGCCGCTTTCCTTGATTAAGCGGCAGCCTTCCCGTGCCGTATCGCCGCTGTAGCCACGCTGTACCGCCGCTAATGCTTCCGTATGAAATGACTGTATCCCCAGTTCAACGAGATCCAGTCCCGCATGGCGCAATGCCTCTAACCGATCCGGGCAAAGCGCATCAGGGCGCGTCGAGCACCGAACTCGGCATACGATATTTTTTTCTTTGGCCTGCATGGCCAAAGTCAGACATTCCATCTGAAGGCTCTCGGGGAGAGCGGTGAATGTGCCGCCGTAGAAGGCCAACTCGATGGGACGAGAGATCGCCTGTTCCATAGGGTGTCTCTCCAATTCAGACAAAAGATTGGCAAGGGCTTGCGGGTATGGTAGGGAGTCGGAGCGTTGAGAGTGTCCCGTCTGCTTGTCTTGAGCGCAAAAGAGGCAACGATGTGGACAGCCTGCAAAAGGTAAAAAGAAAGGGACGATGGCGGGACGCTGTCGTGGGGCTGATGCACCGGGATTGCCAATAGGAAAAAAGCATTCGCGCACCGAACGTCCCGTGGAAGAGATTTTTTTCATACCTGTTGATTTGTGTGGTATTAGACGATAAGTGTTAATGTACCTTGGCGCTTATCGATTTGTACACTGTGTTTTGTTTAAAGGCTATCCCACAGTCACCGTAGAGCTTGAGCCCGAGGCAAAAAAAGGAGCTGTTATGCCTGTATCACAACATGAAGATTGTATTTTTTGTAAAATCGTACATGGGGAGATACCTTGCACATCCGTCTTTGAATCCGAAGAGCTGATAGCTTTTTTGGATATCAGCCCAGTCAATAAAGGGCATACATTGCTTGTTCCCAAAGCACATATGGAAACACTGTTCGATATGCCGGATGATATAGGCCAAACGCTATTGGCCGCTATGAAGCAGGTAGGTACTGCCGTTATGGAGGCGACGGGTGCAAAAGGCCTGAATGTCGTTCAGAATAACTACCCCGCTGCGGGCCAGCAAGTTCCGCACGTGCATTGGCACCTCATTCCCCGGTTTGCTGATGACGGCCATATGGCGTGGCCGCAGGGGGCATATCAAGATGTGCAGGAGATGGCTGCCCTTGCTGGCGCTATCCGAGGAAAATTATAACCGATAATTTCAAGCATGAACAGAAAAGAGGCATATTCTTCCGCTGTAGGCATGCAATCTTCTTGAACTATAGATAAATAAAGAGTATACTTAGGGGCAGGCGAACCTCGTTTCGAGCGATAGTGCGTCTTTGGGGGAAGATGTATCCGAAACGGATCGGGAAAAGTGGTTTCGCCTGTTTTTCTTTACAAAAAACTGTGTGGGGTCTGATAAGAGTGACAACAGGCTGACACAGGGTGTTGAGAAAAACATATTTGGGAGTCGGCAGCAACGAAGAGTCTCCAGTTCTCCTCAAGAGGGGCCTTTCGTCAAAGGGCATTGCGACGGAATGTCTCGCGGAGGAAACGATACTTGTGGAATGCTCTGGATGCTCGAACATTTTGGGAAGTATGGAGGAACTATGAACAGAGCACTGACCAAAGCGGACATTGTAGAAGCCATTTATGAGAAGACCGATAGAAACCGCGCTGATGTGAAGAACACGGTGGAAATTCTGCTGAGTCTGATGAAGCAGGCCATCAAGAAGGATGATGCCCTCTTGGTGAGCGGATTCGGGAAATTCGAGGCTTATGATAAGGAAGCGCGCAAGGGCCGCAATCCTCAAACGGATGAGACCATTACGCTCCCTCCCCGCAAGGTGGTCGTGTTCCGTCTGTCTCGCAAGTTCCGCGCGGAACTGAACGGCGAGGAAGTTGAAGCCTAGAGCTTTGTTAGCGTTGGAAGAATATGTATGGAGAAGGGAGGGAAAGATTTTGAAAAACTTTCTCTCCCTTCTTTAGTTTCCCAGTGCAGGCCCGCCCCGTCCTTTTAAGGGCTTTCGTGTCTATCTCATTGGTTTAGATTGTTTTGGAGAACTATAAAGCGCCCCTTATATGGCATGAAGGGGCGTTTTTTTGTATTGCGCGGCTTAGCTTTGAAGCCAGCTTTGTACGATTGGGGCAGTGAGAAGCTGTTCGGCAATGAGTGCGTTTCCCGTTTTTCCCGGATGGATCCCGTCATCCAGATCGGCGACGTATACGGCAGGGAGCCCTTTAAGGAGATCAAGATAGGCAACACCCAGATCAAGGCAAAGCCCGGCATAGGTTTCATTCAGTTTATTCAACCTCTCCATATGCTCCGGATTTTTTACCGGGGGCGGGCCCATCATAAGGACCGGGGCTTCCATCTGCGCTTCGGAAAGAATGGCTTGAGCGTTTTGGATGCTGTCCTTAATGGGGATAACGACATTGCCGTTGGGAGCTGCCATGTCCACGGTGCCGAAGCAGAAAATCAAATAGGGCACGGTGGCGTCATTGACGCGGGAACGGTATTCGGAAGCCCAACGCTCCCGGATTTGAAGGCTCGAATGTTTACGGGCACCTAGATTGTAGAAAGTCGAAGGCGGAACGGGAAGGCCGGTGCGTTGGGACGCCAATCCGGCGAATCGTCCGATCCAGCCGCCAGCAAGGGTATCATTGACCCCCAGAGTGATGGAGTCGCCAAAAAAGAAAAATGTTTTCATAGCCGTCTCCTTGTTTCAGTAAACCAGTCCATGTCCTTTCTACTTTTTTCTTATAACAATGCCTCTAGCCTTTTTCGGCAACATGCAGGCACACAATGCCTGAGCACAAAGGAATATGGTAAATCCGTTTAAAACCCGCAGCACGCAGTTCATCGCTCAAGGCTTCCGCCGAAGGGAACTCGATGATGCTCTTGGCAAGGTAGGCATAAGCTCCGGGATCTCCAGAAAGCCTGCCTATGATGGGCAGTATCCTTTTCAGGTAAAAATTGTAGATACCGAGCCAAATGCGCTTTTTCCCCGTCCCAAACTCCAAGATGCATGCCCGTCCTTTTGGTTTAAGAACCCGCGCCATCTCCGCAAAAGAGGCTGAACGGGGGGTAATGTTGCGGATGCCGAACGCCATAGTGAGGCCGTCCATACATGCGTCGGGGAGAGGCAGGGCACGCGCGTCGGCCCCGACGGAAAGAACGAAGTCTTTGTCCTTTTCCGAAAGTTTTTTTTGCCCATGCACCAGCATGGGAGGGCAAAAGTCCATTGCCAGTACCTGTGCCGTGGGATGGCGCTTCCGCACCGCTAATGTAACGTCCAACGTGCCCGCAGCAAGATCGAGAACCCGTTTCCCTTCCGCCTGTCCGGGAAGCACTGCATCGGCAAGGCATTTCCGCCAGCCTTGGTCCAACCCTAGGCTTAAGATTCTGTTCAAAGGATCATACCATTTGACGATACGGGCGAAGAGCCCCGAAACTTTTGCCGCATGTGCATCGACAGCCGTTCCGGTTTTTTCTTCAAGTTCTTCTTGAGTTTTTTCAGCGTTCACTGGCGCTATCCTGTGTCGCGTTGTCTTCCAGCGTATCGAGAACAATCTTGTAGATGGCAGGGAAATGTTCTGCGAAATTGCTTGGGGAAATACGCTGCGTTTCGATGAATTTGACGATGATTTCTTTCGTAACCTGTAAAGCTTCTTTATTTTCTTTACCCATGAGTACCCCTCACGGTTCAATGTCGGAAAACCCGTCCGTTGGGGAATGGCCTTGACCACAGTGGACAAAACCGGACGGGGAAACAGGAAGAAACAGGCCATGCTCCTCCCCATTTTTTTCATATATATCACGTAAGCATGTTCCGGTCGAGCGGTATAGCCGCCACTATCGCGGCAAAAGTCCGCCCTGCAACAATGCGCGTACTGGAGTGCGGTTAAAGGAAAAGGCGTCTCCTTTTCGGGATGACGCCTCTGCATTTAAGGATGGTATGGCGAATTATTCAAATGTTTCCGTACCGGTATTCAGTTCGCTGGCATCTTCATTTTCCTCAAAAGGCTCTTTCCCCAGATCCCCTTCAAGTTTGGAAACGAGCAGGGCACCCGTGGCGTCGCCGAGGACGTTGATGGAGGTGCGGATCATATCAAGTACGCGGTCGATACCCGCGATCAGAGCTAGGGCTTCCAACGGGATGCGGATCTGCGTGAAGACGAGGCTGACCATGATAAGGCCCGCACCGGGCACGCCGGCGGTGCCGATCGAGGCAAGGAGCCCCATAAGCATGACGGTGAGCTGGTCGCTTAAGGTCAGCGGGATGCCATACACTTCGGCGGCGAAAACAGCCGCGACGCCCATATAAATGGCGGTGCCGTCCATGTTGATGGTATTGCCGAGCGGGATGGAGAAGCTGGCCACGCCCTTTGAAGCCCCAAGGCGGCGTACGGACTGTAAGTTAGTGGGAAGGGCCGCGGCGCTGGAGCACGTTGTAAAGGCGATGAGCCACGGTTCAAAGATACCGCGGAAGAACGTGGGAAGCGGAATACGTACCACGTACTTGACCAGCGGACTGTAGCAGATGAGAACATGCAGGACGGACGCGATGGCCGAGACAAGGATGAGCTTGCCGAGAGGCAAAAGCACCTTAAGACCGTGCTGGCTGACGGTATATGAGATGAGGCCGAATACGCCGATGGGGGCATACATCATGACCATATTGGTCATACGGATCATCACGTCGCCGATGAGTTCAAAAATACGGAGCAGCGGCTTGCCCGTTTCGCCGAGGGAGCTCAAGGCAAAGCCGAAAATGACGGCAAAGAAGATAACCTGCAGCATGTTGCCTTTGGCGAGGGCATCTATGGGGTTCATCGGCACAATGTCAAGCAGGGTCTGGATCAGGCTGGGCGGCGTAATCTGTTTGGCTTTCAGGCCTTCCGTGGAAAGATCCAGCCCAATGCCGGGCTGCATGATATTGGCGAGGAGGAGCCCGATGCCCACGGCAACACCCGTGGTGAGGAAGTAGTAGACGAGCGTTTTGGTGGCGACGCGCCCCAGTTTGCTCAGGTCATGGATGCCTGCGGCCCCCGCGATGATCGTAGCAAGAACCAACGGCACGACCACCATGCGAATCAGGGTGATGAAAAGCTGCCCGAACGGACGTAGGTAGGCGGCGGTAAACTCGGCCGACGTCATGCTTCCGACGATGACGCCAAGGATAAGCCCGATGACCATCTGCACCGGAAGGCTCATTTTGGAATGTTTCTTTGACATAATCTCCTCCCCTCATAACGATTGATGTAGTCAAAACGGCTGTCTGTAAACAGGCAGCCAAGGTACGGCTTTACGGTCATAGACAATTGTGGCGCAAAGGACAAGAACTAATTGTTTTTTCATTTATTAAATAAAGTAACTGGGTTGAAAGATTGTAAATCGGTATTCCATACACGCTATGCCGCAGTCGGTGATGTGATCTGACCAAAAGGGAAAAGGGGCATACGGCAGGGTTGACAAGGCCATGCAAACAGGCTCAAAAAAGAAACATGTCAAGAGAAGCCTTCACCCGGTACATTCCCGGATGGTATCAGTGTTTCTTCAAGCTTTCATCGGAACGGAGACGATATGAGCACAGGACAGATGGACAACAACACCTATGACGTCATTTTTGTCGCCCGCAAGAATGCGGAAAACAAGCATGCCGGAATGATTGCGGAAAATGTGGACAAGGCAACCGCCATTCGCTTCGCCCAAAGATATTGCCACCGTAACGAAGACAACGAAGGTGTGATGATTGCCTATCACGGGACGACGGTTCAGCCGGAAGGCTCGGAATGGTGGTTCCACTAGGAACAGCTTTCCAAAAGAAACAAAGACAGCCCGGAATTTTTTCGGGCTGTCTTTGTTTTACAGTGCGTATACTGCGGGGGTTGAGGCGATGTATGGAACTACTTTAACGCGAGCTGGGCAATGGCAGGGATACTTTCAACCAGCAGAGTCGTCACCTTTTCGGCGTTTTGCTTGAAGACGAGAGATACTTCCTCCCAACTGACCGGGGCTTCGTCTTCCTTCCAGCAGTCATAGTCCGTGGACATGGCTACAGCGGCATAAGGAATGCCCGCTTCATTGGCAAGTGCCGTTTCCGTGGAAACGGACATGTTGATGACATCAGCCCCCCACGTACGGAACATACGGGATTCCGCCTTGGTGGAGAAGCGGGGGCCTTCGATGGTGACGACGGTTCCGGTGGGATGGAAAGGAAAATGGTTTTTACGGCAGCCTTCAATTAAGATTTGGCGCAGAGCGGCGTCAAATGGTTCGGACATGGGCGTATGGATGGGCTGGCCCGGTTTGAAATAATCGTGGAACGTCATTTTCCGTTGTTTGGTGAAGTCGATGAATTGATCAAGAATGACGAGATCGCCGCGCCGGATTTCCTCCCGGAGGGAACCGGTCGCCGTCGTCGCGAGGATGTGCGTGCATCCGGCATCTTTGAGGGCTTGGATGTTAGCCCGGTAATTGACCGAAGAAGGCGCAATCGTATGGCTGCGCCCATGACGCGCCAATACGATCACAGGAACGCCCGCAATTTCGCCTTTCCGGAGCGGCGAGGACGGTTCACCCCATACCGTGCCAGCGAAGGTGTCCCTCGCGTTGGTAAAAATGTTCAGGTTGTCGAGGCCGCTGCCGCCGATGATGCCTATTTTGATGCCCATGATCAGTCCTTTGTCGTGTTCAGGGAAAGAATGAGGTCGAGGGTGGAGGCGATGCTTTCACCGTACGCGAAAACGCCTTCATTATGCCCGGCCGTTACGAAGACTCCTTCGGAAGGAGAAAGTTTTTCCGTAATCAAAAGCGTCACTTCACGGGAAAGGGCGGGGGTTCCGTAGGCGATGGACTCCGGAGTCCGGGGGAAGCCTTTCGCCAGAAGGGACGTAAAGAGGAACGGGCTGTGGATATGGATGACGCAGTGCGCTTTGTTGGCTGCGTCGTAAACGGCCCCGTGGGTCATGGACTCCGAAGAGGCTTGGACGGGGCCGAAGGATGTCACGGTATTTTTGAGAGGATCAAACGTGTGGACGAGGCTGTAACCTTGTTTTCCCAAAAGGCGGCTGGAGCCCGTTCCGCTCCCGCTGATGAGGAACAGGTTTCCCGCCAGCCGCAAAGAGATGTTCCCGTAACCGATGCCGGAAGGGTAAATGCCGATGAGCCCTGCGTCATGAAGCGCTGTGCGCGCCGCATCCAGTTCAGGAAAAAGCGTCAGCGCATCAAGCGCCGTATCCCGTAGTTTGGCAGGCAAAGTACAAAGATACGTCTCGACATCTCCCACCGTATGGCTGGCTTGGTATTTGACGATGCCGTCAATCGGTTCAGCGGCCATGGCGTGCCATTCCTAGGGATTCGGGATACAGGGAGGCAATGCCTTCTTGAGTGGCCTGACAGATTCCGCGTTCGGAAATGAGCCCTGTGATGAGCCTATTCGGGGTGACGTCGAACGCCCAGTTTCGGGCTGGAGTTGCGTCCGGGCAAATCTGAACGTCAAGCACGCTGCCGTCGGGCGTTTTCCCGCTCATGATGCGGACTTCAGCAGCTCCGCGTTCTTCAATGGGGATTTCCGCCACGCCGTCATCAAGGGAAAAGTCGAACGTCGAGGAGGGGAGCGCCACATAAAAGGGAACGCCGTTGTCATGCGCGGCTAGAGCCTTGAGATACGTCCCGATTTTGTTGGCCGCATCACCCCTGCGGGTAACCCGATCCGCGCCGACGATAACGATGTCCACCTGCCCATGCTGCATGAGATGCCCGCCCGCATTGTCTGCGATCAGCGAGTGAGGCACGCCGTGCCGAGAGAGCTCCCACGCCGTGAGGCTTGCACCTTGATTGCGGGGACGGGTTTCGTCGACCCACACATGCACGGGAAGCCCCGCGTCATGTGCCGTGTACACGGGGGACAGGGCCGAACCGTGATCGACGAAGGCCAGCCAGCCCGCGTTGCAATGCGTCAGGATGTTGACGGGGGCTCCGTTCGCTTTCTTCGCCGCCAGCGCTTCGAGCAGCGTTTTTCCATGCACGCCGATGGATTTGCACGCCTCGGCATCTTCGTCGGCGATGGCTTGGGCGGTCATTTTGGCGATATGCCGCTTTTCTTCCGGGGAATTCCCCCACGTCATGGCGGCAAGCTGGCGGTCAACGGCCCATGCCAGATTGGAGGCCGTTGGGCGGGTTCGTTTTAAGGCGGTTGCGGCGTCGGACATGAAGGCGTCGAAAGCTTCAGTGTCCTTCGCGGGAGCTTCGCAGGCGGCAAGCCACATGCCGTATCCGGCTGTTGCACCAATGAGCCCCGCACCTCGGACGAGCATGTTCCTGATGGCGTCGCAAACCGCGCTGAACGATGTGAGCGTCGCCGTCTCGAAACGATGGGGCAGTACATGCTGGTCAATGACATGCAGGCGATCCGCCTCGTCAAGCCAGATCGTCCGATATGCTTTTCCGTCTATATTCACGTCCTCATCTCCCTAATCGGATATTTTTATGTTTCATACCCGTAGGGTGGAAGGAATGTCCAGAGGCGGATAGTGCGGGGAAAGAGGATTTTGTTGCGGCAGGGCGTTCAGTGTGGGGTAGAAGCTTTTTAGCACCGGTGCAACTAGTCGGTCGCCGTGTGCCCGGCTGGTGCTTGGGTAGGCATAGAAAAGAGCGGGGAAAGTTTTTCTCCCCGCTCCTTACAGTCAGTGTGTGGGGTGATCAGGCTGATAAAGGAACGTACCGCTTAAGCGAGATCTCAGGATTTTGAAATGCGGATTTTGAGTTCGCCGGGTGGCTTGGAACGCCCCATGCCTGAAGCTGATGTAGCGCCATACCCACCAGCGTGTCCAGCCGCGACAGCAGCAGGGGGCTCAGCGTGTTCCCATAGGTCATGTCCAGAGGTTGGGCTCCGATCAGCCGGATTTCCTCCGGGAGGCAGTCCTTCAGCTCCGCAAGGGCCAGCACTTCAGAAAAGCTGTTCTGGTGCAGGCTTATCTTATGCGCGCTCAAATAGGCTGGGATGCCGGTACTGTCCTTCTCAATGATGGTTCCCGGCTGGAGCCCGAAATCCACGGCATCCAGCAAAAGCAGGCGTGTGGCCCGTTCCACGAAGGCCAGCAGAGGATGCCCCTGTGTTCCGGCATCCACGATTTCCACATTGTCGGGAAAGGCATACCGTGAATAGAGCTGTTCCGCGACCCGGACGCCGAAGCCTTCATCCCCATAGAGGATATTGCCCAGCCCCAATACAACGATCCGTTCCATAATCAGCCTCCCTTTCCTGAGCGCAGCAGCCGGAATCCGCTGAACATGGTCGAGACGAGCGTGGACTTGCCCATGATTTCTTCACGGATGACCATATACAAGTGAATGATGATGAAGCACATGAGGAACAGCATACCCAAGCGGTGGTAGCTGTGCAGATCCCGCCCGCTGTCGCCGATCCAGTAAATGAAGTCCACCACCAGATGAAACGGCTGGAGGATGACCGAGTCGGACGATTGGACGTACATGCCGAAGCCCGTCAGGATCATGATGATGAGCAGGTTGATGCAGGTCATCATGCCGAGCTGGGCCAACGGATTATGCCCGATGTGTTCGCGCGGGGTTCTGTCAAGAAACAGATACCAGCGGAAGTCCGACAGCAGATCCTGCCACCAGCTTTTTCTCCAGAACGGAATGACGAAGACCTGTCTGGAATACTTGTTGCCGAAG
Organism: Bilophila sp. T19-St14; assembly: GCF_059728385.1. Lineage (NCBI taxonomy): Bacteria > Pseudomonadati > Thermodesulfobacteriota > Desulfovibrionia > Desulfovibrionales > Desulfovibrionaceae > Bilophila > Bilophila sp. T19-St14. The sequence continues at coordinate 508,306 of NZ_BAAGFT010000001.1, forward strand.
AACGCGAAGATGATGCGCCAGAGCAGGCCGATGGCGATGATGAACCCGGCGATGAAGTGGGCCATACGGGTATAGCCCATATAAAAAAGGTAGGTCGGATCGCCGTCCAGCGAATGCCACGGCTTGCCGATGATATACCCCGTTGGAATGAGCACAAGGAATGACAACACCATGCTCCAGTGCCAGATGCGGATCGGCAGCTGGAAGACATAGATGGGTTTCCCTTCCTGAATAGGTTCGTTCATGGCGTCCTCCTTAGTCCATATGGACCGTCAGCAGTTCGCTGCCGTCCGGCCCCAAGACGTGCGTCGCACAGGCAAGGCAGGGATCAAAGCTGTGGAGCGTCCGCAGTATTTCCAGCGGCTGCTTGGGTACATCCATCCTTGTGCCGAGCAGGGCGGCCTCATACGGGCCGAGTTGTCCGCCGTCGCTGCGCGGTGCGGCGTTCCATGTGGTCGGGACGACGCACTGATATACGTCCACCTTCTTGTTTTTGATGACCGTCCAGTGGCCGAGCGCGCCGCGGGGGGCTTCGGTGAAGCCGACGCCGCGGGCTTCCTGCGGCCATGTGTCGGGATCCCACTTGTTGGTGAAGACGGCGGTGCTGTCTCCGTTCTTGAGGTTCGTTATGAGCTTGTCGAAAAAGACCTGCATGGTGTCGGCCGCCCAATGCGCTTCCTGCGCCCTGGCGAGGATACGGCCCATAGTCGATTGCAGCGATGTGACGGGCGACCCGATCCGGGCGCACAGATCGTCGACGCGGGCGACGATGTCCGGCTGCTTGAGCTGGTAGGCGATAAGTGTCCTTGCCAGCGGCCCCACTTCCATCATGTTGCCGCGCCAGCGGGGTGTCTTGATCCACGAATAGGGCGCGTTTTCATCAAGCTGCTTGATGTCCGTCCTATTGCCCTTGGTTGCGGGGCCAAGCTCGAAGTGAGGCACTGTTTCGCCCTGATAGGGATGCAGGGAAGTAATGCCCTTGGGATACGTGTACCATGAGCGTCCGACTTCTTCACGGATCTGATCCTCGTCGGACAGGTCGACGGGCAACACTTCATTGAAGTTGCCGTTGATGATCGCCCCGCCGGGGATGAGCAGGCTTTTTTGCGAGTAGTCGTTGGCGATGGATGGAAACGCCCCATACGCCAGCAACGACTGGTTGGAAAGGCCCGTGCCGAGATGCAGCCATTCAGGATAGAATTTGGCGAGGGCGATGCTGTCGGGAAGGAGCACCTGTGCCGAGAATTCACGGCAGCGTTTGATGATCGACTGGACGAGCTCAAGACGCTCCATGTTGATGACGTCGGCCCCGCCCTTGGCGTTGATGTTGAGGGCCAGAGGAACGCCGCCCACCAGCCAGTTGGGGTGGGGGTTCTTGCCGCCGAAAACCGTATGGATCTGGACGACGTCTTTCTGAAAGTCGAGAGCCTCAATATAGTGGGCCACCAGCATGAGGTTGGCCTCAGGTGAGAACTTATAGCCGGGATGCCCCCAGTAGCCGTTTTTGAAAATGCCGAGCTGTCCGGTGGAGATGATGCGGACCAGTTTTTCCTTTACGGAGGCGAAATAGCCGGGGGAGGACTGCGGCCACGGCGAAAGGCTTTGGGCAAGCTTGGATGTTTCTTTAGGATCGGCCTTGGAAGCGGAAACCACGTCGATCCAGTCCAGCCCGCCGAGCTGGTAGAAGTGCACCAGGTGGTCATGATACCAGAGGGCCAGTTGCATCAGGTTGCGGATGATGTTCGCGTTGTCGGGGATGTCTATCTTGAGTGCGTCCTCGATTGCATGGACGGAGGCGAGCGCGTGCGTGCCTGTACAGACGCCGCAGATGCGTTCCACAAAAGCCCAGATGTCGCGGGGGTCACGGTCTTTAACGATGATTTCCAGCCCCCGGAACATGGTTCCGCATGAGACGGCGTTGGTGATCACGTTATCGTCGTTGATGTTCACTTCGCATCTGAGATGCCCCTCAATGCGTGTAACCGGGTCAACGACGAGACGCCGCCCCGAGTCGTTAACGGTGTATCCCTGCGTTGTGTATTCGTAGGCCATGATCAGTTCCTTTCAGAAGGGGTGGAATCGTTGGAATCGTTTTTTTCAGCCTGTGCGGACTTGGTTTCCTTGGAACAGTCTCTGTCCTTGCCGTAGCGGTGCTTGAGGTGCACGGCGGTACTGATGGCCGCGTGCGTCACCACGCCGGCACCGATGCCGGCGACGGCGGCCACGCCCACAGTTTCGGCCGTCGTGTTGGTTCCGAATTGTGGGATATTGGTGATGCGGTCGTAGAAGGAACCGTGATCCCAGAAATTCTGTTCGGCACAGCCGATGCAGCCGTGGCCGGACTGTATAGGATAGGAAACCCCGTTGTTCCACCGGGTAACGGGGCAGGCGTTGTAGGTCGTCGGCCCCTTGCAGCCCATCTTGTAGAGGCAATAGCCGAGGCTTGCTGCGGCGTCGTCCCATGATTCCACAAACTGCCCCGCGTCGAAGTGGGCGCGGCGCACGCACTGGTCATGCACACGTTTGCCGTAAAAGACCTCTGGGCGACCCTGCGAATCGAGTTTGGGGAGCTGATCGTAGGTGAGAACGTAGGCGACGATGTTGCTCATGACGTCCGGGATGGCGGGGCAGCCCGGAACCTTGATGATAGGCTTGTCGTGGATGACCTTGTGGATAGGGGTTGCCTGCGTGGGGTTGGGGCGGGCAGCCTGCACGCATCCCCATGAGGCGCAGGTCCCCCACGCGACGATGGCCTTGGCTCCGGCGGCTCCGCGCTGGAGTTTGTCCATGAAGGGACGCCCACCGTCGATGCAGTACATGCCTTCTTCGCCCAGAGGCGGATTGCCCTCCACGGCAAGGATGTAGCGTCCCTTGTAGGCGCTGATGGCTTCTTCAAAACATTGCATGGCCTGATCGCCCGCCGCCGCCATGATGGTGTCCTGATAGTCCAGCGCGATCATGGAAAGGATGATGTCGGAAGCCAAAGGATGCGCCGAGCGGATAAAAGATTCCGTGCAACAGGAACACGAAAGGCCATTGATCCAGATGACGGGCAGATACGGTTTGGTTTCCATAGCGTGGGCGATTTCGAGGTGCCCCATTGGGCCAAGGCCCAAGGCAACCGCCGCCATAGAGCAAAATTTCAGGAAATCACGTCGGCAGATACCTCTGCGGCGCAGCACTTCGTACTGGGTTTCCTCTGGGTTGAACATGGGTACATCCTTCTTTGGGTCAGCGTTGCATTCAAGACGTGTCCTTGGCAAAAGGCACATCCGTACGGACGGCTTCTTCTGCCGTATCTGTTTCACACTGAAGCCTTTTCGGGGATGCCCGTCAACCGCATGATAGCTGGATCACTATGATAAATGCGGGATTGGGAGCGTTGAGTCGTTAGAATGTGCCGAGAAAACAAAAGGCTCTGTATAGTATGTGGTTGTTTCATCTCCACAGTACGGTGAAAAATACATCCTTTTTTCCTGTTTTCCCCTTCGGGATCCACGGCTAAGGCATTTTGCCGGTTATCCCTTTGGAGCTTCAAAGAAAAAAGCATCAACCATTTTCTATAACACAGCCAAACAAAAAGGCATACCGAAAAAACGGTATGCCTTTTTTCTGGCGAGAGAAGGGGAAGGGTTAGCGTGCGCCCTTGGGGAAGAGCACCACGCCTATGGTCTTAAGGATGATCCGAACGTCCAGCAGGATGGACATGTTTTTGGCGTAGTACAGGTCATATTCCAGCTTGCGGCGGGCATCCTCGACGGAGGAGCCGTAAGGATAACAGACCTGTGCCCAGCCGGTGACGCCGGGCTTGACCGCGTGGCGCAGGCTGTAGAAGGGGATTTCCTTCTCAAGTTCACTGACGAATTCAGGGCGTTCCGGGCGAGGCCCAATGAGGCTCATTTCGCCTTTGAGCACGTTCCACAACTGGGGCAGTTCGTCGATACGGGTTTTGCGGATGATTTTCCCCACTTTGGTGACGCGGGGGTCGGACTTCATGGCCCAGACCGCACCGTTTTTCTCGGCGTCAGTACGCATGGAGCGGAATTTGTAGACGGTGAAATCCTGCCCGAACAGGCCCACACGACGCTGTCTGTAGATGATAGGGCCGGGAGATTCCGCACGGATGGCAATGGCGGTGAGAATCATGATGGGCGACGTGCAGAGCAGCAGGCCGAGCGTGGCGAACAGGTCGAAAGCCCGCTTGAGGCGGCGCAGGGAACCTCGGGTATTGAGCGAAAAGCCTTCTTCCGTGAGCAGCCATTCCGAGCTGATCTGTGAGACGGGGAGCCGATGCACCATATGTTCACAGAAGGAGCGGACATCGACGATCATCTGCCCGTGCAGCTTGGCATGCAACAGTTCGGTAGCGATGTCTTCATCAATGGGAGCGTCGGGCAGCAAGACAATCATGGTGACGTTCTGCTGTTTGGCGATTTCCTCAACCTGCATGGGGGTGCCAAGATAGGGGATTTCTCTGTCGTTGTCACAATCGCCCACATAACCGACGATATCGGCGTCGGTCAGGGATTCGGAAATGGTTTGCCGGACCTTCCCTGCGCGATCCGTCCCGATGAGCAGGATTCTGGCTTTATGCACAAAACGGCCGATGTGCTTATAGTAGAGCGCACGCCAGCCGAGACAGAACAGAAGGCACAGGCTGAAAAGTAGCAGCAGTGTCTTACGATCGAAACGCCAGTGCTGGAACGCATAAAACGCGGAAGCGGAAGCGATGGCGCCGAGGAAGAAAGCTATAAGAACCCGGCCGGTGGTGTCCTTGAAGTCCTCAGCCCCAATGTTATAGGCATCCAACACATAAAAGAAGAAAAGGTAGGAGGCGACGGTAAACAGCGACGCCCCTGTGTAGTCGTGCAGAACGGAAAGATCCGCGGGCAGCATGACCCATCCGGTAATGCTGAGCGCCGCAAGGATGCAGACGGCATCCAGAACTTTAAACAGCCCTTTGCGATAACCGCTGATAAGCAAGGGAAACCTCCAGTGAGTCCTCGTTAGGAAACCAACTTCATGACGTTGAGGATAAGATCGGCAGCCTTACGGGCATCCAGTTCTGTTTCCGCAATGGCTCTTCCTTCTTTCCCCATACAGGCCGCCAGAGCGCCATCCTCTAAAAACGATTCCAACGCCTTTGCCAAGGCTTCGGGAGTCCGTACAGGCACGAGAAAACCATTCTTCCCGTCGACGACCACATCTCGGCATCCGGGAACATCGGTTGCCACGATGGGACGCCCCATGCTCATGGCTTCCATGAGCGAACACGGCAACCCTTCCCGCCACGATGGAAGAACGATAACATTCGCCTGTCCAACATAGGGACGCACATCACGCGTGACGCCGAGGTATTCAATAATGCCTTCCTGCTCCCATCCCTTAACCGTTTCAAGAGGGACTCCCCCCCTAGAGCTTTCAGGGGCACCAAGGAGCTGGAAACGGGCATTGGGATACCGTTTTTTTACTATCCTGGCCGCTTCCGCATATTCATACAGCCCTTTGGCTTCAAGAAGCCTTCCCACGAGAAGGAATGTAAGGGGAGCTTCGGGAAGAGGCTCCACGGCAAACTTGTCCGTGTCCACTCCCGTACCTTTGGTCATGACGACATGGGCACCGCGCGGGAGGCAATGCCAATCCCGAAACGTCCGGACATCATCCGTATTCTGAAACAATACGGCATTACTAAAAGAAAGCGAAATACGGTAGAGGAAGGAGGCCAGATACGTAAGCATCTTTTTTGTGGGGGTATTGGCCTCAAACATGTATCCGAGTCCCGTAATCATGGCATAACGGGATCGAATGCCCGCCAAAGCCGCCATCGGGATCCCGTAAATAACCGACTTGATGGTGGACGCATATAGGATATCGGCGCGTTCCTCATGGAAAACCTTGTATAGGGCAAAACAAGTTTTCAAGTCATGGACTGGGTTTAGCCCCTTGTTATCCAAAGGATAGTTACGGACATTCGCCCCAAGCCCTTTGAGGGTGGTTTCGGCTTCGGAATCTCCCGCAGGGACGAGGCACGTTACCTGATGCCCTTCTTCCCGCAAGCGGGAGATGAGCACACTCCAAAAGCTGACCAGAAAACTGGCCCTATTATTCATAATAATGATGTTCATGGCAGGAAAGTATAGCAGTGGGCTGAAGAGAAAGGAAGAGGGATAGGACACCTTGCCGTAGAAGGGAAAGAATCAGGTTCGTTTTTTGGGCGGGGCCACCTGTTGGAAGAGGCGCCCGCGTACGACCGATGTTTGGCCGAACTTGTCTTGGAGCTCATCCATGACCTTGTCCAGTTTGATGCGGCGTTCTTCTGTAGCTCGGCTGTCCTTCCCAAGGGTAGGGAGTAATAACTGGTGTGGTGAGCTGTCGAAACCGGAAACGCCTACGCCGATAAGCCGAATTTTCTCCTCAAGACGCATGTGATCGAGCAAATTACACGCTGTCTCATAAATAGATTCCGTAGCGTTAGTAGGGGCATCAAGCGTGACCCTGCGGGTAATGATGCGAAAATCGGCATACTTGACTTTGAGCGTGATTACACGGCCCTGAAGCCGCTGTTTCCGTAGTGTGCGACCTATCCGATCAGCATGGCGAAAAAGCCAGCCCTTAAGGAAGCCTACATCGCGTGTGTCGACATCAAACGTCGTTTCGGCACTTTCTGATTTGGGAGGCGTATAGGGTTCCACTTCTCGTGGATCAATGCCTTGTGCCCGTTCATAGAGGATGATGCCGGCTTTTCCAAAACGACGCTCCCAAAACATTTTAGGATAGCGTAGGACATCGCCTGCTGTCCGGATGGCAAGGTTTTGAAGTTCCCGCACCATTGTTTTTCCCACACCCGGTATTTGTTCCACCGGAAGCGATTGGAGAAAAGCGGACAGCTTATCAGGAAGCAGAATACTGAGTCCATCAGGTTTGTTTAAATCGGAAGCTATTTTGGCAAGAAATTTAACGGGGGCCAGCCCGATGGAGCAGGTCAATCCTCCGGTAACTTCTTTCACTTCGCGTTTGATGCGCCGTGCCATGTCTTCTACAGGGCCGAAGAGTCGCTCCAACCCTGTCGCATCAAGGTAGGCTTCGTCGACGGATGCCTTTTCGACTCGGGGAGAATACGAGCGTAAGACATCAACTACGGTTCGGGAAACTTCGGCGTATCGTGCCATACGCACAGGAACGAGAATAGCATGAGGGCAGAGCTGCAATGCCTGTGCTATGGGCATTGCGGAATGGACGCCGAACTTCCGGACTTCATAGGAAGCCGCACTGACGACCCCTCGGGGGCCGCCTCCACCAACAATAACCGGTTTGCCCCGCAGTTCAGGATGGTCTTTTTGCTCGATGGACGCGTAAAATGCGTCCATGTCCACATGCATAAACCATTTCTGCATCTATGAAATATCCTTACAGTATTTATTCCCCTACGTTATTTCATACCGTCTTTTTTGTTAATCTATTGCTGATCAGAGTTTTTTTCAAGCAAGACTAGCTCTCGACCTATCCTCTATTCCCTTCTACTCACTGTAATAGTATTTCTCTGGCAGATGGAGGGGAACCGTGTACTTGCAGGAAGTTTTGAAATCAAGGTGATGATAGACGACATCCCCCCTGGAAGAGAAAAGCTGTATGGTAGTGAAATTTTGTTAGATAATTATCTTAATAGGATATTACGAAATACAGGAATTAACATTTTTTCTCAGCAATCTACTTTATTACTTCTGTTATCTTCTAGCTCAGTTTGAGGTCTGGCCCTAGGAGGCAATTGGCCGTCGCAGCCCCAGAGCCTTTGAAATTTTCCCCTTGTTTTTTCAGGATGCCTTGGCGTTTTTGGCGAGGGCGAGAAAACGTTCCGCAAGGGCTCCGGGGGCTATGAAACGGCGAGACTCAAAGCTGGTTTCAAGTGCATTCGATTCATTCATGGGCAGGCTGTCATAAGCCGCTTTTAATTCCGCTTCGAAAGCATCACGTAATTTTTTGAAGGATTGTTCGATTTCGGGATAGTTGTTTTCTTCACGCCAAGGAAGGCGCAAGCTTTGTTTCCAGAGGCGTCCTTTGTGGGAAGGGATTTCTAAATCATAGGTTTTTCCAGACATAGGATTCTTTGAGCGTTCATGTTGTCCGGGATAGCAGAATTCCTGCCAAGAATCGGGCGGTTCCGGGATGGTCGAAGCGATGCGGATGAACGGCAGGGCCAACTCTCGTTCATGCTCCTCAAGGGTTACCGTGTAGTGAAGAATAGGGCGGATATTGCCGCGCCGTTTGGTAATATTCCATTCTATACGCATGTCGGTAGTCCTATTGTTAGGCGGATGGAAGTTCTTTGAAATATCCCAGTTCACCAAAAGGTGGCGTTGTCCCGTTCGGCTGTTCGGCGAGCCAGAGGACGGGAAAGGCGGGTTCCTCCGGAAATCTGTCACACTCCAGATCAGTGAACCAGATCATGCAGGTGGGGGTGAGATCGTTTTCTTCAATATACGCGGTAACTGGCCTGTAATCCGTTCCGCCGCCTCCCACCGGGGCCAGCCGTAATGGCAGATCCTGTCGGGTAAATGTTTGGGCGGACTGAACTTGCGTATCATGGAACAAGACGGTCAGGAGAGTGTCGTAGTCTTCCAGAATACCGGACAGTTCGGCACAGAAGATTTCAAGAAGCGTATCATCCACGGATCCAGAGCTGTCCACGGCGAGCACTACATGGGGGATACGGGGTTCCTGCCGCGAAGGCAGATAGATGCCTTGGTAAAGATAGCGGCGATTTGGTGTGGTCCATGTAGAGTCACCATCCGTACAGTTCTCGAGAAAGCGTTGAAGGATACCTCGCCAGTCCAATGTCGGGTGCAGCCGTTTTCGGAACAAACGGAGAAAGCCCGCCGGCATATCTCCCATATGCTTGGCACGCTGCATAGCCTGAACGAGTTCAATGTCGGCTTCCTGCTCCGCCTGCTTTTGCGCTGCTCCGTTGCCGCCGTCCAATACGGGATGATCACGCACTTCTCCTGTAAAGGCCATGGGCTTTGTTTGTTGCCCGTTGCCTTTCTCTTGACTGTGTTCGGAAGCTCCGTGTCCCCCCAATAGTTCGGCCTCGCCGCGTTCTCCTTCTGTGGGCTTTTTTTGATCTTTGGATTCCCCTTTCCCTTCGCCCGATTGTCCCGTACCGCCTTCTGCTTGTTCGGTTTCCTCCTGAACTTCCGGGCGCTCGGCCCCTTTGTTGGGCGGTTCATCCTGAAGGCGGGCCAATTCTGAATACAATGCCTCGGCGGAAAGCCCGGCATAAGACGGATCGTGTGTGGCTCCTTGAGGGAGAGAGAATCCTGCATCCAACAAAAGTTGGTTGACAACAAGATCACAAGCTTTATTCCAGAGCGCCGCATCGCGCCCTTTGCGACGGACGTGATGGGCACAAGCCAAATGCATGACCTCATGCGCCTGCGCCCCTATGAGCGCGGCCTCGGACAATGCGGCGGCGTAAGAGGGGTTAAAGCCAAGAGTACGCCCGTCCGTCCAGAGGTCACTGCATGTGGGATCCGGCTTCAGCTTCAGACGCAGGGCGATGGAGCCGAAAAAAGGATGATCCAATACGAGTGCCGCCCTAGCGCGGATCATGGCAAGATGGGCTTGCCGTTCGAGTGGTGTCATAATGTTACATCAAGACGTGAGCGTTGGCCTGAGCCCAGTCGGCAAAGGCAGATGTATGGACGATACGCTCGTCACGACAGACGGCGTCACGCATGAGCAGAACACCGAATTCAGCGGGCAGGCGTCCGGCATAGGCTACAAGAGCCTTGACGGTTTCAGCGGAAGCTTTTTCTGAAAGGGCTTCACATACGGCATACAGCGCTGCCGGATCATCAGGCACGAGAGCGTCATCCGGATTGTCAAGGATATCTTCCACTGAAGGGAGCTCACGCCAGACGTGAAGGAATCCCATGAATTCAGCCGCCGCGCCATCCCCCACAGTCCCACGGAAGAGCTCATATTCCACATTCGGATCGGGATCGGCATTAAGAATGCCTGACAGGAAAGCCCATGAGCGCGGAGAGGCGAACGCCTTCCCGGAGGAAAGCGGATCAAAGTCATGGAGCAGTTTGGGGCGGAATCGTAGAAAAGCAATTATTTCACGCCGTATACCCGCTTGCTGTGCCCACTGGAACCAATCATCAGGGCAAACATCGAATTCAAGGTGCACCATGCGGTTCGCCAGCGCGGAAGGCATCCGGTGGATAACGGCCTTGTCCTTTTCACGGTTGCCGGCCGCTATGATGCTCCAGCCGTCAGGCAGACGGTACTCCCCGATTCTTCGGTCCAGCACAAGCTGGTAACAGGCCGCTTGAACCAATGGCGGCGCAGCGTTCAGTTCATCAAGGAAGATAATGCCTTGTTCTGGATCATCCGGGCCCGGGAGAAAGGCGGGCGGGCACCATTCCGCACGTCCGTTTTCAAGGCGGGGAAGTCCACGAAGATCGACAGGATCGAGCAGAACCGCTCGTATGTCACGCAAGTCCATACCGCGATCCGCAGCGACTTTCGCCACAACCTGGCTTTTGCCTACACCTGGTGCCCCCCAGAGGAAGACCGCTTGGTGAGCGGAAAGAAGCGTATGGAGCGCTGAGGAAATTTGAGAAGGTGTCATGAAGCCATCCATGAAAGAGGGTCGTTGTTTGCGAAGGACTATAGCTATATGAAAATGAAAGTCAATATCTAAATAGATTTTAGGTCGCATGGGATGGAGGTTGATGAATCCATCATTCTGGAGCAGGATGCTTTCCGTGGACTGTGCGAAGGTTTGTCGGTGGCCTCTCATGCCAGTGACGGCGGATACAGACAGCATCTCAAAAAAATTCCAGTGTGGATGTGTAGGGTATAATTATGGAGTTGTCCTATATTATTACATTTTCCGGTTGGTTCTTGGGGGGCTTTGTTAATATCGTTACGGGGATGGGTGGTCCCATGATTGCCTTGCCGCTCATGGTGCTGTTCATGGATTTTTCCTTGGTTATTTTGGTAGCCTGTCTGTTGTCTGTGCTGACTAATATTTTGCTGGTAATTCGATTCTGGCATTATACTGATTGGAAGGCTGTCTGGATGCTGGTGCTGGGGAGTCTGCCGGGGGTGGGGCTGGGAGTTTGGAGCTTGAAACACATTCCGGCTTTCGGGTTGGAAATTTTTTTAGGGAGCATGCTTATCGCGTTTGCCGTTTGGCAAATGTGGGGTGGCCTCAATTTACGGAGTTCATGGAGAGACGGCGCTCTCGCACGGTTAGGTTGGGGGGCTGCGTCTGGGATGTTTACCGGTGCCGTGGGGTTGGGTGGACCACCGCTGGCGGTATGTGCGTCGATGGCCGGATGGGATAAGAACGTAGCTCGGGCCATCTTCGGGGCATTTTTTATGTTCAGTATCAGTATTGCCGTGATATTTGACATTCTTTATGGGCTGGTCACTCCCGTGGTTATGCAGCACACACTTGTTGGACTTCCAGGTGTATTGTTAGGGACGCTGGTCGGCCTACCTGCTGCGCGCAAGATCCGCCAAGAAACTTTCCGCAGAAGCATGATGTGGATAGTATTGCTGGGGGCCATCTCTTTATTGTTCAAGGCTTTTTTGCATTGAGCGCAGCCTTTTCATAGCTATCGTTACCCGGATATCCATATAGAAGTATATTTTTTTGTTTCTAACTTCCTTAAGTAAGTTGGAAGACATTGAGCGTCTTCCTCCTTTTCTTCGACTTAAGTTTGGACGATGTGATGTCCTTTGTATGGTTTTTACCAATATTTTTTGGATTAATTGAGAAAATAGTAGTTTTTAAAGTGCCATGTTGAGAGGAAGGAGGGCAAAAGCATAGTGACAATAAAACAAAATAATTATAATGAGATGGGTATTAACCCGAAAGACGAAAAAATGGAATTGTAATGCAAAAATGCATTGACAGTGAAAAAAAGAGCAAGTAGGGTTAAACACGTAGTAGGCGTTCCATCTCCCCTCCTTTTTACCCCCTTTGTGAGGTATCCATGATCCGTAGAACGTTTCTAAAAGGTGCGGCTGCTGTTTCGTTTTCTCTCATGGTTTCGCCGGCGTTGACGGCTTTTGCCAAAGATTCGGTGCGTGTCTATTTGGGTGGCCCAATCTTCACCATGAACAAGAACAACGAGATAGTAGAAGCCATCGCGGTGAAGGGTGAGACTATTCTGGCAGTGGGCAATAAGGCCGAGGTCATGGCTGCTGCCGGTTCAGGTGCCACCGTAGTGGATCTTAAGGGAAAGGCGCTTATCCCCGGTATGATTGATGGGCACAGCCATTTTCCCTCAGGGGCTTTTAATGAGTTGACGATGGTCAATCTCAACGTACCTCCTCTTGGGCGTGCGGAGTCGATTGGGGACATGCAGAATCTGCTTAAGGAACGTGCCGCCCAGACGAAAAAAGGGGACTGGATCGTCGGTTATAACTACAACGATTTAGCTATTAAGGAACAACGGCATCCTACCCGTGCCGATCTGGATGCGGTGTCTACTGAGCATCCGATTTTTGTAAAGCATGTGTCTGGCCATTTAGGTGTGGCGAACAGCAAGGCTCTGGAGTTGGCTGGCATTACGGAAGAGACGCCGAATCCTGAAGGCGGTAAGTTCCGCCGTGGTCCAGACGGAAAGCTGGATGGCGTGTTGGAAGGCCCGGCAGCCCAAGCGCCTGTTTCGGCTATTCGTCCCAAACCTACGGCCGCGCAATATGAAGAGGCTGTGCGTCGTGACAGTATGGTCTATGCGGCTGCGGGGATTACGACGGCCAACAATGGCGGCAGCCCCACTGTGGATGACTTTTTCCTCAAGGCCAGCGAAAACGGCGATTTGGGCATTCGTGTGGTCATTTGGCCCAATGGGCGTAATGCCAAGCTGGTAGAAAGCTATGGTGAAAAGCGGCAGGGCACACAGCTTGATAAGGCTGGCAAGGTATTTCTTGGCCCGGCCAAGCTTTTTGCCGATGGTAGCCCGCAAGGTTATACGGCTTGGTTCTCCAAGCCCTACTTTAAGCAGTTGCCCGGTAAGCCGGCAGATTTTCGCGGATTTCCGGTATTCAATTCGCGAGAGGAATTGTTTGCGTTGGTTCAGAAACTCCATGATGCGGGTTGGCAGATTACCACGCACACCAATGGCGACCAAGCCATTCAGGATATGATCGACGCGTACAGTGCCGCTTTGGAAAAGAATCCGCGTAAGGATCACCGCCATATCCTTAACCACTGTCAGTTCTGTCGTCCTGATCAGGTGGTGGCCATTGCCGAAAAGGGCTTTGTGCCTTCCTATTTTGTAACCCACACATGGTTCTGGGGCGATATTCACCGCGATATGGTAGCTGGCCCTGAGCGTGCGGCCCATATCAGCCCTTTGAAGGCGGCATTGGATCATAAGATCACCTTTGCCTTGCATAATGATACGCCCGTGACGCCCATTAGCCCGCTCATGGATGTCTTTTCGGCTGTTAATCGTCTCACGTCCTCAGGGAAGGTGCTTGGCCCTGATCAGCGTATTGGCGTTATGGAAGCTCTGCGCGGCGTAACCATTAACGGTGCCTATATGCAGCGGCTTGAAGACAAGATCGGCTCTCTGGAAAAGGGCAAGCTGGCCGATATGGTTATCTTGGACAAGGATCCCACCAAGGTGGATCCAGTCAAGCTGAAGGACATCATGGTGGAAGAAACCATCGTGGGTGGTAACACGGTTTACAAGCGCGCTTGATGCGCCGTTGTCTAATGTTTATAAAAAGGCCCGCCAAAAGCGGGCCTTTTGTCTATCCATCGTTGTATTGAGACAGCTTAGAAGCTGATGTTATCCAGATGCGCATGCTGGATAAGCTCCGGGATGTCAGTAAATCTTTCGAAATCCCAACTCACAAGCTCAGGATAGGTCAAGTGCTGTAAGCCTTGCGGGTTAGCCGAAATGATGAACCACCGTTGCCCTGAGGAGTCTTCCCCCCATCCAAAGCCGATCACAAGGTCTTCGAGATATTTGGGAAATCCATGATATAGGGCGGTATATTCCGCCACAAAGGCTTCATGGGCTTCTTTAAACGAAGGGTACATCTGACGACCGGATTCCGTACTTGCCATACTGTGCTCCTGTTGTGATCAACCTCATCGTAAGGGACCGCCATCATAAACGCGAGACGTCTGCCAGGCCTTTTGTCACGCTGTTCCCGATCCGCCAAAGAGAATACATACTAGCGGTTGAAGGTACCTTAAAATAGCAGCGAGGTATCTGGAGTGCAAGGCTTTAAGGTAGGCTTCTAGTAATATTTCCCCATGCCGGAACTAGAGTCGGAATATGGACAGATTCGTGTTCGGCTGTGTACGGGGGTAATCCTACCGAAGTCTATATCAGAACGGGGCATATGCATTCTTTAAAACCACATTGCCCTATTCTCCCGAATTTGATGGCGTTGGAGTCGTGGGCAAGGTAGGTGCGAGTGTGCAATGTAGCAAACCCGGTGATAGTTTTTTGTGACGGCTCTTACGGCATGAATAAGAACAACAAAATAGTAGAAGCCATTGTAGTGAAGGGGGAGACCATTCAGTAGTGGGGAGCAAGGCCGAGGTCATGGCTGCTATCGGTTTAGGACGGCGCAATGCGGGGACTTATGCTGAAGAAGTTGTCTGTGACGAGGTTCATTTACCCGATACCGTTACGGGTGGGCAGGGTGCGAGGGTAGGGGGCAGCCGCGTATTCAATAGAGAAAAGACAGGATAGGCTGGTCGTGATCCTTCTCCGAAGAGGTTCATGGCCCTTTTTTTGAAGAGAATGTTTTGGGAAAGCCTGTTCTTTAAAATGGATAAAGTGGTTTTGTTTGATAATATTCATATATAATAAATAGATATCAATATGAATCCTACGCGGTGCCAGCTTGACCTGCTCTGTGAAGCGGTGCATAGATTTCCGAGTAGAACGGATGACAAGAAAATACCTTCCCCCCCCTTCCATTATGGCTGTTAGGGCTTATATGGTATTTTGTCGGGAGAAATCCCTTTAATGAATCGTTATGCTCTCCGGGCGTGGCTCCGGTCGCACCCCGGATTGGTGACCAGTTTTTTTGGAGGACAGCATATGTGGGAATACACGGATACCGTTCGGGAGCATTTCCTGAAGCCGCGTAACGCGGGTGAGCTTGCTGATGCCAACGCCATTGGCGAGGTGGGAAGCCTTGCTTGCGGCGATGCCTTAAAGCTTTTCTTGAAGATCAATGACAAGGGCATCATCGAAGACGCTTCCTTCCAGACGTTTGGTTGTGCCAGTGCTATTGCTTCAAGCTCCGCGTTGACTGAAATGATTAAGGGCAAGACAGTGGAAGAAGCGGCCAAGGTGACCAATAAGGATATTGCGGCGTACCTTGGCGGATTGCCCCGAGAAAAGATGCATTGCTCTGTCATGGGACAGGAAGCCTTGGAAGCAGCTCTGCGCAACTGGCGCGGTGAACCCGCCGAAAAGCAGCATGAGCATGAAGGCAAGCTGGTCTGCAAGTGTTTTGGTGTGACCGATGTTCAGATTCGCCGTGCCATTGAGGAGAACAACCTCAAGACGGTGGAAGAAGTTACGAATTACACCAAGGCTGGTGGCGGGTGCGGTGAATGTCTTGATACTATTCAGGATATTCTTGATGAAGAATTGGGGAAGCCGAAGCTGAAGGAATTTAACCCCGCCCCGAAGTCCATAATGACCAATGTACAGCGTATGCAAAAGGTCATGCAGGCCCTTCAGGATGAAGTACGTCCGCGTCTCGCTGCAGATGGCGGTGATATTGAATTGGTAGATGTCGATGGTCATCGGGTCGTCGTTGCTTTGCGTGGCCTGTGTTCAAACTGCAGTTCCCGTACGGTGACGTTGAAGGATTTGGTTGAGAAGATTCTTTGTGAGCAGGTGGAACCGGAAATTGTGGTTGAAGAGGTGAAGGCATGAGCGTCATCTATCTTGATAACAACGCCACGACCAGCGTAGCGCCGGAAGTTTTTGAAAGCATGGTTCCGTTTTTTACGGAAAAATACGGTAATGCTTCCAGCATGCATACGTTCGGCGGACAGGTGGGCAAGAGCATTCAGGAGGCACGCGAAAAGGTTGCGGCGATGCTTGGTGCGCAGCCTGAAGAAATCGTGTTTACCTCCTGCGGTACGGAAAGCGATTCTACGGCCGTGATGTCCGCTTTGCAGGCGCAGCCTGAAAAAAAGCATGTCATTACGACCCGTGTTGAGCATTCGGCGCTTATCGCCCTAGGGCAGCATCTGGAGCAGAAGGGCTATGAGCTGACGTATCTGGGAGTGGACTCCAAAGGGCGTCTGGATCTGGACGAGCTTTCGGAAGCTATGCGTAAAGATACGGCCATTGTCTCCATCATGTTCGCCAACAATGAAACCGGTACCGTTTTCCCCATTCAGAAGATCGCCGAAATGGTGAAGGAGCGGGGGATACTGTTCCATACCGACGCTGTACAAGCCGCGGGTAAGCTTCCCATTGATTTGGCTAAAATGCCTGTAGATTTTTTAGCGCTTTCCGGACACAAGCTCCATGCTCCCAAGGGGATTGGTGTGTTGTATGTCCGTAAGGGGACGCGCTTCCTCCCGTTCCTTCGCGGTGGGCATCAGGAAAGGGGGCGTCGTGCCGGTACGGAAAATGCGCCGTACATCGTAGGCCTCGGTACTGCATGTGAGCTGGCTATGCGCCACATGACGGATGAAAACACGAGAGTGCCCGCCCTCCGCGATAAGTTGGAAAAGGGACTTCTGGCGGCTATTCCCGATGCCATCGTGAATGGAGATGTGGAAAACCGTCTGCCGAACACGTCCAATATTGCGTTCCAGTATGTTGAGGGCGAAGCTATTCTGTTGCTTATGGATCAGCTCGGCATCTGCGCAAGTTCCGGTTCGGCCTGCACCTCCGGCAGCCTTGAGCCTTCGCATGTGCTGCGCGCTATGGGCGTTCCCTTCACCTTTGCGCATGGTTCCATCCGTTTCTCGTTGTCCCGTTATACGACGGCCACTGAAATCGATTATGTCCTTGAAAAACTGCCGCCCATCATTGAGCAGTTGCGTGCGATTTCGCCGTTTAGGGCAATGAAATAGCAGTCGTCTTTTGGCGGAGAAAGAAAAGGCACCTCACTGAGGTGCCTTTTGTATTGCTGCGGTGGGGCTACTTGGCTAGCTGACTATACCAAGCGAGCAGGGCGTTCATAAGCGCCGTGACCTGTTGTTGTAAAGAGGGATCAATGAGATCTCCAGATTCGTTGAAGGCGGCGGAAAAGGCGTTGGAAAAGACTTCCGGTTTATTTACTGGTCGGAGGTTCAAATAAACACATACCTGCCGCAGATGGTACTGCGCCCGCGATGTTCCCATACCGCCTCCGGCTCCCATGATGGCTACCGGTTTACCGTTGAACGGCGCGCAGTTCGGCTCGCGTGAAACCCAATCAAGAGCATTTTTTAAAGCCGGGGCGATAGAGTAATTATACTCTGGACAAGCCAGCACAAGAGCATCGGCTTCGGTGACCTGCCGGATCAGCGTTTGCACTGGCTCAGGTTTGGGATCGCAGCGATCGGCATTGTAAAAAGGAATATCGGTAAGATCGGCAATTTGGAAGTTCACCACAGCAGGGAGGCATTGCTTGGCGAACCGTAGGAGTCCCGTATTGCGGGATTGGGTGCGCAGGCTTCCAGAGATACCGAGAATATTGAGAGTAGGATTCATACGATTTCTCCTTTTTTAAAACTAGTTGTTATACACAGCTTGTCCATGAGAAAGACAAATCATAATAGCAGACGATACACAAGCTGTTGAAGAGGGTTTAATGGAAAGGCCGTGTCATAGAAAATGATTGATGCTTTATTTTTTGAAATTCTAAAGGAATAACCAATAAAATGTCTCAGCTATGGAGTCCTTTAGTGGAAAACTAGAGAAAAAGGTTGTATTTTCATCATACTATGAAAAAACAATCACATGTTATGACAGAGCCAATGAAAATAACGAAACAATATTATCTGCTCTTTTGAAAAAATTTTTGCAGTAAAGATGCGCACTCCAGTGCGGCAATACCGCCCATATGCCATACTCGGTGGTTGTGGAAAGGTAAATCCAAGCCGTTGAAGCACGACTCTACGGCTCCGGCTTTATTGTCCGCAGCCCCATAGACGACACCGGCAAGGCGGGCATGGACAATAGCGCCCGTACACATCAGGCAAGGTTCAAGCGTAACGACGAGAATACAGTTTTCGAGGCGGTAATTGCCCAAAACGGCTCCGGCTGAACGCATGGCCATAACTTCGGCATGGGCTGACGGATCGGAAAGGGTAATGGGTTGATTGTGCTCCGCAGCGAGGATCGTCCCCTCAGGATTGACGATGAGTGCCCCTACGGGAATTTCGCCTTGCTGGGGCGCTTGCTGTGCTTTTACAATCGCTTGGTGCATCAACCCCTCCCATGACCAGCCGGGAGGAGGGGGAGGGATAGGGCCCCATGCTGTGTAAGCACGGGGTTCACAGGCGTTTTCGGAAAAGGCCGTCCGAGGATGCTGCGATCTGGAGGACGGCCTATCTGGTGACGTCATTATAGAATGACCCGCCTGCGGATCTGCTGAACCACCTGTTCGGGCGTATCGCAGACCGTAATGAGATCGTCTACTTCAGAAGCCCTGATGTAGCCTCCGGCAACCATCGTATTGCGAAGCCAGTCAAGGAAGCCGTTCCAGAAGCTGCTTTGGTACAGGATAATGGGAAGCGGGCGGATACGCTTGGTTTGTGCGAGTACAAACGCTTCAGAGAGTTCATCAATGGTGCCCATGCCGCCGGGCATGACGACATACGCGAGCGCATACTTTACAAACATGAGCTTGCGTAGGAAGAAATAGCGGTAATCACTGCGTATCTTTACATACTTATTACATTCCTGTTCATGGGGGAGCTGGATATGCAGGCCGACGGACGTTCCTCCAGCCTCGGTGGCTCCCTTGTTTCCCGCCTCCATGAGGCCGGGGCCGCCGCCAGTAATGACGCCATAACCCGACTCAACCAACAACTTGGCGATGGTCTCGCCCTCAGCATACAACGGGTTTTCAGGCTTGACCCGGGCGGAACCGAAAATGGACACACAGGGTCCAAGCTCACTGAGCGTTTCAAACCCATCGACAATTTCAGCGAGAATTCTAAACATTCGCCATGATTCACGGATAGATAGCATGTCTATCGGGGATTGGCTCATAGGTAACTCCTTTTGAGGTATGGAAGGGACTATAGCCCGGTGTGTATTATGGCGCAAGACTCCAAGAGAAAGCCTATGTGAGAGAAGGGCGCATAAATTTTTTTCTTCATATCATGGCGGTATGATGAGAACCATTTTGACTTATGTGAGTGCATAGTTTTTCTTGTCATGAGATACCGGTTACAGGTAGTATGGGACTTTGTTTGGGAATTTACTCTGCATCAGGAGGTTCTATGAAAGTCCATTTTCTCGGTGCGGCGCAGACGGTCACCGGTTCTTGCTATCTCATTGAGGCTTGCGGGATTCGTTTCACCGTGGACTGCGGCATGCATCAGGGGAACTCCGAGATCGAGGCCCGCAACTTCGATACTGATATCTACCAGTCTGGAAATATTGATTTTATCCTTTTGACACACGCTCATATCGATCACTCCGGCCTTTTGCCCCGCATTGTACATGAGGGATTCAAAGGCTCCATTTATTGCACGCCCCCGACGGCGGCCCTTGCCGGGCTGATGCTTGAGGACAGCGCGCATATCCAAGAAATGGAAGCTGAATGGAAGCAGAAGAAGCAAAAGCGACACACCGGTCAGAACGGTAAAAGCAAAGAGATTGCCCCGCTGTATACGGTTGAAGATGCCCGGAAGGTTTCTGATCAGTTCCGTTTGGTGGAGTACAACAAAACCTTTGAACCCCATCCGGGCATTGCCGTTACCTACAGGGACGCTGGCCATATCCTTGGATCCGCTTTCTTGGAGCTGACCGTGACGGAAGAGGGCAAGACGACCCGCGTTGTCTTCTCAGGGGACTTGGGACGTCCGGGAACGCTCCTGATGCATGATCCGGTCGTTGCCAGTCAGGCGGATTATCTGTTCATTGAAAGTACATACGGCGATCGGAATCATAAGAACGAAGAAGCGACATTTGACGAACTGGCGGAAGCCATCGCCTACAGCTACAATAACAACGATAAGGTCATCATTCCTGCTTTTGCCGTAGGGCG
The DNA here is from genome assembly GCF_059728385.1 of Bilophila sp. T19-St14. Taxonomy (NCBI): domain Bacteria; kingdom Pseudomonadati; phylum Thermodesulfobacteriota; class Desulfovibrionia; order Desulfovibrionales; family Desulfovibrionaceae; genus Bilophila; species Bilophila sp. T19-St14. The sequence continues at coordinate 528,532 of NZ_BAAGFT010000001.1, forward strand.
TACGCAGGAGATTTTGTACTGCCTGTACTTGTTGCGGCAGAAGGGAAAGCTCCCGGATGATATGCCCATATTCGTTGACAGCCCTCTGGCGATTCGTGCAACGGAAGTCTTTAAAGAGTTCAAGGAGTATTTGGACACGCCTGAGATCGATTTGTCAGGGAACATGTCCGCATTGCTGCCCAACCTGAAGTTTACCCTGAGCGCTTCAGAGTCCCAAGCATTAAACGTGATGAAAGGGCCGGCGATCATCATTTCCGCGAGCGGAATGTGTAATGCCGGGCGCATCCAGCATCATCTCCGCCACAACGCATGGCGCCCCACAGCCAGCATCGTCTTTGTCGGGTATCAGGGCGTCGGCACGCCGGGTCGTAAGATCGTCGATGGTGCAAGCTCCATCCGGCTTTTCAATGAAGATGTCGCCATCAAGGCCAAGGTTTTTACGATTGGCGGATTTTCCGCGCACGCTGGGCAGAGCCAGATTTTGGATTGGATACGGAAAATGGCGCATCCCGGCATGCAGGTCGTACTGGTGCATGGCGAGGAGAAAGCGCAGCAGATCCTTTCCGGCCTTATCAAAGACCAGTTCCATCTTTCGGTCTATACTCCCGGTTACTTGGAAGAAATGGCTCTTGTGTCTGGCGCTACCCCCGAAGTGGTCGTTACCGCCCAGCCGAAGAGTTACGCGCATGTGGACTGGAACTTGCTGCTTGAAGAGACGGAAGACAAGCTTTCCAAGCTCCGTGTACGCCTTGAAAAGGCCGAGGAGCGGCCTTGGGATGAGCAGGTTGATATCCGGGATCGTATCCTTGAGCTCAATAAGGAATTGCTGTCTGTCCTGACTCAACTGTAAGTGAAGAAGAGGGGCCCGCAATGGGCCTCTTCTTCTCCGGTGATTAAGGTAGAATCTGTTCACTTCAATGTTGGTGACAACCGACCGTTTCCTACTGGAGTTTTCATGCGAATCATTGCCGGAGCCCTTGGAGGCCGGAGTTTGAAGACGGTTGAAGGGCCGGGGTATCGTCCGGCTACAGCCAAGGTACGCGAAGCCATTTTTTCTATGCTTTCCTCACGGGGGGTTGTATGGAGCGGTTTGCGCGTTCTGGATTTGTTTGCCGGAAGTGGAAGCCTGAGCTTTGAAGCCCTCAGCCGGGGGGCCCAAGAGGTCTGTCTCGTTGAGCGTGAGCCGAAGGTTGTACAATGCTTGAACCAGAATGTGGATACACTGGATGTGGCAGATCGGTGCCGTGTGGCTGAGAGCGATGTCCTGCGTTTTTTGCGGGGCAGGGCGTATCAGCCGTATGACGTCATCTTCGCCGATCCGCCGTATGGTGAAAACCGGCTGGCCCCTACGCTCAAGGCCATTATGAAGGGCGGTTGGCTTGCACCAGATGGGTATCTGCTTGCTGAGATTGAAGGATTGCTGCGTTTTGACGCAGCGGCGGCCCATGAGGAGCTTGAATTGGAAGTTGACCGAAATTACGGACAAACCCGGATCATCTTATGGCACAAGACAAACGAGTAGCGATTTATCCCGGAACATTCGATCCGTTGACAAACGGACATGCGAACATCATCCGGCGAGGATTGCGCATGTTCGACAATATCATTGTCGCGGTAGCCGCCGATACGGGAAAATCCCCCTTGTTTTCCCTCGAAGAGCGTGTTGCCATGGCAGAGAAGGTTTTCGCCAAGGAACCGAATATTTCCGTTGAGCCGTTTCAGGGGTTGCTTGTGGAGTATGTTGCCCGACGGAATGTCCATACGGTGCTCCGAGGGCTTCGAGCCGTTTCGGACTTTGAATATGAGTTTCAGATTGCGCTCATGAACCGTAAGTTGCGCCCGGATATTGAGACGCTGTTTCTGATTTCAGACTATCGCTGGCTGTACATCAGCTCAACCATCGTTAAGACCGTCGCAAGGTTAGGCGGGGATGTGCGTGGGCTTGTCCCGGATTATGTTCTCAGTTGCCTGCGTGAGCGTTTCGGTTTCACACACGGAGAGATCGAACCTGTAGCCCCGCCGCCCGTACCGGAACTCTCAGAGCTTGCGCGCTTGCAGGAACTGGAAGCTTCACTTGATAGGGATGCTGATAAATGACGAAACTCCGCGTCGTCTGTCTCGTCGGCCCTACGGGGGTTGGAAAGTCCGCAATCGCGTTACGCCTTGCCGAACAGTTTAATGGTGAGATCATCAATGCGGATTCGCGTCAGGTTTTTGAAGCTTTTCCGATCATCACGGCCCAACCCTCTCAGGTGGAACAGGCCGCATTCCCGCATCACCTTTACGGTTTTTTGAAAACGGACGCCCGTTTTTCCGCAGGGGCTTGGGGGGAAAAGGCCCTAGGGTATATTGAACATACGGCATTCCCTGTGATTGTGGGAGGAACGGGGCTGTATCTCCGGGCATTTTTTGATGGCATCGTGGATATTCCGCCAATACCGGATACCATCCTCACAAGGCTTACGGAAGCGTGCCGCATTGAAGGTTCACCAGTGCTGCATCGGAAGTTGGAGGAAATCGATCCGGCATATGCCGCCCGTATCCATAAAAACGATCGACAGCGTATCGTGAGGGCACTTTGTGTCTATGAGGCCACAGGAAAGACCTTTTCATGGTGGCACAGCCAAACGCCTCCCCCGCGAGAGGCGGATGTGCTGCGCATAGGTTTACGCCTTCCACTTGATATGTTGACGCCTTTGCTGGAACAGCGTATCGATTTGATGCTTGAGGCTGGCGCGCTTGATGAAGCCCGCTCCGAGTATAATGTATTTCCCGATGGGACATTGCCGGGGTGGTCCGGCATCGGATGCCGGGAACTTCATCTCTATCTTTCGGGCACATTGTCGTTGGATGCCGCACGGGAACTGTGGATCAAAAATACGCGGGCATATGCAAAACGGCAACTGACATGGTTCAACGCGGATAAGCGAATCCAATGGTTTTCCCCGGATGAAGGCAAAGATATCCTCTCTCTCGTCAGCGAGTGGCATCAGAGGAAAAAGGATTAGTGGGCTGTGACGGGGAAGGGGACAGCCTCGAACTTTCCTGCCCTTGGCTTAGATCGTAGATAGCAATACAAAAGCCGTCCTTCCCACAGTGGGCAGGACGGCTCTTGTATTGCTCAGGACAGAATTTTATTTCTGGCTTTCTTCCACGATACGCATCGTGGTTGTAGCGATTTCCAGTTCTTCATTGGTGGGAATGATGAGGACGGGGATACGGCTGTCAGGCGTGCTGATGGCGCGAGCCCCGGGCTTGCGGGTGTGGTTTTCTTTTTTGTCAATCTTGATGCCGAAGGGCTCAAGACCTTCGCAGACGGCCTCGCGGACGAATTCATCGTTTTCACCGATACCGGCGGTGAATACGATGGAGTCAACTTTGCCGAGCAGGAAGAAGTAGGAACCAAGCACCTTCTTAATGCTTCGGGTCAGCATCTTGAACGCGAGGGCAGCCTTTTCGTCACCCTTTTCGATGTTTGCATGCACGTCGCGCATATCACTGGTGCCGCAGATACCGAGCAGGCCGGACTTTTTATTCAGGACGGTATCAGCTTCCTGAGGCGTCATCCCCTTCTTTTCCATCATAAAGGGAACGATGGCGGGGTCGATAGAACCGCAGCGGGTACCCATCATCAGGCCTTCGAGAGGCGTCAGGCCCATCGAGGTATCGATGCACTTGCCGTTTTGAACGGCGCTCATGGAGGAGCCGTTTCCGAGATGCATCGTGATGGAGTTCAGTTCCGAAAGCGGCTTGCCGAGGAAGGCCGCCGTCGCTTTCGCGATATACTTATGGGAGGTGCCGTGGAACCCATAGCGGCGGATACGCAGCTCCTCGTACAACGAATAGGGCAGGGGATACAGATACGCTTCGGGAGCCAAGGTCATACCGAATTCAGTATCGAAAACGCCCACATTGGGGACGCCGGGGAAGAGCTTTTCCGCAACCTCAATACCCATCAGGTTGGCCGGGTTATGCAGCGGGCCGAGGGGGAAGCAGTCACGAATGATTTCTTTTACTTTTTCGTCGATAAGCACCGGATCGGTGATCGCTTCGCCGCCATGCAGTACGCGGTGCCCAATGGCCGAGATTTCCGACTTGTCCTGAATAACCCCTTTTTCGGCGTCCAGAAGCAGGGAAATGACATCCTCCATCCCTTCAACGTGCGTGGGGAAGGGGCGCTCGACTACGATTTTTTCTTCCTTGTCGCTGCCGGGAGCAATCTTGTGGCTCAGTTTGCCCATAGGCTGCCCAATGCGTTCGACGACACCGGAGCACAGGACGGATTGGTCGTCCATATTGAACAATTGGTACTTACAAGAAGAAGAACCCGCGTTGATGACCAAAATTTTCATTGTTCTACCAGCTGATTAAAAAAGTTAAAGAGTCTTGTGGCAATAAAAGATGAAGGATCCGGCATCTTCCGCAAAAAGCATACATACGAAAGAGGTGCCCCGGATCCTTCATTAGAGCCCTTATTTAAGGGTGATTAAACCCTTTTCAGCCTGAGCCTGAATAGCCGTAATCATGACCGTGTTGATGATGTCCGGCACGGTGCAGCCACGGGAGAGGTCGTTTACGGGCTTGTTGAGGCCCTGCAGGACGGGGCCGATGGCAAGCGCGTCGGCGGCCCGCTGGACGGCCTTATAAGTATTGTTCCCGGTATTCAGATCAGGGAAGATGAATACGGAGGCCTGCCCGGCGACGGGGCTGGCGGGTGCCTTTGTGCGGGCCACTTCGGGATCGATGGCGGCGTCATACTGGATGGGGCCATCAAGGAGGAGTTCGGGAGCCCGTTCATGTGCAAGCTTGGTCGCTTCGATAACTTCATCCACGGCTTCACCCTTACCGGAAGAGCCGGTGGAGTAGGACAGCATGGCGACGCGAGGTTCAACGCCGAAGACACGCGCGGTATGCGCCGAGCTGATGGCGATATCCGCGAGTTGGCTGGCTGTGGGATTGGGATTGACCGCGCAGTCGCCGAACACAAGGATACGATCCTTGAGGCACATGAAGAACACGCTCGAAACGATGGACGTATCGGGCTTTGTCTTGATGATTTCAAAGGCGGGACGGATGGTATGCGCCGTGGTGTTCACAGCGCCGGAAACCATGCCGTCGGCATCGCCGATCTGAACCATCATCGTGCCGAAGTAGGTCGTATCCTTCATACGCTCCTGTGCCTGCTCCAGCGTAATACCCTTGTTCTTGCGCATTTCGTAATACTGCTGGGCATAGGCGTCGAAGCGCGGTGAGGCCGTGGGCTGGATAATCGTGACATCCTGTAGTTTCAAGCCAAACTTTTTGATCTTTTCCTGAATGGCATCCGTATCGCCAAGCAGGATGAGATCCGCGATTCCCCGTTCACACAGGACTTCGGCGGCACGCAGAATACGCAGTTCCTCACCTTCGGGCAGGACAATGCGCATGCGATGCTTTTGGGCCTGCTCCGCGAGGTTGAACTCGAACATCATCGGGGTGACGCGATCGGATTGGAAGTTAAAAATCTTGTTGACGAGGGTTTCTTTGTCCACGCCCTCGGAGAAGGCGTCAAGCGCCACAGTAATTTTCCGATAATCTTCGGGAGAAATTTTTCCGTGCAGCTTCAGCAGCTCTTGGCATGTGTCGTAAGTGGCGCCCTTTACAGAAAGAATGGGAACGGGGATTCCCGTCCAGCCTTCCATGAGTTTCTGCATGCTTTCAGGCAAATCAATGCCACCGGTCAGAAGGATGCCCGCGATATTGGGATAGGTGGACGAAAGGTGTGAGGTCAGGCTGGCGAGAATGATATCGGAACGGTCGCCGGGGGTGACGATCAGCAGATCCTGCTTAAGATAGTTCATGAAGTTGCCGACCTGCATAGCCGCAATAAGGTAGTCGTGAACAAGGTTGTTCAGGCCTTCCTTACCGAAAAGCACATCGGCGTTCATCCATTTCTGAACTTCACCGACGCTCGGATTGCACAGGGCGGGGGTTTCGCTGATGAAGAACAACGGGGTGGAGGACCCGGTGCCTTCAACTATTGTGCTTGCGCAGGTGGGACAATCCTCGGTGGAGAATGACACGCGGTTGACAAATACGCAGCCCACCTCGCGCCGCTTGTCCTTCAGCAACTCCAGATTACTCCTGACGGATGCTTGGATGGCGTCCAGAGATTTATCCCTGCCGTTGATGACGAGTGCAAGCGGAATATTAAGGCTGGCGGCGATCTCAGTGTTCAGCTCGAACTGGACGGCCGTATCCTTATCCCGGAAGTCCGTGCCCTGGCACAAAACGAAGTCGTACTCGTTTTCAAGAGCTTTGTACTTCTGGAAAATTTTTTCGATCAACAGGGACGTGTTCCCCGAAGCCACCAGTTCGAGCGCTTCCTTATAGGTACATGCATAAGTGTCCCTATACAGCATATCCAGCTCAAAATGCTTGAGGATCAGATTGATACTGGAGTCGCGCCGGGCTTCGTCCTCGCTGTCGATGATGGGACGAAAGAAGGCAACCTTGCGTACCTGAGACTGCAGGAAGTGCATGAGCCCCAAGGTGACTACGGTTTTCCCACTCGAGCCTTCCGTACCAGTGATATAAAGAGAATGGGCCATAAAGAGGTACTCCGGGATGTAAGAATTACAGTTTTGTTCCGCAAAGCAACAAAATCCACATAATAATAGACGGAGTGCCCCTTTCTGTCAAAAGACACTCCGCCGGCAGAGCAAAACCGGGAACCGGCAAAACCGATTCCCGGAAGAGAGTGTTATTTCGTTACGTTGGGCTCTTCAGCGGCCTTCGGCTGGTCGGCCGAACCCGGGAACGCCGCCATGTACTTCAACAGATGGTAGCGATCATTATATGCCTTCTCCAGTTCCGTCTGGAGACGTTCGGAGTCCTGAGGAGCTGTGCTCTTCAACTGGGCATAGCGATTTTCACCGGCTAAGAAGTCACGCAAGGTTCCGTCGGGAGCTTTGGATTCCAGAATCAGAGGCGACTTGCCCTGCTCAGCCCATTCGGGGTTGAAGCGGTACAGAGGCCAGTAACCGCTGTCGACGGCCAGCTTGCCCTCTTCCATGCTCTTACCCATCCCCTTACGAATGCCTTGGTTGATGCAGGGGGCATACGCGATGATGAGAGACGGCCCCTTATAGGCTTCGGCTTCTTTCAGCGCCTTGAGCACCTGTTGCTTGTTGGCGCCCATGGAAACAGAAGCCACATACACGTATCCGTAGGTCATGGCCATGCGGCCCAGATCCTTTTTGCCGGTGCGCTTGCCTGCGGCGGCAAACTTGGCGACGGAACCGAGCGGGGTGGACTTGGATGCCTGACCGCCGGTGTTGGAGTACACTTCGGTGTCCATGACGAGTACGTTGATGTCTTCACCGGAAGCGAGGACATGATCCAATCCGCCGTAACCGATGTCATAGGCCCAACCGTCACCACCGAAGATCCACACGGATTTCTTGGTGAGCAGATCGTTCATGTCCCAAATCTGCTCGAACAGTTCATGTTCCGGAGCATCGGACAGCGCGGCAAGGATTTCTTCACCAAATTTCTTGGAACCTTCGGCATCTTCCTTGTTTTCCAGCCAGCCGTTAAGCGCGTTGAGCAAGCCTTCGGGCAGGTCGGGCAACTTGGCCGCTTCCGCAACAACGTCGGCGAGCTTTTCGCGACGATGCTTGACGGCGCTGAACATACCGAAACCGTATTCGGCGGCATCTTCAAAGAGGGAACTGCCCCAAGCCGGGCCATGGCCATCCTTGTTGGTAGTATAAGGCACGGTAGGCGCGGAACCACCCCAGATGGAGGAGCAGCCGGTTGCATTGGCAATCAACATGCGTTCACCGAACAGCTGGGTAATCAGCTTTACATAAGGCGTTTCGCCGCAGCCGGCGCACGCACCGGAGAACTCAAGCAGAGGCTGCTGGAGCTGCGAACCCTTGAGGGTATCGCGAGCGACCAGATTGTCCTTCGGCTCCACGCATTCGGTGGCGAACTTCAAGTTGGCAACCTGATCTTCGAGCTGGGTCTGCAGAGGCTTCATGACCAGAGCCTTGGTCTTGGCCGGGCAGACTTCGGCGCAGGAACCGCAGCCGAGGCAGTCTTCAGCATAAACCTGAATACGGAACTTGAGGCCCTTGAGCTCCTTGCCGATGGCATCCTTGGTAATAAAGGTGTCGGGGGCACAGGAAAGTTCTTCTTCGGTAGCCAAAACGGGACGGATGGCCGCGTGCGGGCAGACAAAGGAGCACTGGCAGCACTGGATGCAGTTTTCGGAAATCCATTCGGGGATGTTTACAGCCACGCCACGCTTTTCATAGGCGGTGGTGCCGAGCGGAACAAGACCGTCAGGCTCAAAGGCGGACACGGGCAGCTTGTCACCCTGCTGGGCGAGGATCGGCCGAACCACATCCGTGATGTAGGCAGGTTCATGGCTGTGGCCGCAGCCGCAACCGCAGGAGCAGGCTTCAGCCTTGTGCTCATCAACAGCCTCAGCCCATTCGGCCGGAATCCTGATCTCGGTCAGCGCGGCGATGGCGTTGTCCACGGCGGCAAGGTTCATGTTGACGACCTTGTCACCCTTACGACCATAGGTTTTCTTGATGGAGTCCTTCAGCAGAGAAACCGCCTGTTCGAAAGGAATCACTTCGGCGAGCTTGAAGAACGCAGTCTGCATGATCATGTTGATGCGTCCGCCGAGGCCGATTTCCATAGCGACTTTCACCGCGTCCACGTTGTAGAACTTGATGTTCTTGCGGGCGAGGGTACGCTTCATGGAAGCGGGCAGTTCACGGCTGAGGTCTTCAACGGTATTCCATTCGGAGTTCAGCACAAACACGCCGCCGTCTTTGATACCTTCGAGGACGTCGTACTGATGCACGTACGCGGACTTGTGGCAGGCAATATAGTCGGCTTGATTCACCAGATAGGTGGAGTGGATGGGGGATTTACCGAAGCGCAGGTGCGATACCGTAAAGCCGCCGGACTTTTTGGAGTCGTAGGCGAAGTAGGCCTGAGCGTAGAGATCGGTATTGTCACCGATAATCTTAATGGCCTGCTTGTTCGCGCCCACGGTGCCGTCGGCGCCAAGGCCGAAGAACTTGCACTGTACGGTGCCGGGAGCCACAGTGTCGATGTCGGCGCCAACTTCAAGGCTGGTGTAGCTCACGTCATCGACGATGCCTACGGAGAAGTGGTTCTTCGGGCCGACAGTGGTCATGTTGGCGAAGACGGCTTCAGCCATGGCAGGCGTAAATTCCTTGGAGCCGAGACCGTAGCGTCCGCCGAGGATTTCCGGAGTCTTGCCCTTTTCCATGAAGGCGGTGCAAACGTCGAGATATAACGGTTCGCCAAGGCATCCGGGTTCCTTGGTGCGATCAAGCACGGTAATGCTCTTCACCGTAGAGGGGATAACCTGCAGAAGATGTTCAGTGGAGAAGGGACGGAACAGGCGAACCTTCACAAGGCCGACGCGCTGACCCTGTGCGTTCAGCAGGTTGACGACTTCTTCGATGGTTTCACAGGCGGAACCCATAGCCACGATGATGCGGTCGGCTTCCGGATGGCCCACATAGTCGAAAGGACGGTACTTGCGGCCGGTGATGCCTTCAACCTTCTTCATCGCTTCGACAACGACGTTCGGAACCGCATCATAGAAGACGTTCCGACGTTCGGTGTTTTGGAAATAGATGTCAGGGTTCTGGGCAGTACCGCGCTGATGGGGGTGTTCCGGATTCATGGCATTCTGCCGGAATTCGTTCACCTTGTCCCAATTGACGACCTTGCGGATGTCTTCATAGTCGATGACTTCAATCTTCTGGATTTCATGAGAGGTGCGGAAACCATCAAAGAAATGGCAGAAGGGGACGCTGGATTCGATGGTGGCCAGATGGGCAACAAGGGCGATGTCCATGCATTCCTGAACGGAGCTGGAGCAAAGGAAAGCAAAGCCGGTCTGGCGGGCGGCCATCACGTCCTGCTGGTCACCGAAGATGCTCAGCGCGTGCGTGGAAAGGGCACGGGCGGAAACATGGAATACGGTGGGAAGCAGTTCACCGGCAATTTTGTACATGTTGGGGATCATCAGCAGGAGGCCCTGAGAGGCCGTAAACGTGCTGGTCATGGCACCAGCCACAAGAGAACCGTGTACGGCACCGGCGGCGCCTGCTTCGGACTGCAGTTCACGCACGGTAACGGTCTGGCCCATCAGGTTTTTCTTACCGGCTGCGGCCCAGTCGTCAGCGAGTTCGCCCATCACGGAAGACGGTGTGATAGGGTAAATACAAGCGACATCGCTAAGAGCGTACGCAATATGCGTGGTTGCCGTGTTGCCGTCCATGGTTTTCATTTTCTTAGCCATGAAGACTCCCTTCCGCCCCCCGGCGGACTTTGTTTGTCATGCTTTCAACAGCATAACGAGATACGTGTTAGCCGTGTGGTCACGGATGACCAATACGGCGAGTCGTGTACTGTTCCCAGATACGGCGAGCCATTTTTCTTAGGCTTTTCCATAACGTCCATTCGGATGTGTACCCTTAGGGAAAAGACCCCTCTTAAAGATACGAACTTATCCACCCGTGTCCATTGTTATGTTGTTGCCGCTCCGGTTTTGGCGCTCAGGTTTCGCATACCCAGCAGGACAACTCTCTTCCTCGCTTTGGCAATGAAACCTGATACATTCTTTTTTCACGGGCAAGATTTCAATCAACACATTTCTGGGATGAAAAACAAAATCCCGTGGACGAAAGAACCATAGCATGGATTTGTTTGGTTGAACAGTCTATTTCCATCAAACACGTAAAAAATCTTTTTGCACAAGTACCATATTCTTTAGGTGTATAATTTTTTTGAAAAAAATTCAAATAGATATATTGTGTGAAACGTTTGTTTCGTGCAGAAAAATGTTAAATCAAATCTGGATCCACGGGCCTGCGTTCCCAATAAATTTTTCCTCCTCCTTTTCTGAATTTACGGAGGAGGACGTAGAGGGCTCCCGCCCCGCCATCGGAAGGTTTGGCCGTACAGAACGCAAGGATGACGCGCTTAAGCGGTTCTTGGGTAAACCACTCCTGAACTTTTTCCCTGAGGATGGAGATGCCGTGAGGAGAATTTAGGCCGCGCCCGGGCACCACAAGAACCGTCCGTTGTCCTTTAAAATACGCCGCACGGAAAAAGCCCACCAAAGCGTCAAAAGCCTGTTGCGCGTTCATTCCATGCAAGTCCAGATGAGACTCCGGGCTGAATTGTCCCGCCTGCAGTTTCCCTACAAGCATCAGATCGAGGCCGACAACGTGCCCTTCCACATACTCATCGGTGAAGGCAAGCGCAAACTCAAGCTTGCCGTCGATGAATTCCTGAAGGGGGTTTGATGGTGTTTGTACTGGGGGAGTAGGTGTCGGCGCTTCCGCCGCTACTTCCCGCCCCTTCCCGGAAAGCGGGGTAACATCTTGCATGGCCGCAAAGAAATTGATGTCTTCCTCGCCGGTTTCGTTTTCCATTCTTTCCGGAGCAGGGGAGACTGCCATTTTATTGACTGTTTCAGGGGCAGTATTTTTTTTCTTTTTTGGGAACAACTGTTCGGTGTTATGGAGAGACTGCTTGCCGAGTACGGGATTCTCTAAGGAGGTGACGGAAGGTCGTTTTTTGCACTTTGCATTTGCTGACGCACCCAGCTTGGTCACGCCAGAAACGGCATTCAAAAAGGCTCTGGTTTCCCCTTCATCCTGAGGCGAGACGAATTCCGTATAAAAAGAGGAAGCTGCACTGTCATTGCTGGAGATAGGGACGTTTTTTTTGAGGCTTTTCGCTTTTTTCTTTTCGTCATGAGACGGAAAACGTTTCTTATCAAGTTTTCGAAAGGGGTTTTCATCCGCGAACGGTTTTTCTTCATTCATGATTTGTAACCTTCAATGTATTGGGAGAATCGGATATCAATCAGAATAGTCCCCGAACGGGTGAACCGCAAGGGGAGGAATGGGGAAACGGAGTACTCGAGAAAGGAAATTGGCCTCTTGCGCAAGTAATGGGAAAAGCCTATTCTCACCGGACAAGTTACCCAACGCTAGTTTAGGAGAGGATCATGCCCCTGACGCGAGCCCAAGCGTATACTGAAGCCGGAGTGAACATTGACGCCGGCAATTCCCTTGTTTCCCGTATCAAATCCATCGTATCCCAAACCCATATCCACGGGGTTCTTTCGGATATCGGAGGGTTCGGCGGGCTTTTCAAGCCGGATATGTCCGGAATGGCCGAGCCGGTGCTGGTTGCCTCCACCGACGGGGTCGGCACCAAGTTAAAGCTGGCCTTCGCTTTCGACAAGCATGATACGGTTGGTATCGATCTTGTGGCCATGAGTGCCAATGATATTTTGGTTCAGGGCGCGCGTCCGTTGTTGTTCCTCGACTACTTTGCGACCGGTAAGCTTGACGTGGATAAAACCACGCAAGTGATCGCCGGCATCGCGGAGGGCTGCAAGCAAGCTGGATGTGCCCTGCTTGGCGGTGAAACGGCCGAAATGCCTGATATGTATGCTGACGGTGAGTATGATCTCGCGGGATTCTGCGTAGGCATGGCTGATAATGCCAAGATCGTGGACGGTTCCGGAATACGGGTCGGTGACGTGCTCATCGGCCTTGCTTCTTCCGGCATCCATTCCAACGGTTATTCCCTTGTCCGCAAGATCCTTGATAAGAGCGGGCTTGGTCCGGATGACATCATGCCCGGTTCTGAGAGGACGGTGAAGGATGTCCTGCTGGAGCCCACCTATATCTATTCCGATGTTGTGCGCAACCTGATGCGCGATCTGCCCGTTAAGGGAATGGTCCATATTACGGGCGGCGGCTTCTACGATAATATCCCCCGTGTCCTACCCAATTCGGTCACTGCGGATATCAAATTCGCTTCGTGGGATGTACAGCCCGTTTTCCATTGGCTGCGTGAGGAAGGCGGCTTGACTTGGCCTGAAATGCTGCAGATTTTCAACTGCGGTATCGGCTATATCTTTATTGTGCCCAGTGAGGTCGCGGAAGAGGCTATGGGCCGCCTCGAGGCCATGCATAAAGGTGCTTGGGTCATCGGAACGATCGGCCGCCGTCAAGATAAGGATGAAGAACAGGTTAAGATCCTGTTCTAGTGACTGAAAGCCTATTCATGAAAAGGCCCCCACGAAAATGTGAGGGGCCTTTTGTTTAACTCGACCTATGAAAAAAGCCAGCAATGCTGAGACTACTGTTGGGTGTACCCTTGCTCGGCTTCCGCCTCCATGATGCGGGCATCAAGCCAGTCCATCATGTGGCGTTCGGCTTCCGGAGAGAGATAGCATACACATTCGCAGCGCATACACCCTTTGGCACGGACGAGAAATTCAAGCCTGACGGCATCGTCAAGAATTTCCAATGCAAGGCAATGCGGCCCACAAGAAGACGTGTGCTCACGCTGGACGGGAAGCAGGTAATCCTTCTCTAACGGCAGCCAATACAGTCTTTCAATACCGGATTGACAGCCCTTTTTCGTCAGCTGCGCCTCAAGGTTGGCAATGACTTCAGGCTGGAGCTCGTCTACAAGATAACAACGCATGTCCGTTCCCTTATGGCAGTTGAGATCCGTTTCTGTGGACCCTGCGCGTACATCGGCCCGTCGGGTGTTCGTCATCCAGTCCGAACATGCGCCTGATCAGCTCCACATTGCGGGAAGCTGTCTCGGACTTGGCCCCTTTCAGGAATGTAATTGGCTCATGTGAAAGCTTCCTGATCAGACCATGCAGCATAGCTTCCAACGCTTCACGGGTTTCCGGATTCACGGGCCCAAGCCGTTTTAAGGTCCGCTGAAGCTCTTCTTGCGCATGTGTTTCAAAGTGGGAGAGCAGATCCACAATAGTGGGTTGGAGCTCCAACGATTCCAGCCAAAAAAGGAAAGCATTGACTTCTTCGTTAACGATCCCCTGCGCTTTTTCCGCTTCGACGCGCCGATGGGCCAGGTTTTCTTCAACCACTTCTTTCAGATCATCGATGTCATAGAGGTAGACGTTATCTAGGTTGTTGACGTCGGGATCTATGTCGCGGGGAACCGCAATGTCGATGAAGAACATCGGCCGGTACTTGCGGCGCTTCAAGACATCCTTGATGTCGCGGGCACGAATAATGGCTTCTGGGGAACCCGTGGAACTGATGATGATGTCCACATCGGCAAGGTGCTCGAACAAGTGCTCAAAGGGAATAGCTTCCCCTTTGAACTCAGCGGCTAGTTCTTTAGCGCGCTGGTAGGTTCGGTTGGCGACCTTGACCTTGCTGATTCCGGCTTGGATCAAATGGGTGGCTGCCAGTTCCGCCATTTCGCCAGCACCGATGAGCATCGCTTGGTATTGGCCCATGTCGCCGAAAATGCGCTTAGCCAGCTCCACGGCCGCGTAACTGATGGAAACGGCGCTTGCCGCAATGCCGGTTTCCGTACGTACCCGTTTGGCGACGCTGAATGACTTGTGCAGGAGGCGATTAATGATGGTCTTCGTCGTTCCGGCAAGGGTAGCCTTGCGGTAAGCGCCTTTAAGCTGTCCAAGGATCTGCGGTTCACCAAGCACCATCGAATCGAGGCTGGAGGCAACGGTAAACAGGTGCGCGATCGCCTCACGGCCTTTGTGGATGTATACATACGGAGCGAGTTCGACGGCCTTCCGGTTTTTGGCGGAGGCCCATGCCTCCAGAACCAACCCCGGTACATCTCCTTGGCCTACGGCAAGGATTTCAACCCGATTGCAGGTTGAGAGGATCAGTGCCTCATCTAATGTTGTCTCGGCCGAACCGTTTTCCCCTGACGGGCGCAACGGGATGGCCCACGTATCCTTGGAGCAATGATCCGTCAACGCAAAACGTTCCCGCACCTCAACGCCGGCAGTACGGTAGTTGAGCCCAATAAGATAGATTTGTTGTTCCATATCAGCGTGGTGTGGTCAGAAAGCTGTGGTGTGTCGTCATAAAAAGGTTCACCACGATGAGCGAAAACGCGCAGACCGTGAAGATCCAAATTGCCAGAATTGCCGGTTTGCGTCCCTGCCAGCCCTGTGTGAACCGCTGGTGGAAAAGCCAAGCGTACAGGCCCCAAACAACGAGCGAAATAAATTCCTTGGGATCACCGGAAAGGATTGTGCCCCAATTGATGCGGGCCGAGATGAACCCGAAAAGTACGCCTGCCGTGAACAGTGGAAAACCGACTGTCGTCGTGAACGCGTTGATCTTGTCCAATGCGGAGAGGGCGGGAAGATCCTTTTGGAAACCTGCCAGCTTTGATTTAGACTTGATGCTCTTTGCCTGTATGAGGAAAAGCACACCCGCACCGAAAGCGAGGGCCATCAGGCCGATACTGATAAATATTGCTATGATATGAATAGTAAAAGTCATTCCCGAAAGCACGGGGGGAAGCGGAGTTTCGGCATGCCGCAGTAAGAGGGCGATCAGGAACGTCAGCAAGGAAAACGGCGCTACGGTCAGGAGCAGTGCCTCATAGCGCCATCGGAGCCACGCGACAAGTCCACTGAGGGTAATGCACCAAGCCAGAAGCTGGACATACACAGAACGGCTTAGGCCAGCGAGCCCGTCACTCATACAAGAGGTGAGCAACAATAAGGTGTGGGTAGTGAAGGCAAGCACCGTAAGCACGAGGGCGGCACGCTTGAGCCATTCGTTTCGGGCAAGGATACCCGCCACGACGGCAGCCGTTCCAAGGGCATATAGGTGAATGGCCAGAACCGGCAACAGTTCAGGCAAGATCATGCAGCAACTCCATGATATACGGATGCAGTTCGATAGGTAGCAACTCCTCAAGCAAAGATTCGCACGCTTGTCGATCCCGATGTTGCAGGGCTTCGGCCAGAGGCGAATTCACAATGCTCCGGAAGAGGCTTGTATTCTGCCTCGTCTCGTGATGTAAGGCAAGAACCAAGGGACGGAGCCGCATCAAAAGTTCGCTTATCCCCGTATAGCGTCCTCCGAGCCATATCTCCAAATCTTCACGGATCTTTCGGGCTAGCGCCGGGCTAGCGCCTCCTGTGGAAAGGGCAATGGAGATATTTCCTTGTTCCGCAAGGGCGGGTACGATAAAGGAACTGTCCTTAGGCGCATCGGCACAGTTACAGAGGATGCCGCGTTCCGCACAGGCTTTCGCCACAGCATCGTTGGTCTGTCTGTTGCTGGTGGCGGCAAAAACCAAGGCGCACCCCTCGACATCGGACGGTGTAAAGGGCCGGCGCGTATAACGGACACGTTTATCTTCAAGCAATACTTGAAGATTGGAGTCCGGTTCAGCTAAGTCAATGACATGAAGCCGCCCAACAGGGCATTCGAGCAGGGAAGCTATCTTGCGGCAACCAACGGCACCCGCGCCGACTACGAGACAGCTCCGTCCAGAAAGTTCCAAAAAAACTGGATAGTAATGCATAAGGTATCCGATAGGGGCTAACAGAAAACATATTCGTAACCTATGAATTCCTAAACATAGCACGACTATGCACCTTCGTCCACAGATGGAGAATGGGGCCTTTCAGGTATCCCTTGCCTGGTGCGTGCGCATGGAGGGGAGATGATTCGGGCATTTAAAGAAGAAGACACGGAGGCCGTTATCCGAATATGGCTGGAGGCTTCCATTCTTTCCCATTCTTTTATTGATAAGGCATATTGGGAAGAGAAGGCCGATGCCATGCGAACCTTGTATCTTCCATTAAGTGAAGTCGTTGTGGATGAGGATAAGGACACGGGCGAAGTGGTTGCCTTTATAGCTTTTGTGGAAGACTATCTTGCTGCGCTTTTTGTTGCCCCTGCGCATCAAAAGAAGGGAGTGGGATCCCGCTTGCTAGCTCTAGCCAAAAAAATGCGCGATACACTAGAGCTTTCCGTTTATGCGGAAAATGAACGGGCAGTCGCCTTTTACCGAAAAAATGGATTCCGTATGACTGATAAACGGATTGAAGAAATGACCGGCCACACTGAGCTGCTCATGGTTTTTCCATAACCGGTCACGCATTCTTTTTATAACGGCAGGCCGATCGAATTTTTTCGATCGGCCTGCCGTTTGGAAAGCAAAGACTAGTTCAGCCCCAGTTCCTTGGTAAGTGTTTCTTTGATGCTGTCGATCGTGCCTTGGCCATTGAGGACGATATACTTGGTTTCACCTTTTTCGGCCAGCGCCTTGAAGTAGTGGGCGGCAGCCAATGTCCCCTTTTTGTCATCGTAATAAATATCGTGGCGCTTGTTGATTGCGGCTTCATCCTGATCGTCAGCACGGGCCGTGAGTTCGCCGCCGCAGACCCGGCAGACGTCCCCGTTGGGCTTGATGGCATCAATAAAGATATTGTTGGGATGATTGCCGTCGTTTTTGCACACCCGGCGGCCCATAATGCGATCGCGGGCAATGTTGCGGGGCAGATCGATTTCCACCACATAGTCAAGCTTCATACCCTGTTCCTGCATCGCTTTGTGCAGCTGTTCCGCCTGAGCGATATTGCGGGGGAAACCGTCAAGCAGCCAACCGTCAGTCCCTTTGGTCTTCAGGGTTTCAAGGACCATAGGAATGGTAATGGAGTCAGGGACGAGCTCGCCGCGATCCATATACTCCTTAGCCTTTTTGCCGAGTTCGGTTCCACCGCCCACATGTTCGCGGAAAATGGCTCCAGATTCGATATGGGCCAAACCAAACGCCTTCTTAATGAGAGCGCCCTGCGTGCCTTTGCCGCTGCCGTTGGGACCGAACATAAGGATATTCATGATCCAAAATCTCCTGTGTAAGAGGTCGTATAGTGCTGGCGTCTTCAGAACAATCTGAGGCGGAAGCATGAAACCCGCCCAGAAGGTTTGGGCAGGAATCCTGAAAAGTTAAAAGGAAGAGCCTGTGTTGGAAACCGGCAGAAGGGCGTGCCCCTCATGCTCGGGATCAGAGGCCACGAGCCCGTTTTCTTCCAGATAAGCCCGGCCTTCCTCTACGAATTCCTCATGCGTTGCATCAGGGCGTATACCGGGGCAAAAAGCCTTGGCCAGATGGAGGCTTTCGGCATCAGCCATGTTTCCGCGGAAAAATGGCCATGCCCGGCAAACATCTGGCTTGATGGCATGGACGGTACAGCTTTGTCCGGCCCGGAAAAAAATACAATTCCCGTCTTCACCCGTCTTTACTTGCCATTTTCCATTCCGAAAAACGCCGTAGGCATCAAGGAAAGCCTGTTTTTCGAGATTCAAGCCTTCATAAAGGCGCTTCAAATCCTTGGGGCTCAGTATTATGCCGCCTTCCCCCTCGCAGCATTGACCGCACATTTGGCAGTCAAAAACAGTTTTTTTCATGATATCAATTCCCTAGAAGGCGTTTGTGTTCAACCATGATGCATAAATCTTCGACGACGGCGATCCCCGCCTTACCAGCAGTGGAAGCGGCTTCAGCGCTCACAATGCCTTCCTGCATCCAAAACAGTTGGGGGAGGGGGGAGAGCGCCACAGTCTCCCGCGCATGAGCAGGGCAGTATTGCGGCGCCCGGAATACATTAACGATGTCAATGGGGAAAGGTACTTCGGCAAGCGAAGGATAGGTTTGCAGTCCCCACACGTCTTTGCGTACAGGATGAACCGGAATCACTTGGTAGCCTGCTTGGATGAGATATTTCCCAACGCGATCAACAGGTTGACCTTCTTTATTTTTTGCTCCGACGACGGCAATTGTACGGGCTTGGGTCAGAAATTCGCGCATCCTGCCGTCGGAAAGAAACGTCTGCAACATGATGAACCTCACAAAAAGAGTGCAGGAAAGTTTAGTAGGTTATGCCAATAAAGGCAATGAAAAGGTTTTAGGTATGTATTCTTCGTCTGGGATAACATGGAAAGATTTGCTTTTCAGCTAGTTAGTAAAAGCCTTTTTGATGTTTTTAACTAGCCCATAGTTTTTAAAATTATGTAAATTTATAACAACAAATATCCTACAACTCAACCAATAAAAATATTTCCCAAAATTCCAAAAACATATTTCAACCCCGCTATTGCAATGAAAAACAAAATGAGGAAAATTCCAAGGATCAATGACGCAAAAAAATCCGTTAAAACGGAATAAAACGAGCTTATTGTAAGGAGAGCTGATCATGGCGAGCCCTGATATGTTACCGCTTGGAGAAATAGAATTTCGGCATACCCACTGTCGTCGTCTGTTGCGCACGCTCGCTCCTGATGCAGGGGGGATGCTCGTTACTTCCCGGCTTGGTATTTACTATTTGACAGGAACACTAGGGTGGGGGCTCATATGGCTGCCCGTTGCAGGAGAACCCGTGTTATTACTCCGCAAGGGAGTAGAACGTGCGCAAATGGAATCTCCCTTGCATCACATTTTCCCCTTTAAGTCATATAAAGAAATAGCCTCTCTGTGCGCCGGGTGCGGAAGTCCGCTTTCTCCAGTCATTGCCGTTGATAAAAATGGATTCAACTGGTCGATGGCGGAGATGCTGCAAAGCCGTATGGAAGGCGTACGATTCACTTCCTGCGATGCTGTCCTTGCTCAGGTTCGATCCGTAAAATCTGAGTGGGAACTTGAAAGACTTCGTCGATGCGGGGCATTGCATGCAAAAGTGTTGGATGAAGTTCTCCCAGAGTGCATACACCCCGGCATGAGCGAGTTTGATATTGCAAGAAAGTATGTGGAAGCGGTGTTTATGTGCGGCGGGAGCGGCATGTTGCGGATGAATGCGCCGGGTGAGGAAAATTTTTTTGGTTATGCCTCTGCTGAAACGTCCGGCATTTATCCAACCTATTATAATGGCCCCCTTGGTTGCAAAGGTATGTGTCCGGCCGTTCCGTTTATGGGAAATGCTGAACGCCTTTGGCAGGAACGCGCTTTGCTTTCCATTGATATGGGGTTCAACGTGGAAGGGTATAATACGGATAGGACACAGGTGTATTGGAGTGGTACGGCCGACACGATCCCCGACTCTGTTCGGCGGGCGCATGCCGTGTGCGTTGAGATTTTTGAACAAGCCGCAGCAGCTTTGAAGCCGGGAGCTGTTCCGGCAGAAATATGGGCAGGGGCATGTGCCATTGCCCAACGAGAAGGGCAAATGGATGGATTTATGGGATTAGGGCGTGACAAGGTTCCATTCTTGGGACATGGCATAGGCTTGACTGTCGATGAGACCCCGGTTTTTGCTAAAGGCTTTACCGCCCCGTTGGAACAGGGCATGGTTGTCGCCATTGAGCCGAAAATCGGCATCCCCGGTGTCGGGATGGTTGGCCTTGAGCATACGCTGGAAATCACCGCATCAGGGGCTCGTCCGCTTACGGGGACATCAAAACATCTCATTTTGATCAATTGATTTTTTTCATAACCCGTGCGCCTGCTGTTAGATTATGATGCCCTAACCTAAGAAGCTGACTTGTCCAGCCTCCATAATCATTTTGCCTTTGGACAAGAGTGGGGCCTTCACCTATTCAATTCTTCTGCTTGTCCATTTGTTTAAAAGTATAAGAATAGTTTTATTTTCAGCTTTTGTCCCGGATCATCGCCATGCGGAGCGAGGCTTGACAATTGGTGGGAAAGCTTCATTGATTCCGTGTGATTTGGGAATGACGTTCAATGGTTGACGAGGTACTTTCGTGTATACAGATGTGATAGCCGAGATCGCTCACCTCAAGGACGGGCGGATACACGTTGCGCGTGCGGGGCTGGTTACACAGGCGCGGCTTTGCGTAGATATGTTCCAACAGGGCCGTGGTGTGGCTTGGGTTGTAAAAAACAGGGATGAATTGCTTACCGCCCGTGCCTTAATACGGCTCTTCTCTCCTGAGTTGTCCAGCGGGGACTTTTTGCCGGATGCCCTTCATAAAAGTGGTTGGACGTCATTACCGCCGTTTCCTCCTCGCTCGGTCAACCGTGCGGGCTGGACGGAACGTTTGGCCGCCCTATACGCCTTACGTAGTGGACAGGCCAAAGGGCTTATCCTGACCGCCGATAACTTGCTTCCCAAACTTGTCCCTCTGGATTTTTTTGAGAATCGGGAGATTAACCTCATCCGGGGGGAAGACGTCTCGTTGGATATGCTCCTTGAACAGGCCGTTGAGTGGGGCTATGAGCGCGTCTCCATGGTCTCGAATCCGGGAGAGATCGCCAGACGTGGTGATATCCTCGACATCATGCCTCCCGGTTATGATAAGCCCATACGTCTTGATTTTTTTGGAGATCTTATAGAAGACATTCGCCTTTTCGATCCTGTGAGCCAGCGTTCCAAGGCAAATCTTTCCGAAGTACGGATTCTTCCCGTGTCACCTATTCGACAGTCACCCGCAGACCAAGCAAAAATGCAGGCCCGTTGGAACAGCCTGTTTCAAAAAAGCATGCTGACTGAAAATGAACGGTTTGGGCTGACGCGCTTACAAGAGCAAGGTGATTTTCGATTATTGCCGGGTTGTTGTTATTATGACACGGCGACCAATCTGGAAGGATGGCTTACTGCTGATACAGTATGGGTCTTGCCGGGGCTCACCGAGCTTCGGGATATGTTGTTTTCAGCGGAATGCCTTTGGACGGAAGCCCTTGAAGCGCAGGATGTGGAAGGCCGCCCTCAGCCGCAACGTTTAGCCATACGCGGCGCAAACGATGCGGAAAGTGCTTGCGAGCGGTTCGCCTGTATTCACGCGGAACCTCTGGTGATGGGCGTCGCTAAAGAAGCCCATGATCTGCCGGAACGGAGCCTTTCTTCGTTCGAGGATCTGTTTCCTTCGATTGCGGAGCAGGATCGCCCTTGGCAGACACTCGTTCAGTCACTGAAACGGTGGCAGATCGACAAGCGGCAGACGATTTTGTGCTTTGCTTCCGAAAAGAGCCGTACAAAGTTTTTGAATCTTGCTTCTCAGGATGGTTTGGCCCCTTTACTGCGGTATTCGGCGGAACAGCATGGCCTGTTCGCTTTGGTGGCACCGTTTCGGGCTGGCGCTGAACTGATTTGGGATCAGAGCATCCTACTTGGGGAAGACCTCCTCCAGCCGCACGCGGAAAAAAGCCGCCGCGTTCCTACAGGAGCCTTTAAAGGGCTCGACCGGTATGATGAGTTGAAGCCCGGCGACTTGCTGGTTCACCGGGACTACGGCATTGCCCGTTTCGGGGGCCTGTTGCGTATGGAGACAGGCAGTACGGCCAACGATTTCCTGCTGCTGCACTACTCTGGGGATGATCGGCTTTATGTTCCCGTGGATCGCCTTTCCCTCATCCAACGCTTTAAAGGTGGAGGGGAAACGCAGCCGTCACTGGATCGTCTGGGCGGTGGGTCTTGGCAGTCCGGCAAAGAAAAAGCCCGCAAAGCTATTGAGAAAATCGCCGAAGATTTGATCGAAATGTATGCATGGCGTAAGGTGGCCAAGGGCTTCCGGTATCCCCCTCTTGGGGAATTGTACCATGAATTTGAAGCGTCTTTTGGCTTCGAGGAAACGCCCGATCAGGCGAAAGCTATACAGGACGTCCTGGCTGACATGGAAAAGCCAGAGCCTATGGATCGGCTTGTCTGTGGAGATGTGGGATTCGGCAAAACGGAGGTTGCCCTACGGGCGGCCTTCAGAGCCGCTTCAGAAGGGCGTCAGGTTGCGCTATTGTGTCCTACAACGGTCCTTGCCGAGCAGCATTATCAGACCTTTCGCTCCCGGCTTTCGGGTTTCGCGCTCAATGTCGGCTTGCTAAGCCGTTTCGTTTCTTCGGCCAAGCAGAAAGAAGTGCTCAAGGCGGCGGCTTCAGGGCAGATCGATATTCTTATCGGCACACATCGGCTCCTTTCGGACGATGTGGTTCTCCCGAATCTTGGTTTGCTTATCCTTGACGAGGAACAGCGTTTCGGTGTCCGGCACAAAGAGAAGCTTAAGAAGATCAAAAAGAATGTCGATGCGCTCACATTGACGGCTACACCGATCCCCCGGACGCTTCAGTTATCCATGTCCGGGGTACGTGAGCTTTCAGTCATCGAGACGGCACCTCCAGAACGCAAACCCGTATCCACGGCGCTGCTGGAGCGGGACAAGGCAACGCTCCGGCAGGTGATTGAACGGGAATTGTCCCGTGAGGGGCAAGTTTTTTGGGTTCATAACCGGGTGCAGGGACTGGAACGGGTCGTCGAGTTCGTCAAGGAACTGGCTCCAAATGCGCGCATCGGTATGGCGCATGGACAGTTGCCGGAAAAGAAGCTTGAAGAAACCATGCACGCGTTTTGGCATGGCGAATTGGATATTCTGGTTTGTACCGCTATTGTTGAGTCGGGGCTGGACTTCCCTCGGGCCAATACGCTGATCGTCGATCAGGCGCATCTTTTCGGTCTGGGGCAGTTGTACCAGTTGCGGGGCAGGGTGGGGCGGTCAGATCGGCAGGCTTTTGCCTGTTTCGTTGTTTCGGATTTGGAACGCCTGCCGGCCGCAACGAAAGAACGTCTGCGTATCATCCTTGATATGGATTATTTGGGGGCAGGCTTCCAGGTTGCAATGGAAGATCTGCGGCTGCGTGGCGCCGGAAATATCCTTGGTGAGGTTCAGTCCGGTCATATGGGGCGTGTGGGGCTTGAACTGTATCTTGAAATGCTGGAACAAGCCGTCAACAAGATCAAAAATGGCGGCGTCTCGTTACAGGTTGAAACGGAGCTCAACTTAGGGCTTACCGCCCATATCCCCGAGGACTATATTACAGATGGGCGGGAACGCCTGCGCTGGTATAAGCGGCTGTCCGCTGCTCCGGATGCCCAGGCCCGCCAAGAACTCGAACTTGAGCTCCGAGATCGTTTTGGCGTTTTGCCGCAGCCCTTGGAAGTCTTTATAGCGGTATTGGCGCTTAAACAATTCCTGAGCGGTGCTCAAGCCCTGAAAGCCGACGTATATGAAGATCGGATCCGCATTCTGTGGGATGAGAAGCAGACCGCTATCGCCCCCGAAAAACTGGTGCCGTTCTTGAGTGCCCAAAAAGGCAACGCCAAACTGATTCCCCCATCAAGTCTAGAGTTGAAGCTGGATATGCAGTTGCCTGCCCCAAGCAGGTTGGATGCCGCCAGGCTTGCGCTGGGAACGCTTCTGGCGGACTGATATGCCCGGAAGCGTTAGAAAGTCTTGGCGTTGCAAGTTGGCAGGAATCAGCGTATCTTGCCTAACAATTGTCGCACAGGCAGCATATCAAGAAGGTTTTCCATCGGATCGAACGCATTCCGAAAAACGTTCCTCCTGAGGAAATCTTTTTGTGTGCCCAGTGTTACGAAACAAGGATGGGAGTGTTTCAATCCCAAAGCCAGAATATCAAGGAGCATAGCGTGCGCATCGTCAGTACTGCGTTTCTTTTGGTGTTTTTGATCACGTCTTCCGCACACGCCGCCATCAATGGCGTTGCCGCCGTTGTGAACGGCGAAATGATAACAGTGTTTGACTTACAGGCCGAAACCGCCCCCGAAGCCATGCGGCGGGGATTGAATCCTAAAGATCCCAATCAGGCCGCCGCGATAGAAGAACTAACCAAGGTAACGCTAGAACGCATGATCAACAACATTATCCTGACGCAGGAAGCCCAACGCCTTAAAATTTCGGTGGGCGACAGCGAAGTGGATAATGAAATACAACAAATCATGTCACGCAATAAAATGACGCCGGAAGAGTTCCAGCGTCAGCTCCAGATCCAGCGCACGACGGAGAAAGATTTCCGTGAACGCATCCGCAGCAGCCTTTTGCGGAACCGCCTCCTTGCCAACATGGTCGGCCGTAAAGTCATTGTGACGAAAGAAGAAATCGCAGATTATTATAATCTGCATAAGCAAACGTTTATGAATAACCAGAAAGTTCGTTTCGCGGTTATCGTATATCCGCCCACGGAAAATGCCGAGGCGCTTGCCGCCCGCATCCGTAGCGGCAAGCTCTCCTTTGAACAGGCCGCTCGTCAGGTTTCCGTGGGGCCTCGCGCTCAGGAAGGTGGCGATGTGGGTGTTGTGGATTGGAACAGCCTTGATCCTACATGGCAGGATCGCCTCTCTCAGCTCAATCCGGGAGATGTTTCCGGATTGTTTGAAGTGAACAACGGACTGAAAGGACAGTTGAAGCTTCTCTCAATGGAGTCCGGAGAGGGGCAAACCTTGGAGGAAGCCACGCCGCAGATCGAAAGGATTTTGCGTGAACCGAAGCTCCAAGAGCGCTTCCGTGAATACAGTGAACAGCTCCGCAAGCGGGCTGTGGTTGAGATCCGCCAATAACTATCCCTTTGCATTCGATTTCCGAAAGGACACAGCATGGAAGAGACGGAAACTGTTTGGACGCTGGCAGATTTTGGGGCTCTGCTTCGTGAGAGGCGTATTCATAAGGGGCTGGCGGAAGAAGATGTTGCCGCGCAACTCAAGATTACCTCTCGGCTGGTTAAAGCCATAGAGGAAGGCGACATGGAAGCTATGCCCCACGCCGTATATGCCCGGGGGTTCATTCGGGCGTATGCGAAACTCCTTGCCGTCGACGACAGCATTACCCACGCTGCGTGCGCGCTGCTCAGAGATCCAGAAGAAGAGCTGCGTGAACAGGAAGTCCGTGTTGTCCCCACTGCGGCACGTCGCGAGGAAAGGCATGTGCCTTGGCTTGCCATCCTTTTGTGCGCACTGTTCCTTGCGGGAGGGGCATGGTATTTTCGCGACAGCATTCCAGGACTTTCCAGCAATATGGCGAGTCAGGAAAAAGTGGACTCGTCGGCGGTGTCTTCTACGATTGTCCCCGAAGCGGTTCCTGCTGTGGTCACGACGCCTGCCGTTTCTGCAGGGCCGGTTGTGAACGCGACGCTTCCTTCGGCATCAGAGGAACCGATTGTTTTGGGTGGAACGCCCCTGCCTGCTGAAACGGAGATGTCAACAGCGCAAGAGACGCCTCAGGTTACAGGGCACAGTATGTTGTTGACGGCACAGGGCGACTGCTGGGTTTCGACGACCGCAGACGGCAAAAACAGCCAGCGGATCATGCATAAAGGAGATACCCTGAGTGTCGACTTTCAGGAAAAACTTGTTATAAAATTGGGCAATGCGGGAGCCATGCTGCTCACGTACGACGGCAAGGAACTGCCCCCTGTAGGAAAAATTGGTCAGGTCAAGACTGTCACGTTCCCCAATGACGCTCAGAATTAATCTATGGAATGGTCCGACACAGCCCTTGTTTTGGGGGTAGGGCGCTTTCGGGAAGCGGATCTTTGGCTGCGCATGTTGACGCGCCGCCACGGTATCGTCTCGGCGTTCGCCTTTGGCGGCAGCCGGAGTCGCAAACGATTCTGCGGCTGTCTGGATCTTTTTAACGAACTCCAGATCAGCACCAAGACGACTCGAAACGGGATGTACCTCTCCTTACAGGAAGGCAATCTGATTCGTGGCCCCCGACGTTTGCGGACGGACTGGAATCGGCTGGGCATGTTCATGAACTGTGTCCGGTTTGTTGAAGCGCTTGGTGTTCCTCAGGATGGTGCGGATGGGGTATTCCTGCTTCTCAAGGATACGTTGGAACTTCTCGAACAGTCCGAAACCGTTCAGGATATTCTTCCAATCCTCTTTCGGTTGCGTTTGGCGTCTCAGCAGGGATATGCTCCCGCTTTGACGGCATGTGTTTCTTGCGGAAAAAAAGATTTTGATCATGCCGGATTTCTGGTTTCCGAAGGAACCATCATTTGCCCGGATTGTGCTTCCGGACGAGGAAATATTGTGGAAATCAGCGGCAAAACCCTTGACGTTTTGCGCCAAGTACAGGAAGTATCACCCCTGCATTGGCATTTTTTGACGTCTGATTCCTTGGAAGGAGCGGACGCAGTATTGCTCCC
The DNA here is from genome assembly GCF_059728385.1 of Bilophila sp. T19-St14. Taxonomy (NCBI): domain Bacteria; kingdom Pseudomonadati; phylum Thermodesulfobacteriota; class Desulfovibrionia; order Desulfovibrionales; family Desulfovibrionaceae; genus Bilophila; species Bilophila sp. T19-St14. The sequence continues at coordinate 555,307 of NZ_BAAGFT010000001.1, forward strand.
GGCGGAACGACGTGAGTGCGCGAGAGCGGTGGATGGCTTTGTGCAGTATCATTTGGGCCTGACTTGGGACAGGGGGCGCTTTCGGAGAATGTAATCCGAAAAATTCCGAGTATAAAAACGGTCTGTTGTGGCCGCTTTTTCAGAAGGAAATCCCCCACTGGTGAGTGCCGCTATTGTCATGGAGGAAGCATGTATTTTCAGGATGTAATTCTCACTCTGCAACGCTATTGGGCGAGCAGGGGATGCGTCGTTGCTCAGCCGATGGATATAGAATGTGGTGCCGGTACGTTTAACCCATCGACATTTTTGCGTGTTATCGGGCCTGAGCCGTGGAATGTCGCCTATGTGGAACCTTCCCGGCGTCCCACGGATGGGCGGTATGGGGAAAACCCCAACCGGCTTCAGCACTATTTCCAGTTTCAGGTCATTTTAAAGCCCTCACCAGATGATGTGCAGGATCTTTATCTTGGCAGCCTTCGCGCATTGGGGATTCATCAGGAAGAACATGACATCCGTTTCGTTGAAGACGACTGGGAATCTCCAACCCTCGGTGCGTGGGGACTCGGCTGGGAAGTGTGGCTGAACGGTATGGAAGTGTCGCAGTTTACCTATTTCCAACAGGTCGGTGGGATTGATCTCTCGCCCGTCAGCGCGGAGCTCACCTATGGCTTGGAACGTCTGACCATGTACTTGCAAGGGAAAGATTCCGTTTACGACATCCAGTGGAACGAATATGTGACCTATGGGCAGATCTACCATCAGAATGAAGTTGAGCAGTCCCGCTATAACTTTGACGAAAGTAACGCCGCCATGCACCGTGAGCACTTTGACCAGTTCGAGGCCGAATGTCTTCGCCTCGCTGCTCAGGGACTGCTTTGGCCCGCGTATGATTATTGTTTAAAGTGCTCCCATACTTTTAATTTGCTGGATGCGCGGGGGGCTATTTCCATTACGGAACGCACCGGCTATATCGGGCGTGTGCGTACGTTGGCCTCATCCGTTGCGCGTTTGTATGCGGAGCAGCGTAAGGAAATGGGGTATCCCATGCTCGGAGGGAAGCGGTAATGTCCACCTTTGTTCTTGAAATCGGCACGGAAGAACTGCCGGCCCGTTTTTTGTCCAATGTTGAAAAAGAACTGGCAGAGCGGTTCACGGTTGGGCTGGAAGAAGCTGGTTATACATTTTCCCTTCTTGATACCTGCGCTACGCCGCGTCGCTCCGTGGTTCTTGTGGAAGGGCTGGAAGATACCCAGCCTACCAAAGAAGAACTGGTTATGGGGCCGCCCGCCCGCATCGCGTTCGATGCCGAAGGGAATCCTACCAAAGCCGCTCAGGGTTTTGCCAAGACGCTCGGCATTGACGTTTCCGTTTTGACTAGGACGCAAACCGAAAAAGGGGAATACCTTTCCGGGATGAAGAAAACCGGCGGCGTACCTACATTGGATGTGCTTGCCGGTTTGTGTCCGTCCATTATTGCGGCCTTGCCTTTTGCCAAGCGCATGCGTTGGGGAGACGGCGAGTTTGCGTTTGCCCGTCCCATTCGTTGGGTTCTTGCACTGTTGGGCGATGTTGTCGTTCCGTTTGAAATCGGTAAGGTCGTTTCCGGACGGGTTACGCGGGGGCATCGTGTGCTTGGCCCCGGACCCTTTACAATTAAGACTGCGGACGATTACGTACCCACCATCGTAAAGGAAGGGGCCGTTCAACTGAAGGCGGCTGAACGGCGCGCCTATATCGTCAGCGAGGGGAATAGAATCGCGGAAGCGGTCAACGGCAAAATCATCTGGATCGACGGCCTGCTTGATGAAGTTCAAGGGTTGGTTGAGTGTCCCGTGCCGTTGCTGGGGGACTTTGATCCTGCTTTTCTTGAGTTGCCCCGTGAAGTCCTGCTGACCAGTATGCAGGAACACCAGAAGAGCTTTGGGGTGGAAGATGCTTCTGGCAAGCTCATGCCGCACTTCCTGACTGTTCTGAATCTGCGCCCGAAAGATCTTTCCCTTGTCAAAAAGGGATGGGAACGCGTGCTCCGCGCCCGCCTTGAAGACGGGCGGTTTTTCTGGAAGACCGATCTTGAAGCTACGTTTGATGAGTGGCTGGAAGCGCTTGATGCGGTCACATTCCTTGCTCCTTTGGGGAGTATGGGCGAAAAGAGCCGCCGTATCAGCGCGCTATGCCGCTGGCTTGCCGAGAAGGTGCAGCAGGATCAGGAACAGGCCGCGCGGGCGGGGCGGCTTTCCAAGGCGGACTTGGTTTCCGCTATGGTCGGCGAGTTCGATACGTTGCAGGGTGTCATGGGCGGAATTTATGCCCGTAAAAAGGGAGAAACGGAAGCCGTCGCAACCGCTCTTGCCGAACAGTATTTGCCCTCCGGCCCTGATTCGCCCGTTCCGGCCACAGGGCTTGGCTCCATCCTGTCGATCGCGGATAAGGTGGATACGCTTGTCGGATGCTTTGGGCTGGGCATGATCCCCACAGGTGCGGCCGATCCCTATGCGCTCCGGCGTTGTGCTCTCGGCATTACCCGTATCATGCTTGAGCGTGGCTACCGTTTTGACGTCAAAGAGCTTTTCGTGGAAGCACAGAAGCTGTACGGCGATCGGAAGTGGAAGCTGGCCCCCGCCGAAGCGCTCGTGAAACTGAATGAATTTTTCATTGCCCGTGTAAAGAACTATTTCCTGACGCAGGGTAAGGATACGTTGCTTGTCGAGGCCGTGACCGCTGTTGATCCCGACAACGTATGGGCTCTCGGCCAACGTCTCGGTGCTTTGGAAACCATGAGTCGGCAGGATGATTTCCCGCAGGCCGCACAGACGTTCAAGCGCGTCGCCAATATCATCCGTAAGCAGGGCCATGAAGCCGGTGTGGTTCTTCAGGGTACGTGGAAACGTGAACTGTTGCAGGAACCGGCGGAAAAAGGGCTTGCGGAAGCTCTGGAAAAGATGTTTGCTGCGTTTGATGCTGCCTGGGCAAATGACGATTTTAATGCGCTTTTCTCCATGCTGGCAGCACTTCGACCGGCTGTAGATGAGCTTTTCGATAAGGTCATGGTTATGTGCGAAGATCCTGATCTTCGCGCCAACCGTCTTAATATGCTTAAGGCATTAACCCTGCGCATGGAGCGGCTTGCCGATTTTTCGGCGCTGCAACTTTAGCCCCACATGGCTCTCTGACGTAGTCCGGTCGGGGAGCCATCGCCATAACGCATTCGGAACGGTTCTGCGCGGCTGCACAGGAACTTGGCTTCCTGAAAAGACTTGACTGAATACGTAAAAGAAGATAAGGACATCAATTCAAACTGCAACCACGCCGCGTCTCGGACGCAGCAAGACGTACCCCGGAGGGAAATCGTGGCCAACCACAAGTCTGCTATCAAGCGTCATAAGCAGAGCGTGAAGCGCGCTGCTCGCAATCGTACCGTCAAGACCCGCATCAAGAATGTGGTGAAATCTGTCCGCGCCGCTATCAAGGCTGATGATCAGGCTACCGCCGCGCAGCTCCTGAGCACTGCCACCTCTTCTCTGGATAAGGCCGCCACCAAGGGCGTCATCCATTGGAAGAAGGCCGCCCGCAAGATTTCTCGCCTTGCCAAGGCTCTCAACGCTGCCAAAGCCGCCGCGTAACGCATCTGGTTTTGATGTAAAAAAAGGAAGGGGATTTCGCCTCTTCCTTTTTTTATGTATTGTTATTAAGGGAAAATCAGCTTTCAATACCGGCCATACGCGCCAATTCCGTTTTCCGTTCTCCTTCATCAAGACGGAGGCATTGCATAAAGGTCTTGCCGTCTTTGACCTGCTTCGTCACGCGGAAGTGGCGAAGGGCTCTGGAGGCAAGCTGCGGCCAATGCGTAATCAAAAGCATCTGCCGATGTTGTGCAAGAGCTTCGAGCCGCTCAGCAACCTTGTTGAGGGTGAGCCCACCAACTCCGGCATCCACTTCGTCAAAAATAAGCGTGGCTTCTTCATCGTGTTCCTGTACGGAAACGACCGCGAGCATGAATCGGGACAGTTCGCCGCCTGAGGCGATTTTGTCCAGAGGCTGCGGTTGCTGACCGGGATTGGGAGACCACAAAAGCCTGACCCGGTCTTCCATACATCCGGGGAACAATTCCACTTCCGACCATTCTGCGATGACCCGGACATATTGGGAAAAGCCCAATCCCTGCAGCTCATTTTCCAACTTTTGGGTGAAAGACACTCCCGCCTTTCGGCGTTCGGGATTTAACAGTGCCAATACACTCGCGAGTTGTTCCTGAAGCTGCTTTTCCTGTTTTTCTACTTGCCTGATATCCAGTTTGCAGGCGTCAAGAAACGAAAGATTATCCTGAATTTCTTCCCTGAGGGCAAGAATCTCTGGAAGTGTCCGGTGGAGCTTACGTTTGAGTTGGGCCAGTTCAAAAAGCCGGGCTTCTATCTGTTCCGGATCGATATCCGTTTGTGGCAGGGGAGGGCGGCGCAGTTTCCGCTCCAGCTCGGCAACCGTCTGGCGAAAAGCGACTACCGATTCAAGGTATGCGGCCATATCCTCATCATCTCCAGCCAGCAATTCCAGTGCGTGCTCCAGATGCCCGATCTGTTCGAGGAGGCCTGTTTCATCGCCACGCAGGAGCATTTGCGCCCGCTCGTAATGCCGCCGCAATTGCTCAGTCCCACGCCACTCAGCGCGCATAGCTTCGAGCTGTTCTTCTTCGCCCTCAGCCGGATCGACTTTTTTAATCTCCGCGAGGTGCATTTCAAGAAGCTCCCGGCGATCCGCAAGATCCCTGAAACGAATACGGAGCGCTTCCTTTTTTTCGACCGCTTCCTTGAGTTCTTTTACCAGAGTGTTTCGTGTCGCCAAAAGATCGGGCCGGTTCATCCAGTCATCAATCAACTTGGCCTGAAAATTCGGTTGGAGCAGTTTTTGTTGCCCATGCTGGCTCGTATGGACGAGAAGGGTGGTTCGCAGTTCTTTGATGGTTTCTTGGGAGGCCAGCGTATCGTTGATGAACAGACGGCTGCGCCCGGTTTCCGCAATCAGTTCCCTGCGGACGATGAACTCTTCCCCGGAACGCATAAAAAGGGCCTCGACCTGAGCCCTCTCCCTTCCCGGACGAACCATGTCCGCACCGAGTTTCTCCCCCATCAAAAAGTTGAGCGCCTTCAGAATGAAGCTTTTCCCAGCCCCTGTTTCCCCGGTAAGAACATTCATGCCTGGGGCAAATTCCAGTTCCATGTCGGATATCAAGGCGAGATCACGAATATGCAAATATTCAAGCATAATAAGGAATACTCGTACGAAGAAAGGTCATGACTTGCAAGGCCGTTCGCAGGTTTCACCGCGAACGAGAGCCACCATAGGGGGATTACTCGAATGATGCAAGCCGCGAGGGAAGGGCTGGTTTGCGTTTACCGCTTGAGCCGAGGATCAAGCGTATCCCGTAGGCTTTCTCCCAGCAGGTTGTATCCCAAGACAGTGATCAGAATGGCAAGCCCCGGATACAAGGATAACCACGGTGCGATTTCGAGGACGTCCTTGCCCTCCATCAGCATGTTCCCCCAACTGGGATCCGGCGGTTGGACACCTAGCCCCAGAAAACTGAGTGAAGATTCCACCAAAATGGCCCCGGCGATGCCGAGTGTGGCGGAGACAAGGACTGGAGTCAGTGCATTGGGAAGGATATGCATGACCATAATGCGAAAAGGGCGGGTACCGGCCAAGCGGGCGGCCGCGATAAAATCCCGTTCGCGCAGGGAGAGGGTTTCAGCGCGAACCAACCGAGCCACCCCCATCCATGATGTCAGTCCGATAACTACCATAATCGTATTCAGGCTTGGCTCTAAAAATGCAATAACGGCAAGGATAAGAAAAAAAGAGGGGAAACAAAGCATGACATCGACGCCGCGCATGATGATTTCATCGACGATCCCCCTAAAATAGCCGGCGAGCAGCCCCAAGGTAATACCTATGGCTATGGAGATGCTGACGGAAACAAAGCCTACCCAAAGCGAGACACGCGCGCCGTAAAGCAGGCGCGAGAGTACATCCCGGCCCAAGGCATCCGTCCCCAAAGGAAACTGCGCGCTCGGCGGCATCAAGATGGATTTGAGGTGTAACGCCGTAGGATCATAGGGGGCAAGCCACGGGGCGAGGAGGGCGGCAGCAGACATGATGATGACGATGCCAAGGCCGATAAAGAGCATTCCACGTCGGGAAAGGATGGCACCAAGGCGCTTGCAGAGCGGGGTGAAGAACGTCTTGTCTACGGTCATTGGCGTTTCCCCTGAGCGCGAATCCGGGGATCTGCGAGTCCGTATCCGATATCAGCAAGCATATTGCCCGCGAGCGTGAGTACGGCGCCGAGAACTAAATTTCCCATAATCAAAGGATAGTCCCTTGCCATGACCGCAGCATAGAAAAGCTGCCCCAAACCAGGCAGGGCAAAGATGGTTTCAATAATGACACTGCCTCCGATAAGTCCGGGCACGGAAAGGCCGAGCAGGGTAATGACCGGGAGGAGCGCATTGCGCAGAGCATGCCGAAAAATAACCACACGTGCAGGCAGCCCTTTGGCTTTGGCTGTGAGGATAAAGTCTTGCCGCAAGACTTCCAGCATGGATGAACGCATAAAGCGGGACATGCCTGCAACGCTTCCCACCGTGATGACGGTAATGGGCAAAACAAGGTGCCTGCCCAGATCCATCAGCTTCCCCCAGAAGGACAGCGATTCATAATCAAGGGACATCAAACCGGAAATAGGCAACCATTGGTGTTCCAAACCCGTATACAGCATGAGAAGCAGCGCAAGCCAAAAGCCCGGCATGGCGAATCCGAGAAAGACGAGTACCGTCATTCCCTTGTCAAACAGTGAGCCCTGTTTCCATGCGGAAATGACCCCGATGGGAATGGCGATGAGCAGCGTCAACAGGAGAGAAATCACGTTGATGCCGATAGTCAGGGGAAGACGCTCAGCTATTTTTTCTATAACGGGGCGAGCATCACTGGACATGGAGTTTCCGAAATCAAGCTGTACGATCCGCGACAACCAATCGAAATATTGGACATACAAAGGGCGATCAATCCCATAAAGCGCTTCAAGACGGGCCCGCGCCGCCTCCCCCGCAAGAGGGTTCAGCGTCGTCTGCATATCCGTCGGCGTCCCCGGAGCCAGATGGATAACGAAGAAGCTGACGAGGGTAATCCCCCACAGCACCAGAAGCATCCAAATTGTTTTGCGAACGCAACGGAGGATAAAGGAAGTTGTCTCGTTCGTGAACATGGTCGCCTCCAGCGCTGTGGGCTATGCCTGCTGACTCATCCATGTGGACATGTCTTGAACTTCCTTATTCCAAAGGCTGGAAAGGCGGATATCCAAAAACTGCTTGTAACAAGCGTCAAAGAGCCCCAGACAGAGCTCCATCAGATACATTTTTTCAAGAAAGGCGGCATCGGGATCGTCATCTTCTTCTCTTTCCACCTTTGGCGTCTTGAAACTGCCAAGAGAAAAATCTTCGGCCTTTACAGTGGCTTGCCAAGCCAATTCTTCCCGTTCAAAACGGACAAGGGCCCTCGTCACCTTTTTGCCGGTTCGCAAACCAAGACGGACTTCACGCAGTTGGGAAAGGGAACCGGACACGGAGGCCGTTTCCAGATTTTCCCCTTCGCCTCCCTGGACAACGATCCGCTGTTCAAGGTTTATGGAAAAAGGCACGCCTTCTTTATCTTTAAACCCCATAGGTTGCGTTTCACTACGAAACCAAAGCCACGTCAGGAATTCTTGGCCGAGCACCATGTCTGTCGTCTGGCCGAGATAAGGTTCATTCATTGTCGGCCCCTTATACAAAGCTGGTGGGTTCAAAATCATCTAGCCGGGCCAAAGTTTTTTCGTCCAGCATGGAGGCTGCCAAGGCGTACGGCGTCATCGGCTCCAAGTGGAGATCAAAAGTCAATGTAAAATGGTTCATGAAAAGTTCAATGAGTTTTGTTTGAGTGGATGCCAAATAGACGATGTTGGTATCGGTTGCCCACGCCACGTCAAATACGGCAGGAATAGGGAGAAAACGTCCCATGAGGCGCAGTTTGACCTGATCCCGAAGCTCATTTTTCCGATCCCGGGCGATGAATTTTTTCCCTTGTTCCTTGATGCGGGCTTCTTCTTCACGGAGTGCAATCGTAACATATTTTTTCAGGACGGCAGGAGGAATCCTGCGCGTGTCCAGACGGAGCGCAAAAGCGAGGTACGCACCTTTTTCTGGTGGAGCAGAGCGCCATTGCATATCGAGCATATCCTCAAAACTTGTCCATCCCCATGCACGTTCCTCGGCGATATCGTCGATATCCTGAAAGGCAAATTGCCGGAGCTTTGCGGGGATTTCCATCCAGAGTTCTTTAGGAACGGGTTCCGTAATTTTGAACCGGGTAAAACTGCAGCTAGCACTGAGAATGCCCATGAGTGTGTCCTTGAATGAGGGTAACGAAAGAAAGTATTTTTACGCTAAGGACGCATCTTGTGGCAAGTGTAAAAATGACGCATAATGGGAATTATGTAAATTTTTGTTTACTTCTATATTATAGAATATCATACAATCCACACTGCGGCAATCGCCCCACCCCAAAAAATATCCCTCCTCAAAGGAACGACCCCTAACTGATGGACAACGCCTTCAATACCGCCATGCCGCATAAAGCGTTTGTACAACTCATAATGTGTGTCTATCCGTTCGAAACAATGCCCAAGCCAATATGCGGGAAAATCTAGATTTCTTTCCGGCAACTTGTAATCTATAAGGAGGACACCCCTCGAATATTGCTGTGCAACCCTTACCAGTTTCAATGCCTCCCCGAAAGGCATTTGGTGCAGCAGACACACGAAAACAGCTTGTTCCCCTGCTCTTTCGTCATTCCAAAAGTCCCTGGGGGTATGGTAAATACGGGATCCATTCAGCCCATGCCGTGAACAAAATCGCTTGATGTCCCGCTGGAGCGACGGGTGAAAAAAGTCAGCCACGGAGATTTCCTATAGTGGAGAACTCATTGAGCAGATATGCTGTTACGGGCTGCAATTCCGGTGTCGAAGGTAAACCTTTAAGGACTTCTTGAAGAAATCCAGACGCTACACATGCTTTCTTTGAAGACCTAAAGTGGAGATCATGGATCCATGATCCCAGTAATATTCGGAAATCATTTATATAACGAAGATCGCGATAGCTGGGGACTTTCCCGGAAAGAACCGTATCCACAATGGATTGCGACCATAATTGGGGAGCATCCTGAACATGGAGGACAACGTCCCGCGTTGGGATGGGCTGTGAAAGATGCTGGGCCATGATGCGCATGATGTCCAATTTATCCGCATCCCGGACAACATGGGCAATAGTGAGGTACGGTTCCGGCAAAGCCGGGAGTGCATATCTGTTGTGTAAGGCAATGGCTGTGAGTACCCATTTATGGATGTTTTGGGGTTCGCCCATCAGAAAATGCTCTTTTTTCACGACGTGGACGCCAAGATAGCCATGATTTTCAGACTCGGCATCGCTGAATGTGCGCCAACGGACGTATTGGGGAAATCGTCCCGTATCATGGTAAAGTGCCGCAAGCAGGGCCGCCCTTCCCTCTTGGGAAGCAAGCCCCTCCTTAGCGATGATGGCACGGGCATGGGTTAAGACTTTATAGGTATGTTCCCGTTTGAGCCGAAGCATGTCACTGGGGTGTTCACGCAGGAACATGACGGCAAAACCCTCAAAGCGAGCTTCGTGAGCCCTGATGTCGTCCCAAGACGGAGGTATATTGTTTTCACAGGCATGCATCATGGAGTTGTTTATACCTCGAAGCAAGGCGATCGACAAGCTTCTATTATAGGTTTTTCTATTATAACCTTCCAGAAAGGTTCGTTGTGCCTGCCCGCGTCTTTTGATAGGCTTATCGCCGTACTTCCTCACTCCATCTTTTACGGGATTGTTTCATGTCCGAATTTGTGCATCTGCATTGCCATACTGAGTACAGTCTTCTCGACGGCGCGATTCGTCTGAACGATTTATGCGCACGCGCCAAAGATTTCGGGATGCCTGCCACCGCGATTACCGATCACGGCAACCTGTACGGTGCGGCTTATTTCTATACGACCTGCAAGAGTTACGGTATCAAACCCATTATCGGGTGCGAAGTCTATGTTACCAAAGACCACCGGGATAAAGATTCCGAATTTTCCCGCGTCCGGCACCATTTGATTCTGCTGGCGAAGAATAATGAAGGGTACCACAACCTAGTTCGCCTTGTCTCCAAGGGCTTCTTGGACGGTTTCCACTACAAGCCCCGCGTGGATAAGGCCCTGCTCCGCCAATACAGTGAAGGGCTCATTGCGCTTTCCGCGTGCCTTGCCGGTGAAATCCCCCGGACCTTGATGGGAGCCAACAAGCTGATCACGAATGGCGGGACGTTTGACGACGCCATCCGGCAGACGCAAGAGTACATGGATATTTATGATGGGCGTTTTTATCTGGAAGTCCAAGCCAACACGTTGCCTGATCAGGCGGCTCTGAACAATAAGTTGTTGGAACTTGCGGAACATACCAAAGTTCCTTTGGTTGCGACGAATGACTGCCACTACCTGAATGCTGACGACGTTGAGGCCCATGACGTCCTACTGTGTATCCAGACACAAGCAAAAGTCAATGACGCCAAACGGATGCGTTTTGAAGCGCGGGATCTCTATTATAAGTCCGCCGAGGAGATGGAGCAGGCTTTCAAGCATGTGCCCGAAGCCCTCTCCAATACGGTTCGTATAGCTGAAGAGTGCCATGTGGAGATGGATTTCACGCACCACTACTTCCCTGTATATGAACTGCCGGAAGGGATGACCCTGTCGACGGAGTTCCAACGTCTTGCGCGTGAAGGCCTCAAACAGCGTCTGGAAATGCACCCTGATCGGGATACGCTTGATCCTAAAATCTATTGGGATCGCCTTGAGATGGAGCTGAAGGTCATCTGCGAGATGGGCTTCCCGGGGTATTTTTTGATCGTGCAGGACTTCATCAACTGGGCGAAGGGGAACGACATCCCTGTTGGCCCCGGCCGCGGTTCCGCAGCCGGTTCTATCGTGGCGTGGGCTTTGCGTATTACAAACCTTGATCCCCTGCCCTATAACCTCATTTTTGAACGCTTCCTGAATATCGAACGTGTCAGCCTGCCCGATATCGACGTTGACTTCTGCGAAGACAAGCGTAACCGCGTGATCCAGTATGTGAGCCAAAAATACGGCATCGACTCCGTATCGCAGATCACGACGTTCGGAAAAATGAAGGCCAAGGCGGTAGTCCGCGACGTGGGGCGTGCGCTGGACATGTCCTTCAAAGAAACCGACCGCATCGCCAAGCTCATCCCCGATGATCTCAAGATGACCATCAAGAAGGCGCTGGACGTGGAACCCGAACTGGCGACCCTCTATAAGGAAGATCAGATCATCCGCAAGCTGCTTGACATCTCCATGCGTCTGGAAGGGCTGTCCCGCCATGCATCGACGCACGCTGCTGGCGTGGTTGTCTCCGACAAGCCGATGGACGAGTACTTGCCGATCTATAGGGGTAAAAAAGGCGAACTTGTCACCCAGTTCGACATGAAAATGGTCGAAAAGGTGGGCCTCGTAAAGTTCGACTTCCTTGGCCTGCGAACCATGACCCTGATCGACAATACCCTGAAAGCCATTGAGGAACAGGGAAAGAAGGCTCCTAACCTCGACATCCTTCCGCTGACGGATCCCGATACTTACGATGTCTTTTCCAGAGGGGATACGGACGGCGTGTTTCAGGTGGAAAGTTCGGGTATGCGCCAGTATTTGCGCATGCTCCGCCCAAACTGTTTTGAAGATATCATTGCTATGTTGGCGCTGTACCGGCCCGGCCCTCTCGGTTCCGGCATGGTCGACGAATTTATTAAGCGTAAACACGGCGAGGTGGATGTCACCTACCCCCTGCCGTCGCTGGAAGGCTGCCTGAAAGACACTTACGGTGTTATCGTCTATCAGGAACAGGTCATGCAGATCGCACAGATTGTTGCCGGATATACTCTCGGCGGCGCAGACCTTCTCCGGCGAGCAATGGGGAAGAAAAATGCCGAAGCCATGGCCAAAGAGAGAACCCTTTTCGTGGACGGTGCCGTCAAAAATGGCACCAGTAAGGAAAAGGCAACGGAAATCTTTGACTTGATGGAAAAATTCGCGGAATACGGCTTCAACAAATCGCACTCTGCCGCGTATGCGCTCATTTCTTACCATACGGCGTATCTGAAGACCCACCATAAGGTGGAGTTCATGTCCGCCCTGCTCACTTCAGAAATCGGGAATCAGGATAAGATCCTCAAATATATTGCCGCCTGTAAGGACAACGACATTGAAGTCCGTCAGCCTGACGTGCAGGTCAGCCGCCGTGAGTTCATCGTGCGCGATGAAGCGGTCGTTTACGGCTTGGGCGGGATCAAGAATGTCGGCGATGAAGCCATCCGTGAAATCGTTGCCGCCCGTGAAAAAGATGGGCCGTTCCTTTCCTTTTTGGATCTGTGTGTCCGCGTCAATCTGCGGAAAGTCACCAAACGTGTCTTGGAAAGCTTGATTAAAGGAGGAGCGCTGGATTGCTTCGGCTGTTCCCGCGCCGCTATGGTCGCTGCCATTGATTCTGTGGTTGCCCGTGCCCAGAAAAAGATTAAGGAAAAACAGTCCAATCAAATATCCCTGTTGACGCTTGCGCCAAAGAAGGCTGAAGAGAATCAGGCGTCGGGGATAGGTTTCCCTTGCGAGGAAGAGCGCATTTCAGAATGGGATGAGGATCAAAAGCTCCGCTTTGAAAAGGAAGCGCTCGGTTTCTTTTTAACAAGCCATCCTTTGCAGCCCTATCGACATGAACTGAATCGGCTGGCTCTGCGTCCATTGGAAGACTGCCGGGAAATGGCGGACAAGGCGACGATCAAGTGCGCCGTACTGGTCACAAGCATCCGTGAAATCCTCAATAAGCGTGGAAACCGCATGGCCTTCGTCGCTGTAGAAGATCTCACGGCTTCCGGTGAAGTGACCTTCTTTACAGAGGAGTTGAATGCCAGCCGAGAGCTGCTCAACTCAGAACAGCCGCTTTTGCTGACCGCGACTATCGACAACAGGGAAGGCTCGTCTTATTCTTCTGATTCGGATGACGATTCGGACGACGAGGCCCCAGTCAAGGAAATCAAGCTGCGGGGCGTTTCGGTACAGGCATTGAATGAAGCCTGCTCCGCAAGCGACGCGCCCATTTCATGGGAACTGGATCCCCGACGCCTGAATGCCGAGGGGATGGAATCGCTCAAAGCCATACTTGAAAGGCATAAAGGAAGTACGGAAATGCAGCTGGCTTTCTGTCTCGACGGCACCTTCTGCCGGGTACGGCTTGGCCCGCAGTGGATGGTTACTCCCGGCCCGGCCCTTCAGCAGGATATGCACCGCTGGTGTTCAGCCAACCCTATCCAATAACATACAGGAAGAAAGGAATACCATGTCTCGACCTTTTTGGAAGCTTACGGTTCGTTCCGAATTTTGCGCCGCGCACGCCCTTCGGCATTATAAAGGAAAGTGCGAGCACCTCCACGGGCATAACTACGCCGTCGAAGTGGTCGTCAAAGGGTATACGCTCTCGCAGGACACGGAACTTCTCATGGACTTTGGCGATCTCAAGGCACTTCTGAAACAGGCTCTCGAGCCTCTTGATCACGCCTATATCAATGATGTCCCCCCGTTCGATGCCGTAAACCCCTCCTCTGAAAACTTGGCGCGCTATATCTGGAATCAGATGGCGCCCTCTCTTCCCGAAACGGTGAAAATGTACAGCGTAACGGTAGCCGAAAAGGGTATCCAGTCCGCAACGTACATGGAAGAATAGTAATTTAATCTATGGAATAGATTAGACTTCAGCAGTATAAAATGTCATGACTACATGGTGAAACACCTCCTTCTTAATTAATTGAGAAGGGGGTGTTTTTCTATATTCTTCATATTTTCAACCTGTTCTCCTTATAGACAAGGCTGAAAACGTTCCAGCTTCTGGTTCTACTTAATAAAAGAATATATAAATTAGAGAGTAATATAAAATTATTCTTGTATAATATATTCCTGAATATGCTAGTGAATACTAAATGAAGTTTTCAATGGAAGCAGTATGCTTAAGAAAAAAGTTATTTTTTTTAACAAAACAGCAGATTATATAAGTAATGCTAAGAATTCTACTACGGAAAACAGGAGTGATTTTGTTGGTGTTGCCAAGAATAATCTTATAAATCTAAGGGTTTGAAAAGGAGGACATCAATGCAGACACTGAAAAAAGTACAAGAGACTTATGAAAAACCAAGAAGATGAACTTATTCCTATTTGCTAGGACAAAAAGTATCATCGAAAGAAAAGTACGGCTTTTATCACGGACAGAATAGCTTCAGAAAATAATGAATCCCTCTTGGGCATAAAACCAAGGGGGATTCTTATGCTAAAAATATACAAGCCTACCCTACTCTCTATCGGTCGGAACTTATTCCTTTTGGAGCCAATCCACCAGTTCCTGCAGGAGGTCGGGACGATCCTTTCCGAGAGGGAAGAAAGGCCCTGAAACGCCGTGCTCTATGAGCATGGCCTTGGTAGCTTCAAAATCGGCGTCGGGCAAGTCCACTTTCGTGATGGCGCAAATAACCTCACGCTGCGTATAGATATCCAGAAAGCCAGCGGGTAGACGGCACAGCGGATCATTGGCGGGGTGGACATAGATGAGCACGTCGGTATCCACAGTGGCACTGAGCAACGCCGGATAATACATGGGATGGCAGAAGAATTCGCCGGGGGTATCGACACCCCCATCCAGATCATATTGCATAGCCTGCGTCTTTTTTGCCTCGTCACACGCAATACCGTGAAGGGCCGCGTACAACGTGCTTTTTCCTGCGCCGACCGTACCAAGAAGAACGTAACGCTTCATTGGGTTAACTCTTGGTCGTTTCGCATGCGGCAAAGCCAAGCACATCATGGAGAGCTTTTACCGTATAACGCAAGGCTTCTTCCACACTGGCTACAGAGCCTTGAATGACCAGTGCGCCGGTAAAACGATCGACAAATCCGATCTGGACGGAAGCGGCTTTTGTGGCGAAGTCACCCGCAATCATAGCCGCCTCACGAGGGCTCAATGTTAAGATCCCTACCGCTTCAGCGCCGGGAACGCCCATTTTTTTGGCGAGATCCTCGTCAGGGTGAGCTATCAGATGGGCAATCGTAACCTGTTTTCCGGGTACGAGTTCCTGAATGATACGTGCTTTTTCTTCCATGAGCTCAATTCTCCTGCGCACAGTCTGGCGTGCGTCAGCGAAGGACATTGACCGCACAACCCGTGCGAATCTGCTAAGGATAAGTGAACCTGCTCCATATTTCAAGGAGGAGCTGGATGAGAGGCCTGCGGCCCAACATCCTCTTTGTTTCAAGGCCAGGCCAGCGGACACAGCCCCTCTCTGATTGAGAAATCTTATTTCATTGTTACTCATGTAATTTTGGGGTTTACTAAGGTACGTGTTGCCCTACTTTTTATCGGAATCCGTTCACAGGCAATATATCGGGCGGCAATACTTCCTAAAAGCATTCCTCCAACAATATCAATAGGGTGATGTTGACCTAACCATATTCGGGAAAAACCTATAAGCGCGATCAATACTGAGAGAAAAAGGGAAAAGGGACGATTTTTGAACCAAAGTGCCAGAGGAATGGCTGCGGTGACGGCAGTCGCTGTATGCCCTGAAGGGAATGAAGCATATTGGTTGGTAAAGCCCAAAGGGTATGGAGGCCAAGGAAATCCCGGCCTCGGCATACCCAGTCCATATTTTATGAGCTGCATGGCAAAGCACAAAAAAAGGATGCTGAACAAGGCGCAACGCAGAACGAACACTTTTTTCTCTTTGTCGCGCTTCGCGAGAGCCACAAGCAGCAACATAAAATAACACCCGTAGATGAGTGGATTGCCGATATGGGTAATAACGCTCATAAAGCGGGTAATGGAAATATCAGCTGCCGCAAGCTGAGAAAAAAATTGGCGGACGGGCTCGCCCCACCAGCCAAGGCAAAAGATAATGAATGTCATAACGGCACCAAGCGGTGCCAGCAGACAGAGATGCTCCCCCCATCGATAGTTCGGGGAGGGTGCAAGAAGTGCCTTGATAGAACAACTCATCGTATTCATAAATGATTATTGTCTAAATAATTATTACCTGCTGAGGATGAAATGGATAAGGAGATAAGAGGCTCCTTGCCGTTTTCCCCTCCTGATCTGCCACAGCCATATCTCTTTGAGAGATAGCTTTTTCTGAATAAAAAGATAAACCAATAGGTTGGCTTGTACAATGTTTTATTTTCCGCTGCCGTCCTACGTCCGGCCCATTCGGGCATGTCCCGATGAGCATATTCCCCTGCCCTTATAGAGAGGAAAAGGTGTTTCACCTATGTTTTCCATGACATATTGCGCAATACTCCTGTTCTGCTATGCTCAAAGAAAAAACAGGAGAAGCGGCATGGAAAAAGTGCTTCGTATCAATGTCGGAGCTGAAAACGGCCCCGTGGCTACTATAGAGGAGCTCGGTGTATACGCAGGCCTTGGAGGGCGTGCTATGACTACGACCGTCGTATGCAAAGAAGTTCCTCCGAATTGCCATCCTCTTGGTCCTGAAAATAAGCTCGTTTTTTCTCCCGGACTGATGGCTGGTTCGGCTGCGGCGTCATCGGGCCGCATTTCGGTCGGATGCAAAAGTCCGCTTACGGGGACTATCAAGGAATCCAATTCTGGCGGCACCGGCGGCCAGTTCATGGCCCGTCTCGGTTACGCGGCCATTATCCTTGAAGGCGAAAGGAAAACGGACGATCTGTGGAAAGTCGTCATCACCAAGGATACGGTAACATTTGAAAAATGTAATGAATACCGTATGCTTTCCAACTATCCTCTCGTCGCGGCCCTTCAGGAGAAACATGGTATGGCCCCCGGATATGTGACCATCGGGACTGCCGGGGAAATGCTCATGTGCAACTCCACCATCTGTTTTACCGATCCTGAAGGGCGGGCTACCCGCCATGCCGGGCGCGGCGGCGTCGGAGCCGTCATGGGATCCAAAGGAATCAAAGCTATCGTGTTGGATCCGGCGGGTACTCCGGTAATCCGCAAGCCGAAAAAACCTGAAGCGTTCAAAGCGGCAAGCCGTGCTTTTGCGCAAGGGCTTTCGTCGCATCCCGTATGTGGGACGGGCCTTCCCACGTACGGAACCAATGTCCTCGTCAACATCCTGAATGAAGCTGGCGGACTGCCCACAAAAAACTTTTCAGTTGGCCGTTTTGAAGGCGCGGATAAGATTTGTGCCGAAACGATGGTGGAAATCCAGAAGCGGCGTGGCGGCAATCCTACTCATGGCTGTCATCGCGGCTGCATTATGAAATGCTCCGGCATCTGCGTTGATGAAAACGGCGAGTTCGTTTCCAAACAGCCTGAATACGAAACCGTCTGGTCGCATGGAGCCCATTGCGGCGTAGACGATTTGGATAAAATCATCCTCTGTGATCGCCTTGAAGACGACTACGGGCTTGATACTATCGAGACCGGCGCGGCTCTCGGCGTACTTATGGAAGCCGGTGTCCTCAAATGGGGGGACATCGACGGCATCATCGCCATGATTCATGAAATCGGCAAGGGTACGCCTATGGGGCGTATCCTCGGGGCGGGGACGGCTACCACGGCCCGCTGCTTTGGCGTCGAGCGCGCTCCCGTCGTCAAGGGGCAGGCCATGCCCGCCTATGATCCGCGTGCGGTCAAGGGTGTGGGCGTGACGTATGCCACGACGACCATGGGTGCGGATCACACGGCGGGTTACGCTGTGGCGACCAACATTTTGGGCTGCGGCGGCAAGACCGATCCTCTTTCCGCAGAGGGGCAGGCCGAAATCTCCCGGAACCTGCAGATTGCCACAGCCGCTATCGATGCCACAGGCTATTGCATCTTTACAGCGTTCGCACTGCTCGATCAGCCCGAAACCATGCAGGCCCTTGTTGATACGATCAATGCCATGTATGATTTGAATATGACCCTTGATGACGTGACGGAGCTCGGCAAGGATATCCTCAGAAAGGAACGGGCATTCAATGCCGCCGCCGGGTTCACCAAGGCCCATGATCGGTTGCCTTTGTATTTCAGCCGGGAGTCTGTTGCCCCCCACAACGTGCGTTGGGACGTCTCGGATGAAGATCTTGATTCTGTATTCAATTTTTAATGACTATGCCCGGTAAGGCATATAAAATGGGGACGAAACGCACGACGCTTTGTCCCCTTTACGTTAGGAAAGCCATGAAACACGCTGAAAGCTCGAACGGGGAAGCTCCCGCCGCACTTGATGCCATACCGGAACGCTATTGGAGAAACGCCCGCTTCCTTTCCCGGACGGATCAAGAAAAGCTCTTGCAAGCCCACGTCATCATCGTGGGGCTTGGCGGCTTGGGCGGCACCGTTCTTGAGGAACTCCTGCGTCTTGGCATCGGTACAATCACCGGCGTTGATATGGATATTTTTGAACTTTCCAACTTGAACAGGCAGCTTCTCGCCACGGAAGAAAATATCGGCCTTCACAAGGCGGAAGCGGCTCGTTTGCGCGCCCGGCAAATCAATTCGGACGTGCGTTTCATCCCAGTGACGGAAAAGCAGGATTTCAGCTCAATGTGCGAGCTGTTTCGGGATGCCGATGTTGTCGTCGATGCGTTAGGAGGGCTTACGGACAGGCAGGCGCTTGAGAAGGCCGCAGCGGAAAAGGGTGTCCCCGTGGTCAGCGCTGGCATAGCCGGGCTGACGGGCTGGTGCAAGGCCATTTTTCCGGGAGAGGCGGGACCTGCATCTCTTCTTGCTGGAAAAGACGATCGCCCTACTCCCGACGAAATCCTCGGCAACCTCGCGCCTACGGCATTTCTTGCAGCCTCCTTACAGGCCGCGCTCGTACTTCAGATCCTGACCGGAAAACCCGTACGGCGGGAAACCTTGTTCTTCGATCTTGAAGATGGAACCTTCACGCAGGTCATGCTCGACCGAAGGCCAGAATGAAACTTACCGTCAAATGTTTTGCCACACTCATGCCCTTGACTCCTCCGGGCGGCAGTTTGGAGTTTCACGGTACGGATGTCCGTGACTTGTTGCTGCGGCTTGCCATCCCGGAATCTGAAGCCAAAATCATTTTTGTGAACGGTATTGGCGTAGAGAAGGATGCCTTGCTCCATGATGGCGATCGCGTGGGGATTTTTCCTCCCGTGGGCGGGGGATAATTTTCACCTTTGCACATACCTTAAAGTGCCTGCCGTGCCCAAAGAGCGCCCATCGGCTTTTGCTGGGGTAAACTTCAGTGAGAAGTTCCTTCATTTTTTATGATAATCATTTTTTCGGATATGCTTCTTCTTTAGAAAAGAAGTATGGGGTCCCTGCATGAGGCGTCAGCCCATACAGGAACGGGAACCGGTGCGCGAGTATCGGTTCTTCTGGGGAGAGGGAAACCTCTCCCTTTCTTTTTTGAAGGGGCGTCATTGAATCGGTGAAAGCATCTGGAGAATAGGCATGGAATCAAGTAGGTACTGGCTCGACCTGATTGCTGAAACGTACGTTGGCATCTGCGTGTTATGTTGCCTGTTCATTATCTCCAAACAGCGGCGGCGGACTGCCCCTATGATGCGCGTCATGTTGCTGGTCTGGCCTATCATCACGCTATGGGCAGGCCCTTTGGGTATCTGGGCCTATGAAACATCCAATCAGCGCGTACCATTCCATGACGATGGCGCTGTGCATGACATGCCCGGTATGCACATGGAAATACCCGTGCAACCGACGCATTCACATACCTCTCATTGGAAGAGCGTCATGACGGGAACGCTCCATTGCGGGGCAGGATGCACACTTGCTGACTTACTAGGTTCCCTCCTTTTTCGCATGGCACCCTTCATTCTCTTTGGCAGCTCACTCTATGGGGAATGGGCGGTGGATTATGTGTTGGCGCTGATCATCGGGGTCTTCTTCCAATATGCCGGATTGTCCTCAATGAATCATAACCGAGGGCTTTCCCTATGGATCAGGGCTTTCAAGGCGGACTTTTTATCACTTACAGCTTGGCAGGTGGGGATGTATGGCTGGATGGCCATTGCGGTATTCCTTTTGGTAGGCCCCATGTCACCCGATCAGCCCGTTTTTTGGCTGATGATGCAGCTCAGCATGTTCTGCGGCTTCATCACCGCGTACCCCATGAATTGGTGGCTCATGCGCACTGGTATTAAGAATGCCATGTAAGTACCTTCGATGTCTTGCCCTACACAGGCTGCTGGGGACAGAGCTTTTTTCTTTTGTGGTATGTCTGTCCTTCCCTTCAACAACTCCCTTGAGTGCGTCATCCCTTCCGCTGCCATTGTTCCATCTCGGACGGAGTGTTGCGGATATCCCACGGTACAGCTTGAATTTTTTCTGTGTTTACAGAATGGATACAGCATGATAGCGAATGGGAAACGATACTTCGTCCGGAATCTTTTGCGTTCAATGGTACCCAGAGAGGAGGAGCATGATGGATGTTTTTGATCTTGCTGACAACTTGCGCGCGGAATTTCAGGAAAAAGGCGTTTCCGACGAAGAATTTTTGCTGAAAATCGCCGAACGGTACGATATCAAACGGGTCTTTGTCAGTTCAGTAGCGGACGAGCTCTTTGATAAGATCCCAGACAAACGCATTGCGGAAGTCCCTGAGGTCGGCACGGATGAAGCCAAGCATTTGTGGTTTGCGTTTGGCATCGGGAAAACCCTTTTGCGCGATCGAGGTCTGGAGCCCTCCAATTTTGATTGTATGCAGTTTTCCAACCGGCTTCTACAGATGAAATAACTCTTTCAGGGCCGGGAGCCGGGACACAGCCCGGCTTTTTTTGTATCCGCCGAAATAATCATATAAAGCCCTCCTCATTTTATTATTGTTACAGGAAGATCAGTTTCAATAAGGAGAGCTGCATGCGGGTCGTTCTCTTGGGTGGTTCCGGATTCATAGGCAGAGCCCTGACGCAGGCGCTCATTTCCCGTGGCGATGAGGTAGTTGTTCCGACTCGGCATGTTCCAGCTATAACGTCCCCTGCCGGCCCCGAATACCAACTATGGGATGGGCAGGATCATTCAAGCCTGAGCCAGATCCTCAATGGGGCTGATGCCGTCGTCAATTTACTTGGTGAAAACATCGCGGCGAAACGTTGGAGCCCTGGACAAAAAAAACGTATCCTCAGCTCAAGGCTTCTTGCGGGGCAGGCGCTCGTCATCGCCCTGCAACTGCCAATCGTAAAACCTAAAATATTAATACAAGCTTCTGCAATCGGTTATTATGGGTTCTGGCCCGAAAGCCTTTCAGCTCCCGAATGTACCGAGGACAGTCCCGCCGGGTCAGGATTTTTGGCAACTGCTACCATCCAATGGGAACGTTCAACGCAGCAGGCAGAGCAGCACTTAGGACTTCGCCGGTGCATCATCAGGACAGCACCCGTGTTGGGATTGGGTGGAGGTATGCTTGCCAAGTTGCTCCCAGTGTTTCAGCTTGGGCTTGGAGGGCCGATAGGGACAGGAAGACAGCCGTTCGCTTGGATTCATCTTGACGATGAAGTCGCCGCGATTCTTTTTTTACTCGACCATGAAGAACTGGGCGGCCCCTTCAACCTTGTGGCTCCTGAGCAGAATACCATGAATGATTTTGTGCAATCTCTCGGAAGAGCTTTGAAAAGGCCTGTCTGGATTCCCCTCCCTTCTCCCCTTTTACGGCTCGTTTTTGGAGATATGGCCGATGAACTGTTTCTTGCCGGACAAAAGGTGTCCCCAACCCGCCTGTTGGAACACGGATTTACCTTTCGCCGCCCTACCCTCAACTCAGCACTCCCTTTGTGATATGGGAGGCACGCGGTGCCTTAACCGCAAAAGAAAAATAGCTTCTTTTTTAAACGGAATTTTTGCCCCATTCCGTGGAGAAGGGTTCCCTTTCAGGAGGAAATCCTATAGTAATGCGAACAGGAACTAACTTATAATAACTGTGAGGGGCAGGATACATGATTTCAAGAAGACAAAAAATGGTAAACCTTTGGAAGCAAGTCCGTTTCATCGAAATCGTCGATCCGGGGAACCAGTTTGTGAAAAATCTGATGTTCGACGGTGTTTATTCTTCTGATTTTGCACAGTTGAATGAAGATATTCTTGATTGGTTCTCAGCCATCAACGAGCGGTATGCTTCCGTATATTCCGATACCGAGCATCATCGCACCGTAAAGGCGACCATTGATCAAATGTATACCTGATTGAAACGGTGCGCATGAAACAAAGGCGATTCGGAAGAATCGCCTTTGTTTTTAGTATATTATTCATCATATTGTTTAAGGCATCGATTCAAGGAATACATCCGCCCCGCTCAAGCGCAGTCTTGTCGCCCCTTCCTTTATTTACAGGAACCATGCGGCATGGTACGAACAGATGAGGATAGGCAAAGAATACGTCCGGGGACTTTTTCCAAAAAAAGCCGCCTGTATCGCTGATACAAGCGGCTTTTGGCTACTATATACTGCAGCCTCCACAGCCTCCGCCCCCACAAGGACCGCCTCCCCGCAAGGGTTTGGGAGGCATTGGCCGGACAGGGCCCACTTTGAAAGGCTTCGCCCCGTGTTTTAGGTTTGCGGCCGAAAGCAGCCGTTCGGTGTCCGTACTTCCGCACTGGGGGCAAGGCGGACAGGCATCATTGGGGCCGACCATGTCTTCAAACTCGCACGAGCAGGAAGAGCAATAAAAATCGTACATAGGCATAAAGGGATAACTCCATTCTGACGTCGTTCCATAATATGGTTATCGATTATATAGCCAGTTTTTAACCGCTGACAAGGCTCTTTTCTCGTACCTTTTTGGGGGACGGTGTGCCACCAGCCGTGCTTGCCAAGTTTTGGTTCCTGTGCCAAACAACAGTGTTTGTATTTTTATAACCCATTTTAGGCTCTATATCTTCAACAGCATTTGCCCTATGTCATTACCCCAACGCATACCATATGGTTTTTCGGCCTGCCTGATTCTGGCCCTTCTGCTCTTTTTCTTTGCGGAAGCTTATGCCCAATCAGACTCAAGGGAAGAACGGGGGAACCGCACGTCCGTTGAGCTCAAGCCGTCAGACGCGTCAATTTCTCATGGGCAGACACCAAAGCTGGAATTACGCACTTTTACGGTTGAAATGCTTAATGACGGCGTAGATGTCAGCATGGGAATAGGGCTGGAAAACGACGGGGTGGTTCGAGCCCAATTGCGGGATGGCGCCGTAATGACATTGACGTGCAAACTTGCTCTTGAGCGTGTCCGTACCCTGCTCTCCAATGAAGTCCTCTCTGAGGAATCGCGCTCATACCAGTTGCGCCATGACTTGCTTTCCCGCGAGTTCATTTTGTCGTCTCCGGGGCAACCCATTGTGCGGCAAAAACAGTTTGATACCCTGCTTGCCTCAGCTTTTCAGCATTTGGATTTTCTCCTTCCTTTGCAGGCACCGCTTGTTTCTGGGGAAAACTATCGTGTCCAACTCAAGATTACTCTGGAGCACGCCGAAGTTCCGCCGTGGCTGGAAAAAGCACTTTTTTTCTGGTCATGGGAAGTCACTCCCCCCTTATCCTTTTCTCAGGACTTTATTTTCTAAGGCTGGAGGGTATGCATGGCAGAACAGGAGAAAGTAGTCCAGATTGGCGTTCCCGATGAACGGGAACGACGCCGCAGGCGTTATGAACTCTTGGCGGCTTTTCTTCTGCTCTTGTTGGTGTTAGGGGGAACATGGACGCAGCTCACGCTTTACGGTGTGGACTCGTGGATGTTCATCGCCCTGCTGAACATCAACTCCATCTTCATGCTTGTTATTCTGTTCCTTGTCGCCCGGAATGTCGTAAAGCTGATCATGGAGCGGCGCAGAAAAGTGTTCGGCGCCCAAATCCGTACTCGTCTTGTCGTCGTTTTTGTTTCGCTTTCTCTGATCCCTACGGTTATCATGTTCTTGGCATCCAACCGTGTCGTTGCAACCAGCGTCGACTATTGGTTTACCCGGCAGACGGAAACCTCCCTTCAGGCGGCTCTTGACGTGGGGCAAAGTTTTTATGCGGCGGCGGCGGAACGCCTGCACAGCCGTTCCGAGGCGATCGCTCAGGAAGCGGCACAACGTCGCATCGCTTGGACGGCCTCCAGCGTCAACAGGCTTCTTCAAACAAAACAAAAAGAATACGGCCTTACCTTAGTAGGCTTTGTTACACCGCAGGAAAAAGAACTGTATTGGCACGCACCTCAAGCCTTTACAGAAGGATGGCAGGAAGCACGTACGCGTATCGATTGGGCCCATGTCGCCCGAGCGACATTTGGGTCTTTGCTCTGGGCAACGGATGACGCCGATTACGTCATCGGTGTCTTGGCGATCGATGGCGGCAAAACAGGCTACCTTATTACTGCGGAAAGCATTGGGCAGGGCTTGCTGGCCAAACTGGAGCGGATTTCGAAGGGCTTCGAGGAATACGCTCAGCTCAAGCAACTCAAGAAACCGCTTAAAGTTTCCTTTTTGCTTATTTTGGGCGTGCTGGGGATGATTACCATCTTTGGTTCCGTATGGTTCGGCTTCCGCCTGTCCAAAGAGTTCACGGCCCCCATTTTGGCTTTGGCGCAAGGGACTACGCGCATTGCACAAGGCGATCTCGATTTCCGTCTTGAGGACAAGGGGGCTGATGAGCTGGGACTTCTTGTACAGTCATTCAACCATATGGCTAAAGATCTTCAAGAAGGACGGATGAGCCTGACTCACGCCAACGCGATGCTGGCCGAACACAATCGCTACATCGAAACAGTGCTTGATAATATCACTACTGGCGTGATCACCTTGGATGCGGATGGGCGTATCCAGACAATGAACAAAGCGGCAAGCTCCATTTTTGATGCTCAGCCCGAAAAGCTTACAGGGAGAAACCCTGCGGAATTTCTTCCGAGAAGTTACTCCAATATTTTTGTTTCCATGCTTGAAACGTTGTGCGAACACCCTGAGCAAAACTGGAAACGGCAGGAAGATTTCCTGCTTGGAGATCGGAGCTGGAAGCTTATATTGCATGCGGTTGCACTTTCCGGGCCAGGCGGTATCCGGGCATATGTCATTGTCGTTGAAGACATTACGGAACTCGAAAAAATGCAGCGGATGGCGGCATGGCGCGAAGTCGCAAAGCGCATCGCTCATGAAATCAAAAATCCCCTTACCCCGATCAAGTTATCGGCGCAGCGATTGGATCGGAAATTCGGCAAGCAGATAGAAGATCCGGCATTTGGTCAATGTACCGATCTTATCGTCAAACAAGTCGAGCGACTGCAGGAAATGGTGCAAGAATTTTCCTCTTTTGCAAAGCTTCCGGAAGTACAGCTTTCACCCAATGATGTCGCTCCGCTGCTGGATGAGCTTACAACGCTCTTCCGCACGAGTCACAGCAGCGTCACTTGGGATTTGCATCTGCCTGAACGCTTACCCAAGATAGCTTTGGATCCCGCCGCGCTGCACCGTGCCTTATTGAATATTTTTACCAATGCGGCGGAAGCTCTGGGTACTCTGCCGCCCGAAGCCTCAAAACGGGTACGCATTACGGCTGTCCACGACCGGGGACGAGGCAGCCTTAGGCTCATCATTTCCGATAATGGCCCGGGATTGCAACCGGAAGAACGGGAACGCATGTTTGAACCCTATTTTTCCCGCAAAAAGGGAGGCACAGGGTTGGGGCTGGCCATTGTCAAATCGATCGTTGCGGATCACCGTGGCACTATCCGAGCTGTAGCGGCACAGGGGGGCGGGACAGCCATTGTCCTTGAATTTCCTGTTATGCGTGCCTAGCTTTTTTGTTTTGTATTCAATAGAATATCAGAGAACCAATAAAAAACTCCCCGAATCTAACCGGGGAGTTTTTTATTCATACAACCCACAAAAACGCGGTGTGGCTGATTTATCCGCTATTGTTTAAGGCGGGAATCGTTTTTGTCGACACAGGCAAAAGTCAACTCTGCCCTGCCCCCGCGCCATGTCGTTTCCGAAGTAAGGTTTTCGATATAGACCTCTTGATTGATGCTGTCGCAAGCCTGTTTCGCTTGAGCGACAACGTATTCCCTAGCCCCACTTGTCCCTCCCTGATACGTCATTAATTCAACGCTTAACGTATGCAGCTTCCCGTCTGTCACGGCAGGGCCAGACGCGTCAGCACTAGGAGCCTCAGAAACAGCGCCTTCAAGATTTGAGGGGGTTCCCGTATCGTTCGCGGCACAACCAGAGAGCAACAACAACGCAGCACCAATCACACCAAATCGTTTCATAGCATCATCCTGTTTCTATCCAAAAATACGGCTGAATGCCGCACTTTCTCCTCGATATGATGAAAAGTAACCGAGAAGCTATCCTATGATAGTATCCGCAATTTACAGGCTTACGGTATAAAAAATGGACGCATTGTCAAGTGGGCTATGTTGAAAAACAATCGGACAGTTAATCCCGCCAAGGTTTGGCGCAGTATTTGCTTTTTTGATTTTATGGTGGAGAATATTTGGTAGTTATTTTTATTAAATAGAAAGGGTTGTGTGTCAGATTTTAAAAATTTACATAATTTATATAAATTATGAGCTATATACTCTGTTGTCTGACATCTGGAACACAGCGCCTTTATTCCGTAATCCAATGGCACTCATTCCCAATAAAAACAGGTGTACAATCCCCCTTAGCCTGTATTATAGTCACCCGAATGGCATATTTTTCATGCTGTTTTTGTCCCTGAACAGCTTTCTTGAATACTGCTCCACTCTGCCCGGCATATGGGGAATGTTCATACGTGGCAAGAAACGGACGGCTTATGCCGATTGCCCACGTGGACGTTACGGAGCTTAGAGGAGCATAAAAAATGTTGCCGGATTCGCATCGGCTGCACGGAGGATGAAATCGTGGAACCGTATTATGCAGGATGGCTCTCGCTGCTGCCGCCAGTTATCGCCATCACCTTGGCTTTACTGACAAAAGAAGTCATTTCCTCTTTGCTGATAGGCATTCTGACGGGAACATTCATTTATTCGGTTGGGATGAATAGTGATGTCCTGTTCATGGGCACCATTGAATCGGCTTTTGACACTATGGGCAATAAAGTCGACTTCAACATTCTGATTTTCTGCACACTGCTTGGGGCGTTGGTTTACACTATTTCCATGGCGGGGGGGACAAGAGCGTACGGGAAGTGGGCTACACGCAAGATCAAGAGCCGAAAGGCCGCCCTGTTATCCACCGGCGGTCTGGGGGCGTTCATCTTCATCGACGACTATTTCAATTGCCTTACCGTCGGCACGGTTATGAAGCCTGTCACCGATTCCTACAAAATTTCTCGCGCTAAGCTGGCCTATATTATTGATGCCACGGCCGCGCCCATCTGTATCATCGCACCTATTTCCAGCTGGGCTGCCGCAGTGGGAAGCAACCTGAAGACAACCGGGGCATTCACCAGTGACTTTGCCGCGTTTGTTTCCACCATCCCCTATAATTTCTACGCTCTGCTCTCCATCGCTATGGTGGGGCTCATCTGCCTGACAAATTCGGATTTCGGCCCCATGCGCATAGCTGAGGAACACGCGCAGCACGGCGATCTTGGCGCTGTTGATGGAAGTTCCAAGGAGCAAGTTCAACCAGCGGAACGCGGTACCGTATGGGATATGCTGATCCCCATCGGCAGCCTGATTGTTTTTGCCGTACTCGGCCTCCTTTACAACGGTGGTTACTGGGGAAAAGATCCGGCGTTCCACACCATGGGCGCGGCTTTCGGCAACTGTACCGCCGCCAAAGCCCTTGTTTGGGCGTCCGTTGGCGCTCTTGCCGTCTCCTTCTTGCTTTTTGTTCCCCGTGGCCTTTTGTCTTTCAGGACGTTTATGGACGGGGCCGTTGAAGGAATGAAAACCATGTTGCCCGCCAATATTATTTTGGTATTGGCATGGACAATCAGCGGTGTCTGCCGTGATCTGCTGCAGACACCTATTTTCGTGCAGTCCCTCGTGGAGGGCGGAGGCGTTTCCGGGGCACTCCTTCCTGCCATCGTGTTTTTGATTGCGGGCTTTTTGAGCTTCTCCACGGGCACGGCATGGGGAACCTTCGGCATCCTGATCCCTATCATCGTCCCTGTCGCTCAGGCTGTCGATCCGGAGCTGGTGGTGGTTTCCCTCTCCGCAACTCTCGCTGGCAGCGTGTTCGGGGATCACTGCTCCCCCATTTCGGACACGACCATTCTCTCCAGTGCCGGTGCAGGCTGCAATCATATCGAGCACGTATCCACACAGTTGGGCTATGCGTGCATAGTGGCTTTCTGCTGCTTCGTCGGATATGTGGTCGCAGGTTTTACCAAAGCCAACCTGTTGTTGAGCCTCGGCTCTTCACTTATCCTGCTGCTCATCAGCGTGTTTATTTTACATATGTTGGGCAATAAAAGGGCTGCCGCCAGGGAATCCGCCGCAGCTGAGGAAAGTATCTAAGTATTCACCTAGGAAATCAAATAGGCATGAGGGTGGGCTTAAGTCCGCCCTCTTTTTGTGTGCATATCAAATCTCTAAATATATTATACTGTAATTACAGGTAAAATTGTTTTTAAGCAGTAACCAACGGAATTATTTCTGAGTAGTCACTTTTTTCAGGATGTTAGATTGACACTATCTCAATTGAGATACATAATAACTCAAATACGATACGAGGTGGGTATGGCTAATACGACAATGGTTCACATCCGTGTTGACGAAAAGCTCAAACGCGAAGCATGTGCCGCTCTGGACGGCATGGGCCTGTCTCTTTCGGATGCTGTGCGTCTGCTCCTTGTCCGTGTGGCGGCAGAAAAGGCTTTGCCTTTTGAAATCAGGGTTCCCAATACAAACACAATCCGAGCTATGGAGGATGTGAAGGTGGGCTCCTTGGAATCCTTCGAGTCTGTCACATCACTCATGGACAGCATCGATGAGAACAATTGAAGCAACCCCAACCTTCAAGGAGGACTTGAAAAGAGTCTGCCGGGATCCGGGTCGGAAACAAGCTGTTGAAGACCTGCTTTCCATTCTGGCGCGTGATCTTGAATTCATGGTGGGTATGCCGACGCACACGCTGCCCGGCAAATGGAGCGATTATCTGGAATGCCAGCTGCAATCGAATCTTTTCCTTATTTATAGAAAACCTGACAAAAACAGACTTCAGCTCGTACGTCTGGGAAGTTGTTCCGACTTTGAATGCCGGGACGACGAGTATGACATCGGATTCTCTGTATCTTGCGGAAATAAGGAAGAGCCCTCCAGATTTTTCAAACCCGACAATACAACTACAGGGAGACCGACTGTGACCACGCATAGGAAACCGACACTTGCCTTCGCCCTTTTTACGCTGCTTTCCATCGTCACAATCATTGCCTGCGGGATGATTTTCTTTAACTTGAAACTTCACCTGCTCATGATGTCTTGTTGGGTTGTCTGTGCCCTGTTTGCCCGGCGTCTGGGCTATACGTATACGGAACTTGAAGTCGGCGCGTATGAACTCATCCAGAGGGCCATGGGCGCCGTCATCATTTTGATGTGTGTCGGAGCTCTTATTGGGGCATGGATTTCCGCCGGAACGGTTCCGGTCATGATCTATGTCGGCCTCCAGATCATTTCCCCCAGCCTCTTCCTCGTGACAAGCCTGATTCTGTGTTCGGTAACGTCACTTACGACAGGGACTTCATGGGGTACAATCGGAACGGTCGGCCTTGCCATCATGGGGATTGGCGCCGGCCTCGGCTTTGATCCGGGCATTACCGCAGCCTCCATCATCTGCGGCGCATTCTTCGGCGATAAGCTTTCTCCTCTCTCCGATACCACCAATATGGCCGCCGCAGTCAGCGGGGTTCCGTTGCTCCGGCATGTCCGCCACATGGTGAACACGATTACGCCCGCCTACATCATTACCATCATCCTGTATGCAATCATCGGGTTCAAACAGAGCTCCGGCATAGCCGATACATCCCAGCTCAATGCCATCCTCACTGGACTCAGCGAACACTTCCAAATCGGCATCATCCCCGCCCTGCCCATGCTGCTGGTGCTCGGCCTGCTGATCCGCCAGACCAATCCCGTCCTCGCCATCGTCAGCGGTGCGCTTTTCGGCGTCCTCATCGCCGTTGGCTATGCCGGTATGGATTTAACTACCGCCTTCAACTCCATGTGGAGCGGCTACAAGGCTGATTTTGCCAATCCTATGTTGGCGAAGCTGCTGAACCGCGGCGGCATCACCAGTATGCTCGACATCGCTGCGCTGGTTATTTTTGCCTGTGGGCTTGGCGGCATGCTCCGCCACATAGGGATTATCGATGCCGTGTTGGAGCCTGTGGCCCGCCGTGCGACTTCCGGCCTTTCTCTGGTGCTCGCTACACTGTTCATCGGCTATGGGACGCTCATGCTGACGGCCGCCGCTTACTTCAGCATCGTCATGAACGGTACCGTCATGGCACCTCTGTTCCGCAAGCGCGGTTACCGCCCTGAAAATTGCTCCCGGGTCGTTGAGGATGCCGGGACGCTCGGAGGCCCTCTTGTGCCTTGGGCCTCCAATGCCCTCTTCCCCATGAGCATGCTCAGCGTATCATATATGGATTACGCACCGTGGGCGTTCGTCCTGTACCTCACGCCCCTCATGTCCATCCTTTACGCGGCGTTTAACATCAACATGACCCGGCTTACTCCAGAGGAAATGGCGGAAGAAAACAAAGAATTCCTAGTAGGGTAAGCATCGTTACGCATCTATCCCCAAACCGCCGCCTCGAAAGAGGCGACGGCTCCTTCCAAAGGAAAACATCATGGCCACTATTCTTATACGTAATGCCTCCGTTTTTTCTCCCGATCCCCTTGGAACCAGCGATATCCTGATCATCAACGATCGCATTGCCGCCATTGCACAGAATATTTCCATCCCAGAATGGCTTGATCCCGTGCAACAGATGGATGGTAAAGGGCTTTTTGCCGTTCCCGGATTCATTGACGCGCATGTCCACATTACAGGAGGAGGCGGTGAGGCAGGATTCTCTTCGCAAGTTCCTCCTCTTCCCCTTTCAAAGCTCATCCGTTCGGGTGTGACGACCGTTGGTGGGCTTCTCGGCACTGATGGAGTAACCCGGCATGTCGATGCAGTGCTCGCCAAAGCGAACGCTCTTGAAGAAGAAGGCGTCAGCACTTTTATTATGTCAGGAGGGTATCCTGTACCTTCTCCGACGCTGACCGGCTCAATCCGTTCGGATATTGCCTTCATTGAAAAGGTTCGCGGCGGCAAGATTGCCATTGCGGATCATCGGGTCGCTCCCGTTTCCGTCGAAACCCTGCTTGCCGTTGCCACGGAAGCCCGCGTAGGCGGAATGCTCCGCGGATTCATCGGTATGCTGATCATGCATATCGGTGCGGCGGCGGAAGGGCTTTCCTGTGTGTTCTCCGCATTGGAACGTGCGCCGCACCTAGGGCGTCACTTGATCGCTACACACATCAACCGAAACCCCTTCACCTTTTCCGAAGCGATCAAGTTGGTCACCAAAGGCGGATTCATGGACATTTCTTCCGGCCTGAATGCCAAAACCTTGGGCCCGGACACCCTGAAACCGTCAGAAGCCATTGCCGCTGCCGTGCGTCAGGGAGTTGCCAAGGAGCGTATCCTGATGAGTTCGGACGGCAACGGCAGCGCGGCACGTTATGGAGACGACGGCAGTGTCAGCGGACTTGTGGCCTCTGACCTCGGCAGCCTCCATACGGAGTTCGTTGACTGCGTAAAAGAAGGTATGCCGCTCTCCGAAGCGCTTTGCCCGGTTACCCGCAACGTGGCCCAGGCTTTTTCCCTCTCCCGGAAAGGGCACATTGCGGTTGGGGCCGATGCAGACGTTCTGTTGCTCACGCCCGATCTGGCCCTGCATACGGTTATCGCACGCGGCGAGTGCATGATGCGGGAAGGTCGGCTGTGCAAGAAAGGAACCTTTGAAGAATAACGGGCTGTCTCAGCCTTGAAAAAAGCCCTATCCGCCTTCCCGGATAGGGCTTTTTGTGTGTCACCGATAACTCTTCTTAGCCCTCCGCAAGTGAAGGGTGGCTGTTGACGAATGCCGCCACATCCCTGATGGCACGCACACACTCTTTTGCATATGAGGATAACCTCTGAACGAAATCTTCAGGTGTACTCAGCGTCTGTATCTCGAAAAAGGCATAGAGAATACCATCATTCTCCACACTGTATATTTTTACCATCCGAATGTTGCTGGCAATTTTATTAAAGGCGGCATCAAGAAACGCTTTGTGGCACAGATTGACCGTTTCCATAGGCATGAACGTCCTGAGGCAAATGAAGTCGCTCTCCGCTTTCGCGTACCCGGGAAAGTGATCCGGCACAACGAAAAAGGTAATCCCCAAAACCCGCACACTGATCTGCGGCAAGCCATTATTCAGGGTTCCCCATTCCGCCTCCATGCCGCCCTCTCTGATCCGCTCGTATACCTTTATGAAGTCCATGCTCATCTCCTTTCCTCGGGCTTATACCCGGACGGTGATAGCGCGATGCAGCAAGGGACGCAACCGCTAACCTAAAAAGGGGGTTGCCCCTCCTCCCATCAGGGCTCCCGTTCCTTCCTAAAAAATGGTGGTTCCTTCTAGACAGTTCATGTTATTCTGTATATGACAGAGCAAAGTCCATGAGCAAATATAGCCATGCGTACGGTCTGTAGGGCAAGCTGCATTGCGCAATAGGAACGTTTTACAGGTGTTGAGCCTCTTTTCATTCCAGCCTCTCGAAAAGTGCTTCTGGCTGGAAATTGTATTTGTTTAGACACTCATAAACGTATTCAGAGAAAACGCTATGGAATTCCCCCAATTTGAATTTATCATCAAACGTATCTTTTACTTTTTTCTTCTTTTAATTGTCTTTGCCCTTGCTGCGGTGTTTTGGTTCATGTTTGATGTGTTCCTGTTCTGGAAATATACGCCGCTCAGTGAATGGTCTCCCCTTGGAAGAGTGCTTTGGATGACATTTTCCGTCCTGACAACCATTGGCGTCAACCTTCTTGTTCAGAAAAAAATCAAACACCACTCCGCATAGCAATATCTTTCCTTATATTGAGGTAAGCTCACCAAGGCAGCAAAATTTCATTCTTTACCTTAGAAAACGCGCCCTCCGTTCCCAATGGAATGGAGAGCGCATTTTCTGTTCGCCTGAAGGGTTTCAGGATTTATTCACTCCTCCGACAGAGGGTTATCCGCCTGTGGAGTTCATTTCTTCTTTTTCTGTTCCAAGGCCTTCTTGAGGGCGTCCCGGTATATCCGTATTACCTCCAGCCGTGCATATTTTTTATCTTCGGCTGGAATGATATGCCACGGCGCATACTCTGTACTTGTCCGGAGGAACATCTCATCGGCGGCTTCCACATAGGCGGGCCATTTTTCTCTATTGCGCCAGTCATCCGGGGTAATCTTGTAGTTTTTCCACGGAATCTCTTCCCGCTCCTTGAACCGCCTCAATTGCTCCTCCGGGGAAATATGCAGCCAGAACTTGAGCAGAATATTGTTATGCTCCTGCAGTTGTCCTCAAAACCGTTCAACTCCGCATAGGCCCGTTTCCAGTCCTCCGGCGGCGTCAGCTTTTCCACCCGCTCCACCAATACCCTGCCATACCATGAGCGATCATAAATCGTGACAAATCCCGCCCGTGGAATATGGCGCCAAAACCGCCATAGATAGTTATGGGCGAGTTCTTCATCAGTAGGAGCACTGATGGGGATGACACGGGTAATCCGGGCATCTATCCCCGCCGTCAGCCTTCGGATAGCGCCACCCTTGCCCGCCGCATCCCAGCCTTCAAAGAGAATCGTGCTGGAGATCCCCTTTTTATAGGCTTTATACGTCAAATCATATACTTCCGACTGTAGCTCAGCCAATTCCTTCTTATATGCCCCGCGTTCACAGGTCTTGGAAAGATCGATGGCATCCAAAGCGGAAATCTGCCCTATCACCTCTTTGCCCGCTTTCGCAGGAAGCGCCGAGGCAGCACTCCGCGGCTTTATGGTAACTGCCGCTTCAACTGCCCCAATAATGGCCCGTGCCACCGATGCATTACGAAAATTGGCATCATACGCATCAATGATAGTCCAAGGTGCATCCACCCTATCCGTCAGAGTAATGGCCTTGGCTGCCGCACTTACAAGACCGTCATAGTTCTCGGCACCCTTTTTATCATAAGGAGTGAAGTGGTGGATCTCTTGGTGTTTCAGGCGCTCTTTGAAACGGGCTTTCTGTACTTTCTTGCTGAGGTGAAGCCAGAGCTTGATGATGACCGTCCCGGATGACACTAAGGTATGTTCAAGCCTCCTCCAGCGGTCCATCGACGCATTAAACTCACCCTCGCTGATCTCTCCGCAGCCAAAACGCCTGAGGGTTCCATCATACCAGCCTCCCAAGAAAACCCCAATTTCGCCCCTAGCGGGCAGCTTGTTCCAGAACTGCCATGCATCAGGGCGCGTCCGCTCCTCATCCGTCTGCATCCAAAAGACATGGTTTCGGATCGTTTTGGCGTCCATCCACTCGGAAAGCATATTAGCAACCGCCCCACGCCCGGAACCATCCACGCCAGTTATGGTGATTAAGACAGGGAGCTTGTGTTCAATGCAGAACCCCTGTGCCTTGAATAGATTCATGCGCAGCTCACTTTCAATAGCTGCATATTCTTTTGCCGGGTAACTCCGGCCTAATGCCGCAGACTCAAACATGGGCACTCCTTTCTTCTAGAAATTCTCCTATAAAAACGAGAAGAAACAATTATAGCAAAGCCGCTAATGGACTGTTGCTTAAAGAGATTACGCCCCCCTACATGAGCGCAAGTTCATCCATAAAAAATACATAATTTAAAATAGTTAGCTATATAAGATATCAACCATAGAAAAAAAGTAGTTCAGAATCACAAAAGTCAAAATCTGCATCACATCAAGGAACATACCGTCCCTGTGAGACACTGTGTTTTATACAATTGCATACTAGAATAAAAAGAATACACCATGATACCATGCTCTTTTCTTGCAGTATAATAAAATACAATCTGTTCGACTAGGTACGCTCTTATGATATGAAAATATGGATATTCTCCTGTCTACTATATGCTGATAAGAATGAATATTTTTTATTTCTGAGTGGAAGTAATACGTGGTTGAAACAAAAAAGATGCCACCAGCACAATCAAAATACTTACGGTAAAACCAAAGAAATACGCACCATTCCAAAGCCATTTCATGGAAATGATGCTGAACAGGAGCGGCGATACACTCTGGCTTACACGAACGGACGTCTCGCTCACCGCAAGGATGGCTGCACGATCACTGGGCGTACCGAGCAGTGCTACCTTATCATTGATGATGGGTAAGGAAAGCCCCTGCGCCGCACCGGACACGAATAAGGGAACCGCACAAAGCCATAACTCAGGAATAAAGGATAAGAAAGCCAGCGGCAGAGTATAACAAACCCCTGCCGCCAAAATGAGTGTACGGAAAGCCCATTTTGTATGGAGGCGGGGAAGCCCTGTAGCCGCTAGGTAGGAGCCGATGGCCACAAACGAAAAAACGAGACCGATGCGGGACGGAGTTGCGTGGTATTTTGCTTCAGCCATCATCGGGAAACAGGTGTTAATGGGCCCATAGATGACACAGTAGCACAAAAATACTAGCAGGAAGAAGCCAATGGCCCTCCTCTCGCATAGAATATTCCCCGTTTGTTTCCAGTAACGCCGCCAGTCCATTACCCCCTGCGGCTTTTTCAGCGTCACCATAAGAGACAAAACCGCTATCGGCAGGGCCAACGTGAAGACGAAAAACGGCGCCCGCCATGACCATTCCCCGATGAGGCCGCCAATAATGGGATAAATGATGGTTCCAAGGCTCGAAACAGCTGTAAGCCGCCCCATGATACGCGGCAGATGCTTTTCATCCACCATATCCGCCGCAAGGATGGTATAGAGCACACCAAGCGGCCCGGCACCAATCCCTTGAATAACACGGCAGATCAACACATCTCGCCAACTCTCCGCAAAAAGACACAAAATCCCCCCTCCGGCAAATACCAACAAAGCTGGAAGTAAAACCGCCATTCTCCCGAACCGATCGGACAGCACTCCTGCAACAAGCGTCATTGCGGCTTCCGCTAATGTAAAGCAGACAACCACCATCCCTGCCTCCGCAATACTCAGGCCGAATGTCCGCGCCATTGCCGGCATGACCGGAAGAATCAACGTGACTCCCATAGCGCTTAGCAAGCGGACTCCGAACAACAACGTCAAGTCACTTTTTCCCGGCATGGCCTCTCCCTGTATTTTTATCGGCACGTGGCATACCGTATAGCATTATTGAATGCTGTCTCACTATATACCATATTATTTTTATTCTTTTAGATTGGTGAACAATATACAATTCGTATCTTATATATTAATTTAATATTTAGTTCATATTCTATTAAATTATAATAACATGAATAATATACAATCCAAATATATAAATATTATTATAATTCCATATTTTATTTTCTTAAAAAATAAAACAGTATAACACTCTTTATAATTGTTCATATTTCACATGCATTGTTAGCCTTTTGTTGTTTCATGACGTGACGTACTCATCATGAAACATGTATATTACATTTATATCATATGTACTACAGATACTGCAAAGGAGGCTCATATGCACCTTACTCCTCGCGAGCTCGACAAGCTCATGATTCATACCTTGGCCAATGTCGCGCTCAAGCGGAAAGCCAAAGGCTTGAAGCTCAACCATCCCGAAACAGTGGCTGTGCTTTCCGCCGCCGCACTTGAAGAAGCCCGCGCCGGGAAGACCGTCGAAGAAGTTATGGCCGAAACCCGCAAAGTCCTCACCCGCAACGACGTCATGGAAGGTGTGGTCGAAATGATCCCTTCCGTGCAGGTGGAAGCCGTCTTCACCGATGGGAGCCGCCTCATCACCATTCACAACCCCATCAACTAAAGGGGGATTTTTCCATGACCAACAAGACTCCGAACAAAACCACAGCGCCGGTCGGCGGCCTGATCCTTGGTTCCGCTCCCATTGAATTCAACGCGGGGCGCAAGACAGTTACCCTCAAAGTCCGCAACACCGGCGACCGCCCCATTCAGGTCGGCTCACACTTTCACTTTTTCGAAGTGAACCGCGCCCTCGAATTTGATCGCCACGCCGCTTACGGCATGCGTTTGAACATCTCCTCCACGACCGCCATCCGTTTCGAGCCGGGCGATGAGAAAACCGTATCCCTCGTCACCATTGGCGGGACTTCCGGCACCTATGGATTCAACAATCTTGTGGACGGCTGGACCGGGGACGAACACGAACGGGTCATCAACGAGGAACGTGCCGACAAGCTCGGTTTCAAGAACGCCAAAAAGTAGTTCCCGCGCCATCGGCGCGACGGAAAGGAGTTTCATATGCCAACAATTTCTCGTCAGGAACACGCTGCCCTCTTCGGCCCGACCGTTGGGGACAAAATCCGGCTTGGGGATACGGATCTCTATGTTGAAATCGAAAAGGACTTGCGCCACTACGGTGACGAGTCCATGTACGGCGGCGGCAAAACCCTGCGCGGCGGCATGGGCGGTGATGCCCGCTTGAACCGCGATGCTGGCGTGCTTGATCTCGTCATTACCAACGTCACCGTCATTGATGCCGTGCAGGGTGTCATTAAAGCCGACGTGGGAATCAGGGACGGTAAGATCGTGGGTATCGGCAAGAGCGGCAACCCGTCCATGATGAATGGCGTCGATCCCGATCTCATCGTAGGCAATTCCACTGACGCCATCACCGGTGAACATCTTATCCTCACCGCCGGCGGCATCGACTCCCACGTCCACTATATCTCTCCACAACAGGGGTATGCCGCTCTCTCCAATGGCGTAACCACCTTCTTCGGCGGCGGAGTCGGCCCCACCGACGGCACCAACGGTACGACCATCACCCCCGGTCCGTGGAACATCAGCAAAATGCTGGAAGCCATCGACGCCATGCCTGTGAACATGGGCATCCTCGGTAAGGGGCACGCCTACAACAGTGTCCCGTTGGTCGAGCAGATTGAGGCCGGCGCGTGCGGCTTCAAGGTACATGAAGACTGGGGGGCCATGCCCGCCATGATCCGCGCTGCGCTGAGCGTCGCCGACGATATGGACGTGCAGGTTTCCATCCACACTGACACCTTGAACGAATCCGGATATGTGGAAGACACCATCGACGCCATCGCGGGCCGCGTCATCCATACCTTCCATACGGAAGGTGCGGGCGGCGGACACGCTCCAGACATCCTGCGTGTGGCGAGCCATCCCAACGTGCTGCCCAGTTCCACAAACCCAACCTTGCCTTTCGGCATCAACACTCAGTCGGAACTGTTCGACATGATCATGGTTTGCCATAACTTGAACCCCAACGTGCCCTCCGACGTTTCCTTCGCCGAAAGCCGCGTACGCGCCGAAACCGTCGCCGCTGAAAACGTACTGCATGATATGGGCGTCATCTCCATGATCTCCAGCGACTCGCAAGCTATGGGCCGCGTAGGTGAAAACTGGCTCCGCGTGATCCAGACCGCTGACGCAATGAAGGCCGCCCGCGGCAAACTCCCTGAGGATGCGCCCGGCAACGACAACTTCCGCGTCCTGCGCTATGTGGCAAAACTGACGATCAACCCCGCTATCACGCAGGGCGTCAGCCACCTCATCGGCTCCGTGGAAGTAGGCAAGTATGCCGACCTCGTACTCTGGGAACCGCAGTTCTTCGGCGCCAAGCCCAAAATGGTGATCAAGGGCGGCATGATCAGCTGGGCTAACATGGGTGATCCCAACGCTTCCCTGCCCACGCCACAGCCTACCTACTACCGCCCGATGTTCGGCGGCATGGGTCTCGCCAAGCCCCGCACACGAATCACCTTCGTTTCACAGGCCGCCATGGAGCGGAACATCCGCGAAAAGCTCGGCCTGCGCAGTTGCGTCGAACCTGTGTGCAACATCCGCGGTCTGAACAAGCACGACATGGTGCGCAACGGCAACCTGCCCAAAATCGAAGTTGATCCCGAAACCTTCGCGGTCAAAGTCAACGGTGTGCATGCCACCGTTAAGCCGGCCGAAAAGGTCGCCCTCGGCCAGCTTTATTTCTTCAGTTAACGGTTGAATCGCTAGGGAGGACGCTTTGTAAAAAAAGCGTCCTCCCCAACCCCTCCAACTGCAACAATTTTAAAAAATTTGTTTCAGTGACCAGATTCGCATGACGCCTTTAAATTCACCGGGATACGGCTGCAAGGCTGTAATGGTGAACCTCTTTCACAGTGGGTTAAGGGCGGTGTCTCTTACCGCCGAAAGCATCATAGAAAGGAAACTCCATGCAACTCGTAGAAAACGTACTCGGCAACAGCAACGATCCCGTGTGGAAAGCTCGGCTGGCCGATGCCGCCATTGATACGCTTGAACTCAGCCAATGGGACGCGCAGAAAAACAGGCTCCGCAAAGATACCCGAAATGGCCAGGCCATTGCAGTATCCCTCGATCGCAACGCCTTCCTCCATGATGGCGACGTCCTCCTTTGGGACGAAAAAATGAAACAGGCCGTTATCTGCAAAATCGATCTGTGCGATGTGCTTGTCATCGATCTCAGCGGCCTCCAAAAGCTGCCCCCCGAGCAGCTCATCGAACGCTGCGTCCAGCTCGGGCATGCCCTCGGCAACCAGCACTGGCCCGCCATCGTACAGAACGGCTTCGTATACGTTCCCATGGCGGTGAACCGCCTCGTCATGAATTCAGTCATGAATACCCATCATTTCAAAGACATTACCTTCCGCTTTGCGCCCGGTTCCGAGATCGTGGAGCTCCTCGAACCCACGCAGGCCCGCCGTTTGTTCGGCGGCACGGAGCGCCCCATGGACGGCGGCCACACCCACGCGTCTCCCGACGGACATGCGCACCACCATGGCCATCACCACACGCACGCACACGAAGGACATTGCCACGACGGCCACTGCCATAACTAAGGCCCCGGAGCATACCGTGAAAAATATTCTTTCTCTCTCCAGAATGATGCAGTTCGGCGACTCCATGCTCCCAGTGGGGGCCTTTGCCTTTTCAAACGGCCTAGAGTCGGCAGTCCAGAAAGGCGTGGTCTACGATACCGAAACCCTGCGTCAATATACGCATACGGCTCTCGAACAGGCGGCGAAAGGCGATGCCGTGGCCGTCGTTTGGGCGACGCGCGCGGCCCTCTCCGGGGATCTGGAAGAGCTGATCCGTATTGACCGTGAGGTACTGTGCCGCAAACTCAATGAAGAAAACAGACTTATGGCTACCCGTATGGGGCGCAAGCTCGCGGAAATGGGAGCGGACATCACCGAGAACCCCCTTGTCATCGGCTGGCGGGACACCGTCAAGGACGGCAGGGCTCCAGGGACCTACCCGGTCTCCCTCGCCGTGCAGTTCGTGGCAATGGGCCTCTCCACGCAGGAGAAGCTCGACGCCGGAACGCTCGACGAAGTCCTTACCGTCCACCAGTACGGCGTCGCCATGACCATCCTGAACGCATCCATGCGTATCATGCGCATCAGCCATATTGATATGCAGCGCGTGCTCTACAGCCTGACGCGGGATTTCGACGCCATGTGCCGGACCGCCATGCGGACGCCGCTGGAACAGATGTCCAATTACGCTCCCATGACCGACATCCTCGCCGCCAACCACGTCAAGGCGCACGTGCGGCTGTTCATGGGCTGATCCGGCCATCCGTTCCGGAAAGATCCTCCACCTCTTTTTTGAAAAGGAATACGCAATGAAAAAAATCACTCGCATCGGCGTGGGCGGCCCGGTCGGATCCGGCAAGACGGCCATCATCGAAGCCGTCACCCCCGTTCTTATCCGCAGAGGCATCAAGCCGCTCATCATCACCAACGACGTGGTCACCACCGAAGACGCCAGGCACGTCCAGCGTGAACTGGATGGCATCCTCGAAGCCGAAAAGATCGTGGGTGTGGAAACCGGGGCATGCCCGCACACCGCCATCCGCGAGGATCCAAGCATGAACCTCGCCGCCGTGGAAGAGCTGGAAAGCAAGTTCCCCGACAGTGATCTCATCTTCATCGAGAGCGGCGGCGACAACCTTACCCTGACCTTCAGTCCGGCGCTGGCGGACTTCTTCATCTATGTCATCGATGTGGCCGCTGGGGACAAAATCCCGCGCAAGAGCGGCCCCGGCGTATGCCAGTCCGACATCCTCGTGATCAACAAGGAAGACCTCGCCCCTTACGTCAAGGCCAGCCTTGAGGTCATGGATCGAGATTCCAGAAAGATGCGGGGCGGCAAGCCTTTCATCTTCACCAACTGCATGACGGGCAAGAACATCGAAGAGCTCACGGACATGATCATCCGTGACGCCCTGTTTGATTTCAAGCCCGCCGAAAAGACGGCCTAGGAGGTTGCCCATGAGTCAGCTCAGCAGCCGCGCCCGCGTCGAGCTCGCAAGAGCGGCCCTTTCGCGGATCGGGCTCGAATCGCCGGAACTGCGCCCCTATCAGGATGAACCGGCGCAGATGCCCAGCGGCACGGTCGGCAAAGACGGGTATTTGCGGCTTGAGTTCGCCGATCAGGGAGATCGCAGCGTAATGGCGTTCATGGATCGGCGTGTGCCGTTCCTTGTCCAGCGGGCGCTGTACTGGGACGAGGCCATGCCGCGGATGCCCTGCATATTCATCATCACGACAACAGGCTGTGTATTGCAGGGTGATCGGATGGCGTTGGAGATCGAGGTCGGCAAGAACGCGCAGGCCCACGTCACCACGCAGTCTGCGACCAAGGTTCATATGATGAATGCCAATTACGCCTCGCAGCTACAGGACATTGTCGTGGAGGAAGGCGGTTATTTGGAATACATGCCCGATCCGCTCATCCCGCACCGTACTTCGCGCTTTCTCAGCAAGACCCGGATTTCCGTCTCGGAAACCGGAAGCCTGCTCTATGCCGAAGTCGTACTGCCGGGACGGAAATACCACCACGAAGACGAACTGTTCGGATTCGACCTCTACTCTTCGACCATTGAAGCCACCCGCCGCGAGAACGGCGAAAAGCTGTTTGTCGAGAAGTTCATCATCAATCCACGCGAAACGGATCTGTCCCGAACCGGCATCATGAACGGCTATGAGGTATTCGGCAACGTCATCCTTATGACGACAAAGGAAAAGGCCATTCGGGTACGCGAGGAGGTAGAGGCCGACGTAGATAAGGAGACGGGCCTCGCCTACGGAGTGTCCCTGCTTCCAGGTGAATGCGGGTTGATTTTTAAGGTTCTCGGCATGACATCGGAGTCAGTCCGGGGCAAAATCCGAGAATTTTGGCAAATCGCACGCAAGGCCGTCACAGGGAATGAACTGCCGCAAGCCTTCCTGTGGCAATGATACGAACCAACAGGAAGCTCAGAAAGACACTGGCGGTAGTTTCCGCCGCCTGTGTCCGGACGCCCGCTTCACGCAGGTTCCCCCTTTTCTGCCGTAAGGCCATCCTTCAAACCGGCAATTACCTGGAGGGAAACATGAATGTTGTCGCCAAAGGCTCACCTAACCCGTGGAACGCCCTTGCATCCCAAAACCCGGTCATTCACTTCATTGACGTCTGCCTGCGCGGTGCGGGGCAGGTCATGTTTCAAAATAGCCCGCTGACCGGGGTGTTCTTCTTCATCGGCATCTTTTGGGGCGCCTACTCCGCGCACATGATCTCCGTAGGGATCGGTGCTGTGATCGGAACGGTTGTAGGTACGCTTACCGCTTACGCTCTGAAAGCGCCCAAAGAAAACATCAACATCGGGTTGCATGGTTATAACGGTATCCTTGTGGGTTGCGCCCTGCCGACCTTCTTTGCACCTACGCCCCTGCTGTGGGGATACATCGTGGCAGGCTCGATCTTTTCCACCGTCCTCATGATGGCCGTCTCCAGCATGTTGCGGACGTGGAAGGTTTCAGCCATGACTGGCCCTTTCGTCATCACCACATGGTTCTTGATGCTTGCCGCCTACAACTTCGGCAACATCCAGATTATCAGCCTTCCGCATCCCGCTGTCTCCGTACAGCCTGCAGCGACGGATCTGTTCGC
Source organism: Bilophila sp. T19-St14 (assembly GCF_059728385.1). Lineage (NCBI taxonomy): Bacteria > Pseudomonadati > Thermodesulfobacteriota > Desulfovibrionia > Desulfovibrionales > Desulfovibrionaceae > Bilophila > Bilophila sp. T19-St14. Next base: position 598,519 of record NZ_BAAGFT010000001.1, read on the forward strand.
CTTAAACATGGAACAGTTCTGGAGAGCAGCGTTCGCGGGCGTATCGCAGGTGTTCCTGCTCAACAATGTAATCACGGGTATTCTGTTCCTCATCGGCCTTGCGGTGAGCTCCATCTGGGCGGCTGTGTTCGCCTTCTTAGGCTCCATCATTGCCATCTGCACGGCGGTCATCCTTGGCGGCGGCTCCACGGCCATCATTGCGGGCTTATTCCAGTTCAGTGCTGTGCTGACCGCCATCGGCCTTGGTACAACCTTCTACAACCCCAACTGGCGGGTCATCTGTTACACCTTCCTCGGTACCGTGTTTACCGTGGTAGCCCAAGGCGCGCTCAATGTACTGCTGAGCGTCTATGGTATCCCGACCCTGACCTTCCCCTTTGTGATTGCGGCATGGATTTTCCTGCTGCCGAACATCGATCTGCTCCCCAAGACCCATCAGAACTGATCATCCTCAACCATCAGGAGTAGCCATATGTTTTCTCTCAACACGGGCGATACTGGCTTCGTTATGCTCTGCACCGCATTGGTGTGCATGATGACCCCCGCCCTTGCGCTGTTCTACGGCGGCATGGTCCGCAAAAAGAACGTGCTGACCATTATGATGCAGAACTTCATTTCTATGGGCGTTACGGCCGTCATCTGGATTTTCGGAGGGTTCAGCCTTGCTTTCGGGCCGGATGTGGGCGGCCTGTTTGGTGACATCAGCTACCACTTCGCGCTGGATAAAGTGGGGATTGCCCCAAGCCCCATCTATGCGAGCACTGTGCCTTTCATCCTGTTCTTCGCCTACCAGCTTATGTTCGCGGTCATCGCCCCGGCGCTGATCACCGGCGCGTTCGCCGGACGGCTGAACTTCCGCGGCTACCTGAAGTTCCTCATCTTGTGGATGATCTTCATCTACATTCCCGTCTGCCACTGGATTTGGGGCGGCGGCTTCCTCGCCAAGATTGGCGTGATGGACTTTGCAGGCGGTATCGTGATCCACGTCAGCGCCGGTTTTGCGGCGCTTGCCTCGGTCATTTTCCTTGGTCGGCGTGACGACATAAAGCCCGGTGAACCGACCGTACCCAACAATCTGCCACTGGTCGCCGTGGGTGCCGGCCTCTTGTGGTTCGGTTGGTTCGGTTTCAACGCGGGTGGCGCGTACGCCGCCGACGGCTTGGCCGCCTACGCCTTCACCAACACGACCATCGCCGGTTCCATCGCCATGATCGTCTGGATGCTTTACGACTGGCATTATGACCGCAAACCGTCCTTCTCCGGCGTGCTCGTCGGCGCCGTGGCCGGCCTCGCCACCATTACCCCCTGCGCCGGGTACGTGGAACCGTGGGCTGCAATCGTCATCGGAGCCGTGGGTTCTACCGTGTGCTACTACGCCAAGCATGTACAAGAACGCCTCGGATTCGACGATGCGCTTGAAGTGTGGCGTGCCCACGGCATGGGCGGCGTCACCGGCGCCCTGCTCCTCGGTATTCTCGCCAGCAGCAGTATCGATAAGGTGAGTGCCAGCATCCATCAGTTCCTCATGCAGCTCCTCGGCGTGATCATCGTGGCGGTCTACTCCTTCGTTGTGACCATCATCATCTTCAAGGTCATCAGCACATGGGGGCCGATCCGGGTTACGAAGGAAGAGGAAGAGGCAGGACTCGATGAGTCCCTGCATGGCGAAGACGCCTATAAGATGTAACCCTCAAAGGTCGGGCCAGCTACCCGGCCTTTTTTAAAAGGAAACAACATGACTGAGTTGACAGGGACGCTTTGGGTCGCAGGCGGAGGCGCGCTCGGCGCTTACTGCCGCTTCCAGCTCTCCGCGTGGTTCGCCGCATGGCTCGGCAAAGGTTTCCCCTATGGGACTCTATTCGTAAACGTGTTCGGCTCTTTTACTATGGGACTGCTTGTAGGGGCAATCAAAATAGATGTCGTTCCCTTTATCCCTTGGCATGACTTCATTGGCGAAGGCTTTCTCGGCGCGCTGACCACATTCTCCACATTCTCTATGGATACATTCGCCGCCTTCCGTGACGGACAGCCCGGAAAGGCCGTCACCAACGTCGTCATCAATATGGCCCTGTGCCTTTGTGGGACCGCTTTCGGCTTTTTCCTGATGCTCCACTAGGGGGAAGGTATGTCGTATATCGAAAACACCATTGCCGTCCTGTGCGGCGGTGCGGCGGGGGCGGTCTGCCGCTTCAAGCTGAATACCGCGATCATGAGCGGCCTGACCATGGCCTTCCCTCTTGGCATCCTCTGCATAAACGTGCTCGGCGGTTTTCTCATGGGCCTACTGCAAGGCACCATGAAACGCAGCGAAAAGACGTTCACGGTGGGATACAGCCTGCTTGGAACCGGTTTCCTCGGCGGTTTCACCACCTTCTCCACCTTCTCTCTTGATACATTTAACCTCTACCATACCGATGATATTATGCTTGCAGGTCTGAATATTCTCCTCAATGCCGTGATATGTATCTGCGCCGTATGGGCTGGCTATCGCATTGTCTTCCCACGCATTGCCACACATGAATAAACAAATGCTTTCCCCAAATAGAAACAAAGCCCCGGGCAAATGTCCGGGGCTTTGTTAAGGATGAGGAAAAACTCTGGCTGATGGCATGATGAGCCTCAGATGAGCCTTAAATGTATCCGCAGGAATAAAGCTCACACCAAAAAGAAAAACCCACTGTTTCCAGTGGGTTAAATTCTAATGGCGGAGAGGGAGGGATTCGAACCCTCGATACAGTGTTACCCGTATACCCGCTTAGCAGGCGAGCGCCTTCGGCCGTCTCGGCCACCTCTCCGTAGAAATGACGTTCAATGCGTCGTTCCGTGGATTCTTCTAGCGATTCTTCCCGTGCCTGTCAACCGTTTTTTCGATTTTATCATTCTCGGTGATCAATCAAAAATTCCGGGGAGCTCTACCATAATGGAGTAACTCTTGTCATAGCCATCGTAATTATATCGGCCTATAATACGGTAACATTGCGCTGTATAAGCAATATCAATACTTTGATCGTAGGTTTTGCCAAATGTTCCACCTTGGCGCATATCGCGGTAGTCATCAAACCGGATAGACCACTCAGGCGTCACATTGATCGTCAAATCATTGTGGATAAGCCGTAAGTCCGAAGTAAGTTGAACATTGTTCCAGTTCTCATACTGAAATTTTTTTCTATAGTCATAATACTTATCACGGAAGCTCATACCTGTGTACCATGATATCTTATCTTTATACCGTAGGTTGATATCATGATCATGACGTGTAACTTCTCCGTCATACGCTGAAAAATATGTTTTATCGTGATACCCAAGCCACGGCCAAGGATAGATTTCAAAATCCGAAACAATATCCATGAATGGCCTGCGCCCATATTCATCCCGATACCGATCCCGGCGAGCTTCTTCAAAATCGTAACCGCTCTCAATCCGCCAGCGCAAAAGATCCTGATAAAAAGTACTGCGCCGTGCTTCCTGTTTATCCCCCTCTCCAGTTACCGAAACAATGGAACCCTTTCGCGTTACAATATTGGTAATGGAGTACGTCAGCTCATCCCGGGGCAGGATTCTATCCTCCATCAAATAAAAAGGATTCTTTTCTTGATCGACATGCGGCGTGCGGGAATACCGGATACGCGGCTGGATTTCGTGGCGAACCGCTGTCCACATCTGCTTTCCGGCATTTTCAGGCTTGAGCGGAATGCTTGATTCGTCTCCAATCTGCCAGATACGGCTTGCTTCCGTATATCCTTGGATATCCATGTCGATCATGGTACGGGATTCGCCAGTCTGACGGGGAGAAGCGGAATTGTCCATATACATGGCCAATGGACTAGTGTGCTCTTTGCGATCCGTATTGTAGTAGGTTTGACGGAGCCCGACCGTACCAATGACGGAACCAAAACCCAAATCCAAAGGAACGGAGAGCTTGGGATAGATTTCCGTACGCCCGCCCGTTGTTCCCGAAGCGCGGTACATATACCCCGACTGAAACTGCGCTTCCAGTTCCAAGGGAATCTGCGGAATAATCCTTCCCTTATACAGGAACAAGTCGAGCTGCGGCAGGCGCTGCACCAATTCATCCTGACTTCGCGCCATATTCCCATGCCCGAGGGAAGGATCCTGCTCATACCGCACACTGGCGACAATACCCACGCGCTGCCAGTCATTGCTTACCAAAGCGGCGCTCACGCGGTTTTGATCGTCTTCCTGCAAATCACGCCCAAACATCCTGAACAGGTTGTCGCGGGTTCTGTCAAAGCCTATAGGCCCTTGGTTGAACTCACGAAGGAAATCCTGATCCGAAACATAATCGATATTGGAGCGGTAACGCCACGTGGAAGCCCCAAGGAACCCGTCGGCCATTCCACGCAGCCAATACCGATCGTTATTGGTACGCAGTGTCTGCGTATTTTCACTTACCCGGCTTGTCCCCGGAATCGCCACAGTATCCTTATCGTAGATCCCGGTAGCGGCAAGCCATGTCTTCTGATCCGTAAATTCATTCGCCCGATACTCAACGCTGAAAGACGGCCCGATCTTCGTCATCCAGCCACCGTAAAACGTCATGTCATGGCTCTCATCAATAGCCCAGAAATACGGCTGAGTATAATAAAAACCGCGCTTTTCGCTGATGCCATAATCAGGCGGCAACAACCCGGACTGGCGAGTCGTCTTTGCCGGCAATACCATGAAGGGGCTGTAAAAAACCCCAGTATTTTTTACGTCAAAAGTCGAGTGGAAAAGCTGGGCATAGCCGTCAATCTCTACGACGGCCTGTTCAGCATTCATCGACCACGCGGGAACCGCCCCGTCGCAGGTCGTCACCTTCGCCTTGTTGAAGGTATACCTATCCCCCCAGTGCTTGATAATCCGCGAACCGCTGAAATAAATGTGGGGCCCTTCCATAAAAACGTGTCCATTCGTCAGCCAGCCGGTTTTGGAGTGCAGATCAAACTCGGCCTCATCAGAACGGATGTCGTCCCTGCCCATGCGGACGAACACGTTGCCTTTCAGATAAACCCAGTTCGTCGCAGAGTAGTACCGGGCAAAATCGGCTTTTAGAATGTCGCTTCCCCGTTGAAGGACAACCCCACCCTGCGCCTCAACAATGGTATTATCGCTGAGAGTGACCAGTTTGTCCGCCTCAAGATTCCACGAAGCCTCCTTCGTGTCTTCCATCGGTATAGTGAGCACATCCGTAGCGGCATACGAATGACCCGGCAAGCAAAGGAAAAGCGCCAGCAAAGCTACGGGCGCGCAAATCGTTTTTGTTACAAACCGGAACATTTCGCGAGGCAGGGGCACAATCATGGGCACGGTAAACTTCCTGTTGCATCCAGCGTTCGGACGCACTATAAAAATGCTCCGCACAGGAGCGTGTTTTAAAGGATAACTCCGCAGCAACGTCTCTTTTGTATCACTCGAACCAATTGCCGGGGCTATCCCGAAGCCTCTCAACAACTGCCTCCCTCGCGGGGACGCTTTTTGAAAAACAATGCGGCTTCATGCTCTGGTTCGTGCGGGGTGTACTCTAGCCCATTTTTCAAACAAAAAAAACCCTCGGTTATTCCCCGCCGCCGGGCACAATAAAAAAGAGCTTTTTTCCGATTCATCCATAACTTTTCCTGAAATATGAAATGGGGGATGTTTCCACGCCCCTTTACCGTCCCGCACCCCCTATCCCTGTTTTCCCACCAGTAAAGCGCTTGAGCGTGGAGGTCCCATGTTTTTGAGCAGTGCCATCATCACCGTCCACCTTGAAAACCTTCGTCATAACCTGAAAACACTGCTGGCCCGCCATCCTTCCCTCATGCCCGTCATCAAGGCCGACGCCTACGGGCACGGCGTCGTCGCCGTCGCGCGTGTGCTGGCGGAAGAGGGAATACGGCATATGGCGGTGGGTTCTGTGGGGGAAGGCGCACTGCTCAGACAGGAAGGGCATACGGCTTTCCTGCTCGCGCTGATGGGGCTGGCAAGGGATGAAGATACGGCTCTTGCCGCGAACTATGACATCACCCCATTGATCCATAGCCGGGAAAGCCTTGAGCGAATCCTTGCGCAAAGCCATCTGATGGGACGTGCGGAACCATTGACGATCGCCATTAAATTCGACACCGGCATGTCCCGGTTGGGGTTCCGTGTGGATGAGGCGGCGGAGCTGGCCGATTATCTGCGTACGCTCAAAGAAGTGCGGCCCGTACTGGTCATGTCGCACCTCGCCGCTTCGGATACTCCGGCACTTGACGATTTCACCCACGAACAGGCGCGCCGCTTCCATGAGGCGACGGAAAACATGAAGGCCGTTTTCCCAGATCTCAAAACATCCCTGACAAACTCTCCGGGCCTCCTCTGCTGGCCGAGCTATGTCGGCGATCTGGCGAGGCCCGGCGTCACACTCTATGGAGGGAACCCGCTTCACGGTACGGACAGGGCCAAACTGGGCATGGGCCTGCTTCCGGTCATGGAGATGGCGGCTCCAGTGCTTTCCGTCCACCCCGTCATGAAAGGCGCCACAGTCAGCTACGGCTGCCTGTACACCGCCCCCAAAGACATCAAGGCGGCCGTCGTCGGGGCTGGCTATGCCGACGGTTACCCGCGCTCGCTGTCCATGCGCGGATCTGTTTTGATCCGGGGACAGCGCGCCCCTATTCTTGGGCGGGTATGTATGCAGATGTGCATCGTCGACGTAACAGATATCCCGGACGTTGAACCCGGTGATACGGCTTATTTGCTGGGGGGATCGGGCCCGCTGACCATCCGCCCCGAAGAACTTGCCGAGTGGTGGGGAACTATTTCTTATGAAGTATTCTGCGCGCTAGGCCGCAACCGCCGCGTAAGCGAGAAAAAATTCAGCGAATACGGCAACAGGCGTGCCTAAGGCTTCAGCTTATGGCGCGGCAGAGCCCCCTCCGCACAGCTTAACGCTGGCAGCAATAGCCGCCTTCCACACCTTCCGGACTCAGCACAATCTGCCAGAGCTGAATGTCACGCGCCCGGAACGCGCCCGCACAGCTTAAAAGATAGTACCGGTACATGCGGCGTACGCGCTCGCTGCACTGAAAAGCGCCTTCCGCATAGCCTTCTTCAAAACGCTGATGCCATGCCATGAGCGTCTTGTCGTAATCGGCGCCGAAGTTGTGCCAGTCTTCCATGACGTAGCGCCCGGTAATGGCCTTTGCAACGCAAACCGGAGAGGGAAGCATCCCATTGGGGAAAATATATTTGTTGATCCACGGATCGGTTCCCGTCTTCTTTTTGCTGTTGCCGATGGTATGCAGCAGGAACAATCCCGAAGGCTTCAGCAGCCGTTTGGTCGTCTTCATGAAAATATCGTAATTTTTCCGTCCCACATGCTCGAACATACCGACGGAAACAATACGATCGAACTGCCCTTTTAAGGATCGGTAATCTTCCAGCAACCAATTGACGAGATGCCCGGCGTCATGCTCCCGGGCATAGGCAAACTGTTCCGTAGAAATCGTGACCCCAGTGACTTTCACCCCGTATTCTCTGGCCATATATAAGGAAAGGCCGCCCCAGCCGCACCCGATGTCGAGCACGGACATCCCTTCTTGAAGCTCCAGTTTCCGGCAAATCAGCTCCATCTTGTTACGCTGCGCCTCGTCCAGCGTCCCGGCATTCTTCCAATACCCGCAACTGTAATTCATCGTAGGCCCGAGCATCCGCGCGAACATGGCGTTATCCATATTGTAATGCTGCTCAGCGACCATTGGGGCCCTGGCCACGCTCTGTAAATTGAACAGGAGCTGGCTCGCCACAACCAGCGCATTGGGAAGGTTATGCCGCACCTTATTTTCCAAATGCGCATGGAGGGCCTTACAAAACAGTACATCCAACTGCTCGCAATCCCACCAGCCCTCAAGATAGGCCTCGCCCGCTCCGAGCGTCCCCTCCCGGAACACCCGTTTATACAGGCCTTCATTATGAATCTGGATATCCCAAGGACGGTCTCCTCCCACCCGGATATCCGCCTCAGCAAGCATCGAAGTCAAAACGGCTTTTGCATCCATGATTAACCTCCGAAAATATCGCCTCTACGCCCCTTTCCAGGTAAAGGCGGCTTTCCATGATGCACCACGGAATACCCTTTTCTTCAATTATTAGTTGGTACTAGAATCATTCAGCTATAAAGACTCCTCCATGCGAAAGTACGCAAAAAGACCCAAAATTCCCCACAATTCGGAGAGGCTGTGCGGACGGCTGGCCCTTGCCGCCACGATCAAAAAAGAGAAGACGGACAATCCGCCTCCTCTTTATGTAAGACTGCAACCACCCTTCGCAAGGGAGATTATTCGTCGCCATCACCGCCGGTCTTTTCGGGCAGCTTCCCGATACGCTTCAAAAACTCGTCGCGGCAGTCGTAGCTGCAAAAACGGTGAACCGTCTTGCCGTCCCGAACGGTGATGTTGCTGTCGGAATCAATATAAGCTCCGCAAACCGGGTCTTTGACCATTTCCCCGGTAGCGATGAGATGTTCCTTTTCCTTCTTGGTATCCTCACTGCTCTTTTTGCGGTCATTCATGAACATACGATACAAGGCATAACCCACAAGGATGAGGATCAACCATTTCCACATGGTTCAACTCCAGCATTGCCGTTACTGGCGGATGCGGTTCCCTTCCACGGCATGAGCGAGGGAACGCAACGCCTCTCCGGGAGTCCGTCCGTCGGAGAGGAGCAGATTCGGTTCAATATCCCGCAGGGGGACAAGCACAAAAGCCCGTTCCGACATGCGAGGATGGGGCAGAGCCAGATGCGGCGTATCCCAGCGATCCTGATCAAACAATAAGAGATCCAGATCGATAACGCGCGGGCCGAACCGCATCGCCGGGTCCGACGTCTCCCGGACGCGGCCCAACCTCTTTTCCACATCAAGGAGCATATCCAAAAATTCGGGGGCTGTCATGTCTAAAGCGCAGGATACCTTGAGAACCTGATTGGCGAACCACGGTTGATCGCGCATCTCCTGCGGCTCCGTAAAATAGACGGGCGACGCCGCCTCGATTTTCCAGCCCGGCAGAGAACCCAAAACCTCCCGCGCCCGGGCCAGATTCATTTCCGGTTCCCCCATGTTGGATCCCATGCACACATACGCCACATGCCGCTCATTCATCATATCACTCCCAAAAACCGCGATCGGTTTGCGATTCCCCATGCTCTGGTGTATTCTGCGAACATGAAGACGACCTCGCGAATCCATACATCTCCCGTTTCCGGCAAGGGCGGGCGGCGCCCCGATACCCCGGCAGTTTTTCCCTCCAAACTGGCTTCCCGCTGGCTTGATGGACTCATAGCCGAACGGGGGCTCTCGCGCAACACCGTAGCCGCCTACAAACAAGATCTGGATGCGCTCCGGGACTTCCTCGACGAGCTGGAAACGCCCCTCAGCGGCCTCGACGACGAAAACATCACGCTGTTCATCGCTTGGCTGCGCAAACGCGGCGACGCGACCCGCACGCTCGCGCGGCGCATTTCGTCCCTGCGCAGTTTCCTTGCGTGGTGCGTCGAACGGGGTGAGCTGGCCTCCAACCCGGCGGCCCTCATCGACACGCCCAAACTCCCTTCCCTCCTGCCCGACGTACTGACGCAAGATGAGATCATCCGCCTGCTCAACGCCCCGGACGCCACCAGCAAACTAGGGCTTCGGGATCGGGCCATGCTGGAACTGCTGTACGCCGCGGGTATGCGCGTTTCCGAACTCATCGGACTACAACCCATCGATTTGGATCTCCAACGTGGCGTCGTGCGCATTTTCGGCAAAGGAAGCAAGGAACGCCTTGTCCCCCTGCATGACGCGGCTGTCATGCGCATGGCCGAATACCTCAAAATCGTGCGCCCTCTCTTCACTCCCGTTGAGGATCGCGTGTTCCTCAACCGTTCCGGTAACGGCCTCTCCCGGCAGGGAGTCTGGAAGCTGGTCAAACGCTACGCACTGGAGGCGGGCATCCGAAAACCCATTTCCCCGCACACGTTCCGGCACTCCTTCGCCACCCATCTGTTGGAAGGCGGAGCGGATCTCCGTTCCGTACAGATCCTCCTTGGCCATGCGGATATGAGCGCGACGGAGCTCTACACGCATGTCCAGTCCGAACGCCTGCTCCAAATCCACAGGAAATACCACCCCCGCTCCCAGTACACAGAACCCGGCCCGGATGACGCCTCCCCCACCGAAGGCGAACTGTCGTAAGCTGCATAAGGAAACCATATGAAACCTTCTTTGGCCTCAGCCCCCACCGTCATCACCTGCCACAGCAACGCCGACTGGGATGCCTTGTCTTCGATGATCGGCATGTCCATGATCTACCCCGACAGCATCATGATCTTTCCGGGCAGCATGGAAAAGCCGTTGAACCAGTTCTTCAATGAAACCGCCGTATTTCTGTACGCATTCAAGAATATAAAAGAAATCGACCACACGAGTGTGAAGCGCGTCGTCATCGTGGACACGCAGATCCGTTCCCGCGTGCCGCAGGTGCATGATTTGCTCGATCTTCCCGGCGTGGAGGTGGAGGTATGGGATCACCACCCCACCCCCAAGCCTTGCTCCGGCGAAAAAAGTAAGGTCATCAACGCCGACGTGACGCACATCGGAACCACAGGCTCCACCTGTACGCTCATCTGTCAGGCCCTACAGGAACGGGGCATCACCCCAGCCTGTCAGGAAGCCACCTTTCTTGGGCTCGGCATCTACGGCGACACGGGCGCGTTCACCTACACGTCCACCAAGCCGGAAGACTTCCTTGCGGGGGCATGGCTGCGCCAGCACGGCATGGATTTGCCCTTTATCGCGGATCTCGTCCAGACGGGCATGACCAGCGTCCATATCAAGGTTCTCAATGAACTGCTCGACTCCGCTGCCGTCCATGAGGTCGGCCCTTACAGCGTAGTCCTCGCCGAAGCGACGCTGGACAGCTTCATGGGCGATTTCGCCTACCTCGCCCAGAAATTCATGGAGATGGAGTCCTGCAACGTCCTGTTCGCACTTGCCAACATGGAGGAAAAGGTGCAGGTCGTGGCCCGCAGCCGCGTGGACGCCGTGGATGTCGGCCAGATATGTAAAGCGCTTGGGGGCGGTGGGCACCGTTTCGCGGCGTCCGCTTCGGTCAAGGGCATTCCCATCCCCGAACTCAAGGATGCCATCTTCCAACAACTGTATATGCAGGTGAACCCCAACAAACAGGCGCGGGATCTCATGTCCTCGCCCGCCGTCGGCATTGAGGACAGGCAGACCATCCGGGAAGCGGAACAGATCATGAACCGCTACGGCCTCAAGGCCGCTCCCGTCTTCCGGGCGGGGACGCGCCACTGCATCGGCTATATGGAATGCCAGACGGCATCCAAGGCCATCGCCCACGAACTGGGCGACATGCCGGTTTCCGAATACATGCAGCGCACCATCCTGACGGTTCCGCCGGACGCCCCCCTGCAACGCCTCATGAAAATCATCGTGGGGGCGCACCAGCGGCTGGTTCCCGTCGTCGAAAAAAACGAGGTCATCGGCGTGGTCACCCGCACCGACCTCATCAATATGTTCGTCGAGGATCCTTCCGGCGTGCCCATCCCCGTCAACACCAGCGCACGTGAACGCAATCTCGCGAAACTGCTGTCTACCCGCCTCCCCCAGCCCATGCTGCGTATGCTCCACAGGGCCGGAGAACTCGGAGACCGCCTACAGGTCAGCGTTTATGCCGTCGGCGGTTTCGTCCGCGACATCATGCTCAGCCGCCCCGCCGTGGAGTTCGACGACGTTGATCTGGTGGTTGAAGGCGACGGCATCGCCTTTGCCAAGGCGCTGGCGCAGGAACTCGGAGGCCGCGTCCGCGAGCACAGGGTTTTCATGACCGCCCTCATCATCTATCATGACGAAAACGGCGAAGAACAGCGCCTCGACGTAGCCACGGCGCGCCTTGAATACTACAAATACCCCGCCGCCCTGCCCACTGTGGAACTCTCTTCCATCAAGATGGATCTCTTCCGCCGCGACTTCACCATCAATGCGATGGCCCTCCGCCTCAACAAGGGGCAGTTCGGCTGCCTCGTCGACTTCTTCGGCGGCCAGAGCGACATCCAGCGCAAGACAATCCGCATCATCCATGCCCTGAGCTTCGTGGAAGATCCCACCCGCATCATCCGGGCCGTGCGCTTTGAACAGCGGTACGGTTTTCACATCAGCACGCAGGGCGAAAAGCTCATCAAGAACGCCCTGTCCCTGAACCTCGTGGAAAAACTGTCCGGCGCGCGCATCCTGCACGAGCTGAACCTCATCTTCCGCGAGGACGAACCGGAAACCTGCCTGCGCCGCCTCAACGGACTCGGCGTGCTGGCCGCGATCCATCCGAGCCTTACCCTGACCCCCGACAGGGACGAACTCCTCGACTCCCTGCGTGAGGTCATCGACTGGTACCGCCTCCTCTATTTCAAGGAAACGCCCGACCTTTCCACACTGTATCTCATGGCCCTGTGCAGCGCCGTCCCAGCCATCGAAACGGCGGATATCCTGCACCGCCTTGGGCTGACGCCCACAATGCGCGAGGAGCTCCTCAGCCTGCGGGAAAGCGTGCGCACGACGCTGATGGAGCTCCTCAACTGGCACCGGGATACGCAAAAAAAGGGGCAGGCGGGACACTCCATAAGCCGCTTATGCGCCCTCCTCGCCCCCCTGCCGCTCGAAAGCACGCTTTACCTGATGGCCCGCTCCGACAACGAGGAAATCAGCAGCAGCGTTTCCCAATACATCTATAAATGGCGGCAGATCAAAGTGGACATCAACGGCGACGATCTGCACCGCCTCGGTTTGAAGCCCGGGCCGCAGTTCGGCAGCGTTATGCGTATGGTTCTGGCCGCAAAATTGGACGGGGAGGCCGAAACAAGGGAAGCGCAACTGAAACTGGCGGAGGGGATGATCAGGAAGGGCCTTCCGGGAAAGAGGATGGCGGACGCCGCCCAAAGGAAGCCGCGCTGAAGCGTCCTCCACGGGCGGGAAGGGCTTGCCGTGAGCGCCCTTGCCGTGTAGAAGAGGAAAAACGATTTTCACTCAAGACAAGGAAGCTGTCGTATGACACATCCTCTGTGGGCCCCGTGGCGTATGGACTATATTTTGGGGCCGAAACCGGACTCGTGCGTTCTGTGCCTCCCTCCCGATGATCTGTCCCATGATGAGGAACGGCTCGTCCTGTACCGCGGCAAGGCCGCTTTCGTCATCATGAACAAATTTCCGTACAACAACGGGCATATCATGGTGGCACCCCTGCGGCACGTCATGGATCTGCCGCTTCTGACGGCGGAGGAATCGACGGAAATCATGGAATTGCTCAAGCAGTGCACGACCATTCTCAGGGAGTTCTTCAAACCGCAGGGCATCAATGTAGGCCTCAACCTCGGCGAAGCCGCCGGAGCGGGCATCCGCGACCACCTGCATTTCCATCTCGTCCCCCGCTGGAATGGCGATTCTTCGTTCATGGCCGTGATGAGTGAAACGCGGGTCATCCCCGATCATCTGGCTTCGACCTATACCAAACTCAAACCCCTTTTCGCCCGGTTGCGCCCGGGCCAACCCGCATGAGGAGAGGTCTATGCGTTACATCAAAGTGCTGCTGCTGGTCATTCTGTTTTTCTTGGTCATGATGTTCTTCGTGCAGAACCAGAGTGCGTTCTCGCAGGCCGTTGCGCTGAAACTCGACCTGCTGTTCCTCCCTCCGGTCGAATCCGCCCCTCTGCCCTTCTACACCCTGCTGATCATCTGTTTCGTCCTTGGCGCCCTGTGTATCCTCGCCATGCTGATGTGGGATCGGGTTTCCCTCTCCGCCAAGCTGACGATGGCCAATATGCGTGCCCGCGGCTTTGAAAAGGATGTCGCCAAGGCCCTCAAGACCAACGAGGCCCTTCAGAAGAAGCTAGACGCCGCCGAAGCCAAGGCCGCCCAGCTCGCCGAAGAGGTCGAAAACGCGAAAAAGTCCGCTTCCGCACTTACCGAACAAGAATAACCATTTACCATTCATGATGCCCACGGATGATCCCTCGCTGGATTGTGCGTGGGCATTATTGCAGCATATGAGCCAACAGCCCGCATCTCCCCGCCTTACCCCCATGTTTGAACAGTACCTCCGCATTAAGGAGGGCTATCCTGACGCCCTGCTCTTCTACCGCATGGGTGACTTTTATGAACTTTTTTTTGAGGACGCCGAAGTAGCCTCGCGTGAACTCCAAATCGCGCTGACTTCGCGCAACCCTAACGCGGAATCACCCGTTCCCATGTGCGGCGTCCCGTGGCATGCCGCCGAAGGGTACGTCAGCCAGCTTTTGAACAAGGGCTACAAGATCGCTTTCTGCGATCAGGTCGAAGACCCCAGAGCCGCCAAGGGGCTTGTCGAGCGCGCCGTCACCCGTGTCTACACCCCCGGAACCGCCGTCGAGGACGTCAGCCTTGAGCCCAAGGGGCACACCTATCTTGGGGCCCTGCTCTGGAGTGCCGACACGGATCGAGGCGGGTTCGCGTGGGTGGATGTCTCCACCGGCTACTGGGCCGGGCTGCACGTCAAAAAGAGTCAGGAACTCTGGCAGTGGGCGCAGAAGATTGCCCCGCGCGAACTCCTGTTGCCGGAAGATGCCGACATCCCGCCTTTGCTGCACCTTACGGACATTCAGGTCGTCCGTGTCCCCTTGCGGAGCCATTTCGACTACAAGCGCTCCACTGAACGCGTCCTTGCCGCCCAGTCCGTCGCCGAACTGGGGGCCTTGGGGCTGGAAGACCGCAAAGAGCTGGTGCAGGCCTGCGGCGCACTGCTCGCCTATCTGGAGCAGACGCAGATGCAGGACACCAGACATCTTGCGCCCTTCGAGCCTCTGGATCTTGGCCAGCACCTCCTTATCGACGACGTTACGGAACGTAATCTGGAGCTGTTCCGCCGCCTCGATGGACGCAAGGGCGTAGGCACGCTGCGCCATGTGATCGACTCCACGCAGACGCCGATGGGCGGCCGCCTGCTTGAGGAGCGCCTGCGCAACCCTTGGCGCGAGCTTGCGCCCATTCAGGAAACGCAGGAAGCCATTGCATGGCTCATTGCACATCCCGAAAACAGAAAAAAGCTGCGCGAGGCGCTTTCCGGCGTTTATGATCTTGAGCGCCTGTCTACCCGTATCGCACTGAACAGAACCTCCCCCCGCGATATGCTGTCGCTCAGGCAGAGCCTTGCGGCGCTTCCTCCGGTCAAATCCGCTATCACGTCTTCCGATGCTGATACCCCCAGAGTGCTCCGCTCCATTACGGAACACTGGGATGATCTTGGCGACCACGCCGCCACGCTGCAAAAAGCCCTTGCCGACGATCCGCCGCAGTTCATCACCGAAGGAGGGCTGTTCAAGCAGGGCTATAACCCGGAACTGGACGAACTGCTGGATCTCGTCGAGCACGGGGAAAACCGGGTCAAGGCACTGCTCGAAGAGGAACAGAAAGCTTCGGGCATCAGCAAGCTCAAGCTCGGCTACAACCGGGTGTTCGGGTATTACTTCGAGTTGTCCAAGGCAGTAGGCGGAACGCCTCCCGAACATTTTATCCGCAGGCAGACGCTGACCAACGCCGAGCGCTTCACGACCGTCCACCTCAAGGAATTGGAAGAAAAGCTGCTTTCCGCCGCCGATCGGCGCAAGTCGCTTGAATACAAGCTGTTCCAGCAGCTTCGCGGGGCGTTGGCGGAAGCCCGCCCCCGCATCCTGTTCATGGCCGACATGCTGGCGCAACTGGACTATTGGCAGTCATTGGCGGAAACGGCGGTGCGCCACAACTGGTCGCGCCCCGTGCTTCATACCGGGCAATCCATCACAATCAGGGAAGGGCGCCACCCAGTCGTTGAGGGTATTATCGGAGAAGCCGCGTTCGTGCCCAACGACCTCCATATGGATGAGGACAGGCGGCTCCTGCTGATCACCGGCCCCAACATGGCGGGTAAGTCGACCGTACTCCGCCAGACCGCACTGATCTGCCTCCTCGCGCAGATGGGTTCTTTCGTCCCGGCCCGGGAAGCCCAGCTTGGCCTGTGCGATCGCATCTTCTCCCGCGTAGGCGCTTCGGACAATCTGGCGCAAGGCCAAAGTACGTTTATGGTGGAAATGATGGAGACCGCACGCATCCTGCGGCAAGCCACCAAACGCAGCCTCGTCATCCTTGACGAGATCGGACGCGGCACGAGCACGTTCGACGGGTTGGCGTTGGCGTGGGCCGTAGCGGAAGAGTTGGCAAGACGGGCTGGGGGCAGCATCCGAACCCTTTTTGCCACGCACTATCATGAACTCACGGCCTTGGAAGGCAAGATCCCCGGTGTGCATACCATGAACATCGCCATTCGGGAGTGGAACGGGGAAATCGTCTTTCTCCGCCGCCTGATCCCCGGGCCGTCCGACCGGAGCTACGGCATCGAAGTCGCGCGGCTGGCGGGTGTCCCACAGCCCGTCGTCCAGCGGGCACGGGAAATCCTCGCCCAACTGGAGCAAAACAAAGGCTCCTCACCCGTCCGTCAGGTCATGCCGAATCTTCTGCCCGGCATCCAGCTTCCCGAGGCCAAGCCCAAGAAAGTGGTCGAGGAAGTTGCCGTTGCGGAACCGGAACACCCTTTGCTCGTGGCTCTGCGGGATACCAATCCCGATGCCCTGACCCCTCTTGAGGCCCTGAAACGTATCACGGAATGGAAACTTTTATGGGGAGCCCCAAAGCAATGAAAACACGGATCACGCTAATACTGTGCTGCCTACTGTTGATCGCAGCGGGATGCGGCAAGAAAGGGGATCCGATCCCCCAAGACAAGAAAAACCTGTTTGAATGGGAAAGCGCTGACGCCGCCCTCACCGGAAACGGTTGTCTCGCCATTTCCGCGTTCATGAAAGGCGCGGCGCGCAATGTGGACGGTTTCTCCATCGAGCTGGAACCTCTGGGCGCATCCGCCGATTCCACCCTGCCCAAGGAATTGCAGACGCCGCAGGATACCTGTGAGGGCTGCCCCTTCGCCCCGCGCGAAACGCAGGAACTGACGCCACAGCAGGCCGTCCCCACGGATTCGGGAACGCGGTTCGCGTTCACCTATTGCCCGCAAAACAAGGCGGCGGCTTACCGCTGGCGTCTGGTGGCGCGGAACGTCTTCATGGCCTTCCCCTACGCACTGACCCCGGTGAAAACCGTTCGCTAAGGCAACATTCCTTTTAAAATATTCTAAACGCATTGGGGGAGCTTTTCTCTGGAAAGGCTCCCTCACTTCCCCATCAATCCCCTTCTACATTCCTCTAAAACCTTTTGCGGCATATACTCAAAGCCCATTCACAGTTTTCCAGCAAATTCTCTTTAGTTAGGGCAAGACATTTCCCCATAGAAAACTTGCCTGCGATATTTGGGGGCAAAGACCACATGGTATTTGCAGTTCCATTTTGTGTGGGCTAAACTTTGAACGTCACTCATTGTGGCCTCCTTTTAATTTGTTGCCGTTTGCAGTTGCCAGACCGCAAGCTTTACTAACAAATCAAAAGGCGTTTTTATAACATATACAAAGCTGTAAGCTTTTCGGAACCTCCCGCATAGCGGGAGGTTTTCTTTCTATACAAAAAAAGAGGATGGGCTCTAACCATCCTCTTTCTAATCATCTTTTCCTATATTGAAAACGCGGCCCCCTATCAAAAGGGCCTACCGCGTTTCTTGCGCATAACGCTCAAAAAAGCTTCCACCTGCTTCTACTGTGGGGAAAATATCCGCCTTTATACCCACCAAGGGATCTGCAAAAATCCCCCCTGAGTGGCAGCATACTGCTCAAGTTCCCCAAAAACCGGCCAACTGCAACAGCCACATGACCAGCAACGCCTGTACCCCTGCCATGACATCATCGATCATGACTCCGTAGCCACCGGGCAGCCAACTTTCGGAGGCATGGACGGGCCACGGCTTCCACATATCAAAAACCCGGAATAAAATGAAGGCGATACCTATCTTTGACCAGCCCGGATCAGAAAACGGCAACAGCACCAACCACATGCCAAGGAGTTCATCAATAACAATCTCACCCGGATCCTTGCAGCCGAGTATCTGTTCACCACGGGTCGCGGCCATTCCGCCAATCCAAAACACAAGTACGAGCACCGCAATCCGGGCGACAAACGGCAGTGGAATGAACAAAAATGGAGCCAGAACCGCCGCCAGCGCGGAACCGCATGTCCCCGGCATGATGGGAGACAGCCCCGCAAAACCGAGCCGGCAAAAGGCGAGTGTCAGTTTATCCATTACAACCCTCTCTATGCTTTGGCAGGAAAACGCCCGCACGAGAATTTTTCCCCTTCGGGACAGTACCGCAGCCGCTCACACTTGGCACCAGCCAGACTAAATACCTCAGGCAGTACCCCCCGGCACAGCGCGAGCATCTCGTCCGCGACGTGCCGGATTTCCCACTGTGCACGGCGGCAACAGCGGTGCTCAAAAAAGTTCAGCAATGCCCGGCAGTTCATGGTTACGACAATGTTGCTCGCCGTGGCCTGCGGCAGGACAAAACGCGCATCCTCATTCGCCTTGGATCCGGTTCGCCCTGCTTCTTCAAGCAATCCTTTAAGATCCCGGTAAGCGGAACCGATCTCCCGCATGATCCCTTCAAACCGCGCCAGCGCTTCCGGATTCTTCCGGATCTCCGGCGGGATCAGGTAGTCGAAATCCGAACCGTCCACATATCGCTGGCTCTGCTGTGAATAGGATGCGATGCGGTGGCGCACGAGCTGATGCGTCAAGGCGCGGGACACGCCGCCAAGCGCAAACGTGAAACTGACGTGCTCAACCGGGCTGGCATGGCCGGACTCCATAATGGAAGCCACAAACTGAGCCTGCTTTTCGCGGCCGATGTCCCCGGCGAGCAGGCGGGGCCACATATCGGCCACAAATCCGGCGTGATAACATTGACGAAACGCCGCATACACCAAAGAAAGCGGTTCCGGCGTATGGGCAAGCAATTCGACGTGAGGTTGGACTACGGGCATATGATCTCCGGCTATCCGAGCATATTTAAATGTTTATACGCTTTTGCCGTAGCCATCCTGCCCCGTGAGGTGCGCTTCAAAAATCCACATTGAATAAGATACGGCTCATAAATATCCTCAATCGTACGGACTTCTTCGGAACAAGCCACCGCCAGCGTCTTCACGCCCACGGGCCCGCCTCCGTAAATGTCCACAAGGACGCGCAATAATTTGCGGTCCATCTGGTCCAGCCCGTTCTCGTCCACGTCCATGCGCCGGAGCGCATGCGCCGCCTGTTCCTCGTCCACCACGCCGGAACCATAGACGGCGGCGAAATCGCGCACGCGCCGCAGCAACCGGTTGGCGATACGCGGCGTTCCCCGCGAACGGCGGCCGATTTCCAGTGCGCCTCCCTCAGTGATCGGTACCCCCAGAATACGCGCGGAGCGCATGACCACACGGGACAGCTCCTCAGGCGTGTAGAACTCCAACCGACTGATGATGCCGAAACGATCCCGCAACGGCGAGGAAAGCAAGCCGATGCGCGTCGTGGCGCCCACGAGCGTGAACGGCTCCAGATCAATTTTGACGGTACGGGCGGCGGGCCCCTGCCCTATCAACAGATCGAGCTTGTAATCCTCAAGCGCCGGATACAGGATTTCCTCCACGGCAATGGGGATCCGGTGGATTTCATCCACGAACAGGATGTCGTGGCGGGAGAGGTTGGTCAGGATGGCCGCCAGATCGCCGCTCCGCTCCAGTACCGGGCCGGACGTACAGATCAGGTTGACCCCCAATTCCGCCGCCATGATTTGGGCGAGCGTCGTTTTCCCAAGGCCGGGGTTTCCGTAAAAAAGGACGTGATCCATCGCCTGCCCACGTTCACGGGCGGCGTTCAGAAAGACGCGCAGATTGGCTCTCAACTCCTCCTGCCCGATGAAGTCCTCCAAACGGGAAGGCCGGATGCTTTCGTCACCGGGAGAGCCGGATTCGGGAGCCGACAGTTCTTTCGCCAAATCTGCGGGGGGAAGGAATGATGGCGTATTAAGAGAATCGGACATTACTTCTGCCGTTCGCGGGCAAGGGCTTTCAGGGCGGCACGGAGGGCTTCGCTGACTTCAAGATCAGGCTCTTCGTGCAGGATGTTCTTCAAAACGGGTGCGGCTTCGGCTTCGGCGTAGCCAAGCCCTTCGAGGCCCGTCAACGCGTCGCGGTAGACGCTTCCGGGCACGCCCAACTGCAGCGAGGCCGCCGCCGGCATGTCCTCAACCTTCAACTTATACTTGAGCTCAAGGAAAATATGCTGGGCACTCTTTTTGCCGATACCGGAAACCTGCGTGAGCGCAAGCACGTCGTCCTCAAGCACCAAGCGCCGCAGGTCGTCGGGGCGGAACGCGGAAAGGATGCCGAGAGCCGTCCGCGCCCCCACCTTGGAAATGGATGTCAGCACAATAAACGTCTGCCGTTCGTCCCATGTCTCGAAACCGAACAGTTCCTGCGCGTCTTCCCGGACGATATGGCAAATGTAGAAGCGGACATGGCCGCCGCGTTCCGGCAACTGGAGCCGCGTCTGCTGCGGCAGGTAGACTTCATAACCGACGCCGCCTTCCGTGACGACGACGCAAGCGTTGGCGCACACTTCCGCCAACCGCCCTTCTATATAAGCGATCATGGGGTGTTCTCTCCCTGTTTGAGCGGCAACACCCGGATGGCGTACCGAGGGCCAGCATAGCCCAAACCCCGCCGGGAGGAAACCCCCTCTCATGTCAGCCGGAATCTTCCATCCAGCCCTTGCGTGGGGCGAGCACTTCCAGCCTGTCCCCGACCGTCCGAAACCTCCCCCTGATCCGTGAGAGCCTCCTCAGCGGGCTCCCACAAACGCACGGGCCGGGCAACATGGCCGCCATGTCTCCCGTCCGGTAACGGATCAGCGGCATGGCCTGACGCGTCAATGTGGTGAAGACCACCTCACCCGGCGTCCTGTCAGGCACAGGTTCACCGGAAACCGGATCAACGACTTCAAAAAACAAATCACTCTCGCGCAGGTGGTACCCTTGCTTTCCGGGGCATTCAACCCCACCGCCGTAGCCTGTCTCAGTGAGGCCGTAGTGATCAAAAACCTCACAATGCCAACAATGGACAAGAGCTTCTTCCAAATCCAGCGGCAAAGGCTCCGCGCTCGACAATATGGCCCGGATTCCCGGAGAGGCCGGATGCGCACCCAAAAGACGGCGCAACTGCCCCGGCGCGGCGACCAGACAGTCCGGGCGATGCAGCTCCAGCTCCCGGCGAAAACAGGCATGTTCCGCTGCGGGATTTCCGGCGATCCCCCGGGCTCCGATCCGGGGCAATGCCCGGATGAGCAGATCCGTAACCCCATCGGGGCGTTCCGCTCCGGGCAACAGAATGAGCACCGTATCGCCGGGACGTACCAGCACGCTGATGCCGTGGGCGAAAAAATCCAGCGTCCGCTCCAAATCAGCGGAAGCGAAGGCCAGCCGTTTGGGTTCTCCGGTTGTTCCGGACGTGCTCAGCGTCACCATCCGGGCAATGGCATCCAGCGGAACGCAGACAAACCGCTTCCAGCCATCCTCAAGATCCCGCGCCGTCGTAAACGGCAGCTGTGCCACATCATCAAGCGAGGCAGGCCATGCCCCCGCCCGGATCGCCTCTCCGTGGCACGCAAAAACGCCCGCAAGACGTTTCCGGTACAGCAGGCTGTTGCGTTCCGCATAGCGCAACACCTCGTTGATTTTGTGCAACTGATACCGCAGCAACGATCCTTCGCTCAGCACATCCAGCCCGCAGCAACGCGCGATCCAGTCGTCCAGAAACGGGCGCGTCATCATACACGGCCCCGGTACAGCGTGGTGCCTTCAAACGAGGTCAGGTTGTACAGGCAAAACGGAATCAAGTTCCCTGATGGGCTGACGACATGGATGCAGCACCCTTTGACCCGTTCCAGATCCAGCGTCATGGCATCCTGAAATGCCATGCAGGACACGGTAAAGCGCTGCTCTATCCCCGCCGACGCCAAAAACCGATCGAACGCATCCCCATCCCGGGCCGCTGCCGGGGACGCGGGCGCGCTCCAGTGCCGGGCGGCGAATGCCTTGGCCTTACGGGCCCCCTCAGCGGCAGACGACGTTTCCCCACAATCGCAACAGGAGGAAGCGCCCTGCACCAGTTCCAATGTTTCCCCGTTTCTCCGATAAACGGCACTGAAGGAACACAGCGCGTTTTCACATCCCGGAGGGTGGAAATCCGTCCATCGGATTTGCCCTTGCGACTGCCGTTCCAGATCCGCGGCGATCTCCGGCAATGTCACGCGCGGCGCACCGTCGGATCGCCACGGGCAACGTCCGAACGAGGACATCGGCTGGAAGTGTACGCCCCGGACATGCCTTCCCAGACGCAGCCCCATTTCCACCAGCGGCCATAAGCGGTCGGCATTAACGCCCGCCGCCACAGTCGCCACCAGCACGACCCCGATCCCCGCTTCGCCGCACGCCCGGATCGCTTCCAGCTTTTCAGGAAGGCAACGCCTCCCGCGCAAAATCTCATGGGCCGCATCATCCGCCGCATCGCATTGCAAATAGACGGAATCCAGCCCCGCTTCGCGCAGCTTCGCCGCATATCCGGGCTCCGTCCCCAGACGCAATCCATTGGTGTTGCACTGGATCAACGCGAAACCGCGAGCTTTGGCCATACGGACGATTGCGGGAAGATCATCCCGTACCGTGGGCTCACCGCCGGAAAGCTGCACATTGCACGCCCCTGACGCTTGTCTGAGGCGATCCAACTGGAAGGCGATGCGTTCAAGGGAGGGCTCCGGCGCAATCTGTTCCCCGGCACTGGCATAACAGACTGGGCAACGCAGATTGCACCGCCCCGTCACTTCAATCAACCCCGTACAGGTATGCTGGGCATGATCCGGGCACAACCCGCAGTCGAAAGGACAGCCACGATCCCGCTCTACAAATGGATGCCGAGGATACGAAGGCGTTTTGTCACGAACCCAAGACCGGAAATCCGGCAAACCGCGCCAAATGGGAACGGAAAAAGCGCCATGCTCCGGGCACTCCTTGTTCAGAAAAACCGTGGAAGTACCCTCTTCCGCAGGATCAAGCACATATTCTGCCGGGATGCGCCGCAAACAGACGGGACAGAGGCTCTCCGTGGCCTGCGGCAGGGAACGGGCGGGGGACATTATCGAGGCTCCGTCATGTCGATTCCGTACCCGACGCACAAATCGACAAGTTTGTCCCAACAGTCGGCGAGCAGATCCCCGCACAGTGTCATGTCCGCACCTCCGCCTGTTTTTTCCTGAATGGAAGGACAGGAAACATCACGGCACCCTCCGGTACATACATGCTGGGCAAACCACGTTGCATAGTCGTTGATCAACGGTTCCGCCATCGGATGGGCGCTTTCACCCGTTGCCCCCTTGCACGCCAGATACCCAAGCGCCGCCGCGCCTCCCGTCAACAGCCCGCACGCACCGCCACTTTGTCCCATTCCGTGGCAAAGTCCGCCGGCAGCCCTGACGAGTCCGGGGTTTTCCACCCCCTGCTGCTGCAAGACGAGCAGGATAAGGAGCTGGCTGCAACAGTAGCCTTCCCGAATCAGCGGTACGAGTTCCAACATCAATGCGTTCATTTATTCCCCTTTTCCGCGACGAACATCCAATATCCAAACCGTTTTTCCGAACAAGCCGAACCGCCCCCCTGACATCCCCCCATCCACGCAAGCAGGGCCGAACGGGGGACGCCTTGAAACAGGAGCCTGCCCGCCAGTTCAGCGAGCAGCCGTGAATGATCTTCGGAGGCCAGAACACGAAATCCCTGCCGCGCCAGCCGTTCCGCCACAACATCCACGGGCACGGCACCACGCGCGCATCCTTGCCCGTCCACCCCATAGCCGCCTCCGCGGGCCACAATGTCCGTAAGCAACAGCCGTCCCCCCGGCCGCAGGATACGCCACATCTCGCCCAACGCCCGTTCAGGGTTGGACGACAGGGAAAGGACACATTCGCAGACTATGCCGTCCATGCAGACATCCCGCAGCGGAAGCCCCTCAAGCGTCCCCGCGAGGAGCGGCACTCCGGACAACCGCCCTTCCGCTTCCAGAAGCATGGGGGAGGAACAATCCATACCTACCGGGCGCAGGCCACGTTCCGCCAGCAAAGCCAGCGTCACGCCCAGGCCACACCCCAAATCCGCCACCCGCTCGCCGACGCTGAAAGCGCAGTATGCGAGCCCCCGCGCGGTAAGCTCCACGCCGCCGGGACGGAAACAATCCGCCGACGCCAGGCGGAAAAGCTCCCGCTGGTATAAAGGCTCTTCCTGATGCTGCGGAATCATTTGTCTTCCAGCAGGGCTTCCACTTCCGCCATCTTTCCCTCAGCCAGGGACTTGGGGATCATCGTCAATCCACAGGACGGGCAACGGGGCAAAGAAACGTCAAACGCACTGCCGAGGTAGCCGACCTGAACTTTGACCTGTTCCAAGGGGCATTGGCAACGGGCACATACCCAGTCGCCGGGATCCGGCACATAATTCGGTTCCATAGCCATGATGATCCTCCCGCCGGAAATTTCCGCTTTCTCGCATAGCTGGTTATCACTGAGCTCACCGTGAGAACCACGGGGCTGGGGCCTGTTCCATTTCAGCAGGGGCTGGGAACGGCAGCCTTCCGTTATCCCGCCACTCTCCCCTGGGCATTTTAAAGGTGGAACGGGCTGCGGACAGCCTCGTAACGGCCTTCGGGGGTTGATGTGCCGGGTACCTCCATCCGGTGGCAATAGGCATCATGGACAACGCACACGCCGTCCTCAACGCTGTATTCCACCCAGAACGTCACCCGTACGGGGCGCAAGGATGCAAGAAAATGCCCATTGTTCCGGTTCAGGAACGTATCCCCAGATGCCTCGGCATGGCGCACGACACGCACGGCATCCTCCCTCAGGATATGGCGCTCTTCCATCTTTTCCAAGACATCCGGAGCAATGCGGACAGGGATGCCGTCATCAAGCGTTTCTGCCACGTTTTCCCCGGCATAACGCCGGAGCACCTCGGTTCGCAGTGCGGCACGTCCCGCTCGCCGGGCCGACAGCCCGCTTCCTTTTGCGGTCGCCGCCGCATGAAGGGATTCACGCGGGAACAGCAGATCGAGCATATGCAGGGAAGGCTTGCCTTCCGCGGCCAGACGTTCCCTACACATGATGCAGGATGTGACGGCGTCGTGCTCAAGCTGGCCGGCCCGATCCGCCGCAATAGCCGAAGCAAGCTGCGGATTGGCGTCCCATGCCAGCCCTCCGTACCCACAACAGGGCGTCGTTTCGCCGGACAAACGCGGCTCCTCAAACGGGACGCCCCGTTTGGCAAGGAGACTCCGCACCGACCGCAACCATACCTCGTCGTGACGGGCGGAACAGGGATCATGAATACTCAATGTGGGGACGCCGCAACAGCAGGCTTCCCCGCTGAAGGACAGCGAGGGGCATTCCGTATCAAGCACTTCCCAAAGCGACGCTACGGACATTTCCGGCAAGGCTTCACGCAGCGTCTTACAACAGGAGGCGCAAGCGGCGATCACGCGAGGACGCCCAAGCGACTCCCATGTGGACTTGAGCGACCCCACGGTTTCCGCAAACAGCTTTTCCTCTCCCGCCCACTGCGCGGGAACGCCGCAGCACTGCAACAACAGGCCGACGTTGCCGAGATCTTTGCGCAACGTCTCGTACACGGCCAAAACCTGTTCTCCCCGTGCGCCCGCAAGCTGACAGCCGGGGAAAAACACATGCCCGCACCGCTCCGCAGCCTTCCCATCCGCCCCCAACCCAGCGAAAGACAGCGCACATTCCGGGCCGTTGGCGGCGGCCATGTCCTCCAGCGCGAACTCATGCGCCGAAGGGGGCATCATGCCGCGCCGAACCATATCCCTTCGGAACGACAGGCACAAATCCGCCATTGAAAAGCCTTCCGGACACAAAACCTCGCACTGGCCGCACAGCGTACAACTGTTGATCATCGTGTTGGCCTGATGGTGTCCCTTCACGATCGCGGCATTGTTGTACATCTGGCGGGCGTAAACGCGAGGGTAGCCCTTGTACTTCTGCATGTACAGGCACTCCCGCACGCAAATGAGGCATTCGCACTGCAAACATCTTCCGGCTTCGGTTTTGGCCTCTTCAAGCGAATACCCTTCACCGGGGTGTTCCGGTTCCAGCCGCTGCAACGGAGCCAACCCGTCGAGCGGGGTGTGCAGCCGAGTGGCGCTCGCTCCTTCATTCTCTCGCGAAGCCGTCAGGGAAACACCGGTCATGGAACGCTCAAGCGTCATAGCGGCCCGGCGGCCTTCCGCCGCCCATGCAACGGGGGTACCCGTCCCGTCCAGTGACGGCCAGCCGCCGAAGCAGACATGTTCCGGCCCACCCGCCACATTCAGCGTTACGGAATCCACAGCATCCCGTGATGCTGGGGCCAAGCCCGGAACAAGGGAAACATCCACAAAAACGGCGTCATAGCCTTCTACTTCCTGAAGCAGGGCTCTGTCAGGCTCTCGGCGGATCAGCGTCACGCCGCTCTTCCGCATGCTTTCGAGTTCACCATCCAAGGCTTCCGGCGCCAGTGAAGGGAATGCGGCGAGCAAACCTTCCGCCGGTTGCCCGCCCACATAGAACAAATCCACGGGATACGCCTTCCGGGAAAGATCCCATGCTACAACCAGCCCCGCCATGCCGTCACCAATCACGGCGACCTTTTTGCTTTTTGGGGGACGCGGCAGGTTCCGCGTCTGCTGCGGACACTGCGATACGCAGGCCCGTTCCAGCGCGCCAACGGCGAGCGGCCCGCCAAGCCCCTGCCGGACACAGGCCGTTTCGCACGGGTGTTCGCAAATCCGTCCCAAAACGCCGGGCAGAGGCAGATACCGCTCCAGTACCTTGCGGGCCCCGGGCATATCCCCGTGCGCCATCCGTTCGAGAAACGGCCTCACATCCATCTGCAACGGGCAGGCCGCCCGGCATTTGGGCATATCATCCTGGGTGCATTGCCGTTCCCAGCCCCGCAGATCCGCCTGTTCCATAACGCCTCCCGAAAACCGTCGAAATCAAAGACCCTCCCGGCCCGCATAACGCATCTCGCTATACAAGAACCGGGAGGGCTGCAAAGCCCGGCCTTCACGAGCAAGGCCGGGCGCGTCATCTCACTCCATCAATTACTTCTTCAGAGCGGCCAGCACCTTTTCGGGCCGTGCGGGCAGATGCGTCACGCGGGCACCGCAAGCCTGATAGATGGCGTTGATGATGGCGGCATGCGGAGCGGTAAGCGGGAGCTCGCCCACGCCGGAAGCACCGAACGGGCCGTCCTTGCGGGAGTTCTCAAGATAGATCAGCTCAATGTCATCCGGGATGTCCTTAATGTAGGGCAGGCCGGCGCCGATAAGCGTAGAGTGCTTCTTGATGTCCTCATAGTCTTCGGTCAGGGCGAGACCGACACCCTGCGCCAAGCCGCCGTACAACTGGCCGTCCGTTACGAGGCGGTTGTTCACCTTACCAATGTCGGCGATCATGGTCAGCTTTTCCACCGTGGTCTTACCGGTCGTGATGTCCACGGCCACTTCAGCCATGAACAGGCCGTACATATAACAGCAGAAGGGCTCGCCCTGCGCGTTTTCGTCCGGGGACGTACACGGGGTAGTCCACTTGCCGTACTGCCGGACTTCGCGGCCTTCGGCCTTCATTTCGTCATAGGTGTAGAAACCGCCGCCGGGCTTCTTCATAGCCTCGATCAGGGTTTCACAGGCTACGCGGATGGCATTGCCCACCACGAGCTGCGAACGGGAACCGCCAGCCGGGCCGCCTACGGGGGCCTTGGAGGTATCGTTCATGACAAGGCGGATCTTGTCGGCGGCGATGTTCAGGGGACGCAGAGCCTCATGAGCCGTACCGAGCGCGCCGGCGTCGGCACCCTGCCCATGATCGCCCCAGCACACGCCGATAGTGACCGTGCCGTCTTCATTGTACTGCGCCCAGCTTTCCGCCGAGTCGGGGCCGTCAAGGCCGCAGCCGTAGATGCCGATAGCCACACCCGCGCCGCGCTTCACGGTATCCGTGGAATTCGCCGCGGCCTTTTCCTTCGCCGCCTTGAACTTGGGGCGCATGATATCGATCATGTCCGGCAGGCTGAACACTTCGGGGGCCTGCCCGGAAGGATTGGTATCGCCGGGCTTGTAGCAGTTGACCGCACGCAGTTCCAGCGGATCCATGCCGAGCTTTTCGGCCAGCTCGTCAATGAGCACTTCGGAGGGGAATTCGCTTTCCGGAGCGCCGTAGCCACGGAACGCAGCCCCCCAGCCGTGGTTCGTGCAGACCGTTTTGCCGATACCACGGATATTTTCGATGCCGTATCCAGCACCGATGTACTGGGCACCGCGCAGGGTCAGCAGGTCGCCGAATTCGGAATACGGGCCATGGTCGACGATCCAGTCGGTTTCCATCGCCTTGATTTTGCCGGTGGCCTTATCGGCGGCGTAACGGACGGTCGTAAAGAACGGCGAGCGCTTGCCGGTGTATTGCTGCTGCTGTTCATAGTTGTAGCGCAGATGGCAGGGACGGCCTGTGGCAAGCACGGCCACGCCGATAAGCGCTTCCATCGTCGGGCTGAACTTGTAGCCGAAGGTACCGCCCGCGTTGCACTGCACCATGATCATGTCGTTGGCAAAATCAAGCCCCAGACCGGGGGCGATCATCAGGCCGTGCAAGTGCAGGCCGATGGATTTTGAATGGATGACCAGCTTGCCCTCTTCATTCATATAGCCGTACCCCACGTCCGGCTCAATGGGCAGGTGGGGCTGGCGCTGCGTGTAGAAGCTGTCTTCCACGACCACATTATTGGCGTCGGCGAAAAAGGGCGCGGTTTCCTGCCCTTTCACCTCTTTCTGCTCAAAATACACGTTCGGGGTTCCCGGATGGATCTCGATGGCGTCGGGAGCCATCGCGTCCGGGGCGTTCAGGTATTCGGGCAACAGTTCGAGATCAAATTTGACCTTGTCTGCGGCGGCACGGGCGTGCGCTTCCGAGTCGGCGCACACGATGGCGAGGGCGTCGCCGTACTGGAATATCTTGGTATCGTTCAGAATGGGACGATCCCAGCCGTCCCCCTTGTTGGTCGGGAAGGTGATGAGGCCGGTGATGCGGTTCTTGCCCTTAACGTCCTTATGGGTCAGCACGCGGTATACGCCGGGCATGGCTTCCGCTTCGGAGGTATCGATGCCCTTGATGTTGGCGTGGGAAACCTTGGCCTGAGCCAGCGCCAGATGCAGCGTGTTCGGAGGCATCTTGAGGGCGGTATCCGCGCCGAAGTCGTGCGTGCCGGTCACCTTGGCGACGGCGTTGGGACGCGGACGGCGGGAACCCCATGTGCGGCCGTCCACGGGCTCCTTATATTCGATGTCCTTGATGGATTTCTCGCCGCGCATGACGGCGGCGGCGTCCATGACGGCATCGACCAACGGCTTGTAGCCCGTGCAGCGGCAGGCGTTGCGGTGGCTCTGGAACCAGTCGCGCACGTCGTTGCGGGTCGGGGCCGGGTTCTTGTCGAGCAGGCATTTGGCGGACACGATGAAGCCGGGCGTACAGAAACCGCACTGCGCGCCGCCGTGGAACATCCACGAAAGCTGCAACGGGTGCATATGTTCGGGCGTGCCGATACCTTCAAGGGTGGTGACGGAGGCCCCGTCTTCAACGCGTTTCATTTTCAGCGTACAGGTACGCACCAGCTTGCCGTCCAGAATCACATTACAGGCACCGCACTGACCCGTGCCGCATCCGACCTTTACGCTGGTCAGCAAAAGCTGCCCGCGCAATACGTCGGCCAGCGAATCATCCGGATTCACCAGCAGCGTTTTCGTCATGCCATTTACAATGAGAGTCTTGGAAATCATGTGCCACTCCTTGATTCCACGGCCGGCCCGTCTGACGGGCCCAACCGGAGGGTTTCTGGATACCCAGGCGAAAGGGCTGTTCCCTTTTCGCCGGTTCCCCTGTAGCCTGCCTTGATGAGTACATTCGGAAGCCGCTCCTTCCCCGCACCCTCACAGGCACGGTTCCGTACAAAAACGGTTCCCGATGACGTGCACCTATCCTACCCTGCTTGGAAGAGCGGATATGTTTATTTGTGCATATAAGAAGCCCTGCATTCTGTCAATGCGGTCACCCGAAAAACACTGATACTGTTTTTAAGGAAACACCCATGCAAAACAGCTCCCGCTTTTTCAGGAACACGTCCTGCGCTTACTTTCCGTGCCACCCTAACGCGGATCCTGAAACATTCAACTGCCTTTTCTGTTATTGCCCGCTCTATTTCCTGCCGGAATGCATCGGCACCCCCCGCTGGAACGCGAACGGTATAAAGGACTGCACCCTCTGCCGCGCCCCCCATCAACCCGACAACTATGATCGCATTATCCAAAGACTTTCCGCGGCGATACGCCAAAGCGCCGCGGAAAGGAAGGAAAAGGGGCCTCGACAGCCCACGGAATGATCTTATTTGAAAAACAGCAGAGCCTGCGTTATAGTCGCCTTTCTGAAACACTTTTGCGCAAGGATGATCCCTCATGCCCAACAAGCTCGAACAAGCCCAAGAAGCCCTCGCCAAGGTTGAAGCCCACATGGAAACCCTGACGCCCCAGACGCAGGCCCGCCACATGGCTGAACGCGTCCGGGACAATCTGGCCGCGTGCATCGCCATGGCCAAATGTAACCCTAAAGCTGGGGAAATCCTCATGCCGAACGTGCTGACAGCCGCCCATGAGTACCTTTCCGGCCTCGGCAAGGACTGATCCTGACCTTCCGTATGATCCGTAATAAGCCCGGGATGCGCCGACATGGGACGTTCCGGGCTTGCCTCTTTTTTGGAGGCTCGGCGGGTGCCTTCCCTGCCCGCTGGCTCCCCCACCTACTCCGAGTTGTATGAGGTTCGCGTGCGTCTGCTGACAGTCCTTCTTTTCGGCGTGTTTCTCGTGGCGACGCAGGTTTTTCTCGTCCTGAAAGCCATGCAGGACAACCTGTTCGACCGGAACGTCGATCCTGTGGATGCCGTCATGGAACGGCAGGAATCCATTTCCGACGATCTCACGCCTCAGGAACGCCTGTGGCTCAGCAAGAACCACACTGTCCGGGTCGGCATCGATCCCGATTTCTACCCTCTGGAAAAATTCGACGCCGAAGGCCGCTATACCGGCATCGGCCCGGACTACCTCCGCATCCTCCACAAGATGACGGGGCTCACCTTCCGCATCACGCCCCCCTCCGACTGGAGCGACACGACGGACATGGCCACGTCCCACAAGGTGGATATGTACATCGCCGCAGCGGAGACGCAGCACCGTTCCCAATATATGCTGTTCACGCCCTCCTACATTGTGCTCCCCGGCATCATCGTGGCCCGGCAGCCCACCAAGGACGGGCTCATGGCCCGCAGCCCTTCCACGGGCGAAACGGAACCGGACATAGAGGGGATCAAGGACTTGGCCGGAAAGCAGGTCGCGGTGGTCAACCGGTATTCGTGGCATGATTTCCTTGAGGAACTGCACCCTGAAATAGTGCCCGTGCCCGTCAAAAACACGCTGGAGGGGTTGCAGAAAGTCGCCTTCGGCGAAGTCGACGCCATGATCGACTACCAGTTCAATATTACGGAAAAAATCAACAACAGCGGCATCCGCAACCTCCGCGTCGCCGGCCCCATCGACGCGCCTTACGGACATGCCTTCGGCATCCGCAAGGACTGGCCCGAACTCCACAGCATCATCAACAAGGCGCTCGGCAAAATCACGCAGGAAGAGCGCAGGATCATTGCCCAGAAGTGGCTCCAGCCGTATGAAAAGAAGGCCTTCTCCAAACAGACCATCTGGATGATGCTCTTTGCGGCGGAAGTGTTGTTCACGGTATTTGCCTTTGTCCTTTACTGGAACTTTTCCCTCAAGCGGCAGGTATCGCGCAGGACGGCCCAGCTCAATCAGGAACTGGCCAAATACGACCGTGCCGAAAAGGAGCTTCGGGAAAGCCGGGCCATGCTGGAGCAGTCCAACGTGGAACTGGAACACCGCGTCAACGAGCGCACGCGCGACCTGCAAGCCATCAATGCCGAGCTCCAGCTCGCCAAGGAAGCCGCCGACGCCGCCACAACCGCGAAAAGCCAGTTCCTCGCTAACATCAGCCACGAAATCCGCACGCCCCTGCACGGCATCATGGCCTTTGCCGAACTTGCCCTGCTCAAGGAAAAGACCCCGCCGCACCGCTACCTCCGGGCCATCCTCCAGTCCTCGCGGGCGCTTCTTGAAATCATCAATGATCTGCTCGACGTATCGAAGATCGAAGCCGGGCACCTTGAGCTTGAACAAGCCTCGTTCATGCTGGACGACGTGGTGCATCACGTCTGTACCGTAGCCCTGCACAACGCCCATGCGGGCGGCATCGAGCTCGTCGTGGACATGGACCCGCACATGCAGATCGCGCTGATCGGCGATGCCGGGCGCCTCCAACAGATCATTATGAACCTCGTAACCAATGCGGTGAAATTCACCGGCCCCGGCGGGCAGATCTGCGTGACGCTCAAGCAGGGCCATGCCGAACCGCTGCCTTCCGACACCTGCCCGGAACAGCGGCGCATACAGATCATCTGTTTCGTGCGCGATACGGGCGTCGGGATCGCGCCGGAATTCCTCGGCCAGCTCTTCCAGCCCTTCCGACAGGTGGACGCCTCCACCACGCGCCGCCACGGGGGAACCGGCCTCGGCCTGTGCATCTGCCGCCAGCTTGTCGAAATGATGCACGGCGAAATATGGGTGGAATCCGAACCCAACGTCGGCAGCACCTTCGCGTTTTCCATTCCGCTATGTACCCAGCCCGACTCTGGAGCAACCGCGCAGCTGCCGCCCCCACCGGCCCAGCCGATCCATGCGCTCGTCCTCAGCGCCTCGCCGCTCCAGACGGAAATCCTTTGCCGCCACTTCTCGGCCCTCGGCATTGATGCGCTTACGGCCACAAACACGGAGGAGGCCGTAAGCAAGGCGCAGGCTCTGCCCAAGAAGCAGCCGGATCTTCTGTTCCTCGACCGCAAGCTTTCGGAACCCAATACACTGTATGCCCTGCGCGCACTGCGCACGGCCTTCGGGCGCACCATCCCCGCAATCCTCATGGACGAGCACGCGGGCGAACAGATCCTTTCCGTATCCAACCGGGACGCCGCCCAGCATGACGGGCAGGTCGCCATCCTGTCCCTCGTGACCCTGCGCGGACTGCACGAATCCATTGTTTCCCTCAACGAGCCCTGCCTCGTGGCCTACTCCGGGCGGCTGCACTCCTTGCCCTCGCCGATGGAAACGCCGCTGTTCCACGATGTCCGCATCCTTGTGGCGGAAGACAACCCCACCAATCAGGAAATCATGGAAGCGCTCTTTGAAGATACGGGCGTCCAGCTTACCATCGTCAGCAACGGCAAACAGGCCCTCGACGCGCTCAGGGTCGGCGCACAGCGGGGCGAACGCTTCGATCTCGTCCTGATGGACGTCCAGATGCCGGTCATGGACGGCTATGAGGCCACCCGGATCATCCGCACCATGCCCGAACTCGAAGGGCTGCCCATCGTCGCAATCACGGCCCACGCCATGCACGAGGACAAAATGCGGGCGCTTTCCGCCGGGATCGCCCGATACCTTTCAAAACCCCTCAGCCGTGCGGCCCTGTTCGGCACGCTGCGGGCCCTGCTTCCGAACAAAATCCTGCCGCGCAAGCCCGAACAGGCCCCGCAGGGCTCGGAACCCTCGGCGCTTTCCGCCCCTATCGTGCTCAACAACACCCCCCTGCCTCCCTGCCTCGACGCCGGGGCCATCGAACGCCTCAACGTTTCGCCGGAGACGTACCAGAAAATCCTGCGGGGCTACGTGCGCAACACCTCAGAAGCCCTGCCCGCCCTGCGCAAGGGGCTGTACCTCGATCCCGCCCTGCCCGAACAGGCGTTGTGCCGCCCGGCGTGGGAATGGCTCATCCGCGAAGCCCACAACCTGAAAGGCGCATCCGCCAACGTGGGGGCCATCGCCGTACAGCAGGATGCCCACGCGCTGGAGCTCGCGCTCAAGCAGTTCGTCAAGCAATCGGGGAACGCCTCCGTCGAAACGGCGGCGCTTGCACAGACATTCTCTCCCCTGCTCAACGCACTGGAGGAGGCCTTCGCCACCGTGCAGATATCCGTACTGGAAGCCCTCCCTGAAACGCCGCAGCAGCAGGATGCCCCACCCCAGCCCATACAGGCCGGAACGCTGAATGAAGATCAAAAAGCGCAACTGCAACATTTCAAGGAGATGCTGGCCCTTGCCGATCCCGAACGGATCGCGGAGGCGCTCATGCCGTTGACGGCTTTCCTTCCATCTGCTCTGATGGAAAAACTACAGCAGGCGATCGATTTCTACGATTATGACGAAGCGCTGGCGCTGCTTCCCCCGGATACGCTGTGATGGAGCCTCTGCTTATGGAAACGGAATACGAAAAGCCCCTTGTCCTCGTCGTGGACGATGATCCCACCAACCTGCGGATCCTCGTCAGCAAGCTGAACCGGGAGTACCGGCTCGGCGTCGCCAAAAGCGGGACAAAGGCTCTGGAATATATGGGCAAGCAGATCCCGGATCTGGTGCTGCTTGACGTCATGATGCCGGACATGGACGGCTATGCCGTCTGCGAGCACATCAAGCGGGATCCCCGGCTGTGCGACATTCCCGTGGTCTTCATTTCCTACGTGGACGATCCCAGCCAGAAAACGCGGGGGTTCGAGGTCGGCGGCGTCGACTACATCACCAAGCCGTTCCATGACGCCGAGGTGCTGGCACGCGTGCGTACGCACATCATGAACAAGCAGATGCGCGAACAGCTCAAACGCCACAACGCCGAAATCGGCAAGGAGCTGGACGAGCACCGCCGCCAGTTGCTGGCCCTGCTCGACAACCTGCCCGGCCTCGCCTACCGGGAAACCGTCATCGGCGGCATCCCCGACGCCCGCCGCGCGGTCAGCTTCGTCAGCGACGGCGTCCTTGGCCTGACGGGGTATGCGCCGGACAGGTTCATGGGTGAGGAACGCCTCGGCCTCTTGGACATTGCCCACGAAGAGGATCGTGAAACCATCCGCAGCACCATCGCAACAGCCCTCAAAGAGCACCGCCGCTGGGAACTCGTCTACCGCATCATCACGGCGTGGGGCGAGGAAAAATGGGTGTGGGAACAGTCATCGGGCGCGTTCGACGCATCGGGAACACTCATTACCATTGAAGGGCTCGTCAACGACATTACGGAAAAGCAAAAGAACGAGCTCGGCATCCGCAGGGAAAACGAAGAACTCCGTGAACGCCTCAAGGCCCGCTGCTTCAACAACATTGTCGGGGATTCGCCGCCCATGCGCGAGGTGTTTGAGCTCATTGCCCGCGCAGGAGCCACGGAGGACTGCGTGGTCATATTCGGGGAATCCGGGACAGGCAAGGAGCTGGCCGCCCGTGCAGTACACGAATGCAGTGCACGTTGCGACAAGCCGTTCATCGCGGTGAACTGCGGGGCCATCCCCGAAAACCTCTTTGAAAGCGAGTTCTTCGGCTACAAGAAAGGCGCGTTCACGGGCGCGCTGGCCGACCGCAAGGGCTGCCTCGACCGGGCCGACGGCGGAACCCTCTTCCTCGACGAGCTGGGGGAATTGAGCCTTTCCGCCCAGACCAAGCTCCTCCGCGCCATCGAGGGACAGGGCTTCACCCCGGTCGGAGGCTCCGACCTGCACAAGCCCAACTTCCGCATCATCGCCGCCACCAACCGCAATCTGGCTGAACGGGTCTCTTCAGGGCAGATGCGCGAGGACTTCTTCTACCGTATCCACGTCATCCCGATCCACCTCCCCCCTCTGCGTCAGCGCAAGGAGGACATCCCCCTGCTCATCGAATACTTCCTCAACGCCTACCCCCGCGTCGGGGATCTCCCCTCCCTCAACGGCGAGGTCATGCAGGCGTTCATGCAGTACGACTGGCCGGGCAACATCCGCGAACTGCACAATACGCTGTACCGTTACCTGACGCTCGGCAAAGTCCAGCTCGGCACATTGCAGGTCGGTTCAGGACAGCTTCCCGCCGGGGGGCAAACAGGCTCCGACGAGGCCGAACACCGCCAAGCCCTCCCGCAGGAGCCGTTGGCTACGGCGCTGGATCGTTTTGAACGGGAATACCTGCTCGAAACCCTCCGCCGCAACGACTGGAAGCGCGCGGAAACAGCGGATATCCTCGGCATCGACCGCCGTACCCTGTTCCGCAAGATCAAGCAGTTCAATCTGGAGGACGAAGAAGGCAAATAGCCCGGTTCAGGAAACGCCTCGCTCTGAGATTCCACAAACGCGAAAGCCTTTGGGAAAGAGGACGGACGTGCTCTGTCCGGCGATTTGGGGGAAGAAAAGGAAAGTTGTGTCCTAGGTCGTGTCGTCATTTTACATACAATCACTTGAAATTATCGAAAACAATCTTTTTTATGAAAAACAGTTTAATAATTTGGATAAATTATATCTAATTGCCGATACGACCTAGAAAATGGTTGATGCCTTTTTTCTTGAAGTTCCAAAGGAATAACCAACAAAATGCCTTAGCCGTGGATCCCGCCAAAAGGAAAACAGGAGAAAAAGGCTGTACTTTCACCGTGCTGTAAAGATGAAGCAACCACATGTTATAACAGGGCCAAAAGAGAAAAATTTTTTCCGGAAAAGCCCCTGCCCCTAACGCTTCCGCATGGTGTCAGGGAATCCAGCCTGCCATGTACAAAACGGGCAGCTCGACAGCGCAGAATTGGCATACCGGCGGTCTCCCGTCACTTCTTCCCCAATCCAATCGGGCAGTTCAAAGGCTTGCCCCTCGTCGGAAAGTTCGATTTCAGCGACGACAAGCCCAGCGTTGTCCCCAAGGAACTCGTCGACTTCCCAAACGAAGCCCTGATAAGGAATTTTGTAACGGATCTTATCGATGAGGGATGGCAGCGCCAGCGTATCAAGCATCCTGTCGGCATCCCCGCGCGGGATCTCGTACTCGAACTCCTCGCGGGAAAAACCCCGTGTCTGTCCTTTAACGGTCAGGACGCCGCGTTCGCCTTCCGTACGCACGCGGATCGTGCATGGGTGCGTCTGCAAGTAGCCCTGCCGGAACCGCACACCTTCGGCGAGCCCGCGCCATGCCTCGCTTTTGACAAGAAATTTCCGCTCGATTTCCACATTCATGTCATCCTCCTGTACGGCCCGATGTCGTATGCTTCCCTTCTACCGCGTTTCGGCCCCAGCGTACAGGCTCGGTGTTTTCCACCGGAAACGCTTTCCGTATACGGGATACGTTACGGGCTCCGTGTACATGAGGGTTCTCCCTATCCTCCAAAATACGCTGAATAAAACTAAGGAACTCATGTAGATATGTGTTCTTCTTGAAAAGCTGGAGGAATCCTATTCGGAAAGCTGGGGCTGGGCATATGGGTTCCCCCATTTCCTTTTCCGCTTGGGAAAGCATTTTTACAGCCGCTTGCGTAACAAGGCGAAACGGTGTACAGATACCGATTCCGTCATTGTTGACGCGCCCTTTTTTTCCGGCTTGCCCTTCCGGTCTCGTCCGGCCAATCTCCATGAGGATACTTTCTTGAAAGATCTCGTTCGTAACGAAAAGCTCCGTAATATTGCCATCATTGCTCACGTTGACCACGGCAAGACCACGCTCGTGGACGCCCTTTTCCGCCAGAGCGGGATTTTCCGAAGCGACCAGCAGGTTGATGACCGTGTCATGGACAGCATGGATCTGGAACGGGAACGCGGCATCACCATCTCCGCCAAGAACTGTGCCGTGAGCTGGAACGGCGTGAAAATCAACATCATCGACACCCCCGGCCACGCCGACTTCGGTGGTGAGGTCGAGCGCGCCCTATCCATGGCCGACGGCGCCATCCTACTAGTCGATGCGGCGGAGGGCCCTCTGCCCCAGACCCGTTTCGTGCTCCGCAAAGCGCTGGAACGCGGCCTCAAGATTATCGTGGTCATCAACAAGATTGACCGTAAGGACGCCCGCGCGCAGGAAGTGCTGAACGAAGTCTACGATCTGTTCATCGATCTCGACGCTACGGAAGAACAACTCGAATTTCCGGTGCTCTACGCCATCGGACGCGACGCCGTAGCCATGCGCGAGCTGGACGCCCCCCGCGTAGATCTCTCCCCTCTCTTTGAAACCATCCTTGAAGTAGTTCCCGGCCCGTCCTACGATCCCGAAGAACCCTTCCAAATGCTGGTTTCGGATCTCGACTACTCAGAATACCTCGGACGCCTCGCCGTGGGCCGCAGCCTGCATGGGACGGTTCGTTCCAACGAGGCGTTGGTCTGCGTCAACGAGGCGGGCGTCCCCGTGCCCCTGCGCGTGACCCGCCTGCAAGCCTACGAAGGCCTGCGTCTCGTCGATATTACGGAAGCCATGCCCGGCGACATCGTCATCATCGCGGGCATGGATGACGTAGCCATCGGCGACACCATCTGCACCAAGGAAAACATCCGCGTGCTCCCGCGCCTCCGTGTGGATGAGCCCACCGTGGCCATGCGCTTTACCATCAATACCTCGCCTCTCGCCGGACGCGAAGGCAAGAACGTTCAGTCCCGCAAGATCCGCGAGCGCCTGCTTAAGGAAGCCCTCATCAACGTGGCCATCAAGATTGAGGAGCCCGACGAGAAGGACAGCTTCATCGTCAAGGGCCGCGGCGAGTTCCAGATGGCCATCCTCATCGAAACCATGCGCCGCGAAGACTTCGAGCTCTGCGTGGGCCGCCCAGAAGTCATCTTTAAGCGGGACGAAAACGGGCAGCTCCTTGAGCCCATCGAACAGCTTTACGTTGACTGCGACGAAAATTTCATGGGCGTCGTGACCGACAAGATCGCTCAGCGCAAGGGCCGCATGGTCAATTGCGTGAACAACGGCACGGGCCGCGTCCGTCTGGAATTCTCGGTTCCGTCCCGCGGGCTCATCGGCTACCGCGACGAGTTCCTCACCGACACCAAGGGCACGGGCATCATGAACTCCCTGCTTGAAGGTTACGAGCCCTATCGCGGCGATTTTCCGAGCCGATTCACTGGCTCCATCGTGTCCGACCGCGCCGGGAACGCCGTCGCCTACGCGCTCTTCAATCTTGAGCCGCGCGGCCAGCTTTTCGTGGTGCCTGGCGATCCCGTCTATGAAGGCATGATCGTCGGGGAGCACAACCGTGATAACGACATCGACGTGAACCCTACCAAGGAAAAGAAACTCACCAATCTACGCGCCTCCGGCAAGGACGAAGCCGTTGTCTTGACGCCCGTCCGCCCCATGACGCTGGAGCATGCCCTGCATTTCGTCCGTGAAGACGAGCTGGTCGAAGTAACCCCCCACTCCATCCGCCTGCGCAAGGCCGAGTTGAATGCACTCAAGCGCTACCAGTCCGCCGGCAAGAAGAAGCTCGCCAGCCCGGGGAAGTAAATCTTAAGATTGGAGAGGGGGAAGGGGAACCTTTCTGGAGAAAGGTTCCCCTTCCCCCTCTCCAAACCTCTCCCCCTTCCTCTCCAAAGACTTTCGCGTTTATCGAATCCCTGTTCAAAGGTATTGCCGTAACAGGCAAGAAAGCCCGTGCTGGTCTGTTCCGCACGGGCTTTCTCATTCTCGTAAGTGGATGATCTGCGTAGTTGATGGGAGAAGACGGGCCTCTTGCGGGGAACAGTAAAAGGCTCTTCCCGGCCCGCTACAGCAGTACAAGGACGCCGCTGTTGGCGATAGCGACGATCAAGAGCAGGAGGGAGAAGATCATGCCGATCTTATGGCGCATCGGCGTCGTGCTCCGGGCGATGACCGTCCAGATGACGGAGGGGATGAACAACGCCGCAAACAACGCGGCGACGAACAGAAGTGCACCCTGATTTTCAAACGTCAGCAGCTCCTGCGTTTGCAGCATGAAGCACAGCACGCCCGCCATGATCAAAGAAAGCCAACCACCCCACGCGGCCCACTCGCCGCACCAGTTGGCCGCAAAGACATAGTAGTCACGCCCGAAGTCGTCTATATTCCGCCGGACGAGAAGCCAGAACAGCCCCAGAGCCCCCGCAGAGGCAACCTCAAGGAAGTGGATCAGCCCGAAGTACAACCAGAAAGGATCGCTGACGGAAGGCAACAGGAGATCGATCAGCGTCTGAAGGTCGTTCTCTTGCGGCAGCTCTGTGCCCTGCAAGGCCACGCGGCCCAGAATAAGCCCGATGATGGGGAGGCAGGCAAGGCTGCTTCCGGTCAAAAACGCGAGAAAACCGTGCAGCACGGGCCAACTGCGCAGCGGCTTCCACGCCGCCACCACGATAGCCCAGATGATGGCCCCGCCAAGCAGAAGGCCCGCCGAAAGGTATAGGCCCGCCTGATATAGGGGGGGAAAGGTGTCGTAGGGGACGATCTTTGTCAGACCGAGGCCCGCGAAGCACACGACGAACAGCCAGTTCAAAAAATTGGCAAACCGCGCCTGCTGGCGGGAACAGCGCTCCAACAGGCTCCTTCTGCCAAAATGGGCGCGGATCAGTCCATAGAGCACCACAAAAGGCAACACGACTGCCGCGAGATATAAGCATACAGGCACGGCGAACAGCGCAAGCTGCCCCCATGCTTCGATGAGGCCCGGCGGCAAAGCGGGCAACAGTTCGGACAAACGCTCCAATACAGACATCGATTCCATGCCATTTCCTCATTAACAGGGCAGAAAGTGAAGCGCGCCCCGCCGCGTCCCGCTGGCAAACCGAACGCCTATCGGAGGCACGCGCAACGATTCAGGCCTCAACATGGGGTCACCAATACCAAAAGTAAACCCTGTTCGCACACTTTTTTTGCGTATTTTGGGATATATTTCTGAAGGAGTCATTCAAAGCCGGAAGCCAACCTATGCCAAAAGGCTTCCATTTCCCGAAAAAATCTTGGATCCCCCAGCGGAGCGATTGCTAACGGCCTTGATTTAGGCGATACTGTCAGACCCGCAGGTGCTGTCCGTACCTGCAAGCTGGAAACGGGGCAGGAAAATCCATATCGGGCCAGCGGCCCGGCGACTGGCAATGCTCCGCTCCGGAGCCTACAAATCATGCATGAGGTACAACGGTGGAGAAAACAGAACATAAAGTCCTCGTAGCCAACCGGGGAGAAATCGCCGTACGCATCGTTCAGGCCTGCCGTAAATTGGGCTTGGAATTCGTTTGCGTGCATACGGCCGAGGACATCCATTCCGGCCACGTACGCATCGCCAAAGAACTTGGTGGGGAAAAATCCCTCTATCAGGTGTCCTCCTACCACGACGCCAATGAAATCCTGTCCGTCGCCGACGACGCCGGCGCCACGGCCATTCACCCCGGCTACGGATTCTTCGCGGAGGACTTCCGCTTCGCCCGCCGGGTCACGACCAGAGAACGCAAGCTGATCTTCATCGGCCCTTCGTGGCGGGTCATCCGGGAGCTCGGCGATAAAATCAATACCAAACGCCTTGCCCGCAGCCTCGGCGTGCCCACGGTTCCCGGTTCCGACCGCCCCATTTACGACGAAATGGAAGCCGAAAAGATCGCCAGAAACCTTTATGATTTCCAGCTTCAGCAGGGCATCACTCGCCCGCTGGTTCTCGTCAAGGCTTCCGCGGGCGGCGGCGGCATGGGCATTGAGGAAGTATACGACATCGATCAGTTCCGCTCCGTGTACCGGCGTATCCGCAACTACGCGCTCCGCCAGTTCAAGGACGAAGGCGTGCTCATCGAACAGCGCATCTGCGGCTTCAACCATCTTGAAGTGCAGATCGTCTCCGACCGGAGCGGCAAAAATCCGGTTCATTTCGGCACCCGTAACTGTTCGATCCAGTCCACAGGCCTCCAGAAGCGTATCGAAGTTGCGCCCGGCTTCGATTCCTCATCCATCGAATACGATTTCGACGCGGACAAGCTGTTGGAAGACATCACCCGCCACTCCCTCGCATTGGCCCGCAAGGTCGGCTACGACAACGTAGGGACGTGGGAATGGATCGTCACCAAGGACGGCAGCCCCTTCCTTATGGAAGTGAACACCCGCATTCAGGTGGAAAACGGCGTCTCCGCCCGCATTTCCAAGGTCAAGGGGCAAGGCGACGTCGACATCATCGCCGAACAGATCCGCATAGGCCTCGGCGAGCCCCTCGGCTATACGCAGGAAGACATCACTTTTGAAGGCGTGGGCATCGAATACCGCCTCATCGCCGAGGATCCCGATAACCGCTTTACGCCGTGGGTCGGCCGCATCGATGCCTTCGGGTGGCCGAGCCATCCTTGGCTCAAAATGTACACGCACGTGCCTACGGACGAGCCGTACGAAATCCCCACGGAATTCGACCCGAACCTTGCGCTTGCCATCATCTGGGGCGAAAACCTCGAACAGGCCAAGGAACGGGGCATGCAGTTCCTCGACGAGCTGACCCTGCAGGGTGAGAACCAGTCCGGCGAACTGAAGTCCAACGTCAACTTCCTCCGGGCCAATACGGGCCGCATTCTCCGCTTCTAGCGGATTACTGGATACAGCATGGATATCGAAAAAAGAGCACATCATCTGAGCGAACGCCTCAACTATATCCGGGATATCTTTGACGGCAAGCACCCGGAAGACATCGAGTTGCTGCACAACCGCCTGAACGAATTCTTCCGCCGTGCCACGGAGGGCATCCAGTCCGACCCGGATGCGGAGCTCACCACGCTGGAAGAACTGTTCACGTTTATGGAGCGCAAGCTGGAAACGAAAATCCAGCCTATGGACAAGGTGCGCATCGTCCGCCATCCGCAGCGTATCTGCCTGCGTGACATCCTTGAAAACGTATACGACAACTTCACGGAAATCGGCGGTCAGGAAGAGCACAGCATCGATCCGAGTATGCTTATCGCCCGCGCCACCATCACCCGCCGCCGCGGCAAGAAGACCTACAACCAGCTCATCATGGTCATCGGCCAAGAAAAAGGCCACGGCGAGGAATTCCGCAACGGCGGTTCCGTCAAGCCGTGGGGCAACTCCAAGGCCCTCCAGTACATGAAGGTTGCGGAAACCGAAGGTATCCCGATCCATACCTACGTCTTCACGCCCGGCTCCTTCCCCATTGAGGACACGCCCGGCGCGGCGCAGCAGATTGCGAAAAACCTCTATGAAATGGCCGGGCTCACCGTGCCTATGGTCGCCGTGTTCTCCGAAGGCGG
Source organism: Bilophila sp. T19-St14 (assembly GCF_059728385.1). Lineage (NCBI taxonomy): Bacteria > Pseudomonadati > Thermodesulfobacteriota > Desulfovibrionia > Desulfovibrionales > Desulfovibrionaceae > Bilophila > Bilophila sp. T19-St14. The sequence goes on from NZ_BAAGFT010000001.1 coordinate 641,790, forward strand.
TTCCGGCGGCGCCGAGGCCATTTCGCTGGCGGATCGCCGCCTCATGCTTTCGCACGGCTACTATTCGGTCATTTCCCCTGAAGGCGCCGCAGCCATCGAAGGCCGTCTGAAGCCCGGCCAGCGCGCCACGCCCGAACTCATCGAACGCTGCGCCACCCAACTGCACATCACCGCCGAGGACAACCTCCAGTTCGGCTATATCGACAGGATCATTCAGGAACCCAGCCTCGGCGCCCGTCCGTATCATTATGACTTCTTCCGCACCCTGCGCCAGGAAATCATCCGGGCTACCGATGAAACAGTCCTGTCCGTGCGTTCAGGCTTGTTCCGCGGCGCGCTGCTCCGCCGCATGAGCCGCGACGACATCAACCTCGACGAGATGTATATCCGTTGGCACCTCAGCCAGGGTGCCCGCGAGCGCCTTGTCCTGCGCCGCCAGAAAAAATTCCTCCGCCTGTCGCGCGGGGCCTATATCGACCGCCGCCCCTTCCTCAACAAGATGCGCAACAGCATGCGCGAATCGTGGGGCAACATCTCCGCCCGCATCAAATATGCGCTTATCACCAAGCATCAGCGTAAGTTCGCCTACCTGCTGGATGAAATGACCTCTGAAATGCACCTGCTGAAGCGCCGCCTGACCGCGCCCTTCTGCCGCATCCCTCGTGATCAGCGCCCCTCCATCGAACCGGAAACCGTGCGCAACCTGACCACGCTTTCCGATTGGGACGAGGAAAACGAGTCCCGCAAAGGCCAATGGTCGTATATCAGCCCCCGCGCCAAGGAAGACCGCGCGGTCACCTGCCCGAATGCAGGCACGCATGGCTGCCTCGACCTGTGGTCCCCGGATCTGTACGGCGAATTCGCGGGCGTCTGCACGTGGTGCGGCCACCACTTCCCGATGGAATACCAGTGGTTCGTCAAGAACGTGTTCGATGAGGATTCCGTCCGCGAATTCAACGGCGAAGTGGAAGCCGGCAACCCCCTGCAGTTTGAAGGCTTTGATGTCCGCCTTGCCGAAGCGCGGGAGCGCACCAAGCTCAAAAGCGGCTGCATTACCTTTGAAGCCAAGTTGGACGGCACCAAGATGATCGTCGCCCTGTTCGCGGGCACTTTCCGCGGCGGCTCCGTCGGTTCCGCCGAAGGCACCAAGTTCGTGGAAGCCGCGGAACTGGCGATGAAGAAGCGCTATCCGCTTCTCGCCTACGTGCACGGCACGGCGGGCATCCGCATTCAGGAAGGCACGCACGGCGTCATTCAGATGCCCCGCTGCACGGTGGCGGTGCGCCGCTACATCAATGCCGGTGGCCTGTATACGGTTCTGTACGATACCAACTCCTACGCCGGGCCGGTGGCGAGCTTCCTCGGCTGCTCGCCCTACCAGTATGCCATGCGCTCCTCGAACCTTGGGTTCGCCGGACGCGGCGTCATCAAGGAAACCACAGGGATAGACATCGAACCCCACTACCACAGCGCGTATAAGGCACTGGCGCGGGGACACATTCAGGGTGTATGGGATCGCCGTGAGGCTCGCGCCAACCTGAAGCAGGTTCTGCTGACGATGGGCGGCCGCAACCTTTACTACCGTTAACCGCCGATGGGCTTTGGGGCCGGGACGTCCCGGTTCCCCGCCTTTCCCCTTTGCAAGAAGAGAGTCAACAGCATGTTAGATGTCACAAGCCTTCTCGAAGAAATCAAGGCTTCCCCTTTTGAGGAACAGGAAATCGTCGCCCCCCATACCGGTGTGGTGACGTTCGGTTCGCTCAAGCTGGGAGATAAGGTCATCGGCCCGAACGGAACATGGAAGGAACGGCCCGGAACGCTTATCGCCACCATCACGCGCGAACGCAACCCAAAGCCGCTCAACGCGGTTCAGAAGGGTGAACTCTGCGCAATCCATAGCGAGTTGGAAGGGACGTACGTACAGGCGGGCACCCCGCTCGCCACCATCCGGCACTTTTTGTCCAAGGACGAGGTGCTGCGCATCCTGCTCAAGCAGGCGCTTAACCTCTTTGTGGCTCCCGAACGGGCCAAATATTATTTTGTTCCCCAGATCGACACCAAAATCAAGGTGTCGGGTTGCCGTTCCGTCTCCGTCTACGAAGGCATGGAGCTGTTCATCGTCTCTCGTATGAAACGGGAAATGCCCCTGTACTACACCGGCCCGGACGGGCTTATCTATACGGTGTACTTTGAACACAACGAAAACGTGGACGCGGGAAGCCCGCTGATCGGCGTCTGCCCCCCGGATCAGCTCCAGCAGATCGAAGAGGTCGTGCTGAAAGTCCAAACCGAATGGCAGGAGCAGGAATAACATGGGCAAACTCCTCCAGATCCGCGTCAGCGCATGGACATACCGCGAAGAGGACGTCGTCCGGGCATGGCCCGCTCTGGCGGCCTTGGCGTGGCCCCGTCCCCAGTACCCCGGCGAGAAACGCGGCGTGCTGGAGTTGGTGACGGCGCTGGAAAACGGCCTTTCGTTTGAAGGCTGGCCCAAGGCTGTCGCCGATGGCCTTCGGGAAGGCATCGGGCGCGCCGCCGCCGTCAAAAAGGAACTGGAGGAAGCGCTTTTCCAGTGGGAACCGCGCAAGGCCAACGGGCTGAGCGAAACGCTGGAAGAGGAACTTGCCACATTGAACGAACGGGCGCCCAAGCCCTAGCGGGCGCCCTGCAAGGAGTTATCATGCTGAATAAGGTTATGATTATCGGCAGGCTCGGTCGCGATCCCGAACTGCGTTATTCCCAGAGCGGCAGCCCCGTCTGCACGCTCAACATCGCCACGGACGAATCCTACACGGATCGCGACGGCAACCGTGTGGACCGTGCCGAGTGGCACCGCGTCGTGGTGTTCCAGAAAGCGGCGGAGAACTGCTCCCAGTACCTGACCAAGGGCAGCCTTGTGTTTGTGGAAGGCAGCCTGCAGACCCGCAAATGGCAGGATCAGCAGGGGCAGGATCGCTACACCACCGAAATCAAGGCACAGCGCGTCCAGTTCCTCGACAAGCGCGGGAGCGAACAGGGCGGCATGTCCGGCGGCAGCGAAGGCGGCTACAGCGCTCCCCGCCGTCCCGCCCAGCCCGGCGGCAACCGTCCCCAGCAGCGCCCGCAGCAGCGTCAGGACGATTATGAAGATCTGGGCCCTGCGTTTCCTTCCGAGGCCAGCGGCATGGATGACGTGCCGTTCTAGAGAAATATTGGGAGGGAAAGGGGAACTTTCTGGAGAAAGGTTCCCCTTTCCCTCCCTCTCCCATCCTAAGACGTTTGACTGGTGGGGAGGTCACGCGGATGGAGTTCGTTCCGATGTAGAGCTGAGGGAGGCGGGTTTTCCGTATTTGATCAAAGGCAACTTTTTCACATCATACAGCGTGGTTATTGATGGCAACGCCTCCGAAATACGCGCCGCCAGATCACAGGGAAGCACCATGGAAAGAGACGAGCTCCATTTTTCATCCATAAACACGAGGCATTGATCATAGCTACTCGACTGGAAGGCAACACGGCGGGCCTGAAGCCCAGCCAGATGAAGGCGCTGACGCGTCTGGGGCAGCGGCGATACCCCGTACGGGGTGGATATACGACGGAACAGGCCCGCGAACTTGCGCTCCTTTCGCGTGCGCTCGGCCGTCAGGTTGGGCTCGTCATAGATCGGCAGGGCAAGGTGGACATGGTGATCGTGGGCGATCCCGCGTCCATCCTGATCCCGGAATTACCGCGCGGGCGTAGTGCGGCGGGCCGTCTGCGCGGCATCCGCCTGATGCACACGCACCTTTCACCGGACGGGCTTTCCCAAGAAGACTTGATGGACATGCTGTTCCTGCGCCTGGACAGCGTTTCCGTACTGACCGTCAATGATTACGGCGATCCCGTCAGCTTTCAGAGCGGGCACCTGCTTCCCCCAAATGCCGACAGCAAGCCTTACCGCGTCCATCCCATGACCGCATGGGATCGCGTGGACATCGATTTCAACGCCGAAGCCGTCTCGCTGGAAGAGGAGCTTGGCCGCGTGCTCTCCGAAGCGTCCGAGGCGGGGGACAGCCCCAGGGCGATCCTCGTATCCGTCTCGCCCCTTCCCCGCGCCGTACAAGAAATGCACATCGAAGAGCTCCGGGAGCTGGCGCGCAGTGCGGGCATTGTGGTGACCGGGACGCTTATCCAGCGGGTCGCCGACATCCATCCCCGGCATATTTTGGGTAAAGGCAAGCTGGCGGAACTTGAGATTTTGGCTTTGCAGGGCCAAGCCTCGCTGATCATCTTCGACGGCGAACTTACTCCCGCTCAGCTCAACAGCCTTTCGGAAGTCACCGAGCGCAAAGTGCTCGACCGTACCCAGCTCATTCTGGACATCTTTGCCCAGCGCGCCACGACCAGGGCGGGCAAGCTGCAGGTGGAAATGGCGCAGCTCAAGTATACGCAGCCCAGGCTTGTGGGCAAAAACCGGGCTATGGACAGGCTCATGGGCGGCATCGGAGGCCGTGGCCCCGGGGAAACCAAACTGGAAACGGACAGACGCCGCATTCGTGAACGGATCGCCAAGATCAAGAAAGAGCTTGAAGGGCTGCGCCAGCAACGGGCCTTTACCCGTGCCCGCCGCGCCCGGCAGGGTTTGCCGGTGGCTGCTCTGGTGGGCTACACCAATGCCGGGAAGTCAACGCTCCTCAACGCCCTGACCCGTTCGGAAGTGCTGGCGGAAGACAAGCTGTTCGCCACGCTGGATCCCACCACCCGGCGACTTCGTTTCCCCGAAGAGCATGAACTGGTGCTGGCGGATACGGTCGGCTTTATCCGCAACCTCCCAAAGGAATTGACCGACGCTTTTCAGGCTACCCTTGAGGAACTGGAGGCCGCCGATCTTTTGCTGCATGTGGCCGACGCTTCACATCCTGAACTCGACCGCCAGATTGCGGCTGTGGACGGCATCCTTGCCGATATGGAGCTGAATGAGGTTCCGCGTATCCTCATCCTCAACAAGTGGGATCGGCTGGAGGATGAGATGCGCGATATCCTGCGCGACAGGTGGCCCGACGCCCTGCCCATTTCGGCGGAAAACCGGGACGGTCTCAACGCTCTCTCCCGCTGCATAGAAAACACCATCCACTGGGAAACGACGGCCCACATCGAAATAACCGGGCCCATGCCCAAAATATACTGACAAGCTACCCTGCTCTGGAAAACGGCACGCGCCCTCTCCCAAAGCCGACATCTCAACACAAGATACAAAACGCGCCATAGGGATAAGGAAATCCCCTTGATCCCGTGGCGCGTTTTCTTCGGTGCCCCGCGCCGCTCCAAAGGCCTATGAGAAAAAAGGAGGCACAAAAGCCACAGCTCACTCAACACGAAGCTCCAATCCATCCTGACCGTGGGGCGGACGTACGGCAGGATCCCCTTCCGTATCCCCATCAGTCGGACAGCCTTAAGAGAAAAAGGGAAGGCACGGCTAGACAGCTCCCTACCCGCTCCCCTTTTCTCCTCCTCCCCCCTGTAGTTCTCTTTGGAGGTAAATCAAAATTCGGGCGGCGGCGACGGCATCCGAACCCGCATGGTGATGCTCAAGCGGGATGCCGCAATAACGGCAAACCGCGTCGAGCTTATGCGAAGGGATCTTGAGCTTCCTGCGCGATTCCCGCAGTGTGCATACGAAAGGAAGATCCGGAAGGGCTATGCCGTTGGCCTGACAGCAGGCTTCCAACACCCGCCGATCAAAAGGGGCGTTGTGCGCGACAAGATGTGTAACGCCTTGCAGAAACGAAGCCATCTGCGGCCAAAATTCCAAAAACGTGGGGCTGTCCTGCACATCCTTCCACGTGATGCCGTGAACCCATGTGAACAGGATACGCCTCCTCGGTGGACGGATCAGGCTGTACAGCGTGTCGACGACTTCGCCGCCGCGCACTTTCGCCAATCCTACGGCACAGGCGCTGTCCGGCTGATAGTCGGCGGTTTCAAAATCCAAAGCGGCATATACGGGGTCGGCCATTAATGTCTTTCCAACAAAAAAGGCGGGGAAATCCCCCGCCCTTTTAAGCTACAGGGTTCTTAATTCACCGATATACAACTTCAACTGCTGGAGCAGTTCCTTGGCCTTTTCGGGATGCGCACCAGCCAAGTTGTTCAACTGGAACGGATCAACCCGCCTGTCGTAGAGTTCGTCCTGTTCGGGAACCGTCACTTCGGCCCCCTGAACGCACGTCCACATTTCCTCTTTCATTTCCAGCTCGGCGGACTGACGGCCAGCGTTGCCGCCCTTGCCCGATCCGTCATAGAAAAGACGGTTCATCTCGTCGGTATCAATATCGTTCTTGAGCCAATGGATATACGACCAATCCTTGGTGATGAGCGACCATGACATGCCGTAGTAACCGGCAATCGCGACCTCGCGCACGGTATCCGTCTCCCCGCGCATGACCGGGAACAGGCTGATACCGTGCATCTCATCCGCGCCGTAGGTCTGGATGCCTTCATGCCCGGCTTCGGAAAGAGCGGATTGTCCGTAGCCGAGCGCATCCATTATGGTCGCCGTGACATCCACATTCTGGACGAAACTTTCGATCCGCTTCCCTCCTTCAAGGCCGGGCACATGGATGAGCAAAGGAACATGAACCAGTTCCTCGTAAGGCCAAGGACGGCACTTGCGCATGATGCCGTGCCCGTGTTCGCCGTTGCCCATGGGCTGGCCGTGATCAGAGGTGATAATCACCATCGTCTCATCCCAGAGGCCCTGCTCGCGGATAGAATCAAGCAGATTGCCGATCCACTTATCCACAAGCTCCACTTTTTCCATGTACAGGGCGCGGATATGGGCACACTCCTCTTCCGTCATCACGCCCTTGACTTCAGTCCACGGGGCCAAGATCATCGGATTGCCCTGATAGTCCGGGTCATGCGGACACGGTTTCCCTTCCCAGACGGACGGCGGATCCCAAGGTTCATGGGGATCGAACGAATCCACCCACAACAGGAAAGGCCGCTTCGGATCGCGTTTGCGCCGCAGCCAGTCGTCGGCTTCCCGTGCGACGATGCTGACATAGTTGTCAGCGTCCGACTTCCAGAACTGACGCTGCTTGAGGTAGCATTCGGCCTCCCGGATCAGGGACTGCGACGAACTGTCGTATTCGCCGTCCTCATTCTTGTGCAACATGCCGGGCGAAAGATAATCCTCAGCCTTCACAGCGGGATCCAGAGGCACATTATGGAACGTCTCGTGATCCAGTTCATGCCCGTTGCAGAACTTTACATAGTCGAACCCCCGCGAATAGCCGTACTTGGGCAGGCGCATGGGCGGCGTATCATACACCAGAGCCGTCTGCACCTCCCGGCACCAGAGCATGTCGGTCAGGCTGGTATCATTCAGATCCAACGGCTTCCACCCGGCATAGGGCAAGGTGAAACGCCCGGTCATGAGCGCCCTGCGGACGGGAATCGTGGGGAGCCCTTCGCTATAGGCGTTCTCGAACAGGTACCCCTGTCTGGCGAAGCGATCCAGATTGGGCGTTTTCACTTTCGTGTTGCCGTAGCATCCCAAATAATTGAACTGGAGCGTGTCCAGCATAATGAAAACCACATTCTTGATGGGAGACATGCTGTCCTCTCTAGGCTTTTCTGCGGCCATGAACCGGCGTGCCGTTCAAACGCCAAATGCCGAAGCCGGTTAGGGCGCACAAGATGGAAAAAATGGGGACGAACCAATTCAAAAACGCATACGGCACGAAGTCGAACGCGCTGACGCCAAGCACGCCCGCGATGTAAAACGCGTGGACGCTCCACGGAACCAGCGGGCAACCGATAGTCCCCGCGTCCTCGCAGGTACGCGACAGCACCAACGGGCTGATGTCGGCCTTCTTGAACGAATCAAGGAAGGCGCGGCCGGGCACGATGACCGCCAGCATCTGGCTGCCCGTGCCGAAGTTGATGATGTAAGCCGCAGCCAGCACTGAAGCAACCAGACGGACGACGGAGCGGGCCCCCTTCAATACCGCATCGAGCAAGACTTCAAGTACGCGGGAGCGTTCCAGAATGCCGCCAAAGGCCATGCCGGAGCACAACAGCAAAACCGTAGGCATGATGCTGAGCAGGCCGCCGCGGGACAACAGCGGATCAAGCTGCTTGATGCCGGTCTTGGAAACGTAGCCGGAGGTCATCATCTTGGCGAGCTCGTTGAAGGCCGCACCCTCATACACAGCGATGGCCACGGCACTGAGCAGGCACACCGCCATGACCGGCAGAACCGGGAAACGCTTGTATGCCAAGACGATCATCAGGATGGGGGGGATGAACGCCACAAAATCCAGACTGAAATTCGCTTCAAGGCCGCTGAGGATCGCGTTGAGGCTTTCCAGCGAAGCGTTCTGCTCCTGCGCAAAGGAAAAACCAAGCACGGCGTATACGATCCCCGCCGCAACGAATGCCGGAACTGTCGTCCAGAGCATGGACAGGATATGATCGAAAAGCGGCACCTCACAGACGGAGGCAGTGATGTTGGTCGAGTCGGATACCGGGGACATCTTGTCGCCGATGTACGCGCCGGAAACGATGGCCCCAACCGTCATGGCCGGAGGATAGCCAAGCGCCTGCCCGACGCCGAGCAGCGCCACGCCGATGGTTCCCATCGTACCGAATGAAGTGCCCGTGGCGATGGAGGCCACCGAACACAGCACCATGGCGGACAAGAGGAAATGTTCAGGCGCAATCAGTTTCAAGCCCCAATAAATGATGGCGGGAATGGTTCCTGAAGCAAGCCACGCCGCGATGATCATGCCCACCAGCGCAAGGATGGCGATGGCGATCTGGATGCGCCCGAGCGCCTCAAACATCCCTTCCTGCAAGTCTTCCCAACGATATCCCGTCTTCAGCCCCATGAGGCCTGCCAGCGCCACGGCACCGATGAGCGGCAGCACGGGAGGCCGCACCCCAACAATGAGCGTACCATACAGGATCATCGCCACAGGTAACGCCAATGACAGGATCGCCCACCCTAAAGAAGGCTTCTTCCCTTTCGTCTCCATTCCATACTCCTCTCCACTGTCTTCCACCCGTCCCACTCAGGAACGGTTACCGGCGAGCGCATCGCGCTCAGAAGTCTTTGTCGTTCTCACAAGTATGACCCGCCCTTTACCAAAAGACAACTGACGTTCCGCCCCTTTTCCCGCAAAAACGGCAAAAAAAAGCCCCCTCATAAGGGAGCCTGTCATTTACGATGTCCGCCGAGCTTTTTTCCAGTCGGCATACGCCGAAAGAAGCAAGTTCAAATGGCGCGGGATCTGCACTTTCAGGTTGTATTCTTCCACAATGCGCTGACGGGCAGCCGCGCGCACGGGGCCCATGGCATCAGATCTGGCCAACAATTCCGCCGTGATATCGGCAAGCATGCCGTAATCCCAGAAGTCGCACAGGAATCCATTCTCGCCGTGCCGAACCACTTCCCGGACGGGTTCCGTATCCGAACTCACCAGCAGGCAGCCGCAGCTCATGGATTCAAACAGCCCCGCCGAAAGCGCGAACGGCGCCGTAAAATACACATGCACCGTGGAAGCGCGCAGCAACAGCCGATACTCTTCGTAAGGACGGAACCCTACAAAATGGACACGCCGGGGATCGACAGGCACCTCTTCCCGAAGGCGCTCCAGCGAAACGGCCTGGTCGCTCCCCTGCCGCTCCGACGCCATAATCAACACATGACACTCAGGGCGTGCCGCCAGCAATCGGGGCAAGCTCCTATAAAACTGGGGGAAACCGCGAAAAGGCTCCAGACCCCGGCCCGAAAACGTCACCAGCTCCTTGACAGTGGAAAGATCACAACCTTCGATGCGGAAACGCTCAGGTTCCGGGGAAAAGAAATCCGTGTCCACCCCCTCGTGGACTACGTGAATATGCTTTGCAATCTGCTGCGGGTACTGCTTTTTTTGCCAACTTGTGGCCGTGACTGCAAGATCACATTCCGCCAGCGCATTGAGCTGGCAAAGGTTACGGACGCGGCTCTGGGCAAACTCCACGGCGGGTCGGGGTGCCCCTTGCGTGAAAAAGGTATAATTGGCTCCTTTCGTGTAATACCATTCCGCATACACGGCATGGAACGCCTGAGGGAAAATATCCTGCACGAAAAAGCTGCATCCCCACCGGGGATGGGCATAGACGATATCCGGCTCAAAGCCGCTCTGCTGCAACCTTAACAGCGCATTGGCGAAACGTGAGCCGTAACGCATCATCTGCATCAATTCCCGCTCGGCCCTATCCTCCGACATGACCGGCTGGACACCGGAAACCGTCAGATTCCGAACGCCGGGAATCCGCACATCCCTCCTGCTCCGCTCCGAAAGGAACACGACTTCGTTGCCGGGAAGCCCACCCAAGCGCGCCGCCAGATACCGAAACGGCCCCGGAAACGTATGATGCAGAAAAAGGATGCGCATATCCCACACCGATCCCTTCGTTACGCTCCATCAGACGTTTTCATCTGCAAGGCTTCTGACGAACTTTTCCCCCGCAGGCGTCTTCAAATATTCACGCAACGCGTGTACCACATGCTGATCATACTTCGCCGATTCGGATTCCAGAATATGCAGGGCCACGTCCACGGACTTGGCGTTGCGGTACGAACGGGGCCGGATCAGGGCGCAGAACGTATTCGCAACCGACAGAATGCGGCCATGAATGCTGATCTCGTCCCCATGCAGCTTTTCGGGATACCCGGAACCGTCCAAAAACTCGTTCATCTGGGAAATGGCTTCCACGACGGGCAATTCAAAATTGATGTTCTTCAAGGTGTCCCGAGCATATTCCACATGCCGCTCCATAGCCTGACGCTCTTCCGGCGTGAAGGCGCCGGGCTTCGTCAGCAGCTCACGGGGCAGCTGCATCTTGCCGATCTGCGACAGACTGGCCGCCGTGCGGACGGTGCTCTCGTCTTCCTCGCTGAGGCCGAGGGTCTTGACCAAATCACCGCCCAAGTTCGCCATATACGAGGACTGTCCGCCCAAGTACGGGTCAACGGCCTCAATAGCGTGCATGAACGCGGCGATGGTCTGCCGCTCCATACGCTGGTTTCGCTCCTGCGCGTCGACAAGCTGCGTAATGTCGCGGAACACCGAAACCGTCCCCGTGATTACCCCGCTTTCATTGCGGTACGGCGAACATGTGATCTGATAATGGTACTTCTTCGACTGCAGCCACATCACGTCCTTGAACATGAAAGATTGCCCGCTTTGGATGGCCACGTCCAACTGCTTATACAGCCGCAAAGCGGTATCGTAGCCAAAAATCGCCGCACAATCCATGCCTACAAGCTCTTCATCGGAACGCCCGACCATATGCGCGAACGCTTGGTTGGCATACTGAACCATGCCGCCCTTGTCGGTCAGGACAATGCCGTCCACAAGCGCGCTGTTGATGCCGTCAAGGAGCTGCTTCTGCTGGTTGGAAATCTGATACAACTGGAGCAGCTCGGCGCTTACGTTCCGGGCGTTGCGCCCCACGAGCCACCACCAGACGGCCAACAGAGCCAGCAGCACGACCACAACCGCAATGACCGCCCATATGACAATCGCATTGCGCTGCGACAGGAAGGGCTTGAGCGCGGCAGCCACCGGCACTTCCTGCACGACCAGCCACGGCAGTTCGGGAACCTTCACGCCGATGCTGTATACCGCTTCATGAGAGCCAGACGCCCCTTTCCTGATCCCGAACGGCAGGCTGTCGTTCTGCCCCAGCTGCCAGCCAGGCAGGTTCTGGATATCCGCAGACAAGGGGAGAAGATCCTGCAACTTGTCCCCGACGATCTGGAAAACATGGGTAACGCCGAACGAGCCCTCACCCTTCACGGCATCAATGGTTTCGCCAAGACGGGAAGACACCATCAGGGACAGCAGGAGCGTAGCCACCGGCTTTTCCGATCGGCCTTCAACATACTGGGGGGCGAAGATGGGAACAACCAGATCAAGAACCAGCCCATTGCTGGTCTTACGCACGGGCAGGATGCCCAGCTTGCCCGACTCGACCGTCTTTCGGATGCCCTGCTGCTGTTCCAGCGAGAGCGCCGGGGGCGTGACGTCCGTGGAAAGGTACGTCTGGGCGTCCGTGTTGGTGATACGGGCGCGCAGGAACCCGGAATAAGAGATGAATTCCTGCAGAAGGTTCTTCATGAGCGGAAGCTGAGAGGCCAACTGCGACAGATCATCAATCCCAGAGGAGCTGTCGCCGGAGGCATTCAGGAGCGTGGAGAGATCATTGCCAAGCCCATTGACTTCCGACGCGAACAGCCGGAAAAGATCCGCGCTGATCAGACGGTTGGCCTGATTCTGCATGGAATTGAACCAAAGCGAAAGCGCACTGGCCTTATTCTGGGCCGTAAACTGCAGACGGCGTTCCACATCCTGCTTGAGGGACGTTTCCGCCATATTGATGTTGAACCATGCCAGACTGCCCGCAGCGCACAGCACAAGCACAAGAATGACAGCCATAAACCAGCCCATGCGCCTGTACGCCGCGGACTTGTTTCCCACCTTAGACTGGGGAATGACTTGCTCCATAACGCCCCTCTCTTTATCCGTTCCACTCGTCTGCATGGTTGTCCACTACACGTCCCAGCCGGAGCCCGTGAGCTAACGGCCCGTCTTTTTAGGAGCAGAGGGCTTCAAATGCGCCCAGCGGTACTCCTCGTTCACTGAAAATTGCGGCCGATAATGCGAAAGCCGCCTATGCGACAAGACCGCGTTGCTCAAATTGTCAAGTATCCATGCGTCCCCGTCCGAATAGAAGACGAGGACGGCATGGTCAAGATTGCGAAGCGTATCCTTCAGCACGACGATCCGCATCTTGGAAGCGGGAATGCCCAAGTCACGCAACGCGAAATACTTGGCGATGGCGAAATCCTCGCAGTCGCCCGACTTCCGAAAAAACTCCGTAGGCGCCGCCCAGTAGTCCATGAGGCCCCATACATCCATATCAGTACGGTAAGGCCAGCGATTGATCAACACGTTCACGGCCTTCGCCTGCTCAAGCGGCGACAGGCGCGACAGTTTCGCCTTGATGTCCTTCCACATGCCCTGTCCGGGGAACTGCCGTTGAGCCACGTATCCCGGATTCTTCCGCTCCTTTTCCAAAACGGAAGTCCATTTCGGCATATTCCCTATCTTGCTCCGCATCTCCAGCGTACCGAACAGCCGTATAGGGCCGCCCTCTTTCCGTTTTCCAGCCGGGGCCGCCTGCGCCTCCGGTTCCCGCGCCGGCTCGGCCGGGGTTACGGCTGGAGGCTGGGACGGTGCCGCATTCCGGGCATCCCCCGCCTTATTCCTGTTTGACAGGAGCGAACCGACGGAACCCCGCTTGAGAAGTATTTCGTCGCCGTCATCCGAAGCGAACGCGCCGGGATGCGGCAACCCGACGAAAATACTTAATGCAAGCAAGCCCGCGAGAATACCAAACCACCTCCAGCGGATCATTTACCTTTCCCGCAAGGCGTTCTGCCGGGCCTTCAAAATCGGCTTCAAAATATAGTCAAGAACCGTCTTCTTCCCCGTCAGAATGTCCACGGTCGTCACCATGCCGGGGATGATCGGCAACTGCTCCTTGCGGTATGAAATGGCATTCTTATGCGTGCGAACCTTGACCAAATAGAAGAACTCGCCGCGTTTGTCCTCAATCGTATCGGCACTGATCTGCTCAAGCTCGGCTTCAAGCCCCCCGTAGATGGAAAAATCGTACGCGGAAACCTTGACCATCGCCTTCTGCCCCGGATGAAGGAAGGCCACGTCCGCCGGGCGGACACGGGCCTCGACCAACAGGGTATCGTCAAGCGGCACAATTTCCATGATTGCTTCGCCGGGCTTGACGACGCCACCCACCGTATTGATGTAAATCTGCTTGACGGTGCCCCGGACGGGGGATTTCAATTCGGTACGAGTCACCCGGTCGCCGCCGGCGGCGAGGGTTTCCTTCAACGAATTGAGTTCCGTACGGCGCTTGCTGATTTCGGCGTTGATTTCCGCTTCCATTTCCGCCTTGCGCAGCGTCAGGCGCTGTTTCGCCTCCTCTGCGGCGGCCTTCGCCTTGGGGATGGAGGACGCCAGCGACTCGATATCGCCTTGCAGAGACACGACCTTTTGCTCAAGGCCCAAGTAGTCGACACGGGAATAAATCTTGCGCTGCATCAGCGGCGCGGCGATGTTCCGCTGTTCAACGGCAAGCGCAAGGCTGCGTTCGGTCTGGCGTTTCCTGCCGGTCAGCTCTTCGACTTCGCGCGAGCGCTGCTCATACTGCGATTGCAGCAGGCCCATTTCGGCGTTCTGCTGCTGTTCGCGGGCGTGGAAGATAGCCATCTGATCAGCGATGGCCTGCGGGTGCGAAACCGAGAGTTCTTCCGGGAAAACAGGCGATTCGCCTTTCAGTTCGGCGTCAAGGCGGATGATTGAAAGCTCATTCTCCAAGATCCTGTTCTGGGCGTCACGGTACTGGCTCTCGGCAAGCTTGTTGTCGAGCTGTGCAAGCGGCGTGCCCTTTTCGACGATTTCCCCTTCCCCGACAAGAACGGCCCCCAGAATGCCGCCTTCAAGATTCTGGATAATCTGCGTGCGCTGCGAAGAGATCACCTGCCCGTTGGCATGGGTCACCTCGTCGATTTCGGCAAAATTCGCCCAGATCCCCAAAATGAGGAAAAAAAGCCCGACAGCCAGTGAAAGAAAGCGTGCCCCAAGGCGCGGCTTGCGCGCCAGTGCGGCTTCCACCTCATTGACGTAGGGGAGCTCCTCCGAACCGATGGCCTGAGTGCGGGTATCGTTTGGGAGTTGAGGCTGTTGCGGTTTTTCAGATTGCTGCGGCATGACTCAATCCTTACTGTTCGGTCCGGGGCGCGGGCTGCTCGCGCAGGCGGCGCAGCACTTCGTTCTTCGGGCCATCCGCAATGATACGTCCACCTTCCATAACGATGAGCCTGTCCACGAGTTCCAACATGCTCAGCCGATGCGTGATCAGAACCAGCGTCTTGCTGCCCATCACCGCTTTGAGGCGGTTTTTGATCATCTGCTCGGACGCATTATCCATGTTGCTGGTCGGCTCGTCGAGGATCAGGATGTCCGGGTCCCGTACCAGCGCACGGGCCAGAGCCACGGCCTGACGCTGGCCGCCGGACAATGCCATGCCCCGCTCGCCGACCTGCGCCCCGAAACCGGCCGGGTTGGAACGGATGAATTCCGTCACCCCCGCCAGCGTGGACGCCCGCAGAATCATCTGGTCGTTGATGGTGGGATCGCCGAGCGCGATGTTATCCCGAATCGTGCCGTAAAAAAGCACCACGTCCTGCGGCAGGAAACCGACCCTGCCCCGAAGATCCGCTTCGGCAAGCTGCCGGATGTCCACGCCGCCGAATTTCACGGCGCCGTCCCTAGGCTGGTACAACCCGATCAGCATCTTGCCGAGCGTGGACTTGCCTGAGCCCATCCGCCCGACGACGCCGACCTTTTCGCCGGGCTTGATGAACATGGAAATATCCGCGAGAGCCAAGCGTTCGGCACCGGGGTAGGCAAATGACAGATCCTCAAACGAGAACGAAGCGCTCAGTTTGCCGAAGTCGACGTATTCGTTGTCGTTCTGCCCTTCGGAGGGAAGCTGCATCAACAGATCCAACGCCTGCAGGGACATGCGGGAATTCTGCAACCGGGTAAGGAGGCTTGCGATCTGCATCAGCGGGGCCATCGCCCGGCCCACCAGAATATTCGAGCCGATGAGCCCGCCCATCGTCATGGCGCCGTCGGCGATCAGGTAGACCCCCCAAATGACCATCCCCACGGACACGGCCTGCGTGACCAGCGTGGAAATGGTAATGGCGAGGTTGTTGTACTTTTTGGCGACACTGCTGGCTTTGGCCGAGACACCGACCACCTGTTCCCAGAGGTGCAGCATCCGGCTTTCGGCCATGCACGCCTTAAGGGTTTCCAGCCCGTTGACCAGTTCGACAAGCAGCGCGTTCTTCTGCATATTCTGCTTATACCCCTGCTCCGCCGTGCGTTTGCCCACCTCCTGCAGCGCGATGCCCGTAATGATGAGCACCGGGATGGCGCATAACGGCAGAATCACCAACGGGCCGCCGATATATCCCAGCAGGAGCAGTGCCACCACAAGGAAAGGCAGATCGATGAACGCCAACAGGGTCGAAGAGCTGAAAAATTCGCGCAGCGACTCGAACTCGCGCAGGTTGTTGACCAGCGCGCCGGTCGATTCGGGTTTGGCGTCCAGCCGCATGGTCAGCACTTTCTGCACCAGACGGCTGGATAGCACGACGTCCGCATTGCGGCCCGCCACATCGACGAAGTAACTGCGCAGGTTGCGCAGCAGGAAATCGAAAAGGTAGGCTATCAGGATGCCTATGGCCAGCACCCAGAGCGTATCCACCGCGTTGTTGGGGATCACGCGGTCGTACACGTTCATCACGAACAGGGGGCTGATGACGCCGATCAGATTGATGACCACGCTGGCAAAGGCCACATGGCGATAGATCGGCATGTAATAGAGCAGGACATCCCAGAACCAGCGCTTCCCCTTGAGAAGCCGGATGCGGTCGGCCCGTTGGTCAAGCCGGGCCTCTCGCGTGGCGAAGATGGCGTATCCGCTGTACTCGTCCGCCAGCATCTGAAGGGGAACGGGCTGCACGCCCTCCCCCGTTTCCGGGAAAATCACCTCCGCCTTTCCGTCATCCATCGCAGTAAGGACGCACGAACGGTCACGGGACAACAGGAGGATGCACGGGAGCACCAGCGTGGAAATGTCCTGAAGGCTCTTCCGATAAACGATCTTCCCCTCAAGCCCCGCACGCTTTGCCGCGTGCAGGCAGGCCCCAGGGGAGACACGTCCCGTTCCGGCCAGCCCCGCCATCAGAAACGCCGTGGAAACGGACTTGCCGCGGAGCCGCAGCAACGTAACCAAGCTATGCACCAGCGGCGGGATAAAATCCACATCCGAAGGCGACAAACCGTCGTTGACCAGCGGGACAGGCTTCTTCTGTTCCGGCATATCGGGCTCTCCCCCTTTCGGGGGCTGCATCACATCAGCCATGCGGATACTCTCAACGCAGGAACCTAGCGCTTTTCCTGCTGATTTCTGGGCGATTCATAAAGCGGATCTTCCTTGATGCCCAGTTCGGGAAGCAACATGCCCGTAAGGGCATACAGCCTGTACGCGCCGACAACCACGTTGCCATTGGCCGTCGTGTACTCCGTGGAGGAGTTGAAAAGCTCGCTTTCCGCGTCAAGCACGTCAAGCAGGCTTCTTTCACCCAGCTTGAACTGCTCAAGGTAGGCGTCGCGCGTCGCCGTGTTGTAGGCGATGGCTTCCTCATAATACTTCTTCTGTTCCTTGGCCGCCAGATACCGAGTCCATGTATTTTCGATTTCCAAGGCCAATTCGTCATGAAAATTATACAGCGTCTCCGTAGACATCCTCGTGCGGGACTCGGCTGCTTCGGTTCCGGCCTTGTCCGCGCCGCTGTTGAACAGGTTCCAACGCATGACAAGCCCGGCGTCCATACCGGAAGTCCACTGGCTGCCGGGGCCGCTGCGGTCGGAGTAGGAAGGGCCGACTTCAAAATTGATTTGGGGATGGTAGGCGGATTCGGCCAGTTCCTTTTCCCCGCGCGCGGCCTTGATGTCGGACATATAGGCCTTCAGCTTCGGGTTGTTCTTATCGGCGACCGCTATCACGGCGTCATAATCGGGATACATGGGGTCCGGGACATGCACTTCCGCCAGCAAAGCGGGCACGGGCTTCCCGGTCAAACGGATGTAGGAAGCCTCCCCTTCCCGGAGCGATGCCTCGGCATCGGTGAGCGTGCTCTGGGCGCGGGCCAAGCGGCCTTTGGTCTGGGTCACGTCGGCGGAGGAACCGGCCCCAAGCTCCACGCGTTCCTTCTGGGAATCAAGGATCTCCACATGCTGCCTCACGTTGTCCTTGGCAAGCTGGAGGATTTCGCGGCGGCGGAGCAGATCCACATGGGCGATGATGGCGTCCAGGGCAAACGACGTAGCGTTGTCGAGGACACGGTAAGTCATGGAGTCGACCGTCGCTTCACCCGTGCGGACGCGGCTGCGCGTGGCGAAACCGTCCCACAGCGGCTGCGTGAGCGTAAGGCTGATGCTGTTGGCCGCGTACATATCCTTATCGGCATTCAAAGGGCGCGTCGTCGTATTGCTCAGCCGGCTGGCGCCGGTACGCCCCACGACATCGACGCTCGGCCCCCATCCAGCCTTGGCCCTGCGGAGCTCATGACGGACGACGTCAAGGTTCTCCTGCATGACCTTCAGGCCGCGGTGGGACTGCAAGGTATCCTCAACGGTTTGCTTTACGGTCACTTCCCCCGTGACCGTTTTCCCCGCTTGGGCCTGAGCGGAGGCCTTTTCCTGAGAAAAAGCCGCTTCCGGCGACCACACGAGCCCCAAGCCCCCAAGAAGCAACAGCATCCTCAAGTGCGAAGACTTCATTCCCTATTCCCCTTTTCATTATGACGGATTTGCTCTACAGCTACCGACGTGCCTTTCAAAGTTCTTTTTACTGATAAGAGTAACCGAATAACGTATACACGATAGAAACATCGATGTACAGCGCGAAATACATTTCGCTCCCTGTCGCGATCTTGCCGAGAGGAACAATGATCTCTCACCCGTTTACGCAGCCTTTAGATCCTCTGCAATGCTTTATTAGAAAATTAAACCGATTAGAAGAAACCTTTTCGGTGTCTCCACTTTCGGAGCTTGAACAGGAAGGGGCCGTACGCCGTATGCGTTTTGCCGTCGACGCAGGCTTGAAGGCAATGAAAGACCACCTCGCAACATCAGGGCACCTTCCCGATGTGCCCACCCCGCCCGCCGTCCTTGCCGCCGCGTGGCGGAGGCGGATCATCTTTAACGGGCACATCTGGATGGACATGCTTTCACGCAGGAGCCAGCTTGCGAGGGACGACTCGCCGGAAACGCTCCGGGCAAGCATGGAAGAGCTGGAATCCCGTTTCCTCCCCGAACTCATCCGCCTTCGGGACTGGCTCATCCAGCATCCTTGTTCCGAGGAAAGAAAGCAATGACAAAAAAAGCGGCCGCGCCCCCTTGACGGGGCCTCCCTTTTTGTGGGAGTCTTTTCCCACGGAGTTACGTTATGATCGTTTCGTTTGCGCACTTTTACTATTATTATTCGGGATACCAACCGCTGGCCCCGGATCGGATGTGCTGTGCGTAAATGAGACGTTCCGCAACACATTGAGCTTTGTTCAGTAAGGACAAGCCACCGACCTCAAAGGGCCGGTGGCTTTTTTTGTACCTTTTTACCGCCGGGAGAAACCGTGATGTTTGCCGCCCTGACCAACCTGCCTATGGATGGCGCCGTGGGAATTGCCCTCGTTTCCATGTTCGTGTCCTTTTCGGTGTCCCTATTTGGGCTTCTCCGCAATGTGAAACCGGCGAAACGCCGGATGGAGCGCAGCCATGACTGAGATCCTGCTCTGGGCCGGTTACTTCGCGGTCTTTGCCTTTCTGGTGCATAAGGGACGCAGCAAGGACGCCGTGCTCAGCGGCTCCGTCGGGTTCGGCGTGCAGGCCTTCGCCTACGTCGCCACCTACATCTCTGCGGTGGCGCTCGTCGGATTCGGCGGGCTCGCCCATGCCTACGGCCTGCAAATGCTGCTCGTGGCCGCGGGCAACGTCTGGTTCGGGACGTGGGCCGTCTACCGTTTCCTTGCGTGGCCCACGCGCAAATGGCAGGAACGCCTCGGCGCGCGTACCCCGGCGCAGCTGCTCGGCCTCGGCCACGGCTCACCCAGCCTGACAAGGGCGATGGCCTTTGTCTTCGCCCTGTTCCTCGGCGTGTACGGCTCGGCCGTCATCAAGGGAGCCGCCCTCCTGCTGGCCGAAATCCTCCCCATGCCCGTCTGGGCGCTCATCTGGCTGGTGGCGATCATCGTGGGGCTCACCGTCTTCATCGGCGGGCTGCGCGGCGTCCTTTACACCGAAGCCATGCAGGGCGTCGTCATGCTCGTGGGCATGCTCATGCTCGTAGGGGCCATCTTCTCCAAGGTCGGAGGCCCGTGGGAAGGCATGCAGGCGCTGGCGGCCCTTCCCCCCAGCGATCTCGCCAACAACGGGTTCGTCTCATTGTCAGGCGGGGAACGGGGGCTGTTCATCCTCTCGCTGGTCGTCGTGACCTCCATCGCGGTATGGGCCCAGCCGCAGATGATACAGCGCCATTTCGCCATCGCCGATCCGCGCCAGCTCAAGAAGACCACGCCGCTCGCCATGTTCATCCTGACGGTGCTCGTGGGCGGGGCCTACTTCGCGGCCGCGCTCTCCCGGCTTATCCTGCCCGAAGCCGCCAGTCCCGACGAGGTCATGCCGCGTCTCGTCCAGATGCTGCTCCCTGAGTTCGCCCTGCATATTTTCGTGCTGGCCATCGTTTCCGCATCGCTGTCGACGGCCACCGGCATCTACCACATCGCGGTGTCCGCCCTGTCCGAAGACCTGCGCGGGAGGCCCAGCAGCCGGCTTTCGTGGTTTACCGGCATCGCCGTCTGCGTGCTCGTCAGCGGCGGGTGCGCCCAAATCAAGGGGCAGCTCGTCGCCCTGCTCTGCACCACCAGTTGGAGCATCGTCGGCGCGATGGCGCTGGTGCCCTACGTCGCCCTCGTGCGCTTCGGACGCCGCAACGCCTTGGCAGCATGGGCCAGCGCCGCGTGCGGGTTCCTCTCCTGCCTTGCATGGTACCTGATTGCCTACGGCCCCACCGCCATCTGGGGGCCGCAGTTCGGCCTCATGGCTGCCGGCATCCCGCCCTTCTTCGTCGGCTTCATCTTCTCATGGATAGGTTGGATCGCGGTTTCCACCCTGTCCGAATCCCCTGCGCTGGAACAGGAAGCCTAACATTCAGGGTGGGCGGCGTGGCCCCCCCGCCGTCCGCCCCAGCGCTTGCGGATGCCACACTTCCCCTTGACTCGGAAGAAAGGCGGGACTTCTGCCACGACGCTTGCAGGCTCCACATCGAAGCGCTATAGCGGAAAAAACACACCTGAAGGATCGCTTTGATGAATCAGCCTGAAATCAATATTCGTATTCTGGATCTGAACGGCACGCGCATGGCCCAAACCGAGCGGACACTGCGCCGCCATCTGAAGCAACATGCTGTCGAGGCCCGCATCACCTGCGTGGGCTGCGGGCTTGAAATCGCGCGGCAAGGGTTCACAAATGCGACGCCCGCCCTGCTTATGAACCAATACACCATTACCGAAGGTAAGGAGATCACGGAAGAGGCCATCGAAACCTTCTGCAAGCAGCTCCTTATCTGGATCGAAAAGACACAAAACGTCGGCAGCCGCTAGCAGCTTTTGAGAGGACCGGCAGAAAGGCATTGGGAAGGGGCAAGCCTTCCGGTGAAGGCTTCCAGATTTTCCAATCTCAAATCCACAGAGGGTGATAGCCCTGCCCTGCAAAAATCCCGTGCGGATCGAGGTCGTTCAGCGTGTCCCGTGAAACCGGCTCCCTGTGAACGCCATAGGTTCAGAGGTGCGACGCCCGCATGGACACAAAAAAAGCGCGGTATGCCCCGCGCTTTTTTTGTGCGTACCGTCCACTTATTTGTAGGCGGCCACCATGATCTGTGTGGTTTCTTCGAGCGACAGCGCATAGGGATCAAGCTCGAACAGCCCGCCCATCGTATGCCGCGCATTGGCCGCGCACTTGGCCATGTCTTCCTTTGTGATGCCGTAGTCGGACATCTTCAGGCCGTCAACGCCGCAGGCCTTCTGCAAGTCCACAAGCGCCTTGACGAACGCCATCGGGCGCTCGACCTCCGGCAGATGCCCCGTCACCACGCCCATGGCCTTGGCCATAGCCGTGAACCGTTCGGGGGCTTTATCGGCAAAGAACGAATAGTACGCCTCGGAAAGCATAATCAGCCCCGCGCCGTGCGGCAGCTTCGGGTAGAAGGCACTCAGGGCGTGCTCCATACCATGTTCAGATGTGCAGCAGGAGGTCGATTCGACCATGCCGGAGAGCGTGCTTGCCAGTGCAACCTGCGTGCGGGCCTCCAGATCCGATCCGTCCTTCACGGCGGCGGGCAGGTATTTGGCGAGGAGTTCAATGCTCTTCAGCGCATAGGCGTCGCTGAGCGGCGTGGCGACGTTCGCGATGTACCCTTCCGTAGCGTGGAACAGCGCATCGAAGCCCTGATAGGCGGTCAGGTGCGCCGGGATGGTCAACATCATTTCCGGGTCCACCACGGAGAGCACGGGGAAGGTTTCCGCGCAGCCAAAACCGATCTTCTCGTTGGTGTCTTCTTTGGTGATGACGGTCCACGGATCGGCTTCCGTACCCGTGCCAGCCGTGGTCGCAACCGCTACGATGGGCAGGGCACCGTTCACCAGCGGCTGCCCCTTGCCGGAACCGCCGGAGACGTAATCCCAATAGTCGCCGGGATTCTTGGCCATGACCGCGATGCTTTTCGCGGAGTCGATGGAGCTGCCGCCGCCAAGACCGATCACAAAGTCACAACCCTGCTCACGGGCCAACGCCGCGCCTTCATGGACATGGCGCAACACCGGGTTGGGCAGGATCTTGTCGAACAGCGCATGTCCGATGCCCTGCTTGCCCAGCATGTCGATGAGCCGATCCAGATAGCCGTTCGCACGCATGGACTTCCCGGCGGTGATGACGATAAGGGCTTTCTTGCCCGGCAGGGGCGTCGTGGCGAGATCGTTGAAACTGCCGGGGCCGAACAGGATCTTGGTGGGAATGGAATAGGTGAATTTCATATGATTCTCCCTGATGATTGGACGGTGCGAAAGCGCACGGTGAACCGACTATAGAGTGCTTCACGAAAGCGCGAAGTCAAGGGGCCGGAGCCTCTTTTTGCAGGACGGAACCGGTTGGGGCAAGGCGGCGTATCGGCCTCCCGGCAATGCCTGTGGAGGGCCGGATACCGCCGCGCCCGCCGTCATTCAACCCATGCGTCCCGCAATATGCTGATTTCATGTGCATAGCCGGGAAGCTCATTGGGCGTTTCCAGATAAAACGGCAAATGCCTCAAGGCAGGATGGTTGATGATCCGCACAATCGCCTCCAGCCCGATGGTCCCTTCGCCGATGCGGGCGTGGCGATCCTTGCGGCTGGCGAAGGGCATCAGGCTGTCGTTCAGGTGAATGGCATACAGCTTGTCCAGCCCGACATGCCGATCAAACTGCTCCAGCACCCCATCAAGATCGTTCACAATATCATATCCCGCCGAATACACGTGGCAGGTGTCGAGGCACACGCCCATCTTGCCGCCCAGCGATACCGAGCGGAGGATATACCCCAGTTCCTCGAAACGGCTCCCGACCTCCGTCCCCTTGCCGGACATGGTTTCCAGCAGGACGCGGGTAGTCTGCTCCGGGCGCAGGATGGCATCCAACAGTTCGACGATGAGCGCCATGCCCGCGTCAATCCCCTGCCCCACGTGGCTACCGGGATGGAAATTATACAGCATATTCGGCAGATACGTGTCCAGCGTCATCACGTCCTCACGCATGGCCTCCCGCGCGAATGCCCGCAGCCCCTCATCAAACGCACATGCGTTCAGCGTATAGGGCGCGTGCCCCAGAACAGGCGCGAATGCGTGCCCCTCCATCAGGCCGCGCAGGGCCTCCGCGTCCTTGGGGTTCGCTTTCTTGGCCTTGCTCCCCCTTGGGTTGCGCGTAAAAAACTGGAACGTATCCGCCTTGATGGAGAGTGCTTCCTCCCCCATGTGGCGATACCCTTTGGAACTGGACAAATGACACCCGATATGCAGCATGGCGAACCTTCCCGAATGGCTATCCCGTATCAGAAACACAAAGCGCCCCGGCGGTCAATCCCACCGGGGCGCTTCGCGATAATGGCCCTGAGTCTCTAAGGCTTAGGCAAGGGCCTGAAGCAGCAACAGAGCAACAATGTTGATGATCTTGATCATCGGGTTAACAGCCGGGCCAGCGGTGTCCTTGTAGGGGTCGCCCACGGTGTCGCCGGTAACGGCGGCCTTGTGAGCGTCAGAACCCTTACCACCGTGATGACCATCTTCAATGAACTTCTTGGCATTGTCCCACGCGCCGCCGCCGGAGGTCATGGAGATGGCGACGAACAGGCCGGTCACAATGGTGCCCATCAGCATGGCGCCGAGGGTCGCAAACGCGGCGCTCTGGCCACCGAAGGCATCGATGATGAAGTACACGACGATCGGGGCGAAGACCGGAAGTACGGAGGGCATGATCATTTCACGGATGGCGGCCTTGGTCAGCATATCCACGGCGGCGCCATAGTTCGGCTTTGCGGTGCCTTCCATGATGCCGGGGATTTCGCGGAACTGGCGGCGCACTTCAACCACGACGGCGGAACCGGCGCGGCCCACGGCCATCATGCCCATGGCACCGAACAGGTACGGCAACAGGCCACCAAGGAACAAACCGACGAGGACATAGGGATCCTGCAGGGAGAAGGCCACGTTCAGGTTGGGGAAGAAGCGACCGAGGTCTTCGGTGTAGCAGGCGAACAGCACCAGAGCGGCGAGCGCGGCGGAACCGATGGCATAGCCCTTGGTCACAGCCTTGGTGGTGTTGCCCACGGCGTCGAGGGCGTCGGTGACTTCACGGACTTCACTGGGCAGGTTGGACATCTCAGCGATGCCGCCAGCGTTGTCAGTCACAGGGCCGTAGGCGTCAAGGGCGACGATCATGCCCGCGAGGGCGAGCATGGTGGTCGCGGCGATGGCGACACCGAACAGGCCGGCGTTGCTGTAGGAGAACAGGATGCCGATGGAAATCACGATGACCGGCAGAGCGGTGGATTCCATGGACACGGCGAGGCCCTGAATGACGTTGGTGCCGTGGCCGGTGGTGGAAGCCTGCGCGATGCTGCGGACGGGACGGAACGAGGTGGCGGTGTAGTATTCGGTGATCCACACCAGCGCGGCGGTGATCACGAGGCCGGTCAGGGAGCACATCAGCAGGTTGCCCACGCCGAAGACCTTGCCCTGAATCTGCATTTCAGGAGCGCCCCAGAACAGCAGGAAGGTCACAACGATGATGAGACCGGCGGAAGCCAGAGCGGCGACGGTCAGACCACGGTACAGGGCCTTCATGATGTTGTTGTCAGAGCCGAGGCGGACGTACTTGGTGCCGAACACGGAGCCGAGGATGCACACACCGCCGATGAGCAGGGGATACATCATCATGAGGTGCTGGAGTTCGCCGGTGAAGTAGATGGCGGCGAGCAGCATGGTGGCGACCACAGTCACGGCGTAGGTTTCAAAAAGGTCGGCGGCCATACCGGCGCAGTCGCCCACGTTGTCGCCCACGTTGTCAGCGATAACGGCGGGGTTGCGCGGGTCGTCTTCGGGAATGCCGGCTTCGACTTTACCCACGAGGTCGGCGCCCACGTCAGCGCCCTTCGTGAAGATACCGCCGCCAAGACGGGCGAAGATGGAGATCAAGGAAGCGCCGAAGCTGAGGGCCACAAGGGCTTCAAGCATGGTCTTCTGTTCCACGCCGAACATGGTCAACAGGCCGTAATAAAGAACCACACCAAGCAGGCCAAGGCCCACAACCAGCAGGCCCGTCACAGCACCGGCCTGAAAAGCCACGTTGAGGGCGGGGGTCATACCCTGACGGGCGGCTTCAGTGGTACGGATGTTGGCACGCACGGAAACATTCATGCCGATGTAGCCAGCGGCGCCGGACAGCACCGCGCCAAGCACGAAACCCAGCGCCACAAGGCCGGACAGGGCCCACGCCAGAAGCACGGCCACAATCACGCCCACGATGGCGATGGTTTTGTACTGACGGTTCAGGTACGCCTGAGCGCCTTCCTGAATAGCGCCAGCAATCTTCTGCATTTCTTCCGTGCCGGTACCGGCAGAGAAGACGCGCTTGGAGGTATCATACGCATAGTAGAGGGCGAACAGCCCGCAAGCCAATACCACGATGAATGAGAACATCTCAGAACCCCGCATATCGCTTTTTAAAAGTGAACATAAGGACGCTCCCCCTCCGCATCGCGCCTTCCGGCGGACGCGACATGCCGGAAAAACACGCAACCGAGCTCCCGACCGGAACCGGGAAGCCCGTACGAGGTACAGCATCTCAAAAACACTGACCGTATCAATGGAATCGGAAAATGTTACTCAAAAATAAAGGTACTGGCAAGCAAAAATCAGGCCGGGTACCGGGGAACCCCCTTCCGCCGGAGCTTTCCAGCCTTCCCCCTTGCACGTCCCTTTAAGCCACCCTTCCCCATCCGAAACGATGCGGCCATTTCCAGAAAAAACGGCTCCCGACAATCATGATCTCCCTCTTGCCGGGACAAACAGCCGCCTCTCCTCGCATAAAAAGGGGCGGGCCGTCAACACCGGCCCGCCCCTTTCCATCAATACAGATGTGAAACACCTATTTCTCAAGCGCCCTTTCCGATACCAGAATCCGCCGCCCCGCCCCGCTGTCGGGCTGCGTGTCCGTCAGCACCAGACGGTACCCGAAGGAAATGGAAAGCGGCTGATGCCGATTCGTCCCCAAATCGAGGCTGACCTCAAGCGGAAGCCCGGCTTCACGGTTCAGCGGTCGGGGAACCAGCACAGTATCCTTCGAGGCCAGAACCCTGCCGTATTCGTCCGAGACGTAGACGCTCAACAGAATCTCGCCGTACCACGAAGCCCAATCAGGGAGCTTGTCGACAACCGGATAGGCCTCGGCGACGATCCCAAGCTCATTCCCCACCGGTATCACCTGATACTGGAAGGCGAGGTAACGCATCTGGATGTTCTGGGACGCCTCATTTTTCCACGGATTGCTCGGAAGATGCCGCACGGACAGCCCCGAACACCCGGCAAGCAACAGGACGCCAAGCAAAGCGAACACGCGAAGATTCATGAAGTTCCCCATATTGCAGGACATGTTCCAACCGTTCCCATCGGGCCGAGGGCCCGCTTTCCCTGAGCCTTCTTTCCTCTCTTACCCAATAGGACGGAGAAAGGTCAATGACAGACCCTACTCATTTTTCTATCCACGCCTTAAGGCGGGCGGCAAGCTCGTCCGGCGGGTAGCTCGGACGGTCGTACATGCCCGCCTGCACGCGCTGGCGCGAGGCTTCCGACAAGATGACGGCCGCGGCGACGGAGACGTTGAAGCTCTGGATCATGCCGTACATCGGGATGTATACCTCGCCGTCCACCAACGGGCTCAGTTCCGCGGGGACGCCGCTGTGCTCGTTGCCCATGATGACCGCCGTAGGCTTCGTGAAATCATAGGCCCCAAGGGGCTTCGACTCCGGCGAGCAGCTCGTGGCGAGGATCTGATGCCCGCCCGCCTTGAGCGCCGCATACAGCTCCTCGGCGCTGCGGTGCCGGACGCTTTCCACCCACTTGCGGGCGGACGCGGAACTTTTCTTGCCAAGCTCCGGGAACGCCGTATCCGTATAATAGAGATGCAGCGCCGCAACCCCAAACGCGTCGGCGCTCCTATAAATAGCCGAAACATTATGCGGATCATGAATATTCGCCAGCACCAGCGTCAGATCCTTCTGACGCCAGCGCAACACACGTTCCAACTTGGCCCGGCGGCGCTCGGTGATTTCTCTGGCCACAAGATTCTCCTTACTCTTCAGGCTGAACGCCTACAATTCATCCCCGCCGCCGTTCATCGACAGGGCGGCGCGCTGCGCTTCCAGTTCCGCAAGCTCGGCTTCCAGCTCGCCGAGCTTCTCCAGCGCCTGCTCGCTTGATTCCTTCAATTGACTGAACTTCTTGAGCAGTTCCGTCGTTTTGTTCCCGTCGGCATACACCTCAGGATCGGCAAGCGCGGCTTCGACATCCGACTGCTCCGTCAGCAACGCCTCAAGCTGCGTTTCCAGCTTGGCATACGCCTCCTGCTTGGGGCGCATCTTCTTATAAAGGGCGTTGCGCTGCTCGGCCTGCTCGCGCTTGAGGCGCTTCAGCTCTTCCCGATCCAGCGCCTTTCCGGGGACGGGGCCCTCAGCCTTCCGCCCGGCGTCCTTCTCACGCTCCTTCCCAACCTTGGACGCCGCCAGCGCCGCACGCCGTGCCGCGTCGTATTCGGCGAACCCTTCCTTATAGACGGTGATCCCGTCCTCGGACATCGCCCACGCCTCGTCGGCCACTTCCGAAAGCAGGTACCGATCGTGGGCCACCATCAACAGCGTCCCGTCAAAGGTGTTCAGCGCCTCGACCAACGCTTCGCGGCTTTCGAGATCCAGATGGTTGGTGGGTTCGTCGAGCACCAGAAAGTTGGCGCGCGCGAGGAACAAAGACGCCAGCACGAGTCGGCTGCGCTCACCGCCGGACAGGCTGCTTACCTGCCGGTCGAAGTAGTTCTGCCCAAGCAGGAACAGCCCGAGGACGCTCATGAGCTCCTCTTCCGTCATCCGAGGATCAGAGAGCCGCCGGATTTCGCCGAGCACCGTGCCCGAACTGTTCAGAAGCTCCGTCTGGTGCTGACTGTAGTAGCCCATCTTGACCAGAGAGCCCATGACCTGCGTCCCGCCCTTGCGCTCCAGACGGCCCGCGAGGATTTTGAGCAGCGTCGACTTGCCGCAGCCGTTGTGCCCCACAAGGGCGATGCGCTGGCCCCGGTAGATCGTGAACGTCAGCGGAGGCCAGAGACTCACGCCGTCAGGGAAGGCAAACGCGAGATCGGCCACGGACAGGATGGTCTTGTCGGCCTTGGGCGGTTCGGGCCACTTGAAGCTGAGCTCCTTGCGCTTGGCTTCCGGGCGGAAGCCTTCCAGCTCCTTCTCAAGCTTCTTCGCCATCTTCTGACGTGATCCGGCTTGACGGGCCTTGGTCGCCTTGGCCCCGAAACGGCGCACGAAATCCATCTTGCGCTCAATTTCGGCGCTCAGGCGCTGGGCCTCACGTTCCCTCTGCTCCTCAAGCTCCTCCTGCAATTCCACGAACTGGCTGAACGTCGCCTTGCGGAAAACAGGTTTCGAGCCGCCGAGGTACAGCACGTGCGTCCCGATCCGGTCCATGAACACGCGGTCGTGGGCCACGAAGAGCAGCGCGCCCTTGTAATCCATGAGAAAATCTTCCAGCCATTCCACCGCCTCGATGTCGAGGTGGTTGGTCGGTTCGTCGAGCAGCAGGACATCGGCCCCGGCGACCAGCACCCGGGCCAGCTTTGCACGCTCACGCCAGCCGCCGGACAACTGCTTGATCGGCAGGTGCCACTTGCTCTCGTCGAATCCCAGACCGGACAGCACGGCCTGCGCCTTGTGTTCAGGATTGTAGCCGTACAGGGCCTCAAGTTCGGCCTGCCGCGCACCGAGGCGCGCAATCGCGGCCTCGTCCTTGGAGGCCACCGCCGCTTCCCATGCGGCCCAGAAGTCATGCCAGTCCGGCAGAACGTCCACCACCCATTCGAGCAGCGGCGTGTCTAGCACGGCCTCGTCCAAATCCTGCTGCACGTACCCCACCCGGCAGCCGCGCGGCATGATAATGCGCCCGGAATCCGGGGCATCGGCGTCCGCCAGCATACGGATGAGCGTCGACTTGCCGCAGCCGTTGGGCCCGCACACGCACAAGCGGACACCGGAGTCGATGTCCAGAGAGAAGTCGGAGAAGATGTCCCGACCGCCAAAGGACTTGGAAAGATTTTGGATTGTTATTTTCATAATGCGATGGAAATGCTATTCATCAATCTGTTCGGAAGCCGTCTCCATGTCATCCAGCCCCAGACGCTCACGGCGGGCGGCTTCCTGCTTGCGTTCACGGGTGCCGAGCGACGCGGTGCGGCATTCATCCCACTTCGCCGAGCGTTCCTGATGGCGGGCGAAAATGAGAAAACCGGTATGGGCCACCATGCGGTCTTCGGGGCGCAGACGATCCGCGATGGGCTTCCAGCGGCGCACGAGGATTTCGCAGACTTCGACGTCGTCGAAGGGCCCCTGCTCCAGCCCGAGGAGGAGCTTGCCGACCTGATCCACGGTGGGCAGGAGGAACGCCAGCGCAGCGCCGGGCGTCACGGCGGCGGGGATGTGCTTCAAATAGTCCCACGGCGTCCGCACATCAAGGAACAGGGCATCCGCGCCGGTCACGTCGCCGAAGCCTTCCGCGATGTCCTGACAGTGCATGGTCACGTTCTGCCCCACCCCAGCCCACTCCAGGTTCCGCCGGGCGAGCTTATGGAATTCCTCCCTAGCCTCGAACGTATGCACCTTTCCGGTCGGGCCGGAGAACCACGACAGGGCCACGGTCAGGCTGCCCGATCCGGTGCCCGCTTCGATGACCGTGCGGTTCGGCCCCACGCCGAGACGCATACAGATATACCCTATATCCTTGGGATAGAGGATCTGCGTCTGGCGTTTGACGCCCTTGACGATATCATTCAGCGTGGGCTTCTGGATGCGGTACGGCACGCCGAGCGTCGTACAGACTTCGGAACCGAACTGCGCTTCGACCACATCGGCCATGCGCAGGATGCCGTCCTGCGTGTGCATGTCCTGATTTTCATCAACGCGGCGCAAGCTCCGCTTCCCCTTGGGGGTAACAATAATAACGAGATCTCCGTATGCGGGCATGAATTTTCCTTGGTTTCTTCGCTAAAAGTAAAGGCAATACTCCAAACGCGCCGAAGCGTACAGAGGGGATAGCCCACAGTCAACCTGAAAGCAATGGCGGACGCCCCTTTCCGCCCGTGAATTCTTCGCCGGGATGCCCCCGCCCGCTCCGGCTCATGCCGCCCGCCCTTCCCAAGCCTTGCAAAATGCGCAAGATCAGGCTTGACCTCTGGGAAGCCTTGCTGTACAGACTGTCGTTGTCATGTTTGCGCCAGTAGCTCAGTTGGATAGAGCAGCAGCCTTCTAAGCTGCGGGCCGTGGGTTCGATTCCTCCCTGGCGCACCAAGTAAAAAAATAAGGAGTTACGCTTAACAGCGTAACTCCTTTTCTTATGCTGTGCTGCCACTATGCTACCAAATAGATTTTTTACCTCAATCAACCGCCCCGTAAAATCCCCAAACCGGAATGTAACGCGACACAAATTTTTGTGTCGTTGTGCGCAAAAATTTGTGTCGCGTTACACTATGCTTTTCGGGACCTCCCGCACAGCGGGTGGTTTTCTTTTTATACAAAAAGGCTTACGATTTTCATCGTAAGCCTTTGAACTTTCTGGTTGCGGGGGCAGGATTTGAACCTACGGCCTTCGGGTTATGAGCCCGACGAGCTACCATGCTGCTCCACCCCGCGTCGTGTGGAAAGAGTCCTACGCTTACCATGCGGGAATGGCAAGCTTTTTTTCGGCCCGTGGCAAAAAAAATCCCGCCCCGCTGCCGTCCGTCCAGCCCGGCCTCCTTCGAGAGCCTTTTCAACCTGCCTTCCTTACAAGGCTTTCCTCCAGATCAGGCGCCTTTCCCGGTTCCGGCGCACGGGACGAGATGGTTCTCTTCAAGCCAGCGGCGCAGCGGCTCCAGCGTTTCGGGCCGGAATGCCGACACCGTGAAGAACGGCCCCCGCAGGCCCATGCGCGCCAGCCCCCGCTCGGCGCGCGGGATGTCCGCGTCGGGATGGTCGGTTTTGCTGATGATCCCGGCGATGAGGAGGTTCGGCACGGTTTGCAGCAGCCCCGGAGGGACATGGGCGGGCTCCGCCGTGGCGGACTGCACATACAGGATGGCCCGCACATCCTCAGCCGCCACAAGGAACGCCGTGCG
This sequence comes from Bilophila sp. T19-St14, assembly GCF_059728385.1. Classification (NCBI taxonomy): domain Bacteria; kingdom Pseudomonadati; phylum Thermodesulfobacteriota; class Desulfovibrionia; order Desulfovibrionales; family Desulfovibrionaceae; genus Bilophila; species Bilophila sp. T19-St14. The sequence continues at coordinate 673,468 of NZ_BAAGFT010000001.1, forward strand.
GCGCTGCGGGTAGGTGATGTACTCGCCGGGCAGGTCTACCATCAGATCTTTATGGAATACGGGCGATTGCGTCTTGATGACCCGCCTTTCGGAACCGGGCTCCAGAAGCGCGGCGCAGAGCGTGCTCTTCCCGGCCTCGGGCGGCCCGGCAAGCAGGCATTTCCAGCGTTTGGGCATGATTTCCTCCGTAGCGGCCTTCTCCCTTCAGCATCGGCGTAAGGCCGCCCACCAGCGGCTCCAGCGGCCTCAGCGCGCCGGGCCCGCAGATAAGCGAGCCACCCCGCTTCCGGATTGGAAACGGCATGGCATCCCCCACCCCGGAAGGCGGGAGGGCACCCAGCGTATCGCTATGCTGGCATCGCCCCGCCCGACCCCACTCCGGAACGGGCGCGGGCCCCCGCACTGCCCGGCCCGGTGCCGCGCTCCCGGCGTCAGTGCCGGGTAACGGGGCAAATGGTGAATTGCAGCAGCCGCTTGAGCATATCGTTAACCTGCGTGAGGGCCTGCTCCACCGCGCCCACGGAACCGTACAGGATCAGCGTGCCGGAAAAGCGGTCGAGGAAGGCCACGTTCACGTCCGCCGAACGCACCGCCATATCCCCGGCGATGATCGCCGTCTCGCCCGGCGTCAGGGTGAGGATGCCGATGGCGTCCACGTCGGGAATCCCGGCCTTTTCGCAGATTTCCGGTGCGGGGTGCGCGATGAGGTGCGCCACCGTCACCTGTTTCCCCGGCACATAGGCGCGCGTCCCGGTATTCGTCTCATTGGGCATGGGCTTCCCCCTTTCCCGTCCCGGCATCCCGGCCCGCTGACGGCGTCATGCGCCCGCGTCCCCGGCCTGACGCCTGTTCAGCCTGATGCCGCTGGCCTTCCAATGCAGCATGTCCCGGACAAGATCCACAATGACGGCTGCTGCTTCCACAGGCGGCGTCCCTTCCCGGTGGATGTTCGAAAGCACCGAGCGGTCGGATTCGAGCGTGTCCGCCGTGGGGCGGTAGACCGCGTAGCAGCTCATGCTTTCCGACTGCCCGAGCCCCGGCCTCTCGCCCACGAGCATGACCACCACGTCGCAGCCCACGGCCTCGCCGATGCGGTCTTCGGCCTTCACCCTGCCGTGCCGCAGGAACAGCGGGGCCCCGGCCCGGATGCCGGCCTGCTTGAGCCCGTTCAGGAGCGGAGGCAGGATTTCCTCATAGTTGGCGAGCAGCGCGTCCGTGCTCAGGCCGTCCGAAAGCACGATCACCACCTGCGGGGCGTCGGCATAGCGGCGCTTCAGCTCCCGCAGCGACTCCTCGGACAGCAGCCGCCCGAGGTCGGGCCGCGTGAGGTAGGTATCCTTGTCCTCCGCCAGCGTGGAAACGCTCCAGAGGCCATGCCCGCTGATCCATTCTTCAGGTACTTCTTTAAAGACCGTCCCCTTCGAGCGGGCATGATCCGCAAGGAAACGCAGGTAGGCCCGCGTCGGGGGCCGCGTCCCCACAGTCCCGGTGGCGATGCGCGCTCCGGTGTGTGAAACGAAATCATCAATGACGTCACGCCGATGGGGTGAAGCGATGAAACACCCCCGGCGGAATTCCGGCCCCGCCAGATCGGGGAGCGTACCGCCCCCGTCCCGGCCTTCGTCCTGAGCCGTGGGCATCCCGGTATGCGCCGCTTCCGGCTTGCCTCCCCGCCCGGCGGACGGGACAACGCCAGTCCCGGTTTCCCCGTGACCGACCGGACGATCCGCCCCGGCCGGAGCGCCTTCCCTCAGCGCGGCGAGCACTTCCGCCGCGATGCGCTGTACATCCTGTTCCCGCATGTCCTTTCCTTACGAATGGGCGACGCCGCGCCTTAAAAGAGGAATGAGGCGTCCCCGGCCCGCGCCGTGAGCATACCGTTTTCCATGATGCCGTGCCGCTCCAGCCATTGCTCGAACTCCGGCGCGGGCCGCAGGTTGAGCAGCTGGCGGGCCGTGGCGATGTCGTGGAACGAATTCGTCTGATAGTTCAGCATGATGTCATCCCCCATCGGCAGGGAGATGATGAAATTGACCCCGGCGACGGCCAGCAGGAGCATCAGGTTCTCGTTGGAATTCTGGTCGGTGTCGGCGTGGTTCGTGTAGCAGCAGTCGCAGCCCATCGGCAGGCCGTGCAGCTTGCCCATGAAGTGATCCTCAAGGGCGGCGCGGATGATCTGCTGATGGTTATACAGATATTCCGGGCCGATGAAGCCGACCACCGTGTTGACCATGAACGGCTGGTAGCGGCGGGCCAGCCCGTAACAGCGGGCCTCCATCGTCACCTGATCGCAGCCGTAATGCGCATCCGCCGACAGCGCGGAACCCTGCCCCGTCTCGAAGTACATGACGTTGGGCCCGGCGGCCTGGCAGTAATGCCCGGCGAGGTCATACGCCTCGTCAAGCAGCCCCACGCTCACGCCGAACTCGCCGAGCCCCTTCTCGCTCCCGGAGATGCTCTGGAAAATCATGCTCGCGTTGGCCCCCTGCCGGATGGCCTCCATCTGGGTGGTCACGTGCGCGAGTACGCAGTTTTGTGCGGGTATCCGATGCCGCTCGATGACCTCCCACAGGGCGTTGAGCATGGCCTTGGTGTTTTCCACGGTATCCGTCACCGGGTTGATGCCGATGACCGCATCGCCCGCGCCGTAGGACAGCCCCTCATAAACCTGTGCCACAATAGAGGAAACGTCATCCCGCGTGTCGTTGGGCTGGAGGCGCGAGGAGAACCGCCCCGGCAGGCCCACGGTGTTGTTGGAGCGCACCACCACGGGCATCTTCTTCGCTGCGCAGATGAGGTCGGCGTTGGACATGATCTTGGACACGGCGGCGGCCATTTCGGAGGTGAGGCCCTTGCGGACGCGCTCGATGTCCGCGGCGGACGTGCGCCCGTCCAGCAGGAATTCCCGGAACTCCGCGACGGTCCAGTTCCTGATGCTCCCGTAAACCGGCGTGTGCACGGCGTCCTGAATGACCCGGGTGATGGCGTCGTCCTCGTAGGGGACCACGGGGTTTTCGCGCAGGTCGCCGAGGGTCAGCTCGCTGAGCACCTGCTTGGCGGCGACCCGTTCCCGCATGGACGAGGCGGCGACGCCCGCCAGCACGTCTCCGGAGCGCAACTCCCCGGCCTTGTTCAGGACTTCCTTGATCGAACCGAATGCATACGTTGTCCCGAAGAGGACGGTCTTCAGCTTCACGGCTGCTCCACGAAAAAAAGCGTTGTCCGGGGGCGGCACGCCGGGAATGGCGGCGACCCGGAAGGGGATGGACGGGCCTCCCGCCGCGCGCCGTCGGATGCGGCGGCCTTCGGGAAGCGGACATATGCGGAGGCAAGCGGCCCCAGCCGGGCTGGGCGGAACCCCCAAGGGGCCGCCCCTGCCCGAAGGTTCCCTTGCAGGGCGGGCCACTCTCCACCCCGCAAGGCTGCCGGGCCTGCGCCACACGGGAACAGGCTCCGGGCATATTCCCAAAATTCAAAGCCTATCGGACGCCCCGACGGGGAAGGGGTTCCAGTCCCAGCCGCCACGCGGGGGACGGCTCAAAGAGCCGCCGGGACGCCCTCAGCGCGAATACAGCCACCGTCCCACGCGGGGAACGGCTGCAAACCCACCTTCCCCGCCTTCTCGGGCAAGCCCGCCGCCCACGCAGGGGACGGGCAGCCCGCTGGTTCCCATTGGAGGGGGACCGCCGTCCGCACAGAAACGGGGCCGGGAGCGCCGGAGGCATCCGCTGGAATCAGGCCCCGCCGCCCGTGCGGGGAGCGGCTCAGAGATCGGTGTGCGGCTCCCGCGCTTTGCCGGTTTCCGCCGTCCGAGCGGGAAGCTTCCTCTGGCCGAAGAAAGCCGCCTGTCCCGCAGGCGGCCCCGCCGTCCGCGCGGGGAGCGGCACCCCGCGCGGCTTCCCGGAAAGGGAACGGCGGCTACTTGTAGGACTGCATCAGGATTTCGACCACGTCCGCTTCCGTGACGGTGTAGCGGTCGCACTCGAACCCGACTTCGGCGGCGGCGATATGGGCCACCTTGGGCAGGTCGTCCTTGTTGATGTTGAAGTCGGACATGGCGAGCTTGTCCATGCCGGTCCGCTCCATGAGCTTGGCAAGGGCGGTCACGAAGGCGTAGCCGGGCTTGGCGGGGTCGGCCTTTTCGCCCATGATTTCGCCGATGGCATCGAATTCCGTGGGCAGCAGGGAGCAGACCTTCTTGTAGTAGGCGTCGGCGATGAGCAGCAGGGACGCGCCGTGCGGCACGTTGGGGAAGAACCCGCCGAGGGCCTGCGCGATGATGTGGTGGGAGGTGGTGCACACGAGGGACTGCGTGAACCCGCACAGGATATTCGCGGCGTAGGAGATGTTGCTGCGGGATTCGAGGTTCGAGCCGTCCTCGGAGACGATGGGCAGGTGCTTGGCGACCTTTTCGATGGCGTCGACGGCGAAAAGCTCGGTGAGGCGGTTCTCGTTGCCGTTGTTCACGTAGCATTCGGAAGCGTGGAACAGCGCGTCGAAGCCTTGGAACAGGGTCAGCTTGTGCGGCAGGGTGAGCATCAGCTCTGGGTCGATGATGGAAATGGCGGGGAAGATCTCGTCGAGCGTGAAGTCGAGCTTTTCGTTGGTTTCCTCATTGGTCACAACGGCATAGGGGTCGGCTTCGGTGCCCGTCCCGGCGGTGGTGGAGATCGCCACCACGGGGAACGCGCCGGAGACCGGCTTGCGCCCGCCGCTTCCGGCGGAGGCGTAATCCCACAGGTCGCCGGGGTTGGCCATCATGATGGAGGCGGCCTTGGCGGTGTCGATGCTGCTGCCGCCGCCGAGCCCGATCACGAAGTCGCAGCCGCTTTCCTTGGCGAGCGCGGCGGCCGCCATGACGCCGGTGCGGGTCGGGTTGGGGGTGACTTTGTCGAACACGGCCACGGACACACCGTTCTGTCCGAGCAGTTCGATCACGCGCTGCTGGATGCCGAGCTTTTCCATAAGCTTGTCTTCGGTGACGCACAGGAGGGCCTTCTTGCCGGGCAGGGAAAGGGTGGCGAGTTCCTTCAGACGGCCCGCGCCGAAGACGATCCGGGTGGGGATGAAATAGTCGATGCGCTTCATCATGGCTTTGTGCTCCGTATAAGGTTTGGCGTTTTCAGAGGCGTAGCGCCTTGTTCTCATGCCCTTTCAGTGAGCAATAACGGTGCCAAACTCCTATCCGTTCAAATTGCTTATCTCTTTTCACAAAGCCCTGTTTGTCCGCTCAAAGCATCTGTAGCGGAGCACGCGGAACCTGTAGCGCAACGCTACACTTTTCACAAAGAACGGCCAAACTGTAGCGTTCTCGGACAAAGAGATGCGGAGGAAAGAGGGGAGAAACGTTTCTGAAGAAAGGGGGGAGCGCCCCACGCTTCTCCCCCCTTCCCCAGTCTTCTCTCCCCATCCGCCCATTCATTCAATAATCCCAAACTTTCGCAGCCTTCTGTACAGCGTGCTGCGGGCCACGCCGAGCTGCTCCGCCGCCTTGCTCAGGTTGCCGTTGCAGGCGTCCAGCGTGCTGCGGATAAGCTCGTAATACACCGTGTCCACGCTTCCGGACGCGACAACCTCGTTCCGGGCGGGCGCATCGCCCGGCGCACCTTCCCGTGCCCCGGCATCGAAGCCCTCGCCAAGCCCGCCGCCCTCCTCGCCGGGCTGCGCCCCGTGCGCCGCCTCAAGGATGCGCGGGGGCAGGTGGGCCTTGGTGATGGCCGCGCCGCCGGAAAGCAACCACGCGCGCTCACAGACGTTTTCCAGCTCGCGGATATTGCCGGGCCACGCATAGTCCTGCATGGCCTTGAGCGCCGGGCCGGAAATCTCCGGCGCGCTCTGCCCGCTGGCCTGACTGAGCCGGTCGAGGAAGATGCCCGCGAGATAGCCGATGTCGGCTTTCCGTTCGCGCAGCGGCGGGATGGCGATCTCAATGACGTTCAGCCGGAAATACAGGTCGCCCCGGAACGTCCCCTGCGCCACGGCGTCCTTGAGATCCTCGTTGGTCGCGGCGATGATGCGCACGTCCACGGGCGTCGGCTTGGTGTCACCGATGCGCACGATCTCCATCTGCTGCAACGCGCGCAGCAGCTTGGCCTGCATTTCGAGGGGCAGGCTGTTGACCTCGTCGAGGAACAGCGTGCCGCCCTTGGCAAGCTCCATCTTCCCGATCATGCCGCCTTTTCTGGCCCCGGTGAACGCCCCGCCCACATAGCCGAACAGTTCGGACTCGATGAGGTCGCGCGGGATCGCCGCGCAGGAAACCGCCACGAACGGCCCCTTGCACACCGAGCTGCTGTTGTGGATGGCCTGCGCGAAAAGCTCCTTGCCCGTGCCGCTCTCCCCGGTCAGCAGCACGCGCGAGGCCGTGCGCGCCGTGCGCCGGGCAAGGTCGATCTGCGCCTTGAGTTCCGGGCTTTTCCCCCTGATGGCGTCAAAGGAATATTTAGCGTAATTGCCCCCCGCATGGTTGGCAATATTGATGATCTGGCTCTTCATGCTGATGGAGAGGGTCATGCCGAAGTCGCCGTTGCTGAGCTGGATCGGCTCGAAGCGGCAGAAGTGCGTCCGCTCGCCCTCGTGCGTCAGGATGGTCACGTCCCCCGTCTCCGGCACCCCCCGCCGCATGAACTGCCGGACGCGCGGCAACTCGGACTTCAGGAACAGATCGTCAATGTTCTTGCCCACAAGGACGCTGTTCTTGGGGAGCAGATAGTTGGCGGCCTTGTTGTTCGCGTGGGTGATGGAGCCGTTCCCGTCGATGGCCACGACCGCTTCAGGGAGTGAATTGAGCACGCGCTGGAGCATGGCGTTGAGGCGTTTTTCCGTGTCGATGAGCGCGCTCTCCCGCAGCCGGATGCTGATGCAGTTGGCGCAGGAGGTCGCGAGCGTCAACGTGTGGATGTCCTTACAGGAAATATGGCTTGAAATGGTGAGCGAGGCGATGGGGATGTCGTTGTCGTTGAAGATGGGGGCCGAGGCGCATTTCCACTCGTGGAACCAGCAATTGTAATGTTCATAGCCGGTTATCTGGATGGGTGCGCGCTCCACGATGCTCATGGACAGCGCCGAAGCCCCAATGGTCTTGATGCTCCTCTGCGCGCCGGGGATGTTGTATTGGCTCCGCGCCTGCACAAGCAGGTCGTCGTCGCCCACGGCGGCCAGCAGGTGCCCCGAAGCCACCGCGAGGATGGCGATGTACCCGGTGTCGCGGATCGAGACTTCCAGCATGTCGAGGATGGGCTTGGCCGAGTCGATGAGCGTCTGGTGCTGGCGGCACAGGCTCGCCAGTTCCCGCTTGTTCAGGACCGGCGGCACCTGCGGGTTCAGCGGGTCCATGCCCGCCTCGCGGCTCAGTTTCCAACTGCGCAGGATGTGCGGCGGGATGTCCTTCTCCCTGATGGGCTTGTTGGCGATGAACTGTTTCCACGCCTCATGGACGGCGGATTGGTAGCTCTTTTCAAGGAGATTGCGTTTTTCATAGGTATCCATGCGGGGCCTCCGGAAGTCCGGGCGAAAAGGGGAAAACGGGGCGGCGCCCCGTAGACGCGGACGACGCCGACGGCTGAAGCATTCAACGCCGTATTGGACAGCGGCGTCCCAAAGGCGGGTCAGCGGGCGATGATCGCCCTGCGGGGCTTCTGCCCCGTGCAGCGTCCCACGGACGGGGCGGCGCAACAAAGACGCCCCGCGGAACAAACTCAAAGAAACGGCGTCCCAAGGGCGGGGGCGGCGGAGCGTAACGGACGCTCCAAGTGTAGCGCGCTGATGTCCACCTGTCGTGTATCGCTACACTTGAACGCCCTTTTAGAAAAAAGTGGAGCGAAACGCAACACTCAAATCATGCTTTTTGGGGACACGGTTTTGCCGTCCGCCCAAAAAGCTTTCCTCTTTCAAAATGATTATCATATGATAGGAAAACTGCCTCATTTTGGCATTTTCCTTGCTGTCAGTGAAGAATCCGTAGCAACCAACGCAACACGGAATCCGCGCCCTCCGGCTCCCGGCTTCCGCAACGGACAACGGCGGCCAGCGCCGCCCGCATCGCGGAGCCGGCGCGCGGAATCCGCCGCAACCAACACAATGAGGTGTTCTTCATGAAACAGATCCACGGCATTTTCGCCGTCACCGTCACCCACTTTCAGGAAAACGGCGAGATCGACTACGCCGCCTGCGCCAAGCACATCAACTGGCTCATCGAATCCGGCGTGCACGGCCTGCTCCCCCTCGGCGCGACCGGCGAATTTTCCGCGCTGACCCTTGAAGAACGCAAGGCCTTCGCCGAATTCGCCATGAAGGAAGTGGCCGGGCGCGTTCCGGTCATCATCGGCGCGGTGTCCACCAACGTGGACGTCACCCTCGAAGTCGCCAAACACGCCGCCTCTATCGGCGCCGACGGCGTCATGATCCTCCCCCCTCCCGGCCTGCATCCCAGCCAGGACGAAATCTACGCCTTCTACAAGCACATTTCCGAAAACGTCTCCCTGCCGGTGATGATCTACAACAACCCCGGCAGCAGCGGTGTCAACATCCTCCCAGAAACGCTGGACAAAATCGCTGATCTGCCGCACATGGGCTTCCTGAAGGAATCCACCGGCGACATCATGCGCCTCACCCGCGCCGTGGACGAGCTGGCCGACCGCCTCGTGATCTTCTGCGGCTGCGAGAGCCTCGCCTACGAGAGCTTCGTCATGGGCGCGAAGGCGTGGGTCTGCGTCCTCGCCAACGTCGCCCCGGCCCAGTCCGCCCGCCTCTACGACCTCATCGTCAATCAGGGCAAGCTTGAGGAAGCCCGCGCGCTGTACCGCCAGATCCTCCCCCTGCTCCGCCTCACCGAGGAAACCGGAGAGCTGTGGCAGATCGTGAAGTACATCCTCAAGCAGCGCGGCTTCGGCACCGGCACGCTCCGCCTGCCCCGCCAGCCCATTTCCGAAGGCGTGAAGGCCCAGCTCGACGAACTGCTCGGCAAGACCAACTTCGCCTAAATCCCCCGAATGGGGAGCCCTCCCCGACCGCCCCGGCAGGCTCCGGCCCCCGGGCGCGCCGCCGGAGGGCCCCCGCGCCGGGCTGGAAACCGCCCGGCAAGCCTCCCGCCGCTGAAAGGCCAAAGGAACGAACGATGAACAAACACGAAAACGCGGAAATCGTCGTCATAGGGGGCGGAGCCGTAGGGACCGCCGTCGCCTGCTACCTCGCCCGTGACGGCGCGGACGTGGCGCTCGTCGAGCGCGGCGAATACGCATGGGGCTCCAGCCGCCGCTGCGACGGCCACGCCGTGACCTACGACAGCGCGCCCGGCTACTTCAGCCAGTTCTGCAAGATCGGGCAGGACATGTTCCCGGAAATCAGCCGCGAGCTGCCCTGCGACATCGAATTCGAGCCCGAAGGCCTCGGCCTGCTGGTCGACGACGAGCGGGACATGGAAACCGTGCTCGCCAACTATGAGGGCAAGAAGAACGAAGGCGTGGACGTGACCTTCTGGGACCGCGACGAACTGCTCCGCCACGAGCCGCACGTCTCCGACAAGGTCATCGCCTGCCTCAACTTCAACGGCGACGCCAAGCTCAACCCCATGCGCCTGTGCTTCGGCCTCGCGGAGCTGGCCCGCCAGAAAGGTGCGAAAGCCTTCAACCGCACAGCCGTCACCGGGATCACGGTCAAGAACGGCGCGGTGCAGAGCGTGGAAACCAGCAGCGGCAGCATCGCCACCAAGAAAGTGGTGCTGGCCTCCGGCGTCTGGACCCCCGGCCTCGGCGACATGGTGGGCGTGAAAGTCCCGATCCGCCCCCGGCAGGGGCAGATCCTCGTCACCGAGCGCCTCGACGGGCTTGTGAGCAAGAACTACGCGGAATTCGGCTATCTGGCGGCCAAGAGCGGCAAGAAGCGCCCCGGCGTGACCCCGGAAATGGAGCAGTTCGGCGTGGCGATGGTGCTTGAGCCGTCCGCGGCGGGCACGGTGCTCATCGGCAGCAGCCGCCGCTTCGTGGGCATGGACACGACGTCCCACCCCGCCGTGATGCAGGCCATAGCGCAGCGCGCCAAGCATTTTTTCCCGTCCTTCAGCGGCGTAAAGCTCATCCGGGCCTACGCGGGCGTCCGCCCCGCCTCCCCGGACGGCAAGCCCATCATCTCCCCCACCCACGTGGAGGGCGTGTATGTGGCCGCCGGGCATGAAGGCAACGGCATCGGCCTGTCCCTCATCACGGGCAAGCTCGTGTCCCAGATGCTGCGCGGCGAAACCCCGCTGGTCGATCTCGCCCCCCTGTGCATCGACCGGTTCGGCATGAACCCGCCGTCGCTGCCGTCGGCCTGATCGGGACGGCGGGAACGGTCCCGCAGGCAGCCCGGAAACGGGCATGGCTTTCCAAGGCGGGCCAGCCGGAAAAGCCCGCACTGTGAAAACCGGGGGCCCCGGCTCCGGCCCGGAAAGCGAACCGCCAGCCCCGCGAAGACTGCCTTCCGGCAGGCCCTTGCCGGAGGCCGTCCCCCCTCTGGCGGAAAGCGGGCCTTCCGAAAGGCACAGCAGGCCGCCCGCAAGGGAAACGGGGCAAGGGACGGCGGAAGGCCGCCCGGAAAGGTGGGTTCCCCCTTCAGGGATTCCCCTTCCTTGGCAGCAGGCCGAGGGATGTCCCGCAGACAAGCAGCCGCAGCCGGTTCCGGCACGGAAACGACAGCGCAGGAGAGAGGTTTTTTCATGTTCAAGTCCGTTTTTCCCCCCCAGCGCGCACTGGTCACCATCACCTTTGAAGGCGAGGCCATACAGGTTGAGGAAGGCACGACCGTTGCGGCGGCGGTCCTCGACCGGGCGGGCGGCGAAACCCGCACCACGGCCCGCAAGCACGACGGGCGCGGCCCGTACTGCCACATGGGCGTCTGTTACGAGTGCCTCATGGAGATCGACGGCGTCCCGAACCAGCAGTCCTGCCTCATCCCCGTGCGGGAAGGCATGTCGGTGAAACGGCAGTCCGGAGCGCCTTCCTTCAGGACAGAGGAGAACAAGTGATGCGTACGCAATGGGATATCGTCATTATCGGGGCCGGGCCCGCGGGCATGAGCGCGGCGTTGCAGGCCACGCGGCACGGGCTTTCCGTCCTCGTCCTTGACCGGCAGGCCGAGCCCGGAGGCCAGATCTTCCGCAGCGCCGGTTCCGCCTCCGCCGACAAACGCAAGGAAATCGGGGCCGATTACGCGCGCGGCGAAGCCCTCGTCCGCGAATTCCGCCAGTCCCCCGCCACCTTCCTCGGCGGCGCGAACGTCTGGCACCTTGCCCCGGGCCGGGCCTATGTCAGCCATCAGGGGACGAGCCACGTCATGCAGGCGCGGCAGATCCTCATCGCCACCGGCGCTATGGAGCGCCCCGTGCCCCTGCCGGGCTGGACCCTGCCGGGCGTGCTCGGTGCCGGGGCCGCCGACGTGCTGCTCAAGTCCGCCTCCATGCTGCCCGAAGGCCCGGTCGTGCTGTGCGGCAACGGCCCGCTCATCCTCCAGACCGTCGTGCACCTGAAGCATTTCGGCATCCCCATCGCGGGCGTCGCGCTGACGGGCAGCCCCGCCAGCCTGTTCAAGGCCGCGCTGCGTATGCCCGGCGCGCTCCTGCGCCCGCAGTACCTGCTGCACGGCATGGGCATGGGCCTGCGCACCTTCTTCGGCGCGCCCTGCCACCCCGCCGCCAAGGACGTTTCCATCCGCAGGGACGGCGAAACGCTGACCGTGGACTTCACCAGCTTCGGCAAGCGCAAGTCCCTGCAAGGGACCGCCGTGCTCCTGCATGAGGGGGTTGTCCCGGAAACCCGCATCACCCGCCTTGCCCGCTGCCGCCATGCGTGGAACCCCCGCCAGCGTTACTGGCACGTCGAGACGGACGTATGGGGCAAGACCAACGTCTGCGGCATCCGGGTCGCGGGCGACAGCGCGGGCGTGCGCGGAGCCGACGCCGCCATCGCCAGCGGCGAGGCCGTGGCCCTCGACATCTGCCGCGAGCTCGGCGCGCTGACGCTGGAAACGCGGGACAGCCTGGCAAAGGCCGCGCTGTTCCGGCTGTACCGTTGCGACGCCATGCAGCCGTTCATGGAAACCTTTTTCGCGCCCTCCCCGTCGGCCCTCCTGCCCGCCGACGACGCCGTGGTGTGCCGCTGCGAGGAACTGACCGCAGGGGAACTGCGCCGGACCATCGAGGCCGGGTGCTACTCCCCCGACGGGCTCAAGTCGCAGGCCCGCCCGGGCATGGGCACCTGTCAGGGCCGGATGTGTTCCGCCGCCGTAGCCGAAATGATCGCCCACGCGCACGGCCTGCCCATCGAGACGCTGCCGCCCTACCACGCGCAGCCGCCCCTCTTCCCGCTTCCGCTGGAAGAACTGGCCTCCATGTCCATTCCGCCTGAAGGATTATAGCCGTCAGGCCGTAATCTCTCATAAACGTTCGGGATTTCTTTTTCCCGCCACGGTCCGCGCCCCGGTTTCCACCCCACGGGAACCACGGCGCGCCGTCGGCGGGCGGGTATTCCATTCCCCCCGGAGTACCTGAACCGTCAGCCGGAGGCGCGTTCCCCGCGTACTCCGCAGGCCAAGCCGGAAGCGCTTCCCCCGCGTTTTCATCAGGCCTTCCGCCGGAGGCGCATCCCCCGCGGCCTCCGGCGGATACATCGACGGCGAAGAACCCCTTACAGCCCCGGCCCCCTGCCTCCCCACGGCAGGATGTCCTTCCCGGATCCAAACCTTTTCACAGGAGCCCCTCATGGACGGTAACCTCTCGCTCATCCTGGCCTTTCTTGTGTCCATCTCGGTCGTCTTGGCGCTGGTCATCAAATTCAAACTGCACCCGTTCCTCTCGCTGTTCATCGGCTGCCTGCTGATGGGCGTATGCTCCGGCCTTGACCCGATGGCCATCATCAAGACGTCCTGCAAGGGCTTCGGGGATACGATGGGCGACATCGGCATCATCATCCTGCTCGGCGTCGCCATGGGGCAGGTGCTCCATGAATCCGGGTGTACCCGCGAAATCGCCAACACCATGCTGCGGCTGTGCGGGCGCGAGAAATCCGCGCTGGCCCTGAACCTCACCGGCTACATCATCTCCATCCCGGTGTTCTTCGACGCAGCCTTCGTCATCCTCATCGGCCTCATCCGCGAAATGTCCCGCGAAGGCAAGCTGGCCCTCAACACGCTGGTCACGGCCCTCGTCGTCGGCCTCACCTGCACGCACGCCCTCGTCATCCCCACCCCCGGCCCCGTGGCCGTCGCCGGGAACATGGGCGCTGACATCGGCTGGTTCATCGTCTACGGCGCGCTCATCGCCCTGCCCGCCTCGCTCATCGGCGGCGTGCTGTACGGCAAGTTCCTCGGCAGGAAGTCCCCGATTTTCCTCACGGACGAGGAGCCCGACGCCGCCCTCGTGGAACAGGCCCTCGCCAAAAAGAATCACCCCAGCGGCGCGCTCGGCATCGCCATCATCTTCCTGCCCATCGTGCTGATTTTCATCGCCAACACGCTGAACGCCTTCCTTGATCCGGCCTCTTCCGCCAGCCGCATCGTCTCCTTCTTCGGCAACACCAACATCGTACTGCTGATCACCGTGTTCGTGGCGTACTTCGCCCTGCGCGACCACCTGCCCGAACCTTTTGACACCGTGGTTTCGCGCGGCGCGGAATCCGTGGGCTCCATCCTCGCCATCATCGGCGCGGGCGGCGCGTTCGGGGCCGTCATAGGTGCGAGCGGCATCAGCACTGCCATCGTCAATGTCATGCAGAGCTGGAGCATCCCGGTCATCCTGCTCGGCTTCCTCATGAGCCAGTGCTTGCGCATCGGCCTCGGCTCCATTACGGTTTCCATCGTGACGGCCTCCGCCGTGCTCGCCCCGGTCACTTCCCAGCTCGGCGCCTCCCCCGTCCTCGTGGGCCTCGCCATCTGCTGCGGCGGCATCGGCCTCGGCCTGCCCAACGACTCCGGTTTCTGGACCATCTGCAAGATGTCCGGCCTGAGCACCAAGCAGGCATTCCTCGTCTACCCCATCCCCACGCTGATCTCCGGCGTCGTGGGGCTTGCCGTCCTCCTTATCCTGAATATGTTCGCGGGTTCCCTCCCCGGCCTCATGTAACCCTACAGGGCGGGGCCTCAATGGGCCCCGCCCCTCTTTTTCAAGCACTACTTTAAGGAATCATTATGGCAAAACTTCCCGCAAGCCTGTTCAACGACGTCATCGGCCCCGTCATGCGCGGCCCTTCCAGTTCCCACGTCGCCGGCGCAGCCCGCATAGGCGCCCTTGTCCGCCAGTCCCTCGGCGGGGACGTCCGCAGCGTCCTCGTCGAATTCGACGTCAACGGCTCACTGGCCGAATCCTACCACGGGCATGGTTCGGACATCGGATTCGTCAGCGGGATCCTTGACATTGACCTGACCGATCCCCGCGTCCCCGATGCCTGCGCCATCGCCGAGCGCGAGGGCGTCGAGGTGACCTTCTCCATCCTCGACTACGGGGCCACCCATCCCAACAACTACCGCATCACCGCAACCGGCGGCGACGGGCGCACCCTCCACTGGGAAGCCGTTTCCGTGGGCGGCGGTATGGTGGAGATGCAGCGTTTCGAGGGCTTCCCCGTGAGCATCGAGGGCGGCTACTATGAATACCTGCTGCTTATGGACGCGGGGGCCGTCCCCCTCGAACAGGCCGCCGCGTCTGTAAAGGCCGTGGCATCCTCCGACGAACTGCGGACGGAAAGCGACGGCACGCGCCTGCTCATCAACCTCAAATGCGCCTCCGCGCTTGATGCGGAAACCGTGACCCGTCTGCGGGCACTGCCCGGCGTGGCCGGGTGCATCGTCCTCGATCCCATCCTGCCCACGCGCTCATGGGGGGGCTGCTCCGTCCCCTTCTCCAACGCCGCCGGGCTTCTTGAATACGCCAAGCAGAACGACAGGCCGTTGTGGGAGCTTGCCGCCCACTACGAGAGCGTGCGCGGAAATACCACCGAAGAGGATATTTTCAATAAGATGAGCCGATTGGTCGGCATCATGGAAAAGGCCGTCGAGGACGGGCTTGCCGGGACAGAGTACGCCGACCGCATCCTCGGCCCGCAGGCGCACCTGATCGACTCCGGCCAGCGGAACAAGACGCTCCTGCCCAATGACCTGTTCAACAACGTCACCAAGTACATCACCGCGATCATGGAAGTGAAGAGCGCGATGGGCGTCATCGTCGCCGCGCCGACCGCCGGATCGTGCGGCGGGCTGCCCGGCACGCTGATCGGCGTGGGCCGCACGCTGGGCCTGCCGCGCGAGGAAATCGTCAAAGCCATGCTCGCCGCCGGGCTCATCGGCGTGTTCATCGCGGAGTCCGCGACCTTCGCCGCCGAAGTCGCCGGGTGTCAGGTCGAGTGCGGCGCGGGCTCCGGCATGGCCGCCGCGGGCGTGGCGCATATGCTCGGCGGGACTGTGGCCCAGTGCCTCGATGCCGCTTCGATGGCCCTCCAGAACATCACCGGCCTCGCCTGCGACCCCGTGGCGAACCGCGTGGAAGTGCCCTGCCTCGGCAAGAACATCATGTGCGGCTTCAACGCAGTGGCCTGCGCCAACATGGCGCTGGCGGGCTTCGACAAGGTCATCCCGCTCGACGAGACCATCGCCGCCGTCTACGACGTGGGGCTCATGCTTCCCCTCGATCTGCGCTGTACCCTCGGAGGGCTCGGCAAGACCCCGGCCTCGTTCGCCATCCGCAAGCGCCTGAGTTAGCAGAAAGTTTGGGGAAGGGAGGGAAAACTTTTCTGAAGAAAAGCTTTTCCCTCCCTTCCCCAAGCCCCATCCCTCCCTTTCCAAAGACTTTTATTCTTATCGAATCCCTGTTGGCGGTCTTTTCCAACACAGATTCTTTTTGGAAGGCTCTGTTATAGTTTGTGGTTGTTTCATCTCCACAGTGCGATGAAAAGACAGCCTTTTTCTCCGGTTTTCCCCCTTGGCGGGATCCACGGCTAAGGCATTTTTCCGGTTATCCCTTTGGAACTTCAAGGGAAAAAGCATCAACCGTTTTCTATAACACAGCCTTTTGGAAAATACGAGTTCAAAAAGGAGCCTATTATGCTTGCATCCCAGTCGATTTTCGTTGTGGACGCCCACACCACGGGCACCCCGATCCGCGTCGTCACCGGCGGTATCCCTCCGCTCAAGGGCGCTTCGGTGGCTGAAAAAATGGAAGACATGCGCCAAAACCACGACTGGCTGCGCACCTGCATCATGCAGCAGCCGCGCGGGTTCCTGTCCCTCGTCGGGGCCATCCTGACCGAGCCCTGCTCGCCTGAGGCGGACTATGGCGTGTTCTATATAGATGCGCTGACCTATCAGCCCATGTGCGGCGCGGGGACGCTCTCCGTCGCCAAGGTCCTCGTGGAGACGGGCATGGTCAAGCGCGTGGAACCCGAAACCAAGATCGTCCTCGAAACCCCCACCGGGCTGGTGACGGTCTATGTGAAGTGGGAAAACCACATGGTCGCCAGCATCAATCTGGAAAACGTCCCGGCCTTCCTGTACCGCAAGGATCTGCACATCGATCTTGCCGGATACGGCGACGTTTCCGTGGACATCGGGTACGGCGGCAACTTCTTCGTGCTGGCGGACGTGCAGTCCCTCGGCCTGACCATCACCAAGGACACGGTCAACCTCCTACGTGACCTCAGCAAGGACATCCTCGCCGCCGCCAACAAGGTCATCAAGGTGGCCCATCCGACGAACCCGGCGATCAATTACCTTGATCAAGTACTCTTCTGCCAGAACGCCCCGGAAGAGGACGGCGGCTATCTGGCCCAGTGCATCTTCGGGGACGCGCAGGCCGACATCTCCCCCTGCGGGACCGGCACGTCCACCCGCCTTGCGCAGCGGTACTTCCGGGGCCTCATCGGGCTTGAGGAAACCTTCGTCCAGAAAAGCGTCTGCGGCGGCGCGTTCCACGCCAAGGGGCTGCGGGAAACCACGCTGGGCGGCGTGTCCGCGATCGTCCCCTACGTGTCCTGCTCGGACGTCCACATCACCGGGTTCAACCACCTTATCGTGGAAGAGAACGACAAGCTGAAGAACGGGTTCGTTTCCTGGTAGCCGTGGCGGAAGGCTAGGGGAAACGTGCCGGGGGGAGCCTTTTGGGAGAGCGGGAAGCCCCCGCACAGGTTCCCCTCCCGGCCCCTCTCCCTTCCCAAGGCTTTCGGCTGGCGGGGCCGCGCGGAAGGCATCCGTTCCAGTGCGGGCCGATGGAACGGAAGGCATTCGCCCCGGTGCGGATCGGCGGGAAGGTTGCCGGGAAGATACCCGTCCCCTGCCGGAAGACGTTCAAGGCTGCCGTTGCCCCCAACGATCCGTATCATAAGGAATAAAGCCAAGAGGGAGCCCCGTTCCGGAACGGCCCGGACAGAGGGATGCTGCCTCCCCCCACGGGCATATGCTCCCAAGGGATTGGCCGCCGCGTTTTTCCTGCGCCGGTTCCGGCCGGGCGGGCAACCATCAACAGCGAACCCCTCCGCCGCCTTTCGGCGGGGAGTTTTGCGGAACCGGCAGGCGGGAAGCGCGCGCCGCACCGCCCTCCGGCCCCTGGATCTGAAAAGCCACTCAAACGATTAAGGAGATGCCACCATGACATTGCTGTCCCACGCCGACTACGAACGGATTGCCGCGAACCTGTCCTACCCGACCGAATCCTTTATCGGCGGGACATTCGCCCCCGCCCTCTCCGGCGAGACAATGCCGACCGTCAACCCCGCGACGGGCAAGGAAATCGCCCGGGTCGCCTCCTGCGGGCGCGAAGACGTCGACAAGGCCGTCGCCGCGGCGCGCAAGGCTTTTGAAGGCGGGGTCTGGTCGCGTATGCATCCTTCGGAGCGCAAAAAAATCCTCATGCGCTTCATCGGGCTCATCGAAAAGCATCAGGTCGAGCTGGCGGTCCTCGAATCGCTGGACAGCGGGAAGCCCGTCCGCGAATGCCTGCTCACGGATCTGCCGGAAACCATCGAGTGCCTCGAATGGCACGCCGAATGCGCGGACAAGCAGTACGGCGGCATCTCCCCCTCCGGGGACGGCAGGCTGGGGCTCATCGTGCGCGAGCCCGCCGGGGTGGTCGCCTGCGTCCTGCCGTGGAACTTCCCGCTCATGATGGTGGGCTGGAAGCTCGGCCCCGCCCTTGCCGAAGGCAACAGCGTCATCCTCAAGCCCGCCAGCGTCACCTCGCTCTCCACCCTGAAGCTCGCGGAATTCGCCGCCGAAGCGGGCATCCCCGAAGGCGTGTTCAACGTGATCACGGGCCCCGGCTCCTCCGTGGGCGAGGCGCTCGGGCTGCACCCCGGCGTGGACGTGGTGTCCTTCACCGGCTCCACCGAAGTGGGCCGCCGCTTTCTTGAATACGCCGCCCGGAGCAACCTCAAGCGCATCGTGCTGGAACTCGGCGGCAAGAGCCCCTTCGTGGTGCTCGACGACGTGACCGACTACGCCGCCGTCGCCGTGCAGGCCGCCGCTGCCGCCTTCTGGAACATGGGCGAAAACTGCACCGCCAACTCCCGGATCATCGTGCCCCGCAAGCGCAAGGACGCCTTCACCGAAGCCCTGCTCGCCGAGCTTGGAAACTGGCGCATCGGCGACCCGCTCGATCCCGAGAACAACCTCGGCTCCATCGTGAGCGAAGGCCAGTTCAGGACCATCATGGGCTACATCGAGAAGGGCAAGGCCGAAGGAGGGCATGTCCTCACCGGCGGAGCGCCCCTCGCCATCGGCAGCGGGCTGTTCATCCCGCCCACCATCTTCGACGGCGTGACCCCGGACATGACCATCGTCCGTGAGGAAATCTTCGGCCCCGTCACCGCCATCCTCCCCGCCGACAGCGACGAGGAAGCCGTAGGGCTCGCCAACGCCACCGCATACGGCTTGCAGGCCACCCTGTTCACCGAGGACGTCACCAAGGCCCACAAGTACGCCCGCGCGCTCAAGGCGGGCACCGTCTCCGTCAACTGCTTCAGCGAGGGCGACAACACCACGCCCTTCGGCGGCTACAAGCTCTCCGGGTTCGGCGGCAAGGACAAGGGCCGCGAATCCCACGACCAGTACACCGAAACCAAGACCATCTTCCTGAACCTCGACAGATAGAGCCTCCCCCACGCGGGCCGCTGCCCTTCCACGCCGGAACGTTCCCGTTCCCCGGAACCCGGCGGCCCGCCCCCTCCCCGGCCGAAAGCCCACGGGAAGGCGCATCCCCGGCGGGACATTCCGGGACGGCAACGGAACGGAAGCCCCGTGCGGCGGAAGGCGCAGGCAGGCTGGTCCGGGAGGGGAAAGGGAATCCCTTCCGAAGGGTTCCCTTCCCCGATGCCTCATTCAAACCCCTTCGCTTCCGTCCAGCCCCTGCCGGGCGGCCAAGAGCTGGCGGCGCACGTCGAGCAGGTCCATAACGCTGCTCAGGCCAGCATCATACTGCTTTTCCATGATCTCGTTGCTGCGCGCAAGCTCCTTCACCCGCTCCGTGCTGGCGGCGAGCGCCTTGCGGCTGATGCGGTTCCCGGCGAGGGCGTCGCGCGTCTCCGTGAAGGCGTTCTGTACGCTCCCCACATAGGCCGCCCGCGCTTCCTCGTATTTGGCCTCCGCCATGCGCTGCTTCGCCGTGAGCCTGCCGCCCTCGAACAGCGGCTGCGCCAGCCCGCCCATGATGCTCCATATCCGCGCCGGATCGAGGAATACCCGATCCAGATGCGTCGAGGAGTAGCCCCCCTCCGCCGTCAGCGAGAAGGACGGGAAGAACGCCGCGCGCGCCGCGCCGATGCGGGCATTGGCGGCCATGAGGCGGCCTTCGGCGGAGCGGACGTCCGGGCGGCGCTGGAGCAGATCCGAAGGGATGCCCGAGGGCACGTCCGGCGGCGGTGCCAGTTCGCCGAGCGTCCGGCCTTCCTGAAAGGCCCGCCCCGCCCCGTCCACGATCCCGGCGGGGCTGAACCCCGCGAGCACGGCAAGCGCGCCTTCGCAGCGGATGCGCCGTTCCTCCAGATCATACAATTGCGCCTGCGTCTTGTCGCGTTCCGCCGCGAACCGCCGCAGCGTGGTTTCCGGCGACTGCCCGAGGCGGTAGCGCGTCTCATAGACCTTGCACGTCCGCTCGTAGGACTTGAGCATGTCGGCGGCGATCCGTTCCTGCTCCTGCAAGGTGCGGAGCTGGAAATACGCCAGCGCGGTTTCCGAGGCCACCGCCAGCCGGATCGTGTCGCGGGCGGCTTCGGTCGACAGCAGCTCGGCGCGGGCGGCCTCGTCCAGACGGCGGTACTTGCCCCACAGGTCAAGCTCGAAGCTCAGGAACCCGACCGCCTTGTACGCCTCCTGCGTCCGCGAGGCGTAGTGGTGCGTGAGCTCCTCCCCTTCCGTCATCAGGCGCTTGCCGTCCTGACTCCGCAGGCCC
The DNA here is from genome assembly GCF_059728385.1 of Bilophila sp. T19-St14. Lineage (NCBI taxonomy): Bacteria > Pseudomonadati > Thermodesulfobacteriota > Desulfovibrionia > Desulfovibrionales > Desulfovibrionaceae > Bilophila > Bilophila sp. T19-St14. The sequence continues at coordinate 693,866 of NZ_BAAGFT010000001.1, forward strand.
ACGGCAGGCAGGCGATCCGCAAAGGCGACGCCCGCCGCCGCGCTTGCCTCCTCGACCCGGGCCATCGCCTGCGCCAGATTGCTGTTGTGCGCGAGGGCCGCCTCCTCAAGGCGGTTCAGGGCGTCGTCATGGAAGACTTCCCACCAGCGTTCGCGGGTGAACAGCGCGCCGGGCTCGTCCGCCGCAACGGAAGCGGCGGGCAGATCCAGATCCGGGCGCTTGTAGTCCGGCCCGAGGGTGCACCCCGCCGCCAGCAGGCAGCACAGGAGCAGCCCCGCCAGCGGGAAGGCGGGACGCGGCAGCCGCGACCGGACGGCGGCCCACAGGCGGGACAGGCTATTCCGGGCATGGGCGCGCACGGCATGGGGGTGCGGGTCCACGCGGCGGCTCAGGAGGGCGCACACGAAAGCCACGCACGCCACCAGCGACAGGATGAGGAAGAGATGATCGAAGGTAAACACGGACGCCTGCTTTTTGATGGATGAGGACACGATGAGGAGCGCGTCGTGCCGGGACTGGGAGGGCGAGAGCCCCTGCCCGGCGAACAGCGCCGACCAGCGCGAAATGGAAGCCGAAGCCGCCGAGGAGCCCTGCGTCACCTGCGCGGCGATGAGGGCGAAATACCACTTGTTGAGGAGCACGCTCAGGGTGGTGATCGACCCCATGCACACGCACATGCTGAAGAAACGCACGCTGTTGATGGCCGGGAGCGTCTGCGGCTGCTTCTCCGGCGGGACGTTGCGCAGCAGGAAGGGCGTGGCCGAGGCGCTGCCCATCGCATAGCCGAAGCTCCGCAGGGCCAGCGGCACCGCCATGTGCCACCAGTCCGCATTGGCGTCGAGCCGCGAGAGCAGGAGCCCGGCCCCGGCGATGCAGGCGATCCCGGCCAGGAGGAAGGGCTTGGGGTTGCCGTGCGTGGCGACCATGATGCCCGTCGGGACGACCGTCAGCACGAACACGCACAGCGGCAGCAGGAACATGAGCCCGATCTCCGACGGCGGGTAGCCGAGCACGTTGCGCATGAACAGGATCATCTGGATGCGCATCCCCACATGGCTGATCACGAGCAGGAGCGCCGCCATGACCGCCAGCCCCACGCCCTTGATGCGCAGGTTGCGCAGGTGCAGGAGCGGGGCCTCGGCGCTGAGGCAGGAGACGAGGAACAGGAACAGCGCGGAGACGGCGCAGAAGATCATGATCAGGATGAACGAGGAGTTCCAGCCGAAGGTCTGCCCGTAGCACACGACGATGAGCGTCGGCACGGCGAAGGCGACGAGGAAGGCGAACGAGCACCAGTCGAACGGCGGCATCCCGGCGGGGCGGCTGTCCGGCAGCAGGAAGAAGAGGATCACGAGGCACGGCAGCGCCACCACGGGCGAGAGCAGGAACAGGGAGTGCCACGTCAGGAACTCCACGAGGAACCCGCCGAGCAGCGGGCTCAGGTTGGACCCGAACCCGATGAAGAAGCTCCAGATCGCCATCATGAGCCTGCGCGATTCCGGGGGCACGACCACAAACAGGATGCGCGCGGAAAGGCTCAGGAACAGCCCTCCCCCGAACCCCGCCAGCGCGTACCACAGGGTCATCTCGGTGAGCGAGCCGGAAAAGGCCGCCCCCACCCCGGCCACGGACACCACGCAGAGCGCGAGGAAGAGCGCCCCGCGCAGGCCGAGCCCGGCATGGATGTGGTTTACCAGCGGCTGCACCAGCCCCATGATCAGAAGGTTGCCGAGCGCCAGCCGCCCGAGGTCGATGAGATCCGCGTTGAAGTCGCCGGAAAGCGCCAGATAGGCCGAACTGAGCATGGCCATGTTGGAAATCGGCAGCATCCCGCCGATGAAGGCCACAAGAATCAGGATGCCCTGCCGGGCGCTCCGGTGCGGGACCGAGCCGATTTCCGGCGCGGCGAAGAAACGGGCGAGGGCGTCCCCCGCCGCAATCAGGGAAACAGGCATGGCATCACCTTCCGGGCCGCCGCGTTAGAGCTGAATTTCAATGGTTCCCTGCATCCCGATGCGGAACACCACCTCGGGCTCGCCGGGGTCCGTTTCCGGGCTGTCGAGGCGCGGCAGGGAAATCTTCACTGGGACGCGCTGCATGATCTTGGTGAAGTAGCCCGCGACGTTTTCGGTGGAAATCAGGGAAAACACGGAGCACGCCGCCGGGTTGATCTCATAGATGCGCCCGGAGAAGGTGCGGCCCGGATAGCCGTCGATGGTGAACGTCACGTCCTGCCCCACGCGGATCTGCCCGATGCGGGTTTCCTCGATGCGGGCGTTGAGCCAGATGTCGTCGGTATTGACGAGCGTAAACAACTTCTGCCCCGCCGCCACCAGTTCCCCGGCGCTCACGAGCTTCTGGGCCACGACGCCGTTGACCGGGGAAGGGATCACGCTGTCCTGGCACAGCACGTTGATCTCGTCGAGTTCGGCCTGCGCCTGCATGACCTGCGCTTCGGCGGCCCGGATGACTTCCGGGCGCGAGCCTTCCTTCTTGAGGGCAAGTTCCTCCTGCGCGGCGGCGACGTTGGCCTGCGCCGCACGGTAGGCGGAACTGGCGGCGTCCCGGTCGGCCTGCGTGACCCCGCCGTCGTTGCGGGCAAGCTGCTCCATGCGCCGGAAGTCGCGCCCCGCCCGCTCCAGCATGGCCTGCGCCTGATCCAGATGGGCCTGCGCCGCCATGATCTCCTGCCGCCGGAACCCGGCCTTGGCGTCCTCCCAGCGGGCCTTGGCAAGCTCGAGCGCGGCCTCGGCCTTGGCTTTGCGGGCCATGACGCTGCGGCTGTCGATGCGCACGAGCCCCTGCCCCTTGCGCACCGTGTCGCCCTCGTTCACCATGACCTGCACCACCCGGTCGGACAGGCGGGAAGCCACGCCGACGAGCGTCCCCTCGATGCGGGAGTCGTTGGTGATCAGGACGCAGTGGGTGCGGTACCACAGCCAGATGCCGCCGATGATCCCCGCGCACAAAACCACACCGAACGCATACAGCACGGGCTTTCTGACGCTTACCGCCATGCTTCGCCTTCCTTCGGGGCAACGCCGCCGATGAATACGGACACCGCGTTTTCGATGTATTCGTCCCGGACCAGCCCCGGGCGCTTGCGCCCGATCACCAGCGTCATGACGAAACCGAAAATGAGGTTCCAGAACAGCGAGGAAACATACAGGCTGTCCAGCTGCCGGATGTGCCCGCGCCGGATCATCTCCTCGAAATACGCCCGCAGGCGCTCGCGGAACGAGGTGACGTCGCTGACCAGCTCCGTGCTGTGCTCGTCGATCTGCCCGATGGCGCTGAAATAAATCCGCCAGATGCCGATCCGCTGCTCGGCGATGTCCATGTAGCGGCGCATGAAATGGCGCAGGTCGTGCTCAAGCTCCCAGCGGACATGCGTGGTGAAGACGTCCTCGATCATTTCCGCATACGGCGCCCGGCGCATGGCCGCCATCAGCATGGCGTACTTGGAAGGGAAATGCCGGAACACGGTCATCTCGCTGAGGCCGACGGCCTTGGCGATTTCCCGTACCGACACGGGGTTGTAGCCTTTCGTATTCATGAGCCCGATGGCCGCATCAAGGATGCGGTCCGCCGTGGAAGTGGTACCCGGTTTCGCCGTCATGCCGTCCATCCTGAAAGAAAAACGTTTTGCCCTCTCCGCCCCGGCGGGGAGCCGCGCGGGGAGTCCTGACATTGCAAGCTGGCGGAGGGGCCCCCCGCGAACCCGGCGGGCGGGCAGGGAATCCCCGCAGCTCGTGAGTTAGTATAACTAACATTCCGGACTGTCAAGCGGCCCTCCCCGCTCCCCTGTATGCCCTGCGCCAAGGTTGGAGAGGATTTCTTCCATCTCCTCAGCCGCTTCCCCCGCTCGCAACATATCCCAAGAAGAAACTGTAACGGCGGGTTCCGCCCTCAGGATGCGGCGGAAGAATGTCTCCTAGGAGGAAGATGGAGAGGCCACACGCAGCGGGCGGCAGGGAACGGAACAGCGGCAAGGATGGAAAAAGGTCTTGGAGCTCAGCCAGATAAGATATCTCTCTGATTTTGATGCACTTCGCATAGACAGCATCCATCTTTTTTGGAAGGCTCTGGCATAGCAGGTGGTTGTTTTATCTCCACAGTATAGTGAAAATACGGATGTTTTCTCCAGTTTTCTGTTGATGGACTCAGTGCTTGGGACATTTTATTGATTATTCCTTCGGAATTTCAAGAAATAAAGCATCAACTTTTTTCTATGACACAGCCTTTTGGGAAAGCCGTGCGCGATCCAGATACATGGCACTGCCTGAGCACAAGCACTCCCTTTCGGGGGAAGCAGTCCGAGGAGATGTTTCGAGCGCCGAGAAGAAGATAAGCGGGGGAACGGGCGGAACCAAACGGCCCCGGCTCGCCCGGTATGTTGATTCGGCGCTCCATGCGCCCGTACCGCCTCATTCCCAGTTTTTGAAGCCGAGCCCCACCACTTCCGTCACATCGGAGAAAATGAGGAACGCTTCCGGGTCGATTTCCGCGATATACCGCCGCAAATCCACTGTCTGCCGCCGGGTGAGCACGACAAGCAGCATGTCATGGGGCCGATCAGAATACGCCCCTTTCGCCGGGATGACGGTCGCAGAACGATCAAGCTCCTTGAGGATAAAGTCCGCGATGTCCTGCGTGCGCTTGCTGATGATCAAAACCTGGCTGTGCCTGTCGAATGATTTCAATACCCTGTCGATGGTCACCGTCTCCACGTACAGCAAGAGCCCGCCCATAAGGATCTTTTCAATATCCACGACCACAAAGGACGTGAAGAGGATAACCACATTGATATAAAAGGACATTGACCCGATATCCACGCCCCAGCGCTTCCGGGCCACCATGACGATGACGTCCGTCCCGCCGCTGGATGCCCCCACGCGGAAAAGCATCCCGAAGCCCACCCCGCCCACCGCCCCGGCCAGCAGCGCAGCGAGGATGGTATTGCCGATAACCGGATACTGGAACAACTCGAAGGCAGGGATAGCCACACTGGTCAGGACCGTCACGTACAACGTCCAGAGCGCGAACCGGAGGGACAGCGCCTTCCAGCCCCACAGCAACAGGACGGCGTTGCCGATACTGAGCACCCATGCTGGGGATATCCCCCACGCATAATTGCTGATCAAAGCAAGCCCAAGCACGCCGCCGCCCGCGAACTGATACGGCACCGTCAGCCCGACGACCGCAAAACACGTCAACAAGGTGCCGAGGGTGGCGGCCAACAGGGTATGCCACTCACGCCGTAACGACAGGTGCGGGTTCCGCAGCACATACCCCTTCAAAAGCCCCATATCTATATCCTGTAAAAAAGCTATGTTGTCCAAAGGGTTAGAGAACTGCCTCTCCTTCCTTAAGCCATCCCCAAAGCCTTGGCAATCCGCCCTGCAAGCGTATCCCACGGCCCGGACAAGAGCCACGCCCCTCTCGCCTTTCGTCCCCTTTCCCGCTCCAGCCTTCACAAGGCCCTTCATTACTCTTTATTTCACTATTAGAGCAACATTTTTTGAAAGAGGTAACATAGCTTTTTTCCTAGACTATTGACCTCTTATCCTGCGTGGGTTATGCTCAAGTTAAACCTAACGGCGGATTTCATGACGTTGTTCCCCTTTGCCAAGAACAGGCTCTTTATCAAGAGCTTATTGAGCATACTGATGCTGCTCACGCTGTTCTGCACGCCTGACGTGCCGAGGGCAAATGCTTCTTTTGACACTCTCATCACAATGAGCCTCTCCCCCAGTGAATACCTGCCCCTCGAAACGGAGCAGGCCGCCGCCATTATCCGAACAAATAAGGTTCTTCTCCCTGAGCGGGGACTCAACAGGGAAACAGGGTTCCCACTCCTTGCCCTGCTTTTCCTCCTGCTCTATCCGCTCTGCACGCGCTCGCTCAGGACGCTCTCATGGTCGGATCTCCTCCTACCCAGGCTTGCTGAAATCCGGGGCATGCTGCCACTCCCCGGCGCGCCGCCCTTCCATCGGATCTCCTTCATTTCCACTATCAAGGCTTGCGTATAACGCACATTTTCCATGGTCAGGGACGCCCCCAAAAGGGCGTGCCGGAACCGCGAGGCGGCTAGCCCCGCCTTGGCGGGACACTTCGCCCTTCCCTGAAAAACGACAAGGAGTTCTTATGGATCTCGGATTGAAGGTTATCCTCATTTGCGCCGCTTTCATGCTTCTTAGCACGGTTCTCGGACTCATCGGCAAGAAGCTCGCCGACTAGCTCGCCCTGCAACGTCATATCCTCGGAATCCGGGAGGCTGCCGCTTCGGCGGCGTGCTTCCCGGTTCTCCCTCAACAAGCGATAACGGCACGCTTTTTTCCTCCCTTTCTCCCCTTTCCCAGCCTTGAAGCCGCTTTTTAAAGAGAAAGGTTCTGTCATAGAATGTGGCTGTTTTATCTCCACAGTATGGTAAAAAGAGAGACTTTTTCTCTTACTTTCCCGTTGACGGATTCTCTGGTTGGGGATTTTATTGGTTATTCCCTTGGAATTTTGGAGAAATAAGGCATCAACCATTTCCTATGTAGTGCGGTGAAAATACAGCTTTTTATACAATTTTCCTATTGCGGAATCCAAAACTAAGGCATTCTGTTGGTTATTTCTTTGGAACTTCAAGGAAAAAAGCGTCAACCATTTTCTATGACACAGCCAATAAACAATAGAAAGGGGCCGAAACAATCCGGCCCCTTCAACTTATTCACCGATGGTGTATTCAACCCACGGCAGGCTGACCACACGCACCTGCTTGAGGAAGGCCACAACATCATCCGGGCCGTGATAGCGGGTCACCTTGAGATCATCGTAACTCAACATCGCTACCGGAACGCCGGGAAAGAGGGCTTGGGCGCGTTCCGAAAACGCTTCCAGTTCGCTGGGGTTCAGAAACAGCTTGGGGTCGACCAGCACCACCGCGAAATCCAATCCGCATTGCGTCACTCGCGCCGCTTGCAATTTCGGCATCGTCATATCCTTTAGGTTTCGGTTATGCCTTTTCAGGAAACTCCCCCTTCATTGAGGTGAGATTTTCTGTTTGTACGTCTTCTTTGTCCAAAAGGCTACGCCCCGCACGCACCCCCGCCGCACATTTTCATTTGAAACATCCCCGATCCGGGCTACAGCCAAAAGGACATTACGCTTAGAGGAGAACGCCATGCCTAATCATGCGGCCTTCAGTTGGAAGTTTCACAGAATCGGCGGCCTGGATCAGGTGACCTTGCGGACGCCTGAAGAATTGCTGCACCTCGACGAGCTTGACCCCAAGCTCTGGGTCGCGCTCAGTTGCCCCATCGACAAGCTCCAGTTTGACGCCCGGACGCTGGAACTGCTTGACGCCGACAAAGACGGACGCATCCGCATTCAGGAAGTCCTTGACGCCGTACGCTGGACTGTAGCCCGTCTCAGCGATCCCGCGCTGCTGGCCGAAAGCCGTCCGGGGTTGGCCCTTGAGGAAATCAGGCAGGATACGGATGAAGGCCGCCTGCTGTATGCCGCCGCAAGCCGTATCCTCACGCAAAACGGAAAAGAGGGGCCCCTCACACAGGAAGATGTGATGGGAGCCATTGACGCGGCGACACAGACGGCCTTCAACGGCGACGGGGTGATGACGCCGCACCCTTCCTTCGCTCCCGATATGAACCGCTTCATCGAAGACATCATCACAACCACGGGCGGAGCGACCGACGTTGGAGGCCAGCAAGGCGCCACGCTCGAACTGGCCCAAACATTTATGCGCAACATACAGGATTACAAGGTATGGTTCGACGAACTTGCGGCCTATGCGGACACTTTTCCGCTTGGTTCCGGTACGGACGCGGCCTTCCGGGTTTTACAGTCCGTCCAATCCAAAATCGATGACTACTTCACGCGCTGTCAACTTGTCGCCTTTGACGTTCGGGCCTCGGATACGCTCAATGCCCCGGAAACGGTTTTCGCCCAGCTTGTCGATCACGACCTCAATACGAATGACGAGGCTATGCGCGAACTGCCCCTCGCGCATATCGCGGCGGATCAGCCTCTTCCTCTTGAAAAAGGCCTCAACCCCGCATGGCGCGATCAGATCATCGCTCTGAAAGATACGATTGCCGTTCCCCTCCTTGGCGTACGGGACGAGCTGACCTCCGATAAATGGCAAACCATCAAAACGCGTTTCGCCCCGTATGCGGAACTGGTTGCCCGCAAACCCGAAAGCGGCGTGGAACAACTCGGCATGGAACGGCTTGGAGAACTGCTCTCCAGCGATCTCCCCTCCCGTTTCGAGGCGTTGGCGCAACAGGACGAAGAGGCAGCGGGCCACCTCAAAACGCTCACGGACGTGGAGCGCCTCGTCCTCTACCATCACCACCTGCACCGGCTGTTGATGAACTTCGTTTCCTTCTGCGACTTCTACGCCCTTTCACGGCCTACGACCTTTCAGATCGGCACGCTGTTCATCGACGGCAGAGGCTGCAATCTCTGCCTGCGCGTAGACGACATCACCAGCCACGCGGCACAGGCCCAGCCCAGCCATCTCTGCCTTGCCTATTGCGAGTGCTCACGCCCCGACACGGGCCAAAAAATGAATATCGTCGCTGCGGTTACGGCGGGTGACTCCAACCTGCTGTTACCGGGGCGGCACGGCATTTTTGTGGACACGCAAGGCCAGAGCTGGGAAGCCGTTTTGGTCAAGCTGGTGGACAACCCCATCAGTATCCGTACAGCCATGTTCGCGCCTTACAAACGGTTCGGGCGCATGCTCACCGACCAGCTCGAAAAGCTGGCGTCGTCCAAAGATTCCGCGCTCATGTCCGACGCCTCCAAATCCATTGAAAAACTAGCCACGGATACCCAAAAGGATGCCAAACCGTTCGACATCGGGCGGAGCATGGGGATCTTCGCGGCTATCGGGCTCGCCCTCGGCGCCATCGGCACGGCGCTCGCCAGCATCGCGGCGGCGTTGTTCGCTTTGTCGTGGTGGCAGTTCCCCCTGCTTTTCCTTGGGATCTTCCTGTGCATATCCGGCCCCTCCATGTTCCTTGCGTGGCTGAAGCTGCGGCGCAGGACGCTTGGGCCAGTCCTTGACGCATCGGGGTGGGCGGTGAACAGCCAAATCCCCATCAACTTCATGCTCGGTTCCTGCCTGACCGACGCGGCGGCCCTGCCTCCCAATGCCAGCCGTTCCTTTGACGATCCCTTCCGCAAACAGAACCGCTGGAAAAAATGGGCTGTGGCGTTCGGCGCCGCCTGCCTCGCCGCACTGCTCGCCGGAGGCGGCTACTGGGGCTGGAAAGAATATCAGAAGCGGCATCCGGCAAAGCAGGAACAGGCCAGCGACATCGCCGCTCCCAAGGTTCCCGCTCCTCCGGTCAAGTAAGGGACTTGCCCGCCCCGTGCTCAGAGGCTATCTGTAGCAACCGGCCTCCAACGGAGGCCTGCTACGGAGCCTTCAAGATGAAAACACCGTCCTTACGAATACTGCATACGTCCGACTGGCATATCGGGCGCATCCTCTACGGGCACAGACGCTACGAAACCTTTTCCGCCTTCCTCGATTGGCTGGCGGATACAATCCGTGACCGGCAGGTCAATGTGCTCATCGTCGCCGGGGACGTGTTCGATACCAGCGCCCCAAGCAACCGTGCTCAAGAACTCTATTACCGCTTCCTCTGCAGGGTCGTGCCTTTCTGCCGCCATATCGTCGTAGTGGCGGGCAATCATGACTCGCCGTCCTTCCTGACAGCCCCCAAAGAACTCCTGCGCGCCCTTAACGTCCATGTCGTAGGCGCAATCACGGACGACCCCAAACACGAAATCCTTCGGCTCAACGGCCCGGACGGTGAGCCTGAGCTCATCGTCTGCGCCGTCCCCTATCTGCGGGATCGGGACATCCGGGTGGTCGAGGCCGGCGAAAGCATTGAAGACAAGGAACGGAACCTCATCGACGGCATCCGCCGCCACTACGCCGCGGTCAGCGCGCAGGCCGAAACGTACCGGACGCGCCCGGATCTCCCCGTGCTCGCAACCGGGCACCTCTTCGCGTCGGGCGGCCAGACCGCCGACGGCGACGGCGTGCGCCAGCTCTATATCGGATCGCTCGCACAAGTGACCGCCGACTGCTTCCCGGACACCATCGACTATCTCGCCCTCGGACATCTGCATATCCCGCAAAAAATCGGCGGCTCAGAAACCCGGCGCTACAGCGGTTCCCCCGTGCCCATGGGCTTCGGGGAACGCGGCGCCAAGAGCGTCTGCCTTGTGGATTTCACGGGCCGTCAGGCATCCGTGGAGTGCGTTCCCGTTCCTGTTTTTCAGGAGCTGGAACGCATTGAAGGGGCATGGGAGGCCATCGAATTCCGGCTGAAAACCCTTGCCGCCGAGGGCGGGCGCCCGTGGCTCGAAATCATCTATACGGGCAGCGAACTCATCAGCGATCTCCGCGACCGGGTCGAAACGCTTACGGCGGGAACGGACATGGAAGTCCTGCGCATCAAGAACGCCCGGCTCATGGAACGCGCCCTGGAACGGGATGACGATGCCGACACGCTGGATGCGCTGGACGTCTACGAAGTGTTTGAACGCTGCCTCGCCGCCCACGGCGTGCCCGACGAGCAAAGGCCGGATCTCCGTCTGGCCTACAGGGAAACCGTCGCCTCATTTCTCGAAGAAGACCCTCACGCCTAACGGAAACACCATGCGCATTCTCCAGATCCGCTTCAAAAACCTCAATTCCCTTGTCGGGGAATGGGCCATCGATCTTACGCACCCGGCTTTTCTGTCGGACGGCATTTTCGTCATCACCGGCCCCACGGGTGCGGGCAAGACGACCATCCTCGATGCCGTGTGCCTTGCCTTGTATGGGCGTACGCCGCGCCTGCCCCGCGTCACCAAAAGCGAAAACGAAATCATGTCCCGCCAGACCGGGGAATGCTTCGCCGAAGTCACTTTTGAAACGCGGGCGGGCACGTTCCGCTGTCATTGGGGCCAAAGGCGGGCGAGGAAAAAAGCCTCCGGGGAACTGCAACCCCCCCGCCGCGAACTTTCCGACGCCGCTTCGGGCCGGCTTATCGAGAACTCCATCCAGGGTGTGAACGACAAGGTGGAAGAAGCCACCGGAATGAATTTCGAGCGATTCACGCGCTCCATGCTCCTTGCGCAGGGGGGATTCGCCGCGTTCCTGCAAGCGCCTGCGGATCAGCGCGCCCCCATTCTGGAACAGCTCACGGGCACGGAAGTCTACTCGGATATCTCTAAATGCGTACATGCGCGGGTCGTGCTTGAGCGCACCAGGCTTGAAACGCTGGAGGCGGAGCTGGCGGGTATCCACCTCCTTGAGGAAGCGGAAGAACAGCGCCTCCATGCGGATCTGGCCTCCTTGATCGAACAGGCTTCCGAAGCGGCGCGGCAGTCCGACCGGACGCAACAGGCCCTGCTCTGGCTGGAGGGCATCCGTACCCTTCAGGCTGAACTTGCCATGCTGGAAAGCCGCAAGAAGCAGCTTGCGGAACGGATTGAAGCGTTTCAGCCGGAACGCCATAAACTGGAACGTGCCAACAAGGCACTGGAACTCTCCGGGGCGTATGCCGGGCTCGTCTCCCTCCGAAATGCCCAGACGCAGGATCTCCGGCAGCAAAAGGAATACGCCGAGGCGTTGCCCGCGTGCGAAACCGAATTGCGGCAAACGGAAACGGCGTTCGCTTCAGCCGGGACGGTGCTGGAGAAGAGCAAGCGGGAACGTGAGCAAGGCTTGCGGACAATCCGCGCCGTGCGGGAATATGATGTCAAAATCCTTGAAAAAGAGACGGCCCTGTCCGCCCTCAAACGGGAACTTGCCGAGCGGGAAAACGCCTTTGCCGCCGCGCAGTCGGCCCATCAAACCCTGAACGCACAGCTTGCCGACACACGAACCGGCCTCACGGAAGTGCTTGCCGCCCTGCAACGCACGGCGGCGGATCAGGGGCTTGTCGAAAACCTGTCCGCCATACAGCATTCCTGTGGGCAGTTGCTCCAACTGGCCGAAACGGGACGCGAAAAGAAGCGTGCCGTCGAAACGGCGTTGTCCCGCCAGCAAGAGACGGCCCAAGCGCATAAGAACGCGCTTGCCCTCAAGGAACGGCAGGAACGGGAAACAGCCCGTCTGGAACAAGCGGTTGCCCTGCGCCGGAAAACGCTGACGGAGCTCTTGGGTGATCGGAGCGTCGCCGACTGGCGGGCACGCCTTATGGACGCGGCAACCCGCAACGGCCTGCTGGACAAAGCGGAAGAAGCCCTGCGGCGCTATGAAGCCTGCCTCATGGGAATCAAGGGGCTTGAGCAGCGGCAAGAAAAACGTGCCCGCAATGAGGCCGAACTCACGCAGCGCCTGCAAGCCGCCGAAAAAGAGCACCTCCGCCTGGAGGCGGAATATGAAAAACGGGAAGCGGAACAGGCCGAATACTCTCGCCTGCGGGCTTTTGAGGAAGCGCGGCGGCATCTCTATAATGGGGAACCGTGCCCGTTGTGCGGAGCTACGGAACATCCCTTTGCCGGACTTTCCGTTCCCGCCCCCGCCGCGCCGGAAGCCCATCTTGCACGGCTCAAGGGAGACCTGAAGCGATCTGGAACCGTTTTAGCTTCCCTTCAAAGCGATCTCGCCGGGCTTTCGCGCGAACGGGAATGGATGACGGAACAACTGCAAAAAGAAGCCGCCGCACTGTCCGAACACGAAACGCACATGCGCGAATGCCTCACCGCGCTGTCGCATCCCTCCATCACCACAGCCCCCCAAGAGCAGCCGTTTCCTTCTTCCCTACCCCTCTCGCTTCAAGGGCTGCGGGAAACGACGGAGGCCGAGCGGCGGCTGGCTGAACGCATCCTACAGCAGGCCGAACAGGAGGACGCCGGGCTGCAAGCCGACATGGCGGCATGGGAGAAGGCCCGGCACGAAGCGAACCGGCTGGAACTGGCCCTGCAAACCGCCCTCCACCATAAGGACAGTGCCGAACAGGAAGCCGTGCGCACCGAACGAGAACGGTGCTCGCTGCTGGAACAATACACGGCACTGCGCCAAGCCGTTTTGCGGGAACTGCGGCCTTACGGCATCGAAAGCCTTGCGGTGGACGGGCTGGAGGGCTTGCTCCACAGCCTGTCCGAACGGCGCGACCATTGGGCATCTCTGGAAAAACGGCGCGATCTTTTGCAACAAACTATGGGCGCGTTGGAGTTGGAATCCCGGCATCTCGCTTCCCGGCTCCTCGATATGGGGAAGGAGCTGGACAAGCAGCGGGAGGCGGTACGTTCCTTGTCGGAGGGGCAGGAAAAGCTGCGGCTCGACCGGAGGCAACTGTTTGGGGACAACTCCCCGGATGAGGAAGAAAAACGGCTCAACGGGCTCGTCGAAGGAGCCGAAAAACGGCTTGAAAGCGTCCGCCAAACCGTCGATGCCGCCAGACAGGAACTTGCGGGGCTGACCAGCAAAAAGGAGACGCTCGATCGCGCCATCGCGGAACGCCAGGCGCAGCTTGGGCCGCTGGAAGAGGATTTCCGGCTTCGCCTTTCGCAAACCGGCTTTGCCGACGAAACGGAATACCGGGATGCCTGCCTCACGGAAACGGTACGGAATACGTTGGCCCAGAAGGAACAGGGGCTGCTCACGGAACGGGCCGAACTGGAAGCGCGTCTGGCCGACCGGATCGCGCAGTTGGCCGCCGAACGCGAAAAACAGGTGACCGATCGCACACAAGAAGAACTTGACGAAACGCTGGCAAGGCTTCGGGATACCCTCAAGAACCAGCAGGAAGCCATCGGCGGCCTGCGGCAGAAGCTCCACGACAACCATATGGTCAAGCTGGCGCATCAGGAACGCACGGCGGCGGTGGAGGCGCAGCGCCGCGAGTGCCGCCGCTGGAACAATCTGCACGATCTCATCGGCTCCGCCGACGGAAAAAAATACCGCAATTTCGTGCAGGTGTTGACGTTTGAAATCATGATCGAGCACGCAAACCGCCAGCTCCGGCGCATGACCGACCGGTATCTGCTTCTCCGCAGCAAGGAACAGCCGTTGGAACTCGACGTCATCGACGGCTATCAGGCCGGGGAAATCCGCTCCACCAAAAACCTTTCCGGCGGCGAGAGCTTCATTGTGAGCCTTGCCCTCGCCCTTGGCCTTTCGCAAATGGCGAGCAAGAAGGTACGGGTGGACTCCCTTTTCCTCGACGAAGGGTTCGGCACCCTGGATGAGGATACGCTGGACACCGCGCTGGATACGCTGGCCGGGCTGCACCGGGACGGCAAGCTCATCGGCGTGATTTCGCATGTGGCGGCCTTGAAGGAACGCATCGGGACGCAGATACAGGTCACCCCGAAAACCGGAGGCCGCAGCGCCGTCAGCGGCCCCGGCTGCACTTCGGCATAAGGGCCCGGTATGGAGACAAGGCCTAATCCCCGATAACGTATCGCCTTTCCCCTTACAACAGGAAACCTGAGCGTTTTCCGGCTATCAGTCTCTGCTTGCCTCAGACGCAAAAGTCACCTATTCATCCTCCCACATCCTAAGGAGGAACAACAGTGGAACAAGGTATTGAACGTGAAAAGCTGGGGAGCCGCCTTGGTTTCCTGCTGCTATCGGCCGGCTGCGCCATCGGCCTCGGCAACGTCTGGCGCTTCCCCTTCATCACCGGAGCCTACGGTGGGGCGGCATTCGTCCTCATCTATCTCATTTTTCTCGTTATTCTCGGCCTTCCCATCATGGTGATGGAATTCTCCGTGGGCCGTGCCGCCCAACAGGGCATCGGCCTGGCTTTCCGCAAGCTGGAACCCAAGGGAACATTTTGGCATCTGTACGGTTACGGGGGCATCATCGGCTGCTACGTACTGATGATGTTCTATACGACCGTCACCGGCTGGATGCTGTCCTACTGCTGGTATATGGGTTCGGGCCAGCTTTCGGGCCTTACGCCCGAACAGATCGGCGCATTTTTCGGCGGGACGCTCGGCGATCCTTTTGATCAGGTCGGCTGGATGGCCGTTACGGTCATCGCCGGGTTCATCGTCTGCTCCATGGGCTTGCAGAGGGGCGTCGAACGCATCACCAAAATCATGATGGGCTGCTTGCTGGTCGTCATGACCTTTCTAGTGCTCCGCTCCGTCACCCTGCCGGGAGCTGAAAAGGGCATTCTGTTCTATTTGAAGCCGGACTTCGGCAAGATGTTCCAGCACGGCATTTGGGAACCCATCTATGCCGCCATGGGGCAGGCGTTCTTCACCCTGAGCCTCGGCATCGGCGCCATGACCATCTTCGGCAGCTACATCGGCAAACAGCGTTCCCTGACCGGCGAGTCCATCCACATCATGCTGTTGGATACGTTCGTCGCGCTCATGGCTGGCCTTATCATCTTCCCGGCCTGTTTCGCCTTCAACGTCGACGCGGGTTCCGGCCCCGGCCTTATATTCGTCACCCTTCCCAACGTATTCAACAGCATGCCCGGCGGCCAGCTGTGGGGTATGCTCTTCTTCGTCTTCATGAGCTTCGCGGCCCTCACCACTGTCATCGCCGTACTGGAAAACATCGTGGCCTACGGCATCGACGTGCTCGGTTGGACCCGTAAGAAGGCGGTCGCCGTCAACTTCGTTCTGGTCTTCCTGCTCTCCCTGCCCTGCGCCCTCGGCTTCAACGTGCTGTCCGACATCCAGCCCTTTGGCCCCGGCTCCATGATCCTCGATCTGGAAGACTTCATCGTCAGCAACAACCTGCTGCCCCTCGGCTCCATGGTGTTCCTGTTCTTCTGCTGCTACAAGCGCGGCTGGGGATGGGACAACTTCATCGCCGAAGCGGACGCCGGCAAGGGCCTCATGTTCCCGAAATGCCTGCGCCTGTATGTCAAATATATCCTGCCCTTCATCGTCTTCTTTGTTTTCGTGCAGGGCTATATCGACAAGTTTTTCAAATAGCGCTTCAGGCGCGCCCGTTTCCGTATGGGGAAGGCTCCGGCCTTCCCTTTTTTATGTCCTAATGACGCGAACCTCTGGTTCCCACTTATCACTGACAGCCGCCTTTCCGGTGCGGTATGCTGCAAGCCTGCCTGTTCCTCGAATCCAGCCCTATCTGGACGTTCCGGGAACGGAATCCTTTTTCTGCGGAGGGCCCATGCGGAACCCCCATTGTACCACGCAGACGCTGTTCAAACGGTGCGACGGAATCAAAGGCGACGCGTCGTCCTCACCTCGGCGTTCTTTCCTTTTTCCATCGAAATCCTCAATACGGGAAGCGCCGCCGTACCGCCCCCCATCAGGAACCGGGGAAGAGCGTATCCTTTGGGATTCCTGCAACGTCAACCGCAGCAACCATTGCGCACTGAGGGTGCACGTCAAAGACGGCGTGAACACCCATGTGGAGACGGGCAACACCGGAGATGAGCGCTACGGTATACAGCAGATCCGGGCCTGCCCGCTCGACCGCTCCATGCGTCAGCGCATCCATGCCGAACAGCGTATCCCCTATCCACTGTACCGGGTGGCTACAGGATGGAAGGAAGTTCGAGCGCATCAGAGGGGAGGAACCCTTCGGGGAGATCGGACAGGGGCTGCGCGGAACCATCGACACCTACGGCAACGAGGCCGTCCATCAGAATACGGCACGGGTGCGATCGGCAGTACCATAGGCAAAAGACGGCCTCCGGCCGCTACGCCCGTTGCCCGGCTCATGAATCTTGTAGGCGGCTCCAGACCGTTATGCGGGTTGCTGCTGCGGATGGAACTTTCCCTACGGCGCGCCGCAGTTTACTCCGATACGCGAGGAGATGACCAAATGCGACTTCTGCCGCGGTTATCTTGAGTAAGGCCAGCCCTGTCCTGCGTCGCGGCCTGCCCCCTGCCGCGCGCTGGATTACAATGAATACGAAGAACTTGCTCAAGCGTTATGGGAAACAGGCCAGCATCGTACCGCTTCCAAGGCCGGAATTCACCCGCCCCTACTTCACCTGTGCTTCCAACCTTCATTCCAAACCGCAGGGCAACACTGAAGGGCTGCACGGGAAACATATCAGTAACCCCGGAGGAGTTTAGCCATGCACGGTTATCAGAGTCTCGCCATCTTCACCTTGCACAGTATTGGCCTTCATCCTTCAAATGCCGATGAACCCGTTACAACTCTTGTTGGTACAATCGCCATTCTCCACCTAGCTACCGATAGCATTCGACGATCCTGTTCTTCAGCGTAACGCCGAACCCTCTGCTGTTCATCTGTAGCGGCGTCAACAAAATGCTTCCGGGCGCTTGCCGGGCCTGCCCGCTCTGGAGCAGGGCTGGTATCATACCCCTGCTCATCGTGGCGGGTGAGGTTTGCGGACGCTTCCCGCCCTACAGCGGCTGTATATGGTTCGGAATGTAACGAAAAGGCTGTGTTGTAGAAAATGGTTGATGCTTTTTTCCCTGAAGTTCCAAAGGGATAACCGGCAAAATGCCTTATCCGTGGATCCCGCCAAGGGGAAAACAGGAGAAAAAGGCCGTATTTTCACCGCACTGTGGAGATGAAACAACCACATACTATAACAGAGCCAACGAAAAACCCCGGTATGACCGGGGCTTTTCACAAAGGGAGGTTTATATGATTACCACATCGTTGGTTTTATTGTTCGTCGTCCTTGTGGCCTTCATGTTCTTTTTGAACAGGTAAACCCTATACTATTTCAAACGCGTTGAAGAAATAGCGGGTTTCAAAGGCCGCCGTTTCCGGCGCGTCGGAACCATGTACGGAGTTCGCCTCGAGGCTGACCGCATATTTCTTGCGGATTGTCCCCTCAGCGGCTTTTTCCGGATTGGTGGCGCCCATGAGTTCACGGTACCGATGGATGGCGTCCTCACCTTCCAGAATGGAGCAGACCACCGGGCCGGAACTCATATAATTGGTCAGGCTGTCAAAAAAAGGACGCTCCCGGTGTACGGCGTAAAACCCTTCCGCCTGTGCCTTGGTCATGTGGATCATCTTGAGGGCCACGACCTTGAGGCCAGCCCCCTGGATCATGGCAAGGATTTCGCCGGTCAGATTCCGTTGTACGGCATCGGGTTTGATCAGGGAAAGGGTACGCTCGATCATGTTTGTTCACTCCTGTAGGTAAAAAGGGAGAGCCGACACATGTCTTCCTGCCTAAAGGACTCCTCGGCAAAAAGCAATCACTCCGTACCGCCGCCTTCATATACTGATACCTTTCCCTTGCTTCTTTTCATTCCCCATACATGAAAACGGGGACGTATTTTCCTTCATACTCACCCCGGGCAATAGGCCGTGTCGTCAATTAGATATAATATCTTGAAATTATTTTACTATTTTTCAGGTCATAAAAAGATTATTTTAAATAATTTAAAATAGTTATATGCAATATAACGACACAGCCTAAGGAATGGAGCAGATTGATGCGCTGGACTGCGGCGAACATATCGAAGATGCTCCATGTACATTTACGGGAAGTAAGCAATGCTGCACGCCCATCATTCACAAAAGTCATGAAGTGCCGTATCATGGGCCAAAAGGAGCATTTTCATGATACGGCACTATGATGAACTGAACAAATTGGACATGCCGCACAAAGGCGGCAAGGGGCATATCCTCGCTGCGGAACTGCTCAGCGGCGATGACTTCGCGGGCAAGGGCCGCCTTTTCAACCATTGCGTGCTCAAGCCCGGCTGTTCCGTCGGCCAGCATCGCCATGTCGGTGATTTTGAAGTCTACTATGTCCTCAGCGGCACTGGCCTTTATTTCGACAATGGCGAGATGAAGCCAGTAGCCGCCGGTGACGTAATGATCTGTAAAGACGGCGAGGAACACATGCTGGAGAACAACGGCACTGAAGATCTTGAATTTATCGCCTTGATCCTCTATACGTAATCTTCATTTCAATACCCGAATAACAATCATTCACATAACAGGTGGGTTACTGGTTCTATCGCTTCGCCCCCTCAATAGGCTAAAAGCCATAATGCAAAGCTCTCCTTTGAGGAGAGCTTTTTTGTTGCACAACCCCTTACTGCTTTTCAATATGGACAAAAACCGTTTGATGCCGTGATGTATAGCGGAATGTTGCAGCGTTGACATAGAGTTACGGTTACGTCTTTACATTATTGTAACCAATCTGGGAAGAGTCCATACATATTTCCTTATCATTCCTCCTCTCCTAAGTTTCTTTCTCAGCTATCTGTGCCCTGAGACGTTCACTTTTGCAATGAAAGATACATTTTAACTATATGAAATTCAAAATAATTTTTTTAAAATCATCGAGAAGGTGAACGTCTCGTGTCCTTTGGGGATTGACGAAAACCGCACATCAAATCTATAAGTTTGAGATCACAACCCCCGCCCGCCGCGAAGCATGATGGGAATCACATTTCCCCTTTCGTGGGAAACATGATGATACCCTATTCTATCTATTAGGAATAATAGATTAATTTTTTCATCAGAAAAATAGTGTTTCCGGCGTTCTCAAAGAGCCAAAAGTAGGTAATAGTATCGCCCGCACGGACGTTTGGCGGTGTGCGTGCACGCTACTATCGTAGCTCCTGATGTAAACGGAACAGGAGAAAAATGCGGATGACGGAAGCCATCATTCAAATCCAGAACCTCGAAAAACGGTTCAGGAGCAAAAATACCGAAGTCTATGCCCTCCAAGGCATCAACCTGACCATACGGAAAGGGGATATTTTCGGGATCATCGGCAAAAGCGGAGCAGGGAAAAGCACGCTGGTGCGCTGCATCAACATGCTTGAGCGGCCCACCGGCGGCAGCGTCATGTTTGAAGGCAAAGACATGTGCCGTCTGGGTTCGCGGGATCTGCAAGTGGCCCGCCGCAGCATGGGCATGATCTTCCAGCAGTTCAACCTCCTCATGCAGCGCACGGCTGAGGAAAACATCTGTTTTCCCCTGGAGCTTGCCGGGGTCAAAAAGGACGCCGCCCGCGAACGGGCGCGTGAACTGCTTGAGCTCGTCAACCTGTCCGACCGGGCGCAGTCCTACCCGTCGCAGCTTTCAGGCGGGCAGAAGCAGCGCGTAGCCATCGCCCGCGCTCTGGCCACCAACCCCAAGATCCTCCTGTGCGATGAGGCCACCTCAGCCCTCGACCCCGCCACCACGGAATCCATCCTTTCGCTGATTAAGGACATCAACCGGCGTCTGGGGATCACCGCCGTCATCATCACGCACGAAATGAGCGTGATCGAGAAAATCTGCAATCAGGTCGCCATCATCAGCCACGGGCGGATTGCCGAAACGGGATCGGTCGAAGAGGTTTTCTTCCACCCCCAGACCGAAGAGGCGCGCCAGCTCGTCATCCCCGAAGCCTTGCAGGATATGCCGCACAGCAGGCTGTACCGGATCATCTTCAACGGCCGTTCCTCGTTCGAGCCGGTCATCAGCAATCTGGTGCTGGAATGCGGGGCCCCCGTCAACATCATGTTTGCCGACACGCGCGACATCGGCGGGACGGCATTCGGTCAGATGGTGCTGCAACTGCCGGACAACGAGGACGTCGTCCGGCGTATCGTCGCCTATGCCGACTCCAAGGGACTGATGCTGGAGGAAATGAAGAATGTTTGATCAGGCCACCATCGAAATGCTGCTTGAAGGCGTCGTGGACACGCTGTACATGACGCTGGTCTCCACCTTTTTTTCCTATGTGTTCGGGATGATGATGGGGACAGTCCTCGTCATCTGCCGTCAGGACGGCATCACGCCCCGGCCCATGCTCTATGCCGTGCTTGATGTCGTGGTGAACCTGACCCGCTCGTTCCCTTTCCTCATCCTCATGATCGCGGTCATTCCCCTGACCCGCCTGCTCGTGGGGACGACCATCGGCAACAACGCCACGGTCGTCCCGCTGGTCATCGCCGCCGCGCCCTTCGTGGCCCGGCTTGTGGAATCCTCCCTGCTGGAAGTCGACGGCGGCGTCATTGAGGCGGCGCAATCTATGGGGGCGTCCACCATGCAGATCATCATGAAGGTGCTTTTGCCCGAAGCGTTGCCTTCGCTCATCAACGGCAGCGCCATCGCAGCGACCACGATCCTCGGCTATTCCGCCATGTCGGGAGCCGTCGGCGGCGGGGGCCTCGGCAAACTGGCGATCATGTACGGCTACAACCGTTACCAGACCGACATCATGTTCATCACCGTCGTCCTGCTCATCGTCATCGTGCAGGTGTTCCAGAGCTTCGGCAACTGGGCCACGAAGCGAAGCGACAGGCGCATTTCCTGATTTTTTCCGCGATAAACGGCTTCTTGGGCCCACGCCCGCGGCCGTGAACCTTTAACACTTGATAAGGATACGGTATCATGAAAAACTTCCGCTCCGCCCTTCTGGCCGCGGCCTTGTCCCTCGCCGTCGCCGCCGGTTCTGCAACCGCGGCTCAGGCCGCCACGAAAATCCGCGTCGGCGCTTCCCCGACGCCTCACGCGGAAATCCTCAAGGTCGCCAACGACGTTCTGAAACCGCAGGGTTACGAACTTCAGATCATCGAATATTCCGACTACGTGCAGCCCAATATGGCGCTCGAAGGCAAGGAGCTGGATGCCAACTTCTTCCAGCATAAGCCCTATCTTGACGACTTCAATAAAGAAAAGGGTACCAAGCTGATATCCATCGGCACCGTGCACTATGAACCTTTCGGCATTTACGCCGGCAAGACGAAGTCCCTTGACGCCTTGAAGGACGGCGCTATGGTGGCCGTGCCCAATGACACCACCAACGAAGCCCGCGCCCTGCTCCTCCTCCAGTCCAACGGCCTCATCAAGCTGAAGGACGGTGCCGGACTCACCGCCACCCGCCGCGACATTGCGGAAAACCCCAAGAAGCTCAAGATTGAAGAAATCGAAGCGGCACAGCTTGTCCGCGCCCTGCCTGACGTTGACCTCGCCATCATCAACGGCAATTACGCCATCCTCGGCGGCCTCAAAGTGGCCGATGCGCTGTCTGCCGAAAAAGCCGACTCCATCGCCGCGACGACCTATGCCAATATCCTCGCCGTACGCGCCGGAGATGAAAACCGCCCTGAACTCAAGGCGCTGATCAATGCCCTCAAGGGCGATCAGGTCAAGGAATTCATGACCAAGAAGTACGAAGGCGCCGTGGTTCCCGCCAACTAAGCCGCTTTTTGTCTCCCCGCCTTTATGCCCTGCCGGGACTCTCGGCAGGGCTTTTGTTTGCTGCGGCGAACTCCCCATTACCGAACCTGTTTTTTCCTGAATATTTCCGTACCGTCCGAAGCACATCCCTTTTAGACATCCTTTCAATATCCTATAAGACTGTATTTTACTATGCTGTGGAGATAAAACAACCATATACTATGATAAAGCCTTCTATAAATAAGTTGCACATGTGCTGAATACGGACATAGCAACACAGGATGTCCTTCTTTTAAGCAGTCTTGCAAGCATGAAAAGCCTCACCGCCAAGTAGCGGATCTATGTAAAGGCTCATCTTTTCCCTTTGTGATGTCTATAGCTTTTGTCTGGTTTCATGCAGAAATGCAGCCGACATTTCTTCAACGCTCCAATAGGGATACCGTATAAGGAGTATATCCTCTCCATGATGGAGTGGTGTGTTCCCCCAAAGACATGCTGCGTACATTTTTATTGGATCTGTCATATATATGATTGCTTTATCTCCACAGTACGGTGAAAATACGGCCTTTTTATCCAATTTTTTCGCTGAAGGACTCCATGCTTGGCTCAATCCATTGGTATTCTTTTGGAATTTCAAGAAATAAAGCATCAACCGTTTCCTATGGCACAGCTTTTTTATTCTTCCAACGCGGAAAGGGATGGGAAAAGGATAATCCTGAAAAACGGAATACATTGCCCCTAATAATGTATCACATTGCTTTACTTGACTTCTCAATCCAACGGGGATACCTGTTCACCCCGTTGCGCCTCAAACGGTTTCTGTAAAAGGCTGCGGGGCGCAGGTGGACGGGAATACGGTCAGCCGTCCCCCACAAAAAAGGAAGGCTGTGTCATAGAAAGTGGTTGATGCTTTTTTCCTTGAAGCCCCAAAGGAATAACCTGCAAAATGTCTTAACCAGGGATTCCGCAATGGGAAAACTGGAGAAAAAGGCTGTATTTTTCACCGTGCTGTGGAGATGAAGCAACCACATGCTATGACAGAGCCAAAAGAAAAAGCTCTCACCGGCTGAAGCATCCGGCAACGTTCCAAGGGAAAGCCAGCCGTCCGGGTTGGGTCAAGGATGAAACACAGCAAACACATTCAAGTATCGGAATCATTCCTGCTCTGCGCCCTGCTGACGATGACGGGAGGGTTCCTTGATGTCTACACGTACATCACGCGGGGAGAGGTCTTTGCCAACGCACAGACGGGGAATATCGTGCTCCTTGGGCTGAATCTTGCGGAAGGCAACCTCAAGGAAGTCGCCCTTTACTTTTTCCCCATCATCGCGTTTGCCTTGGGCATCCTGTTCACGGAGTGGATACGGGCCAAATTCAAGGAATACGATCTGCTTCACTGGAGGCAGATCGTTGTTTTCTTTGAGGCGCTTCTTCTCTTTTTTCCGGCCTTCATGGCCTCCGGGGTATGGGATACTGCCGTCAACATCCTGATTTCCTTCGTCTGTGCCGTACAGGTGGAAAGTTTCAGAAAAGTCAATGGGCACAGTGTGGCGACGACCATGTGTACCGGCAATCTCCGCAGCGCCACCGAGCAGATATTCCATTATGTCCGCACGCGAGACCCCGATACAAAGAAAACCATCCTCAGCTACTACGAAATCGTCGTCTTTTTCGCGCTCGGCGCAACGCTGGGGGCCGCCCTGTCCACCCTCTTCGCTGAAAAAGCCATTCTGTTCTGCTGCCTCTTTCTTATCATAGCGTTCTTGAGCATGTTTGCGAAAGAAATATGAGCCTAAAACCGCATCTAGGCCGTGTGGAAAAAACTGACGGACGTTTCGAGCGGAGGGCAAGACGGCCCGGAAGCCCCGGCTCCTTGCGCTCCCCATGCCTGTTTGAAAAGGATCTGTCACAGCATGTGATTGCTTCATCCCCACAGCACGGTGAAAAATACAGCCTTTTTCTCCAATTTTTCCGCTGGCTGGCTCTATAGCCGAGGCATTTTATTGGTTATTCCTTTGGAACTTCAAGAAAGCATCAGCCATTTCCTATGATATGGCCTTTGAAAAAGCAGGCACGGCATCCGTAAAAGGACATCGTGCCTGTTTTCATATTATTTTAGGCCGTATCGCCACGCCGGGTACGGTATTCGGCCTTTTCCTGATACATACGCTTATCCGCCTGTTTCACCATATCCATGATGTGCACGTCCCCTTCGGTCCATACCTGCCCAAGCGACAGGGATTCGGGGTATGCTCTATTGGCCTCGCGTCGAAGCGCGGCGAGCTTCTCATGAAAAACCCGTTTCGGAATGTTCCGGCAGAGGAAGACGAATTCGTCGCCGCCAATGCGGAAAAGATCGTCCCCCCGGAAATAGCGGCTGAATATCCGGCTGATGTCCCGGATGTATTTGTCGCCGGAGTCGTGCCCTTGCTGATCGTTGATGCGCTTTAACCCGTTGAGATCCACAAAAACGACGCCGAGCGAATCCGGGGGATTTTTTTCAAGCTTCTGCAATACGGAAATATAGCTGTTCCTGTTATGCAGCCCCGTCAAGCCGTCGCAGTAGCTCATCCGCTTGAGCTCGCTCTGCATATTGCGCTTCCGCTGCTCATTCGTAACGAAATAGGCCAACGAATGCAGCAGGGAATGATCGTCCTGATTGGCCTTTGGGTTATCCACGCCGATGAACCCGGAAATGACATCATTCAGGACGAGAGGGACAACGATGAGCCTCTCGATCCCCTGCGGCTTGAGTACGTTGTACATATCCAAATCGCTGTCCCGGATTGACTCAAGGTTGTCGATAACCACATCCTCACGCCGCTCAAACATCTTCTGCCAGCAACTGATGCAGCTGAAAGGCACATTTTGGAGGGCTTCTTTCTGAGGGGAAATACCCTCTGAGCACCATTCATAGGTGTTGTTGGCGATGAGTTCGCCGCTTTTCAAAACGCTGTACTCGAAAATATAGGCGCGATCAGCCTGATGCATCGTTCCAAGGTTCTCCAGAACCATGTCCACGGCTTGCGGGAAATTTTCTTCCCTGTTCAAAATACGGATGCACTCCAGCAAGGTGCTCTCAATATCAAGCTTGCGCTGCACAGCTTGGCTGATGTTCTCCTTTTCCGTAATGTCGACGGCAAATTCCAGCCGGGCAAGATGCCCATTCCAGTGGATCAGCTTGTCTCTGAGCAAATAATGGCGGTGCGAAACGGGATTGGTAATTTCCCAAATGTAGAATGTTTCACAGTTGAGAAACGGATTGGTACAAAACGGGCATGGAGCATCAAGGCCTTGCAAGACTTCATAGCACTTTTTGCCATTTCCGATGTCCGTAATCCCGAATTCCTTTTTTCCGAACTCATTCAGATAGAGGATCTCGTATGTGGTGGTATCGCTTACATAAACGATTTCATCCACTTCATCCATAATAATCTGCAACAGGCTCTCAGGGCAGTCTCGGCGGTTACCGGAAAGAGATTGCGCATTGGAAAGAAATGTTGTCATGCTGCGGATCCATTCACATTTTGGATGACGGCCATTTTGGGAAGACCCTGCCATAGAAAATGGTTGATGCTTTTTTCCTTGAAATTCCAAAAGAATAACCAACAAAAGGCCTCAGCCATAGATTCCGCCAAGGGGAAGACTGGAAAAACTGCATTTTCACTGTGCTGTGAAGATGAAGCAACCACATGCTATGGCAGAGCCTTTTAAAATCCCTCAGCCACGAATGCCCCGGCTGCTCAGCCAAGGGGAATGGCGTTTCCCTCTACACGTTTTCCTTCTCATTTTCCAAATAAGGAGAAACAAAAACATTCTTGGCGTTGCATTATCGGCTAAATTATTTTATTTTACAACAGAAATAATATGTTATCAAGATGTCTGGCAACCATCCAAAGGGCCTCGGCCATTCCTCAAATACGCACCAGCCGTTTAATGCTATGGTTCTTCGGCATCGGCGAAAATAAGTACGGAGGGGGCCTTTGCCGTGCCTCATCGCCGTGTCGCCGAAAAAGCCTCTTGAGCTTTATTGCATCCCCGGCCTTCTCAGGCTATCACACCGCCTATGAACACGTTGCAACTCAGGAACTCCTTTCTGCTGTTCCTCACCGCCGTCATTTGGGGAGTGGCCTTCGTCGCCCAGAGCGTAGGAATGGACTATGTGGGCCCCTACACGTTTACCTGCGTGCGCTCCTTCATCGGCGGCCTGTTCCTCATCCCCTGCATTGCACTGCTCAACAGGCTGAACCCCGTCTCCCCCGGCGGCATCAAGCCCTCGGATACAAAAACAAGGGGGCAGCTCTGGATCGGCGGCGTGTGCTGCGGCGTGATGCTCTGCTTCGCAAGCTGTTTTCAGCAAATCGGCATCATGTATACATCCGTGGGCAAGGCGGGGTTCATTACGGCCTTCTATATCATCATCGTCCCACTCCTTGGGCTGTTCTTCAAAAGACGGTGCGGCCTGTTCGTCTGGATCGGCGTAGTGCTGGCCATCATCGGCCTCTATTTCCTCTGCATTACGGAGAGCCTAACCATCCAGTTTGGGGATTTCCTAATCTTCATTTGTGCCATCCTGTTTTCCATCCATATTTTGATCATTGATTACTTCACGCTGCGCGTGGATGGCGTCAAAATGTCCTGCATCCAGTTTTTCGTCTGCGGCCTGCTCTGCGCGGTTCCCATGCTGCTCTTTGAGGCGCCGAACCTCACGCAGCTCTTCGCCGCATGGAAACCTATCCTCTATGCGGGGATCATGTCGAGCGGCGTTGCCTATACGCTGCAAATTGTGGGGCAGAAGGGCATGAACCCCACAGTCGCCTCCCTGATTCTCAGCCTTGAGGCCGTGGTGTCCGTGTTGGCCGGATTCGTCATACTGAACCAGCAATTGACCATGCGGGAAACGGTGGGATGCGCCTTCATGTTCTGCGCAATCGTGCTTGCGCAGCTCCCGCAGAAGAACGTAAAAAACGCTGGGGCGGCTCCAGCATAACACGGGGTGCGGCATGAGGATATGCATCATCACGGGCGGCACAGGCGGCATCGGTTTCCACCTTTGCGAAGGCTTCCAGCGTGCGGGGTATGCGGTCACGGCCCTCGACGTGGAACAGCACAAAGCCTTGCCTGAAGGCATTGGCTTCATCCGAACCGACTTGAGGCAGGCCGAGGCTGTCAATGATGCCTTCCAACGGGTGACGGAACGGCACGGCGCCGTCCACGTTCTCGTCAACAACGCGGCCCTCGCCCATTTCCACAAGCCCATCATGGAAATGACCGCCGACGAATTCGACAGCGCCCTTTCCGTAAACCTGCGCGGCGCGTTCCTGTGCGCGCAGGCATTCATCAAGGCCAACGCGGGGCAGGATTACGGGCGCATCATCAATATCGCCTCCACCCGCTGGAACCAGAACGAAGCGGGGTGGGAGGCCTACGGCGCTTCAAAAGGGGGCCTTGTCTCCCTCACGAATACGCTGGCCGTATCCCTGAGCGCCACGCCGATCACGGTCAACGCCGTGAGCCCCGGCTGGATACAGGCCGACGGCTATGAAGCGCTTTCCCCTGCGGATCATGCCCAACACCCTTCCGGGCGTGTGGGCATCCCCCGCGATATCGTCAATGCCTGCCTGTTCCTTGCCCACGAGGAAAACGATTTCGTCAACGGGCATAACCTTATTGTTGACGGGGGGATGACCAAACGGATGATTTACGTCGAATAACGGTTTCGGAACACGACGTCTCGTTAAACGGCACCCCGCAACACAACAAAACTACGCTGTCGGAGGCTCTCATGGATTGTCAACGCGATACGGAAGCACGCTCCCCTCTTCAGACGCACCTCTTTTCGCTCCAAGGCCATACAGCACTTGTCACAGGCGCGGGTTCCGGGCTCGGCAAATATATGGCCCATGCCCTGCTCCACGCTGGGGCCAATCTCATCCTCGTGGGCCGCACGCCGGATCGTCTTGAAGCCTCGGCGGAAGAGATCTTTGCCAGCTTGAAGCAGCAGGGCTGCCGCCTTGCGTATGATTCCGATCCCTCGGCACGCTCCGCCCATCGGGATCCGGATCAAGACAAGCGCATCGCCTGCATTGCCTTCGATGTGAGCGAACTCAAGGCGCTGCCGGAGCTCGTCCAAAGGGCGTCCCAGCCTTTCGGAGCACCGGACATCCTCATCAACGCCGCCGGCCTGAACCCGCGCAAGCCGTGGGACGAACTCACGCCCGAAATTTGGGAATACACGCTGCGGCTCAACCTTTCCGCGCCGTTCTTCCTTGCTCAGGCCCTCGTACCCGAAATGATGCGCCGAGGATGGGGGCGCATCATCAACATCGCCTCCCTTCAAAGCAGCCGCGCCTTCCCCAACGGCCTGCCCTACGGGGCGTCAAAGGGCGGCATCGCCCAGCTCACGCGGGGCATGGCCGAAGCATGGTCACGCCCCGGAACGGGCATTACGGCCAATGCCATCGCGCCGGGCTTCTTCAAGACGCAGCTCACCGCCCCGCTCTTCGACAGGCCGGAAGTCGTCGAGGCCCTCGCCCGGCAAACCACCATGAAGCGGGTGGGCTTCGCGGAAGATATTCAAGGATTGACCATGTTCCTCGCTTCCCCTGCGTCCGACTATATCACGGGGCAGATCATCCATATTGATGGAGGCTGGACAGCCATATAAACGAGCCCTACGCGCTAAGAGAGGAGGCGTTGGCCTCCTCAATCGTTTCTGATGGATGCCCGTTTTTGCGCCTTCCACACCCCACTGCGCCACATGAGGCATACAAACACGCTCGGACTCGCCAAACTCGGCGTCACCGCTGATTTTTCCGTTGAGGGCGGGGTGGTTGTACTCGGCGATGACGGCATGCCGGAGGGCCTGCTCAAAGAAAACGCCTAGTTCGCGGTATTCCAACGTTCCATCCATACCGCCGTCAACCGCACAACCACGGCGGGGCGCATTCTCGGCCCAGATCAGAGAATCTCCCCGCTCGACGCCCTCAAAGCCTATACCGTCAATGCCGCCAAGTGCAGCGCACGGGATCATGCCGTCGGTACAATCGCTCCCGGATACTACGCGGATTTTGTACAGCTTTCCGGAAATCCGCTGACCGTGCCGCCCGAGTCCATCGAAACGCTTTCCGTGCTCAAGACCATCTCCGGAGGGCGCATCGTCTACGAATCCTGAGATCATCTCCAAGGCTGCCAGCCGTTCACGCAAAGGCTGGCAGCCTCTTTTCTCCGTCCCGCGTTTTGCCTCACTTCCCCGTTTTGGGAATGTTTTTTATGTCGCTCATCCTTCATGTTTTACTTTAGCTATGACGACCTTCAGAGGCATCAGTCCTCAAAAGGGCCTTTTCACTCCATACCGCCGCATCTTGTCGTACAATGCGGATCGGCTTATACGCAGCACGGCGAGTGCTCCCCTCTTCCCTTCAATCCGCCAGCCCGACTGCTCCAGCGTCCTCTCGATATACCGTTTTTCGAGATCCGCCAGAGACGGATTTCCGGAAAACAACTCTTCGGGCATCTCCCCACCTCCCAGAGCCTCGACGCCTCGGGAAGTCTCTGTATGCTCCACCGGAGCAGGAAGCGTCAGGTGCCGCCCCCCGGTCAAGACGACCGACTGCTCGATGACGTTGCGCAGCTCGCGTATATTCCCCGGCCAACTCCAGCTTTCCAGAATACGGCGGTTTTCCGGAGAAAAATCCTGAATGCATTCCCGATGATGCCAGTGCGAAAAAAAATGCAGATAGTAGCGGGCAATGGCGAGGATGTCGGCCTTGCGTTCGCGCAGCGGAGGGATTTTCAGATTGATCACGGCGACGCGATAATAGAGATCCGCGCGGAAGAGCCCCTGCCTGACCGCATGGGTGATGTCCCTGTTGGAGGCCGCGATAAGGCGGAAGTTCACACTGATGGTCTGCGTTCCGCCCACGCGATGGAAGCAGCGCTCCTGAAGGACCCGCAGGAGCTTGGCCTGCACCCGCGTGCTGGCTTCCGTAAATTCATCCAGAAACAGCGTGCCGTTTTCAGCCATTTCCACAAGACCGGGCTTGCTGGTCATGGCTCCCGTGAAAGATCCCTTTTCATGCCCGAAGAACTCGCTCTCGAACAACTCGTCCTGAAGGCTCGCCATGTTGATGATGACAAGCCTGCCGCTCCTGCCGCTTTTCTCGTGGATGTACCGAGCCACCATCTCCTTGCCCACGCCGGATTCCCCGCAAAGCAGAATGGAAGCGTCGGTTTTCGCCGCAAGTTCCACATCGCCGAGAAACCGTCCCATCTCATCGGAAACGCAGATCATTTCTCCAGAGCTATCCGCAAGCGTCTCAAGGCGATCCGTATGACGCCGCTCCCGCTCCATGACGCGGGAACATTCCCACGCAAGGACACGCCCGATATCTTTCAACACATTCTCTTCAAGGACGGTTCGGACCTCCGGCAAAAAAGCCCCAACATGGCACAGCGCATAAACCCCATCGGGACGGCAGTCTATGGGGATGCCGATCAACATGCTTCCGAACCCCATCCTTCCTTCCTGCACATTGTCCAGAATAAGCGGAGTTCCCTCGGCTACGAGCTCCATGAGATCGGGCAGGGAGGCATAAGGATATGTCACGGATTCGAGCTTGCCTCCGAGAACGGCCACAAGGCGAAGCGGCGCATGCGGATACGGGACATGAAAGAGGTATCCCTGCGTAGTGCCGAGGATGCGGGCCGACTCCGCCAACAAAGCCTGCGAAAATGCCTCGAACTGTTCCCATGTCCTGTTGGGGGAAAAACTTTCACGGTAGGCTTCGAGAAGGGCCCGTGAGGAAAGATTGGCGTCCCCATGCTTGCGCATGTAGGAGGGAAGCAGAGCAAGCAGTTCCTCCGGCCAGAAAAAATCCTTGAGATAATCGTACATGGGCCATGCGTCGCTCACGAGCAGCACGGCCTTTTCCTTGTCGTTGCGCCGCAACGCCAGTGAAGCCAGCGCCAGCCGCGTTTTCGCCGCCTCAAGCGGGCAGCCTATCTTTTCAAGCAGTGCGAGGCTGTCCTGATACAGGCCGAGCGCCCCATCCTCATTTCCTCCGCGCATCAGCGCATTGCCGAACAAGCGGGCCGCAACGCCCCGCAACATACGGTTGGGCCCCTTGAGGCAGCGTTGCAGCTCCTGCTCCGCCGAATAGCAGGGAAGCGGCGGGCATCCCTGCTCCTGAAAGGCGCACAAAAGCTCAAGCAGTGCGCCCCCCAGATAAATCGGGCGCTCATACCCCTGACGCCGTGCCTCATCCAGTGCCGAATGGAGCACCTTGTAGGCCGCCTTCAGATTTCCAGACAACATATGGTAGTAGGCGAGGTGGCGCGCATTGGTGACGCCGCTGACGATATCCGCCTGCGGCGAAACGCCTATTTGCGCTATGTCCAGCTGTTCCAGCGCCTTTTCATATTGCCCCATGCGCAAGTACAACGCCGCAAGCTGCCCACGTATGGAACGGGCGAGCTGGTTGTCGCTGCGCGCGGCGAACATGCGCAGCCGCGAGAGCAGCAGCCCGGCCGCCAGCTCAAAATTCCCCCGGCAGGAAGCCGCAAAGCTCCAGTGCCTGACATAAAACATTTCGACGAGATGGTGCTCCTGCGCGCGCAGTTTCCGGCTTGCGCGGGAAAAGAGGTTCATTGCCTGTTCGTAGTTCCCCTCAATGAAATGGTAAATGCCCAGATAGGGCGTCGCCTGCTCGAACAGATCCGGTTCTTTGAGCGCCTCAAGCGCCGCATACCCGCGGGCCATGATAGCGTGGAAACGCGGGTTCCCGTGTTCCGGCGTATTGCAGACGTTTATGGAGCCGATGAGCAGGTCGAAGAGCGCCATGTCGCGTCTGTCCCCGAACTTCACGGCCAGCCCCCGCGCCCGGAAAAAGAGCCGGGCGAGCGAAGGCGTATTGCTGCCCGAACAAACGATAAGCGGGTGCACGTCACGGCAAAGACGTCGGTACCGCTTTGCCCCATCAGCGCTTAACCCTCGCAGGACTATACCCAAAAGGCTCCGATGGACGAGACGGAGGACACTATTGATCTCCGCTGGGCGCAAGGTGTTCATGCGGCTTAATCCCAGCCCCAGCAACACTTCCAACGCCCCAAGCTCTTCCCCCTCCGCAGCCAGCCGCAAAAACGATTCGAGGCCGGAGCCGGAGGGCCGAGCCAGCAAAAACGAGCACGCCTCCTTGTGGGCTTGGACACGCTTCATCAGACGGAACCGGCGTTCCCTCCCGGAGGAAGGCGGACAGCCGGGGAACGTACCCCGCTCCGCTTCAGCGAGCGGGATCTGGGCAAGCTGTGCGAGCAATTCGGGGGACCATTTCCCTTCAAACAGATCCGCGAGCAATGTCCCGACAGCACTGTCCGCATACCACGCCTTTTCTTTCGCCATATCCTTCTCCTTCGCCGCGGCCCATCGACCGTTCAGCCTTCGCCAGCATAGCCGTCCGAAAACAAGACGGCAATATACAAAATTGTACGTTTTTAAGACAAAAAAAGAAATATGAGGGAGTCCTTTTCAAATAAAACTAATAAAAACGCTACAATAACGAGATGGAACGCCCTTTGCTTACTCTTTATCAACGACGCACAACATTTCGCTGCCGTGACGTTCATCCCCATGCAGCCTAGAGGAGGGTTTCCTTTCAACTTGTTTCCCTGACCAAAGAAAAACACCACGGCGGCAGCCATGTTTCGGACGCACTGTCCCCACAGGGGCAGTCACCTTCCCAATCAGATGCGTAAAAGGAGTTCATATGATCCACAGCATCGATCCTGCGGCCTGTACCGGCTGCGGAACCTGCACCAAGACATGCCCACTGGATGTTTTCAGGCTCGAACCCGCGCAAGAAGCCCTTTCCCCTTGCATGGCGGCTTGCCCCGCCGGGGTCGACATTCGCGGCAACCATTACCTGATCCAGCAGGGGCACCTTGGCGAAGCGGCCCGGCGCTACCGCAGCGTCCAGCCGTTTCCGGCCATCACGGGCCGGGTATGTTTCCATCCCTGCGAGAAAAAATGCGCCCGGAACCATGTGGACGAGGCGGTAAACATCAATGCCGTCGAGCAGATCATGGGTGACTGGGATCTGAAGGCGCCTCTCGAAAAGCCCGTCCGCAGACACATTACAAAGGTCGCGGTGATCGGTTCCGGCCCGGCGGGGCTTTCCTGCGCGTGGTTCCTCGCACAGATGGGATACCCGGTGACGGTTTTCGAGGCTATGCCGCTTCCCGGCGGCATGTTGCGGTACGGCATCCCCGCGTATCGGCTTCCCGACGCGATCGTTGCGGCCCATATCGCCCGGCTTGAAGCGATGGGCGTCGCCTTCCGCTGCAATACGAAGATCGGCGAAGGCGCGGACCTGAGCCTTTCCGACCTGAAGCGGTTAGGATTCAAGGCCATCATGCTGGCCCCCGGAACGACGGTCAGCCGCAAGGTACACATGGAAGGCGTCGAGCTCCCCGGCGTCCACTGGGGCCTTGAGTTCCTGCGCGCCAACCGGGGCGATGAGCGGCCTAGCCTGTCCGGAGACGTGCTCGTCATTGGGGGCGGAGACGTTGCTGTAGATGCCGCCATCACTGCTAAAAGGCTTGGTGCCGCCAAAGTGAGCATGGCCTGTCTTGAATCGCGCGAAACCATGCCCGCGTACCCGCACAATCAGGCGGACGCCCTGAGGGAGGGCATCGAATTCCATTGCGGGTTCGGCCCCGGCGTCATCCTTCAAGAGAACGGGCATGTCGCGGGCATGGAACTGAAAACGTGCATCCGGGTCGTCGACGAACAAGGGCGTTTCGCACCTCTGTTCGATGAAAACGCCACCATGCGCATCCGGGCCGATCATATTATCTTTGCCATCGGCCAAGCATCCGAACTGAACGGGTTCGCCAAGGACGTGCGCACTGAACAGGGACGTATCGTGGTTGAAGACGTCACCTTCGCTACCTCGACGTGGGGAATCTTCGCCGCGGGCGACGCCGCCACGGGCCCTTCTTCCGTCGTCAGCGCCATTGCCGGCGGACGCGAATGCGCTTTTTCCATCGACCGCATGCTCAAGGGCGCGGACATCCGGGGCGAACGCGGGCGCAAACGTCCCGATCTCCCTGAGGAACAATGGCCCCGCGAAGGCATCCGCCATGAACCGAGACAGGAGCGCGTCAGCCATCCAGCTCCCTCCAGCGATCCTTTTGCGGAAACCTTGCAGCCTTTGGATATGGAAGCCTGCTTTGCCGAGGCCCTGCGGTGCATGACCTGCGGCAGCAAGTCCCGCATCACCTATACCGACGACTGCATGACCTGTTTCAACTGCGAGCTGAACTGCCCTTCTGGGGCCATCTATGTGCATCCCTTCAAGGAACGTTTCGCCCGCACCCTTGATCAAATTGAAGCCGACAACCAGTAAGTGAGGCGCATATGAAAGAACAAGGCTATCAATACACGACGGATCTGCTGGTTATCGGCTGCGGTTTCAGCGGAATGTGGGCTGCCATGCGTGCCAAGGATTTTCTGGGCGATGTGCTGGTCGTGGACAAGGGGCCTCGAGACTGGGGCGGGCTAGGCGGGCTTTCCGGCGGGGACATGATCGTCAAGCAACCCGACATGAAGCTGGACGATCTGCTCGACGATCTCGTGTATTATTACGACGGGCTTGCCGATCAAAAACTTCTCGGACAGATCCTGACGCAATCCTATGATCGGTTCATGGATTTTGAGAATCTGGGGCACAAATTCGTCCGCAACGACAAGGGAGAACTGTGCTTCATCCCCCAACGCGCCCTTGATTACATGCGCTATTACTACTACCACCCCTACGGGATGGGCGGCATCGAAAAAGCCCGCCTGCTCAAGCAGGAATGCGAAAAGAGGGGCGTGCGGCGGCTTGGGCGCACGGTCATCACCGACGTCATCACCGACGGCGAACGCGTGACCGGGGCCGTGGGCTTTCACAGCCAGAGCGGGGTGCCCGTCTTCATCAAGGCCCGCGCCGTTCTGCTCGCCACCAATACGGGCGGCTGGAAGCCCTCCTACCATCAGAACACGCCAGCCAGCGAAGGCGTCAGCATCGCTTGGAACGCAGGCTGTGCCATGCGGAACTTTGAATTCTGGAAAGTATGGAATGTGCCGGTCGATTTCGCGTGGGAAGGGCAAACGGGCCTTCTCCCCAAGGGAGCCCGGTTCCTGAACGCCAAGGGAGAGGATTTCATGAAAAAATACTCCCCCAAATTTGGAGCCAAGGCCGATCCCCATTACAATACCCGGGGCATGGTGCACGAAGTGAGAGCCGGAAACGGCCCCATCCGTTTCGATTGCAGCCAGATGAAGCCCGAGGATGTGGAAACCATGCGCCCCAGAGCGGGCTGGATGGGCCTCAACGACAAGAAGCTGCGCGAACTCGGCATCGATTTCTTCGGGCAAAAACTGGAATGGATGCCGCAAGTGCGCCATACGTACGGCGGCATTGTAGCTGATCTCGACGGTTCCACCGCCATAAAGGGGCTCTATGCCGCCGGGCTTGCCCGCAATCCCGATCCGGGCGTCTACATGGGCGGCTGGGCCACATGCATCACGGCGACGACGGGTTATTCGGCTGGGGAAGCTGCCGCGCAGTTTGTACAGGGGCATGATGCCGTGGCCTTTGATGAGGCGTACGCCGCCTCCCGGCTTGAAACGTTCACCGGATACCTCGGCAAGGACGGCATCGCGCCCAAGGATGTCATCTCCGACATGCGCGAGGTCATGAGCGCCCCCGACATCGCGCTGATGAAGACGGGCAAGGGGCTTTCGCGCGGGCTCGACCGTGTGGAAGAAATCCGCTCGGAAGTGCTGCCGCACCTGGGAGCGCGAGATCCGCACGAACTCGCCAAGCTGTTTGAGGCCACGTCCACAGTGCTCCTTACCGAGCTGTGCCTTAATGCAGCCCTGATGCGCAAGGAATCCCGCGCCGGGCATTACCGCGAAGATTATCCTGAACGGGACAACGAACACTGGCTCAAGTGGATCGAGCAGAAGCAGGTCGACGGCAAGCGGGAAGTCCATACCGTCCCTGTTCCCTTGAACGACTACCCTATCAAGCCATACCGCTACTACATGGACAACTTCAACTGGCCGACGCCTCACAAGGCCGTCTGATTCCAAATCTATCCCCCTTTTATCCGGTTTTCAGGCCCGCCGTTTCCCGTCTCCACAGAAGGACGGGAAACGGCCTCCCTCCCTTTTTGCCAACAGGCAAGACCCCCCTGTTACAGAGGCACCACGCAAGGAGAACCGGCCATGCAACTTCCTTCCTCTCTCAAAGACAAAGAGATCGTCTACTACGCCCATTCCCTGACAAGCCTTCTGATCATGTTCGGCTGCGGCCAGCTCACGCCCATACCCCCTTTGACTCCGCTGGGGATGAATCTCATCGGCATCTTCCTCGGAGTACTATATGGCTGGATTTTCATAGACATCATTTGGCCGAGCATGGCGGGCCTGCTGGCGCTCATGCTCATCGGCGGCATGAAGCCCAGCGAGCTGTTCCAGACCAGTTTCGGTGATCCGCTCGTTATGATGATGTTCTTCATTTTCGTCTTCTGCGCGACCATCAACTATTACGGCCTGTCCAAGTTCATCTCGCTGTGGTTCATCACCCGCAAATGCGTCGCGGGGAAACCGTGGCTGTTCACCTATACATTTTTCCTGTCCATCATGCTGCTGGGCGCACTGACCAGCGCATCCCCGGCGGTCGTCATCGGCTGGAGCATCCTGTACGGCATCTGTGACAAGTGCGGCTACCAAAAGGGCGAAGGCTATCCGACGATGATGGTTTTCGGCATCGTGTACGCCGCGCAAATCGGCATGTCGATCATCCCGTTCAAGCAGGTTCCGTTTACCGTACTCGGCGCGTATGAAAACATGTCCGGCGTGACCATCGATTACGCGAAGTACATGATCATTGCGATAACATGCTGCGCGCTGTGCTCCCTGCTGTTCATCGTCATGGCCAAGTACGTGTTCAAGCCCGACATGAGGAAACTGATCTCGCTGGATACGGAAGGGCTGGACACGGAAGGCGCGCTGCGGCTGAATAAAGTCCAAAAAATCGTGCTGGGGTTCCTGTTCGCGCTGGTCATCCTGCTGCTTTTGCCTAACATCCTGCCCGCCACGTCCGGCATCGCCCGCTTCTTCAAGACCATCGGGAACACGGGCATCTGTATGCTCCTCGTAACCGTGATGTGTCTCCTCAAGGTCGACGGCAAGCCGCTGCTCCGGTTCAAGACGATGGTGGATTCCGGGGTGACGTGGGGGATCATCCTCATCCTCGCCGTGGTGATGCCCCTTTCCCATGCGATGGCCAACGACGAAAGCGGGATCACCAAGTTCCTCATGGCATTGATGACACCCTTCTTCGGAAACGAATCTTCGCTGGTATTCGTACTGTGCATGGGCTTTTTCGCTACGGTCCTCACGCAGTTCATGAACAACGGCGCAACGGGCATCGCCCTGATGCCCGTCGTCTACAGCTACTGTACAAGCATGAACGTTCCTCCCGAGCTTGCCATCATCATGGTGGTCATGGGCGTCCATATCGCGTTCCTCACTCCGGCCGCCAGCGCGAGCGCCTCGCTGCTGCACGGCAACGAGTGGTCGAATGCGAAAGCCATCTGGAGGACCGTGCCCATCGTCATCCTCGCAACATGGGCCACTATTTCGTTTATTGTCGTTGTACTGGGCAAAACCCTATTCTAACATTTCACAGAGCCTTTCTACCAAGACAGTATCCTTAGCCCGCGTAACTTCAAAAGGCAGAAAGGGTATACATGGGATGGTAATCTTCTCATGTATACCCAGCAATCAGTTAATGTGAAACAGAATATTAAGCTTCAAACGCGAGTTCAATACAGGAAGCGGCGTAACTCTCTTGATAAATACCGGAAATGAACTCTACAAGGTAACAATACTTTCATCTACGGAAATTTTGCCGTAGGATAACAATTCCAGATAATTCCGCACAAAAAAGAGGAGAAACTGTTGCTTCCCCTCTTTTTTCTATCCTGTTGCCAATGGCAGTTTTCTACACCTCCAGATGGTGCGGCTTCACAACGGTTCGTCCGTCCTCCAAAGAGCTTCGTCTTCCCTGCGGGATAAGCACCGAAAAGAAACTTCTCACCGCGATGGCTTGCCTCCCTCGATACGCCCCTGCGACGAAGCCGACATCACTTGTTGGGGATAAGCTCGTAGCCAAGTTCGTGTGCCATCACTTTCAGAGGCGTGGTGTCTCCCGTAGTCTCGATGATCGCCATAAACGTCTCCACGCCAAGCTTCGCCCCCTTGTCATAAGGGTTGATCTCCCGCATCAGCGTCGAATAGGGCTTACCGACGGCTTCAGCGACACTTTTGGCGGGAACTTCCCCATCTCTCACCGTCTTCTGAATCTCTTTGATAAGCTGTTCGTGCATGTCCGTTCTCCTTTCAGTCGTCATTGCCAACATCCCTCGCCAGAGGGACATTTTCCTAACGCCGCCAGATGTAGAATGAGACATCTTATATCGTTTTTTTGATATATATAAAATGATAAATAGTCAAATACTCTTCACCGTAACGTGTTATATACAAAAAAATGTTTTGTTACAGTATATTATATACAATCTTCAAAGTGTGTCCTTACCGGATCGGAGGAGGCGAAAACATGGGGCAAACATCTCCCCCAACTAGGCCGTGTCGTCATTTGACATGCAGCTATTTTAATTTATTGAAAACAATCTTTTTATAACTTAAAAATAATTTAATAATATAAATATATTATACAATTAACGACACGATCTGGAGGAAAAAACGAAATACTGCACCTCAAAAATTCCGAAGGCATCGCCCTACAGAACCGCGCCGCAACAGTATGCCGCTGACTCAGCCCATAAGAGAAGTTGCGTTTTCGGGTTCAGCATAACACTTAACAGTCTCCACTCAATGCGAAAGGCCCCCTCCTTACGGATAGAGGACCTCCCTCAGCAGTTTGCGACCCCAGTAAGCCGCTTTTTTCAACTGTCCCGATATCTTCCTAACTCTCTGAATGGTTGTTTCACCTCCACCACATGGTGAAAATAAAAGGCTGTTTCGTAGAAAATAGCTGATGCTTTTTTCTTGAAGTTCCAACGGAATTACGGAATTGTTGAAAATAATCTTTTTATGATTTAAAATAGTTAAATTATTTCAATATATTATACAATTAACAGCACGACCTAACCATGTATTTCGCCAGCGAAAAAACCGGATAAAAAAGCCGTACTTTTACCGTGCTGTAGAGATAACACAACCCAATATATGACAGAGCCAAATAAAATTCCTTCTTGTTTTCCCGTTGGTGCCCCCCATAGCCAAGGTGTTTTTGGTTATCTTTTTGGAAGGCTCTGCCATAGTATCTTGTTGTTTTTGTTTTACAATATGCTTACCATATAGATTTTTCCAGATTTTCTCACTGATGGGCTCCATGACTGGGGCGTTTTATTCGTTATTCCGTTGGAATTTTAAGAAATAAAACATCAACATCAACCGTTTCCTATGGCACAGCCCTCTAAAAGGTGGGGCACAAAAATGCGCGATTCCTAGGTGCCAAAGGTATCCGGGAATCGGGAACAGCGTTCCTACGCTGGCTTGATGGAGGGCTCACCGGCAGGCAAGCTCCCTGCGGACAGGGTTTATGATGCCAATAAACTGCTCGCGTCAGCGGAACGCCGAAACCATGAAGCGGTTATTCCTCCATGCTTGGCGGGCTGATCCGACGAGAGTACGACGCACATGCGAAAGAGCGTCATCTTGCTGAATGGTTCTTTTTGCCAAGCTAAAACCATCCCGCAGGGTTGCTGCTCGATATGCTCAACTTGCCGTAACATTTAAAGCGGCTGCCATACTCGCCGCACGCCTGATTTGACTTCAATAAACTGTTTAGAGACAGCCCCTAATCGCCCCGTTTACAGGCAAAACGCCTTTCTCTGGTCAAGCGCTCCGCGTGCCTTCCCTCCCCTTCAAGAAGCCCGGTGAACTCGGCTGCCGGCATTGGGCGGGCGAAAACGTAACCTTGGATAATATCGCATCCCGTCGTTTCCAGAAAAGCCACCTGCTCGTGCGTCTCAACGCCCTCAGCGACCGTGGACATCTTGAGTTCTGCGGCCATACGCATGATGTTTCGGATGACGATCTTGGCCTGTTCATCGTCTTTCGCCGTGCGGAAGAACATACCGTCGAGCTTGAGCACGCTTACGGGCAACGCTTTGAGCACATTGAGCGAGGAATATCCCGCCCCGAAATCATCAATGGCGCACTTTATCCCCGCCCGGCGCAACTCATGCACGGCGGAACTCAATAGCGCCACATTCTCGAAAAAGATGCTCTCGGTGAACTCCAATTCCAACAAACCGTCGGGGATAGCGTACTGGGACTTTATCTTGATATACCGTTCAACGAAGTCTGGCGTA
The DNA here is from genome assembly GCF_059728385.1 of Bilophila sp. T19-St14. Taxonomy (NCBI): domain Bacteria; kingdom Pseudomonadati; phylum Thermodesulfobacteriota; class Desulfovibrionia; order Desulfovibrionales; family Desulfovibrionaceae; genus Bilophila; species Bilophila sp. T19-St14. Next base: position 734,391 of record NZ_BAAGFT010000001.1, read on the forward strand.
TGGAACTGCATGCGCGACACATTGACGGAAAGGGGGCAGGGCTCGATCCCTGCGTCGATCCACTGGCGCAACAGGACGCATACGGATACGAACATAAACTGATCGAGCTTGACAATAAAGCCGTTTTTTTCAAAAAGCGGAATGAATTCGCCGGGAGAAAGGAATCCCTGATCCGGGCTCTTCCATCGTACCAATGCTTCCCCTCCCGCGAGGGCCCGGCTCCCAACCCAGTATTTCGGCTGGATGTAGACAAGGAATTCCCCATCGGCAAGAGCCTTTTCCATGCGTATTTCCAGATCCTTCTCCCTCAGCAGCTTGTCACGCATGGTGCGGTCGTAAAATTTCCACTGGGCCGCCCCCTTCCTCTTGATCGTCTGCAAGGCCATGTTGGCGCGATCCAGCAGCGAATTGATGTCCGAGACGCCGCCGTCTTCCACGCAACAGATACCAGAACGCAGCTCCAACTGGTAGTTTTGCTTCCGGGACATGATGAAATCATTGAGCGCACGGGAATACGCCTCGCAATACGCCACCAAATCCTCTTTCTCCTCATAGGGGAACAGCACCAGAAACGCATCGGCCAGCATACGCGCGACGAGCACCGGGCGGGGCGCTTCGCGCTCCAATATCCGCGCAAAGGCCTTCAGCAGCGCATCCCCTTCTGAATACCCCATCACGTCGTTGAATATCTTGAAGTTGAGCATATTGATGGACAAGAGCGCACATGGGAGCCCATCCGCGGCTTGAAGCCTTTCTTCGCCATCCTGCCTGAACTTCGCAAAATTCCGCACTCCCGTGAGCTTGTCCGTAAACGCGAGCGCATACATCTCTTTCTGATAACCCCGCGTGATGTACAGGTAAATGAGGAAGCAGATCAGAAAGCCCGCAAAAATCAGGAAACAGATAAACAGTGTTTTCTGAATGATGGAGTTCGCTTCCCGCATGATCTCCACGTTGGGGACAATGGAAACGACATACCATCCGTCCATCTCAGGCATGGGGACGTAGCAAAAAACATATTCCTCATGCTGGTTGTTGAATACGGCTATGCCCATCTTGCCGTTTTTCAAGGAATTACGGAACGATTCCACGACATTTGGGTTATTTTCGCCCTGGCTGATGAGATCGAACAGGTTGGAAAAGGTCTTGTTGCTGGCAGGATGAACCGAGCGCATGGCAATATTGCCGTCCGGAGCCACCACATAGGAAAACCCCGTATTGTTATAGAAGGACATGGCATAGGTAGCGTACAGCGTCTCGACGTTATAGCCCTTGAACAGGTATGCCTTGCGCCCGTCGGGGAAATCCACCGCCGTATAAATGGTAAGTGTCCTCCTCCCCGTCCCCCGGTTGTGGTACGGGAACAGCAAACCGCTGCGCGCATGCAACCCCTTGAGGGTATCCATTTCCTGAGGCGTGAGCGTAACGGCAAGCCCGCTGTCCACATAGCCGGTGCCATCCTCGAAGATAAGGGCGGAAAGGTTGCCCGTATCGGAAAGGAATGTCTTCAATTTGCTGCGGATGCGTTCCGAATCGGATGACTTTCCCTGCTCAAGTTCATTCGCCAGCATGCGCAGCATTTCAATATCTTTAATATAGCCACGCTGGAGCACATTCGCGCCGCGCGCGGTGCTCTCCATAATATTTTTGACTGAATTATCCCACAGGGACTGTTGCACCGACTCCATGAAGTCAAAAGAAATCCAACACAACACCCCAAAAAGCAAGGCAACGGCGGAACCGATAAACAAGTTTTGTTTTCGCGGCGTCATCATAACTGTTTTCCTTCTTCCTGCCGGGCGTCGTGCAAGGCTTGAATGACGCTTTCCGTCGCTTCCTCGGCAGAGGCACCTGAAAGGATCAATTCGATACCGGAGTCAAGCCAGCGCCAAAGATCGTGGTGCAACCTGATATCCGAATGAAAAATCCCCCTCCCCGCATCCATGCTCTTCCAAAGCGGATGCACAGCCTTATCCGCTGGAAGGGGCGCATCCTTCAACGGGCTGAAACACCCCTGCCCATCATTGAAAACCCGAATGCTCTCTGGACTCGTCAGCCCTTCCACCAACTGGACGGCCTGCGGCACATGCTCCCCCCGTGAACTGACCGAAAGCGGCGTATCAAGGCCGAGTACGGCGACAGCCCCTTGACTCGTTGCCGGAAGGGGAAAAACGGAAAAGCGAAACGCGGGCTGCGCCTTGCCAAGCACAGGGGAGAACCAGCTGCCACCGATCATAAACGGCTGCTCACCCGCCAAAAAGGACATGCCGGGCATGTTTTCCCGTATCTGGATGAGCCCGTCGACATCAAAATACCCTTTATCGCGCAGCAAAGCCAGAAAAAGGAAACCATTCAGCAATGTTCGCCTCAAAAAAGCCTCATCCGTGTTGAGCGAATGGAAGAAGGCGTCGGCATTCCCAAAGGCGGCAGGCTCAAAAGCTCTGGCAATGAGCAGGGCACGCAAACATTCCCGTGTTACGGCAAGGGGGATGAGCCCCGTGCGGCGGAAGGTTTCACAGGCGGCAAGAAACTCATCCAGCGTCTGTGGAACCTTCAGCCGGTTCCGCTCAAGCATATTCAGATTGCAGAACAGGCCGAACGCCCCAAGGCTGGTCGTCACATACGGGACGGCGTCACCATTCCGCATTTGCGCAAGGACTTGCTGGCGATATGCGGCCAAGGTCGGCAGGTTGGCAAGATCGACAAGCAGTCCCTCCGGTATTTGGTACCGGGAGCCCAGTGAAAACATGAACACGTCGTCAAGGCTGTTTGACCGGATCCGCTTCTTCAGGATGCAAGGGTACTCATGTAACGGAACCCACTCGTAACTAACAAGGATGTTTTGATGTAACTTTAAATAATCATTTAAGACATGCTCTGTGGCCGTTTTATTTTCGGATGGATATTGAACGCCCAAAAATGTCAGCAGGACTTGCGGGTACAGGGCGGGGTTATCGTATTCCACGTTCTGATTGCCCCTTTGGAAATAAAAACCGGATAAAAGAAAGTATTGTGAGAGGATGAATAAAAAAAGCAACTTTCTCATAAAAAAATACCGAAATGACTTTGCAGTGTTGAGGATATGTGTGTCTGTCACGCAAACAGCGCTGCTAAAAAAACGGCTTGCCTATACAAGAAAGAAAAAACTGCCTGCTGGCTATTGTTATTTAAATGAGATAAGGGCAGCAGATCTGAAATCATCAATAAAATAACTGTTGGATAACAAAAATACGAAAAGAGGGCAACCAAGCATGCCGGATTTCCTATTTTACTTTGTATACCACGCAACTACTTCACACGTGGTACTGCCATGCTCCATCTTGTGCCTTCTTCTCAAAATGTGTCTTTTTTCTTATAGTGGCGATCAACCCGTTTTTATAATCAACTCATTGGGGACAACATATGCCAGATACGCCTTCAAAGCAGAAATCATTGATTTTTCTTTCACTGCTTTGCTTCTCTCTTGCAGATGTGCGCGACGGGTTAGGCCCCTTTTTGGGCGTTTACCTGCAAAGCCTAGGCTGGATGCCGGATGAAATAGGATTTGTCATGACAGCGGGCGGCCTGGCTGGGCTTGTATGCACAACCCCATTGGGAGCACTTGCTGATCACACTAGATATAAGCGCGGGCTTATCGCGACCAGTGTATTATTGATAGTAGTGGCGTGTGGTATGATTTTTTCATGGAATGGGGCCGCTGCCGTAACATTTTCCAAAATCCTGTCGTGTACGGCCGCAGCAGCCATAATGCCCGCCCTGACTGGTATTACTCTGGGCATGGTAGGACAACGGGGGCTCCCTGCACGCTTAGGAACGAATGAAGCATGGAGCCATGCTGGAAACGCGGTTACCGCCATCTTGGGAGGCGTTATTGGATATACCTCCGGCATTCCCGGCGTCTTTTTTGTGATGGCACTCATGGGAGGCATGGCCATTTTCTGTTTATTGGGCATTGCCCCTAGGCACATAGACTATGCCGTCGCGCGTGGCCTCAATCCCGACAGTATTGGACATGCCGCGTTAAAATCAAAAAAGTTGTATCCACTGTTCACCGACAAATCACTTTTGGTCGTGGGGATGACGCTTTTTTTCTTCCACCTTGGGAATGCGGCCTTACTGCCGTTATTAGGGCAGTCGGCTGTCGCCCGTTTCGAGGTAAATGCGGCAGCTTACACGGCTGGCACAGTAGTGTTAGCACAAACAACCATGATTCTGACCGCTCTGTGGGGTGCTCATATCGCACAAAGAAAGGGGTATGGGCCGCTTTTTTACATGGCCCTGTTAGCCCTCCCCCTACGAGGATGTATTGCGGGCCTATGGAATAGCCCTTGGAGCATCATACCAGTGCAATTGCTTGATGGTGTAGGTGCGGGACTGCTCGGCGTGGCGACACCCGGCATTGTCGCCCGTCTTCTGCAAGGCGGCGGGCATATCAATATGGGGCTTGGCTTTGTACTGACTATTCAGGGCGTAGGGGCCTCCTTCAGCAACGCTTACGGCGGCCTTTTCGCCCACCATGCCAGCTATAGCGCCGCTTTTTTCGCTTTGGCGGCGGCGCCGTGTGCAGGGCTGGCACTGCTCACGATAACGGCACTGTTTTTACCTGCCCTGCGCCATGCACTTAAAGGAGAACCAGTTTCTAGCGTTCAATAAAATACGCCTCTAATACAAAGTGAATACAGTAATAGCCGTATATACTGCTCATGGATTAATCTAGCTAAAGATGTTGTACATAAGTTTTCTCCTCAAAATATCAAAGAAAAATATTACTATAAATAGAATATTCTGTATGAATCAAATTATTGTACTATTGCTGTCTTGAAGACGTTCATTTATAAGGTGAGTCAACCTATTTTGATATGTAAAAAAATACCAACATTGTTGATTATCTTACTCATAGGACAAAGCATAACATATTAAACTATTATCTTTTTACATTTGCTGTGAGCTGACTAAAAAATCAGAAGCAAAAATTTATTACATTGCCTTGGTGCGAGTACTGCAACTGTCCAGACCATTCAGAGAACGTCTGACTTGCGTTGACCAATCAGTGATTGCAGATGGTTGGGAACAAGAATGCGGAAATAAAGTATAGCACGATGGGTCGTCAGGTAGAAACGGTACCGGGAGTGAGAAGATACCCCGACAAATGGCATGATGAGCTCTAAATGTATCCCTGAACTGTATCCACAGGAATAAAGCTCACGGCAAAAACAAAAAACCCACTGTTTCCAGTGGGTTCAAAATTTCTGGCGGAGAGGGGGAGATTCAGGCTTAACTCCCTTAACTCATTAAACTTTATACCCGTCTGGTTGCGTTTGTTGTACAGACCGTATCCATAAAATGGAGGATTGGCAAGCCTTACGCATCTTCGGTTTTATCTATGACAGATGGTAGGAGGCCTGACGTAAAAAGATACATATGGGAAGTTATGAAGGGATCAGCTTGAAACTCACCTGATAGCGGTAAAAGCTCACATTGGGCGTTACCGATAAGGCTCTTCTGAGGCGCAGGTCATCTTCCTGAGTAATGATGATACCCTTGACCGTTTGACCTTCCTCAGCCAATTCCTGAGCGGCATAGCCCATATATCGGAGAATCTGTCCCACAACCTTATCCGCGGCCTGACCTTTTTTGAGTTCTACTACCAGCAGTTCTCGCCTATCCTTGCTGATGGCGAGAATGTCCATGTTCCCGGTATCGGTAGCAAACTGTTGTCCAATGATTTCGCCGTCATCCTCGAAAATATCATAACCTCCGCCCCAGTTCCGTTTGAACCCAGTTGGCCACAAGAAAATCTTCAAGATGCTTTTCGAGCACAAAGGCGACAGGGTTTTCGATGTCCGGGTCTTGAACCTGAATGGGATTAGGTTGATGCACAGCCAGCAATGCTTTGATTTCTTCCGCATAATCGGAAATGTTACAAACAGCGCCAATAGACCCTGCTGAATTCCTCAACGCGGAACTCATTTCACTCCGGTCGATGGCTATATCCAACCATCGTACTGGACGACGATGTGGAAGTACCTGCCCCGATTCGTAGTGGTATGGGCCGCTGATTTCTCCCACACGGTAACAGCCTGTTCCGTCAGGGCAAAGCACAATATCTCCATCGGACATACCTTTACAGACAGTCCAGAGCATGCCGCAGGCAAGTCCGGCGGCAACTTTGGTCTTTTCGGGATGCGTTTCTTGATAGACAGGAATGAACATCGCGTTGAACTGACGCCAGCTGTCAGGAAGCTCGCGAGACAGGTCGCGTTCTATGCCATAATCCGCACCAATGAAACGCTCTGCAAGACATTGCTCTGCATGGCGGCTACCCTTGCCGAGCATAAGGCGATAGTATTTCGTGTTTGCCATTGATTTACTCCAGAACAAAGGGTCGCACATCTTGCATCATATTCTGTAATCGCATTGAGGGAGGAAGCTCTATCCAGTGTATGATCAGGGTATAAAGTCTTGCCGAATCCATTTAGGCGTTTTCCGTTAATACGCAGGAATACGTCAAATGCGGCGAATGCCGTCCTTTTATTGCCATCCACAAAAGGATGATTGATCAACAAGCTTTCCATCAGGGCACAAGCCTCTTCCACAATATCAGCGTAATAACCGCATTGAGGCCGATAGACGGAAGACTCCAGCGCACCCATATCCCTGATGCCGGAAGCCCCTCCGTAGCGTTCGAGCAATATGGCATGCAAACCAAGGACATCGGCAGTTGTAAGATAATCCCGGCTCATTTGGACAGAGCCTCATAGAGCGCGTCATGTTCCGTCATACTTGAAAAAAGAGCGGCCATCACATGCGTGCGTGGCTTGGCATTCCTTTTGTTTTCAATGTATTCCCTCAGGGCTTCATCAAGGATGGATTGAATCTGACGCCCCTCCTCGTGAGCCATTTGACGTAATTCGGCAAGAACGTCCGGGGAGAGCTGCGTTGCAAATTTGACTTTTTGTCCTGTTGTTGCAATTGATTGCGTCATTTTTCCTTCTCCTTTTCTTGAAACTAGGCAGTTCATCTTGATTTGTCAAGAAACGTCATGAATCTTTCCAATTCCATGTTTAATACCCAAAAATCGGACACAAAAAATTTCTTACACTTTACAGAATGAGGAACACCCGAACACATCGGGTGCTCCTCGTTTTTCGTTTAATCCGATTCCTCACGGATGGCTTCAAGTATGGCAATGGCAACAGCGATCCACGCAGACCAGTTCATATGTTCCTCCTTTCTATCTGGTTATGAAGCGGGACAAACGGCACTGGCGGGCAGTTCCGTAGTCCCACTCGATATGTTTTCCAAGACACAGCGGCACCCTCGTCAAAAGCCCAAGGCGGCACAGTCGGCAGGTATCCGTCATGCGTTCCTCCTCAAGGCATCTTCGAGCAGTCCGAACAGTGCCGGGGCAAGCTGTGGAAGCGTCTCAATGACGCGGCTGGCATGAGGCAGCAAGGCTGCGATGCCCGGACACATGATGCCGAGGCCGCAGCATTCAAAACCTTTTTTCTGGGCCTGTTTGAACGCCTCCTGTGCGGCGGGGATGGAGTCGGGTTCTCCGTCCGTGATGATCAGGATGATTTTTCTGCTCTCGCGGAGGAAATACATCTGCTGCATGACCCACCAGAGGGATTCCGCCATCGGAGTCATCCCATAGGCGACTTCGGGGAATCTGGCGGTGAGCTTTTCACCGTGCCGAAGAACAGGCACCACCGTTGCCCCGCGTTTCGCCCTGTTTGCGCCGGGAAACGCCGTAATGCTCAGATTTACGCCGGGGATACCCTGAAGGGCTTTTCCCACGGCATAACACACGGCGTTCGCCAACATGAGGCCGGAGTCCGTCATGGAACCGCTGCTGTCCAAGAGGATATGAACCGCCGTATTCGGCGATTCCCTGAAACCGTTCTTCACGAAGACTCTGGAATTCCCGACAGCCAATCTGTGGCACAGAGAAGAGAAAAAACGGCCTCGTGCTCCCGGCATGACGGGCAGCCATTTCTGCGCCTGCATGAATCCCTGAAGCCTGAAACCGAGTCCGGCAGTCTGGCGTTCGATCCGGTTGAGTTGTCCGGGAGGAAGCTCCGCAAGCCGCTTCTGCCCTATGACGGCAACCCTCAGTTGCTTCTGCCTGTCCTTGGGGCTGTCTAACTCGATCCGTTCCGCCAGAGACTCGCCGACCCCTTTGGGCAGCTCATCAGAAGAGGAAGCGTTCAGCATACTCGCCAGAGCATCCAGGGAAACCTTGGCTGTATCCAGAGAATTCTTTGTAATGGATTCATCTTTTTTTCTCCTTTGTTGGACATCCGTTTGTTCGGAATACCATTGCAGGATGGCCTGCTCCAGTTCCAGCGCATACCGGATGCAGTCTCCGGTATCCTTGCAGGAATCCCTCATTCCTATCGAGAATCCCGTCCAATGCCTTTCGGAGTCCGGGATATTGGCGTTCCATCGTCTTCGCCACGGATTCTCTGCGGGGGATAATTGCGTCCACCGACCACGAACGTACCGTTAGCAATATGGTGTTCAAAATGGAAAAGGCCGGGTTCGTATCCCCGGCCTTTTGTACTCCAAAGAGCTTTTGAATCAGGTGTCTGAAGTTTTCCCGGCATCCCGGATACCGTGCCGAAAGGCGCTCTTCGACACGCCAATCCTCAAGGATGTTGAACAGATTATGCTGAAAAGGCGTTAATTGGGCCTTTCTCAGAATTTCAAAGTCCGTTTCCCGGATATGAGCGGATTCGTGATCGCAATATCCTTTTATCATTGTTATCAATTCCGGTTCAGAATCCAACGGAAGCGCGGGCAGGTGAATCGTTTTGCCGTCCGTATAGGCTTCACTTCCGCCGATTTCCACCGTTACGCCGTACTGGTTACCCAAAACGCTCGCCAGCAGCGGCAAGCAATCCATGATATCCTTTAGCTTCAACATGATGTTACCACAATCCTACGTTGGGGAGATTGGCATGGGGGACGGACATGACCTCCGGCAAGTCCTCACGCACAGGAATATCCCGCATGGCAGGAGCCGTTACCGCATCGAGCACGCTGGCGGGCCCATAGCCTTCGATAAGCCGCCCGGCATGGGCAATGAGCGCATCGGGATCACGGAGCAGACACACAAGTCCCTGCAACATGACCAAATCCGCCCCGGTGATGCTGCCCTTCTTGGGAACCCGATTGAAGGCCGTCTGGATGATGTCCACCACGGGGCTCACATGGGGATTGATGAAGGTCAGGCCGGACAGTTTCCGCTGGAGCGTCCGCAGGGGGGACAACGCCTTGTGGGTCACTTCCGTTTTGCCCGCGTAGACGCGGTTCCATGTTTCATCCGCGGAACGGGCAATCTCCCCGAAAAGCGTTTTGGCGAGATTCTCCACCTCCTCGTTGAGGCCGGACTCAGCAACGGCTTCCGGGACGGCATGATCCATGAGCGGCGCAACCCGGTACAACTGCCAGGAAAATCCCATACGGGAACGGACATACTCGGAACCCACCGTGGATTCCCTGATGATGCCGGCCCACTTCGTGTGTTTGTTGATCCAATTTTCAATGGACTTGTCGTAATCGGCGAGGAACGCATCTTTTTCCTTCAGGAATTCATCCCGGATGCCTATGAGTTCCCTAATGATCTCTCCGGCCTTGTCTTCCGGGATGGCCCAGCCGGACATGAACCGGATGCCGTGGCGGTCAAGGAAATTGAAGGCACGGGCTTTCAGGGTGGAGAACACCTTGAGGCTATTGGGATCAGCGATGCGCTTGGAACCCAGAGAGGCGAGGTCTTCCGGGGGAAGTTCCGCGCCGCCGAAGTCTTCCAGCACCATCTTCTTGCGGGCGGACCAGAGGCTGACGTTAAGATTCAGGGCGAGAAGATTGTCGAGAACCTTGATGTCGGAAAGAATGGGGGTATCCATGACAACTCCGTTATTGGGTTAAAGGGGTTAAGAGTTCGATGTGATCGTCTTCAGAGAGTTTTTGGAGGGAGCGTTGCAGCAATTCCCGGACAGGGTTTCCATCCACGCAATCATCCGCAGGAATGGCCAGGCTTCGGCCTGATTGCCCGGAACATCCCCGGAGAATCTCCAGCGCATGGGAAAAGGCTTCCCCACGCCGGAAGCGTGAAGAAGCCTCGTTTTTCAAAATCACCTGCGGAAGCTGAGGAAGCGTGTCGAGATAGTCTGGGGCCGTCTCCATATGCCTGGGAATTGAGGCCAGCCATTGCTCCAGCATGGCTGCCGGAGCCATTTTTACTCCCCCAGATGGCAATCCATCGGGAACATCCGCTGGAGGAGTTCATGCAGCATGGCGCGGGTAGGCCGGGACGCCCGGAAACCCAAAGCCCGATCCAGCGCGTAGGACAACGGCTGGATGCCCTGATGCGCCAACGGCTGAAAGCGCAGGGTCAAGTCCGCCCAGCGGAGCAAGGTTCTCGTGGAGAGCGTCACCTCGATGGTGTCCGTGTAGGAATCGGAAGCGCCTATGAACTGCTTCCTGATTTCATTGGCGAAATCCACCATCTTGACGGCGAGGTGTTCCGGCAGGGCCGGATGGAGCTTCACCAGCAAATCCTTTTCCACTGCGGCATCCGGGTAATTGACCTCGCACAGCATGAAGCGATCAAGCCAAGCAAGGTTCATCCTCCCGGTTCCCTGATAAAGCCCGGTGTCGTCCCCGCCTCCGTTGGTGTTGCCCGTGCAGGCGATGCGGAACATTTCATGCGGAGGAATGACTTCCCCACCGTTCTCCGGCAGGCACAACGGCGCACCTTCAAGAACGCCGTTGAGCCCTACGGCAACCTCTGGAGAGAGCAAATCCACTTCGTTTATCAGGAAAAGTCCCCCGTAACGCATCGCCAAGGACAACGGCCCGTACTCGTAACGCATGCTTCCCTCGTGCAGGGAAATATGACCACACAGGTCAGCGAACTCCATCCGTCCGTGTCCCGTCACCTCAAACACGGGATAGTTCAAACGTGCGGCAAGCTGTTTGATGAGGCTCGTCTTTCCCGAACCCGTAGGGCCGTAGAGATACAGCGGATCAAGTTTGTTCATGAACCAAACGGCGGCATCCCGTGCCGATTCATGAAAGCTGTAATGTGGGTCGATAGCGGGGGTATACAGGCAGGGATTCTGGAATCCCCAAATCTTGTTTCCTGTCGGTACGCCGCTGAAGACAAGCCCAGCATCCATTTCGACGGGCGTGAGGGCTTCCAGTTCCTGAATGTTCTGCAATTCCATGATATTCTCCTTTTGGGGTTCAAAAACAGAAAATCCCGGCCTCTCCGAAGAGAAACCGGGATGTGATAAATCTTTTTTCTTATCTTACATACGACTGTGTGCAGTACTGTATACGATGTTGCGCTCTCGTTTCCCAACAGCGATTACGGTAACATACACAATATCGTCTTCAACACGGTATACGAGACGATAGCCAGCCGCCTTCAGCTTGATTTTATAGCAATCAGACATACCTGAAAGAGCAGCGGAAGGAATTCTTGGCTGTTCCAAACGTTCTGCGAGTTTCTTTTTGAATTGCTCCTGTAGTGTCGCCCCAAGTTTTTTCCACTCCTTGAGAGCCAGCTCATGAAATCGAAGCTTATAGCTCATTCAGTGATACCTCAACAAATGGGCCGTCACTGCGCTCAAGGACAAGTTTTCTGTCTTCGGCATCTTCCAATCGGCTCAAAAGTTGTTCGTAATGCCGGGCGGGAATAAGGTAGGCTTCCGGCTTGTTATGATTCAACACGGCAACAGGGTTCCCCTGCGCAGAAGCGAGAATACCAGCAAAATTTCGCTTCAGTTCCGTTACGCTCACTGTCATGTCTGCGTGGATAGTCTCCATTTTTAACCTCTTTTTAACATCTATTTATATGCTAAATTAGGTGCTTTTTATTGAGCTGTCAAGCTGGAGTTCTGCCTTTCACATCCGAATCGCATACAACCTCTCAAAGGGTTCTCCCTGCTTTTCGCATCTCGCCATAAGCGTCTGGGCATTCTGTTCACCAAGCAGAGTGTCAAGCTCTTCAGCCAGACGTTTTCGATCCAATGTCACTCTCCCGTTCTGAGGAATCACCCGGAACGTATGGTTTCCCGTGTTGATCCATTCTCCCCTCACCGTATGGGAAAGCTGGTAGGCGGCCTTCAAACGGACTTCCAGTTCACCGATAGCCTCATCAAGCGATTTTTTCTGTGCTTTCAACTCCATAAGCTGTGCGACGGTATCCTCCCACTCAGGATGCGAGGAGCCTTTGAAATATGGGCAATCTTCCTTCCAGAAACATGACGGGCACAGGGGGGCAAACCCCTGTGCCGTTTGAACCGCGTTCAGATTCAGCCTATGTTCTTTCAGGTCATTCATCGTCTCCCAGAATTCTGAAGCCATATCCAGACATCGGGCAACATCCGTATTTTCAGGAAGAAACGGGCCAAAGGCCTTTGCATCATGCATGGACAGGCAGAGAACCCACCCTTGAACGTCGCAAGCTGAAGCATCATCAGAAAGGGATACGCCAAGGAGTTCTCTACAGATTTCAGGGAACGTCCTGTGGCAGAGCACTTCCCCCGTCTCCTGAATGATGTTGAAAACCGGATGGTTCCAGTAGGCTTTGAGCAATGCCGCCTGCCCGCCGATCTGCATGGCGTAGCTCTCGGAAAGCGTTGTCGGCAGCTTTGCTGTGGATTTGACTTCCAAAATCCGTACAGACGGATGTGGCTGGTCAGTCACCAGCGTGAAATCCAGATGGGCCTTGATCGGGATGTTCCCATGTCTGATCCCGATTTCCAGTTGAGAAAGGGGAGATAAACCATATCCCATAAGAGCCTGATGGACGCCCGTCTCAAACCAGTGCCCTCGTTGGAGGAGCAGTTGGCGTTTGAGAGCTTCGGCAGTATTTCCCCGTTCAGTTGTGCAGAGTTTGGCAGCCAGTGCCGCTGCCGATACGATTTGATATGAAATTCCATCCAGGTGAGGCAATTTTGAAAGTCCGCCTGACGTTCGATTGGAGGCGGGTGAAATATTTTTTGCTTGCCTGATCATCCTGAACCGTTTTGCCCCGCTGTGGGGCGTTTACGGCGCTATTCTGTCTCTGAAGGCGGTTGGGCTTGTCTGAAGCGAACTCTCCGTCCGTATCTTCCTCCGTGACGATGCCGAGCATGGCTGAAAGCGCATACCTGCGCAGGTCATGCTGATGCCTACCCCTTGGGGATCGGCTTTGGGCAGGGGGACCACGGCAAGGCTCGACTGCCATTGTCCAGACTCGGCATGGGTGAGTTTCGTGACCAACCCAAGATATCCCGGTTCGGCAGGAACCGGATACTGGCAAAGCCAGATATTGTTGGAAAGCAAGGCGTCACGGCACGAGTCCATGACGCTGTTCAATGTGGCGTATCTGCTCTTGGTAAACGGGTTGTTGGCATCCTTGGTTGCGGGTTGAAGCTGGCGTTGAACTTTGATGAGGGCCTTGGCGAGTTCAGTGGTATCCTGTGAGTTGTAGTCTTGCATGCTTCCTCCGGTAAAAAAATACTCCCTCCAGACTTACTTGAGAGAGTATTTAGAAGAGATTCTTCCCTTATTATTTGGAGTGTAATATATAGTTATGTATATATGAACGACAATAAAAATTTTTAATAATCAAATATTGTCATTACAGTATATTTTTTTACTACAATCTAATTCTTCGACAATTTTTTTTCTAAGGTGAACTGGTTCAAGCAATGTAGCTTCTTTGCCATAGCTCAACACCCATTTGATTACTTCCATGTCAGATTGTGCTGTTATGGTTAGAATAATCGATCCATCAGGAAAGGCTTCTATTTTTTGTCCAGAACTCCAATGTCGTTCACAAATATAATCTGAAGCAGGAAGAGTAAATTTGATACGGACTTGAAACGGAATCTTTTCTGGCACTATTCCAAACACATCCTCCTGTGTAAGAGAAAAAGCTTGAGTATCTTGTTCATGGAGTACCAATCGTGTTGGACAGATTTCAAGAATACGATGTAGGGCCAATGTCATTACACCAAGTATTTGTTTTCCCTTTTTAGTTATTTTCCATCCTTTTATATAAAGACCTTCACGATAAACTAAAATACAACCGGGTACAAAAGAATGTATCTTAGGAGTAGATGGGGAACGAGGCCAATATAAAACATCCAATACACGTCGTTCATCACAGGCAGAAATAATATTTTCTAGCACTTCTTCATGAGGAGTATAGTCTATACTACCTTTTAAGAAATATAAATCAGAGGTTTTAAATTGATTTTTTCTATGTTCCACCAACGACGCTACTTTATTAGTTGCTTGCTCCAATAAGGATTGATGTTCACGTGGTAAAATCCGACTAACAAATTCCTTGCATAACAGTAGCTGATTATATTCAGCTACTGTCATAGACAAAGGAGTAGGCAGGTTATTGATTTCAGCTTGATACCAATTTTGTCTCTCTGAAGTCCATTTTTTAATTTTGCATGTGCCTGTAGACTCTATCTCTTCAATCAACCTTAGTATTGTTTGCCGTGAACAGTTTAATTTTTCTGCAAGTTGCCTTAGAGAGTACGCCTTATGTCCAAATATTAAAACTCCAAATAAGTAGATAGCTTTCCGAGATGCGGTTGATGACTGGTCAATTTTATCAGGCATTGTATTTTATCCAATTGATGCCTATTTTGAATAAGACCAGTAAGCAAATTTTTTTCTTTTTTATTATAAACAATAAGAGTGTTGTTGCAAATAAAAAAAGAATAGTAAGATGGTGATGTGTCATTAAAAGGATTTTTGATAGTTTTTACCTTTTTTAAGTCATTTGAAATATACAATTCACCATTATTTAAACATACAATTATATTTTTGTTTTTAAAACATGAAATATCAAAATTATAACCATCAACAAAACCATCCTTTGATGAATAAATCTTTCCCTCTGTGATAATATTAAATGTATTATTCCAAAATAGCTTCTTAAATTCAGTTGAAAGTTCTTCTTCTACTTTTTCCCAGTTTTCACCATCCAACGAAATAGCAATAAAGTTATTTTCGAAATCAGCGTCATATTCAGCATAAGCTATATATTTTCCATTATGGATACATATTTTTGTATTATATCTATAAAAGTCATCATTATCTTTAAAGTTATACACAATGTAAAATCTTTTAAGATCTTCAGATTCAATTATTATTGAATTATCATAGTACGAACTTCCTTCACTATTGAATAGTATACCAGATTTTGTGTATGTATAGTCCATTGGGTGTGTACATATAAAATACCATTTGTTGTTATCATAAATAATATCAATAAGCTCTATATCTTCACTAGAGCATGACGACAACTTTAATTTTACAAAACTCTTTCCGTCATATGAATATTTTTGTTCACCTAAATCAAACCAAATATTATTAATGTTTACGGGAGAATTAATGTTCGTTATTGAATTTTTCAACGTAAAATTTTTAAGTTCTTTTGTTTTATAAAAATATACTTTACTATAGTCTTCACGAATAGCAAAAGTATATCCATCTTCACTAAATATAATATCACTTATTTCAGGATACAAATAATTAGGATCTTCCAATGGAATGTTTTGAATTTTCCACTTTGGTTCACCCAATTTCATTACATCAACAAATTGATCCTCTTTTTGAACACTGGGTATATCATAGGACTTATCACTATCAATGCACTCAATGTCAGTTTGCTCTATACATTCTTCTTTTATTTTTTCTTGAACAGAATCTTCTATAAGCAATTGATTGGTAAGTTTTAATCCAACCAGCATTTCAGCAGCAATATCAGATAATGGCAACTGACAGTCCAAATCGACATTTAGTTTTGATATGGTACGTGCAAGCAGGCGTTTTAACGCCGCTTCGGACGATATGGACAGCTCATCACTCAATGCTTCGATAACTTCTGATTTATCAGTATATTGAGTATAAATACCGTTGAGTGTAGTAAAAACTTGTGAAGAAACATTCTCTATCGCAAAATATCCAAAGTCATCCTTATCGCTCGGAATATGAGCGATAAGGAGCTCCCGATATGTATCAAACCCCTGTTTCTTGATCTCTTCAACAAGAGTGTCCATGAACATATTCATGGAAATCTGCTCCTTAGGGTTCAATCCAACTGTCCGAAGAGCCTTTCGCATGAATAGCATGTCGTTGTAATTCCATCCGTCACTCTTGTATCCGTAAAAATCATTGATGATTTTGAGCATTCGCAGATACGGCGTAGGGTAATTTACATCATAGCCGCGATCCTCAAGGGTGAGGAGCCAGCCTTGAAGGTTCTGCGATATTTCAAGCTGATCCACCCGCTTTTCCAAATCTTGAAAGCGTTGGAGCGTCCGTTCCGCCAGAAGCCCTACGAGCTTTCGCGTCTCTTCTTCTTTGATCGCAAGGGTGACCAAATTGTTCTTCAGGGCAAGAAGAGAATGGGCGGTCATCATCTGTTGTTCTTGCAACATATTGATATAGCGAAGTGATACCTTTTGCATTTGGATCAGATCAGCTGTATTGGCTCGCTCCATTGCTCCGGTTTGCCCAGAAAGCCGATTCCAGCATCGCTTGAAGAATCCCTGATTCTGGATTTGGCCAAGCCGCTCTTCAGTGCAAGATAAGAGGCGGGTACAATCAAGGGCAAGCTGTTCCGCTTCCGCACTCTTGCTTCGTGCCCACGCCATTTTACTTTCAAGCATACCGTCTATGGATTGGATTTCTTTCTCGGTCAGTGCAAGCATATTACTCTCCTTATATTTTCTCTATAGTCGCCCGTGCGCGCTCTCCAGCCTCATCAATTCTCGAAAATTGCTGTGAGAGAATGCGTTCCAAAATATTTTCGTGTTCCATAACCTTGGTGAACAAAATCCGGCATCCCAGTATATTCTGGGATGTCCGTTGCAGCTCCTCGGCGGCAGTCCTCAAGTCTTCCGTATTTTGGAGCAGCTCTCTGTAAGGACGTTCAATATGGTTCTCAATGGCACATTGCATGGCAAGGCCGGCAATCAAACCACCGGCTATGCCGCCAAGGAGCGGAACCATAAAGGATGACGAAAATCCCAGTGCCGTGACAGCACTTTCCGCTGCGATGGCCCCTAAAGTCCCTCCGACAACGCCAGATGAAGTATTCAGCACGTTTTTGCCTTGCCTTTCAAAGAATTCCTCACGGCTGAGCTTGCCCAATCCAAGAGCAACCAGATCCTTCACAGCATCAATGGCGCATACGACCCCCACGGCAACGGCATTCGTTTTGGCGAGGGATTTGAGGCTTTGTTTGGACAACGCATCAATGAGCACCTTTTCAGAGCCATAACGAACAAGAAGGCTTTGAGCTCCAACAACAGCTCCGGCTTTGACGGCACTGTCCGCAGCGGAAGAAGCCGTCTCCACTAAAATTTCAACAACAGCCTCTTCCTCAGAGAGCTTTCCCTCTCGAACCATTTGGATATACCGAACGACATTGAGAGTTCCGCAGACAACAGCTGACATTGCAGCCGCTCCAGCGGCGGCTTTGCCCATCTGCTGTAGTGTGGAAGCTGTCTTGTAGCGCGATTCCATTTGATCCACTTTGGATATATCGCCTTCACCCATGAGCGTTGCTTCTTCTTTGGACAATTCAGAAGAAGAAACTCCTTCATGTTCCAATCTACTGTTCGCCTTTTTCGCTGTTTGCTTATAGGCTTCCGTCTGAACAGGATCTCCACCACGAGCGTCATTGCCTTGGGCTGCTGCTTCCGCATGTTCTTTGATACTGACGCTGCCGTCCTTCGGTGCAGTCTGATCACTGGGGGCGAGATACGTATCTGCTTCATCGTACTTCACCTTGCCATCTTTTACCTGGGAAAACCCTGTTTCCCCTCGTCCGGCAGTTGTTTCCGCATTGGCTCCATATTTGGATTGAGCGACATGAACGCTCTTGTTCCCTTTGGTAATAATGATGTCGGCTACACCATCATTCCCAGTACGATTCAATTGGTTCCATTCCGGTTTGTACTGATCCGTGATAGCCCGAAAATCCTTATCCTTAAGAATGGCATCGAGATTAAAAGATTCGGCATGGAACTCCTCCGCAATGAATCCCCCTTTCTGGGAAGGCAGTTGTGAAGTATCGAGGCGGCATTGGATGTGCGTTCGACTCCGAAGAGTAGCTTCTATCATCTTGGCCATCTGCTGCTTTGCCGCATGGGAAAAAACAGGGGCCGTGGACACAGTCTGCTCAAAAATTTTCCCAACTTCCTCTTCCTTAGAAAATTTGCTCTGCATAAGTCTCGTCTCCTGAGAATGGTTTCAACCATATCGATAGACTAATGGAAGATCTTTCCAGACGCCGGAAAGATGGAAAGAATTTTTTGAGCACAACAGGTTTGTTCCGCATGACCACTAAAAAGTATCCAATATATCCTTGAGCCAACTCACACGCCGTGCCGTCATTTCGAGCCGCCAGCCTGTCGTGATAAGGCCAGCGAAAGTTCCTCCAAGGACAGACGTCATCGTGTCGCATGAACCTTCCCGATATTTGAGCCATGCCCGTTGGGAATCACGCAACAAGATCTTTTGCTTCTCATCCATTGCCTGCATTGTTTTTTTGTACGTGGCGTTGAGAAGAGCTTCCATGCGTTCTTCTTCCGCAGTCAGGCAATCCTGCATGGCTACGGTGACACCACCGCTTTTCTCCATGCACTGGGCGTATTCCGCACTGAGCATGGAATTCTGCGTGGAAGCGTTTCCTTGGGTAGGTTGCTGTATGACATGTCCGCTTTTGTATACTTCCATCCGTGAACATTCTTCACCGTATACATTCCAGAACTGTTGGACATCGTAATTTACTGAAACCCGGTTGCCTTCCTCTCCCAGTTCCTGATCAAGCTGATCAGGATCGGCAAGCATGAAAACGGACTCCCCAGAATCAAGCTGGAATGCGCCGTAACACATATCTCCACACTGTGAGCCCTTGTAGACTCCAGTGATGGTTCCGCTATCCAACACCTTGGATGGGCATAATGCCTCTGAGTCTGCATAAGCATTGGGTGTGAGGCAGAGCAGCACAAAAAGAGGCCCTATCCATTTGAGAGTCCTCATACATCCTCCTGCGATTATTTCAGCTAGTCGGTTTTATTGGATTCCATCCAGCATAATACCAAGGAGTTTTTGTAAAATTTTCTTTATGGATATATAAGGCGTAGCCTTTTTAATCGTCTAGCTTTTTTTAATGCTTCCGTCAAATATGAAAAGATGGAAGAATTAAAACAAATACTTGCGAGAATATTCCGTGAATACCGCAGACAATCGGGATATTCCCAATGGAAACTATCTATTCTTGCCGAGATCCATCCTCGGAGTATCCAAAAGATCGAGGGGGGAGAGCTCCAGCCGGGGGTGATGCTTGCAGTACGGCTTGTCTCCGCAATGGGGAGCAATGTCGGCTTCTTTTTTGCCGACTTAGCTAAGGAAGCGAATTTGATGCGGCACGAGATCATGCCCCGGCTATGGCAAGAAGTAGATGAAGAAGAGGCATGGAAAGAGTGCAAATGCCTATTTGGACCATTTTTCAGGCAAATCCGCATTGCTAACCGGATCACACAACAGGCTATCAGTGACGCAACAGGCTACACACTCCGAAATATCCTTAATACGGAGAAAGGTCGTCAAGAACCTGCCGTTATGACAGCCCTGAGTATGGTCGCTGTGACAGGAGTAGATATAAGCATATTTTTTAATAGACTAGCTTACATCCAAAACAAATTGGAAAACAAATAAGGATATAAAATTCATAGTTGCTAAAGAGCATTTTATGCTATTAAAACTCAAAAAAACTAGATAAAAACAATAATCACATCAAATTATCAATTAAAACTGCAAACAGAAAACAAGTTCTGTACGAGACAGATTTTTCGGATAAATTACTTTCTATTGAGTGGAAAGAGTCAGAACTTGAAAATGATGACCTTCAGAATTATAACATAAAAGTCAGCTTTTATATTCGACAACACCAAGATAATCCTGCATTGCGCAAATTGCAGGAAAATATTCCTCTGACGGTTTCTGATATTGCTATTCTTGAAGATATTCTCTGGTTTGAAGAAAATACGATGATTTTGACTAAAACCAGACAGAGTATTGAAAGAATCAATATAAATGCCTTAGTGGATTGAAAGCTCTCAAAATTATTTTTCTGTATAAAACTGTTCCCTAGCAGATTTTAAATTTCTATTTTTCAATCAATATACAGTCCATCCCCATAAAAAGGGATGGACTTTTTTTGATATAAATCCGCCAAGTTTTTATCGTATAATATGCCTAGTTTGCCATAATCCTTCACGATAAGGACACACTTATAATGAAAATTTTCATCACAATTTTTGAATATATTTTCTAGGTCTGATTGTATTACTAAAAAAGAATAAACAAAGACAAATAAAAGATAACAACAAAGAAGAAAGACAATATAAAACATAAAAAGAATAAGAAAGATAATAAAAAAGAGAACAGAAGATAGAAAAAAAGAGATAACATTAACCTCACACCACACAGGTGTGAGAGAAGTAAAAGCATAGCTATTTATAACCAACCACAACAAGTAGTGAAATAAAGAGAATTATCTCACATAAAGATCACATTTCATTTTTAACATATGCTCATGAGAATATGAAATTAAACAAAAGGAGTTCTCATGAAAAGAAAGGTTACATTTGAAGATGTTTTTGATGGATTGCAAATCCTTCCTTCAAGAGATGACACTGAAAGTAAGTTTATTGACATCTTGAGAAAGCAAAAAGAACTTATGGATTTTTCTTTAGCAGAACATAGCAAGATCATGCAAATTCGTTTTGATCTTCACTACCCTTCTGATGGCTCTATTCTTCCTTCTCCTGACCATATATCTGATTTCAGTTATAACCTTTCACGAAGGCTGAAACGAATGGTCATAGCAACTCATAGAGTTGATCCTTTGTACCTTTGGGTCAGGGAGATTCATGATTCTTGTTTTCCTCATTATCATTTTCTTCTCTGGATTAATGCAAATGCCATAAAGAATAAATTTACTATTTTCAATATAACAAATGAAACATGGAAAAATATTTTAAAAACGAATGAAAATGGTCTTGTTCATTACTGTTTAAGTGACAAAAGAGAACCTGAATACGACAATGGAATCATCATTGACAGAAATAAAGAAGATTTCTCTATGAAAAGAGATGTAGCATTTCGCTCTGGGAGCTATCTTGCTAAAACCTTCAGCAAAGATGGCCTTGATAAACATGCATGGCGATATGGGTATTCAAGGCTTCCTAGGCCATAACAAAAGGAGAAAAATCATGTTTGGAGATGAAGTATTCTTTGAGCAATTGCGTAAGGAACTGCCTCCAGTTTTTACAAGAGAATTTGCTTCAGAGAAGATTGGAAGAATCTTTTCTGCGAAAAGCATGTCGAATGCTGATGCTCTTGGGACTGGTCCTACTGTGAAAGTCAAGATTGACAAGAAAATTGGATATGAAAGAGATTCTTTTCTTCAATGGCTACGAGGAAAAATGAAACATAACGCTCCTGATATAAAAAAAGAAAACACTTTCCATTATATGCCCAATTCAACACCATTCAGAACATTTTGACTTGGACTAGGCGATGGAGTGCTTTTCAAAACCATTTTTACAGGAGAAAATTTCTATGTTTGATGTTTTGAATTCAATTTCTGTTCATGTACTTCAGCTTCCCACCGATAAGAATGGAAGGATTGCAATTGTGTCTGCAAGTATAGTCATGCCAGATGGAAGAATCGTAAGTGATGTTTGTTCCGCATCTCCTCGTTCTCCTTTTGAAAACGAAGATACTCTTGAAATCGCTAAAAACAGGGTTATAAACGTTGTTAAACAAAAAGCTGATCCTATATCCAAAATCATCAAAACATCTCTCAAAATGCCTCTCAGGACGATAAGAATAGATTCCGGGGAGGAGGCAAGCCTGCCAGCCGTAACCAGCTCTCCCTCATTCGCAACAAGGCTCAGGAACAAAGGAAAAATCCCGAAGAGCTTGCTGCTTCCCGTTTTGGCAAACAGTTACAAGACCTCAAGGGATACGAGGCTGATAGCCTGATCAAAGAACTCCTTACCAAACCACGCTAGTCCGACAACAGGGTATCCGAATGCCATCGGATACCCTGTTTCTCAACCATCTGCTAAATGCACTCATCTGGCTTATATTTTTGCAGAAACGGAATCTAAACATGAAATACAAGCGTTCGGCTTCTCCCTTCCTGTGTAAGGAAAACCGGATTTGGATCATCCATACCTCCTTATCCATTGAAAACAACGCTCTTACTCTGGAGCAGGCCACAGCGGTCCTGAGCGGAATACATATATTGGGTCAACTTTTTGAAATTCAATGAGTTCGTATGGTTTCAGTACACATAAACATCTGGAAACAGCCCCCCTTCCTCGCAACACGACATTCTTGCGGTTCATGCCATGCTGATGCCCGGCTTTTTGTTGAGCATCGGACAGTTTCAAACTGGAGGTGTACCGGCATCTTTCAAGGCAGTCGCGTGGCGCGTAGTCCCAAGTTATGAGATAGCTCCTCTTTACAGTATGAAAAACTTGAGTATTCGTTTCAAAAACGATACGAATTTAAAACAAAATGATACGAATTGAGGGAGGCAACCATGACCAACAAACGTCAAGATTTCATCCTTATGTACCTAAGAAATCAGGGGCCCTCTTCCCGTGAGGCGATTGAGCGGTATCTACACCAACAGGGACATACAGGCTCAAAGATCACACTCCTGCGCGATCTGGACAAACTGATTTCCGCCAACTTGGTTAAAAAATCAGGAGCAGGCAAAGCCACCAAATATGCGCTGAGTGTCCACTCGACCCAGACATTTCCAATCAATGTCGAAGCCTATTTCGCCAAAGACATCGATGAACGAGAACTGCGGAGTGAGAGATTTAACTTCGATGTATTTAGAGAATTATATCAGCTCCTGACTGCCAATGAGATTGCGGAACTGACCAGTTTGAATGAGTCTTTCAGACAGAAAAAGGCAAGGTTATCACCTGGACTCCTGAAAAAGGAATTTGAACGCCTGACCGTTGAGCTAGCTTGGAAATCTTCGAAAATAGAAGGAAACACCTATACCTTGCTCGATACGGAACGACTGCTCAAAGAAAATATTTCCGCCAAAGGCAAAACAGCCGAAGAAACACAGATGGTGATAAATCACAAGGCGGAGGTCACCGAAAAGAATCAGGCGTTGCGAAGGATTCCCGGAATCCGTATGAGATAAGAGCAAAAAATCGACAGATTACCCGAAAGCAATGAAGTAGAATCAGACTCTGCTTAAACGGGTAAACTTTTCATACTCTTTCATGACAAAATCCAGATGTTCCCCCAAAACGACCCGCTCGTCGCATTTTTTCGCGATCACCTCCCTGCCTTTTTGCCGCACGGAATCATATTCTTCCAAATGGTCAAGGACGCGGCAGATCGCTTCCCGTTGTTTTTCCCTGCCCTCTTCAGGGTAGGCGAGCATCGTTTTTTCCGGCAGGAAAAGAAAATCCGCGCCTTCCTGTACCGGCGTCATCAGCAGAGTTTCGCAACTCATGGTTTCGAGCATCCCCTGTAACGGAGAATTGCTGTATTCGGGAAAAACATACACGGAACTGGAACATAACAGGTGATGATACCTCTCGATGTCGAGGCCTCCCGCCAAGAAAATGCGTTGCCGCACATGCTTCGGCAGGGCGTATATTACCTGTTGCCATTGCTTTTTGGACGCTTCGCTCTCAAACGTAAGCGCCGCAAGGCAATGAGGACGGCATTCAAGCAGATCAAAAATGACCCACATCAGTTCTTTTTGGGAACGGCCTGTTCCTTTCATGTGCCCTGTCACCAGTTCCTTGTCTGAGTTTGGTGCTTCATGGGGAAAAAACAGGGAAAGGTCACGGGGCATGGGGTGGAAAAGAGCCGTATCCACATAGGGCGGCCATACGTGGATGACCGGATGGAGCACGGGCGGGAAAGAGTTTTTCTGTACTTCCGAACGCACGAAGTAAAGGTCACTCTGCGCGGCCATCGCCCTTTGGAGATCCATGACAGCCAGCAGTTTTCCGTCATCGGCGAGTTTGCTCCTGAAGCCGTTGAAATAGGACACGATGAAGGCCTGTGGGAAAATGTGCCGAAGGAAGAGAGCGGGGCCGTCAAAAAACGAGACGAATATCATATCAGGAATAAATCCCGAATCTCGAATATGCAGAAAGGTCTGTAAAGCCTGCTTCCCCAGGCTGAACATCTTTTCCCATTCCATCACAAAGGTATCGTCGCCCCGCGGCATACGTCCGCGATCCCTGTTGAGGTTCAGACGGGCGTGAATAATGCCGGATGATGCGTTATCTTTCTTTGGATGGAAGGAAAGGAACATCACCTCGTTTGTGGGGTCGGCAGCCAGGTCGGAAGGCATTCTTCCGAACCTACCGGGATAACTGACATTACAAAAAAGAATACGCATATACCCTCACACTCCGGACACATGACGGAACGGGATGTCCATATTGCCGCCCGCGATCCGGCGCAGCATGACTGCCAGAGATATACCGGCAATCGAAAGAGCCGCCGGAACCGGAGAACAGATGTAAAAAAAGCCGGAGCGGTTCTTCTGAACCGCTCCAGCGCATATGAAAAGGTTACGAGCCCTGTCCATTCTGGAGGATGAACATATGCTGCTGAATCTGAGCATCATCCTGCCCGTCCATGTCCACCCGTTCCAGATTCGTCTCCAGAGTCAACCTTCCATCATTGGAGGTATAGGTATTGGTTTCGCCGTCCTGTGTCCATTTGCTCATGTCCAGAGAGAGCGTTTCCTCACCGTCAGCATTTTCTCCAAGCGTGATGCCGTACTTTTCGGCAAGCTGATTTATATTGGTCAGGTCAAGCGCCCCTTCGCCGGTGATGAGCACTTCAATGCTGTTCACAAGAGGCCCGGCATTGGTATTCTCGTTGTTCAGAATGTCATCCAGCGTCAACGGCTCGTTGGACACCATGAAGTCGATGCCGGAACCGCCGTCTACCAGATAGTCATTCTTGTCATAGACAATGATGTCATTTCCAGAACCGCCGAAGAGGAAATCCTCTCCTTCTCCACCGGAGAGGTAATCATTTCCTCCCATACCGAACAGAAGGTCATCGCCGGAACCGCCGAAGAGCTGATCGTCGCCGCCATTCCCTGCACCTTCCACAGCATTAATAAACTTTGTAAGAGCATCCTCATCATTGGCGGTATCTTTTATGGCTCCAATGATGTCAGAGTCATCACTAATATTCAGGACATTCCTTACCGAGCTTAATATGTCCTCATCACCAAAGAGAATATCGTCGCCCGTCCCTCCATAGAGGGCATCATTGCCAAGGCCGCCGCTGATGATGTCGTCACCTTCCTGACCGAAGATAAAGTCATCAGCCCCGCTGCCGGTAATGACATCATCGCCACCGGTACGGCCGGTAAGCTCATCCAGGGAGACGTGCGCACTCGTCCCGTCCATATTCAGGACATTGCCGCTCGCATCTACAAGGTAGGGCTTGCCATCTCCGTCCACGCGGGTCTCGTAGCCAAGCTCTTCATGGTGTTCCAGCATGTACTTAACGGTATCGCCGTGCGACCAGCCTTCATAGTCCGTGCCTTTGAGCAGATCGCTGTTGCCATGCTCTTCCAGCCACTGGAACACTTTGGAACCGGAACCGAAGTCGATGTCGGCCGCTACAAGCGCTGCCGCGATGTTGCTACTGGCTCCGTTCAGGTTGTTCAGCAGCATGTCCGTATTCATCACGTCACCGTAAACGATGACGGACGAAGCGGACTCTTCCGCCGTGATGGTGTCGTTACCGGCAGAGGCCAGCGCCCCCGGTTTGAAGCCGCTTTCAAAGGCGGCGGTCAGGCTGTCCGCATCCGTCACCTTCTGGCTGACGCCTCCCTCTCCTGAAACGGGAACCTGCTCATAAAGGTCATTCCTGTTTACCTTGTTCCATTCATAGTTGGGCCATGTGCCAGTGTAGTAGCCCCACTCACTCTTGCCTCCACCGAATATGCCGCCTCCTACCTTCTGATAACTCACTTCCTGCCAGCGTCCGTCATCAAGCTGGACATAATAGGTTTCCCCGTTATCAATCCTGTCCGGCTTCTGGTATTCCACACCATAGGGGGCATAAATGCCATCGTCAGCGTCAAACCAGCCCTTGGCAGCATAGGCGTTGCCTTCCTGCGTGCCCGTGTTGTCAAACATGGCAAGGTTTTCCATGTCCGTTTCAGACAGACTATTGCCAAAACCGATGGCATGGATATCGATGTGGCCATCACCCTGGGCAGCCAGGAGCTTCTGGTAGCCATTCCATGCCTTCTGGTAATCCTCTATGCCAGCCTCATTGCTGCCTGCAGGGGCGGGACATCCGTCCGTCAGGAAATAGGTGATATTCCCTGTAGCGTTTTCGACACTGTTACCCAGCCCGTCAAACCAGTTGGCAGCCGCCTCAAAGGCAGGCCCATAAGCCGTAGTATTGTCGTTGCCAACACGTGCCTGGTCGATAGCACTCTTCAAGTTTATGCTGAGCTGTTCAAAGGTCAGGTTATCCTGCCCGCCATAACTGTAGGATGTTTTACCGTCCACCCTGTTAACTGTTATTTCGATGGAATTCCCAGCCCGTTCGGCAAAAGGAATGACTGCAATGGTCACGCTTCCGTCGGTAAAGTCACTATTACTTTCAATGCTCTTGATAAAGTTCTGGATAGATTTTTCCGCAGCCTCCAGACGGGTATCAGAATCCCTTCCATCCACTCTATTACTACTCATGGATGAGGACATATCCAGAATGAAGCAGACATTGTAGTTGGCCTCAATCTGCTGGCCTTCGGTCATGCCGCCGCTGTCGCCTGCGGCCACGGTTCCGGCAACGCCGTCATCACCGGCAATGGTGATTCTGTCGTCGCTATTGCCAATGGCATCCCCGCTGTCGTTTGCTTCCTGACTCTTCACTTCCAGCGGCACGTTGACAGTGGTTGTCGCCACATCGCCGTCGGCGTCTTCGGTCTTGAATACAAGCTCGAACTCGTTGGATAAGTCGCCGGTTCCGTTATCCACACGGAACTGCTCGTACTGCTCCATGCTCCAGTTGCCGTCCTTGTCCAGCGTTGCGGTGAAAAGTTGCTGGCCATTAAGGCTACCGGTCCCAGACCCGCCACTCAGCGTCGCGGTCAGGATTGATTCCCCGGAGGATGACCCGGTGCTGACTTGCAGCGTGGCGATATAGGTTTCCCCATTCACCTGCACCTCAATGGTACCCGTGCCGTCATCACCCATATTGCCGTTCGCCTTGGTGACAATGCTTTCAAGGTCAAAACCGGCATGGACTTCCATATAGGCATCTGCGAAGCCGTCCGCACCGGATTCCGCCTTCACTTCGCCCTTACTGACAATGATGGCGTCGTCGCGCTTGGTGATAAAGTCAAAGCCCTGAATGGTGAAGTCGCTGTTTTCTCCATTATCCACAGCAGAAATGACTACCTTGTCAAAGCCCTCAAGAACAACATCACCGGTATTGAACGTAAACTCACCACTGTTGGTTCCCTCCACAACGGTGGAATAAACCAGCTTTCCATCCTTATAGAACGTGATAAGCGCCTTTTCGGATACGGTATCGTATCCGGTGCCTGCTGCGGGGTCGTCCGGATTCGACTTACCTGCGAAGAATGCTCCGAAATTAATGGTCATGCCATAGGCATATCCCTTAAGATTAATGACTACCGCCTCACTCGTATTATCATCAGAGGCCTGGATCTCTCCATCACCTTCACCACCATTGACCGTCAGGCCCCAGTCCGATTTGGGAGCCTCGCGATACCATTTGCCGTCATTATCCCTCTGAGCAATCCCGCTATCTATATCTTCCTGAGGAGGCCTATTCTTATAATATTGCTTTGCTCCTCCGTTATAGAAGCTGTAACCAAGACTCATACCTTCAGGGTTCTCCTCACTTATGCTCGGATGTCCCAAGGAATCGGTCCCCTCGTAGGTAACTTTGGCGGCACTGATCTCAACCTGACCATTCCACCAGGTTTTCCGGACATCCTCACCCTTATTTCCTTCAGTGAAGGAGATAACCTCATCGGATTCTACCAGATTATTGCCCGATCCTCCGGGAGTTATGGAAGTTGATGGAGTAGAAGCCTCGATAATCGGCATATCGTCACGGATGCTCACATCCACAGTGATGCTGGACTCCGTGCCGTCCGCAAGGGTCACATTCAGGCTGCCGCTGAAGCCCGTCGCGAGCTCTTCGCCCTGCGTGCCGTGCTTCCCGCCGCTATATGCCTCCGTCTGCTTGAACGTCACGTTGCCCTCGGCATCCACTATCAGCTGACCGTACACAGTGCCGTCCGTATCCGTCACGTTCACAGTCTGGTTCGCGACCAGGGTCACGCCCGCAGGAAGTTCAGGCATCGTCACGGAAACTGCCGTCTCGGTAAGCACGTTGGCATCGTCACCAATCACGTTACCCTTCATGCCGGACAGGTCGGTGCCTTCCACCTTGACATTCACAGCTTCAGGCGCACTCACCACGTCGCCGTCCGCGTCCGTCACCGTGAACTGGAAGCTGTATTCGGCATCGGAACCGGAAGCAGGCAGGTCATAGTGGAACTCACCCGTTTCCGCATTCAGCGTCACCGTCTTGCCCTCCACAGTGAACGTCCAGGTCTTGCCGCCGTCAGTGCTGACGCCTGCAACCTTTTCACCGCCGTTCACGGAAAGCTCGATTTTCGCGCCTTCGCCGTTGTCCGCGCCGAAGCCGAAGTTCACCGTACCGTCAATGCCTTCACCGTACGCGCCGGAGAACTCACCCACCGTCAAGGTCGGCATATCGTCACGGATGCTCACATCAACAGTGATGCTGGACTCCGTGCCGTCCGCAAGGGTCACATTCAGGCTGCCGCTGAAGCCCGTCGCGAGCTCTTCGCCCTGCTCGCCGTGCTTCCCGCCGCTGTACGCTTCCGTCTGCTTGAACGTCACGTTACCTTCAGCGTCCACAATCAGCTGGCCGTACACAGTGCCGTCCTCATCCGTCACGTTCACAGTCTGGTTCGCGACCAGGGTCACGCCCGCAGGAAGTTCAGGCATCGTCACGGAAACTGCCGTCTCGGTAAGCACGTTGGCATCGTCACCAATCACGTTACCCTTCATGCCGGACAGGTCGGTGCCTTCCACCTTGACATTCACAGCTTCAGGCGCACTCACCACGTCGCCGTCCGCGTCCGTCACCGTGAACTGGAAGCTGTATTCGGCATCGGAACCGGAAGCAGGCAGGTCATAGTGGAACTCACCCGTTTCCGCATTCAGCGTCATCGTCTTGCCCTCTACAGTGAACGTCCAGGTCTTGCCGCCGTCAGTGCTGACGCCTGCAACCTTTTCACCGCCGTTCACGGAAAGCTCGATCTTCGCACCTTCGCCGTTGTCCGCGCCGAAGCCGAAGTTCACCGTACCGTCAATGCCTTCACCGTACGCGCCGGAGAACTCACCCACCGTCAAGGTCGGCATATCGTCACGGATGCTCACATCAACAGTGATGCTGGACTCCGTACCGTCCGCAAGGGTCACATTCAGGCTGCCGCTGAAGCCCGTCGCGAGCTCTTCGCCCTGCGTGCCGTGCTTCCCGCCGCTGTATGCCTCCGTCTGCTTGAACGTCACGTTGCCCTCGGCATCCACTATCAGCTGGCCGTACACAGTGCCGTCCGTATCCGTCACGTTCACAGTCTGGTTCGCAACCAGGGTCACGCCCGCAGGAAGTTCAGGCATCGTCACGGAAACTGCCGTCTCGGTAAGCACGTTGGCATCGTCACCAATTACGTTACCCTTCATGCCGGACAGGTCGGTGCCTTCCACCTTGACATTCACAGCTTCTGGCGCACTCACCACGTCGCCGTCCGCGTCCGTCACCGTGAACTGGAAGCTGTATTCGGCATCGGAACCGGAAGCAGGCAGGTCATAGTGGAACTCACCCGTTTCCGCATTCAGCGTCACCGTCTTGCCCTCCACAGTGAACGTCCAGGTCTTGCCGCCGTCAGTGCTGACGCCTGCAACCTTTTCACCGCCGTTCACGGAAAGCTCGATTTTCGCGCCTTCGCCGTTGTCCGCGCCGAAGCCGAAGTTCACCGTACCGTCAATGCCTTCACCGTACGCGCCGGAGAACTCACCCACCGTCAAGGTCGGCATATCGTCACGGATGCTCACATCAACAGTGATGCTGGACTCCGTACCGTCCGCAAGGGTCACATTCAGGCTGCCGCTGAAGCCCGTCGCGAGCTCTTCGCCCTGCGTGCCGTGCTTCCCGCCGCTGTATGCCTCCGTCTGCTTGAACGTCACGTTGCCCTCGGCATCCACTATCAGCTGACCGTACACAGTGCCGTCCGTATCCGTCACGTTCACAGTCTGGTTCGCAACCAGGGTCACGCCCGCAGGAAGTTCAGGCATCGTCACGGAAACTGCCGTCTCGGTAAGCACGTTGGCATCGTCACCAATTACGTTACCCTTCATGCCGGACAGGTCGGTGCCTTCCACCTTGACATTCACAGCTTCAGGCGCACTCACCACGTCGCCGTCCGCGTCCGTCACCGTGAACTGGAAGCTGTATTCGGCATCGGAACCGGAAGCAGGCAGGTCATAGTGGAACTCACCCGTTTCCGCATTCAGCGTCACCGTCTTGCCCTCCACAGTGAACGTCCAGGTCTTGCCGCCGTCAGTGCTGACGCCTGCAACCTTTTCACCGCCGTTCACGGAAAGCTCGATTTTCGCGCCTTCGCCGTTGTCCGCGCCGAAGCCGAAGTTCACCGTACCGTCAATGCCTTCACCGTACGCGCCGGAGAACTCACCCACCGTCAAGGTCGGCATATCGTCACGGATGCTCACATCAACAGTGATGCTGGACTCCGTACCGTCCGCAAGGGTCACATTCAGGCTGCCGCTGAAGCCCGTCGCGAGCTCTTCGCCCTGCGTGCCGTGCTTCCCGCCGCTGTATGCCTCCGTCTGCTTGAACGTCACGTTGCCCTCGGCATCCACTATCAGCTGACCGTACACAGTGCCGTCCGTATCCGTCACGTTCACAGTCTGGTTCGCGACCAGGGTCACGCCCGCAGGAAGTTCAGGCATCGTCACGGAAACTGCCGTCTCGGTAAGCACGTTGGCATCGTCACCAATCACGTTACCCTTCATGCCGGACAGGTCGGTGCCTTCCACCTTGACATTCACAGCTTCAGGCGCACTCACCACGTCGCCGTCCGCGTCCGTCACCGTGAACTGGAAGCTGTATTCGGCATCGGAACCGGAAGCAGGCAGGTCATAGTGGAACTCACCCGTTTCCGCATTCAGCGTCACCGTCTTGCCCTCCACAGTGAACGTCCAGGTCTTGCCGCCGTCAGTGCTGACGCCTGCAACCTTTTCACCGCCGTTCACGGAAAGCTCGATTTTCGCGCCTTCGCCGTTGTCCGCGCCGAAGCCGAAGTTCACCGTACCGTCAATGCCTTCACCGTACGCGCCGGAGAACTCACCCACCGTCAAGGTCGGCATATCGTCACGGATGCTCACATCAACAGTGATGCTGGACTCCGTGCCGTCCGCAAGGGTCACATTCAGGCTGCCGCTGAAGCCCGTCGCGAGCTCTTCGCCCTGCGTGCCGTGCTTCCCGCCGCTGTATGCCTCCGTCTGCTTGAACGTCACGTTGCCCTCGGCATCCACTATCAGCTGACCGTACACAGTGCCGTCCGTATCCGTCACGTTCACAGTCTGGTTCGCGACCAGGGTCACGCCCGCAGGAAGTTCAGGCATCGTCACGGAAACTGCCGTCTCGGTAAGCACGTTGGCATCGTCACCAATCACGTTACCCTTCATGCCGGACAGGTCGGTGCCTTCCACCTTGACATTCACAGCTTCAGGCGCACTCACCATGTCGCCGTCCGCGTCCGTCACCGTAAACTGGAAGCTGTATTCGGCATCGGAACCGGAAGCAGGCAGGTCATAGTGGAACTCACCCGTTTCCGCATTCAGCGTCATCGTCTTGCCCTCTACAGTGAACGTCCAGGTCTTGCCGCCGTCAGTGCTGACGCCTGCAACCTTTTCACCGCCGTTCACGGAAAGCTCGATTTTCGCGCCTTCGCCGTTGTCCGCGCCGAAGCCGAAGTTCACCGTACCGTCAATGCCTTCACCGTACGCGCCGGAGAACTCACCCACCGTCAAGGTCGGCATATCGTCACGGATGCTCACATCAACAGTGATGCTGGACTCCGTACCGTCCGCAAGGGTCACATTCAGGCTGCCGCTGAAGCCCGTCGCGAGCTCTTCGCCC
Source organism: Bilophila sp. T19-St14 (assembly GCF_059728385.1). NCBI lineage: Bacteria > Pseudomonadati > Thermodesulfobacteriota > Desulfovibrionia > Desulfovibrionales > Desulfovibrionaceae > Bilophila > Bilophila sp. T19-St14. Next base: position 766,758 of record NZ_BAAGFT010000001.1, read on the forward strand.
TGCGTGCCGTGCTTCCCGCCGCTGTATGCCTCCGTCTGCTTGAACGTCACGTTGCCCTCGGCATCCACTATCAGCTGGCCGTACACAGTGCCGTCCGTATCCGTCACGTTCACAGTCTGGTTCGCAACCAGGGTCACGCCCGCAGGAAGTTCAGGCATCGTCACGGAAACTGCCGTCTCGGTAAGCACGTTGGCATCGTCACCAATTACGTTACCCTTCATGCCGGACAGGTCGGTGCCTTCCACCTTGACATTCACAGCTTCAGGCGCACTCACCACGTCGCCGTCCGCGTCCGTCACCGTGAACTGGAAGCTGTATTCGGCATCGGAACCGGAAGCAGGCAGGTCATAGTGGAACTCACCCGTTTCCGCATTCAGCGTCACCGTCTTGCCCTCCACAGTGAACGTCCAGGTCTTGCCGCCGTCAGTGCTGACGCCTGCAACCTTTTCACCGCCGTTCACGGAAAGCTCGATTTTCGCGCCTTCGCCGTTGTCCGCGCCGAAGCCGAAGTTCACCGTACCGTCAATGCCTTCACCGTACGCGCCGGAGAACTCACCCACCGTCAAGGTCGGCATATCGTCACGGATGCTCACATCAACAGTGATGCTGGACTCCGTGCCGTCCGCAAGGGTCACATTCAGGCTGCCGCTGAAGCCCGTCGCGAGCTCTTCGCCCTGCGTGCCGTGCTTCCCGCCGCTGTACGCCTCCGTCTGCTTGAACGTCACGTTGCCCTCGGCATCCACTATCAGCTGGCCGTACACAGTGCCGTCCTCATCCGTCACGTTCACAGTCTGGTTCGCGACCAGGGTCACGCCCGCAGGAAGTTCAGGCATCGTCACGGAAACTGCCGTCTCGGTAAGCACGTTGGCATCGTCACCAATCACGTTACCCTTCATGCCGGACAGGTCGGTGCCTTCCACCTTGACATTCACAGCTTCAGGCGCACTCACCATGTCGCCGTCCGCGTCCGTCACCGTAAACTGGAAGCTGTATTCGGCATCGGAACCGGAAGCAGGCAGGTCATAGTGGAACTCACCCGTTTCCGCATTCAGCGTCACCGTCTTGCCCTCCACAGTGAACGTCCAGGTCTTGCCGCCGTCAGTGCTGACGCCTGCAACCTTTTCATCGCCGTTCACGGAAAGCTCGATCTTCGCACCTTCGCCGTTGTCCGCGCCGAAGTCGAAGTTCACCGTACCGTCAATGCCTTCACCGTACGCGCCGGAGAACTCACCCACCGTCAAGGTCGGCATATCGTCACGGATGCTCACATCCACAGTGATGCTGGACTCCGTGCCGTCCGCAAGGGTCACATTCAGGCTGCCGCTGAAGCCCGTCGCGAGCTCTTCGCCCTGCTCGCCGTGCTTCCCGCCGCTGTACGCTTCCGTCTGCTTGAACGTCACGTTGCCCTCGGCATCCACTATCAGCTGGCCGTACACAGTGCCGTCCTCATCCGTCACGTTCACAGTCTGGTTCGCGACCAGGGTCACGCCCGCAGGAAGTTCAGGCATCGTCACGGAAACTGCCGTCTCGGTAAGCACGTTGGCATCGTCACCAATCACGTTACCCTTCATGCCGGACAGGTCGGTGCCTTCCACCTTGACATTCACAGCTTCAGGCGCACTCACCATGTCGCCGTCCGCGTCCGTCACCGTAAACTGGAAGCTGTATTCGGCATCGGAACCGGAAGCAGGCAGGTCATAGTGGAACTCACCCGTTTCCGCATTCAGCGTCACCGTCTTGCCCTCCACAGTGAACGTCCAGGTCTTGCCGCCGTCAGTGCTGACGCCTGCAACCTTTTCACCGCCGTTCACGGAAAGCTCGATCTTCGCACCTTCGCCGTTGTCCGCGCCGAAGCCGAAGTTCACCGTACCGTCAATGCCTTCACCGTACGCGCCGGAGAACTCACCCACCGTCAAGGTCGGCATATCGTCGATGATATCAAGCCGAACTTCGCCGCTGGCACTGTCACCATCCGTGTCCGTTACTGTGATAGTAAAGTTGTGTGAAACCTGCTCGTCGTTTCCGAGACTCTTATCGTGAGTTGCCGCATCATCCAGAACAAAGGTATAGTCAAGGCGTCCAGTAGACTCATCGAAAGCAAACTCGAAATGCCCTCCATCCACAGTGACGAGATTACCCGTCATCGCGCCATTCTCAAAAATGGTAACGCCGCCAAAAACAATGGAAGCAACGCCATCGGGAGCGGTGATGAGCATATTCCCGGACGCTTCAGGGTGCGTTTCCGGAGTCCAGTCCTTTTCCGAGACACTAAGAAAACTATTCCCGATACCGGGAGTGATGGTGACGGAATAGTCAACAGCGGAACTTTCATCCGTGCCAAAGGCTTCCAGATCGTCAAACGGGATATTGCTGTCCGTCCAGCCCACATCCAGACCGTCAAGACGGTCAAGCCCGTCAAGAAGGTCTGCGCTTGTGTACTCATGATAGCGGGCGCCGTTTCCCTGCCCCGCATTGGAGGCAGGACCGGCAGCAGGCATCAGGTCGGGTTCATTCATGGCCGCGAAGAAGTCCTGACCGGAAATCTCAACTCCCTCCACAGAGAAGGAAGGCATGTTCTCGCTGGAATAGGCCGTATAGAAATTTTCAAGCTGGAGACTGCTCCCGTCCTCGAAGGTCAGGACAAGATTGTCTCCGGAACGGGACAGTGTAGCGGCATCCGTAGGAAAATCAAAAACGAAACGGGCCTGCGGTTCACAAACAATATTCTGGGATATACCCGCAGCGGGCTTTACAAGGCGCACATCAGGCATGGTTGTCTCCTGGAAAAAGAAGGGGCTGGAAAAAAATGATTACCACGCAAAAAGCCCTGCGCCGGCAGTACACCGGACAGGGCTTATTCAGGCGGAGGAATGGAAGGAGGATTACGCCAAAAGATAACGATTAAGAGAGAAAGAGAGAGAGAGAGAGAGAGAGAGAGAGAGAGAGAGAGAGAGAGAGAGAGAGAGAGCATAAAAAAATCCTGCTATATCACCTGGTTACTTGTATTTAAAAAGACGTAACGCGTCTTTCCACACACAAGTTCCAATACCAGCAGGAACGATAAAGCCAAATACCAATATGGCTAACGTCTTTATGTTACGCATTTCCTTCGTATTAAGTCAAGAGGAAATGTTTGATAAGGTATTAACCTTTTGACAGAATTTTTATAACTATTTTAAATTAAATATTATTTTTTTAAAAAAAACTCTTAAAAAGGAATTTTTCTGTTTTACCTTTCTCCCACCCACACAATTGTTGCCAACACTCTCCAGTGATATCCGCTAATATTTCATTCTTTTTAAAAAGGCTCTGTCATAGCACATGGTTGTTTTGTCTCGACAATATACTGAAAAATATATGCTTTTTCTCCAATTTTCCGCTGGCGGGCTCCATGACCGGGGGATTTTGTTGGTTATCCCTTTTGAATTTCAAGAGATAAAGCATCAACCGTTTTCTATGACACAGCCTTTAAAAACAGGCCAAGTCCGTCCAGAAAAAATTTTTTGAACCTTTCAAAAGGAAGGAAATTTCGAGGTGGATCGAGAATAAAATACAAAAATATTTTTATTTCAATATATTATGTTTAATATAAAAAGTTAGAATGTAGTAAAAGAGCCTGACCTCCAATCTTCCAGTCTCGTCCGTTCACCATCATGCTCCCCTTAGGGGAGCATGATACCAAGACTGGACAGATGAAAACTACTCGTCGACATCTTCCGTAGAAGACTCTTTGGCTATCTCCTCTGCATCGTTATCCCGTTTAAGCCCAGAAGGAATAAGGCCCTTTTCTTTCAATAGAGAAAGCCTCTTATAGATTGTACTCCTGCTTGCGACATTAACCTTGACCAAATTTTCTACTATTTCTTTCTGTGACAGATTGGAATGTTCCGTGACATACTTCAGGATTTCCCTACTGGTGTCGTCCAGAGAACTTGCCTCATCAATCTCTTGGAATTCTTCCTCATTGGATTCGGAAGAAGAGCAATTGTCTTCATGAGTTGAAAGAGATGCTAGTTGTTGCCCTTCAAAAAAAATTCTATCCCCCGTCTCGCTGATCCGAAATTTCTTCCAGCTGTCAGAATGTGTCGAAAAATTCCTACACTTCATAATCTTCAGAGTCTTGTCTTGTTTTTCACCAATCAGCTGAAGAACTACATCCAGTCCGATGTCCTTCCCCATAGATCCAAACGGCGTATCACCTTTTTTCCCCTGGTGATCAACAACGATGGCTGTTTTCACTCTTCTCTTGCACCACCCATAAAAATCATTCAAACGCGCGGTTCCAGAAAAATCTGTCCCCATCGCGGACGGAAATGCCAAGAAAAGACTGTCGACCACAATAATATCGGCAAGCCACATATCCGGTTCAAGATCCGCCCAACCATTCTCCGTATCGAGAACAAGATCTTTTCTCTCATGAATCGCACTTCTCACCATAATGTTAGAAAGAACGTCTTTAGAAAGCCCCAATCCGCTGCATATGGCACGGAAACGCTGTTGCAGATCACCCTCGGACAACTCTCCATCAATGAGAGGAACACGGTACGGCCTCGAAGGACAAATTTTCCCATCAAGCGCTTTTTTCCCAGAGGCAAAGCAAACCATCAGGAAGGCAGAGAGCAAGCTTTTTCTTACTCCTCGCCTCGCGTACAAGATCATCTGATCTCCCAACCGAAGAAGTCTATCAAGAAGAATCTCGCGTTCCGTACCTGAGCTCAGCTCCAGTAGAGAGACAGCTTTCGGCAAAATACCTACTGGAGGATCCACAGCGTATTCTTTTTTACAAAAGGCTGCAAAATCCCCAATTCTAAGTGGTGTTACAGAGTCGGATAAAGCTTTACGTAAATCCTTTCCAAGGGCCCAATCGTCATATTTTTCAGCCTGTAGTCTGTTTATGAATCGAGTGCTAAATGCCCTGTGTTTCCAGTATTCGATAAAGCCGATAGGCCTCGCGGCAACCTTCCTCAGTACTATGCGGCAAAATGACAGGAGATAATCCATGCAGGACACTCCAATCCGTTTCTTCAACAGAACTATATGTCGTCACCAGCATGCACGATTTCAACCACCTATGTTGATTGCTAATTATGTCGAAAATATATTCATCAGGGCAAATGAGAACAGTCTAGACTCGGTTACGACAGTTAACAATATTATTTACCCTATAAAGAGAAGCCTTTTTTCTAGGATGAATAGCATCGAACACTACTCGTTCTTGATATTGGTTTTCATGCCATGCTGTTATGGCAATTTTTACAGTCTTTCCAATAGGATGATTAAAATAAGCAACCGCAAAGTCAAAACAACCATCCTCACAATGATACAAAAAATACTTTGCCTGTGTGAAGCCGTAACGCACTAGATAATATTTTTTAGTAAATCTATTAAACGCTTTTCATAAATATTTTTAAAAGAATAAGTATCTATAATTATACGTTCATGACATGCTTTTTTATTAAAAGTATATCGTTCATTAAGTATAAAAACATACCAAGACGGTACATAAGGTTACGGACTATATTTTGATTCAGTATATCAATTTTTATATTAATCAATGGCTCCCAATAATACCCCATCGACATGGAAGATCCACAAGCAAAACCAATACACTTATCATCATAATCACTTCTATCTAAATATTTGTATAAATTATAGTTCCTTTTCGATATATAACTACTACAACTTTCTGTATTAAGAGAAACACTATAGTTACTAAAGGCAATTTCATTATCATTTAACTGAGCATCAGGCCAAACTAACAGTACAACTTTCTTAACAAAATTTGGAGATGTTTGCATTTTTCTCCAAAATAAGTCCTCATAAATAGCTACATCAATATCGATTTTGATTTTAGTTCTATCAGTGAAAAGGAGTTACAAAAAACAAAAAGCCTCAAAAAGTATTACTTTATACTTCTTGAAGCGCATAGTAACCAAAACAGGCTTCGTCGATCTTTATCCAGCTATATGATTATTAATTATCGGTTGGCACACAAAGCCTCACACTTTTAAATAATTTGTTATTAATATAACAACATAACACTCCTGATGTCAGTCCTTTTCTAAACCTAAAAATATCTTATTATTTTAAATAGTTACATATTAATTCTCCCAAATATACGATAGTTCGTGCTATAAAAAGAATATGGCCTAAAAGCGTAACTCTCCAGTCCCCCAAATATCCTGTTGGCTGCTAATTATTTCTTAAATTAATTTCCAGTCTAATCGGCTTATAACATCAGTCAACAACACCTTCACGGGCCAGTCACCAGCATAGTTCTCCGTTACCCCCATATCCACCATCTCATGCCCAACCACGGCCTGAAGCATGGAAAGGTCCACACGGGCCTCTTTGTGCAGATACTCGATCACCGTATGGCGGAAGCTATGGAAAGCCTTGGTGCTCGGCTCACCATGTTGTCCTCCCACTCCCACGGAACGACGATAGCGCGTAAACCAGTGCGTCAGGGCGGAACCGAGCTTCACAGTGGCATGGTTCACGGCGTTTACCCTTTCCTGTAAATCAGGAAAAAGCAGAGTCGACGTGTAGTTTTCCTCCGGCGTTTTCGTCCATCTGGAAGCAACAAACTTCTTCAGTCCGAGTTCATCCCACAAATGGGGATGGACGGGCACCTTGCGGATGCCGGCAGAGCTCTTGACGTGCTTCACATACCCGGAGCCCCCGCTTTCCTCATTGATGGAGAAGCACAGCACTCCATCCACCTTCACGATATCGGAAAGATGAAGCTGGCAAATCTCTTCCAGCCGCATCCCGGAATACAGCGCAATCAACGGAGCCCAGAAGCGTGACGGTACACCTTCCGTTGCCTGAACGTATTTTCCCATATCCCCAAAAAGGGCTTTCAGCTCATCTTGTGTGAACGCCTCACGCTTCACTCCTTTTCGTCTGATGTCCTTGCCGGAAAGAACCTTCGGGAACCCTGAGTTCACGTACTTGGCCTGTACAGCTCCGCGATACTCCAACTCACACCAGTTGACGAAACTTCGCACGTTCGTCTGGCGGACTTCCATCGTCTTCACGCTCAAAAGCCGTTCGATCTGCCCGGAGCGTCCCATATCGGCAAGCTGGAGCCAGCCCTTGCCCGCAAACTGCCTCTGCCCGCAAAGGCGGCAGGGCAGGTGTTTCAGCGTATCAAAGTAGCTTCGGATGTGCTCACGGGAAAGCTCATCCACACGAATATCCCGACCATGTTCCAGTTCCCTCACTATTTCCACGAACTGCCGCACCTGAGGAGGAATGTCCTTGGCGCTTGCGGCTGACCATGTAAGCATCTTGGCCTTTACATAGGCGTCCAGCGCCTCCCTGAGATTGGGGAGTTCCTTTTTCCCTTCCAGTTTGATCCTGCGGCGTGTTGTTTCAGCTGAACGGGTAGGAAGATTGTGTTCGTCTTTAATGGCAGGTGGTTCGTCCTCTATGGATTCTTTGCGAACAGGAACAGCTTTTTCAGAAAACATTTTGACGGAAAGGGTCCCCTTTTGCTCCCTCAGGAAAGAAGGGAGCAAGAGGGTCAGGGAAGCCGGAGACAGGTCTTTTTCAGTGTGGAATCAAAAAGAAATGTACCCACAGATTTGATGTTTTCTCTTGTGATACCAAATGATTGAATAGTTTCTTCCTGCACGGAATGTATCCGTTCATGGGCAAGATCATCAGCCAAGGCAAAAAAATGTTGGGCAGCAAGCGAGAGCCGCAACGCCTTGGTACGGGCACTACGGCTGTCCAGACCATTCAGAGAACGTCTGATCTCGCGTTGACCAATCAGTGATTGCAGATGGTTGGGAACAAGAATGCGGATGTAGGGAATACCGCGATGGGTCGTCTGGTAGGAACGGTACCGGGAGTAAGAAGATACCCCGACAAATGGCATGATGAGCCTCAAATGTATCCCTGAACTGTATCCACAGGAATAAAGCTCATGCCAAAAACAAAAAACCCACTGTTTCCAGTGGGTTCAAAATTTCTGGCGGAGAGGGGGAGATTCGAACTCCCGGTACCTTTTGAGTACACACGATTTCCAATCGTGCTCCTTCGACCAGCTCGGACACCTCTCCGCGTCGTGCAGGGATGTAACTAGCGAAATTCAGGATGGCTGGCAAGCTTTTTTTTGGGAAAAATCGGCGTTTTTCCCACGCTGCGGACGTTATCAACAAATAATACGCGATAAATAAAGGAAATTTTATCATCATGATACTCTAAAAAAATGTCGTTCTCCTTTTTTGAAGTACCGGGTATCCGAATTCGTCGGGAATTCCCTTGACAGTTCATCTTTTCATGGGGCAAGAGTCGAACCAAACTCTAAGGAGCGTCTTCATGTCTGTACAAAGCATCATTCAGCTTCTTGGCGGCGTTGGGCTCTTCCTCTTCGCCATCAAGCTGATCAGTGAGGCCTTACAGCTGATAGCCGGGGACCGATTGCGACAGCTTATCGGAACACTGACCAAAACGCCGATCATGGGCGTGCTGGTGGGTGCCTGCGTTACCATTCTCATCCAAAGCAGCAGCGCCACCACGGTCATGACGGTCAGTTTCGTCGATGCGGGGCTCATGACCCTGACGCAGGCCATCGGCGTCATCATGGGCGCCAACATCGGAACCACGGTTACGGGCCAGATCCTCGCCATCAAGATCCAAGACTACGCCTACCTCTTCATTATTATAGGCGTGCTCCTCTCCTTCTTCGGACGCTCCAAGGTACAGAAGTACGCCGGCAACGGCCTGTTGGGTTTCGGCCTGCTCTTCGTGGGCATGCAGACCATGGAATCCTCCATGAGTTTTCTCCGTAATGAAAAGGAATTGTTCCTCATGTTCAGCTACAACCCGCTTATGGGGGTTCTAGCCGGAACGCTGCTCACCCTTCTTGTCCAATCCAGCGCCGCTACGGTCGGCCTGACCATCGCCCTTGGGGTGCAGGGCCTCCTGCCCCTCCACGCGGCCATCCCCATCATCCTAGGCGACAATATCGGAACCACCATAACCGCAGTCCTCGCCTCCATCGGCACGGATAGGACAGCCAAACAAGCCTGCGCCGCCCATGTGCTCTTCAATGTCATCGGCGTATGCATTTTCCTCACCATCCTCCCGCTCTACCAAGAGTTGATCGCCATGACGGCGACGGGCATCGCCCACCAGATCGCCAACGCCCATACGCTGTTCAACGTCTTCAACACCATCATTTTCCTGCCCTTCGTCAAGCTGTTCGCGACGCTTATCCGCAGGCTCCTGCCCGACAAGGCCCACAAGACCGTCGAAGGGGCCCAGTATCTCGATCCCAAGCTCATCGAGGCCACCCCCGGCATCGCCGTGGAAGCGGTCAAGAACGAATGCGCCTACATGGGCTTTTTGGCTATCCATCTTCTTGATTCGGTTCAGGAGGTCTTCTTCAATAATAGGAAAGACCTCATCCCCAAAATCGAAGAGACCGAAACCAAAATCGACCAACTGCATAAGGCCGTCAAAGCCTATGCCGAGGACATCATGCAGGCCGGGATTTCCGACGACGCGGCCCGTGTGCTGACGCTGTATGTCGCCAGCTCCGGGAACATCGAACGCATCGGCGATTACGGCAAGAAGCTCCTTGAGTACTATGCGTACCGCCAGAACAGGCCGAAGGATTTCTCCCCGCAGGCCATGACGGAACTCTCCGGCATGTACGCCGAAGCCCACCACGCCATTGTGACCGCGCTGGACGGCTTCATCAACGACGATCCCGACAAGGCGCGTGAAGTCGCCCCCATCGCCGGGAAGCTGCGCGGCCTTGAAGTCGAGCTTCGGAACCGCCACATCCAGCGTCTGGACAAGCAGGAATGCGACTCCGAAACCGGCCTTGTCTATGTGGATATCCTCGGTATCATTGAGCACATCGGCTATCATTCAAACAATGTCGCCAAGGCCACCATTTCCACCTGTGCGGAAGCGAAGGCATAGTGAAAAACAAGAGGGGGCCTTCTCCCGATCATGAGGCAAACTGTCTGGGGCGTGTCGTTACACTGAATGCAATTATTTGAAATTATTAAAATAATATTTTATGATTTAAAAAAATAGTTAATAATTTCAATAAATTATACACAGTTAACGACACAAAGCTAGGGCGTGTTCACGTTATGCTGAATTTTTCCCATGATTGAAGAGTGTTGAAGAGGGCTGTGCCATAGAAAACGGTTGGTGCCTTACTTCTTGAAATTCCAAAGAAATAACCAATCCCCCCAATCATGGAGCCTGCCTGCGAAAAAATTGAAGAAAAAGCATCTATTTTTTAGTATATTGATGAAATAAAACAACCAAGTACCATAATAGAGCTTTGAAGAAAAATACAGCATCGCTCAAAAATAAATATAATCATTTATAGAGATTATATTTATTCTCTGTTTGTGTGAACAAGCCTAGGTCGTGTCGTTATTAGATATAATCTATTGAAATTATTTAATTATTTTTCAAACCATAAAAATCATTTTAATAATTTCAAATAGCTATATACAAATAGCGACACACCCTAGGGCGATAACTATCCGTACGCGGGCGCACCAAGCAAAAGTCAGCTTAACGGGGACGTTGGCGTCATTTCGTTTTCTTTCCATTCAAAGAAAGAGGAATGAACCGAACCTTGCCCTCGTACGGATATGCCACAGAGGAAGCTCATCCCTACAGGATAAACCGTAGCATCTCCCAAAAAAGGAAAGGCTTCCCTTAGCCCCATAGTCGAAGGTATTTTCTTGAGAGCAGGAAGCCTTTCCCTGCATCAATCATGGCACAACAGACCTTTTCCCCGTCCTCTCCTGTGGGCAGAGTTCAATAAAAATGAACATGTTTAAAACGGAGAGAAGGCGTTTTTTAGGGAAGGAGAAACTGTATTCAGAGGCCCTGTCATAGGCTATGGTTGTTTCATCTCCACAGTATGGTCAAAATAGAGACCTTTTCTCTCATTTTTCCATTGGCGGACTCCACAGTTGGGGCATTTTATTGGTTATTCCCTTGGAATTTTTGAGAAATAAAGCATCAACCATTTCCTATGACACAGCCTATTCAAAAAGCTCCTCCCTCCCCAATCTTCCGTGCGCCTCCCCTACTCCAGCGGAACATTGGGATGCATCGTCCAAATGCCGCAGGGACAGACGCCGGAGCAGATGCCGCATCCGATGCACCGATCGGGATCGGAAACATACCGATATGCGCCGCCCGCCAGCGTTTCCCGGCTGATGGCCCCCTCCGGGCAGGATTCCAAGCACATTCTGCAATCCCGGCAGGTTCCGCAACTGACACAACGGTCAAAATCCCGGTTCGCGGCAGGCAGATCGCCATGAGGACAACGGGCGAAATACGCTGTGCTCAATTGCCCTGAGGGTACCGGCTTCTTCTCGACGGGCGCATAGGCCACACCGCGAAGCGAGGCGTCAACGGCCTCAGCCGCCTTGATTCCCGTTCCGATGGCATCCGCCAGCAATCCGGGTTTGATCACGTCGCCCGCCGCGAACACGTTTTCAAGAAGGCTCATGTCCGCCCCGGGAACGACCCAATCGCGGAATTTCCGCACGCCTTCAGGCAGGTAGCCCAAATCCGGGGATTCGCCGATGGTGATGATGACCATATCGCCGGGGATGAGCGTCCCGTCCGCCGTGATGAGCCCGTCATCGGTTATTTCCTTGGTCATCACCGGCCAGAGCAGCTTGCCGCCCAGCGCTTCGATGTGCGCGATTTCATGGGCAAAGGCCGCCGGTTTCTGCACGTCGATGCAGGTCACGCTTTCCGCGCCCATCGCATAGGCCCCGGCTGCGGCATCCATGCCCGCGTTGCCGCAGCCGATGACGATGACATTCCGGCCGACACGAGGGTTCCCGCCCTTGTTGATGGCCTTGAGGAAATCGATGCCCGCCACAATCTTCTCGTGGCCGGGCCACGGGAACACGCGGGGGATATGCCCTCCGGTGGCGACGATCACCGCATCGCTTTCCCGCCGGAGCCGTTGGAACCCGTCCGCGTCAACCCGGCTGCCGGTCACGAAACGCACGCCCATGTCCTCAATGCGCTTCAGTTCCTTTTCCAAAACCTCGTGCGGAAGACGGGCGCGGGGGATGACCTGCTCCAACTTGCCGCCCATGCGGTCGTCGGCTTCGTAGACGGTGACCTCATGCCCCTTCCGGGCAAGCCGCCATGCGGCGCTCAACCCCGCGACCCCGCCGCCGATCACGGCGACTTTTTTGCCGGTACGCCCAGTGGGACGGGGCAAGGCCACATCAATGGAACAGCGCCCGAGCGCCCCGATTTGGACGGCTTCGTCGATGCCGCCGCGTGTGCACCCTTCCATGCACGGGTTGGGACACACGCCGCCACATACCGAACCGGGGAACGGCGTATAGTCGAGCACCAGCTTGTAGGCTTCCTCCACCTTGCCCGCACGCAGCAGGTTGTACCGTCGCTGTGTGGGGATAGAGGCCGGGCAACGGAACTCACAGGGCGCGGCACAGGCGGCGTTGTCCCACGAGGGGACGCGCTGGCGGTACAGGCCGCGCGCTACGGTGGCGTTCACGGAGAAATCGTCACGGCATACGTCGCTGAAGATGCCGCCCTGTATCCACTCCTTGGCCCGGAACACTTTCATCGGCATGGGATCGGGCCTAGGGGAATGTCCCCCTAAGGTAAGGGGATGAATCTTCCGCCACTCGCTCCAATCGCTGAGGACGGCACGCAGTTCCGGCCTGCCCACGGCGGACAAAAATGTTTCCATCCCGGCCTCAAGGTAGGCGACATCATCCGGTTCCAGCCCGGATACGGCGAGATCGTCCGCAACGTCCTCGGAAAGTGCGCCGCGGACATACACTATGCCGCCGACCATGCCCACGCAGGGACGTTCGCCAAGGACGGAAGGAAGCCCTTCGCAATCATAACCGCAGACCACGGCCTTGCCCCCGCCCATGAACTCGAAGGAAAAACTGCCCACATTCTTGAGCACCCACAGTTCCGGCGGCTCATAAAGGGGATCGTGCTTCATGAGCGAACCGGATCGGGCCCCCGCCCGGCCGCCGATATGGATGACGCCCGCCGCCGCGCAGTGCCCGGCGGTGTCGCCCGCATCCCCACGCACGACAATGCGGCCTCCCGCGTTCAGCCAGCCCACATCGGCGGGCGCGGGGCCGTCCACAAGGATTTCCGTATTGTCGAGGCACATGGAGCCGACGCGCTGGCCGGGGTTGGTCACACGGAACCGCAGGGCCTTGCCTTCCCTGTTCCACAGCGGGCCGCCAATGTCGTGCTGGCCCGACGCTTCGATTTCAAACGATGTCTCGCCGTTGCCGACCGCTTCCTCAATGACGAGAAGCAAGTCCTGGGTCGACATGCGGTGCGTCCCTTGCAATGTCTTGATTGTCAACATGTCGCGCCCTCCTAGCACACGTATTGGATGCCGAGCTTGTCGGCCACGGCCCTGTCCGTCGTCACAAGGGCGTCGGAACGGCCCACCGGCAACGAGCTGTTGCCGATGGGAGCCATCAGTTTGCGCAGTTCGCCGTCCAACGCCAGCATATAATCTACAATATTTTGAGCGCCGCGATCGACGTCCAGCCGGTGGACGAGGCGCGGGTCCTGCGTACAGATGCCGGTGGGGCATCTGCCCGTGGAGCAGGCGTTGCAGCGGCCCTGCTCATTGCCCACGCATCCCAGAAGCTGAATGAGGATCTTGCCGAGGAACACGCCGTTCGCGCCGAGGCAGATCATCTTGAAGGCGTCGGCCGCCGCCGTCCCGGTCATGCCGATGCCGCCGCCCGCCCACAACGGGATCTGCCCCTGCAATCCCTGCCGCACGGCGGCGAGGTAGCAGTCGCGTAGCTTGGAAACCACCGGATGCCCCGTATGATCGAGCGAAACCTCGTTCGCCGCGCCGGTGCCGCCCTGAATGCCGTCGATGAAGAACCCGCCGCAGATTTTGTACGGATCGCGGAGCAGGTTGTTGTAGACCGATACGGACGTTGCCGAGGCCGCGCACTTGATGGCCACGGGAACGCGGAACCCGAAGGCCGCGTTCAGGGACAAGTGCATCTTCTGGACCGATTCTTCGATGGAATAAAGCCCCTGATGGTTCGGCGGCGAATGTAGGGTCGCCTTTGGGACGCCGCGGATGGCCTGAATGTGCGGGGCCACCTTGGCGGCGGGGAGCAGGCCGCCGTCGCCGGGCTTGGCGCCCTGCCCTATCTTGATCAGGATGCCCGCCGGGTCCGCCTTCATGCGGGGCATGGCCTTGATGATGCGGTTCCAGCCGAAATGCCCGGAAGCGATTTGCAGGATCATGTACTTGAGCCGCTCGGATTCCAACAGCTTGACGGGCATACCGCCCTCGCCCGAACTCATGCGCACGGGAAGGCCGCATTGCTCGTTGAGGTAGGCCGTAGCCAGCGCAATGGCCTCCCACGCCCGCGTGGACAGCGCGCCGATGGACATGTCGCTGAAAATGACCGGATAAATCCAGTGCAGCGGGGGCGTTTTCCCCTCAAGCCTGAGTTCGCCGCCCTCGGCGCGCAAAGGAAGCTCTCCGGGCAGGAGCACACGCCCGAACGGGGCCAGAATGTCAAAGGTATGCCGCTCGGAATCCAGCGCCGGGTCGGTCATCTGGCTGATGCGGCCCACGACGATGTGATCAAGGGTGCGCTGCGCGTTCAGATTGGTCCGTCCGCCGCGCTTGGTGGGGCCGTTCGTCCGGGCCAGCAGCGCATATCGGCTGTCAGGGTTGCGGACGGGACGGATGGCCTGATTGGGGCATACTTTTTCACACATGCCGCAGCCGACGCATGATTCGCCAAGGCTCGCCTTCTGCCGGATGACGGGACGGGCCAGGTGCTCCCGAACCGGTTCCGGCCGGCTCGCACGGGAGACCGTCAGATCCTGCCTCATGACCGCGACCTCAAGCGCGTTCAAGGTGCACCCCGCCACGCAGCTGCCGCACATGGTGCAGCGCTCAGGCCGATAGTCGATGATCCACCTCAAATCGTTGACGCCAATGTCCTGCGTGGTCACTGATTCCATCTTTGCACCGCCAAATCGTTATTGATGAGCACAACTTCCCGCTCGTTGGGATAGATGTCCCGCGAGGCATCCCGATCGGGCAGCACCGCATTCAGCCCGCAGACTTCGGAGGAAATCGCCATGGTCGTCCCGTCGCCGCCCACAACCACAGGGCGCAGCTTTTTGGAGTCGCAGCACGTCATCATGCTTCCGTCAGGGAGCACGGCGATGATCGTGTTGGGGCCGTTGATTTCCAGATGGGCGAGGGATTCGCGGATGAGGCTCAGCACCTTGCGGTCGCCGCGCCGTTCCGCTTCCGCAAAGGGCAGCGGCGTAATGACGTGCTTGAAATACTTGAGGGGCCACTTCAGTTCGCGCAGCACGTAATGCAGGGTGTAGAGAAAATTCTGCGAGTCCGACTCGAACCCGACGTATCCCCGGTGCAACGACTTCTGGTACTCCGTGTTCTTCGTATAGAACGTGTTTTCCCCGTTGGCGCACAGGGTATAGCCCTGAAGGAAGAACGGATGCGCCGCATACCGGACGATGTCGTAGTTCGTGTTCTGGCGGCATTGGGTCACGATGCTCTTCGCCCGCAGGGGGCCGTCCCCGTCCCACAGCCGGAAATAGGCGGCGATGTCGCGGGGATCGCCGATTTCCTTCAAGGTCAGCACATCGGGCCAGAAGGAATAGACGAACCCCTGCCCGTCCTTTTCCAGCATCCGGCGCAGGGCAAGCCGCGTGTCGAGCAGGAGTTCCTCACGCTCGGCCTGCGGGCGTCCCCTGTAGGCTTCGGGATACTCGTAGTTACGGAACACATAACAGGGCATGGCCTTGATATCGAGGCCGGGCCGCCGATCCACGTCCGGAAGCCACTCCAACACCTGCTCGAACCCCTGCTCCGCCATATACGCATCGACCATCCGGACGCCGCGCGGCGTGCAGGCCAGCGACAGCAGCGGCTTGTCCTTATGGCCCTCGAACACGCCGTACAGATCCTGCATCACCATGGCATAACCCGAATTGTCATGCCCTTCCTGTTGGGGAAGCATCAAATACAACGCTTTTGCCGGTTCGACCGGCACCTTGCTTTTGATCGCTCCGATTCTGCACATAGCTTCCTCCATCCTCATACGGATTGCCCGCCACGCGCGGCAGGGCTCGTGACGGCGCGCCATCCCGCGTTTCCCGTGCGGGCGGCAACCGCCCGCAGCAATACAAAAAGGCCCTTGGCGGGCCGCTTCCGGCCCGGCGACACACGTGTTATACAAAATTGTTATTTTAAATGTCAAAAGAAAAATACATATCCTGTTTGACGATTCAATGAGCCAATAACATACTTATTTTTAGGTATCAATTCATTCATTCGATTTTTATTCTATTTTTACAAAATTGTAATATTCGTTTTTTTTCATCAAAACACCTCCCCAATGCCCCTTTCCTTATATTTCCTTGCCCAGCGAGGCGGCAGCGCGCTCACACGGCATTCCTTCCTGATGGCCCGCCATACGGCACGAACCGTCCCATCCCCCGTTCCGCAGGCAAACGGCCTTGCATGGCCTGACGCTTTGCCGTATGAACGGGAACATCTTTTCGAGTTGATAAAGGATAGAAGACCATGTCCCTACAGCGTTTTTTCACACGATCCACGTTCGGGCGCTTCGCCCTGTTCATGATGGCCGGGCTGCTGTGCGCAAGCCTTGCCGCGCAGCCCCTGCTCGCCGCTTCCGGCAAGGACGCCCCTGCCGCGTCCGGCCAGAAAACGGCTGACGCGTCCTCCGGCAAGGCCGCCGGCAAAGACTCCCTGACGGACAAGGAAAAAGCCAAACTCGAAGCTGAAGAGAAGGCCAAACAGGAAGCCGAGGAAAAGGCCCGCCTTGAGGCCGAAGCCAAAGCCAAGGCCGAAGAGGAGGCCAAGGCCAAGCAGGAGGCCGAAGAAAGGGCGCGTCAGGAGGCTGAGGCCGCGGCAGCCAAGCTTCAGGCGGAGGCCGAAGCCGCCCAGCAGAAAAGCGAGTCCACCGCCTCCGACGACGCCGTGTGGGAAGAGGCGTTCAAGCAGAACCTGGACGAGCTGAACGCGATGGAAATCGAGATCGACGGCTTGGCCGGGAGCCTCAAGGCGATCATCAATCCGCTCCGCAAGAGCCTTCCCGGCATGGAGGAAGCCGCCCAGCGCCTGTTCTCGCTGGCCGGGACGCACAAGCTCGATCCCATCATGCTGGAGTCCATCGATCAGCGCGGCGTATTGCAGGCATCGGGCCTGCGCCAGCAGATGCAGCCCGTCCTGACCGCACAAAACGTGGTCAAGGACAAGATCGCCGCACTGGAACAGATGAAAAGGAGCCTCCCGCCCCTCCCGGAAAAGGGCAGCAAGGAAAAGCTGAACCCCGATCAGCAGCAGACGTGGAAAAACATCAGCCGCATTGGGAACAAGCTCAGCAAAATGGATCAGCGGCTGACGCTCGAACTTTCCTCAGCCACGGATCTGCTCAACAAAATCGAGAAGATGCACACAAGCGTGACCGGCTACCTGCCGAGCCTGTGGCAGACCTATTATTTTTCAGTCCCGAGCCGCTTCTTCGATCCCGTGGCATGGGAGGGAATCACCGAACAGTGGGAAAAGACGCTCCAGAACATGAACCTGCGCATGAGCATTGAAATCCCGCGCAACCCTTCCGCATGGAAGGGCGTGGGGCTGCGTTTCCTCAATGTGCTGCTCCTGGGCTGCGTCGCCGTCTTCTTCGTCAACCGCCGCATGGTCCGTGCCGAAAAGAACGGCACCATGCCCACGGCCGCCCGATCCGGCATCCTGCGCAGCCTTCTGTGGCAGTTCTCCGGCCTCGCCCTGGTCGGGGCCTCCTTCGGAAGCCAAGGCGAGCTCTTCCGTGGGCTGCTCGTACTCGGCAGCATCCTCGTCATCGGCGGCGAGATGACCCTCGCATGGGGCATGCGCTGCTTCATCCTCGGCAAAAAGATGGGCCCCACACCGCTCTGGCCCATGTACCTCGCCTCAAGCCTCGGCATCCTGCTCAGCTATCCCAACCTGCCCGGCGGCATCCTCTCCCTAGGTTGGATTGCGGTGGGCCTGCTTTCGCTGTACATCCTCAAGGAGCTGCATGCGGGTGAGCTTCCCGGCATCGAAAACAACCTGCTGCACGTCCACAGGCTGACCGTCTGGCTCAGTATGGCCATCGCCGCCATCGGCTGGCCGCGCATGGCGATCCTCGTGCTCATCCTCGTCGACTGCCTCGCCATCAACACCCAGTTCATCATCGGCCTGCTCCAGATCCTCAACCGTTCCTCGGACGTGCAGGACGGTGAGCAGCACGCCCAGCGCAGCGTGCTCGCCGGCCTCGTCGCGGCCTTCATCGCGCCCATCGTGCTGCTGCTCATCTTGTGCGGCATGGTGCTCTGGGTCATCGCCATGCCCGGCGGGGCGCTGCTCCTGCTGCATTACCTCGGCACCGGCGTGCAGGTCGGCTCCGCCTCGTTCAACATGGTTCATCTTATCCTCATCGTCAGCGTGTTCTACATTACGAGGGCGGCCATCACAGCCTCCCGCTCGTTCCTGAACCGCGTGGCCTCGCAGTCATACAAAATCGACAAAACCCTGATCCCGCCCATGCAGACGGGCATCACCTACGGGCTGTGGACGCTCTTCGCCCTCTTTACCCTGAAGGCCCTTGGGTTTGGGCTGGAAAACCTCGCGGTCATCGCCGGGGGCCTCTCCGTCGGCATCGGCTTCGGCATGCAAACCATCGTCAACAACTTCCTGTCGGGCCTCATCCTGATTTTCAGCCGCACCCTGCACGAAGGCGACGTCATCGATGTGGGCAACCTGCAAGGCATCGTCCGCAAGATCAGCGTCCGCGCGACCACGGTGGAAACATTCGACAACGCCGTCATCTTCGTCCCGAACTCGGAGTTTGTCTCCAACCGCCTGATCAACTGGACGCGCAACGGGCGCATCGTGCGCCGCGAAGTGGCCATCGGCGTGGCCTACGGGACTGATCCCAAGCTCGTGGAACGGCTGCTGGTTGAAGTGGCGCAGTCCGTCCCGCAGATTGTGCGGCGGCCTCAGCCCTTCGTCCTGTTCATGGATTTCGCTGACAGCACGCTGAACTTCGTACTCCGGTATTGGTCGGATATCGGAACCGCCACGGATGCCGCCTCAGCTATCCGCCACCGGATTGTGGAAGTCTTTGCCGCGCATCAGGTGGAAATCGCCTTCCCGCAGCTTGACGTGCACGTCATCCCTCAGGCTCAGCCCCTGTCACGGGTTGAGGGATAAAAACGGTACGTGCTCCCGTTACCGACACAATAAAAACAGGCTCTCCCGGCAATCGGAGGAGCCTGTTTTGCCAGCAATCAGCAGCCGTAGGCTCGTCATGGCATGTGGTTGTTTCCTCTCCACAGCACGGTGAACATACAGCCTTTTTCTCCAGCCTTCCCCTTTGCGGAATCCATAGCCAAGGCATTTTGCCGGTTATCCCTTTGGAACTCCAAAAAAACATCAACCATTTTCTATGACATAGCCTAGTCAAATGGCTGTACAACAGTAGCTGATTGGCATTCTGTTTCTTGAAATCCCCCAAACAAATAACCAATACTATGCCTCAGCCATAGCGTTTTTCAATAGGGCATTCTAAAAAAGAAGGCTTTGTCATAAGCGTGGCTGTTTCATTTCCACAGGATGATGAACATGCAGCCTTTTCATCCGTTTTTCCCGTTGGCGGAATCCATGGCCAAGGCATTTTATTGGTTCTTCATTTGGAAATTCAAGAGAAAAGCACCAACCATTTCTATGATACAGCCAAAGAAAATAGCCCTAGCGCAGCATTTGATTGATACAGTTTCATATCAATTGATTTCATTGATTTCTTTAGCTGGCGTGTTCCGCGGCTGAAAACGCTTTCCTCAGCACTCTCTTGAATTACAGAAACAAAACATCAATCTTAGCTATAAACAAACCCAAAGAATACTGCATTACACTGTATAAAGATATCAATCATATTTTCTGGCAGATCCATCCAAATCTACAACCCAAAATGGTAATGGCCCTTTTACCTTAACGTCAATGCCGTATTACTTCCTCCGGCAATGAACCCTTCATAGAACGGAAAAGGCCGGGGCTCATTTCTTGGCAATGAGTCCCGGCCTCGCTTCATTCCTGTGGAACTGCTTCCACTAGAAAATGATTAGAACGCATAGTTCAAGTTCAGGCCAACCTTATATGCGGTCTTGTCAACGCCGTTGAGCTTGCTTCCCCAAACATCCTTATCCAGATCAAGACGCACAAGGCCCATTTCAGCCGCCAGCGTCAGGTTCTCGTAAAGCTTGTACTGGGAATCAAAGTTGACTTCCCAGGCATGGTCTTTCGTCGTCAGGTAGACATTGCCGCCCTGGATACCGTCGACCGGGCCGGAAGTGACCATCCGGGTATTGTTGGTACCCGTATAGAAGCCCACCGCCAGCGTATGGGTGAGGTCTTCAAAGAACGAAATGTCGGCAAGGCGGGCGACCACGCCCCACGTTCCGGCAGGGGTGTTGTTGAGCACGGCACCGTCCGAAATCCCATACGCACCATCCCAGCCAAGCGTCGTGGCGCCCCAGCCGGGGGACAGCGTGGGCAGGCGTTCCGAACCGTCCATCGTGTCGGAATTGTCGCCGGAGCCGTACCACGCAATGAGGCCGGGGGTCACATAGTCGAGTTTGTATTCGGCGATGCCGGAAAGCAGCCAGCCTTCCCGGGTCAAATCCTGCCCGTTGGTCGCCTTGCCCCAATCGGCCTTGCCGTACGCAAAATCAAAGCCGAGACGCAGCGGATCGTAAGTCGTCAGTTCCCCACCGATGCCAAACCACCATGCCGGGTTGTTCGAGTCCTTGGCTACCAAGGAAACACCATCCTGCCCGTAGGGAAGCAGCCCGTCGATCAGGGATTCCCCGTTTTCGCCCACTTCATGCAGGCTGTTCTTGCCGAGGTTGCCGTACATGCCCCACGGGTTGAGCTGCCAGCCCGCGCCGGCCAACGGGACGCTCAGGCCCACAAAATCCATCGCGTTGCCTACGCCGCGGTCAACCGTGGTGTTGTCGTTTTCCGCGCGCAGCCAGAACAGGGACATCCCGGCCATATCGTTGAACTGATAGGACAGGGTGATGCCCGCACCGTCCGAGTCGTCGCTCCCCATGATGGGATCGCCCGCCACGAAGTTCGGCAGGCTGAACGGCTGCAAGCCCATGCGGACGCGCAGATCCGTCTGGGGCACAACCCAGTCCACATAGGAGTACCGGACTTCGACGACCTTGCCGTCCGTTCCGAGCGCGCCACCTTCGCTGCTGTTGCCCCAATTGGTGTCCCCGACTTCAAAGAACACCGTACCCTTCAGGGATTCGGACGCGATGATGTCCACCTGCGTGCGCAAACGCTGGCGGGCATGGAACAGATCGTCGGTCTTTTCCTTGGTAAAGCCGACATTGTTCCATTCGGTGTTGAAATCCCATTCTCCTGAAACCTTGATGTCGGCGGCCTGCGCACCCTTGTGCGCCGCGCCGAAAACAAGCCCTGCTGCCAAAAGAAGGACGGCTATTTTCTTCATGTTTCTTCCTGATATGGAGCCTTTGAGGTTCATGGAAAGGGCCGATGGCCCGTTTATGGTTGACCGCCCGCCGGAATGAGGACGCAAGGCATGGCCTCGGCTTGCGACACCGTCGCCAGCCGAGCTTCCCGATGAGCGTGAGAGCCCGTCTTTGAAGGCTACAGGGCCTTTCTATAGGTATAGAGATGGGCGAGATTGAAGAGGAGGAACAAGCCCCCCGCCACGATGTGCCCGCGTTCCCGTCCGGCAAGGCCGAAAGCGAGGGATGCGGCAAGCGTCGCCAACATGCCCCGGTTCGTGAACCGGATGGCCTTAGCCCTGCTGAAGTGCCGCTTCCGGGGTGCCGCGGCCCCATCTTGGGCAGAGGCGAAATCCGCCCACTGCCCGGCAAGGGCCAATAAGTCTTCCCGGCTGATCTGGGCCGGATCGTATTCCAGCAACAGGGATCCGGTACGGCTGTTCACCGTCACATGCAACATCCCCGGCAGTGAGGCCAGAAAACCGCGAACCTGTTCGGCGTCCTCCGCCCGTTTCAAGGAAGGATGGCGCAGGCGCACCCGCCCATCCACAAAACTCGTAATGTACGATTCGATTTCGCTCATGCCGAGACCTCCTCAAGTTGAGGTTCCGCGCCCGCTTTGAGCATCGGACGCATGGCGTTGAGGGACACGCCCACCGTCGTCAGGTTATGCAGGAGTGCCGAGGGCCCCGGCTGGAGGAAACCGGCCAACCCGGACGCGAGGAACAGGGTATTCAGGGTCATGATCAGGCCGAAGTCCGTACGGATGCGCCGCATGGCGGCCTTGCCCAGATCCACTGCGGTGACGAGCCCATCAAGACGGCCTTCCGTCAGAACCACATCCGCCACTTCCCGAGCCAGATCGGCACCGTCGCTCAGGGTCACCCCCACGTCGGCGGCGGACAGCGCCGGAGAGTCGTTGATCCCGTCGCCGAGCATGGCCACCGTGTGGCCTTCCGCCTGAAGACTGCGGATCACCGCGGCCTTGTCCGTAGGCAACACCTGCGCCCTGTACTCGCTGATGCCCAACCGCTCAGCTACAGCGGCGGCGGTGCGTTCGTCATCCCCGGTAAGCATGACGACACGGATTCCCCGGCCGAGCAGCTTACGGATAACCGAAGCAGCCTCAGGCCGTAACGGATCTTCAATGGCGATGAGCCCGGCCAGTTTCCCATCCACAGCCAAATAGAGGATCGAACGGCCTTCACGGGCCAGACGTTCGATGTCGTCCCGCATGCCATCCACCGGCACACCCTCGTCGTGGTGGATATAATGGCGGCTCCCAAGCAGCACGCGCTTGCCGTGCAGACGGGAGGCTATGCCGTGCGCCACCACATATTCGACTTCGGTATGTTCTTCCTGATGGTGCAGGCCCTCCTGCTCGGCCTTCCGCACGACGGCCCGGGCGACGGGATGCGGGAAATGCTCCTCAAGACAGGCCGCCGTCCTCAGGATGTCGTCCCGTTCGTAGCCTTCGCCGGGGATCACCTCCGCGACACGCGGACGGGACTCCGTAAGGGTGCCGGTCTTGTCAAAGACCACAGCGTCAGCCGCCGCCAGAGATTCGAGGAACCGCCCGCCCTTGACGAGGACGCCGCGCCCGACCCCTTCCTTCATGGCGGCAAGCACCGCCAGAGGGGTGGAAAGTTTCAGTGCGCACGAATAGTCGACAAGAAGGACGGAAGCGGCGCGGGCCGGATTGCGGGTGACCAGCCAGACGAGCCCAGCCAGCAGGAAGCTGAACGGCACCACCGCATCGGCAAGCCGTTCCGCCTTGCCCTGCACCCCTGCCTTAAGCGCTTCGGAATCCTCAATGAAACGGACGATCTGCCGAAGGCGCGTGCCGTCGCCCACACCCGTGGGCCGGATGGCGATCTCGCCCTCCTCAACCACGGTTCCCGCGTATACCGACGAACCGGGAGAGCGCAGGACGCCGAGCGGCTCTCCGGTCATGGAAGCCTGATTGACCGAGGCCTCGCCTTCAGCCACCACACCGTCCACCGGAATGGCGGAACCCGTGCGGACAATGACCAGATCGTCTTCGCCCAACTCGCTGATGGCGACGTGCATCTCCCGGCCTTCACGCCGCACCCAGACGGTATCGACATCAAGCGCAAGGCTCTGGGCGAGGGTATCCAGCGACTTCTTGCGCGTCCACGCTTCAAGCGCTTCACCGAAGCCAAGGAGCAGGGTCAGCAGGCGCGCCGTCTTGAAATCGCGGCGCAGCAGGGAAATGCTGATGGCGGCGGCATCAAGGACATCCACGCTGAGGCGTCCGCGGCACAACGCGGCAACCCCTTTGAGGATAAAGGGGACGGAGGCCGCCACCGCCGTGGCCACCCGAATGAGGGCCGGCATAAACGGCCGGATAAAAATATAGCGGAGGAAAGGCCCCCAACTGGGCCTTCCGGCCGGTTCGGGGAGGTTTTCGCCGCACACGGCGACATCCCCGGAAGGCTGTTCCGAAGCGGGCACCGCCAGCAACAGGATCGCGGCCCGCTTCGCTTCCTCGGTGGCATACAAGAGAAGCACGCTCCCCGTACGGGGATTGACGCGCACCCCTTCGATGCCGTCGACGGCGTCGAGCCTGTCCGCAAGGACCTGCGCCTTGCGGAGGCTGAAACCGGATCGGGCACGCAGACGGACCCGCCCCGGCACATCATGGACAATAAAAAACTGCATGGGAATTCCTTTTTGGAGGAAAGGCGGGGGAAGGCCGCCCGCCTTCCGGGAGCGGCATGAAGCCGTCCCGGAGGCGTAAGAGAGGGGGGGGAGGACGTTGCGCTTCCGTTCCCGGAGTTGCCCCTCTTTCGGGGGAAACCTACCGGAAACATCGGCTAAACGCCCGCGGGAAACAGAGGCTAGGCCTCTTCCTTCGCTTCCCGGCGCTGTTCCGCCGCATGGCGGGCTTCAGCCACCATATCGTCCATATTTTCCTTCACGGTTTCCACTTTGGCGAGCACCGCGTCCTTGACGTCCATGCCACGGCTCAGCAGGTCAGCGGCCATAGGCTTCAGGTCGAGCTTGCCCTTGCTCACCGCCACCGCGCCGATTGCACCAAGGGCCAAGCCGCCGAGGAAAAACAAGCCGTACTTCATGTTCTCGTTCATAACATTCTCCTTCGATGTGGAATTTCGTTTTTCATCAGGCTCTGTTACAGCATGCGGTTGTTTCATCTCCATAGTGCGATGAAAATACAGCCCTTTTCTCCAGTTTTCCTCTTGGCGGAATCCACGGCTAAGGTATTTTTCCGGTTATTCCTTTGGAATTTCAAGAAAAAAAGCATCAACCATTTTTATAACACAGCCTTTCAAAAGATGCCTACAAAACAGCCATGCAGATCCTATAGGCTGCCGCCGCCACGCCGTACGCAAACACGGTGTTGAATATCATGCTGAACGCAACCCAACCCCAGTTGCCCGCTTCCTGACGGATAACCACGAGGGCCACGAAGCAGGGGGAGTACAGCAGTACGAAGAGCATGAGGGACAGCGCCGTCGCCTTATTCCAATTCGGATCCTGCGCAAGGCGTTCCGCCAACGACGTCGCTTCTTCAGGATCCTGCTCGCCAAGCGAATAGGCCGTGCCGAGCGTGGAAACGATGGCTTCCTTGGCCGCGATGCCGCCAATCAGGGCCACGTCCGTGCGCCAGTCGAAGCCCACGGGCTTGGTCAGGGGTTCGATGGCCATGCCGAGCCGTCCCGCCCACGAGTACTGCAGGGCTTCTTCAGCGAGGGTCGCCTGCACAGCGGCCAGTTCTTCCTCCAGCGGAGCGCGGGCCTCATCCCCTTCGGGCAAGGCGTCCACCTGTTCCTGCAAGGTGGCGATCTGCGCTTCCAGCGGCGCGGCCTGTTCGGGATCCAGCGTCGGGAAGGTCATGCTCGCCCAAATCAGGATGGAGACGGCGACAAGCACAGTCCCGGCCTTCTTGAGATACATCCATGTACGTTCCCAGCAGTGGGTGAGCACGCTGCGCAGGGTGGGGATGCGGTACGGGGGCAGCTCCATGACGAACGGCGTGGATTCGCCGCGGATAATGGTCGAGCGCATGATGCGCGCCATAATGAGCGCGGCGGCCCAACCTGCCAGCGTCAGCAGGAACATGGTGCGGGCGGGGTTTTCGGGGAAGAACACGCCCACCAGCAGCAGGAACACGGGGAGCTTGGCTCCGCACGCCATATAAGGAAGCGTGAGCAGGGTCGCCAGCTTTTCCTTGGGGCTGCGCAGCGTGCGGGTGGCCATGACGCCGGGGATGGCGCAGCCGCCCGCGATGCCGCCCGCAATGATGAACGGCATGACGGAAGCCCCGTGCAGGCCGAAGGCGCGGAACACGCGGTCAAGCATGTAAGCCATACGAGCCATGTAGCCGAAGTCTTCGAGAATCGCAACCAGCGTGAACATAATAACGATAAGCGGCACGAAGCTCATGACACCGCCAAGGCCGTCGATGACGCCGCTGACGATAAGCGACTTGAGGAAGCCGTCGGGCATCAGATTGCTTACGGTTTCGCCAAGCCAGCCGAAGCCTTCCTCGACCCATCCCTGCGGGTACGCGCCGATCACAAAGGTGAGCTGGAACATGGCGTACAACACGGCAAGCATGATGAGGGGGCCGAACAGGGTATTGGTCAGCACCTTATCCAGCTTGTCGGACAGCTCAAGGCGATCCTTGGCCGATTCGCGCCGGACGGCCCCGCTGCGCAGCACCCCGCGGATAAAGCCGTAACGGTAGTCGGCAATGATGGCTTCGGGCGACGTCTGCAAAGTACCCCGAAGATGTTCGGCCACGGTTTCCCGGTCGGCGCGCAGCTGTGCGGCCACGTCGGGCATACGCTCCACCTGCTTCAGGATTTCGGAATCGTTTTCCAGTACCTTCAAGGCGATCCAGCGGGCAGGATAACGATCCGTCAGCAGCCCCTTCTCGGTAAGGAGCCGCTCCATCTTGGTGAGAACCGGATCGAGATCCGGGCCGTAGGAAATGTTCAGCGGGGCGCTCCCCCGGCGGCCGAAGGCGATGGCTTCGCGCAGGGCGTCCTTGAGGCCCTCGCCGGAACGCGCCACGGTCGCCACAACGGGGATGCCGAGCTGCTTGCCCAGTTCCTTCGTGTCCACGTGGATGCCGGCCTTGCGGGCTTCGTCCATCATGTTGCAGGCCAGCACGACCGGCAGGCCCATTTCCATAATCTGGACGGTAAGGAACAGGTTGCGCTCAAGTGCGGAGGTGTCTACCAGATCCACGACCGCCATGGGTTTTTCCTCGGCCTTTTCAGGCGCGAGCACGGCACGGGTGACGATTTCCTCCTGCGAGTACGCCGTCAGGGAATACGTGCCGGGAAGGTCAACCATCAGGACTTCGACGCCGTCGATGGAGACATAGCCTTCTTTCTTATCGACGGTGACGCCGGGATAGTTCCCCACATGCTGATGGGTTCCGGTGTATTCATTGAACGCCGTGGTTTTCCCACAGTTCGGGTTCCCCGCCAGCGCAATACGAACCTCTTTCAACGCGATGTGCTTCGCCCCGCCGCCGTCCTGACGGCAGTGCGGGCAATCGGCATGGGCCTGACTCATGCGACCTCCACAGTGATATAATCGGCTTCACGGTTCCGCAGGGCCAGCGTGACCCCAAAAAGCCGCAGTGCAACCGGGTCACGCAACGGCGCGCGGCCCACAACTTCCACATCCGTACCGGGGATGAGCCCCATGTCGCGGATACGCCGCCCGAGCTCGCCGTCGGCATTCACGCTGACGATGCTGCCCTTTTGCCCCGCCTGCATCTGGCGCAAACCTATCCTCCGCATACAGTCCTCCAAGATTGATTTTGATTTTCTTTATTAAGAAAACCAGACGACACTCTGCTTCACCAGCGCATGCAGTTTACTGCGTGCGTTACGGTTTTCCACCGGGGGACTTTCACGGGGTCTGCACCACCCTGATGTGAGCCCTCCCGGAACGGGGGAAAGATGCCATTCTTGAAAAGTATTGTCAATATAAGTGAGAAAAACTTTCAATTGTATGTCTGCACTTTTCTATAGCATACGATTTCTGCGCGTTAGAAAACGCAGCAAGGCCATTTCCCCAGCCAAAACAACTTGGAGCGGGCCTTTTTCAGGGAAAATCTTAAAGATTGATTAGTCAAACTTTATTTGACAAATAAACACTTTTGACCTACTTCCCGGCTTTTGGGGGAATCCATGCTTACAAACGCCGCTCCGAACAATGCCCTGCCAACCGCCCGGGAACTCGTTTCCCTCACCGTGCCACAGCTCGGCATGATGCTGTGCCATCTCGCCGTTTCCATGACGGATCTCTGGGTGGCGGGACGGCTGGACGCCTCCGTACAGGCGTCGCTCGGCATCGTTTCACAGGTCTTTACCCTCCTCATGCTGATCACCTCCCTTGCCGGAAGCGGCTGCCTGACGACCATCAGCCAAGCACTTGGGGCCGGGCTCGAACAGCGCGCCCGCAGGTACGCGGCGTTGATTGCGGGGCTTGCCGGGCTTACGGGCACAATCATCGCAACGGCAAGCCTCCTATGCCTGCCCCTGACGCTCCGGCTCATGCACGTCTCCCCCGAAATGGAGCCCGTGGTCAGAACCTTTATCATTGCCTATAGCTGCCAACTGCCGTTTTATTACACCCTGATCATGCTGAACTCGGTATTCCGGGCCTACAAGCTGGTTCGCCTCCCGCTCATCGCCATCGCCGTGGTCGCCGTCGGCAATCTCATCGGCAGCGCAGGTTTCGGGCTGGGGCTGTGCGGCCTTCCCAATTACGGGTATCAGGGGATCGCGTGGAGCACCTTCGGGGCCGCCCTGCTCGGGCTCGCCTGCAACCTGTGCGCCATCGTCCGGCACGGCATCCTGACCCGCGCATCCCTCGCCCCGTGGCGGTGGGCCCGGCGCGCCATGCCCTACCTGTTTAAGGTGGGCGGGCCGTCCGCCCTCGGCGCCTTGGCCGGCCACATGGGGAATCTCGTCATCCTGTCGCTGCTCACGGGACTGCCCGGCGACATGGTTCCGGTCCTTGCCGGGATGACCCTCGGCTCGCGGGTGGAAAGCTTTCTGACCTTCCCCACGGCGGCGCTGAGCATGACCGTCACCATCCTGAGCGGGCATCTGATCGGTGCGAACAGGCTCGAAGCCCTGTTCCGTTTCGGCCAACGGCTCGCCCTTTCAGCCGCCCTCGCGCTTGGAATCGGCGCGGGGCTGCTGTTCCTGTTCCGGGGGCCGGTGGCGGGGCTGTTGTCCACACAGCCTGAGGTAGTCCGGCAAGCGGCGCAGTTCCTCGTCTTCGCGTGCGCGGGCATACCGCTCAAGACCTATTCCATGCTTGTGAACGGGGCTTTCGCCGGGGCGGGGGCCACACGCGTCTCCTGCAAAGTCAACTGCGTGACCATGTGGGCGTTCCAGCTTCCGCTGGCGTGGGCACTCGGCAACGCCTTCGGAGCGGTCGGCATCTACGCCGCCATGCTCTGTGCGAATGCGGGTTCGGCATTCTGGTACGCACGGCTCTATGCCGGAAAAAAATGGCTTGAATACGGCATGCGAAAGCGTCAGAATGCCTGACGAGCCACAAGAGGAGAATGCGGTATGCCCGAAGAGCGGAATGACGCCAGACAGCTTTCACCTGTGCTGGAAAACTACCTAGAAATCATCTTCTATCAGGAAATCCGGGAAGGCGCGGCCCGTGCCAGTTCCATCGCGGAGGCGGCGGGCGTGTCCCGTTCCACCGTCACCAGCACGCTGAAGGCGCTGAAAAGCATGGGCTATGTAGACTATGAGCCCTACAGCCTCGTCCACCTGACGGAAGCGGGGATGCACATCGGCAGGGACATCGCCCACAGGCATATCGTCATTCAGGAATTTTTCCAGCATATCCTCCAACTGGGGCCGAGCGTCTCCAACGACGTGGCCTGTGAACTGGAGCATGTCATCCCGCCCGACGTCATCCGGCGTTTGGGGCAATTTGTCCTGTATCTGCGGAGCCGCGAGGAGAACTGGAAAAACTGGCAGGAAGACTACAAAGAAATCAGGCTGGAACATATCCAGTCCGCCAATGCGGACAGGGATCTTGTCCGCAACGTGCCGCCCATGCTCGCCATGCGCACCCAGATGATGGGGCAGGACGAGCTGCGGAAAAAGTACCGTTAACAAAGTACCGTTAACACGGATCCACCCCGCATGGGGTGCGGCCTGCGGAGACACCCTACCGTGCCGTCAATCTATATATAACCATGTGAAATTATTTAAAATATTTTTGACTTAAAAAATAAGGCTGTGTCCTAGAAAAAGGTTGATGCTTTTTTCCTTGAAGTTCCAAAGGAATAACCGGCAAAATGCCTTGGCTATGGATTCCGCTAAAGGAAAATCTTGAGAAAAAGTCTGCATTTTCACCATGTTGTGGAGATGAAGCAACCATATATCATGACAGATCCAAGAGTAATTAAATAGTTTCAATAGATTATATCTAATTAACAACACATTCCTAAGGCTTCGCGCTTGGCTTTGGCCCCAACACGCGGAAAAGACCCGGAATATTCGTCCGTATGAATATTCCCGTTCTTTTTAGGTTGCTCCCCTGCCCCGCTGTGGTTCTGCCGCCTTGGCCTCTCAGACGGAATCAGGGGCTTTCTTCGCAACGAGGCACAGCGCCCCGTCTTCCCTGATGTCGGCCCTGACGTCGCCAAATCCGGCGGCATGCAGCCATTCCGTCAAAGTGTCCGCCGCATACGTCCGCATCCCATCCACAATGGCGCACCACCGGGAATCCCCGGACTCTTCGTTTACGATCAAAAATACGCCAGACGGCCTGAGCACACGGAATACCTCGGCAAAGGCGGCGGGCACATCCGGCCAGAAATAGACCGTCTCGAAAGCGGTGGCGAGATCGAAGGAACCATCGGCATACGGCAGCCGGGAAACATCCCCCTGCCGTACTTCACAGCGCCCGGCGGCGACGGCTCCGGCGTTCTTCCGAAGGCTGCTTGCGACACTCTCGATAGAAAAATCAATCCCACAGACATGCCCCTGTGGGCAAAGCTTCAGGAACTGCGCCAGATTCGCCCCTCCGCCGCATCCTATATCGAGTACACGGGCATCGGGCTCCGGCGACACATGCGCCCGCCCCCACTTTGCCAGCGAAGCGTGCCCCCAGTTCATGGCCCACAGCATAACCCTTCCGGCTACGCCGTCAGGCTTCCGGGCATTCTGAAAAAACGCACGCAACAAACGGTGCATATACCCTCCTCGTCTATCCGGCTGATCCCGCCCTGCTCCGCATCAAATGGAACAAGCCTCGGTTTCGGATACCATCTTTTTCCCAAGGCTGTGCCATAGGAAACGGTTGCCGCTTTCTTTTTTGAAATTCCAAAGGGATAGCCCCAAACGCCTCAGACGTGGAGCCCACCAACGGGGGAAACTGAAGGAAAAAGGCTTCCCTTTACCATATGGCGGAGATGGAACACCCCTTATTTTACAAGGCTCTTTATAGCATGTGGTTGTTTCATCTCCACAGTGCGGTGAAAAATAGAGCTTTTTTTCCGGTTTTCCCCTTGGCGGGATCCACGGCTAAGGCTTTTTCCGGTTATCCCTTTGGAGTTTCAAGGAAAAAAGCATCAACCATTTTCTAGAACACAGCCTTTTACAAAGAGCCTTCCCCCAACAGATCGAGGGCGCCCGAAATATTGTGGCTGTGTCATAGGAAACGGTTGATGTTTTATTTCTTGAAATTCAAAAGGCATAACCAATAAAGTTTCCCCATCATGGAGTCCGTCAGCGGAAAAATTGGAGAAAAAGTCCCTCTTTTCAGCATCCTGCTGAAATAAAACAACCATATGCTATGACAGAGCCAATATTGTCCACGGGCAGAAACCCCGGCACAACAGGCCCTCCCTAGGCGTTGGGGAATCCGGGGGGCCTCCCTTACCAGAGCGAACGCCCCCAATCCGAATATCCCTCAACATTTCCTCATACGGAACCTTGCGGAACCGACGGCCCATACGCCAAGAGGAGCACCCACATCGAGGCGCTCCGATCCGGCGAGGCAACAGGGGCCTGATCAGGCATCCTTGAGCGAGTAGCGCACCGGCACCAGCACCTGAAAACCTTTTCCTCCACGAACCGAGGGCACATCAAGGCCGATGAGCTTCTCACCGAGCCGCTCGGTGGCCGCATCGAGCATGCCGAAACCACTGCCCTTACCGAGCGAGCACGCGCTGACCTTTCCGTCGGCGGAGATCGTCACAAGAAGCTGTACCGTCCCTTCGGCGCCGATGCGCCGCGCCTGCCGGGGATACCGCTTATGGCGATTCAGGGCGTTAAGGATAGTCCCCAGCGCCTTGCTCTTGTCGTCCGGCCGTTCCTCCGTCCCCCCGACCATAGCCGGAGGCGCGACCGCCGTCACGGAGGCTACACCCGTCCCCGGCGTAGCCGAAGGGGGGGCCTCCACCGGTTTGCCCACGGGGGCGGAAGGCGGCACGGGCTTCTGCGGCTGCTGAACCACCGGCCGCTTTTTTTTCACCGGAGGAGCCTTCTTGACCGGTTTCGGCTTCACGGGTTCGGGAGCCACCGTTTTGGGCGCCTCCTGCGGAGGCTTGGGCCGCTCAACGACCGGAGGCGGCACGGGGATGGTCACCTCCGATTCAGGGCTCAACAGCTTGCGCATGGCGTCCGGCTGAACGGGTTTCACCTCCGGCTTCGGCTCAGGGCGGATCACGCGCATCAACATGACGGATGAAGGGGCTTTCGGCGGCGTGAGGAGCTTGACGGAGGGGGTCATCAGGCACACGGCCAAGGCCAGCAGGACAAAGCCTCCGGTCATGCCGCCCGCCATGCTGCGGCTCTTGCGGAATTCCTCCACCCCGTACAGGGGCCTAACGCTCACTTGGCTGCGTGCTGATAACAAAGTGTCCTCCTCTCTTCAGCTTGGCGATGTCTATGACGTCGACAAACGCTTCAAAAGGGGCCTTTTCGTCGACGTACAGATTCAGCAGCGCTTCGGGCCGCGTCTCAAGCACGGCGGTCAACGCCTCTTTCGTCAGTTGCTGATCCTGATAGTGGATAGTCCCGTCGGCCTTTACCGAAATCAACAGTTCCGCGTTCTTGCGGCTGGGTTCCTCGGCGGTCTCCGAGGCCGGAAGCACGATATCCAGCACCGGTTTGCTGAATGTCGTGGTCATAATGAAGAAAATCAGGAGCATGAATATAACGTCGATGACCGGCGTCAGATCGATGCTCGCATCTTCGTCGAAATCATTCATGGCTCGTCCCCCGGGGTTCAGGCCGGGCTTCCCGCTTCGCGCCGCCGCACAGCTCCAACGCACGGTAGCTGTGCTCCACGGCTTCGATATGGAAGCCCTTAAATTTGAGCATCAGGTAATAATAGAACATCAGCATGGGGATTGCGACGCACAGGCCCATGATCGTGGTGATGAGCGCTTCCCAAATGCCCGCCGCCAACTGTGCGGCGTTGGGGGCGCTGTTTTCCGCGATGGTACGGAACACCGTCACCATGCCGAGGATGGTTCCGAGCAGGCCGAGCAGCGGCGATACCACCGAAATGAGCCTCAGCCAGCACAGGCCTTTCGTGACCTGCTCGAAATTGCGGTGGAACAGGTACGCGACCTCGGCCCGGATGTCCTCGGAGTGGCCCCCGTGGGTCTTCACGATATCGCGGATGATGGCGATCAGCGGATTGTCGCTCTTATCGCATACGTCGCGCATACAGCGGCCTTCCTGATGTTCGATGTCAAGAAAATCCCGCTTAAAGTCGCGCCAAACGAAATGCAGGTACAGAAGATTCCGCAACGCGAGGTACAATCCCGCGCAGCCGACAAAAATCAGCGCAACACCGGCCGGGCCTATGGACGCATAAATTGAGGCAAGATTCATGAGCGTTTCCTGAACACGATGTATGGGCGGCAGAGCCGCCCTTCCGGTTTCGGGGCCGAAGCCCCGTTGATGTTTCTGGCCGTCAGGCCACCTGTCCCGCAAACCCCTTGAAGGCTTCCTGCGCCCGGAGGCAGTCGGCCTCATCGGGATGCTTGGCCGCTTCCTCAAGGCGCGCCTTGCGTTCCGGCGTCATGGGATGCACGTCGGACGCCACTTTCTGCATCATGGCGACGATCTTCGGATCGACCTTGCCCTGACACAGGTAGGTGCCGAGCACCTTGTTCCCCCGCTCGGGAGCGTTCACCAGCGCCTCGCCCTGAGCGATGCAGTCCCTGGCGTGATCGGAATCAGGCCATGCGCCCAGCGTGCCGAACAGGGCCACATTCGTGTCGCGCACCGTTTCCAGATAAGCCTTGGCCTGTGCGTCGGGCATGCCTTTGTCCACCCAGTAGCCTACGGCGACCAGATCGTACCCTTCAGGCGCGGGAGCGGACTCCACAGGATGGATCTCACAGCCGGGAAGGACGGCGGCGATGGCTTCGGCGATTTTCCGGGTATTCCCGGTCCGGGACGAATAAACGACAAGAGCTTTCATGACAGTTCCTTTGTGCCCACGGCCTCACGCAATGCGAAGAACGACTCGCGCGCGGCCGGGATGAGTTGACGGTTTTCGCGGCCCACATACACGGAAAACATGACCGTGCCCGCCGCGTTGAAAAACTGTACGGAATGGCTTTCCAAACCCATAAAGGGCAGCGACAGGAAACAGATGTGCCCAAGATCGTCGATCTTGAGATGCCCGCCGAGCCCGCTGCCGCCGGACAGGTTGAAATAACCGTGCCCGTGCCTGCCTTCCGGTATCTTTCCCTTGATTTCGATGACGGTGCCCAAATGCGTCATGATGAAGGTGGCGTTTTCCCATGAGGTCAGAGTCTGCCAGACCGTATCAAAGGCGTCTTTGCCCGCGAAGGCCCGCGCATCATCCGGCAGGGCTTCAGCGACTTCCAGTTCCGAAACGCCGAAGCGTTCCGCAAGGCTCGCCAGCATCACCGGCTTCTTTTCCCGCAGGGCCGTGGCGATGGACTCGCCCAGCGTTTCCGTCTTCTGGCAACACGATGCCGTCATACTTCGTTCTCCCGTTTGGTTTCCGTTTATTCCCATTCCCGCGGCGCTTCGTCTGAAACGCCTCGGAAAAAATGGCTCATGTGGGGCCCCCGGAAGGCTTCGCTTCCGGCAGCATTCCCTCCGCACGCACCCGCTATGAAAGAGGCAGCCGCAGCGCCCTAGCGCAGGACAGCCCCATCAGTTCGAGATCATGGGTGATCACAAGGACGCATGCCCCCCTGCCCGCGAGCAGATCCAGCGCGTCGGCGATGCGGCGCATGTTGCGCCCGTCAAGGCCGCTGGTGGGCTCGTCGAGGATGAGCACGTCCGGGCGCTTGGCGAAGGCGCAGGCGATCACAAGCCGCTGCTTTTCGCCGCCGGAAAGCGACTGCGGGTGGCGTTCCGCAAGCCCTTCCAGCGCGAACAGCGACAGCAGGCCGGGCACATCGTCCGCGCCGTATCCCGCCAGCGACAGGCTGACTTCAAGCTCCTGCCGCACCGTCTTCATATGAAGCTGGTGATCCGCGTTCTGGAGCACGATCCCCACTCTCGAAAGCAGCTTCGCCGCCGGGACAGGCTTCCCCGCGATGGCGAACCGCCCTTCCTGCGCGGCGTTCAGGCCGGTAAGCAGGCGGGCGAGCGTGGTCTTGCCCGTGCCGTTGTCCCCGATGAGCGCGGTCACGCCCGCCGGAACCGACACGTCCACACCGTCGAACAGGGCCGGCTTTCCGGGGTACGCGAACCGCAGGCCCGAAACGGCCAGCCCGCCTTCACCCGGCTCCAGCCGTTCCGCCGCGCAGTCCGGCAGCGTGCGGCGGGGATCGTCCACACGGGCGGCGCGCAGCCCGCACCGCTCGCGCAGGGCGTCGTCATACAGCAGGTCAAAACCGCCCCGTTCCGCAATCCGGCCTTCCTGCATGACAAGCACGCGATCCGCTATGCCTTCCAGCCAGTACAGCCGATGATCCACCACAAGGATCGCCATGCCCCGCGCTTTCAGTTCAGCGAGCTTGCGGGCCAGATCCTCGGTAGCTTCTGGATCGAGGTTGGCGCTCGGCTCATCAAGGATAAGGGCCCTCGGCCCCTGTGAAAGGATGGAGGCCAGCCCGACCTTCTGTTTCTGCCCTTCGGACAGCTCGTGGATGGAGGAAGACAAGATTGGCCCAAGCCGGAAGGCCCGCGCCGCCTCATCGATCTTGGCGGCGATGTCTTCAGGCGAAACGCCCTGCCATTCATGGGCGAACGCCAGTTCGTCCTCGACATTCAGGGCGAAAAACTGCTGTTCGGGATCCTGAAAAAGCGTCCCGACCTCCCGCGCAATGACGTTGATGGGCCGGGCGTCCGTCGGTTCGCCGCCGATCAGGACACGCCCTTCCAGCGCCCCTTGGAAATAGTGGGGGCACAGGCCGTTGGCGAGGCGCATCAGCGTGGACTTGCCGCAGCCGCTGGCCCCGGTGCACAGCACCAGTTCGCCGGGCCGCACCGAAAACGAAATATCCGAAACCGCCGGGCGCGTCTGGAACGGATACGTGTAGGTCACGTTTTCAAAACGGATCATCAGCGCATCCCCCCTTCCAGCGGAGCCCACCCCACGGCATTCTGGCACAGCACAGCCGCAACGGCCACGAGACAGGCCGCGATCAAAAGCCACGTATCGGACGCCTTCCAGACCAACTTACGGTAAGGGCGCATCCCCTCGCCGTAGCCGAGGCCCTTGAGTTCGGCGGCGATGCCCAGCTCTTCCGACGTCTTCAGCGAACGGAACAGCAGCGGCGTGAACACCAGCCGGATCATCAGTACAGGATGGCGGAAGGCATTCCACGGGGTCATGCGCCAGCCGCGTATCCGAAGCGTCTCCGAAACCTGTTTGACGTCATGCAAAAACGTGGGGATGAAGCGGATCATCACCGCCGCCGGGAGATACAGGCAAAACGGGAGGTGCAGGCTCTTCAGGGAGGTCAGCAGGCTCTGCACCCGGCAGGAAAAGGCCAGCGGCAGGATCACGTTCAGCATCGTCGCCATGCGCAGGAACGGCACCACCAGCGACACCGCCGAAAACGGGGGCATGGACGGGATCAGCAGGCTCATCCCGAACGCACAGCCCATAGCCAGCAGCGACATGCCGACAAGGACAGCATACCCGATCAGCAGGATGCGGAACCGCCGCATCCCAAGGGCATACACCAGAGACATGCCGAAAAGCACCATCTGCGGCTCAACAGCGGACAGGGCCACCGTAGCCACGGACGCCAGCAGGCTGACGAACATCTTCGCCCGCGTATCCACCGCGTGCAGCCCGCCACCCCAGACGGAACCCTTAGTTACGGACAATGCCTGCATGACGCAGCTCCCGAACGGCGCGGACGCCGGAAAAAAGCCCGCACAGCGATCCCACGTAGCCAATGACCACAATGGGAACGATGACATATAACAAGGCCGGGCTCTCGCGCATGAACAGCCACGAGACGCCCAGTGAAAAAACTTTTGAAGTGAGATCATACACCGCGACGCCCAGCACGGGCGCCCACGGCTTCCGCATCCCACCGGAGCAGGCCATCACAGCCTCGGCGCATCCCGCCGCCAGCAGCATGGCCGGAAGAAGCGTCACGCTGCCGCCAAGCAGAAGCATGCTGATGAGCATGTTCACAAGGACAAACAGGGCCAATGTCCCCGGCTTGCGCACCTTGTAGAGCATGACCACGAGCAGCGTGGTGAAAATGAGGTTCTTGGCGAGCAGGCTCACCGGGTTCATCCCTCCCCCCACCAGCGCGACCAGCAGGGTGGAAAGCTTGGCGGCAGCCGAGAAAACGCCAAGGACGACGAGTTCCTGCGCGCTCCAGTAATGACGGTTGAAAACCTGTGACGGCATCCGTTTTCCTTCCTCTCCTCCGCCTGACGCCGCACGGCCATGCCGTGGGCGTCCGCTGCCGTGCAGCGCGGGAGGAGCTTTTGATAATCTAAATGAAATTCAATTTCAATACAGAAGCACAAACTTTCTCACGAAATCAGAACTTCATCCCAACCTTGATGTTGGCGTGCAGGCCGGGTTCCAAAATGCTGTCGTCCTGACGATACCGCTTGTCGAAGAGGTTCAGGACTTCGGCGGTGACAGAATATTGCTTCTCGTCGCCAAAGTCGAAGCCAAAAGCCACGTTCGCCGTCTGCCAGTTGTTGTAATGGAGCGTCTCGCTTTCGGTTTTCTCGACGGAATTTGAGGAGAACCGCCCGTACACGTCGGCGTTGAAGTCCACGTTTTCGCTCAGGGCGTGCTTGAAGCGCACACCAGCCCTGCCCGACCATTCGGGTACGCCGGTTTTCCATGTGCTCAGCGTGCCGTAGTCGAACTTGCGCCGCATCCATGTCGCGGAAACATACGGCGTGAGGCCGTTTTCAAAATCATAGCTCGCCGCCAGTTCCACCCCGTGGGTCTTTGCCGACGAGATGTTGATATAGCGCGAGGTATCGGTGTCCGGGTCGATGGTGGGGTTGTAAATGTAGTCGTCCGCATCGGAATAGAAGGCCGCGACGTCTACCGACAGGCCATCGTGGACATACCGCGCCCCGATTTCATAGCTGTTCGAGGTTTCCGGCTTGAGGCCGGGGTTCGGCAGGATCGTCCCGCCGCCCATCGCGGACATCACATATTTTTCCTGCAGCGAAGGAACGCGGAAGCCCTGCGCAAAGGTGGCCCGCAGCGTCAGATCCGGGATGCCCGACCACGTGAGGCCCACGTTGAAGACAGGCCGGGAATTGTCCGAGGAACCTTCCATCCCCACATCCATGCCGTTTACCGTGCCGAAAGTACCGAGGGTCTTTATGCCGTCGGCGCGGTTCATGCTGGACTGCACCCATGTATAACGGACTCCATAACTCAATGTGAAGTCGTAGGGCAGCATCGATTCCATCTGCGCATACAGGGCGTTGGTCAGCATGTCGCCCTTATGGTTGGCTACAGAGTTATAGTTGAATGTATCGTCAATCTCCTCGATGGCAGCCTTAATGCTCGCGGCAGAAGCGGGATTAATAAGTGCCAGCCTGTCGTACACCCCCTTCATTGTCGCCAACGTCCCGGACATCATCTCGGAGTTGGCTGTGGCCCGTGTCGTCGCCTTTAACGTATCGCGGTTGATATCGTAGCCAGTGATCAGATAGTGGTTCGCACCGATCTGCCAGTCCGCCTGAATTGATGCACCGATCTGCCCGTTCTTATTGTCCGCGTAGTTATCGAGGATCATAGGCATACCATCTACTTCCACATGGTTATGCATGTCCTTTTCGTTCTTCTGCCAGAACGCATCGAAGCGCACACGGGGAAGCCACGGCGTCACGTTTTTGGCTTCGGCAAAGGCATAGACCTTATCGCGCTGCCACTTGGGAACGTTCACGGCGAAATTTTCATAGCCGGGCTCCATGCTTCCGGCATGGATGGAACCTTTGAAGCTGTCCAGCCCGCCGCCGACCGTGAACTTGTCGGAAAAGTCACAGGAACGCGCTGCCTTCCTTCTGGCGGAAGGAGGTATTCGGCGCTTCGCCGTCAGGGGTGCGCAGGTTCCCCTGATCGCTGTATGAGCCGGACACGCGGTATTTGAATCCGTTCATGCCGCCGAAAGCCGACAGGGATTCGGCAAAACCGTTGGATGCGCCGTTGTAGGCCACGGACGCCTCGCCCTGAATCGGCTTATCACCGCCCTTTTTGGTGATGATGTTGACCACGCCGCCGATGGCTTCCGAGCCATAGAGCACGGACGCGGGGCCCTTGATGACTTCCACGCGCTCCACATTGGACGGATCGATCAACAGGGGCGTGCCGTCCATCGACTTGTTTTCCACAAGCTTCTGCCCGTCGATGAGGATCAGCACCCGGTTGGGGCTTTCGCCGCGGATCGATATGCGCTTAAAGCCCTGCCCGCCGGAATTGTTGATTTCTACACCCGGAATGTCCTGCAAAAGCTCGCCGATGGTCCGGGCTGGGGAACGCTTGATGTCCTCGCTCGTCATGACGGAAACGCTCATGGGAACGTCCTGCAATTCCTTTTCCACCCTCGTGGCCGTCACGTACACATCGTCCGCTTTGATCGGCTCCTCCACGGCATACGCGGGGCACCACGCCGCCAAGCCCAGCGCCGTCAACGGCAAAGCGCGGGCCAGCATCTTCCTTACAAACATCAGTCCTCCAAAGAACGCTTGAGATAATCAAGCAACAGTTGTGAAAGGTTCACCTGCCAGAACTGCCCGGCGAGCGTGAGCACGACAAAGGCCCCGTCCCGTTCGACAAGACCCGCCCGCTCCCATTGCTCAAGCACGGGTTTCCATATTTCGCCCACCGGGATACCATAAGCCGCTTCCAGCCCCGGCATGTCCAACCAGCCCTGCTCCATCCCCTCGGCGATGGCCTTGAACAGCTTGCCCTGCGGGAACGGGCGGAACATCATGGCGATGGGCTTGCTTCCGGCCCGGACTTCTTCCTGCCACGCGCGGTAGTCCGACTGGTTCAGGTAGAAGAACCCGTCCAGATTGCCGCCAGCGCCGGGGCCGAACGCCAGACAGTGGGCACGGCCTTTGACGTACAGGTTGTACAGGTTGCGTTCCCGTGACGTCCGGGCCCAGTGGCTGATTGAAAGACGGCGGAAGAACCCCTTCTGCATGGCCTTTACCCCTGCGGCGAACATGGCCGACTGCATGGGGATGTCGGCCCCGGCGGGAAGCCGGCCGCTCTCAATGGCCTTGGCAAGCGGGGTGTTCCGGTACACGTTGAGCTGGTAGCAGTCCGCGCCGTCGAGCTTGAGCGACTGGGCCGTGGCGATGTCCGCCAGCCAGCGATCCATCGTCTGCATGGGGAAGCCGTAGATGAGATCCACGATGACGGCGGCCTGATCATAGCTCTGCAACAGCTCAAGCTGCCGGATCAGCGTATCGCGATCGGACACACGGCCCATCGCCTGCCGGATCTCCGTGTCAAAGCTCTGCACCCCGAGCGAAAAACGGTTCGCACCGCCATCAAAGCAGGCTTCCATCTTGTCAGGGCCGAAATTCGACAGCCGCCCTTCCACCGTGATCTCGCAGTCGTTGGCGAGCGGCAGCACGGCGCGGACTTCCTTCAAAATGCGCCGGAGATCGTCCGCCTGAAGTGCCGTGGGCGTGCCCCCGCCCATATAGACGGCGTGTACCGGCCCGGCATCCTGTCCGGGGCGCCCCCGCCACAGGCGCAGCTCCTGAATGAGCGCGTCGGCGTAGATGCGGCTTTCGTCTTTGCGGTACGCCTTGTTGTAGAAGCCGCAGTACAGGCAGTGCGTCTCGCAAAACGGCACATGGATGTAGGCTACGGTCTTTCCCTTCCTCGGTTGCGCCAGCAGAGGTTCCAGCGTCGCCTCAAAGTCCTGCTTCTCCACGCGCGCACCGCCGAGGCCGGGATGGACGGCGATCTTGCCTTCAAACGCATACGGCAGCGGATCAACCCCTTCCTTGGCGAAGTAGCGCTCGATCCCTTCAACCGGAACGCCCGGCTGCCCTACCCGCTCCTGCTCGGACGGAAGGCTTTTTTCCAATCGGATTTCAGTCATGACCCCTCCGGGTTCTCATCAAAAGTACATTGAACAATATTAAGTTTTACTAGTCGAACTTTCCGGCCGCAGATGTACACACTCCACCCCCGGCCTGTCAACCGTTTTTACCGAAAAATGGAATGCTTTTTATTACAACCTATTTTGAAGAAGATTGCCCGGCGAGGCATTCCGGGCAGATGCCGTACAGGTACAGCCTGTGCTGCGTGGGCGTAAATCCGTACTGGCGGACAAGGCGCTCCTGCAAGGCTTCGATCTTGGGATCGACAACCTCGATGCTCTTGCCGCAACGCTCGCAGATGAGGTGATCATGGTGCCAGTCGCTGGCCTGCTCATACCGGACGACGCCCCCGCCGAAAGAGACTTCCTTGGCAAGCCCGGCCTCACACAACAGCTTCATCGTGCGGTACACCGTGGACTGCCCCACCGTCGGATCATGCCGCTGAACCCGGCCGTACAGATCGTCAATGGTCAGATGCCCCTCCTCCTGAAAAAACACGGAAACGATGGCCCGCCGCTGCTGCGTGTTGTGACAACCTTTTCCGCGCAGGAAGCGCGTAAACATCGTCTCAGGATCAACATGGACTTGTCCGCCTGACATACCCCACCCTTACATAACGGTTCAAAAAAGATTAAAGCGCGGGCCCTGCACTCCGGCCCGCGCTTCAGGCTTAACGGCTGCGGAGTGCCTAACTCGCCCACAGTCTATTATAATTGAATTTCATTTTCAATATATTTGTATAAAAAAATGCGGTTACAGGGCCGCCAACAGCCGGTTGGCCCAATCTTCCACATCACTTTCGTTCGACGAGAGATTGCCGTCGAGCTTCAGGCCTTCCTGAATCTGGATGCCGCCGAGTTCGCTCAAACGCGCCTCGATGACGTCCACCGCCCCGCAAAAATGCTCGAACGAGCTGTCCCCGCTCGCAAAGCACGCGGTCTTGACGCCCTTGACGCCGATACGATCAAAGGCTTCAAACAGCGGCTCGAAATCCGTCTGAAGTTCGACTTCATCAGTCCCCCACGCGGAGCACCCGAACAGCGCGACATCCCGGCCTTCACACAGGCCGTCCGGGGAAACGTCGGCGGCATCCCGGACATCGACGACATGCCCCGCAGCCCGAAGGCGCCCGCCGAGGTATTCGGCAATATCCGCCGTGTTGCCGGTGGTGGACCCGTAAACGATAAGTACATTGCTCATGAAAAAGCTCCACTTGGAAAAAAGTTAATGTTCGTGATTGTGTTCGCCGCGACACCCGCACCCTCCGTGCCCGTGCCCATGTTCATGCCCGTGCCCGTGTTCGCCGTGGCATGTGCAGTGCGCACACTTCCCACAGCATCCGCTTTTTTTCTTGCGGGGCGGCACGATAAGCACACGGCTCCCGGAGGGCGCCATGCTGAACCCGTTTTCGCCCTTAAAGAACAACTGCGACGCCGGAACAGGCGTCTGGCACAAACGCGCCTGCAACACCTTGCTGCCGAACGGCAACACTTCGCTTACCCCCGCCGTATCGACGAACACTCTGCCGCCGCACCTGTATTCCCTCAAAAAGAGGTTCAGCAGTTCATGGGCGGAGTTGCCGTCAAAAATGCCCTGCACTTTCACATGCAGGTTGTCCTTGTTGTGATGGTAGTTCATCTGAAAATCGGTGCTCATGCACGTTCTCCTTCCTGCCGGGCGGCCTCGTTCCCCAAAAGGCGGGAAATGGTGCTCAGGCTCCCGTTCGGCAACATATAAAACGTCTTGTTGTGCTTCTTCGCCAGATTCTTCACTTTGATGCAGGCGCCGTGGCTGTTGCAGTTCACAGGGCAGAGGATGATGTCCGCACGCCTGAGGCTCCGCTCAAGCTGGCGCGTGCCGCCCTGCAAGGAACCGTTGTGATAATCGAGGACGCCGCCGCCCCCTTCGATGAACTCGCGGTACAGCGACTCCATACGCTCGACGCCGCCAACGATGAGCACCCGCTTGCTGCACAGATCGAAAGAAGGACAGCTCTCATCGCAGTCCCTGCCGCAACAGGTTCCACAGGAATCAGCGGCCGCGCCGGTCCCCTGCTCGAAACGGGCCCTTCCCTGCTTGAGCAACGAATTGACCAGTTCGCGCTGGCTCTCGAAACGCTGCGTCAGCGATGCGAGCGCCTCCCGGAGGTTCTCGTTTTCCGCTTCAAGTTCCGGCCCCCTGATTTCCCACAACGCCGTGGACGCCTCATACATGGCGTCCAGTTCGGCTTTCAGGCGGTTGCGTTCATCCCGGAGCGCGGCATTTTCCTGCGCAAGCGCACGCCTGCCTTCTTCCGCCTGTTCCATGCCGCTGCGCGAAACCGCTTCGCGTTCCTTCAACAGCCGGATGCGGTTGGCCTGCTGCTCGTTCTTGCGTTCCAGTTCGGCGATAAAACGCCGGGTGCGCGTCTGTTCCTCCGCGACGCTGTGCATGGCCATATGAACCGCGCCATAGACCGTGCGGCGGGCTTCATCCGAAAGCTCGCGCGTGGCCGCCGCCCACAAAAACCCCACATACGAACCAATGGAGAATGCCTTCTTCCACTGCGCGAGGAAGTCCTCTTCACTCAAAAGCCGCAGCGGGACGGCCTCGCGTTCGTACTTCCGGCGGAGCAGCTGGCTCATCTTCCGGGACAGAGGGTTTTCCGTGGCGGCGGCGTTGACGAACAGCTCATGCATCTCAAACGGCGTGAGTTCGATCGCCGGAAGCGACATTTTCTTCAAGAGATGCTTCTGTTCGGCAAGCGTGATCCCCATACCGACAAGCGGGCATTTAAACAGCTCGTCCGCTTCCCATATGCCATGAACAGCCCGTGAAACAGGCGACGCAACATCCAACGCGGGTTCCGCGTCCGCTGTCTGAGATAACCAACTCATAGCGTTCCTCCATTCCGTTCTGTTGGAAACAGATCTGCCGTATATGAAAATGAAAGTCAAGATCAATAGTACATTTTTTCTCTGCTCCACCCTTTCCTTTTCGGCAAAACAAAAAGGAGGCCGTCCGAAGACGCCCCCCTTACAAAACACAATATACCGTATTTTATAACTATAATAAACAGTTTCCCGGCGCTTCCCCTGTCAGGCCCAATGGCATCTCTGAACCGTTCCCTGAGCAGGCTCCCATTGCAAGGCTGCCCACGGCAGGCAAGATTCCGAACAAACGCCGGGAGGAAAACCGTATCCCCTGCGCCCTTTAACGCCCCCAAAAAAACATCAAAACGGCAGAAGGTTACGCCCCTCCCCTCGCGTCTTTCCATACAGAGGACACCCATAACAGTCTGCACTTAAGAGGAAACGGCTGATGCCTTTCTTGAAGTTCCAAAGGAATAACCAAATAAAATGCCCAGCCATGAAGCCCGCCAAGGGAAAACCCGATAAAAAGCCCGTATTTTCACCATACTGCGGAGATGAAACAGCCATATGTATGGCAAGGCCAAATCTTGTGGCTGTGTCATAGAAAACGGTTGATGCTTTTTCCCTTGAAACTCCAAAGGGATAACCGGAAAAATGCCTTAGCCGTGGATCCCACCAAGGGGAAAATAGGAGAAAAAGCCCGTATTTTCACCGCACTATGGAGATGAAACGACCACAAACGATAACAGAGCCAATCTTATTATCCTTCCCAGATGCAATACGGTGGACTTACACGCCCGTACAACATGACGCCCCATCAGCCGACGGGGACATTCCTGCCCCGCTCCGGCAACGGCGGCGCTTCTTGTGTCCGTACATATCGGCATCGGCCAGCCGCATCAGCGTTTCCAAGGAATGGGCCTCGGAAGGGTACAGCGCCAGCCCC
Organism: Bilophila sp. T19-St14; assembly: GCF_059728385.1. Taxonomy (NCBI): domain Bacteria; kingdom Pseudomonadati; phylum Thermodesulfobacteriota; class Desulfovibrionia; order Desulfovibrionales; family Desulfovibrionaceae; genus Bilophila; species Bilophila sp. T19-St14. The sequence goes on from NZ_BAAGFT010000001.1 coordinate 811,730, forward strand.
ATGCTCACCGTGGGGTTCAGGTCTATGCCTTCAAAATGGTAGGGTTCGCTTCCGATGGCTTCCAGCATCCGGCGGAACCGCTCTACGGCAATGCGCCGATCGCTGACGCCGTACAGGATAGCGATGAACTCGTCGCCGCCCAGCCGGATCAGCGTGCCCGCCGTCGACAGGGCGCTCTGGAGCCGTTCCGCGAACCCGTTCAGCAACTGGTCGCCGCAATCATGGCCGTACGTGTCGTTGACCTGCTTGAAGTCGTCCAGATCCATGTAACAGAGCGCAAAGGGCCGCTTCGCCTCCATCGCCTTCTCCAGCTCACGGAACAAGACGCGGCGGTTGGGAAGCCCCGTCAGGGGATCGTGCTCCGACATCAATTCCAGCCGCTTCTTTTGATGGGCAAGATCCACGGCCAAACCCACCACGCATGAGAACAGGATGCTGATGAAGGTGGCGATGCCGAAAGAAGCGTACCGGATGCTCCAGTTCCACCCGCCCTTGGGCGTCACGCTCAGGATCCAGTCCGCATTGGGCAGGTGCACCTTCCTTTCCACGGGCTCGATCAGCGTTTCGGCGGAACGCAGCAGCACAACCCGATCCCCCGTATCGGGGTGGATGCGGGAAAGCTGATACACATAGTTCTGTTTGTCGAGGTATTCGAGTTTCACCGGATCGAGCACGTCAGGAAAGGCGAAGGTCACGCAGATGAGCCCCCAGAACGTCTCCTGCGCCGGAATGTCCCCTTCCGGCTCATCCATGAACACGGGAAGCCTGACCGCCATCGCGTAGCCGCCCTGGATCAGCTCGAACGGGCCGGCAATGGTGGTGGCCCTGCCCGAATCCCGCGCCAGCAGCGCCTCGCGGGAACGCTCGGCATTGGCGAACAAATCGTGCCCGATGGCCTTCTTGTTGCGCTCAAACGGATACACTTTGGCAACGACGCCGCCGGGGGCCAGATTGATGTTGATGGTGCTCGGGTGCATCTTCACCAGCTCTTCGGCGTAGGAATAAAAATCCGAGATCCGGCCCTCCCCCTGCCGCAGCAGGGCTTCCACCAGATAGGCGCTCGAAAAGGCGTTGGCGACGACATATTGGATTTTCGTGGCGTAGCTGTCGACGACGTACCGGGCTTTTTCCCGTTCCTGAAGCACACGGACATGCTCCAGACGGAAGAGGAAAAGATAACTCACCAGCAGGCAGGCCAACAAGACGCCGAGGGCATACAAGACGCTCCGGCAGTTCCCGCCTTCCCGCAATACGCCGGTATCGAACGCCCTTCGTTCTCCGTGCCGTATCAGTCGCTGCATCGTCATTCCTCAACCACGCTCATGCGGGGAAAAATTCTTCAGGCAGACAAACATATTCTTTGGCTCTGTCATGGCATATGGCTGTTTCATCTCCACAACGCTGTGGAAATACGGCCTTTTTTCTCCAGTTTTCCCCTTGGCGGAATCCATGGCCAAGGCATTTTGCCGGTTATTCCTTTGGAACTGCAAGGAAAAAAGCATCAACCATCCTCTATGGCGCAGCTTATTCTTTAACTCCCACAAATCACTTCTTTCGGCAAGGATTTCCGAATTGCCGAAAGAGGGCCCGCAGCCGTTTGGCGCCCTTCCCCGGCAATTTCTTGCCGAAGAGGGGAAAACATCCATCAGCCGCGCCGGAATCGGCCCATATTTTCAACCTTCTTATACTCTGGACTTTTTTCACACAATCGTCATATTGTTGTAACATACTTCCAAGGCCCGCCTGCTACAAGACCTGCATCCATGCCGCCATGCGAAGGAGGAGCGATCGTGGTTTCCAAAGATTCCGAAGGATACCCGGAACAACTGTGCGCTACGGAAGAAATCAGTGAACTGGCCTGTCCCAACCTGTACCTGAACCGGGAAATCAATTGGCTGGACTTTGACGCAAAGGTGCTCGACGAAGCCACGGATACCGGCCTCCCGCTCCTTGAGCAGCTTAAATTCCTTTCCATCTTTTACAACAACCTTGATGAATTCTTTATGGTCCGGGTGGCGAACATCCATCGCCAGTACCGCAGCGGGGCCATATCCTCGTCGCCGGATCGCATGACGCCGGCCAAACAGCTCGCCGAAATCCGGCGCAAGGTTCTTATTCTGGTTTCCCGCGCCCAGGAGCATTGGCGCAAGCGGCTGGCCCCGCAGCTGCACGACAAGGGCGTACGCCTGATGCGCTATGCGGACCTCTCGGAAAAGCAGCGCAAATTCCTCGACGGCTATTTCAGGAACGAAATCTACCCTATCCTGACCCCTCAGGCCATCGATCCGGGCCACCCCTTTCCAATGATCTCCAATACCAGCCTCAACTTCATCATCCAACTGCGCAGCCGTGACGGCGTGACCCGGTTCGCGCGCCTGAAGTGCCCCAACAACATCTCCCGCTTCGTCTTCATCCCCCGGAACAAGGAGGCCAAAACCTACGCCTCGCTCGGCTTCAACGCCAACGTCCGTGAAAGCGACATCATCCTGCTGGAGGATCTGATTGCCGAATACCTCGGTTCCCTGTTCCCCGGCAACACTGTCATCAACGCCGGGCTGTTCCGCATCACGCGCAATACCGACGTGGAAATTGAGGAGGACGAAGCCGACGATCTGCTGGAGGCCGTCAAGGATCTGGTGGAACAGCGGCGCTTCGGCGACGTGGTGCGCCTTGAGATAGCCCACGGCACGGCCAAGGAGCTCAGCGCGTTCCTGACCGAACGGTTGGGGATGCAGCCGTTCCAGATTTACCGGGTCAAGGGGCCGCTGGCCTTTTCCGAACTCATGGCCCTTTACGGCGTGGACAGGCCGGGCTTGAAGGAATCCCCCTTTTACGGACACACGCCGAGCGTATTTCAGGAAGGCGACATCTATGCGCACATCCAGAGCCGGGATATTTTCCTCTTCCATCCCTACGACAGCTTCACCCCGGTTTTGGATTTCATCCGCCGCTCCAGCGAGGACCCCGGCGTCATCGCCATCAAACAGACGCTCTACCGTGTGGGCAACGCTTCGCCCATCGTGAAGGCCCTTATCGAAGCCCGGCGATCCGGCAAGCAGGTCACCGCCGTGGTCGAGCTGAAAGCCCGCTTTGACGAGGAGCGCAACATCACGTGGGCCGAGGAAATGGAAAAGGCGGGCGTCAACGTGGTCTACGGGCTCGTCGGCATGAAGATACACGCCAAGCTCTGCCTTGTGGTTCGGCGCGAACCGGATGGGGTTTCCCGCTACGTGCATATCGGCACCGGCAACTACAACCCCTCCACCGCCAAAATGTACACCGACATGGGGCTGATCACCGCCAACCCGGACATCTGCGCGGACGTGACCGATCTCTTCAACGTCATGACCGGATACGCCCACCGCGAGCAATACAGGGAACTGCTCGTCTCCCCGCTGTCCATGCGCCGCTCCCTGCTGGAGATGATCCAGTGCGAGACGGCCCTGCACCAGCAGTACGGAAACGGCGAAATCATTTTCAAATGCAACCAGTTGGTGGATAAGCACGTTATCCGGGCCCTGTACAGGGCTTCTATGGAGGGCGTGCGCGTCCGGCTTCAGGTGCGCGGCATCTGCTGCCTGCGCCCCGGCGTGAAGGGCATCAGCGACAACATCGAGGTGACCTCCATCGTCGGGCGTTTTCTGGAACACGCGCGCGTCTACTGGTTCAACGCCAATGGGGAAGGCCGCCTCTATATCGGCAGCGCCGACATCATGCCCCGTAACCTTGACCGGCGCATTGAAGTGCTTGTCCCCATCCTCGATCCCGGATTGCGGGCGTGCCTGCGCAACGATATTTTGGAAACACACCTCCGCGACAACCAGCAGACATGGCGGCTTCAGGAAGACGGCACCTATTGCCGCATCAAGCCCGGCAAGGAAGAACAGCCCGTCAACGCACAGGAAACCATGATGCGCCGCAGCCGGGAGTGTGCCTGATCCTCAAACGCCCAAAAGGAAAGGCTGTGTTTAAGTTTAATGAGAGAGCCCCACATCACCAGACGTGGAACGAGCTTTTATCTATTGATTTTCATTGAAAAAATCATCAACCGTAAAATTAAACACAGCCAAAGGAAAAAATCATGACCATACATACGAAAGACCAGTTGCAGGAGCCTCAGGCGGCCCCGGAGAAGCGGCCCGCAAGGACGGCGAAAACCGTTCCCGCCGGAAAGCCGCAGCCCAAACCGGCCCCTAGGGCCGGCAGGAAGCCGAAACCCGTTCAGCCTGAGCCCGCAAAACAGAAATCCGCCCCGGAACCCGCAGCCGCAGCGGAAGCCGTGGCCGCCCCCAAAGCCTATGCCTCCGCCCCGGCCCTGTCCGCCCCCTGCTCCGAACCGTGCCCGGAAGCCTGTTCCGCCCCTGCCGCCAAAGCTGTGGAACGCGGCGGGGAAACGCCCCTCACCACGGCGGTCATGCCCGAATCGCCGGTCATGGCCGATTCGCTGACGCATGGGCAGCGTGTAGCCGCCATCGCCGCGACCCTGTTTCAGGATCTCGCCGAGCTCCACGGGCTCGACGACGTCTGGGGGCACAGGCTCCACCTCGCGGCGCAGCTGCACGACATCGGGTTCGCCGAAGGCCGCAAGGGGCACCATAAAATCAGTATGCGCCTCATTGAGGAAGATCTCAGCCTGAACATCCACGAGGACGACCGCCCGTGGGTCGCCCTGCTCGCCCGCTACCACCGCAAGGCATGGCCCTCGCGTCGGCACGCCCGTTTCGACGCCCTGAAAAAAAGCGACCGGAAGGCGCTGCGCAAGGCGGCGTCCCTGCTCCGCATTGCGGATGCGCTCGACTACACCCACACGGGCGTCGTCGGGAACCTTGCCGTCGCCGTCAAAAAGCACAAGGTCATCATCGCCGTCCAGTGCTCAGGAGACTGTTCCGCGGAAATGGAGCGCGTCATCAAAAAGGGCGATCTGTTTATGCACGTCTTTGGGCGGGAGCTGGAATGCGTATGCCAGGAGAACTAGGCCGGACGGAAAAAGTCATCGGCATCATCGATCTCGGCAGCAACTCGGTGCGTCTGCTGCTCGTCCGCGTCCATGCGGACGGTTCCACGACGATCCTGAACCAAGTCAAGCACATGGTTCGCCTCGGCGAAGGCGGGTTCACCCACAGCCGCCTTCAGGAGGAAACGATGGCCCGCACCATTGCTGTGCTGCGCGGGCTGGCGGAAATGTGCGCGGTCTATGGGACGACGGAAATCATCGCCATCGCCACGGCTGCCGTGCGCGACGCCGTCAACGGCCCCGAATTTATCCGCCGCGTGCAGGAAAAGACCGGGATAGACTTCACGGCCGTATCGGGCCGCGAAGAGGCGCGCCTCATCTACCTCGGCGTTTCCAGCGGGCTGGAGCAGAGCAAAAGCCTCCGGCTGTTCATCGACATCGGCGGCGGCAGCACCGAGCTCATCGTGGGCGACTCGCAGTCCTATGCGAACCTCGATTCGCTCAAGCTCGGCTGCGTGCGCCTGACCAACCTGTTTTTTGAGGACAACAAAGGGCCGGTTTCCGCCTATACCTACGCGGCGCTGCAACGCTACGTCCGCAACGAGGCCCTGCACTCCTTCCAGCGCATCGCGGGGTTCGAGATCCCCGAAGCCGTCGCCAGTTCGGGCACGGCCCAGAACCTCGCGGAAATCGCCGCCGCGCTGGAGCAGCAGGACGCCGCGCGCACGGGCAGGGCTTCCACGGCTTCCAAGCATGTCCTCAGCTACGACGGCCTGCGCCGCGCCGTCAAGGAACTGTGTTCCCGCACTCTTGAGGAACGCAAATCCATGCCGGGCATCAATCCCAACCGGGCCGACGTGATCATTGCGGGCGCGGCCATCCTCCAGACCATCATGGAGGAACAGGGATTCGAGAGCGTGACCATCAGCAACCGCAACCTGCAAAACGGCATCCTCGTCGACTACCTCATGCGGACGCATCCCCAGAAGGCAGGCGCCCGCCTCTCCACCCGCGAGGAAAGCGTCCTCCAGCTTGCACGCTTCTGCCGCTTCGAGGAGAAACATTCCCGGCACATCGCGAAGCTGGCCCTTGAGCTGTTCGACAGCGCGCGGGCCATCGGGCTGCACGACGCCCCGCCCGTATCGCGCGAGCTGCTGTACTATGCCGCCCTGCTGCACGACATCGGGATCTTCATTTCCTTTGCGAACCACAACGCGCACAGCCACTACCTGATCCGCAACACGGAGCTGCTCGGCTTCACGGAACGCGAAATCGAGCTCATAGCGGCGCTGGCGTTCTTCCACCGCAAGCGGCCCTCCAAGAAAATACCGCTGTTCCTCCAGCTTGATGAAGGCATCCGGGAAGAGGTGCGCCTGCTGTCCCTGTTCCTGACCCTTGCGGAGCGCATGGACAAAAGCCACCGCCAGATCATCCGTTCGGCCCGTTTCGGGCGCACGCCGGACGGGGAACTGGAGCTGTGCCTCCACGCTTCCGAGGCCTGCCCCATCGAAATCGAAGAGATCGGGCGCAGCCAAAAGCTGATCAAGAAGGCCTTCCACACGCATTTTACGCTTTGCCCCTGTCTCGAAAACGGGACGCCTATTGTTTAAAAAGCCGGGGGAATGAATATACCGGGGGAGGGGAGAGGAAACCCTTCTGGAGAAGGGCTTTCCTCTCCCCTCCCCCGCGCCCCCTCCTCTCTCCTTCCCAAGACTTTTGACGAGTGGGGAGGCGGCGCGGCGGGAGTTCGTCCCGGCTAAGGCTGGGAGGGATTCCTCCGTACCGCCAGCCGTTTTTTCTTGGGCTCTGTCTAGGCCATGTCGTCAATTATATATAATATATTGAAATAATTAAATAATTATTAATGCTACAAAGTTATTTAATAACTTCAATTGGTTACATATAAACGACGACACGGCCTAGTCTATGGTCTTTTTATTTGGCCCTGTTATATTTGTGGTTGTTTCATCTCCACAGTGCGGTGAAAATACAGCCTTTTTCTCCGGTTTTCCCTTGGCGGGAGCCACGGATAAGGCATTTTTCCGGTTATCCCTTTGGAGCTTCAAGGAAAAAAGCATCAACCATTTTTATAGCACAGCCTTTTATTTTCACAATGTATAGACTTTTTCTCTGTTTTTCCCGCTGATGGCTCCATGATTGGGACATTTTATTGGTTATTCCTTTAGAATTTCAAGAAAGAAAGCACCAACCGTTTCCTGCGGCACAGCCTTTTCTTACAACAATTCTCCGTACTTTTTGATGAATATGCCCTTAAGGATCGTCGTCAGCAGCATGTAGGCCGCAAGCGTAGCGAACAGCCACGGGAAGAACGCGCCCGGAAGCGGCATCATGTCGAGGGCCTCACCGACGGGCGTAAACGGGATGCACGTTCCCGCCAAAATGCCGAGCGAAGTCAGCCCCGTCACCTGCCACGAGGCCCGGCTGCGCAGGAACGGAACCTTGGGCGTACGCAGCATATGGAGCACCAGCGTCTGCGTCCACAGCGATTCCACGAACCACCCCGCCTGAAAGAGGCTCACGAACAGGAGTTGTGTGCCCGCGTCCAGCGTCTCATACGTCCCCCCGAACACCAGCGGGCAGATGTAGGTATACAGCAGAACGAACGTCGTGATGTCGAATACCGAACTGGCGGGCCCGAACCAGATCATAAACCGGCTGATCGATGAGGCGTCCCATGTTTTCGGCTGCTTCAGGAAATCCGCATCGACGTTGTCCCACGGCATGGCCGTGCACGAAATGTCGTAGATGAGGTTCAGCACGAGGATCTGCAACGGGGCCAGCGGCAGGAACGGCAGAAACGCGCTCGCCGCCAATACCGAGAACATATTGCCGAAATTGGAACTTGCCGTCATCTTGATGTACTTGATGATGTTGGCGTAGATTCTGCGGCCCTCGATCGCGCCCTGCTCCAGCACCATCAGATCCTTTTCCAGCAGGATGATGTCGGCGGATTCGCGGGCGATGTCCACGGCGGAGTCCACCGAAATCCCCACGTCCGAAGCCTTCATCGCCGCCGCGTCATTGATGCCGTCGCCCATGAAGCCCACGGTATGCCCGTTCTCGCGCAGGCACGTCACAATGCGCGCCTTCTGCTGCGGGGTCAGCTTGGCGAAAATGTCCGTACGCTCCGCCGCCGCGCGCAACGCCGCGTCATCCATCGCCTCCACATCCGAACCGAGCAGCAGGGAATGGGACCGCAACCCCACCTGCCCGCACACGCTGCGCGTCACCGCGTCGTTGTCCCCGGTCAGCACCTTGACCGCGACCCCGTATTCCTTCAGCGCGGCTACGGCAGCCGCCGCGGAATCCTTCGGGGGATCGAGGAAGGCAAGATACCCGATGAGCACCATGTCCGACTCGTCCGCCACGGAAAACGCCCCGGCGACCATCGGATTCGTCTTGTGGGCCACGGCGATGACGCGCAGCCCGGCCTCGTTGTACCGCCGCACCGTGGCGAGGATCTCCTCGCTCAACGCGCTGGTGAGCGGCTCCACATTCCCCTTGTATTCCGCGTAGCTGCAAATGGAGAGCATTTCCTCCACCGCGCCCTTGGTGATGATCTGCGTCTTGCCTGCCTTATCCGCCACAACCACGCTCATGCGCCGCCGGGTAAAATCAAACGGGATTTCGTCCACCTTCCGGTAATCCTGCCACAGCGGGAGCATGTTCGTCTCGTAGGCGTGATCCACGATGGCCTCGTCCATCAGGTTGCGGAGGCCGGTCTGGTGATAGCTGTTCAGGAAGGCGTGGCGCAGGACGCGCTCATCCACATTGCCGTGCACGTCGAGCGGATATTCCAGCACGATGCGATCCTGCGTCAGTGTCCCGGTCTTGTCCGTGCACAGGATGTTCATGGCCCCAAGATTCTGGATCGCATTGAGATGTTTGACGATGACCTTTTTCCGGGACATGGCGACCGCACCCTTGGCGAGGTTGGCGGACACGATCATGGGCAGCATTTCCGGGGTCAGGCCCACAGCCACGGACAGCGCGAACAACGCGGCCTGCACCCAGTCGCCTTTCGTAAAGCCGTTGAGGAAGAGCACCACCGGAACCATGCCCACCATGAACCGGATGAGCACCCACGATACGGCGTTCACGCCCTTCTCGAAATTCGTGCGGACGCGCGTTTCCGCGACGCGCCGGGCCAAAGCCCCGAACAGCGTATCCTTACCCACGGCGATGACGAGGGCCAGAGCCGAACCGCTGACCACCGTGCTGCCCATAAACGCGAGATTGTTGCATTCCAGCGGATTGCCGCCCGTCTGCGGCTGCGCGGCGGCCCACTTTTCCATCGGTTCGCTCTCGCCGGTCAGAGACGACTGGCTGACGAAAAGATCTTTGGTTTCGACGATGCGCACATCGGCGGGGATCATGTCGCCCGCGGCGAGCCGGATCACGTCGCCCACAACAAGCTCCGAAATCGGGCGTTCCCGGCTCTCGCCGTCACGCATGACCGCAATGGTGGTTTTGACCATCGCCTGCAGGCGTTCCGCCGCATTGCCCGAGCGCACTTCCTGCACAAACCGCAGGGCGCCGCTGATGAAAACCATGATGCCGACGATGAGAACGGCGGTGAGGTCGCGCTCCTCCGGCTCGGCGATGACGTAGTCGGTGACGAAGGAAATGGCCGCCAAAACGATGAGAACGATGGTAAACGGGTTGATGAATGCCTTGAACAGACGCTTCAGGATGGAGTCCGCCTTTTTGCGGGCAAGCTCGTTCCGTCCGAAAAGCGCCCGCATGATGTCGGGCCGGGGCTGTCCTTGGGGCGTCGTTTCATAGGCTGCAAAGACCTCTTGCGGCGTCTGGCGGGCCGCCTCAAGAAGACGGGCGGACGCGGGGCGGGCGGCCAGTTCGCGGACTCCCTGCGTGACGTTCAGATCCTTTTCCGTTTCGTGCTGCTTTTTGATCATAGCTTCAACCTCATGAATGCTTTGCGGATCAGGCGGGAACCGATCCGGCGATGGCTCAGAATCGCGGCTGCAAGGCAGCCTTTCCACATGCTGGGAGCGGACGCCGCACGAGCGGCGGGGTTCCCGGCGAACAACCTGCGGCAACAGGCAATGTCCACAACACACCTCCGATGTTGTCATTGATAAAATGAAGCGGCGACGGAGCGCAGCCTCATGCAACGCTGAGTGAGAAGCCCTGAAAAGGGCACGGCAAGAGACGAACGGCGGTTAACGGCCGCGTTCGTGAGGAGAAAGGCGCAATCCGAAGAGGGTGCGCCGCGAGAAGGACGGGCGAAGGGAGAAAGCCCCGGCCATACGGAGACAGCCGAAAGGCGCAAGTAAAGACGCCGGGAGCTGGAATTCCCGGAAAAAACGGACAAGGGCACGCGAGACGCCGCCCGTATGCAAAGACGAGAAGAAGGACATGGAAACCTCCTGAGCCGCCGGGGTGCGCCCCGGACTCGTCAGAAGGTCAGGAGAAGCACGCCGGCAGCGGTTGCTGTGGCACTATCAGTTGAAGGGCGACTGTGACTACTGTCGGGCGACATGCTTTTCCTCCTTGGCGAGATGTGGAAGTGCCGCTTTCGCAGCTTCCGGTGCGATCCCTAAACAACTCTCCCGTGAAAGTCAACGCATGATATCCGGAGATATTCGCCTTTTCGATGATTTTCTAAAAAATTCATTTTGAATTTCATATAGTTGAAATGCAGCTTCCATTACAAAAACGAATATCTCTATGCGACCGTGCAGATTCAAGGCGGCATCTGGGGCGGCAAGCGGGCTTTTCCGGTTTTAGTGCGGAACAATATGATTTCATTACTGTCTTCCCCGAACTCCGGCATGTACGGACAGGAAAGGCCCTGCCATAGCATGTGGTTGTTTCATCTCCGCAACATTGTGAGAATACAGACTTTTTATCCAGTTTTCCCCTTGGCGGGATCCACAGCCAAGGCATTTTGCTGGTTATTCCTCTGAAACTTCGAGGAAAGAAGCATCAACCATTTTCTATGGCACAGCCAAAAGCCTCCGCTTCCAAGACAGCGCAAACCGCCGGAGGAACTCTATGACATAGCTATGGACACGTTCAGGCAGCATCCATCTGCAACAAAACTAGGCCATCCATTTCCTCCCCTACGTGGGGGACGGCTACGCCGACGCCGACCCGCGCATCCTCATGCTCGGTAAAACCAACCACGGCACGACTTCGGACGGAGCCGACAGGACATACACTGACGGGGTCGTGCGCCGGGCGTTCCGGGACGCCGCCAGAGGCAACGGCAACCACTGGATCCGCACTGTCCGCAACATCTCCGTCATGCTCACCGGGAACACCTATGGCGGGCCCAACGCGGTATGGGATACCGTGGCTTACGGCGTGTCCGTCCAACACATGCAAATGGAAGCGCACCGCAGCCGCTCCCGCCACGTCGGAAGAAACCACGTTCGGACGCGAGACGTTCCTTGCCATGCTCGACGTCCTGAAAACCCGATTTCGTGATCGTCCGGGGCCTGACCTTGTTCAAACAACTCTGGCTGTCCTCTGAAAACGGCATCACCATGCTTGATCCCGGCCTCTGCACATACGTCCTCAGAAGTCGCCCGGATGTCCACATCTGGTACTGTCCCCCCGTCGCGGGATTTCAGCCATGTTTCCGCCATGCTCACCGGGAACGCCTACGGCGGGCCCAACGCGGTATGGGATACCGTGGCTTACGGCGTGTTTGTCCAACACATGCAAACGGAAACGTACCGCAACCGCTCCCCCACGCCACGCCGGAAGAAATCTCGCTCGGACGCGGGGCGTTCCTTGCCATGCTCGACGTCCTGAAGCCCGATCTTGTGATCGTCCGGGGCCTGACCTTGTTCAAACAGCTCTGGCTGTCCTCTGAAAACGGCATCACCATGCTTGCTCCCGGCCTCTACCCATATGTCCTCAAAGTCGCCCGGATGTCCGTATCTGGACTGCCACCACCCGCGGGATTTCAGCCATGTTTCCGAATATCGGAAAGGGGAGGACGTCCGAAAACGGCATATCCGCTGCTCCCCCTCCCGGCCTCATTCAGGCCCCTGCATACATCCGGGTGCCGCCTCCCGGATGGGGAAACATTTGCCTTTTTGATATGATTAAAAGAGATCATCTTTTATTTAAACTTGTTACGGCTTCATTTCCATTGGATGAATAAATGTCCCGGATGGGGCCCGGCCTTGTAAGCCCAGAGGCTTTGGGCTTATAAGATACCATATGCGCCGCACGGACAACCGCTGCGGAAAACGGCGCATCTTTTTCGGAGGGCTGTGCCATAAAAATGGCCGATGCTTTTTTCCTTAAAATTCCAAAGAAATAACAACCAAATGCCTTGGCTATGGGTTCCGCCAATGGGAAAGCAGGAGAAAAAGGCTATATTCACCGCGCTGTGGCAATGAAACAACCATATACGAGGTCGTGTGTCATTTTATATGTAACTATTTAAAATTATTGGAAATAATATTTTTATGATTTGAAAAATAGTTAAATAATTTCAATAGGTTATACCTCATTAACGACACGACCTATGACAGAGCCTTTCGGAGACATTCGCCTTTTTGATGATTTAAAAAATTCACTTTGAATTTCATATAATTAGAATGTGGATTTTCATTGTAAAAGCGAATATCTCCTTTTTTGGCATTCAGTATGAGGCGGGCCATGTCCATCCGGATCGATTTTTTGAGCTATGAGGGGGAACGCAGCAACGAGCGGCATCCCCACGCGCAGTTCGTCCTGCCCATCGCCGGTGAACTGGAAATCTCCATCGGCGGCGCGGAAGGCAGGCTTTCCCCCTCCTGCGCGGCGTTCGTCGCGCCCGGCGTCCCGCATTCGCAGTTGGCGACCGTCTCGAATGCCTTCCTTATCGTCAACTGCGATCTTGCCGAATGCGGCGTCCCTGCGGCGGAACGACTGGCGGAACAAATCTTTCTTCCCGTTTCCGAAGCCACCCGCCACCTGATCGGGTTCGCGGAGCTGTCCAGAGACCGCTTTTCACAGCCGGGCACCACGCAATGCTGGATGCCCCTGCTCCTCAATTCCTTCCTTGAACGCCCGCTATGCCGCCCTTCCCGGCTCGCCGCACTGGAAAGGCTGATCGATGCCCACCCCGGCGCGCCGTGGACTGTGGGCGAAATGGCCCGGCGCATCGGCATCAGCCCAAGCAGGCTGCACGCGCTGTCCCGCTCCGAATGGGGCCTCAGCCCGCAGGCATGGCTGGCGGAACGCCGCATCAGCCATGTGCGGAAATGGCTGGCGGAATCGGATCTGCCGATTGCGGATCTGGCGCTGCGGGCCGGGTATGGCGATCAAAGCGCGCTCACCCGCGCCATGCAGCGCCTGACCGGCCTGACGCCCGCCGCCTATCGGAGGCAAACGCGATTGGGACAAAAAAACAGGAGCCCGGAACAAGACTCCCGGCCCCACCCATGATATTGTCCGTTCCGGCATGAGGGCGAGGCGGCCGTTTCGCCCTCGGCAATCACCATTGCACAAGGAGCGGATATGTCGGCCCTCAACATCACCATCGATCCATCCATCAAAAACGCGTGGCCCGAAGCGCGGCTGGGCTGCCTCACCTACACGGCGGACGTGCTCGCCCGCGAGGACGCGCTCTGGACGTGCCTCGAAAACGAGGTTGCCCCTTACCTCAAAACCATGCTGGAAACCACGCCGCTGGCCCAGATCCCCAACCTCGACGAATCCCGAAAGGCGTACAAGGCGTTCGGCAAAGACCCCGGACGGTTCCGCGTCTCGTCCGAATCGCTGTACCGCCGGGTGCGTCAGGGAAAGGCCCTCTACCAGATCAACAGCGTCGTGGACGCCAACAACCTTGTCTCGCTCGAAACCGGCTTCTCCCTCGGCTCTTACGACACGGCCCGTATCGGTGCGGACATCGTTTTCCGTCTGGGCAAAGCCGGGGAAGCGTATCCGGGCATCGGCAAGGACGACATCGCCCTTGAAAACATGCCCCTGCTCGCGGACGGGCAAGGCGCTTTCGGAAGCCCCACCAGCGACTCCACCCGCGCCATGATCACACCGGAAACCCGCTCCTGCCTGACGGTCGTGTTCTCCTTCTCCGCCAGAGCCCGGCTTGAAGACGCCCTGGCCCTGGCCATCAGGCGTTTCGGCCAGTATGCGCACCCCTCGGACGCGGAATCCTTCATCATAGAATAGCATCAGGTTCGGGGCAGGACGCGGCCAAACGCCGCGCGGCACCGCCGGCCCTCTGGAGGAAACCGTTTATGGCAAAGGATTCAAAGCAGATGACGGGCTATCTGTATGTGCTCGCCGCCGCCGTCCTGTGGTCGCTCATCGGCCCTTTTTCCAAAATCTGCATGGAGGAAGGCCTTGCGCCGCTGGAGGTGGCTTTCTGGCGCGCCCTGCTCGGCGGCGTCTGCTTTTTCGCCCAAACGGGCATCTGCGGCGGGGCGCGCATCCCCTTGAAGCACGCGCTGTTCTTCTGCGCCTTCGGGGTGTTGAGCATCAGCGTGTTTTTCAGTTCGCTGCAAATCTCCATCCAGCTGAGCGGGGCGGCCACGGCGATGGTGCTGTTGTACACGGCCCCCGCATGGGTGGCGGTGTTCTCCCGCATCCTGTTCCACGAAAGCTTCTCCTCCCGCAAGGGGATCGCGCTGGCGCTGGCCCTCTTCGGAACGGCGCTGGTATGCTTCTCCGGCGGGAGCCTGAACGCCGAACCGTCCGTGCTCGGCATCGTCTGCGGGCTGATATCCGGCCTCTGCTACGCCTCGCATTTCCCATTCTATGTCTGGTGGCAGCCCCGTTACTCCACCGCGACCCTGTACGCCTACATGCTGCTCGGCGGCGCGCTGGCCCTCTTCCCCTTCGTGGATTTCGCCCCCACCCGTTCGTGGACGGCATGGGCCAACCTGCTGGCCCTCGGCGTGGTCACGAACTACGGGGCCTACCTCGCCTACGGGCGGAGCCTCCAGATCATCAACCAAGTCAAGGCCGCCATCATCGGGAACATCGAACCCGTACTGGCGACATTCTGGGTCTGGCTGTTCTGGAATGAAAACTTCTCCGCCTACGGCTGGGCGGGCAGCGCGCTGGTCATTTCGGCGGTATTCCTGCTGACGGCGGATCGAAGCTGAAACGGTTCTTCCCACGTTATGCGAAACGGCATGTCCGTCCGACATGCCGTTTTTTGTACCCAGTGCTAGGCCGTATCGTCATTTTATATGTAATCATTTGAAATTATTTAAAATAATTATTTTATAGCTTGGAAAATTGTTAAATAGTTTCAACATATTATATCTAATTGATGACACGACCTAATATATTTTATTGAAAAGGCTGTGTCCTAGAAAATGGTTGATGCTTTTTTCCTTAAAATTTCAAAAGAATAACCAGCCAAATGCCTTAGCCATAGAGCCCGCCAATGGGAAAGCTGGAGAAAAAGAATGTATTTTCACTGCACTATGGCGATGAAACAACCACATGCCATGACAGAACCATTGAAAATAGATGGCTCTGCCATAGCGATGTGTCCGCTTCATCTCCTCCATATGGTGAAAATACGGCCTTTTCTCCAACTTTTCCGTTGGTGGACTCCATGACTGAGGCATATTGCTGATTATCCCTCTGGAACTTCAGGAAAGCACCAATCATTTCCTATGACACAGCCTTGAAGCCCATTCTGCCGAAAATGCCATTTCATATGCCTCCACGGAGTTGCCCCGCGTGTCCCCGCGCTTTCGAGGCAAAGGTTGAAGGAGTCCGACATCAAATTGCCCCGTGCGTGCGCCGTACTGGAATCAGCCGCACGATGCCCACAATATCTGTAAGGGGCCTCCCCCGCGCTCAGGGTTGCCGAACAGCTTGCTAGCCACAATCCGAGCGAACCGCGCATGTGCGCCCGTGCTGGGGCTGCCCCTCAGCCTCCCCCTTGCAGCCAAGGGCACGCTCCGGCATGGATGTAGTTCCCAAATGAAGCGCCTATACGAAATCACCATCACCATCCGCACGGGAATGCTATTGCGCCGCTGCGCCGGAACTCCCCGCTTCCGCCTCATGCGCCCATAAAGGCGAAGGCGCCTGATGGCAGGCCTTGCAGTCCGTAGGCCCCGCCGGTTTGCCCGCCGCAAGCGATTCGGTATGGCAGGCGATACAGCTCGGATACGGGCCATGAAACGCGTTATAGAAATAAAAAGGGTTCAAGGCAGGCTTGGCGTCCTTGCCGGGGCGCAACGTGGCGGTCAGGCCGTCATGGCAGCCGGAACGTGTGCACAGCAGGGGCTTGCCGTCCTCATACCCCGTGTGGTGGCAGGTCGTGCAGTTGATCAGCGGCGTGTGCGCCTGATGGGAGAACCGCACCGCGGGCATGGTCTGCCGTGCTCCAAAAGGCGCATGGATTTCCCTCTCGCTCCACCGCACCAAAGGATGGTGTGCCGAAAAGCCCATAGGCTGACCGTGGCACAACGCGCAGTTGCCGTAGCTCCCAAGCGTGGCCGCCTGCTGCTGGTATTGGAGGGGCGGGAGGTTGTCGAGGTTTTCGGCAAGCGGGTTGGCCGACGGATATACGGCATGCGGCGCGCCGTGGCAGACGATGCAGCGCACCATAAGCATATCGCCGCGGCGTCTGCTGAAAAGGCCGGACGCCCCCTCGTCTCTGGGCGTCCATTTGTTGAAGGCCGACGCGGTGAGCAGGTTGGGCTTTTCCGAAAAATTGTGGCAACCGGTACAGTCCGGTTCCTGCACCCAAGGCAGCCGCCCCTTGATCTTGCCCAAAGGAACCTCGCGCGGCGTGATGCCGGACATGAGCTTGGCGGCCTGCGGCAACCCGGCCTCCTGTTCGGCCTTGAGCAAGGCCAGCGTATGATCTTCCATGAACCCATGACAGCGCACGCAGGAAAGCCCGCGATCCACATGGAAGTCGCGGGCGAACAGACGGCGCGGGGCGTTTTTCGGATCATCCCCCGTGCGGCCCAGATCCACATGACAGGTCTTGCAGGCGTCAGCGCCCCTGTCGGCCAGGTAGGTGGCGTGCCAGCCGTGGATGGCGGCGGAAACGCTGAGTTCCGGCCCACTCTTCCCTTCACCCGCCTTCCCGTCCTTCAGGCCGACATGACAGGAACGGCAGGCAATGACCTCACCTTTCGCGTGCTGTTCCATAAAGCGGGTGGACTGATGCCGATCATGCACTTCCAAAATGGCTGTCCCGGCGTTCGCGTGGCACCGGGCACAGCCGAAGCCGGGAGAAACAGCCAGCACGGCGGCGCTTTCAGCCAGGAGTTTCCCGGTCTTTTCGTCTTTGGCGCGCAGCGTGATCACCGGATAGGGGTCAAGCACACCGTCGGCATTGACGGCGCTCACGGGAATCGACGCCGCGAAAAAAGAATCCTCCGCAACAGCCATCCGCCCCTGACGCGCTGCGGCATCTTTCGCCAGCCCCGCTTTCGGGCTCAGCTCCCATGTTACGTCAACGCCCTGAGTCACGACTTCGGGAATGGGCGGCCCACGTTTGATAAGCTGGGCATTGAGCTGCGGCTCCGAATAGGAAAGAGTCCAGACATCGTTCGGCGCGGACGTCTGATAAAAACCTTGTAGCCCGGCCCCCGTCAACACGTACTCCTGAGAAGCCGTGAAGGGCATATCGGGGGCAGCCAACGAACCCTTGGCGGGGAGGTTGTCCAGTACCGTGCCGGGATCACGTTGCGCGACGGCCGGAACGGATACGGGTAAGGTTTCGGCCTTTTTCTCGATTGGGGACACGGAAAAAAGAACCCAACCCAGCCAGATCAGAAATAAAGCCAGTGCAGCCAGCCAAGCTGCCAAGGCCCACGCTCCATAAGACGTTGACGAGGATGACGCGTGCTTGTTCATTGTTCCTCCGGGGAAGGAAAGGTCTGGTGCGGGGTGCCCATACGCTGAAGATAATCCGCCAAGGCCCGGCGATCTTCAAGGCTGCCGGCAAAGGGCGGCATGTAGCCGAGCCGCGTCCCCTGCCCCTGAAGCTGCGCCTCAAGGCCATACCGGGTCAGACGCCGCACCCGTGGGATGATGTCGATGCGCGGCCCACCCAAGCCGTGGCAGACATTGCATTGCAGGGCAAACAGCATGGAGCCTTTGCCCAGCCCGTCGGCAAGAGGCGCTTCGAGCTTCAGGGAGCCGCTTTCGACGGCATCAAGCGTCCGCACCCAGCCGGACACCGAGGCTATGCCCCCCGCCTTGGCCCGCGCATCTTGCACAACGCTCATCCCATTGGAATACATATAACTTTCGGCCACCCAAGGGCGGCGTGCCGTTTCGCGTACCCATTCAAAACTGCCCACCAAAAGCAGCCCCGAACACAGGATGACGATACCCAGAGGCTTGCGGAGGCGCTCGGCCCGCACAAAGGCCACCACCCCGGCCAGGAAGACCGCGGGCAGCATCCAGCCGTATGTGATGAGGAAAGGATGGATATCGGAAGCCCGGTTCAGAATGGCTTCCTGCCGATCCGGCGGCAGCGCCATGAAATACCACACGGAACCGCCCAGCAGCAGAAAGAAGGGAAGGATGATCCACAGGCCGCTCACCCTCACCGCGATACGCCGGGCTTCGGCCGAAGCGATGCGAGGGGCGGTGAACAGGGCGAACATGCCCGCCAGAATCAGGCAGATGCCCAGACGGACAACCACACTCGGCCAATAGGTGGGATTGAAGAAGCCGAGCCATACGTTTCCGGTGGACAGCCCCTGTCCGGGAGTCAGCATGAACGTGATGATGCCGTTGATCAGCACGAGCGAGAGGAAGCCCGCGCAGGCATAGACGATGCCTATGCGCATATGGGCCTCCGGGCTCATCCGCCCGCTACGGCTCCAAGCATAGGTAGAGTAATAGGCCAGCAGGGAAACCACTTCGAGCAGGAAAAGCCCCCACTCCGCGGCCCAAAAAAAGACGAAATTATGGATCAGCATGGACGTGGCCCCAGGGTTCACCACGCTCATGGTAAACCAGATGCCCACGCCGCTGAGCCCGCCGAAAACCATGGTCAGGAGCAAAAAGAAATGCGTATGGCGCTCCAGCCATTGCAAAATCTCCGGGGCCCCGTCCCGGTGGGCCTTCCGCTCCATCCACACCAGATAGATCCCTCCGCCCACGGCGAACTGGGCCACGAAAACGTGCAGCACGGAAACGATGCCGATAATCAGCCCTGAACCAATGCCGACGAAATGCCAGACGGGGAATTCCATGTCATCCCTCCCGGATTTCCGAGCTTTCACTGCGGTTCAAGGCCTGAAAAAGCACACGGCCCAGCCAGACAAGGACGGCGATGACCAAAGCCGTAACTGCCAGAAAGAGGCACAGGGCGGCGGTCTGCCCGTGCGGCATCGCCAAAGCGGTGGGGGCCGGGGACGCCGCGCCGCCGTAGGGCTGAAGCATGGCGTCGCGCACCATGCCGCGCACGCAGACCATGACCAGAATGACGCCAAGGGCAGCGGCGCCGGCAAGCTTGAGCCTGCCCTGCCGGGCAAGGACGAGGGCGATGCACAGCCCGGACACGGCCAGCATCAGGGCCGCCGTGGACAGGGCATCCCCACCCAGAAAAAGACCGCGCACATCCGGGGGCAATGCGGACAGGAACAGCAGCCCCACCGGAACCTGCGCCAAGGAAGCGTAGAAAAACCAATCCAGCCCCCGACGGAAACGGCGCTCGGCCTCTTCCCTGCCGGACTCCGGAGCGCGCTTGCCCCACTGGGCGCGCCAGGCCATCGTCAGGCCGCCTACAGCCAAAGAAGCCAGCAGGATATGCAGATAGCGCGGGAACAAAGTGGGATCGCCCGTATTCAAGAGGCGGCCGTGCGGCTCGGAAAACCACCGGAACCAGAAATCCGGGCGCAGCATCAGGGTACTGGCGTTGCTCAACAAAAAGGCCGTCAGCAAAAGCAGCAGGGCCGACAGGATCAAGGGCAGCTTCCTCCGCATCGGCCCGACCGCTTCACCGCTCACGTAAAGCCCGTAATATGCCATCATGGCGAATACGACGACAAACATCCACCACACGGCCATGAGTAGAATGCCGGGATACAGGAAATGCCCGTAGAGCACCTGCAAAAAGAGAAAAGGCGCAACGCCGAAGTTCACGGCAAGCGCCAGCACCTTGGGCATGAAGGCCATCCCGCCCTTGCTGTCCGAAGCCGAAGCCAGCCGATCGACGGCCGACAGGATTACCGAACCCAGAAGCACGTTGACCAACACCAAATGCACAAAAAAAGTCAACAGTAAAAGTATGCTCAAAAATCCGGACGGTACCGGCAGCGCCATCGGGGGAGAAAGCAGGCGCGATGCCCCAGGGGAAGCGTGAGCGGCCCCAGCCCCCAAAAGCGTGACAAGGGCCATGCCGACAATACCTATCCGTTTTTTGCTCATGCGTCGTTCCTTTCGTATCCCAAGTCCAGAGGAAAACCGACTTCAGACCTATACGGTTGACGCTACCCGCCCCTCGCCTCCTTTTCCATTATAGATGAAGAAATGCCGTGAGACTCATACCCCGCAGGCAGACGCGGGCGAACCTCCTCCCCCTAAGAGGCAAAAACGCAGCTCACACGGGGATGCCCCATGTTATCATGGTGCTTTCATTCCTATGCGGCTACTCAACAGGATAGGAATATGATGAATATGGCTCTGTTATAGTATGTGGTTGTTTTATCTCCACAGGATGGTGAAAATACAGCCTTTTTTCTAGTTTTTCCCCTTGGCGGGATCCACGGCTAAGGCATTTTGCCGGTTATCCCTTTGGAGTTTCAAGGAATAAAGCATCAACCATTTTCTTTAACACAGCCATGAATACCCCCAAACACGTTTCTTGAGCCACGCCCCCGCAAGGGGCCGTACGGTTCAACAGTAAAAAGGCAGGAGGAATACAATGAAAAAGGTATTGATTGTCTTTTCAGCCGTGATGCTTCTCGCTTCCTTCAGCGTCGCGTTTGCCGACGGCGATGCGGCCAACCTCTTCAAAACCTACTGTCAAGGGTGCCACGGTGCTGACGGCAGCCGCGTCCCCGCCAAGGGCATCCCCCCCATCAAGGGCCAGAGCGCCGCCGATCTGCTCAAGAAACTTGAAGGATACAAGGACGGCTCCTTTGGCGCCCAACGCAAGCTCGTTATGGAAAACGTCGTCAAGCAACTTTCGAGCGAACAACTGAAAAGCCTCGCCGACTATGGTTCCACGCTGTAGCTGAACGTCCTCCCCAGATCTTCTGAGAAGCGTTCCGCCAGAAGGCGTCCCTGACGTTTCCCGTAAGGGACACAGCGGGACGCCTTCTCAGTATTCACCCTTCCGGGCAGCTTTCTCGCTTCCCTATAAAGGAGTGCGGCTATCTAATTAAAATTATTGGCTCTGTCAGAGTACATGGTTATTTTGTTTCAGCAATATACTGAAAATATATGCTTTTTCTCCAATCATTCCGCTGGCGGGCTCTGTGATTGGGGGGGTATTGGTTATTTCTTTGGAATTTCAAGGAAATAAAGCATCAATCGTTTTCTATGACACAGCCAAATTTTTAACTATTTTTCACGTCACAAAAAGATTATTTTCAATAATTCAAATAATGACATGAAAAAAATGACGACACGACCTAGAACTTGCAGGTGAAGCTCACATTCACGCCATGCCCCGTCTTATGCTCCGAAGCGCGGAGGCCGTAATCAAGGCCCAACGATACGTCATCCTTTTGCATTTCGAGCCCGAACGTACCATCAAAGGCGACGCTGTCCACCATCCGGGACTTGATCGCATCGGAAGCCGCAACGCCCGGCACGCGGGCCTTGGTCTTCGCCTTGAGCCCGCCCACAGCGGGCACTGCGGAAAGGTCGGCCCTCGGCTTCACCGTCCAGCCGAATGATGTTTCAAAGCCGCGGCCGAAGCTCACGCCGATCGGGAATGCCCAGAACTCCTGCGTATCGCGTCCCACACGGAACACGTCATGATCGTCGATCCGAGACGTAAATCCGTCCGTACGCAGGTTGTAGTAGCGTACCCCGACATGCGGCGTCACGTCGGCCCAATCCGTTTCAAACCGGCATTCGCCGCGCAGGCCCGCCGTCAGCACGCCCGTACCCACATCGGCCCTGAGCTGGCCGAGCCGCATGGTTGTGGGCAGCTCCTGCTTCACCTCGTTCCTGTTGGCGGAATAACCGAGATCGCCAACAATATTGAACCGCTCCCGCGACCAGCTTCCGTACAGGTTCATGCCCCAGAAATCAAAATCATTCTTGGTCGCGTTGAAGTCCCCACGGGAACGGGCCGTGCCGCTTCCGGCGTTCAGGGCCAAGCCGACCCGGAAATCGCCCAAAGAGCAGTCGCCGCCGAAGACGATGCCGCCGAAGTCGGCATTGTAGCCGCCATCAAGAGCTCCTGCGCCCAAATTGCGCGCGTGTTCCGCCCCATACAGGGCATTGATCCAGAGGTTCAGCCCGTCCTTACGGATGGCCCCTTCACGCGTGGCGGTCATATGCGAGAGCGACGCGTGATCCTGAACCGCCCGGATGGGAGCATCCGCCGCCGCGAGAGCCATCCCCCGCACGCCTCCGGCCACGGCGATCTGCGCCGCACCGTCAACGGTACGTACCGTGTCCGCCTTGGACAGAGCGTTTTCGTTGACCGCCCGCGAGAGGAACCGGATGCCCATATTGCCGCTTTCGGCGTCGTTCAGGCCCTTGCCCCAGATGGCATCCATCGTATTGACGAGGGAAAGCCCCCGGAAAACATCGGACGAGCGCCGGGCTGTGGCCCGTACCTTCATCGAACCGTCGTCCGCCTTGCCCAGCACGAGCCCAAGGAGATTGTCCGGCGTGTACAGGTTGTCCCCGCTCCACCCCTGCACATTATTGACCGAGAAGCCGGATGTGATTGTATATTCGCCCTGCGTAATATGCTCCATGAGCAGCTTGGTGCCCGCATCCACGTTCAGCGTCCCGCCTTGAGCGGTCAACGCCGCAGCGCCATTGAGCCCCCTTCCGTCAACGAACAGCAAGGAGCCGTCCGCGAACGTCGCCGTATTCGGAGTCAATACCGGAGCGCTGGTCTTGGTTCCGTCCACCATCACCGCACCCAATGCGCCGTTCAACGCCTGCGGCTTCCGAATGGCCAACGCAGCGGTTATGCCGCCCTGCCCCCACTTGAGGCCGGATCTGTCGAAAGCGTCCTGCGTCCAACCGTTATCCGTATCGCCCAGCACGAGCAGGGAATTCTGCCCCGCCGTGAGCAAGCCGTCTATCTCATTGTTTACAAAGGTGAAGACGCCGTACGACGCATCGGCCAACGTATCGTTGCCCTTCCACGCGGGATCGAGAAATACCCTGCCTCCCCGCAACTGAACCTGACGTGCGGCCACTCTACCGGCATTCTCTTGATTGCCGATATTGATCTGCACATCGGAGGATGTGGTCAAAACGTCCGCCGCCAGCGTTCCCACAATGTTAATATCTCCCTTGGAGGCCGTGACGGACGAAGAATCCACCGTGCCGGAGACGTTCAGGGCGCCTCCGAAAAGCTCGACGGAAGAGGAAGTCAGCCTGCCGGAAACATTCGTCCGCCCATCGGCCTGACGTACCGTCGATTGGAGATGCGCCCCCTCGGCAATGTTGATCGTGCCGCCGTTGTTGTTCACCCCGGCGACATCCCATGTGCCGGTGGCTTCATTGGCCTCACCCGTGATGACGTGCGTTCCCGCACGGACATTGACGGTGCCCGCCGCGGCTATTTGTATGTTTCCCGACAGCGTGCCGCCGGAATCCATGACCGGCGTGCCGAGGTTCAGCACACCGGATGCCCCTTCGCCCGTACCTCCCACACGGATATTGACGGGATTTCCCCCCGCCGTGACCAAGGGCGTGTCGGAGGCCCCCCCGACCAGCGTCAGATAGCGGCCGCCCACCACGGAAATATTCCGGCCGGAGGAACCAAGATCTATATTCTTCCCGCCAATGCTGCCGATTAGCGAATCCGCCTTGCCGTCCTCCGCACCCGCGCCGACAATAAAATCCTTGCCCGAACCTGTGCCGGTAACGATGGTCACATTGCCAAGAACAATGTTGTTGGCGTGATTTTTGTTCAATTCGTCAACGGAAACCCTTCCCGTATGCTCTTCATCTGGCTTCGGTTCAGGGGCGGGGGGAACCGGATCGGGCTCCACAGGGGGAACCGGCTCCGGGTCAGGCTCCACATACCCTGCCCCGATAAATGTGATCTCCTTCGCAAAGGCGGAACCGGCCCCCTCACCCGCGTCCACGGTATTGGCACCCAGCGAGTCAGCAGCCGCCTGAGCGTACGTCAGGTTGTACAAAGCGTCATTGAACGCTATCAACCCGGATTCAAAACTCCAGTTGCCGTCGCTCAGCTTCACGGATCCGGGATCCCTGTTATCGCCTTCCGCATTCAATCCGTTTGTGAAGATCTGTCCCGTTCCGGTTTCCAAGATGCCGCCCGCAAGGATCAGCCTACCGCCAGCGGCGCTGCCCCCTTCGCCTTGGGCGGCAAAGGAAAACTCCGGCATTTTCAATCTGCCCCCCGTAACAGTCATCGTATTCTTGATAAGCCATCTCTGGGCAACTTCCGTGCACCCGCCCTCAAAAACAGCCGTTCCCAGAAAACCATCCATCGAGGCCCTGAACAGCAATGTACCGCCGCCCGCCTTCTTCAGAGATGGCGTGGCCGTTTGGGATAACAGCGCGTCATCAAAGACGGCCCGGCCCTCTCCTGTGATGTCCAGGCTGGAACCGTCACCCATGAAGATCGCGCTTGAGCCCGTGGAATCCGTATTCCCGCTGAACAGGATCTCCTGCCCCGCACCGGGGTTGAGGGTGACGGCACAGGTGTTGTAAATGGCCCCGCCAAGCCCGCTGGCCGTATTTCCGGTGAAACGAGCCCCTCCGTTGAAGACAAGGGCCCCCGCACTCGCGGCGTTGCCGTCCTTATCCACGGAAAAACCGTTATAAACAGCGCCGCCGTCCTCCGCCCTGTTCCCGGAAAAAACGACTCCGTCGGCAAACGTCAGGTGATGCACGTTGAATACGGCCCCGCCGCTGTCGGCGGCGTTTTCAATAAAGGAAGCCTTGCCCAAAGAAGCTGTCCCTTCATTATAAAGCCCTCCGCCAACTCCAGCCGTATTTTTGGAAAACGTGGATTTCGCCGCCATATTCAACGTATTCAGGTTGCAAACGGCACCCCCGAACTTGCCGGCCGTGTTTTCGGCAAAAATGACCGGCCCGCTGAAGGACACGTCGCCTTCGTTGATGAGCGCCCCACCGTGGCTTCCCGCGCTGTTTTGAGTGAACGTCGCCGCTCCCAATGCCGCCTTGGCAGGCAACTGAGGGCTCCAGTCGCATACAGCTATGGCGCCGCCCGTGGACTTGGAGGCATTTCCCGTAAACGCGGCACCGTCATCAATACTCAGCTCCCCCGACTGCACTTCGATGGCCCCGCCGTTCCCACCGGAACCCAGCAGTTCAACGCTGTTGCCCTTGAAAAGGGCGTTCTTCCCGATGTGCACATACTTCACGCGGCGTGCGCCGGACGCATAGTCGGGATCCGTGAGGTACCCGCCATAATCGTCAACCACATTCAGCGCGCCGCCTCTGCGCCCCTTGTTGCCCTCAAAGACAACATTGTCACCGATCGTGGTAAACGACTCGCTGTAAAGGCCGCCGCCGGAGCCTCCCGTACAGTTGATGAAGCTGACGTTGTTTCCTATTTCCACAATGCCGTGCGCGGTTCTGACGGCACCGCCGGCACCGTCGCCTGCACTTTCCGTATTCCTGAACCGTACGCCGTCACCGATGCTCAACTTTGCGGAACTCTTCCAATTATCGGCAAAATACCCCATATCGAAGAAAATAGCCGGGCCAAAGGAAACGGGGCCTTCGTATCTGTCGCCCGAAGACGTCCTCAAGCCGTCAAAGGCAATATTCCTGATGGAAACAGTCCCGGAATCCATCCCCTTGAACCACAGGCCGGGATAGGCTCCGCTTACCGTATGCCCGCTGCCGTCGATGAGCAGCGAGCGCCCGACAGGTGTGGTTCCCTGTAAGCGCTTGGATAAAACGATGTCGCTTCCCAGCTTGATGCTGTCGATGCCGGTATCCAGAACGGCCTTTTGCAGCGTTTCAAAGCTGTCAGGAGCCCCAAGGGGCCATTCGACAAGCGTTCCAGTGAATGTGATCTCTCTGGAGGAACCCGAATCGAATACTTTGTCCGCCGCGGCATTGCCGGCCCCCAACAGGTCGGCTGCCGCCTGAGCGTACGCCATGTTGTACTTGGCGTCATCAAACGCGATCACTCCTGAATCGAATTCCCAATTGCGGTCACTCAGCTTCACCGCGCCGGGTTCCTTCATCCCCCCGTCCGCATTCAGGGCGTTTGTGAAGACCTGTCCCGTTCCCGTTTTCAGCGTACCGCCCGCAAGGGTAAGCTTCCCCATCTTCAGGAAGGACAAGGCAGGAGCGGCAAGTACGCCACCCGTCACGGCTACCTGCGCCCCGCCAAAATACCCGGCCATCCCTTCGCTCAAGAACGTCGTTCCGCCCTTTTGATTGAACATTCCTCTAAAATTGGAAATATCGCCATAGAATGCGAGGGAGCCTGCATTCTCCTTATTGATCGTGCCGGAGGCCCCGGCAACGCTCCCCCTCACCTGCGAATCCGCGTTTTCCTTCGTGGCGGGGACATTGATCGGCGTAGGGTTATAGGCAAAGGTCACGGAAGCACCGACCTTCTCCCCAGCCCCGATCCCCATGACGATCGCCCTATCTGCATTTATGGCAACAGGCCCATCAAAGCGGACGTCTGCAAAAACATCCTCATTGCCTCCCCCCTCAGCAAAGACGCCCGTGCCTCCCGTTATATTGATCCGCCGTCCCGTGAGGGAAACGGTTCCCCCCTGATTATTGATGCCATAGCCCGAAGAATCCAGCGTTACAGTCTTTCCCTCGGCGCCGAGGGAAAGAACCGGACAGATACCGGCTTGGGTCGGATAATCATAACGGTATGTCGTATAAAGGGCGCTGCCGGATGCGCTCCCCGCAACCACAACCTCGACATCCCCAAGAAAGCTCATCTCAGCTTTGCCGGAAGCGGCGATCCCCTTTGCCTCAAAGGGGGCATTGGCAGCCAAGCGCAACGAGGCAGGGCCAGAAACGGTCATTTTGCCTGAGTCATTTGAGATGCCAAGTACGGAGGCGAAAGAATCCTGCCCTGTCTGCGTTGCCGTCAGATTAAGATTTCCGGCAAGCTGCACATCGGAGGAGCTCGCCGTAAGCTGGATACCCGTTATAGCCTTGTTTCCCTCCACTACAATATCCAGATCCGTATCGGCACTTGTTTTGACCGTGCCATCAGCACAGTTGATGCCCACGCTGTTGGAATCCGTATTCCTTGACTCAATCAATACAGACTTACTGGAAAAACCAATCATCCCCCCATACTTGACGAAGGCCCCATTCGCGTTGTTCCCCGTAGACGCTTTCGCCCGCAATATCGTCCTGTCCCCTCCAAAAAACAGATTTCCCCCTGACGCCGCAGCAGCAAAGGAAGCATACCCATTGGAGCCATTCATTACGGCTTCGGCTTCACCCGCAATATCCCCTGAAAGAGCCAACGTCCCTTTGCCTTCACTCAAAAAAGCACATACGCCCAACAGCTTTCCGCCGCCCACCATCGAGAAGGCTCCCGTCCCCGCAAAAGAACCGGAACTTCCCGAACCTGCCGCATGGAAAGCCGATGCGTATTGATCATAGTCAGAATAATCCCTTAGATAGATCCCGCCAGCATTTCCAACAGCCATCGAACTGCCGTCGGGGATGGAAACGTCAAGCTGCCCTTGCCCCGACACATTGATGAGATGCCGCAGTGCAGGATCGGCCGACCGGAGGCGTATATCCCCACCGCCAACAATATGCCGGGCATCCCCCGATAGGGCTATCGGGGAAATGTCGCCAGATACGTCCTCCGCGCCGGCACCCCCCGCGTTTCCCGCGACAAGCATGCCGGCCACCGCTAATGACCCGAATACGTTCATCACGCGACACTTCCGCAGGACGGCACGGTACCTGCTGGCTAGGTTCCCGATGGCTCCTCTTGATAAGGTCATGATTACATCCTCCTCAGGATGGATTTACTCTTTACCGCGTTAGAGGTGATTGCTTGTTCCTCAATGAAAAGAGCCCACGCCAAGAGGCACGGGCTTTTCACCAAATAGAATCGGACACATAGCTAAGAGAGAGAGAGAGAGAGAGAGAGAGAGAGAGAGAGAAGGCAACAACGGTTTCGGTTTGTCCTCATTTGTGCCTCCCCTTATTTTGCCGAAAGTTTTGAATGCATCATATGCCTACATATTTTTCTTTACAATATTCAGCACAATAAAAGTGAATAGGTATGAAAAGTTCATTGAAACGAAAATACGCTATATAAACAAGATCAGCTTATGAATCCCATTATGCTATACTTAATAAAACGATTCCATTTTTATAAAATAAAAAGGCACGAACATATAAATGTTCACGCCTTTTTTCCAAAATTTCTTTTGCCAAAAAAGTAAAAATATTTTTTAATTTCCTTTGACCCTGTCATGGCATGTGGCTGTTTTACCTCTACACATGATGAAAATACAAATTTTTTCCCCAGTTCTCCATTGGCGGGCTTCATGGCTGAGACAGCTTATTGATTATCCTTTTGGAGCTTTCAAAAATTTTTCAGCCATTTCTAGAGCATAGCCTAAAAAAATATCTTTTTCAGCATGATACGATAAAAATACTTTTATCCCCACCTCCACCCTGCGCTTGCTCCCACCTTTCTGCCAGCCCCTTATGCAATCCAGCACATCGAACGGACGGAGTGTTTCCCGATTTTCCATAAGCGTTTTCCAAGGAAACAAAAAAGGGCCGAACCCATAACGAGTCCGGCCCTTGCCGTGTCAATCAAGATGGTTCCCGTGAAAGATCCATCACATCGAGCTTTATACTGTAGAGCAAAGGACGAATCCTCTGCTTTGCTTCCTTGCTTGGTTCGCCTGAAACGCCGCCTTAGGCGAGCTTCGTCTTGGCCAGTTCGACCAACTTGGCGAAATCTTCCTTCTGGCGCACGGCGAGATCGGCCAGAACCTTGCGGTTCAGAGCCACGCCAGCCTGAGCCAAGCCGAACATCAGCTTGGAGTAGGACAGGCCGTTTTCACGGGCGCCGGCGTTGATGCGCAGGATCCACAGCTTGCGGAATTCGCGCTTGCGCTGCTTGCGGCCCACAAAGGCGTACGCAAGCGAACGTTCGACAGCTTCACGGGCAGTACGGTACAAACGGCTGCGGCCTCCGCGGAAGCCTTTAGCCATATCCAAATATTTCTTGTGCCTACGGTGGGCAGCAAGACCTCTCTTCACGCGCATGGAATTATCCTCCGATGCTTATTGGGAACCCGGCGAGGCGGAGATCATGCCAGCCGAGCACAGAAAAAAGGGTACAATCCGCTACGCTTAGGCGTAGGGCATCATCCGACGGACAGCTTTCACGTTGGTGGCATCCACCAAAGCGCCCTGCCCCAAACGCATCTTGCGCTTGGCATCCTTCTTGGTGAGGATGTGACGCAGGTTCTGTCTGCGACGTTTGAACTTGCCGGTGCCAGTGGTGGAAAACCGCTTGGCGGCACAACGTCTGGTCTTCATCTTAGGCATGGTCAACTCCTGATTTGAGGATCAATCTCACGGGGAATCCTATGGGGCACGGCACCCCACGCCTCCACGTCCGAAGACGTGAAGGCGCATGATGTCCTATTTGGACGCCGTTGGCAAGTGCTCGCAGGGGCGTGACCGCGAAAAAATCCGCTAATCTTCCTGAGCCGGAGCTTCCTGGGCGCCGCCCTTCTTGGCCACTGGCGTCAGCAGCATCTGAAGGGTACGGCCTTCCGCTCTCGGTTCCTGCTCGACCTTGCCCACGTCCTTGGTGTCGGCAATAACACGTTCGAGGATGCTCAGCCCGCGATCCTTATGGACGATTTCACGCCCGCGGAAGAAAACCGTCACTTTAACGCGGTCTCCATCCTCGAGGAATCGCTTGATATGCCGAACCTTGGTATCGAAATCGTGGTCGTCGGTCTTGGGACGAACCTTGATTTCCTTGATCTGCACCACGGTCTGGCGTTTCTTGGCCTCTTGCTTCTTTTTCTGCGTCTCGTACTTGAACTTGCCGTAGTCCATCACACGACAGACCGGCGGGTCGGCCGTAGCGGCGACTTCCACCAGATCAAGACCGTGTTCCTTGGCCATGGCAATGGCTTCATTACGGCCCAGAATACCAAGCTGTTCCCCTTCGGGGCCGATTACCCGCAGTTCACGGGCACGAATCTGTTCGTTCCGGCGCACGCCGTCTTGGGGTACATCCCGACGAGGCTTTGCATTAAGAGAAGCGATAGCTCATCCCTCCACGTTTGAACGGTTCCGCGCAGTCTTCCTGCACCAAGGCCGCCACTTCGTCCAACGACTTCACGCCCAGATTTTCTCCGGTGCGCAGACGGACGTTGACGCTGCTGGCTTCCACTTCCTTGTCGCCGACGACGAGGATATACGGGACCTTGGCAAGCTGGGCCTCACGAACTTTGAAGCCCAGTTTTTCGTTGCGCGTATCAACTTCCGCACGGATGCCCTGCTTCATCAAAGCCTCACAGGCTTCTTCCGCAAAGGCGTTCTGTGCGTCGGTAACTGTCAATATCTTGGCCTGCACGGGAGCGAGCCAAGTGGGGAATGCCCCGGCGTAATGCTCGGTAAGCACCCCGATAAAACGTTCCAGCGACCCCAGAATGGCGCGATGCACCATGACCGGGCGATGCCGCTCGCCATCCTGCCCCACATATTCCAGCTCGAAGCGTTCCGGCAACGTAAAGTCGCACTGGATGGTGGAGAGCTGCCATTCGCGGCCGATGGCGTCCGTCACCTTCACGTCGATCTTCGGGCCGTAGAAGGCACCGTCCCCGGCGTTGATGGTGTAGGACAGGTTCGCACGTTCCACAGCCTTGATCAAGGCGTTGGTGGCAAGTTCCCAAGCCTCGTCGGAACCGATGGCCTTCGCGGGCTTAGTGGAAATGACCACGCGGTACTGGAAGCCGAACAACGCCATCAGGTCGCGAACCAGCGCGATGACGCCGATGATTTCATCTTCCAACTGCTCAGGCGTGCAGATGATATGCGCGTCGTCCTGCGTGAACTGGCGCACGCGCAGCAGGCCGTGCAGCACGCCGGACTTTTCATGGCGGTGCACGACGCCGAGCTCGAAATACCTTTGCGGCAGTTCACGATAACTGCGCAGATGCGCATTGTAAATGAGCATGTGCGAAACGCAGTTCATGGGCTTGATGCCGTACATATCGCCTTCAATCTCCGTGAAATACATATTTTCACGGTAGTTGGCGTAATGGCCGGACTGTTCCCACAGCTCACGGCGCAGAATCTGCGGGCCCTGCACAAGCTGATAGCCGCGCTTGATATGTTCGCGGCGCAGGAAATCTTCAAGAATCGTGCGGAGCAGCATCCCCTTGGGCAGCCAGAAGACCATACCGGCGGCCACATCCTCATGGAACGCGAACAGATCGAGCTCCTTGCCGAGCTTGCGGTGGTCGCGGCGCTTGGCTTCCTCGATGCGGTTCAGGTATTCCTTGAGATCCTTGGCGTCGGCAAAGGCCGTTGCGTAGATGCGGGAAAGCATACGGTTCTTTTCGTCGCCGCGCCAGTACGCCCCGGCAACGGACAACAGCTTGAACGCCTTCACGAACCCGGCATTCGGGATGTGCGGCCCACGGCACAGGTCAACGAAATCGCCGTTCCTGTAGAGGGTAATGCTTCCGTCCTCAAGGCCCTCGATCAGCTCAACTTTGTAGGGCTCGCCCATATCGCTGAACAGCTTGACGGCGTCGGCCTTGGAAATATCCATGCGCTCGAACGGAACCGCGGCATCAATGATGCGCTGCATTTCCGCTTCGATGGCTTCAAACTGATCGGGTGAAAACGGGGTCTCCACATCGAAATCGTAGTAAAAGCCGTTTTCGATGGAGGGCCCGATGGTCACCTTGGCGGCGGGGAACAACTTTTTGACGGCCGCAGCCATGACGTGCGCGGCGGAATGGCGGATGAGGCTCAAGCCTTCCGGGGTATCGGCGGTAACGGGAGTCAGGGTGAGAGTCTCAGCAGCAGTGGGGACAGGCGCAGTCAGATCCAGAAGCGTATCGCCGGCCTTGCAGGCAATCGCGGCCTTGAAGCGTTTTCCGCTCAACCCCTCTTTCAGAGCATCCGCACAGGACGCCCCGTCGGAGACCTCAACCATTTTTCCTTCTACCGAGACTTGCATGACAGCACCTTTTTGTTGGCTTCGGAGCTCATCCGAAAACAATAACAACGAGAAAAAAACAGGGAAGGAGGTGAACCTCCCTCCCTGTTCGGAGTCTTATGGTAGGCACGAGCAGACTTGAACTGCTGACCCCTTCCGTGTCAAGGAAGTGCTCTGCCACCTGAGCTACGCGCCTTCAACGTGATGCGAGAACTGCTTCTACGCATGTTCCCCCTTTCCGTCAAGCGTTTTTTTGGCTTTCTTTCAAAAATCTTTTTTTCCAGAGCCCGCACTTGCCTAACCCATTCAATCCTTTTATATTTGGCATCAGAAAAATTTCGGATCTCCGCCCCCAGCACATGCGGGGATCATCCATCCCCAACAGGAATACCTATAATGTCAGCCCATTACCCTACCGACAAGGGCGTCGCCGCCCGCGTGGAAGAGCTTCTCCGCGAACAGCTTCTTGAGCTTGGGGAAGACCCGGCAACCCTCGCCCCTCACCTCATCATGCAAAACATGCAATGCGAGGTCTACCCCGACGACTCCATGGTGTACGTCTGGAAGGACATCCCGATCCTCCGCGTCGTCCCCGAACGTACCGATACGGGCGTCATGTGGCGCATGTTCACCCGCGACGAGGGCGAACCGTTACAGTAGCAGGAAGGGCGGAACCTGTTCCGCCCTTTTCCTATGCCGAAAGGCCCCCTTCTTTTTGGCTGTGCCATAGAAAATGCTTGATGCCTTTTTCCTTGAAGTTCCAAGGGAATAGCCGACAAAATGCCTCAGTCACGAAGCCCGCCAAGGGGAGAACTGGAGAAAAAGGCCGCATGTTCACCGTGCTGTGGAGATGAAACAGCCACATACTATGACAGGGCCTTCTTTTTAAAGGGCTCCCTTTCCCGCTAGACGAGGCTTCCGCCCTTCTTGGAATACTTCAGGATGCCCTCGGCGCAGCGGTATCCCAGGGCGCCCACCGTGCCTGTGGGATTACAGCCGCCGTTATGCGGGAAATTGCCCGCACCCACCACAAACAGGTTCTCGGCGTCCCAGTGCTGCAGGTAGGCGTTCACCACGCTGTCTTCCGGGCTCTTGCCCATGACGGTTCCGCCCGTGTTGTGTGTGGTCTGGTACGGTACGATATTGTAATCCTTGGGGGTTGGTTTGGACACGACCGCCTTCGGGTTCATCGCTCTGGCCACCTCTTCGATTTTCTTAGAGATGAAATCGAAAAGGGCGCGATCCTGATCGGTGAAATTGTAGGTCATCCGCAAAAGGGGCAGCCCGTAGGCATCCTTGTAGGTCTTATCCAGAGAAAGATAGTTGCCCTTGCAGGCGATGGACGCGCCCTGTGCCCCGATGCCCAGGGAACGGTTGAAGTTGTACGCGGCGGACTTTTTGAACTCGGAACCCCATGTGCGCGTGCCCGGAAGGGCAGCGTTGCTCTCAATAGGGCGTTTGCCGGTCTGCGTCAGCGAAATGACGCCGCCGTGGATGAACTTGAGATCGGAGTGATCGAAGTTGTCGGCGTTGAAGTCGTCATAGCATATGCCGAGCGCGCCAGCCCCGGCGAAGAGGTTCATGGGTTCTTCAAAAAAGAGCGTCGCGCCGGGCGTAATCTGATAGCAATAGCCCCTGCCCAACGTGCCCTGACCCGTTTTCGGATCGTACTGCTTGCCGATCTTGGAAACCATAAGCAGTTTGGCGTTGTTCATCACAAAGCTTGACAGCACCACCACGTCGGCGGGCTGGATGAACTCCTCCAGCGTCAGCGTGTCGATATAGCGGACGCCGGTGACCTTGTTTCCCTTCTTCAAAATTTCCACCACATTGGCATTGCAGCGGATTTCGCAGTTGCCCGTTTTTTCGGCCACGGGGATGAACGTATTGTTGGGTTCCGCCTTGGCGTCATACTCGCAGCCGAAGCGCTCGCAGAACCCGCAGTACATGCACGGGTTGTGCGTGATGCCGTCCGGCGTGGTATAAGGTTCGGAAGCGATGGCGGCCGGAATCATATACGGATGGCAGCCCACCTGCTTCGCCGCAGCCTCGAACTTGGACAAAACGGGCGTTTTCACCAGAGGGGGCATGGCATACGGCTTGGAGCGCCTGCCGCCGAAATACCCCGGCTCTCCGGCAACGCCGAGAGCCATCTCGAACGCCGTGTAGTACGGCTCCATCTCGTCGTAGGTGAGGGGGTAATTTTGCAGGATATACTCCTTGCCCAGCTTGTTTTTGCCGTACCGCTCATCCGTCATGGTCTTTATCTGGAAGTCGTAGGGCGAAAAACGGAAATTCATGCCGTTCCAGTGCACGCCCGCACCGCCAAGGCCGTCGCCGAGTAGGAAAGAACCGAGCCTGCGCATGGGCAAGGCCCGCATTTCTTCCGTATTGCGGAACGTAATCGTCTCTTTGGACAGATCCTGCATGAGCCCGTAGTTGACGGCATAGCGCCATTCATCGTGGATATCCTGAAAGTCCTCCACGCCCCTGCGGTCGCCGCGCTCAAGCCCCACAACGGAAAGCCCGGCTTTGGCGCACTCGGCAAGGGCGATGCCCCCAGCGAAGCCCACTCCCACAGCAACCACATCCACCTTTTTCAATTCTTTGGCCATGTCGTTCTCCTTAATCACTCCATGCTGGACAGGGACACGGGGGGCACCTTCTCAAAGGTTTCGCTGGTCATAAGGTACGTATAGGCCATCTGAGCCCCTGGGTACTCCTTCATGCGCCAGCCATCCATATTGTTGTTGCCGTTGTACAGCGGGTCGGCATACGCACCCGCTAGGACGGCGCCTTTCAATAGGGAGAAGAAGTAGTCGGAGGTGAACCCCTGTGTGGGAAGCTTCCCCGCCTCGCAGTCCGTAAGGATCTGATCCTGCTCCGCCCCGCTCAATTGGGGGAAATCCTTTTTGAAGCGCTCCCGTGCGGCGTTGTTCAGCGCCAAGATGCCCTGCCTGAAGAGATCACGGCGCACAAGCGGCGTCTGATAGCCTTGGGTAGGGGCCCCCTTGAAGTGCGGCCCGGCGATGTATTCCCTCGCGTTGTAGCCGTAGGCGCCCGCAAGCTGGTTGTCGATAAAATAGGGGACGGCCAGCTCTTTGGCCCCGGGGCCAAGCTCGTCTTTGGGAAAAATCCGTTCGGCGGCATCCGACAGGGTGGAAAAGTCCAGCTCGTTAGTGAAGAACATCCGGGCACGGTTCAGCGGATTGGACGCAGCCGCGGCATGCCCCGAATGGGAGCTTCCGCCCTGCTCCGCCGCTACGGAAACGGTCGAAAGCCCCAGTGCCGCCGCAGCGCCTGTAACGAGGCCGGTGTACTGCAAAAACCTGCGTCTGCTGATATCTTTTTCATCAGGCATAAGAACGCCCTCCTTTTCCTCCGACGCTAAGGTTTCCACGAAAATATAACTATGATTTTCAGATGTTGCGTGAATTCATATCCAACAGGCATATCACGCGGCAATCCATTAAAAATCGACGCGCTGTGCAGCTGTCCGCGTGCAGTGCCGGAGGAATTCCCTTTAACTTTATAACCCCACGCTATCCCCGGACAGGGGCGTCCAAGTCATGGAATGAAAAGCTGCGAACAGATCAATAAACGGACGGCCCCAATACGGAACCGCCCGTTTCATTGATCCTGTCATCCTGTGCCCGATTAGACGTTATTTTTGTATAGATAGAACGCCAAAGGCCATTTTCTATGCTGAATACTGCCATGCTCCCAAGCATCCAACCAGCATCCCCACACAAAAGGATTCAAGCCGCGTGCCGAAAGCCCTGCCGTACCCAATTGCCCGCCTCATCCCGTTCGGTCTCAGCGGTACATCAAAAGCGAACCCGTATGAATGAACAAGGCTTGTCACAGGATATGGTTGTTTTATCTCATTAATATAGTTATTATACGATTTTATTCAGTTTTTTGCTGACGGAAACCATGACTGAGGCATTCTATTGGTTATTTTCCTTTGGACTTCAAAAATAAAGCATCAATCTTTTCTTATGACACGGCCATAAATAAAAAGGCTGTGTCATAGAAAATGGCTGTTGCTTTTTCTTTAAAGTTCCAAAGGAATAACCAATAAAGTGCCTTAACTATGGATTCAGCCAACGAAAGCAGATAAAAAGGACGTATTTTCACCGTGTTACAAAGGCAAAAACAACCACATCCTAATAGAGCCAATAAAAAAGGCTCTGTTATAGCATGTGGTTGTTTCATCTCCACAGTGCGGTCAAAATACAGCCTTTTTCTCCGGCTTTCCTCTTGGCGGGATCCACGGTCAAGGCATTTTATCGGTTAATCCTTTGGAACTTTAAAGAAAAAGCATCAACCAATTTCTATAACACAGCCTAAAAAAAGGCCCCCCCCCGCCTAGCGGCGGGTTTTCTCCATACAAAAAAGCCCTTATGGAAATTCCATAAGGGCCTAAATTTCTGGTTGCGGGGGCAGGACTTGAACCTACGACCTTCGGGTTATGAGCCCTTTTTGACAGAATTTGAAAGAGTTAGACGCAGATGGATAGACTTTGATTTATTTTTATTTTCAATAAGTTATCAAAAAAATAAGACTTTGCCGCGCATTGACCTGAATGGTTAGAAATTGACGGCGTGGTTAGAAATAGGTTAGAAAAATTTTGCCGGTTAAAACCTGCTCCCGCGTATGAACCACAACCCAAGGCAGTTCATGGCTACCCAAAAACGGCGATACCACCCCAAGAAGTGGGCTGGCGTTTATGTATACGAAACGTCAGAAATGTATAATGGCGCGCCTGACCTGTGTTTCTACATCACGTTTAAATCCGGCCGCCGCCTCATTTGGGAAAAGGTAGGCAAAATTTCCGAAGGATACGGGCCGGACGTGGCGGCGGAAATTCGCGCTGATCGAATAAAGGCCATCAGACATGGCGAAGAAGTCAAAACCGCCAAAGAACTCCGCCGCGAACAGGCGGAGAAAGACAAGCCCTTTGCCGAAATTGCGGATGCATATTTTGACATCAAGGGGCCGACCCTCAAAGGGCTGACCACGGATCGCAACCGTTACCTCAAACACCTCAAACCGCTGTTCGGCAAGCGAAGCGTCTCGAAAATCACGCCCCAGATGGTGGAGGAGCTGCGCAAATCCCTGAGCGAACGCAAACCGGCCACTCTCTGGAATACTCTTGAGCTTCTGCGGCGCATCATCAATTTTGGCGTCAAGACCAACCGCTGCCCCAATCTTGCCTTTCAAATCGAAATGCCCGTCAAGGACAATGAGGTTATTGAGCATCTGACGCCGGAAGAAACTTGCCGCTTTCTGGATTGCGCCCGCACATGGCCAGCCCGCGATGTGGGCAATATGCTCTTGCTGGCCTTTTTTACCGGTATGCGGCGCGGGGAGATGTTCAAGCTGCAAGATGAGGACGTGGCCTTTGACCTCAAGCTCATTCGTTTGCGCGATCCCAAGGGCAGAAAAACCCTCTCCATCGGTATGAGTTCTCTGGTGGAAGAACTGTTACAAGAACAAATGGCATGGCGTGACGAACATTTTCCCGGCAGCCCCTATGTTTTCCCCGGCAAAAACGGCGAGATGCGCAAAGACTGCACAGCGGTTGACCGCTTCCGCAAGGCGGCGGGCCTGCCGCCCAAGTTCCGGCCCTTCCACGGGCTGCGGCATCACTTTGCCGTAAGCCTCGCCAACAGCGGCAAATTCAGCATGGACATGATCTCGGAAATGCTGACACACAAGAATGTGGATTTCACCAAAAAGAAGTATGCCCAATTCCTGCCGGAGACCTTGGCCGCTGCCAGCAACGCGGCGGCGGACATCCTCTCCGGCCAACGGTAACTTTTGCGGCTGTTCCGATTATCGTGTACACATAGTGAGGAAAAAGATAGTATTGTAAGGAGCAGGCATGGCATTCACACTTCAAACGCTCAGGGAACAGGCCGCCGCAGGCGAGGACAGCACACGCCAGTTCAAGTCCCGAATCGACAATGCGGATTCTCTGGCTGCGGAAATGGCCGCCTTCGCCAATGCCAACGGCGGCGTAATTTTTATCGGCGTGCAGGATGATGGAACACTGTCCGGCATAACATCCCGAGAATTGCATGATGCGAACCAGTTGATCGGCAACGCCGCCAGCCAGCATGTCCGCAGCCCGCTTGTGGTGCAGACGCAGAACATTCTTCTCGAAAATGGAAATGTGGTTATCGCCCTGACCGTTCCTGCAGGAATGGACAAGCCCTACTTTGACAGGAAAGGCGTCATCTGGCTGAAAGCCGGGGCGGACAAGCGACGTATCAATTCTAAAGAGGAACTGCGCCGTCTTTTTCAGTATACCAGCCAATTCCATGCCGATGAATTGCCCACAAAGGCGGGCATTAACAAACTGGACAAGCTGCTGTTCCGGGATTTTTTGAAAAAGCGGTATGACAGTGACTTCCCGGATACCCACGCAGAACAACTGCGCCTGCTGCAAAATCTGAACCTCGCCGCTGGCGATGGCAATCTCAATCTGGCCGGAGTGCTGCTTTTTGCCGAACAGCCGGAGCTGATTTTTCCGCAGTTCGTGGCAAAAGGCGTCCGCTTTCCGGGAATTGCCGTTCATGCTGACAGCTACGATGACACCGAAGATTTTGAAGGTCCGTTGAGCAGACTTTTCAAGGACGCCCTGGCTTTTGTCATGCGCAACCTGCACAAGGTACAGGGCAAGAATGGCGTCAACTCACCGGGTACGCCGGAAATACCGGAACAGGTTTTTGAGGAACTGCTGGTCAACGCCCTTGTACACAGGGATTATCTTGTCAGCGCGCCCATCCGCATTTTCATTTTTGATGACCGCGTGGAAATCATCAGCCCCGGCACGTTGCCGAACAATCTGACCATAGCCAATATCAAAGCCGGCAATTCCAATATCCGCAACCCCATCCTGATTTCTTACGCCGCCAAGGGGCTTTTGCCCTACCACGGCATCGGCTCCGGCATTCTGCGCGCTCTTAAGGCATGGCCGGATATTGATTTTGAAGACGATCGGGAGAGTTCGCTGTTCAAGGCCATTGTACGCAGAACCCACCGGCCTGCGGAAAACACTGGGGTACTTGCACCAGAACTTGCATCAAAAACACAAAATTTGCACCAGAAACAAGGGCTTTCTGATGCAACTCTGCGCGATATTGCACCGGAAATTGCACCAGAACTTTTTGCGCTCCTTGAGCATATCTCCGCCAATCCGCGCATAACCACAACCGAACTCGCTACTGTTCTAAACGTGAGCCGACGCACGATTCTTTACAGAACAACCATGCTCAAGAAAAAGGGCATCTTGCGCCGCATCGGTCCCAGCAAGGGCGGACAATGGGAGATTCTCCCATGAAGTTTGTTCCCAACGGTTCGATTATCAAATTTCTGCTGATTGCTGTTCTGGGCTGTGGCCTTGCCTTTCTCATGGCATGGCTGACAACCATGTTTACCGTTATTAAAATTACGCAAGGCGTTTCACTTGCAGGAGTAGCGCTGATACTGCTCTGGTGCGTCGTGATCGGCGGGGCCGCTGTTTGGAGCATCTGCGCCTTTTGTGCGCTTTATGTGGGAACATGGCGCAAACATCACGTTGATCACGCAATCCGTCTGAGTGAAGCCATGCTCATGCTGCATGCTTCCACGAACCATGAACAGTTGGAAGCGCTTCGCCATTATCGTATCCGGGTGTTCAAAAGTCATGAAGCAATCCCGGCGGGAGGAAAACTCGGCGTGGATTGCCGTGAAGTTTCCAACTTTCTTTCTCCCATGCTCTTTGGGTTCAATAAGTTTTTTGCTCTCGGATCGCCCGAATATTGTTGCGATGCCACACAACTTTCCGCAATTGTGGAGGAAAATCAGACGCGCTGGTGTGGCGAAAGCAGTGTAGCTCCAAGCTGTGATGCCGCAAAACTCAACAGGGAGATTGAAGAGCTGAAAAAGAAATACAAGGAAATGACGGAGAAATATACCAGCGCAGCGGGACGAGAAGGCAAATTAAAAAACGAAATCGAACAAATGGAAGCACATATACACATTCTTGTCATATTAGCGAATAAGGTTACCAGAGAATTCACCCACCCACTCGCCAAACACGAAATTATGCGCCAATACAAGGAAATCGGCAAGACGTTGGGGGTTGAAAACGCTCCGGGCAATTACATAGAAATTTTTCGCAAGGCAATGCCGAAAGAGTATATCAACCACGGCGGAGCGCCTATTCAAAATCCCTGAAAGGCAAGAAACCTGACCTGCTCAGGTTCGCAGCCCTCAACTTGTCCCCGTTATAACATAGTAAAATAACATAAAAATTATCAACCTCCCTTTCTTAGGCCTAAGAAAGGGAGGTTTTGTTTCGCCTTTGCTAACACCCCGTCTGTTCAGCGTTTTCCTCTGGGCATAGGGTGTGTTCTCTCCAGATGCTTCTGGATGGATTCATACACTTCAGCCTGAATACAGGGAGATGCTGATGGCGACCAAAAAATTATCACCGCAAGAAGTTGCCGACATGTACGGCGTGAAGACATGCACACTGGCCCGCTGGCGCTGTAAAAAAGTTGGCCCGCGCTACGCCAAGCTCGGCAGCCGTGTCATGTACGACATAGAAGACCTTG
This sequence comes from Bilophila sp. T19-St14, assembly GCF_059728385.1. NCBI lineage: Bacteria > Pseudomonadati > Thermodesulfobacteriota > Desulfovibrionia > Desulfovibrionales > Desulfovibrionaceae > Bilophila > Bilophila sp. T19-St14. Next base: position 852,597 of record NZ_BAAGFT010000001.1, read on the forward strand.
AAGACTGGTTTGCGTCACGCTGCGTCCATACCAGAGATTCCGCCCCTCAATTGAGGAAGCGATAATGAGCGCCGACATTCTGCACAGTTTTGGCGAGTGTCTGCGTGCAGCGGGGCTGGAGATCGAGGCCGTGCAGGCCGACGGCCTCCTGCACCGCTGTGGCACAGCGGACAGGCCCCATCGCAGGGACGGAGCGTACAAGGCGTTTCTGGATACTCCGGCCTCCATCTGGTGGAAAAACTGGCGCACCGGCGATGAAGGTACATGGACATACAAGCCAGAAAAAGAACTGACCGCAGCCGAACGGGATGCCCTGCGTGAACGCATTCGGGCCATCAAAGCGCACAAGGAAACCGAGCAGAACCGCCGCTGGCAGGCCGCCGCCAAACTGGCCGCGAGCATCTGGAACTGTTCCCGAAACGCCGGGGACGACCATCCCTACCTGCAACGGAAGGGAGTCCCGGCCATCGGATTGCGCCGAACAAAAGATGGGCGTCTGATTGTGCCTGTCCTGAACCAGTCCGGCAGAATACAAAGTCTGCAATTCATCCTGCCGGAAAAACCTGCCGAAGGGACGGACAAGTTCTTTCTCAGGGGAGGACGCACGGGGGGAGGCTTCTTTTCCCTTTCCGCCGGAGACGGAAAGAAAGACGGCCCCCTCTTGATTGCCGAAGGATATGCCACGGCGACCAGTCTTCATCTGGCGACCGGTTATGCCTGTCTTGTGGCCTTCAACGCCGGGAATCTGAAAGCCGTGGCCGTCATGGCCAGAGAGAGGTATGCAAAGCGTGAAATCATCCTCTGTGCCGATAACGACACGGAGACACAAGGGAATCCCGGCAAGGAAGCGGCTTCCCGAGCTGCGCAGGCCGTGGGCGGCAAGCTGGCCGTCTGTCCGGCTCATGAAGGCAGGGCAGCGGATTTCAACGATCTACACCGGCTGCGTTCCCTTGAGACCGTCCGGGCCGTTGTGGAAGAAGCGCGAAAGCGGGATGACGCCTGCCCCATGCCGGAAGGCTTTTTTCTGGTGAAGGAAGGCGGACGCGCCGGACTGTACAAGCTGGAGACCAGATCGGACGGAGACAGTCAGGAAATCCGGCTTGGTCCTCCGCTTCTGGTCAAAGGCATGACACGGGGAGCGGATGGCAACGAATGGGGCCTGATGCTGGAATGGATTGACCCGGACGGCAACAGGCACGCATGGGCCATGCCCGTGGAAATGCTGTTCCGGCAGGGAAACGACTGGTACAGCATACTGGCCTCCGGCGGCTGGTTCGGCAATCCGTCCACCCGGTCGAAGCTGGCGGTATTTCTGTCCACGGTCCGGCCCCTTCGACGGATACGCTGTGTTTTGCGCACGGGCTGGCATGAATCCGTCTACGTGCTTCCCGATACCGTTTACGGCGTGACGGAGGAAGACACCGTGCTGCAATCCTCGCAGCATGGCGGATTGTACCGTACGTCTGGAACAATGGAAGGCTGGCGGGAGATAGCGGAATTGTGCGTCGGCAACTCCCGCCTCGGTTTCGCGTTGTGCGCGGCCTTCGCCGGGCCTTTGCTTCGCCCGGCCGGTCTGGAAGGCGGCGGCTTCAGTTTTGAGGGAGGCTCATCCTCCGGCAAGACCACGGCCCTTCAGATCGCCGCCTCCGTCTGGGGCGGCCCTGAACATGTCCGAAGCTGGAGGGCTACAGACAACGGTCTTGAAGGCATCGCCGCCCTGCACAACGACAATGTGCTGATTCTGGATGAAATGGGGCAGGTCAACGGGCGTGTTCTTGCCGAATGCGCCTACATGCTGGCCAACGGACAGGGCAAGGGCCGCTCGAATCGTGAAGGCGGGGTTCGTCGTTCCCAGAACTGGCGTCTGCTCTTTCTCTCCAGCGGCGAACTTGGGCTTTCCGACAAGCTGGCCGAGAACGGTCTGAAATCCAGAGGCGGGCAGGAAGTGCGTTTCGTGGGGCTGCCTGTGGACTCGTCCATGCTCACCAGCCTGCATGGTCTTCCCGATGCCGGAGCCGTGGCCAATCGCATCAAACAACTTGCTTCCGAACATTACGGCCATGCGGGGCATGATTTCCTGCAAAAGCTGACGCAGACCGAAACACTGAATACTGTCCGGTCGGAAATAGGCACGGCAATGGCCGATGCCGTCAGGCATCTTGTTCCCGAAGGCGCTGACGGACAGGTACGACGTGTGGCCATGCGTTTTGCCCTGTGCGGCATGGCCGGAACGCTGGCCATACGACTGGGCATCCTTCCCGCCACTCTGGACGTGCTGAACTGCATCGAAACCTGCTTCCGGGACTGGCTCACGGCAAGAGGAGGTACCGGAGCCTCTGAAGATGCCGCCATCCTTTCCACGGTACGGCTGTTCATCGAACAGCACGGCGCAAGTCGCTTTCAGGACATGGATACGCAAATGTCCACCTGCATCAACCGGGTGGGATTTCAGCGCACTCGCAACGGCACGACCGAGTATCTGATACTTCCGGAGAGTTTTCGGGCCGAAGTCGTCAGGGGATACGCAGAGGCAAGAGCTGTGCGTGTTCTGCGTGAAGCTGGATGGTTACGCACTCCTTCTAAAAACAGACTGAAACATCAAGAAAGGCTTCCTGGTCTAGGGCGCGTGCGTGTCTACATTGTTTGTTTGCCTGATGACCCGGATGAAGAAACTGCTCCTGCCTTGCCTGATTGAGCGGTGACAGTGGTGACAATGGTGACAAACCTACAGCCGCAAGGGGTTACGCCTGTCACCACTGTCACCATTGCATGTTTGAGTGGTGACAGCCGAAAAGCATTGCCATTGCTCGATTGTCACCACTGTCACCGTTGTCACCACTGAAAATGAGTAAAGGGAAAAAACCATGTCCTACCTCGTACTCCACATGGACAAATTCAAGAAGGAGGCCATACGCGGCATCCAGAGTCACAACCGGCGGGAACGGGAGAGCCACAGCAACCCCGATATTGACTACGACAGGAGCGCGGCGAACTACGAGCTGCACGAAGTCGCCTCATCGAACTATGCCGAGGCCATTCAGAACCGCATTGACGATCTCCTGCTGGTCAAGGCCGTGAGAAAGGACGCCGTGCGCATGTGCGGGCTTATCGTCACCTCGGACAAGGCGTTTTTTGATGCTCTCACGCCGGAGGAAACAAGGCGTTTCTTTGAGGAGAGCAAAGCCTTTCTCACGGAATTTGTGGGCGCGGAGAATGTCGTTTCCGCAATGGTTCACATGGATGAAAAGACGCCGCACATGCACTTCCTTCATGTGCCGGTGACGCCGGACGGAAGGCTCAACGCCAACAAAATCTATACCCGTCAGAGTCTGCGGAAACTGCAAGCCGGGCTTCCCGCCCATCTGCAAAGCCGGGGCTTCGTCATTGAACGCGGCGTGGAACAGACACCCGGTTCCGCGAAAAGGCATCTGGATACCCGCGAGTTCAAGCAGCAACAGGAAGCTTTGGAAAAATTGATTCAGGAATCCGAAGAGACTTCCCGAAATTCACGGCAGCTTATCAACGCATTGGAACAGCGTGAGGAAGAGTTGAGAAAGAGCATTGAAGAGTATGAGCGGCAGGCTGAGGAGGCGGAAAAGGTTCTTCGGGAAGATTCCTCTCTGCCGAAAGCCTCTCTTTTTAATTATCCGTCTGTGCTTGAGAAAGCCTCTTCTCTTATTGAAGAGCTGAAAAAAGCGCTTGCCGTCAAACACCTTGTCCAGCAGCGGGAAGAAACACTGCAACGGGAAGTGGATACCCTTCGCAGAAAACTGACGCGGCTTGAAGCGGGATACACGGCCCACAGAAAACAAAGCCATGAGGAAAAAAAGGAGCTGGAGAATCAGTTGAAGAAAATGAAGAGAATCATGGCGGGCTATCGGGAGTTTTTGCTTCTGCCGGAAATCCGGCCGCTGCATATCGAGTTCGTGGAGCGCAGGCGCGCCGAACAGCTCCAACGTCAGCAGGAAGAGGAACGGCAGCGGCAGGAGCAGGAAGCGCGGGACAGGGAGCGTCGGCAGGCGCACTCCACCCGTGGCATGAGAATGAGGTAAGGCGTCGGGGGGAAATCTTCGCACAGGCCGAAGATATAGCCCACTATGCTTCACTTGCGTGAAGCGTGGGCGACCGTCCCGCTCGACCGGAAAGACAAATCATCAATCCGGGGCATGGCCCCGGCGAAACACTGGAGGAAGCTTCATGACCATCACCGTCACGCAGCTGAAGGAAATCAGACAGGAGTTTGCGACACTCAAACCCGCTTCTGTCACGCTGGACGGGAATCGAACCATGTCCATGAAGGAAGCCGTCTTCGCTCTGGCCCCGACGCTGGAGCGAATGAAGAAGCGCGGCTTCGACACACAGGAGATTGTCGAGCGCTTGCACGAAAAGGGTATTGAGGTGAAACCCCAAACCCTGACCAAGTATCTGACCGAAGCCAGACGGCAACGGGAAGGACGAAAGGCAAAGAGGCAAGACACACCCCCGCCGCCTCCGAAACGCGAACAACGCTCCAGCTTCATTACTCCTGATATACCCGATGATGAACTGTGAACAAGAATCCATTGAGAGGAGAAACCATTATGGCAGGAGCTTACGGATATATTCGCGTATCCAGTACGGATCAGAACGAAAGCCGTCAGCGCATCGCCCTTGAGCGGCAGGCCATCCGGTCAGACCGCATTTTCATGGACAAACTGTCGGGCAAGGATTTTCAGCGCCCGCAGTATCAGGCCATGCTCAAAAAGCTCAGAGCCGGGGATCTGCTCTGCATTACGAGCATTGACCGGCTGGGCAGAAACTATGAGGAAATTCTGGAACAGTGGCGGATAATTACCAAAGAGAAGCGCGTGGATATCCTCGTTCTGGACATGCCTCTGCTTGACACCCGGCGCGACAAAAACCTGCTCGGTACCTTTATTGCCGATCTTGTTTTGCAGGTGCTTTCCTTTGTGGCTCAGAACGAACGGGAGAATATCCGTAGCAGGCAGGCCGAAGGTATCGCTGCAGCCAAAGGGCGCGGTGTGCGTTTTGGACGCAAAATCAAACCCCTGCCGGACAACTTTCTGGAAAATTGCGACCTCTGGCGCAATGGCCAAATCTCAGGGCTGGAAGCGGCCAGAAGATGCCGAATGCCTCAAAGCACCTTTTACCGGAAAGCTGGACGGCTTCGGGAAAATGACGCTAATACTGTCTAACAAGGTGTACTTTTTGGGAAAATCAATTTTTCTTTCTTTAGGTAAAAAAATAGTCGCTGTCAAACCTCGCTGGATAATAAAATTCTCCTTCGCCCCTCGTCCTCTCAAAGTACAGTTTTTGGGGAACGGGTGGGGCAATGGCAACATCTCTCCAAGTTAAATCAAAACAGCGCGTGGCCGCGCATGGCGAAGTCTTCACCGCCGAACGGGAAGTCAAAGCCATGTGCGATCTCGTTGCTGATGAATGTTCCCGTATAGACAGTCGTTTTCTTGAGCCCGCCTGCGGCAATGGTAACTTCCTCGCTGAAGTGCTTCGACGCAAGCTGGAAGTCGTAAAAAGACGCTACGGCAAAAGCAGGCACGAGTATGAGCGCTACGCTGTTTTGGCACTGTCCAGTCTCTATGGAGTAGATATACTGAATGACAATGCGGAAGAGTGCCGTATCCGGCTTCTGAATCTTTGGAATGAAGAATACTACAAGACTCTTGCCGTATCCGTCTGTGGAGAGCTGCTTGCGGCTGTTCGGTACATTCTGGAGCGCAATATTCTGTGCGGTGATGCGCTCACGCTGCTTCGCTCCGATGGGACTCCCATCATTTTCTCCGAGTGGTCGTTCATTTCCGGTGACCTGATAAAACGCCGAGACTTTCGTCTTGATCAGCTCATGAAAGGCGAGGCGGAAAAGCAGAAGCGGCAGAATGTGCTTTTTATGCCCGGCTGGGAATACGACGCCGAGCTCGACACGTTGATTCCATCCCCCATTCAGGAATTCGAGCCCATCGAATACTGGAGACTGTGCCATGCATGATCTCCAGCATAACCCTGATGTTTTAAGCTGTCTGGCCAATCTTTCGAGTGATGAAGTCTTTACTCCTCCAGAAGTCGCCAATGCCATGCTTGATATGCTCCCGCAAGAATTGTGGCAGGACTCAAAAGCGACATTCCTTGACCCTGCCTGTAAGTCTGGCGTGTTCCTGCGCGAGATTGCCAAACGCCTCATCGAAGGGTTGAAGGACGAAATTCCCGACTTACAGACTCGTCTCGACCATATCTTTCAAAAGCAGCTTTACGGCATTGCCATTACGAATCTTACGGCTCTTCTTTCAAGGCGATCTCTTTACGGAAGCAAATGTGCAAACGGTAAATATTCTTTTTCGCGTTTTGATACGGCAGAAGGTCTTATTCGACTGAACCCAACATTACATCACACATGGAAGAATGGCCATTGTGAATTCTGCAGAGCATCGCAAAGCGAATATGACCGTAGTAGCACATTGGAATCTCATGCCTATGAATTTATCCATACTTATACCCCAGAGAAGATTTTCAAGATGAAATTTGATGTAATTATCGGAAATCCGCCGTATCAATTACATACGGCTGGAAGTGATAACGGGGCTCAAGCCAAGCCGATTTATCACTTGTTTATTCAGCAAGCTATCCAACTTATGCCTAAATTTGTTGTTATGATTTCACCCTCTCGATGGTTTTCTGGAGGATGGGGACTAGACGAATTTAGAAATAAAATGATGAATAGTAATAAAATTAGAGAAATTCACGACTATCAAAATTCTTTAGATTGCTTCTCTGGAGTTGACATAAAAGGAGGAGTATCATATTTTTTATATAATAGAGATAATGAAGGTAAGTGTAAATTTTATACACATAATTCTAATTATATACATTCAATGAGTGAAAGATTACTAAAAGAAGATGGATGTGATATAATAATTAGATACAATGAAATGATTAGTATATATAGAAAAGTTCATAACAAAAAAGAATTTGAATCATTCAGTAAAATTGTATCTGGAAGAAGTCCATATGGATTAAATACTAATCATTGTGGGTATAGTAAAAAAAAATCATCATCCGATGTAGTTTATTTTGAGAGAAAAGGATTTAATTTTATATCTAAAAGTAAAATATTAAAGAATTATGAATCTATTGAAAAATTTAAACTTTTTACTCCAAAAACCGCAGAAGATGGGAAATTACCTGGTAAAGTTATCGGAAATATAACTTATGGAAATCCTGGTACTATATGTAGTGGTACCTATCTTATGATAGGTCCATTTTCATCAGAAATAGAAATGAAAAATGCAGCAAGTTATATGGCAACAAAATTTTTTAGATGCCTAGTGGCAGCTAATAAAATTTCACAGGATGCTTATGCTAAAGTTTATCAAGCTGTCCCTATTCAAGACTTCTCCAAGCCTTGGACGGATGCTGAACTCTACGCCAAATACGGCTTAGATGAAGAAGAAATCGCCTTCATAGAGTCCATGATCAAACCTATGGATCTAGAGGCGTAGCACATGGCGCAATATTTTCCCCTTCGCCCTCACCTTACGCCTTGGATTTATGCCTACAGTAATCCTGCTCCAGCCTACAAAGGACTGCTCAAAGTCGGATATACCACGCGCTCTTCTGTAGAAGAACGAATCAAGGAACAGTTCAATGTCGAGCAGCCTGAAGGTTTGAAGCCCTATCGCATCGAATTCAAAGAGTCCGCAATGCGGAGCGATGGCTCGGCTTTTACGGACAAGGATGTTCATCGTCTCCTTGAAAAATCTGGATTTATTCGCGTAGGGGGAGAGTGGTTTCGGTGTCGCGTGGAAGACATCAAATCCGCTGTGCTGTCTGTCCGGCATCGGATGGGGAGTATGACCGGCAGAACGCTGGATTTCGGTATGCGTCCAGAACAGCAGGCCGCCGTGGATAAGACCGCCGCCTACTTTCAAAGCGTATCCGCAGAGGGGAGAACTCCCAAATTTCTCTGGAACTGCAAGATGCGTTTCGGTAAAACCTTTGCGGCATATCAGCTTGCTAAAAAAATGGGCATGAAGCGTGTTCTTGTGCTGACGTTCAAGCCGGCAGTTCTCAGTGCATGGGAGGAGGACCTTGCTACGCACCTCGACTTCGAGGGCTGGCAGTTTATTGCCCGCAATACTGAGCTTACTTTTGAAAAAGCCGATAAAGCTCAACCTATTGTTTGCTTCGGCTCTTTTCAGGATTTTCTTGGAGTCAACCGGGCCACTGGAGGCATCAAGTCGCGCAATGAATGGGTGCATACTTCCAACTGGGATCTGGTCATCTTTGACGAATATCACTTCGGTGCCTGGCGTGAAAACGCCAAGAAGCTTTTTGAGCAGGAGGATGACGACACCTACGACAGCTTTGACGTGGAACATTACGACCGGGGCAATGCCTGCGACGAACAGGATTTGCCCATTACAACGAAATATTATCTTTTTTTGTCCGGCACTCCGTTCCGAGCGCTGAATTCCGGTGAGTTTATCGAAGAGCAGATATTCAACTGGACATATTCTGATGAACAGAAGGCTAAAGCCAGCTGGCAGGGCGACAAAAATCCGTATGCTTCCTTGCCCGGCATGGTTATGATGACATACCAGCTACCCGAAAATATTCGCCGCATCGCCATGCAGGGAGAGTTCAATGAGTTTGATCTCAACGAGTTTTTTGCTGCACAAGGTACTGGATCGGGTGCAGAGTTTGTCCATAAGGATCAAGTGCAGAAATGGCTGTCGCTTATTCGTGGAGCCTATGAGGAAACACTGGTCGGGGATTTGAAGCTCAGAAAGTCGAAACCCGTGATGCCTTTTGCAGATGTACGCCTTCTGAATGTACTTCAGCACACCTTGTGGTTTCTACCGAATGTGGCATCCTGTTATGCCATGAAAAATCTTTTGAAAAGTAAGCAGAATGTCTTTTACCATGACTACGCGGTGAACGTCTGTGCAGGTTCTGAGGCTGGTCAGGGGGCGGAAGCGTTAAAGCCAGTTTTGGCCTCCATGAAGGGAGATCCGTTCCACAGCAAGACCATTACGCTTTCCTGCGGTAAGCTGACAACCGGCGTAACGGTGAAGCCGTGGACCGGTATATTCATGCTTCGAAATTTGAGCAGTCCTGAGACCTATTTTCAGGCGGCGTTCCGCGTGCAGAGCCCGTGGGAAATATCAACGGATGGAGGACAGAAGGAAATCGTCAAGAAAGAGTGCTATGTTTTCGACTTCGCTCTTGATCGCGCCCTTCGCCAGATAGCCGATTACAGTTGCCGTCTCGATGTACAGGGGCGTGACCCGGAAAGCAAGGTCGGTGAGTTCATCAGCTTCCTGCCGGTCATAGCTTATGACGGCATGGCCATGAAGCAGATAAGCGCACGCGAGATTCTTGATATGGCTATGGCAGGTACATCTGCTACTCTGCTGGCCAAACGCTGGGAAAGCGCGTTGCTCGTCAATGTGGATAACGACACGTTGGCGCGCCTGATGGCAAATAAGGAGGCCATGGATGCACTCATGAAAATTGAAGGCTTCCGCAGTTTGAACGAAGATATCAAGACCATTATTGCGAAGTCTGAGGCCGTAAAAAAGACAAAGAAAAAGGGTGAGGATCTGCCGCCGGAAAAGAAGCGTGAACTGACGCAGGAAGAGAAAGAGTATAAAAGTAAGCGTAAGCAGATCCAAGAAAAACTCATTAAATTCGCCACGCGTATCCCAGTGTTCATGTATCTTACTGATTACCGTGAGCAGTGCTTGAAGGATGTCATCACCCAGCTGGAACCTGAATTATTCCAGCGTGTGACGGGGCTGGCGGTAAAAGATTTTGATCTGCTCGTTTCCCTTGGTGTTTTCAACGATGCCCTTATGAACGATGCCGTTTACAAGTTCAAGCGGTATGAAGACGCCAGTCTCTGCTATACCGGCATAGACCTGCACGAAGGTGAGAAGCGTGGGGGTTGGGACACGGTCATCACGAGGGAGGAGTTCAAGAACGTGTTTGGGTAACACAGGTACTTCTCTCCTTAACAACTTGTAGCCTTCTCGCATAAAAGAGTGGGCTGTCCTAGCTCTTTTTTTCTAGCTAGGACAACCCACTTCTATTCTTGTTGAACTCAGATAATTGTTAGGAAATGGTTAGGAATGGGGTAAGACGCGCCCTCAAGTGAGTTACTGTCTCAGCGAGAAGAGCACAGCCCGGAATACCCCTCCGGTATGTTTCCATTGGACGCACCGCAAGCGTCAGCACTTATCTTCCCCTTCTGGTTAGAAATAGGTTAGAAAAATGAAAAGGCACTTACGGTTAGAAAACTGTAAGTGCCTGATTTTCTTGGTTGCGGGGGCAGGATTTGAACCTACGACCTTCGGGTTATGAGCCCGACGAGCTACCGTGCTGCTCCACCCCGCGACATGCGACAAAAGGGAATATAGGGTCCGGGCTCCCGTTTGTCAAACATTTTTTCATCTTTTTTCTCAAAAAGAGAACAAAGCAACGTAATATACTATGAATACTGATTTTATTCCGCTAAACCGTATTTAATTCCGAGGCATCGGCACAACATGCCGCAGCGGGCCACGGGCGGACGGTTATGGGCAGCACCTCGGCAATGCCCTCAAGCGCGGTATGCGCCTCCGCATGCTGATGCGGAGAAAAGAACACTTTGAGCAACGCCTCTGTACGATCGAGCACGGTAAAGCTGGCAATGTTGTCGTATCCCTCAAGAAGGAAACGAAACATGCCCACATGCTGCGGCGGCACGGAGACAAGTACCTTATCGCTGTATTCAGGGGCGGGAAGCCGTATAGGGCGTCTTTTTTTCTTTTTCATGGGGTTCGGTGTAGCCTATGCTTTTCGGCGGCGCAAGGGCAGGATGGCCTCCCCGCAGGGCCCTTGCCATTCATCTCAATTCTCAAACCAGTTCTAATGATATAAAAGACATGGAGGAAAGGGAGACATTCACCGCTGCAATGAAAGTTGCATTTCAACTATCTGAAATTCAAAATGAATTTTTTAAAAAACCATCAAAAAGGTGAACGTCTCTGGAAAGGGCTCCCGTTGCGATAGCGCATGAACTAGGCTATAGTCCAATCCTGCAATCCAACCCGAGGTGGCGCATGTTCAATGAAGACAGACCTGTAGGCAACCCCGCTCAGACCTTTCGTTCCTTCTTGAAAAATAAGGGGCTGCGTAACACGCCTCAGCGTCAGCAGATCATGGAAGTGTTCTTTAACGAAAGCGGGCATCTGACGACCGAAGAAATCTATGACAGAGTCCGCAAGGAAGATCCTTCCCTTGGCCAGGCCACCGTCTATCGGACTATGAAACTTTTGTGCGAGGCGGGCTTGGCCCGTGAGGTGCGGTTTGGCGATGGTTTGGCCCGCTATGAGCATGCCGCCGACGCTCACCATGATCATCTCATTTGTGAAAACTGCGGGCACAACATTGAAGTCGTTGACTCGCAGATAGAAGAACTGCAAGACGCGCTGGCCCGCAAGCACGGCTTCAAACCCACATTCCATCGGCTGTACCTCTACGGCATTTGCCCCGATTGCCAAAGGAACCGTTGATACGCGGCGAGACGGCACTGACCGGGCCGGAGGGTTTCCTTCGGCCTTCCTGCTTTTCTTTTTCCAAGGCCGGAGTCTTCCATGCGTTCACGCGATCTCGTGATGATCGTCGTTTCCTTTCTCGCCATGCTCGCCGGGAGCTTCCTTCCCGGACTGGCCGAACCGCTCGCCCCTTTCCCCCGCCTCTGCCTGATTGTCCTCCTGTACCTCGGTTTCCTTTCCGTCGGCACCGAAGCCCTCTTCATCCATGCCCGACTTATCCCCGGAACGGTAAGCGGCCTCGTGCTCATCCGGCTGTTCGTGTTGCCGCTCCTGTCTTTTGCCGTCTTCAAGCTGCTCATGCCGCAGTTCGCACTTGGCGCCCTCCTTGTCGGCGCCGCATCCATCGGTGTGGTTGCTCCCATTTTTTCCATCATGGTCAATGCGGATACGGCCCTCGTCCTTGCGGGCAACCTCCTCTCCTCGCTCCTGCTCCCTTTGACGTTGCCCATGCTCCTTTATGCAGCAGACAATTTCATGGCGCTGTCCGGCTTCGGCTCCATGAACCTGCCCGCCCATTTGTCCCTGTCCGGCATGACGCTTTCCTTATGCGTCACCATCATCGTCCCCTTTGCCGGAGCCTTTTTGACCCGCAAGTCGCCCCGAATCACCGAGTGCATCCTCAAGCACCAGTTCCCCGTGTCGGTCTCCACCATCGCCCTGTCCACGCTGGCCATTTTTAGCAACTATTCGGGCGTGCTCCATCAGTCCCCTTCCCTTGTCGTCAAAGCTCTTGGGGCCGCCTGCCTCCTTGGGGCCGTCATGATGGCCGGCGGGCTCTTTTTGCCGCGATCCATGCCCCCGCAGCGCAAGCTCGCCTTCCTGATCAGCTACGGGACCATGAACAACGTGCTCATGCTTATCGTCAGCCTCGAATTTTTCTCAGCCTCCGAATCCATCATGGCCGCCCTGTATCTGCTACCGCTGAATGCCCTCCTTGTCTGCTACCGCGCCTTGAGCCGCTCATGGGGTCTGGAGCAAGCCGCCGGATAAACGGCTTGTCACCGCTCTTTTTGCCCCGTACAAAAAGCCGGGGCACATCGTACGCCGCCTTTCATTATCCACTTTATCCATTAATGAGGCTATTCATGAAAAACATTCCGTTGCTTTCACGCATGCCGCGCTTTTCGCACATACTGCTGGCCGTCCTTGCGTCCGTCGCCTTCGGGGGCTGCTCCCCCCATCAGAAAGCGGCTCCCCAGCCCGAACCGACGGTTCCGCTGACGGGCATGGTGACCTACCGTGAACGCATGGCCCTGCCGCCGGATGCGGAGCTGACCGTCACCCTGCACCGCAAAACGAGCGGCGGGCGTATGCTGGTCGCTGAGGAACGCGCGTCCACGGAAGGCCGCAATGTCCCCCTGCCCTTCAGCATCGCCTGCCCCACCGCGGACTCCTCCAACATGAGCTATGAACTGGAAGCCGCCATATCAAGCGGCGGAACGGCCTTGTTCGCCACCACGAGGCCCCTCATGGTGCACCCCGGAGACGCCGACATCATGATCCTGACGCACCGGGTCATGGACGCCGCGCCAGCCGACGGACTTGCGGGCGCCCGCTGGAAACTGGTGGAACTGAACGGCAAACCTGCCGAGGCCTATGACAACCAGCCGGAACCGTACCTGCTCTTTGATCCTGAAGGCGCACAGGGCCGGATCTCCGGTTCCGACGGCTGCAACAGGCTCATCGGCAGTTATACGCTCCAAGGCGGCCGCATCGGTTTCTCACAGCTCGGTTCGACCATGATGCTTTGCCCGAAGGGGGACGCGCAGGCGCGGGCCCTCGCCCAGGCGCTCGCCGGGGCCACATCCGTTTCGCGTTCCGGGGATACGCTCGACCTGTGGGACGGCAAGACGCGGCTGGCGCGCTTCAAGGCCACGGCGCTCTAGCGAAATTTTTGGAAAAAGAAACAAATCCTAAACAAGACTGACGCACAAGGGGGACTTCCGGCCCTCGGACTGTTCGGATGGAAAGGCCGCGAGGGTCATGGTCCCCGCAAAAAAACTCCCTTTGGTTGCGAAAACGTGATTTTTCCTATACTCAAAAACAATCTGTTACCGGAGCACTTTTTCGGTAAGGCAGCCGATCATCCCGAGCCGGAACCCGTTTCCGGCGCAACAACCTTTTCTGGAGGATGGAAGACATGAAACTCGGCACACTTCTGAGCATGGCCGCAATGGCCGTCATGGGCATGGCCCTCGCCCTTCCTGCGCAGGCCGCCGATCCCATCAAAATCGGCGTCTATCTGCCCCTGACCGGCCAGAACGCTTTCGGCGGACAGCTTGAGCTCGAAGGCATCCAGCTCGCCCACAAGCTCAAACCGACCGCCCTCGACCGCCCTGTCGAACTGGTCATCGTTGACAACAAGTCCGACAAGGTCGAAGCCGCCAACGCCGTAAAACGCCTCACCGAACATGAAAAGGTGCTCGCCATCATCGGCACCTACGGATCCTCCCTCGCCATGGCCGGCGGCGAAGTCGCAGAACGCGCCAAGGTGCCCGTCATCGGCACGTCCTGCACCAACCCCCTCGTGACGCAGGGCAAGAAGTACTACTTCCGCGCCTGCTTCATCGACCCCTATCAGGGTGCCGCCGCCGCGACCTACGCCTACAAGAACCTCGGCTACAAGAAGGCCGCCGTCCTCACCGACGTCGCCAACGACTACGCCGTGGGCCTCTCCAACTTCTTCAAAAAGACCTTCAAGAAAATCGGCGGCGAGCTCGTTGCCGACATGAAGTACAGCTCCGGCGACCAGGACTTCACCGCCCAGCTCACCGAGCTCATCAGCAAGAAGCCCGACATCGTCTTCATGCCCGCCTACTTCGCCGAAGGCGCCATCATCATGAAGCAGGCCCGCGAACTCGGCGCGACCTTCGTGCTCATGGGCGCCGACGCCATGGACAACCCCGATACCCTCAAGATCGGCGGCAAGGCTGTGGAAGGCTTCCTCCACACCACCTTCCCCTATGACGTCAACATGGAAAGCATGAGCGCCGAAGCCAAGACCTTCACCGATGCGTGGAAGCAGACCTTCCCCAACAAGGATCCCAACGTGAACTCCGCGCTCGGCTATAACTGCTACAACATCATCATGGATGCCCTCGCCCGCGCGGGCAAGGCCGACACCGAAGCCCTGACCGCCGCCCTCGCCGCCACCAAGAACCTGCCCACCGCCCTTGGCGTGCTGAGCATCAATGAAACCCACGACGCCGAAATGCCCGTGGGCATCATCAAGTACATGGACGGCAAGCGCAAGTACATCGGCGACGCCATCGCTGAATAGCTCTGCCTCGGAATGCGGGAGGGGAACCCTCTCCCGCCTGCGGATGTTCGGCGACAGCGGCACAGGCTGCTGTCGCCGTCCTGCGGCTGTTCCCCGCGGGTCTTGTCGAAACTTTCGGATAAGGCAGGCACTATGAGTCTGGATATGTTTCTCCAGCACTTCTTCAATGCCCTGACACTGGGTTCCCTGTATGGCCTGATAGCCATCGGGTATACGATGGTGTACGGGATATTGCGGCTGATCAACTTCGCCCACGGCGACATTCTCATGTTGGGGGCCTACTTCGTCTTTTACGGCACCACGACGTTCTTCCTGCCCTGGGGGGTGGCCGTGGTGGTGGCTATCCTCGCAGCCAGCGCCGTCGGCATCCTCGTGGATCGCATCGCCTATCGGCCCCTGCGCGATGCGCCGCGCATTTCGGCGCTCATCAGTGCCATCGCCGTGTCCTTCTTCATTGAAAGCCTTTCCGTGGTGCTCTTTTCCGGCCTCCCGCGCCCGGTGTTCCAACCGGAATGGCTCATGACGCCCATCAACTTCGGGCAACTGAAGCTCCTGCCGATCACGCTGGTCGTGCCTGTGGTCAGCTTCGTGCTCGTGCTCGGTCTTTTGTGGATCATCTACCGCACCAAGCCGGGGCTGGCCATGCGGGCCATCTCCAAGGACATCGAAACCACGCGCCTGCTCGGCGTGCGGGTAGACCGCATCATCGCGCTGGCCTTTGGGCTCGGCTCCGCTCTGGCGGCGGCATCGGGCATCATGTGGGCCCTGCGCTATCCGCAGATCAATCCTTACATGGGCAT
The DNA here is from genome assembly GCF_059728385.1 of Bilophila sp. T19-St14. Taxonomy (NCBI): domain Bacteria; kingdom Pseudomonadati; phylum Thermodesulfobacteriota; class Desulfovibrionia; order Desulfovibrionales; family Desulfovibrionaceae; genus Bilophila; species Bilophila sp. T19-St14. The sequence goes on from NZ_BAAGFT010000001.1 coordinate 868,286, forward strand.
CTTCCCCGGTTTCAAGGCCTTCATCGCGGCGGTGCTCGGCGGCATCGGCTCCATCCAGGGCGCCATGATCGGCGGCCTGCTGCTCGGCTTCATCGAAATCATGACCGTGGCTTTCATGCCCAGCCTGTCCGGTTACCGTGACGCGTTCGCCTTCGTGGTGCTGGTGCTCGTGCTCCTCGTCAAACCTACCGGCCTCTTCGGGCAGCGTTCGGAGGAAAAGATATGAAGACCTCCATGCGCAATCTGTTGCTCAACCTGCTTGCCATCGGCCTGCTGGCCCTGTTCCTCGTCTGGGCCGAAACCAACCTCGACGGCTACAAAGTCCAGATCCTCAACCTTATCGCCGTAAACGCCATCCTCGCGCTGTCCCTGAACCTTATCTACGGCTTCACCGGGATGTTCTCGCTCGGGCACGCCGGGTTCATGGCTATCGGGGCCTACGTTTCCGCCCTGTGCGTGCTCCCCGCCGCCCAGAAGGAAATGATGTGGATCCTTGAAGACATCATCTGGCCCTTCTCGGTCATCCACACGCCGTTCTGGTTCTCCGTCGTCGCCGGCGGCCTCGTCGCCGCGATCTTCGGGCTGTTCATCGCCATCCCGGTGCTGCGGCTCGGCGGCGACTACCTCGGCATCGCCACGCTCGGGTTCGCGGAAATCATCCGCGTGCTCATCGTGAACCTGACGCCCATCACCAACGGTTCCCTCGGCATCAAGGGCATCCCGTTCCATGCCTCGCTGCTGGTCAACTACGGGTGGCTGCTCATCACCCTGTATTGCATGGTCAAGCTCTTGAGCAGCAACTTCGGCAACATCTTCAAGGCAATACGCGACGATGAAATCGCCGCGAAGGTCATGGGCATCGACACGTTCAAGGCCAAGGTGCTCTCCTTCTGCCTCGGCGCGTTCTTCGCGGGCGTAGGCGGGGCGCTGCTCGGCAACCTCCTGACCACCATCGACCCGAAGATGTTCACTTTCCTCCTGACCTTCAACGTGCTCATGATCGTTGTGGCAGGCGGCCTCGGCTCCCTCACGGGCAGCATCCTCGGCAGCGCGGTCATCACCGTCCTGCTCGAATGGCTGCGCGCCGTGGAAGACCCCATCACCCTCGGCAGCTTTGAAATCCCCGGCATCCCCGGCATGCGCATGGTCGTGTTCTCGCTGGTTCTTTTGTGCATCATCCTGTATCGCCGCGAGGGTATCATGGGTATGCGTGAAATCACTTGGGATGCCATCTTTGACTTCTTCTCCCGGAGGAAACGCGCATGACCTCCTTCGCACAGAACGGACTGCTGCTCGACGTGCAGCATGTGACCATGCGCTTCGGCGGGATCACGGCGGTCAACGATTTGTCCATGCAGATCCCCACGGGTTCCATCACCGGGCTCATCGGGCCCAACGGCGCGGGCAAGACCACGGCCTTTAACGTCATCAGCGGCTTCTACAACCCGCAGGAAGGCGACATCCTGTTCAAGGGCCACAGCGTGAAGGGCTTCCCCCCGCACCGGATCTGCAGGGCGGGCATGGCCCGGACTTTCCAGAATATCCGGCTCTTCGGCAGCGAAACCGCGCTGGAAAACGTCATGGTCGGCTGCCAAGTCCGCCGCAAAAGCCAGTGGTGGATGCCCATCCTCAGCCTGCCCAACGCCCGGCGCGAGGAAGAGGAAATCCGCGAAAAGGCGAAGGCCCTCATCCACCGCCTCGCGCTCGATTCCTACATAAATGAAAAAGCGTCGAGCCTGCCCTACGGGGCTCAGCGGCGCCTTGAAATCGCCCGCGCGTTGGCGACCAGCCCGGATTTCCTGCTCCTCGACGAACCCGCGGCGGGGATGAACCCGCAGGAAAGCACCGAGCTCATGCGTTTCATCCGGCATATCCGCGACGAATTCGACCTGACCATCCTGCTCATCGAGCACGACATGAAAGTGGTCATGGGCGTGTGCCAGTACATCTGGGTGCTGGAATACGGCCAGCTCATCGCCGAGGGCGACCCGGACGCCATCCGCAACAACCCGAGGGTCATCGAAGCCTACCTCGGAGAGGACGTCAGCAACCATGCTTGAAATCAAGGATCTCCACGTCCACTACGGCGGCATCCATGCGGTGCAGGGCGTCAGCATGCGCATCCCGCAGGGCCAGATAGTCACGCTTATCGGCGCGAACGGCGCGGGGAAAAGCAGCGTCATCCGCTCCATCTCCGGCCTCGTGAAGGATACGAAGGGCGAAGTGCTGTTCACCCCGGTCGTCCGGGGCGGCAGTGGGCCCAAAACGGAACAGATCCTCGGCAAATCCCCTGAGGACATCATCCGACGGGGCATCTCGGTAAGCCCGGAGGGCCGCCGCATCCTCCCCCACCTCACGGTTGAGGAAAACCTGATGCTCGGCGCGTACATCCGCAACGACAAGGAAGGGATCGAGCAGGACATCGATTGGGTCTACAACCTGTTCCCGCGGCTCAAAGAACGCAGTTGGCAGAAGGGCGGCACGCTCTCCGGCGGCGAACAGCAGATGCTCGCCGTGGGGCGCGCACTCATGAGCCGCCCGGATTTGGTGATGCTCGACGAGCCCTCGCTCGGCCTCGCCCCGCTTCTGGTGAAGGAAATCTTCGACATCATCCTGAAAATCAACGCCGAGGGCAAAACCGTACTGCTCGTGGAACAGAACGCCCTCGCGGCCCTGTCCATCGCGCATTATGCCTATGTGCTCGAAGTCGGCCGCGTCGTCGCCGAAGCCCCCGGACAGGAACTGCTCAAGGATCCTAAGGTCAAGGAAGCCTATCTCGGAGGGTGATCTGCCTTACATGCCGGGAGATAATCCGCCCTCAAAGGGGGATAGCTCAATAACGGCCGCCAGCGAGATGCATCCCCGTACAAAGGAAGTTGTTTTTTTCCGTAAAAAGCGGATTAAACCTTGACAGAAAACACTCTAAAGCGTATTAACTCAAATTCGGAACGGGACGTTAACTCAGTAGGTAGAGTATCTGCCTTTTAAGCAGAGAGTCGCAGGTTCGATCCCCGCACGTCCCACCAATTTTTTCAAGCCCTTGCAGGTAAAACTGTGAGGGCTTTTTTCGTAGGCAATATTTTTTCCAACCCTATTTCCAACCTCTTTACTAGAATCTATAATTCATACTAAAATTATCCCACATATGCATAAAAGGAAGGTACTATGACGATCCATCTACCTATGTCGGATATTATAAAAATTCTTTCAGAAATAAAATACTTTTACGATATTATACTTCAACCAGATCCAAATGCATATATTAATATATTAGGATTAATGACATATCCTACAAACACTATAAAAAGAAAAAATTTTGTCTTCAGAGAATCGATAAGAAATAAATTTAAATATAGAAACGAATACCATGAACGTGGGCCATATACAAAAAATGAATTTATGAGAGATACTACAACTTTTTTTGACAGTTTTGACAATATAAATGACGCATATTATATACTAAATCAAAATAATGAAAAATCAACTGTGCATGAATTTAAAAATATACTATGTAAAGGATATTTTTCAGGACTAATTTTAAAATTATCTATAGAGAAAAGATTATCACCTCAAAAAACATTTGATTTGATATCGGAAGAAACTTATGAATATACTGTATTAGAATTTGATTTGATGCCAGAAACTTTTAAAAAGGATTCTTTTTTTAATAATGTGTGGCCGCATTACAAAAAAGTATCGCACCTTTGGGCATCTTGGGTTGATTTTTATCATCTAAAGACAGATGAACCAGATAAAAATCGGCCACTTATTGATCAACATTTTGATTCTCCTAAGTTAAGACTTTTAGGAAAAGAGGATGGTTTTAGAGGTTTTTTGCGCTCTGCAGATAACTACCTCGTTCGTGCATCCCTGTATACACGCTCCAGCGGGCGCAAAGATCAATCTATCCTTGATCCTGAAAATTTTATTCTCGTTCTGCACAAGTACAGTAAATTCTTGCAATGCGACTTTCAAAAGTTCACCAATAATTCCAATTATTGGTGACATATTAACCCCAGTATGGTCTCTTATACCTGAAAAAAGTATAGGAGGCCCCTATGGTACAAGCTTTTACCTCACCTAAACTCAATACCCCGGAAGCTGCCAAGTACCTTGGTTTACGGCCCGGAACTCTGGAAATATGGCGTTCGCTGGGCAAAGGCCCTCGCTACCTGAAAATCGGGCGACGGGTGGTCTATGAGCTGGCAGATATTGATGCTTATGCAAAGGCACATGCTGTAGAAACCAGCGAGAGTGCCAAAATGCGAGGACGTCATGTCTGACATCCCCGTATTCCCCGGCCCGCCCGTACCTTTTGAATCACATCTGCCTCCGGCTATCCCCCCGAACGTTTTGCCAGGGATCATCGGCGAATATGCCGCTGCCGTGACCGAATCGGTGCAGGTGCCCTTCGAACTTCCACTGATCAACGCCTTCGGTGCTGTGGCAGCAAGCGTACAGCGAAAATTCCGAGTAGTCGCCCATGACGGCTATTCCGAACCTCTGAACCTGTATGCTCTTGCTGTCCTGCCTCCCGGAGAACGTAAGAGTGCGGTCAAGGACGCCTGTCGCTTTCCGTTGGTAGAATGGGAACTGGAACAGCAGACAGCCTTGCTCTCTGCTCATCGGGTAGCCATTGCCCAACGACAGGTACGTGAAGAACTGCACCGCGCTCTGCTTTCATCTGCCCGACGCTGTAAGACGCTGGAAGATCGCCATGAGTTGGTAGAGCAGCTTGTCGCCTTAAGCGAAGAAGAGGCCAAAACACCCGTTGCCCCCAGATTGCTGGTGGATGATGCCACCCCGGAAGCGTTGGCTATGGTCATGGCTGCCCAACAGCAACGTATTGCCTTACTCGAAGCCGAAGGCGGTTTTTTTGACATCCTCTCGGGACGGTATAGCAGCGGAGTTCCCAATCTGGATGTGGTTCTAAAAGCATGGAACGGGGAAGCGATCCGTATTGATCGCAGACATGCCGATCCTATCATGCTCGATAATCCAACCCTGACTCTTATTCTCACGGCACAGCCGGATGTCTTATCCCGTATGGCTCAGACACCGTCTTTTCGGGGACGGGGACTTATGGGGCGTCTGTTGTTCTTCATCCCACAAAGTCGCGTGGGATTGCGCCATGTCGAGACCTTTCCCGTCCCGGAATCTCTGCGCTTGCGCTGGAGGCAAACTTTACGCCACCTGCTGGCTCTGCCGTGGAATCCTCTCGGTTCCGGTCAGCCCTTACGCTTGGAACACGAAAGTAAATCCTTATGGCTGGATTTTGCTGCCCATGTGGAACGGAATCTTGCAGAAGGAGGACGGCTTTCAGCCATACGGGATTGGGGCGGGAAATTACCGGGGCAAGTATTGCGCTTGGCGGGATTATGCCATGTGGCACAGCACGCATCCCCAGAAACATGCCCTATAAATACCCTTACCATGTCCGCCGTATTGCAGCTGGCGGATGGACTTATGGAACACGCACGAGCCGCGTATAGCCTGATGGGTGCGGACGAAGGAATGGAGTGCGCCAAGGCCATTCTGCGCTGGGTAGAGCATGATGGACTTACATCTTTCACGGCTCGTTCCGCATTGGAAAAAGTCAAAGGTCGTTGGCCTCGAGTGGATAAAGTCAATGCAGGGCTTCATGTGCTGGAGGATTGGGCCTACATCGCCCCGCTAGAGCCGGAAACAGGCAAGAGGGGACGACCAACACGCGTATATATGGTCAATCCACAATGGAGGGGACTCAAATGCACTCCATAGCGCACTATTCGCAATATCCACAAAAACGCTTCGGGAAACCTTCGCAAAAACGATTTTTGAGCTTTTTGCGAATAGTGTTCCTATGGTAACAAAACAGGATAACGCCAAAGAACTGTCCTCTCGCTGGCGTTCAATAGGCTTTCTGTCTTTTCTGAAAGCCAGCCTACCCGTTGTGGCCACGCTGCCGCGTGTCCCCTGCCGGGGCTGGCGAGGGGAACCCCCTTCGAACCCTGAAAGACAAAAGGCAAAAGCATGAAGCGAACCGCCATGATCAAGGTGCGCGTCTCAGAGTCGGAAAAGACTGAGATTGAACACAAGGCGCAACTCGCCGGGTTGACTCTTTCTGATTTTATCCGGCGAACTGTTGCGAGGAGTCGTACACGGCAAACACAAGCGGAACGGGAGCATCTCCGTTTGCTCGCGCGAGCCGGGAATAATCTGAATCAGCTTGCCCGCTGGGCCAACACTTACAAGAGCGATATAGAGGCTGTACGCCTCCTTGTGGCTCTTGAAAGCCTCCGCAGGGTCTTGGTAGCTGGGGAAGGTGGCCAATGTACATAAAAATTTTTCCACACGGCAAGGGAACCGGGCAAGCCGCCGTCAACTACCTCACTCGCATGGATTACCCCGGTCGGACTGAAAATCCTCCCGTTGTCCTGCGTGGTGAGCCAGAGCTGACAAAGGCACTCATTGCCTCACAAGACCGGCAGTGGAAATTCTGTGCGGGGGTGTTGTCATGGGGGCCAGAAGACCATGTGACGCCAGAACAGGAACAGCGGCTCATGGACGACTTCGAGCAGACCGCCTTCGCCGGCCTTGCTCCAGACCAGTACGCCATTCTTTGGGTACGTCACAGTCATGCAGGGCATCACGAGCTGCACTTTGTCATTCCACGGATGGAACTTTCCACGGGCAAGGCCCTCAACCCCTTTCCTCCCGGATGGCAAAAAGACTTTGACCCTCTGCGTGATATGTACAACTGGCGGGAAGGCTGGACACGACCGGATGATCCGGCTCGTTTCCGGGTTCGCACCCCAGAACATGCGGATATCCATGTGGCACGCCTCAAGCGTTGGGGGCAGGCTGTCACGCCGGATGAACGTACCAAATCCCGCGAACAGCTTACAGCTTTCCTTCTGCAGCGCATTGAAGAAGGAACCGTAATCAATCGTGCCAATCTCATAGAAGAAATCGAAGGATTGGGCCTCAAAGTCCCGCGAAAGGGAAAACAGTATCTAACCATTGAAGACGAAGACGGCCAGCGTGTCCGACTTAAAGGAGGTATTTACTGTGAAGCTTGGCGAGCTGGACAACAAAATCAGCTCCAGACTGGAGCAGGACAGGAAGCAGTGGGAGGAAGCCGCGAAGCTCGAATTACAGCTCTTTCAGCAGAACTTGAACGCGTGCGTGAACGACGTGCTGCGTACAACGGAAGACGCTATCCGCAGCCAGAGTACGACCTTTGCAGCTTCCCTGAACGCGGAAATCACCCATTTGGACAAGCGGCACAGACAATGGGCAAGCGTCTTCTCCCGAACACTCTTGGGACACGGCCTGCTGGGAATGTGTCTGTTCGTGGGGATGATTGCGACCTCGTGGGGGCTGATGTTCTTCATCAACCACCGTCTGGAGAGCCTCTGGAACGAAATCGGCGAACTGAAGGAACAACGAACCGAATTAACGAACACAGTCAACATGTTGCAAAGCAAAACGTGGGGAATTCGTCTGCTGGAAGACAAGAACGGACGGTTCATCGTCCTGCCGAAGGGCAGCACTATCAAGAACAACTGGACTTGGGGAGATTCCCCGGCCCTCAAACTGGAGTAAATCATGAACGAAGTAGTGAAACTGTTGCAGGAACGTTTGGAGCGGATGGAGAACGGCATACGCTGGGAGCAGGAGGCGCAGGTCGGAGCCATTACAGAACTGGATGCGAGATCGTGCGCGCAAGAGACAACGCTCCAGACCCTGCAAGCGCAGCAAGAAGACTTGAACAGGCAAGTCACGCACTTGAGCAGCGTTTGCGAGAAACTGGAGCGGCTGTTGCAGCAGCTGAACGCACGCTTGAAAGGCTGATGCGCGAAGCAAGCCAAGGTTGGGGGAGGTAATATACGGAACCTCCTCCTGCCAAAGTAAAGCCCTCTTGTGTGGTAGGAGAGGTATCCTGTTGTGCAAGGGGGCTTTCTGATTGCAAGAAAAAAATGAATGATTCAAAGGAGATTAATCTTTTTTTACTCTCTTTATTTTCGTTAAAAACAAGGTTATACAGTAAAGCAGAAATCCATTTCCAGAGAAGGACACAGTATGCCGACTTCAGCCGTGAACGCCTTTTTTGAGCATCCGATACTCAATTCGCCCTACGAATGTCCATCTCGGCACTGGGAGCTTGCCGCCGACGGGCAGCCGACACAAAAAATAATACATTCCCGGAGAATAGCGGATTTCATTACGCCTATTCCCACACCCAAGAAGCAAAAAAATAAAGCCAAACAAGGGAATCTGCTTGTTGACGTAACGGCACAGTCCATTACCACGAAGACGCAGGAGTACCATAAGGCATTGATCAACGAAATCCGTCATCACGTCGCGGATTGGCGTGTCTTGCCTCAATCACAATGGAAGGTCACTCCTGAAACCGCTCGCTTGCTGAACCATTGGCGTAATCACAAGTTCAGCGGTATCCGCCCTTTCTTCTGTCAGGTCGAAGCCGTTGAAACAGCTATCTGGCTGACGGAAGTAGCACCGGGTCAGCCCAAGTATAAAAAGTATCTCGAACATCTCGAAGATGCCAACGAGGATGCCAATCCCGGGCTTTCACGGCTGGCGCTCAAGCTGGCCACTGGTGCGGGCAAGACAACTATTATGGCGATGCTTATCGCATGGCAGACATTGAACGCTGTCCGCAGCCCGCTCAAGCAAAGTTTTACCAAGGGCTTTCTGGTCGTCGCCCCGGGCATCACCATCAAAGATCGACTGCGGGTTCTGAAACCCAATGATCCCGATGCATACTATGCCAGCCGAGAACTCGTTCCCCCGGACATGCTGCAAGACCTCCAGCAGGCGCGCATTGTCATTACAAACTATCACGCGTTTAAGATACGCGAAAAGTTGGATTTATCCAAAGGGACACGTTCCGCTCTCGAGGGTTGGCGCGGAGAGGCTCTCTCCACGCTGGAAACGGAAGGAGAAATGCTCCAGCGGGTTATGCCGGAGCTGATGAATCTGAAGCGCGTGATGGTCATCAATGATGAGGCTCACCATTGCTACAGGGAAAAGCCCAATGCGGATGAAGTGTTGGAAACCGAGCTCGGAACTTTGACAGGAACGGAGAAGACCGAAGCCCGGAATGCGGCCAAGGAAAACCGCGAAGCTGCCCGGCTGTGGATTTCGGGTCTGGAAATTCTCCAGCGTAAGCTGAATATCCTGCGCATCTTCGATTTATCGGCGACGCCGTTCTTTTTGAGCGGTTCCGGTTATGTTGAAGGTACGCTGTTTCCGTGGACAATGAGCGACTTCTCGCTGATGGATGCGATTGAATGCGGTATTGTAAAACTGCCGCGGGTGCCTGTGGCGGACAACATCCCCGGCAACGAGCTGCCCATGTTCCGGAACCTTTGGGAACATATCCGGAAGGACATGCCCAAAAAAGGGAAAAACAGCTCACTGGATCCACTCTCGCTTCCTACGCGACTGCTCACGGCACTTGATGCCCTTTACGGGCATTATGAAATGGTCTTTGACCTATGGAAAAAAGAAGACATTTCCGTACCGCCCTGTTTTATCGTCGTCTGCAACAACACGTCCACATCGAAGCTTGTTTACGACTACATCTCCGGTTTTTACAGAGAGAATGCGGACGGTACGCGGATGCTGGAAAACGGACGTTTGCCGCTGTTCCGCAATTTTGACGACAACGGCGAACCGCTGGCGCGTCCGCATACGTTGCTAATTGATTCACAACAGCTGGAATCCGGCGATGCCCTTGATTCGGGATTCGCTGAAGCCGCCAAGGACGAACTTGCCCGTTTCAAGCGTGAGATCATGCAGCGTGGCGGGCCGCTTGCGGCGGAACTGCTGCGTGGCGGCGCATTGTCGGAAGCGACCGTCTTGCGCGAAGTCATGAATACGGTCGGCAAACAGGGACAGCTTGGGGAGAGCATCCGCTGCGTCGTGTCCGTTTCCATGCTCACCGAAGGCTGGGACGCCAATACCGTAACGCATGTCCTTGGTGTCCGCGCTTTCGGTACGCAGTTGCTGTGCGAACAGATCATTGGCCGTGCGCTTCGCCGGCAGTCCTACGATCTGAATGAGGAAGGACTGTTCAATGTCGAATATTCGGACGTATTGGGCATTCCTTTTGATTTTACGGCAAAGCCCGTTATCAGCAAACCTGCGCCTCCCCATGAAACGGTACAAGTCAAGGCTGTCCGCCCGGATCGGGATGCGCTGGAAATCGTCTTTCCCCGGGTCACTGGGTATCGTATCGAGTTGCCGGAAGAACAGCTTTCCGCCGAATTCAACGATGAGTCATGTTTTACGCTGACGCCGGAGATGGTTGGAGCTTCCGTTACGCAGAACGCGGGCATTATCGGCGAAGAGGTAGACCTGAGCCTTAAGCACCTGGAGCAGGTTAGAGAAAATACGATACTCATGCACCTGACGCAGCATCTGCTGATGAACAAATTCCGTGATGCCGGTGAAGCGCCCAAGCTGCATCTGTTCGGACAGCTCAAGCGCATTGCCGGGGAATGGTTCCATTCCTGTTTTTCCTGTGCAGGCGGTACCTTTCCGGCTCAATTGCTGTATAAAACGCTCGCTGATATGGCCTGCGAGCGCATAGCCAGCGCCATCACCCGTTCATGTTCAGACAAGCGCCCGATCAAGGTCATGCTTGATCCCTATAACCCACAAGGCTCTACCCGACACGTCAATTTCACGACATCCAAAAAATCGCGTTGGAAGACAGATCCGCGCAAGTGCCATATCAATTGGGCAATACTGGATAATAGTGATTGGGAAGCAGAATTATGCCGTGTTGTGGAAACGCATCCACGCGTCAAAGCCTACGTAAAAAATAATAACATGGGCTTTACCGTGCCATATACCCTTGGTGGAGAGTCACACGACTATGTTCCGGACTTTATTGTTCTGGTGGATGACGGGCATGGTGAAGACGATTTACTGCATCTTGTCGTGGAGATAAAAGGGTATCGCAATGAAAACGCCAAGGAAAAGAAGTCCACGATGGAAACCTATTGGGTTCCCGGTGTCAATCGTCTGGGGACGTTTGGCCGCTGGGCCTTTGTTGAACTAAAAGAAGTATATCGTATAGAATCCGAATTTGCAGAGAAAGTGGCTCAAGCCTTCGATTCCAAGATCCAAACCGTCGGGAGTCTCTTCAATGGCTAAGAAAGCGACATATCCGAAACAGATTGAAACCATTACCCATGAAGCCCGGCGTACCAATATCCCGACAGCGGAGTATCAGTCTGTAATGAAGCAGGAAGAACAGGCGCCTGTGCGCGTCAGCTATGAAAAACGGAATCCCGACCTCGATCCTCAGCTCATCTGGCGAGGCAAATATGACGGCGATGATACGCTGACCGTACAGGCTCCGCCGCTTTACATTCAGGAAAAGGTACATCCCAAGGCACTCATTGAAGACCTCCTGAAAGAGAGCAAGGCCGGACAGAAACCGCTTCAAACGCAGTTCAGCCTGTTTTCCGATTTCAATGGCATCCCTGAAGGCGCAGACAAGACTGATTTTTATCAGCATGACCAGAACTGGACGAACCGCATGATTCTGGGGGATTCGTTGCAGGTCATGGCGAGCCTGTCCGAGCGGGAAGGTCTGCGCGGGAAGGTGCAGTGCATCTATCTTGATCCGCCCTATGGCATCAAATTCAATAGTAATTTTCAGTGGTCGACCACTAGCCGAGACGTAAAGGACGGTAAGCTCGACAACATGACTCGTGAACCGGAGCAGGTGAAGGCATTCCGTGACACATGGAAAGACGGTATCCATTCGTACCTGAGCTATCTGCGCGACCGCTTCCTCCTTGCCCGTGACTTACTGACGGATTCTGGCAGTATTTTCGTGCAAATCGGTGATGAGAATGTACACCGTGTACGAGCTGTGATGGATGAAGTGTTTGGGGAAGACAATTATATTGGAACTATATTATATAGAACTACAGGTGGATTTTCATCAAATAATATAAGTAGAATTGGGGATTATATTGTCTGGTATTCAAAAAAATACACACAAATAAAATATAATAATATATTTATAAAAAAAGACTATTCAGAAGATAATAACTACAGAATGATTAATGTTGATTTATTCTCATCGCGTGCTCTGACCCCAGATGAGCAGAATAAATCTATAAAAATAGACATTACACAATTATGGAGAATTGATAACCTCACTGGTCAAGGAGGAGTTCAAGAAGATTCTCCTGTTAATTTTAAGGGTATAAAGTATGTTCCCCCAAAGAATACTCATTGGAAAGCCAATTATCCAATAGGAATTGATAGATTATGTAAATCTAATAGAGTTATAGGAGGAGGAAAAACCCTTAGCTATAAGCGATATTTTAATGATTTTTCTGTAAAACCCCTTAACACTATCTGGATGGATACAGGTGTTTCTGGGTTTTCCTCCGATAAAGTTTATGTTGTGCAAACTTTGCCAGATGTCATCCAACGGTGTATCTTAATGTCTACCGACCCCGGCGACCTCGTGCTTGACCCCACCTGTGGTTCCGGCACGACAGCTTACGTTGCCGAACAGTGGGGCCGCCGCTGGATCACTATAGATACCTCCCGCGTGGCGTTGGCGTTGGCTCGTGCTCGCATTATGGGCGCACGCTATCCCTATTATCTCATGGCCGACAGCAAGGACGGGCAGACCAAAGAAGCGGAACTGAACAACCGTCCGGCTTCCACGGCTCCCACCTTCAATAATATCAATCTGGGGTTCGTCTACGAGCGCGTGCCACATATCACGCTGAAATCTATCGCCAACAATGCCGAAATTGATGTTATTTACGACAAGTGGCAACAGGCAATGGAACCCTTGCGTGTAAAGCTGAATGAACTTCTCGGCAAACAATGGAAAGAGTGGGAAATCCCCCGCGAACCTGATGCGGCATGGAACAAGGAGGCACTGAAGCTGCACGCCGACTGGTGGAAGGCGCGTATCGCCCGCCAGCAGGAAATTGATGCCTCCATCGCAGCCAAGGCGGACTACGAATATCTGTATGATAAGCCCTATGAGGACAAGAAAAAAGTCCGTGTAGCAGGCCCTTTCACCGTGGAAAGCCTCTCTCCGCATCGCGTGCTGGGCATCGGCGCGGACGGCGAACTGCTTGATCCGGCAGCATCCCGTGCCGGTGAGGACAGCCGCGACTTTGTGACCATGATTCTGGATAACCTCAAAATGTCGGGAGTCCAACAGGCTAGTAAGAAAGACAAGATTGACTTCACCAGCCTGAACCCGTGGCCCGGAGAAATGATCTGCGCCGAAGGCCGTTACATGGAAGGCGAAACCGAACGTCGCGCTGGGATCTTCATCGGCCCGGAATTCGGCACCGTCAGCCGTCAGGACTTGGTGCAAGCCGCCCGTGAAGCCGGGGACGCCGCCTTTGATATTCTCATTGCGTGTGCCTTCAACTACGAAGCTCACGCCTCGGAATTCCACAAGCTGGGCCGTATCCCCGTACTCAAGGCCCGGATGAATGCCGACCTGCACATGGGCGAAGACCTCAAGAATACCGGCAAGGGAAACCTGTTTGTCGTCTTCGGCGAGCCGGATATTTCCATCCTGGCTGAAACCGACGCCAAGGGGAAAGAAACCGGCAAAATCCGCGTCAAGGTCAATGGCGTAGATGTGTTCTACCCCAATACCGGTGAAATCCGCTCGGACAACGCCGACGGCATCGCTTGCTGGTTTGTTGATACCGACTACAACGAGGAAAGCTTCTTTGTCCGCCAAGCCTACTTCCTCGGCGCAAACGATCCGTACAAAGCCCTCAAAAATACGCTTAAAACCGAAATCGATAAGGATACTTGGGAAACCCTCTACGGTGATACTTCACGCGCTTTCGATAAACCGGAAAGCGGACGCATCGCCGTGAAGGTCATCAACCACTTGGGTGATGAAGTCATGAAGGTATTTAGGGTATAAAAAATGGACGTAATTGAATATATACTGAACGATTATAAAGAATCAAAAAAGAGTAAGGTGCGGTGAGAACATTTGTATATAATATGTTAAGATAACACTACGCTAGCCGCACGGGTCCTCTATCTGGAAACCGTGCGGTTATTTCTAGTGTTCCGCCCATCGCCTCAACAATACCTGCAAGCGTACTGAGTTGCATATCCGTTTGACGTTCGAGCTTGGAGACAGCGGGCTGTGTAATGTGCATAAGTCCAGCTAAATCCTTCTGAGAAAGTCCCAGAGCCTTGCGCAACTGGCGCAGGATTTCCTGCTCCAGAAGTGTTGCGGCACGGGCTTCGATGCTCTGGCGGCGTTCTTCCGGCAATCCTGTTATAATGTCGTTCAGGGTACGACTCATTGCTTTTCTCCTTCCCGTTTGAGGTGACGTGCAAAACGTTGTTCAGCTACGGGAATCATTTTCTCATAAAATCGCTTGTCGCCCGCCTTGCTGCCGCCCACGAGCACAATGGCGGAGCGTTTGGGATCAAAGGCGAACAGATATCGAAATGGCTGGTTATTCCACGAAAAACGGAGTTCTTTCAGGTTGGTCAAAGTGCAACCTTTGAGCGTATCCACCAGCGGCCTGCCGAGCATCGGTCCCTTTGCCTCAAGCACCTTCAGATGAGCAAGGAGTTCGTCTTGAAGCGGTGATGGCAGAGCATCAAACTCCGGCTCGAATTCGTCGCATAAAATAACTTGCCATGCCATAAAATATTACCTTTGAGTTATATTGTCAAGGCTCGCCGTCTCAGCGTCCGCTCGTCTGGCCTTGTCAAACATGACCTCTATCGCGCCAGAGGCCCGCTGAAGAGCCTCATCATGGAGATGGGCGTAGCGTTGCGTCATTTGCGGCGATTCATGGGTGAGCAATTTTTGCAATTCGTACATGCTTACCTGCCCGGAGCTGGCAAGATAGGAAGCGAAGGTATGCCGCAGAGAGTGCAGTGGGCGGAAGTCCTCCGGAAGCCCTGCCTTGACCTTGAGACGACGCATAAAGCGGTTGATGTCTACACGGGGACGATCATCGTTTTTACCCGGAAAAACGAAAGGACTTGAAGTGTGAGGCACATTCTCCAGAATATGGCGCGCTTGCGCGTTCATCGGAATGACGCTTGTCTGTTTCTTTTTGGCGTGCGCCCCTTCCAGAGTGATGAAGCCCCGTTCAAAATCAATGTCTTTCCATTGCAGACCAAGCAAAGAACCGCGCCGCATCCCCGTACACATCGCCAACCGTACAAGCCCGGTCAGAAGGGGATCGTCTTCCTCATTCAATGCACGCAGAAGAGCCGCCAATTGGGCGGGGGTCAGCACTTCCGTTTTCACATTATCGACCTTGGGCAACTCGATACAGAGGCGCGAGGGATCAGGCATGGGAGTCATGCCGCGCTTGACGCCAAACCGGATGATACGCTTAACCAACGCCAAGGCGTGCTTGACGGTTTGAGCGGACTTTCCGGCCTTGAACATGCTTGTACGTATAGCGTCCATGTCTGTGGTTAGCAGCTCGCATGGTGTTTTCTCTGAAAATACGGCAAGGTACTTATTAAAAAGGCTGATATCCGTAGCCCAGTTTCGATCTGGCTTGCTTTCTTTGTACGCTTCAAGGAGTCTTGATAATGTCGGGCGCATTGCTTCTGCGACTTTGGCGGCTTCGCGGGCTTGTCGTTTTTCTTTTCTGGTAGACTCTTTGCCTTCAAGTATGGCGGCACGAAGTCTCGCGGCACTGGCTGCTGTCATGTTGTCCTTATACTGCCTACCTGCTTTGGTTTCGACGGTTTTCCCGTCACGCTTGAATAGGATATAGAAAACTTTTTCCATCCCCGGCCCCCCGATACGCTCTGCCATACGATAGAACACGCCGGGATACTGGGTTTTTTCTCGTCTCATATCGGACATAATTTTCCAACCTCGTTTTCTATTTCCAACCCTATTTCCAACCTTCGACATCAGGTTAGGTAAAACAAGACGAGGTGTCAACAAACAAAACTTAATTAATTAATTGTATATATAAAATTCAGTATGGTTCAATCGGGTTCTATTAAACTCAGAGTATCTGCCTTTTAAGCAGAGAGTCGAAGGTTCGATCCCCGCACGTCCCACCAATTTTTTCAAGCCCTTACAGATGACAGTCTGTAAGGGCTTTCTCTTTTGGATAAAAAAGGGATAAACAATACGGTTGTTTTATATCTAACATACGCTGAAAATACAGTTTTTCTCAAGTCTTGCGCTGAGGGGCTCCATGATTGGGGGCTTTTCACTGGCCACCCCTTTGGAATTAAAAAAATAGACTGTGTCCTAGAAAATGGTTGATGCTTTTTTCCTTGAAGTTCCAAAGGGGTAACCGGAAAAAGGCCTTAGCCGTGGCTCCCGCCAAGGGGAAAACCGGATAAAAAGGCCGTATTTTCACCGCACTGTGGAGATGAAACAACCACAAACTATAACAGAGCCAATTAAAAAATAGGCTGTGTCATAGAAAACGGTTGATGCTTTATTTCCTTGAAATTCCAAAGAAATAACCAATAAAATCCCCCAATCACAGAGCCCACCAGCAGAAAACTTTTAAAAAGCATATATTTTCAGTATATTACAAAAATAAAACAACCATGTACTATGACAGAGCCCCAAAATGGGGCATCAAGTTTCCTATGGCGCGGCCTTTCCTTTCATGTAATTCAAGGTAGATACTGAGAAAAGCGTTTGTCGTCGCTGGCACGCCCGCAACCCCCTTTCAAAGCGCAATGAAATCAATACGAAAACAGCATGAATCAGATACTGCACAGGCCATAAGAAAAGGCTCCTCCCCCATTGCAATGCCTCCGCCTACGAGACATTCGCCTTTTCGATGATTTTATAAAAAATTAGTTTTGAATTTCATCTAGTTGAAATTCAACTTTCATTGAAGACGTGAATATCTCCCGCCTACAACGAGATTCCCTCCCCAAGCAAAAAGGGATAAAATGCCCCGGAGCGACGATTCCCTTTCCGACCGCACAACCCGCTGGAGACCCGCATGAATCTGACTGTCGAATATCAGCCCATTACCGAGCTGTTCCGCAACGCCCACGCCGAGGGGCGGC
The DNA here is from genome assembly GCF_059728385.1 of Bilophila sp. T19-St14. NCBI lineage: Bacteria > Pseudomonadati > Thermodesulfobacteriota > Desulfovibrionia > Desulfovibrionales > Desulfovibrionaceae > Bilophila > Bilophila sp. T19-St14. Next base: position 885,347 of record NZ_BAAGFT010000001.1, read on the forward strand.
ATTTCCTCTATGAATTTGAAGTGTATAACCTACTGAGCCTTTCCGGTTCGGAAACGCCCCCCAAATGCTCCTTCATCCCACGGAACGCCAAACCGATGGAAGAGGAGATCATGTCCCTGCCCGGCGAAAAGGCCGTGCTGAAAATCGTCTCCCCCACCATTGTCCACAAGACCGAAGTGGGCGGCGTACGCATCGTCCCCAAAACGCCCGACAAAGTGCGTTCCGCCGTACGCCGCATGCTCTCCGAGGTGCCGGAACGCTATGCCGAATGGATCGAGCGCCGCCCCGCCTCCGCGCCAGAAAGCTATAAGGGGCTGGCCGGAACCGCGCTCCAGAACGCCATCGCCGCCGACCTCAAGGGCGTCCTGCAAGTGCAGTTCATGCCGCCGGACTCCGCATCGTTCGGCAACGAGCTGATCGTCGGCCTGCGCCGCACCCGCGAGTTCGGCATGGTCATCAGCGCGGGCCTCGGCGGTACGGACACCGAGCTTTACGCCGAGCGTTTCCGCAAGGGGCAGGCCATCGTCGCCGCACTGACTGAGCTGACCGACGGCGATGCCTTCTTCGAGCTTTTCCGCAAGACCGTCTCCTACCGGAAACTCGCCGGGCTGACCCGCGGGCAACGCCGCATCGTGACCGACGACCAGCTTATCGAATGCTTCGAGTCGTTCATCCGCATGGGGAACTACTTCTCCCCCTGCAACCCCGATGCGCCGTTCATTATCGAAGAGCTGGAAATCAACCCCTTCACGTTCACGGATTACCTCATGGTTCCGCTGGACGGCATGTGCCGCTTTTCGACTCCCGGCGAACGGGCCACCCCCCGCCCCATCCCCAAAATCGACAACCTGCTGCACCCCAAATCCATCGGCATCATCGGCGTTTCCGCCAAACGCCGGAATTTTGGGCGGATCATCCTTGAAAACATCATCGGCTCCGGCTTTGACCGCGACAAGCTCGTCATCATCCGTGACGGGGAAAACGACGCCAGCGGGGTGCGCTGCGTGCCGAACCTCCGTGCGCTTCCTGAACCGCTGGATCTGTTCATCGTCGCCATCGGAGCGGAACAGGTTCCGCCTCTGGTGGATGAAATCATTGAAACCAACGCCGCGCACAGCGTCATGCTCATCCCCGGCGGCCTTGGCGAAACCGAAGAAAGCCGGGAAATGACCGAGCGCATGATCGCCCGCATCACCGAAGCCCATAAAAGCCTCGCAACCGGAGGGGACGGCGGCCCGGCCTTCCTTGGGGCGAACTGCATGGGCGTGATTTCCCGTCCGGGCAAATTCGACACATGGTTCATCCCTGCCGCCAAGATGCCGGATTACAGGCAATACCCCCGCCGCCGCACCGCCATCGTCAGCCAGAGCGGGGCCTTCCTTCTGAACCGGTTCAGCCAGACGCCGGAAATGAGCCCGTCCTACCTCATTTCAATGGGCAACCAGACAGATCTCACACTTGGGGACATGATGCGCCACTTCATGGACTCCCAAGAGGTGGACGTCATCGCCGTCTACGCGGAAGGCTTTAAGGATCTCGACGGGCTCCAGTTTGCGGAAGCCGTGCGCGAGGCCATACGGCGCGACAAGCAAGTGATTTTCTACAAGGCCGGGCGGACGCCCGAAGGCAAGACGGCGACCAGCGGACACACGGCATCCCTCGCCGGGGACTACATGGTCTGCGAAAGCTGCATCCGGCAGGCGGGCGCAATCATGGCCCGCAGCTTCACGGAATTCCAAGATCTGATTCTTCTGGCGGAAACCTTCACCAACGCGACCATCCGGGGCAAACGGCTCGGCGCGGTCAGCGGCGCGGGGTTCGAGGCCGTGGGCATGGCGGATTCGCTCCAATCCGACGAGTACAGCATGTCCCTCGGTACGTATTCCGAAACCACCCGGCTGGCCATGAAACGGCTCATCGCCTCAAAAGGGCTGGAAAAGCTGGTTCCGATCAAGAACCCCCTCGACATCAACCCCGGCGCGGACGACGAAGTCCATGCCTACATGGCCGAGCTGCTGCTCAACGACGAAAACATCGACGCCGTCGTCATCGGCCTTGATCCCCTTTCACCGGTCACGCATTCGCTTGCCGAAACGGACATCGACGCCTTCCACATGGATGCCCCGGACGGCATTTTGACGCTGCTTTCCGATGTCCGTTCCCGTACTTCCAAGCCTATGGTCGCGGTTATGGACGGCGGCGAGAAGTTTGAACCGCTCCGCAAGGCCCTCCGTGAGCGGGGCATCCCCGTCTTCCCCGTATGCGACAGGGCCGTCGCCGCACTTTCCCTTTATCTGGAGTCCCGTTTGGCCGCCGAGGGCCTCAAGCATGCTTCGTATTGTTTGTTGAGGTAGATGAAAAACCGACGGAAAGGGAGGGGGAAACCTTTTGCAGAGGCTGTGTTATAAAATGGTTGATGCTTTTTTCCTTGAAGCTCCAAAGGGATAACGGAAAAATGCCTTAGCCGTGGAGCCACTGTTTCCCCCTGCGTACAAGAAAACCCAACCGTTGTGATTGCAGAACCTTTTCAGGCCGCATTGCTACAGAAAAACCGATAAATAGGCAGAACCCCAAAAAAGATTCAGGGACATCGCTCCCCATGTACACAGGGAAATATATGTGGCTAACGGCACGTCCATCCCCCTCACGCATTGCCACTGCGTACAGGGAAATCCCATGCGCGGGCAGATCCGCCTCGGAACCTAGGTCGTGTCGTCAACCAGATATAATCTATTGAAACTATTTAACCATTTTTCAAGTTGCAGAAGTTGTTTTAAATAATTTCAAACAATTATATGTAACACAACGACACAACCCAAACTCTGCTCCCCTGTGCACAGAAAAACTACCAGAGCCAGATCGGGTGGGGGATAAAATGGGCACTTTTCCCCGGTGCGCAGGAAAAAAACGTTCCGAAACGGGCAAGGAACGTACTGTGCTCACTACTCCCCTGTACACAGGCCCCCGACCGTCTTGTACGCCTCCTGCGTCCGCGACACTACTCCCCCGGTGCACTGGAAAACCTGTCAAAAAGGATTCGATAAAGTCAAAAATCTTTGAAGAGGAAGGGGTGGGGTTTGGGGAGGGGGAGGAGAAACTTTCTCTAGAAAGTTTCTCCTCCCCCTCCCCAATATTCCTCTAACCTCCCCTCTTTTCTATCATGGCGTTTCCCTGAACCGTTCGCGTATGATGGCGGAAAAAGGAGAATCCCATGCCCGTCACATCCGCACTCGGCAATCAGGCGAAACTGCTCTGGCAGTTCCTTGGTTTCTTCCAGAAACCCTACATGCGGTTCCTGCACGCAATCATCGCCGCCTTGGTTATCCTGCAAATCCTGAGCAGCTTCGCCATGCATATGCTTCCGTCCGGGCAGATCAATCCCGCCCTCAGCAGTTGGCTGGCCTCGTGGTATCATATCCTGTCAGGCCTGCTCGTTGTCATCGTCAGCCTGCTGCTTGCGGCGGACAGCCTCACGAAGCGCGGCTTTCATTACTTCTTCCCCTACCTCTGGGGCGATACGGAACAACTCAAAAAAGACGTTCAGGCCAGCTTGCGCTTCAAGATGGTTCCGCCGCGCCCGAAGGGGTTGGCAACCACCGTGCAGGGGCTTGGGCTCGGCGCCCTGCTGCTCGTCGTGCTGAGCGGCCTGATCTGGTTCATCCTCTGGCTGAACGGCTCATCGTTCGCGGGGCCGGCGCTGGAAACCCATAAGAACCTGTCATTCCTCATCGAACTCTATTTGATCGGGCACGGCTGCATGGCCCTGCTCCACTTCTTCGTCTGGCAGCGCAAGAGGGCGCGCCAAATGTGATCAGCCCTGTTTCCCGCCCGTACCGGGTGGGGACGGGCCGCTTCTCCCTGCCCAAATGTGATCAGTCCTGCTCCTGCCCGTACCGTTTGAGCTTGGTGTGCAGGGTCTTGCGGGAGATGCCCAGCCGCTTCGCCGCTTCGCTCTTGTTGTCGCCAACACTGTCCAGCATACGGAGGATGGCTTCGCGCTCCACGTCCTCCAGCGTCGCCCCCTCCAGAGGGACGGACAGCGCTGACGGTTCCGTGCCCTCCTCTTGCCCGTACGCCTGCGTTACGGCAAGCGGCAGTTCGCGTTCCGAAACGTAGCTGCCGAACAGCAGCACCACGGCCCGCTCCACCGCGTTCTCCAGCTCGCGGACATTCCCCGGCCACGGGTATTTGACCAGCATGTCCATCGCCTTGGGGGTAAACCCCTTCACATCCTTGCGGTTCCGCTCGCCGAAAACCTTGAGGAAGTGCTCCGCCAAAAGGGGGATGTCCTCGCTCCGCTCCTGAAGGGACGGAACCTGTATGCTGACGACATTGAGCCGATAATACAAATCCTCGCGGAAACGCCCGGCCGCGACCTCATCCAGCAGGTTGCGGTTCGTCGCCGCCACGATGCGCACATCCACCTTGAGGGTGGCGTCGCCTCCCACGCGCTGGATCTCCCGCTGCTGGATGGCCCGCAGGAGCTTGACCTGCATGAGCAGGGAAATTTCACCGATTTCATCCAGAAACAGCGTTCCGCCGTCCGCCTGCAGGAAACGCCCGTCCCGGCGCTTGTCCGCGCCCGTGAAAGCGCCTTTCTCGTGCCCGAACAATTCGGACTCCAGAAGGCTTTCGGTCAGGGCCGCACAGTTCACCGCCACCCACGGGCCGTCCTTGCGCTGGCTCTGGTTGTGGATGGCCCGCGCCACCAGCTCCTTGCCCGTCCCGGACTTGCCGTTGATCAATACCGTCGCCTCCGAAGGGGCCACCGTATGGATCATCTCCAGCATCCTGCGGACGGCAGGGCTGTTTCCCACAATCCCCTCCACCGGGACGGGGAAACGCTCGCCGGGCCGGACGGCCTCGCTGTGTTCCAGCGTTTTGAACAAGGTGGACTTGAGCAGATCGAAGTCGAGGGGTTTGATGAGATAATCCACGGCCCCGGACTTCATGGCCTCCACAGCGGATTCCACGGCGGAATACGCCGTCATGAGCACGACCGGCACAGCCGGGTTGTACTTGCGGATTTCCTTCAAAGCCGTGATGCCGTCCATGTCAGGCATACGGATATCCATCAAGACCACGTCAAAAGGCCGTTCGCATACCCGCGCCACAGCCTCCTTTCCATCCCCCGCAGACGTGACGGCCAGCCCCCAGCGGCCAAGGAGCGCCTCAAGCATCCCGCGATGCCCCGGATCGTCATCCACCACAAGAACCGTATGTGAACCTTTCTCAGCCATGCCACTCCTCAAATGATTCTCGATCAATCGGTATATACAATCCCAACAAAACCTTCCCTTCCGCCACATTATGAACTTCATAAAAAACCGGAAAAACGGAGGGGATTCAACAACATCAAAACGCTTGGGAAAGGAGGGTCGGGGCCGGGGAGGGAAATCTTTCTGAAGGGAGCTCCCCTCCCCCGTTTTTCCCCATCCCCGCCTACGCCACAAACGGAAAACGGAGCTTGAACACCGTACCCTCGCCGGGCGTGCTGGCGACCTCAATCGTGCCGTCGTGCGCTTCCACAATCTTGTGCACGATGGAAAGCCCCAGCCCCGTGCCGCTGGCCTTGGTGGTGAAATAAGGGCTGAAAATATCCGCAAGGCGTTCGGGGGCAATGCCGCACCCCGTATCCGCAACGTCCAGCGCCAACTCGGTGCCTTCCATCCGGGCCCACACCCGCAGCTTACCGCCATCGGGCATGGCCTGTACAGCATTGAGAAACAAATTGAGCAGCACCTGCGTCATGCGATCCCGATCCAGCCGCACGGAAAGCGGAGGCTCCGGCAGTTCGGCCTCAAACCGGATCTTGTGGGCGTCCATATCCGACCGCACCATATCACGGGCCCGCTCCACAAGCTCGTTCAGCGCGACATCGGTCAGGTTCAGCACATCGGGGCGCGCAAAATCGAGGAGGTCGCCCACCACCTTGTCCAGACGGAGCACTTCTTTCGTCATGATGTCGGCCATACGGCTTTCGTCGCTTCCTTCGGGGCTCGCTTCCATGAAGAAACGGGCCAGCCCCTTGATGGCGCTGAGGGGGTTGCGGACTTCGTGGGCGATGCCCGCCGCCATATTGCCGAGGGCCACCAGACGATCCCGCCGCCGCAGTTCACTCTGGAGGCGCCGGATTTCCCCAAGATCGCGCATGATCAAAGCCGTGCCGATGGCTTCGCCTTCCTCGGTCACAATATGCGAGGCGCTGATCGCCAACGGAATCCGGCGTTCACCGATCGTACACCAAGCCTCCTGCTCCCTCGCGGCTTCCTGAGCCGTCCGCCCTTCAAGCACGGCCCATACGCCGGGCAGCAGGTCATGGAGGCCCCGCCCCGTCGCCGCCGTCCGGTGCAGCCCGGTAATATCCTGTGCGGCGGGGTTGATGGATGTAATGCGGTCGTCCATGTCCGTGGAAATGATGCCCACCGGCAGCGTCCGCAGGATTTCCGAAGAAAAGGCCGTCGTTTCCTGCACGAGCTTGCGCGAACGCCGATAGCTCTGGATCAGGAACAGCGTAATCCCCCCTACCAAGCCCACGAAGACGAGGATGCCAAACATGACCGCCATATGCTTTTCATCGGCAGCCTGCGCCTCCTCAAGGGGGGTGAGGTCGTACTCGACGAAAATAACCAGCGATGTGCCCTCGGCAATGCTCTCTTCCAACATGCCGCACGAGCCGCCCATCCCGCGCCTCATCATCCCGTGCCCGCCGCCATGCCTGCGGCGTTCGCCCAGAGGGACGGAAAACTGCTTGTACACTTGGAATACGGGCATCCCACCGGGCAATTCCGTCGTATTCCATTTGACCTGCCGGGCCGGATCGAGCTTTGCCAACACTTCCGGAGGCAGGAAGCTCGTGCCGATGAGCCTGGTATCCGCCGCCATCAGTACCGTCCCGTTGCGGTTGGTGATCACCAGTGAAATGATGTCCGGCTGCTCCCCAACCTTATTGAGCAGATCGCTCAGCACTTCATCAGACCAGTGGTACCCCATGCCAGTCCGCAGCGCACCTTCCAGCGCACTGATGAGCGCCGCCCCTTTTTCAAGGGTCAGTTGGGACGTGAAATCCGATTCGCGTTTGGCGTTGTGCAGCCCGAACACCACAATCCCCGCTGAAAACAGCAAGGCACAGAGCATGACGAACCACGGGAACAGCGTGAGCCACCGGGGCATTTTCTTTAATGACGACATATACACATGAATATCCTTTTGCGGAGCGGCATCCGGCTGACGATACCCGGCTGCCGGATCTTGGGATCCGAATTTTTTTGAGGTACAGCAAAAACCATTCCCGGATTGAAGCCGCTTTCGGCCCCATGCTCCGCAGGTTCCCCGGCGTACCCATCCCGCCTCCGGCTGGGAAGGCATCCATGCTGAAGGCGCCGAAGTTGATGAAGCGTACCTCCCCTGCCTCCGGCTGGGAAGTGTGACGTTTTTACACACTCGGAAACGCGTTGTGGTTCCATTCTACCCACTCACGGGGCCGCCCGTGAAGCGCCGAAGATCGTATTTTTATTTTAACAAATAAAATCCATATATTACAAAACACAATGTACTTTGGCACGCCTGTTGCTATACTCTTGGCAAGCCGTTTGGCTTCAACCTTTCAATCAACACACCATTACTGGAGTACACATTATGAAGACTCGCGCCCTTATCGCCGCTTTTGCCCTTTCCGCCCTCGTCCTCGGTTCCGGCGTATCCGCTTTCGCCTACAACGGGTACCACCACTATGGCAACCACGCCGGGATGTCCGCGCTCTCTCCCGAAAACCAGAACGCCTATGATGCCATGATGAAGGACTATTACAGCCGCGTGTCCCCGATTCAGGACAAGCTGAACGCCAAGGGCATTGAGCTTGACGCCCTGTCCCGCAACCCCAACGCCAAGCCCGAAGCCATCTCCAAGCTCGCCAATGAAGTGGCGGAACTCCACTCCCAGCTCCGTGCCGAACGCATGGCCCTCGGCGACAAGATGGAAAAGGAACTCGGGGTCCAGCCCAGCCGCGGCATGATGGGTTGCGGCATGATGGGCTACCGCCACGGCGGACATCACGGCGGTGGTCATGGCGGACACGGCTGCGGTTACGGTTCCAGCTACAGCTACTAGCCTCCAAGCTCCCGGGGAGGCTTCCTCCCCGGAGCGGCTCCCCCGATACCTTACAGGCGCAGGGGTCGGTTTCCGCCTTCCACCCCAACCGGAACATTTGCGGCCAACCGCTTCACCATATATTCGGCATCATCGCAACGAATTTATGTTTGGCTGTGTTATAAAAAATGGTTGATGCTTTTTTCCTTGAAGCTCCAAAGGGATAACCGGCAAAATGCCTTATCTGTAGCTCCCGCCAAGAGGAAACCCGGAGAAAAAACCTGTATTTTCAATGTACTGCGGAGATGAAACAACCACAAACTATAACAGAGCCTTATGTTTTCCCACACAACCTCTCAAACACCAGCACAGGAGCATATATTATGAAGACCCGCGCCCTTATTGCCGCTTTCGCCCTTTCCGCCATTGTCCTTGGCTCCGGCGTGTCCGCTTTCGCCTACAACGGATATCACAGCTATGGCAGCCACGCCGGGATGCCCGCGTCCTCTCCCGAAAACCAAAGCGCCTATGATGCCATGATGAAGGAGTATTACAGCCGCGTATCCCCGATTCAGGACAAGCTGGACGCCAAGGACATTGAGCTGGAAGCCTTGTCCCGCAACCCCAACGCTAAGCCGGAAGCCATCTCCAAGCTCGCCAACGAAGTGGCGGAACTCCGTTCCCAACTCCGTGCCGAACGCATGGCCCTCGGCGACAGGATGGAAAACGACCGCGGCATGGCGGGCTACGGCATGATGGGCAACGGCAGGAGCTACCACCACGGCGGGCGTCATGGCGGTCATGGCGGACACGGCGGCTACGGTTCCAACTGCAACTACTAGACCTCCGGGTTCCGGGGAACCTTCCCCCCGGAACGGCGCGTCTGATACGCCATCAGGCGCGGGGGCCGCATGAGGGCGGTTTCCGCCTCCCGCCCCAACCAAGGATGTATGCGGCAGGCCGTTCATCATCGTCCCGAATATTTCTTCAACAACCTCACTTCCGCACCAAGGCCAAGGGGGACTGCCTCCCTCGGCCTTGGCGTTTTACGCACGGTTCGTTGCGGTAAGGAAAAGGCATGAACGCATGGAGCCGGGCGCGAAACGCCACGGCAACGGCTTTTATCCCCCGGAGGGGAAGACTCACTTTTTCGGCAAAGCTCACCGTTTCGCCAACAACAGCCAGACCTGCCCCTGATTGTAAATAGCCATGGCCTGGCGGCGGGCTTCTTCACCCTCCCCGGTGTACATGTCGATGCGCCGCAAACGGATCGCTCCGCCGGTATCATGCGCGAAGCCGAGCCCTCTCCTGATGCCCTGCCGCCCCGGAAGCGCGTAGGAAACGATGCCGCCAAGCGGCAGGACGCGCGGATCGACCGCCATGCTGACCCACGGCGTCAGTTCGCAGCCAGCCGTCCCTTTCGGATGCTCGGCACCGAACCGGAAAAAGACGTAGCCGCTGGAAGCGTTCAAAAAGGCCCTGCGCTTTTGGGGATGGCTGTCCCACCACCGGCGGATCCCCTTCATCGAGGCCTTGCTGCGCGGAAGTTCCCCCGAACGGATCAGGTAGCCCGCCATGCTCTGGCCCGAATGCCCATTCAGCCCCGCAAACAGGGCGGCCTGCTGCGTCCCGTCGTCAAAAGCCAAAATGCCGGAACCTTCCAACATCAGATCATACGTCTCCACCGGATGCCCCAGCCATGCCATTTCCAGATTCCGGTTTTTGAGTGCTCCGTCCAGATCGATGGCCGCCCGGCTGTAATACGGATCTTCCGGTTTGATCACCTGCAAAAAGGCTTCCTCAGGGCAACTGTGCGTAGGCAGGCACCACGCCAAATCCGGGGCGAGCTCTTCCGGAAGGCGGTAGATCGGATATTCGTATCCCGGCTTGCGCGTCCGGCTGGCCTGCAGCACCGGCGAATAGTATCCCGTAAATTTGACTTCAGGGGTGACTCCCAGCCACCGGAACCCCTTTTCCAGCAGTTCGGGCTGGGCGTCGAGCCGCGGCAGTATCGCCTTCAGCTTTTCCAGCGACGCAACCACCTCTCCCCATGTGATCCTGATTCCGCTGTGCTCGGCGGCCCGCTCGTCCGGTTCCCAACTCCGGGCATACGCAAGGCTCCGCTCCAGCGCGGGGGCCAATTCCATCCACGAACGCAGCCCCATAGACGCCTTATCCATACGGGCGATCTGCGCACGCGCCTGTTCCGCCGAGGCCTGCCGGAACAGCGGGGCCGGGGCATCCAGCGCTTCGACGGCGGGATGGGGCAGCCGCCGGATCTCGGAAGAGGCGGTTGGGGCAGGGGCGGGGAAAGGCTTGGGGGCGGGTTTGGCCCCGCATGCGGCCAACAGGACGGCAAGGCACAACACGAATGTTTTCAACATGGATTCCTCATTGCGTGAAGGGGCGCGCCCTCTGGCCTATTCCCCTCAAAGGGAACGGCGGCGCACCGGTACGCATACGTCCGGAACCGGATTCACCGGGTGTGATAATAATGAAATTTTCCCCTGCAATACGGTACATGCCAGAGGGTCCCCTTGAAAAAGGGACGTCCCGCACCGCCGCTGAACGGTGCGCGGCCACCATAGAACCAAGCTCCCGAATACGCAACGCAGGAAGACAACGATGGAAACGCTGATGCAGGCTTTGAAGGCGATCAACGACGTGATCTGGGGACCGGGCATGCTGATCTTGCTGATCGGAACGGGCCTCTACCTTACCGTAGGGTTGCGTTTCTATACGTTCCGCAACATTTTTTCAGCGTTTTCCATGCTCTGGAAGGGCAGGAGCTCCTCGGCGGGCGACAAGGGCGAGCTGACGCCGTTCAATGCCCTGATGACGGCCCTCGCGGGGACTATCGGCACGGGGAGCATCGTCGGCGTGGCCACGGCCATCCTTTCGGGCGGCCCGGGCGCGCTGTTCTGGATGTGGTGTACCGCCATGGTGGGCATGGCGACCAAGTTTTCCGAAATCCTGCTTGCCGTCCACTACCGGGAAGTGACCCCGGCGGGGAATTTCGTGGGCGGGGCCATGTACTTCATCAAGAACGGCCTCGGTGAAAAATGGAAATGGCTCGGCGGGCTGTTCGCCATTTTTGCGGCGATAACCTGCTTCGGAACCGGCAATGCCGTGCAGACCAACGCCATTTCCGGCGTGCTCTGGGGAACCTTCGGCATCCCGACATGGATCACGGCACTGATCCTGTTCCTGCTGATCGCTTCCGTCCTGCTGGGCGGACTGCGGCGCATCGGCAGCGTCGCCGGGAAAATAGTGCCTTTCATGGCGGCCCTGTACACGCTCGCCTCGCTGCTCATCATCATTTTGCACATCAAGGAAGTGCCCGCGATGTTCCTGCACGTCATTGAGGAAGCCTTCACGCCCACGGCGGCGCAAGGGGGCTTTGCCGGGGCCACGGTCATGATGGCCGTCAGGTTCGGCATGGCACGGGGCATCTTCGCCAACGAAGCCGGGCTCGGCAGCGGGCCCATCGCCCACGCCACCGCGACCTCCACCCCGATCAGGCAGGCCACCATTGGGATGCTCGACGTGTTCATCACGACTATGATCGTGTGCAGCATGACCGGCTTCGCCATCCTCGTCACCGGGGAATGGACAGCCCTCGGCGCTCAGGGCGCTTCGCTGACCGCGCGGGCTTTTGAAACCGCCCTGCCGGGCGCAGGCTCGTCCATCGTAGCTATTTCGCTGGTCATGTTCGCCTTTACCACCATCCTCGGCTGGTGCGTGTACGGGGAGCGCTCCGCGATATTCCTGTTTGGGGATCGGGCGCTGAAGCCCTTCCGCGTCCTCTATACCATCGTCGTGCCCATCGGCGCCCTAGCCCAGCTTGATCTGGTCTGGATTCTTGCCGACACCTTCAACGCGCTGATGGCCTTTCCCAACCTCATCGGCGTGCTTCTGCTGAGCCCTGTGGTATTCAAAACCGTACGTGAAAACAATCGCCCTTGAAAGGGTGTATCAGTGTTGGTTTATTCGGGGAGGGGAGGGAGAAACTTTCTAAGAAAGTTTCTCCCTCCCCTCCCCGAACCCCACCCCTCCCTCTTCAAAGATTTTCGCGTTTATCGAATCCCTGTTCACGGCATTCCCTGTGTGAGTGGATCTGTGGATGGTTTAGCGGTTTAGTTTATTGTAACAATAGGTTATTTTTTGCTTGGCTCTGTTATAGTATGTGGTTGTTTCATCTCCACAGTACGGTGGAAAATACAGCCTTTTTCCGGTTTCCCTTTGGCGGGATTACGGCTAAGACATTTTTCCGGTTATCCCTTTGGAACTTCAAGGAAAAAAGCGTCAACCATTTTCTATGACACAGCCTTTTGCTTCATGTTATTCAAGAGGCTGTGCCATAAAAAACGGTTAATGCTTTCTTGAAATTCCAAAGGAATAGTCAGCCAAATACCTTAATCGTAGACTCCCCCAAGGGGAAATTTGGAGAAAAAGACTGTATTTTCACCGCACTATGGAGATAAAGCAACTATACTATGCCAGAGCCCAATTTTATACTATGACGGGGCCATTCAAGATAGATGCTGGAGAAAGCATCTTGCATCGTTGGGCCCGCCAGCAGATACCTTAACCGAATGTGATGACATCAATTACTATAGGCCTGCCGCAGAATGTGGTTGTTTGCTCTTCACAGTATGGTAAAAAATATCCTTTCTCTCCAATTTTTCCGTTGGCGGACTTTATGACCGAAACCTTTTACTGGTTATTTCTTTGGAACTTCAAAAAAACATCAACCAGTTCCTATGGCACAGCTAAATATAAAAGTATCAACTGCTTACCCTAGATTATGACATTAATTATATATAATATATTGAAATTATTTAATTATTTTAAAGTCGCAAAAAATTATTTTAATAATCTCAAATAATCACATGTAAAATAACGACACGTCCTAGTACACAACCTTACAGTTTGTTATAATGCCGCTCCTTCATATACTGAAAGGGCTGTTTGTTTCCCCAGCTCCCTGAGTTTTTTAAGGCTCTGTCATAGGATGTGGTTGCTTCATCTCAATAGTGCGGTGAAAAATACAGCCTTTTCTCTTCGGTTTTTCTCTTGGCGGAATACAGGGCTAAGGCATTTTGTCGGTTATCCCTGTGGAACTTCAAGGAAAAAAGCATCAACCATTTTCTATGACACAGCCTTTTTTAAAAATATGACAAAAAACAATACGCGAACAGGATTCTTTCACATATACTGCACCAAAGCCGCCAGCCTTACAAAAAACGTAAAAAGGATTCCCCTTCTTTTATGGGCCCCTTACCTCTTCCCAACATTTTTCACCTTCCATAATATGTTCACCCAGCGGAACTCCTGGCGCGCGGCCTCCCCATCAGTCGAAACGTTTAGGGGGATGAGGGGCGGGGGTTTGGGGGAGGGGAGAAGGGCCCCTTTGGAAAGGGGCCCTTCTCCCCTCCCCCAATTTCCTCCCAAAAAATTTTCCCGCCCGGTGTAACAATTCCACACGGAACGGCACACTCTTCTTGTACAGGGCATCTTTCCCGTGCTCTCTCCGTCCGAAAGGCGCAGGGTTGAACGACAGAAAAGGAACAGACCATGATCCCGGAGGCGGGAGAAGAAACCCTTCAGGCCGTGCTGAACGGCGACGCGGAAGCATTCCGCTCCATCCTGCGAACCTATGGGCCGCGCGTGGAGCGCCTCGTTTCCGCGCATGTCCTGCCGCACGAGGTGCCCGAAGTGGCACAGGAAACCTTCGTCAGGGCGTACAGGAGCCTGCGCTCCTACCAAGGCCAAGGTTCCTTCGAGCGCTGGCTGGCGACCATTGCCCTGCGCTGCTGCTACGAGCGGCTGCGTGAACGCTACAGGCCCGAAGCGCCATTCAGCTCTCTGGCCCAAGGCGAAGAAGATGAAACGGAAGGCTTGACCGAGCAGGCCTCGTTTCGGCTCTATGAGGAAGAAAACGAACGCCGCGGCTTACGGGAAGAGCTCGAATCGGCCCTGCAGCGGTTGGAGCCCCGCGATCGCATGCTCCTGACGCTCACCTTTCTGGAAGGCTATTCCATTGCGGAGACGGCGGCCATGATGGACATGACGCCGATCAACGTCCGGGTCAGGGTTCACCGCAGCAAGGCAAAGCTGCGCGAAGCGCTCACCCCCCCTTTGGAAAACCTCGGGAGGCAATCATGAACAACCTTTTGCAGTCATTGCGCGGCGTGCTGTCCGCCCTTATCGGCTTTCAATCCCCCGATGACGGGTTGCTGGAAGAGGCACGGCGCCGCTGGAACGAAGGGCGTACGGGCCGGGCTTCCCTGCTCGACGAGACATGGGAGGAGCGCGTGATGTTCGCCGTCCGGCTCAGCCCGATGGACGATCCCGATGTCCCTGACTGGCTGGCGCAGCGCTTCCGGCCCCTTGCGTTGGCGAATGCCGCCATTATCCTCTGCGCGTTGATGCTCTTCTGGCACGCGGGCGATCCCGGCACCGCCCTCGCCGAATACGCGCAGGCGGCCCTTGCCGGATATGAGGTGTTTTTCTGATGCGAACCCGCTTCAAAAGTTTGCTGGCACTCGGCCTGACCTTTGCGGCAGGGTGCCTCATCGGTATCGCCATCGGCAGCAGCAACCCGCGCATGTTCAAGCTGTTCCGGCAGCCTCCGGGCCCCGACCGGGCGGTCGAACATCTGGCGGAAGTGCTGGATCTCACCCCGAAACAGCAGGAACAGGTTCGGGAAATCTTTATCCGTCTCCACCCTGAGTTCCTTCAAGAATCGGAACGGGCAAAAGCTTTCCGCAGGGCATTCATCATCAAGCATTTCAACGAAATGGCCCCGCTGCTTGATGAACGCCAGAAGGCCGTGGCCCAAGAGTTTCTGGAAAAGCAACTGTCGAGGAAAATGCAGCATCCGCCCAAAGAGGGCAAGGCGGACTAGCGCGCCCCTTGTGGGGCGATTCCCCAAAACGCTCACCGCATCGGCTCCGCCGGGCGACAAAACGGGCTTTCCCTTTCGGGAATGCCGTACAGTGGATTTGTATTGATGAAAAAGAAACCGTTCCTCATCGCGGCGCTTGTCATCGCCGCAGCGGTCGCCGCGTGGTATGTGTTCCGTATGGATCAAGGCGACGGGATGGCCTATCTGACGGAACCCGTGACGATCGGAGACATTACTAAAACCGTCAACGCCACCGGCGAAGTCGGCGCAGTCCAGCTCGTCAGCGTGGGCGCACAGGTCGGCGGGCAGATCAAAAGGCTGCATGTCGTCCTTGGGCAGGATGTGAAGAAAGGCGATCTGATTGCCGAAATCGACTCCGTGCCGCAGCTTAACCAGCTTGAGACGGACAAGGCCCGGCTCCAGTCCTACGAATCGCAGCTTGCCGCCAAAAAAGTGGCCCTGAAAATCGCCAAAACGAAGTATGACCGCGAAAGGCAGCTCAAGAAACGCGACGCAGCCTCCAAGGAAAGCCTTGAGGACGCCGAGAACGCCTATGCCCTCGCCAAGGCCGAAGTGACCGAGCTCGAATCGCAGATCCGGCAGACCCAGATCGCCGTAAACACGGACGAGGTCAACCTCGGCTACACCCGCATCACCGCGCCGCTCGACGGAACCATCGTTTCCGTGCCCGTGGACGAAGGCCAGACCGTCAACGCCAACCAGACCACGCCCACCATCGTCCAGATCGCGGATCTGGACAAGATGGAAATCAAAATCGAAATCTCCGAGGGCGACATTACGGCGGTCAAGCCGGGCATGCCCATCACCTACACCATCCTTTCCAACCCCGAAACGGAATACAAGGCCGTCCTGACCTCCATCGACCCCGGCCTGACCACGCTCACGGACGGGAGCTACAAGACCACCTCATCGACGGGCAGTTCCTCTTCCTCATCCTCCACATCCTCGAACAACGCCGTGTACTATTACGGCAAGGCGCTTATCGACAACAAGCAGGGCCCGCTGCGCATCGGCATGACCACCCAGAACGTGATCACCGTGGCGGACGTCAAGGATGCCCTGCTCGTCCCTGTGATCGCCGTCCAGTCCGGCAACGGCAAAAAGTTCGTGCGCGTGCTCGGCCCCGGCGACAAGCCTGAGCGCCGGGAAGTGACCACCGGCATCGCCGACGGCATCCATATCCAGATCCTTTCCGGGCTCAAGGAAGGCGACGCCGTGATCACCGCCCAAGTCACCCAGCAGGAACAGGACGCCCAAGGCCAGCAGCGCCACCGGGGACCGCGGCTATGAACATCATCGAAGCCGAAGGCATCAACAAATTCTTCGGGGCCGGGCAAAACCGCGTCCATGTGCTGAAGGACATGTCCTTTGCCATCGAAGAAGGCGACTTCGTCGCCATCATCGGACAGTCCGGCTCAGGCAAGTCGACGCTCATGAACATCCTGGGCTGCCTCGACACCCAATCCTCCGGCGTCTGCCGCATCGGCGGCGTGGACATCGGCACGCTCGGCAGCGACGAGCTCGCGGAGCTGCGCGGGAGGCGCATCGGATTCATCTTCCAGCGCTATAACCTGCTCTCCACGCTGTCCGCCACGGAAAACGTGGCCCTGCCCGCCGTTTACTCCGGGGTGGACAAAAAGACGCGCCTTGATCGGGCCAAGTCCCTGCTTGCGGATCTGGGCCTGCCGAACAAGCTGGAAAACAAGCCCAATGAGCTTTCCGGCGGCCAACAGCAGCGCGTTTCCATCGCCCGGGCGCTCATGAACGGCGGCAGCATCATCCTTGCCGACGAGCCCACCGGCGCCCTCGACTCCAAAAGCGGCGAGAACGTCATGGACATCCTCACCGAACTGAACCGGCGGGGGCACACCATCATCGTCGTGACCCATGACCACCACATTGCGGGCTTCGCCAGCCGGGTCATCGAAATCAAGGACGGCTCGATCATTTCCGACACCCGGAGCCGGGAACTCGTCCCCGCACCGGAACGCGAACTCCCCCGTTCGCCCCGCGCCTCCCTCATGTTCCGCAAGGATCAGTTCGTCGAGGCGTTCAAAATGTCGGTGCAGGCCATCCTCGCCCACAAGATGCGATCCGTGCTGACCATGCTCGGCATCATCATCGGCATCGCCTCGGTGGTGTCCGTAGTCGCGCTGGGGCGCGGGTCGCAGGAAAAGATCATCGCCAACATCAGTTCGATGGGCACGAACACCATCAACGTCTATCCCGGACACGGCTTCGGCGACCGGAAATCGGACAAAGTCAAGACGCTCACCGTCGCGGACTCCGACGTCCTCGGCAAGCAGAGCTACATCGACAGCGCCACGCCCAACACCACGGCGACGGGCACGCTCGTCTACCGCAACATCACGGTGAACGCCCAGCTCAGCGGCGTAGGCGAGCAGTATTTCGACGTCAAGGGGCTCAAGCCCGCCGAAGGCCGGTTCTTCAACAAGGACGACGTGCGGGCGAACCATTCCTACGTGGTCATCGACGACAATACCCGGAAAAAGCTGTTCCCGAACGGGGGCGAGCCGGTGGGGCAGGTCATCCTGTTCAACCGCCAGCCGCTGGAGATCATCGCCGTGGCCGAAAAGCAGGATTCCGTATTCGGCCCCACCGACGCCCTCAACCTGTGGGCCCCCTACACTACGGTCATGAACAAGATCACCGGGCAGCGGCACATTTCCTCGGTCATCGTTAAGGTGAAGGACAACGTCATGCCGCTCATGGCGGAAAAGAACCTGACCGCCCTGCTCACGGCCCGCCACGGCAAGACGGACTTCTTCACCGTGAACACGGACAGCATCAAAAAGACCATTGAGAGCACCACCGGGACCATGGCCCTGCTCATTTCGGGCATCGCGCTCATCTCGCTGGTCGTGGGCGGCATCGGGGTCATGAACATCATGCTGGTGTCGGTCACGGAACGCACGCGGGAAATCGGGCTCCGCATGGCCATCGGCGCGAAACAGGGCAACATCATGGAGCAGTTCCTCATCGAGGCCGTGCTTATCTGCGTCATCGGCGGCGTGCTCGGCATCGTGGCGTCCTACCTCATCGGCGTGGTCTTCGATCTGCTCGTCTCCAACTTCACCATGTCCTATTCCGCCGGTTCCATGCTGCTGGCGCTGGCCTGCTCGTCGGCCATCGGCATCGTCTTCGGATTCATGCCCGCGCGGAACGCCTCCCGCCTCAACCCTATCGACGCGCTTTCGAGGGAATGATGAACGCCATACGACTGATCGCCGCCCTGCTCGTCCTTGGGCTCGGCGGCTGCGCCAACTACCCGATGGGCAGCCTGAAAACGGATCTGCTCCCGGCGGAGGACGTCGCCGCCAGCTACAGCCTGAACACCGCATGGTGGAAAGGCTACCACGACGCGGATCTGAACCGGATCGTGGCCTTGGCGCTGGAGCGGAACGTGGATCTTGCCCTGAGCGCCATCAAGGTGAACCGGGCGCTGTATCAGGCACGCCTGCTCTCCGCGGATCTCGTGCCCTCCTTTTCGGCGGACGCTTCCGCCTCCGCATCCCACAACATCGACAACGGCAACGCCGCGCGATCGTACCAGACCGAGTTCGGGGTGAGCTACGAGGTAGACCTGTGGCAGAAGCTCCGCAACGCCGCCAACGCGCAGGAATGGGAATACAAGGCCACGATGGAAGACCGGGAAACCGCGCGGCTGGCCCTCGTCAACAGCGTGGCGGACACCTATTTCGAGCTGAAATACCTTGATGAATCCATCAAGGTCATGGAAGCCGGCGTCAAGCGCTATCAGGAGCTGCTCCGCCTCATCGAAACCAAGTACGAATTGGGCAAGGTGGCTTCCGTGGAGCCCCTTCAGGCGCAGCAATCCCTGCTTTCTGCCCGCAACAGCCTGCTTGATCTGCATGATCGGCAGAACGTGGCCCGCCAGACGCTCCGGGATCTGCTCAATATCCGCCCCGGTGAGAACCCGGCCATCGGCAATGCCGACCTGATGTCCTACCCCACGGTCGGGGTCGATCTCGACGTTCCCGTGGCGGCCCTCGCCGCGCGCCCGGACATCCGGGCCTCGGAAGCCCGCCTGCAAAGCGCCTTCAAGACGCTGGAGTCGGATCGCGCAAGCTGGTACCCGGCGATCTCCATCGGCTCGACGCTCGGCACCTCGTCCTCGACCTCAAGCAAGGTCTTTGACCTGCCCCTGCTCGCGGGCACGGTGCGCGTCAGCTTCCCGTTCCTGCAATGGAACACCATCCGCTGGAACATCAAGATTTCCGAAGCGGACTTTGAGTCGGCGAAACTGGACTTCACGCAGGCCGTGACGTCGGCGCTCAATGAGGTGGACGCCGCCTATTTCAGTTACGCCAACGCACGGCGCTCGTTGGAAAACACCCTGTCGAAACACCAGAAGGACGTGCGCATCGGGGAATACTACCAGACCCGCTACGATCTCGGCGCCGCCGAGCTCAAGGATTATCTGGATGCCCTGAATACGGCGGACAACTCCATGCTTTCGGCGCTGGAAGCGAAATACCGGGTCATCCGGTACGAGAACCAGATCTACAAGGCGATGGGCGGACGTTACGAACGCATCTTGCCGCCGTCTGACGGAAAGGCTACACAGGGGCACACGTCCACCAATGGAGAAAAGCATGTTCCAAGTCAAAGAAATCAACAAGGCACCGTTTGAGGATGCCGAACGGGTCTTCGAGACCAGCCACCCCGAACTGCGCTATGCCGTGGCTTCGCAACGGGCCGTGGGCTTTTACGAGTCGCTGAAGGACTATAACGAAAACGCCTCCCTCTGGGTCGCCTGGTTCGAGGGCGGGAAGCCCGCCGATCTCGCGGCATTCATCCAACAGGAAATCGAAAAGGCCGAGGCGTCGGTGGGAGAATAAAGCCCATACTGTTAACCGGGCATAAAAACGGGGGAAAGGGAATTTTTCTGAAAGAAATTCCCCTTCCCCCATTTATAGAGTCGGCTTGCGTCCATCTCTCCCTCTCCAAAAACGTCCGCGCCTGTCGAATCCTCGTTGACGGTTTTCCCCGTAACCAACATGCGCAAACCCAAAACACGAACCCGCACATGGGAGCGTCTATGCCTACCCGAAATGAACTGTTCGCGTACGTAAAGGCCACATTCGGCACGGAACCGGACTACCCGTGGCCGCAAGAGCCGGAATACGCCGTATTGAGACATGCGGATAATGGGAAATGGTACGGCATCGTGATGAGCGTGCCCCAGTCCAAGCTGGGGCTGCCGGGGAAAGGCAACGCCGAAATCATCAATGTGAAGAGTACCCAAGTGCTGGACATGCTGCTGTACGGCGATCCGGGGATCCTGCCCGCGTACCATATGAACAAGAAGCACTGGATCACAATCCTTCTGGAAAGCGGCTTTGCCGAAAAGGAACTCCGGGCCCTGCTCATGGAAAGCTATCGCCTGACACAAAGCCGCAGGAAGCGGGTTCCCAGCGGACAGCTTCCCAACCGCACAGCACCGTTGGAAAAATGAGGGGAAAAGGGGAGGAAGAGCCCCTAACGGGCGGAACCCCCTTCATCGCCAAACGCCAATTGCGGGCATTCCGGGCCCGCAGCGGCAGCGTGCTCCCCTTCCAATATTTTTGGCTGTGCCACAGGAAATGGTTGATGCTTTTTTCTTTGAAGTTCCAAAAGAATAATCGGCGAAATGCCCCAGCCATGGATTCCGCCGATGAAAAACTTGATAAAAAGGCTGTATTTTCACCATATTATAGAGATAAAACGAACACAGGCTCTGACAGAGCCATATCAGCCCCTCTCCCGCAAACACTCGCACGGCACGGGAACGGGCTTCCATTTGCCGTCCATCCCCTCAGGCGGAAAGGCTATTTCACTGCCGCTGTAATAAAGCTCGAAGCCATCGTCCACGCCGATCGCCTCAACAATGACATACTGGTCTTCGTCGCTGTCCACAAAGTAGTAATATCCCGGCATCCCCGGAAATTGCCCGGCCCAGCCGTTCGCCTCGGTGAATACGGATTCGTGCGCGCGGGCCACACGGACGGCACGGGCAGCCATCTTGCGGGCAAGCGCCTCCTCATCCACCGGGCCTGCCTGCGCCCGTTCGAGATTAAACAAAAACCCGTTGTCGTTCATGGCATAAAGATTTGCGGATCAGCCGGAAAAAGCCAATGATTTGATGGTGACAGGCACGACGCCGCCCTCATACAGCGGCTTGCCCATGTCCAGATAGTCCCCGTCGGCCAGCTTCAATTCATCAAGCACCACCAAAGGCCGCCCGTTCAGGCACGGGCAGCCATCTTGCGGGCAAGCGCCTCCTCATCCACCGGGCCTGCCTGCGCCCGTTCGAGATTAAACAAAAACCCGTTGTCGTTCATGGCATAGGGATTTGCGGATCAGCCGGAAAAGGCCAATGATTTGATGGTGACGGGCACGACGCCGCCCTCATACAGCGGCTTGCCCATGTCCAGATAGTCCCCGTCGGCCAGCTTCAATTCATCAAGCACCACCAAAGGCCGCCCGTTCAGGCGGGGGCGCAGCTCCATGCCGAGCACCTTGCCCATATCCTCCGCGAGCGCCACCAATGCGGGCTGACCTTCCGGGCGGCGGCTCCAAAAACCAGCGAACGCCTCGACCAACAGGCAAACCGTCGCATAGGTCACGGGCATCCCAGCGGGAAGCCCCACGACAAAACGATCCGCATCGTCAAGATCCATACGCCGCATGGCATCCCCGATTGCCGTTTCCACTGCGGCGGGGGTCAACCCGGCGTGCCAGTCCAGCCACGGGGACACCACGGGAAGGTTGCGCATCGGCAACAGGGACTCGTCGGCCCAGACCGTCGCGCCGGAAAGCGAGAGCATCCATGATCCTGCACCGATCACCGTAGCCCTCACCGTCTGGGATGGCGGCAGGAGGGGCAACGCCGCAAAACCGGGGTGGCGCACGATGGCGCGGGCCAGCGACGGCCCCAAATCCCGGAACCGGAACGGATCGGCGTCCGGTTCGGCGCAACAGGCCCCGACCCCGCCCGACAGCGTCACCGCATCATAGCGCCACGGCTTCAGAGGCGGCGTCTGGAGCAGCCGATCCGCCAGCGGGGAACGCTCATCAGCCAGAACCTGCCAGATCAACCCGGCCATGCGATCCGCTATAGCGGGAATATCGTCAGGGCCAAGGGTTTCGGGCGCACGGGAACCATACAACCCTTCCAGAACGGGAAGAAGCGGCTTGCGGACGCGGGTGATCCAGCCGTGCCCGTCGGTTTCCGCCAGACGCCCGCCCATGTTGAGGCAAGCCGTATCAACGACCCGGCCGGCACGGAATACCGCATAGTTGGAAGTCCCGCCGCCGATGTCGATGTTCAAGACCGTACCGCGCCGCGCCTCGGAAAGCGCCGCCGCACCCGCGCCCCGCCCCGCAATGACGGATTCCAGATGCGGGCCCGCCGAGGCCACGACAAAATCTCCGAGGCTGTCCGCCAGACGCATGACCGTGCGCCGGGCGTTCACGGTCTTGAGGCTCTCGCCCGTCACAATGACCGCGCCCGTCTCCACCTCTTCCGGGCGTACCCCCGCCTCCGCATACCAGCCCCGGATAAGGACGTCGAGCGCCGCCTCATCGAGCGTCTCCACGTCCGTGAGCGGCGTGAAGGCCACCGGGCTCTGCCAGATGATCCGGCGATCCGTAATTTCAAAACGCGGAACCTGACAGGCCGCCGCCCGGTTGCGCAGTTCCAGACGGGAAAACACAAGCTGCGACGTGCTCGTCCCAATATCAATGCCGACGCTGAGGATTTGCTTGCCGTCCATTGCCTATCCCCGCGCGGCTCGTATGGCCCTCAAGCCCCCGTCGCCCGCCTTCACCAGCAGCATGAACGCGTAAACCGCGCTGCTCAGCCCGTCCAAAAGCTCCAAAATGTCCGGGCGTTCCAACGTGCCGTCCTGCTTGCGGAAAGCAAACGCAGCCGCCACTTCCGTTTCACGGATGATCGCCCGCAGCCAGTTGAGTAGGGTAAAAACGGAACCTTCCGCCGCATCGGGGCACAAAGGCGCCAGTCCGAGCTCTTCAGGGCGGCAAGCCAACCGCCGCGCAGCTTCCCGCGAAAACGGCCCCATGCTCAATTCGGGTACGGCTTCGTCCAACACTTCGCAGCGCATGGCCCATCCGAGCCACGAGCGCAGATCCGCCAGTAAGCCCTGCAACTCCGGCGCCAGCACGGGCTGCAACTGCGTCTGGACAAGGATGGCGGCGGCAATGGCGGAATCCACCTTGCCCCGGAACCAAATCCGGGGATGATCCTTGGTCACCATTTCCGTGCCGTTCAGATGGGTCTGCGCTTCCGTCTTTTCGACCTTGGCGAAGGGACGCTCCTCGGTCGCCAAGGGATGCACGGCCTTCCCGTCGTCACGGGCGACGCGGCCGTCGCCGGATACGATGAGAATCCGTATCTTCCTGTTGTTCACCAGCTCCTGCGCGGAAGGCGTCAGACGCTCCTCCGGGGAAAGATGCAGTTCCACGCCCTGCCCCAGGCCGCAACGGGCCACCAAATCCTGTTCCGTCAAATACCGCATGTCGTTTCCATGTGTTACAGACGAATCCCGCTCTTTCCCCCAAAGCGGGATACGATCATTGCCTTTTTCCAATCCCCCAGAAACACCCTGCGCGGCAATCCAGTTGCCGCATCCTTCGGATACCCTGCCCGCACTTTAGAGCAACTCCACTTTAACATTGCATAATCGTAAAGTGTAAGGCACGCCCGCTCCGGCATTGAACAGCACAAATACATTGCACTTATGCCTTCACAGCGGCCGCCTGCTTCACGCAGCCGGAAGAGCCTTTTCAACGTGAAAAAACTCTAAAGCCGCCTGCAAGCTCATCCAGCCAGGCGTTTTTTCTCAATAATACGCATGTACTACAAAACCACCTTCCCCACGGACGCCAGCCACGCCTACGGCTCAACGAAACGGCGGAACTCCCGCCGCGCAGCCTCCCCACCAGCCGAAAGTTTTGGGAGGGAAGGGGTGGGTTTTGGGGAGGGGAAGGGAACCCTTTTCCAAAGGCTCTGTTAGAGTTTGTGGTTGTTTCATCTCCACAGTGCGGTGAAAAATAGAGCCTTTTTCTCCGGTTTTCCCCTTGGCGGGATCCACGGCTAAGGCATTTTGTCGGTTATCCCTTTGGAACTTCAAGGAAAAAAGCATCAACCATTTTCTATGACACAGCCTTCCCCAAAGGGTTCCCTTCCCCTCCCCAATCTCAAAAATCAAATTCTTTCCAATGGACTGGCGGCAACGCCGAGCACGGCTTCGGTGAACGCCTGACACGCCGCCTGACACGCCGCCTGATCCCCGGCAAGCCAGCCGCCGGAAAAGTTGGTCTCAGACGGCGGCGGGAAATGCTTCACCAGACGGACATCCGCAGCCTTCAGAGCCGCATCCAAGCCAAAGGTAGCCTCCAGCGGCGGCGCAATGAGCCATGCCAGCGCCGTGCCGACCGGAATCCCGGCCTGCCCCGCAACATACGTGCCGCAAGAGGAAACCAGATGCGACAAAAAGATCAGCTTCCCTTCCGGATCGGCCGTCAGGAACGAAACGCGGTTCTGAGCGTAATCCACGGCGATGCGCAGCCCCTCTTCGGCATCACCGGGCGTCTCCGCAGCAAGGATCCCTATGAATTCACCGGAATAAGGCCCGGAGGCATGGGCCGCCCCGCCATAAAAGGAACTGGCGTAGACGACATCCACGGCGGCCTTTTTGGTCGCTTCGTCGATGGCTATGTAACTTACATCATCGCTGTCGGCGGTGAACAGGGCGAGCGCACGGTGGCGCGGCTCAAGCTTGAGGGCCGCGGCCAACCCCGGATCGACCGAAGGGATGATCCGGCTGGCGAGCACTCGGACTGGAACGGGTTGCAACACTTTCATCGGCGTTCTCTTCTCACGTCTTGTGTATCAAAAAGGCTGTGTCATAGAAAATGGTTGATGCTTTTTTCCTTGAAGCTCCAAAGGGATAACCGGCAAAGTGCCTTATCCGTAGCTCCCGCCAAGAGGAAAACTGGAGAAAAAGGCTGTATTTTCAATGCACTGTGGAGATGAAACAACCATAAATACAACAGAGCCATCAAAAAACCTATTTTATCAGCATATCACCGGTTCTTGCGGAATCCGCCGAGGCACGAATCCTCGCCGCAGCTTTCCCATGCAGGCTTCCGGCGTGACATTTAACCGGAAAAACCGGGGTTAAGAGCCCTATTCAGCGCTATGCCGCTGGCCTTGTGCCGCATCATCTGGCGTACAAGGTCAACGATAACCGCGGCGGCCTCCACAGGCGGCGTGCCTTCGCGGTGGATGTTGGAAATGACCGAGCGATCCGACTCCAGCGTCGCCGCCGTGGGGCGGTACACGGCGTAACAGCTCATGCTTTCCGACTGCCCCAAACCGGGCCGCTCGCCCACGAGCATCAGCACCACGTCGCATCCTACCGCCTCACCAAGCCGATCCTCGGCCTTGACCCGCCCGTAACGCAGGAACAGCGGATCGCCCACCGTGAACCCGGCCTGCCTCAGGCCATTGGTCAGCGGGGGCACGATTTCATCCGCATTGGCGAGCACGGCGTCCGTGCTCAAGCCGTCGGACAGCACGATCAGCACCTGCGGAGCGGGCCGGTAATGCTCCCGCACCGTTTGCAGGGACGCCTCCGAGAGTACGCGCCCCAAATCCGGGCGCGTCAGATAGGTATCCTTGTCTTCCACCAACGTCTGAACCGCCAGCATCCCGCGCCGGAGCAGCCATTCCTCCGGGACTTCACGGAAAACCGTTCCCTTGGACCGGGCATGATCCGCGAGGAAACGCAGGTAGGCCGTGGTCGAAGGCCGTGTTCCATACGCGCCGCCCCCAATCCGGGCCCCGGTACTTTGCATGAACTCCTGCAACACTTCGGGATTGTGCGGCTCTTTCACCCCGCAAGGCTTGCGGAAGGCGGGGCCGCCCAAATCCTCCAGCGATGCGTCCGTGTCGGCATCACCGGTTGCCGCCAAAAGTTCCGGCGCTGCCCCCGAACCGCCCGCGGAGCCATCCCCCGCCGGGGTTGCGGGAGCCATTCCGTCATCAGCAGCGGAAGGCGCAGGGGATGCCTGTTTCGTTTTCAGGGCATCCAGCACGGACGCCACCAGCGCGCGAATTTCCTGTTCCTGCATGGCGTTCCCCTAAAAGAAAATGGAGGCATCCCCGGCGCGGGAGGTGAGGCAACCGTTTTCCATGATCCCGTGCCGTTCCAGCCACTGCTCGAACTCCGGCGCGGGCCGCAGGTTGAGCAACTGGCGCACGGTGGCGATGTCATGGAAGGAGTTGGTCTGGTAATTCAACATGATGTCGTCGCCCATCGGCAGGGAGATGATGAAGTTCACGCCCGCGGCCGCCAGCAGGATCATGAGGTTCTCGTTGGAGTTCTGGTCGGTGTCGGCATGGTTCGTATAGCAGCAGTCGCAGCCCATCGGCAGGCCGTGCAGCTTGCCCATGAAATGGTCTTCAAGCCCGGCCCGGATGATCTGCTGATGGTTATACAGATATTCCGGGCCGATGAAGCCGACCACCGTATTGACCATGAACGGCCGGTAGCGGCGGGCCAGCCCGTAACAGCGGGCTTCCATCGTCACCTGATCACAGCCGTAGTGCGCGTCCGCCGACAGCGCGGATCCCTGCCCCGTCTCGAAATACATGACGTTGGGGCCGGTGGCCTGACAGTAATGCTGCGCGAGATCATACGCCTCATCAAGCAGGCCGGTGGTCACGCCGAATTCGCGCAGCCCCTTTTCGCTGCCCGCGATGCTCTGGAAGATCATGCCCGCGTTGGCCCCCTGCCGGATGGCTTCCATCTGCGTGGTGACGTGGGCCAGCACGCAGTTCTGGGTGGGGATCTGGTGGCGTTCGATGATCTCCCACAGGGCATTGAGCATGGCCTTGGTGTTCTCCACCGTATCCGTCACCGGATTGATGCCGATGACCGCATCCCCCGCGCCGTAAGACAGCCCCTCATACACCTGCGCCACGATGGACGGGATCTCATCCCGCGTGTCGTTGGGCTGAAGCCGTGAGGAGAAATGCCCCGGCAGCCCTACGGTATTGTTGGAACGCACGACCACGGGCATTTTCTTCGCCGCGAAAATGAGATCGGCGTTGGACATGATCTTGGATACGGCGGCGGCCATTTCCGAAGTAAGGCCCTTGCGGACGCGCTCAATGGCGGCGGAAGAGGTACGCCCGTCCAGCAGAAATTCCCGGAATTCCCCGACCGACCAATTTTTGATGCTCTCATAGACCGGCGTGTGCACGGCATCCTGAATGATGCGCGTCACGGCGTCGTCTTCATAAGGGACTACGGGATGTTCACGCAGGTCGCCAAGCGTCAGCTCGCTGAGCACCTGCTTGGCGGCGACGCGTTCCCGCATGGAGGAGGCGGCGACGCCCGCCAGCACATCGCCGGAGCGCAGCTCCCCCGCCTTGTTCAGCACGTCCCGAACCGAATCGAAGCGGTAGGTTTCGCCAAAAAGAGTCGTTTTCAGTTTCACGGTGCCCCTCAGACAGACAATCTCTCATACGAAAAAAGAAGCCTAGCCGCAGGAGGAATCGGCGTCAAGGCTACGGCATGTCAAACATTCCGCCTGACCGGATTCCATACCGTTTTTTCCTTTTCAGGACACGAAACCGTCACAAATTCGGGGTAGAAGATGCTTCATGGGCTTAAGCCCGCATGTTTCGCGCTGCGGCAAAAGGACGCCCCAGCCGTATCCGCGCAAGGATGCCGCATCCCATTTTCCCGGATCGGAAACGCCCTTTCCGGGAAAAAGAAAGTATGTCCGTGAGGGATTGACAACTCGCCGGGTTCGCAGTAGTTTTCAGCCACGTATTCTTTTTCACATTAAACAATGCCTTTTTGAAGGATCAAACCATGTCCAACGCTTCTTCCCTTTCCTTTACCGCTTATCGCTGGTGGTGGCGCGTCATCGACGTGAGGGGGGGAGTGCGGCCTGTGTAAGGCCCGATCCGGCATTGCTGTATCCGTTCATACAGGCGCCATCCTCCCAAGGATGGCGCCTTTTTTTGTACCCCAACCCCAAAAGGATCACCGACATGACAGCTTCCAAAACGCCCGCCGCCCCCGACGTCACCCTGCGCCAGAGCGCGCGGTGGCTCCCGGCGGATATGGACACCCCCATCAGCCTCTTCCTCGGTATGTGCCACGAACATCACGGCATTCTGCTGGAAAGCGCGGAGGTCGACGGGCGGTGGGGACGCTACAGCATTCTGGCCTGCGACTTCCTGCTTCAGGCCGCCTGCCGGGACGGGCTGCTGGCACTCGACACCAGCGACGACCGCCTGCGCCCCTTTGCCGCGCTCAACGGGATGCCCTTCACGGAAGGCCTGCGCGCGCTCATGCGCGGCCTGCACCTCGAAAAGCCCGAAGGCATCACGCTGCCGCCCATCACCCGCGCCCTGTACGGCTATTTCGGCTACGGCATGGCGAGCTTCTTCAACAAGAAGCTGGAAAACTGCCTGCCCCAAAAGGACGCCGACGCCAGCCTTGTCCTGCCGGGAACCGTGCTCGTGTTCGACCACCTGTACAACCGGCTGTGCCAGATCAGCCTCGGCGAACACAGGGACGTGAACGGCGCACGGACGCGGGAATGCGGCGCGGCCCTGCCCTTCATCGGCGAAGATGCCGTGACCGCCACGCCGGGACGGGAAGGCTACATGGATGCCGTGAACAAAATCAAACAGATGCTTCGTCAGGGCGAGGCCATTCAGGTCGTTCCCTCCTGCCGGTTCAGCACGCCGTTCGCGGGAGACGCCTTCACCCTGTACCGCCGGATGCGCCGCTGCAACGCCTCGCCTTATATGTTTTTCATGGATCTGCCGGGCATCACCCTGTTCGGCTCTTCCCCCGAAGTCATGATCCGGTGCGACGAAGGCAAGCTCCAGCTCTCCCCCATCGCCGGAACCCGCAAACGCGGAGCCGACGATCTCGAAGACGCCCGCCTCGCCGCCGAGCTGCAGGAAGATCCCAAGGAACGCGCCGAGCACGTCATGCTGGTGGATCTGGGCCGCAACGACCTCGGGCGCATTGCCCGCCCCGGCACGGTCAGCGTGGAGCGGCTCATGGAAGTGGAACGCTTCTCCCACGTCATGCACCTGACCTCGCGGATCACGGCCCGGCTCCAGCCGGATCTCGACGCGCTGGACGTGCTGGCGGCGACCTTCCCGGCGGGCACGGTCAGCGGAGCGCCCAAGGTCCGGGCTATGGAAATCATCGCGGAAACGGAACAGCTTCCGCGCGGCCCCTACGCGGGCTGCATCGGCTGGCTTGGGCTCGATGACGACAACGTCAGCCTCGATACCGGCATCACCATCCGCAGCATGTGGGTAAAGGATGGGAAACTCCATTGGCAGGCGGGCGGCGGCATCGTCTTTGATTCCGACCCCGCCGCCGAATGGAATGAAGTCTGCAACAAGTCAGCCATCATGCGTACCGTGCTCAACACCACCGGAGAAGACCATGTTCCTGCTCATCGATAACTACGACTCGTTCACCTACAACCTCGTGCAGGCTTTCTACGCGCTTGGGCAAGATCCCGTGGTCGTCAAGAACGACGATCCCCGGCTGCTCGAACTGGCGCAGGACCCTTCCCTGAACATGGTGTGCCTCTCCCCCGGCCCCGGCCATCCCAAGGACGCCGGATACTGCATGGAAGTCCTCCGCATCCTCGATCCCAAAATCCCGGTGCTCGGCGTCTGCCTCGGCCATCAGGCCCTCGGCCTTGCCGCCGGAGCCGAAGTCGTGGTCGGGCCCTGCATCATGCACGGCAAGGCGTCCGAAATCGTGCATGACGGCTCAGGGCTTTTCTCAGGCGTCCCGAACCCCATGCGCGTGGGGCGCTACCATTCGCTGGTCGTCCGTTCCGACGTGGACGAGGCGCACGCCAAATTCACGGTCGCGGCGCACGGCCCCGAAGGTGAAATCATGGCCCTGCGCTATAAGGATCGCCCGTGGGTGGGCGTCCAGTTCCACCCGGAATCGATCCTGACCCCGGACGGGCTGCGCCTGCTCG
This sequence comes from Bilophila sp. T19-St14, assembly GCF_059728385.1. Lineage (NCBI taxonomy): Bacteria > Pseudomonadati > Thermodesulfobacteriota > Desulfovibrionia > Desulfovibrionales > Desulfovibrionaceae > Bilophila > Bilophila sp. T19-St14. The sequence goes on from NZ_BAAGFT010000001.1 coordinate 915,456, forward strand.
GCAATTTCCCCAAGGCGATCCTGCCCGCGGGCAATGACGCCAACGCCATCAACGCCATTCTGGATACCCTCGCCAACGGGCAGGATCTGACCGCCGACATGGCTTCCGCCGGATTCTCGGCGCTCATGGACGGCACCATGACCCCCTCCCAGGCGGGCAGCTTCCTCATGGGCCTGCGCATGAAGGGCGAAAGCCCGCTCGAAATGGCCCACGCCACCCGTGCAGCGCTGGCCCGGGCCGTGCGCGTGGACGGCATCGAAGGCTCCTATATTGAAGTCGTGGGCACCGGAGGCGACGGGCGCTCGTCCTTCAACTGCTCCACCGGCACGGCGCTCACGCTGGCGGGCATGGGCTATCAGGTGGTCAAGCACGGCAACCGCGCCGTATCCTCCAAATGCGGCAGCGCCGACGCGCTGGAAGGGCTCGGCGTCAATCTGGACGTCAACCCGGCCGAAGTGGGCAAAATCCTGCATGACCGGAACTTCGTGTTCCTGTTCGCGCAGCGGTTCCATCCCTGCTTCCGCAACATCGCGCCCATCCGCAACGAGCTCGGCATCCGCACCCTGTTCAACCTGCTCGGCCCCCTGATCAACCCGTCCCGCCCCACGCACATCCTGCTGGGCGTGGCCCGGCCCAACCTCGTGAAGCTCATGGCCGAAACGCTGGCCCAGTCTTCCGTACACCGGGCCGCCGTGGTTTGCGGGGCGGGCGGCTATGACGAAATAACCCCCATCGGCCCGAACGAAATGATCATCCTCGACAACGGCGAGCTTGAACCGCTCACCCTCGATCCGGCGGACTACGGCATCCCCGCGTGCACGCCCGAAGACCTCGCCGTGTCCAGCCGCGACGAGGCCGTGGCCGTCCTCAAGGAACTCCTCGCCGGACGCGGCCCCGAAGCCATGCGCAACATGCTCGCCCTCAACGTCGGCATGAGCATCTATCTGCTGGAAGGCAAACTGCCGCTGGCGACCTGCATAGCGAAAGCCCGCGAAGCCCTCGCTTCCGGCGTGGGGGGGAGGGTGCTCCATGCTGCTTGAGAAATTCAAAACGGCGAAACAGCCTGAAATACAGGCACTCCGCCAGCTCGAATACATCAATATGCTGCCGCTTCCGCTTCGGATCGAGCGTCCGTCCTTTCTGGACGCCCTGCGCGCGCCAAACGGAAACCGACCCCACGTCATCGCGGAGTTCAAGCGGGCGTCCCCTTCACGGGGGGACATCCTGATGGATTTCCCACCGGAAGAGGCGGCCAAGCAGTACGCCGAAGCCGGAGCTTCCTGCCTCTCCGTGCTGACCGAGGAAACCTATTTCAAGGGCACGCTCGGGTATCTCAAGCGCATGTCCGCGCCCGGACTGCCCCTGCTGCGGAAGGATTTCATCTTTGATCCATTGCAGGTGGCGGCTACGGCGGCGACCCCGGCCTCGGCCCTGCTGCTCATCGTCCGCCTGACGCCCGACGCGGCCCTGCTTCGCTCCCTGCGCGAGCAGGCGGAAGCGCACGGCATCGACGCCGTGGTTGAAATCTTCGATGAGGCCGACCTCGCCCTTGCCCGCGAGTCCGGGGCACGGATCATTCAGGTGAACGCCCGGGATCTGGATACGCTGCAAGTGGATCGTTCCGCCTGCCTCCGTCTTGCGGAACGGTTCCATCAGGCCGGGGACAACGAAGCATGGATTGCGGCGAGCGGCATCTCCGTTTCGGATCATCTCCGTCAGGCCGCCGACGTCGGCTATCAGGCCGTGCTTGTCGGGACCAGCCTCATGGACGGCGGCGCGCCCGGCACGGCGTTGAAGGGGCTGTTGGAGAGGTAAGGCTGGGGGAAGGGAGGAGAAACTTTTCTGGAGAAAAGCTTTCTCCTCCCTTCCCCCAGACCCCCATCCCTCCTCTTCCAAAGACTTTTGTGTTTATCGAATCCTTGTTTGAGGGAGTGCGGATTATCTGAATTTTCAAAAGGGATTGGCGGCCAGAAGAGAGAGTGTGTGGTCCTGCCGCCCCTTTTCACCAATATTTTCCAGTGGAGCCACAGTGAACGACTTGATCATCAAAATCTGCGGGATGCGCGAACAGGCGGATCTGGACTGCGCCGCCGCGCTCGGAGTTGACCTCTGCGGGTTCATCTTCGCCCCGCAAAGCCCCCGCGCAGTGACGCCGGAACAGGCCGCCGCGTTGGACAGCGGGGATATGCTCCGCGTAGGCGTGTTCGTGACCGACGACATGCGTTTTATCGAGGAAACCGCCCGCGCCACCCGTCTGGATCGCATCCAACTGCATGGGGATCAGTCGATGGCCTGCGCGAATCGCCTGAGCCGCACGTTTGGGGCCGAACGTCTCATCAGGGTACTGTGGCCAGAGCGTTATCCCGATCTGGCGGCACTGGAGGAAACCATGAACCGGCACGCGGCAACAGCCGGAATGTTCCTGCTTGACGCGGGGATGTCCGGGGGCGGCAGCGGGAAACGGATCGGCCCCGGACGGCTGCGCGGCCTGAACGCACCCCTCCCTTGGCTGCTGGCCGGAGGGCTCACGCCTGAAAACGTCAATGAAACCGTCGCGGCCTGTGCCCCTGACGGGGTGGATTTCAATTCCGGTCTCGAATCCGAACCCGGACGCAAGGACCCTTCACGTATGCGGGCCGCACTAGCGGCTCTGAGAGGATAGTCATGAAAAAAGGTTATTTTGGAGAATTCGGCGGGTGTTTCGTTCCCGAACTGCTCATGCCTCCGCTTCAGGAACTGGAACAGGCCATGCGGGACATCATGCCTTCCCCCACCTTCAAGGAGGAGCTGGATGACCTGCTCCGCAACTTCGCGGGACGGGAAACGCCCCTGACCTACTGCCCCACCCTGTCCAAACGGCTCGGCTTCTCCTTGTGGCTGAAACGCGAAGATCTGCTGCACACCGGCGCGCACAAGGTCAACAACACGCTCGGTCAGGCGCTGCTCGCCAAGCACATGGGCAAAACGGCGCTGGTCGCGGAAACCGGCGCGGGCCAGCACGGCGTGGCGACGGCCGCTGCCGCCGCCCGTCTGGGGCTTGAGTGCATCGTTTTCATGGGTGCCGAGGATGTGGAGCGCCAGTCCTCCAACGTGCGGCGCATGAAGCTGCTCGGCGCTGAAGTCCGGCCCGTCCGGAGCGGCACCCGGACGCTCAAGGACGCCATCAACGAGGCGCTACGTTACTGGATCGCCGCGCAGGAAACCACGCACTACTGTTTCGGTACGGCGGCGGGCCCGCACCCCTTCCCCACGCTGGTTCGGGATCTTCAAAGCGTCATCGGGCGCGAAACCCGTGCCCAGATGCTGGAGAAAACCGGGCGGCTTCCCGATGCGGTCGTTGCGGCCGTGGGCGGCGGCTCCAATGCCATCGGCATGTTCCATCCGTTCGTGGGTGACGCATCCGTACGCATCATCGGCGTTGAGGCGGCCGGCACCGGAGAGCCGGGATGCTACAATTCCGCGCCGATCAACCTCGGCACGCCCGGCGTCCTGCACGGGCAGATGACCATGCTCCTCCAGACCAAGGACGGGCAGATCGAGCCTTCGCATTCCGTTTCCGCCGGGCTCGACTATCCCGGCGTCGGCCCGGAGCACGCCTATTTGAACGCCATCGGGCGCGTCCACTACGGGCTCGCCAACGACGCCGAGGCGCTTGACGCCTTCCAGACCCTCTGCCGCACCGAAGGCATCCTTCCCGCGCTGGAATCCTCGCACGCGCTGGCATGGGTACTCCAGCACCACGAAGAACTCCCCGCAAGGGGGCATGTCGTCGTCAACCTCTCCGGGCGCGGCGACAAGGACATGGACATCGTAGAACAGCATCTGAACTTTGAATAAAGGAAAAGCGTTAGATTATGTCGTCAATCAGATATAATCTATTGAAATTATTGAATTATTTATCAAGTTGCAAAATATTGTTTTCAATAATTTCAAACAGTTATATGTCAAACGACGACACGGCCCAGAAAAGAACGTAGAAAGTGTTCCAAAGACTTTTGCGTTCCCATTCAATTCTTGTTCACGGCTGTGCCATAGGAAATGGTTGATGCTTTCTTGATGTTCCAAAGGAATAACCGATAAAATGCCCCAACTGTGGAGTCCGCCAATGGAACGGCTTGAGAAAAAGGCTGCATTTTCACCATACCGTGGAGATAAAACAACCGTATCCTATGCAGGAACCTGTTCACTGCCCTTCTTAACATGCTACAACAAGTTAAAAACAGATAACTAAGAAATAAGCTGTGTCATGCATCTTCACAGCACGGTGAAAATACAGCCTTTTCTCCAGTTTTCCCCTTGGCGGGCTTCATGGCTGAGGCATTTTATCGGTTATTCCCTTGGGACTTCAAGGAAAAAGGCATCAACCATTTTCTATGGCACAGCCAAAAATAAAACATCCAAAATACCTACCCTCCCCCCAAACCAAGGGGGCCCGGGGGGAATTATTCCCCCCGGACAGGGGGTCAAGGGGGGCGGTAGCCACCCTTGCCGCCGGAGGCATAACGAGGAGCACCATCATGAGTTTTCTTGAACAGAAAATACGGGATGCGCACACAGCCGGACGCACGGCGCTCATTCCCTTCGTCACCGCAGGCTTCCCCACGCTCGACACGTTCTGGGGCATCATTGAAGAACTGGACGCCAACGGCGCGGACGTGATCGAAATCGGCGTGCCGTTCTCCGATCCCGTGGCCGACGGCCCGGTCGTTGAGGACGCTTCCCGCCGCGCGCTGGAACAGGGCGTCAGCCTGAACTGGATCATGGACGGCCTCAGGCAGCGCGCCGGAAACTTCAAGGCGGGCATCGTGCTCATGGGCTACCTCAATCCGTTCCTCCAGTACGGGCTGGAACGCTTCGCCGCCGATGCCGCACAAGCGGGCGTCTCCGGCTGCATCGTGCCGGATCTGCCGCTTGACGAAAGCGCCCCCATCCGGGCCACGCTGAAAGCGCACGGCATCGCTCTGATCGCGCTGGTCGGCCAGAACACGCCGGAAGAAAGGATGCGCGAATACGCCGCCGTTTCAGAGGGCTATGTGTACGTCGTCTCCGTCCTCGGCACTACCGGGGCGCGCGCGGGGCTGCCTCCGCAAGTGGAAGAGACGCTGCGCCGGGCGCGGAAAGCCTTCAACCTGCCGCTGGCCCTGGGCTTCGGCTTGCAGCACCCCGATCAGCTTGCCGCCATCCCCGCGGACATCCGGCCCGACGCCGCCGTGTTCGGCAGCGCCCTGTTGAAGCATCTCGACAAGGGCAACGCCGCCAAAGCCTTCCTTGAGGTATGGGCCCGCTAGCCGCAAACAAAAAGGCCGCCGCCGAATCCCTGCCGGATGGACTTCCACCGGCAGGGATTTTTGCTGCCGCACTTTTCCCTATCCGCCCCTAATCAGGCGCAAGCCCCGCCCTCTTCACGGAGGGCATTCACCTTTTCGATGATTTTCTAAAAAATCATTTTTAATTTCATATACTTGAATACAATTTCATTGGAAGCGCGGATGTCTCCCACGGCGGGCCGTTGACGCTTGTTCTTTTTTTGACTAGAAAGGACGTTTCACCTTTTGCATTATTTCTCTTGTTATTTCCCTTTATTGCCTTCAGGATTGCCCATGCTCGGAACACTTTTTTTCGACAAGCAGGATCGAGAACTCCTGCGTATGATCAACGAAACGATCGATCACGGCCCCTCGCAGGATCTTGAACACAAGGTCTTTGACGCCAATCTCCATCCGCATGGCATCCTGGAACTGACGACGACCCACGAGTACAGGATGGCCCATGCGGTCATCAACCTGCTCGGCAACCTTGAGGCCGGGGGCGCTCCGGATCGGCTCATGGCCCTGCGCATCCTCCGCGACGAAGTGCTGCACAGCGCCCGTACGCCCTTCCGGTACAATACGGGCCGCGTCCTCATCCAGATCATGAAGGAGATCGTCCGGTCTCGGCAGGATGAACTGACGCAACTTGAGCTCGTGCATGATTTCAGGAAAGTCACGTCCGGGAACCCCCGCCTCGTGCGCCAATTCCTGAATACATACCATTTGTTGGAAATGCCTGAGGAATGGAACCAGCTTACCTTGGATCACCATGTCCACGATGCCAATACCAAGGGCCGCAAGAATGCGACGCACCTGATCATGGACGCATGGATCAAGGGCATCCGCTACCTCACCGTCGTCTATTACAACTACGTGGAGCCCGCCGCCGCGCGCGAGCTGCTGCAAGCCGCCGAGATCATGGGCGTCGACGTCCGCATCGGCCTCGAATTCCGCACGCCCTTCCGGGATCGCTTCGTCTCCTTCGTCTGGGCCCCGCGCGGGTTCTCCGATCCTGAAGCGTTTTTGTCCTTCCTCGCCGAGCGGCCTATGGTCGCCCTCATGAACGAAGGGCGCAAGGCATCCCTCTGGATGCAGCGCCACGTCATGGATACGCTCCACCTGTGGAACGCCAAGCACGCCCCGGCGCTGGCCGCTGAGCTCGAAATCCCCGTCCCGCTTCTTGAGCCGGAGGCGTTCCTCGCCTATGTGGGAACGGGGCAAACCTCATTCCTCCACCTTGCCGAATACGTGCACAAGACGCTCCTCAAGCACCTTGCCCAGCGGGTCAAGGCATTGCGGGAGGAGGCACTCACCGCCACCAGCGAACGCCAGAGCCAGATCGCGCAGCTTATCCGGCGCATGGACATGCTGACGATCGAAGTGATCATGGAAACGTGGCTCAAGCCCGAACGCAATCCGGAGCTCCCTTCCCCCGACGTGCCGGACAACGCGCCGGACACGCCGGAGCTGCTCAGGATGCCTCCCCATGTGCTGCTTGACTGGCTTTCTTGCCTGCGCAGCGGCTACCGCATCACGCTCCAGCTTGCGGAACTTGCCGCCGAGGACGTGCTCGAACTGCTCTGGGACTGCCAAGGCATGATCACCCATCTGGAGCTGTTCAACCTCAAGGAATGGCAGGAGGGGCATCTCCGGCACCTCACGGCGATCAACGATCTCCAGATCGCCATCAACAAGGGGAGCGTCCTGCACCTCAAGCAGATACTGCGGGGCATGATCCGTACGCTGGAAGCCTCGTCTTCCGAAAAGGACAAGGAACGCTGCGCCAAGTTCCGCATCATCCTGCGCAACATCCCCTCGCTGCAGGCCCCGTACAAGGTCGCGCCCCTGCGCGCCCGCATCGGGACGGACTCCACAAGCCACTCTGGCGTGCGGCACGGCATGGGCCTTGCCATGCCCGAAACCCTCCCCCACGGCGCACGCAGGCAGATCGCCAAGGGCAAGCAGTTCCGGCCCATTTACCTTCCCGTGTCGCTGTCGCTGGAGTTCCGGGAAACCTATGTCGAGCAGGAACGCCATTCGGCCTTCATGCATTGGCTCGGGCCGCGCTTGCGCCGCATTTGGGGGTTCAGCCATTTCGGGCTCCGCCGCACCAAGGAGTGGCGTGCCTCTTCCGGCGTTACCCAGATCGGCGAAGAAGGCAACGTCATCACGATGGGCGGCATCGGCGGCGAGCTGGACAACGGCCTGCGTGCCGAACAAACCGAAAAGGCCCGTCCGCGATGGCTCGGCTTTTCGCGCCTCAGCACGCCCATTTCCAATACGCTCAAGGTGCTCGCGGGATTCATCCCGGCGCTGGTGACCTTCCTGTACACACAGGAGTGGTGGGTGCTGGCGTGGTTCGGCGCGCCCCTGTGGTTCCTCATCACGGGCCTGCGCAACATCCCGCAGGCCATCCTCGGCGGAGGCGGCATGTGGAGCCGCTCCCTCCTGCGCTGGAACGATTATGTAAGCTGGACCCGCGTTTGCGACTCGCTGCTGTACACGGGGCTGTCCGTTCCCCTGCTGGAATATTTTATCCGCGTGCTGCTCTTGGAAGACGGGCTTGGGCTGACGGTCAAGGATCACCAGTTCCTTGTCTTCTCCATCATCGCCGGGGCGAACAGCATCTATATTTCGCTGCACAACATCTATCGGGGCTTCCCCAAGGAAGCCATCATCGGGAACCTCTTCCGAAGTTTGCTCGCCATCCCGGTTTCAGTGTTCTACAACGACGTGCTGGCCTTGTTCCTGCCGTTCTTCACAACGGCCGATCCCCTGCTGTTCCTTGAGCCCGGCGCAGCCATCATTTCCAAAACCGCGTCGGATACGGTGGCGGCCATCATCGAGGGCCTTGCCGACTGGCGCAACAACCGGCGGCTTCGGTACTGGGACTACGAAACCAAATTGCAGCGCCTGTTCGATTGTTATGCCAAGCTGGAACTGGCCTTCCCGGATCAGGACATCCTTTCGCTGTTGTCCCGCCCCAAGGAATTTACCCGGCTCACCTCCACGGAAGCCCGATCCCTGCAAGTGGAAAGCATCATCAATGCGCTGGATCTCATGTATTTCTGGCTGTACCAGCCCTGTGCGCAGCAAACCCTGATTTCCATCCTCCGCTCCATGACCCGCGAGGAACGGGTCATCGTGGCCCGGTCACAGGGGATCTTGTCCCGCGTCCGCGAAGTCAGCCAGCTTTTCGTGGACGGTTTGCTTGGGCGCAATTTCGCCCGTGCCCTGTCCTTCTATCTGGACAGCTACGAAACCTATATCCTCACGCTCAACAAACGCTGTGCCGGGTTCTCCAACGGACATCGCCCCTTGCTCAGGCGCAGGCGGCGTGTGTAGCCCCTAAATTTAGGCAGGAAAACATATGTCGGCTCTCCCTGGCGCAGGCGGCGTGTGCAGCCCCTAAAAAATGGAGACATCGGGGGAAGGGGCCTTTCTGAAAGGCCCTGCCATAGGATTTGGCCGTTTCAACGCCTTAATATGTTGAAAAAAATACGGCCTTTTCCCTAGTTTTCCCGTTGGCTGGCTCTATGGCTGAGGCTTTGCATTGGGTATTCCTTTGGAATTTCAGGAAAGAAAACATCAGCCATTTCCAATGGCACAGCCTTCTGAAAAGCCCCGCCACAGGAAACGGTTGATGTCGTATTTCTTGGGTTCCGCCACAGCAAAAGGTTGGCAGCTTCTTTTATGCCATTCAAAATAGATACTGCGGAAAATCTTTCTCGCCGCAGGGAGCATCGGCAAATGCCTTTGAAGAACCCAGGCTGTGTCGTCATTTTCAATATAATTATTTAAAATTATTGAAATAATATTTTTATAGCTTGAAAACTAGTTAAATAATTTCAATAGATCATATCTAATTGACGACACAACCTAATAAAATGGCTGTGTTATAGAAAATGGTTGATACTTTTTTCCTTGAAACTCCAAAGGGATAACTGGAAAAATGCCTTAACCGTGGATTCCCCCAAGGGGAAAACTAGAAAAAAGTTATATCTTTTACCGCACTGTGGAGATGAAACAATCACATACTATAACAAAGCCAATAAAATCAATTACTGCAACATTGCACCACTCAAATGCTATGACGGAGCCGTTCCTCAAGGCTATGCCATAGGAACTGGTTGATATTTTATTTCTTGGAGCTTCAAAGGGATAACCAATAACATATCTCAGTCATGGAGTCCGCCAGCGGGAAAACTGGAGAAAAAAGTTAGGCTGTGTCCCAGAAAATGGTTGATGCTTTTTTTCTTGAAATTCCAAAGGAATAACCAGAAAAACGCCTCAGCTATGGATTCAGCCAAGGGGAAAACTGGAGAAAAAGGCTGTCTTTTCAGCGTGCTGTGGAGATGAAACCACCACACACCATGATAGAGCCAAAAGTTATAGCTTCACCATGCCGTTGAGTTAAAACAAGCGCACCCTGTGGCAGAGCTTTCTGAAAAAGTATCCTTTTCCCCGAAGCTGCCAGAGCTGTGCGAGCCCCCCTTCACTGCCAAAGCCCTTTGGATTTGCGGCTTGCTGAACCGTTATGGGGCAATGCACCGAACAGGATCCGTTCCAAAACCGAAAGACGTTAGGCGGTATCGCCAATTAGATATAACCTAATGAAATTGTTAGGATATTTTTTCAAACTATAAAAATATTTTAAACAGTTTCAAATGGTTATGCGTTAAACAACGACACAACCTAAAACCCGGATACAAAAGTTTCTTGGATAGGCCCGCCAGCCGGGTTTGTACGAGCCCCGCATCCCTCTGCCCCAACCGACGGGAAAGGCATCCACCTCCAGAGGGCGTTTCGTATGGGGATTGCCGGGCATGGGAGGCGTGCCTGTCGCCTGTCCCACCGAACTCAACTCGCCGGAGACATCGCTGGATGGACGCAAAGAAGCCCGGCCAGAACCGCCCGCAATCCAACACGCCGGGGAGATAACCGGTGGGGAACCGTGCCTGTCCCATTCCCTGCTGTTGAAAAGCAAAAAGAAGTTCTGTAACAGCTACGGCAAACGGGACATGCGGCATTCCCCGCCTTGGGCCCCGCTGTTTGTGCGGGGAAAAGCCGATGGGCGGGCCTTCCCCTCCAGCATCCGTTTTCCGTGATCTTTCTTTGACTAAAAGGACGCACAGTGGCCGTAAAAACCACCCGCACAGCGGCGGAAGAACAGCTCCCTACCCGGGAAGAGGCGGAAGCCGCCTTTGCCCTCGCCCTTGACGCGCGGCAGGAGCGTGTGTGCGCCGCGCTCAACAAGCTGGCAAGCGATCCGCCGCAGGTTCTGATCCTCGAAGGCGGCAGTGTGGCCGAGCGCTTCAGTGTGGCCTTGTGGCACGCCGCCCGCCTCAACTGCCCGGAAGGGCAGCCGCCCTGCCTGCATTGCCCGGCCTGCCTCCAGATCGGTGCGAATGTATTTCATGATCTGTACGTGTTGGACGGGCGTGAAGGTTCCATCAAGATCGAAACCGTCCGCGAACTGAGGACTATCCTCGGGGAAGCGCCGCGCGGCGACGGCAAGCGCGTCGTTATCCTCGCCGAAGCCCAGTCCCTCGGCGTGGAAGCCGCCAACGCGCTTCTGAAATCGTTGGAAGAGCCCCGGCCCGGCGTTTGTTTCCTGCTCCTCGCCCCGCAGCGGGAACGCCTCCTCCCCACGCTTGTCTCCCGCGGCTGGGTCGTCACGCTGGCATGGCCCAAGGCAGGCACGCCCTCAACGCCGGAACTGCTCCAGTGGGAAGGGGCGCTGGCGGAATTCATGGCCTCCGGGCGGGGATGGCTCGACAAAACGTCTGGAAAGGGCGCCGTCGACGCGGCACTGGCCCGCCGGATCGTGCTCTCCGTCCAGAAGGCGCAGGCAGCGCTCCACGCCGGGCGGGATGGCGGGCCTCTTGGGCAGCGCCTTGCCATCCTTCCCGAAGCCGGGCATCTCCATGTCAACGATCTGCTGGCGCAATGCCAAGAGTCGCTGGATTATATGGTCAGCCCCCCGCTGGTCCTCAACTGGCTGGCCACGAAGCTGCACATCGTTTATCGTCACGCACGGCTGCGCGGGCGGAAGCCAACCGCCTGACCCGACATGAGATTGACGCAATGGAGCGTTAGACTTGCGGGGAAAGGCCGGGGGAAGCGCTTTTTTTGCTGGACAGCAAGTATAAAAAGAACTATTATCGTTTTTGCGAATGGGAGTTCTGGCTTGCGGAGCGATAGGGGAAACGAAGGGGAAACCGGATTCTCCATATCCATTTCTCATTGTCAAAAAACGGCTCCCGGTGTACTTTCCGGAAGAGACAGAATCCTTGTTCAGCCAACCATTGTCATAAGGGAGGTTTCCCATGGCTAACCAGTTTGAAATCTATAAGTGTGAACGCTGCGGCACCGTCATCGAAGTGCTTTTTGCCGGCGACGGCCCGCTTTCCTGTTGTGGCCAGGCCATGAAGCTCATGGCCGACAAAGCCGTCGACGGCGCCAAGGAAAAGCATGTGCCCGTGATTGAAGCCAACGGCGAGGGCTGTAAGGTCAAGGTCGGTTCCGCTCCTCATGTGATGGAAGAAACCCACTGGATCGAATGGATCGAAGTCACCGCCGCCGACGGCAAGCGCTATAAGAAGTTCCTGAAGCCCGGCGATGCGCCGGAGGCCGATTTTTGCATCCCGGCGGACAAGGTTGTTTCCGCCCGTGAATACTGTAACCTCCACGGCCTGTGGAAGGCATAAACGCCTATAGGCCACTTGACAACGACGGCTCTTTTTGGCTGTAACAGTCCCCGTTGGAGATGTTCCTTATACCTCTAACCCCCGTAGGCCGAGTCAGGCTTCACGGGCAGGAGATTGACAATGCAGAAATATGTTTGCGATGTGTGTGGCTATGAATATGATCCCGCCGCCGGTGACCCTGACAGCGGCATCGCCCCCGGTACCGCTTTTGAAGATCTGCCCGAAGATTGGGTCTGTCCCGTCTGCGGCGCTTCCAAGTCGGACTTCTCCGCTGCCTAAGAAGCGGCTCGTCTGAACGTGCAGAATAGGGGGTGTGACGGGCTTCGTCGCACCCCTCTCCATGTTTTTGTACTCACCTCAAACATGCCTGAAAGGATTTTGTCACTATGAAACCCGTTGAACTGGCGAAAGATATTTTCTGGATCGGGGCCGTCGACTACAACAAGCGCAACTTCCACGGCTACAGCCGTTCCCCGCGCGGCACGACCTACAACAGCTACCTCATCCGTGACGAGAAGAACGTCGTGTTCGACACGGTGGACAACGACTACGCCGGAACCATGTTCTGCCGCCTCGCCAAGCTGATGCCGCTCGACAAGGTCGACTACATCGTCGTGAACCACACCGAAAAAGACCATGCCGGCGCCCTGTGCCAGTTGGTCGAGCGCTGCAAGCCTGAAAAGATCATCACGTCGACCATGGGCAAGCGTTTCATGGAAGCCCAGTTCGACACCACCGGATGGCCCATCGAAGTGGTCAAGACCGGCGATGTGATCAACATCGGCAAACGGAACATCCATTTTGTGGAAACCCGTATGCTGCACTGGCCCGACAGCATGGTTTCCTACATCCCCGAAGACAAGCTCCTCATCAGCAACGACGCCTTCGGGCAGAACATCGCCTCCACCGAACGCTTTGCGGATCAATACGACCGCTGCGTGCTGGAAAAGGCGATCAAGGAATACTACTACAACATCGTCCTGCCCTTCTCCCCGCAGGTTCTCAAGACGCTTGATCTTGTGGCTTCCCTGAAGCTCGACATCGAAATGATCGCCCCCGACCACGGCCTCATTTGGCGCGGCAAGGACGACTGCCAGTACATCCTCGACACCTACCGCGCCCTTGCCGAACAGAAGCCGCAGCAGCGCGCCGTCATCGTCTACGACTCCATGTGGGGCTCCACCGGCATCATGGCCTCCGCCATCGCCTCCGGCCTTGAGGACGAAGGCGTGCCCGTCCGCATCATTGACATCCAGAAGAACCACCACAGCGACGTAATGACCGAACTCGCCGACTGCGGCGCGGTCATCGTGGGTTCCGCCACGCACAACAACAACGTGCTGCCCGGCATCGCCGACGTGCTGACCTACATGAAGGGCCTCCGCCCCCAGAACCGCGTGGGCGCGGCGTTCGGCTCCTACGGCTGGTCCGGCGAATCCCCGAAGATCATTCAGGAATGGCTCGCGTCCATGAACATGGACATGCCCGCCGATCCCGTAAAGTGCCTGTTCGTGCCCAAGCATGAAGGCCTGTCCCAGTGCGTCGCGCTCGGCAAGGCCGTTGCCGCTGCGCTTAAAGCGAAGTGCTGATGTTCCGGGGGGAAGCCGTGGGGCTTCCCCCCCGCCTCCCGTTCCGGCGGCGAAGGCAATGCGGCACACGGGGCATTCGTGAATAATGAGGAGATGCGGGGCGGATTTTGGAAAACCGCCCCGATATGCCGTTGAACAAGAATCCTTCCCAACGCGGCGTACCGTCAAATTTTTTCAAAGGAGCCTGAGGAGACTGGGCTCCCGCAATGTATCCGGCCCAAGGCCGGAAACGAACATCATGGGGGAATTCTATGGATGTTGTCATGCTGTCACGGCTGCAGTTCGCCGTGACCGTCTTTTTCCACTTCATCTTTGTCCCGCTGACCCTAGGGCTCGTGGTTCTTCTCGCCATCATGGAGACGCTCTACGTCCGTACGGGCAATGAAGTGTACAAAAGGATGACCAAGTTCTGGGGAAAGCTGTTCCTCATCAATTTTGTCCTCGGCGTCGTAACCGGGATTACCCTTGAATTCCAGTTTGGAACCAACTGGTCCCGCTACTCGGAATACGTGGGCGACATCTTCGGCTCGCTGCTGGCTATCGAGGCTACCGCCGCCTTCTTCCTTGAGTCCACCTTCCTTGCGGTGTGGGCTTTCGGCTGGGAGCGCGTGAGCAAAAAAATCCACCTGACCGCGATCTGGCTCGTGGCCATCGCCTCGAACCTGTCCGCCCTGTGGATCATCCTCGCCAACGGCTGGATGCAGAACCCCGTCGGCTACGTCATCAAGAATGGCCGCGCCGAGCTGTCCAGCTTCTTTGAGGTCGTAACCAACCCCTTCGCATGGAGCCAATATTTCCACACGATTTTCGCCGCGTGGATGCTCGGCGGCTTCTTTGTGCTCGGCGTCTCCTCGTGGCACCTGCTCCGCAAGAACGAATTGGATCTGTTCAAGCGTTCCGTGCGCATCGCCGCGCCCTTCACCCTGATCCTCGTCCTGCTGCTCGGCCTTCAGGGGCACCATCACGCGCAGGTCGTCGCGGAAATGCAGCCCGCCAAGCTCGCCGCCATGGAATCCCATTGGGAAACCGGCACCCATGTCCCCATGTATCTCCTCACATGGCCTGATCAGGACAACCATACCAACAGCATTGAGGCCCTGCCCATCCCCGGCCTGCTGAGCCTGCTGGCCTTCAACTCCCCAAGCGCGGAAGTGAAGGGCCTTGACGCCTTCCCCGCCGAAGACATTCCCCCGGTCCTTCCCACCTTCCTCTCCTTCCGCTTCATGGTGGCCTGTGCGGGCCTCTTCGTGCTGCTGGCCATCGCCGCGTGGTGGCGGAGAAAGGATCTCGAAAACCATCCCCTGCTCATGAAGGCGCTGATCTACGTGATCCCCCTGCCCTACCTTGGGATCATGGCGGGTTGGGCCGTGGCCGAAATAGGCCGCCAGCCGTGGATTGTTTATGGCCTCATGCGGACCTCCGACGCCGTGTCGCCGGTCCCCACGTCCTCTGTAGGGCTCTCGCTCGCGGCTTTCATCGTCATTTACACCTTCCTCGGCATTCTGGACATCTACCTGCTCCGCAAGTATGCCAAGAAGGGCCCGGAAGCTGCCCCTGAAGCGCAGGCCTAGCCCCGCCATCCTACCCTAAGAGAGGATTACCAATATGCTTGAAACCACTTGGTTTGTTTTGTGGGGACTGCTCTGGGCGGTCTACTTTGTCCTGGATGGCTTCGACTTCGGCATGGGAACCCTGCTGCCTTTCCTTGCCAAGAACGATGAGGAAAAACGCATCATCTACAACGCTGCCGGCCCGTACTGGGACGGCAACGAAGTGTGGCTCATCACGGCCGGCGGCGTGACCTTCGCCGCGTTCCCCAAGGCCTACGCGGTGATGTTCAGCGCGCTCTACGCTCCGCTGCTCATCCTGCTCTTCGCCCTGATCTTCCGCGCGGTATCCTTCGAGTTCCGCAACAAGAAGGACTGCCCCCAGTGGCGCAGGCTCTGGGACGCCTGCCAGTTCCTCGGCAACTTCCTGCCCGCGCTGCTGCTCGGCGTAGCCTTCGCCAACCTGTTCATGGGCATCCCGATTGACGGTGACGGCGTGTACCACGGCAACATCATCAAGCTCCTCAACCCCTACGGCCTCGCCGGCGGCATCTTCTTCGTGCTGATCTTCTGCATGCACGGTGCGCTCTGGCTGGCCCTCAAGTCCGAAGGCGACATTCATGAACGCGCCGTCGGCGCGGCGCAGGTGGTCTGGCCTCTTGTCCTTGCCGCAGCCCTGATTTTCCTCGCCCTGACCGCGTTCTACACCAACCTGTATGCCAACTACGCCGCACATCCCACGCTGCTCGTCTTCCCGATCCTCGCGGTGGCTTCCCTGCTCACCGTGCGGGTGATGATCGGGGCCGACAACCTGCTCGGCGCGTGGTTCTTCAGCGCGCTGTTCATCATTGCCGTGACCTTCTTCGGTGTGTTCGGCATGTATCCCGGCATCATCATTTCCAGCATCGATCCCGCGTACAGCGTAACGGTGCTCAACGGCGCTTCCAGCCCGCTGACCCTTAAGATCATGCTCGGCGTGACCCTCTGCTGCATTCCCGTGGTCATCGCCTATCAAGCGTGGGTTTACTACACCTTCGCCCACAAGGTGACCCCTGAAAGCCTTCAGAAGGACGATCACGCGTATTAAGTTATGTGGGGGAAGGGAGAAGGAACCCTTCTGAAGAAGGGTTGCCTTCTCCCCTCCCCCACACCCCCTCCCCTCATCCTCCCAAGACTTTTGACTGGTGGGGAGGCCGCGCGGAGGGAGTCCCCGTTACGGGGGTACATGGTCAATAAAACAGGCCGTCCGGGACAATCCGGGCGGCCTGTTTTGTTTTGGGAAAGGTTGATGCCGGCAATAAACCAACTGATAAAAACGGCGTGGCCCTGCCTTCCAACGGAAAAAGGGGCTCCCGTCTGTTGCTTCTCTTTGAGGTGCGCCATATCAAAAGCGTGCCATATCAGGAATGCTATGGGCCTGAAAACGCATCTCTTCTATACCGTAGGCATTGGGACGGCAAATCCTAGGTCGTCTCGGCAATTAGATACAATCTATGGAAACCAATTAACTATTTTTTCAAGCCACGAAAAAAGTTGTTTTCAATGGCTTCAAATAGTTACATATAAATGACGACACAACCTAAGGCTCTGTCATGGGATATGGTTGTTTCATCTCCATAGTATGGTGAACATAGAGACTTTTTCTCATTTTTCCGCTGATGGACTCTAGGTCGTGTCTTCTTTTTGATATGTAATTATCTGAAACTATTAAAAACAACCTTTTATAACTTAAAATAGTTAAATATTTTAGTATATTATTTACAATTAACAACACAATCTAGGATTGGGACATTTATTGGTTATTCCCTTGGAATTTTGGGAAAATAAGGCATCAACCATTTCCTATGCCCCCCAAGGCTATGCCATAGGAAATGGTTGATGCTTTATTTTTTGAAAGGCGGTGTCATAAAAAAGGTTGATGCTCTTTTCCCTTGAAGTTCCAAAGGAATAACCAACAAAATGCCTTAACCAAGGATTCCGTCAATGGGAAAACTGGGTAGAAAGAATGTATCCTTACCATACTGTGGAGATGAAACAACCACATACTATGACAGAACCCTTTGGAATTCCAAGTGGATAGCCCACAATACCCCGGCTATGAATTCCGCCAACGGAAAAGTTGGAGTAAAAGGCCATGTTTTCATCGTGCGTGTGGAGGTACCTATTTACTGCGATTCCCGCAGTTCGCGGCGGTAATGTTTTCACCGTGCGGGTGGAGATACCCCTTCCACTTCCTATGGCAGAGCCACTCCCCAAAGCAGCATAGTTTTTTGGTTGACCATCAGCGTCGGAACGCGATGAAAAGGCCGAGCAAGACCAGCAGGACGCCCAAAAAACGCCGCCATGTGAACAGGTTGACGGGAATGCCGAACCAGCCGAAATGGTCAATGATGCAGCCCATGATCAGGTTGCCGAGGATCATGGCCATCAGGGTAGGCAGGACGCCGATATGGGGCACGCAAAGAATCGTATTGAATACCACAGTCGCCCCGAACAAACCGCCGACCAGTTGCCACGCCGGAACGCCGAATACGCCGCCGACATGCCCTTTGCCGAAAAACAGCACAGCGATCCCAAGCACCAGCGTACCGCCAAGGAATGAAAGGAAACTCCCTTCCAACACGCCAACGGAGCGGCTCAACTGCGCGTTGATCGGCGACTGGAGCCCGAACAGCAGCCCCGCCGCGATCATCATGCCCAAATAAAAAATCTTTTCCATAGCCTGCCCCTACCCCCTCTTGCTCCTGCAAACCGAAAACCCTCCTCCGCTCTCCCTCCCTCTAAAAAAACACCCCGCTCAACGGCTTCCCTCAATCAACAGGGAATGCCGTGAACAGGGATTCAATAAGCACGAAAGTCTTGGGAAGGGGAGGGATGGGGGTTTGGGGGAAGGGAGGGGAAACCTTTCTCCAGAAAGGCTTCCCCTCCCTTTCCCCAATCTTCTCCCGCCAACTAAAACATCTGCTTCAGCAAATCCTCGCCGCGGGTGTTCACACCGGAAATGGCTTCCTCGGACGTGCTGGAGCCGGGCTCCGTGCCCGTGTAGAAGGGAAGCCGCAGCCCGCCGCTCCCCACGAGATGCCCGCTGGCCTGATCCACGTTCACAAAGGAAATCCCATCCGGCACGTCGAAATCATCCGGCGGATACGCCTGAAACGCCGACTTCGCATACTCGACGAAAATCGGCAGAGCCAGACCGCTGCCGGTACCGCTGCGGCCCATCGTCCGGGGCTGGTCGTACCCAACGTACATGCCCGTCACGAGATGCGGGGTAAAGCCGATGAACCACGCGTCTTTCCAGTCGTTGCTGGTTCCGGTCTTGCCCGCAACGGGCCGTCCGAGCACTTTGGCTTTCGTCGCCGTACCCGCGTTCACCACTTCCTTGAGCAGATAGGACATCACATAGGCGTTCTGCGGGGAAATGGCATCGCGCAGATCGGGCTGCGACTCATAGATGGTCTCATTCCAGAAATTCTTGACCGAAAGGATGAACCGCGCCTTGCTGACCATGCCGCCGTTGGCGAAGGCGGTATAGGCCTGCGTCATGTTCAGCGGCGTAACCGCGACCGCACCGAGGCTGACCGACAGCACTTCAGGGAAATGCGGCTCCAGCTCCAGATCCTTGGCCCGCTCAATGACTTTCTGAACCCCCATCTGCTGCACCACGCGGATAGTGCACAGGTTCCGGGACAGGGCCAGCGCCGTGCGCAGCAGGAGCGGCCCCTTGAAGTTTTTCTCGTAGTTGCTCGGACGCCACACGTCGCCGCTCTCAAGGAACTGCACCACGGGCGCGTCGAGGATGACGGAAGCCGCCGTAAAGCCGTTGTCCAGCGCGGCGGAGTAGACGATGGGCTTGAAGGACGACCCCGGCTGCCGGAACGCCTGCGTCGCGCGGTTGAACTGGCTTTCCTGAAAACTGTAACCGCCGACCATCGCCACCACGTCGCCCGTCTCCGGCTCAATGGATACGAGCGCGCCCTGCAATTCCGGGACGCATTGGAGCGACAGGCGGATAGGCTTGCCCGGTTCGGCCTCGTCCGGGTTGTACGGATTTTTGGGGTCGCTGACGGCGGCCACCCAAACGACATCGCCGGATTCAAGGAACTTCTGCTTGCTGCGGAGCGTCTTCTTCGCCCAGCTCAACTGTGCGTTATCAATGAACCCGCTGTACTTG
This sequence comes from Bilophila sp. T19-St14, assembly GCF_059728385.1. NCBI lineage: Bacteria > Pseudomonadati > Thermodesulfobacteriota > Desulfovibrionia > Desulfovibrionales > Desulfovibrionaceae > Bilophila > Bilophila sp. T19-St14. The sequence continues at coordinate 934,785 of NZ_BAAGFT010000001.1, forward strand.
CCGAGGCGGACGTCCACACCCTTGTCCGTAATCCGGGTGACGATGCCCTTAACCCGTTCGCCGTTCGCCAGCATATACGGGGAGAAATGCGATTTCTCGATGCGCCCTTTCAAGTCCGCCGCCGGAATCTTTTCCACCGGCCCATGCCAACCTTGGCGGCGGGTAAAGCCTTCCAGCCCGGAACGCAGCGCCTCATCCGCCGCCATCTGCGCCGGAGGATCCATAGCCGTCCGCACGGTAAAGCCCATCTGATAGACGGCATCCTCACCGTACACAGGCAGCTCGATGCCGAGCCTTTTGGCGTTTTCCTCGCTGAACAGCTCAATAAGCTGGCGCCGCACCTCTTCCAGATACCACGCCCCCTGGCGGCCCATGCCGTCCGCCATCTGCTTGAACACCAGCGGCTGTTTGAGCGCGGCGTCGTACTCGGCTTCCGTGATCCAGTTCAGCTCACGCAGGCGGCGCAGCACGTAATGTTGGCGGCCGATGGCGGCGTCCGGGTCACGGTAGGGGTTGTACTGGGAGGGGGCCTTGGGCAGGCCCGCAATGATGGCGCACTCGGCCAGCGTGAGATCCTTGGCGTTTTTCCCGAAGTACGTCCGCGCGGCGGCCTCAACGCCGTACGCGTTGGCCCCAAGGAAGGTCTGGTTCAGATAGATTGTCAGGATTTCATCTTTGGAAAGGTAATGCTCCAGACGGTACGCGAGGATGGCTTCCTTGATCTTGCGCTCGTAGCTGCGTTCGGGCGTCAGGAGCAGGCGCTTGATCACCTGCTGCGTGATGGTGCTGCCGCCCTGCCGCTTCGTGCCGGACTGGAGGTTGATGAGGAAGGCGCGGAAAATGGCGACCGGGTTCACGCCCTCGTGTTCATAGAATTCAGCGTCCTCAGCGGCCAAAAAAGCCTTGGGGAGCATGTCGGGCATCTGATCGAGCGAAATGAGGAAACGGTTTTCCCGGTAAAAAGAACCGATGACGCTCCCGTCACGCGCCAGAACGGTGGTGGTGAGTGCGGGACGGTAATCGGCGATACGGGTAAACCCCGGCAAATCCCGGGTAGCCCAAAAATAGACGCCAACCACGGCTGCGAGGCCAAGGGCCACGAGCACACCGATAATGGTTCCAAAAAGATAAAACGCTCTTTTCATGAGCAAGGCGATACCCTGTTTCCGCCCCTGCGTAAAGAGCGTGACGCGCATTCACAACACGGAAACGGCGTTTGTGCCGCGGTAGGCGGCTGATGTCTTATTTCTTGGAGTCCCAAGCAGATAGCCAATAAAAACGGCTCACTCATGGGACTCGCCAAAGAAAAGCTGAGGAAAAAGGCGGCATCTTCCGCCATGCCGTGCGGATGAAGCCCCGCCTTCCATGACGGAACCCAAAACGAAAACAATCCGGCCCATTGCCCGCGCCGCCCCTAAAAATCCACTTAGGGAAACGCCGGCGGGAGGCTCGACTTTCCGGCGTTCCTGCTCTAAAGTCATCTGCTCTTACCAAGCCCCTTCATCATCCGGGGAGCCCCGGAGACGCCCCCGGCCCGCCGGAGGCCCAAGGAGTCATCATGACGTGTCGTTTGCTGTCGCTGTCGTCAGAAGCCATGTGGCCGGAACTGCTTCAGCTTCTGGAAAACCGCGACAACCCCGATCAGACCGTGGAAACGGATGTGCGCGCCATGCTGGACGCAGTCCGCAAGGGCGGCGACGGCGCCGTCCTCGAATATGTCCGGCGGTTCGACTGCCCGGATATGCGGCCTCCCCTGCGCGTGCCCGCCGAGGATCTGGAACAGGCCGCCCGCGGCATCCCCGCCGAAAGCCTCGACTGCATCAGACGGGCGGCGGACAATATCCGCGCCTTCCATGAAGCCCAGAAAGATCGTTCATGGTTCCTCACCCGCGACGACGGCACGATCCTCGGCCAGAAGATCGAGGCCGTGGACAGGGCCGGGCTCTATGTCCCCGGAGGGCGCGGCGGCAACACGCCGCTCATCTCCAGCCTGCTCATGACCGCCATCCCGGCGCAGGCCGCAGGCGTCCGCGAAATCGCCGTGGCCACGCCGCCCCGTGCCGACGGCACCCTCAACCCGCATATCCTTGCCGCCGCGCACCTGCTCGGCGTGCATGAAATCTACCGCATGGGAGGGGCGTGGGCCATCGCCGCGCTCGCCTACGGCACCGAAACCGTCGCGCCGGTGGACGTCATCGCCGGGCCGGGCAACATCTGGGTGACCACCGCGAAACGGCTCGTGCAGGGCCGGGTGGGGATCGACATGATCGCCGGGCCGAGCGAAGTCCTCGTCCTCGCCGACGATTCCGCCAACCCCGAATGGCTCGCCGCCGACATGCTCTCGCAGGCCGAACACGACGCGCTGGCTTCCGCCATCTGCATCACGGACAACGAGGCGCTGGCCCATGCCGTCATCGCGGAACTGGAACGCCAGTCCGCCACCCTGCCCCGCGCCGACATCGTGCGCAAATCGCTGGCCGACTGGAGCGCCGTCGTCCTCGTGCCGGACATGGACGCCGCCGTCGCCCTCGCCAACCGCGTGGCCCCGGAGCACCTTGAAGTGCTGATGCGCGAGCCGTGGGCCGTGCTGCCCCGCATCCGCCATGCGGGTGCGGTCTTCCTCGGCCCCTACGCGCCGGAGCCCCTCGGAGACTACTTCGCCGGGCCCAACCACGTGCTGCCCACGCTCGGCACGGCCCGCTTCTCTTCGGCCCTTTCCGTACAGACCTTCTGCAAACGCACCAGCATCATCGCCGCCAGCCCCGCCTTCGCCGCCGCCAATGCGGACGCCGTGGCCCGGCTCGCCCGCATGGAGCAGCTTGAAGCCCATGCCCGCTCGATGGAATGCCGGAAGCAATAATCTCGTCAACGCTCAAACCACGCCAATGCCCAAAGGACGTCACATGAAAGTCACGACCAAAACCGACATCAAGGAATTCCCCTTGCTCAACCGGGGCAAAGTCCGCGATATTTATGATATCGACGACTCCACCCTGCTCATCGTCACCACGGACCGCATGTCCGCCTTTGACGTCATCATGAGCGAGCCGGTTCCGTACAAAGGCGTCATCCTCAACCAGATCACCCTGTTCTGGATGAAGAAGTTCGCCCACCTCGTCAAGAACCACCTCATCGAGAGCGATGTGGACAAGTTCCCCGCAGCGCTGGCCCCCTACCGCGAAGAGCTGGAAGGCCGTTCCGTCCTCGTGAAGAAGGCAAAGCCCCTGCCGGTGGAATGCATCGTCCGCGGCTACATCACCGGTTCCGGCTGGAAGGACTACAAGGCCACCGGCTCCGTCTGCGGCTACAAGCTGCCTGAGGGCCTGCTGGAATCCGCCCGCCTCGAACAGCCTCTGTTCACCCCGTCCACCAAGGCGGAACTCGGCGAGCACGACGAGAACATCTCCACGGCCCGCGCCGCGGAAATCCTCGGCAAGGACATTGCGGCCCAGATCGAGAGCATCGCCCTCGCCCTCTTCAAGGAAGGCCGCGCATGGGCTGAAAGCCGCGGCATCATCATTGCCGACACCAAATTTGAATTCGGCATGGTTGACGGCGAGCTGACCCTCATCGACGAAGTGCTGACGCCCGACTCCTCCCGCTTCTGGCCCGCCGAGGGCTACAAGGCGGGCCAGAGCCAGCCGAGCTTCGACAAGCAGTACCTCCGCGACTGGCTGTCCGCGCAGCCGTGGGACAAGACCCCGCCGCCGCCCGCCCTGCCCAAGGAAGTGGTCGAAGCCACCCGGAACAAATATCTCGAAGCCTACCGCATCCTGACCGGCTCCGAGCTTGCCCTCTAATATAAAATGAGGGAAAACCGGAGGAGGGCTTATCTCAAAGGGCCTCCTCCGGGCTTTCCCGTATGCCCGCCCAGCACTCGGCAGGCGGGAAGCCGGGCGGCGGAAATGCCGCCGGGCGCGTATGGCCGACGCCATCAAACCCGTCCGCAGGGTTGCCGGGCCACCCGTTGCCGGCCTCTTCGCGGTTCGGAAACTGCCTTTCCGCCGATGAAGGGAGTCCCGGATCGTTTTGGTTTGCCTGTCGCCGGGGGAGCTTTCCCTCCGGCCGCCGGAGGCCCCTTTTCCACATCAGTACCAACCACGAGGAAACCATGCTGTTGAAAGACAAAAAGTGCCTCATCTTCGGGGTAGCCAACAACAGAAGCATCGCGTACGGAATCGCTTCCTGCTTTAAGGAACAAGGCGCCCGGCTGGCGTTCAGCTATGCCGGTGAAGCCATCCACAAGCGCGTGGAACCCATCTCCGAGGAGCTCGGCGGCGAGTTCATCTTCCCCTGCGACGTGACCAGCGACGAAGACATCGCCGCAGCCGCCGCTCTCGTGAAGGAAAAATGGGGCAGCGTGGACGTGCTCGTCCACTCCGTCGCCTTCGCCAACCGTGAAGATCTGACCAAGCGTTTCATCGAAACCTCCCGCAGCGGCTTCGCCACGGCCCTGAACATCTCGGCCTATTCCCTGACCGCGCTCTGCCATGCCTTCGAGCCCATGCTGAACCCCGGCGCGTCCGTGCTCACCATGACCTACTACGGGGCCCAGAAGATCATCACCAACTACAACGTGATGGGCGTCGCCAAGGCGGCCCTTGAAGCTTCCGTCCGCTACCTTTCCGTCGATCTCGGCGCGAAGGGCGTGCGCATCAACGCCATCAGCGCCGGCCCCATCAAGACGCTGGCTTCCTCCGGCATCTCCGACTTCAAGCTGATCTTCAACCATATTGAAGAACACGCCCCCCTCCGCCGCAACGTGACCACCGAAGACGTGGGCAAGGCCGCCGTCTTCCTCGCCTCCGATCTCGGATCCGCCGTGACCGGCGAAGTCATGTTCGTGGACTGCGGCTACAACAATATGGGAATCTAGCATGTCCGTCCTGCTGGCGCTCGCCTTTCTCGTCGCCGTCGTCTGGCTGCTGGCCAAGGCGGAGGAAAAAGGCGCGCTGCATACCGGCGGGTGTCCCTGCTGCAGCCGGGGGCGCCACGAAAAGCGCCCGTAGCCGCAGGCATGCCCACGCAGCCCAAACGGGCTTTCCGCATGAAAAAAGGCGGTGTTCCGAAAAGAACACCGCCTTTTTGTCGTCAAATGCTGTGGGAGCTAGTGGGTGCCGCAGCTGCCGGAGGAACAACTGCCGCCGCAACTGCTCCCTCCCGTGTTGGCAAGGGGGATTTCGGGTTCGACGGAAAAGCCCATGTACGTCAGGTCGATGGTCACGCCGCCCACGGTTTCAAGAAGATCGCCGGCGATGCAAAAGGTAAATCCGTCCTGCTCAAAAACCTTGTCTTCGGGAGTAGGCTCATCCAGAGCCAGAGCGAGGCGCGGGCCGCGTCAGCCGCCGGCGGCGAGATACACGCGGATAGGCGTTTTTTCCTTGTCGGCAAAATACGCTTCCAGCTCATGGGAAGCTGTTTCGCTAATGGTAAACATGGTTGTTTCCTCCGGAATAAAGGGTGAAGAGGGGAAACGGACACGCACAGGAAAACGCCGTATCCGTATTCTTCAAAGGTAATGGACAAAAACGAACGGCAAGGGGCCGTTGGCTAGGGCTTTTCTCATGGAATCGCTTTTTGCGCAACGGAAACCCCGCCGTATGGCCGCAGAACCGGCGCGGGAAGGAGCTTCCCGCAGCCTCATGCTTAATGGCAGCCGCCGGAACTGCCGCAGCCGCCGCAGCAGGACGAGCAGCCGCCGCCGTTGCCGCTGCTCGGCAGGGGGATTTCGGATTCAACCACAAACCCCATATAGGTCAGGTTGATGGTCACCGCGCCGACCTTTTCGGCCAGTTCCTTGTTGATGCAGAACGTCAGGCCGTTGTCCTCGGACGTTTCATCGTCCTCGCCGGGTTCGTCAAGGGCGAGGGCCAAGCGGGGGCCGCTGCATCCGCCGGGGGCAAGGTACACCCGGATGGGGGTCTTTTCCTTGCCTTCAAAATACGCTTCAAGCTCTTTGCGAGCCTCTTCGGTAAGAGAGATCATCAGGTCCTCCAACGCAGCCTCATCCGTCGCTTTCAGTCTTTCGATAAAGGCTTTCTGCGGCTGCTTTCGGGATTGGTTAAGATTGGCGGTTCCGGCTCGACGCCTTTGGGCGGGAAGGCCGTTCTCCCGGACACGCGGGCGTGTTACAGGCCCTCGCTGCGACGGCCTGAGTGGGGATAACATAGTTGCCGGGCGGCCCTTGTCAAGCCTCATTTGCTCCCCCTGAGCCTCCCCACGGGCCCGTCCCCGTGTATTTCATGGACAAATCCGATCTTTTCACGCTACGGGGAATAGTATATCCTGAGTTTCGCAAGGCGCGCGGGAGCCCGTCCTCTCGCGGCACACGTACCCGGCCCTCAAGAGGAGTTGCCCATGAAAACCACCGTCCTTCTTCATGCCGACGAGATCGCCCGCGTCCTCGACCGTCTCGCCTGCCAAATCATGGAACGTCACGGAGACTGTGAACAAACCGTTCTGCTGGGCATCCAGCGGCGCGGGGTCGACCTCGCCGTCCGCCTCGGCAAGGCGCTGGAAGACAAGCTTGGGCGGAGGCTGCCCTTCGGCACGCTGGACATCAACCTGTACCGGGACGACTGGACGACGATGCACGCCCGCCCCACCATCGGCGAGTCCAACATCACCACACCTCTCGACAATAAAAACGTCATCCTCGTCGACGACGTGCTGTTCACCGGGCGCACCATCCGCGCCGCGCTGGAAGCCATCCTCGACTATGGCCGCCCCAAGACGGTGGAACTCCTTGTCCTCGTGGATCGCGGGCACCGCGAACTGCCCATCCACGGCGACTACGTGGGCCGCAAGATCAACACGGCCCGCTCTGAAAAGGTCAATGTCCTTATGGAAGAACGCGACGGCAGGGACGAAGTCGTCCTCGAAAGCGCCGACGCCTAACGGCACCCGCCCCGGCGGGCAAGCTTGGAGCCTCCATGCCCCTGTCCCAGCCTTTGCCTGAACGCCTGCGCCCCTCCGAACTGGCTCTCTTCGTCGGACAGAGCCACCTCGCCGAGCGCCTGACCACGCTCATGGAAGGCCCGCGCCTTCCGAGCCTGCTTCTGTTCGGCCCTCCGGGTTGCGGCAAGTCCACGCTGGCCCTCCTGCTCGCACGCGCCCGGGGCGGCAATGTCCTGCGCCTGAGCGCTCCCGAAGCGGGCCTGCAACAGCTCCGGCGCCAGCTTACCGGCGTCGATATCCTTGTGCTCGACGAGCTGCACCGCTTCTCAAAGGCGCAGCAGGATTTTTTCCTCCCCCTGCTGGAGTCCGGCGATCTCACCATGATCGCCACGACTACGGAAAACCCCTCTTTCAGCGTGACCCGCCAGTTGCTTTCACGGCTGCACGTCCTGCGGCTGCGCCAGCTTGGGCGGCCCGAACTGATCGAACTCGGCAGGCGCGGCACGGCGGCCCTTTCCGTCACCCTGAGTGACGAGATCCTTGATTTCCTCTCGACGGCGGCCCACGGCGACGCCCGGACCATGCTCAATCTGGTGGAGTACGCCTCGTCCCTGCCGGAAGAAAAGCGCAACCTGCCCCACGTCAAGGCCACCCTGCCCGAAATCATGGCCCGCCACGACAAGGATGGGGACAGCCATTACGAATACGCCTCCGCGCTTATCAAATCGATCCGGGGGAGCGATCCCGACGCGGCGCTGTACTATCTGGCCTGCCTGCTCGAAGGCGGCGAAGATCCGCGTTTCATCTGCCGGAGGCTCATCCTGTCCGCCTCCGAAGATGTGGGGCTGGCCGATCCGCAGGCCCTGCCGCTGGCCGTCGCCTGCCAGCAGGCCGTGGAGTTTGTGGGGATGCCCGAAGGCTACATCCCGCTGGCGGAAACCGTGGTCTACCTTGCCCTCGCGCGCAAGAGCAATTCCACCTATGCGGCCTATGCCAACGCCGCGCGGGAGGTAAAGATCAACGGCCCGCAGTCCGTGCCCCTGCATCTGCGCAACGCCTCGACGCAGCTCCAGCGCGAATGGGGGTACGGCAAGGATTACAAATACCCGCATAATTTTCCGCAGGCGTGGGTGGAGCAGGACTACCTCCCTCCCTCAGTCAGGAACCGCGTGTTCTACCAGGCCAAGGAATATGGGGAGGAACCCCGCCTGGCAAGCTGGAACAAGCGCCTGAAACGCACTAAAACCGAAAACCGTTAGGCTTCCCCATGACGACACCTTCGCATCTCTTCGACGCCGACAGCTATCTGACGTCCCCGCGTACCCCTTCCCTCCTGAGCCGCATCAACCCGAACCTGGGGTTCTACGCGCCCATGCTCTGGATTGTGCTCAAGGCTGGCTATAACGCCATGTGCAACCAATACGACGGCGAGGCATGGACTCAAAGCAGCGAGAGCATCGTGCACACGCTCGAAGCCGTGGGCTGCCGCATCGAAGCCGCCGGGCTGGAGCACTTCCGTTCCCTGGAAGGTCCTTGCGTCTTCATCGGCAACCATATGAGCACGTTGGAGACATTTGTGCTGCCTTCCATGATCCAGCCGTGGAAGGATGTGACCTTTGTGGTGAAGGAAAGCCTGCTGAAGTATCCTTTTTTCGGCCCTGTGCTCAGGTCGCGCGAGCCCATCGTCGTCGGCCGCAGCAATCCCCGTGAGGATCTCGTCGCGGTGCTCGAAGGCGGCGAGGCAAGGCTCAAGCAAGGCCGCTCGGTCATTGTTTTTCCGCAGAGCACGCGCAGTTCCGTTTTTGAACCCGCGCATTTCAACACCATCGGCGTCAAGCTGGCCAAGCGCGCCGGGGTTCCGGCCATTCCGGTGGCGCTCAAGACCGATGCGTGGGGAAACGGGAGCCTCATCAAGGATTTCGGCCCGGTGGACGTCAAAAAGACCATCCATTTTGAATTCGGCGCGCCCATGCGCATCGAAGGCACGGGCAAGGCCGAGCACCAGCAGATCTCCGAGTTCATTATGGAGCGCCTCGGCGTATGGGGGCGTGAACTTGGGGAGTAAGGGATATGGAATTGGGGAGGGGAGGGAGAAACTTTCTCAAGAAAGTTTCTCCCTCCCCTCCCCAAACCCCACCCCTCCCACTTCAAAGAGTTTCGTGTTTATCGAATCCCTTTTCATCAATATTCTGGACGCCCTTTACGGGGCGTTCTGTTTTTCCAGAAGGCTTTAGGCTGTGTCGTTATTTTCCATGTAATCATTTGAAATTATTAGAAATAATCTTTTTGCGATTTAAAAATAATTAAATAATTTCAATATATTATATACAATTAATGACACGGCATAGTAAGAACACGGCCGCCATATTCACACGATATGGTGAATATGGAGCAGTTATATGTTTGGCTGTGTCATGAAAATGGTTGATGCTTTCTTTCTTGAAGCTCCAAAGGAATAACCCAAATAAAATGCGTTAGCCATGAAGGACACCAATGCAAGATAAGTAAAAAGTCTGTATTTTCACCATATTGAGGATGTAAACCAGCCGTACCCTATAAAAGGGCTATATATTTTTATTGCTGTGTCATAGAAAATAGTTGCTGTTTTTTTCTTTGAAGCTCCAAAGGAATGACCGGAAAAATGCCTTAGCCAAGGATTCCGTTCATGGGAAAACCGGATAAAAGGGCCGTATTTTCACCATGCTGTGGAGATGAAACAACTATATGCTATGACAGATCCTTATTGAAACAATTTATCGCTGTTTTTTTTATCGGTTCTTTATTTGAAAGGCTGTGTCATAGAAAACGGTTGATGCTTTATTTCCTTGAAATTTCAAAAAAATAACCAATAAAATCCCCCCAATCACAGAGCCCACTAGCGGAAAATTTGGAGAAAAAGCATATATTTTCAGTATATTGCTGAAACAAAACAACCATGTACTATGACAGAGCCAAAAATAAAAAAACGACCGCATGCTACGACAAAATCATTTGAAATTGCAAAAAAATCAGACAACAACCGTTTGCTCTGGCAGAGCCTGCCATAATCCCCACACATAGCGGGTCGTTTCTTGTTTCGGATGCTTCGTATCCTCAACAGGCTGAACCCCATAAAAAGAGGGAAAGCTTTTTTGAAGGAAAGCTTTCCCTTTGGCCCTGTCATAGCATTTGATTGATGCCATTTTAGAATAGTTGATTTCATTGAGTCTTTTGGAGGTGCTTGTTGGTGAGCCCAGAGATAAAAGCGCTTTCCTCAGTACTGACTAGAATTACATGAATAAAATATCAATCTTTTGCTATGACAGGGCTTTCCCCTTTTAAGGAATGATTGCGGCAGGGCTGAGCCGTTTCAGCCGCGACCGCGCGCTGTGATCCCCATAAGGGCGTAAACAAGGCGGGCGGCGGCAAAATCGGAAGCGTGCATTCCGGGCACCGGAGCCAGCTCCACGACGTCGAACCCAAGGACATCCCGCCCGGACAGCGTCCGTTCCGCAATATCAAGAGACTGGTACCAACCGAGCCCGCCGGGGACGGGCGTCCCTGTCGCGGGCATGATCGACGGATCAAGGCCGTCCACGTCAAAGGTCAGATACACCTGACGGGGAAAATCCGGGGGAAGCAGGGATTCAGGAAGGCCGTTGCGGGCAATGGAGGCCGCATCATGGAATATGACGCCGTGTTCCTTGCGTGCTTCCACTTCATCAAGGCACATGGCCCGCACGCCGAACTGGGCCAGCGGCAGCCCCAAGTCCTTGACCGCGCGCCGCATGACGCACGCGTGGCTCCACGGGCTCCCTTCGTAGCTGTCTCGCAAATCCGCGTGTGCGTCGAACTGGATGATCCCGAATGTCCCGAACCGTTTTTTCAGCGCCGCGAGGGCGCCGTAGGTGACGGTATGTTCACCGCCAAGCAATACGGGCAGGCCGTTGCGGCCAAGGATGCCCTCGACCGCCGCTTCCACCCTGCCGAGCACGGTTTCCGGGGAACCGGAAGTATCGACCGCCGGCCACGTATAAATGCCCGCTTCGGCGGGGACGGATTCGCCATCCCACAATTCAAGTTGATCGGAGGCCTCAAGAATGGCTTCCGGGCCCCGTGCCGTCCCTCCTGCATACGACACCGTAGCCTCCAAAGGCACGGGCAGCACATGGAACAGGCAGGATTCCGGTTCGACGACCGGCAATTCCGAGGCAAGGAATCGGTGTGTGGTTTCGTAGGGCATGGAAATATCCTTTTTCAATGTCTGTGAGTGCGGTTGCTTGATCCCCTAAAAGGATTTGTAATACAAACTACTGGAAATATCTTTCCATTAAGCACGTCTCCACGTCAACATGCGGACATGCCGTGCTCTTACATGCGCCCAGCCGCTCCTCCTCCTCATCTTCCGAACGATGCTGGGGCCCTTTTGTTTGTGTTGGCGTTCTTCTCCATCGCTTTGCCGAAACCCAACTTTTCCTCTACCCTGATGAAAAACACTGGCTTGCCCAGCACCCGGAACTGCATCTGGGCGTTATCGCTTCACGCCTCCCGTTTGAAGCGCCCCCTTTGGAAAGGGAAGGCTGTGCCATAGAAAGGGGGTAAAGCCTTATTGCTTGAAATTTTAAAGGAATAATCAATAAAATGCCTCAAGCATGGAGCCCTTCGACGGAAAAGCTGGATAAACCGTCTGTAGTTTCACCATAGTGTGGGGATAAAACAGCCACATGCCATGACAGGGCCGAAAGAAAAAGGAAACGGGAAAACACCGCCAACGCCTGCGCAAATGCTTTGAAAAGACGCGCAGTATCCTTTTATTGCATGGCGACAATATACATTTTTCCATCTGTAACAAAATGTCTTCAACATCTTGACGTAGCGCCTATTTCCGTTACAGAATGCAGTAGTTCCATAGAAAAATACATTGAGGCTGCTGCCCGTCTTGCCTCTACTGTTATACGCTTTTTGAGCACTGCAAAACGCCTTGCGAACCTTTTCGTCATGTGCCCTTTGAAGGAGAAGCCATGCACACGTTCAAACGCCAAACATACAGCGGCCAAGTTGTCGAATTCATCAAACGCTGCATACTTGATGGCGAACTCGCTCCCGGCGAGCAGGTTAAGGAAGTCGTCCTCTCCGAACGGCTCGGCATCAGCCGCGCGCCAATCCGCGAAGCGCTGCAAATCCTCACGCAGGACGGCCTGATTACGTCGGAACCGCAGAAAGGGAAGTATATCCGTAAGATGACCCGTCAGGAAATAGAGGACGAATACGAAATCGGCGGCATCCTTGAAGGCGCGGGTGTGGCCGCCGCCCTGCCGCTCATGACCCACGTGGACATTGCCAGGATCTCAGGCATGGTTGAGCATATGGCCCGCCTTGCGCCCAGGGTGGGCGGCCTGTACGAGTTCACCGAAGTCGACGACGCCTTCCACAACGCCCTGCTCGCCCATTGTGCAAACCGCCGTCTCGTGGAAATGGCCCGTTCCGCCTGTACGAACATTTCCAAATTTCTGTTCTATAACCATTGGAACGTCTTGTTCACGCCACAGGAATTCGTGGAGCGGCACCGGAACATCTTTGAAGCCGTACAGACGCGAAACCCCGCTGTGGTGGAAGGGGCGATCCGCGAACACTACCGCGAATCAGGGCGGAGGATGGGGCAGTTTGGCTGCTGAGGCGCCCCCGGCGGAAGGATTCTTTTGCTGACGCCGGGCCGATTCTCGGATACAGTCTCCCCCGATAGCTGTTTTGAAATCCTATCGAAGGAGCAGATATGAGCACAGATACCCCCGTTCAGAAAGACGAGCCGAACGTCTCCGCAGAACAGCAGCCCGCCCCCGTCCAGCCCGCCTCCGCGGAGCAGGCCGCTCCCATGACGGAAACGGCGGCCACGGATATGGATGTGCAGCCCTCATCATCCCCGGAAACGGAAGCCGCAACGCCGCCCCCGGCGGAACCGGATCCCGCCGCCCTTTCCCCCGTTCAGGAAGAAAGCGCAGCCTCCGCGCCCAACGCCGCCAAGGTATCCGAACAGCCCGCCCCGAAAGCCCAGGCGCAAACAGCCAGCTTCGCTTCCCGCTGTTTCAACGGGTTCGCTTCCGTCGGCCCCCTGATCCTGATTCTTTTCTGGCTTATTCAATCCATGCCCACGCTTATGGGCCGGGAGCTGCACGCGCTGCACAGCCTGGGCGTCGGCCTGTTCGGGGTGGCCGCGTCCGGCCTTCCCGCCCCCGAACTGTACCCTGTCTATCACTGGTTCTTGAGCGCCTTGAGCCTTATCCCCGGCCTCGACAGCCTGTCTTTGGCGGCGTATATCCCCGGCGTGCAGCCGACAGCCGGGTTGGAGCAGATCAGCGGTTATCCGGTGCAGCTCCTGCCCATCGCCTCCGCCCTGTCCGCGCTCTTCCTGATCCTTCTGACATGGGCCCTGGCCAGGGCCACCGGCAGCGACAGGCGCACGGCCTTCGCATCCGGCCTGGTGCTTCTGACCGGCTTCGCCTGTATGGGGCTGCCCCGGATTTCCGGCAGCGACATGCTGTTCACGGCCGTCCTTACCCTTTCCGGCATCTGTCTGTACCGTGGATGGATCAAGGCATTTGCCCCCCTATGGCTCTTTGCCGGTTTCGCGCTCGTCGCCCTGTCCACACTGTCCGGCGGCCTGCTTGGCCTCGTCCTTCCGCTGCTTGTCAGTCTCGTATTCCTCATCTGGCGCGGGACGTTCCGCCGGGCCGGGGCGCGCGACGGCGCTCTCGCGTTCGGGCTGCTGCTCGTCCTGCTGCTCTCATGGGGTACGCTCATCGCTTTTGGCGACGGTGGGCGCGAATTGCTGAAGAGCCTCCTCGAAAACGAATATCTGGCCCCCATCCTTGAGGCATGGAAACTGCAAGGGCAGGATTCTTGGATCATCGTAGCCCTGCTCGCCGTCCTTTGGCTCCCGTGGACGCTGCTCCTGCTCTTCCTTCCGTGGGGACGGATCGGCGTCTTCTTCAAGGGGATCGTGGTCAACCGCAAACAGCGCCCCGGCCAAGGCTGGCTGTGGTGCAGCGTCATCGTGACGCTGGCGGTTCTCGCCCTGCTCGGCGCGAACATGCCCGTGCTGCTGATGCCCCTCCTGCCGCCTTTGGCCGTCCTGACCGCCCAAGGCGTGCTGAACCTTTCCGCGCGCGGCAGCCGCGGCTTTTTCCTCCTGTTGGCGCTCCTCTTGATCGCCCTTGGCCTCCTCTTCGCCGCAGCGAACATCTATCCGTTGTTCCTCGGCGAACTCCCCGCGCCGCTTTCCGCTTTGCAGCCCGCGCCGTTGGCTTTGACAGCCGCATTGGTACAGGCCTGCGGGCTCATCCTGCTCGGCATCATCCTCTGGAAGGGGCTCAACCGCTCCTTCGCCGGAGGCGCGCTGCTTGTCCTGACGTTCTTGGTGTTGGTTTATACGGCTCCGATGGCGTACTACGCGACGGCTGCCGCTTCTGTGGACATAACCGCGCCTGTGGAGCCCTTCCCGGCTCAGGAACCTCCCGCAATGGAGGATACGCCTTCTGAAACGCCCGTGCAGCCTTCCGAACCGGCTGCCTCGGCAACTGACGGGCAGGCCGCTCCCGCACCTTCCACTCCCGTTGAAGCCCCTGCCGCCGCGGAACCACAAGCCACGTCGCTGCCTGCCCCTGAAGAACCGGCAGCGGCAACGGAAGCGGCCCCCGCAGCCCAACCTGCTCCCGCCAATTAAAAGAGGGATTGGAAGAGAGAGAGAGAGAGAGAGAGAGAGAGAAGAAAGAGGATACTGTGGGGAGGGGAAGCTGAGAGCATTTCCCCTCCCCTCTTTTTCCCTCCCTCGCGTATGGGAGCCCGTTTTAACCGTAAAGGCCAATCCGTATACGCCCTCTACCTTCACGGATAAGAGAGCACCCGGTCATTGAAAAAGCAGGTTGCCGTACTCTTCCCACCCTTGCGGGTAAAAGTTTGAAACCGCAGGGCAAGCTCACGGCAGGGCTCCCCGGCTGGTATCAGCCCCCCGAATTCAAGCAGGCCCCAACTTCAGCCCAAAGCAGCGCCTTCTTGCCCCGTCCCGGTTCCCGGAAAGGGCCAGCCCCGTTTTTCTCCCAAGCCGGGGCTTTTGGGCATGGCGCTGTCAGAGTATTTGGCTGTTTTATTTCCACAACATGCTGAAAAAATGGCTCTGTTCAAGTTTACGGTTAATAAAGAGAAATATGCTCCTTTAACCGCCGGAGGCGTGAGCGTCAGCGAGCTTTGAGGACGTCCCCCGCCGCATGGCAATGCGGCATGGAGGGGGCGAGGAACGGTCAAATGCCTCGCGAAGCGCGGTTGAGAGCGGCGAAGCCGCGTGAGACGAAGCGCCGTCAGCCGTTGGCGGAGGGTGCCTTTCACTGCGCTGGAAGTGCGGCCACCTTCACGGCAGCGAATGTTCCGCTGAAACAGGGGCAGATGAACGACCTCTGATTGCTGTATCAGCCGGAAACTTTAACACAGCCCCTAAATAGGCTGTGTCATAGAAAAGG
The DNA here is from genome assembly GCF_059728385.1 of Bilophila sp. T19-St14. Lineage (NCBI taxonomy): Bacteria > Pseudomonadati > Thermodesulfobacteriota > Desulfovibrionia > Desulfovibrionales > Desulfovibrionaceae > Bilophila > Bilophila sp. T19-St14. Next base: position 950,171 of record NZ_BAAGFT010000001.1, read on the forward strand.
GTTGATGCTTTTTTCCTTGAAGTTCCAAAGGGATAACCGGAAAAATGCCTTAGCCGTGGATCCCGCCAAGGGGAAAACCGGAGAAAAAGGCTGTATTTTCACCTCACTGTGGAGATGAAACAACCACAAACTCTAACAGAGCCTAAAAATAAAAGGCCCTGTCAGGGCACATGGTTGTTTTGTTTCATCAATAGACTGAAAATATATGCTTTTTCTCCAATTTTTCCGCTGGTGGGCTCCATGATTGGGGCATTTTATTGGCCATTCCTTTGGAACTTCAAGAAATCACGCATCAACCGTTTCCTATGGCACGGCCTTTTGCAGAAGGCCATGTCATGGGATGCAGTTTTTCATCTCCACAGTATGCCGAAAATACAGGCTTTTTCTTCAGTTTTCCGTTGGCGGACTCTATGCCTGAGACACATTCTTGGTTCTTCCTGAGACATCCACTTTTGCAATGGAATCAGCATTTCAACTATTTGAAATTCAAAATGATTTTTAGAAAATCATCAAAAAGGCAACTGTCTCTCTTCCGTTGGAGCCCTGAGAAATGAAGCATCAACCATTTCCTAATAATACGGCCTTACGGAACAACGCCGCAAAACCCCATCCAAACCGGCCCCTCCAACATTCCATATCCCTGCAAACGCCATAGCCAAAGGGGGGAGATTCCACAAGGAAGCCCCCCCAAAAGCAAAGGCTGTGTTTAAGTTTGTGGTTGATACAAGATTCCAACTGGAAAGGAAGAGTTCTTTGGAAATGATTTGGAGGTCTCGCAACAATTCTTCAAAACTGGATTTCATGTAATGAACAAAAAATGAGAGAGGCCCACATCACCAGACGTGGAACGAGCTTTTATCTATTGATTTTCATTGAAAAAATCATCAACCGCAAAATTGAACACAGCCAAAGCAAAAGCCTTCTGCCTATTGAAAGTTCAACGGCGGCATGCGCGGGCAACGCGAGGAGCATCACGAGTGGGAGCGGGAAACCGTGGTGGGGAACCATGCAAGGGAGACGGGCTCTCAGCTTCTTTTCCTTGCGGGCCACGACTCATACGCGGGCGACGGCAAGGAATACGGCGTGCATGATGCTGAGGAGCACAACAAAAACGGATTCAGCGGCTCCGCACGTTTTCCCGTACAAGGTCATGGCCAGCCCGTCATGGCGGCAGACGGAAAGGCAATCCCGGCACAGCGTACAGCCGGGGCCCGGCCTTCCCGACTCCAGCCGATCCGGGGTCAGCGCACCGTACCGGCAGACACGGGTGCAGGCGAGGCAGCGCGTACAGGCATCCGTCCGCCGGATGCGCCACGGCGCGATCTTGCCGAGCCACCTCGCCACCAGTCCGAGCGGGCATACGGCAAGGCAGTAGCAGGCGGAACCGTACCGGCGGCTCAACAGTGCGGCAACGGGCAGGAGCAGCAAGCCGAACGCCAGGCCAAGCGCAACGGCGGCCTCGGTTGGCGCGCCGGACAGCCGGAGGAGGATGGGGACGGTCAGGGTGAGCCCAAGACAAACCAGCCGGAGCCGGGGCATCCAGCGCGGAGGCGGAAGGGCCTTGCGCCCGGAGGCCGCTACGGTATCCCAGACCCCGAAATAGCACAGGTGGCTGCACCACGCAGCCCCGGCCAGCAGTACGGAGACGCCGAACAGGATGGGCATGAACAGCCCGCCGCCACGGTAGAGCGGGGCCGCGAGGATCATGCCCGGCACGGGAAGGTGGAGCTTCCCGGTCATGAGGAACAGGCCGTATCCGGCAAGGCCGAGGGCGAGCTGTGTGAAAAAGGCCGCCGAGAACAGCCGCCAGATGAATAGGCGTGTGCGCGGCGCGGCTCCCCTGTCCCCAAGCCGCGAGGCCACCCACGAAGCCCAAAAACCGGCAAGCAGAATATGGAGCGGTGCCCATCCGGGCAGGAAACGTTCCGTCAGGAAGACCTGCGGCGCGACGAAAAGCAGCGGCGTCAGGACAGCGATGGTTCCGAAAAAGGCCCCTGTCCGTATGAGCGCCCTTTTCTTGCCGCGCCCATACCATGCATCCCCAGTCTTTCCCTCCAGCAGCAAGGCCGCCGTAGCGGTGAACAACGACACGCCGAGCAGGATACACGCCAGCCGCATCCACGGCTGTTCCATGAACATCCGAAGCTGTACGGACTGCGCCGCCGTCCATATCCAACGCGCGGCCAACAGCGGCAGCAGGATAAGCACGGCCTGCCGTATCCATGCCTCCCGCCTCCAAACGAGCAGTGCGAACAGCATGCAGCCAACGGAAAAAGGGTATTGCCCGGCACGCCAGAAGTGCGCGCCGCCCAATGCAAAAGCCAGCGAGGACGGGACAAGGCACAGGATCAAACGCATGGTGGTCACGAACGGCTCCTTTCAAACGGGATGCCCCATCTTACCCGATATTGTATAATTTGCCGTGATCGGCGTCACGTATCCCGTCTTTCCCCCCAAACCGGGGCCCTCAGGATGCCCTCCCTTGCCCGGCATGCCTTCCGCACTGTCCTGTTTCCCACTCCCACCGCCCTAACAACCACCATGCGGAACAGGCTGCCCCTTCCAGCGGCTTTCGGGACAGGGAAATGAGCAGCCGGGGTTCCAGAGCGTCACCCGGTTGCGCCCCGCTTCTTTAGACATAATAAAGGGCGGAATCCGCATGGCGGAACAGCTCGGAAATGGCCTTTCCGCTCTCCTCAGACGTGCCTATAATGCCGACAACGTAAACCGATAGCCCCCGACGCTGATGCTGAAACGCACATCCCGATCGGCATGGACAAGCAGCCGTTCCGTGCAGGCTTCCCGGATCGCCTCAAGCTAGCGGAACAAGGCACCCTCATCGGCATCGGGCAGGAGCAGCGCAAAATCCGTCTCCCCCAAGCCGTGCGAACGTCGCTGGGTCGGGGAGCTTCTCCCCCGCGAGCTTTGCGAACTCCCGCAGAACCATATCCCCGGCGGCGTGGCCGAACGTACCGTTGATGCCCTTGACGCATCCACATCAATGGACGCCTGCCCCTTCCCCGCCTTTTCCTGCACCCGGCGCAGCCCGCCGGAAAGCACCTTGCGGAAGTAGCGGCGGTTTCAAAGGGCCATAAACGGATCACTATAAGAAAGCCCACGCAGCATACGCGCGTCCTTTTGCAGGCTGCCGAGCATGACGTTGAGCATGGCCCGCAGTTCCGCGATTTCGTCATGCCCCTTGACGGCAATGGAGGATTCCGCTCCGCCTTCCGCGACCCGGTACGCGGACAGCGTGGTTTCGCGGAGCGGCGCTCACCTTCTTCATCCCGTGCCAGATCCACCCCGCGCGATGGGGAACACGGCGGCAATGGAAGCCGCAAGCGCCTTCATATGGGTTACGGCGGATCGCCTGTCCACTTCGATTTCCTGGAGCTTCCATTCAAGGATGCTGGCGATCCCTGACTCAGCGGGCATGATGCTCTTCCCGGCCTGCTTTTGGCAGAAGGCATTTGGCTGGCTGTTCCTTTGGGACTTCGGGGAAAAAACGTCAACCATTTCCTATGGCACAGCCTCTGGCTTATGGCACCGCCTCCCTTGCGGCCTCCCCTTAGGAGTCCCATAGCGGAAAAGCCATATCCGAAAAAATTCCCGGACATGGCTTTATCCCGTTACGGAAGGGCTCCTTGGATACAAAGGGAAAATATATCCGGCTTCACATGCCCTGCGGCCCCTTACGAAGCCCCATTCCTGATTTCTTCGCCGTGCGGCACGTTGCCTTTCTCCAGGAGCCCCTCAAATGCGTCCTTCGGCATCGGCTTCGCGTAGTAGAATCCCTGCGCATAGTAACAGCCGAGCTCAATAAGCATTTCAGCCTGCTTCGCGTTTTCCACGCCCTCACAGATGACCTGCATGCCCAGCTCCCCGGCCATGTGGATGACGTTGCTGATGACAATCCGTTCCCTCGTCCCGAACATCCCGCGCCGCACGAAGCTGCGATCGAGTTTGAGCACGTCGGCCATCAACTGCTGCAACTGCCCAAGGGAAGAATACCCTGATCCGAAATCGTCGATGGCGATCATGAAGCCGAGCTCCTTCAGCCGCAACACTTGGGCACAGACGATTTGGGGATTGCGCATGATCGCGCTTTCGGTAATTTCCAACTCCAAAAGCGCGTGCGGGACATTGTGGCGATCCGCAATCGCCGCGGCAAGTTCGGGAAAGTCCGGGCTGTCGAAGTGCAGGCTCGAAAAATTGCAGGAAACGGGATTGACGTTCATCCCGCGATCCAACCACTCGCGCACGGTTCGGCAAACCAGTTCGTAAATATACAGATCCACTTCGACCACGGAACCGTTCCGTTCAAAAAACGGGATAAAGCTTCCCGGCATAAGGAGGCCCCGCGTAGGATGGTTCCACCGAACCAGCGCCTCGCAGCCGATGAGTGCGCCGTCCCGCATATCCACCTTGGGCTGGAAATGGGCGTCGAACTCCCCTTTGAACAGGGCAATCTCCAGCCTTCCCTCCAGTTCGCGCTGCAGCAGCGCTGCCTGCCGCATCTTCTCGTCATAAAGGACAATGGTCTTCATCGTCTGCTTGGCGTTCCTGCGCGCGTAGTTGGCAAAATCCAACATGCGGTGCATATCGAACTCTTCCGTCCCGCTCACCAAATAAATGCCGAATACCGTGATAATCCGGTACGCAATGTCCTGCAGGCGCCGCCACTCGTCCAGCTCCATGTCGATTTCTTCTATGCGCGCACGCAGAGATTCCCAATCGGAACAGCGCACCAGCAGGATAAAGTGATCCGCCGATGCACGGGCACAGCACTCCCCATCCTTGACGTTGCGCTGGAGGATCGCGCCGAAGGCCCGCAGGATCTGATCGCCCACAGCGAAACCGAGGTTGGCGTTGATCGTTTTGAACTGGTTGATGTCCCCGTACAGCAGGGCATAGCTTCCGTCCGGCGCGCTCCGGAGCAGCCTGCCGGCCTCCACATAGAACTTGTTCATGTTGTCGAGGCCGGTCAGCCCGTCCCGGTACAGCAGGGCCTGTATGCGGTGGTTGCTCCTCGTCTTGATGACGAGGTTGTAGACCAACAGCAGCAAGATCACCCCAAATACCGCCAGCATCCCACACCCTACCTCAATAAGGTGCTGGGCCACAAAATCGAGCAGCGCGATCTGGCGGGGCTTGGTGGTGTTCTTCAGCACCAGTTCGTCCATCCACTCCGCCGCAGTATATTGGATACACTTGTCCAGTATGGAGAGGAGGCGCGGATCTGCGCACTTGGAAATGCCGAAGCAAATTTCACTTACGTACTTGTTCATGCTCGTAGCCGTCAGGGACTCATAACGGCGCTCCGAGAGCAGTTGGTTGGTCACATAGACGTTCGCATAAACCGCGTCCGCGTCGCCCCTGAGCAGCGCATCAAAACATTCCCGCACGTTCTGGTAAAAAATGATTTCCTTGCCGGGATGATCCGCCGCCACATGCTCCGAAAACCAATACCCTCCTTGGAGGGCTATCCGTTCGATGGCTTGCGGCTGCTTGGGCCGCACCAGCATGATGGGCGCCCGCAGGTAGTGGCGGGTCGTATGCATCTTGTTTCGCTCGTCCCAGAGGTAATCCCCCGTTACGGAGCAGACAAGATCAATGAGCCCTTCCTTGAGCTTCCCCAGCGCCTCGGCCTGCCCCATAGGCTCAAAACGGAAGCGCAATCCCGTGTATTCTGAAAAAGCGGCCAGCAGATCCGACGTGACGCCGGAGAACATCCCGGTTTCGGGATCAATATACTCCAGCGGCGCCCATGAGGGATCATATGCCGCAACAATCACATCCGCCTGTTTGAGGTACGCTTCCTCCTCCTTGGTGAACACAGGCTGCTGCGCCATGCTGACGGCAAAATACTTGTCGTACAGCCGCATCATGTAGTTGGGATCGCGCAGCACGATGGAATTCATCGCCGTATCAAGGCGGGCAAGCAAATCCGGCCTGTTTTTCGCCACGGCGATATATACCGGCTCCGGGGAGAACTGGGCCACGCTTCGGAACGTGCTGCTGCGGCCAAGATGCGTAATGGCGGCGCCGTCAAGCGTCCCGTCCTCAAGGGCGCTCAATAACGCCTGCGTCTCGGCATAGGGGATGATGACCGGCTTGACGCCGGACTTCTCGCAATACCGCAGAAAACGCTCCCCATCGCTGCTGCCCCGAATGATGCCGACCCGCATCCCTTGGAAGGAACGAAAATCTTCGTAGCCATATCGTTTGTCGTCAGCCCTGACATTGAGGGTGACGTAAAGCGTCCCCATAGGCAGGTTGGAGAAGAGCACCTCTTTTTCCCGTTCTTCCGTGCGGAACACGGCGGGAAGCATGTCTATGCGCCCTTCCAAAAGCTCATGCCATGCGTTTTCCCAACTGCCCGCATCCACCATTTCATAACGCATGCCGCCGACCTTGGCGAGCTTCTGCAGTAATTCGATATTAAAGCCAATATACTCAGCGGCCCGGCCACGGGACATATAATCCCCGTCCTCGTAATACCCCACCCGGACGGAACCCCCGTTATCATCTGCCTGCGCGGGAAAACAAAAGAACAAACAGCACAGGATGATCGCCCTCAAAACGGATATCCCGCGTATCCATGCCTTCTCATTCTCCGACCCTGTTCCTTGCCGCTAGGGTTATATAAAGCGGCATGCCCGGACATGCCGTTTGGCTCCAACCTTCCGGAACGCCGCCGGACTGTATGGGTACACTATATGTTTTCTCAAAAAAATCATAGTGTTTCCTAAAAACATACTGCGTGTCGAAACACGATATGATGCCATTTTAACATATTTTTCAGGATGCGATAGCGTAAATAAAAAATGACGGTACATCATATCATTTATTTTAACGATAAAAAACATACCAATGCGGCACCCCCCAAAAATGCCCCCCTCTTCCTCGGCTTCCGCAAGCTGCGTATCGTCAGGCAGGCCCATATGAAAACGCCTCTCCAGCATACTTTCTCACAGCACGGCAGCACAAGCCGTCCTGACGGCAGGCATAGGCCCCAAGAGGCCCGCAGCCGTACAGCCCCATACAAAAAAATTTTTCAATGAAGAATAAGATGCCTCCCTGGGCCGTGTCGTCATTTTACATGGGACTATTGAAAATTATTGAAAACAATATGTTGCGGCTTGAAAATAGTTAATTAATTTCAACAGATTATATCTAATTGACGACACACCCTAAAACAGCCGCCCGCCGCATACACGGGCGCCATCCCCCCGGAGGCATTCGCTTTTGCAATGAAAGCCACATTTTAACTATATGAAATTCAAAATGAATTTTTGAAAAAAAATCATCACAAAGGCAAATGCCTCTCCACCCGCCGATACTTGACCGTCGGGCTTCGGGTTCCCCCTCATCGAATCTCGGCGGTTGTGGCAACGTGCGAGGGATGCTACTCCCCAAAGACAGGAGGTGCGCTATGAAAAACTGGACCCCTTCCGCCTTGCTCCACGCTTCAGGAATGTATTGGGAAAGCTGCGCTATCCACGCCGCCGTGCATCTGGACGTATTCACCCCGCTGGCCAACGGGCCGCTGACTGTGGCGGAACTCGCCGACCGGACAGGGTGCGCCCCCCAAAGCCTCGGCCGCCTTATAACCGCCCTGTGCGGCATGGGCCTGCTGAGCCGCCAAGGTGAAACCTGCGAACTGCCGCCCTTTTCGCGGAATCACCTGTGCCGCGGCAACCCCGGCTATATCGGGCACATTGTGGAACACCACCGCCACCTTATGCCCGGCTGGGCCAAACTGGACGAGGCCGTCCGCGAAAACAGGCCGATCCGCCGCCGCTCTTCCGTCGAGGCCGAGGATACGGGCGAGCGGGAAAGTTTCCTCATGGGGATGTACAATATCGCCAACGCTCAGGCGGAACGCAGCGTTCCGCACATCGACCTTTCCGGCCGTTCCCACCTGCTTGATCTCGGCGGCGCGACCGGGGCCTATGCCATCCACTTCTGCCGCCGCAACCCCGGCTTGAGCGCCACGGTTTTCGATCTCCCCACAACACGCCCCTTTGCGAAACGCGTCATCGCCGATTCAGGCATGGCCGATCGCATCATTTTCACGGGCGGGGACTTTACCACCGAAGACCTTCCCGGCGGGTTCGATGTAGCTTGGCTCTCCCAGATCCTGCACGGCGCGGGCTTTGACGAGTCCGCCAACATTGTACGGAAAGCCGCGCAGTCGCTCGTTCCGGGCGGCCTTCTGCTCATTCAGGAATTCATCCTCGACGACAACCGCAGCGGGCCGCAGCACCCGGCGCTGTTCGATCTCAACATGCTTGTCGGGACGCCTGACGGGCAGTCCTACACAAGGCAGGAGCTTGCCGGATTCATGCGCAACGCGGGGCTTGAGGACATCCGCCGCCTCCCGCTGGATCTTCCGCAGGGGTGCGGCATCATGGCCGGGACGGTGCCTGTGGGCGTATAAATTAAGAATGTGGGGGAGGAGGCCTTTTGAAAAAGGCCCCCTCCCCCACACCCCCACCCGCGAAAACTTCGACTGGCGGGGAGGTTGCAAAAGGGAGTTCCGTTGCAGCAAAGAAAAAAGGAAGCCGCCGCTTCCTTTTCCGTCCGATAACAATATGAATTGCCGGGATAGGGTTCCCGATCCGCTTTACTGGCGAAAAGCCGTTTTTTCTTCAACCAACCGTGCAACCATCCGGTAAAAAGCCTCCGCCGACTCCTCCAGCGGGCCGGAGTTGTCGATACGGCGTACCCCGTTGGGATATTCGGCAGGCATCGAAGCACGGGCGATGCGCTCTTCAATATCCGCGCCCTGTTCCCGGCCCCGCGCCAGCAGACGCGCCCGAAGTACGGCAGCGTCCACTTCCACGAGCACGGGGACAAGGTTGGGGAAACGGCGGATCGCTTCGGGCAGATACCCCCGCGAACCGTTCATGAGCACCACATGCCCGTGAGCAAGCGTTGTTTCGATGCCTTTCCCGATGCCGTACCGGAGGCCGTGGCTTTGCCAGTCCATCACGAACTCCCCGGACGCCGCCATAGCCGCGAACCGTTCCGGGGAGACGGCGATATGGCGTTCGCCCCTAGCAGAGAGAGGCCGCGTGATGTATCGCCGGGCGAAGGCCACCGGGAGCCCCTGCAAACGGGGACGCAGGGCTTGCAGCAGGCTGTCCTTGCCCGAACCCGAAGCGCCCATGACGTAAACAAGCTGGCCCTGCCGCATCAGAAAACCTCCGTGCCTTCCCGCCAGACATTCCGAACCACGGGCTGCCCCTCAACCATGCCCACGCGCACAAGATCCGCCCGCCGCCCCACTTCGAGGCTGCCGCGATCCGTGAGGCCCACGGCTTCGGCGGGATTGGCGGTCACGAGCCCCACCGCAGCCGGGAGGGACATATACCCGCCCTCGCTCAAAGCAAAAGCCGCTTCAAGAAGGCTGACGGGCACATAGTCCGAGGAAAGGCTCCCCAGATACCCGGCCTGTGCGATCTCCAGCGCGGAAATATTCCCCGAATGCGAGCCGCCGCGCACCACGTTGGGCGCTCCCATGAGCACGAGCATACCGTTTTCGGAGGCATGGCGCGCCGCCTCCATCGTGGTGGGGAATTCGCTGATGGCGATGCCGTTATCGAGGGCTTCTTCGACGTGTTCCACAAGCGTGTCGTCGTGGCTCGCCATCGGCAGGCCGCGTTCCCTGCAGAAAGCCATGACGGACGCGGCATTGTCCTCCGCGCAGCCGTCGCGCGCGGTCTGAAGCCGTTCGACGACCTGCTCGAATTCCTCATCCGTCCACGAGGCGATGTTGCTGTAATAGGTGCGGTAGGAAGAGGTATCGCGCCACTGGCGCTGGCCCGGCGTGTGATCCATGAGCGACACGAGGCTGAGCGCGGGCGTATCGGACAGCGGGAAGAAAAGATCCTGCATCCGGGGGTCGGCCACTTCACAGCGCAGGTGCAGCAGGTGCTCAGACCGGAGTTTCCCGGTGGAGCGGCAACTGTTCAGCGCGCCCACGGCCTTGCCGAGCATGGCGATACGGCCTTTGTCGTGGTACTCGCCCACGGAAAGGGCATCGAAGACGGTCGTGATCCCGGACGCGATGATCTGGGCGTCGTGGGCGAAAAAGGCGGGCACGCCCTGAGGCCAGAGCACTTTGGGGCGCGGGATGAAATGCTTTTCAAGGTTGTCGGTGTGGAGCTCCACAAGGCCGGGCATCAAGTAGTCGCCTTCCAGATCGATGCGTTCCGCGAGCGAACTCGCGCCGTTGTCGAGAGAAACGATGCGCCCGTCGCGGACGACGAGAGTGCCCTCCACGACCGCGTCGGGCGTGATCAGCTTGGCGTTGGTGAATACGGTTTCGTTCATGGCTGTATACTCTTGATGAAAAAGGTTACGGGCGTCTGACGGGAATGGTGCGATCGGCCACGGCTTCGCGGGCCACGTCATCGTGGAAAATGCCCACGATGGCGGCCCCGTCCCCGCGCGCCTCGCGGATCAGGTCGATGACCACCTGCCGGTTCGCGCCGTCCAGCGAGGCCGTGGGCTCGTCGAGCAGAAGGATGGGGGACGGGCGGATGAAGCCGCGCGCGATGTTCACCCGCTGCTGCTCGCCGCCGGAAAACGTGGCGGGCGCGATGTGCCACAGGCGTTCGGGCAGGTTTAGCCGGGAAAGCAGCCCTTCGGCGCGGCGGCGGGCGGCGGCCTGCCCTTCGCCCGCCTCAAGCAGGGGTTCCGCGACCAGATCCAGCGTGCCCACGCGGGGGATGACCCGCAGGAACTGGCTGACGTAGCTGATGCAGCCCCGCCGCAGCCGGATGACGGTCCGGGGATCGGCGCTGGTGATGTCCACATCCTCCCCGCCGCAGCGGACCCGGATGGAGCCGCCCGTGGGGAGGTAGTTGCCGTAGAGGGCGCGCAGGAGCGTGGACTTGCCCGCGCCGGACGGCCCGTGCAGGGCGACGCACTCGCCCGCGTCCACGGAAAAGCTGATCCCGGAAAGGGCCTCGATCGCCACCCCGCCCTGCTGGTGCAGCACGAAGGTCTTGCTCAGGTTTCGGACTTCAATGATGGGAGTGTTCATGGCTTACCCTTGCAGGATGGAAGAGACGAGGAGTTGCGTGTAGGCGTGATGCGGATCGTCGAGCACCTGATCGGTGAGCCCCGTTTCCACGACCTCCCCCCGGTACATGACCATGAGCCGGTGCGAGAGCAGGCGGGCCACGGCGAGATCGTGGGTGACGAGGATGACCGCCAGATCCATGTCCAGCACAAGATGGCGCAGAAGGTCGAGCAGGCGGGCCTGCACGGACACGTCGAGGCCGCCGGTGGGCTCGTCCATGAACACCAGACGCGGCGACGTGACGAGGTTCCGGGCGATTTGCAGGCGCTGCTGCATTCCCCCGGAATAGAGGGCGGGCTTGTCGTCGATGCGCCCGGCGTCGATCTCCACGCGCTCCAGCCATTGCAGGGCCCTGCCGCGCAGCGTGCCGTAATGTCGCGCGCCTTCGGCCATCAGCCGTTCGCCGATGTTCGCCCCGGCGCTGACCTGCATACGCAGGCCGTCCGAGGGGCGCTGGTGCACGAATCCGAGTTCGGAACGCAGAAGGCGGCGCTTTTCGCCTTCCGGCAATGCGTGGATATTCCGCTCACGCCCGGCGGCGTCGCGGTAGACGATCGTCCCGGAGGTCGGTTCCATGCGTCCCGAAAGCATATTCAGGAGCGTGCTTTTGCCCGACCCGGATTCGCCCACGATGCCGAGCACTTCACCGGGCCAGAGGTCGAAGGAGACGTCACGGCAGCCGATGTGCTCCCCGTAACGGCGGGTCAGGTTCCTGGCCGACAGGATGGGGGCGGCGTTCCAGTCCTTCATTGCGCGCCTCCCTGCCCGTCCCGCACGGCGGCCCGGCGGGCGCAACAGTCGGTATCGGAACATACGAACATGCGGTTCCCCTGATCGTCGAGGATGACTTCGTCCAGATAGGTGTCCGTGGAGCCGCAGATGGCGCAGGCTTCGTCCCACGACTGCACGGTGAAGGGGTAATCCTCGAAATCGAGGCTTTCCACATCGGTATACGGCGGGATGGCGTACAGCCGCTTTTCGCGCCCAGCCCCGAAGAGCTGCAGCGCCGGGCATTGGTGCATCTTGGGGTTGTCGAAACGCGGGATGGGCGAAGGGCTCATGATGTACCGCCCGGCCACGCGCACAGGGTAATCGAAGCCCGTGGCGATGGTCCCGTGATGCACGATGTCCTCGTACAGCTTGACGTTCATGATCCCGTATTCCTCCAGCGCGTGGAGGGTGCGGGTTTCCTGTTCGCTCGGTTCAAGCCAACGCAGCGGCTCCGGCAGCGGCACCTGATACACCATGATCTGCGACTCGGTGAGCGGCTGTTCGGGGATGCGGTGGCGGGTCTGGATGATGGTGGCCTCGTCCGTATGGATCGTGGTGGCGACGCCGGTGGTCTTACGGAAGAAATCCCGGATGGACACGGCGTTGGTGGTGTCGTCGGAACCCTGATCGATGACCTTGAGCACATCGTCCCTGCCGAGGATGCTCGCGGTAATCTGAATCCCGCCGGTCCCCCACCCGCAGGGCATGGGCATCTCGCGGCTGGCGAACGGCACCTGATAGCCGGGGATGGCCACGGCCTTGAGGAGCCCCCGCCGGATCATGCGTTTGGTCGTTTCGTCAAGATAGGCGAACGCATAGCCCTCAAGCGGCGCGCTCGCGCAAACGTCGGTCTGTGACATCTAGATATCCTTGTCGTTCTGCCGCTTGGCGCGCAAGCCGCGGATAAGGGAAAGATCGGCCTGAAAGTCCACGTAATGCGGCAGCTTGATGTGCTGGACAAAGCCCGAGGCGTCCACGTTGTCGCCGTGCAGGAGCACGAATTCGGGGTTCTGCGCCGGGCCGACGACGGGTTCGTCCAGTTCCTTGGCGCGGAGGGCGCGATCCGTGATGGACATGGACAGCGCCTTGCGCTCGTTGCTGCCGAAAACCAGCCCGTAGCCCCGCGTGAAGCACGGCGGGCGGGCCGTCCCGGTATAGCGGCTCACGGTTTCGCATTCGGTCAGCTCGATTTCGCCGATAACGACATCGAAGCCGAGCTCTTCGGAGAAAAAGGACACTTCCACCCATCCCCGGCGCAGTTCCCCGGTGAAGGGATGCACAGCGCCGAAGCCGCGCTGTGTGGAATAGGCCATGCCGAGCAGAAACCCTTCGTCGGCGCGGGCCAGCGCCTGAAGGCGCACGCCGCGATCCGCCGGGTCATCGGCGGGCAGTTCCAGAGGCTGGCGGGTGATGTCGCGGCAGGCACCGTCCTCCGACGGCGCGGGCCGTTCGAGCAGCCCTTCCGCAACCAGCGCGTCGAGCGCACGCGGCAGCGGCCCGCCGAGCGGGGAATCCGCATCGGTTTCTACTGGAAGAGGGGAAGGTTCGGCGGCTCCGGCTTCAGCGCGGGAGAGGCTGCGATCCAGCAGGCGGTGCGTATAGTCGAACGTCGCACCAAGGATCTGCCCGCCGGGGAGATCCTTCCATGTGGCGGAAATGCGCCGCAGTACGCGCATGGCTGACGTGTCCACGGCAAGCGAACTGCCGAACCGGGGAAGCGTAGTCCGGTAGGCACGGACGAGGAACACGGCTTCCACCAAATCGCCCTGCGCCTGCTTGATGGCCAGCGCGGCGAGATCCCGGTCGTACAGCGAGCCTTCGGCCATGACCCGATCCACGGCAAGCCGCAACTGCCCGATCAGCTGCTCGATCCCCAGAGCGGGGACGGAGGGGTCTCCCCGCCCTTCCCGGCGGAGAAGTTCGTGGGCGGCGGAAATGGCCTTTTCCCCGCCTTTGACCGCTACATACATGACGCACTCTCCTGGGGCAGACGTTCAAGGCGCGTGGTGCGCGGCAGACCGGCCACGCCGTCGGCGCCGCACAGCAGCATGTCCACGCCGAGCGGGAAGCCCGACGTATTCTCGCGCCACCGCTCCGCAAAATCTTCGGGCAACGTGCAGGTAAAGGCAGTTTCTCCGCAGATGCCGGGGCCGGAAGCCCGGAAACGGGTTCCCGCATCAAAGGCCAGACCGGCAAGCAGGACGGTTGCGGAACGGTCGGGATAGGCGGGAACGCCCTGCGCGAAAGCGGACAGGGGCGGCAGTTCGGAAGCGTCCGCCACCAGCGCGAAGGCCGCCTTGTCCGCCTCTTCGACGATCGGACAGCCGCAGTGGAAACGGAGCCACGCTGTCGTTCCATCCTTCCGCAGGCCCGGAGAGAGCCAGAGCGGGGATTCGCCGTCGCACAGGGTCAAGGCAAGATCCGCCAGCACGGGCGAAAGGCCGTCCGGCACGGACTGGGGGAATACGGGCAGGCGGCAAAGCCGCGCGGGACGGGACATGGCGTCGAGCACAACGCGGAACACCCGCTGCATATCGAATACGGGCTGAGAAAAGGCCGGCATCAATCTTCTCCTCGGACAAGCGTAAAGAAATCAACACGGGTAGGCTCGACGGCGGCGGCATCCTCCCGCACCCGGCGGGCGCGTTCCGCTTCCAGCGCTGGGAGCAGTTCCCGATCAAGGGCTTCCGCATAGCCATCCCGCTGCCAGAGGGCATCGTACAGGGCGGCAAGCTCGGCGCGGCGGGCGGCCTCGCCGAGAATCCACGCGTACCCGAGACAGCCGTCCTTCAATGAGACCACGCAGCGCGTCGCAAGCGCTTCGCCCACATTGAAGGCGTCGCCGGTGTTGCCCACGCGGCCCCGGATCATGACCAGCCCGGTTTCCGGCCCGCGGACTACTTCGTAATCCGGCGGCGTAACGGCGGAGAGCCCCGCTTCGAGACGCTCCACGGATGCGAGGGCCAGCAGCCGCATCCTTTTTTGTCGAATGGTGTGAGACATCATGCTTTTTCCCGTGCAGTCTGTACGTTGGCGAACGGAAGCCGCGCCACGGCGGAAAAGGGCCGATTGCGGTTTTCCTGTTTGAAAAGGGTCAGGGCATCGATACGGAGCGGAGCGTCCAGCACGCCCTCCAGCGCCTTGCGCAGGCCCGCGCCCACAAGCGCACGCAATCCCGCGTCGGCAATGCCGTCGGTCAGCGTGATGTGGAACTGGAACGAATCAAGGACGCGGTGGTAGCCCCACATATACAGGTTGCTGCGTTCCTCAAGGGACAGATGGCCGCGCCGGGCCACATCCTCGGTTTTCAGGGGAGCCCGGAAGGCATCCAGATCCATCACGCAGGCGCGCTCCAGAAAGGACAGCAGAGAGCACTTCGTTGAGGGAACGAGCGCGTAAAAGCCTTTTTCCTCCTTGCCCAGATAGGCGAGGGACAGGGACGGAATTTCAAAGGGAAGGAAGCGGGCCGCCACTTCACCCGTGGAGCGCAGCAACTGGCTGTCCATCCCAGGATGGCGGAGTTCAAAAGGCGCCTTGAGCGTCGCGTGCAACCCGTAATGGGCGGGAACGCGGGTGACCGCCTTCCAGAAAACGGGATCCACACCCGGAGGCGTCGCCTGCGGCACATTCAGGCCCCCAAGGGCATCACGGCCCAGCAGCGGGGTCACCACCTGATACAGGGCGTCGGCCACGGAAGGCGCGTAGTACACGGCATAGCGGGCAGGCATTACAGCACCCTCTTCCGCAGCTGCTGCGAGAGCATGTCGAAGACGACCACGACCAGCACGATGAGGGCCATGACGGCGCACGTCTGCTCGAAAGCGAAGCTGCGGATCAATTCCCACAGCACCATGCCGATGCCGCCCGCGCCGACCATGCCCACGACGGTGGCGGAACGCACGTTGGACTCGAAGCGGTACAGCGAATAGGAGATCCACAGAGGGAAAACCTGCGGGATAACGCCGTATATGACTTCCTCAAGGAACGAGGCCCCCGTGGAGCGCACGCCTTCGACCGGGCTCGGCTCGATGGCTTCCACGGCCTCGGAGAACAGCTTGGCGAGGACGCCCGTGGTGTGTACCCACAGGGCCAGCACGCCCGCGAAGGGGCCAAGGCCCACGGCGACCACGAACAGCATGGCGAACACCATTTCATTGATGGCGCGGGCGGCGTCCATGAGGCGGCGCACGGGATGGTAGACCCACCACGGCACGATGTTGTCGGAAGACAGGATGCCGAGCGGCACGGCGCAGACCACGGCGAGCAGCGTGCCCCAGATGGCGACTTGCAGGGTGACGACCATTTCCGTGGCGTACAGCCGCCAGTCCGTGAAATCGGGCGGGAAGAAATCCTTGATCAGCGTGAGGATGTTGCCCGACTCGGTAATCAGGGTCATGGGGCGCATTTCCGCCCCCCGCCACGACCAGACGAGAAACGCCAGTGTGACGGCCCAACCCACGAGGCGCAGCGGTTCCATAGGACGCTTGCGCGAAGGGGACAGAACAAATTCGGAACTCAAGGCAATCCTTTCGGAAAACCGGCGGTATGCCCGCCGGGAAAGACGGCGCGGAAACCTCCGCGCCGCCGAAGCGTATTACAGGGACAGCTTGTCGAGGGCTTCGTCAATCTTCTTGATGCGCTCGGCCTTTTCCGCCGCAGGCATCTCGGCGTTGGCCTCCAGCTTGCTCTTTTCGCGGAACAGTTCGAGCTGGCGGAGAGGAACGAGCTGGGCGTTGGTCGAAGGCTTGAACGGCCCCCACTGGAGTTTTTCGAGGATGGCCTTGGCGTGGGCCACATCACCCTTCACGCCGTACCCGAAGATGAAATCGGCGATCTTCTTTTTCGTGCTTTCGGGAAGGCTGTTGCGCCATACCAGCGGATCGCTCGGAATGAGCGGCGAACGCCAGATTTCGCGGATTTGCGCGGCCTTTTCAGGATGGGCGATTTCGAGGCGGCTGATGGCCTCGTTGTTGCAGGTCGCCACGTCCACCTGCCTGTTGGCAACGGCGAGCGCGTTGGACTCATGGTTGGCGGCAACCACGTTCTTGAAAATCTTCTTCGGGTCGGCGTTGTTCTTGGCGAACACGTAGTAGCCGGGCACGAGGAACCCGGAGGTGGAGTTGGGATCGCCGTTGCTGAAACGAAGCTCAGCCGCGTTCTTGAGCACGTCGTCCACGCTCTTGAGCGGGCTCTCCTTGTTCACCACAAGCAGGGAGTAGTAGCCGTCCGTACCGTCCGCCGCCGTGGTCTGGGCGAAAACGGAACCGTCGGAACGATCCACCATCTGGATGGCCCCCTTGTTGCCGATCCAGCAGAGATCGACCTTTTTGAAGCGCATCCCCTCAATGATCCCGGCGTAGTCCGAAGCGAAGAACGCCTTGACCTTGAAGCCGGTGGCCTTTTCCATGTCGGCGAGGAAGGGGTCCCACAACTGCTTGAGGTTCTGGGAGGATTCCGTGGAGATGATGCCGAAGTTCAGGACTTCCGCAGCCTTGGCACAAACGGAACCGCCAAGGACGACGACCGCCGCCGCAACGGCGATCAGGAAACGTGAAAACATGGCAAATCCTTGTTGTTGAGGTTTAGGCCACTTGAACCTGCGTCAGGGGCGGATTCCGCCGGATGTCGCTTTCCGGGCGGACAAACAGGGGGTCGCACTCCGTACCGTAGAGGCGCTTGAGGAAGGCGGGGGTCAGTTCCGCGCTCGGCCCGTCATACACGATCCGGCCATGCTTCAAGGCGATGGTGCGGGGGCAGAAGGACAGCGCGTAGTCGACCTGATGCAGGGTCACGAGCACGGTGAGCCCGTCCTTCTGGTTCAAATCGCGCAGCGTTTCCATAACATTGCGTGACGATTCCGGATCGAGCGAGGCAATGGGCTCGTCCGCCAGCAGGACGCGGGCGCGCTGCACAAGGGCGCGGGCAATGGCGGCGCGCTGTTGCTGCCCGCCGGAGAGGTTGGAGGTGCGCTGATGCGCCTTTTCCATGATGCCGACGCGGGCCAGCGCCTTGTAGGCAAGCTGGGCGTCTTCTTCATGGAAGAAACCCAGCAGGCTGCGCCACAGCGCCGTGCGCGACAGCGCGCCGAGCATGACGTTGCGAAAAACGGACATGCGATCCACCAAATTGAACTGCTGGAAGACCATGCCGATTTCCGCCCTCATGGTTCGGATGTCGCGGCTGATCACGCCCTTGTCCTGAATGAGGTGCTGCGCGACCTCGATCCGCCCGCCGTCGGCGTCGCCGGGCATGAGCCCCGCGATATGGCGCATCAGGGTCGATTTCCCAGAACCGGACGAGCCAATGAGCGCGACCATTTCGCCGGGCTTGATGTGCAGGCTGACCCGATCAAGCCCCTTCCCGCCTGAAAATGTTTTGCTGAGAGCATCTATGTGGATCATGTTGAACTCCTCACTTGTCGTTGGGCGCATAGTGGAGGAGCCGTGTGACGCGGGCGTGTCCGCTTTTTGTCGATCGTGGAGAAAAGAAGAGGCGGTTGTGCGGAGATTGTGCTACAAAGCAGAAGGCTCTGTCATGGCATGTGGTTGTTTTATTTCCATAATATAGTGAACATAAAGATTTTTATCCAGTTTTTCCATTGGCGGGATCCATAGTTAAGGCACTTTGTCGATTATTCCTTTGGAGCTTCAAAGAAAAACATCAACCATTTCCCATGCCACAGCCAAACAGAAGAGAGAGAGAGAGAGAGAGAGAGAGAGAGAGAGAGAGAGAGAGAGAGAGAATAAATCATTAGTAATAACACATATATATACAAAGAATATACAAAAAAAATCCCGCCCCGGACAAACCGGAAGCGGGGCTGAACATTCTTGATTGATGGAGGAACCTATCGGCAGAAAAAGGGCTTCACATGCCGCACCCCGAAACCGTGGAAACGGCCACAGGCCGGAAGGCGCATTTCCCCTCAATCGGTGTGCCGGATAAAGGGCTTGAGCAGCGGGGCCGACCAGTGCCACTTCACGGCAAGGATCAGCAGAAGCACCGCCGTACCCGCATAAGCCGTATCCATCCCCCACATATCATTGAGCAGATAAGCGAGGATCGGCCCGATCGCCGCGCCGAGATCCACGGCGAATGAGTACCACATCATGAATACCCGCCCTCCCCGCACGGACGCCGTATCCGAAGCTACGGAATCCGCTATCGTGGTCAGGGAAGTCCCCGTGAGCTGAATGCCGATCAGTACGGCAAGCCACAGCGGCAGAGGCAAATGTACGGCGACGAGCCCAAACAAGACGACCCCGGATGCCAGCGAAACCACCATCATGGAGCGACGGCCGAAGCGGCGATCGGACAATACGCCAATCCCCGGAGCCAGCCACGGCTCCCATCCCCAACGGATGGCTTGCAGGACACCCCCAAGCGTTGCCGCGCCCACGGCCACCCCTCCGAACAGGGCGATGCTGCCCCCGAAATGGATACGGATAAGCTCGCTGAGCGTGGATGCGTACAGGCCCTGATAGATGAGCGCCACGATAAGCCCCGTCACCATGACCCACAGAACCGTGCCGTCCTTCCACAGCCACGCCAAAGACCGCTCCTCGGCTTGCGGGCCCGCCGGGACGCCGCTGTTCCCGCGCGGCACATACATAAGCCCAAGGACAATGGTTACGGCGGTACATACGCCGAACACCATGCAGGTCACGGAAAAACCGAGCCAGTCCGCGAAAATCCCGCCGAGGAGCATCCCCGCCAGGCTGCCGATCCGGTATAATCCGTTGTACAACCCCATGAAATAGCCGCGATTATCGTCTGACGATACATTCAGGATGCAATAGAAGCCGCCGAGCCGCAGCAACGTCCACGAGATGCCCCACAGGCAGCGCAGGAAAAGCCAAGCGATGAAGCCGTCCGCAAAGGCGTAGCTGAATGTAGTGATGGTGGCGAGAACCGTGGCGATGAAAATACCCGTCCGATCGCTGATATGACGGTACAGCCAGCCCACTGCCGGATTGAGCGGAAGCCGCACCAAGCGGTTGACCGACAGGATAATGCCCACCTCCCACAAGGAGGACAGGCCCGCTTGGGCGAAACAGATGGGCAACACGATGTACAGCATCGAGTCGCCGATCAAGCAGGCCGCCGTGATCAATGAAATGACGATGACCTGCCGAGAAGCGCGTCCTTTCTCCGCCATATGCCACCCCTTTCCCTCTTGTCCCGGGCGGTTCTTTAGGGAACCCGTCATACCGGTCTTGTCACAGAATCGTAATATTGGCGTGTTAGAATCCAGTAGCGTTCTTTTTCCCAAACGGCAAACGATATCTTAAGAGGCCGCCCGGCCTCCCCCGTCCGGAGCTCCAAACGTGCTGAGCACACGTTGCAGGCTGACGGGAAGGACGCGCCCTCCCCGTACTCAGGCGCCCTGCCCGTTCCTTCTTCCTTCCGGCCCCTACCCTCTTTCCACAAGCGGCATCCTTGGCAAGGCCGTCCCCCCTTCATAGTCCGCAACATGACGTATATTTTCAGAAAGCGGCATCCCTCCCGCAATCCTACAGCAATACGCATCATTGTATTACACAACAGAAGAGCCCGCACTCCCAAAAGAATGCGGGCCCGCACAGGGGGTTCCCCTATCTCCGTAGGTACAGTTGTTCTTATTGCCAAGCAGAGCAACCCTACTAGGCGCATCGCCATTTTTTATATATAACCATTTGAAATTATTGAAAACAATCTTTTTATAATTCAAAAACAGTTAAATAATCTCAATAGATTATATCTAATTGACGACACGACCTAGGGTTCCCCCTATCACCGCAGCCTAAGCTAAGGCTAGTGGATAAAGTTGGTGGGCGTCCACGGCTCTCGCACCGGATAGGGTACGGTCCCCCTGGCAACCTCAATGCACTTGATCAGCCATGCCATGTTGTCACCCAGCGTCCGCATGATCTGCAAGCCTTCCTTGTCCTGCCTCACTTCATCCGGCGTGTTGCCGTGCACGGAGTTCCAATACTGCGAGGACACGATGGGCATACAGGAAATGGTAAAATACTTGTTCAGACGATCAAAAGCCGCGCTGGCCCCGCCACGGCGACAACTGACCACAGCGGCGGCAGGTTTGTAGGCATAGGCTCCGCTTTTCATATAGAACAGGCGATCCAAGAATGCGCACAACGCGCCGTTGGGAGCCGCATAGTAGACGGGCGACCCCACGACAAGGCCATCCGCCGCCTTCAAAAGCCCTGAACACTCGTTGACCGGATCGTCATCAAACACGCACAACCCGGTTTCCCGGCAAGCGCCGCACGCGATGCATCCCCGAATGGGCTTCGAGCCGATATGCACGATATTCGATCCGATGCCGTTTTTCTCAAGCTGTCCCGCCACTTCGCTGAGGGCGGTGTAGGTACAGCCCTTCTTGTGCGGGCTGCCATTGATAAGAAGTACGTTCATAGCAATCCTCCTTTATTCCTTCATTAAGGGTATCTATGGAACAGGGAAAAACTTCATTCGCCGGAGAAATCGCTCAGGACCTGAAGCAGGGAACACAGATTGCCCAGCCTGTCATCACCGAGGTATTCCCTGATTTCCCGCTGTGCCTCTTCCCATAAGGGAAAGGCTTCCTCCAGCTTGGCCTGTCCTTTTGGCGTCAGCTCCACCACCTTCTTCCGGGCATCGTCAGGATGCACGCCAACGGCAACAAACCCCGCCCGCTCCAACAGCCCGATATTCCGGGTCGCCGTGGTCTGATCCATGCACAGCACCTTGCCAATATCCGTAATAAACGGCCGACGCATACAGGCGATCCGTTTCAGCAGCGCGAACTGTGTTCCCCGGATGCCCACGGGACGCAGGCAACGATCATAAGTCTGTGTAACAACACGCCCGGCTTTGCGGAGCTGCATACAGACGCAGACAGGAGAAGCATATTCCTTTGTGAAGGGCTCCATAGAAACTCCATGTATATGCATGAAAATAGCCCGATCCCCCAAAACCGTCAATCATCTAAGAAATTCCTCAAAGGAAGAAGTGAAACCGACGTTACCGGAAGGCAAAACTCAAGAAAATATGGTATGGGAATAGAATAAAATGTATATTTTCTATTTTTGGCTGTTACCCCCATGCAACTGCTAACAGCCACATCAGGTCAAGGCTATTTTCCTCCATTGGAGGAGCCTATGAGTAATCAAAATCTTTTTGGATAACGATTCGTTTCCCCTATTTCTTAGGAAGCCGACATGGAGAGCGACTGCATGAGTCCCTGAATCCTGATGGACAATCCTCTCGTAATCAGTTCTATCCTTCTCAGCGTATCCGGGGGAATGGCGTCAGGCGTAACGGGACGAATCTTGGCGACCGTCCAGTGTTCTGAGTCCATGCCTCCCGCCTGCGCCGAGAGTGTTTCCTTCAAAATCGTTCCCATCGTTTTGGGAAACGAATCTTCATAAGCATCCTGTGCTCCGTCTTTTTCTTCTGAAATGACGCTCTGTCCCCCATCGGGGTGATCATTCCGTTTTTCCATTTGAGACGTACTCCCCTGCGGCTGTTCGGGTATCCATTTTTTGATGACGGATTCCAGCAACAGCGCGTGGCCAATCGCATCCTGTGTCGTCCGTGTGTTTGCATGAATCTTTTTGAGACAGACATCCAGTTCTTTTTCAATTCCCGGACAGGCCGTAACCATCTCTTTTCTTGAATATATTCTATTCTTTTCCACTTCAGAGCTATTCCAACTCCTCACGGTCAAAAGGATATACTCCAGAACAAAAAAGGCCGGAGCGTTACTTCCGGCCTTTTGTCTTTCTTTCCCAAAAAGATACGCAATGATGAAATCGAAATTTTTTCTGCATCCCGGAAAGTGCTTTCCAAGCAGCGTTTCAACCCTCCAGTCTTCGATGATGTTAAAAAGGTGAAACTGCAATTTAGTGAGATTGGCCTTCTGAAGCAGTTGAAAATCTGTGTATCTAATATGTGCCGCTTCGTGGTCAACGTATCCCATTGTCATATTGATATATATTTCATCAGTACCTATTTCAAGAGAAGGAATGTGAATCGTTTTTCCATTCGTATAGGCTGTAGTTCCTCCTATTTCTACGGTGATGTTGTATTGCTTTCCCAGAATACAGGCCAACAAAGGCAGACAGGACATGATGTCTTTGGTCTTGAGCATGGCTCACCACAGTCCGATGTTGAGGATATTTGCGGAATGTTTTTTCGAGACGTGCACAAAGGGGACTTCTTCAGGGATGGCGTATTGTTGGCACACGGTAAACACGTCATTGGCGAGAAGCGCGTTCATGACGTCCTGAGGGGAATGCCCTTCGATGAGCCTCTGGCTGTGTTGCAGCATTGAGGACGGATCGCGGAGCATGGAGACAATACCCTGCAAAAGGAGGATGTCCTTTCCGGCGATATTGCCCTTGGCGGGTATGCTGTTGATGGCCGTCTGGATGAGGCTGGCTACCGGAGCTACGTGAGGCTCGATGAAAGTCAGCCCACAGAGCTTTTGGTGCAGGGTCCTGAGCGGGGAAAGGGCCTTGTGCGTCACCGTATCCTTCCCGGCGTAGACCTTTTGCCATATCTCGTTGGCTGAATTGGCTATTTCTTTGAACAGCGTTCCGGCAAGCCCCTCCACTTCCTCATTCAGTCCGGATTCGCTTACGGCATTGGGGTTATCGTGTTCGGTGAGCGGCGCGACTTTGTAAAGCTGCCACGAGAAGGACAGCCTTGAACGAACATAGTCCGACCCTACCGTGGATTCCCGGATGATATTTCCCCACTTGCAGTGCCTGGTAATCCAGTTCTCGATGGACTGGTCGTAATCGGCGAGAAACGCTTCCTTTTCCTGAAGGAACGTTTCTCTGATCCGGATCAATTCATCGATGATGTCCCCAGCCTTGTCTTCCGGGATGGCCCAGCCGGACATAAAACGGATGCCATGACGGTCAAGGTAGTTGAAGGCACGGGCCTTCAGGGTGGAGAATACCTTGAGGCTGTCGGGATCGGCGATACGCTTGCTCCCCAAAGAGGCAAGGTCTTCAGGGGGAAGCTCCGCACCTCCGAAATCTTCAAGGCACATCTTTTTTCGGGCGGACCACACGCTGATGTTGAGGTTCAGGGCCACAAGGCTGTCCAGAATTTTGATGTCGGAACGAATGGCTGTATTCATAGTTTCCTCTCTATGGTTAGAATGTTACGGCAAAGATACGCTGCACAAGTTCATGGAGCATCGCTCTCGTTGGCCGTGTGGCTTTGAATGCGAGGGCACGATCCAAGGCATAGGAAAGCGGCTCAATGCCCTGATTGGCCAGCGGCTGGAACTTGAGGGCAAGATTGGCCCAACGGATAAGGGTTCTGGTGGAAAGGGTCACTTCGATGGTATTTTCATAGGAATCGGCATCGCCCATGAAGAGTTTCCGAACTTCATTGGCGAAACTGACCATGTTCGAGGCGACGTGTTCGGGAAGGTTCGGAAACTGTCGGGACAGAAGTTCCTTTTCCGTTTCAGGCGTGGGATAGCCGACTTTGCAGACCATATACCTGTCGAGCAGTGCAAGGTTTTGGCGAATGGCTCCCTGATAAAGCCCCGTGTCGTCACCGCCTCCGTTGGTGTTCGCTGTACACGCAATTCGGAACATTTCATGCGGGGAAATGACCTCTCCTCCGTTTTCCGGCAGACACAAAGGCGCACCGTCCAGAACACCGTTAAGGCCAACGGCAACTTCAGGGGAAAGCAAGTCCGCCTCATTGATCAAAAGAATTCCCCCGTACCGCATGGCAAGCGGCAATGGACCGTATTCATAGATCATGCTGCCTTTTTGTAGGGAAATGTGACCGCACAGGTCGGCAAACTCCAGCCGTCCGTGCCCCGTCACTTCAAACACGGGGTAGTTCAGCCGTGCGGCAAGCTGCTTGATGAGCGTCGTCTTCCCGCATCCAGTAGGACCATACAGATACAGGGGATCAAGGTCGTGCATAAACCAGACAACCACATCCCGTGCCGATTCATGAAAAATGTAGGTCGGATCAACGGATAGGGTGTACGAACACGCCTCTTTGTAACCTTTGACAGCTTTTCCTGTTGGCGTCCCCGTGAAGACCTGTCCGGCATCAAGCTGCGCCGGAACGAGGGAGGCCAATTCCTTGAACAGATTCTGATTCATGGTTTTCTCCTTTGAAAATAAAAAATCCCGGCCTCTCCGAAGAGAAACCGGGATATTCATAGGCCGTTTTACAAAAACTAGGAGCCGATAACCTTCAATGCCTGTGCTCTGTACATCCACAGGTACATCGGCGTATCCTGAAACGATTGGAACATGCATCTGATATAGAACCGCTTCGCTTGCTCATTTTTCGCCTGAACAAGAAAGAACGCCCACGCAAGCTCATTGCGGAGCGAGCGTCGAAGGGCATCAAAAACAAGCAGAGAACCGATATGTTGTCGCTGAAATGCGTTGGAAACGGCAAGCCTCCCCAGCAGGATGGAGGGAATGTCCTGATACCGGGGAAGTGCCTTTCGTGTTTCCTCCGGAAGTCGATCCAAAGCTACGGATGCCGCGGCAAGAGTGTAGTATCCAATTATTCTTTCAGGATTTTCCTCCTCCGTAGCGACAATGACCGTTGAGAAACCACGTTGGGCATCCTGACGGGCCTGCTTTTGGAGGTAAGTATCCAATGCGGTATTCCCGCATGAAAACCCTTTTCTGTCATGAGACTTGGAAAGCAACGAAAACAGTAGATTCATACGCTCTTGACCTTGTCCCGATATTCAGAAGCTATCCGCTTCATGAATTCAGTAGGCTCCTCACATGATTGCGTACGAAGAGCCTCAGCCAGCACAGCCTGATCCTTCAGCGTCAATTCGATTCGCGTATGTATGGAGATGACCTTTTCCGCTTTTTCAAGCATGGCGGCAATCAGAAAATCCGTAAGGCTCCGCCCTTCAAGGGAAGCAGCCATTTCAACCGTTTCTCTAACGTGAGAAGGGATGCGAATATCGAATCGTGATGTCCGGGAAGAGAATTGTGTCATGGAATGCCTCCTGTTAAAAAAAGAATACGGTTTAAAACCGTATAGGTCAATTCCGAACCGCATAGAGCCTCTCAAAGGGGTCTCCCTGTTTTTCGCACCTTGCTATGAGCATCTGGGCTTCCTGCCCTCCCAACAGTATTTCAAGTTCCTCATTCAACCGTTTTCGATCCAGCGTTACTCTCCCGTTCTGTGGAATCACCCGGAACGTATGGTTTCCCGCGTTGATCCACTCTCCCCTCACCGTATGGGAAAGCTGGTAGGCGGCTTTCAAACGGGATTCCAATTCTCCGTTCTCTGCTTCAATGGATTTTTTCTGTGTTTTCAGATCTATAAACTGTGCAAGGGTATCCTCCCACTCAGGATGTGAAGAACCTTTGAAGTGCGGACAATCCTTCCTCCAAAGACACGATGGACACAGGGGGGAAAGCCCTTGTACCGTTTGAATCGTGTTCAGGTTCAGCAGATTGTCTCTCAGCGCAATCATGGTTTCCCAGAACTCGGAAGCCATGTCCAAACACCGGGTGATATCCGTATCTTCAGGAAGAAACGGGCCAAAAGCTTTGACATCGCACATGGAGAGACAGAGAACCCACCCTTGAATGTCGCAAGCTGAAGCATCATCAGAAAGGGATACGTCAAGGAGTTCTTTACAGATTTCAGGGAATGTTCTGTGGTGGAGGACTTCCCGGTGTCCAGTACCAAGTTGAAAACCGGATGGTTCCAATAGGCTTTGAGCAATGCCGTCTGACCGCCGATCTGCATGGCGTAGCTCTCAGAAAGTGTTGGCGGCAGCCTTACAGTGGATTTGACTTCCAAAATTCGTACTGTCGGCTGGGGGTGGTCAGCCACCAGCGTGAAATCCAGATGGGCCTTGATAGGAACCTCTCAGTATCTGATCTCAATTTCCAGTTGAGACAGGGGGAAGAAACCATATCCCATGAGAGCCTGACGGACCCCCTTCTCGAACCAGTGCCCCCGTTGGAGGAGTTACTGGTGTTTGAGAGCTTCGGCTGTATTTTTATGTTCAGTTGTGTAGAGCTTGGTAGCCAGTGCCGCCCGTGGGCAGTCCAGCATCTTGGCGATATCCGATAACCCAACATACCGGGATCGATCCCCAAGCCGATTCGCCGTTCGCTGTTCCGCATCCCGTTCCAGTCCATAGCAGAGGATTTCTAGCAATCCTTCCGCTCCCGTATTTCTGATTGTTCCGTCCATCCATTTCTCCCGTGTTGATAGCAGAAACAGAAAGAGCCGCCCCATCAAGGACGGCCCTTTCTGCTATGCGACATACTTCCACCAGATTCTTCGTTGCGGGTTCCAGTGAAACCCTGCCGCCGAGAGCTGTTCCATTTTCGCCGCCGTGTTTCCTGTGACGAGGATACACTCCCGACCATCCTGTGCCGGTACGATTTCGTATGAAACTCCATCCAGACGAGGCAGCTTGGAAAGTCCTTCTGACGTTCGATTTGAGGGTGGTGAAATCTTTTTTGCTTGTCCTAGTTCATCCTGAGTCGTTTTGTCTCTCTGTGGGGCGTTTGCGGCTTTTTTCTGTCTCTGAGGACGGTTGAACTTGTCTGAAGCAAACTCTCCATTCGTATCTTCCTCCGTTACGATGCCAAGCATGGCCGAAAGCGCGTACCTGCGCATATAGGTCATGCTGATACCCACTCCTTGGGGATCGGCCTTGGGCAGGGGAACCACCGCAAGGCTCGACTGCCATTGTCCTGACTCCACGTGGGTGAGCTTTGTGACCAACCCAAGATACCCCGGTTCGGCAGGAACCGGATACTGACAAAGCCAGATGCCGTTGAAAGCAAGGCGTCACGGCACGAATCCATGACGCTGTTGAGGGTGGCGTACTTGCTTTTAGTAAAAAGGTTATTGGCATCCTTGGTCGCCGGTTGGAGTTGTTCCTGAACTTTGATGAGTGCCTGCGCCAGCTCGCGTATCTGATCCGAACAAAATGATTCCATCTGTTCCTCCTGAACATAAAAAGACCTGCCCGAGTCTTCCGGACAGGTCTTTTTCAAGAAAAAACTACCGATTCAAAATGGTAATATATAGTTAAAATCATTTCACAAATAAAAAGTCATTTTCTTAGAATACTGACGAAATGGGAAACGAGGCTGACTACTTCTTCCTGTTTTTCTGCCGGAAGTGGGCTGATGATGTCGGCAATGCTGTCAGCTCGTGCTCTCAGCGAATCGTTTTTTTCTCGAAAAAGCTCCGCAACGGAACACTCCAAAACCTTCGCCATCTCTTCAATTCGGTTAAATCTAGGGGCAACATACCCATTTTCGATACGTGACAGAGCGTCTGGAGCCATGTCCAGATGATTGGCGAGTTCGATTTGTGTCATCCCCAAAATTTTCCGTCTCTCAACGATGGAATTTCCAAGTATTTTAGCGAGTCGCTGTACTTCACGTTCCGCCACGTTGTACTCCTTTTTTGGATAAAAAAGAGTACGGTAGCGGTTCAGACCTTGAAATGTAATTTTATTACATCTATAATGTAATAAAATAACATCTATAATGAAACCAGTTTGTCGATGGAGGCCAAATGTTCAGAAAAAGCGTCATAACCTGTTTGTGTTTCATGTTTTTTGTTCTTTCACTTCCTCAGCAGGGGTACTGTGCGGAACAAAATTATATTCTGTTTTGTCGTACACTTAACGACAAATGGGAGCCCATCGACCCTTCTGAGACTTTCGAAACCAATGTCGTCTCATGGATCGCCCAAGGAGAAAAGTCATTTGAAACACCTCGTATTATTATAAGCCTTTATAAAAAAGTAGGTGCTGAAGAGCGATTGTTAGAACGGAAATCCATGGATGTCCGTCCTGTCTGGGACACGACCGGTGTCCGTAATATGACTCTCCCAGAAGAGGGCACCTACATCCTTGCCCTCGACAAACCTGATGGAACCCCAATCAGCAGTGGAATGTTCACCATCAAGGCAATGTCCATTTCTGGCTCTCCGCTTCCAGAGGAGACTCTGGGGACGACTCTTGCAAAAATCTTCAACAAGTATCTGCCTAAGAAATAATATTTCTATGGAGGAGTTATGAAACGCTATTCCCTTTTGATTATTCTCGGTGCCCTGTTCATGTTTTGGGGAAATGACTCTTGGGCCGCTCGGACGACCCGTGACCTCGTTTTTGATGATGAGGAACCGGCTCAGACTCAGGCTATGGAAAGTTCCGGTAAGCAAACTACCGCATTGAAGACGACCATGCTTCTGAAACGTGACGGCACAACCAGCACTGTCCTGCCAAGCCATGAATTTAAGTCTGGAGATAGTGTCAAGCTTGTATTTACACCCAATATCGACGGTTACGTCTATTGGCTCGCCAAAGGAAGTTCGGGGAACTATTCCGTACTTTTTCCCTCTAAAGCAAATATGGACAACGCAGTACAGCGTAATCAAGAATATACTATTCCCCCAAAAGGAACATTCCGCTTCGATGATACTCCTGGGAATGAAGAGTTATTGTGCATTCTGTCCGCAGAGAAATTGCCGGACATGGACAAAGCCATCGCTGAAGCTGACACAGCGCAGATCAATGCACAAAGCAGTACGCAGCTTGCAAAGCTTGAAGAAAAAAATACTCCAAAGCGTACGACTCGAGACCTCGTCTTTGATGATGAAGATGAAGGAGATGTAAATACAAAACAGCAGGTTGCGCCGAAAGGAGAGCCTTTTGTCGCGCACTATGTACTGACTCACAAATAATTTTCCATCGAAAACTGTACGGGGAAGTATGACTTCCCCGTATTGGAGACAGCATGTTCCGATTCGCCGCTGCGTTTTTGGTATCGTTTATGTTGTGCACAGCCCCTGTGCAGGCGGCTGGTTTTGAACAAACCTTCAAAGAAGCGCAGGCGGCGTATAAGACGGGGAAATATGCCGATGCAGCGAGGCTTTTTGTCCAGACTGCGGACTTGTTGAAGAAGGCAAAAGAGACGGCAAAGGCTCAAATGGTTTTGGGCAATGCCGCCATCGCCTACATGCAGGCTGAAGATTACGCTTCTGCCGTCACAATTTATGAAAACCTTTTAAGCAATCCCGGAAAAGCCGATCAAAAAATTCTGCTCAAATCATACAAAAACCTTGTTATCTGCCATTCCCATCTTGAGCAGCATGCCCTGAAAATTCAGACTTTGGAAAGGATGATGCAGGCTCTGCCCAAATTGCCAAAGGCAGAGCTCTCCAATGTCTACGCTCAAATGGGGGATGCCTATCGCGCACTGGAAATCTATGCGCCTGCCAGTGCCGCTTACGATAAGGCTGCCCACCTTCTGCCACAAGATGCCGATCCTCGCGTTCGTGGAAGGCTCCTGACAGCAATGGGGCTTTGCCAAGGGAATTTAGGCGATTTCGCCAGCGCTTCCGAGAGTCTGACTCAAGCAAAAGAGCTTGCGGCCCGTATCAGTGAACCACTCACTCTCGCAGAATCCGGCAGCAACCTTGGCATCCTTTATTGGGAAAGAGGTGACTACCCTCAGGCGTTGCAACTCCTGAATAATTCACTTGAGACGGAGCGAAAAAATACACTGCGCCGTAATGAAGGCGTCGATCTCAATAATCTTGGTCTGGTTAAAAAGAGCATGGGATATTTTCCCGATGCCATGCGTGCCTTTGAAGATGCACTAGCCATTGCCCGGGAGGTAGGTAATGTCAAAGATGAAGCGATCGCACTCTCCAACCGCGCCCTCCTCAACCGCATAACAGGAAAACTTTCGGAAGCACGAGCCGACTATCGCGCAGCGCTGGAACTCTACGAACGTACGGGGTTCCAAGAAGGCAAAGCCGGTGCCCTCCTCGGTGTGGGGAAAATTGCGGAACGGGAAGATCGGGACTTGGAGACGGCATTGAATTGCTACCGGGAAGCATTGGATATCTATAGCCAGCTGCGCCTTCCACGAAATCAGGCTGAGGCATTGCTTCAAATAGGCGGTGTATTCAAACAAACGGCACTTCCAGGAAGAACCAGCCGAGATCTCGTATTCGATGATGAACCTGCTGTTCCTAAAATCGACAAAACCGAAGCTCTTGCAGAAGCCGAAAAAGCCTATCAGTCAGCCTTCCAGCTTGCGGAACAGGTCGGCTCCAAAGAAATGCTCTGGGCGGCTCACCAGGGATTGGGTTTCTGCGCTTTTCAAAAAGGGCGGCCTGAGGAAGCCCTTGAGCACTACACACTCGCCATCAATCTTGTGACGGCCATGCGCACGAGCCTCGAAAGCGTTGAACTTCTCGGCGAGTACATGGCGGGAAAAGAGGATCTTTACAGTGAGGCTATGGAGGTCTGTGCCCGTCTGCATGAAGCGACACAAGATGTCAAATATCTTGAGATGCAAATGCAATTTGATGAAACCCTGCGCAATGAAATTCAAAAGGCCAGTGCGGCGCTTGTCCAAATGGAATTTGCAGACGCCAATAAACAGAAACTATATGACAAACTTGTAGCTTTAGGACGGAAACAAGCCAAAGCTGAATCGAGTGTACCTGTAGTGGCTCCAGTGCCGGCAGATGCCAACGAAGAAACCAAACTTGTCCATAAAATTAAAACAGAAGAAGCGAAGAAGCAAAAGGCTATCGTACAGCAGTTGGATCAGGACTACCAGACACTGCTTGCCGAATGGAAAGAAAAATATCCGGGCGATGCCGTTATTTTTGAATCCAGTGCCCGGCTAGATATTCCCAAAATCCAACAGGCACTTTCTGAAGATCAGGTATTGCTTCATTACATGCAACTCACTGATCAATTGGTTATTGTGTGTATAAGTAGAGATAGTATCGACAGTATGATTGTCAATGTTTCAAAAAAAGATATAGATAATACTATTAAAACAAATTTTTTGGTAAACTATATAGAATTGTATGGTCATAATACTGCCCCTACAAAAGAAGAAGACCAACAATACATGCAGAATGCTATTACCACTTTATCTGATTTATATACATGGCTTATAAAGCCTATTCATAATAAAATAATAAATAAAAGTCGTATTTATTTTTCTACTGGAGGATTTATATCCCAAGTTCCATTCTGTGCTCTCATATCTTCAGTTGAAAATAATACTCCTCGCTTCTTAGTTGAAGACTATGAAATAGGCAATATCAGATCGTCATTTATGGCAGCGCTGACAGACATCAATAAGAAAAAATCGACAAAGACATTACTTGCTGCAGGAAACCCTTCAAATTCAAAAATAAAAATGAAAAATCTTGATTCTGCAGAAGATGAAGTCATTTCAGTGAAAAATATTTTGGGTAATGATGATTCAGTAATAGATATAAAAATAAAAAATGAAGCAAGTGAAAAATGGTTTAAAGATAAAATATATAATTCAAGTTATGAATATATATATTTTGCAACACATGGCATGCCA
The DNA here is from genome assembly GCF_059728385.1 of Bilophila sp. T19-St14. Classification (NCBI taxonomy): domain Bacteria; kingdom Pseudomonadati; phylum Thermodesulfobacteriota; class Desulfovibrionia; order Desulfovibrionales; family Desulfovibrionaceae; genus Bilophila; species Bilophila sp. T19-St14. The sequence continues at coordinate 982,421 of NZ_BAAGFT010000001.1, forward strand.
TATTCAGAAGTATACTACAAATACATAATTCAATACGAATCAAATTTAATAAAATACAAAGATAAACCCAAAACCCTTAAAAGGCTAAAAAAAGAAAAAGCATTTATTGAAAAGCAACTTCCAAGTCTTTCTCCATTAAATAGCTACTTGTATTTTGCAGATTCAGATGATAGTGGGTATGACGGTTTATTTACTATTAAAGAAATAACACAAATACCAGAAAAATCTTTTTTTAATACAAGATATGTTATCCTTTCTGCCTGTAATACAGGAGTAACATTTGCGCCATCTACCCTTGAGGACAATCAGATGATAGAGTTTTTTTCAATCAAAGAAACAGAATCTCAACTACGAAAAGCTGGATGGTTACCAAATGTTGATCAAATTAGTTTTGTAGATATATTCATGCGTAGAAATATAAATAATGTTTATGGTACACTTTGGTTTGCAGACGATAAGGCGTCAGCATATCTTCTTTCCTATTTCATGAAAATATTGGTTAGCCAAGGTCAAGAACAGGATGCGGTTGCTGCTTTTTCAAAAACACAACGTGACTTTATAGCAAACTGTAAAGAAGGGGAAAATCCTCTTGGTCTTGGATACTCTTATCCATTACATCCCTACTTCTGGGCCGTAGGTGCCTTATTCGGGAAATAAATACTACTTAGCTCTCTAACCTTTAACAAAGGAATATTCATATGGTTTCCAAGAAAATGCGTAAGATTGCGTTGTGGACACTGCTTGTCGTCATGCTGGCGGGCCTCGTTTGGGCGGGACTGGATTTGTTGGGCCAGTCCAACAAGAGTGCCGCTGATGCCGGTTCCAGTGCGGCTGATATGGAAATGGCCTCACTGGATAGCATCAAACAGAGCACCAAATCCGCTTGTGACTGGAATCAAGAACGCGCCTTGCGCAAAAAAATTGACGCTGCCGACGCCTCCTACCGCACAAAACTCGCCAGTGCCAAATCCGAAATCGAACGGACCGGTAAGGTATCTGAAGCGACCAGAAGTGCGGGTATCGCTCTCGCCAAACAATTCCAAAATGCCAGTGAGAACTACGCGGCCTTTTGGGATAAGAATAATGGAAAGACTCGCGCCAAGCTCGCCCGCGAGGCCGGTGCAAGCCGTGTAAAGAGTGCCGAGATGGCGTTCAACGATGTCGATGCCTCTAAAATCGACGCGTACAACGATCAACAGGCTTCTTTGCGTGAGGCACAGAAGGCGTATTTCAGTGAAGCCAAGGAAGATGTGTCCCCTCAAGACCTCGCTTCTCTGAAATCTTCCCTTACTCCCAAGCTTGAAAAGATGAGCTCTGATTTGATGGCCCTCGTGCAGAATGTGACCAACATTCTCTCGCAGGTCAAAGATCAGGTCGGTTCCACTTTGAGTGTTGGAGGCATCGGCGGCTGCGCTAAGCAAGTTGCAACAGGGGGTGGCACGGCTGCCGTTAATGATGGCGTCGCTTCCTTGCTCTCACCGTTGCAGTCCCTTTTGAGCCTTGTTCAGTCTATGGGCAGCAACGTCCAAGGAATGCTGTCTGATATCGCCACGTTCTAATTCGTAAGGGCCCAGGGCGTAGAGCTCTGGGCTCATTTGCTATGAAAAAAAACATATTGCTCTTTTCATGTATTGCATTGTTGGCCGCTTCGCCATGCTCTGCCGGTATGCTGGAATCCCTATGGAAAAAGTATATTCCGACTGAAGATGGGAGGCCACTGTCTTCTCCACCTTCCCCTGTAGACATCCAGAAAAAAAATTCCGTGGAACTCCTCGGAACTTTTACGCATAACTGGAAATACCAATCGACGACGCACGAGCTCTTTTACGAAGATCACCGGGCGTTGGCTCGGAGCATTTACGGATTGGCAATTTATGCGGGAGATGTGGATTCCTCACTTGATCCGCAAAAATTCATTGAAGGCGTACTGGGCTATCACTATCGGGTTACACAGGTATGTGCTTGGCTGAACGCTGTTGTCTCCCAAGAAACTTCCAGTCCAGAGCTTGAGAAAGAACATCTGATTGGAGTGTTGCTCTCAGATGGCGTCATCACCATTAAGGGTGGAAATTTTGTCCCTACGGGAAAGTATTCTCACATATTGGCGGCCAGCCAAGGAAAAAAACGCTCTTTTTCAGACAACTTGCGGCATGAGCGGTTGCATGTGTTCTGGGATGAGGATTCTGTTTTCCGTGAAAAAGCCCAGCAAGAATGGAAGACCCTATCGGAAGAGGAACGCCAAAAGATCCGCAAAGCATTGCACCAATATGCACAGGGGAATGAGGCACAGCTTGTGGAAGAGTGGGCCGTCAAAAGAGCGGAGAGAGCCAGTATGAGCATTGAATAGAGATTATGGGCTCGTTAAAAATAAGGAGGTGTACAGAATGAAAAAATATTCTCTCACTGGGCTGATGCTTTTCGTCCTGCTGTCATTTATCCCTTCATCCGGGCACGCCGTAGGGCGGTTGAACTTCATGCTGACGAACCTCACAGGGCTCGATATTACGGACGTCCGTATCGCTCCTACGTATTATCCGAATTATATCAGCGAAAACTTATTAAAAACAAATTTGGATCCGAATACCCGACTCTACATCGGTCCTAATTATTATGGTGATCAGCGTTTTTGGAATATTACCCTTTCCTGGTCTAATGGTTTCCAATATACATGGACGCATAATCAACTGACACGTTATAATTCTTATGTTGTTTATGCTAATCCCTATGGAGTACGCATGCGTCAGGGATATGAACGCTCCTTTGCCCGCTATGGCGATAACATGCCGAGTATGTATGCCGGAGCACAACCTGGAGTTTCCGTATCCGTAGGTATACCTGAGAAAGTCAATACGGTCACTGTTGCTGACGCGGGCAAAGTTGGCACTAGCACACGTAAGACACGCGACCTCGTGTTTGATGATGAGGAAGAGACTGAACACCCCGTAGTCGCCGGGAGCACTGCCGATACAACTAAAGGTGAAACCATTTCCGTCAAAGCAACCATTGAATTAACCCGCGACGGAAAGCTCTCCACTGTCCTCCCTACTGAATCATTCAAGAGTGGAGATAAGGTTCGACTGCTGTTTTCAACGAACCGGGACGGGAACGTCTATTGGGTGGCCAAAGGCACATCGGGGCAATACCAAGTGCTCTTCCCAAGCCCAAAAGCCGGAATGGATAACACCGTCGTAAAAAACAACAGCTATACGGTTCCGGCAAAGGGTGCGTGGCGTTTTGATGAGCAGAAGGGAACTGAAACGTTGGTCTGCATTCTTTCACCCTCCCGTGTGGCAGAACTAGATAAGGCGGTGGCACTCGGAGGTGAAGGGAAGAAAAATGAAGCTTCAGAAATTATTTCTTCCGTCGTCAATCGTCACGAAAGCAAGCGAACCACGCGAGATCTTGTATTTGAGGAAGAAGACGATCAGGATGTGAATACAAAAACACAAACATCAAGCGATAACGAACCGTTTGTAGCCGCTTATGAGTTAATCCATAATTGATTTAAATGAATATATGGCAGTCTAATTGACTGCCATATATTTGTTAATATCATAAGGAATATATAAATTATGTTTAATATTATCCTGACAATACTTGTAATTCTACTTACCCCTTTTCATTCTGCCAATGCTTCAAATGAAAAATATGATGATGTAAAAATAGGAAATATATCAAATTACAAGATAGAATCCGGAAAATATTCGATAGATTTTGATGAAGGAGAAGATGCACCTGAATCATGGACTTTTTCAGGTTCTATAAATAGTGATTTCAACAAACAACTTAAAAAAGTCATGCAATACTTATCTTTGAACAAACCCAATTCAGATATAGTTGCAATAAAATTCAATATGAATACTCCCATATCTATTCAACCAGTTACAGCAATGAGACTTTATATTCAACCTTCACCTCTAAAAAAATCTGATTACGCCATCATTGGAGTCTGTGAACCAGAAACTGACAACTGTTGGAAAATGAAAATTTACAAAGAAAATCCACAATATAATCAAGTTATTGAATCATTTACCGCATCTGAAGTCAACATATTCTTTACTGGTGAAAATGAAATTTTAGCCTGCTATGAGTAATTTTTTATGAAAAATATTTTTCTATTAATTATATTATTCATATTTCTTACTTGCGAAACTTCATTTTCAAAAATGAACTCAGAATGTCCAGAAAAAATTATCGATCAACAAACATTTCAAGGTATATTTCAAGGAAATACATGTACCCCTCTATGCTACTCTTCTATTAAAATGCCTAATGGACAAGATTTGATTTTCATACAGGATAAAGATAGTTCCGATGGCATATTTGGAAATATTGGTAATGATGTTGAAACTACTATTGTTGTAAAACAGTTTTGGAATGAATACGAAAAAAAATGTGATCGTGTTAATATCTTCAAAACAGGAAAAAAAGCAAACCCAAAACCAACAGGTATAAAGTCATCATCTGAAAATGATTTTAATGAATGCAAAAACAAATCATATCAATCAGATGCAGATTTGTATGCTTGCTATGACAGGGAATATGATAGATTAATCAAGGAAATGGATGAATTTATTAATACAAAAGCATATGAAACAAAATTATCAAAAATAAATAAAAACAAAATTATATACAATCAAAATCAATGGATAGAAAACAACAATGGCATGGCTGATATTGAAGGAATATATAACCAAATGATATTGGGTGTCACTGGAATATGTATAACTCTTGAAGAAAAAATAAATAGAGCACTTGTACGAAAGGCATGGTTAGTCAATATTTTTGACGGCATTCAAACAAAGAATTCAATATTTGAATAATTAATATATTAATTTATATAATAAATAAATCACACTATCGAGAATACAAATGAAGAAAATATTCTATTTTTTATTCAAAATATGGTTAATTTTGTTTTCTATTTGTTTAATTGTATATATATTATTTTTTAATAGTCCAGAAGATGCTTTAAAAAAATATTCTCTATCTGATGCTATTTATTTCTACACGATGCAAGAAGATGATTCAAAAGAAATATCAGAGTTCAAAAAAAATATAATTAAAGAATTTACAGCAGAATACAAGCATCGTACTGGAATTGACATATCAAAACCAATTTATGATGTTATAAAAAACAATAACGATGTTACACAACTAGAATTATCTATAAAACGAAACAGCCCCAATATCAATAATATTAAAATTGGATATATAATATTTAATTATCATAAAAATAAATTATCAATACCATTAGTAATTATGGATTCTTCTTTTCTTAACGTAAAAGAAGCAAAAATATATGCAATCCTTGAAGATTTCTATACTTTTATAAACAAAGTTGGACAGTTATACGGCATAAACAAACAAGATATAAACGGAATATATAATTATTTTAACCAGATCTCTTTAAAAGTGCCACTACTCTAATAATTAAAAATTTATAAGTTAAAGAATATGAAGGAGCATCCAATCTTTATATTGGTGAGTGACCGTGCTGTACATACTTTTGGGCCTCCGCGCACTTGAAGGAGGATGTATAAAAGTAAGATCAAGTCGTCGACGGGGCTTACAGGCAACCCACGTCAACTCGCAGAGTTGCTCATCAAAATCAATATTAAGAGTCCTCTCCTCTCATGGTATGGGGAGAGGACTTTATCCCAAATGTGTATCTGAATGGTCTTGAGCAGAGCGGCATTGACCGACTTGGAGAGGATTTCATACGTACCCTGAAATGGGTTGATGCTATCAATCAGGTCAATGTTAAAGTTATCAATGTCGATGAATTTGTTTCCAATATTCAAAAATTCCTTTGCCCCATTCGGAATACCGTTTCTATCATCGTCATTTTTTTGCTTTTCTGGCGTACTGCCCACGACTTCAAATTTGGGAGCAAGCTTGCTGAGCAGCCCGCCGTTGGCATGCATAGCAAGTTGCGTCTTAGTAACGCCATTAACGGTCGAGACTTCGTTCATGTCGAGGTCGGGGAAGAACTGCATGATGATTTTCGGCATCTCGACATCAGTCACGAGTTTTGGATCGTTCGTCTTGGTGATGACTGCGTTGATGACTTCCAGGGTATTCAGGAGGGTTGTGACCACCTAATCAATACCGCCGGAGGAGAGAATTTTTTGGACACGCTCGGATACGGGATGTTCCATATCGTCCAGGATGATGTCGCCGGGCTGAAGCGTTTCACCGGGCCTCATGAGGGAACACAGTATGAAGGTGATGTTGAGAGCCAGCACCTCACGCATGAGCAGCGGCAACGTGATGGCCTAGAGCATGTTGTTAACGGAATTCTTGACGTCTTCGTCTTCCGCATCGGATTGGGCGATAAGATTGATAAACTGGGCGTGCTTCTTTCCTTCGCAGTCACGGGTTGCCCTGCCGATGCTCTGCATAATTTCCGTCAGGGACGAACGGTAGCCGATGGTCAGCACATGTTCGCACCAAGGCCAGTCAAAGACTTCCTTGGGCATGCCGAGCGCAATGATGATGCCCATCTGGTCGCGCTCCCAGATCTCACGCAGATACTTGAGGACATTCACACACATGGAGTCATCGGTTACGAGGTCGGCAACACGCAGTTTTTTCCCCTTGCGTTTTTTCACCGTCATGATGCCTGTCCGGGAATCCTTTGCCATCACGGTCACGATGGCATCCAGAATAGTATCCACTTCATGGAGCTTTTGCCCTGTGGATTCCATGGAGTTGACGTTGGGGATATGGATAATGGTTTTCTTGTCTAGATCACGCACTTCCTTCAAAGCATCGAAATAGCGCCCCTGATAGAAGTGATAACCGATTCCGAGCGACTTGGGATACTTGTAGCCGTTGAGCTGTTCGTAATAAGTATAGGCGAGTTGTGTGAATCTGGCTTCGGTTTCCAGTGAGAGGATGGGAACCTGATCCCTACGGAAGTATGACCGTCATGGCGATGATATGGGCGGTGAAGCTTTCCATGAGGGCGTCTACCATAGCGCCAAGCTTGTTGCCGTCTTCAGCCGAGGTGTGGTGAAATTCTTCTATGACCACAAGGACATCATTGAATGCAGCACAGTTCCCGCGTTCATAAGCAAAGCGCAGGATGGCGTGGGTGCAGAGAAGGTAGCGGAATTCTGTATTGTTGAGAAAGGCGGCAACCTGCTCGACCTTGCCTTCATTGCCTGCCCTACACAGGCCGCAATCAATATGCCAGTCGGAAAAACACCTGAACTGGTGAGATTGGTATCCCATAGCGCCGAGGTTTCCCGGAGTGGGGAATGGTGTAGGCTCCCGTTTTACGCAGCGTAGGCAAAACTTCGGCACGCACCCATTTGGAGAAGGCGCGAGCCTGCGGCTTGCGCGAACGGAAAACAAGAAAATAAAGGCCGATTCGGAGATAGTGATCATTTCCTGCGGTCCACCAAGGGTGTCAGTAATACATACACCCTTTTCATCTTCATCCGGTTCAGAAAGACTCTGCCGGATATTTTGAATCTCCAAAACCTTGGCTATATCTTTGGCCACGAACCACGGATTACCGTCTTCGCCCAGCATAGAACGGACAAGATTTTCTCCAAAAGCGAAAGGCGTCAGATTACGTTCAGCTTGCGTATTCATCGATCCTCCACAGTTTTGCCCAAGTGTATGCATAGTTTCTTTAACATCGTCAAATAAAAGATGAATCTGGATGTTTGCAGGATAATTTTTTCAACATTATCCTGTGCACATCCTGTTGCGTTTATTGACGGTCACTCCAACGACGGCAGTTTTACCCGCACGGAAGAACGTTGCGCGTTCACTTCGGCAAAGACCTGCAGGAGTTTGCGGTCAACATCTTCGATCAGAACCCAAAGCAGACGAGCCTGTGAGGAAGAACCGCTCTGGCCCATCAGTGCGGCATCGGCCATAAGTGGGGTCAAGATGTCGGTAGCCAGGGCGTTGTTCAATGGTACTGCGTTACGCATGGCTGCCTTCCTTCCTGAACGGGATTATGGTTGCCCGTCTGGTACTGCGGAGGGGAAGGTAAAAACCATTTTCCCGCTTTTGCTCCCGATGGTGGTATTCCAGCAGGCGGCTCGCCAATTGCCGGGAGAGTATCATTTCTTAGGGAAGTTCTTCCCGCAGCTGCGAGGTCTCAAGTAACAATCCTGTGACGTGGGCGAGCAGTTCGGGATACTCCACAGAGCATTGTTGAGGGCTTGGATGGCGGAGCAATACGGGTCTGAGGAAAGGGAAAAGATGGAAAGCTGGGACATGTGGGACACCTCTGGCGTTTTTTCTATTAGAGCCTGCAAAATGCAAAAACTCCGGGTACTAGAAACTGACGCCAGTCAGTGGACATATTCCCGAATTGCTCGGTCTTGTATTAGTCCACACCCGGAGGTAACTCCGTACATTGCCCCTCGGAGGATAGATCTCGGACACCCCAAAACACGAATTGACGGTCGCGGAAGCCGCTAGCGTTTGAAGATGTTTCTAGGCACCTAAAAAATTTTTGCCTCAAGGCACACAAAAAGTCAGGATAATTTTTATAACTACAAATATTGACGTCCCATGTTTTTGTTGTTCTAAAAATCTATGCAATACGAATGGGACGAAAACAAACGCAGAACAAATCTGGAAAAGCACGGCGAAGATTTTGCCGATGTGGACAGGCTTGACTGGAGCCGCGCCCATATCGAGCCGGATACGCGCCATAGCTACGGTGCCCCCGATATGCCGCCTTTGTCCCGCGCGATGACGCCCGCCTTATGTGTCTCGTTTTCACCCCTCGGGACCGGAGAATGCGTGTTATCAGCTACAGAAAGGCAAACAGCCGAGAGAAAAAAGGTATGAGACGTTATAACGAAAACGGCAAAGAAATTGTCGTATATTCCTCCGAGGAGCTTGCGGAGCTTCCGCGCCTTCCCGGAGCAAATCGGGAAATGACCGACGAGGAAATCACAGCGGCAGCCCTGTCCGATCCCGATACCCTGCCGCCGTCCGAAGACGCTGCGCCCTTCGTTGACAAAGTCGGGTGTGAAGCGCTTGCCGACCTGTTCCCACCGGAAACTGTAGAAGCTTTGCTGGCACCACGCCGTGGCCGCCCAAAGTCGGAGCGCCCGAAGGTACAGTTCACCGCCAGATTTGACGCCGATATTGTGGAGCATTTCCGCAACAGCGGCAACGGCTGGCAGGTAAGAATGGAGGAAGTGCTGCGCAAGGCCATAGCCATGGGCCTGTAAAGAGCATTTCAAGAGGTTGTTCTGTGCCCAAGCACTATAAGGACGATTTGTCTGCCGCTATTCATGAACTTGCGGAAGATTTGCACCGGCATGGTGCCATTGACAAGCAGACTATACGTGAACTTGATGATTCTTGTCTCCACCCGGTGGAAGGAAGAGGGGAGCATGCCTAAACAATATTATAGTGAAATCGCAGAAGAAACTCATATGGATATAGAAGGGCTGTACGAGCTGGGCATCGTCGACCAGAAGACCATGCGCCATTTTGACGAGCTGTGTATCGTCCCCGCCCAGCCCATGAGCGGAGAGGAAATCCGTAGCCTGCGTGAACGGGAAGGGGTCAGCCAGCCTGTACTGGCATGGTATCTGAATGTCAGCAAGAATCTGATTTCCGATTGGGAACGGGGAGTCCGACGCCCCGGAGGTGCGGCCTTGAAGCTGCTGAATCTGGTCAAAGAAAAGGGATTGCAGTCCATAGCACTGTGATAACGAAAAAGGGAGGAAGCCGTTCCTCCCTTTCTTTTATTCGGCATCCGGCTCCACAGCCTTACGGGCGAGATAGCGATCTATACTGCGGATGGGGATCTGCATCCCCCTGCGTGAGCCGATACGGAGAGCCTCAAGTTCTCCGACAGCCACCAGCTTGTATACCCAAGATTCACTGCACCCCATGTAGAGGGCTGCAACGGGAACGGAAAGACGGGGGCTGGCTGCTCGATCATACGGTAAATTGATGCGTTTCCTGTTTTTTGACATTCAACCTCCTAATAATCTCCGCGGTTCCTCATGAACCCGGGCCTGTTCCGTTCCGGAGCTGTTCTGGCCGGGGGAACCCGACTCGGAAGCGTTCGTGGGGGCTGCGCCGGCCTGCCGGATTGTTCTTCCCTTGGACGCTGGCGTTTTTCGGACGACAGAAAGATATCGCGCTCGACAATCATCTGGAAGCTCGGCAGCCAGCTCCCGTCCACGCAGGCATCGGCCATCATGCAGCAGTCGAGGTAGTGGTTCGCCCGGCGCTTGCGTACCCAAACATGCTTTCCATTTCTATCGCGCACAAGGGTTTCTGCCGACAGCTGCGAGGCAAAGGCTTCGTCGGTCTTTCGGTGCAGAGTCACAGGCTGACGCGCATCCGGTTCCAGCCTGGCAAAGATAAGAGATTTGAAATAGTGCGTATCCAGCAGGTACAGCCATAGGCCGCCCGGGATGCGGATGCGGGAGCTGGGCAGCCTGTCGATGCTGGTGGCGCGTACCGGCGTGTGCGACTCATGGGACGCCCCCTTGCAGGCAAACAAGCGCCCAGCACCGTGCCGGCGCACAAACGTGTAAACTTCCTCGGTACGGGACACCACGTCTTCATCAGTTCGCGTACCGCCCGAGTCAATGCCCGCACGCCAAATGGCAAGACTTTTTCCTGCGTTGGGACTGTTATCCTCGTAGTCGTAGCGTGTTTCCATCAGAGCATGGACGGAATCCCAATCCGTCAGGCGGCCATAGTCGATGACGGCGGACGAGAGATCAGGCCGCCACGCCTTCACGACATACCAGAAGCCGCGCTTTTGCACGTCTATGCCGGCAGTCAGAGCAACGGCGTCGCCGGGGACTTTCAACGGCTCCAGATCAGGATCACGGTGTTGCAGGATAAGGTCTTCTGTCGTCTCCAGTTCCACGGCCCGGAACGGCATGGCCCACATGCCGTTTGCGTACTGCTGTTTGACTACTGGCGAGTCGGATGCCTCTGCCCGCATTTTGGCAGCCATGATCTCAGACAGGGATACGGCCTTGGACACGATAGCCGGCAGATGGAACCCGATACGCCGGGGGGAAGGCACCGGGTTTTCCGCCTCCCAGCGCCCGCGAGCCACAGCCTGATCCCGAAGGTGATCGGACCACAGGAACTTGCAGATCGAGCACTTGTAGCGGCCGAGCTTGCGCCTTTCCACTTCCTGTGGTGATGCTGTCTTTTCCGTCATAACCAGACCTTCTTCCGTCATGATCTGATATGAACCGCAGGCCGGGCACCGCACAAAGTAGTGACGTACTTCGTCGCACTCCTCCAGTGCCTGCACGATACTGCATTCATCGCCGCCAATGGGCTTGCTGACGCGAAGGATTTTGCGCTTGTGCTCATAGCTGCGCGTGCGCTCCCGAAACTCCTCTACGGGTACGCCTTGGCCAGCAATCTGTTTATACAGAGCTTCTTCGTCAAGGAAGAGGTCCTGAATGGAGATTGACGCGCGTTGCCCCTGAGACTGCGCGCTGGCCATGAACAGGTTGGTGCCGTCACGGAAACTGATCCGGGTGTTCCGTACTTTCCCGAGCTGGGCGCGCACGGGCGGCGATGCCCGGAACATGGGGACCAGTTTGTTGGCCACCACCTTGCCGATGGCGTCGTCGTCCTGCATGGCAAGCATGCGCGGTCCGGGGCGCATGTCGATGCAGTATGCCAGCGCCGCATGCATGACCAAGGTCTTTCCGGTCTGGGCGCTGCCGCAGACCACCACCTCCTTCACGCCGGGCATGCTCCATGTGTCCATGATCCCGGCAAGGTAAGGGTTCACGTCCCGCCTATACCCTCCGCCAGCATACGGCCCATCTTTTACAATAAGATTCCGTGCCGCCCAGACAGATAGGGGAATGTGCGCCCGACGACGGAAAACGTGCCGCTCGCCGGGGGTAAAACGGATTGACGGCATTACTCGTCTCCAGACTCCACAGAGGGAGTGTTTTCGGGGTCCTCCTCGCCATAGGTGAATTCACGGTCAGAGTCCCACGCATCCATCCAGTCTGCGGTTTCCCGGTTCCACCACTCGAGCAGGGCCTCCAACTTACTATCGTCGCCATCGACAAGTGCAATGATCTCCCCGGCCTTGCGGTATCCGAAACTTTCAATCTCGCTCTTGAAAAAGAGCGCCCGGGCGAAAAGGGCTTCCTCATGCTCTGTCCGGGGCATCAACATCCCCATTTCCTTTTCCAGTTTCAGACGCGTGCGCTCGGCCGTATACCGTTTCAGCTCGGTATCTGCCGATATGCGGTCAACTGTGGCGTTGGACAGAGCCTTATTTTCATGCTGGGTCAGAGGCGTAAGGTTGGCTGCGGCATACGCCAGCAACGCCCCTTCCTCGAATCCAGTTTCTGCTTTGGACACCTTTCGAGCCGCCACATCGCGGTTGAACTGGCTTTTGCTGATCTTGAAACCGCTGTCCCGCAGGAAATCAACGGCATCGAGCTGGGTCTTGAAAATCCGCATGGCCGCACTACCTCCCTGCAGTCTTCGTGTTTCATCTTCCACCGCAGCCCGCGCACGGTTGAACGCGGAAATGTTGTCCGGGGTGGGTTCTCCTTCATTCGGCGCTTGCTTTCCTCCTTGGTCCGGATAAGAAATGCTAGGCTATGTCGTCATTTAACTATTTATATTTTATATCTATTTTTATTCTCATACTATCAGAAAAATGAATGGTACCAGCACATAGACTCCACGATATATCAGATAACTTATGGGAATTATTGAAACCTTATTTGCCGGGACGTGAAGGAGCAAAAGACGTTACTGCCAGAGATAACAGACTGTTCATCAATGCATTTTTTTGGATTTTACGAACTGGTTCTCCATGGCGCGACCTGCCACCGGAATATGGCGACTGGAAAAACACACATCGCAGATTTTGCAGATGACGGGACAATGGGTTTTGGGAAAAGCTTCTTGAAATCCTTATTGATGAACCGAATTTTGAATGGCTGATGATTGACACTTCCTATATTAAAGTCCATCAGAACGGGACAGGAACAAAAGGGGTAACCAAGACATGGGGCGCACAAAAGGGGGCTCAACTCAAAGATACATCTGGCCGTGGATGCGCATGGTATGCGGGCAGAATGGTTATCACGTCAGGTACCGTTGCGGATTGCACGCAGTCTTGCGAACTCATGGAGGGATTCGATGCTGGTTATATTCTTGCCGATAGAGGCTATGACAGCAACAGTTTCATTGAATATATAGAAGAACATGGTATGGAAGCGGTAATTCCACCACGCAAAAATTGAAAAATCCAAAGAGGATATGACCATTATTTATACCGCTACAGACATCTGATTGAAAACTCTTTTGCTGGGTTAAATAAACGGCGTGGAATTGCAACGAGATACGCGAAAATACAGCATCTTTTTTGGTGGCAGTCCATATAAGATGTATTACCATTTGGGCAAATATTTATTGACGACATGCCTTAGAGCCAAGCTACAGACCGCACTCCTTCATCCTGCGCCAAAGGGTCGTACGAGATATGCCCAGGGCCTCCGCTGCAAGCGTTTTATTGTACTTACATTTCTGTAGTACCTCCTGCAAGTCGGCGCATTCCCCTTGCCCGCCTGTTCCCAAATCAGAAAGAGAAGAACCCACATCGCCTAGTATGTCCGCATCAAAAAGAATATCTTCTGCACTAATAACGGGATGCATCGCCATCACGACGGCCCTGTCCACAACATGAAGGAGTTCACGTACGTTTCCCGGCCATGAGTTGTGCTCAAGTTTTTTTATCGCCGAGCGCGCCATGATTACTTTTTTTTGCCTGCTTTCATTGATCTTCCGCAGATAGGAATGCACAATGACGCGGATATCCTCTTTCCGGGCGCTCAATGGAGGAATTTTGAGCAGTAACGTATTGATCCTGTAAAAAAGATCCCGCCTAAAGTCACCTCTGTTGGCCATATCAAAAATATTTCTGTTCGTCGCACAGATGATACGTACATTTACATGGACGAAGCGGGTACTCCCCAGACGCGTGACGACCTTATCCTGAAGGACACGCAACAACCTCGACTGAAGGCGTAAAGGCATTTCCCCAATCTCATCAAGAAAAAGAGTACCGCCATGAGCCAGCTCGAACAGCCCGGTTTTACCCCCTCTCCGTGCCCCCGTGAAAGCCCCCTCCTCATAGCCAAAGAGTTCGCTTTCCAGCAAATTTTCGGGTACGGCCGCACAGTTAATAGAAATAAAGGCCGATTCCCTCCGTTTGCTCTGCACATGTATGGCTTGGGCAAACATTTCCTTTCCCGTGCCTGTGTCACCGAGAAGAAGGACGGGGCTGTCACTTTCCGCGAACTGTATGCCCATCTGCCGAGCCTGCTTGATTGCCGGACTTTCCCCAACAATATCGCTGAAGCTAAAAAAAGTTATCTTTCCGTTTTCATATAGGCTCTGCCTGACTTTCCTTTCTTTCTTTTGAATATCTACAATATTTGTCAAACTTATTACATAGCCATTAAAATTTCCTTTAATATTTATATCAACAGCCGTAAAAAGGAATTCTCTTTTTACGGCATCTTTGACAATAACCTCTTCCAGAAAACTACTATTCCCATATATGATATGTTCAAAATCGATCTTTGGAAAGATTTGTGAAAAATCTATGCCTATTATTTGTTCACTTATTATATTAAATACAGAGCTTGCTTTATCATTTGCATAAATTATTTTATTCTTTTTATCAATAACAATAATTATATTTGGATTAATATTTAAAACGGTGTTGATGAAATCCCTTCGCTGGGTATTTAATAAATCCATTTCAATAATGTGCTTGGCCTCAAGAAAAACCCTGTGTATGGATTCCTGATTTTCAGAGAGTAAGGGGATGGCGTGAAATCCCTGCTCCTTTGCCTTGCTGATCAGGCCATATCCACCGACGAGGAGGGCGATGCCCTCTTCCTGAGCCTTTTGCAGGGCTACCGCGATATTATTCCTGTCTTCAACCTCAAGCCTGTACCCCCTCAATCCCAAGAGCTGGGCGATACGCATAAACTTGAGGCCCTGTCCGGGAAAACAAAGATGTCCCACACGCATATTCGTATTCTGATACGGCAGGAGTGTTTCAAAAAAATTTTCAGATGAATACTCGATAGAAAGGATGGGCACTGAGGTCAAGTTCCTAAGAATATGCACTGCATGTCCACGTGTCGCCAAAATTTTTATTTTTTCAGTATTGATCATGTGCAGTGCGACTTCCACATCATTGTCAAATTCCGATACGGCGATGCATGTACGTACCTTAAGCTGACGAGCCATTTCCTCAGCATATTTCGCAAGAGTCTTGAATGGGGTAACGACACAAAAATCAGCAGGTTGTTCGCCAACATATGTAATTGATTCACAGAGATCAGAAAGCATCAAGACCTCCTTCGGGGAGTATTCGGAACTGATATGCAGTAATCGTTAGTTTTATAAACATTATGTTTCAATATAATATTTCATTTTTATAAATATAAATCAATATGTTATTTTGTATTTTTGAAACATTTCGTTCATTTTCTCATATACATATTTATAACATATTGAAATATTATATATTTATAATTGGCACACTTATTGATGTTAGTGAAAAAGTTCCTATGTGTGGAACCCGCACATAATTCCATTCTTTCAAGACAGATACTCTTGGAGGTTATTATGATTCAAGGCAACTGGTGGAAGTGGGCTCTCAGTCTCGGATTGCCTGCAATCGTCTTTTTCGCTACTCCAGAAATGGAGATAGCCAGTCCCAACACACCGCTTTTTTTTGCAATTACGCTATGGGCCGTTATAGCATGGGCCATTGAGGTTCTGCCGTCCGCAGTCATTGCCGCCATTCTGACGTTTCTGTATGCCCTGTTTGTTACAAAGCCTGCCGTTGCATTCTCAAGCTGGTGTACTTTCCTACCATGGATGTGTTTTTCAGCTCTCATTATCGCACAGGTGCTGAACCGTACCGGATTGGGCAAGCGTATCGCACTCCACAGCATGCTCCTCATGGGGTCCTCTTTCACAAAGACGCTGATCGGCCTCATGTGCGCCGGTGTCATTATGACCCTGCTCGTTCCTTCAGGCTTGGCCCGTACAGTCATCTTTGTGGCTATCGCCCAAGGCCTGATCGAAGCATTGAACGTGGATACCAAGTCGCGCATGTCGTCAGCCCTGATCATGGGCGGCTATTTTGCTGCCATCGCCCCCGGCCTGTTCTGCCTTACCGGTACGGAAATGAACCTTCTCGCTTTGCAGGTCATTTCCGACACCACGGGGGTTTCCGTGGAGTACATTGATTTCATTGTCCAGATGGCCCCATTTTCCGTTTTCTATATGGCCTTTTCCATCATGATGATTTTCATCATCCGCGGAAAGGAGAGGCTGCAAAATGAAGATGACCTCAAGACAGTGCTTGCTGGGCGCCTGAAGGAAATGGGCCCCATCACGGCTGAAGAAATCAAGATATTCCTAGTACTGCTCGTCGGGTTCACCGCTTTCGTTACCGAACAATGGCATCATCTCCCCGGTGCCTTCGTCTTTGCCCTCGTCGGCATGGCCTGCTTCATGCCCGGCATGAACCTCGCCAGCGAACAAGATCTGCGCAAGATTAATCTCTCTTTCCTCATTTTTCTGGCGGCCTGCATGTCCATCGGCGCCGTAGCTCAAGATCTCAATATCCCCAAGTGGATCTCCGCCCATATGTCCTCTCTGTTTGAAGGGCGTGACGCCGTTATGGCCATCAGTTTCTCCTACCTGCTGGGCGTAGTTGTGAATTTCCTTATGACCCCCATGGCTGCGGTCGGCGCACTGGGAAGCCCCCTTGCGCAGCTGGCGGTAACCCTTGGATTGGATCCTTACACGCTGGTCTATTCACTTCTCTATGGGCTGGATCAGCTCCTCTTCCCCTATGAAATAGGCTATCTCCTGTACACGTTTATGAGTGGAGCCGTCACCCTGCGCCATATCATGGGGGCTTTCGCCATCCGCATGGTCGCCTTTGCCCTGTTCATCCCCTTGATACTCGTACCTTACTGGAAGATTATTGGATTTCTCAAGTAATCAGGTGAAAGCAATGGATATTATAGACTGCAGGTACAGGCCCAATACTCCGGTATGGATGGAAACCTTCACCCGGAACCCCGTCTATGAAGAGTATGTGAAACGGACTGGTTTTGATAAAAAACCTACCCAATCCCTTGCCGGTTGCGCCGCCCAACTCGCATCGCTCGGCATCGGTAAGGCACTTGTTTCGGGCAGGGACATCGAAAGCACCTATGCCGCTCCCGCGTCCAATGATCTGGTCGATGCTTGTGTTGCCGCCTATCCATCCCTGTTCATTGGTATCCACGGCTATGATCCCCATAAGGGAATGAAGGCCTACAAAGCCATCTGCCAAGCCATCCGCGAACGGCGCAGCAGGGGGGCGTCTATAGAACCGTCCATGGCCCACTGCCCTATGGACGACGCCAAGTATTATCCGCTGTACGCCCTATGCTGCGATCATGACTTGCCGGTATTGGTGACCGCCGGCCTTTCTCCCAACATGCCCAAAGTGCTCCTCTCTCCCTCTTCGCCGCTTGCCTTGGATAAAGTGGCCACCGACTTCCCGGATCTGCGTATCCTGATAAGCCACGGAGGATACCCATGGGTGAATGAGACCATCGCGGTCTGCCTGCGCCACCGCAACATATACATCGACTTTTCCTCATCCATCAACAAGCCTATGGGGGAAGAATACATCAAGGCAGCCAATGGCTGCCTGGCCGACAAGTTTGTCTTCTCCAGCGCCAACCCTTTCGTAGATGTCGCCAACGCACTGGAACAGGTCAAACACATTGGCCTGAATCAAGAAAACTTGGAAAACATGCTCTCTAAAAATGCCTTGCGTCTCCTTGGGAGCGCCTTGGAAACCGTGTAAGGAGCCATAAGATGACAGCCCGCACCATTTATGCCCTGACAGCCGGCCATAAACCCGTCGTCGTCACCAACCATTTCTATATGCGCCCCGATATCCGCGACTCCCTATACACCCAGTTCTTTTTCTGGTGCATCATGGACGAAAAGGAAGGCCCCATCCTTGTTGATCAATCCTTCACACAGCAATGCCTTGACGAGATGAATATCACTCATACCGTCAAGGAACATCCCTTGGAGATGCTTGCACGCATCGGTGTCAAGCCTGAGGATGTCCGGCATGTCATCCTCTCCCACCTGCACTGGGATCACTACGCCGGGGATACTTTCTATCCCAATGCCCGATACTATGTTCACCAAAAAGAAATAGAATATGTAACCGGTCCTTTAATGCGTTTCCACACTTATGCCCAACATTACAATTTTAAAGCTATAGAAAATCTGCTCCACATGCAATTCTCTGGACGCGTCGAGCTGCTGCAGGGCGACAGTGAGCCCCTCTGTGACGGCATTACCTGCATTAGGATGGGCGGCCATACTCCCGGACTGCTCTCCATAGCTATAGAAACAGGTAGAAATACGAAAATCATATGCAGCGATGTTATCCCTAGATACCAAAATATTTCCGAAATGACGCCGTGTGGCATTCATTATAATGTCACTGAGGCGCTGATGGCTCTCGAAAAGATCAAAAGTATCGCCAAAAGCACGGAGAACATCCTACCTGGCCACGATCCAGAAATCACGGCACGGTATCCCCAAACGGCTCCCGGCGTATATCGCGTTTCATGAGGAAAGATCATGAAATACATCACATTGCTTCCAGCCCGTATGGGAAGGCTGGAGCTGCGTAACCGTATCGTCTTTCCGGCTATGGTCACCAACTACTGTTCCGTGCGTGGGGAAGTGACCGATCGGCTGATAGCCTATCATCAGGAGCGGGCCAGAGGGGGTGCAGGGCTCATCATTACGGAAGCCACCTATATCTCCCCCGACGGCAAAAGCTTCCCCCATCAGCTTAGTATCGCTGAAGATGGCCTTTTGCCCGGATTACGCCGTTTGGCTGAAGGAGTGCATGCCGCTGGCGCTCGCATAGCCGTACAGCTCTGTCATGCGGGCCGGCAGACATCCAGAGCCGTCTCCGGCCTCCCCCTCATAGCACCTTCGGCCATGCGCTTCGGCGATGACGTTACCCACGCCATGCGGCAGGAGGATATCGAAAGGGTTATCGGCGAGTACGCTCGCGCCTCCGTACGTGCACGGGAGGCTGGATTTGACGCTGTGGAACTTCATGCCGGCAACGGTTACCTGCCGCAACAATTCCTATCTCCACTCACTAATTTCCGTCAGGACAACTACGGAGGCAGCCTAGAAAACCGTATCCGTTTCAGCATTGAAACCGTACGAGCCGTTCGGGCTGCTGTAGGACAGGATTTTCCCATCATTTTGAGACTCGGCGTTGCAGAACCCATCGCCGGGGGGCTGACGCTGGAAGAAGGCTTGACCGCGGCCCGTATCCTTGCTCGTGAGGATATCGACGCCATTGACGTGACGGCTGGCATGAGGGAAGGCGGCATGTGGGTCACGCCGCCTCTGACCTTGCCCCACGGTACGCATATCGCAAAGGCCGCTGCCGTCCGCCAGAGCATCAATGCACGAAAGCCTGTCATAGGGATCGGTAGGATTACCTCCATCGCCTTGGCCGATTCCTTCGTCAAAGAAGGAAAGACGGACTTTGTCGTCATGGGCCGGGCATTGTTGGCAGATCCTGAACTGCCGCTCAAGACACTTCAAGAAAGAGGGGAGGACATCCGTCCCTGCATTGGTTGCAATGAAGGCTGTATCGGCCGCCTAGCTCGTGGTCTCGATATCACCTGTGCCGTCAATCCCACGGTAGGCAACGAGTATTGCAAACGACAAACTACCACCTCCACTCCCTTGAAGGTTATTGTTGTCGGAGCCGGGCCGGCAGGGCTTGTCGCGGCATGCGCAACAAGGCAACGCGGCCATACAGTCACCGTCATGGAAAAAGAACCCGTCTGCGGAGGCAAACTCCGAATTGCCGCCCTCCCCCCGTTCAAGCAGGAACTTTTTACCTATATAACCTATTTAGAAAAACGCGCCCGGAAGCTGGGTGTCACAATATGTTGCGACACGGAAGCCAGCCCCCGGACAGTTGTCGACCTGAAGCCGGACGTCATTCTACTGGCTACAGGTGCCGAACCGCATATTCCTCCTATCCCCGGCCTCACCCCGGACAGTGTTCTTCTTGCCGAACAAGTCCTACAGCAGGACAACCGAACTCCCGGCGGCACAATTCTTATCATCGGTGGGGGGCTTGCAGGCTGTGAAACGGCACTCCATCTTGCCCAAAAGGGTTACTCCCCTCTAGTGGTCGAAATGCGTGAAGCTCTCTGCATAGACACCGAACCACGCTCAAGGGCCGTGCTGCTCAACCATTTGGAAGAGTACGGCGTACGATCCATGCTTTCCTGCCGAATTTCCAGTATCGACGAACATGGTGCTACCATTTGCAGGCAAGAGCAGGAAGAAAAAATCATCTGTTCCGGCATCATCCTAGCCACAGGTTACACACCCAGAACACAACTTGCCGACGCTCTGGCAAACAAGGGGATTCGTTTCTACAGTATCGGTGACTGCAATAATGGTACCCGAATCTACGATGCCGTGTGGCAGGCAAACTCTATTGCTGAAATGCTTTGAACACGCACATTACAATATCATCAGGAGAACCCATAAAAATGAAACAATTCGTCTGCAAACCGTTTATACACATGTTTTCCACCTGCAGTGCATTCCTTTCCGAATTCAATGTCTGTGAAGACGATATTATTGTCAGCAATGCCTATATATTTAGGCCCGCTTTTGAACATCTCGGCTGCCGGGCCCAAACGCTTTTCCTTGAAGACTACGGACAGGGAGAGCCCAGCGACATCATGGTGGATGCCCTATTGGCCTCTGCCGCCACACGCACCTTTCGCAGGATCATTGCCATCGGTGGAGGTTCTGTCATAGACGTCGCCAAATTGCTTGCCGTAGCCCCTGTGCGCAGCAATACGGACTCTCTCTTTACGGAAAAAAATCTTCGGCAGGAAAAAGAACTCATTATCTTGCCTACCACATGTGGTACCGGCAGCGAAGTGACCAACATCGCCATCGTCAACCGCACCCGTCTCGGCACTAAGATGGGCATCGCCGACGACAGCCTGTATGCACGCCATGCCGTGTTGGTGCCGGAACTGCTTGAAAACCTACCCTACCCTGTCTTTGCCACGAGTTCACTTGATGCTTTGGTTCATGCTGTGGAGTCTTTTCTGTCTCCGGCAGCAAGCCCCTTCACTCGAATGTTTGCCAAAGAAGCTATCCATCTCATTTTGAACGGCTACGACAAAATCCGACGGGACAAAGGATGTCTGAAAAAACAGCTCAGCGACTTTCTTCTGGCAAGTACTTACGCGGGGCTCTCCTTTGGGGTAGCTGGCTGTGCTACGGTGCATGCTTTAAGCTATCCCTTGGGTGCCCTATTTCATATCCCCCACGGTGAGTCCAACTACGCGATCTTTTCTGGCGTATTACGGCATTATGAAAAAAGGAACGCAAAGGATTTCTCTTCCCTACTAACCATCTTGGCTTTGGAACTGTCTTGTTCTCCCAAGGAAACCCTAGATGCCCTCGACGATATATTGCAGGCTATCTATCCACGCAAAAGGCTTTCAGAATACGGGATGGCAGCCATACAGATAAAAAATTTTGTAGAAACTGTGCTCCACACACAACAGAGGTTGCTGGTCAACAGTCCAGAAAAAATATCTGCTGCCGATATATGTGCCATCTATACTGATTTACTGTAGTTCTCCTTTGGCAGGACATCCGGCAAAATATTCAATACCTTCCGGATGTTCTGCCTTTTATAAAATTCAAGGAATTACTTTTAGGACAATTAATAAATGATGGAACAATAGGAACAATTCAAAATACTTCAATCCAGTTCAAAATTCAGGATGTATTTCAAAAATTAGAATTTAAATATTTTATCTTATCAAAACTATATAAATACTTTTTATCTAATAAAAACAGAACATACTATACAAAAATAAACCTAATATTTAGAACATCTATTAACTGATGATAAAAATAATTAAACATATTTAAGAAAATATTTACATTCCGTTAACACCAAATTAATATACTTATCTTTAGCTATAAACATAAAACACCATATAATTTATAAAAACTTACAGATATTCATAACACGGAAAAACTATATCTAGATGACCGCTTTATTCAATGCTTGAAAGCCGCCGCCAAACCGAAAAAATATGCAAATGGCGACGGCTTATTCTTGTTCATTTCGGCCAGCGGTAAAAATTCCGGCGGATGGCATACCACTTCAACAAAAAAATCAAGCTCCTTTCCTTCAGTGAATATTCCCAAGTACCACTCCATACCGTACGGCAACACAGAAATACCCCCTGAAAATTATTTAATGAGGTATTATTAATGCAGAATATTAAACGGATGAAAGAGAACTGCAACGCCGACTGACGGTATTCGGCATGAAACTAGACATGTAAGGGAGGTGTCGGCAGTAGCTTTTTTCCTCCGCCATTGTTGCCTATCTTCGCAACAAAAATACGAATATTCTACTTGTGGATACCGATACCGACACACCGGACGTACTCAAGATGCATAAATGTTTTCCCCGTCGAATCTACCCTGCCGTCTAAACACTCTAGGCCGTGTCGTCATATCACATATAACTATATGAAATCATTAAAAACAACTTTTACAACCTAAAAACAATTAAATAGTTTCAATAAATTACATCTAATTGACGATACAACCTAGACAGCACTGACAAGTGGACTATCCTGCAGGACACTTGCAGAACTACCAAGGCTATGTCGTAGTCATCAATGCCGCCGCCCGTACCAAGACCAGCACGGCCAGTTACGGTGGCATCATGAAGGAAGCCCTGCGGGAAATGCGCGAGCTGACTGTGTTCTGAATAATCAACCGGCACCGCGATTCCATAGAGCTTTTATATTCCTTTCAGGAAAGTGCCTACCGACGTACCTATCCACGTCTGTCGAAATCTGTACTTCGATAAACCGCAGCGTTTTGAGATGTACCATACTTCCAACGCACGGGAACCGGTTGAAAAAATAGTATAACGCTGGACTTTCCGGCTATCGGCACCTGTGTGGCCGACTCGTTCTATTTCAAACGGATACCCCACCACGGCGCTCGCCCTAAAAATCTACGAAATACGTGTGAAATTGCAGCATTGGCGGATAGTCCGCGCGAAAATATGTGAAGCCGTCACATGAAAAACATCATGAACATGGCTGATATGTGATCGATCTCGGCAAAGCATACGGGAGGAAGCCGTCTGAAACGGAAGCGGCCCGTCCGCGTAATGTTAGCAACAGATTGAGAATCTTCGGAAAGACAACGCTTCTGATCGCCAATGGCCGCGATGGAATATCAGCACATCTACTGCGAGACATTGCCGGAGAAAATCGCCGGAGCGCCCAGAGCCATTATGGATGGTATGGCCGCTGTCGCTGAAAAAAATGCCGCAATCCAAGCCAAACTCACAGGTAGTGTGGTGAAGGGAACGAAGTCCCCTGCCCCAAAGATTCAATTAACAGGCTGGTACCGATGGGGTTGATTGCCTGATTTACCTGCTGGCCTGCGGGAGCCTGCTATTCTGGATAGGCTTCCGCATCGACACCGGAAAGATATTCCTCTGGCGTTGGTGCTGCACCCGCCCTCCGGCTAGTTTATCAGCGGGCAGTATTGAGTACCAGCCTATTTTTCTCCTCGGCAGCAAAGACATTCAACAAAAAAGGAATGGTGGGAAACGGAGTATTGGCACTTTTTTTATTGTGTCAGACATAATATTTTTACTTCTTTTATTGTGAAACTATGATGCAAGGCATTGGATACTCTATCTACAACATGATAGAATATTCAATGCCTTCTCATTTTAACAAATTATATAAAATAAGTAAAAGCCAATTATAATCCTAATAACAGTTTATTTTAATATTAATTCATATCTTAAAATATTATATAGTTATACGCAAAACAATACAATATTAAAAAGCAAACCAAGAATAAAAATCAAGTTTTTAATACAGATATAATGTTTTCTAAATTATTACCGGATTTATCTGATATAAGCCAGTCTCTAAAAAAAGCCAGTTAAAAAAATGTGCTAAACTGCACGAGGCCGGCCTTCGCCAAATAAGCAAGACTCGTTGTGAAAAACATCATTATTTTTTCATCACTATAGGAGAACACATATATGACTAGCCCTCATCAGTTAAGCCCCTCCATAAGCTCACCTCTTAAACAAGATGACACTCTGTCAGAATATAGCATCGCTAATCTTGATGCGTTTGTCTCAACTGTCTATCTACCTCATATCCGGCTCCGCAAACGAAGCTGGCGTGTGGATGAGCGCATTGCGCGCCAACATCTGTCTTCGACTTTTGGAGACAAACAACTTGCTGAAATAAGACGCCACGAAGTGGAGGACTGGCTGCACGGGCTGGCGTCCGGCGGGTTGGCTCCGGCCACCTGCAACCGTATTCTGGCGGTCTTCAAGACAATCTGCTCGCTGGCCGAGATACGCGGCGTTTTGTCCGCAGGCCAGTCTCCCTGCATGGGCGTATCCCCTTTCAAAATACGCACGCAGCGGGAGCGCTACCTCACGCGGGACGAAGCGCGGCGGCTCATGCGGGTGCTGGAAAAAAGCGACCACCCAGAAGCCTTTGCCCTCCGGCTGCTTTTGCTGACCGGCGCGCGCAAGAGCGAAATCCTCAAGGCCCAATGGGAAAATGTCCGCCTTGACCTGCGCCTGCTCGTCGTGCCCTTGTCCAAGTCCGGCAAGCCGCGCCATATCCCCCTCTCGGACGAAGCCATCGCAGTCATTCGCTCCATCCCGCGCCAGCAAGGGCTCCCGTGGCTGTTCCCCGGACATGCTCCGGGAAAGCCGCTTTCCGATCTCTATCTCTTCTGGAACAGGCTCCGGCGGGAACTGGGGCTTGTCGACGTGCGCATCCACGATTTGCGGCATACCTTTGCCTCTTTTCTGGTCAATGCCGGGCACTCGCTCTATGAGGTGCAAAAGCTGCTGGGGCACGGCGATCCCAGAACCACCATGCGATACGCCCATCTGGGGCAGGCATCGCTGGTGGCGGCAGCCCAGACTGTGAGTGCCTGTCTTGCCAGGCATGACAATGAAAACGCACGCAGGAAAACCACCCCTCCGATACCGCGTAGAGCATAGGCAAAAAAGGCTGCCTGAACACAGCCACATTTTGAAGCAGAGAACAAAAGAATAAAAAGAATCAAAAATGACAAAAAGGAGGGGAGAACCGAGCTGTTGGCCGGCCTTGGATAAAAACGGCTTTGTCTTGCCTGTTTTTGACTCCAAATGAGAGGCTCATCGACAGACACACTGTCAGTGTCTCGTTGAAATTTAAGGAAAAATTGACAGACACACTGTCGATGAAGCCTTGGAAATCAATACATTCTAATGGCTGTTTTGGCAATATCATCCCTCGAAGAAAAAAGTTTTCACTCTGCGCTTATCAAAATTCCCTATAAAATTACTCTGTTATTTCCATACCTCCTCATTTTTTCATAGCCAAAATCGACAGTGTGTCTGTCGATTTTGGCAGGGGCATCGATCCTTTATGAATACAGCGGGATTGAAGGCGTGCCTCTTTTTATCCCGCAACAGTTTTCCGGAGAAAGCACAGCGCATGAGTACGGCACAAAAGAAAGATTTTCAGGAAGTGGGATTCGCCGCAGCCGTACTACGACAGGAAGCGCATGCCCTTACCATGATGGCTCGCGGGCTGGACGCAGCGTTTTGCAGCGCTGTGGATTGCCTGTACGGGATAAACGGCAGAATTGCCGTCACCGGCATGGGCAAAAGCGGGCATGTGGCCCGCAAGGTGGCGGCAACGCTGGCTTCCACGGGTTCCCCCGCCTATTTCATCCATCCGGGCGAAGCCAGCCACGGAGACCTGGGGATGCTGGCCTCCGACGATGCCGTTCTGGCCTTTTCCAATTCCGGCAATACGGCGGAGCTTTCGGACATCATCCTGTATGCGGCCCGGCGCGACATCCCCCTGATAGGGGTAACGCGCAACGCGGACAGCCTGCTCGGCAAAAACGCCGCGCACCTCCTTTTGCTGCCGCTTGTGCCGGAAGCCGACCCGCTGGACTGCGCCCCCACCACGTCCACCACCCTGCAAATGGCTCTGGGCGACGCGCTGGCCCTGACGCTGATGCGTCGGCGCGGCTGCTCTCCCGAAGAATTCCACCGCTGGCATCCGGGGGGATCGCTCGGCCGCAAACTGATGACGGTCAGGGAAATCATGCACACGGGCGAGGAACTCCCCCTGCTTCCGGCGTCCTCGCCCATGCCGGAAGTGCTCATGCTGATGACCGGCAAGGGGTTCGGCGTGGCGGGCATCCTCGAAAAGAAACGGCTTGCGGGCATCATTACCGACGGCGACCTGCGCCGCCATATGGGGCCTTCGCTCATGGACAAGAAAGCAAAGCAGGTCATGCATCCCGATCCTATCGTAGTCAGTGAAGACACGCTTGCCGTGACCGCATTGCGGATCATGCAGGAAAACAAAATCACGTCGCTGTTCGTCACCGGCGAAGGGAAGCCGGTCGGCATTCTCAATGTCCATGACTGCCTGCGCGCGGGGGTGGAATGATGCTGCGCCACTGCCTGATTCTCTCCCTCGCCCTCTGTGCCGTGCTTTCCGGCTGCGCCGCGCGTGAATCCGCCGTCCCGGCGGCCTCTGTTCTGGAGGCGGCTCCCGCCGCGTTGTCGTTCGGCGAACAGGTGGCCGCCCTGCCCGAAGGTTCCACGCAATACTTTGCCGAAAGCCCCTTTGGGCAGGCCACGCTTGATGCTGGCCCACTCTACCTTTCCGGCCTGGGCAACGAATGCCGTTTGATCCGCGTCACGTGCGGAACCGCGAGCTACCAGCTCACACTTTGCAAGGAAAACGGCACATGGCGCTTCATCCCCAGCATCTTTGAGGGCATGCCGCAATGAATGCAGGCACCTTTCCCGCGCCGTCCGTTTCCTCCGCCCTGACCGTACAGGGCCGGGTCATTACCGCCCTTATCCTGCGTGAGGTGCATACCCTGTATGGCAATACACGGCTTGGATACCTTTGGGCAATTATACAAACGGCGTTCAATATCGGGGTATTTTGGCTGTTTCGTGAGTCCCTCGGCGCACACGCCCCCCACGGCATGGGGATGGCGGTCTTCCTCCTCTGTGGTTTTATCCCCTGGTATATGTTCAGAGACACCATTTCCCGTTGCGTAAAGGCCGTAAGCGCCAACCAAGCGCTGCTGACCTTCCCGCAGGTGACGGAACTGGACCTGATGATTGCACGGTGCATCGTGGTCTGGGGAACGCAGCTCGTCTGCGCCGTCATCATTCTGTCCATTGCCGCCGCCCTGGGCCAGCCTTTGGAGCTGCGCCACGTCGACAGCCTTGCCGCTACCCTGCTTTTTGCCCCCCTGCTGGGATTGGGCATGGGGCTTGTTTTCGCGTCCTTGGCCCGCCTCTGGCCCACGCTGGAACGGCTTGTCCCCATCCTGATGCGCTTCCTGTTCTTTGCGTCCGGAGTATTCTTTCAGGTTTCCGAACTGCCTGCCCGTTTTTCCGAGCTTCTACTGTTGAACCCGGCGGCCCAGCTCATTGAGTGGCAACGCTACGGCTTTTCCGCGTCCTCCTCGGCCCCCTTGTACAGCATAGGCTATGTGGCCGCATGGTGCCTGGGCTCGCTTTGCCTCGGCCTGCTGCTGGAACGCTATGCCCGCGGGAGAGAGATCCGATGATTGAGCTTTCCCGCATCTGCAAGTCATACAGCCTGCCGCACGGCAAGCGAAAGGACGTCCTGCGCGACGTCAGCATCACCTTCCGGCCCGGCGTAAACATGGGGATCCTCGGCCTGAACGGCCAGGGCAAGTCCACGCTCATCCGCATCATCAGCGGATCGGAACGTCCCGACAGCGGAACGGTAACCCGCAAGGGCCGCGTTTCCTGGCCCATCGGCTTTGCCGGAGGCTTCAACGGCAGCCTGACCGGGCGGGAAAACCTGCGCTTCACCAGCCGCATCTACGGTGCCGATATTCAGGAAGTAACGGAATTTGTGGAGGGTTTTACCGAGCTCGGCCCATACATGGACATGCCGGTGAAAACCTATTCATCGGGCATGCGCTCCAAGCTGGCTTTTGGCCTGAGCATGTCCATCGGCTTCGATTTCTATCTCATTGATGAGGCGTGGTCCGTGGGGGACGCCTCCTTCCTGGCCAAGGCGGAAAAGCTCTTTGAGGCGCGCAAGGCGCACGCGACGCTGGTTGTGGTGTCGCACAACGTAGCCACCATCCGCAAGAACTGCGACAGCGCGGCCGTGCTGCACGATGGCCTGCTGACCGTATACGACAAGCTCAATGACGCCCTGCGCGTCTACACGGGGATTTGCCATGCCGGACGTTGAAAAGCCTGCCGCACAAGCCGCATCGGGCGCAAAGGCGGCTCCAGCAAAGCAGGAAGCGGACGTAAGGCCCGCTTCTCCCGCCGCATCTCCGAAAGCCAAGGAGCAAGCCGCGGCCCCTTCCGGCACGCAGGGAAAGCCTGCGCCGTCCGCGCCTGCCGCTTCAGGCAAGCCGGATCCGGTACCTCCAAAGCCCGCTGCCGCCCCAAAGCCGAATGCCGTGTCTGCGCCAAAGCCCCCCGTGCCGGCCGCACCCGTTGAACGTCCAGCGCCCCAGGCCGTCCTCCATTTGGCCCTGGCCTCGCACTCCGCTTCTACGGCGCCCGGCAGGATACGTTCCCGGCTTTCCCCGGCCATAAAAGCGGTACTGGCTGCCGTGCTGCTGCCCACCTTATTGTCTTTGCTGTACTTCGGCCTGTGGGCTTCGCCCATGTACATCGCCGAAGCCCGCTTTGCCGTGCGCGGGGCGGAAAACAGCGGCGCGGCCGGCGGCCTTGCCGCCCTGCTGCTGCCTTCCGGCGCTTCCGTGGGCGCGGACGCGCATATCGTTGCCGAGTACATCCAATCCCCGGACATCATGGAGGCCATTGACGGAGAACTGCACATTTTCCGCCACTTCTCCAGCCGCGAGTACGACCTCATCAGCCGCCTTGCCGCTGACGCCACACGGGATGAACGCCTTTCCTATTGGAATTGGGCGGTGAAACCCTCCTTTGACCCGGAAACCGGCGTCATCGCCCTGAGCGTCAGGGCTTATGCCCCGGTTACGGCCCAAAAACTGGCGGAAGCCGTGCTGACCAAAAGCGAGGCCCTGGTCAACGCCATGAGCCGCCGCGCGCAGGACGACGCCATCGCCCTGGCCATGAGCGAGGTAAAAACGGCGGAACAACGGGTAAGTGCCGCGCAGGACGCCATGCGCGCCTTCCGGGATCGCAGCGGGATGCTGGACCCGGCCAGCACGGCGGGCGGGCTGCAAGGCATCGTCAGCCAACTGGAAGGCGAAGCCGTAAAAGTCCGCGCCGAAATCGCGGAAGCCTCCACCTATATGAGCAAGGACGCCCCGGCATTGGTGGGATTGCGTGCCCGGCTGGCGGCTGTGGAAAAACAGCTTGCCTCGGAAAAGCTGCGCCTGGCCGGGGAAGCCCGGCCCGACAGCCTGACTTCCGTGGCAGGGGAGTATGAGGACTTGCAGACCGAAAGCGAGTTCGCCCGGCAGCAGCTCGTTTCGGCCATGACCTCGCTGGAAACCGCCCGCGTGAAGGCGGAGGCCAAGTCCCGTTATGTGGTGGCCTTCCAGATTCCGGTTCTGCCGGACGAATCCCTGTATCCCCGCCCCTTCCTGTTTACGGCCTACGTTTTTGTCGGCGCCCTGGCGCTGGTAGGGCTCTGCTCCCTGATTATAGCCGCCGTGCGCGAGCACGCCGGGTTTTAGGATAGATGATGAACGCAAGACTGTTGGAAAAGCGGGGCTCCGCCCCGTACCCCGCCGGGGGGAATGATTCCCCCCGAACCCCCTCGATAACGTGGTTCCTTATTGTTCTGTCCCTCGTGTTGTCGGTTCCGGCTTACGCTGCGGAAGAGCCGCGCCAGAACGGTTCTTCCTACGGCGGCAGCCTGGGCAAATCCGGCAACCCCAGCCCCGGCGGAAGCGGAGGCATTCAGGGCACGCCTTCAACCCGCCCCCCGTCCTATCTGCCGGGCGGCTATCAGCGGGAAGCCCATCAGTACGGTCAAAGCTCCGGCTATCAGCAGGAGGAACGCCAGCGCCAGGCCATGCCGGGCCTGCCCGCATGGGCCCAGGATACCTATCGCCCGGATATGGCGATGGGCCTGCAGCCTTTCGGGGCGAACCTGTTCCGGGGCAACTTCGCCTCCACCTACGGCAACGGCATGAACGACGACTACGTGATTCTTCCGGGCGACAGGATCACCGTGCGCGTCTGGGGTGCAAGAAGCTACGACGACGTGCTGTTCGTAGACCAGCAGGGAAACATCTTTCTGCCGGAGGTCGGCCCGGTGCGGGTGGCAGGCCTGACCCAGTCCGCGCTTTCCGGCTCGGTACGGGCGAAGCTGGCCTCGGTCTTTCCTGAAAACGTCAATATTTATGTCAACCTGCAAAGCGCCCAGCCCGTGGCCGTTTATGTGGCCGGGAACGTGCCCAATCCGGGCCGCTATGCCGGCGGCCCGCAGGATTCCGTCATGTCCTACCTTGACCGGGCCGGGGGCATCCTCCCGGAACAGGGCAGCTACCGGAACATCAAAATCCTGCGCGGCCAACAGGTCATCGGACGGGTGGATCTCTACAACTACATGATGCGCGGGGAACTGCCGCATATCCGCCTCAAAGACGGAGACACCATCCTAGTGGAGCCCTTCGGCATGTCCGTGGCCGCCTACGGCCTGCTGCGCCAGCCCGCCCGCTATGAGTTCAGAGGCGCGGCCAGCGGGAAAGACCTGCTGAACTACGCCCTGCCCATGAACGGCGTTTCCCACGTCAGCGTGGGCGGCATGCGCAACGGCGAACCGTTCAACGTCTATGTGACCCTGCATGACTTTCGCAGCCTTCAGCTTGCGGACGGCGACCGCGTGGAGTTTGTGGCCGACACGCGGGGCAGGACCATCATGGTGGCCGCGTCCGGGGCCATCCACGGCGCTTCGCGTTTCCCGGTGCTCAAACAAACCAGGCTGAAGACGCTGCTGGAATATATCGCGGTGGAACCGGAGCTTGCGGACATCAAGTCCATCTACATCCGCCGCAGGAGCGTGGCCGCCGAGCAGAAAGTCATCCTCACGGATGCCCTGCGCCGCCTGGAACAGAGCGCGTTGACCGCCACCTCCGCTTCCGTGGACGAGGCCGGCATCCGGGTGAAGGAAGCCGAGCTGATCCAGAACTTCGTGCAGCGGGCCTCAAAGCTGGAGCCGGACGGCGTGCTGGTCGTGTCCCGCGGCGGCAGGATTTCCGACGTGCTGCTGGAGGAAGGCGACGAGATCATCATCCCCCGGAAAACGGACGTGGTCCACGTCTCCGGCGAAGTGCTCATCCCCACCGCCGTGACCTGGGAAAAGGGCCTCTCCCTGAAAGGCTACCTCAGCGGCGCGGGCGGCCTGTCCGATCGCGCGGATACGGACAATATCCTGATTGTCGGCCTGAACGGGGAAGTCGCCCACGCCAAGGGACAGCCCATCGAACCCGGCGACCGCATCCTGGTCATGCCCAAGTTTGATTCCAAAAACCTGCAGCTGGTCAAGGACGTGACCCAGGTGCTCTACCAAATGGCCGTGGCCGTCAAGGTCGCCGTGGGGCTATAGGCTGTAGGAGGAAGTGGAGAATACGTTTTCTTCTCAAGCAAACGGAGCTGTACTGGACAGGAAAGTCGAATCTACACAGGAAAGAAGCGCAAGCCTGCGCTGCCTGTGCAGGGCAGGAAGGAGGAGAACTTCATCCAGAAGCGTGAGCAAGTTTAAAAGAGGCGCATGCGAACGGACAGAATACGGATATAGAGTCTATCTTGTTACCCGTAAGGACATGTTTAGTAACTTCATAAAACCATATGGGAGGGAATATGTTTAATGATAAAGTACTACTAGTAACAGGTGGAACTGGATCATTTGGTCATATGTTTACCAAAATGACACTTGAGCGTTATCGTCCAAAAAAACTGATCATCTTTTCACGCGACGAAATGAAGCAGTGGGAAATGGCAAAAAAATTTGCAAACAATCCCTGTGTACGATTCTTTATTGGAGATGTTCGTGATGAAGATAGACTTCAATTTGCAATGCGAAATGTTGATTATGTAGTTCATGCTGCTGCTACAAAAATTGTTCCTACTGCTGAATATAACCCACAGGAATGTATAAAGACTAATGTTATAGGTGCTATGAATATTATTCAGGCATGTGTACGCACTCAAGTAAAAAAAGTAGTTGCCCTTTCTACAGATAAAGCATGTAGCCCTGTCAATTTATATGGAGCTACAAAACTGACTTCTGATAAATTATTTAACGCTGCAAATATTCATTTTGGAGAAAATGAAACTCGCTTTGCTGTAGTTCGTTATGGAAATGTAATGGGTTCACGTGGTTCTGTTATTCCATTCTTTAAAAATCTGACGGAAAATGGATCCGAAACACTGCCCATCACAGATGAACGTATGACACGTTTCATGATCACACTTAATCAGGCTGTTGATCTTGTATGGAAGGCTTTTGCAGATATGGAGGGAGGAGAATTATATGTACGCAAGATTCCGTCCATGCGTGTCGTCGATATTGCACACTGTATCAACGAAAAGGCTCGCTTTGAATTCATCGGTATCCGCCCCGGTGAAAAACTGCATGAGCAGATGATTACTGCAGAAGATGCCATGCATACCTATGAGTATGATGAATATTACAAAATTATTCCCCCTATTCTAAACGCAGAGCGCAAACAGAAGCGTATCAAAGATGGAATCCAAGTTCCACCTGACTTCTGCTACGCAAGTAATACCAACACTGAATGGATGAGTATCGAAACACTGCGTGCCTGGCTCGCCGATATCAAGAACAACATCCTAGTCTAGCAAGAGGCTATTATGATTCCTTACGCGCGACAAGAAGTGCTACCTGAGGATATTGATGCCGTAACCAAGGTACTGAACGCAGAATTTTTGACCCAAGGACCGGTTATCCCCGCGTTTGAAAATGCCGTAAAAACCTATTGTGGAGCCAAGTATGCCGTGGCTGTCACCAGTGCGACAGCTGCCCTACATATTGCCTGTAAAGCGCTGGGGTTGAAACAGGGCGGGCTGCTCTGGACGACCCCCATTACTTTTGTGGCATCGGCAAACTGTGGATTGTACTGTGGTGCAGATGTGGATTTTGTCGATATTGATCCAATCACTTGGAACATGGATACGTCTGCTCTTGCCCATAAACTTGAACGTGCAGCACATGAAGGACGGCTTCCTGATATTGTTGTTGCTGTTCACTTTACAGGACAGAGCTGTGATATGGAAGCTATCAACAACCTATCGAATCAGTACGGATTCAAGATTATTGAAGATGCATCTCATGCCATCGGAGGTCGCTACAAAAATTCAATCATAGGCTCATGCACCTATAGTGATGTTACGGTCTTCAGTTTCCATCCCGTTAAAATCATTACCACAGGTGAAGGTGGTATGGCTTTGACTAATGATCCGGACATTGCAGCAAAGCTCCATTTGCTTCGGAGTCATGGCGTGACACGTGATCCCAAACTAATGCGACGGGACGATGGCGGCTGGTATTACGAACAGGTAGGCTTAGGTTATAATTACAGAATCACCGATATTCAGGCAGCGCTGGGCCTCAGTCAGATGAAGCGCCTTGATGCCTATGTAGAGAAACGTCAGCAACTCTTTACACGTTACACGGCCTCGCTTGCCGCTCTGCCCCTGCACTTACCACACATAGCTCCCTACACCATTTCTGCTATCCATTTATACCCTGTAATTATTGATAATTCTCGGACAAAACGGACACGCAGGGAGGTCTATGAGGCCATGCAGTCTGCCGGTATCAGAGTGAATGTACATTACATTCCAATACACACCCAGCCGTACTATATGGACAGATTTGGTTTCAAGGCAGGCGATTTTCCCTATGCCGAACGCTATTATGCCGGTTGCCTATCCTTGCCCATGTATGCAGCCCTGACCTTTGAACAACAGGATACCGTCTGCTCTGTCCTTCAAGACATATTTGCGGAGTAACCATGGAAGCCACCGTAGCCATCAGGACAGATTATTCACCTCAAATAGGTTCGGGACACTACATGCGCTGCAGGACGCTGGCAAAAGCGCTTCAGAAGCGGGGCTGCCAAGTTACCTTCATGTTCCGGTACCTACCTGAATTCTGCCAAGAAGAATTGCGTAGGGAGGGGTTCGAGTCGTTCTCTCTGTCAACCCCATTCCTGCCGTCAGCGCCGCTGCCCAAAGACTATCATCTTCCCCGACACGCTTCCTGGCTTGGTGTCTCAAGTCTTGAAGATGCTGAAGCCTGCCGAATGGCCTGTTCTGACAGACAACCTTTTGACTGGCTGATTGTCGATCACTACTCCTTGGACATCATATGGGAAAAGGCTACAGCGTCATTACGGCGTCGTTTAATGGTCATAGATGATCTGGCAGATCGAGCACATGCCTGTGATCTGCTGGTTGATCAAAACTGTTATCGTAATGCTGAGCACCGCTATGAAAGCTCTGTTCCAGCCTCTTGTCTATGCCTACTTGGCTCACAATACGCCATCCTGCGTGAACAGTTCCGCACGGCACGGAAACGCATGATCCTACGAAAGGGGCCGGTCAGAAGGTTACTGATTTTCATGGGTAGTAGCGATTCAGGTAACTATACGCAGAAGGTGCTGAATGCACTTGCCCATCTGCGAAGCGTGCATCCTGAACACGTTGAGGTCATTG
Organism: Bilophila sp. T19-St14; assembly: GCF_059728385.1. Taxonomy (NCBI): domain Bacteria; kingdom Pseudomonadati; phylum Thermodesulfobacteriota; class Desulfovibrionia; order Desulfovibrionales; family Desulfovibrionaceae; genus Bilophila; species Bilophila sp. T19-St14. The sequence goes on from NZ_BAAGFT010000001.1 coordinate 1,017,339, forward strand.
TGAGCCGCACTAATGCGCACCTTGAAAGCCTACGCGCGCAGTGTAACCGTCTGGGCTGGGATCTTATCACCGATACGCCCGATATGGCCGAACACATGTTGTTAGCCGATGCGGCCATTGGAGCAGCGGGGTCTACCAATCTGGAACGCTTTTGCATGGGTTTGCCAGCGTTCGTACTCTCGGTCGCTTATAATCAGGAACAGATGCTTGAAGACTGCAAGGCCCAAGGACTCTTGTGTGCGCATGAGAAGGACACCCCCCTGGAGGACGCACTCCTGGCCTTTCTGAAAGACGACGAACAACGCGAAGCCATTTCGAGACGCTGCATAACTACGGTGGATGGGCTGGGTGTAGACCGTATTCTTTCTGCTATGCAAAAACTTTTGCTACCCCAAAACCAGGAGCAACGCGTGTGATTTTATTCAGGGAAATTCTGAAGGAAGATGCTCAGAAGCTGCTTATGTGGCGCCTGCAACCGCGTGTGGCCGAATGGATGCTTACACAGGTAGACAATGACCTGCCCAAACAACAGGCGTGGATTGAAAGGACGCGGACTTCTGACGACACGTATCACTGGATTGTCCAAATCAAAGGAACTGACGCTGCCTATGCCAAGATTGAGAAATTTGATCCAATACAAGCTACCACTGAGATGGGATTTTATATTGGAGAAGAGCGGTATACCGCAATGACTGTAGGCATCTTACATGCGTGCTATGCGGCCTTGTTCAAGCACTTTGCGCTGAAGGCGATTCTAGGTAGCATCCTTGAGGGCAACAGTGTTTTAAGAATCCATAAATATTCGGGCTATGAACCTGACAGTGAACGCCCTTCCATCCTTGTGGACGGGAATCCACCACGGCGGCTCCTGCCCTACATCCTACGGCGCGAGGTGTTTTTGCAAAAGCACCCATGCCGGAATGTACCCGATCTACCTGTAGTCTTTTGGAAAGCCCACTCTCTGCACTCTTGCGTAGGTACAAGTGCAGAGTACAGCTAAGCGTATCGAGGCATTCATGCACTGTCTTGCCGTCATTCCCGCACGGGGGGGCTCCAAACGCCTGCCGCGCAAAAATTGTCTTCCATTCCTAGGGAAACCTCTGTTTGTGTGGTCCTGCGAGGCTGCACGTCAGAGCGGATGTTTTGAGCGAATTCTAGTATCTACTGAAGACGCAAAAATTGCAGCACTTGCCCGCGCACACGGTTTTGCTGTGGATAATCGCCCGGTAGAGCTTGCCACAGACAAGGCTGGTACAACGGATATTTGCCTTGAGCTACTTGAACGCCTTGAACAACAAGGTGAAATCTATGACATCATTGCGTTGCTCTATCCTACAGCCCCGCTCCGAAATGCTGATGATATCCGCAGCATGGTACGGCTTGTCCAACGAGAAGACACTGATTTTGTACACGCTGTGACGAGTTTTGAAGGGAATCCTTATCAAGTGCTGTACCAGAACAGCAACGGCTATCTTGCGCCAGTCTGGCCGTTGCTCGTGCAAAAAAAAAGTCAGGAACTTCCCCAACCCTTTCGGGGTAATGGCAGCACCTACCTTGCAAAGACAGCTGCATTGAAAAGCGCCAGAACATTTTATGGTCCCCGCCTTAGAGGGTATCAGATGGACAGACTGCGCTCGGCTGATATTGATACGCAGGAAGATTTTGACATGCTCACAGCCTTTGCATCGATTTTAAAGGAGAATTCTCATGCGTGAGATGCAATTTGGAACACGTGTTATTGGTGATAAGCATCCTTGCTGCATTGTTCTTGAGGCAGGCCCTACCCATTACGGTCTTGAATCGGCCCTGGCTCTAGTTGACGCTGCTGCTGAATCTGGCGCCGATGCCATCAAATTTCAGATTGGTGATGCAAAACGCCTTATTCCCGATCCTAACGTCATGTTCACTTATACCTATCTTGTGAACAAAGCTACCGGCGAAACCGCAGTCTGTACGGAATCACTCCAAAAGATCCTGCTGCGCCGCCAGCTGTCAACGGATGAGTGGCGTACAGTAGCAGCACAGTGTAAAAAAAGAGGGATCACCTTCTTTGCTACAGCCTTTAATGTGGAAGATTTTGAACTGTTTCACGATATTGGAGTAGACTGTGTCAAGATATGCTCTGGGGATATCACCTATCATCATATCTTGCGCGAAGCAGCAAAGTATCCCTGGGTCGTGCAGATCGATACAGGCAGTTCAACTATTGGAGAAGTGGCTGAGGCTGTTGAAGTTCTCGAACAGGCGGGCACGAGTAAAATCATCATCAATCACTGCCCCAGTGGCTATCCTGCCAATCTGAACTCGATCCATCTGCGGGTAATCACATCGCTCAGAACGCTGTTCCCCTATCCCATTGCCTTCTCAGACCATAACCCGGGTAGCACTATGGACATCGTTGCTGTAGCTCTAGGGTGTAACATGCTTGAAAAAACGATTACACTTGATCGTACTATCCGCAGCCCAGAACACATCATGTCTTTGGAACCTCAGGAAATTTGTACCTTTATCCAGACGATACGTGATGTAGAGACAGCGCTTGGCAACCCGCGCCGCCTCAAGACGCCTGAAGAGCGCAAGGCATTCCCAGTGGGGCGCCGTTCCCTCATAGCGCGTATGGATATTCCAGAAGGGACCATCTTGACACAGGAACATCTGGATTACGCACGGCCTGGAGATGGCTTACCTCCAAGCCTTGACACTTTGTTGATCGGTCAAAGAACGGTTTGTGCCAAGGTACGGGGAGAGCGTTTTTCGCTTTCCGATATTGTCTGATGGTACGGCTGTGACAGCCTCCAACACTTTTTCAGCACCATGAAGCATACTCAGGAGACAAAGATGCATAAGTTTCTTCTCGGCCATCTTACTGTTGGTATCAGACAACCACCAATAATCGTGGCAGAATTATCAGGAAACCACAATCATTCTCTCGAACGGGCGCTGACAATGGTCGACAAAGCCGCAGACGCCGGTGCGCAAGCCATTAAACTGCAAACCTTCACGCCAGATACCATTACGCTCAATGTTCACAGAAACGAATTCGTCATCTCCAACGAAAAAAGTCTGTGGTACGGGCGTTCGCTCTATGAGCTGTATGAGGATGCAGCCCTGCCTTGGGAATGGCATAAGCCGTTGTTTGAGCGGGCTGCAGAGCGCGGTCTGATCGCCTTTTCAACACCCTTTGATGCCACATCCGTGGACTTTCTTGAGACGCTGAACGTCCCCTGCTACAAGATCGCCTCTTTTGAAATGACCGATCTCAACCTGATCAGGAAGGTGGCCGAACAGGGAAAGCCCATGCTCATGTCTACAGGTATGGCCAGTTTGGAGGAAATTGCTGAAGCTGTGCGCACAGCACGCACACACGGCTGTCAGGATATTATCCTTCTGAAATGCACAAGTTCCTATCCTGCCAGACCAGAACAGGCAAATCTAAGCACTATCCCACATCTCCGCGATACCTTTGGTGTCCATGTGGGCCTTTCCGATCACACCATGGGAGTAGGCGTAGCAGTTGCTGGCGTGGCGCTCGGCGCTGAGCTGATTGAAAAACATTTTACGCTTAAACGATCCGATGGTGGTGTAGATTCAGCTTTTTCACTCGAACCTGAAGAGCTGGAGACATTAGTGCATGAAACGCACAATGCTTGGGCTGCCCGCGGGCGAATTTTCTACGGCCCGTCAGACGGCATGGAAGCATCAGAAAAACAGAATCGTCGTTCGTTGTACTTTGTGCGTGAGAAACATGCCGGGAGTGTGGTGGAACCAGAGGACATCCGTTCGGTGCGCCCGGGTCTGGGGCTGCCTGTAAAAGACTACGATCTGATTATTGGCAGAACCCTGAAAGAAAACGTGACGCTGGGTACTCCCACAGCCTGGCATCTTTTCGTCTGACACCCTGTTCCCACAGGATTGTTCTGCCTGCCCTGTGACGGAATTGAGACTGAGGTCTTCCTTATTATGATGAATCGCAAGCTACGCAAACTGATTCGCCATCCCAAAGCCTTTTTCAAGGACTCTCGCCTAGTACTGACCATCCGCCGGATCATGAAGCTGGGCTTTCCCCTAATCAAGGTAGGAGCCAACTGGAAAAATACCACAGCCCCGGTGGCAATCATGCTGGGGTTCCTGCCCTGGAAACGCAAGGACGCCGCAAGCTATCTCCACGAATTCAGAACCCTGTTTGCTGAAAGCAATGCACCTATCGAAGCATATGCCGACAAGATCCTTGCCTACTCGCCCTTGTGCATCATCATCTGGGGCTACAACGAGCGTTATGACGTGACGGCTTTTTCGGCCCGGCATGCCATTCCTGTGTATCGTATGGAAGATGGTTTTCTGCGGTCTGTCACACTTGGTTCAGCACATACCAGACCCTATTCTCTTGTCCTTGACAAAAGCAGTCTCTATTTCAACGCCGAAGAGCAGTCTGACCTCGAAAAGCTGCTTGCAGCGTATGATTTCAACCAGTCTCCGGAACTGCTGCAGCGAGCGGAACAGCTCATCGCCTTCCAGAAGGAATTCGGCATCAGCAAGTATAGCCTGCCCGCGGGGAAAGGGAGCAACCTTACGAAATTGGTGCCCCGGAAACGCTGCATACTGGTCATCGGACAGGTGGAGAATGACAAGTCCATCCTCTATGGTCGGGGGGAGAACTGGACCTGTACCCGGCTGATTCAGCTCGCCTGTGAGGAAAATCCGGACTGCGAAATTCTCTACAGGCCGCATCCGGATGTGACACACGGCATGAGAACAGACAATGTTCGCTTGGGCAGTCTGCCTTCCCGGTGCAGGATCGTTGATCGCGATGAACCACTGGCAGAACTGTTCGCTCTGGTTGAACGTGTCTATGTTATTACATCTCTTTCCGGCTTTGAAGCGCTCCTTCACGGTCTGCCCGTCACAACCGTGGGTCTGCCGTTTTATGCAGGCTGGGGACTCACAGATGATCGCTTCCCTGACCATCAGCGCAACCGCACACTGACACTGGCAGAGCTCTATGCCGCAGCCTACCTTCTGTATCCCCGATATATCCTGAACCTCCAGAACAGCTTGGATGGCTGTCAGAAGACTCTGTTCAAACTGTGTGAAGAAAAAAACGGCATAAAACTGCTCGGTACCAACTGGGAAAACGGCAGGAAACCAGTAGCACTCCTGTATGGTGTTGGCCCTCAGGCAAGCCAGCTTCTGACTGAATCCCTTGCCGGATACCGGGTGGCCCGGCTTCGCGAGAAAGATATGGATCTCATCCGTATCTGCCGCACCATGAAAGTCAGGACACTTTTTGTCGGAACCATGCCGCTATCTGAAGAGATCCTCCGTCAGGCCAGACAGGAACACATTGAGCTTGTTGCTGTCACCAGAGGACTTGATTGTACAGGCACCGCCCCCAGTACCGGTTGCCCCGAATCCTTGGTGCTGGAGCCCTTTCCTCAAGAAATTCCGGAAGCCTTTGGCCAGAATTTTGACAGGCTGACAGAAATCTTAGGAGAATTCCCTGTTGCTGAGTATACCGGGCAGATCGCCAGCATGAAAATGCTCCTTCCGCTCAATCGCCTCATTGCCCGTAGTCTTGACCAGCTTGCCAACAGCAAGCCGTCTCAAGGCATCATCCCATTAAGAACAGGTCAGGGAGAGCGCATACTTGTTCTGGCAAAATCCGCTGATGATGCTCACACACAAGGAAGCCTTGCCCGTCAGGAACATCCCGATGGGGAACTCTTTATCATTCTGGAAGACAAGGGCTCACCCACCCATACCTTGCCCCCTGACTGGCATGTATTGCCAGACACTGCCCTGCAACGGACACTGGATTTTGTCGACTGCGTGTACACCAAAGATTCACTGTATGCGCTTGAGGCGTTACGGTGTGATTTACCTGTGATTGTAAGCGGCAAGCCTTTTTATGCGGGTTGGGGCTTCACGGATGATCGCCAGCCAATTGAGCGCCCGCGAAAGCTCAGCCGTGAAGCATTCTTTTATGCCGTATTTGTACTTTATCCCCGTTATATCAGCAGTCCAAAGAACTCATTGACAGGCTTTTTCAGCACGAGTCTGAAGAAATCGTTTAAACAGCTTGGCAGGAAACTTGATGAACAATCCTTTGGAATCACAATTGATAAAGCAAATGAGGTAAAACCGGCCAAAGATGTGCAGCTCAAAGCACTCATTAAGGATCTTGGCAAACTTTGCCAGACACCTGGCTGGTATATGGTGATGATCTGTCTGCTCTGGAGCTTTGGAAAGAAAAATGAACAGGCACAGCTCCTGAACTGGGCTGAAACACAGCTTCCAGCAGACGTTTTGCCAGTTCTTTTACAGCTCCTGGCACAAACGGAGCAGGATATTAATATCCGCTGGCGACTGGTTCGCTCATATGCCCGGGCAGGGCGTTCCAAGGAAGCCCGATTGCTGCTTGATGAACTCCAGGGCCGGATACCAGAAAACACCAATGAGAAAAAGCCGGTATGTTCTCCTGAAACGGCGTTTCAGCTTGCCCGTATCCACAAGGAAAATCATGATGCAGAGCAGAGCCGGCAACAGTACCTGCTTGCCTTGGCAGGAGGTAGGACCTCTCTGGCCACACTTGAAGAGCTTGCCGATATCCTTGCTGAATGTATGGATTTTGAGAGTTCTGCCGCACTAGACAGGCTGCTGTATTCACTGGCAGTACAGAAGAAATCTGCTGCCCTTGCATCTCGTTCCCTTGTCGGTCTGACAGTGAGCAATGCCCGCGCGGGGAACAGAGAGGAAGCACTGCTCTGGCTCGCGTTGCTGAGCAGCAGAAGCATGAATGAGGCTATACGCGCTGCTGACGTGACACAGACCTTCTGGGTGCGTCAATTTCCGGGAATCAATATTTATGCCTGCATCCAGGCATGGGCCAAGGATACGGGACAGCTTGAAAAGCGCGTCAAGATCCGGATGTTTGCCTCAGAATTTGACGAGGCTATCCACCTTATGGATTCCCATATCCAGGAGGTTTCTGACAGCATCCAGCTTTCTTTGCTTTACGCGCGAATTAGGTTTTTCCTTGGCGAGTACGACGAGGCTGAACATTCCTATGCGTGGATCGTGCGCAGATTTGGGCTTTCACCATCAACCTGCTATCACTATCTGTATTTCTGCCTGCATACGGGACGTTACGACAAACTTGGCGAGCTGCTGGATCGTTGCAGACGGATGAACCTTGCCAACAAGGCCTATTTCTTGGCCAGCCTGAAGCTGCATCAGCGTGATATTGGGGGAAGTTTCCCTGCTTTGTGCGATCTGGACAGCCACAGGGAGATGCAGCATCTGCTTGGAGACAAGTGTGTGCGCTCTCTGGATGAAGTCCACGAGGGAGAACGTCTCCTCGTGATAGCCTGCTCCGGCGTTGGCGATGAAATTGGCAATGCTATCTTCTATCAGCGTATTGCTGAACGGTGCTGCGGTCAGACCACGTTCACTTGTGATCCGCGCCTCTACAGCTTCTTTGCCCGCTCACTTCCCCATATTCTCCTAGAACCGGTGTGCCGGCTGCGTCACCTCAACGACATGGCGTCCTCTCCCGGGGAATATGCGGATTTACCATCTTCTGCCTTCGTCTCCATGTTCGACAACCATGGTTACGCACTGTTCAAGAAGGCAGACAAGGTCATTCTCGATTTTGATGCGGTTCGTAGCGTAGTGAAAGGTTATGAGGATTTCTCCGGTCTTGCACGCATGAAGGCCGACGAAAATCTTGTGCGCCAGTATCAAGCACAACTGCCGGATGACGGCAAACTCAATGTTGGCCTCTGCTGGAGGAGTGCGCTCAAACGCTATTCCCGCGCAAGAAACTACTGCGACATTGAAGAATTTGCTCCTCTCCTCCAGAGAAACGATGTGCGCTTTGTGATCCTGCAGTATGATGGATGCACCCCCCACGAATCAGCATGGCTAGAAAAGGAATTTCCTGGGAAAACAATATCGTTTGAATATCTTGACATGTTCAGGGATCTTGATGGCCTTGCCGCAGCCATCGCAGCTCTTGATCTGGTCATCTCCCCTGCCGTCAATATCCGTCAGTTCTCCGGGTGCCTAGGCATTCCCACATCTTTTCTGGTGTCAGGAGCCAGTGTTGAGTGGCGCAAGGCAGAACAGGACGATCATGATGTGATTTATCCCCACACAGTGCACAGGCGAATTGAGAAAAGCGAGGACATGATTACCTATCTTCAGCAGGATATTGATAACGCACTGAAGAGAAAGGGGGCAGACTCAGTCAGGCTTCTTCCAAAAAACGACCATGCGTCATCGCATAGCCTAACGCCCCTACCTGCACGTTGTACAAAAGGAGATTGCCCATGTTGCTGACAGGAAAAACAGCGTTGGTCACCGGAGCTTCCCGGGGCATTGGTAGAGCCATTGCGATATTGTTCGCTTCCGAAGGAGCTCTTGTCTATGCCAATGCAAGAACGGTTGGCTCTCTGGATGCCGTTTCAGACGAATACAGGGAGCGCCATCTGACATTCCGTCCACTCTATTTTGATGTCTGTGACACGGCTGCCATCAGAACAGCCCTGATGACAATAAAAAAAGAAACAGGAAGGCTCGACATTCTGGTCAACAACGCAGGAATCATGTCTAGTTCACTGCTAGGCATGACCTCCAAGAAAAGTGCTCAAGAGCTCTTTGACGTCAATGTCTTTGCTCCTCTTGAGCTTATGCAGATGGCAAGCAAGCTGATGCTACACCAGAAAAGTGGCAGCATCATCAATCTGTCCAGTATAGTTGGTGAAAGGGGCAATGCAGGGCAGGCTGCCTATGCCGCTTCAAAGGGAGCTGTTAGTGCGTTGACCAAAAGTGTATCGCACGAACTTGCCCCACATGGTATTCGCGTCAATGCCGTGGCTCCCGGCTATATTGATACAGATCTTTTTAATGCGGAGAAACAGGAGATACGCGAGCAGGTACTGTCAAGAGTGAAATTGGGCCGCATCGGTACACCAATGGATGTGGCAAGGGTATGCCTTTTTCTGGCCTCGGATCTTTCCGACTATGTTTCTGGACAAATCATCGGTGTTGACGGTGACATTCAATGAGAGGATCACATGACTAATCTTGAAAAATACAATGATGTTTTTTGTAAAGTCTTGAATATCACAGAGAGCAAACTGACAGGACTGACCTACCGATCAATAAATGAATGGGACTCTGTAGGACATATGAGCTTGATCGCCGGTCTGGAAAGTACTTTTGATATCATGTTTGATACAGAGGATATTCTGGATTTTAATTCATATGAACATGGAAAAGAAATTCTGGAGAAATATGATGTTCTCTTTTGAGCGATTTTCCACATCTCCAGCATTGTTCTGTGATGATGGTAGGACAATAAGCTATGCAGAACTGAGCAGGGAAATTCAGCGTCTGTCATCTACCATACCAGAACGTTGCCTGATCTTTTGTCTGTGCCGCAATAGTGCTGGTTCAGTATTGGGTTATACGACCTGCCTTAACCATGGGCTGGTCCCGCTTTTGCTGGCAGAAGAACTTGATCCTGCGCTGCTTGATACGTTGCTGCGCGTTTATAAACCGGCATTTTTGTGGGTGCCGGACGAGAAGGCAGTTCGTTTTGCAGACATGACCCCGCGTCACCATGTCTGGGGATATACATTGCTGGAAACCGGTTATGGTGAAGGCTATCCACTGCATGACGATCTTTGTCTACTGCTCACCACCTCCGGCTCAACGGGCAGCCCTAAACTAGTCCGACATACACGTGAGAACCTGCGTTCCAATATACGCTCAATTATTGATTACCTAGCTATCACCCCAGCAGAACGTCCCATTACCACGCTGCCCATGCATTACACCTATGGGCTGTCTGTACTCAATATTCATCTTGCCGTTGGTGCCACCATCATTCTAACGGAACATACTGTGATGCAGAAAACTTTCTGGGAACGTTTCAAGGCGTGTGAGGCTACATCCATAGCGGGCGTACCCTATACGTATGCAATGCTCAAGCGTCTGGGTTTCTTCCGTATGGACCTGCCCAGTCTGCGGAGTCTCAACCAGGCAGGAGGTAAGCTCCCGCCGGATCTCCAAGATGAATTCATTGCTTGGGCTGAAAAAAACGGACGAACATTTTATGTGATGTACGGTCAGACAGAAGCCTCTCCGCGCATGGGATATCTTCCATGGGAAAAGGCACGAGAAAAATATGGCTGCATGGGTATTGCCATCCCCGGAGGTAGCTTTTCTCTCATTGACACTAATGGAACTGTCATTAGCACACCGGGGGTAATAGGGGAACTTATCTATAAAGGCCCCAATGTGACGCCGGGTTATGCTGAATGTGGTGAAGATCTAGATCATGGCGATGAGCGGCATGGTGTTCTCCATACCGGTGATATGGCCAAATTTGATGCCGATGGTTTTTTCACGGTAGTGGGCCGGAAAAAACGATTTTTAAAAATTTTCGGCAACAGGGTTAATCTTGACGAGATTGAATGCCTACTCCGTGAAGCGTTTCCTGCAATAGACTCTGCCTGTGCTGGAGTAGATGATCTTATGTATGTGTTCATCACAGATGCCACTCTCGGCGAAACCGTAAAAAAATTTCTCACTGACAAAACACGGCTCCACCACAGTGCCTTCCGACTTATCCCTATTGAGGCCATTCCCCAAAATACTTCTGGTAAGACACTGTACCAGGCCCTTGAGACATACTATGCATAATTTGAATGATGTTTTCAATCTGCCTCCCTTTGGAGTAAACGCCAAGACAAAGCAGGCAATGCTCAGTAGTCATCTGTGGAATCTCACGCGGCAACACTATGAAACCTGTACGGTATACCAGGGCATCCTGGACGCTCTCGGCGTGTCTCCTGACGATCATGCACAAGACTGTGAGTGTGTGCCTTTTCTACCGGTAAGCCTCTTCAAGAAACTGGAACTCAAGAGTATTCCACAAGATGACGTTGTTAAGGTCCTAACATCGTCTGGCACAACCGGTCAGGCCGTTTCGCGTATTTTTCTAGACAAACACACAGCTACGAACCAGCAAAAAGCCCTAGCGGCCACGTTCAAAGCATTTACCGGGGCATCCAGAATGCCCATGCTCATTCTGGACACCCCTTCCGTACTGAAAAATCGATACATGTTTTCAGCGCGTGGAGCCGGGATTTTGGGCTTTTCGTTGTTTGGTATGGACAGAACCTATGCCCTCAATGAAGCGATGGAACTGGATTTTCCCGCTATTGAATCCTTTTTGGAACGCCATGAGGGGCAACGTATTCTGCTTTTTGGTTTCACATTTATGATCTGGCAGCATGTTTATAAGGCACTGCAAAACGCACACCGCCGACTCGACTTCTCAAATGGACTGCTCATTCATGGAGGTGGTTGGAAAAAACTCGCAACTGAATCACTTGATCCTGTGGGCTTTAAGCAGGCTCTCTATGATGTCAGTGGTCTCCGATCTGTTCATGATTACTACGGGATGGTGGAACAGACCGGCTGCATTGCCCTAGAATGCGAATATGGTCATCTACATACGTCCATATTTGCCGATATTATCATGCGTCGTCCACGCGATCTGTCTGTCTGCTCGCCAGGTGAAAGGGGAATTGTACAAACGCTCTCGATTCTGCCTGAGTCCTATCCGGGACATTCGCTGCTTACAGAAGATGAAGGGACTTTGCTTGGTGAAGATGACTGCCCCTGCGGTCGTTTTGGCAAGTACTTCATCATCCATGGACGATTGAAAAACGCTGAAATTCGAGGTTGTAGTGATACCTATGCCGCAAGTTATGCCTGATCGTGAGAAATTGAGCTATGTCATTGGGTCAGATACCATTGTGAACGCCATGCCGTACCTGCCAGCGCGCGTTCCCTTTGACGATCTTGTTCTGGATTTTCTACAAGCCCTGTCAGAACAGTTGCTGCGCGATACCGCACGCTATCCCGATGTGGCAACATTTGCCTTCTGGTGTCGCCGGGCAGCTCTGGAAAAAGAAAAAGCAGCCTATGGCAACCGGGGAATCCGTCTTGGTCGGGGCGTCATTTTTCATAGCACGCCTTCCAACGTGCCAGTCAACTTTGCCTTCAGCTTTGTTGCTGGTCTACTTGCTGGAAACGCCAATATTATTCGTCTTCCAGCCAAGGCATTTCCCCAGGTAGAGTGTATCTGTAAGGTCATTGCAGCCCTTTTGCGTGATACATTTCGTGAGCTTGTCCCTTATGTATGTATGGTGCGTTATGCTGGATCACCACTTCTGAACGATTGGTTCTCAGCACACTGTGATGTCCGTATTGTCTGGGGCGGCGATGACACGGTAACAAGGATACGCCGTTCACCGCTTCCCCCACGCGCAACAGAAATTCCCTTTGCCGATCGCGTATCCTTTCTTGTGATCCAGGCGGATGCATATCTCAAGGCCCCGGACAAGCGGGCTCTAGCTCTGCATTTTTATAACGATACCTTCCTATCCGACCAAAATGCCTGTACATCGCCGTTTCTTGTAGTTTGGTTGGGGGATCAGAAGGCCCAAGCCCGAAACATTTTCTGGCATGAAGCGCGGGAAGCCGCAGCACTTTATGCGCTTACACCTGTACAGACCGTAGGAAAACTGGACTCCCTTTGCATGGCGGCTGCCCAACGACATGCCCGCCTTGAACCAGAACAAGACTGGCTGATAACACGGGTTCTTGTTGACAAGTTAGATGCAGGACTTCTTGATCTTAAATATCACAGCGGCTTTTTCTTTGAGTATGAAGCAGAAAGACTGGAAGCTATCTTGCCTCTCTGTACTCGACGTTGCCAGACCATCACATACTGGGGACTGGACAAGACTGAACTAGAAAATTTTGTGACTCACTGCCGCCCAGCAGGCGTAGATCGCATTGTTCCTATAGGCCATTCCATGGATTTTTCCCTTGTCTGGGATGGTATTGATCTTATTGATGCTCTATCACGTGCAGTAACAGTATCGTAAATCTGTTCCGTTCCCTTTCAGGAATACTGTTCCTATGATCCTGTTTCCCTTGTTTTTCACGGCGAACGCAATTCCAACTATCAATGCTCACAGGAGTTCCCAAATTAGGAACTCCTGTCTGTGCCAATTTCTTGAAGATTGGCCTAGCTGCATCAAGAAACGTAAGGTTTCTGCAAAACTCAGCCAAAGCATCTGCTCTTCCGGACAGATTGAAATAGAGTATGCCCTGATGTACCGAAAATGCAGGTACTGACTTATGACACATAATGAAACCAATTTGACGACTGAAAACACTGATCACCATCTTCTGCCCCACTCATGGAAACTTTATCGTTTGACAAACCTGTCTACCTTTCTCGGTAGTTCCATACATTGGGTTTCAGTCCACCGTAACGGATCCTTTTCTTGTGTCCTCGGCTGGGGCCACAAGCCCACAGCGGACAAGGCCCGTCGCTACGCTGCCCGGAATAATCTCCCCTACATCGCGCTTGAGGACGGCTTTCTGCGCTCCCTTGACCTTGGCTGCAAGGGGGCGCAGCCGCTCTCTCTGGTGGTGGACCATACGGGCATCTACTATGACGCCGGAGAACCATCCGATCTGGAGGCTCTTCTCAATGCTTCCGGCTGGGAAACGCCGGAGCTGTTGGATTCCGCCCGGCGCGCCATGCGGGACATCATTCGGCATAATCTGAGCAAGTACAACCACGCTCCCGATGCGCCGCAAGAGCTGTGGGAGACAACACCGGCTCCCCGCGTGCTGGTTCTCGACCAGACGATGGGTGACGCCAGCGTCACGCTAGGCAGCGCGGACGAGGCCACGTTTCGGGCCATGCTGGAAGAAGTCCTGACGGCATACCCGCTTTCCCATGTCCGGGTAAAAACGCATCCTGATGTCATTGCCGGGAAAAAGTGCGGCTATCTTGCCGAGCATGCCGCCGGGCACGGCGTGCGGGTCATTGCGGAAGATTATGCACCGCTCTCCCTGCTGGCCGGGGCGGATGCAGTCTACACGGTCACCTCCCAGATGGGTTTTGAGGCGCTCATGCTCGGCAAGGAAGTCCATTGCTTCGGCATGCCCTTCTATGCCGGGTGGGGACTGACCAGGGACAGGCAGACCTGCCCACGCCGCCAGCGGAAACGGAGCCTTGAGGAAATCTTTGCCGCCGCCTACCTGCTGTATGCCCGCTATGTGAATCCCATACGCGGCGAACGCTGCGACATCCATGACGTCATCGGCCTGCTGGCCGAACAGCGAAAGCAGAATGAGCGCAACCGCCGTTTCCATGCCTGCGTGGGGTTTCCGTGGTGGAAACGGCCCTATGCGCGGGCCTACCTGCACTCCACCGGCGGTGAAACGACATTTTTCCGGGACGAAAAACGGGCCGTCCTTTCGGCATGGGCCAACGGCGGGGAAATCGTCGCATGGTCATCCGGTGTGGATGCATCGCTGCAAAAGGAATGTGACGATGCGGGAGTCACGCTGGCACGCATGGAGGACGGATTCATCCGCTCCGTGGGGCTGGGTTCGGATTTCAACTGGCCCTATTCCCTGGTGGTGGACAGAAAGGGCATTTATTACGATCCTTCCCGGCCCAGCGAACTGGAAGACATCCTCAACGCCATGCCGGAACACCCCGACCGTGCCGCGCTGCTGGAACGCGCCGCCGCCCTGCGCGCCCTGATTCTGGAAAAGGGGCTGACCAAATACAATACCGGCTTCCGCGCCGCTCTGCCGCCAAAGTTTCCGGAAGGAAAAAAGATCGTCCTCGTGCCGGGGCAGGTGGAAGACGACGCCTCCGTGCGCTGCGGCGGCTTCGGCATGGCCAATCTGGATTTGCTGCGGGCCGTGCGGGAAGCCAGGCCGGACGCCTTCATCGTCTATAAGCCCCACCCGGATGTGGAGCGGGGCAACCGCCAGGGTGCGATCCCCGAAACGGAAACCCGGCGTTATGCGGACGCCACACTGCGCGGCTATCCTATGGGCCGCCTGCTTTCCTTGATCCATGAGGTGCATACCCTGACTTCACAGACCGGCTTTGAGGCCCTGTTGCGTGGGGTCAAAGTATGCACCTACGGCGGGCCGTTCTACGCGGGATGGGGGCTGACGGAAGACAAACAATCCTTCCCCCGCCGCAAGGCTCGCCTGAATCTGGATGAACTGGTGGCCGGAGCCTTGCTGCTCTACCCTTCTTATTACGACTGGCAGACGGAAAATTTCTGTCGGGCGGAGGATGCCTGCCGCCGTCTGCTCCAGCCGGACGGCCAGATGCGGGGCCGTGTCTGGGCGCGGCTTGCCTCTGCCGCACGCGGCTTCCTGCGGAGGATGGGACGATGAAAACCCATCTCTTTCTCCAGGGGCCGCACGGCCCCTTTTTTCGGCGTCTTGGGCGGGCGCTGGCCCGTCAGGGGGATACGGTCATCCGCGTCAACTGCTGCGGCGGCGACGTGGTGGACTGGCCCCGGCCCCACACCCGGCTGTTCAGGAAAAAGCCCACGGTCTGGAGCGAATGGATTGCCCGGCTCATGGATAAGGAACAGGTGACGGATCTTCATGTATTCGGGGACTGGCGGCCATTGCACCGGGAAGCCGTCCTGCTGGCCAAAGTCCGGGGTATCCGTATTTGGGCCTATGAGGAAGGCTATCTGCGCCCGGACTATATCACAATGGAACAGGGCGGCGTGAACGGCCTTTCCTCCCTGCCGCACACAAGGGAAGACATGGCGGAACTTGCCGCCCGATGCCCGGACGTTCCTGAAGCCCGGAAAGTCGGTAACCCCCAGGCCGTCAAGACATGGCGGGCCATCGCCCATTATGCGGGAACCATCTTTCTCTGGCCGTTTTTCCGGCACTTTCAGACACACCGCCCACAAAGCGCCAGCCGGGAAGTCTGGGGCTGGTTTCTGCGTGTGTTGAGCCGCCCCGCACGGCGAAAACGTTCCGCTCAGGCCCTTCGGGCCGCGTACCGCTCGCATGCGCCATACTTCCTCTTTCCCCTCCAGCTCGACGCCGACTCTCAGGTCCGCCGTTATTCGCCCTACAGCGGCATGAAGGAGGCCATCGCCTGCGTGCTGACTTCCTTTGCCCGAAGCGCCCCTGCGGATACCCACATCCTCATCCGCAATCATCCTCTGGACAACGGCCTTATCGACTATGCGGGCTTCATTGCCTCATTCGCCGTGGCCTGCGGCATCAGCGACCGGGTACACTTCATCGAGGGCGGCAAGGCGCATCAGATGATGGACAAAAGCCTCGGCGTGGTGGTTCTGAACTCCACCATAGGGATTTCCGCCCTGCGTCAGGGCAAGCCGGTCTACTGCGTGGGCACGTCCATCTACGCCATGCCCGGCCTGGCGGCGAACAGCGCGGAAATGCCGCTGGATGCCTTCTGGAACAATCCTCGTAGCCCGGAAGACATCGTACTGGCGACCTTTGAACGGGTACTCAAGACGCATGCCCTGGTCAACGGAAGTTTTTATACCCAAGAGGGCATCCGCGTGGCCATCAGCGGCATTCTGCAAAGGCTGGACAGTAATTAAGGGAGCACTTGCCAAGCCGTTGGGAGGGCTCCTATAAAATAGGGCCCCGATTCCTGCGTCGACAAAAACTGACGCTGGCACGGCGTGTTACAGCGCCCCGTACGGCTACCACATAGAAATTTTCATGTCCCGCCCCATCGCCAGAGGATCGGAGCCAACCATTAATGCTGTTAGACACTAGAATGGCCTCACAGCCAAGGTGATGGACAGAGCCACAATTAACTGCTTCACAGCAGTGCTCTTTTTCCGACGGAGCTATCACAGCATATAGCTTCATTCCACAGCATGTTGAAAATACAACCTTTTTATCCATTTTTCCGCTGATAGGCTCCATGGTTGGGGGGACTGCTTATTTCTGTTGAGGATGTACCTTAGCTATGTCGCCCTCGTCAATCATCCAGCCGATCGCTTCCTGAATATCAGCTCTTTTCAGGTTGCCCAGAACGTTATGTTGTAAGAGGCGCAACCGAAAGTAGCTATATTTTCTGCGGAGAAGGAATTTTTTGATTCTAGTTGCTACGCTGAAAGCAGCTTTCACAGACGGTGTATTCTGGAAATGATTTCGGCTATTGAGCAACACCTGCACAAAGCAAGCTCTGGTAAGTTCATTACTGGGAGGAAAATATGGTCCCGTCTCGTGGAGTGTGGTGTAAACATTCAGCATATTGCATAGGAGCCAAAATTTCAGAGGGCAACCTTTGTGTCCAAAAACTGGGCAAAAGTTGTGGCTGGTCACTGAGTGGGGGATTGGTTCCAGGTGTTGTGCTATGCGGATGATGTCTGCCATCCTATCATAGTACCGTTACACACTTTGGACTGGTACCTGGGGTGGAGACATGCCATCTGTTATTAGAAATAGGAACTAAACAAATTTCGGAAAGATATTCTCCGAAGAGTGAAGAGTGTGCAACGAGTAAAATTCCTTATAGGTAGCGACACCGGCGTAAAAAAAATCACGCTGTGGGACTCCATGCCGTTGGCCGTATTGCCCCTCAAACGGGATACTGTTTGCAGGTTTAACCGGTGCCAAGAATCGGGCGATATTGTTGATGCCGCGAGTATTTCTTACAATTCCTGAAAGAAATTCCCATCTAGATCAACGATGCCGCAACTTTCTGGATGTTCCATGATCTACTAAAAAAATTTCATCGGTGTATATTTTTCAAGCAGCGTCTTTTCTCTCAATATGGCTAAAAGCTGTTTGAGTTTGGAGCGCAGCTGCCCACCTTCTTTTGAGCCTGTCACTTTACTATTTAATTGACACCGAATACGAACGATTTCTTTCTTCTTTGTTATATTTTCTTCATATATTGTCTGGCGTTTTTGATAGTCAAGTAAAGGCTTAAATATTTTTTCCAATAATTCTTGCATTTCCTTTTTGTGCTGAGGACCTGTTATAGCTACTGGTAAAAATCTAATTAACTTATTTTGCTGATGTTCGGTAAATAACACTTTCCCATGACACGCCGTAGCTAAAGTTGAAATTATGAAAGCAACTGTTATACCAAATCTATCCACATTGCTATTGGCTATTTCAAGATATGCAGAATAAAATGATTCAGGAAAAATAGGTTGTAAGGCTAGGCCGCAGCCAGAGCCAAATTGAAAGCATGCACTCTGTCGGCGTCTCTGCGCTCGTGCATATTAATAAAGCTCACACCTTCATGTACAAACTCCAACGGGCTGATAACACCATAAGTTTTTTTACATTTGCCAAGAACTAATAACTTTTTGCACTGTAACAGCACCGGGTTGATGTTGGTTTTGTATGACATAATAAAGCCAATAGCCCAAGTATAGGTCCTGATGATCTGCTTAACCCATGGACGGTGCTGAGAAGACTCACTTCCAGAGAAAGCGCTGTTTACAATAGGGCATTGTCGCTGGATTTTGGCCAGATATTTTTTCTCACGGCGTCATTCCGTCCTGCTTCAGGCCCACGTATAGAAGCTTTGGAATTTGGGGAGTTAAAATTTTTATTCATGGCGATCAACCCTTCAATTCTTAAACGTAAAAAAGTTATGATACTTCGACAGTAATCTATAATTCCTGAGTTACCAAGTTAGAAAATGAATTAAGATTATCTTTTTATAAGAAAATAGATCAAAGTTTGTGAAAAATATTTGCCCATATCATCCTGTGTCGTCACTGGCGACTGAAGAATTTCAACCTCAGGAGGATATCAAGAACACCACGACACAGGATTTTTTGATCGATTGAAAAAGGAACTCCCCCCTTGTGCCCAGGACGCATATTCATGCCATTACCGGCGGGCTTGTCGCCAACAAGACGGCCGCCAACGAGGATAATCTGGGTGCCGGCCCCACTGAAGGAATTCGTTTCGGGCTTAAGGTGGGTTATCCTAAGCAAGCTCTGATTGGCTCAAAAAAAGGTCAAAGACCTGTGAGCCAAGTGGTCTTTGCCGCCCAAAAGTTGCGCATGTATCCCAAGCTGGGTAATCCCACCGTCATAATCGTCGTGGACCGAATCGATCTGGACACACAGATAACCGCCACGTTCAACGCCACAGATATTCCAATATAGTCGGCACAGATTCCCGGCAAGAATTGCAGCGGCTGCTGGAGGCAGATACTCGCAAAATCATTATTACTACAATTTATAAGTTTGCTGAGACAGATAGCTGCATCAATGACCTTTCAAATATTATCGTTATGGTGGATGAAGCTCATCGCACCCAAGAAGGCAACCTTGACCGCCAGATGCGCCATACTTTGCCCAACGTCTTCCTGTTTGGCCTCACTAGTACGCTTATCAATAAGCGAGATAGAAATGCTTTCTTGGCATTCGGTGCGGAAGAGGACGAGCAAGGCTACATGAACCGGTACTCTTTCCAGGATCCAATACGGGACCGGGCAACGCTTCCTCTCCATTTTGAAGCTGTGGACGTCCAACTGTGTATTGACCGCGCTGCTATTGACGAGACCTATACCAATCTCACGGATACGCTGGAGGATGAAGACCGAGATGATCTGGCAAAACGGGCTGCTAGGATGTCTGTGCTTATCAAGGTACCTGCTCGTGTGTGCGCCATTTGCGAAAACATTGTGCAGTATTTCCAAAGCAAAGTGAAATCCAACGGTTTCAAGGCGCAGGTAATCACCTTTGATCGGGAATGCTGCGTTCTTTATAAGAATATTCTGAATGAGCTCGTTGGTCCTGAAGCCAGCACCATTGTCATGCATACGCATGGCGGTAAATCCGACGATTACGCCAAATGGAAGCTGTCCAAGGATGCGGAAGAAAAGTTACTGGACCGTTTCCGCGATCCCCTTGATCTGCTGAAATTTCTTATTGTGACCTCAAAGCTCCTCACTGATTTTGATGCGCCCATCTTGCAGGTCATGTATTTGGACAAGCCTATGAAGGATCACAATCTCCTTCAGGCTATTTGCAGAACCAACCGCGTCTATGCCGAAAAAACGCATGGCCTTATCGTTGATTACCTCGGTGTATTTGATGAGGTTGGTACGGCGCTCGACTTTGACGACCAGAGTATCAAAAAGTTATCACAAATCTGGAAGAGCTTAAAAAAGTCCTGCCCGAACATGTCGCGAAGTGCCTAGCATTTTTCCCCGGAGTAGACCTCTCTGTGGGAGGCCATGAAGGGCTCATCGCTGCTCAGCAGTGCCTGCCTGATAATGAAAAGCGTGATGCGTTTGCGGCTCAGTATTCCGTGCTCTCTCGTCTCTGGGAAGCTCTGTCACCTGACTCAGTTATTGTTCCCCACACCAATGACTATAGTTGGCTCACCAAAGTCTATGAATCAGTTAAGCCCCCAGTGGGAACGGCAAGCTGCTTTGGCATGCCCTGGGAGCAAAAACTATTGAGCTGGTGCATCAGAACGTCCATCTCGAAACGGTTATTGACGATCTTGAAACTCTGGTGATAGATACTGATGTTCTGGAAGTGTTAACAAGGGATCGAGATCCCAATAAAAAGTCCAAGGAAATTGAAATCAAGCTTGTGGTTCGCCTACGTAAACACCAGCACAATCTTGTTTTTATCGCTCTCAGTGAACGGCTTGAACAACTGAAAACACGCCACGAACAAGGACTTCTACACAGTATCGATTTCCTGAAAGTACTGCTTGATTTGGCCAGAGAAACGGTGATGACCGAAAAAGAAGTTGATCCTGCTGATGAACAGAACAAAGCCAAGGTGGCCCTGACCGAGCTTTTTTCTGAAGTCAAAAACGGCGATACCCCCACCATTGTTGAACGTATTGTGACTGAGATTGATAAAATCGTGCGCCTGGTTAGGTTCCTTGGCTGGCAGGGAACGGCGGGTGAACGCGAAGTGCAGAAAGCACTGCGTAAAGTTATCTACGTTAAGTATCAAATCAAAGATCAAGAGCTGTTCGATAAAGCTTATGGGTATGTGAAACAGTATTATTAAGAGCTCTAGGCAGTGGTTCCTTTTGGGAGTGTATCTGCAATCTGCTAACAGAAAATTTCCGGGAGAGTGTGCTCCATGAAGGCAAAAGAAACACGCGTTTTGGATTTCATTAACAATGCCCCACAGTTCGTTATTCCCATATACCAGCGAAATTATTCCTGGACTGAGCAGCAATGCCGCCAGCTATGGAATGACATTCTCCGAGCCGGTAGCAGTGAGGATATCACTGGGCACTTCATTGGTTCCATTGTCTACGTAGAGGAAGGGCTCTCCAATGTATCCCTCAAGTCACCTCTATTGGTTATTGACGGCCAACAACGGCTCACCACGGTAACCTTGTTGCTGGCAGCTCTGGCGGATACACTGGGCGATGAAGAGCCTGTAGAAGGCTTCAGCAAAGAAAAAATTCTCTATTATTACCTGCTGAATCACCTGGAAAAAGGAGACAGGCATTATAAACTGTTATTGTCACAAACCGATAGAAACAGCCTGCTCCATATTCTTGGAGCGCCGGCCCCCCAGGAACCGTCGTTAGCCATTACGGAAAATTCTAAGCTTTTTAAAGAGCTACTGGCAAGTTGCACCGACCTTACCGTCGTATGCAAAGGCATGACAAAGCTCCTTGTTGTAGATATTGCCCTCAACCGCGATCATGATAACCCCCAGCTGATCTTTGAAAGCATGAATTCCACTGGCCTCGCGCTCAGCCAGGCGGATCTCATCCGGAATTATTTACTCATGGGATTGGGGACAGTGCAACAAAGCGACTTATATGAAAGATATTGGCGCCCCATGGAACTCTCTTTTGGCCAAGCTGCCTATCAGGAACATTTTGATGGATTTATGCGGCATTACCTGACCACAAAAACAGGCGATATTCCCCGTTTTGACCAAGTGTATACTGCTTTTAAGAAATATGCCCAGCAAGCGTCTATGGCTGAGAGAGGCATTGAGTTCCTCGTTGCCGATTTATACGCCTACGCGGGCTATTACTGCAATATGGTTTTGGGAGGAGAGCCAGATAAGGCCTTGCGCCAAGCCTTTATTGACCTGCGGGAACTCAAGGCGGATGTCGCTTATCCTCTCCTTTTGGAGTGGTATCATGACTACGCAACCGGTTTGTGGGGCAAAGAGGATCTGCTTGCGGCAACCCGTCTTATTGAAAGCTATGTTTTCCGACGGGCAGCCTGCGCAATACCAACGAACTCATTGAACAAGACTTTTACTACTTTTTCTCGGAGCGTGAACAAAGAGCGATACTTGGAAAGCGTCAAAGCAACCTTCGCGCTACTTACCTCGTATCGGCGTTTTCCTGATGATGAGGAGTTTAAGCGCGAACTCCAAGTGCGAAATCTGTATACCAATCGCTTACGCAGTTACTGGCCCCGGCGCATGGAAAATTACGACCGAAAAGAGCGGGTGCCGGTGGAAGAATACACCATTGAACACATCATGCCTCAGAACAAGGACCTTTCTGCAAAATGGCGTGAAGCTTTGGGGGAAGACTGGCAACGCATCCAAGAACAATGGCTGCATACATTGGGCAATTTAACGCTGACCGGCTATAATTCCGAATACAGTGACAGGCCGTTTGAAGAAAAAAGGGATATGGCTGGAGGCTTCAGGGAAAGCCCTCTGCGCCTGAATGCGGGACTGGGAGCGGAAGTCGTTTGGAATGAAGATGCGATAAAAAGGCGAGCAACGAAACTTTCTGATTTGGCTTCAAAAGTATGGGCGTATCCCAAACTTGAACCTGATACCCTGGAGCGCTATCGGCCGCAAGTTTTGCAGACAGCCACTGGCTACTCTCTCGAAGATTACTCCTATCTACAAAATTCTGAGGCCAGAGAGCTTTTTGAAATGCTGCGTCGAGAAGTCCTTGCACTGGATTCAGTTGTTTCCGAAGAAATATTGAAGCGATACATCGCGTTCAAGGCCGAAACCAATTTTGTGGATGTGGTCCCACAGGCCAAGCGCCTCCGTCTTTCATTAAATATGAAGTATCACGACCTCATCGATCCCCGAGAAATGTGCCGGGATATCACAAATGTCGGCCGCTGGGGTAATGGGGACGTGGAGGTTTTCTTCTCCAATCCCGAAGAGCTGCCTTACATTATGAGTCTGATAAGACAGGCTTTTGAGGTGCAGATGGGAGAAAATAATTAGATCAGCGCCAGTTTACCTATTGGGACTCTTCCAATCTTACTCTGCCATTCAGGTAGAGCAAGATTGGAAGAATCCTGTAACATTTTATTATGATTTAGTGCCAAAAACTCAAAAGTCATCGTTAATGTCCAAAGTCTTATAAAGCTGTCCGCATGGTCCCGAAGCTAAGTCTACAAGAAACTCACGATCCGTTTCGCCTTTAAGAAAATAGAGTATACAACAAGCTGCAATTTGTACAGAATATACAACAGAGATTCCTCAGCTACTGTTTAATGTGTATTAGGGCATAGTCATGAGCAATCTCATAACTGTCAGTCCATGAAGGTGAATCAATGTTATGGTCATCATCCTCTTTGGTTGATGAATACGAAGCTTTTATTACCGCTCCACGGTATAGCGTGTAGATAACTTTATTGTCTGGGGGTGGAGCCAATCCTTTAAGACGATTCCTATCAATATAAAATAAATTTGGATATATCCATGTGTAGTTCATTCTTCCTTTTTTGAATTAAATCCCCAAAATACTGCAACAATGTATTCTTTATATACACTATTCTTTTGAAGAATAGTTATGTTAACAGTAATAATATTCATTAATGCTTAAAAATTCAAATTGCCGCTCAGGAAAAATTTTTAAAGCCCATGGTAGTCCTTGTTCTCAATATAACATTCTTGCTGATTTCTATAATACCAGTGGGATAAAATCAAAATGAAAAATTGGTTCTTTTCGAATCGGTCGACCAATGGATCATCACTCAGTTCAATATAAATTTCAGGTGAAATAGATTTCTTACCGAATTCATCATCGGTTGAAATGAAAAGTTCATGCTCATGATTTGCATCGGTATAGAAAAGAATATTCCCTTTTCTTACATTAATCCTGTATACTTTTACATCTTTATATTTAAATGAGTGTTGTACTTTAAGGCAAACCCAAGAGCTGAATTATAGCTGTCAGTCCAAGATTACCAATACACATTTTCCTCATCTTCGCATTCTGCAGTACTCCGATAAAGAGTATATACTTCTTGATCATAGGATATGGGTGACAATTTCTGAAATTTATTAATACTGCAGTACAAAAATAGTTCAGAAATAAACTTTTTATTTATGTTTGTTTCAATATGGTTCAATCTTGAATAAGCAAAAATGAAACAGAGTTCTAAAATATTGTCTCTTGAAAAGATTCCAAATTGTAATAAATTTGATGTTAGTATTATGATCCTCAAGATCATTCAAAATGCCAAATACACTAATGACAGAACGATATCTCTCAAGCTCTGCTCTGGTACAGGATTTTTTAATGCTTCAAGATCGGCGTTAATTTGCCATAAATCTATCATTTGTTTCACTTGGAGTTGACGTTTGCCTGCATCACTCTCACCGTATTAGCGGCCAGTTCCACAAGCGCTTCTTGCCCGTCCACAGAAAGCGTTTTTAATATGTCGGCTATAGTAACCACCCGCTCTTCTGTAGCTTCATTGTGAGTGCGAAACAGGTAGGGCTACATTGTAGAGTATCAGCGATATCTTGTAGTCGCCCCATCTTCGGCGCGATTCGGCCTTTCTCCATTCTTGCCATTGCATCTTGGCTTATCTCCAACCGCTCCGCGAGTTCCTTCTGACTGAGGCCAAGCCTCCGTCGCCTATCGGGTATATTTTCACCAACAATCAAAGCAAGTTTGTTTTCGACCATCAAATCCTCTCATGAGTTTCTGCAACCCTGTATAATCTCATGAATTGGATTGGGCCCGAACAAACTATTAGATTTATCGATTTAAAAGTCTTATTTATGTAAGCTGTCATCCTGCATGCGGGAGGATGACAACCGTGCGTAGCTATAAGAGAACTCTCTACCGGATAGTGCTACCGCTTTTGGGGCTGTGTTTCATCATAGTGTCAAACGCGAATGCCAAAACGGATTCCCACCCAGAAGTAGCTTTTCCCCACACGGAGAAGCTCTTCATCTCATTTTGAAAGGCATAGATTCCGCATAAACCGAGATACAGGTAGAGCCGGATACTCCTTTACTAGCAAGCCAATAGCGGGGCCTTACAGACTGCGTACAAGTACGGAGTGGCTGTGCTCGTGGTGGTAGACGCGAAAAGCAACAGCAGAAGGTACTCAACGGCACTCTTTCTTGCCAATCATAATATACCTGTGAGGAAAAACGGCAATTACGCCATCATGCACCACAAATTCATGGTTATCGACAACAAGCATGTGCAGACGGTCAGCTTCAACTACAGCGCGGCGACTGTCTCACGAAATGCGGAAAATGTCTTGATGCTCTGGAATATGTCCGAACTTGCTCAAGTATATGCGTAGGAATGGCAACGATTATGGAAAGAAGCTATGTCCTTACCACCGTCATATTGATTTTTTGAGGAAGAACATCCCATGAAGACTATTGCGAAAAGTATCCTGGCACTATGCGTGTTATTGTTATTCTGCGTGCCTGTGAAGGCGGCGGAACCGTTTTCATGCTGGTTTGATTCCTATTTTACCGGAGAGTTGGAAAGCGCGGAGAAAATGTCGGAAGGGTATCGTATTGAACATCTGGCCAGCGGCGGCATCATGGAATATCTCATACCTAAGAATGCGCCAGAATATAACGCTACGCTGTTGTTCATCCAAAAAACGTAAAAAGCCACTTACCCACCGGAGGGAACATTTCTGCTGAACAACAATGCAATTTGCGGTTTCACGCCTTTGTTCAGAAATGAGGTTGTCGTTAAATCACACAGGCGCGACGGTGACAGGTACATTCTCTCTGTCTGCATCGATGAAACGTCAAATTGCTACACCTTACGCATCCGTGCCGGAAATTCCCTATCCGACAGCGCCGAGAGCGTCATCAACACAATAACATCCGGACTGTCAGGAGTTGAGTTCAACAATAACTATGAAATCATGGGAACATACAACCTTAACGGCTCCATGCACTCCCCTCGAAAAGCTCCCCGTAATAATTTCGGTGAACGGTTCGGGGACAGAGTGTGTACCGACAACAAGGAATGGAGCGATCCGAGATACGGACTGTCATTCAAGCCACGGCAGCTACAATCATGATGTAAGGGAGAATGGTATGAAGCGTCTTTTCCGCTGCATAATTGTTTCGGTTGTTGTATTTTTATCGTGCGGTTCTGCCGTAGCCCAAGACCTAAACAGGGTCATGTGGGAGGAAGGAGTTCTGTTCGGAAGATTTTCCGTTTGCTTTACCGGGATCAGTAATCTTCGGGCGCACATTCACTGATGCCTATATTCGTTGGTATTAGGCCAACAACCTAGGCATCGACATGAAGGTTCCCGTTTCCATGTTCGATAACGGTCTTCATGCCGGGGTTGCCGAACAGCAAAAATTGGGCGCGGAAGAATGTGATACCGTATATCAGCGCATCAGCCATATTGGGCAGGTTGTAGGAGTTCGGATTCCCGACAGTCCAGCGCAACCTCAATCTTCCAACCATAATTCCGCAGGTAGCGCGGTACAATCAGCAAGCGCAGCCCCTATCCTTCTCTGGCACTTCAATACAGGTTGGACGCAAGGAATGTACTCCTACCAACTGACCTTTGACGGTCAGGGAGTTTTCTTTGAAAGCGCAACCAACGTTGAAAAGCTCTTTTTGTCAGTAGATGTCTTTGACGATCAGGACAACAGGCTAGCCTCCAATACTCTGTTTACGAGCCTTTTGCGAACGGCTTCAATGCCTTCAATCTGGTGAAGAGCATTGAAGTCAGTGCCGTTGTCATTGGTGAAGTTGGGAAACACAAGTTGTGCGTTTTCGGCCTGAGCTGCTTCCTCGCTTTTCTTGCTCCCGGCTTCGTCATTGTCGCCGCAAATAATGATTGTCTTGTCCGGAAACCGTTCTTTTGTGGTCTTGGCAACTGTTGCAAGATTGTTTACGGAGAAAGCTACATAGACCACCCAGCCTGTGGCAAGATGGATGCTTGCACCAGTGACAAAGCCCTCGTAAACAGCAACGAGCTTTTCCGGCTGTCCCTGAATGATGAATTGTCCTCCAGATACCTTGCCGCCCACGAGAAAACGCTTTGTTCCATCAGGATAGATGCGTTGCAGGCTTTGCAAATTATTTGCGGTATCCAGAACAGGAACAAGCAACACACCGTCCCGCGCCTGCCGTATACCTTCAAAAGCTGTAATGCCCTTGCGACGCAGATAGGGATGGTTGGCATCGCACACTCGTGCCGAACTCCACTCCTGTCTGGCCTGTTGAGCTGCTTCAACGTGACGTTTGGTACATTCCGTTTCGCGTTGCCGCTGTATGGACTGTTGACGTTCCCGCCATGCGGACATTTCCTCAACCGAAAGCGTCTGCTTTTCTTCAGCGCAGAACGTGCCTTGATCGTCGGTTTCCCAGTTGCACCACCAGAGAGTGGCCGATTTGTCCAGATGGGCAATGTACGCGCCGTTCTGCTTGCGGGGCTTGCCTTCTGTGGGACAGCGGTGAAGAGTGCCGTCCGCGAGGATTGCTTCAGGGATAAGACCATGCTGAGCAAGCACGTCATGGAAAGTATGGAGAAGATCATTCATGGTCTTCTCCTTCCTTTCCGATACGTTCAATAAATGCCCTGATGTCCTCGGCGCGCCATACTGTGGTGCGCAGACCGATTTTTACAGGCTTGGGATAGCGTCTGGTTGCGCAGCCTTTCCACCATGCACTCTTGCTGATGGGAAAGAGTTCCAGAACTTGCGGAAGCCGAAGAAAACCAGTGGAAGGAATATCAGTCGCCATAGCGATAACTCCGTATGTAGTTGGTGATTACGGAGTGCTATAGCACATTTATTCAATTAATCCACAATGTTGATACAGTACGATACCGTGTGATGCAGTTCGATACAGTCCAATACAGTTTGATATGGATGTATGAAAAAGGGGAAATTTTCAGAAAAATTTTATGGTAGCCAATTTTTTGAGACAAATTGAATAGTTCTTGGCTTCAAGCAGTGAAGTGCCCAAATTCCCTACCACTCAAAGAGAACAGTAGGATAACAATCGGTACCGTTTAGACCATCAATAGCATGAGGAATTAATTATATAACTATACATAAATTATGGGGTATATCAAAAGTAAACTTAATATGAATTGAACCATTCATGTGATAAGATCGACATTAAAATAATATCATTGTAGCCGTTTTCAGATTTTATCGCTTCTCGTAAAACCCCTTCCTGCTTGAATCCACATTTTATATATGCAGCTTTGGCTCTTAAATTAAATGAAAAAACCTCAAGCGATAAACGATGAAGCATCAAATTGTTGAATGCGAAAGCACATGCCTGTTTAATAGCCCATGCCCCTAACCCCTGATTACGATAATTATCTTTAAAAATTGCAATCCTAAAATTTGCATGTTTATGATAGAAATCAATTTCATTTATTACAGTTTCACCTATAATACTATTATCTTGGGATAGTATAAAAAATAAATATTTATCATTAGATTCTATATAACTTTTAACAAAACTACATATTTCATTTTTTGTAATTTTATCTTTACATCCTGTGAGGCGTATTAATTCTTTATCCAATGGAGTATAATTGATATAATATTTTTCAATATCATCAATTTCAGCCATTCTTAATATATAACCATTCATTTCACTTATATAATTATCCACCATTATAGAGCCTCAAAAATATATTTTATTTGACTTCAAGCCCCCGGCCCAGGTCCGGGGGCTAAACAACACTATATCTATAGTCGTTTAGTTCACGACACCTTCGCGCAATTCGTCCAGATAATCAGCCCATCTCTGAAGTAATTCTCGGCGTTTATCCAGATATGACGCATGGTTTACGCATCACGAACGGTATTTTGTTCCTTGTGGGCAAGCTGGGCCTCAATGATGTCGCCGTCAAAGCCCCATTCCAGTTTCTTTTCATTCAGGATGGTGGAGAACATGGCGCGGAAACCGTGAATGGTCATTTCTTCCTTGCTGAAGCCCATTCGGCGGATACCGTTCAACAGCGCCATGTCGGAAATGCACTGTGAAGCTGAATGACGTCCGGGAAAGCACAGTTCGCCGGTGCCGGTAAGCAGGTGCAGTTCCCGGAAAAGTCTGACCGCCTGAGTGGGCAAGGGCACGGCATGGGCAATGCGCATCTTCATGCCGCCGCCGTCTTTGGCATTTTCCCTTCTGGCGGCTGGCACAATCCAGAGCGCCTTGTCCAGATCAATCTCAGACCAGCGTCCGCCGCGAAGCTCGGCACTCCGCAATGCCAGATAGGGCAGAATCTTGAGTGCATAACCGACAACGGCTCCGCCCTGATATTCGTCGATGCAGCGCAGGAGATGACCGACAGCGACGGGATCGGTGATGGTGGCGTAATGCTTTGTCTGGATTGGCTTGAGGACTTCCTTGAGGCCGTCAGCCGGGTTGAAGACGATATAGCCACAGGTGCGGGCAAAACGGCAGATCTGTCCGGCGGTTTCGGCCAGCTTGTGTGCTGTGACCGAATGACCTGCGGCTTCCACCGGCCTGATTGCGCCGAGAATATCGGTTGGCACAAGTTTGCTGATGGGCTTATCGCCAATCCGTTCATTGAGCAGGGAAATGAGCCACTGTTTTTTCTTAATATTGGCTGCCGCGTAGGAATCCTGCCTGGTGGCGAACCATTCCTGAGCGACAACGGCAAAGGTCAGCGCCTGTTCACGCGCCGCCGCTTCGGCTTCTTCCTTGACAGCCTTTTTCTGAGCGCCGGGGTCAATGTCGTTGGCAAGCAGTTCCTTGGCCTTGTCGCGCTTGCGGCGGGCATCTTTCAGGGAGACGGCGGGGTACGCGCCAAAGCTGAGCGTTTTTCTTTTTCCGGCATAGCGGTAATCCATGCGCCATAATTTTCCGCCGAAAGCGGAGAGGTAGAGATACAAGCCTTCAGAGTCGGCCAGTTTTGCCGGAGTACCGTCGGACTTCAAATTTCTGAGCATGGTGTCAGTCAGTGGCATGACTAAAATCCTTTGTTGGCAATGGGTTGCAGGGTGATGGTATTTTTCGGGTCTTGTTTCCTCCATGTCGGCTCATACAGCTGCAAATACCATCATTTTTGTTAGTTCTCCCCGTTTTTCACGACACCTCGCTGGACATACCATTGCCAAAAAAGCGAAGTCCCGCAAGGCGTTTTGCACCTTACGGGACTTGATTGGATTCTTACTTGGTGCGAAGGGGAGAACAGATTATGAATGTATTTATTTGTTTTTATTGAAGTAAAAAATATAAAAATTTTTCATACCAACGTCCATACCAACAAACTGGAATTATTATCGGAGTTCTGGTCTGAGCCCCCTTGTTCAGAGTCTTGCGCTACAGGGCTTTGTCTCTCTCTTGTCGCCTCAAATTCCGCCTGTTATGATGGGGAACAAGCGCCAGGAAGCTGTAAAAATGTCTTATACTCCCATATTCATAGACCGTGAAGCCCTGACTATTATGGGCGTCCCCTTTCCCTCACTGGAAGCTTGGGAAAGTGCGGCGGCGGCCATCGGTTCAAATATGTTCGAGGGCTATGAGCCAACCAGGCGGGGTATTGAGATCATCAGCGTCTATATGACCGATAAAATCAGCTTTGATACGTTTATTCGAGCGGCAGTGGATAAAGCGTATGCGGAAGAGCATTGAACGAAGCAGCCAGAAACAGGGGTTACCACAGCCTCTCCTTGCTTCGGATGAAATTGGATGAATGATCGGCTTGACGAAATGGATGTTTTTGGGTGAATTTGTGGATATGCTTACGGTGGATACCCTGAACATCACCCCGGAGATGCTCCGGCTTATCGCCCAGATTGACGAATTCAAGGGCGCATGGAAGGCGTTGGGCACTCTGGCTCCGGAACGGCTTACCGCGTTGCGCCGGGTGGCCACCATCGAAAGCGTAGGATCCTCCACGCGTATTGAAGGCAGCAAACTTTCTGACCGCCAGGTGGAAAGCCTGCTGGCGAGGCTCTCCATCCATACCTTTGCCTCGCGCGATGAGCAGGAAGTGGCTGGGTACGCGGAAACCATGGAGCAGATTTTTCAGTCGTGGGAGCATATTCCCTTGACAGAAAATCATATCCACCAACTTCACCGGGACTTGCTCCGCCACAGCGACAAAGACGAGCGCCACCGGGGTCAGTATAAACATGCTCCCAACAGTGTGGCCGCTTTCGATGCTCACGGGCGACAAATAGGCATTGTCTTTGAAACCGCCTCGCCCTTTGACACGCCCCGGCTCATGCAGGAGCTTGTGGAGTGGACAAATGCCGCGTTTGACGCACGGGAGCTTCACCCCTTGCTCATTATCGGCATGTTTGCCGTATGCTTCTTGGCCATTCATCCCTTTCAGGACGGCAACGGCAGACTCTCCCGCATTCTGACCACACTTTTGCTGCTTCGGTGCGGGTATGTCTATACGCCCTACAGTTCATTGGAAAGCGTCATAGAGAACAGCAAAGAGGGCTATTATCTCGCCTTGCGACAAACACAGACGAGCCTCCGAACGGATTCGCCAGACTGGCAGCCTTGGCTGCTTTTCTTCCTCCGGGCCTTGCACCAGCAGATGAAGCGTCTTGAAAGGAAGATGGAGCAGGAGCATATTGTTATGGCCGCCCTGCCGGAACTTTCTTTGAAAATTCTGGACTATGCCCGTGAGCATGGACGTGTGACGGTGAAGGACATGGTCACTCTTACTGGAGTGAGTCGGAATACACTGAAAGAGCATTTTCGCAAGCTGCTGGCCAGTGGACAACTTGCCATGCAAGGGAAGGGTCGTGGAGCGTGGTATGCATATACGCGAATCTAATGCTGGTAGGCAGGTCAAATCCCGCTTTGAGGGAATAACTTCTCATTCTTGCTGTCATGAATGGCGGAAGATTGCCTTTCCTTACTGATGTCATTAAGAGGGGAACATCATGCTGCGCTTCGAAGATATTGCAACCGGACAGATTCTGACGGGAGTGGAACAGGGAAAATGCAGTGAAGTCATAATGCTGCAAATTATCAGCGTAAATTCCGCAACTCTTTTCTATAAAAACGATGACGGGAGCTTACGGGAACGTTTGTTGACGCGGGAAGACGAAGCAAACATCTCCATTGCAGAGTCGGAACGCCCTTGGAACTTTGATGTTTCCGCACAGGATTTCAAACGTGCGGCAGAGGCTTACCGTATCAGCCTTGCATACCTCTTCGATCCGATGATGGCTGTCCATACCTCCAATGTGCAACCTCTCCCCCATCAGATTACTGCGGTCTATGAGTCCATGCTTTCCCGGCAGCCTCTGCGTTTTGTTCTTGCCGATGACCCGGGTTCCGGTAAAACCATCATGGCAGGCCTGCTCATCCGTGAGCTTATCATGCGAGCCGATGCCAGACGCATACTCATTGTTTCCCCCGGCAGCCTGAGCGAGCAGTGGTATGATGAAATGTCGTCGAAGTTCGGCCTTCAGTTCGATCTCTTTGACCGCAGTATGCTGAACCTTTCCCACAGCGGCAATCCTTTTGACGATCACGATCTGCTTATCGCCCGGCTTGACCAGCTTGCCAGAGCCAGGGATCTACAGGAAAAACTTGAGCTGTCCTCCTGGGATATGGTCATTGTGGATGAAGCCCACAAAATGTCGGCTTCTTTTTTCGGCAACAGGATCAATGAGACACAGCGCTTCAAGCTGGGCAAGATGCTGGGCAAACGCACACGGCATCTTCTGCTCATGACGGCCACACCTCACAATGGCAAGGAGGAGGACTTTCAGCTCTTCCTTTCTCTTCTGGATACGGAACGCTTTTATGGAAAGTTTCGTGAAGGAAAAACCGCGAAAGTGGATGTCAGCGACATCATGCGGCGCATGGTCAAGGAAGACCTTGTTAAATTTGACGGCACGCCGCTCTTTCCTGAACGCAAGGCTTACGCTTTGAATTATCATCTGTCGGAGCTGGAGCATAACCTTTATGAGGCGGTCACCCGTTATGTGAAAGAAGAAATGGGAAAAGCCGATCACCTGCAGGGCAGTCACCGCGGACGGGTAGGTTTTGCCCTGACCGGTCTGCAGCGGCGTCTCGCTTCCAGTCCTGAAGCTATCTGCCAGACGTTGTGCCGCCGTAAGAAAAGACTGGAAAACAGACTGGAAGAACTGGCTCACAAGCACGAAACAACGCTGTCATGGAATTTTTCCGAACTCCCGGAAGATGCTTGGGAACTGGAAGAAGCGCTTGACGCCGCAGAGTTCGAACAGGCGGAAGAAAAGCTTGTGGATCAGGCAACGGCGTCACAAACACGCCTGGAGTTGCAGGCGGAAATTGAAGTTCTGAAGGCGCTGGAGGCACAGGCAAAAGAAGTGGTGCTTTCCGGCAAGGACAAAAAATGGGATGAACTCTCTCAACTGCTTCAGCAAAACGAGCTCATGCGCGACAGCGAAGGGTTCCAGCGCAAGCTCATTATTTTTACGGAATACAAGGATACGCTGATCTATCTTGCCGAGCGCATCCGCAATCTTCTGGGGGGGGCGGACGCCGTAGTCACCATTCACGGCGCAGTGAACAGGGAGGAACGCCGTCATGTGCAGGACTTGTTCCGTAACGACAAAGCCGTGAAGGTTCTGGTGGCGACGGATGCCGCTGGTGAAGGCGTCAACCTTCAGAATGCCAATCTTATGGTGAACTATGACCTGCCCTGGAATCCCAATCGTCTGGAACAGCGATTCGGGCGTATCCATCGCATCGGCCAGCAGCAGACATGCCATCTGTGGAACCTCATCGCCTGCGGCACACGGGAAGGTGAAGTCTTCCAGAAGCTCTTTGAAAAACTCGAAGTGGAAAAACAGGCTCTTGGCGGACGTGTCTTTGACATCCTCGGAGAAGTGTTTGAAGAAAAAAGCCTGAAAGACCTGCTCATTGAAGCCATCCGCTATGGGGAACAACCCGAAACGATGGACTATCTCCGCAAACGTGTGGAAGGGGCTCTGGATACGGAGCGACTGCGCTCCATTCTGAGCAGAAATGCCCTTTGCAAGGAAATGATGACGCCCGAACGGCTCTTTGCCGTCAAGGAGGAAATGGACAGAGCCGAAGCGCGAAAGTTGCAGCCCCACTATATGCGCGCGTTTTTCCTTGAAGCCTTCCAGCATTTAAAAGGGACGATACACCACAGGGAAGAGCGGCGCTATGAAATCACCTATGTGCCGGAACTACTCCGTTCCAGAGGCGATGCCCTGCGCCAGAAAAACAGCCGCATTCTCCCGCGGTATCAACGTATCTGCTTTGAAAAGGAGCAGATACAGCTTCCCTTCAGAATATCGGCCCCCATGGCGGAACTCATGCATCCCGGCCATCCTCTCATGAAAGCCGTACTGGATATTGTGCTGGAAAAAGGACGCGCTCAGCTCAAACAGGGAACCATACTTCTTGACCCGGCAGACAACGGACTGACGCCCCGCATCCTTCTTTTTCTCAGCCATGCCATACGGGAAGAAAAAAATCAGAACGCCATCGTTTCCCAGCGTGTTCAGTTCGTGGAACTGTTACAGACAGGAGAAGAAAAAAATCCCGGCTGGGCGCCGTATCTTTCCTATGAACCATTTCCAGAAGCCGACCTTCCGCTCATAAACGATATTCTGACTTCCCCATGGCTCAGTCACGATCTGGAAAAACGCGCCGTCAGCCATGCTTCCGAATACATGGCTCCGCAGCATTTTAAAGAGGTAAGCCGACGCAGAGCCGTTCAGGCAGACAAAATCCGCGACGCTGTGCGTGTTCGTCTGGCCAAGGAAGCCAGCTACCAGCAGGATCTGCTGCTGAAGTATCAGAAAATGGCAAAACAGGGGCGGGATATGCGGCTGAAAATTGACCAGACCCGTAAAATCCTTGAAGACCTGCGGGGAAGGCGTACGCTGAGAGAAGCGGAACTTGATGCCATGAAACATGTCGTCTCCACTTCCCCTGTCGTTGTGGGCGGAGCGCTTGTCATTCCCGCCGGTCTGCTGGAAGCACGCAAGGCAGGCACAGGCGCAGAAGCATTTTCTGCTGATGCTGCCGCGCGAAAGCACATAGAAACACTTGCCATGAGGGCGGTCATTCAGGCAGAACAGGCACAGGGTTGCACATGTGTCGATGTTTCTGCCCAGAACTGCGGCTGGGACATCACGAGCACTCCCCCCGGAAAGGGCGAGGATGCCATGCCGGAAGACAGGCACATAGAGGTGAAAGGTCGAGCCGCCGGGCAGACTACCATCACGGCAAGCCACAACGAAATCTGTGCCGCCCTGAACCAGAAGGACAAGTTCTGGCTGGCGGTCGTGTTTGTGGACGGCGACAGTGTGGACGGGCCGTATTATGCGCATCAGCCCTTTGCCCAGGAACCGGAAATGAGCGTGGCCAGCGTGAATTACAATATCAAAGACCTCCTTGGGATGTGAGCGATGAATATTCAATCCTTGGAAATAAAGAATTTCCGCTGCTTCAAACAAATAAGTTCGACGTTCGAAGAGGATCTCACCGTGTTCGTCGCCAAAAACGGTCAGGGGAAAAGCTCCATTCTGGACGCCACCAAAATCGCTCTGTGGCCTTATGTTTCCGGTTTTGACCTGGGCAAGCAGACCAATCTGCCCACGGGCATTGAAGTAAGCGATGTGTTCCGACTGAAAGCAGAAACGGAAAACATGGAACCCGTCCTCCCTTCTTCTATTAATGCCAGCATCTGCCTGAATGGAGAAACTGTTTTTGATTTGCCGGAACTGATTCAAGGATAACCCATGCCTGCCATCAAAACCCCGAAGAAACTCATTGAAGTAGCCT
Source organism: Bilophila sp. T19-St14 (assembly GCF_059728385.1). Taxonomy (NCBI): domain Bacteria; kingdom Pseudomonadati; phylum Thermodesulfobacteriota; class Desulfovibrionia; order Desulfovibrionales; family Desulfovibrionaceae; genus Bilophila; species Bilophila sp. T19-St14. Next base: position 1,053,204 of record NZ_BAAGFT010000001.1, read on the forward strand.
TGCCGCTGGACGCCATCAATGCCGCGGCAGCGCGTGAAAAGTCCATACGGCATGGTCATCCCAGCACGCTGCATCTGTGGTGGGCGCGTCGTCCGCTTGCCGCGGCGAGGGCTGTCATTTTTGCTCAGATGGTCAATGATCCGGGGTATGAACGTCAGTATCAGCGGGGCATGAACAAGGAAGCCGCATCCAGAGAAAGGGAACGCCTGTTCAAGATTATTGAAGATCTGGTGAAGTGGGAAAACACCACCAACGAAGATGTTCTGGAGCGGGCGCGCGAGGAGATTCGCAAATCCTGGCGGGAAACGTGCAAGCTCAACAAGGATCATCCGCAGGCTGCCGAGCTGTTCAATCCCGACAAGCTCCCAGCCTTTCACGATCCCTTCGCCGGAGGCGGAGCCTTGCCTTTGGAAGCGCAGCGCCTTGGGCTGGAGGCATGGGCTTCTGATCTCAATCCCGTGGCCGTCACCATCAACAAGGCCATGATCGAAATTCCGCCCAAATTTGCGGGACGTGCTCCGGTTGGCCCCATTCCCCCGTCCACAAAGGATGCGCTGCCCCTGAGCGAGTGGAAAGGAGCACAGGGGCTGGCCGAAGATGTGCGTCGTTATGGCCACTGGATGCGGGAGGAAGCGCAGAAACGCATCGGTCATTTGTATCCGCAGATAAAAATCACGGAAGAGATGGCTTCCGAACGCCCCGATTTGCAGGACTATGTCGGCCAGAAACTGACCGTCATTGCCTGGATATGGGCGCGCACCGTCAAAAGTCCCAACCCTGCTTTTTCGCATGTGGATGTGCCGCTGGCCTCTACCTTCGTGCTTTCCAGCAAGGCAGGAAAGGAAGCCTGGGTTCAGCCTGTGGTGGAAGGCGACAGCTACCGCTTTACCGTTCGCATGGGCAAGCCGCCTAAGGAAGCCGCATCAGGAACAACCGCAGGCAAAAGAAAAGCGTTTGTCTGTCTGTTTTCACATACGCCTATTTCCTATCACCATATCCGAAAAGAAGGACAAAACGGTCATATGGGGCAACGGCTCATGGCTATCGTAGCCGAAGGAACAAGGGGACGAGTTTATTTGTCTCCCAGTGAAGAACAGGTGGCTATAGCACAGCTGGCAAAGCCGACATGGAACCCCTCTATACAACTACCAGACAATCCACGAGATTTTAAAACTCCTAATTATGGCTTAACCACCTATGGCGATCTCTTCACGCCTCGTCAGCTTGTGGCGCTGACCACGTTTTCCGATCTGGTGCAGGAAGCCATAACCAAATGCCGCAACGATGCTCTGGCATCCGGCATGTCGGACGACGGACTGGGCCTTGAAGCCGGAGGCACAGGCGCACAGGCCTATGCGGAGGCTGTGGGGGTGTATTTGGCCTTTGCTGTGGATAGACTGGCAGATAGAAGTTCTTCTATTTGTGGATGGGATACAGGGTATACAAAAATTAGAAATACCTTTGGACGACAGGCTATTCCAATGGTATGGGACTATACAGAAGGAAATCCATTTAGTTTTTCAACTGGTAATTTCACTTCTATGGTAGCATGGATATTTGAATCTATTTTATATTTTTCAACTTATAAAAATGGAAATGTTTATCAAATTGAAGCACAAGGTGAAAATATAAGTTTTAATAAAATAATATCAACAGATCCTCCGTATTATGATAATATAGGGTATGCTGATCTGTCAGATTTTTTCTATATATGGCTTCGTCGTTCATTGCGCAAAGTTTTTCCTTCTTTGTATGCTACCATGTCTGTGCCCAAAGCAGAAGAACTGGTAGCTACTCCCTACCGACATGGAGGCAAAGAAGCTGCGGAAATTTTCTTTCTGCACGGCATGACGGAGGCTATCCGTAACTTGGCTGCTCAATCCCATCCTGCCTTCCCTGTGACCATCTATTATGCCTTCAAGCAATCGGAAACAAAAGCTGAAAAAGGCACTTCCAATACCGGTTGGGAAACCTTTCTGGAGGCGGTGCTGAGCGCCGGATTTGCCATTTGTGGTACATGGCCCATGCGCACAGAACTTGGCAATCGTATGATCAGTTCGGGCACCAACGCCCTTGCCTCTTCCATCGTTCTTGTCTGCCGGAAGCGCCCGGAGGATGCTCCCAGCATCAGCCGCAGGGAATTTCTGCGGGAACTGAACGACGTGCTGCCCACGGCCTTTGATGAAATGACGCGAGGCGGCGTGAACTCGCCCGTGGCTCCTGTGGACCTTTCTCAGGCCATCATCGGCCCCGGCATGGCGGTATTCAGCAAATACAAGGCCGTGCTGGAAGCCGACGGCTCCCCCATGAGCGTGAAAAATGCCCTGCGCATCATCAACCGCTTTTTCGGTGGAGAAGACGATTTTGACAACGACACCATGTTCTGCCTGAGCTGGTTTGAAAGCAACGGCTGGGCGGCAGGAAAGTTCGGCGATGCCGACGTGCTGGCCAGAGCCAAGGGCACCAGTGCATCAGGCCTTGCCGAAGCCGGTGTGGTAGCTTCCGGCGGAGGGGAAGTGCGCCTCTTGCGCTGGCAGGATATGCCGGAAGGCTGGGATCCTTTGCAGGATACCAGAAAACCGGTATGGGAATCGTTGCATCAGCTTATCCGCAGCCTGAACCTGCATGGAGAAGGCCCGACAGGAACTCTGCTTGCTCAGTGTGGAACGCAGAGCGGAGCCATCCGCTCCCTTGCCTATCGGCTGTACACGCTCTGTGAACGCAAGGGCTGGGCCGAAGATGCCCGCGCCTATAACGAACTGGTCGTCGCCTGGCCCAACATTGAACAGGCCTCATTGCAGGTTCCTGTCAGGCAGCAGGAACAGACCTCGCTGCTGTAGGAGGGAATATGCTCAGAACATTACATATCGAAAATTTTACGGTTTTCAGAAAGGCCGAGCTTCAGTTCTCTCCCGGTCTCAATGTCGTCATAGGGGAAAACGGTACCGGCAAAAGTCACTTGCTGAAACTGGGCTATACTGTCCTGAAGACGCTGGAATCGTTTGGCGACAAAGCCCCTGCCAAAGATGTGGCAGAGCGCGAGTTCGCCCAGAATCTTGTGGATATCTTCCGCCCTGAAAGCCTGGGCAGGCTCGCTTCCCGTGTTCAGGGCAGCGCAGCCTCCTCTGTTTCCGCAACATGGGACCGCAAAGGCAGTCTTGGTTTTTCCTTTTCCACAAGAAAAACGGAAAAGGTGGATATATGGCCATCTCCACAGTATGAGTCTCTAGGTTCTTCTACGCTGTTTCTTCCTCCCAAAGAAATACTTTCCGTGTTCGAGGGCTTTCAGGGCGCTCTGGAAAAGAGAGAACTTGCCTTCGACGGAACGTACCTCGCTCTGGCCAAAGCCCTGAATCCTGCGCCTCTGAAAGGAAAGCGGCCTGCCGACACAGCAAAGCTTGTTGAGTCGCTGGAAGAAGTGCTGAACGCATCAGTGGTAAAAAAAGACAACAGGTTTTATTTTCTTTCCAAAAGTACCGGCGGGCAGTTTGAAGCCCCTCTTGCGGCGGAAGGGCATCGCAAGCTCGGTATGCTGGCCTATCTGATATTGAACGGGGAACTGCGCAACAAGTCTTCGTTGTTCTGGGATGAGCCGGAAGCCAATCTGAACCCCAAGCTTCTGGTGAAGCTCGCACAAATTCTGGTGAAGCTCAGCAAGGTCATGCAGGTCACTATCGCCACGCACAGTCTTTTCCTTTTGCGAGAGCTGGAAATTCTTCAGGAGGAAAAAAAGCGCTCCAATGCCCGTTACTTCGGTCTGCACTTTACCGGCAACGGCGTTGAAGTCAGGCAGGGCAAGTCTTCCAATGACATTGGAGACATCGCCGCTCTGGATGCCAGTATTGAGCAGGCTACGCGCTATTTGCAAGCTGATGGAGAAATGTAGCATGCATGAAGAAACAGAGCGTGATATCAAATTTTCATTTCCTGAACAATGGCATATCATGCGATATGAACACTCCGAATTTCATGAAAAAAAGATGATGCCTTTGCAACATACCCATGCCTCTGATTTTTTGTGTTGTAATGGTGTAAAAACAATGATTCTTGAAGTAAAACGATATACAGAAAAACCATTTAATGACACAGGAGAAAATTTATCAAATTTTATTGATAAAGTTGGATGGCAATTTCGTGATACTATTTGTGGAATTTCCATTGCAAAAATAAGCAATAACCTAGAATTGGAGCCCTATTATAGCGCAGTATTTTCAGAAGAGTCTGATGCGTCTGTAAAATTGATTCTCTTTCTTGAGCTTGAAAATATAACATCAGGCATGGATAAGCGCGAAGTCATGGCTCATATCCTGAACAGGTTGAAACAACGTTTTACCCCTATGGGCTTTGCCGTTCGTGTTGTTGATTCTCAAACTCTCTCCTCCCATTGCTCGTGGAAAGCTGAGGTGTTGTCATGCAATTAAAGCCCTGGCGCGAACTTGTCACGCCCCATGCCGATGTCCTGCGGGGCGCCTTCCAGCAGTCGGAATTTGCGGCCGATATATCCCGCGTCCATGCCGGAACGGCTACGGAAGAATATCAGAATCCCGCGCTGTTCTTTCAACGTACCTTCATCACCGAAGGCATGAAACACCTGCTTCACTCTGTTCTGGAGCGCCTTTCCGGCAGAGGCGGCGATCCCGTCATTCAGCTCCAGACGGCGTTCGGCGGCGGCAAGACCCATACGCTTCTGGCCGTGTATCACCTGGCTGCCGCCACATGCCCTCCCAGTGATATGCCGGGGGTTCCTGCTCTTCTGGACGATGCCGGTCTTACGGAACTGCCGCGTGCCCGTATCGCCGTTATTGACGGCATAGGCATGTCTCCCAACCAGCCGCTTGTTCACGGAGAGCTGTCCGTCCGTACCATATGGGGAGAACTTGCCTGGCAGCTCGGCGGAGCGGAAGGCTACGCCATGGTGGCCGATTCGGACAGGGCCGGAACTTCGCCGGGAAAGGCTGTTCTGGAAAAGCTACTGAAGAACGCCGCACCGTGCATTATTCTTATGGATGAGCTGGTGGCCTATATCCGTCAGTTCTCCGAAACGCCTTTGACCGGAGGCACCTTTTCTTCCAATCTGAGCTTCATGCAGGCCCTTACGGAAGCCATAAAAGGCGTTTCCAATGCCGTGCTGCTGGCCTCTCTTCCGGAATCCAAGGCTGAAGCCGGTGACAGGAACGGTCAACGCGCCCTGGAAACGCTTTCGCATACCTTTGGACGCATTCAGGCACTCTGGAAACCTGTCGGTGCGGAAGAAGCCTTTGAGGTCGTGAGACGCAGGCTTTTTGCTCCGGTAACAGACAGAAAAAGCGCCGATGACGTATGCAGGGCCTTTGCCGGCTTCTATATTGAAAATGCCTCCGGTTTCCCTCAGGAAACGCAGGAAAGTCACTATCTTGCCCGCTTGAAGGCCGCCTATCCCATACATCCGGAAGTGTTTGATCGCTTGTATGAAGACTGGTCCTCCCTGGATAATTTCCAGCGGACGCGAGGCGTGTTGAAATTTATGGCCAAGGTCATTCATCGTCTGTGGAAAGACAACAGCACCGACCCGCTCATCATGCCCGGCAGCCTGCCGTTCTACGATGGGGGAACACGAGCCGACATTATCTATTATCTTCCTCAGGGATGGGATCCTGTCGTCGATAAGGATATTGACGGAGAAAACGCGCAGCCAACGCAACTGGATATGAGCATGCCGCGTTTCGGCAATATTCAATCCTGCCGTCGTGTGGCGCGTACCATCTTTCTGGGGTCTGCACCGGCAGGCAACTTGGGTGGAAGCAATGTGTACCGGGGCATTGATGAGAAGCGCATCCTCCTAGGAGCGGCTCTCCCGTCTTGCGCTCTGGCCGTTTTCCGGGATTCCCTCCAGCGCCTGCAGGACAAGCTTTATTACCTGAACATGGAAAATGATAAATTCTGGTTCAATGTGCGCCCCAATCTGCGCAGAGAGATGGAAGACCGCAAGGCCAGATACGGCATGGAACAGGCGCTTCCTTTCATGAAGGACCGCCTGCGTCATACTCTGAAACAGGGGATGTTTTCTGCCGTGCATATTTTTGCTCCCGGCAGCGACATTCCCGATGACGAGCAGCTTCGCCTTGTTGTTCTCCCTCCTCGGGAAGCCTACAGCAAAACCTTGGACAACGGCGCGCTATCTGCCGCGCAAGGCATACTGGAAAACAGGGGAGATGTGCCTCGCCAGAACAGGAACCGTCTGGTGTTTCTTGCGCCGGAGCACGATAATATCTCCCGGCTTGTTGATCAGATCAAATCCTTCCTTGCTTGGCAGTCCATTCTTTCCGACAGCGCGGAAGACAAGCTGGTTTTGGATACTCTCCAGATAAAAAATGCCCGTACAGCAGCAGAGAAGACGAGACAGATTGCAGCCCGTTCAGTCGAGGAAGCCTTCAAATGGCTTCTTGTCCCTTACTGCGGGGAAAGAAACCTTACCGAAACAGTATGGGAGAGACTCCCCATTCCCGGCGGAACGACAAACCTCATTTCCGAGATTGAGCGGCAGCTTCGTGAAAATGAAATGGTCATCGAACGCTGGGCTCCCGTTCATCTCAAACATGCGCTGGATCAGTGGTTTTGGAATAACAACGCGCCCTACAGGAAGGCCATGGACGTATGGCAGGCAACATGCCGCTACTTGTATCTGCCCCGCCTAGGCAGCAAGAGCGTATTTACGCAAACCATAAGCGATGGACTGCCCTCTCGTGACTTTTTCGCCATTGCCCAGGGGCTGGAGGAAGAAAAATTTCTCGGCTTTTCCTTCGGCAAGGCAGGGCTGGCTATTCTGGATTCATCTGCCTTGCTGGTTTCCCCTGAAAAGGCAAAGCAATATGAAGAGGCTCTTCTTGCAGCTGAATCCCGTAAGCCTTCTTCAGCAGGACAAACTGGCCAATCGGGAGGCGATACTCTCTCTGGAGGCGGAACGTTGGAACCCCCCGATTCTTCGGGAACAGATGGTTCTGAAAACGTGGTTCACCGCTTTATGGGAAATGTGAAGATTGATCCCATGATGGGCAAGATGGACAGTCAGGCCATTTTTGATGAAGTTATACAGCACCTATATGAATATACAGGAACCAGTATTAAAATTACTCTTGAAATAGAGGCTGTTACCGAAAATCCATCAGGGTTTGATTCCAGCATTCAACGAATAGTTAAGGAAAACAGTAAACAATTAAATTTCACTATCGTAGAATTTGAACAAAACTAATGTGTTATCGAATAATAATACCAAATATGCTGCTGTCAAAGAAGATAGGGTATTAAACTGGCTTTTGGCATGCTCTGAGAGTAAGCCCTTGAAAGGGAAAGGAGCTACTACCAGATCAAGCCAAAACCAGTTCAAACGATGTCTATGAATCACACAGCTCAAGAGCAATGCTCTGGCGGCTCTCGTTTTGATCGGTGCTGGATACGCGGATGTATCCGTACGTTTTTGCCATGACGGTTTCTCCCCTGAGTGTTTTTTCTCACAGTTCATCACCCGGGATGTCAGCAACAATGAAGCTGCCGCGTTGTTCGTGTCTCGGAGGCGGCGGGGGTGTGTCTCTCTTCTTGGTTTTTCGGCTTTCCCGCTGCCGTCTGGCTTCGGTCAGATATTTGGTCAGGGTTTGGGGCTTCACCTCAACCCCTTTCTCATGCAACTTTTCGACAATCTCCAATGTATCGAAGCCGCGCTTCTTCATCCTCTCTAGCGTCGGGGCAAGGGTAAAAATGGCCTGCTTCACGGTCATGGCGCGGTTTCCGTCCAGCGTGACGGTGGCGGGCTTGAGTCTGGCGAACTCCTGTCGGATTTCCTTCAGTTGGCTGACTGTGATGGTCATGGTGTTTTCTCCTGTGGGTGGCGGGGCATGTCCCCGGTTTTGCCTTTTGTCTTTGGCGGTCAAGCGGCACGCTTGCCCACTGGTTTACGCAGTAAACCCTAGTGGGCTATGACTCGCCTTCGAGTCGAGATTCCCGGCGGATGGTCAGCGCATCCTTGAGCGATGGCGCTGCGGCATGGCCTCCGGCTCCTGTCGGATTTGTCGTTCACGCTCGGACTGCTGGCGAGCTTCCTCTTCCTGACGCTCTCGCTCTTGCTGTGCCTCTTCCTCCCGCTGCCGCTGTTTCTCCTTTTCCTGAAGGAATGCGGCATGGAGAGGCTTGATTTCCGGCTGGAGGGTGAACTCCTGATATTCCTCCAGCTCATCCCGAAGCTCCCGCTCCCGTTGCATCAGGCTGCGCATGTTGTGGGCGTTGGCGTCCCGTTCCTGCGCATACTGCGCTTTGAGCAGAGAATGCTGTTTTGAAAGCTCTTGCAGCCGCTTTTGCAGCGTCTCATTTTCGCCCTGTAATTTGTCTCTGGCGGCCGCGATCATGCTTTTTTCGGCAAGGGCTTTTTGCTGCTGCGTCATGATCGTCTGCGCCTGTTTCAGCACGGATTTGTAATTGAGCAAGGACGCCTGTGGGAGTTCCGGCATGTTCGATAAAATGTTTTCCGCCTCACGGGCCTGCTGTTCCATGGATTGCAGACGTTCCTGCAAGACTTCCTCCTGCTTCCGTCTTTCAGCCATTTCTCCGATGAGGAGCAAGGCTTCATGCGCTACGGCATAGGCCTCGCTCCGCAGACCGGCGAGAGCCTCCTTTTGCTGCTTGAACTCCCGCGTATCCAGATGCTTTTTGGCTGCTCCCGGCTTCTGTTCAACGCCACGCTGAATGTCGAAGCCACGGCTTTGCAGATAGATGGGCAAGTCGGTTTGCAGCTTTTTCAGACTGGCACGGGTATAGATGCTGTTGGCGTTGAGCCGCCCGTCCGGCGTCACAGGCACATGAAGGAAGTGCATGTGCGGCGTCTTTTCATCCATATGAACCATGGCCGAGATGACGTTTTCCTTGCCGACAAAATCGGTGAGGTACGTTGCGGCTTCCTCAAAAAAGCGCCTGGTTTCGTCTTTGCCGATGCGGGTAAAGAACGATTTATCCGAACTGACAATCAGACCGCACAGATGCACGGCGTCCTTGCGCACGGCCTTGACCATGAGCAGGTCGTCAATGCGGTTTTGGATGGCCTGCGCGTAGTTGTCTGAGGCGGATTCATGCAGATCGTAGTTTCCCGCGCTTCGGCTGTAATCAATGTCGGGGTTGGAATGGCTCTCGCGTTCGCGCCGGTTGTGCGATTGAATGCCACGAATGGCGTCTTTCTTGAATTTATCCATATGCAAGACAAGGAGTGACATTGTTTTCTCCTTCATTGTTTTTTGGGGGGCAACGTGGGCACAGGGGCGAAGCAAGGGATAACGGGAAGAAAACGCGCCCACTTTTTTCCCCGTGCCCACTTTTGATTTTTTCATGGGTGGGCGTAACAAACAGGCGTCGCATGGGCATTTGCCCACCTGCCCACCATGCCCACGCGTTTTGGATACCGTTATGATGATTCATCATTGCCGCTTTCATCGGGCAAAACGAGGACGTAGGCCCTGACTCTGCCCATGCCGGGCAGTTCACGTTTTGTCGTGTTCTTGTCGTCGCTCAGGTGCAGCCACCCCGCGTTGCGGAGAACCGCCGCCGCGCGTCGAGGCGAGAAACCTTTGATGATCTCGGCCCTGAACGATTCCGGCAATACGATATATTCAGTGACGCCCCGGACGTTGCGTCTAAAGCCCACACGGTTGACGCAGGTGGCCATTTGAGTATCCAAGTCCTGAAAGCGGCTTGCTCCGTGCTGTTCGATGAACAGGCGCACGGCCGCGAGGATGGCGGTATCCTCGGAAGCGCCGATTCCTCCGCGAGCTGTCAGCCAGTCATGGAAACAGCGTTCGGCGCAGCCTGGAGCTTCAAAATCAGGGGGCAGAATTCCCATCTGCACGGCCAGACCTCCGGCCAGTCCGCAGAGCGCGAAGCGTTGGGCCACGCGCCGCACCTGTCCGTCCGCTCCGACAGGCACAAGACGACTGACCGTATTGGCAAGAGCCGGTTGCAGCTCGGACAGAACCGTGGTCATGGTGTCAGGTTCGGTCAATTTGTGCAGGAAGGCGCGGCCCGCGTGGCCGTAATGTAGAGCGGTCAATTCTTTGAGGCGATTCACCACTGCCCCTGCATGAGGGAAACCGTGCAGTTCGATGAGCATGGACGTATCCACAGGCAAGCCCACAAAACGCACCTCTTGGCCGCCTCTGGATTTCAACCCGTTTTCAGCCAGTTTGTCGGCAAGACCAAGTTCGCCGCTGGAGAGAAAGAGCAGACGCCAGGAAAGGGATTTGCGCAGATTGCCCTCGCGGCTGGAGCGTCCCTTGCCCTGACCGTTGGCCAGCATGTAGGCGCATTCGGCCAGAACCTTGCCGTTGACCTGTCCGACTTCATCCAAAATCAGCACATTGTCGTTGTGCAGGACAGCAATGTTCTCAAGGCCGTTGTCCGTGGCGCGCCAGCTTCGGACGTGTTCCGGACCGCCCCAGACGGACGCGGCAATCTGGAGGGCCGTTGTCTTGCCCGATGACGAACCTCCCTCAAAGCTGAATCCGCCACCCTCCAGACCAGCCAGACGCAGCAACGGCCCGGCGAAGGACACGCACAGGGCAAAGCTCAGACGGGAATTGCCGATGGAGAGTGCGGCTATTTCCTTCCAGCCGTCCAGAGTTCCGGCGGTTCGGTACAGATCACCGTGATGTGCGGATTGCAGAACCACGCTTTCGCCGGAGGTATCGCCATACACGGCATCCGGCAGAATGTAGGCGGCCCTGTCCCAGCCGGTGCGGGGCACACAGCGGATACGCCGGGCGGGCCGGACGGTGGCCAGAAAATCCACCAGCTTTTTTCTGGCAACAGGATTGCCGAACCAGCCGCCGGAAGCCAGGGCGCTGTACCAGTCCGTGCCCTGCCGGAAGAGCAGCTCAATGGGCATGGGCCAGGTGTGCTTTTTGCCGTCCGGGTCAGCCCATTCGAGCATGAGACCCCATTCGTTGCCCTCGCTGTCGCGGGTCATACCTTTCACGGCGAGCGGAGGCCCGATGCGGACTTCCTTCAGCTCGCCGTCCGGTTTGGTTTCCAGTTTGTACAGTCCGGCGCGTTTGCCTTCCGGTACCAGAAAGAAGCTCTCCGGCATGGGGCAATCAACATCCTGTTTTCGTGCCGCTTCCACAACAGAACGGACAGCCTCAAGGGAACGCTGCCGATGCAGATCGTTGAAGTCCGTTGCCTTGCCGCCATGGGCCGGACAGACAGCCAACTTGCCGTTTATAGGCCGCGCCGCTCTGGAAGCTGCTTCTTTGCCGGGATTCCACGGCGTTCCATCGGGTTTGACGGTTTCACAGTCGTTGTCCGCACAAAGTACCAGCTCTCTGTCTGGATAGGATTGCCGTGCCATGCGGGCCACGGCTTCCAGATTTCCGGCATTGAAGGCGATCAGCACGGCGTATCCTGTAGCCAGATGCAGACTTGCTCCTGTGGCGTAGCCTTCGGCAATGAGCAACGGGCCGTCCCTGGATTCGTTTTTTGCAGGAATGGAGCAGAATCCGCCGGACGTTTTGCCACCCTTGAGAAAGAATTTGTCCGTCCCCTCGGTGGGCTTGTCCGGCAGGATGAATTGCAGGCTCTGTATCCGACCGAACGGGTTCAGCACGGGAACAATGAGTCGCCCGTCCTCCGTCTGTCGCAGGCCGATGGCCGGAACTTCCTTTCTTTGCAGATAGGGATGGTCGTCCCCGGCGGTTCGGGAACGGTTCCAGATGCTCGCGGCCAGCTTTGCGGCTGCCTTCCAGCGGCGCTCCTGTTCGGCCTTTGTGTCGGCTTTGGCAGCGGCAAGGCGCTCTTGCAGAGCCTTGCGCTGGGCGGCGCTGAATTCCCTTTCCGGCCTGGCCGTCCATGTTCCCTCATCGCCGGTGCGCCAGTTCTTCCACCAGATGGAGGCCGGAGCGTCCAGAAACGCCTTGTACGCGCCGTCCTTGCGATGGGGCCTGTCCGTTGTGCCGCAGCGATGCAGGAGGCCATCGGTCAGAACGGCCTCGACCTCCAGCCCGGCTGCACGCAGACACTCGGCAAAGTTGTGCAGAATGTCGGCGCTCATTTCGGCCTCCAAGTATAGAGATGAAGGCTTGCGCTACCTGACATTGTCTTCACCGTTGCTCAGGCGTTCAATAAGCTCCCTGATGTCCTCAACACGCCAGGCTGTGGTGCGGGGGCCAAGTTTTACAGGCTTGGGATAACGACCGGTTCGGCAGCCTTCCCACCATGCGCTTTCACAAATGGGGATGCAGGCCAGAATCTGGGGTAGACGTACAAAGCCGAATTCGGGGAATGATGTTTTTTGCTGTGCCATAAAAAAATCTCCTGAAGGGTATTGGTCTTCAGGAGAGTCTGGCACGTTTGGAAAAAATCCCGTGAGGGAATTTGGCGGGAAAAAGACGGGAAAACGCGGGAATACGGGAAAATGGAGCTAAAAAATCACCCCTGAATGATGGTGTATGCGTCAGCTTCTTCAAGAAGGCGGTTCATCAGGTTTCGGTACGACTTGGGATCGCCATATTCTTTTTCCGTGAACAGGCGGCCAAGCTGCGTTTTTCTGCCCATCTGGGTTTTGTGTCCTGTTTCGGGCTTGTCGGCACTGCACCAGTAAAACAGTAGGTATCGTGAACATCGATTCTTCAAACAGGGGAGAGTCTGGCGAGTATTGGTCAAAGAAATCTTCTGTTTTAAGATTTTTCAGAGTATGGAACAAAAACTCTCGTTCCTCAGGAAATACGTTGTCAATTTCATCATAGGTTTCTTCCAGAATGTACTTGAGACCCAGTTCCAAGGCATTGGCATGAATATTCCATGAAAGTTTTTTAAAAAAATCCATGATGTCACACCCAAACAAATGGGTGTGGATCCGTTTGTCTGACAGACAGGGTTGCGGTAAAGCAGGACTTTCTATGTTATAGACGGTCTGATTGCTGTCAGCGAAGTCTTTCCAGTACGCTTCATGCGCTCTGCGCCATAATTCCGCAGGAAAAACGGCATGAGGCCACATTGCCTGAATGACGGTTTCGACTTCGTTCGAGGTCAGCCAGTATGCCTGCCGTACCCTGCCGAGGGATATTTTTTGCTGGTCCAACATGGAGGAAAGCGTAGCTCAAACGCCGAATTCGGACAATATGAAAACAGGCGGCGCGGATTTTGTGAGGCATTGCGCAAAAATGCCGACTGCAAAAAAGACCTCCCCCCGGAGGCCTTGCGTAATCAGGTTGTTTTGCGGTCAGCGTTTGCTGATGCAGCAACGCAGATCCTGTACCATAGTTTCAAATCGTCCTTCTTTTTCTCCAAGCCAATGCAAAATTCTGTCGTACAGCCATTGCGGATCCGCATCCAGACGGTATCCGTTGATATCCAGAAAGACATGACAGCTCGCAAAGGCTACCCGTTTGTTGCCGTCAACAAACGGATGGTTGATGAGCAGGCTTTCCATGAGCGCGGCGGCTTCTTCGATGATGTCTGCATAATAGCCGCTTTGCGGCCGAAACAATGCCGCTTCAATGGCTCCGAGGTCGCGCACACCATTGGAGCCGCCATATACTTTGATGGCTTCGGCATGGATGGCCAGAACTTCATGCAGAGTCGGGTAATCCATCATTTCGCCAGTTCCCGGTACAGGCTGTCGTATTGCTCCATGCTGTTCCTGAATGCATCCATCACATGCCTGCGGGGAGTATTGCCGGTTTTGCGCTCAATGTAGTCGCGCAGGGCTTCATCCACCAAGGCTTGAATCTGACGGCCTTCGCTCGCCGCGATGCTTTTCAGGGTTTGCAGCACTGCCGGATCAGCCTGCGTGGCGAATTTGACCTTTGCCGTTTTTTCTATCTGAGCCTGTTGCATGGCGATCTCCTGTATCCAGATGATGGCAAGTCTTCATGAAATGTCAAGATGTATCTTGACGATTATTATATGAAAAGCTGGGAAAAAGAGTAAGCCGCCGAGTTCGGACAACATGAAAACAGGCGGCGCGGATTTTGTGAGGGCATCGCATGGGAATGTCGATGCAAATATTCGTGCCGCCTGCTTGAGCAAAGGGGTATTTTTTCAGCTATACCACGCCCGGATCATGTCCATATCGTCATACCCAGCCAGCCTCATGCGTTCTCTGGTTTCTTCACTCCAGCCGGTATCGGCAACGGTAATCTGGTCATCTTCAGGTATGTTGCCGATGGTGACGAACGTATCCTGTTCCGGGGATTGAGGCGATTTCACGGAATGAATGGTATCGGTCATGGTTGCCTCCATGCTTATCGTTTAGTGGCGCGTAATTCGTCCAGATAATTGGCCCATTTCTGCATAAGCTGCCGACGTTCTTCCATGTATTCCGCGCGGTTGTAGGCAAGGCGCACGGTATCCGGCTCCTTGTGGGCAAGCTGTGCTTCAATGACATCCGCCCGGAAGCCAAGCTCGTTGAGGCGGGTGCTGGCCATTGCCCGGAAGCCGTGCAGGGTCATGGTTTCCTTGCCGTAGCCCATGCGCCGCAACGCGGCCAGGGGAGCGGCATCGCTGATGGGAGTGGTAAGCGCGCGGGCGCTGGGGAACAGCAGTTCACCGTTGCCGGTATAGGTGTGAAGCTCTTTCAGCAAGGCCAGAACCTGTTTTGACAGCGGCACCACATGCTCGCGCCGCATCTTCATGCGCGAAGCCGGGATGAGCCAGATGGCGTTTTTGCAGTCAAACTCGCTCCAGTGCGCCAGTCGCAATTCCGAGGGGCGAGTGAAAACGTAGGGCAGGATTTTCAGGCAATAGACCACAGAGGTATAGCCGACATAGGCATCAATATCCCGCAAGAGCTGGCCGATGTCGTCCGGCAGGGTGACGGCGGCAAAATGCGTTGTCTGCACCGGCGTCAACGCTTCGGTCAATCCCGCAGCCACATCGTATTTCACGCGGCCGGTGATGCGGGCATAGCGCGTCACCTGTCCGCACAGGCGCATGAGCTTGTGGGCTGTTTCGTGATGGCCGAGACGCTCCGATGGCTGAACGAGCTGCAAAAAGTCGGCAGGCTCAAGCTGGGTGACAGGCTTTCCGCCAATGACCGGGAAAATCGTGTTTTCCAGATAGCGGCGCAATTTCTTGGCGTGCTTTTCGGAGAGCGTCGGCTCGTACTTGGCGAACCACTCCCGCGCCACAAATTCAAAGGTGTCCCGTTCTTCCCGCTCTTTGGCGAGTTTTTCTTCTCTGGCCTGCTTTTTTTCCTCACCGGGATCAATCCCTTTGGCAAGCGACTCTCTGGCGTCATCACGCCGATGGCGGGCATCTTTCAGGGAAACCGCCGGATACGCGCCAAAACTCAACAGTTTCTGCTTGCCCTCAAATCTGTAGGCAAGCCGCCACAATTTGCTGCCTGTCGCCGTCACATGAAGGTACAGGCCGCCGCCGTCAGAAAGTTTTTGCACCTTGCCGTTGGCCCTGGCGTTCCGCACAGCGGCATCGGAAAGTTTCATGTTGGTATCCTCCAAAACAGTCCGGAAGTGTGCGGCGAAAACCAGAAAAATCCACCTCCATCCATTTGAATTCAAAGAAGATTTGTAGCTTGCTGGTATTTCGCCGTGCCGAAATGGCGTCGTGGTATTGGTACCTGCGAATCTACCAACGATTTTTGTGGGTGTCCACGTGGGTACTTGGTTTTTACTGGACAAAAAGAGAAGGCCGAAACCACGTTTTTTCTTAGTGATTTCGGCCTTCTATGGACCATTTTGGACTTTTTGATGGTGCCGAAGGGGAGATTTGAACTCCCACGGGGGAACCCCCACTAGACCCTGAACCTAGCGTGTCTACCAATTCCACCACTTCGGCATGGAAGGGAGATATACCCAAAACATTCAGAGCTGGCAAGCGAAAAAACGCCCTTTCGGAAGAAATTTCAGCAAAGGGCATCCTCCCCTCAGTTCCCCTGCCTGATTTTCGCTCGGCTCCATCCCGCAACTGGGGATATTCCCCTCTGAATCATGGCAAAGTACGGGATGGGAGGGCTGCCCGCCGTAGGAATACAATTCCCACGATTACAGCGGGCTACGCAAGGATCTTCTTGAAAAGGATATTGTTTTCAAGATGGTAGTGCTGCAAGGTATCTTCCTCGATTTCAGCAAGTTTCTTGTACAGCTCACGGAAGGTGCCGCACCCGTCGCAGGGGACGCTGTAGTCGTTTGTGGCATGGCGGAGCTTTTTGAGCAGAGTCCCCGCGGCTTCGTGCTCCTCTTCCAGAATATGCACCAGCGCTTGGCAATGTTCCTTCGCCTCACTGTTGGCGATGGCCGGGAAAAGTTCCGTCTCTTCGCGGATCAGGTGCGGTTCCATCTCATGCGACAACTGACCAAACAGCTTGTACACGTCGTACAGCTCGGGATGGCGCTTTCCGTGGGCCTTGAGCACTTTCACAATCAGTTCATGCGCTTCTGGAAGCGCTCCCCACAGATAGCTGTGGTGCTTCGTCAGGATAAACTCCACGAGCCGTTCTGCGCTCATTTCAGAAAAAGGCTCAGCAGGCTTTTCCGTACGGGCGGCAAGTTCATCCAGCGCCTTATAAATGTTGCTGTCGACAAGACGCTGTTCCTTGATGACTTCGCCGAGCAGACGCCCGCCGCCGCAACAGTAGTCGATGCCAGCAGCACGGAATATGGCGGAAGATAGAGGGAAATTCACCACGATGTTGCCGACGGAGTGTTCGTGCCATTTATTCTGCATAATAAGCCTCCAATGCTTTGGTATGGGAGAACCGTAGCATGAGGCGCGGGAAAAACCTTTGAGTATAACTGGCTATAATCCAAACAATACTGCCGATCCGGGCCCGCGGCTCCATCTTGTAAGCCCCTTGAGGCCTGCGCAGCCCGCCCACAGGAGGAGCCGCCGCCTCGTCACGGATGCCCGGATGCACCGTTTCGGCGGAGCCTGCCCGCAGGGTAGCCCCGGAAACAACACAAAAAGGGGCGGCCGAAGCCGCCCTTTTCGTGAATTCTTACGCCTTGGCTTGCTTGATTACCGATGTGAGGCTGCTGACGAGGCCGGAAATGTTCGCCAGATCCGCGGGCAGGATCATGGTGTTGCCCTCCTTGGCGAGCTTGCCGAACTGTTCCAGATAGTTTTCCGCAACGCGCAGGTTCGCCGCCTGCGTGCCGCCCGGCCTTTCCATCTGCTCGGCAACGGTGGCAAGGCCGTCGGCGGTGGCCTGCGCAACCGCCCGGATCAGCACCGCGTCGCCCTCGGCCTGATTCTTCATCGCCTGCAGCTTGCCCTCGGATTCGGCGATGGCGGCGGCCTTCGCGCCTTCCGCCATATTGATCCGCGCCTGCATCTCGCCCTCGGACTGCGCGATAAGCGCGCGCTTTTCACGTTCGGCGCGCATCTGCTTTTCCATCGCCTCCATAACCCCGGAAGGCGGCGTGATGTCGCGGATCTCATACCGCAACACCTTGATGCCCCACGGCGCGGTGGCGGCGTCCAGCGCGGAGATGACCTCCTGATTGATGGTGCTGCGCTCCTCAAAAGTCCTGTCCAGTTCCAGCTTGCCGATGGCGCAACGCAAGGCCGTCTGGGCAAGCTGCACGGAACCGAACATATAATCGCTGATGCCGTAGGCGGACTTTTCAGGGTTCACGACTTGGAGGTAAAGCACGCCGTCGATTTCTACGCTCACGTTGTCTCTCGTGATGCAGGTCTGCTTGGGCACGTCCAAAACGTCTTCTTTCAGGGAGCGGCGGTAGGCCACGGCGTCAATGAAGGGGATAAGGATATGGAAACCCGCAAACAGGACGGCATGAAACTTGCCGAGCCGCTCGATCACCACCGCCTGCTGGTTCGGCACGATAAGCACCGTCTTAAACAGGACGAAGACAACCAGCAAAGCCAAAAAAACGAAAACCGCCAACGAGGGATCGATGAAATCAAGCATGCCATACTCTCCATGTTTGAAGGCTACACAGGCTTCCGGGAGTTTTCCCCTCCGGAAACCACTTCAAGCGTCAACTCGTCATCAGGGATATGCCCCAAGATACGCACCTGCGCCCCCTCCGGCTGCGCTTCCGGGGACACCGCGCGCCAAAAACTGCCGCCCACCGAAATCTCCCCTACCCCATTTACCGGGATAGGCCGGGTTACCGTACCCATTTTCCCGACGTGCAGATTCGGCAGCCCCGCGGATGCGGCGTCCGATGAAACCTGCGTCTTCCCGCGGAAGCTGCGGACAAACAGCCGCCGCAGCGAAAGGAGGAATACAATGGACGAGGCCCCGAAGACGATCACTTCAATGGTCAGATCATCCACGAACAATGCCGTCACCCCCGCCGCCCATGCGCCAAAGCCGAAAAAGAACAGTACGAATGCGGGAGACACCAGCTCCACGGCCAGCAAAACGATCCCCAGAATAAACCACATGGTGGCGACAGACACGACGGCCTCCTCCTTCTTTGAGTACTTTCCGCAACAAAACGCCCGATGCGGCCCCGCAAACGCTACGCATCCCCCAGCGGCAGCCGCGTGCCGACGCCATAGCCCGTTATGGTCGCCACGGCTACAAGATCCCCTTCGGCATCGGTTACCCGAATCTCATATGTGGAAAGCGGCTTTCCTGAACGGAGCGCACGCGCTTCCCCCCGTAAAGGCCCCTCGCGTCTTGAGCGCATAAACGAAATGGAGGTCTGGGCATTCGTGCAGTACAGGCCGTCCGCATTGGAAAGCGCCGCAAACGCCACGTCCGCCAGAACAAAAATGGCCCCGTCATGCACCGTTCCCATGCCGTTGAGCTGGCATCCGTGCGTCGGCATCCCGACGAGGCTGTATCCCCTTCCCACTTCCAGCACCTCAATGCCCAGCGAAGATGAAACGGGATCATGCCGTCGAAAGTGCGCGCGAATCTCTTCCAGCGTCAACATCCTGCCTCCCGGCAACAACTTATCAGCCAGCCCCGGACGGCTGGCCCCAGCAATAGGCCAATTTTCCATACTCGCACCAACCCTGTCAACAGCCCGCCCGTTTTCCTTCCGATATCGGAACGTTACCGATAAGACGAAACGATCCCGTCCGCCCGGCCTCGCGCAGGGCAAGGCGACATCGGCCTTGGCGAACGCTTCACTCCCCGCCCACCGTCCCATGCTCGCCAACCAGTCCGCTGAAAACCACAACGTGAAGCGGAAGGGGCCCGCCCTTCCTGAAACACACCTCAATGCAGCGCGAGGCATCACTTCCCGGCATTTTGACCGTGGACGGATGAGCCTATAAAAAGGCTCTGTTAGAGCATGTGGTTGTTTCATCTCCACAGTGAGGTGAAAAACACGGCCTTTTTTCCGGTTTTCCCCTTGGCGGGATCCACGGCCAAGGTATTTTCCGGTTATCCCTTTGGAGCTTCAAGAAAAAAAGCATCAACCATTTTCCATAACAGAGCCTATAAAAAAGGCGCCCTCCCAATCAGAAGGGCGCCCTTATCGCTTACTTCTTCGGCATAGGGGGCCGGATGGTCATCACAGGGCATGGCGCGGCCCGAACCACTTCATGCGCAACGGATCCGAACAGCAGGCGATCAAACCCCGCCCGTCCGTGCGTGCCCATAATAATGAGGTCGATCCCCTTTTCTTCAGCCAGCTTGACCAGCTCTTCGGAAGGCCGGCCCACGAGAATGACGCCCGTGGCGCCCATCCCGGCGAACTGTCCCGTCAAGAGAGCGTTCATGGACTTCTGGATGGTTTCATTGGGATTATTCACTTCATTCGGATGGTTGTTGGCGGAAAGATACACATCCTCATACGGCGTGTGGGACGGGATGACATAAGCGACCAAAATGGAGGCCCCGGCCATGGACGCCATCATCTTTGCGTATTCGACGGAAGGGGTGATTGTATCTTCCAAGTCCACCGCGCAGAGAATCTTCTTCATTTCCATAGATGATGCCTCCGTAATGAAGTGATAGGAAACGCCTTTCCTCTGTCTTCACAATAGCCCGGAACTCGCTAAAGTCAAGGATGCGAGCCCCCGGCGGGGCGCCTTCCCACATTCCGGCGGCCTATCCGAAACCTCCCTTCCCCACACCTCCCCAGCCCGCCCCTCCGTACCCTCTTTGACGCGGAGCCGTTCTCTGTTAAGCTTGGACACGGAGGCAGCACTATGGAAACGCTTTTTGCCATTCTGACGGTCATCGTATATATCCTGTTCGCTCTTGTGGGCTTTGTGGCCCTCACAATTTGCGTCTTTCTCTGGATGGTGTCCACACGGACAAGACAAGATTCAAAAATATTTCAGGAACGCTTTGACGGCTGGCGCAAGGCTCACAGATAGATCCGCCCCTAAAGCCGGGGTTCCGGGGCTTTCGCTTTATCCGCCCCCTGCGGAGCGCTCTCGGTGCCCGGACGCCCTCTTTCTGCCCCCTCCCCCGCCTCCCCTCCGGCGGCCATTCCTTTGCCCGCGCAGTGTTTCCCCTTTAGGTTAAACCCTAACAAACCGTATAGGGCCCTCCCTGCCCGTGCCTTCCCCCACATGCCTAGGCCGTGTCGCCAATTAAATATAATATATTGAAATTATTAGATTATTTTTCAAGTTACAAAATATTATTCTTAATAATTTCAAATAATTATATAAAACAACGACACAACCTAGGGAAGGCCATCATGACCAGCGTGGGGCTGGACTGAAGGGGCTGCCTCCATGTGTGTGGGGAAAAGGCACTACTCACCACGGCACGGGCGGCGGGGCGCTCGGCGGCCCCATGTGCGTGGGGAAGGCACGGCATGTCGAACCCGCCGAAAGACAGCGACAGGGGGTTCTCCATGTATATGGGGAAGGCACCAATTCCCAGATGCTGACGACGCTGGCCCGTGAGGTTTCTTCATCTATATGGGGAAGGCACCCGTGGACGGCGGCGGAACGGTTTCCTTGGATCGTTTTCCCCATTTATATAGGAAGGCACCGGATTGCCGGAGGCTGCGGCCTTCATTCGGCGGTTTCCCCATGTGTATGGGGAAGACTCTTTTTTACAAGGCGCTGCCATAGTATGTGGTTGCTTCATCTTCACAGCGCGATGAAAATGCAGCCTTTTTTCCAGTTTTCCCCTTGGCGGGATCCACGGCTAACGCATTTTGCCGGTTAATCCTCTGGAACTTCAAAGAAAAAAACATCAGCCATTTTCTATGGCACAGCCAGAGGAAAAACAGCGTTCCTTTCAGGCCTGCTCCTCCCCGTCAGAGGGCGATGCCCCGGCCTCCTTGCCGAAAGCTTTGGCGGAATCCGTCAGGCGTTGCAGCAAGACCTGAAGAGTCCGCTTCTCTTCATCGGAAAACAAACTGGTGACGGCGGAATCCCACTCCGAAATCAGCCGCATGAGCTGCGGATAAATATCAAGGGCCCGCTGCGTCGGATACACCGTAGTCGTACGTTTATCCTGCGGGTTGGTTTCCCGCCGGATAAAGCCCGCCTGTTCCAATTGCGCCAGCCCTCGCGTCACGTTGCTCTTGTTGATGCCGATCCGCTCCGGCAGCTTGTCCTGCGTAATGCCCGGCTCCTTGCACAGCACGGCAATAAAAAGATACTGGCTCGTGTTGATGCCATACGGGGCAAGCGCTTTGCTGAGGTACATATAATAGTAGCGATTGGCCAAGGTGATCCACTTGCAAGTCAGTTCCAACATTCCCTCCCTGTTGATTCCCTATGCCTCCGGAAGCACGGGCTGTAAAAGGGCCTCCAACGCCTTGAGCGGGAAGCGGAAAAAAATTCGCCCCCCGCTTGACAGCATGAAAGAAAACACATAGTCGTTGCGGACGCAACGATTTTTTATAGAGGAGAAACCTGCGATGCCGAATCGCCGCATCCGACGCAACAGGACGGAAAACGCACCCAAACGGGGAACGAGGGAAACGCTGAGGGAGATATGCAACCGTAACTTCAATGTGGTAACCCTCATCAATCTGCTGGTCATGACGGCCTATTACCTGATATTCGTCACCAGCACCACGTATGCACGGCAAGCCTATGCCGTGAGCCTCAGCACAGCGGGCTTCACCGCGGGCATCATGGTCATAGGTTGCCTAGTCGGTCGTTTCGTCACCGGAAACCTTCTGTCGTTTTTCGGCTGCCGGAGCATCCTGTGCGCCGGGCTGCTGCTGTACACGGCCAGCATAGCAAGCTTCTTTCTGGCGGATTCCCTGCCGCTGCTGTTCGTCCAGAGGCTTCTGGCCGGCATCGGCGTCGGGGTTATCGGCACGGCTACCGGAACCATCGTGGCCTATGTGGTCCCACAGCAGCATCATGGTTTCGGCATCAGCTTGTTCAGCATGAGCACGGCGTTGGCTCTGGCTTTGGGGCCGTTCCTCGGCATTACCCTGAGCGGCCATATGGAGTATGCGACCTTGATGCAAATCAACGTCGGCATCGCGCTGGGCTGTCTCGCCATCTTTTTCGGACTGGGAACCCTCCCGGCGATGCAGCGCCGCCATCGCCCGCTCTTGAGCCTCAACAGCTATATCGATCCTCGTGTGGTGCGTTTTTCCCTTGTAGCACTGATAACGTGCCTGGGTTACGGATGCGTGCAGGCCTTCATGACTTCGTTCGCTGCCGAAAGGGGCCTTTCCGGCCCCGCAAGCCTGTTCTTCCTGCTGTACGCCTTGGCAGCGCTGGCCACCCGCCCCATAACCGGACGGCTGTACGACACCCACGGCGAAAACGTCATCTTCTTCCCTATCTTTCTCTTGACGGCCCTGTCCCTCGTTCTGCTGGCCCATGCGGAATACGGCTGGATGCTGCTCCTTTCCGGCTTCACCCTCGGCGTGGGTTTCGGCAACTTCCAGTCTGTGGGGCAAGCCGTATCGCTCTCCCTGGTTTCCCGCTCGCGCTTCGCTCAGGCCACCACAACATTCTTCATCTTCTTTGACTTCGGCATAGGGCTCGGCCCCTATCTCTTTGGTTTCCTTGTGCCGATCATCGGCTACAGCGGCATGTACCTCACCCTTTCCGGCACAGTGATCTGTGCGCTGGCCATCTACTACATCCTGCACGGGAAACATGCGGCCGGGATAAAGTAGAAGGCCGTTTTATAGAAAATGGTTGATGCTTTTTTCCTTGAAGCTCCAAAGGGATAACCGGAAAAATACCTTGGCCGTGGATCCCGACAAGGGGAAAACTGGAAAAAAGGCCGTATTTTTCACCGCACTGTGGAGATGAAACAACCACATACTATAGAAAAGATCCCTACAAAAACACAGCACAAATAACAACCACCCGCACAGCGGGTGGTTTAGTGTTTCGGCCGCTTCATGCCCACAACAGATGAAAGCCCATAACAAAAAGTCTCAAGCCAACAGGCTTGAGACTTTTGTGTCTGTAAAAGACGAAATCTGGTGGAGATGAGGGGGATTGAACCCCTGGCCTCAGCGATGCGAACGCTGCGCTCTCCCAGCTGAGCTACATCCCCAAAGGTTGCCGCAGCAACGGAATCCTCTATACGGGATCACCTTCACGCTGTCAAGCAAAACGGCCCACACATCCAAACTTTTCCTTTGGCGGAAAACGAACGGGGCATTCCCAAGCGCCGCCTTCACCGTATGCCTTCCATCCGGCGGGCATTTCCAAAGGCTGTGCCATAGAAATGGTTGATGTTTTCTTTCTTGAAACTCCAAGGGGACAGCCCATAACGTGCCGCAATTATGGAACCATCAACTAAAAAACTAGAGAAAAAGCCTGTATTTTCACCATATTGTAAAAAAATAAAACAATCACATTCCATGACAGAGCTTTCCCAAAGGACTCGGCTGGCGGATCGCTCCGAAAGCCCCTTCCCGGCTGCATCCCGATGGCGCCGCTATCCGCGCAATTCGCGCTGCATATCCCGCGTCTCGGCACGGCGCTTCAGTTCCATGCGGTGATCGTGCAGCTTGCGGCCCCGCCCAAGAGCCAGCTCCACCTTGATCTTCCCGTGTTTGAGGTACAGCTTCGCCGGAACGATGGTCAGGCCCTTCTGCTCCACTTTCGCGGCAAACGATGCGATTTCCTGTGTGTGCATCAGCAGCTTGCGGGGCCTGTCCGCGTTTTGCTCCACGTACCCGGCATTCGTATACGGGGCAATGTGCAGGCCGATCAGCCACGCTTCACCGCGCTTAAACTCCACATAGCTGTCCGTGAAATTCACCTGCCCGGCGCGAAGGCTTTTCACCTCAGGCCCGGTCAGGGAAATGCCCGCTTCGATGGTTTCCAGATATTCATAAATATGACGGGCCTTACGGTTGTCCCCAATGAGGGAACCGCCCGATTTCTTGGCGCTCATAGCTTACCTCCTTGCGGACAGCAGCGCGTAAATGCTCTTGACCGTCCATCCGGTCGTCCGGGTCTGCACCCGGCGCGCGACATCCCGTGGCGAACCGCCCAGTTCCCGCTCCTCGGCAATGAGGCTCAACACCTCCTCCCTGTCCGTCACGCCTCCGGCTTCCGCCGGCCCGACCACCACCGTGATCTCGCCAAGCAGCTCAACCCCAGCCGGGACGCCGTCCTCCAGCCGCCCAAGGATATATTCCTCATGCGTTTTGGTCAGTTCGCGGGCAATGCAAAGTTCCCGCGGGCCGAGCACGGCATGGGCCGCAGAAAGGGTTTCGCCCAGTCGATCCTTACGTTCAAAGAAGATAAGCGTCAATGCCAGATTGGCAAAGGGCGCCAGCGTCTTTTCCTGATCCGAGCGGCTGCGGGGGAGGAACCCCAAAAACGCGAACGGCTGCGGCGCAATGCCGCTCCCGGCGAGCGCCGTCACGGGCGCACTCGGCCCCGGAACCACCGATACGGGAATCCCCGCCGCGCGGCAGGCCCGAACCAGCCGATAGCCGGGGTCGGCCACCAGCGGCAGCCCGGCGTCGGAAATGAGCGCAAGCGTCCGGCCTTCGTCCAGCAGGCCCAGCACTTCGTCCAGCTTGCTCTCTTCGTTATGGTCATGAAAGCTCATGAACCGCTTGGCTTTCACCCCGCAGCGCTGGCACAGCAGCCCCGCCCGGCGGGTGTCCTCCGCAAGAACCGTATCCGCGCCTTCCAAGACTTCCCGCGCGCGGGGAGAAAGATCACCAGGGTTGCCAAGCGGCGTCGCCACTACCCATAATTTCGGAGATGTCAAAGA
Organism: Bilophila sp. T19-St14; assembly: GCF_059728385.1. NCBI lineage: Bacteria > Pseudomonadati > Thermodesulfobacteriota > Desulfovibrionia > Desulfovibrionales > Desulfovibrionaceae > Bilophila > Bilophila sp. T19-St14. The sequence goes on from NZ_BAAGFT010000001.1 coordinate 1,078,282, forward strand.
CATGGCGGTAATAATCCAGTTCAAAGGTTCCGCCCGCGTCACGGACGCAGACAAGATCGAATCGGCAAGGGACATCCCATTCCCCGCTTGCGGACAAATAGGCTTGGGCGGCTTTGACCACGCTGCGGCATTTGGCGGGCGTCATGCTCGCTTCGGGCGAAACAAGCCCCCCTTTGCCGCGCAGACGGACTTCGACGAAAACCAGCTCGTCCCCGTCGCCGCAGACAATATCCAGTTCATACGAACCGCTGCGCCAATTGCGGGCGAGTATCCGCATCCCGGCCTTTTCCAGCCAATCCGCGGCGGCATCCTCCCCGGCGCGCCCCTTTTCCTGCCGCAAGGTCACAAAAGCGACCCCTGCCGCGCCGTCTGCTGTTCGGGCAAAACGCCCCGGAACGTCTTCCTGTGCATGGGGCACGGCCCAAGCTCACGCAGGGCGGCAAAATGCTCTTTAGAGCCGTAACCCTTGTGCTTGGCGAAACCATAGCCGGGATAGCGGCTGTCGAGCTTGTCCATGAGCATATCCCGGAAGGTCTTGGCGATGATGGACGCCGCCGAAATGACCGGAACCAGCGCATCGCCGTCCACAATGGATTTCTGGCGCGGGGATGACGGCCAGTACGCCGCGCGCTGCCGGAACAGCGGTTCGGGGATCGTCTGGTTGCCGTCGATGAGCAACCCTTTGGGCCGGACTTTCAACACGCTGGCGGCGTGGCACATGGCCTTGAGCGTCGCCTGCAAAATATTGATGCGATCGATTTCGGGAGGCCAGACGACGCCAAGCCCCCAAGCCAGCGCCACGGCCCCGATCTCGGCGGCCAGACCGTCCCGGCGGGTGGGCGACAATACCTTGGAATCCGCAAGGCCGGGAATAACCGCGCCTTCGGGCAAAACCACCGCCGCCGCCACCACGGGCCCGGCAAGGCAGCCCCTCCCGGCCTCGTCGATCCCGGCAACCGCCGAAAGGGGTATGCCGGGGAACCAGTCGCCCGATTTTGCAGAAGGGCACAAAAGCAGCTCTTCCTGCACGGACACGGATTTTTTGCGGCCAGCCATACACTCTCCGTAACAAAAGGCCAAAAAGGGAAAAAGGGATCTTTCCTGTAAAGATCCCTTTTTCCAGAACGCCCGTCGCCGGGCGGGAAACGCCTCACTGTGGGGAAAAACGCCCCTTTTCCCTGATGGGGGACTAGTAGCGCTTCTTGGGCTTGATGCGGGCAGCCTTACCCTTGAGATCGCGGAGGTAGTACAGACGGCTGCGGCGCACGGAGCCTTCGGTCACCAGCTCGATGTGGTCGATGAAGGGGGAGTGCAGGGGGAAGATACGTTCCACGCCCACGCCGTCGGAGACCTTGCGAACGGTCACGGTAGCGCCCACGGTGCCGCGGTGCATACGGATCACGTTGCCCTGGAACACCTGGATACGTTCCTTTTCACCTTCGACGATACGGAAGTGCACTTTCACGGCGTCGCCGGGCTTGAAAGCGGGAATATCAAGGCGCATCTGTTCGCGTTCGATCTTTTCGATAATGGTCATGTCCTTCTCCTCAAAGAAGTCGTTGCCCCGTCTGGCGGGCAACCTGAAGTTATGTCGCTTCGTTTGTCAATGACTCCCGAAACGGGCTGTCGCTTACGCTCTCTCGCCCCGTCGCCGGGGGAGGTATCAACACAGAGCATTGCACCGTACCGCAAAGGCGCGGCCGTGAAGAGGCTCTAGCAACAGTCGCCGAGCACCCGATCAAGGGTAATGGCGACCGCCCCACGCACCGGGAGATGGTTGTACGCATCCATCCACCGCAGCGGCCTCAGTACGCCGTCACAGGCGTCCAGAATCTCCGGGGCCATCCCGTGCCCTGTCCCGAAAAGGAGCAGAACAGGACGATCCGCAAGCAGATCCCGCACAGCCTGAGGCGTCATGACGCCGTTGTCCCGCGCGCTGGTTCCCAGCAGAACCGGGCGCTGTCCCGTGCGTGCTTCCACAAAATCAACGGCTCCCTGCACATCGGAAGCCATACGGACGAGGCTGAACGCTTCGGCGCGATCCGGGTTGGAGGCGCCTCCGGGCCCTTCCGTCCAATGGCGGATCAACGTTTTCAGAATGGCCTGCTGATCCTTCAGGGAAGTCACAACCGTGAAACTCCCCAGCCCATATGTGCGAGAACACCGTGCTATATCGTGAACGTCGAGGTTTGTCAAAGAGGTTGCGCCGGTTTTGCGATCACCAAGGAAAACGGGATAATGCACCAACGCGCAATGGAGGTTCCGGCCAAGGCGGAGCCGTCCGGCGGCCTCCGCCGTTTCCCGCAGGTACGCCATATCATCCGATGTCAGCGGCGCTTCGTCCAGCATATCGGGCCGAACCCGAAGCGTCGTCCGCAGCGACTGCTCGCGCCGCCACTTGGCTATGCGCCCGTGATCCCCCGAACGCAGGACATCCGGCACGGGCACATCCTCAAACACCTCCGGGCGCGTAAAGTGCGGATACTCCAGCAGGCCCGCCGAAAAACTTTCGTCGTCGCCGGATTCCTCTTTCCCCATGAAGCCGGGGATGAGCCGGGTCGCGGCCTCCACCAGCATCATGGCGGCGGCCTCACCGCCGTTGAGCACGGCCTCGCCCACGCTGACCTGTTCGACCGGAAGAATGTCCATAAGCCGGGCGTCGATGCCTTCATACCGGCCGCACACCAGCGTCAGCGTCTCTTCCCGCGCCAGTTCGCGGGCCAGCGACTGCGTGAGCGGCTTACCGGCGGCGGCGAGCATGATGATCCGCCCCGCCCCACCCCGCTCCGCTTCCAGTTCCCGCAAGGTCTTTACCAGCGGTTCCAGCATCATGACCATGCCGGGCCCGCCGCCGTATGGACGGTCGTCCACGATATGGTGGCGGTCTTCCGTCCTGTCGCGGGGGTTCAGGATGTCGAATTCGACAAGCCCCGCCTCGCGCGCCTTGCCGAGCAGGGCCGTATCCAGCGGGGACTCAAACCATTCGGGAAACAGGGTCAGTATGTTGATTTTCATAGTTGTCGTGTGGAGATACAGATTGGGGAAGGGGGGAGAAACCTTTCTGAAGAAAGGTTTCTCCCCCCTTCCCCAAACCCCATCCCCTCTCTTCCCAAGACTTTCGCCCTTATCGAATCCCTGTTCGCAGGTTTCCCTCTTTATCAAAAGAGAAGGGGAACAGATGCCGCTTCAGTTAGGGATGAAAACAGCCACATAAAAAAGATGCTCTCCCGCCGCACAACCTCCCCACAAATCAAAAGTCTTAGGAAGGAGAGGGGCGGGGGTCTGGGGGAGGGGAGAGGAAAGCCCTTCTCCAGAAGGGTTTCCTCTCCCCTCCCCCAGCCGTTCCTACTTCAACAAGCTTTCGGCAACGTCAACGACATGCTCGACGGTGAACCCGAAGTGCTTGAACAGTACATCGCCGGGAGCGGACTCGCCAAAGCCGGACATGCCGACCACAGCGCCGTCGAGCCCCACATACTTCCACCAGCCGTCCACGGAGGCCGCTTCGACCGCCACGCGCGCACGCACGGCGCGGGGCAGCACGTTTTCCTTGTACTCGGCAGGCTGGGCGTCAAAAAGCTCGGCGCAGGGCATGGAAACCACACGCGCCTTGCGGCCTTTCCCGGCCAGCGCTTCGGCGGCGGAAACGGCAAGCTGCACCTCGGAACCCGTGGCGATAAGGATGACATCGGGCGTGCCTTCGCAGTCCTTGAGGATGTACGCGCCGCGCTTCACGGCTTCAAGCTGTTCCGCCGTGCGGGTCTGGGGCGTCAGGCCCTGACGGGTCAGCACCATGCAGGACGGTTCGGCGGACTCAAGGGCCACCTTCCACGCCACGGCGGTTTCCACCGCATCGCAGGGACGCCACACGAACAGATCGGGAATGAGGCGCAGGCTGCTCACATGCTCGATGGGCTGGTGCGTGGGGCCGTCCTCACCGACGCCGATGGAATCATGCGTCAATACCCAGACGAGGCGCTGCTTCATGAGCGCGGACAGGCGGATGGCGTTTCTGGCATAATCCGAGAACACAAGGAACGTGCCGCCGTAGGGGATGAACCCGCCATGCAGCGCAAGGCCGTTCATGACCGTGCCCATAACGAATTCACGCACGCCGTAGGACAGATAGTTGCCGCTCCAGTCGTCGCGGCCGATGCGGGAAGCCTTTTCGTGCCATGTGCCCACGGAACCGGTCAGGTCGGCGGAACCGCCGAACAGTTCCGGCAGATGCGGAGCGATGGCGTTCAGGACGTCGCGGTTGGCGATACGGGTGGCGACCTTCGGCTTGTCCGCGTCAAAACGGGCGATGGCGGCGGAAGAGACGCTTTCCCAGTCGGCGGGCAACGCGCCGCTCATCCGGCGTTCAAATTCGGCGGCAAGATCGGGGTAGGCTTTTGCGTAGGCGGCGAACAGGGCCTTCCACTCGCCTTCAAGCGCCGCACCGCGCTCGCGGGCGTCCCACGCGTCCTTAATGTCCTGCGGCATGACGAAGGGTTCATCCTTCCAGCCGAGCGCGGCACGCACGGCGGCGTTTTCTTCCGCACCCATCGGCGAGCCGTGGCTCGATGCCGTCCCGCCCTTCTTGGGGGAACCGTAGCCGATGGTCGTCTTGCAGCAAATCAGGGTCGGACGCTCGGTTTCCTTGCGGGCGAGAACCAGCGCCGCGTCGAGCATGGCGGCATCGTGGCCGTCCACGCCGGAAATGACGTGCCAGCCGCACGCTTCAAAACGGGCGGGCGTATCGTCGCCGAACCACTGGCGGACGTCGCCGTCGATGGAAATGCCGTTGTCGTCATACATGACGATGAGCTTGCCGAGGCCGAGAGTCCCGGCGAGGGAACAGGCCTCCTGCGACAGCCCTTCCATGAGGCAGCCGTCGCCGAGGAACACGTATGTGTGGTGATCGACAATGGGGAAGCCGTCGCGGTTGAACTCGGCGGCGAGCAGTTTTTCAGCCACAGCCATGCCCACGGCGGTGGCAAAGCCCTGTCCGAGCGGCCCGGTGGTGGTTTCCACGCCGGGGGTCACGCCCTTTTCGGGGTGGCCGGGCGTACGGGAGCCGAGCTGACGGAAATTCTTGATATCGTCCATGCTCAGGTCATAGCCGGTGAGATGCAGCACGCTGTAGAGCAGCATGGAGGCATGGCCGTTTGACAGGACGAACCGGTCACGGTTGGCCCACTGGGGATTGGCGGGGTTATGGCGCAACACGCCGCGCCACAGGGCTTCCGCCATGTCGGCCATGCCCATGGGCGCGCCGGGGTGGCCGGACTTGGCCTTGTCTACGGCGTCCATGGAAAGGATACGAACGGCATCGGCAAGTTCTTTACGGGAACGCATGGTTACTCTCCGTCAGCTTACAAAGTCAGTGAACGGGCTTCCCCCGCCTTGCTCTCAAACGCCAGACGACGGGCCTCATAGGGTGGAACCGAGAAAAACGCCGAACCGGACACCAGCACGTCCGCACCCGCGCGCACGAGATCGGCGGTGTTGTCGGGCGTGACGCCGCCGTCGATCTGGATAAGCGCCTCAAGGCGGCGATCGTCCAGCATCCGGCGAAGGCGGCGGATCTTCTCATAGGTGATCGGCAAAAATTTCTGGCCGCCGAATCCCGGGTTCACGCTCATGAGGAGGATCATATCGGCATCCTCCAGCACGTATTCCAATGCGGACAACGGGGTGGCGGGGTTGAGCGCGACGCCGGCCTTCATGCCCAGACGCCGGATTTCGGCGAGCGTGCGCTGCAGATGCCGGGTGGCCTCGGCGTGCACGACCAGCATGTCGGCACCCGCGGCCTGAAATTCGGAAAGATAGTTTTCGGGCTCCACGATCATCAGATGCACATCAAAAAACAGGCCGCTGCGCTTGCGCAACTGCCTGATGACGTGCTGCCCGAAGGTAATGTTCGGCACAAACCGCCCGTCCATGACATCCCAGTGCACCCACCGGAGACCGGCGGCCTCCAAAGCCGAAAGCTCCGCCGCAAGGTTGCCCACGTCAGCGGAAAGAAGGGAAGGAGAAAGAATCATCGGAGCTTACCTTGTCGGTTTAAGACGCTGCCGTCCCAACAATGCCTGCAGGGCCATCAGTTCGCTTTCCACATGGCGGAGCATGTCTTCCGCGCTTGCCTGGGCCTTTCCGTCCCCGGACTCGGCGCATTCCCGGCTGAGGACGCGCTTGGCCCCTTCGATGGTCATCCCCTGCTCGTGCAGCAAGGTGCGGATGCGCCGGAGCACGACGAGATCCGCATCGGAATACAACCTCTGGCCTTTCGGCGTACGCAAAGGGCGCAGCTGCTCGAATTCCGTTTCCCAGAAACGCAATACGTAGCCTTCCAGCTTCAGCATCCGAGCCGCTTCCCCAATGCGATACGTCCGTCCAGTCATAGAGTTCCCATGCGGAACGCGTCATGCTCCATTGATTACAGACAAAAAGACATGCCTCGCCAGTGATGCGCCCGCGATCAGATACGGACGCCCAGATTCTTGATAAGCGATTGTGCCACCTTTTCCCGCTCCTTGTCCACCTCGGCATCTTTAAGAGTCCGATCGGCCTTGCGGAACGTGAGCCGGAAGGTCAGGTTGCGTTCTTCCTTATCCTTGGGCTCATACAGGTCGATGAGGGTCACGTCTTCAAGGATGGCGATCCGCATGTCGCGGATGTGCTTCTCAACGGCGGCCACGGACAGGGTAAGCGGCGCGATGACCGTCACGTCGCGGCTGGACGCCGGGAACACGGCCAGCGCCTTGAACACGATGCGGGCCGCCCGGTGCAGATCCCACAAGGTTTCCAGATCCAGTTCCGCCAGCCAGATGCGCTTGCGGGCATGGTAGGCGTCGGCGAGCTGCGCCTTGACTTGGCCCACCACACCGACGGTCTTCCCATCGACGGCCACGCGCACGCACGGCGCAAGGAAGGGATGGGCGTTTTCGTCACGGGTGAACACAGGCGCGGGAAGATTCAGGAACGCCGCGAGATGCTCCACCAAACCGCGGATGTCCGCATATCCGGCGTCGATTTCCGCATTCGGCCATGCCGTGTCGTACAAGGAACCGTACATCACCATGCCGAGGCGGGCGCTTTCCTTCGCCGTGGTCTGGGAAGCGGGATCGGCCTCAAATACGTTGGCCACTTCAAACAGGCGGACGCCCATGTTGCCGTGCGCGATGTTGGTGCGCACGTTCTGGAGCAGGCTTGGGGCGATCTCGGTGCGGAGCACGTTCTGTTCTTCGGTCAGCGGGTTGATGATGTCAATGCGGCCTTCCTTGGGAAGGCCAAGGTGATCGAGATCCTTATGCCCGACGAAGCTGTAGTTCTCGGCTTCGTTCAGGCCGAGGCCGCGCCCCCACGCCTTGATGCGGGACAGGAAGCCGTATCTGGATTCCGGCTGCCCGAAACGATCGAGGGGACGGGAAACGGCGGGCAGGGTTTCCGGGATGGTGTCCATGCCCTTCACACGCGCGATTTCTTCGATAAGATCCACTTCGCGGCTCAGGTCGGAACGCCAGCTTGGGGTCGTGACCTTCCAGTCCGCCCCGTCGGAACGGTCAAGGCCGCAGCCCAGACGTTCCAGCGTATCCGCGCAGAATGCGGGCTCGACATCCATGCCGAGCAGATCGACGGCACGCTGGACACGGAAACGCGGTTGCGGGGCCGCCCACAGCTTGGGCTCCTGCGTGCAGGCCCCCGTACGAACCACGCCGCCGGAAAGCTCCGCCATCAGGCTGACGGCCCTGTCCATAGCGAACCGGGAATTGACCTGATCCACGCCGCGCTCGAAGCGGTAGGAGGCTTCGCTGGACAGGGCGAGACGCCGGGCCGTCTTGCGGATGGTTTCGGGACGGAATACGGCGCTCTCAACCACGACGTTGCGGCTGGCGTCGGAAATTTCCGTATTAAGCCCGCCCATGACCCCGGCGAGAGCAACAGGCTTCATGCCGTCGCGGATCAGCAGGTCGGCGGAGGTCAGCACACGCTCCTGACCGTCAAGGGTCACAAGGCGCTCGCCGTCACGGGCCACGGAGATTTCCGTGCGTCCGCCTTCCAGCTTGTCGCGGTCAAAGGCGTGCAGCGGCTGCCCCAGCTCCATCAAAATATAGTTGGTGACGTCCACAATGTTGGAAATGGGACGGATACCCACTGCATGCAGACGGTGGCGCATCCACATGGGCGACTGCCTGATGGTCACGCCTTCCACAAGGCGCAGCTGGTAGAACGGGCACAAGTCGGGATTCGGGATGTTCACCGCCCACTCCGAAGCCCAATCCGCCCCCTGTGCCTCCACATGCACCTTGGGCAGCGTCAGAGGCAGCTTGAAAGCCAACGCCGCTTCGCGGGCAAGGCCGAGTACGGACAGGCAGTCGCCGCGGTTCGGGGTGATGCCGATTTCCAGAATCTCCGTATCCAGATCCAGTGCGTCGATGAGGCGGGTGCCGACTTTGAAGCCTTCGGGCAGCACCATGATGCCGTTATGATCTTCGGAAAGCCCCAGCTCTCGCTCGGAGCAGATCATGCCGAACGAGGGCACGCCGCGCAGCTTGGCCTTCTTGATGACCATACCGCCGGGCATCGTCGTACCCACCAGCGCCACCGGGACCTTCTGCCCGGCGGCCACATTGGGCGCACCGCACACGATGTTCAGCACTTCTTCCTGTCCGACATCCACCGTGCATACGGCCAGATGATCCGAGTCGGGATGGGCCTCTTTCGTCAGGACGTGCCCGACGACGATGTCCTTGATGGCATCATACGGATGGATGATGTCTTCCAGTTCCAGCCCAAGCATCGTCAGGCGATCGCCGACTTCCTGAGCCCCGGCTTCCACCGGGACAAATTCGCGCAACCATTTCAGACTTAACAGCATTGCTCAATCCTTTCGGGGCATCGCCCCAAAAACCGCCAAGGAAAGCCTTCCCACAAGACGGCGCATTCTTCTCTTGATCGGGATCGCAAAGGCATTTTTCCGAATGAACCGGAAACCGCCTGCAAGAAAAAGCTGAAACCGATCCCGATTCCCTGTCCGAAGGAGGGGATACCCTAGGCAAACTGGCCGAGGAAACGCACGTCGTTCTCAAAGAACATGCGCAGATCCCCAATGCCGTACTTCAGCATGGCGATACGTTCCACGCCAAGGCCAAAGGCGAAACCGGTCACCTCTTCCGGGTCGTAGCCAACGGCCTTGAAGACTTCGGGATCGACCATGCCGCAGCCGAGGATTTCCAGCCAGCCGGTCCCCTTGCACACGCGGCACGTGGTGCCGCCGACGTGCCCCTTCCCGCCGCACATGCAGCAGGAAATGTCGGCCTCGGCGCTGGGTTCCGTAAACGGGAAGAAGCTCGGACGGAAACGAATGCGGGTATCGGAACCGAACACTTCACGCATGAACGCGGTAAGCGTCCCGCGCAGGTCAGCCATAGTCACGTGCTTGTCCACGAGCAGGCCTTCGACCTGATGGAACATCGGCGTGTGCGTGATGTCCGAGTCGCGGCGGTAGACGCGTCCGGGCGCAACCACGGCAACGGGAGGCTTCTGCTTGAGCATGGTCCGCACCTGAAGCGGGGACGTATGCGTACGCAGCACAATGCCGTCGGACACGTACAGGGTATCCTGCATGTCGCGCGCGGGGTGTTCCGGCGGAATGTTCAGCGCCTCAAAACAATAGTAGTCCGTCTCCACTTCCGGGCCGGATACGATGTCGTAGCCTAGCCCCTTGAAGATGGCGCAGATTTCTTCCATCACCATGGTCACCGGATGCAGCGAACCGCGCCACGGCAGGCGTCCGGGCAGGCCGGCGTCAAAGCGCGCCAGTGCAGCGGCTTCTTCGGCGTTGTCGAGAGCCGTCTTCTTGGCTTCAAACTGAGCGGTCAGGCTTTCCTTCACCCGGTTGGCGGTTTGCCCCAGCAAAGGCCGCTGCGCAGGTTCAAGTTCGGGGAGGCGAGACATGATACGGGCAATGCGGCCCTTGCGTCCGAGGAATTCAACCCGGAGCGCTTCCATTTCCTGCAACGAAGAAGCCTGATCCAAACCCTTTTCAAGTTCCGGGATCAGGCTTTCAAGTTCCGTGAGAAGGTCCATCTAGACAACCTAATAATTTCGTTACACTTTGTGTGATTACATACGGCCGGATACGACGCCGAACAATAAGGACTTCAGTCTTAGCATACCGGGAATGCCTTGTAAATCCGCAATGCCGATGCCCCGGTTGCACATGGCGGCGTGTACTTTCCTGCCGTTTGGGCGCCTACCCCGGCTCTGCCCGCCCTTTTCCATATCGCCTTTTCAGTGAGCGCGTGGGAAAACATTCCCAAGCAACGCACCTTTTCAAGACATCTGTTGTCACGGAAATGATTCTCAGTTATGCTGCTGGAACCATATTCTCCCGCATGGAATACCTGCGGCGCTCCCCACGGCCCCATACCGCGGTGGCCCCACTCCAAGCAAACAAGGTGTACGCGGTGTACGCATGGATCTGGACGAACGGATTGAAGAATTCCGAAACAGCCTCCCCGAAAAGAAAAGGGAAGCGTTCGATTCGTTGCCACACGACTATAAACAAACGCTTATTGATCCTGAGGCCATCAAAAAAATGGCCCAAGCGTCCTTGGACGCCGCCGGCGTCATGAAGCGCACCCCAGCCAAGCTTCCGTCCTTCCCTGCGCCCTACTCCCTTCCCGGCAGTTTTCTGGATGAGTTGGATGAGCACCCCGTTGCGACCTTCATCCAGATCAAAAAGGAGTTCAACAAAGAGTTTTCCACATGGGTAGCCGGCTGCTGCCAATACTTAGGATCGTTCATTGAGCTGAATTCCGGCAATTTCTATGTGAACCTTACCCAGTGCCATTTAAACAAGAGAAACATCGAGGTCTGCGCCAAACTCCTCTACCTTTCCGGCGTCATGCTTGATGACAAACACAGCATGAACTATTTCATTCAGATCGCGCGGGAAATCACGCGCTCTTTCTATCCTCTGGATACGTCATCCATTCCCGCGGATATTTCTGATCTGGACGACCTCACAAAACACCTTGAACGGGAATACAAGCGCCAGCACCCCGAACATTGGTTTGAAGATTGGAGGCAACGCGTTACGCACGAGCTGCAAGAACTTTTCAGCAAAAAAGACTTGGTTGAAAAAACAGCCTTGCCGAGCCAGCGGAAGCCCCAATATCAACCCGCAGCCCCCACAAAAAAAGTACAGCCTGAAAAAAAGCGAAAAGAAAAAGGCTGCCTGGGCGTTTGCCTCATACTGACAACACTTGCCGCTCTGGGAATAGCCTTCCTGCATTAGTTTCGCTTGCATAGTCTATATCATAGTGGGGAAATCCGTACGACTTCCCATCTTATATTGTACCTTCGCTCATTTCTTTTCCACTTGAAAGCAACACGAATACCTTAATGCTTCGGTAAGGGAGCTTTCTACGCGCCATGTTGAAGTTCCAAGTGACAGCCAGTAAAAGCCCTCATCCACAGATTCTACCAAGTGGAAAAACAGAGAAAAAACGGTATGCCTGTCATGCGTTAAGGAAGGATATCACGCCCTCGACAGGGGGTTTCTTAAAGGCATTGGAACCGGGGGACACAGAGGGGGAGAGAGGGGAGGTTACGGGAAGGAGGCTGGGGCCGTTAGACGGAGAGAGAGAGAGAGAGAGAGAGAGAGAGAGAGAGAGAGAGAGAGAGAGAGACGCCATCGAGCATCCCTTCATTATCCACTGTGCCGGAAAGTGAAAGGCATCCACCCACGCCCTTGTGGAGTCTGTTTTATGGGCAACACCGTCGGGTTCAATTATTGATAAACGGCGGTACTTCTTCATATGAAAGGTCGCCACAGGATGAAAAACCCGTTTTTCGTATTCCCGAATCCATCTGGAAAGAAGGGCTGCGGCTGTCCGTGACGCCATGAAAGGAAACCACTCTCTCACGTATTCACCCATGTTCTGCTATCTGGTACGAACCTCCAAAATTCGATTCGCCGTCCCTGTAAGGCCGAAAGATGCATGTTGAGGCCGCCTGTTTACGAAAAAAGAGCACAAGGGTAAAAAAGCCTACCGCAATCTGAGGGATATGCTCCCCCAAGAAGCGGATGCATACCCTATACGCAAGGCATAACCAGCCTGCCGTTTTCCCATCTTGTTTAAATTTCCCGTTATGTTCCCGTCCGATCCCCTCACCGGGGCTTTTGACGTGTACCAGCCCTCCTGAAATCCAAACGGATTCAGGAGTTTTTTTTGTGAAACAACATCAACCGTCCCATCCCCACGGTCTTCTCTGTCTACCCCAACTTTTCAATATGATCCCCATAAACAAGAACGCATGGAAGGAAACTTATCTCAGCGGGCGCTATCCCAAGCCCGAAATAATCGCAACATCTAAGGAAACCATTGACATATTCATGGAAAGCCTGAGCAGTCAAGGGGAAAATCATGCGGTAACCTCCTGCAATCCTCTCAGGGTATTTTGAACGGCAATGGATTGTTCCCCTCTGGGATCATAGCGGATGGAAAACGGCATCATTACCCGCGAGTTCAAAAACAACAGACCGCTTTAAGCAGGTTGTCCTTGAAAACCCTTAATCTTATCAAAAATGCACTCCACGCCATTATTGATTGGGAGGCGTGTGGGGGGAGGCGGAAAAAGAACATTGAGAAGTATGGGCGGCAAAGCTGAGGAAGTGGAACATTTCTTTAGTCCCCCTTTCTCCCGAAGTCTTCATTTTCAACTATCCATACTGGAAAAACAGCCCTCTTTCTTGACGGGCTGCAAAAGACGCTTACCGCAAATATTTTGCTCAAGTGCAACGGGAAATGGAAACGTGCACAAAAATAAACATGGCTGGAAGTGGAATGTACGGCTTGCCGAGGCAACGTTGTGGGAAAAAACGGGGCTGGAAGCACACCTACAAAAAATGAAGGTGCCCAATGGCAGGGAATCGGCAGTTTTTACTGCAATCGACGATTCCGCCCGCAACATCTCGACGTTGTAGAGGGCAAGAAGGCTGAACAGCTTCAGCACCGTTAGAAAAAGGGACGCGTCAGCAAGAGGAGGAGGAAAGAAGAAGAAGAAACGTCAGTAACCACGGTCTGCCAGCAGCATAAGGATAACGCAAGGCGTCGGAGGAAGAGTTTCGCGCAGGCCGAGGATATAGCCACTATGCTTCTTGAAGCATGGGCGGCTGTCCCGTTCAACTGGAAAGACACAAAGCCAATCCGGGACGCCGCTCCACCCAAGACAGGGGAAATACTTTGCCATCACCACGGCCCAGCTCAAAAAATCGGACATGAATTTGCCAAGCTCAAACCTACCGCCGCCGCTTTGGGCGGAAATCGGATGACGCCTATGAAGGAGGCTGTTTTTACCTTGTCCCTGAGCTGGATCGGATGAAAAAACGAAGTTTCGCAATGCAGGAAATTGCCGGACACCTGCACGGGAAAAGAATCCACGTAAAACCGCCGCCCCTTGCCAAAATACCGCAATGGACTCAGGCGGCCAAAGATAAAAAGATGATCCCCCAACCCAATCCGCCGCAGCCAAAGCCCCCGTCATTGCGGCGCGCACCGCCACTGAAAGCCGATACGTCTCTTCCTTCAACTCTGACAGACCGCTTGAGGAACCGTAACATCAACACGCAGGGAATAGTATGGAACAGACATACGGATATATCCGCGTCTCCAGCACGGATCAGAATGAGGGACGCCAACGCATGGCCTTTGAACAAAAAGCCATTCCCGCCGACCATATTTTTATGGACAAACTATCAGGCAAGGACTTTCAGCGTCCTCAATATCAGGAATTGCTAAAACGCCTTAAACCCGGCGATCAGCTCTGCATTATCAGCATTGATCGGCTCGGGCGCAATTACGAGGAGATTCAGCAACAATGGCGCTTTCTTACCAAAGAAAAACAGGTTGACATCCTCGTCCTGGATATGCCCCTGCTCGACACGAGGCACGACAAAGATCTGCTCGGCACCTTTATTGCTGACCTTGTCTTGCAGGTACTTTCCTTTGTGGCTCAGAACGAACGGGAGAATATCCGCAAACGGCAGGCTGAAGGGATCGCCGTGGCCAAACGAAATGGCGTAAGATTTGGCCCAAAGCCGCAACCATTGCCAAAAAATTTCTCGGAAATCTTTCTGCTCTGGAAACAGGGAAATATCTCCATGACGGAGGCCGCGAAACGCACGGGCATGGCCCGCTCCACTTTCCGTAAGAAGGTAAAATCATACGGAAAAACTTATCCATAGGCGGATAGAGAAGTCTACGGCTGGGCCGTGGGTTCTTTCTTCCCCCAAAAGGAAGCATCCCATAAGCCCCTGATCTCCCCCTCTTGTTCGCTAACCACATAACTATCCATATGAAATGCTCGCCATCGCTGCGGCCTCCGCCTCATAGCCATGCCCATCCGTTCGCAAATGATCCGCTGCGCTCATCATTTCACCGGAACCCACCGCACGGTTCGTCCCCGTGTATGGGCTTGGAAAAGGAAGTGGAATACGAAAAACTGAAAAATTTTTGGCTGTGTTATAGAAAATGGTTGATGCTTTTTCCCTTGAAGCTCCAAAGGAATAACCGACAAAATGCCTTAGCCGTGGATTCCGCCAACGAAAGGCTGGAGAACAAGGCTGTATTTTCACCACACTGTGGAGATAAAACAACCGCATACTATGGTACAGCCAAATTTTTCCTTTCTGTCTTGAAGTATTGATGAAAATAAAGTCAGGCTCTTTGCCCCATTGTGGAGTAAGGTATCGCCAATAAGAGGGTGGCATGGCTGGGCATAATCAGGAGCAGTACATGGTTATGCATCTTACCAGATTCTGTGTTTATAATCCGTTAGGTGAACCGTATTGAAATCCGATGTGGAAAAATGGTGCCCATGCTGTCATGGTGCCGGGTGATATAAATATTACATAATGTATGGATATACTGTGCAATTATTGCAAAATGCAATATTTACATAAGGAACAAGGCAGGCGATCATATAAATATGATTATATTTCAATATAATACAAAGCTATCTTTTCTTGGCATAGTTACTGCATTTCTTTTCGTACGATCATTCTCCTCATGATCGCGTGAAGTTGCTAGCTGTTCCGTCTAGGAAACGGTGACTTATCCATGTAGCCGTTTCAGCGTGCAACGGAATAAAGTCCACAAGCTCCAATATGTGGCACTCTCAAATCCCCTAGGCGTAGTGTAGTGATTACGCCGTCCCCAAAAGGCGATCTTTTCGGATCGCCTTTCTTTATATCTTGGCTATGGCATAGGAGGCGGCTGATGCTTTTTCTTGGAGTTCTTACGGGATAGAAAACACCTTAGCCATTGGGGTCATCCAACGGAAAAACTGAAGAAAAAGGCGCTATTTTCACGATACTGTGGAGATGAAACAGCCGCACCCTATAACAGAGCTATATATACAATTATACATTTAATATATTTCGTTCAATAATGTATATGAAGCATTGTATCTCTTTGCTGATTTTTATAGCGCATCAAGATAAACGTATAAGGCCATATGCAGATATGAATGACTCATTCCACACATAATAATTATACGTTTTGGTTCTGTCATAGTATGTGGTTGCTTCATATCCATAACACGGTGAAAATGCAGCCTTTTTATACAGCTTTCCCCTTTGGCTGAATCCATAGCCAAGGCATTTTGCTGGTTATTCCTTTGGAACTTCAAGGAAAAAAGCATCAACCATTTTCTAGGACACAGCCTACGTTTTTTATCTACTTTTCTCACCGGAAGGCTCTATCTGAGATATGCTGCCGATTACCTGCCCGGCTCTTCAAGAAATAAAACATCAATCGGCTGCTGCGAAACGCGCCATATGCCAAAAGAAGGAGGCCCCTTCTTCCTTGAGGGGGCCTCCTTCTCTTACCTATGCAGCATGCAAGAAGAACAATCAGTTTTTATTCAGCTTGTCCAGTGCAATATTAAGTTCCAATACGTTCACAAGGGGCGAATTGGTCAAAAAACCACCCGGTGTGGTCGTATGTTCTGCAATAAGTTTCTTGACGGTATCCTTATCAATGCCACGCGCAGCAGCTACACGGTCAAGCTGGTATTCTGCAGCGGCAAGCGTGATATGAGGATCCATACCAGCCCCCGAAGCGGTCACGAGATCAGCCGGAATTTTGTTGCCGGCCGTGGCGCCGTATAGGGAAATGGTTTCTTGGGCCCGTTCACGCAACTCCTTGCTCGCAGGGGAAAGGTTGCTGCCTCCGGTCGCAGCGGCGTTGTAATCCACAGCGGACGGACGCGGCCAGAAGTATTCGGGTTTCGTAAAGGACTGAGCAATCTGAGAGCTGCCGATAACCTCTCCCTTGTCGTTATGCAGCAGATAGCCGTTAGCCGAGAACGGGACGAAGGTTTGCCCGATGCCAAAGATGAGCAGCGTATAGAGCACGCAGCAGACAAACATAGTCGCGATGACCAAACGGAAGTTCGTCAAAAGCTGGGTTGCGAGCTTGATGGAAGGTGTAGTCGTCATTGTTTATAGACTCCGAGCCAGCCGAATGCGGAAGGCGTTGGGTAGATGGTGTCTTGGGCAGGCGCACCGGGCATCCGATGCGCCTGCGTATTGGCTAAAACAAGCCGATGCCGCACAGCACAATGTCGATCAACTTGATGCCGGCAAAGGGGATGAGCACGCCGCCGAGCCCGTAAACCAGCAGGTTATGCCGCAGGACGCTGTCAGCCCGCATCGGACGGTACTTTACGCCCTTAATGGCGATGGGGATCAGCAGCGGGATGATGATCGCATTGAAGATCAGGGCAGAGAGGATAGCGCTCTGCGGAGTGCCGAGGCCCATGATGTTCAAGGCGGACAACTGCGGGATGGCGAGCATGAACATGGCCGGGATAATGGCGAAGTACTTCGCCACATCGTTGGCGATGGAGAAGGTCGTCAGCGCGCCGCGGGTCATGATGAGCTGCTTGCCGATTTCGATGACTTCGATGAGCTTGGTCGGGTCGCTGTCGAGGTCAACCATGTTGCCGGCTTCTTTGGCGGCCTGCGTACCGGAGTTCATGGCCACGCCGATATCTGCCTGGGCCAGAGCGGGCGCGTCGTTGGTGCCGTCGCCCATCATGGCGATCAGATGGCCGGAAGCCTGCTCCTTACGGATATAGGCCAGCTTGTCCTCAGGCCGAGCCTCGGCGATGAAGTCATCCACACCCGCCTGCTTGGCTATGGCCGAAGCGGTCAGCGGGTTGTCGCCGGTCACCATGACGATGCGGATACCCATAGCCCGCAGACGGGCAAAGCGTTCCTTGATGCCGGGCTTGAGCACGTCGGCCAACGCGACAACGCCGAGCACACGTTCGTTGCGAATGACCACAATGGGGGTGCTCCCCTGGCTGGCGATGTCGTCAACGGTTTTGCCGAGCCCTTCAGGAAGCGAAGCGTTCATCCGTTTGACGCAGTTGCAAATGGAATCCGAAGCCCCCTTGCGGTAAAGGGTGCCGTCAGGCAGCTCCAGACCGCTGAGGCGGGACTGCGCGGTGAAGGGAATCACCTTGGAGTCAGGCACTTCATGCGGAGCCGAAGCGCCGAGGACTTTACGCGCCAGCTCTACGATGGACTTCCCTTCCGGGGTGGCATCCCCGAAGGAGGCGAACATAGCCGCTTCAGCCAGTTCAGCCTCGCTCACGCCCTGCACAGGGTGAAAGCTCATGGCATGGCGGTTCCCCATCGTGATCGTACCGGTCTTGTCAAGAAGCAGGGTATCGATGTCACCGGCCAGTTCCACAGCCTTACCGCTCTTCGCCAGCACGTTGGCGGCGAGGGCGCGGTCCATGCCGGCCAGCCCGATGGCGGCCAGCAGCGCGCCGATGGTGGTCGGGATAAGGCACACGAGGAGCGCGATCAGCGTCGGGATGGGCAGCTCGACATCAAAGTAGAGCCCCATCGGATACAGCGTCCCGGTCACAAGCAGGAAGGCGAGGGTCAGCCCGGCGAGGGTAACGGTCAACGCGCATTCGTTGGGGGTCTTCTGGCGCACGGCGCCTTCGACCAGCGCGATCATGCGGTCAAGGAAGGAATCGCCGGGCGCGGCAGTGATGCGGACGGTGATCGAGTCGGACAGTACGCGGGTGCCGCCGGTAACGCCGGAACGGTCGCCGCCGGCCTCGCGGACCACGGGCGCGGATTCGCCGGTGATGGCGGATTCATCCACGCTGGCCGCGCCTTCCACCACTTCGCCGTCGGTGGGGATAAATTCCCCAGCGCTGACAACCACGAGGTCGCCCTGCTTGAGCATGTCGGACATGACCTCAACGGGCTTTCCGTCCACAAGCTTCTTGGCGACGGTCTTGGAACGGGTACGCTTCAGGGTGTTGGCCTGCGCCTTGCCGCGGGCCTCCGCCAGCGCCTCGGCAAAATTGGCGAACAGCACCGTAGCCCACAGGATGACGGTCACCGCCAGCGTATAGGCCATGGAAGGGCTGCTGCCCAGCGCATCCATCACAAAGGTCAGGGTCGTCAGCAGCGCGCCGATTTCCGTCACGAACATGACGGGGTTGCGCATCATAATCTTCGGGTTAAGCATGGCGAAGGACCGGAAAAAGGCGATCCTGACCAGTTCGCCCTCAAACAGGGAGGGGCGGCGGCTCGCTTGGCGATCCCTTAATACACTCGTAACATTCATATGTTCCATTCCTTATGTACGATCAGAGAATCAGTTCGCGGCAATGCCGGCAACATTGACAAGGTGGTCGGCGATGGGGCCGAGCACGGCGGCGGGCATGAAGAGCAGCGCGCCGACGAAGAGCACGCAGCCGAACAGCACGCAGCCGAACAACGGGGTATCCGTGCGCAGGGTACCGGCAGTTTCGGGGCTGGCCTTCTTGGAGGCCAGGGAGCCCACGATGGCCATGGGGAATACAATGGGGATGAAGCGGTTAAGCAGCATCACGAGGCCGGTAGCCACGTTCCACGGCACGGTGTTGTCGCCAAGCCCCTCAAAGCCGGAACCGTTGTTGGCCGACGAGGAGGTGAACTCGTACAGGATTTCCGAAAAGCCGTGGAAGCCGCTGTTCAGGACGGTATCCGTGCCCCACGAGGTAGCGGCGAACAGGGCCGTGCCGCCAAGGATGAACAGCGGGTGGGCCAGTACGCCAAGAAGGGCGAACTTCATTTCGCGGGTTTCCACTTTCTTGCCCAGATATTCGGGAGTACGCCCCACCATCATGCCGCTGATGAACACGCCGATGACGATGTACAGGAACATGTTGACAAAACCGACGCCCACGCCGCCGAAAGTGGTGTTCAGCCACATGCCGACCATAGGCACGAGCCCGGCCAGAGGATTGAGGCTGTCGTGCATGCAGTTGACCGAACCGTTGCTGGAGCAGGTCGTGAACACGCTGTACGTCGGCCCGGCGGATACGCCGAAGCGCAGTTCCTTCCCTTCAAGGTTGGAGCTTTCCGCCACAGGCAGATCATGGAACGCGGCGGAAGGAGCGCTCTCGAAATAGACGGAGAAGCCGATTTTAAGGATCATGAAGGCGAGCATGACGGCGAAAATGACGGCGGCATGCTTCATACGCTTGGTGATACGGCCGAACATCCACACGCACCCCATCGGGATCACGACGAGGCACATCGTTTCGATCATGTTGGTGAAGAAGTTGGCGTTTTCAAAAGGATGCGTGCCGTTGGGGCCGAAGAAGCCGCCCCCGTTGGTGCCGAGGTCCTTAATGGTCAGGAAAGCCGCCACGGGGCCACGGGCGATGGTCTGCTTCGCCCCTTCCAAGGTGGTGGCCACGACAGACCCATCAAACGTCATGACAAGGCCGCCGAGCACCAGCATGGTGGCCGTGATCACGCAAATGGGGATCAGCACAAGGAAGGTGGAGCGCATCAAATCCATGTAGAAGTTGCCGAACACGGTTTTTCCGCTCAACCCACGGGCAATGGCCGTAAGAACACAAAGGCCGGTTGCGGGCGTGACATACTGAAGCCACATGATGCTGAACAGTTGGGAAAAATAGCTGAGAGCCTGTTCCCCAGAGTAATGCTGCAGGTTGGTATTCGAGGTAAACGAGGCGACCGTGTTGAAGATCAGGCTCGGTTCCAGAACCCCCTTGCCGTCGGGGTTGAGCGGCAGCACCTGCTGCAGGCCCAGAATGATGAACGCTACCGTAAAGATGATCGTATTGAACAGCAGCATGGAAAACGTGTATTGTTTCCAATCCTGCTCCACAGTGACGGAACGCCCGCCGATTTTAACGAAAAGAGCGTCAAGAGCGTAGCGGAAACCGCCTTTCTGCTGAGGATCACACATCCCCCATGTAGCCAGCTTGCCGATGTACCACGAGACAAGCACTGAGAGAAATATAACGAGTGCAGGATATAAAAGAGACTGCATAGCGGACTTCCATTATTTTTGTTTTGTATACAAAATCACATAAACGAGATAGCAGGCGCAGTAAGCCAGCGCGATACCAGCAATATACAACATACGTTCCCTCTCCTCATATCCTGTCACATAAATAGACAAGACCAAACATGCACACGAATGTGACTAGGCCAAGAAGCAGCATTCCTACAAACATAGATCCTCCAAATCCAGAAAATATGTTCTTTATGAAGGGGGGTGTGAACCTCCGGGGCATGCCGAACGGCAAAGTGCCTTCTCACACGCACAGCCCCCAAAAAGAACACCACCCTTTAGCAACACCCGTGCCAGATCTTATTTGCCTGAAATAAAAAAGAGTTACCCGCCCGGCATACGCACTTTTTTATTGCATTCCGCAATACCGCGGCCTTTCAGCCATTGCATTTTGCACGATCCGCCGTTTTCCCGCTTCATATTGCAAAATGCAAAAGCTTCTCGCCGTTTGTTTTAATTTGTAATGGGCGGAACTTCCTGTTTTTATAAAATATATATTAATTTAGGAATGTTATATTCATGGAATGTTTTTTGCTGAAAAATAAAAAAACCTTGGGCTACCCATGCGAACAACACATCTAAAACCAAAAGATTCAGGGAATGCTATGAACGCACTTCGATGTTTGGCTGTTGCCATGATCTGCCTTTTTTCTTTTATTGCCGGCGGATGCGACAACTCGGAAGAGCATGCGCAGACATCAGCCGAACAAAAGGTTTTGAAAGTTGGTTTCGAGGGGATGACCGTCCCCTGCAACTGGACACAGGACACGGATATTCATGGAGCCGTGCGGATTCAGGGTTCCAAGCAATTCCTATGCGGTTTTGAAATTGACTATATGAAACGGCTTTGCGAACTGGCGGGCTATAAGCTCGAAGCCTACAAGTTCGACTGGGACGGCATGCTCATGGCTGTGGCCACAGGGAAGGTGGACTGTGCCGTCTCGATGATTGTGCCAACGCCGGATCGGAAGCTGTCCATAGATTTCACTGTTCCATATTATTACGGGGAAACAGTGGGGCTGGCTCAAAAAGACAGCGCTTATGCCGCCGCCAAGTCCGTAGCGGAATTGCGCGGCGCCCGCGTGACCTCCATGCTCAACACCCTGTGGTATACCGAGCAGATCGACCGGTTGCCCAATGTGGAAAAACTCCCCGCCTTGGAAAATGTCCCGGCCCTGGTCGTGGCCCTGCAGTCCGGCAAGGCGGATATGATCCTGCTTGACCGCCCCACGGCGGAAGCCATTGTCATCGCCAACCCCGATCTCCGCATACTGCCCTTCTCCGGGGAAGGGAGTTTCAATATCTCAAAAGAAGAGACGGCGTGCGCCATCGCCCTGCCGAAGGGAAATGCGGAACTGCAAAAAATGCTGGAGTCGGCGATGTCCAAGATCTCCAAATCGGATGTGGACGAAATGATCCGGGATGCATGCCGCAACCAGCCTCTGACGAAACTCCCCTGATACGCTGACTGAAAAATTGAGAAGGACAGCTCAGAAAGCTGTCCGTTCAGCCGAATAATATTTTTTAGCGAGGCGTAGTTATGGATATGGGATTTTGGGGATGGGTTTATTTTCTCACCCAAGAGTATGGAACGGTTTTTCTGAATGGCGCGGGAATTGCCCTTTTTCTGGCCGTCATGGGAACATTGCTCGGAACCCTGATTGGAAGCTGTGGGTGCGTTCTGGCCGCCATTCCGAGCCTTCCTGAAGACAAGCGCATAAAAAGGCTGGCCCTGCACGCGGTACGCTGGCTGGTCGCCGCCTATGTATGGCTGCTGCGGGGAACCCCCATGATGGTGCAGGCGATGGTCATTTATTACGGGGCTTCCGCACTGTTCCAGTGGGACCTCAATCCTATAAGCGCAGGGCTCTTCGTCGTTTCCATCAATACAGGCGCCTATATGGTGGAAACCATGCGCGGAGGCATCCAATCCGTGGACCCCGGCCAAATGGAAGGGGCAAAGGCCATTGGCATGGGCTATTTTCAAGCCATGCGCCTCATCATCCTGCCGCAGGCCTTTCGCAATATCATCCCGCAAATAGGAAATTTTCTTATCAGCAACATTAAAGATACATCCGTTTTAAGCATCATCACGGTCAATGAGCTTTTTTATAGCGGACGTGAAGCCGCCGGAAATTATTTTAGGTACTTTGAAGCATTTTTTATTGTCTGCGCCATTTATCTCATCTTGACGAGCATCATGACGCTTCTTCTCAATCGTTTTGAGCGGGTGCTGACCCGCTGACCCCGTATAGGTAAGGAAATAAAAAATGCATAAGGAACGAATGCAATCCATGGTTCTCCAAAAGGAGCCGATCCTTTATATCAAACAACTGAGCAAGCAGTATGGAGAACGTGTTATCCTGCGTGATATAACCATGAATATTTATCCCTGTGAAGTTGTAAGCCTGATCGGGGCATCAGGCTCAGGGAAATCAACGCTGTTGAGATGCATCAACCAGCTTGAAACCCAAACTTCCGGGAAAATTTATTTTGAAAGAAAACGTGTGGGCCGCAAGGGGTTCGATTTGGCCCAGTACCGAACGCGGGTTGGAATGGTGTTTCAGCATTTCAACCTGTTCAATAACCTGAATGTGCTGCAAAATTGCGTGGTTGGCCCAATAAACGTCATGCATAGGAACAAAGAGGAGGCATGCAGCGATGCTCTGGGCTACCTGAAGAAAGTTGGAATGGAAGCTTACGCGGATGCCCTTCCGAAACAGCTTTCCGGGGGGCAGAAGCAGCGGGTTGCCATTGCGCGCGCCCTTTGCATGCACCCTTCCGTCATGCTCTTCGATGAGCCGACGTCAGCCCTAGACCCTCAAATGGTGGGGGAAGTTTTGGAGACGATACGCTCTCTGGCCCAAGAAGGCATGACTATGCTTATCGTTACGCATGAAATGCAGTTTGCACGCGATATTTCCAGCCGTGTGGCGTTCATGCACAATGGGGTCATTTTAGAAGAGGGAACGCCGCAAGATATTTTTGAAAGGCCTGCCTCTCCTCAGACAGCGGACTTTTTGAAGCGTTTTCTCGATCGCTGACATCAAGTGGCAAAAACGGATTACTACCATGACGCTTGTCAAAGATTACAAACAGATTTGGTATGACATAATATACTACCTCAGCGGAAGCCTATGCTATTCCATTGGGATCTATTCTTTTGCCAAAGATGCTGGCTTCGCTCCCGGAGGCTTTTCCGGAATCGCTCTGATTTGCAACCATCTTTGGAACCTGCCTATCGGCACCATGACATTGCTGTTCAATATACCGGCCATCCTTATCAGCTACAATGTCCTGGGGCGGGGCTTCCTGTTCAAATCGCTTATAGCAATGGGGCTGTGTACTCTCTTTTTAGACGTAATCTTTCCTTTATTCCCTGTCTATGAAGGGGACCCCTTTCTGGCAGCCCTTTATTCCGGCGTGTTTATCGGGGTGGGGCTGGCGCTTCTGTATATGCGGGGAGCGTCGTCGGGAGGGACGGATTTCCTTACCCTGACGATAAAAGTCCTCTACCCGCATTTCTCCATTGGGTTCGTAACCCTTGTCTTTGATCTTCTCGTCATCCTTCTCGGCTGGCCCGTTTTCGGAAGCATCGACTCGGTACTTTATGGTTTGGCTTCTACTGCGCTTACATCATTGGTCATTGACAAGATTATGTATGGCATCGGCGCGGGAAAGCTGGTGGTGATCGTCACCAATCAAGGGCATGCCATCGCCAAGCGGATTGCCGAGATATCCAAGCGCGGCTCCACATTATTAAACGGCATAGGCACATATACAGGAACATCCAGGCATGTACTCCTCTGTGCCTGCACAAGAACGGAAATCTATACCATCTGTTCAGCTGCAAAAGAAATCGATCAGGGGGTCTTTGTCATGGTCACCGAAACGAGTGAGGTCTTTGGCAGGGGATTTATTGAAGGGAGCGTTAACTCGCAAGCGCTTCCCGTACGCAACAGGAAGAACAAAAGACGTAAGTACCGACTGCCGTCATCAACGCCTTCATACTAGATAGAACGCAATAATTATCCGAATATGCAAATACAGCGGTTCTTTTTATTCAATATGGCAGCAAGCTCAAAAAGGAGTGCTATATGGAAAAATTGTTCCTTATGGGCTTTATCGGTATATTAGGTTATTCCATAGGCTATTTTATAGGCAGATACAATGAAAAATACCGTGTAAGATCCATGTATCTTAAACGCCTTTCCAATGAAATAAAACATGCCCGCCAGCGCGGATTCCTAGATGGATATTATGCCTCGCTTAAGCGGACACAGGGCAAACAACAAGTAAAAAAATTGTCACAGCTATAAATTTTACTGAAAACGGACAAACAGGCTAAATATATTTGTCCATATCTTATGGCAATATCATCATTGCATTCGGCATTGCATCAATAAAAAAATTAGCTCGAATAGATGGAAAGCTGTCCAATTTATTACTATAAAAGTAAGGAAGAGAGAGAGAGAGAGAGAGAGAGAGAGAGAGAGAAAGAAAGAAAGAAAGAAAGAAAGAAAGCAGGCCCCGCCCAAGGGAGACGTGCTGGTCATGGGCGCGGGTGCGAGAGGGTTTGCGGTTCTTATCATTTTAGGCTCTGTCATGGCATGTGGTTGTTTCATCTCCACAGCATGCTGAAACTACAGCTTTTTTATCCGGTTTTCCCATTGGCGGAATCCACAGCCAAAACATTTTGTTGGTTATCCCTTTGGAACTTCAAAAAAAGCATCAACCATTTTCTATGACACAGCCTCGTTTCAATGCGTCGGATGTAAACATATTATCCCCAAATATCTCCAAAAACTGTCTTCTATTGCCTCATCATATTGAGATGTTATGTATTGGCTGTGTCCTAAAAATGGTTGATGCTTTTTTCCTTGAAGTTTCAAAGGAATAACCAGAAAAATACCTTAGCCATAGGTTTCACCAAGGGGAAAACTGGAGAAAAAGGCTGTATTTTCACCATGCTATGGGATGAAACAACCGCATACTATGACAGAGCCTATGTATTTATGCTTCATTCGGCCTGCTCAGAACCGGCCTCTTCCGTCGGCAGGAGTGTACCCCATCACCGAGAGGGATTTTGAGCACGCCCACGGCCCCAGATGGGCACTCCCTTATGGGGCTGTGACGCACAGCAGCTCTGGCCTTGGGCGGCTTTAGGGAATGAGGACAATATCGGGAACGGTTGCAGGCGATGGCCGGGCTGGGCACGATACCAAAGAGGAGCAAGTGGAGCGTTTTTGCCTTCAGAAAATGCCGGAGCGAAGGGGAGAGTCTATCAGATTTGCTCTAGGCCGTGTCGTCATTTAATATATAATTATTTAAAATTATTGAAATAATAATTTACAATCCAAAACAGTTCAATAGTTTCAATATATTATATCTAATTGACGACACGGCCTGGTTTTGGTGCGCCGCGTGTTAGGCCATCAATTGGTGAAGTGTGCCCGGAGGACTGTACAGTTCGTTATCTTATCCGGGCACGGCAACAGTTTTTATGCGCATTAACTTGAGAAACAAATGGTTGCCGTCCCCATCGCACAAGGCTTCCATGTGTGGCGTACCTTATTGCATACCAAAGCGGTTAAGCCGTCCGCACAGGCGAAGATGGGACGGCAAAACCGGCAAGCTATGGTATTACAAAACACTGAGCAGTACGGCAGGGAAAAACAATAGCCGGGTTAGCGTGACGGCCTTTTTTGAAGCCCACTCCCGGAGGGAGGAGGAAGCGAAAGCGAGAAAGAGGACTGCAAGCGCTCCCGATGGCGCGAACAGGCCGAACCATACCAGCGTCCCCACGCCCGGCCCATAGGCATGGCAGGTGAACAACAAGGCCAACCCCAGCGGCAGCCAGCCCTCATGCCAGCGGAACAAGGGATGGTCAGGGATGGGGGCTTGCCCGTCCGGATCTTTGATCCCAAGCAGGCAGCACCCCGCCAACAACAAAAGGAAGGCGCAAAAGCTCATGATTCGGTACCTCCCGTGCGGGTGGGCTGGCCAGATTTTTCAGCGTCCGCGTCAGTGCCGGGAAAGCTGGAGCCGTTTTTTTCCGACGATGTTTCTTCCCCAATGGAGGGCACTTCCGATGGGCCGCCGTATGCGGGTGGGGTCGATTCCGCCTTGCTGCGGGCAAACGGCCCTTTTTTCCAAAAGGCGAGGGCGCTGTGAAGTTTTCCAATCCGGTCGTGCAGCCAAGCCCGGAAGGAATGCGCCCCGGAGGAAGGCAGGAAGGCCCGCGCCCGGCGGTGCTCACGTATGCCGGCGGTCAGCAGCCCAAGGCCCACGGCAAGGGCCGCACAATCGATGCCCGCAAGCTGCCAGGGGCCGCTCATAAGGGAACCCGGCAGGGCTATCCCTCCGGTCATGCCGTTGAGCACCGGGAGCAATGCGAGGGCCGCGCCCCCCACCACAAGCTGTTCGCCGCGGGCCAAAGGCCACGGACGCGCCCAAGCGTGCGTGAAACAGCAAGCCCACACAAAAAAGAATGTGAGCATTTCCCACACGTCGCGCTGGATCAGGTCGGCGGAAAGCAGGCGGTTCCCCCAGAAGAATGAGGCTACGGAAAGGGGCAGCCCCGCGATCAGCGCCGTGTTCACGGCGGATACCGCACGGAGGGAAGACGGGGGCGTCCCCACCTTTTCCCGCATACGTTCCCACAGGATAAGCCCAGCGGCGATCATGCCCGCAGTCAGCAGCCCGGAAAGGAACAGCAAGGCGCGCGGAAGCGGGCCGGCAAAACGCCCAAGATGGATTGCGCTGGCGGCGTACCAGACGGAACGCACGAGGGAAGGCGATTCCTCTTGCGTGGATTCATAGATTTTGCCCGTATCGGGAACGAGGGTAAGCCGTTCCGGAGTGGCCCGGCGCGCCAGCAGCCCACCGCGCGACTGGACGGCTTCAACAGAAACCGCGCGATCATCCTGGAAAGAGATGACCAGTTCCCCCGCACCGCATTCCGGCCACCGCGCATCCGCAATCCGAAGCAGGCGCTCCGGGTCGGGTATGCCATAGTCCTTCCAAGGCGTATGCCCGCCGGGGCTGTATGTCTTCTCGGCCCCATTGCCGCTGGGCAGCAGGGGGGGCCGCTTCGATTCCATGACGAAGGAACGCGCATCCTCACGGTAGAAAGGGTACAGTGCGGAAGGCAGGAGCGACTGCGCGAGCAGCACAAGCCCGGATATGGAAAACAAGAGGCAGAAGGGAAGGATCAGCCCGCCAAGGACACAGTGGGAGTCACGCCAGGCGAGTTTTCCAGGCCGGGGATGGAACAGGAAAAAATCGCGGAAAAAATGCGAACGCAGGCAAACCCCGCTGACGAGCACCACCAGCATCGCCAGCGTTGCCATACCGATCAGGCTGCGGCCCGTACCCCGGTCCACCCCAAAAAGGTCGACGTGGAGCCGATACAGGAATGTCCCGCCGCGCGTAAGGCGCGCCTCCACCTTGCCGCCGTCTTCAGGATCGAAATATTCGGGGGCCATGCCGTGGTGGGCATGCACTTCCTCTCCAGAGGCCCATGCCGCTGCGGGCAGGGGCATCCGTTCCGTAGGCAGGACGATGCGCCACATGCTTTCACCGGGGGCCCGGCTGGCGAGATAGTCCAACCCTGAACGGGCGGCCCGCACCTTTTCCTCAATGCCGGTATGGGGCAAGGCCGCCTCATGCGTTTCCGGCTGAAGCCAGAAGGTAATTTCGGAACGGTACAGCGCCAGCGAGCCGAAAAGGAACAGGAAAAAGCCGATCCATCCGATGACGAGCCCCACGGAAGAGTGCAGCTCGCGCAGGCTGCTGCGGAAGGAAACGCTCATGGCTGAACCTCCTTGTCCCGGCAGGGCGGCTGCGTAAGCAGGGACATTCCAAAGTACGCCAACATCACAAGCGGCGTAAACAAAACGAGGACGATAAGGAAAGCTGCGGCCGTCGCCTCAAAAGGAGGCAGCGGCAATACGGAAGACAGGCCAGGGGCCAACAGCCAGATACCAAGATAGCCGGCCGCGAGCGCACCTGCGGCGCGGAGCCACGGCAGGAGCCGCGGATGGATGGACAGTAGGCGATTCATTTCGGCATCCTCAGGAATAGTCAAAAAACAGGAGGGATGGCATGCGGGATTGGAGGCCCGCATGCCATCCTGCCGCCCCATAAAGGGCGGATTGTCGGCGTAACGGTTTAGAAGGTATAGGCTACCTTGAGCCACAGGCGGCGGCCATCCTGCGCATAGCTGTAGGTATCGCCGGTGTCGCGCTTGTCGTTGAAGAGGTTGTAGATCACGGCGCTGAGCTTGAGGTTCTCGTAGGCTTCCCAAGTGATGCCGATATCCGTGGTGAGCGTGGTGTCTTCATTTTCGTCCAGCGTGCCGCCCTGACCGAAGTTCGGATAATATTCCTTGCCCCTGTACTGGAGCGTGGCGAACGTGCTTACGTCCTCAATGGGCATCCAGTCGACGGTGAGGTTGGCCATATGCTTGGGCGTGGCCACAAGGGGAGCCCCAACAAGTCCGTCATACTTATGAAATTCATAGGGCAGGTTGGTCGCCCCGTCCGTAATCTTGGAGTGGGTGTAGGTGTAGTTGGCCTTGGCGGAAAGGGCTTCCGTGAACTTGTAGCCCAAGCTGAATTCCACGCCGTAGACATGGGCCCCGGTGACGTTGTAGTAGGTGCTGAGCCCCACCCCCGTATCCTGATCGATGATGGGCTCGCCGTCAGGCCCAAGGATGCCGTTGCTCCCCGTGTTGACGATCTTGTTTTCGTAGTCGGTGTAGAATGCGGTGACGCCGCCGCTCAAGCGCGAATCGTCATAAAGGATGCCCAGTTCGTAGTTGACGCTCTTTTCAGGATCAAGAGAGGGGTTGCCGCGGGTGATGGAACCACCCCGCTGCGGCAGGCCGAACGAGGGATCAAGCTGGATGATGGAAGGGGACTTGAAGCCCCAAGCGACGCCGCCCTTCAGCGTCCAGTCGGGCAGGAAATTCCATACGGCGTAGGCACGCGGCGACCAGTGCCCGCCGAAGTAGTCGTTATGATCGTAGCGGACGCCCCCGGTCAGGCTGAAGTTGTCCAGCAACCACCATTCGTCCTCGATGAAGGCTGAAAATTCTTCCATGGAAGACGTCGTATTCTTGACGTAGCCATTCGAGGTAATGGTGGAATAATACCCCGAATCCTTGAGCTCTCCCTTTTTGTACTGCCCGCCGACAAGCAGGATATGGTCGCCCAGCGGCAGGTTATAGGTGCCTTCCAGCGTGGTGTTGGTCACTTCCGGGCGGCCGCTCTGACTGCCTTCGCTGCTGATCTCCTCACGGTAGGCGTCAAATTCCATTCTGCCCGAAAGGATGTTCCCGGCATAGGAAAAGTCGTACTGCGTGCGGTCATAGATGGTTTCTTTGGAATCCGCATCGGGGGCCAGGGTCTTGCCGCCCGTCGTGTTGAACGTCTGCTCCTGTTCGGTGATGCCGAGCATGAATTCCTGCCCCTCCACAGGGGTGAACCACAACCGCGTGGTGCCGTTCAGCTTCTTGTGCCGGGCCACGCCGTCAAGGACATGGTCTTCCTGTCTGGCCGAGGCGTCACCCCAGATCTGGACGCCCAGCTTTCCGGGGATGATGGGGCCCGTCAGGTAAATATCCCCCGCCAGCGCATCGCCGCCCGATCCCTGCCGGATGGTGGAGCTGGTGGAGAACGCCCCCGTCCACTTGTCGCCCACCTTGCGGGTGATGACGTTGATCACGCCGCCCATGGCTTCGGAGCCGTACAGCGTGGACATGGGGCCGCGGATGACTTCGATGCGCTCTATGGCTTCCATCGGGGGCATCCATCTGGTTTCCATGCCCTGGTTGATGCCTCCCTTCTGAGTGGTGCCCGTCGTATTCTGGCGGCGCCCGTCCACCAAGATCAACACCTTGTCGGATTCCATGCCGCGGATGGAAATGGTGCCGGTATCCCCGCCGAGCATGGATACGCCCTCCACGTCACGCAGCGCGTCCGACAAAGAATTGACGGCCTTGTTTTCAAGCTCCTGCCGAGTGATGACGGTCACAGAGGCCGGGGCATCTTTGACTTCCTGCGCATAGCCCGCTGCGGTCACGACGACTTCGGACGAGTCGATCACATCCGCGGCATGGGCCGGGGCCGCCCCCAATGCGCAAAGCATGGCGAAAACACCGAGAGCCGGGGCCGGCTTCCCGATTTTGGCCGATACACTCTTCAAGGCGGCAGACATACCTCTCATTCCTCCTTGGCCTTATTGTCAAACGGGCCATGATACGTTAGATTGTGATTATGAAAATCAACATCACTAATGCGAGGGAAAATAAAAAGGAGTCCTGACAGCAAACTGACAGCCCCATTTTTTTCGGGCCATGCGCAGGATTTTTGTTTTGGCTCTGTCATGGTATATGGTTGTTTTGCTTCAGCAATACACTGAAAATATATGCTTTTTCTCCAAATTTTCCGCCAGTGGGTTCTGTGATTGGAGGATTTTATTGGTTATTTCCTTGGAATTTCAAGGAAATAAAGCATCAACCGTTTTCTAGGACACAGCCTTTGTTTTCTGGAGGAGTCATGACCCTGCTGGTTATTGAAGATCACCCCGTATTGCGTTCCCGGCTGATGGAACATTTCACCCGCGCGGGGTTTGCCGCGGATGCCGCACCCGACGGTGCAAGTGCGCGGGACTATTTGGATAACAGGATGTATGACGTTGTAATCCTTGATCTTGGCCTGCCGGACATGGACGGGATCGACCTACTCGCCCGCCGGAACGGGGGCATGCAGCGCTGCGTTATCCTGACGGCGCGGGATGCGCTGGAGGATCGGGTGCGCGGGCTGGATCTCGGCGCGGACGACTATGTCCTGAAGCCGTTCGCCATGGCGGAGCTTGACGCCCGCGTCCGGGCCGTGCTGCGCCGTCCGGGAAGCATCTCTTCGGGGATATTGTCCTGCGGGAGGCTGCATTTCGACGCGCGCGCCCGGCACGCCTCGGTCGAAGGGCGGGCGCTGCCCCTATCGCGCCGGGAGGGGATGCTGTTGGAGGAACTGTTGCGCCAGTCCTCCCGCGTTGTGATCAAGGAGCTGCTTGAGGAACGCCTTTACAACTATGAAGAGGACGTCACCCCGAACGCGGTGGAGGCTGTCGCTTCCCGCCTGCGCCGCAAGCTGCTCAGCGCGGGCGCGGACTGCCGCATGGAGACGGCGCGGGGGCTGGGGTACCGCATCGTTCCATCAGAATCCTCCGGCGAGAGGGCACCCTCTCAAAGGCGCGGCTGATGCCCTGCCGCCCCATAGAGTTCAGCCTGCGTTCGCGCATCCTCGTGGCCTTGGTGATCGTTCTGGTGCCGGCCATCGTCTTGCCGATGATCCATGTCTATGGCACACGGGACGATCTGCGGCGCAACATACTGCTCTTCCAGGCCGAAAAGGTATCGCGGGGCATCCGCGCCGACACCGTGGATCAACTGCCCCTTACGTCCAAAAACGGCGAAGAGATGTATTACACGCTCTATACGCCGGAAGGGGAACTGCTCTGGCACTCCCCAAACGCCGGTCGCCCGCGTATGTTCCGGCCCGCGCTTCTGGACGAGAGGAAACGCTTCAACGGCTGGTATTCGGCCTACGCCGGGGCGGAAATCAGCGTTCCGGTGCGCCTCCCTGACGGCAACATCCTTATGGTGTCCAAACGCGACGAAAAGGAACGCGAGGTGCTTGACAGGCTTCTGGGGAGCCGTTTGGAAAAAAGCCTCTTCCTGCTGATGACATACGGAACGCTCGCAGTGCTGCTGGTCACGTTCCTGCTGCGGTGGACCATGCGCCCCGTTTACAGGGCCGCCGCCCTGACCCGCCGGATCAAACCCGACGAGCCGGGGCAAAGCATACCTCTGGCAGGCGTCCCTTCCGAAATGCGCGAGCTTGTGGAGGCCGCCAACGAGGTGCTCAAACGCCTCTCGGCAGCCTATCAGAGGGAAAAGCATTTCGTATCCGATGCCGCGCATCAGCTCCGCACGCCTTTGACCGTCCTTGGGCTCATGCTGGAAGAA
Source organism: Bilophila sp. T19-St14 (assembly GCF_059728385.1). NCBI lineage: Bacteria > Pseudomonadati > Thermodesulfobacteriota > Desulfovibrionia > Desulfovibrionales > Desulfovibrionaceae > Bilophila > Bilophila sp. T19-St14. The sequence goes on from NZ_BAAGFT010000001.1 coordinate 1,110,715, forward strand.
GGCAAGAACGAAGGGCGGCCGGACTGGGAGGGGATCCGGCGGGAGTTCCGGCATATGGAACGCATGGTGCAGCAGCTTGGGCGGCTGGCCAAAAGCGAAGGGATGGCCCTGCACGCGCCCCCCAAGCCGGTCAACTTTTCCCGGCTGGTTAGGGAAACCGCGGCGGCCCTGTTCCCACTCTTTGAAAAACAGGGGAGGATGCTGGAAGCCTTCATCATGGACGGCCTCCACTGCCGCTGCGATCCCATCACCATGCGTGAACTCGTGATCAACCTGCTTGAAAACGCGCTGCTGCACGGCAAGGGGACGGTACGGGTCAGCGTGCTCCAGAAAAACGGGCGCATACTCATGGACGTGTCGGATGAAGGGGAAGGGGTGCCCGAAATGCTGCGTGAATCCATGTTTGAACGGTTCCGTAAAAGGGAAAGCAACTCCCCCGGCTCTGGATTGGGCCTTGCCATTGCACGGCAGACGGCCCGCAATGCCGGAGGCAGCGTCGCCTTCATTTCGTCCAGCCCCTGCGTGCTGCGGCTGGATATTCCGAAAGCGGCGGCGGAATGACTTCCCTCCGCCCCATGCCCCCTGAACCGGCAGGTTCCTGCCGCACGAGAACACGGACGCCGGACAATGCGCCGCGCCACATATGCCCCCTCCGGCGCGGCCTAAAAAACGGCAAGTATAACTCCGCGCCCCGCCACATATGCCGTCCCCTCCCCGTCTCCCACCAGCCCACCAAGGCAAGACGCAAGCGGTGCCCGGCACCGTCCGGCTGTTTTGGGCAAGCGGACACGCCGCTGCCGTACATCACCGCCCATCGGTTCAGCCGCGAATACCGGCTCGGAGACGCCCCTGCCGCCAAGGGGAGATGCGCCCGTAGAGCGGAGGCGGCATTGGCCTGAACCTCAGCGCCTTGGAACGGAACCGGACGGCGGATTGCTCGGCAGGCTACCCGGCACGCCCAGAGCGGCGGCCCTCTTCCGCCCCCCCCAAAAAAAGAAAACGGGAACGGCATTGCTGGGCCGTCCCGTTGCCGTCTGTGCAGCCAGCACGGGGCATTCCCGGCATCACCGCCCCGCCTGTTCAACCGTGAATACCGGCTCGGAGGCACCCCTGCCGCCAAGGGAGGATGCCATGCTTGAGATTACCCGCATTTCCCTGCCGAAAGACGCCCCAGCCGCCAAAGGAAGATGCGCCCGTGGAACGGAGGCGGCATTGGCCTGAACCTCAGCGCCTTGGAACGGAACCGGACGGCGGATTGCTCGGCAGGCTACCCGGCACGCCCAGAGCGGCGGCCCTCTTCCGCCCCCCCCAAAAAAAGAAAACGGGAACGGCACTTGATGAGCCGCCCCCGTTGCCGTCTGTACAGCCAGCACGGGGCATTCCCGCCCCGCCATCATTGGAAGGCGCGGAACATTTTAACGCGGCAGGGACTCCGCATAGATCTCAATGGTGTGCTTGACCTGAACGGGATCATTGTTCCGGGCCAGCATATCCGAAAGCTGCATCATGCAGGCCGGGCATCCCGTCGCCACGACTTCCGCACCGCTGGCGATTACGTTGTCGCGCTTGCGCTGGCCCATCTTGAGAGACAGGTCATAGTGGGTCAGCGTGAACGAACCGCCGCAACCGCAGCAACGGTTGGCTTCGGCCATTTCCACGAGGTTGTATTCCGGGTTCATGCGGATGAGATCGCGGGGCTGCCTGCTCACGCCAAGGGACTTCTGGAGGTGGCAGGATTCGTGATACGTCACCTTCGTCTGCCCCTTGGCCTGCGCCTTGGGGCTGATGTGCAGCACATCCACGAGCAGCGCATTGATGTCGATGGCCTTGGGCGCCAGCGCGTTGATCGCGTCACGGTAGCGCGGCGGCAGGTTGTTGGAGAACTGCGCCCAGAACTCGCGGATAGCCACCGTACACGACGAACACGGCGTGACGATGTAGTCGAAATTCTGATCCTTCAGGATATCCACATTGTGCATGACCATTTTTTCAAATCCCTGCCGATCGCCGGAAGCCAGAGCGGGCATGCCGCAGCAGGCATAGTTGTCGGACAGGAAAACGCCGATCTCATGGTAGTCAAACACTTTAAGGCAGGCTTCGGAGACGTTGACGTAAACCTTGTCCCCAAGGCAGCCGGGGAAGAAAGCTGCTTTGATGCGGCTTTTGCCCACGGGCGTATTCACGTTGCCGACCGTACTGTGCAGGGGCTTTGCCGCCAGCTTGGGCATATGGCGATCGCCGAGCATGGGCTTCAGCAAGGGCGCACATACCGTATTCTGCGGCTTGGCCTCATCCTTGAGGACGAGGTTCTGGAACGGCGCGCTCAGACGCAGCAGCGTACCGAACAGGCGCGGATTGGGGAGCAGCATCCGAAACGCGGCCTTCTTGATGGCCGAAAGCCCCAAATATGTCGCCACAATAGCCCGCGCCTCAAGGAAAATGTCGGTCGTCTTCACACCTGAGGGGCAGTTCGCCTGGCACGAGCCGCAGAGGAGGCACCGCGACAGCTTCTCGTTCACGGCCTCAGGGTCTTCAATGATGCGATGGGCAAGGTTTTCGACAAGGGCGATCTTCCCGCGGGTGAGGTCGCCTTCGATACGCGTCGTCATATACATGGGGCAAAACGCCTGACAGAACCCGCATTTCATGCAGGCCGCCAGTTTGTCGTCCAGAGACATCAGGGCATTGGCAAGTTGGGTAAGCTCGTCCATGAACCATTCCTTCCCGAATAAAAAGTCAAAACCTGTCGGCCGCAGAAGCCGCCTTCCGCCGTCATGGAAGCCCTAGAGGGAAACGATCTTTGAAGCGTTGAGCAGCTTCTTCGGATCGAAAGCGGAGCGCATACGCCGCATGTACCCAAGAGTCCCCTTTGAGGTTTCCAGTTCAAGCCACTTCTTTTTGGCGGTGCCGATGCCGTGTTCGCCCGACAACGTCCCCCCAAGCTCCAGAGCCATGTTGAACAGATCGTCCACGGCCCGCTCCACACGGGAGAATTCTTCCTTGTCGCGCTTGTCGCAGAGGATGGACGGGTGCAGGTTGCCGTCCCCGGCGTGGCCGAAGGTGCCGATGGTCACATGATGGCGCGCGGCGATCCTGTCGAGCGCCTCAAGCATGGCGGGGATCTTGGAGCGCGGTACGGTCGCGTCTTCAAGCATCAGCGTGGGGCGGCAGCGGGCCAAGGCGGGGATCGCCACGCGGCGGGCTTCCCAGATCCGCGTCTTCTCCGCAGCGTCCTTGGCAACCACAACTTCCAGCGCACCGGAATCCTTGAGGACTTTTTCCACGCTCACGGCTTCGTCGGCAACCTGCGCCGGATGGCCGTCCACTTCGATGAGCAGGATGGCCGCAGCGTCGCGCGGCAGGCCGATGTTCACGTAGTCCTCAACATAGTTGATGGTCGCGTTGTCCATGAATTCCAGCGTACAAGGGACGACATGCGCGGCGATGATCCCGGCGACGGCCTGCGAAGCGCGCTTCACTTCGGAAAAAATGGCCATCATGGCTTTGGAGGCTTTGGGCGGCGTCACCAGCTTGAGGACGGCCTTGCTGGTAAGGGCCAGCGTACCTTCCGAGGCGACAAGCAGTTCGGTGAGGTTGTAGCCGTATTCGCATCCCCGGCCGCAAACCCCGGTCTTCATGAGCTCGCCGGTTTCGGTCAGGACTTCGAGGCCCATGACATACTTTTTCGTGGTGCCGTACTTCAGGCCGCGCAGCCCGCCGGAGTTTTCAGCGATGTTGCCGCCCATGGTGGACACGGACATGGAGCCGGGATCGGGCGGATAAAACAGCCCGCGGGCCGCCACCGCCGCCGCAAGGTCGCAGGTTATCACGCCGGGCTCAACCACCGCGTACATCTCTTCCTCATTGATTTCGAGAATCCTGTCCAAACTGTTGGTCAGGATAATGACGGCGTCGGTGCTGTCGGGGATGGTCCCGCCGCTCAGGTTCGTCCCGGAACCGCGGATAGTGATGGGAATGCCTTCCTCATAGCATTTCTGGATCAGCGGCCCAAGCTGGTCCGTGCGTGTGGGACGGACGACAAGGCCTGGAACGACGGGAGGCAGGACCGCCGCGTCATACGCGTAATTCTGGCGATCCGCCTCGCCCGTCAATACATTCTCCCGGCCGATGATCTTTTCGATTTCCCTAATGAACGAAAGGCTTAGCATACGTCTCTCCGCAGCATGAAACGTGGACACCCGATGGCGCGAACAAAGCCGGAAGCACGCTTGCGTTCCGGCCTTCCCCCTGAGGCAACACGGAATAGTCAGTTCAGACAGGATAGCCCAAAACCCATGCCTTTTCATTCATTGAATGCTCAACCCTTTTTATTTATTGCATTACCGAGTGACGTTTCTTATCTGAAAAAATCTATTTTGCTCTTTATATTTTACGGTTGACAAAGAAATATTTCTTTTTTCTTTCAATAAACATAGATAATATGAATCCTCGCCCGGCCCTCCATTTTTCACGCATGCTCTGTTCAATATCTTTGTTCTTTTTTTCACGTCATTTCGCACGAGACACGAAGAGGGCGTCCCGATATGCCTCATCCGCCTCCCGTCCGCCTTCCGCCTCCCGGCGCATCCGGCCTGAAAGCAATTCCCTTGCAGGCTCCTCTGCGCTATGATGCCGAAGGCTCTGTCAGAATAGCTGGTTGTTCCATCTCCACAGCACGGTGAACATACAGCCTTTTTCTCCAGCTTTCCCCTCGGCGGAATCCCCGGCTGAGGCATTTTGCCGGTTATTCCTTTGAAACTTCAAGGAAAAAGCATCAACCATTTTCTACGACACAGCCATGCCAAAAACCTTTTCCCTATCCGCAAGGAGGCAGCCATGCTTGAACTGTTGCAACACCGCCGCAGCATCCGCACCTTCACCGACGAGCCCGTCTCGCAGGAAGACATCGACAGCCTGCTCAAGGCCGCCCTGCTCGCCCCTTCGTCGATGGGCAAGAAACCCGTCGAATGTATCGTTGTCCAGAACAAGGAAACCATAGCCCGCCTCAAGACCTACAAAAAACACGGCACCACGCCTCTCGAAACAGCTCCCCTCGCCATTGTGGTGATTGCCGACAGCCAGAAATCCGACGTGTGGGTGGAGGATGCCTCCATCGTCTCCATCCTCATCCAGCTTGAGGCGGAAAAGATCGGACTCGGTTCCACGTGGATCCAGCTTCGGAGGCGCGAAGGCGACAGCGGGCCTTCCGAAGAGGCTTTCCAGCAGGAACTTGGCATCCCTGAGCATTATGGCGTCCTCAGCGTCATCGCCATCGGACACAAGAACGAGCGGAAGAAACCGTATACCGATACGGATCTTGATTTCACCAAGATCCACCATGAGAGGTTCTGAGGACGCCGGGGCAGGGGATTCCCTGCCCGAATCGCCCTGCCCTTACTGATGAAGCTCCTTTATAATTCAAATGGTTCAACGCATGAACCAACGTGCCCTGCCTGTCAGGTTCATGCCCGCCGGTCAGCCGGTTCAATCCGTGCACCAGCGCACCATACTGGATAGATCCACGTTTTCCTTGTTCATGCCAGATTCCTTCCGTATACCAACGCGCCCTGCCCTCCCGCCGGACGGCACGCCCTACGCTCCCGCCTGAGGCGAAAAATTCCCCGGCTATCCCAAAAAGGGCATCGAACCCGTCCGAGCGCCACAAAAAGCTCCCCATGCCAAACCATAAAAAAGGAACCCCCCGGCCTAGCCGGGGGTTCTTCATATGCGCCTGTAAGGCTTTCTTACCAGCTGCGCCCTAACAGGCGCTCTTGCGATCTGACATTTGCATTTCTGTTACTTGCGGCCCGTAAACGGGCTCCCTGGGTATGGTAGGCTCAACTGTTCGCCAAGTTTATCCGACTCCAGCTGATGCTTAATGTAATCCTGAATCTTGGCCTTATTCTTGCCTACTGTATCGACGTAATACCCACGACACCAAAATTCTCGATTGCGGTATTTGAACTTCAAATCCCCAAATTGTTCATAGATCATGAGACTACTCTTACCCTTCAGATAGCCCATAAAACTCGACACACTCATTTTTGGGGGAATCTCAAGCAGCATGTGGATGTGGTCTGGGCAACATTCTGCCTCCACTATTTTCACATCCTTCCATTCGCACAACTTGCGTAGAATTTCGCCAATGGCGCGCTTCTTTTCACCATAGAACACCTGGCGGCGATATTTAGGCGCAAAAACAATGTGATATTTGCAGTTCCACCTTGTGTGGGCTAAACTTTTGGCGTCACCCATCGTGACCTCCTTTTGATTTGTTGACTCGCAGTTGCCAGACCGTGAGACTTTTTAACAAATCAAAAGGAGTTTTACTGACATGGGCAAAGCTGTAAGCTTTTTGGAACCCCCCGCCCAGCGGGGGGGGGGTCTCCATACAAAAAAGGAGGCCCCTTCCACGGAAGGAGCCTCCCCGTTTTTGCTGCGCCAGCGGGTTAGTTGGCGCCGAACCACTTTTCAAGGATCTGCTTTTCGATGCCCTTTTCCCGAACGGCCTTGATGCCGGCGTTCAGCTTCTGGGCCAGTTCCTTATCGTTCTTGCGGAGCGCGAAGCCGTAGAATTCAGGCTCGCCGGTCACGAGGCCGATGTGGAACTTGTCACGGTATTCGTCCTTGGTGTTGGCGTAATACTTGGCGACCGGGTCATCACACATCACGGCGTCAAGGTTGCCCTTGGCGAGGTCTTCAAAGGCAAGGCCCACTTCGTCGTAGGTCTTCACAACCATCTTGATCTTGGAAGCGGGGATGGTCTGAACCATGGCGGTCGTGCCGATCTGCCCGCCGACCCGCTTTCCGGCGAGTTCTTCAAGATTCTTGATTTCCTTGCCGAGCGGCAGGACTACGGCCTGATGCAGTTCATAATAAGGCTCAGTGAACAGCATGGCCTTCTTGCGCTTGTCGGTAATGCTCACGGACGCGGCGATCACGTCCACCTGATTCGAGGCGAGCGCCGCGAAAATGCCGTCCCATGCAATGTTTTTGACCTGTACGTCAAAACCGGCTTCCTTGCCCACGGCTTTGATGTAGTCAATGGAGAACCCGACGATTTCCTTGTCCTTATTCAGCATTTCGTTCGGCGGGAACGTGGGATCCGAGGCCACGACAAGAGGCTTTTCGGCAAAGGCGACCGAAGCGCACAACAGCAGGGACAACAGGGAGACAGCCAAAGTACGGAACATATTTTCCTCCAAGGTGTTGACATTACAGTCCGGCAATGCCGCAATGCCGGCTGGACAGAAGCGCCCTTTACAATATGGGCCCCGATTTAGCATGTTTCAAGGAAAGATGTAACCCGTACAATCCGCCATCCCCGCCCTTATACCGGTGCTCTTCACATATTCCCCCTAACGGGCTTTGGGCACACGGCCTGCGCCACCGCGCCCGTTTCCCTGCCAAAAGACAAAATTCCACGGATGCCGCCCGCGCAGGTTGCCAGCCGGGAAGCGTTCATCTATGTTTTCAAGCCGATTCGCACCTCTTTCCCCTTTCCCAAGGATACACTGATGGCTCATACGATTTATCTCATCGGCGCACGCGCCGCCGGCAAAACGACCTTTGGCGGCGCGCTGGCGCGGCAGCTCGGCTGCAATTATGTGGATACCGACATCCATTTGCGTGAAACGACAGGAGAAACAGTAGCGGACATCGTATCCCGCGAAGGCTGGGACGGTTTCCGCAAACGGGAAAGCGCCGTCCTCCGGGAAGTCACCGCTCCCGCGACCGTCATCGCCACCGGGGGCGGCATGGTGCTTGCCGAGGAAAACCGCCGCTTCATGCGTGAAAACGGCATCGTGCTCTATCTTTCCGCCCCGGCAGAAGTCCTTGCGGCCCGCCTGCAAGCCAACCCCAACGCCGCGCAGCGCCCCACGCTCACCGGGAAATCCATTGCGGAAGAAGTGGCCGAGGTGCTCGCCGTCCGCGAACCGCTCTACCGTGAAACCGCCACACACATCCTCAATGCCGCCGCCACGCCCAAAGCGCTCTTGGCCGAGGCCTTGGCGCTTTTGAAGGCGTAACCGCGCGCCTCTTCCCTTTGGCGCTGTCATGGCAAAGGATTGACTGTTGTTTCATGCCATTCAAGGCAGATGCCGGGGATTTTCCGCCGCTGGGCCCACCACGGCAACAGCCTTGGGAGCCCCAACAAAAGCACTTGCCGTAACAACGCATCCCAAAATGCCGTGACGGGGCCTTTCCTTTTTCTGCGCCCTCCGGGGAAAACGGCGTTTTTTCCCGCCGCCCTCAAGCCATGAAAGGAAAGGCCCTGTCATAGCATGTGGTTGTTTCACCTCCACAGTGCGGTGAAAATACAGGCTTTTTCTCCAGCTTTCCCTTTGGCGGGATTCACGGCTAAGGCATTTTGTTGGCTATTCCTTTGGCACTTCAAGGAAAAAACATGGCTGTGTCATAGAAAACGGTTGATGCTTTATTTCCTTGAAATTCCAAAGGAATAACCAATAAAATCCCCTAATCACAGAGCCCACCAGCGGAAAACTTGGAGAAAGAGCATATATCAGTATACTGCTAAAACAGAACAACCATGTACTATGACAGAGCCTTATTTTTTTAATATATTAAAATATAAAATTTTTCTCCTATTTTTCGCTGCTGGACTCCATGATTGGGATATTTTATTGGTTATCCCTTTAGGATCGGCTATGTTAAAGTTTCCGGCTGATACAGCAATCAGAGGTCGTTTATCTTCCCCTGTTTCAGCGGAACATTCACTGCCGTGAAGGCGGACGCACTTCCAGCGCGGTGAAAGGCATCCTCCGGCAGCGGCTGACGGCGCTTCGTCTCGCGCAGTTTCGCCGCTCTCGACCGCGCTTCGCGGGACATTTGGCCGCTCCTCGCCCCCTCCATGCCGCATTGCCATGCGGCGGGGGACGTCCTCAAAGCTCGCTGACGCTCGCGCCTCCGGCGGTTAAAGGAGCATACTTCTCTTTATCAACCGTAACCTTGAACAGAGCCTTAGGATTTCAAGAAAGCATCGACCGCTTCCTATGACACAGCCAAAAACATCAACCATTTTCTAGGCCGTATCTTCAATTAATATATTGAAATTGTTAAATTATTTTTAGGCTGTAAAAACATTTAAATAATTTCATATAGTTATATATCAAACGACGACACAACCTAGGGCATAGCCAAAGGAAAACGCCGCCTTCATATATGAAAAGCCCCCGGAAACACTTCCGAGGGCTTGTGCCGTCCGTTGAAAGGCGCTCTCCGCCAGAGCAATGCGGGGGACTCCCCGCCCGCACCCTCATCATCAACGACGCAGGCTAAAAAAGAGTACCAAGGCCCCTCGCGGAGCCCCTCCCCTACCGGCTATTCGCTCCTCTTCTTATGCGAAGAGCGCAGGCGGACGCGCATGGGGGCGTGCTCAATGCGGAAAATCTTGCGGAGGGAACGGTCGAGATAACGGGCATAGGTTTCGGAGACACGCTCCGCGTCGCTCACGAAAAACACGAACGTCGGCGGGGCTATTTCCGCCTGCGTCAGGTAGAAGAACTTCGGGCGCGAACGCTTGACCACCGGGGGCTGGTGCTTCGCAAGCACTTCCTCCATAGCCCGGTTGAGCGCGCCCGTCCCGATGCGGATGTTGCACTCTTCACGGATCTGCCCGGCAAGCGGGATGATGCGCCCAAGGCCAACCTGCTTCATGGCCGACACCATCAGCACCGGCACATGCGGGCAGAACTGGAGCACTTCCTTAAAGCTCTTTTCCAGCGCGGCCTGTTCCTTGCGGCCCACAAGGTCGATCTTGTTCACCAGAATCATGAATGGCGTCTTGCGCTCGTCCAGCAGATCGATGAGCCGCTTGTCCTGCGCGGTCACGCCCTCAAGCGCGTCAATGACGTACAGCGTCACGTCCGCCTTGGTCGTGGTCTTGAGCGAGGAGTTGACCGAAAAACGCTCTACAGTGTCCGTAATGCGCGTGCGGCGGCGTACCCCGGCCGTATCCACGAACACGCAGGCCCGCCCGTCGCTCACAAAGGGGATGTCCACGCTGTCGCGCGTCGTCCCCGCCACATTGCTGACGATCATGCGGTCTTCGCCGATCATGGCGTTCACCAGCGAGGACTTGCCCGCGTTGGGACGCCCAAGCATGGCGAGGCGCAGCACGTTTTCCGGCTTCGCTTCGGCATCGGGGTCTTCAGCGGGCAGCAAATCCACCATTTCCTCTTCGAGAGCCCGGATGTTGTGGCCGTGCTCGGCGGAGAGGGCCAGCATGGGGAAGCCGAGGGCGTGGAATTCGGCCAGCATGGTATCCTCATGCTCCATGCCGTCCACCTTGTTGACTACCAGCAGGGTCGGCTTCCCGGCCCGGCGCACGAACGAGGCAAGGTGCTCGTCGAAGGGCATCAGCCCGTCGCGCCCGTCCACCACGAGGCAGAACACCGAAGCCTCGTCCATGGCGGCCTGCGTCTGCTGGAGGATTTCCGCCTCGAACCCGCGCAGCCCTTCGGGGCCGTCGGCTACGGAATAATGGCTGTCGAGCGTCACGCCCCCGGTGTCAATCAGGGTGAAGGAACGCCCGCTCCGAGAACGCACCACGCCTTCCATACGGTCGCGGGTGACGCCCGGACGGTCATGGGTGATGGCCCGGTTACTGCGAATAAGCCGATTGAACAGCGTGGACTTGCCCACGTTGGGACGGCCAAGCAAAGCGATTTTGGGGAGCATGCGACTTCCTCATCAAATATCGGGTGACGCCCGCAACAACGGGCAAGGGCAACGTGAGGCGCGGAAACCGCCCTCAAACATAAAGCTCTATGGGATGGGTGGGGTGCGGGGGGAAGCCTTTTCCCCTTCCCCCCGCACGCGGCACAACAGCTATTTCGTCGGCTCAATGATTTCCTGGCCGCCCATGTAGGGCACAAGAACCTTGGGAACCACAATGGAGCCGTCCTTCTGCTGGTAATTTTCCATGATGGCCACCAGCGAGCGGCCGGTGGGCAGGCCGGAACCGTTCAGCGTATGCACCCACTCCGGCTTGCCGCCCTTGGGACGGAAACGGATGTTGGCGCGGCGGGCCTGAAAATCGACGCAGTTCGAGCAGGACGAAATCTCGCGGTACGTCCGCTGGCCGGGCAGCCACACTTCCACGTCGTAGGTCTTGCAGGCGGAGAAGCCCATGTCCCCGGCGCAGAGCGTGATGGTGCGGTACGGCAATTCGAGGCGCTCCAGCAGGGTTTCGGCGCTGCGGCGCATTTCCTCAAGATACTTGAAGGAGTCGTCGGGGTGCGTGATGTACACCATTTCGACCTTGGTGAACTGGTGCTGGCGGATGTAGCCGCGCGTGTCCTTGCCCGCCGAACCCGCTTCCGAACGGAAGCAAGGCGTCTGGGAACAATACCGCTTCGGCAGGGCGTCCTCGTCAAGGATCTCGTCGGCGTGCAGGTTGGTCACCGGCACTTCGGCGGTGGGGATCAGATAATATCCCCAATCCGCAACCTTGAAAAGATCTTCCTCGAACTTGGGAAGCTGGCCCGTGCCCTGCATGGTCTTGCGGTTGACCATGAGCGGGGGCAGGATTTCGGTGCGGCCCTGCTCATGGTGGAAATCAAGATAGAAGTTTACGAGCGCGCGTTCGAGGCGGGCGGCCCAGCCCCACGACACGGTGAAGCGGCTGCCGGCGAGCTTGGCCCCGCGCTCGAAGTCGAGGCCGCCGTTATCGTTGCTCAGATCCCAGTGGTTCTTCACTTCAAAATCAAATTCGCGCGGCGTACCCCAGCGGTGCACTTCCACATTGTCATTCTCATCCACACCGTCGGGGACGGAGGCGTCAGGGATATTCGGCACGGTAAGCATCCAGTCCGCAAGTTCGGCCTTCACCGCTTCGGTGGCGCCGTCCAGCGCGCTGATGCGGGAGGAAAGATCGGAGAGGCTGGCGATGAAGGCTTCGGCGTCTTCCCCATTGCGCTTCAGGCGGGCCACTTCAGCGGAGGCGCGGTTGCGTTCGGCCTTGAGCGCCTCCACCTGCGCGAGCAGCTCGCGGCGCTTATTGTCGAGTTCTTCAAAAGTACGCATGCTCAAGGGAGAATGGCGCTTCGCAAGAGCGGCGGCCACCACTTCGGGATTTTTCTGCAACAGTTTGAGATCCAGCACTTTCAGCGCTCCTTGTCTTCCTATATGAAGGGAAAAACCGCCGGCCCGCACACGGCGTCCGGGGATGGGGAACCAAAACACGGCAAACCCACGGCGGGGCTCCCCTCCGCCGCGATACCCCGCGTCGGAAGGCTTTCCGCTCCGGCGTTTTGAATCTTCCAGTCTAGACAAGTTGGTATATGCCGTCAACCGAATGGAGGCATGCCGCCCGGCCCAGCCGCTTCGGATTGCATCCCGCCCGCAAACAGGGTATTGTCTTCCATTCATCAGACAGTCCTTTCGGAGGTTCATCATGTCCATACTGATCCGTCGCTTTGCCTTGCTTGCACTGACGCTGGTCACGCTGACGCTCCTCGCCGCCTGCGGCCCGAGCAACAACGTGCGCCTCATCTACAACACGAATACGAGCGCCGTCCTCCCCCTGCCCGGTTCGCCCAGCGTCGCCGTAGTCATGTTCAATGACGAAAGGGCCCGCCAGTACATCGGGGAACGCAAGGACGGCTCGGTGTTCACCGCCAGCTCCACCATCGCCGACTGGTTCAGCCGTTCGCTCGCCGACGAACTCGGACGCCAGGGCGTGCAGGTTTCTTTCGCCTCCACGCTGGAACAGGCCCGCGCCGCCAACCCCACGTACATCGTGACCGGCACCATCACCGATGTCTGGCTGCAGGAACAGAGCGCGACCCGCGTGCAGTGCACCATCAAGGCCAAGGTATCCCTCTCCAACAAGAAGGGCGTGCTCTATTCCGAAAACCTGAGCTCCTCGCAGGAGCGCCAGTTCATCCCGTCCTCCTCCGCCGTCGAAAGCCTGCTGTCCGACACGCTCAAAGACCTGCTGGTTCCGGCCGCCAAGAAGATCCAGAGCCAAATCCATTAAGCCCTGAGGCTTTATCGATGAAAGACAAGGGGAGAGGAAAACCGTTTCCTCTCCCTTTTCCGTTTCCAACCCTGCCGACGGGCCGCCCGTCACGGTGACGCCATGCGAGAGGAACCCTGCAAGACCTACGGCCATCTTTTCCCTGCCGATCAGCGCACCGCGGACGCCGTGGGCGCCGTGCTGTCCGATTGGAACATCCCCGAATGCACCGAGCTGGAAGGCGATATTTTCCGCATCAGCTTCGAGGGCGTCTTTTTCCCCCTGGACGATGTGCTGGACGCCCTGCGCCCTTTGCTTTGCGCGGAAAGTTCCGGTAAAATCGACCTGATCGACATGGAAGCATGGACACTGACGCGCGCGACCTTTTCCGGCACGGAAATAACGGCCAAAACCGTGGGCCTCAACCATGTGCTGGCCTATTCCGGCCACTGACGGCCCCTTTTCATCAGCGGCGTTTGCCTATACCTTGTCGGCGCGGATTCCTTTCTTCCGGCATGACGCGCCGCAAGACGCACGGGCTGCAACGGAATACAGCCGTCCCGCTTTCATCAGGAACACATATTCATCAATCCTGCCTCCCGGATCACGCGGCATGCGCCCGGCCGGATCAGGAAAACAACGAGGATCGCATGAAAGTCTATCTCATCGGCGCCGGCCCCGGCGACCCCGGCCTGCTGACCATCAAGGGCAAGGACATTCTCGAAAAGGCCGATGTGGTCGTGTATGACTACCTCGCCAACGATGCCCTGCTCGGCTATGCCCGCCCCGACGCGGAACGCATTTACGTCGGCAAGGTCGCCGGGAACCACGCGCTCCCGCAGGACGGCATCAACAGGCTCATCATAGAAAAAGCCAAAGAAGGCAAAACCGTCGCCCGGCTCAAGGGCGGCGACCCCTACATCTTCGGCCGGGGCGGAGAAGAGGCCGAGGAACTGCTGGACGCGGGCGTGCCGTTCGAGGAAGTCCCCGGCATCTCCAGCACCATCGCGGGCCCGGCCTATGCGGGCATCCCTTTGACGCACCGCAATTTTTCCTCGTCCGTAACGCTCATCACCGGGCACGAAAACCCCGACAAGCCCGGCTCCGTCCACAACTGGAAGGCCCTCGCCGCCAGCGCGAACACCCTCGTGTTCGTCATGGGCATGAAGAACCTGCCCGACATCGCCCGGAACCTCATTGAAGCGGGCCTCTCCCCCGACACCCCGGCGGCCCTCGTGCACTGGGGCACCACGGCGAAGCACCGCAGCCTCGCCGCCACCCTTGGGACGCTCCATGAGGAAGGGGTCAGGCAGGGCTTCACCAACCCCTCCGTCATCATCGTGGGCAAGGTCGTCACCCTGCGCGACCGCCTGAACTGGTTTGAACAGAAGCCCCTGCTCGGCCGCAGCGTGGTCGTGACCCGCGCCCGCGAACAGGCCAGCGGGCTCGCCGCGCAGCTTGCCGATCTCGGCGCCGAGGTCATCCAGTTCCCCACCATCGACATCAAGCCGCTCGAAGACTATTCCGGCGTCGATGCCGCCGTCCGCAGCCTCGGCGCGTACGACTGGCTCATCTTCACCTCCGCCAACGGCGTCAAATGTTTCTGGGAGCGCCTTGAAGCGCAGGGCCTCGACGCCCGCGCCCTGTACGGCCTGCGCGTGGCGGCCATCGGCCCGGCTACGGCGCAGGCCGTGCGCGACCACGGCATCGCGCCCGACTTCGTGCCCGAAGCCTACATTGCGGAAAGCGTCGCCGAGGGGCTTATCCAACTGGGCATGGACGGCAAGAAAATCCTCCTGCCCCGCGCCCGCGAAGCCCGCGAAGTGCTGCCCGAAGAGCTCCGCAAGGCCGGGGCGCAGGTCGACGTGCTGCCCGTCTACGAAACCGTGCCCGCCGCCGCGCGCCGTGACGAAGTGCTCCAGCGCCTTGAAGCCGGAACCCTCGACGCGGTGACCTTCGGCTCCTCGTCCACGGTGGACAACTTCTTTGCCCAGATCCCCGCCGACACCATCAGGAACCAGCCTGAAGGCAAGCGCGTGAAGTTCGCCAGCATCGGCCCCGTGACCACCAGGACGCTCGCCAAGTACGGCTTTGCCTGCGACATCCAGCCCGATGATTTCACCATCCCCGCGCTGGTCAAGGCGCTGGCGGCCTATTACGAAAAGCGGGGGGCCTAGCCATGTCCTTGAAACTCGCCGTCCTCGCCTCAGGCAGCGGCACGAACTTTCAGGCGATGGTCGACGCCGTCCGGCGCGGCGCGCTGGACGCCGACATCCGCCTTGTGATCTGCAACCGGCCCGGCGCAAAGGTTATCGAGCGCGCCAAGGCCGCCGGGATCATCTGCGCCGTGATGGATCACAAGCTGTGGCCGAGCCGCGAAGCCTATGATCTCGCGGTGGCGGACGCCATCCTGAAATCGGGGGCGGATACCGTAGCCCTTGCCGGGTACATGCGTATGCTGACGCCGGGTTTCCTGAATGCGTTCCCGCATCGCGTGGTCAACATCCATCCCGCCCTGCTGCCCTCCTTCCCCGGCATCCACGGCGCGGCGGACGCGCAGGCATGGGGCGTGAAGATTACAGGCTGCACCGTGCATCTTGTCGATGAGATCATGGATCACGGCGAGGTGATCATACAGGCCGCCGTGCCCGCCATCGCGGGCGAGCCGCTCGACGATCTCCAGAACCGCATCCACGAGCAGGAACACCGCATCTATCCGCAGGCGCTCCAGTGGCTTGCCGAAAACCGGATCAAAATGGACGAAGACGGGCGCTCACTGCATCTCCTGCCCGGCTCCCGCCCCCTCGCCGCCCCCTCCCCCGGCGTGCTCGTCAGCCCGCCGCTTGAGGAAGGCTTTTAAGGGATGAGGGAACATTGACATGATGCGGAGGGGAGAAGGAGTCTTTTCAAAAGGTTCTGTCATAGTACATGGTTGTTTCATCTCCAGAGCGCGGTGAACATACGGCCTTTTATCCAGGTTTCCCATTGAAGGAATCCACGGCTAAGGCATTTGGCTGGTTATTCCTTTGGAACTTCAAGGAAAAAGCATCAACCGTTTTCTATGGCACAGCCTTTCAAAAAAGCGCCCCTCCCCTCCGCCTTCAAACGGCCCTTCCCTATCCCAAGGCTTTCGTATGGAAGCTCCATCCTCCAGATATGCAGGACGCCGGAGCCTTTCCGATCCGCAGAGAAATAAGGCTCCACGCGCCCGCCAAGGCTTGATGCAGCACAAGGAACACGTTAAAGAACCTCCATATTCAAGCCCTCAGGAGGCACTCGTATGCACGCCTATCTCCGCTCGCTGGCTCTGGGCCTCGCCCTGCTGCTGCCCGCCGTCCCCGCCTTCGCCGCCGACGCTCCGGCCAAAACCGACGCCGCCATCCCCAACAAGCCTACGCGCATCACCGAACGCAATACGCCGGTGGCCGTGGAATACGAAGGCAACGACAGCATCGGCTCCCGCCTCGCCACGCGCGTCAAGGAAACCCTCAACTCCAGCAACCTGTTTTCGCTTACCGATAAGGATACGCCCAAAATCCGCATCCTCATCGCCACCCAGCCTGAATTCAAAGACCGCCCGGGCGTAGGCTCAGCCTATGCCGTCGTCTGGGTCTTCTCCCAGTCGGAGAACATCCTGCGCCATTATCTGACCCGCGAAGTCGGCGTCGTCACGCCGGATGAAATCAACGGGCTGGCCGCCAAGCTTGTTGAAGAAACCGACAGCCTCGCCACCCGCTACGGGTACCTGTTCCAGTAGTCGGGGCATACGCCGGGCATGAGCGTCATCACGCAGGCATTCAGCGACGCCTTCCTGCTTCTTGCGGGCGGCGACGAAGAAACATTCGCCGCGGTTCAGGCCACGCTGTCCACCTCTGGGCTCGCCATGCTCGGCTGCATCATCCCCGGCGTGCCGCTGGGCTTTCTGCTCGGCTATACCCGCTTTCCGGGCCGCAACATACTCCGCATCCTTGTGGATACGGCCCTCTCCTTCCCCACCGTCGTGCTCGGCCTGCTGGTTTATCTCCTGCTTGCCCGGCAAGGGCCGTTCGCGGATTTCGAGCTGCTGTTCACCGTGCCCGGCATCGCCATCGGGCTGGCCCTGCTCGGCCTCCCCATCGTCATCGCCCACACCTGCCTCGCGGTGGAGCAGGCCGACAGGCTGCTTGCCCCCACGCTCCGCACGCTCGGCGCGGGGCCGTGGCAATTGCTGTTCTCCACAGTCCGGGAGCTGCGTTTCCACCTGCTCACGGCCTGCATCACGGCTTTCGGGCGCGTGGTTTCGGAGGTGGGCATCTCCATGCTGGTCGGCGGCAACATCAAATGGGCCACCCGGACCATCACCACCGCGATCACGCTCGAAACGGGCAAAGGCGATTATGCCCGCAGCATTGCGCTCGGCATCGTGCTCGTGGCGCTGGCGTTCGTCCTGAATATGGGCCTTGCCGCCCTGCGCCGGAGGATGGGCCCATGACCCCGCTCTTCCATCTGGAAAACATCGTCCGGGCCTACCCCGATCCCGCAAGCCGCGATCCCCATGCCGTCCGCACCGTCCTGAACCTTTCCGAACTGGACATCCGCGCCGGGGAAGTTCTGGGCATCCGGGGCCACAACGGGAGCGGCAAATCCACCCTGCTCCGCATCATCGCCCTGCTTGAGCCGCCGGACAGCGGCACCCTGCTTTTTGAAGGCAAGCCCGCCGGAGCCGGCGATCTGCATCTGCGCCGTCAGGTTACCCTCCTGCTCCAGACGCCGTATCTGCTCTCGCGTTCCGTAGCCTCAAACGTGGCTTACGGTTTGCGCGTCCGGGGCATCCGCAGCGCCTCCGAGCTTCAAAGCCGGATCGCCGCCGCACTCCTTGCCGTGGGACTCGATCCAGCCGTCTTCCTGCATCGCCGCCGCCATGAGCTTTCCGGCGGGGAATGCCAGCGTGTGGCCCTCGCCGCCCGTCTGGCCCTCTGTCCCAGAGTCCTTTTGATGGACGAGCCCACCGCCAGCGTAGACCAGCAGAGCGCCGAGCGCATTGCCCTCGCCGCGCGCCATGTTGCGGACTCCGGTTCCGCCGTCGTCGTCGTTTCCCATGACCACGAGTGGATCACGCCGCTCTCCGACCGCCTCGTCACGTTACGTGAGGGGAGGCTGGTGGAGTGAAGAATCGGGGGAGGGGAGAAGGGGGCCTTTGAAAAGGCCCCCTTCTCCCCTCCCCCGAACCCCCTCCCCTCTTCCCCCTAAACTTTTCCTCTTTATCGAATCCCTCATGGTGGTTTTTCCTGCTTTTGCCATGTATTGGCACTCTTTTTCTTCTATGTAGCGTCGTCAATCAGATATAATCCATTGAATTATCTAACTATTTTTTAAATCAAAAAAATTTATATAATAATTTCAAATAATTATATATAAATAACGACACAACCTAAAACACTTGGCTATGTTAAAGAAAATGGTTGATGCTTTATTCCTTGAAATTCCAAAGGGATAACCGAAAAAAAGGCCTTAGCCGTGGATCCCACCAAGGGGAAAACTGGAAAAAAGGCTGTATTTTCACCCCACTGTGGAGATGAAACAACTATATACTATAACAGAGCCAAACACTTTCACGTTAAAAATACTCTCCCGACTGCGGGAAGCAGACGGTCGCTGCGAAGGCATAAGCACAATGTATTTGTGTTGTTCAATGCCGAAGTGAATGTGTCTTAAACGCTAATATTGTAAAATTTTAAAGTTGCTTTACTCAAAAGAGAAGAAGAAGAAGAAGAAGAAGAAGAAGAAGAAGAAGAAGATGATGATGATGATGATGATGATGATGAAGAAGATGATGATGATAGATCTATGTATTCTTAAAACCTATACCATAGTAATGTATTCATATTTATTGAAATTATAAATAATAGATTAAACATTTCAGTTATAAAAAATATAACAAAATATATACTAAAATCTACTATAGATTGTGCTAAAGAAATAGTTGATGTTTTTTCTTGAATCTCAAAAGATACAATTGGAAAAATGCTTTAGCCGTGGATCCAGACAAGGTAAAAACTGGAAAGAAGGCCGTATTTTTCACCTCACTGTGGAGATGAAACAACCGTATACTATAACAGAGCGTTACTATATTAAATAAATACACCAGCCATATTTATAACAAAAATAATCTCTTCAAATAAATTTTATGCTCTCTGAAATAAAAATTTCCTCTCTGATACAGACAGAACAAGTAAAGGCTATGTCACAGAAAATAGCTGATGATTTATCTCTTAAAATAACAGCGGCCCCCAAAGAATACCCCAAGCATGAAGTCAACCGACGAACACAGGATAAAAACTATTTTTTAGCATATTACAAAAAATAAAAGGCCCTATCATAATATATGGTTGTTTTATTTCCGTAATACACTGAAAATATATATTTTATCTGATTTTCCGCTAATGGGCTCCATGATTGGGGCATTTTATTGGTTATTTATTTGGAATTTCAATAAAATAAAGCATCAACCGTTTCCTATGACACAGCCAACGAAAATATATCCTATGAGACGGCATAGATAAAAAGCCCTTCCAGCCATCTCGGTGGAAGGGCTTTTCATCCGCATGGAAAACCAGCAAGAGGGATTCGATAAAGCCGAAAGTCTTTGGAGGGAAGGGGGAGGGTTTAAGGGAGGGGGAAGGGAGCCTTTCTCCAGAAAGGTTCCCTTCCCCCTCCTTTATTCCTTCCCTCTGTTTCTCTACTTTTCCTCTCCATCATCCTCACCCAGCGCAACCAGCGCGACATGGGCGGCTTCCTGCTCGGCCCGCTTGAGGCCGGGGCCGGAGGCGCGGAACTGCCTCCCGTCGGGCAGATCCACGCGGACGGAAAAAATCTTGGCGTGTTCGGGACCACAACTGTCCTCAAGCGTATATACGGGAAGCCCTTTGCTGATGCGCTGCGTGGCCTCCTGCAGCTTCGTCTTGAAGTCCTTGCGCCGCACCTTCGCAGCACTCTTCGGCCAGAGATCGGCATACAGCCGCTCCACGACCGCGCGCGCCTCCTCAATCCCGCCGTCCACAAATACGCCGCCGAAAACAGCCTCCATCGCGTCCGAAAGCAGGGAATCGCGCTGGCGCCCTCCCTGATTCTCCTCGCCGCGGGCAAGGCGCAGGCAGCCGTCAAGATGCAGCTTGCGCGCAACGGCCGCCAGCGTAGCCTCATTGACGAGGCTGGAACGCAGGCGCGTCAGCTCGCCTTCCCTTGCATCGGGGAACCGGGCGAAAAGCTGCGCGGAAACGGCAATCTCCAGCACGGCGTCGCCGAGGAACTCCAAACGCTCATTGTGCGCATTGCCCGCCGCATGCTCGTTGGCCCACGAACTGTGCGTCACCGCGAGCAGCAGCAGCGATTCATCCTTGAAACGGTACCCTATCCTGTCCTGCAACACATCCAGCGTCATGGCATGACCTTATTTCGATTCACAAGCCTTTCATAAACCTTACTTGTCCACAGATGTGTCTCACCTATCACGCACACCGGGGCAAGGCAACCGGAGCCGCACGGCGACGACGCGGATGCCGCGGAACCGGACATCCGCCAATCACTTCTTGACAGCGTATGGGAGAGCCCCTACTTTGGGCGATACACAATTTTAAGGAGCTCACAATGTCCAAACCGATCCGGCTGTTCAAACTCGTCACCGGCGAACTGGTTCTCGGCAAGTTTGACGAAGAAGCCAACATGCTTGAAGACGTGGCGATCATTCAGGTCGTTCCCACCCAGCAGGGTGTCCAGATGATGATGCTTCCCTATGGCTATCCTTTTGAACAGGAATTCAAGGGCAGCATTTCCGGCAAGCACTTCATGTATGAATACAAGAAGCTTCCCGACGATCTCGAAACCAAGTATCTGGAAGCCTGCACCAACCTGACCCTGTCCACGGGCGGCCTCGCCGGCGCCGCGGGCAAGTCTCCGCTCATCAAGTAGCCTTGTCCCCGCTTCGGATGAAAACGCCCCCATCCTGCCCGGCTTGTTCCGGGATGGTGGGGGCGAAGTGTTCCCTCAACCCCGCCGCCTGCGGAACCCCTCCTTATGAAAGAACTCCTCTCCCTGCTGCCCCGGCCCAGTCACTACATCGGTACCGAGGAAGGTTCCGTCCACAAGGAGCCCGCGTCCGTTCGCCTGCACTGCGCCCTTGCCTTCCCTGATCTGTACGAAGTGGGCATGTCCTACCTCGGACATAAAATCCTGTATGCCATCCTCAACAACCGGGAAGACATCTTTGCCGAGCGCGTATACGCCCCCTGCCGGGAAACCGGCAGGCTCCTCCGCGAGCACGGCGTCAGCCTCGCCACGCTGGAAAGCGATACGGACATCGTGAAGACGCATATGTTTGCGTTCGCGATCACGCACGAACTGTGCTTCACCAACGTGCTGTACATGCTGGAACTGTCCGGCATCCCCCTCCGTGCCGCCGAGCGCGGGGACGATCTGTTCCGCTGGCCCCTCATCGTCGCGGGCGGCGGATGCGCCATCGCCTCGGAACCGCTCGCCCCGTTCATGGATCTCATGCTCCTCGGCGAAGGCGAAGAGATGGTTCCTGAATTGTGCGACCTCATCATCAAGGCCCGCGAAGAAGGCTGGAGCCGCTCGCGCCTCATCGGGGAAGCCGTCAACATTCCCGGCGTCTATGCGCCATCGCTGTACACGCATGACGCCAACGGCGTTCTCGCGCCGCTGAAGCCGGATTTGCCGACGCCCGGACGCCGTATCGTGGCGGATTTCGACAGGGCCGCCTATCCCGAAAAGCAGGTTGTCCCGTTCGGTGCGGTCCACAACCGCCTCAGCCTCGAAATCGCCCGCGGGTGTACCCGCGGCTGCCGTTTCTGTCAGGCGGGCGTCCTGTACCGCCCCGCCCGCGAACGCAGCCTGCCGAATCTGGAAAAAATCCTCGAAAACTGCCTGAACGACACCGGTTTCGACGACGTGTCCTTCCTTGCCCTCAGCACGGGCGACTTCTCGGCGCTGAAAACCTTATTCCTCGGCACAATGGATCGCTGCGAAGCGGAGCAGATTTCCGTGTCCCTGCCGTCCCTGCGCGTGGGCTCCATCGACGACGACATCATGCGCCGTCTGGCGGGCATCCGGCGCACCGGGGCGACCCTTGCCCCTGAAGCGGGCAGCCAGCGCCTGCGCGACATCATCAACAAGGGCGTCACCGAAGAGGGGCTGATGCTGCATGTCCGCAAGCTGTTTGAACACGGCTGGCAGCAGGTGAAGCTGTATTTCATGATCGGCCTGCCCGGTGAAACGCAGGAAGATATTGAAGCCATCGTAGACCTGTGCCGCAAGGCCCGCGACGCCGCAGGGCGGGGGATGCCGCGCCTGCAGGTCACGGCGGCCATCTCGCCGTTCGTGCCCAAATCACACACGCCCTTCCAGTGGGAGCCGCAGATCACGCTGGAGCAGGTGCGCGAGCGCATCCAATATCTGCGCGACGCTTTCAGGGCCGAAAAATGCCTGAAACTGCGCTGGCATGAGCCGGAAATGAGTTTCCTCGAAGGCATCCTGTCCCGCGCCGACCGCCGCATCGCCGACGTTGTGGAAAAGGCGTACCGCAGGGGGGCGATCTTCTCAAGCTGGGTGGAAAACTTCAGCATCGATCCGTGGCTGGAATCCCTTGCCGAATGCGGCCTGAGCGCCGAGGAATTCACCGGGGCCCGCGCCCTCGACGCGCCCCTGCCGTGGGATCATCTCAATGCGGGGGTGTCCCGCGAGTTCCTGCTGCGCGAACGCCGCCGCGC
The DNA here is from genome assembly GCF_059728385.1 of Bilophila sp. T19-St14. NCBI lineage: Bacteria > Pseudomonadati > Thermodesulfobacteriota > Desulfovibrionia > Desulfovibrionales > Desulfovibrionaceae > Bilophila > Bilophila sp. T19-St14. Next base: position 1,133,461 of record NZ_BAAGFT010000001.1, read on the forward strand.
CTTTGAAGGGAAGATTTCGGAAGACTGCCGCTATGCGGCCTGCCGCCACTGCGGGGCCTGCGATACCGCGGCGGGGAAATCCCTGCTTCCCCGCACGCCGGGGCTTGAAGAAGGCACGCACCACAACAGCCTGAACTTCAAACAGCGCGACCAGCTCGAACATCAGCCGAATCTCGACGAGAACGGCCGCCTGCTCATGCCGCCGAAGCCGCCCAAGGCGACCGAACCGCCCGCGATCAACTCCGCGCTGGCCGTCAAAGCCGTGCGCTACCGCGTCTGGCATACCAAGGAAGCGGAAGCCGCCTACATCAGCCAGCTTGAACTGCAATCCCTGCTTGAACGCGCCATGCGCCGCGCAGGGCTGCCGATGGCGTTTTCGCAGGGCTTCCATCCCCTGCCCCTCATCTCCTTCGGGCGCGCCCTGCCCGTGGGCGTGGAAAGCCAGGCGGAATGGTTCTCCATCGTCCTGCGCGAACCGCTTTCCGCCAAGGAAGTCATGGAACGCCTTGCGCCCCGGATGCTCCGGGGGATGCGCCTCGACAGGCTGGAAGAAATTCCGGTCAACGACAAGTCCGTGGGCTCCGTACAGGAAACCTTCTCCCTGCGCTTTGTGGGCCCGGAAGCCGACAAACGGCTGTTTATGGAAGCGTGGGACGATTTCACGGCCACGGATTCCTTTATGTTCACCCGCGAAACCAAGAAAGGCCCCCGTACGGCGGACATCCGCCCGCTCTTTCAGGTCATCGAATGGGATGAGCACGGAACACTTTATCTTGTGACCGACTGGTCTGAAACCTACATCTCCCCCATGACGCTCGCCCGTGCCATTACGCCTTGGGCCGAACCGCATCAACTGAAAATCATGAAGCTCTCGCAGATGTTCGGATAAAAAACGACACGGCGGCCTTCTCACAAATGTGGCCTTAGCCACCCCCTTGAACCACAAAAGGACACCCTCAATAAGGTGTCCTTTTCTTTTGGCTGTGCCATAGGGAATGCTGATGCTTTCTTTCTCGAAATTCCAGATGAATAACCAATAAAATACCAAATACTCCAACTAGATAAAATCCATCAGCGAAAAACTAAAAAAACTGTATTTTCACCATACAGTGGAGGTAAAAACAACCACATACTATTATGATGTTTCTTTTTTTAAAACATCCGTCATAACAAACAACTAAATACTGATCTTTTCCCTCTTGAAGTTCATCAAAAAGAAGGCTGTGTATAGGAAACGGATGATGCTTTCTTTGCTAATATTTTCTTTCCTGAAGTTCCAACAGATCCAGAAACAAAAAATGCCTCAGTCATAGAGGCCGCCGACACACAACATAAAAAGAAAAAAGTCCATGTTTTTCAAGGCCGTTTTATAGAAAACGGTTGATGCTTTTTTCCTTGAAGCTCCAAAGGAATAACCGACAAAATGCCTTAGCCGTGGTTCCCGCCAAGGGGAAAACTTGGAAAAGGCTGTATTTTAACAGTGTTATAAAAACAAAACAACCCAATACTATAACAGAGCCTTTTTCAATGCACTATAAAAATAGGCTCTACCATAGCATATGGTTGTTTTATTTCAGCAGTATGCTGAAAATAGAGACTTTTTCTCCAATTTTTTCGCTGACGGACTCCATAATTGGGACACTTTATTGGTTATTCCCTTGAAATTTCAAGAAATAAAGCATCAACCATGTACTATGACACAGCCTAAAAATAAAATTCTTAGGCTGTGTCATAGTACATGGTTGTTTTGTTTCAGCAAGATATCAAAAATATATGCTTTTTCTCCAATTTTCCGCTGGTGGGCTCTGTGATTGGGGGATTTTATTGGTTATTCTCTCAGAATTTCAAGAAAATAAAGCATCAATCGTTTTCTATGACACAACCTAAAAATAAAACTCTTATTTCCGATGACAGGGGCTTTTCAGAAGTGCAAACAATCTGCCCAAAGCCTCTTTCACCCAACAGTCGGCGCCGGGAAAACCACGAATAGGGATTCGATAAACACGAAAGTCTTTGAAGAGAAGGGGGTGGGGTTTGGGGAGGGGGAGGAGAAACTTTCTGAAGAAAGTTTCTCCTCCCCCTCCCCAATGCTGCTTCATGCTACAGCTTCACACTCCTACCGCTTCCGCTGCATGCGGTCGCGGATGATGATGGCGATGAGGTTCATGCCGAGGACGAGGACAAGCAGTATCAGCGCAGTCCCGTACTGGAGGGGACGGGTTTTCTCGATTTCCGTCCCGGCTGTGGCAAGCACATACATATGGTACGGGAGGGACATGACCGCACTGAAAACGGAATCGGGCATCTTCGGCGTGTAAAATACGGCGGCGGTGAACATGATCGCCGCAGTTTCACCGGCAGCGCGGGCCAAGCCGAGAATGGCCCCGGTCAACATGCCGGGGACGGCGGCGGGCAGGACTACGCGGGCGATGGTCTGGCTCTGGGTTGCGCCGAGGGCTAGGGATGCCTCGCGCCAAGCGTCCGGAACCTGCCTCAACGCCTCTTCCGTCGTGTTGATGATGACCGGCAGGGTCAGCACCGCCAGCGTCAGCACGCCGGCAAGCAGGCTCACCCCCATGCCGAGAAAGGTCACGAAGAACGCCAGCCCGAACAGCCCGAACACCACGGAAGGCACGCCCGCAAGGTTGCTGATGCCGAGCCGCAGGTAACGGGTATACCGCCCTTTCCCGCCATATTCATGCAGATACACGGCTGAGGCCACGCCCAGCGGGAATGCTATCAGCATGGCCCCGAAAGCCAGCAGGAACGTCCCCACGATGCAGGGCCAGACGCCCCCGGCGGTCATCATCCGGCGCGGGGGCTCGGTCAGGAACTCCCAGCTTATCGCCGGGCTCCCGTTCCAGAGCAGGAACACGCACACGCCGACCAAGGCCAGAATATTGATGCCCGCCGCAACGCGCAGCAGGCCAAACATCATTGCCTCCCGCCGCTGGCGCGACGCATTGTCGCTGTGAAAGGTGATCGTCGTCATGGCATATCCCTTACAGGCCGGAGGAACCGGTTTGCTTGTGCTTTTCCGCGATGCGGAACGCCAGCATGTTGAACAGGAGCGTAAACAGGAACAGCACAATGCCCGTGGCGAACAAGGCGAAGTAGTGATCACCCCGGAAAGGCGCCTCAGCCATTTCAGCGGCGATGGAAGCGGGCATGGGGCGCACGGGGTCGAAAATCGAGAGCGGTATGATGGCCGCGCCCCCGGCAACCATCAGCACGACCATGGTTTCACCGATGGCCCGCGACATGCCGAGCATGACGGCGGTGCCGATGCCGGACAGCGCGGAGGGGATGACCACGCGGATCAGCGTTTCCCAGCGGGTTGCGCCAAGGGCCAGCGACGCCTCGCGCAGCGTGCGGGGAACCGCGAACAACGCATCCTCGGCCACGGAACAGATGGTCGGCACGCTCATGAACGCCAGCATAAGCGAGGCGTTCAGCAGATTGAGGCCGGTATCAGCCCCGAACCAGTCCTGCAGGAACGGGGCGACGATGACCATGCCGAAAAAGCCGATGACGACCGAGGGCAGCGCCGCCAGCAGTTCGATGAACGGCTTGACGATGCGCCGCGTCCGGCTGTCCGCGATCTCCGCCAGATAAGCCGCCGTCATGATGCCGAGCGGCACGGCGATGCACGACGCCAACGCCGTTACCGCCAGCGAACCCACAATCAGGGGGAAGATGCCGAATTCCGGCGGCTCGGACGTGGGATACCACAAGTGGCCCGTCAGGAAATCCCACAGGGGATAGTCCGCAAACAGCGGCAGCCCTTCCATAAACAGAAAGAGCATGATGCAGGCTAGGGAGAGAAGCGATACAAAGGCCACGCCCGTCAGCAGCCACCGGATCGATTTTTCCTTCAGTTCTCTGGACATGGAGTCTCCGTTTCTCTTCTGGGGCGCTGTGTTCCGCGCCGCTCGCCGCTGCGTGTCCGCTGCGGCTCAGGGGCCCCTTTTCCTTATCAAGGAGCCGCCATGCTGTTCTTCTTGGCTTCACGCAACCCTTCCTTCCCCAGCCGTAACCCGCTGAGAAAGGAAGAGGGGAAGGGCCTTTTTCAGGCTCCTCCCCACTGGGCCTACTTCTTCGCCAGCGGCACGAAACCGACTTCCTTCACGGCCTTCTGGCCCTTGGCGGGGTCGAGGATGTACTTTATGAGCGCACCGGAAGCGCCGGAGGGCTTGCCGTTGGTGAACACATACAGTTCGCGGCTGAGGGGCCATTCCTTGGAAAGCGCGGTTTCGGCGGAAGCCGCAACCTTGCCGATGTGCAGGCCCTTGATGCTCGGGGCGAGGTAGCCGAGGCCCACGTAGCCGATGGCGTTGGGGTTCTTGGCGACAACCTGTTCGACCGCGCCGTTGGAAGCCTGAAGCAGGGCCTTGGGCATGACCTTGGCCTTCTTCATGACCAGCTCTTCCCACGTTTCGTAGGTGCCGGAGGACGTATCGCGGGACACGACCACAATGTTGGCGTCGGCGCCGCCCACTTCCTTCCAGTTGGTGATCTTGCCGGTATAGATGTCCTTGAGCTGGCTCAGGCTGAGTTCGGTGATCGGGTTCTTGGGATTCACGACCGGAACGAGCGCATCGACCGCAACGGCGGTACGGACGGGGTTGATGCCCTTCTTGGCGGCCAGTTCCTTTTCACTGCCCTTGATGTCGCGGGAAGACATGGCGATGTTGGCCAGCCCGTCGAGCAGGGCCTTGATGCCGTTGCCGGAGCCGCCGCCGGAAAGCGCAATCTGCACGTTGGGGTTGGCCGCCATATAGGCTTCGGACACCTTCTGCATGATGGGCAGCACGGTGGTGGAACCGTTGACGACGATTTCGTCGGCGGCCTTCGCCTGGGCGGGCAGAAGGCAGGACAGGGCTAGAAGGGAAGCCAAAACAATGCGTTTCATCTGCATGAACTCCGTTTTTTTCGGTTTGCAACGAACGGCCGGGACGACCGCCCGGACAAGCTGGAAAATAGGGCGGCTTCGTGTCAAAACGATGACGGAAAACCGAAACGCAGGTGACGAAGAAAGATTTATCGCCACGGAATTGTCACAATCGCTTCATGTTCCCGTCACCCGCCGCAACTAGAACCATTCAGCGAGACTGCAACTAAGGAATCAACCATGATCAGCGAATCAGCCACCATTCTCATCGTCGAGGACGAGCAGGACATCCGCGAACTGCTCGCCTACAATCTGGAAAAGGAAGGCTACGCCACCGTTCAGGCAGCGGACGGCAAGGAAGGGTTGGATCTGGCCCGCTCCCGCAAGCCGGATCTCATCCTGCTTGACCTCATGCTGCCGAAAATGGACGGGCTTGCGGTCTGCCGCGAACTCGAACGCGACGCCGGCACGGTGCGCATCCCCATCATCATGCTGACCGCGCGCGGAGAAGACGTGGATCGCATCCTCGGCTTCGAGCTGGGGGCGGACGACTATGTGGTCAAGCCCTTCAACATCCGGGAACTGCTGCTCCGCATCCGCGCCATCCTGCGGCGCCAGGTCATGGTGGAAAGCAACCCGGTGCTCACGCGCCACGGGGTCAGCGTCGATCCCGCCGCCCATAAGGTCACGGTGCTCGGCCATGAGGTCGAGCTTACGGCTACGGAGTTCCGCCTCATAGAGGATCTGCTGCGCAACGCCGGGCGCGTCCGCACGCGCGAAGAACTGCTCGCGGCGGTTTGGGGCTATCAGTTTGAAGGCTACGCCCGTACGGTGGACACCCACATCCGCCGCCTGCGCAACAAGCTCGGGGACGCGGCCGAAATCATCGAAACAGTGCGCGGCGTAGGCTACCGCTGCAAGGAGTAACATGCGCGACACCAAGTTCAGGACACGCCTCTTCCTCTGCTTCTTGGCCGTCATTGTCATGACGCTGGTGCTCCCGGGGCTGTATGTCCGCAAAAACATCAAGGAAGACGGCATAGACGAGACCATCCGCAATGCCCGGCGCGAAGCCGCGCTCATCCGCATGCAGATGGAAGCGGCCCCGGACGGCGTACGGGGGCTCTCCGCCGCCTTTGACCGGATCGGCACGGAGCTCGGCATCCGCATCACCTTCATCGGCGCGGACGGAACCGTCCTTGCGGAATCCGACTCCGAACAAATCAGCCTGAACGACCTCGACAACCACGCGGATCGCCAAGAAATCGGGGCCGCCGTCCGGGAAGGCTTCGGGGTCAGCATCCGCCACAGCAATACGCTGGATACGGATCTGGTCTATGCGGCCCTCCCCTTCCCCGCCGCCGGAAGCCTGCCGGACGGCTTCATCCGGGTCGCCGTGCCGCTCAAGCACGTGGAAGAACGCATCGCCCAGTCGGAACGCCAGTGGCTCGCCATCGTCGGGCTGGCGACGCTGATCGCCCTGCTCTTCGCCTACGGGCTCTCGACGCATCTGGAACGCTCGCTCAAGGAGATGATCCGGGTCGTGGAAAGCATCGCCACAGGTCCCGCCGGGCAGGGCAGCCGCCGCCGTCTCCATATCCTGCCCGGCAGGGAATTCCGGCGGCTGGCCCGTGCCGTCAACGAAATGGCCGACCGTACCGAGGAACACTTGCGCACCATCGCGGAGAACAAGGCGCAGCTCAAAACCATCCTCGACGTGATGAACGAAGGCGTGCTCGTCATCGGCGAAAAAGGGCGCATCCGGCTGGTCAACCCCGCCCTCGTACGCCTGTTCCCGCAGGCCAAGGACGCGGAAGGCAAGTTCCCCGTGGAGGTCATCCCCGCGGCGGAAATCCAGCAGGCCCTCGACGAGCTGCTTTCCGCGCCCCAGGACAAGCCCCGGCTCATCACGCTGGAAGTGGAGCCCCGCCCGGACATGATCCTGAGCGTGCAGTTCATCAGGCCCCGCGAAGCCATCCATGACGTGCTCGCCGTGGCGGTCTTCCACGACATCAGCGAAATGGCCCGGCTCATGCGGGTACGGAAGGAATTCGTCGCCAACGTCTCCCATGAGCTGCGCACGCCCTTGACGGCCATCGCGGGCTACGCCGAAACGCTCCGGGATTCCGCCGCCGAAGATCCCTCCATCTGCGCCAAGTTTGCGGAAACCATCCTCCGCAACGCCCAGCATATGGGGACGATGGTGGAAGACCTGCTCAAGCTCTCGCGCATCGAGAGCGGCGCGGTGCCTATGGAAATGGAAACGGTGAGGGCCGCGGGCCTCCTTTCCGACGTGACCACGGCCTGCCAGCCGCAGACCGCCCCGCACGGCCTGAAGCTGGAAACCGACATCGATCCCGCCCTTGCCGTGCGGGCCGATCCCCACTTCATCGGGCAGGTTTTCCGCAACCTTATCGAAAACGCCTGCCGCTACGCCCCTGAAGGCTCCACCATCAGGGTTTCCGGCGGGAAGCACCTCGACGGCAACGGGCTGCCGGAAGCGCTGTTCACGATACGCGACGACGGGCCCGGCATCCCGCAGGCGGACATCGCCCGCGTGTTCGAGCGCTTCTACAGGGTGGAGAAGCACCGCAGTAGCCCCGCCTCCACCGGGCTCGGCCTTGCCATCTGCAAGCACATCGTCGAGCGCCACGGCGGGCGGATCTGGGCGGAACCCGGCCCCGGCGGCTGCCTGCAATTCACGCTTCCCCTCTCTGGGGAAACGGAAAAAAGGACGTGACGAAGCGCCCCTTCCCCAAGAAGGGGCCCGAACCCCGCAGCCCTTCCCCAGACGGCACAGATTCAAAGAACGGAAAACCGCCCCGCAAGCCTTCCGGCCCCAAACGGGACACGGCCCCTTTTTGACTAAAAAACCCCGTCCGGCATCACCGGCGGGGAGCAACATAGGCATTTGTGAGCGTACTCATGGAGAAAACCATGCCCCAATCCATAGAACCGTCCGTCACCCTCGACAGCGCCCAGGCTCCGAAACCTTCCGGGGAGCCCAAAATGGCGGCCCGGAACGTCAACTTTTTCTACGGCAGTTCCCAGGCGCTCTTCGACATCAGCCTTGAGTTTCCCGAAAAACAGGTCACGGCCCTCATCGGCCCGTCGGGATGCGGCAAGAGCACGTTCCTCCGCTGCCTCAACCGCATGAATGACCTTATCCCCGGCACGCGTACCGAAGGGCTGCTCACGCTGGACAAGGAAGACATCAACGCCCCCGGCTTCGACGTGGTGAACCTGCGCCGCCGCGTGGGTATGGTCTTCCAGAAGCCGACGCCGTTTCCGAAGACCATTTTTGAGAACGTGGCCTACGGCCTGCGCGTCAACGGCGAGCGCGACGAATCGCTCATCGCCGACAAGGTGGAGGAAAGCCTCCGCCGCGCCGCCATCTTTGAAGAGGTGAAGGATCGCCTGCACACCTCGGCGCTTGGGCTCTCCGGCGGCCAGCAGCAGCGCCTGTGCATCGCCCGCGCCCTTGCCGTGGAGCCGGAAGTCCTGCTCATGGACGAACCCGCCAGCGCCCTCGACCCCATCGCCACGCAGCGCATCGAGGAAGGCATCCACGAGCTCAAGAGCCAGCTCAGCATCGTCATCGTCACCCACAGCATGCAGCAGGCCGCCCGCGTCTCCGACCGCACCGCCTTTTTCTATATGGGCAAGCTGATCGAGTGCGATCTGACGGAGAAGATTTTCACCAACCCCTCACTGAAGCAGACCGAGGACTACATCACCGGGCGCTTCGGGTAAGCCGCCCGCCCCAATTACGCACATGCGGAACACATTCCGCCAAGGAGACGCCTTATGGCCTATCAGGAACACTACACGCAGCAGCTTTTGGACAACCTGCGCGCCAAACTCCTCATCATGGGGAGCAAGACGCAGCAGGCCCTCGACGATGCCGCCATCGCGGTGTTGAATCACGATCTTCCCCGCGCCGCCGCCGTGCTCGACGGAGATACGGATATTGACGACCTTGAAAACGAGATCGATGAAGCCACGCTCAACATCCTCGCCCGCACGCAGCCCGTTGCCCGCGATCTGCGCTTCCTTATGAGCGTCGTGCGCATGGTGTTGGATCTGGAGCGCATCGGGGATGAATCCGTCGTCGTCGCCGAGCAGGTCACGCTCTCGGACAAGCCCGTCCCCTCCATTGTGGAAAAGGATCTCAGGGCGCTGTGCACCCGTACGAGCGCCATGCTCCACAATGCCCTGCTCGCCTTCCAGAACGGCGACGCCCCCAGCGCCCTTGCCGTCAGCCGCTACGATGATGAAACCGCGCAGATGATGGTGAACATTTTCCAGAAGCTCATGCAGGCCGTCGGCGACCGCACGCTTGAGCCGTGGGAGTCCATGCACATCGTGCTGATCACCCGTGCCTTGGATCGCGTTTGCCGCCGCGCCGAGAACATCGCCGAGCACGCCTATTTTATGGTCGAGGGCGTCAGCCTCAAGCACCGCAGGACGTTGCCGCAGGATGGGGAGAAATAGGGATTCGGGGGAGGGGAGGGAAAAACTTTCTGGAGAAAGTTTTTCCCTCCCCTCCCCCAAGCCCCCTCCCCTCCTTTTTCAAAGACTTTTGCCCTTATCGAATCCCTCTTCCCAGCTTTCCCCTTTGGCCCCGTCATGGCGGCTGGTTCTTGACGTTTCAGTTGGCGAAATGCCAAAGGCGGGAATAATCCCGCCATAGGATTTGGCTGTTTCAGCCCCACACTATGGCGGGAAAATCCTTTGGCTCTGTTATAGTATGAGGTTGTTTCATCTCCACAGTGCGGTGAAAATACAGCCTTTTCCTCCGGTTTTCCCCTTGGCGGGATACACGGATAAGGCATTTTACTCGGTTAATCCTTTGGAACTTCAAGGAAAAAAACACCAACCGTTTTCTATAGCACAGCCAATCCTTTTCTCCGGTTTGTCCGTTGGCGGGGCTCCATAGGGCAAAGGAACGTTAACATTTTTCCCATGTTAAAGTTTAGGCTGTGTTCAATTTTACGGTTGATGATTTTTTTCAATGAAAATCAATAGATAAAAGTTCATTCCACGTCTGGTGATGTGGGCCTCTCTCATTTTTTGTTCATTACATGAAATCCAGTTTTGAAGAATTGTTGCGAGACCTCCAGATAATTTCCAAAGAACTCTTCCTTTCCAGTTGGAATCTTGTATCAACCACAAACTTAAACACAGCCAAAGTTTAAGACACGTCCGTTCCGGCATTGAACAGCACAAATGCATCGTGCGTATGCCTTCGCATCGACCGCCTGCTTCCCACAGCCGAAAGGACATTTTCAACGTGAAAACGCTCCAGTTGAGACAGGCTATTGGTTATCCACTGGAGCCTCAAGAAAACATCAACCGTTTCCTGCGACACAGATATGAGAAAGGGCATCTCTTCCTTGCGGGAGAGATGCCCTTTTGCGGCTGGGTTGGGTGTACTTGACGGGCTTGCGTAACGGCGTTCCGTCAGCTCACCTTTTCAGCCCAAATGCTTTGAAGCGGGCCGAAGCTGTTTAAAAAACAGTTCCGGCCCACTCCATTAAGGTGCAGGAACTAGTCGATCTTGGCGAAAGCGGCGGCCACGGCGCCACAGATGGGGCACTTGTCACAGGGGCCTTCCTGCGTGTAGCCGCACACGGTACAGACATAGAAATCGCCGGTGATGGAGGAAGGATCGGCAAGGGCCTTCTTGTAGAGGTTGGCGTGCACTTCTTCAACCTTGTTGACCATATCGAAGTACTTGGCGATGCGATCCTGGCCTTCTTCCTTGGCGTCGGCGATCATGTCGGGATACATCTTGGTGAATTCGTAGGTTTCGCCTTCGATGGCGGCCTTGAGGTTGGCGGTGGTGTCGCCGATCTTTCCGGCATTGCGGAGGTGGGCATGGGCGTGGATGGTTTCAGCTTCGGCGGCGGCGCGGAACAGCTTGGCAACCTGAGGCAGGCCTTCCTTGTCAGCCTGCTTGGCGAAAGCGAGGTACTTGCGGTTAGCCTGAGATTCACCAGCGAAAGCGTCCATCAGATTCTTGTCGGTCTTGCTCATGGGAGTCTCCTTTGAGGATGATGAGGTTATGTGGAATGTGTTGCTTGGGTTCTCAATCAGGAACGATTCCTGTTTATAAGAATCCAGCCCTCTTGTAAAGCCTTATCTGTACTTTTTCCAGAAAAAAATATCCCCCTGTAAAAAGTGCAAGAAATACGGTGAAGACGGACGCGAGCTTGACCCGCCGCCCATCAGACGCTACACCTTATTTCCATGTCTGTCTCCTATTTCATCCCGGATCTCGCCCCGGAAGCCATGCACCGCTGCGAAGAGATCATCCGCCGCAGCCGGTTCATCGTCAGCCTTGCCCATACGCCGACCCCAGAGGCGGCAAAAGCCTTCATTGAGCGGATCAAGCAGGAATTCCCCGACGCGACCCACAACTGCTGGGCTTACGCCGCCGGAGCGCCCGGCCAAACCAGCAAGGTCGGCTACAGCGACGACGGCGAACCGCACGGCACGGCGGGCCGCCCCATGCTCACCATGCTGCTGCACGGCGGGGTCGGCGAGCTTTCCGCGGTCGTAACCCGCTACTTCGGCGGCATCAAGCTCGGCACGGGAGGCCTCGTCAGGGCATATCAGGGTATGGTCAAACTGGGCTTGGAAAGCCTGCCCACACGCGAGCATATGATCCCCGCGCGCCTTGAGGTAGTCCTCGACTATCCCCATATTACGGTCTTCCGCCGCCTGTTGCCGGACTATCGGGCCACAGTCGCCTCGGAAAACTTCGGCGTGGACGCCACCTACGAACTCCTGCTCCCCGATCAGAACATCCCTGCCCTCGAAGCCGCGTTGACGGAACTCACGGACGGGGCTGTGCTCGTCACCCGGCTTGACGACGACGCAGCTGCGCCGGAAATACCCTAGCATAGCTTTGTGCAAAAACATACCGCTCAGGACGGCATCCAGCTCCCCAAAACCATGTCATGGGAAGCGGTTGATGCTTTATTTCTTGAAAGCCCAAAGGAATGACTAATAAAAGGCCCCAAGCATGACGTCCATCGACGGAAAAGATGGAGAAAATGTCCGTAGTTTCATCATACTGTGAAGATAACACAACCACATAGTATATGTCGGAGCCTATTTTTTAATATTGTGTTAGGGCGTGTTCACACGGTGCTAGATTTTTCCCATGATTGAAGAGGGCTGAAGAAAAAGGCTGTGTTATAGAAAATGGTTGATGCTTTTTTCCTTGAAGCTCCAAAGGGATAATCGGAAAAATGCCTTAGCCGTGGATCCCGCCAAGGGGAAAACCGGAGAAAAAGGCTGTATTTTTACCGCACTGTGGAGATGAAACAACCACAAACTATAACAGAGCCAAGAAAAATGCAGCATGCTCAAAATATGGATAACAATCTGTAAAAATTATGTTTAATGTTTATTCTCGTTTTGCATGAACAGGCCCTAAGGTGGAACAACTGCTCTGACAAGGCCTCACCAAGGGGCTGAGACAGGGCTTCCATAAACGCGACAGCCTTTGGCAATGGAAGGGGAAGCGGCCCCGCACCGGCAGCTTTGCGGAAAGGGCATTTTTCCAGAAAAAACTCCCCCCAAAGCTCCATGCGTTTTCAAGGCGATTTTCCCTGATTCCTTGCAAGGCTTTTCTCTTCCGGCGCAGTACCGGCGATCACAATCGAGCCGCCTCGCGCGGGGGTCTTTTCTCCCCGGCGACGGGATCAGGCATTGGGTTCCCGTACCGCCTCGCACAAAGGTTCTTTTCCCGCAAAAAAAGCCTTCCGAACATCTCCGAAAGGCTTTCCGCACGGCTCCAGAAACGGATTCTATGCCAATGCGCCGATTGCCTTGGCGAACGCACGAACCTGCTCTTCGGAAGTATTGAAGCTGAGCATCCAGCGCACGGTATGCGCGGACGGATCAACCTCATAGAACAAATACTGCCGCTGCAGTGCGGCTATATGCTCAGGCTTCATATTGGCGAACACGCCGTTGCCTTCCACGGGATGGGCCAGCTCCACATGCGGCATACCGGAAATGAGATCCGCAAGCAGGCGGGCCATATTGTTGGCGTGCCGGGCGTTTTCCAACCACAGCCCGTCCTTGAAATACGCGATGTACTGGGCCGCAAGGAACCGCATCTTGGAGGCAAGCTGAAGGTTCTGCTTGCGGAGGGTCACGAAATCCCGCACGAAATCCTTATTGAAGACAACGACGGATTCAGCCATCATCATGCCGTTCTTCGTACCGCCGAACGACATCATATCCACGCCGAGATCCTTGGTGAAGGAACGCACGTCACAGCCGAGCGCAACCGCAGCGTTGGCGATGCGCGCACCGTCCATGTGCACGTACAAGCCGTTCGCGTGCGCCACATCGACAATGGCCTTGATCTCTTCCGGCGTGTACACCGTAGCCACTTCAGTGGACTGCGTGAGCGCCACCAAGCCGGGCTGGTTGTGGTGCGGGCTGCCCATATCCGTCAGATATGCGGAAAGGGCCCCTGCGGAAATCTTGCCGTGAACGGAGGGGATGGGGGTCATCTTGCAGCCCACGATAGCTTCCACAGCCCCGCTTTCCGAGGTGTGCGTGTGGGCCATGTCGCTGCACAGAACGGAGTGCCACGAGCGTATCATACGGTTGAACCCAAGCACGTTCGCGCCCGTACCGAGCGGGACAAGGAACACGTCGACGTCATCGCCGAACAGCGCCTTGAAACAGCCCTCGGCTTCGGCAGTCCACGGGTCGTCTCCGTAAGGTTCCGCCGCGCCCACATTGGCCTTGTTCAGGGCTTCCATCACTTTCGGGTGTACGCCGCTGGTATTGTCGCTGGCAAAAGTGCAATCCATCTCACAGCCTCCTTTAGGCAAATGGACTTTGGAAAGGCATGGGCAATGCGGCCTCCAGAAGCAGGATGTAGGGCGATTCTGAATGTCGACGGTTGCGCTCGATAAGTTGGGAAAGTTTCGTCATCGCTTCACTCCGGTAAAGGTATTCATGACGCTCACGCCTGCACTTCTTCCCACTGCCAGAGTCCGGCTGTATCGGGAGTCCAGACACAGGCGGGCATGTCGGCTTTGGCGAGGTACAGCTTCCCGCCGTAGAATTATAAGTTACCTATTATTGCATAACTCCCCCCTGCCTCTGCATAAATTTCACCGCTAGACCGGGTAAGAGACCACGATCTCCGAGACCGTTTCTCGGCGTTGTGCCGCTTCTACAGCCGCCAGCAACTCGTCCCTCCTCGCGATCAAGATCGTCTGCACGTCGGCAAGCCCCTCGGCGTCGTCAACAGCGAAAAGCGCTGCTCCCGTCGCCACTTCCGCCGCGGACGGGGATTCGGCGGGCATAGTCAGGGTTGCCGTCAACGCCGCCGTATGGCCCGCAGCGATTTCCCGGCGCTTATCTGCCTTATATTCGTCGAGCGGACGCTCCGGGCGCTCAAGCAATGCGCTTTCCGGGAGCGGCCCAAGCTCCTCCATATACCGGGGCTCTGAACGCCACGTATCACCGGGAAGCCAGTACGGCGTCCCACCCTTTTTACGACCGCGTTCATCCATATGTTGGCGGTGATCTTCCACCGTCTCCCACGCATTGCCATTCCAACGGGCAATGCATCCATCGGGAATAGCGGTGGGTGGAGCAACAGGCGTCGCGCCGGTGGCATCAAGAATTGGTTCACCGTTCGGGCGCAGAGTTGCATCACGGCAGCCTGTGTATTCTCCGGTATTCAAATCGTACATATACATTTGAGGCATGGTCATATCTTATTCCTTTTATTGTTGGTTATGCTTTAAAAGAAGCCTTTCCGAGCTTGGGGGCCTACTGTTACGGCTAGAGAGGCCGGGAGTTGGGAGACAGATGAGTTCCGTGCGCATGTACATAGATATGGCTATGTTGCTGAACAAAATGGATTCCATGTTATACTCTATTTAGGCAGTCCGTCCCATGTATAGAATCAAAGGGATATGTACGTGGGCCGGTACGAACTCATCTCCATCATGTTCATCCCATACAAGGGCTGAATCGAATCCTACATTAAAAGGCCGGCTTACTTTTATATTTGAACTGTAGACGGGTTCATTCGCTTGGGATGAGATTGTATAGACCGCGCCTCCCGTTCCGATTGTCGGTATGAACGCCGAATTCCATCCGGTCACCCATGTGCCGGAAATGTGTCGTCCTTTATCCGTGACAGTCTCACCAGCTTGTCCCGCGCCCGTGCAAGCTCGGAAAAACTGGCCGTCCAGCTTAGGGACATATAATCCCGTGGGTTTAGCCGCATTGGGACGCCACTTGCCAAGGTTTGCTGCTATGGTTGCACTGTCGGCATTATAAGCGAGCAGCATCCCGGCAAATCCACCGTCATCATAGACTTTTTTCAGTTCAGGCCAGTCGGAGAACAGGACAAGGTCTCCGTTCGCCCAGACATGGTTCTCAGGGAGGGTCGTCGAGCGCCAGTAGCGCGGGACGCCGAGGAAAGAGAGGCGTAAGGCTTCCAAGCTGTCGTACACTGTTTTTACAGACTTAGTGGACGCCGCCGTCTTCGAGTCCGCCAAGTTCACGCTGTCCGAAATCTTCGTGAGCGCTGGCTTGTACTCCCCGCCTCCGGTCAAAAAGCTTTCCTGCTGTCCGGCGGCTGCGGGTGGTACAAGGCCGCTCGTCCCGGCGGTCGATGCCGTCGCACCTTCGTAGTTCGGGACTGATACCTTTCCATTGGTGAAATAGAGCCCATCGCCAAGAGAAACGTCCGTCAATATCCAACGCCACGGCGACCACGTACCGCCCGACATCATCTCACGAGTGAAAATATTCCAGTCATTACTACCCGGCGTACCTAACCGGTATACAATCTGACGACATTCCATGATTTTACCGACGGCATTCTTACATGAAGCAACATAGACTATACCATTGACGGCGGTGCCTGGAGGTGTATTCAAGCCGGGATTATTATCATCACCCCACTTTACCCGGTAAACGCCAGATTCCAAAAAAGTATTTAAATCCGCGATGCGTGTCGTAGGAATATTGCCAATCTGCCCACGGTCAGAAGCCAGATCCGACGCATCACCGCCGATTGCCAGGTCTTTCGCTACAGCTTCTCCAGAGGCATTGGCGATAACTGTCACCCCGTCTTTAAGAAATGTTCCGGGATCGCCTTTATCCCCTTTTTTTCCTTCTGGGACACCGATGGTGAGGATGCCTGTTGACGAATCGAAACTGGCCGTAGCCTTCGAGCCTGCGGCGAGCGTCTTTGCCGCAGCGCCAAGATCCTTGAACTCTGCCAGCCGTTCGGCCGCCTCCTCAGCGGATGCTGCTGCCGCATCGGCCTGTTTTTTTGCAGCAGCCGTCTGAGCTTTCCCCTCGCTCTTAACCGCCGCTATTTGCTCACTTCCGGCGTCTTCCACGGCTTTAACCTGTGCCGTCCCGGCACTATTCACCTTTGATACCTGTGCCGTCCCGGCTGAATTGACGGCTGTAGTCTGCTTCGTCCCGGCGCTGTTTACCTTGGATACTTGGGTAGTCCCGGCTGAATTGACGGCTTCAACCTGTGCCGCCCCCGCCTCCTCAATGCGTTCGATGCCCGCTTCCACGGCGGCGGGTATCTCTGCCGCCGTATCAGCCGCTTCCTTTGCGCTTGCGGCGGCCTTTTTGGCGTAGTCCTTCGCATCGTCACGAGCCTGTTCCGCGTCAATCGCCGCCTGAACCGCCTTATCAGCCCCCGCATTAATTGTATCCATGAGATCGGATACGGACGGTTGCTCTTGTTCGGTCGGCGCAAGCTCAACGATTTGCAGCGTGACCTCAACCTGCGCCACAAACGGAGACTTTCCATCCTCAGAAGACGAAATAGGGGAAGACACGAACCGCGTCTTGTATGTCAGCCCACGGGAGGGGTGCAGCCAAAGGAACTCAATGGCCCGGTGGTCGGCGTAGAATTGCTTGAGGGCCACAAAATCGCCAAGACGCATGATCTTCCACGTCAGTTTCGTCGGCCCTTGCCGCTCTTTCGAATAACGGACGCGGGCCGCATCGTCGCCGGTCTCGGATGTGGCCTCGATGTACGGATCATCGACGCTTTCCGAAAGCGAAGAAGGTTTCGGTATATATGACGGCCAGTAATCCATGACTACCTCATGTTGAGCACGTTACGCATGTTCATCTCGTTGTTCTGGTAAGCATCGATGACGACGCCCACCACCCATTTCCGCCCGTCGAAACGCGCGGCCCCCTGAGACGCCTGGAGCGGTTGCCCTGAACGGTTTTCAAGCTCGACGGTGATGTTGATGTTCTGTGGGGAAGTACCCGTTTCCGCCCGAACGCCCAAATACCCGCCAGACATCCGCGCGAGCGGCATGACGGCCTCCGGCCCGGCCTCGCCCATGAGGCCAGCACCCTTGGCGTAACGGGAAATATGCCGATCATGGGTGAAGAATGTCGGACTGGAAACGATGCCGTTCCGGTATGATGAAAGGTCGCCGCCGAAGAAAACCCCGCCAGCAGCGAATGAATTCCTGCCTATAAAGGAATTTGCCCAGCCGCTTGAGATGGGGTTATCCATAACCGACGCCGTGGCAGCGCCACCTCCAAGACTGAACAAACTCGTCAGGCCACTGCCCAATGCACCAGCCAATGGCCCGGTAATGTTAGCCCGCACCGTCAGACGGATAAGATCGGAAATCATGGAATTCACCATGTCCGAGAAGGATAGCTTCCCGGTAGAAGCGAATTCCACTATCGCGTCTTCCATGCCGGAAAAGGCGTTTGTCGTAACATTCTCAAACCCTTGCGCGAGGTTAGTAGCCTCTGAGAAGTATTGCTGTGTTGCACGATAGGCCCCGGCCCATGCTTCCCGGCTGTTCTGGATTTTCTGGAGCCGCAGCCATTCATCAGCAAGTTCTCTGGTAATGCCTACATTCCGAACAAGGTTATCGGCCTGCAATGCCAAAAGAGTATTGGTGTATTCCTGAGACCGCCCATAATCACCAGATAATTCAGCAAGCTCTTTATAAAAATCGGCTGCTGCCTGAGCGTCTTTGATCTGAGATTGTAAGTTAAAGGCTTTTCTGAACTCTTCAACCTTAGCGGCAACCCGGTCTGGCGCTTCCCCCAAGGCAATTAAGCGTTTTCTTAATTCCTCAGATTGTCTGCTCAGTTCCATCATCTGCGCTTTTGCTGTATCGCCGCGCATATTGGCAATTTGGAGATCTACATCTTGAATAGCCTTAGCAATGTCCTCATAGTGCTTGGCAATAGCTGCTTGAGAATATTCGTCTTGGAGCGCCTTCATTTCCGACATGGAAAGCCCGGCGTTCTTGGCATTTTTTGCAATTTCGACAAGTTTTTTATTCAGGTTGATTCCGAAATCATCTCCGCTGCCTTTAAGACGTTCAATCTCGGCTCGATATCCTTCAAGGGCTCTTCTTGCAGATTCAATACGATTTTTTTGACTTTCAGTGAGCGCCTTATTATTACCTGTATTGGGTTTATTTTTAATTTCTTTTTTGGGAATGTATGGAGTTCCCCCAGTCTCCTCTATTTGTACTGCCTTTTTATTAGTTCCCAAAAATTCTCGTAGCGTACTCAATTGGGAGTTTAAACTACTAAGCCGAGATTGAAGAGCATCAGCACCAGAATACACCTCCATAAAAGGGTTTCCATAATCTGAAATCGACTTTAGTTGCTGTTCTGTTTCAATAATGGCTCTATTGAGTTCGGCTTCTTTTTCATATAATTTTTCAGGATGCTCCCGAAGATTATCAAGATATTCTGCAAGCTCTTCGCTATTTTTAAACATCACATCCTGATTATCGATAATTCCAGCTTGAACAAGCTCAATTGCCAAAAGAGAATTGGAGAAAGATGAATAAAGTGAAGTCAATCCTCCTACAGCGGCAATACCTTTTGGGCCAGCTAGGATCGCAGTAATCAACCCTACTTCACGGATGGGTTCAGGTAAACGGTTCCAGCCATCTGCTGCTTTAACCGCAACATCTCCTATCCAACCGATAATAGAGGTCAAACGGCTACCAATATCACCTGCTGTATCCCATATATTTGAAAGAGTCTCTTTCAATTGGTTAAGCTGTTCAGGATCGTTGAGTTCTTTCAGTGCATTTAAAAAAGAACGAGTCGCAGATAAAAGCCGCTCCCCTATGAAATTGTTCAGCTCTTTATAGGCGGCAACGAGATTTTTAACGTCACCAGAAATTTCGGCATATCCAGTTTTTGCATTGGTCGTAACAAGAGTCTTCTGAATCTCACGGACAGCCTGCTTTAAGTTCTCGAAGAGCCCCTCCCCTGCACCACGGGAAATAAATTGTATATATTCTTCGAGGTTACTCGTCAGACCTGTCCATGTATCCGCAATGGCTTCCCCGGATAGCCTAAATGATTCAAGCCTTATATTGATCTCCTGAAGAAGAGTGCCCTGCTTTTGCCAGTTCCTGACCATTTCCCCGGTTATTCCGAGATTTGTCGCAAGAATATCCTGTGCTCTATTAATATTGCCAGAAAGTAGTGCTTCTGCCTCGGTCCGCATTTGCTCCAACGGGATTTTCATCGCACCCATTGCCTGGGCAATATTCACGGCAAGATCAGGAATTTTTTCAAGCTCAATACCTACGCGAGTAGCAGGGGCTATAATGCCCTGCACTCCGTTTACGAGGTCTTGAGTCGTCGCCGTGGTCTGCAACCCCAACACCTGAATACGTTCCATCATCTGGGCGGCAAGCTCTTGCGCCGCAGTAAATTTTTCAGCGCCTTCCAATACCTTTCCCTGAGAATCAGAAAGTGTATTGGTTGCGGCAATAACGGAAGCAATGGAAAGTTTTGATTCTTCCCATTCCTGATTCGTCGAAACACCAAGTTTTAAAGTTGAGCCAAGGGCGCTCAGTGATTTGTAGGCGGAATAAACTGCTACAAGTTGCTGTGCGAGGGAGCGCAACTGTTGAGCATTCCCTTTTGTCCGAGAAAATGCTGAGTCAAATGTCTTGGAAAGTGAGGCGGTTTTCTTGTCCAGAGTTTCAGTAGCCTGCGATACTCCACCAAGGGCATCTTTTGCCTGTGCGGCACCAGATTTTATACCTCTGGCGTCAATTCCAAGAAAAAGTACGGGCATAGAGCAATAGTCCTTTTTACAGGCAATTCTACGCTATGCACCGTTTTTGCGGAATTAGGGCGCGCAAAAATCTGGAAAAATTTTTTCGATTCTTGACTTTTTTCCCATCCTGTGATGTGCGGATGTGAGGAGGATTACGCTATGTATGGAATTGGCGGTTTTGAATTGTATGCAATTTTTATATGCCTGATCCCTGTTATTTCTGCTGTTCTTGGATACAAGCTCGCTAAAAACAAAAACAGGGAAGCTTGGATCTGGTCATTGGTTTGTTTCTTTTTGCCCTTTGCAGTCATTATTATTTTGATTCTTGGCCCAATACAAAAGCAAGACGATTCCCAGCGCGTCAGGTGCCCATATTGCAAAGAGCTGATCCTCAAGGATGCGGCAGTATGTAGGTTCTGTGGCAAAGATTTAAAGTAAACGAAAGGCGGCTCTTCGGAGCCGCCTTTATTATGCTATTCAGTAACCCTAGTCTTTGTTTTTCTTTATCCCAAGTAATTGCTCTTTGAGGACTTTTACAATCTCCTGCGCCACATCATCAAAAATAGTTTTCCATGCCCCGATGGTGTATCCTCCGCCAGCGGCGATACTGCGATTCACAGGGATTTTAGCCACAAGCACGCCTTCCAGGGTGTAGATTTCACTTTCGGTAACGAGCTTGGTAGCTCCTGCACCGGGAAGCATCCAGCGGGCAAAAGCATTACCGGGGGAATACTGCAAAATGGTTGTTTTGATAACATAATCATTCCCAGCTAAATCCTCCGTGGCGAGCGCAAGCGCTGCGACGTCCCGCAGGAAGTGCTTCATGGGGTTGCCTCCTTTCGGGAGGCGTGCCCCACAGCAGGAATCTATCCCAACTCCTCCCCGGAAGCAAACGAAAAGCCCCTGCCGAGGTGGTAGGGGCTAGTAACGAAACGGGATATATCAATACAAAGTCGCTCGCAGGGATCAACGCTTTTTGATAATGTTGTCGATAATCCCTAGATCCAGTGCTTCTTGAGGAGATAAAAAAGTATCTCGATCCAGCATTGGTTCAAGCTCCTCACGGCCCATTCTGGAGTGTTCCGCAAGAATATCGGTCAGAAGCCCTTTCAGACGAGTAATTTCCTGTGCATGGATCTGAATATCGGACGCTTGCCCGGCATAGCCGCCGTGTGGCTGGTGGATCATGATTCGGCTATGGGGCAATGAAAAACGCCTTCCCGGTGAACCTGCGGCGAGCAGCACGGCTGCCATGCTGGCGGCTTGCCCCATACAGCAGGTTGCCACAGGGCAGGCAATGAACTGCATAGTGTCATAAATGGCGAGCCCCGCTGAGATCAGCCCTCCGGGGCTATTGATGTAAAGAGCTATTTCTTGCCACGGGTTGGCTTGTTCCAGAAACAAAAGCTGGCTGGTGATCATCGTTGCCGTCCAGTCTTCAATGGCTGTATCCAGCACGATGATTCTGTCGCGGAGCATTCGGGAGTAGAGGTCAAGGACATACTCCCGATTTCTCCATGCCTCAACGACAACTGGCGAGGCCATTACGCCGTCCCGCCTCCGGCGGCGGCCGTAACAGGCGCATAGCTCGACATTGGGGTGAAACTTTTTTCTGAGGCTCTGTACTAAGAAAGGATTTATGGGGTAATTGAGAAGGATGATCTTCTTTGAAAATATAAATGCCAAATCACTAATTTTATTAAAAATATAAATTATTTCAATATATTATAAAAACAAACCCTTCTATAAAACAAAGCCTTTTCTGAATAAATGGGAGCTCCCCGCGCTTCTCCCCTCTTCCTTTCAAAAGTTTTTCATTGGCTCTGCTATAGTTTGTGGCTGTTTCATCTCCATAGTGCGGTGAAAATACAGCCTTTTTCTCAGGTTTTCCCCTTGGCGGGATCCACGGCTAAGGCATTTTGCCGGTTATCCCTTTGGAGCTTCAAGGAAAAAAGCATCAACCATTTTCTATAACACAGCCTTTTCATTTATCGAATCCCTAGGCCGTGTCGTTCTTCAAGAAGTAACTATTTGAAACTATTAAAATATATTTTATAGCTCGAGAAATAATTTAATATTTTCAATAGATTATATACAATTGACGACACGCTCCAGCCTGCCATGAAGCAGGCCGTCTTGAAACAGCACCATCCCAAAGCCGGACAGCCCTAGGATGAATGCCGCCGACGGCACGCTTCCGCATAGACAGCCAACGTCTGTTCGAGAAAATCCTTGCCCCGGAGGGACATGATGCGCGTGGAGCAATGCCCGGCCAAATCACGCCTCCAAGCCGCATCCGTCACCGCCCGCCGCAATACGCCGGCCAGCGCGTCCACATCCCCCGGCGCAACCAGTGCCGACGCGGGGAGCAGATCCGGCATGACCCCCACAGAGGTGGATACGAGCGGCCGCCCGCAGGCCATGATCTCAAGCGCGGCCCTGGCGATGGTTTCAGACCACAAGGAGGCGACCACCCCCACGTCTAGCGCGGACAGGCAGGCCGCCACATCCGGGACTTTTCCGGTGATGGTCACATACCGTTCCATGCCCGCCTCACGGATCCACGCTTCAACCTCTTCCTGAAGCGTCGCCGTGGAAAAGCCGAGAAGCAGCAGCCGGATGTTCCGCACGCCTTCATCTACGAGCTTCGCCAGCGCTGCGATGGTTTCCCTTTGCCCCTTCACGAGATCAAACCGTCCGAGCAGGCCAACGACGCATTCGTCATCCGTAAAGCCATATCGGGCACGGACTTCCGCCCTGCCCTCAGGATCAAACCGGAAACGCTCCGTGTCCACGCCGCCCAAAATCATATGCAGCCGCTCGGCGGGTACATGCATCTTTTCCGCGAAGTGGCGGGCCATCACCGAATTGGTGGCGATAACCGCGTCAGCCACCCGCGTGTGCAAAATCCGGTTGGGGAGGTTCCCTTTCGGGAGCCGCTGATCCCCTCGCGTGCGGACAAGCGCGTATCCGCCCATGCCTTTGAGCAGCCCCCAGAACAAAAAGGATTCCCCCCGGTGGCAGTTCACCACATCGGGCCGGAACCCGCGGACAAGGCGCCCCATGTCACGGATGAGCCCGGGGAATTCCAACGGATTTTTGGCATTCAGCGGCATGGACAACGGACGCAACCCCATTTCCTCGGCTTTGGCGAAGGTTTCCGTGCCCGCCAAAGCCACGACGCGGCTTTCGTGCCCCGCAGCATTGAGCAGGCGGGCGAGCTCCAGCCCATACCACGCTGTGGCGTTGAACCAACGGACATTGACGACCTGAATCGAACGGAAAGAAGACATGGGCATTCCAGAAAAAGAAAGGTGCTCAAGGGACTTTTGCTGTAACACAAGCCCCGGACAGGGACAAGGATCCCCATGCCGAACGCCAAAAAGCGGCCCCCAATGGGTGCCGCTTTCAAGGAGCAAAGGGAGGTGAGACCTTTTTTACGGAATTACATCTTGTTGATATAGGCCGCAAGATCCAGAAGCTGCTTGTCGGACAACGGCTTCAATACCTGCTGCATGCCAAGCAATTTGGCGTCGGTGAAGGTGCCGCTCTGGTACGCCTTCATCTTGTCCATCAGCTCGGATACCGGCTTCCCAGCAAGGCCGTTGCCGTTCAGCGTATGACAGGGGACACAGCCATCATACAGGGCGGCACCTTCAGACGGATTGCCGCCGTCGGGCCACGTCTGGGCCTGCGCCGCTCCCGCCGCTACGAGCAGGGGAAGGGCCAACACGCACGCATATTTCATGAAACCACGCATAGGGATTCCTCCTCGGAAGAAGCATTTGGTTTCAACCAAAATACGCTGCCTGACATTTCAATCAATGATTATAACTAGATACAATAAATACACAAGACCCTGCCATAGGAAACGGCTTACACCTCATCTATTGAAATTCCAAATGGATAACGAAGGTTCTGTTAGAGCATGTGGCTGCTTCATATCTACAACATATTGAAAATACAAACTTTTTATCCAGTTTTCCCATTGACGGAATCCATGACTAGGACATTTTGTTGGCTATTCCCTTGGAACTTCAAAGAAAAAACATCAACCATTCTCTATGACACAGCCATAACTAAATAAAAGGCCCCAAGCATGGAGCCCACCAACAGAAAAACTAAAGAAAAACCTGTATTTTCAATATACTGTAGAGATAAACCAGATTATGGCACAGCCATACCCCCAAATCCTTTACAAAAGGCTGTGTTATAGAAAACGGTTGATGTTTTTTCCTTGAAATTCCAAAGGGACAACTGGCAAAATACCTTAGCCGTGGATCCCGCCAAGGGGAAAACTGGAAAAAAGGTTGTATTTCCACCGCACTGTAGAGATGAAACAACCACATACTCTACCAGAGCCTTACAAAAAGCCGCGTCGCAGAAAACCGATTGATGCTTTTTAAAGTCCCAAAGACATAACCAACGCAATGCCCCAGCCATAAAGCCCCAAAAAAGAAAAATGGGAGAAAAAAGCTGTATTTTCTATGCTCTGAAGTTGAAACAACCGCATCCCATGACAGAGCCTAAAAAATGGCTGTGTTTAAGTTTGTGGCTGATACAAGATTCCAACTGGAAAGGAAGAGTTCTTTGGAAATTATTTGGAGGTCTCGCAACAATTCTTCAAAACTGGATTTCATGTAATGAACAAAAAATGAGAGAGGCCCACATCACTAGACGTGGAACGAACTTTTATCTCTTGATTTTCATTGAAAAAAATCATCAACCGTAAAATTGAACACAGCCAAAAAATCCTTGCAGATCCCCCCATTCCAGCAGTCCTCCCTTTTCCACGAAACGACAACAAAAAGATTCCTGCTGCCATAGGCCCTACGCGTCACAGTGCCCCTTACCCGCGCGGGAATAAACATTGAAGCCCTGTCCACGGCGGCACACAACAGAGCCCCTCCCCTCAGAAAAGGAACCCCCGATTATGGTAGGCTCCACGCGTCACAGCCCTCCTTGGCCTATACAGGGCATAAACGCCACTCGGAAAATAGGCTCCATCCCAACCCCATAATCAGCCAGCCCCTCCAACCCCAGCCTCACAGTCAACCAGAACAACCATCCAACCCGGTAGCCAACTCCAATGAACAACATTCAATTATACGCAAGGCGCAAGAGCTTCTCGCCTCGGACGTGCGGGCCGACTATGATACGCAAGGCGAAGAGAGAGAGAGAGAGAGAGAGAGAGAGAGAGAGAAGAAAGAAAAAGAAAGCCGAAACTGCCCTTCCAACGAACGCCATACGATAATACGCCCAAACCTGCATCAGGGATTCGATAAAGGCAAAAGTCTTGGGAGGGAGGGGGTGGGGTTTGGGGAGGGGGAGGGAACCTTTCTCCAGAAAGGTTCCCTCCCTCTCCCCAATCATCCTCACACAACACCCCTACCCTACCCGTGCAGCATCCCGGCAAGCGTGCCCAGCGCATCAGCCAGCGCTTCCCGCGTGCGCACGCCGCCGAGCGCCAAACGCACGCCCTGCTCCGGCGAGGCATGGCTGAGCGCGAACAGGTCACTGTCCGCCACAATGATCCCACGCTGGCGCGCGGCTTCGGCAAAAGCCACCGCCGCCCACGGATCAGGCAGCTTGAGCCAGCAGAAAAAACCCGTAGTCCGCGTCTCCAACGGAAAACCATCCAGAAGCTGACGGGCCAGCGCGTTCCGCTCCGCCGCCTCACGGCACTTGGCGGCCAGCACTCGATCCGCCGTGCCGTTGCGGATCCACATGGCCGCCAGTTCAGCCATGAGCGGAGGGGCCATTGAAATGGTGTAGGAAACCGTCCGCTCCAGCTCGGCAAAAACGGCATCCGGCGGGCACAGATAGGCGATGCGCAGCCCGCCGCTCAGGGCTTCGCTCGTGGAGGCGATGAAACAACAGCGCTCCGGGGCCAATGACGCCAGCGGCGGCAGATTGTGCTCCAACGAGAGGGCGTATACGTCGTCCTCAATGATCATGACATCATAACGCCGACAGATCTCCACCAGCTCCCGGCGGCGGTACTCAGGGATCTGCGCCAGCGTGGGATTCTGGCAGGTGGGCATCAAATACAGCCCTTTGATGCCCCCGGCCCGGCAAGCCGCTTCCAGCGAATCGGGCAGCATCCCTCCCTGATCCATCCGAATGGGCGTCAGGTTGAGCCGCAGGCGGCGGGCAAGCTGCTTGAGGAGCGGATAACTGAGCTGTTCGGCGGCGATGCGATCCCCCGGATTGAACAGGGAGGCGAGTACCGTCAAAAGCGCGTGCTGCGCCCCCGCACAGACGAGGAGGTTCTCCGGCGAAACGGCCAGCCCGTACCGCCCCGCCCAATGAGCCCCGGCCTCGCGGTGCCGCAACAGGCCGCGCGGCTGCTGATAGCTGCTGAGTTCCTTCAAATCGGCATAGCGGGACAACTCGGCTACGGCCTCGTTCAAATCCGGGTTCAGATATTCAAAAGGCGCAATAAACCCCAGATCATACATCCTGCCCGCGCCCTCGTATACGTCCACGTCGCGGCACGGCGCGGTCACAAAAGTCCCCCGCCCGGTCACGCCCACGGTCAAGCCGCGCTGCGCGGCCTCGGCGTAACCCCGGCTCACGGTCCCGATGGTCACGCCGAGCGCTTCGGCCAGCTCCCTGTGCGTCGGCAGCGATTCGCCGGGCGCAAGGCAACCATCCTCAATGCCCTGCGCGATGGCGTTGGCAACGAGCATGTACTTGGCCTCGCCGGGATGTTCCCGCGCCTGATCCTGATACAGTCCGAGCAGTTTCATACGGCTGGCCTACAAGACCTCCGAAGCGCCGTCAACAGGGCTTTTGCGCCGGGCCTTGAGCGCATCGAGCAGCGCCGCCGTCACCCGCAAGCCCCCCTTGCCGCGCCCGAGCTCCACGCCCGGCTTCGCCATGCCGTGATAATCCGAACCGCCGCTGAGACCGAGGCCGTACCGGGCAGCCAGCTCCACGCAGAACCGCTCGTCACGCGCGGAGTGCTCGCTGTGGTAGGCTTCGATGGCCCCAAGGCCCGCCTCTTTGAGCCGGGGGATGATTTCGTCGAACCACGACGGCGGGCAACGGATCAGCATGGGATGCGCAAAGCTCACCACCGCACCGAGATCCGCCATGAGGCTTACCCCCTCCTCCGGGGAGAGCAGCGTCCGGGGCACGTATGCGGAGCCGTAATAGCCGAGATACAGCTCAAAGGCCTGTGCGAAGCCGGACACGATGCCGCGCTTCTGGAGCACGCGGGCGATGTGGGGCCTGCCGACCGATTCGCCCCCGGCCTCATCCAGCACTTCCTGATAGCTTATATTGATGCCGATAGACCGGAGCTTGTCGAGAATCTTCAGATTGCGCTCTTCCCTGTGCCCACGCAAGCGGGCCAGCTCCGCATCCAATGGGGCGGAATGCCGGGGCAGCCACAACCCAAGCAGATGGATTTCCCCATACTGCCCCTGCACGCCGAGCTCGCACCCCCGGATGATCTCCACCCCGTACTCGCGCCCGGCGGCTTCCGCTTCATCAAGCCCGGAAACCGTATCGTGGTCGGTCACGGCAACCGCCGCGAGCTTCAAGGAAGCCGCCCTGCGTATGAGCTCCCTGGGGGTGTCCGTACCGTCGGACGCCGTGGTATGCGTATGCAAATCAACAAAACGGGGCTGCATGATTCCTCCTCATCGCCGCCCTGCGGGAGAGACATTCACCTTTTCGATGATTTTCTAAAAAACTCATTTTAAATTCCATACAGTTGAATACAAGTTTCATTGAAAACGCGAATATCCCCCTGCCGGAAGGCGGCTTGTCCTCCGCAACGGAAGGCGTTACACTCTTCATTTATCCGTCAACACTGCGCCAAGGAGACGCTTCATGGCCCTGAATCCCGAACTGCTTGCCCTGCTCGCCTGCCCCGTATGCCGGGGAGAGCTGGAACCTGTGGACAACGAAAGCGGGCTGGAATGCCCGGCCTGCGCCTTGGTTTTTCCTGTGCGCGACAATATCCCCATCATGCTTCAAGAAGAAGCCATCCGCAAGGACGATTGGGAACGCGGACAACGCAAAAAGCAATCCCGCTGAGACAAGAAAAGCATGCCCACCCCGGACATGCTTTTCCTTTATGAAAAAAATACATTGCCGCCCCAGTCCGGGATGCTCCCATAAGCCCAGCCGTCCGCAGGCATCCAGATGCCCGCACTCCCGGATGTCCACACCCAGCTCAAAAGCGCAGCCAGCCGCAGGGCATCCGAATATCGGGGGGCAGCCGCCCCTTTTCATGTGGGACGGCAATCCCTATGAAACTCCGGGCTATGCGGCCCCATCCGGGAAGCGGCCCCATCAATTGGAGGCGTTGGGGAACAAAGGTTCCTTCATGGACATGCTGCCGAGGAAACTCCCCATAGAACGGGCATTGAGCGTCTTTATGTACGGGGCCGCATCCTTGGGCAAAGGGGCCCCGCCGTATTGGACATGGAAAACCTTGGCCGCACGTTCGCGGAATGCCTGCACAGCCTCGTTGTACACCGGCACCTCGGAAACGCCCTTGAGCGACGCGGGAAGCGGTTCGCGGTATTCGAGGATGAGCTTGGCGCGCTTGAAATCATTCAGACAGGCGAACCGCTGCACCAGCCAATCAATGGAGGCCCACTGCTCCTCAGGCACGAACAACGAGGCAAAAGGATCTTTGGCCCCATTCACGATACGGATATTCCCATAAAAGCTTTCACCGCCAAAGACCGCACCCATATTCCGCTCCGCCAGAGGCCCGCTGAACGTCAGGGGGTCCCATTCCCAAGCATTGTTGGGCACAAAGGAAAGGGCCACGACAGCGACGGGAGACGCAGCATCCGTTCCGTATACGGAAACAAAGGTTTCCGGGAACTGGTAGCCTTGATCCGTACTCAGGAACGGGGCGATCTGGCCGTGCGCAAGCATCGGCATATCCGCAACACTGACGGAAACGTCGGGACGCGCCGGAGAAACCAGCGTCGAGCCTTCAAAGCCACGGTAGAACGGCGTACAGGCTGAAACAGCCACAACCATGCACCACAACAGAAAAAACCGGATCGTTTTCATAGCTATCTCCGAATCTATGCCTTATAAAGCCCTATTGCCGATAAATACGCCCGAACCTCTGAGGACGCCACCCTTTTTTTGGGCACTCCACAGCCGTTGCCTCTTGCCTCCAGCACGCCGCCATTCCCATATGGACTGATGGGGATATATCGGGAAAGGGAGAGGCGGCTTTTTCCGGGAAAGAACATTTCCTTCCATTCCCAAACCGGCCAGCGCGAAGGGCACCGAAAAAACGAGAGGCCCTCTCCACAGGAAAGGGCCTCTCTGAAAGAGCCGGATGGATCTGCCTTTGAATGCCGGTCGGCTGAATTATACGCTCCGGCCGGGATCAGTTGGCCTGCTTGCGGATGAACGTAGGCAGCTCGATTTCCTCTTCCTCGAAGATAAACTCTTCACGGCCGGGGTTATGCTTTGCCTGCTTGGAGAGCTGCTCACGAGTCCGCAGGAACGTGGGCACAATACGCTCGTCATCGTCAGCCGGAAGATTGTCGAATGTGCGGGGTATGCGCGTACGGGGCAGCGGATGCTCCTCGACGGGGGACTGCTTCTGGTAATTCAACCCGGAATGCGAAGGCTGCGGCTGCTGAACAGGACGCTGCTGGGGCCGGACGGCAGCCATATTGGCCTGCCCGCCCTGCACGACCTTCGGCGCGGTATTGCCCTCAATGCCCGTAGCGATGACGGTGATGCGGATCTCGTCCCCGGCGTTCTCGTCGGTGGCGCACCCGATGATGATGTTGGTATCGGCTTCGCCCAGCGCGTCGTTGATGTAGGCGGACGCGTCGTTGAATTCCTCAAAGAGCAGATCTTCGTTGGCCGTAATGTTGATGAGCACCGCCTTGGCCCCGGCGATGGACACATCTTCCAGAAGCGGGCTGGTGATGGCCTTGCGGGCGGCTTCGATGGCACGCCCTTCGCCCGCAGCGATGCCGGCGCCCATCATGGCCAGGCCGGATACGCTCATGACAGTGCGCACGTCGGCGAAGTCCACGTTGATGAGGCCGGGGACGGTGATGAGGTCGGAAATGCCCCGGACGGCCCGGTGCAGCACGTCATCGGCGCATTTCAGCATATCGCTGAGCTTCGCCTTCTTGGGGGCGATGGTCAGCAGGCGGTTGTTCGGGATCGTGATCAGGCTGTCCACATTTTCACGGAGCTCGGCAATGCCCTGCTCCGCGGCGCGGGCGCGTTTCGTGCCCTCGAAAAGGAACGGTTTGGTCACGACCCCCACCGTCAGGGCCCCCAGCTCACGGGCGGCCTGCGCCACAATGGGGGCCGCGCCCGTCCCGGTGCCGCCGCCCATGCCCGCAGTCACAAAAACCATATCGGCATCGCCGATGGCGTCCTTGATCGCGCCGATGCTTTCCTGCGCCGCATCACGGCCCACGTTGGGATCGGCCCCGGCCCCAAGCCCTTTGGTCAGCTTTTCACCGATCTGGAGCTTGATTTCAGCCTTGGAGCGAAGCAGGGCCTGCGCATCCGTGTTGGCGCAGATGAAGGTGACTCCCTTCAGGCCCGCCATGATCATGTTCTGCACGGCGTTGCCGCCGCCACCGCCGACACCGATGACCTTTATATTCGCGGGGGGGGTATCCGCTTCAAACTGCATATCCATCATAGCTCCTCCTCAAAGAGAACAACTACTGAGCGCCCAAGCGTCAGGAAATTTCGGAAAACCATTTCTTCATACGCGACAGGATCGAGTTGAACACATTCCCGTCGCTTCGGATACGGAATTTCTGCTCCATGCCTTCCTTCTCCGCACCGAAGCGGAGCAGGCCCATGGCCGTGGCGAACTTTGGACTGTTCACCATATCTTTGAGCCCGCCCACATTACGGGGATACCCGATGCGCGTAGGCAGGTTGAAAACTTGTTCGCCGAGCTCCTGACAGCCCTGAATGAGGGCCGTCCCGCCCGTGAGCACCACACCCGCACCAATCATGTTCTTGAGGCCGGAACGCACCAGCTCCTGATCGAGGAGCGTGAGGATTTCCTCCATGCGGGGCTCACAGATTTCCGCCAGCACCTGACGCGACAGGCGGCGAGGTTCCCGCCCGCCCACGCTGGGCACTTCGATATACTCATCCGGGCGCACCATTTCGGCAATGGCCGCACCGTGCTTGATCTTGATCTTTTCCGCCGCAGCCATGGGCGTGCGGAGGCCGAACGCGATGTCGTTGGTCAGGTTCTGCCCGCCAAGCGCCAGCACGCCCGTATGCTTGATGGAGTCGTTGGCGAAAATGGCGATGTCGCAGGTCCCGCCGCCGAGGTCGATGAGGGCCACGCCGATCTCGCGTTCCTCCTCGGTGAGCACGGCCTTGGCCGAGGCGAGGGATTCCAGCACGATGTCCGACACGTCAAGCCCGCTCTTATGGCAGGAGCGCACGATGTTCTGGGCGGAAGTGACCGCACCGGTCACGATGTGAACCTTCACTTCCAGACGCACGCCGGCCATGCCCATCGGATCGGCAATGCCGCGTTGATCATCGACGATGTATTCCTGAGGCAGAATATGGATCACCTCGCGATCCAGCGGGATGGCGACCGCCTTGGCCGCATCCAGCGCACGCTCGATGTCGCGGGGCGAGACTTCGCCGCCCTTGACGGCAATGACGCCATGACTGTTGAAGCCTTTGATGTGGCTGCCGGCGATGCCCGCATACACGGAGCGGATTTCACATCCGGCCATGAGTTCGGCTTCTTCAAGCGCCCGCTTGATGGATTGCACCGTCTGCTCGATATTGACCACGACCCCCTTCCGCAGCCCGGTGGACGGACTCGTGCCGATGCCGACAATATCCATCCCGCCGTTCTCAGAGGGTTCGCCCACCACCGCACAAATCTTGGTGGTGCCAATATCAAGGCCGACTATCAATTCAGATTTGGACATGCGCTACTCCTTGGCGCGTTTCGCAATGCATGTCGGGATATTGCGTCATCCCGATCACGCAAAATCAGACCCGAATCCATCATTTCGGGAGGCGCTGCGGCGTCACCCTGCCCGTCACTGCCGTTCCGGGCCAAAACAAGGGTGTCTATTTCCGCCCTGTTTCACAGTCTGAATACCCCGGATACAGCATATTTTCCGTAAAAAGTCTAGAAAAAACCGCTACTCGCTTTTAAACATTCTCAGGTTCCACAACCCAGACGTTGCCGTCGGCGGCCCAAACTTCCCGTGCCGTCTTCAACTCGCCGCGGCGGGCAAGATCGGAAAGAACCAAACTCAGCCGACGCAGGTTGGCGTCCCAGTCCTCAGCGGCGATGCACAGCACCAGATTCCTATTTTCAATAAAGACCTCAAAGCCCTTGGCCGCGCTCACCCGAAACAGGGAAACGCTGGCCATGTTCACAGGCAGGTGGGCGGCCTGAAACGCGCGGGAAAGCTCGTCCATCTGGGGAAGCAGCTCCTCGCCGCCGGGGAGGATCTCCAGCGTCGGCAGCGACAGGAAATTCCCCACACTCACGGGCGCGATGATCTGCCCCTTGTTGTCCGCATAGTGCAGGACGCCGTCTTTGAGCATCCAAAACGCGGGGATACGCTCCCGGATGCGGATCTCAAACGCATCCGGCAGGCGGCGCTTCACGGCCACGGACAGTACCCACGGGTTGCTGCGGAGGCCCTGCTCCACATCCGCGATGTTGACGGTCAGGCTGTTGACGCCCGATTGCAGGTTTGCGGCCTTGAGCACTTCCTCGCGCGAAAAATGGGTCGTGCCCCGGATTTCAACGCGCTTGATGGCAAAAAACTCGCTGGTCGTCGCCAGCCGGTGCAACTGAAGCCCCCCCACGCCAAGCCCGACGAGCAGCGCAGCGCCGATCCCAAGGCCAAGAGTCCAACTGAGGGCCGATTTCACATGGGCGAAAAACGATCCCCCCGAAGAAGAGGGGGCCCGCCGCTGCTGGCTGGTATAGCTGTTGCGGGCGGAACGCCTGCCGCTGCGTCTGGACGAACTCAGAATACCCACAATTTCACTTCCGTCTGCAATTGGATCCCAAACCGTTCCCATACGGCGCCCTGCGCCGACCGGATGAGCTCAAGCGCGGCGTCCGCGCTGCCCTTGCCCTCGTTGACCAGAAAATTCGCATGAAGCCCGGAAAAACACATGCCCCCAAGCCGCCTGCCCCGGAACCCGGCCTCGTCAAGCAGCCTGCCCGCCGACATCCCCTCCGGGGGGTTTTTGAAGACGCATCCCGCGCTCCATGAACGAACGGGCTGTACCCGCAGCTTGCGTTCGATATTGCCGCGCAGGGCCGTGCGGATCGCTTCCGGTTCCGCCGGGCGCAGCGCCAACACGACGCCGGAAATGGCAAACCACGGCTTCCCGCCGTCCTTCAAGCCGAAAAAGCGGTATCCGCAGCAAACATCCTCGCGCCCCAGCGTCCGAAAGCCCCGATCCGGGGAAAATACATCCACACTGCGCAGCACCGTGCCCATATCCATCCCGTGCGCCCCGGCATTCCCGGCCACCGCGCCGCCCAGGTCGCCCGGCACCCCGGCCATGCCTTCCAGCCCGGACAAACCGTGTTTCATGCACCAGACCAGCAGGCGGGGCAGCTTTACGCCCGCGCCGACCCGCACGAGCCGCAGCCCTCCTTCCTCACCGATCACGGCGGGCGCTCCGTCCATACCGCAGCGGACGAGCACAACGGGCAGCTCGCCATCGGCGGCGAGGATATTCGTCCCGCCGCCAAGCATGGCCACGCACCCCCCGATCCGATCCGCCGCCGCAGGCAGCGTTTCCAGATCCGCGGCGCTTTCAAACGTGGCGAGCGCCAGCGCCCGGCCCCCCAGGTGCAGGGAGGTCAAAGAAGCCATGCGCGGCGACGCAACGATCCGTACCATCGGTTTTCCTCTTTCCCGTTTGTTTCGCAGGAGAACGACTCTGTTGAATATTATTTTTTGCAGGGAACAAGCCCTTCCGACTGATAAAGGCCGTGTATCAGGGCACCCCCTTTTACGCCCCAGCCCTTCAGGACGGAAAGGATGCCCCCGGCGGCAAGCGGCCCGGTGACGCAAGGCACTTTCCACAGCAACACGAGGATGCCTCCGGCGGCAAGGGGCCGACTGCCCCTTGACCCCGTCCGGGGGACGAGCCGCCCCCCGGACCCCGGCAGAACCGAAAACGCCCAGATCACGGAAGCCGTGCTGAAGCACCGCAGGCCCGGACCCCGACAGTACCGGAAACGCCGCTGCATTCCCGGTTTTCATCAACAGCCTCCCCCGTGCCGTACAACGGAACTCCCGCCGCACGGCCTCCCCACCAGTCAAAGTTTTTGCGGGTGGGGGCCGGGGGAGGGAGCTTTTTGCAAAAAGCGCCCTCCCCCGATTGCCCTTCTACTCCAGCGCGAGGAAACGCGGCCCGACAGTGGTCACATTGCCCGCGCCGATGGTCAGGAAAAGATCACCGGGCTTGAGGATATCCGGCAACGCGGCAACCATCTCGTCAAAATTCTGGAAATAGCTCACGTCCGCGTCCGATACCTGCCGGATGCCCTGCGCAAGGTTCTGCCCGTTCACGCCGGGGATGGGCTTTTCCGACGCGGGATAGATTTCCGTCAGCAACAGCTTGTCCACCGTACCGAGCACATGGCAAAATTCACCGAACAGCGCCTGCGTCCGCGAAAACCGGTGCGGCTGAAACGCCACCACAACCCGGCGATCCGGGTAGGCGGTGCGGGCCGTCGCCAGCGTCGCGGCGATTTCCACGGGATGATGCCCGTAGTCGTCCACGACAAGGATGTCGTTCTTTTCGCCCTTATACTCGAAACGCCGCCCCACCCCGCCGAAACGGGCCAGCCCCTCGATGCAGAAATGCGGCGCGATGCCGGCATCCAACGCCACGCCGATGGCGGCAAGCGCGTTCAGGATGTTGTGGCGGCCCGGCTGACGCAACGCCACCTCACCAAGCTCCTCGCCCTTGATGAAGACCTTGAACCGGTTGATGACCCCGCACTCCAGCACTTCCGCCCGTATATGGTTGCCGGGGCCAAAGCCGTAGGTCACGACGGGGCGCTTCACGCGGGGCAGCAGGCGCTCCACGCCGGGGTCGTCGCCGCATACGACGTTCAGCCCGTAGAACGGAATCTGGTTCATGAAGCTGACGAACGCCTCGTCGATGGCTTCCTGATTGCCGTAGTGATCCAGGTGATCACGATCCACATTGGTCACGACGTTGATGATCGGCAGCAGGCAGAGGAACGAACCGTCGGATTCGTCGGCTTCGGCGATCAGGTACTCGCCCTGCCCCAGACGGGCGTTGGCCCCATAAGCATTGATCCGCCCCCCGATGATGACCGTCGGGTCAAGGCTGGCGGCGTCGAAAATGGCGGCG
Organism: Bilophila sp. T19-St14; assembly: GCF_059728385.1. Classification (NCBI taxonomy): domain Bacteria; kingdom Pseudomonadati; phylum Thermodesulfobacteriota; class Desulfovibrionia; order Desulfovibrionales; family Desulfovibrionaceae; genus Bilophila; species Bilophila sp. T19-St14. The sequence continues at coordinate 1,168,830 of NZ_BAAGFT010000001.1, forward strand.
GTCAGCGACGTGGTGGAGGTCTTGCCGTGCGTCCCGGCAATGGCGATCCCGGTCCGCAGGCGCATAAGCTCCGCCAGCATCTCCGCACGGGGAATGACCGGGATCCCCTTCCGGCGGGCGGCGACCACTTCCGGGTTGTCTTCCGCCACCGCGCTGGACTTCACCAGCACGTTGACGTCGCCCACATTCCCGGCGGCGTGCCCGATATGGATATCCGCCCCAAGCGAGCGCAGGCGCTGAACCACAGGGCCGTCCGCCATGTCCGAGCCGTGCACTTCATAGCCGAGGTTCAAAAGCACTTCGGCGATGCCGCTCATGCCCGAACCGCCGATGCCGATCATATGGATTTTCGTAAACTTGGTACGCATCGTCGTTTCCTTTTTCAGCTCCGGCGGCACAGCGCAAGAACGCCCTGCGCCACCTTGGAGGCGGCATCGGGACGCGCGCAGGTATGCGCCATCTGGGACATCGTGTACAGCGTGCCGGGATCCTGCAGCAGGTTGATGAGCATCCCCCCGGCGTCCAGATGCGGGAGGTCTTTTTCCGCCACCAGCAGCGCAGCCCCCCGATCAACCATCACCTGAGCGTTGTATGTCTGATGATCGTGGGTCGCATGGGGGAAGGGCACGAGCACGGCGGGCTTTCCGGCTACGGCCAGTTCCGCCACGGACGTCGCCCCGGCCCGGCACAACACCAGATCGGCCCACTCATACGCCGCGGCCACATCCTCGATGAACGGCGTCACGCCCGAAGCGTCGACGCCGTGCGCCCGGTATCCGGCAAGCACGCGCTCCAGATCGAAGGAGCCCGTTTGATGCCGGATTTCGATCCCGGCCTTCATCAGGCGTTCCAGGCTGGCGAGGATCACGGAATTGACGGCCTTCGCCCCCTGGCTGCCGCCCATGACCAAAAGGCGGCGGGTGCCGGGATGCCCAACAGCGTTTTTCCCGGACTCCACAATAGCCTCGCGCACGGGATTGCCTGTAAGCTCGCTCTTTCTTGCGTCAAAAGCCCCGGTCACGTCCGGCAGGGACAGGAACACCCGTTTCGCCAGCTTCGCCAGCATGCGGTTGGTCAGGCCCGGCATGGCATTCTGCTCGTGCACGGCGATGGGGACGCCGGAAAGCCTGCCCGCCACCAACGACGGGAAGGAGGCATAGGCCCCGAAGCCGATCACGGCGTCGGGCCGGAAGCCCTTCACGATGGCCCCAGCCATGGACACGGCGCGGAAAAGCCCCCACAGCGCGCCCACGGAACGCAGGCCGCGCCCAAGCACGCCGCGCACGGGCAGCCCCCGGAACTCCAGCCCGGCCTGTTTCGCCAGCTTCGCCTCGGAACCGTACTGCGAACCGACGAACAACAGCTCGGCGCCTTCACGCCGCAACTGCTCCGCCACAGCCAACGCCGGAAAAATATGCCCACCGGTTCCGCCGGTGGTCAGAATGACCCGAACGCCCATATCCTTATCCTGTCACCGCGCCGTGCGGGAAAAATTCAGCAGCAAGCCGATGCACATCATACTCGCAAGCAGGCTGCTGCCGCCGTAGCTCAAAAACGGCATGGCCACCCCCTTGGGCGGAGCCATCCCCATAACCACGGCCAGATTGAGCGTAGCGCCGATGGCCAGCACCAGCGTCACGCCGAAAGCCGAAAAACGATCGCGCAGATCCGACTGCCCCATGATGATCTTGTAGCAGCGCATGAACAGCATGGCGAACAGCACCATGATCAGCGTCATGCCGAAAAAGCCGAGCTCCTCGCCCACCACCGCCATGATAAAGTCGTTGTGCGCTTCGGGCAGGTAGAACATCTTCTGGGAACTGCCGCCCATGCCCACGCCGAAGAACCCGCCGGAACCGAGCGCATACAGGGACTGCACAAGCTGATACCCCGCATTCTGGGCGTCCGCGAACGGATCGAGAAACGCCACCAGACGCCGGGCACGGTACGGCTCAAAGATGATCAGGGCCAACGCGCCCGCCAAGCCCACGCCGATGGCCATAAACAGGTAAATGAACCGTGTCCCCCCGATCAGGCACATGAAGAACAGGATCAGCGAAAGCACCACGGCCCCGCCAAAGTCCGGCTGCGCCAGCAGCAGGCAACAAAACAAGGCCGTCATGGCAAACGGCGGAATGATGCCTTTGCTGAACGTCTTCACCAGCTCCTGTTTCGTGCTCATGAAGTAGGCCAAGTAGAGGGCAAGCGCGATCTTGGCGAACTCCAGCGGCTGGATGGAGAAGAATTTCATCGAAATCCAACGCTGCGCGCCGTTGACGCGCGTACCCAGCGGGCTCAGGGTCACAAACAGCAGCATCAGCACAAACAACAGGAACGGATACTGGAATTTGTACAGGACGTGGCGCGGCACGGCCGCAAGAACCCACATCACAACCCCGCCCGCGGCGGCATAAATGAGCTGGCGCTTGAAAAAGAAATACTTGTCGCCGTTGATGCGTTCCGCCACCACGCCGCTGGCGGAGAGCACCATGAGCAGGCCGATGCACAACAGCATAAGGAACAGCGCGATCAACCCCCAGTCGTACTGTCCGGCAGGGGCGCTTTCCTGCGCCGGACGGAACCCGGACGAAGGAACACGGCGACGGGCCATCATCATGCGAGCACCTCACGGACGACGCGCTTGAAGTCTTCGCCGCGCCGCAGGTAATTGGGGTACTGGTCATAGCTGGAACACGCCGGAGCCAACAGCACCACATCGCCCTCATGGGCCAGTGCGGGCAGGCCGTCCTTGCCCGCCACCCGGCGCAGCGCCTGTTCCAAAGTGCGATCCCACGTCACGGGCAGCGTATCCCTCCACGCAGGCTCAAACCGTTCACGGCTTGCCCCGAACAGGGCCACGCACCGTGCCCGCCCTTTCAAAAGCGGGCACAGCCCCGGCAGATCCCCGCCCTTGAACTTGCCGCCCGCAAGCAGCACCACGGGCCGATCAAACGACGACAACGCCACCCGCAGGGCTTCCACGGTCGTACATTTGGAATCATTGACGTACAGCACGCCGTTGATCTCGGCGACTTTTTCCAGCCTGTGCTCCAAGGGCCGGAACGCGGCAACGGCACGGGCGGCGGCTTCCTCCGTCACGCCGAATTCGCGGCAGGCCAGCCATGCCGCTTCGGCATTGCAGCGGTTGTGCGGGCCCATGAGCTGCATATCCGGGAAACGGCCCGATTCCGTATAATGGATTTTCCGCGCCTTGATCCCGTACTTCCCGGCGAGCCCGTCCATGCCCTCCTGCAGCACCGCGAGATCCTCCCCGGTCTGGTTGGCGAACAGGCGCATCTTGGCGCTGACGTACTCGTCCATGTCCTTGTGGAAATCGAGATGGTTCTCGCTGATGTTCAGCAGAATGCCCACGCGCGGGTGCAGCGTCGAACAGGTCTGCAACTGGAAACTGGACAATTCCAGCACCACCACATCCGCCTTCTCGCCGGACAGGATATACTCCGACAGCGGCGTGCCGATATTGCCGCCCGTAAAGACCCTGAGGCCCTGCTCCTTCAACATGGCCGCGCACAAGCTGGTCGTCGTGGTCTTGCCGCTGGTTCCGGTCACGCCGATCACCGGCTCGCCGGAAAGCTGGCGCCATGCCAGCTCGGTTTCGGCCATGATCTCCGGCGGGTTGTCGTCGGGCAGAAACTTGCTGATGACCGCGGCGGCCACGCCGGGGCTCGGCACGACCAGCTTCGCATCCCGGAACTGGCCCGGCGTATGTTCGCCGCATACGATCTCCACTCCCGCGGACTCAGCCCATTCCGCGAACCCAGCCGGGACGCGCCCCACAGAGCGATCCAGCAGCCGCACCCGCGCCCCAAGCTTGTGCAGCAGTTTGGCGGCGGCCACGCCGGAAACCCCGGCCCCCACAACAACCGCGAGGTCGCCCGGTTTCACCGCCGGTGCAGGCTTCGTGGACATTTCGTTTGCAGCTTTCATTATGACTCCAGAATGATGCCTCCGGCGGCAAGAGCCGCCCCTTGATCCCGCCGGGAAAAGGCTCCCCCGGCCCCTCGGAGCCGCCGCGAACCGTTTCCGCAGAACCGGCCCACAGCGATCCGGGCGCGCCGGAACGCCCTCTCTTCACTTGATCCGGGAACAATGTTCCCTGTTTTGCCGCCAAGCGCCTTGGAAGGGCAAGGAAGCCGAAAACGGCGGCCTTCCTTCAAAGCCGATGCCTTCCCGGTGCTATCTCAACTTCAGTGCCGACAACGCGATGAGCCCAAGCATCACCGAGATGATCCAGAACCGGATGATGATTTTTGATTCTGGAATGCCTTTCATCTCATAATGATGGTGCAGCGGGGCCATGCGGAAAATGCGCTTCCCGCCCGACGCCTTGAAATAGCTCACCTGCAGGATCACGGAGAGGGTTTCCGCCACGAACAGGCCGCCCACAATGAGGAGCAGCAGTTCCTGCTTGCAAAGCACCGCAAGGAAGGCCAGCACGCCGCCGAGCCCAAGCGATCCCACGTCGCCCATGAACATCTGGGCGGGGTAGGCGTTGAACCAGAGGAAGCCAAGCCCCGCACCCGCCAGAGCGCTGCAAAATACCGCGACCTCGCCCACGCCGGAAATGTATTCAAGTTGCAGATACTGCGCGAACCGCACATGCCCCGTGATGTAGATGTACACCGAGAACACCAGCGCGGCGACGACCATCGGGCCGATGGCCAGCCCGTCGAGCCCGTCCGTCAGGTTCACCGCGTTGGACGTCCCCACCATGACCAGCATGGCAAAGGGGATATACCAATATCCGAGATCCGGGTTCAGCGTCTTGAAGAACGGAAACGCCAGCCGCGTGGAATAGGCCGGTTCCGACACCAGCAGGAGCATGGCGACCCCGGCGACCAGCATCTGGCCCGCAAATTTCGCGCGCGGGCTGAGGCCCTTGTTCTGATGGTGGGATACCTTCATGAAGTCGTCGACGAACCCCACAGCCGAAAACCCGACGAACACCAGCATGGTCATCCATATATAGGCGTTGGTCAGATCCGCCCACAACAGCACGCTCACGCTCACCGCGAACACGATGAGCAGGCCGCCCATCGTGGGGGTCCCGGCCTTGCACTGGTGCGCCTTCACTTCCTTGAGGATTTCCTGACGGCACTTGATGGCCTGCAGCCAGCGTATGAAATAGGGCCCGACGAGGATGCTCACCGCGAGCGCCGTCACAAGCGCCCACGCGGATCGGAAGGTAATGTATTTGAAAATGTTGAGGACGGAATAGTCAACACTCAACGGATACAGCAGGTTATACAGCATGAGGATCTCCCGCCTGAGCCTCCGTGAAGGCGTTGACCAGCGTTTCCAGTTTGTTTGAACGCGACCCCTTGAACAGGATCACGCCTCCGCCGCTGCCGAGATCACAGGCGGCAAGGCCCTTGAACATATCTTCGGCGGACGCCACCGGGCAGAATGCGCCCCCGTAACGTCCGGCATGCAGCCCCTCTTCAAACGCTTCCCGATGCCCGCCCTTCCAGCAAACGAGGCGGGGCCTGATGTCCGCCACAAGGCGGCCCAAATTGCGGTGCTCATCCTCGGAAAGCGAACCGAGCTCGCCCATTTCGCCGAGCACGCACACAAGGGGCCTGTCCGCGCGATCCCCGGCCATTTCAGCGGCGGCCTCCAGCATCCGCGAGAAAGACAGCGGGTTGGCGTTGTAGCTGTCGTCAATGACCAGCCAATCCCCGGCCCGCGAACAGGCAAAACGCTGTTTCGGCAGCACGGCCCCGGCGAACCCGGCGGCGATTTCCTCGGCGCCCAGCCCCAGACGGTGCGCTACGGCGGCTGCGGCAATGACGTTTTCCGCGCCGAACGCCCCACGGAACGGAGCCTCCACATCAATGGAAACCCCGTCCAGCCACAGCCGGAACAGCCCCTTGTCCTCGCCCGCCGGCACGACATAGGCCGCACGGTAGTCCACTTGGCGCCCCGCGGTGGAAAAGAAAACCAATTCCTGCCGCACGGCACGGGCTTCGCGCGCGAGATCGGGATAATCGGCGCTGATGATCGCCGTCCCGCCGGGCGCGAGGTGCGCAAGAAGCCTCGCCTTATAATGCGCCGTCCCCCGATCGCCCAGACCGGCGGCATGGCCCGGCCCCACGTTGAGGATCAAGGCAAGATCCGGCTCAAGAATGGCCCCAAGCTCGTCCATGTCATGGGGGCGGCTGATGCCCGCCTCCATGACCCAAAACGCTTCCTCGCCGGTCGCCGCCAGCATGGACAGGGGCAGGCCGATCTGGTTGTTCAGGTTCATATGGGTCTTGGCGGTAAGCCCGCGGCGGCCCAGAACCTGCGCAAGCAGTTCCTTGACCGTGGTTTTGCCCGCCGTGCCGGTAAGCCCGATCACCCGAGTCCCGCTGAGGCGTTTGCGCCAGCAGTGCGCCAGCTTCCCAAGCGCCTTGACCGTATCGTCAACGAGGATGAGCGGGACGGGCGGCACGCCGCCGAACGGATTCCGGGATGCCAGCAGCGCAGCGGCCCCGGCTTCGGCGGCCTTGCCCGCAAAATCGTGCCCGTCGAACGTTTCGCCGGGGATGCAGACGAACAGGGAGCCGGGCTTGACCGCACGGCTGTCCGTGCCCACGCCTTCCACAATGCCGCAAGGCACGGCACCCGCTACGGCGGAACCGTCCACCGCGCGGACAACCTCTTCAAAACTCAGGCGCATCCCAGAATCTCCCGGACTGTTTGCTGATCGCTGAACGGGTGTTTGACATCGCCGATCTGCTGCGTGCCCTCGTGCCCCTTGCCCGCGATAAGCAGGGCGTCGCCGGGGCGCAGGAGCTCAAGCCCCTTTTCGATGGCCCGGCGGCGATCCGGATCGGCAAAGACTTCGGCGGCCCCGGAGAGGCCGGGCATGACGTCGGCCATGATCGCCTCAGGCTCCTCGTGGCGCGGGTTGTCGGAGGTAAGCACGGCCACATCGGACAGCCTGGCTACGGCTTCACCCATGAGCGGGCGCTTGGCCCGGTCGCGGTTGCCCCCGCAGCCGAACACGGTGACGATGCGCTTGAAGCCCGCCCCGCGCAGCGCGTTGAGGACGTTGATCAGCGCGTCGGGCGTATGGGCATAGTCCACAAACACATCAAGGTTCTGCGGGTTGAGGATGCGCTCCAGACGGCCCGGCACCCCGCAGAAGGTCTCGAAACAGCGGAACGCTTCGGGATCGAGACCGAACCCAAGGGCGACGGCCTGCACGGCGAGCAGGTTTTCCGCATTGTAATTGCCCACCAGCGGCGACGTGAATTCCCATTCGCGGCCTTCAAAACTGGCATGCAAACGCAGCCCTGCGGTCGTACTGGAAAGCACCTTGCCCGCAAGGTAGCGCCTGGAAGATCCGGGGGCCGTCAGGCCAAAGCCGATGGCGTCGGGAACCATCCCCGCCAGACGGGCCCCCCACGGGTTGTCCGTGCCGATAGCCATCACGCGATCCGCGAAGGGCCTGCCGTCCTCGTCAAGGAACAGCTTGGCCTTGGCTTTGAAATACGTCTCCATATCGTGATGGTAGTCGAGGTGATCCTGCGTCAGGTTCGAGAACACGGCCCCGCCGAAGCCGACGCCCGCGACGCGGTTCTGATCCAGCGCATGCGAAGAGACTTCCATAAAGGCCATATCCACATCGGCGGCGCGCATATCGGCCAGCATGGCATGCACGTCGAGGCAGTCCGGCGTGGTCATGGGCGCGTCCTCATGGTGCCCCGGCCAACGATAGGAAACCGTGCCGAGCACGCCGGTCTTCTTCCCGGCGGAGGCGAACAGATGATCGAGCAGATAGGTCGTGGTGGTCTTGCCGTTGGTTCCGGTCACGCCGACCACGGGGAACGGGAGGGAAGCCGTCCCGTACCGGGCGCGGGCCAACAGCCCAAGGGCCTGACGGGGATCGGCACAATCGACGGCTTCCGCTTCGCCGCAGTTCCCCGCGGCCTCAGGACGGCAGACCACATACCCGGCCCCCCGCGCCACGGCGTCGGCAATGAACTGAGAACCGTCGGCACTGCTGCCGGGCAGAGCCACAAAAACACAACCGGGGGTCGCCTTGCGGGAGTCGATGCACAACTCCATCCCCTGCGCGGCCACGCGGGATTCCAGTAACGAAAGCGGATACATTCCCATTATTCCTGCTCCGAAAGCCAAAGAACGCATGACGTGGGGGCCGAATCCTTCCCCGCCCAGCGCACGCCCGGTTCCGGCGTTTGTCGTACCACTCTTGAACCATTGCCCTTGATGACGGGGACAAGCCCCTGCCGCGCAAACATTTCCACGGCCCGCCGCACGGACTGCCCCACCACGTCCGGGACCGTCCCCGAATCCCGAACCGGCAGCGCCGTCTTCCTTTTCGCCAGCTCGCTGCGGTACTCGCCGAGCACGGTCTTTTCCTTGTTCCCCCGCCGCTCCGCACGGGCGCGGGCGCGGGCCTCGGCCTTTTCCCGTGCCTTGATCTGCGCGGGGGTCAGCGCGCCGGGATCCGGCAGCGAACCATGATACGCCATGACCCGCGACGTCACGGCCTTGAACACCGGCGCCGCGATCACGCCGCCGTACCTCACTTTCGACGGTTCATCAATAAAAATGACCACGAGGTATTGCGGCTTTTCGGCGGGAACAAGCCCTACGAACGACGCGGTGCGCTCCCCGCCGTACTTGCCGCGAAACGCCTTCTGCGCCGTTCCGGTCTTCCCCGCCACGGACACGCCGGGGATGGCGGCGCGCCTGCCCGTGCCCTCATCGACGACCTCGCGCATCATGGAAAGCACTTCCCGTGCGGTGTTCCTGGAAAAAATACGCTGCTCCCCCCCGCCCACGTCATCGTTGAGGACGATCCGCAGGGGTTTATACACCCCTTCATTGGCAAGCGTCAGATACCCCTGCGCCATCTGGAGCACCGTGACCGCAAGGCTCTGCCCGAACGAGGACGAGATGAGGTCGGCCTCGCTCCATTCGCGCGCCGGGCGCAGGATGCCGCGGCTCTCGGCGAGCTGGATGTTCGTGCGTTCCCCGAAGCCAAGCCGGGAAAGATACCGCTGATACTTGACCGCGCCAAGCTCCAGCCCGATTTTGCCGCAGCCGATGTTGCTTGAGTTGGCAAGGATCTTCGCCACGCTCTGGATATTCTCTTTCGGGCGGCTGTCGTCCCGGATGGTAATGTACCGGCTTTTCCACAGCCCGTTTTCGCAATCGAACGTCGTGTCGCGGGTAACGACCCCTTCCTGAAGCGCCGACGCTATCAAAAACGGCTTGAACGTAGACCCCGGCTCCAGCGCGTCCTGCGCCAGACGGTTGCGGTACTCGCTCGGACGGTACTGGTTATAGGAATTGGGATTGAAGAACGGGGCCTGCGCCCAGGCGAGGATATCGCCGGCGGCCACATCCACCACGAGCACGCCGCCCCATTTCGCGCCGAACTCCGTGACGGCCTTGGAAATTTCCTCCTCGGCGATGGACTGCACCTGCAAATCGAGGGTCAGGTGCACATCCTCGGCGGGCTGCGCCTCGTAATTGCTGTCCACGTAGAACTCACGGCCCGATGCGTCGCGCCGCACGGCCTGACGCACGGAAAGGCCGCCGAGCTGATCGTCAAAGGAACGCTCGACGCCTTCAAGCCCCTTGCCGTCCATGCCGACAAAGCCGAGCAACTGCCCCGCCACCTGACGGTAAGGGTAAATGCGCTCAAACTCGCGGGACAGCTCGACGCCCGTGAGATCCGCCTGCCGGATGGCCTCGGCCGTGGCATCGTCCACGCGGCGGGCAAGCCAGACAAAGCTGCGCTTCTTTTCCAGCAGGGGCCTGATCTGATCGGCCGGACGCCCGAGTATCCCGGCCAGCGTCGCCGCCGTAGCCTGAATGTCCGTGATGATGCTCGGATTTGCATATACGGAACAGCACTCCACGCTGCGGGCAAGGATATGGCCGTTGCGATCGGTGATCATGCCGCGGGGCATAGCCACGGTTTCGGCGGCCATATGCTGCCGCCGCGCGCGCTCGGCCAGAAAGGGGCCTTCCCAAAGCTGGACATATCCGGCCCGGATCCACAGCGCGCCCCACACCACGAAAAAAAGCACCGCCACCGTACGGAACCGGACGTTGTTCCAGTCGACGGACGCAAACCATGCGCGAAGCCCGCCTTCCGAACGGCGTCGGTTGACGGCCTGCGAAGAAGATTGCCGAGTCGTGCGCTTGCGCGCGCCCAAATATGCCATAGAAACCTGACCCCTGGCCCGCCCGTGCGGAGGCTACTGTACCCCGGCTTCAGGCCCCGGATCGGGCATCCGCCGGATCTGGCCGGGCTTGGCCTCGCTCATGCCGAGCTGGATGGCTTTACGGCGCAGTACATGCGGAGCCAGCAGCCTGTCCCGTTCCACTTCAAGTTTGGTTTTGAGGACGGCGCGCTGTTCCACCTCGTTCCTGAGCTGGCGGATGGAATACGCCTTATCCGTGCGCTCAATGCTGAGCCACACCAACGCGAGCCCCATGAGCAGGCTCAGCAGCAGCGACAGGATGAAGGCCAGCAGCCAGCCGCTTGACGACATCTGGCTCATGCCCGTCCCCGCCCTTCACGCCCATGCCGGGCCATGCGCGCGGCGCGCTTGGCTTCATACCGCAGGCGCGCGGCCTCTTCGCCGGATTCCCCGCTGGGCTGCCGGGCATGCGGATCCAGCTTTTCCGCCACGCGCAGCTTGGCGCTGCCCGCGCGGGGGTTCAGCATCTTTTCCCGTTCGGAAGGGCAAATGGGCTTCGGGGTCACAAGCAGGGCTTCCGGCATATGATGGCACACGCACACGGGGATGTGCTTGGGGCAGATGCAGCCCTGCGTCCACGCTTTCATGCGGTGCTTGACCACCCTGTCCTCCAGCGAATGGAAGGAAATGACCGCCACGCGGCCGCCCGGCTTCAACCGTCCGAGGATGGCGTCGAGGAACCGTTCCAGTTCGCCGATCTCGTCGTTGACCGCCATGCGCAGCGCCTGAAACGTGCGCGTCGCGGGGTGGTTCCGGGCCTTGGCCCGCCATGCCGCCGGATAAGCGCGCTCCACAAGGGCCGCCAGTTCCCCGGTGGTTTCGATGGGCTTGCGCACCCGCGCCTCCACGATGGCCCGCGCAATGCGCCCGGCCTGCGGATCCTCGCCGTAACGCTCAATGATCTCCTTCAATTCCTCGGCCTTGGCCCGGTTCACAAGGCGGCTCACCGGCAGCTCGCCGGAATCACGATCCATACGCATGTCGAGGGGGCCATCGGAACTGAAGCTGAAACCGCGCTCCGCCGAGTCGATCTGCAGCGAGGAAACGCCGATATCAATGAGCGCCCCGTCGACGGCATCCCAGCCGATCCCGTCCAGCGCCGCTTCAAACCCGCTGTAGCGGGTATGCACGAGATGGACGCGATCCCCGAACGGGGCCAAACGGATACGCGCAAGCTCAAGAGCCTGCGTATCCCTGTCCAGGCCGCACAGAAAGCCCTCGCCGCCCGTGCGCTCCATGATGGCAAAGGAATGCCCGCCCATGCCGACCGTGCCGTCGAGATAGCGCCCTCCCGCTTTGGGGGCCAGCGCATCCACCGCTTCGTTCAGCAATACGGAAATGTGTACGGATTCGGGAGAAGGCATGGAGGTATCGGAATTCATTGCTTCGTTTCGTCCTGCTGCAAAAGCATGGCCGTCCCTGCGGCCGGCGTGTTCCGGCTGCACGTCATACAACAGCGTGTCCGGGGATTCTTAAAAAGAGAAGTCGATGCCGCTTTCAGCCAGCTCATCGGCCACATCGTCAAAATCCTGTGAGAGCAGCGCCTTGAACCGGGCCTGATCCCATATTTCAAACTTGTCGCCCTGTCCGACCACGACGGCGTCGTGTCCGAGCCCGGCATATTCCATATGCGCGCGGGAAAGGCGTATCCTGCCTTGCGCGTCAAAGGACTGATCCTCCGCACCGCCGAGCACCAGACGACGAAAGTCCCTGATTTTCCTCGAACTGTTCCGAAGACGCCCAAAACGCTCCTCCAGTTCGTTCCAGAGGGGGCCGGGATACCCGACAAGGCAGCCGTCGTATGTCGTCAGCACAAACGTACCGTCCGCCGAAGCCGCCGCCAGCGCATCCCGAAACTCCGGGGGGAGCATCAGACGGCCTTTGGCATCAAGGCTCCTATAGGACTGTCCGCGAAACAACATACCCGGCCTCCGGGCCCCTTTTGTCAGGATACTCCACTTTTTCCCACTTTCCCCCACTTTGTCGTCCATTCCACCCACCTTGTCAAGAGGGTGACAAATGTATAAAACCATATGTAATTATTTATTATACAAAATATTTTACCTGTTACGGAAACAGGCCCGGCTTCCGGCGCGGGACTTTCTCATTCCCACCGTGGGCCCAAAACGCCGCCTCCCCGTCCGGCACACGCCGGGCCGATTGCATGCGCGTCCTCCCCGCGCCGCTTGCTGTGGCCCATATCAGAAATTGTCAATAGTCTTAGTGTAAATACCTCCCTGCGCCGCCTGCTGTGGCCCATCATGATGCGGCACGGGCCGACTCGCACACGGGATGAAACTGCCCCGGACAAGCGGCCTTTTAGAGATCAGGGCCGACTCGCAGGATGATACTGCCGCCGCCATCAGCCCTTCCCTGTGCAGCACGGGGCGAGCTTTTCCGATCTTTAAAAGAAAAGAGCTCTGCGCCTGATGCAGGAACGTCCCTGTGCGACGCGGGGCGACCTGAAACGACCGTCGAGCGACCACGGCAGGGGCAAAACCACCCGTACGGCACGGCTGATCAGGGGCGGCGGAATATGGATGAAAAAGCGGGCCCATCCCTACGCGGCACGGGCAGGTTTGGCATCTCAAATGACTCAGGCAAAATGGCCGGCCCATAGGTTGCAGGTGCGGCCTCCGGGCAGGGTTGCAGCGCCCCCAGATGCCTGGCCAACCACATAGAGCCTTTTTTGATTGGCTGTGCCATAGAAAATGGCTGATGCTTTTTCCTTGAAGTTTCAAAGGAATAATCAGCAAGGCTGTGTCATAGAAAATGGTTGATGCTTTTTTCCTTGAAGTTCCACAGGGATAACCGACAAAATGCCTTAGCCCTGTATTCCACCAAGAGGAAAACCGAAGAAAAAGGCTGTATTTTCACCGCACTGTGGAGATGAAACAACCACAAACATAACAGAGCCATCAGCAAAATGCCTTAGGCCGTGTCGTCGTTTTACACGTAACTATTTGAAATCATTTAAAACAATCTTTTATAATCTGAAAAATACTTAAAAAATTTCAACAGATTATATTTAATTGACGACACGACCCATCCGGTGATTCCGTCAAAGGGAAAGCTGGAGAAAAAGGCTGTATTTTCACCGTCCGGTTTCCGAGGGCTCCAGCATTGGGGCGGGCACCCGTTCCGGCGCGCTGTCCCTCGAAAAGCTCGAAGCCATGACCAGCGGATCCGTTGGCCTCGACATGATCGCCATCCCCGGCGGCACGCCCGCCGCCACCATTTCCGGCATCATCGCTGTGGAGATGAAACAACCGGATACTATGACAGAACCTTTTGATCCATAAGTTCGGAAAGTTCCAGAGGATGCCGGGCCAGCCGCATGCGCGGCCTCCCCGCATCTTTTCCTTCCTGAAAAAAGAGGCTAGTTTCTGCCCCATGCCGACGAGACGGGACCGCCCCGCGCCGCGCCGGAGGCACGCCGTCCGGCGCCCATCACCCAACCCACCGCAAAGGCTTGACAATGCGTTTCCATTCTTTCGACGACGTACAAGATCATCTCGACACCCTTGGGCTCTTTCACATGGACTTCGGCCTTGACCGCATGCGGAACGCACTGGACGCGCTCGGGCTGCTTGCGCCCCCGTTCGTGACCGTGCAGATCGTCGGCACCAACGGCAAAGGTTCCACCTCCACCTTCCTGTCGTGCGTCGCCCGTGCGCATGGGCTGAACGTGGGCCTCTATACCTCGCCGCATTTCGTCACCCCGCGCGAGCGCATCCGCATCAACGGGACGATGCTGCCGGCAGACCGCTGGCCCGCGCTGGCCGACCGCGTCATGGAAGCGGCGCCCAACCTGACCTATTTTGAATTCCTCACGGCCCTCGGCCTGCTCGCCTTCGCCGAGGCGGGCGTGGATCTCGTCGTCATGGAGGCGGGGCTTGGCGGGCATTACGATGCGACGACGGCTATGACGGCGCAGGCCGTCTGCTTCACGCCCATCGGCATGGATCACGAAAAAATCCTCGGCCCGACCCTGACGGACATCGCCTCCGACAAGTCGCAGGCCATGCGCCCCGGCGTCCCGGCCTTCACCGCCCCGCAGGAAGCCGAGGCCCTCGCCTGCCTTCTCCGCACCGCACAGGAAAAAGGCTCGGAACTCCACGAAACGGCCTCGCTCCCGTTCCCGCAATCCCCCCTTGGGCTCGATGGGCCGCACCAGCGCACCAATGCCCGGCTGGCCGTCGCCGCATGGGACTGGCTCGCCAATCAGCGGCACTGGCCCAATATGCCCGAAACCGTCGCCAAGGGGCTGGCTTCCGCGCATTTCCCCGGACGGTTCCAGCGCATCCCGGCCGCCAACGGCCTGCCGCCCCTGCTCCTTGACGGCGCGCACAACCCCCACGGCCTGCGCGCGTTTGAAACGGCCATCCGTGACGCGGGCATCCAGCCCGCCGCCGTCATCTTCTCCTGCCTTGCGGACAAGGATGTATCCGACATGCTGCCGTTTATCCGCCGCATCGCCGGGGACGCACCTTTGTTCGTCCCGACGATTCAGGACAACGAACGGGCCATGAACGGCGAAGAGCTCGCAAAGCTCCTTGCCGAAGGTCGCGGGCCAGCCATCACGCAGCCAGCCCAACGCCTGAGCCTCGCCCTAAAGGAAGCGGCCTCCTTCGTTCCCGCCGAAGACGCAGGTAGGCACCCCGTCCTGTTGTGCGGCTCCTTGTATTTGCTCGGCGAGTTCTTTACCCTTCACCCGCAAACGCTGGAACAGGAGCTTGTCTAGAAGGAAGGGGGAAAGGCTTAGGCCGTGTCGTCAATTAGAGATAATCTAAGGTCGCGGGCCAGCCATCACGCAGCCAGCCCAACGCCTGAGCCTCGCCCTGAAAAAAGCGGCCTCCTTCGTTCCCGCCGAAGACGCAGGCAGGCACTCCGTCCTGTTGTGCGGCTCCTTGTATTTGCTCGACGAGTTCTTTACCCTTCACCCGCAAACGCTGGAACAGGAACTTGTCTAGCGGGAAGGGGAAAAGGCTTAGGCCGTGTCGTCAATTTAGATATAATCTGTTGAAATTATTTAATCATTTTTCGAGCCACAACAAATTATTTTCAATAATTTCAAATAGTTACACATAATACAACGACACAACCCAGGCTGCGCCATAGGAAACGGTTGATGCTTGGCTTCTTGAAATTCCAAAGGAATGGCCAACAAAATGCCCCAATCATGGAGCCAATCAGCGGAAAATTGGAGAAAAAGTCTGTATTTTTAGCATACTGTCGAGATAAAACAACCATATGCCATGACAGAGTTCATTTTTATTTCAAACAAATAACGGCACAAGCCTCCATTAGAGAACGCAGCAGCGGAAAACTGAAAAAACGTATTTTCACCGTGCCTGTGGAAATGAACCAACCACATTCCATAATAAACCAAAACATATGAATAATCTCTTTCGTTCCCTGCCTTCGGTCGACGCCTGCCTGAGCGGGCTGGAAAACGCCGCGCCCATGCTGTACGCAACGACGCCCCGCCCATTGCTCCGGTCGCTCACCAACGCCTTTCTGGACGGCTGCCGCAGAGACATCAAGGAAGGACGCCTTACGGATTCCGGGCAGCTCGGCTTGGACGCCCTGCTCCCCCGGCTCGCCGCCTTCGCGGAAAAAGGGGCCGCGCCGCGCTTCCGCCGCGTGCTCAACGCCACCGGGGTCGTCATCCATACCAATATGGGCCGCTCCGTCCTCGCTGACGAGGCCGTGGACGCCATCCTCAAGGCTTGCCGGGGGTACTCCAACCTTGAGCTGAACCTTGCCACAGGGGAACGCGGCAGCCGCTACAGCCACGTTGAGGAACTGCTCTGCACGCTTACGGGAGCCGAGGCCGCCCTTGTGGTCAACAACAACGCCGCCGCCGTGCTGATTACGATGGACGCGCTCTGCTCAGGCGGCGAAGTCGTGGTCGCCAGAGGGCAGCTTGTGGAAATCGGAGGCAGTTTCCGCATCCCTGACGTCATGGAACGCAGCGGGGCCACCCTGCGCGAGGTCGGATGCACCAACCGCGTCCACCCGCAGGACTACGAAAACGCCATCAACGAGCGCACGGTCGCCCTCATGCGCGTCCATACCTCGAACTACCGCATCGTCGGCTTCCATGCGGACGTGCCCGTTGAGGAACTCGCGGACATGGCGCACCGGCACGGCCTCCCGCTCATTGAGGATCTGGGCAGCGGCAGCTTCCTCGACTTCACCGCAGCCGGGCTGCCCGGCGAACCGACCGTACCTTCGGTGGTTGCCGCGGGCGCGGACGTGGTTACCTTCTCCGGAGACAAAGTGCTCGGAGGCCCGCAGGCCGGGATTATCGTGGGCACGAAGGCGATCATCGAAAAAATCAAGCGGAACCCGCTGAACCGGGCACTGCGCATCGACAAGATGACCCTTGCCGCCCTTGAAGCAACCCTACGGCTGTACCTGGACGAACAGCTCGCCCGGAAGCGCATCCCCACGGTCGCGATGATCACCGCAGTACCGGACGAACTCAAGCGCCGGGCCTCGCGTCTGGCTTCCCGGCTCCGCAAGGCGTGCGGGGACAAGGCCGAAATCCGGCTGGTGCGGGGAGAATCCCGCGTCGGCGGCGGATCGTTCCCCGAAAACGCCCTGCCGACCACACTCGTGCGCGTCGCCCCCACGGGATGCACGCCGGAATGCCTCAAGCAACGCCTGCTCGAAACCGTTCCGCCGCTGATCGGACGCCTTGAGGATCATGCCTTCCTGCTCGATCCGCGCACGCTCGCCGACGAGGAACTGCCCATGGCCGCCAATGTTATCGCGGCTGCGCTGAATCAGACATGAGCATAACAGCGGCCTACCCGGACACGGCTTTACAGCAAGGCCCCGGACTCTCCCGCATGGAAAGGGAGAGCCGGAAAACCATATCACGACGCTCCAAACCATAAAGGACAACATACATGAACAACGAATTCGATTTCGAAACCAAAAACGGCTGGACGCACTACGCCGATGCGGCAAGCCAAGAACAGATGGACGCACTGGCCACCCGCTACATGGATTTCCTCTCCCATGCGAAAACCGAACGCGAAACCGTGGATCTCGTGGTTGAAGCGTTGAAGGGTGCCGGTTTTTCCGAAGATTTCACAAAGGATCTCGTGTTCCGCACCTATCGGGGCAAGGCCGTCTTCGTGGCGCGCAAGGGCAAGAAGCCGCTCGCTTCGGGCGTGCGCCTCATCAGCGCCCATACCGACGCCCCGCGCCTTGACTTCAAGCAGCGCCCGCTTCAGGAACAGGTGGGCATCGGGCAGGCCAAGACCCACTACTACGGCGGCATCCGCAAATACCAATGGCTGGCCCGGCCTCTCGCCCTGCACGGCGTGATCGTCAAAGAGGACGGCACGTCCATCAAGGTCGTGCTGGGCGAAGATCCCGGCGATCCGGTGTTCACCATCGCTGACCTGCTGCCGCATCTGGCACAGAAGGAAGTCACCAAGACCGTAGCCGACGCCTTTGATGCGGAAAAGCTCAACGTGATCCTGGGGCACAGCCCGCTGCCTTCCGCTTCCGATACGGACGAAACCGCAAAAGAACAGAAAGATCCGGTTCGGGCGAACATCCTCGCCCTCCTCAACCGCAAATACGGCATCCGGGAAGAAGATCTGATGTCCGCCGAATTGCAGGCCGTGCCCGCAGGCCCGGCGCGCTACGTCGGCCTTGATGCCGCCCTCATCGGCGGCTACGGGCAGGATGACCGCGTTTGCGTGTTCACCGCGCTGTCCGCCTTCTTGGATGCGCAAGCCCCCGAACACGCCAACTGCCTGATCTTCTGGGACAAGGAAGAAATCGGCTCCGAAGGCTCCACAGGCGCGCAAGGCCGTTTTCTTGAGTATTGCATGGAGGATCTCACGGAAGCATGGGAACCGGGAACCAAGGTTCGCGACGTCTTCCAGAACTCCACGGCCGTTTCCGGCGACGTACACGCGGCTACCGACCCCGACTGGCAGGAGCTGCACGAAAAGCTCAACGCCTCGATCATCGGGCACGGCCCCACGTTCTGCAAATTCACCGGTTCGCGCGGCAAATACGGGGCCAACGACGCCCATCCCGAATACATCGGCTGGCTGCGCGGCGTGCTCAATCGGAAAAACATCCCGTGGCAGATGGCCGAACTCGGCAAGGTCGATCACGGCGGGGGCGGCACGGTAGCCCTCTATCTCGCGGCCTACGGCATGGACACCATCGATCTCGGCCCCGCCGTCCTCTCCATGCACAGCCCCTTTGAGCTGCTTTCCAAGGCCGATCTCTATTCCACAAAACTCGCGTATCAGGCCATTTTGGAAGCCTAAGCCCCACCCGTTATGCTTGGGGAAGGGAAACTTTACTAAAGAATGGGGAGGACTTCCCCACATTTCCCTTCCCCTCACCAATCCTAGCCAAACGACTCCTTCCCTTCACGGGTTTTCTGCTTTATCGAACCCCTGTCTGGCGCTTTCCCTTGCCATACAAAACAGTCTGGTTCAGGCTCCCGATTAAGCCATAATAGATGGGCACAAGAGCTATGTCAGGCATTACAGGGATCATGAGTCCAGCTTTATAAGTGGGCAGCGAACGAGTGGGCGCTGAAACGGGGACAGCCACTATTCGCCAGTTCCCAGGCCGTGTCGTCATTTTTACATTTAACTATTTTAAATTATTAAAAATAATTTTTACAACCTGAAATCCGTTAAATAATTTCAATAGAATCTAATTGACGACACGACCCAGCACAGCCGCCCTTTTCCGCTCCATCCCGCCTTGCCCATCCGACAGGGACTCCTGCCGGGCAGCCTCCCCACCAGCCGAAAGTCTTGGGAGAGGGAGGGATGGGGCCCGGGGAAGGGAGGGGGAAGCCTTTCTCCAGAAAGGTTCCCCCTCCCTTCCCCGGTTTTCTTCCCCTAAAAAAATAACACGCCCGGCACACGGCGGAACTCTTTTGCATTTTTAGTAAAAAAGCTATGATGGCGCCTGTCCCGCGACAAAAGGCCGAAAAGGGGCATTGCGCTGCGGACAAAGACAGCGTACGGAGACGCGAAATCCTCTTGCCCCCAAACCGCCCCATGACCGAAGAACGCGAATCAGCCCCCAATCAGACGCCCGGCACGGATCAGGCGACGCACCAGCGGCCTCCGCAGGCTTCGCTGGCGCGCCGTTATATGGGCAAACTGCTGGCAAACATCGCTACCGTCCCCGTCTATCTGATCATGGAGGCGGTGCTCCCGCGCGCCCTTGGGCCGCAGGCCTACGGGAACTTCAATTTCTCCACCAGCGTGTTCACGCAGCTTACCGGCTTTCTGGACATGGGCACGTCCACCTGCTTTTATAACGCCCTGTCCCGCCGCCAATACGAAATGCCGCTCGTCGCCTTTTACGGCCGCGTTTCGGCGCTGGTTTTCCTCATTACCATGCTCGCGGGCGTCTTCCTGCTTGTGCCGGGGCTTGGGGATATGCTTTTGCCCGACGTGCCGCTCTGGTACGCTCCGCTGGCGGCCTTCTACGGCTTCCTGCTGTGGGGGACGCGGGTGGTGCGCTCCATGAACGACGCCCTCGGCCTGACCGTGCCCGGCGAGCTCCTGCGGAGCGGGGTCAACCTGCTTGGGGCCATCATCATTCTGGCGCTGTTCTGGTTCGGTTTCCTGAACGCGGGGAGCCTGTTCGGGCTGCAATACCTGATGATGGGGAGCATCGTGATCGGGTGCCTCGCCATCATGCGGCGCTCATGGGCGCATATCGATCTCAGCCTCACACGCGATCAGCGCCTTTCCTACACACGCGAATTTTCCGACTACAGCATGCCGCTGTTCGTGCAGGCGCTGCTTTCGGCGCTGGCCCTTTCCGCCGAACGCTGGGTGCTCCAGTGGTTCGACGGCAGCACGCAGCAGGGCTATTTCGCACTGTCCCAGCGCGTCAGCGCCGCATGTTTTCTGTTCGTATCCGCCATGACCCCGCTGATCATGCGCGAACTCGCCATTGCATGGGGCAAGGACGACCGCGAGCACATGGGGCATCTCCTGACCCGGTTCGCGCCGCTCCTTTTTGGGATCGCGGCATGGTTCTCCTGCTTCACCGCCGTGGAAGCCTCCGTCCTCGTACATATTTTCGGCGGCGCGGAGTTCGCCGCGGCACTCGTCCCCGTGCAGATCATGGCTCTCTATCCGGCCCATCAAGCCTACGGGCAACTGGCAAGCTCCGTTTTCCATGCCACCGGCAAGACCAAGGTGCTGCGGAACCTTGCCTTCATCGAACACTTCGGGGGGTTCCTCCTCGTATGGCTGCTGGTCGCGCCGCAGGACATGCTCGGCATGGGGCTCGGCGCAACGGGCCTTGCCCTTAAGACCGTGACGACGCAGTTCATCATGGTCAACCTGCTGTTCTGGATGGCCTCGCGGCTCATCCCTCTCAATTTCTTCCGCAACCTGATGCTGCAAGGGCTCATCCTCGGCTCCCTCCTCGGAATCGCATGGGTCTGCAAGCAGGCGACGGGAATCTATTTCGCGGATGACGCTCACCAAATCATACGCTTTTTCCTTTCCGGCATCCTCTATTCCTTCATGTCCCTTGGGCTCGCCGTCACCTGCCCGTGGCTGTTCGGGTGCTCATGGCAGGATTTCCGGGAAATGCTCATCCGGCTGCGCCTGATCAAGAAAAAAGCCTGATCCTGCAACATATCATAATAACCTTCCGCATAGCGGGCGGCTTCCTGTTTCGGCCGCCTCGCGCCATCAACAGGCTGAAACCCACAATAAAAAAAGGGCGTTGCATGGCCATGCAGCGCTCTTTTCAGCTTCCCTATCCTCTGATTCCCTATCCCGCCAGATCCATACATCCGGCAGGTTCCCCTGCCGCGCAGCCTCCCCGCCAGCCTAATGCCTTTGGGGGAGATGGGGGGCGGGAGGTGAAGGGGGAGCTTTTTCAAAGGCTGTGTCATAGTACACGGCTGTTTTATTTCAGCAATATATTGAAATATATGTTTTTTCCCTATTTTTTCCACTGGTGGGCTCTGTGATTGGGGGATTTTATTGGTTATTTCTTTGGAATTTCAAGGAAATAAAGTATCAACCGTTTTCTATGACACAGCCTTTTCAAAAGGCTCTGTTATAGCATGCTGTTGTTTCATCTCCACAGTACGGTGAAAAATAGAGCTTTTTTTCCAGTTTTCCCCTTGGCGGGATCCACGGTTAAGGCATTTTTCCGGTTATCCCTTTGGAGCTTCAAGAAAAAAGCATCAACCATTTTCCAGAACCCAACCTTTCAAAAAAGCCCCTTTTTCCCTCCCCGCTTCTCAATATCCCTCATTATCCACGCCGCAGCGGACTCGAAATCCGCAGCCACGACACGCCGGGGCGCGCCCGGAACCTCGGCGATGCCGGAAACGGGCACGGGATACCCGACCCTCCGGGCATGTTCCGCACCTTTCCCGCTCAATACGAGCAGGCCGGCGGACAGCCCGGCATTGGCGGCGAAGCCCAGATCGTCCAGCTTGTCCCCGATCATGAACGTCGTTTCAGGCAAGAGCCCATGCCGGGCCCGGAGTTCATCGAACATGCCCGGCAAGGGCTTGCGGCAAAGGCAAGACGCTTCCGGCGCGTGCGGGCACCACACGGCATCCGTAAAAACGACGCCGTACGGCTCCAGAAGCTCTTCAAGCCGTTTTTGGCATGCCGCGACAGCCTGTTCCGTGAAATACCCCCGGCCCACGCCGGATTGGTTGGATACCAAGAAAAGACGGTGCCCTGCCCGAACCAGACGCGACAACGCCGGGCCGACGCCGGGCAACAGGACGACGCCGGACGGCTCCGAAAGGTAATGCTTATCCTCAATGAGCGTGCCGTCCCGATCAAGGAGCACCGCGCAAGAAACCGGCATGAAAAATCCTCCGTAAAAAATGATGGGGCAATGACGTAAAACAACGCGGGAATGTTGCGGAAATCAAGCCTCCAGAACCCGCGGTTCCGCGATTCGGTTCTTGACACGCTGTGCATCTTCCTGCAAAAGAGGACGCTTAGAATATGGAGGATGGGGACGGCGCGCAAGGGAAAGATGGCGCGTTTTTCCTCATGCGGTTTGCCGCCGTGGAACATTTGCAATATCTGGAGGAGCTGTCGGTATGATCCGTCTTTTCAGCGCGACCCTGTTGTCCCTGCTCTTGTGCGCTTCTCTGGCCAATGCCGCCGAAAAACCCCTCATCGTGGCTTCCGATGCGACGTGGCCTCCCATTGAAATGCTTGATGAGAACAAGAACGTGGTCGGGTATTCCATCGACTACCTGAAGGCCGTCGCCAAGGAAGCGGGCCTGAACGTCGAATTCCGCAACACCGCGTGGGACGGCATTTTCGCCGCCTTGGAATCCCGTCAGGCCGACATCATCGCCTCTTCCGTGACCATTACCGACAAGCGCAAAAAAGCGATGGGCTTTTCCGATCCTTATTGCGAAATCCGCCAAGCCGTTGTGGTTCCCGCCAATTCGGATCTCAAGAGCCTGAAGGAGCTGGACGGCAAGAAGGTCGGCGGGCAGATCGGCACTACCGGCCTTGTGGAGACCCTGCCCAAGGCCAAGTCAAAGGCCATCGTCAAGACGTATGACGAAGTGGGCCTTGCCCTCGAAGACCTCGCCAAGGGCAACATCGAAGCGGTGATCTGCGATGATCCCGTCGCCAAGTTCTACGCCAACAAAAAGCAGGAATACACGGGCAAGCTCAAGGTTGCCTTCATCACTGAGGATGTGGAATACTACGGGTTCGCCGTCCGCAAGTCGGACACGGATCTCGTGAAGAAGCTCAACGAAGGCATCAAGGCCGTGAAGGAAAAGGGTATCGACAAGCAGGTCGTCGAGAAGTGGATCGGCAAATAAGCGCCGGATCTCCCACCCTTAACCATCCTGTTGCGATTCTATGCCGGCAGGGGAGCCCTCTCCCCTGCCGCCCGTTTGGTAAGGCCCCTGTTTTCGCGCGTCGCCCGGCGCGCCGCAACTTGCAAGGCCCACATCGCGGCGCACGCATCCCATGCGGCGTTTGCCGGAGCCTGACACATTGTAGGAATATTTATGAACAACGCTCCCAACATTCGCATTGAGGTTACGGAGGGCGCGCAGATCCCCGATCCGCGGGATCGCAGGCTCCTCAATGCTTGGACATTGGCGTTCTGCGTTGCCGTGGTGGCACTCGTCACCCTCTGCGCCACGCAGCCGGAACCCTATCTGGAAATCGTCAAATTCCTCCCCGACGGGCTGATCATCACGTTTGAGGTCACCGCCCTCTCCCTGCTCTGTACGCTGCCTATCGGGCTGCTCACGGGCCTCGGACGCCTGTCGCGCAATTCCGTCATCAACCTGATCGCGTCGACCTATGTGGAAATCATCCGCGGCGTACCGCTGCTCGTCCAGCTTTTTTACATTTATTACGCCCTCGGACGCATCATTCAGGTTCCGCCCATGGTGTCGGCGGTCATCGCCATCAGCTTCTGCTACGGCGCCTACATGGGCGAAGTCTTCCGCGCGGGCATCCTCTCCGTACCCAAGGGGCAGACGGAAGCGGCCCGTTCGCTCGGCTTCAACAGGTTCCAGACCATGACGCTCGTCATCCTTCCTCAGGCCATGCGCACCATCCTGCCGCCCATCGGCAACGAATGCATCGCCATGCTCAAGGACACCTCGCTGGTCTCCATCATCGCCGTGGCCGACCTGCTGCGCCGTGGCCGCGAATTCGCCTCGCAGACCTTCGACTATTTCGAGACCTATACGGTCATCGCCCTCGTATACCTCATCATCACCCTGCTGCTCTCCAAAGGCGTGAGCATGATGGAAGGGAGACTCACCTACTATGACCGCGACAGAAAGTAACGCAGCCCCCATCATCAGCATCCAGAACGTGTGGAAGTTCTTCGGGCAGCTCACCGCACTGCACGATGTCAGCTTCGACGTGCAGCCCGGCGAGCGCGTCGTGATCATCGGGCCTTCCGGTTCCGGCAAGTCGACGCTGCTGCGCTCCATCAACCGTCTGGAAGTCATCGACAAGGGCACCATCCTCGTCGAAGGGAACGACATCAACGCCCCTGAGAACGACATCAACAAGATCCGGCAGGATCTGGGCATGGTGTTCCAGAGCTTCAACCTGTTCCCGCACAAGACGGTGCTCCAGAACCTGACGATGGCGCCCATGAAGCTCCGCCATATTTCCAAGCATGAAGCCGAGGAGCGCGCGCTCCAACTGCTCAAGAAAGTGGGGCTGTCCGAAAAGGTCAACGTCTATCCGAGCATGCTTTCCGGCGGCCAGCAGCAGCGCGTCGCCATTGCCCGCGCGCTCGCCATGCAGCCCAACATCATGCTGTTCGACGAACCCACGTCGGCGCTCGATCCTGAAATGATCGGCGAAGTGCTTGACGTTATGGTCAAGCTCGCGCAGGAAGGCATGACGATGGTATGCGTCACCCATGAAATGGGCTTTGCCCGTGAAGTGGCCGACCGCATCGTCTTTATGGATCAGGGGCAAATCCTTGAAGTGGCTCCCCCTGCCAAGATCTTCTCGGATCCTGAGCATCCCCGCCTCCAGCAGTTCCTCAAGCAGATTCTGTAAGAAGATTGGAGGGGGGAAGGGGAACCTTTCTGGAGAAAGGTTCCCCTTCCCCCCTCCCAACCTCCCCCCTTCCCCTCCCAAGACTTTCGCGCTTATCGAATCCCTCTTCTCAGGTTTTCCGCTCATGGCTGGTTACGTTGCCGCACTGGGCCTATTGGGATGGCTTTGTACGGAATGCATTGGCGTATCCATATAACATGATGGATATACTGTATTTTTATATTTGGCTCTGACATGGCACATGGTTGTTTTGTCTCGGCAATATGCTGAAAAATATATGCTTTTTCTCCAATTTTCCGCTGGCGGGCTCCATGACTGGGGGATTTTATTGGTTATCCCTTTGGAATTTCAAGAGATAAAGCATTAACCGTTTTCTATGGCACAGCCTTATATTTTTTGGCTCTGTCATGGTATGTGGTTGTTCCATTACCACAACATGATGAAAAGTATAGCTTTTTTCTCCAGTTTTCCCCTTGGCTGAGCTCATGGATAAGACATTTTGCTGATTATCCCTTTGGAACCTCAAGAAAAAAAGCATCAGCCATTTTCTATGACGCAGCCAAACAAAAAAACGCAAGGGAGTTTCTCCTTGCGTGTACCAGCAATCAGCCGGTTCCCCAAAAGTGGAGGAAGAGCAAGTAAGGGATCACCTTACCGCTCTTCCTCCGTCCTTTTGTGGCTTGAGACGTTTCCGCTTTAGGCCGTTTTAAAAGCGATCCGTTCGCATACCTTACTTTGAGCAACCGCAGCCGCAGGAGGAAGTACCTTCGGGCTTGTCCGAGCGGCATCCGCCCTTTTTCCCATAAGTCACTTCGCCGGTTCCCATGTTGAAGCTGACTTCGACATCTTCGCCTTCGGGCGTGGTGACAACCGTGCTCTTGCTGGCCATGCAGTCAGGGGTCTGGCTCTTATTGTCTTTCGTATTGTTACAGCAGCATCCCATTGGCTTGCTCCCTTGAAGTAAAATGTGTCCGCGCCGTGCGCGTCGGGTGTCATTATCCTTGGCATTAAGTATCAGGATTGGTTCTCAAGAAGTCAACCCCCCAGGGCATGATTCTTTTTCATGCGATGCGAATCTTGCATACCGGCCTCTGCCGTGATCCAACCAGTTAGAAAGCGTGTACAATTGCTGGATCTCCCCCATCTGTACAGCTTCACAGAGCGGACAAAATGGGATATTCTGTAGTGAATATGATACCTGTACACAGCCCGTTTTGATCCGGGAAGAGACTCTGGAGGGTGGCATGAGCAAGCCGAACCGCTATCGGACAGATAAAGACGACGGCCACGAAACGGAACCGTCGCGTAAAGGACATCACGGGCTGGCCCTGTTGATTCTTGTCCTGCTCGCGGGAGTGGTGGTCTGGTTTTGGCTGGCCCGAGATCCGGAGGCGCGGGAAGAATTTTCCAACCGCATGGCCAGGCTGGGCGAATCGGCCATCAGCCTTGCCGCTGATCTGATGAACAAGACGGTGACACCGCCCTCCCCTCCTGATGTTGGGGCCGTCGCGGGAGACAGCCTGCCCGGTGCGCCGCCCAAATACCGTTCTCCCATTGAAACGCCAGCCGAGCTGGATGAAGCGCTTGCGGAGCAGAGGCCGGTACAGCCCGGCGGGGCCGAAGTACGCGGCCCCATAGCTCCCGGAGAGCAAATCCCCCCCGATGCGGGGCGCAAGGACGATCAGGTCGTGCGCATCGCCTTTATCGACGATTTGGCTTCTTGGCTCGTTTCCCACTATGTCCCCGCAGCGACTCCGGGCCGGGGCGGAAGGCTTTCTGCAAGCCTGCAGGGAGCGAATCTCCGTTACGGGATGGGGATGACCGGCCTCGCATGGATTGGCGACGACCTGCCCGCCGGGCGTGCCGCCGCACTGAACCACCTCTTCACGCCGGGCATGCTGGACGCTATTTACCGGCTGTACGTCGATCGCTTCATGGAAGCCGTAAACCGCAGCGCGGCGGCTCCCTTGCCGAGCGGCGAAACCCTCTCGCCCGCCCAGCGGAGCGAATGCTTCAAGCTGTACGCCCGGCAATTCCGCGGCGTTGCCGGTGCATTGCAGGCGCTCGCCTCCATGCCCGACTTCAACCGCCAGATGGAAAGCCTCAGCGCCGCGGCCCAGCGTGTCGTGGACACCAACGCCCAATATTCCGAATTGACCTTCGCCGCCGATGAAGCCCGTTCCAACGGCGAGCTGACCAGATATTCGACACTGCGCCAGCAGATGGCCGCCAAGGGCCAGCAGTACCAGCAGGCCGTCATCGCCCGCGAACAGGCCAAGGGCGCGTTCGTGCGGGCCCTCAAGCGGGCTCCTGAGGCCCGGTATCTGGATGATGACGCACTGCTCTTCATCGCCTCATGGATCGATAGGCGCACGCGCAATAACCCGGAGAAACTCGCGGCTGCCGGGCAGGCGGCGAACCTGTTCCGCGATCTGGCGGGGCACTTCGACGCTGCGGCCGCCGCCCAAGGAGCCTCGCAATGATTTTCCGCCGCTTCCGCTTCCTGCTCTTCCTTCCGCTGTTCCTGCTCGTGACGGCCCCCGCTCTGGCCCGCCAGACCCCGGAGACGGCCTTGAAGGAAATCCAGGCAGCCATCGACGCCGGCGATCTGGCGGCTTTTGAACGGCGCGTCGATGTGGACGCCCTGCTCGACCAAAGTTCCTCAGCCCTGATTGCGGCGCTGCAAAAAGCCGGAAAGGTCGATACGTCCGGCCTTCCCCCCATGTTGGCCCTGATGGTCGCCTCCGTGCAGGACCCGTCGATGGCGAAGCAGATCAAAGGATTGCTGGTTCAAGAAGCCGGAACATTCACCCGTTCGGGCATCGAGTCCGGCTTTTTCGCCGGAAAGCCCAAAGCCGACGCAAAACCCAAAGGCCTGCTTGCACCGCTTTTCAGCAATGTTTCCACAGGGCGCAAGGAGCTGCGTCCACGCGGCGCATCCCGCAAAGCCAACGGCAGCGTCATCCTTCCCGCAACCATCCATGATTTCGGCAATGGGCGCGACTACAAGGTCGATCTGGGCATGAGCCCTGCCGGAGAAAGCTGGAAGGTCACCAGCATCGCCAACATGGACAAGCTCGTCTCCCGCCTCCAGAAGGAGGCAGCGGAATAGCCGGCCCATTCAGGCAGCGATTGGAGCGCCTCAAAGGAAAAGGCTCTGTTATGGTATGTGGTTGCTCCATCTCCACAGTGCGGTGAAACATACAGCCTTTTTTCCGGTTTTCCCCTTGGCGGGATCCTCGGCTAAGGCATTTTTCCGGTTATCCCGTTGGAGTTTCAAGGAAAAAGGCATCGACCGTTTTCTATGACACAGCCCCAAAAAACGCCGTCCCTCCATGTGGGGGAACGGCGTTTTTCTTTTGAGGAAACAGCCAAGGAATCTGGGAACCTTCTCTTTTGGAAAAGCTTTTCCCGATTCCTTGCTTACTTGCTCATGGCGTTGATGAATTCGTCGTTCGACTTGGTGCCGCGCATCTTGTCGAGCAGGAATTCCATGCTGTCGATGGAAGACATGGGCGCAAGGATCTTGCGGAGGATCCAGACGCGCTTGAGCACGTCGTCGGGGAGAAGGAGATCTTCCTTGCGGGTTCCGGTGCGGTTGATGTCGATGGCCGGGAACACGCGCTTTTCGGCAAGGTGGCGATCAAGATAGATTTCCATATTGCCGGTGCCTTTGAATTCTTCAAAGATCACTTCGTCCATGCGGGAGCCGGTATCAATGAGCGCCGTGGCGATGATGGTCAGGCTGCCCCCGCCTTCAATGTTGCGGGCCGCGCCGAAGAAGCGTTTGGGCCGCTGGAGGGCATTGGCGTCCAAGCCGCCGGAAAGCACACGGCCGGATGAAGGCGTCACGGCGTTGTAGGCGCGTCCAAGGCGGGTGATCGAGTCAAGCAGGATGACCACGTCACGCTTGCGTTCGACAAGGCGCTTGGCCTTTTCGAGCACCATTTCGCAGACCTGGACATGGCGCTGCGGAGGTTCGTCGAATGTGGAGCTGATGACTTCGGCATTCTTGACCGTGCGCTCCATGTCCGTCACTTCTTCGGGACGTTCATCAATAAGCAGCACGATGAGGTACACTTCAGGGTGGTTCGCGTTGATGGAGTTGGCGATGCTCTGAAGCAGGATGGTCTTGCCCGTCCGGGGAGGCGCGACGATGACCCCGCGCTGGCCGCGTCCGATGGGCGACATGAGGTCGATGACCCGACAGGAAAGATTCTTTTCGCCGTTTTCCATGATCAGCTTGCGATCAGGATAAATGGGCGTGAGGTTGTCAAAAAGAACGACGTGGCGGGCGTTTTCCGGGGGTTCAAAGCCGATTTCCTTTACCTTGAGCAGGGCGAAGTAGCGTTCGCCTTCCTTGGGAGGCCGGATCTGCCCGGAAACCACATCACCCTTGCGCAGATAAAAGCGCCGGATCTGAGAGGGGGAAACATAAATATCGTCCGGGCCGGGCATATAGCTCGACAGTGGAGATCGCAAAAAACCGTAGCCGTCAGGCAGGATTTCCAGCACGCCATCGCCGTAAATGGCGCCGCTCCGGGACGCACAGGCCTGCAACATCGCAAAGATGAGTTCCTGCTTCCGCATGGAACTGGCGTTCTCGATCTCATACTTTTCCGCAAGCTCCATGAGCACGGACATGCTCATGTTCTTCAGCTCAGTAAGGCTCATCGTTGCGCCTTCCTGAACCTCCTCCGTGGCAACTTTCTTCTTCCGCATACGTTCCGATACTTGTTTTGGGAGTGAATGGAAGTCCGCCGACGTGTCGCCGGACGTTATGAGCCCTGCCGAACGGCAGGACGGCATATACGGCACAGCCGCATCAAACGCTGATTAATATAGGGAGGATAGTGTGTGATTGAAAAAGGCAGGCATGCGCCGGAAAGCGGCGCAGACGTTTTCCTAGCGTAACTTCTTTTTTTTGGCAAGGGGATGAGAATAGATTTAGCCATATTTTCCGGTTTCCGGCGTGCCCTTCTTCCCTTATCCCCTTCAGGGCCTTGGAAAGCAATGGCTGTGTCATAGAAAAAGACTAATGTTTTTTCCTTTGAAATTCCAAAGAGATAACTAACAAAATATTTTAGCTGCGGATTCCGCCAATGGGAAAACCGGATAAAAAAGCTGTATTTTCAGTGTGCTAAGGGCGTTGTTGGCCGGGGCGCTGTGCCTCTTCGTTAGCCGCCTCCCCGCCACAGGAAAGGAAGGCTGTGCCACAGAAAAAGGCTGATGTTTTTTTTCCTTGAACCTCCAAAGGAATAGCCAGCCAAATGCCTTACTGTGGATTCCGCCAAAGGGAAAACTGGAGAAAAAGCCTGTATGTTCACCGTGCGGTGGAGATGAAACAACCACATACCTTGCACAGCCAAAGCAATCTAAAAAGGCCGGACATGCCTCTAGCCTCATGGTGGGAATGGCAACAGTGCCGCCCTCCCGCCGCCACAGGAAAGGACGTTGTTGGCCGGGGCGCTGTACCTCTTCGTTAGCCGCCTCCCCGCCACAGGAAAGGAAGGCTGTGCCACAGAAAAAGGCTGATGTTTTTTTCCTTGAAGCTCCAAAGAAATAGCCAGCCAAATGCCTTGCTGTGGATTCCGCCAAGGGGAAAACTGGAGAAAAAGCCTGTATGTTCACCGTGCGGTGGAGAGAAACAACCACATACCATGACACAGCCAAAGCAATCTAAAAAGGCCGGACATGCCTCTAGCCTCATGGCGGGAATGGCAACAGTGCCGCCCTCCCGCCGCCACAGGAAAGGACGTTGTTGGCCGGGGCGCTGTACCTCTTCGTTAGCCGCCTCCCCGCCACAGGAAAGGAAGGCTGTGCCACAGAAAAAGGCCGATGCTTTTTTCCTTGAAGCTCCAAAGGAATAGCCAGCCAAATGCCTTGCTAAGGAAAGGGGCCTTTCGGCCCCTCCACGCTTCCGCCGGAAAGGCAGATCAGTGCTTGAAGATGGTATCCTTGGATTCGTCTTCCTTCACCAGCTTGAACAGCACCGGGCTGAGCAGCAGGATGGCGATCAAGTTCGGGATGGCCATGAGCGCGTTGCAGGTGTCCGCAAGCAGCCACACCACATCAAGCTGCGTGAGCACGCCCACCGGGATGGCGATGCAGTAGATGATCCGGAAAGGAACCTGCGCCTTGTCCCCGAAGAAATAGATGGAGCAGCGTTCGCCGTACACGCACCAGCCGAGGGCCGTGGTGAAGGCGAAAAAGGTCAGGCAGATCGTCACCGCGATGCCGCCGATGCCGGGAAGCGTCGTCTCGAAGGCGGCGGAGGTCATGGCGGCCCCGGTGAGGCCGGAAGTCCACTGGCCGGTCACGAGGATGGCGAAGCCGGTCATGGTGCACACGACGATCGTATCGATGAAGGTATCAAGCATGCCGATGGAAGCCTGCACCAGCGGGGAAACGCTGGTCGCGGCGGCGTGGGCCATAGGCGCGGTGCCAAGGCCGGCTTCATTGGAGAACACGCCGCGGGCCATGCCCATGCGGATAGCCATCATCACGGTCGCACCGGCAAAACCGCCTTCGGCGGCCGTAGGCGTGAACGCTTCGGCGACGACCCAAGCGAGGACGCGGGGAAGCTGATCAATATGCAGGACAATGACGATCAGGGAAATGACGACGTACACCACCGCCATGGCGGGCACGATCTTGCCGGCCACGGCCCCGATGCGCTTCACGCCGCCGATGAGCACGGCCCCGGCCAGCAGGAAGATGGCGACAGCGGTAAACCATGTCGGAACGGAGAGGTTGGCCTGCATGGCTTCACCAATGGAGTTGCCCTGCACCATGGCGCCCGTGCCGATACAGGCGACGATGCCGAACAGCGCGAAGCACGAGCCGAGCCACATCCACTTGGGCCCAAGCCCATTTTTGATGAAGTACATGGCGCCGCCCACCCAGTTCCCGGCAGGGGTCTTTTCGCGGAAATGCACGGAAAGGAGCACTTCGCTGAATTTGGTGGCCATACCCACAAGGGCGGTCACCCACATCCAGAACAGCGCACCGGGGCCGCCGATGTAAATAGCTGTCGACACGCCCACGATGTTGCCTGTCCCGATGTCGGCGGCCAATGCGGTCATCAGCGCGTTGAACGGGGAGATTTCGCCATGCTCGGACTGGTTGGAGCGGCCATCCCACAGATTTTTAAGCCCCCGGAAAAAATTACGGAATGTAAAAAATTTCAGGCCGACGGTCAGATACAGGCCGGTGCCGACCAGCAATACCAACATCCCCGGCCCCCAAACCACGTCGTTGACTGACTTCAGCCATGCCATGAAAGCTTCCATTTCTCCCCCTGATTAAGGATAAAACATTAGAAGGCACCGCTTCGCACGTCGTTCGCATTGCTGCTTATCAACGCAGGGCAGCATATTGTGCGCTGAAAACGGCGAAAGCAATCCGAAACGGGA
Organism: Bilophila sp. T19-St14; assembly: GCF_059728385.1. Taxonomy (NCBI): domain Bacteria; kingdom Pseudomonadati; phylum Thermodesulfobacteriota; class Desulfovibrionia; order Desulfovibrionales; family Desulfovibrionaceae; genus Bilophila; species Bilophila sp. T19-St14. The sequence continues at coordinate 1,201,065 of NZ_BAAGFT010000001.1, forward strand.
GAAATGAAAAAGGATTCAGTAACTGTAAAAAGCACTACCGCCCATCTTCAGGCAACATTCGATTATGTTTCATTAAAGAAAAAAACTTCCCCAAAAGGTTCTTCCTCAAAACATAATTGCTTGTCATCTCTTGGCGATCCCAATACCGCCAATATATGACCCCTCTTCCACTCCCCCTGTGGGCTTTTTATCCATGCAAAGCCCTCTTTGCGTATTGTTAGTCAAAAAAAGATAGCAGTGCAAGGCTTTTTGCATGTGAAATTGTTCTTCTTCATCATCAATACAGAGATTGATTGCTCAATGAATAGAGATTGATTAAACAGTGAATACAGATTGGTTGAACAATGAATATAAAGTTGGTCAGGCAATAAACAGAGATTGGTTGAACAATGAATCTTCATTCTTTACCGGAATGGCTGAATAAAGCTGCCGCACGCTTATTGGCGAAGCTTTCGACATCCGAATACCACTGCTGAAAACGCTGAACCAGCTCCCGCCCCGCCGGGGTCAGCGAATAGCCGTCGCGTTTGGTTCCCGAAGCGTCCACAAGCGTCTCGCCCGCGATGCGTTCGGCCTTCTTTATCTTGCCCCACGCCCCACGGTAGGACATGCCGAGCTGCTTTGCGGCCTTGCTCAGCGATCCGAGCTCGTCGACGAGCTGGAGGAGCTCCACACGCCCCCTGCCGAAGCCTTCCCCATCCTCCCCCTCCAGCCAGAGCTGCACGTGGATGCCCTTGCGCCTTACGGCCTCATCCAAAAATTCCATGTTGTTCTCCGTCTCCGTTTCAGCGCCTTCCTGCCCCCCGCCCGCCATGCGCACGGCCAGCCGGGCCAGCAGCTCCAGCGCCCGCCCAAGGCACGTTTCATCAAAATCAAAGCGGTCGCTGTGATGCCCGGCCGCCCTGTCCGTCCCGACCTGCATGTAGGAAGCCAGCCCTCCTGAGGCTTGAACCCGGCTCATCAGGCAAGCGAAATCCTCCGTCGCCCCGAAACCGCCCATCGGGATGATCGCCTTCCAGCCGCCCATCGCTTCCGCAGCCGCAGCAATGACGCGGGCAAGCTCCGGGCTGCTCTCTCCCCCGGCGCTGTTCCCCACAGTCCGCCACTCGCAGGCGCAGCCCCACAGATCGGCGGAAGCGCGCAGGATACGCTCGGACTCGGCAACCATATAGGCGTCCAGTTCCGTGGTTTCCCCCCGCGTCTCCATGAACAGCCGCGCGGAGGCGGGGATGACGTTGCGGGCTTCCCCCCCTTCCAGCCTGCCCACGGCGATGCGGGTGCCGCCCTTGCCGTTCCGGGAAATGGCGTGCAGGCTGACCACAGCCGAACAGGCCGCAAGCAGGGCGTCCTTTCCTTCTTCCGGTGCGGCCCCCGCATGGGCGGGCACCCCGGAGAAAAAGACATCACGCTTGGTGGTGGCAAGAAATCCCTGCGTGCCGCATATCAATATGCCCGGCCCTTCGGCTTTGAAACCGATATGGAAACCGAACAGCGCATCCACGCCGTCCACGGCTCCGGCTTCCGCCATCGGAAGCGCCCCGCGCGCGCCTTCTTCGGCCGGCTGGAAGATCAGGCGGATCCGCCCCCGCAGGCGCCGCCGGATCGAAACAAGCACTTCAGCCAAGCCGAGCCCTACGGCGGCGTGCCCGTCGTGCCCGCACGCATGCATCAGGCCGGGCCAGCGTGATGCGAATCCCTCGCGCGCGGGCCTATGGCTCCCTTCCGCGCACTCGACGACCTCGTTGCAGTCCATATCGAACCGGAACGCCGTCACGGGGCCGGGGCCGCAGTCCAGATCCGCCCAGAATCCCGTATAGCCGTCCCCCATGCCCGCAACCAATCCGGCATCGGCTCCGTGCCCAAGCGCACGTTCCCGCGCCGCCTCAAGGACGGCGGGGGAAGGGACGCCCATCCTCCGGCCGGGGGCGCAAGCGGCTTCGCCCATGCGGATCGCATACCCAAGCCCATGCAGCCGCCTGATGATCAAAGCCGCCGTACGGAATTCAGTCCAGCCCGCTTCCGGGTGGGCATGGAAGTCGCGCCGCCACGCCGCCAGCTTTGGGAGCACGGCGGCAAGCGCATCTTGCAAAAAAGGCAAAGAGGAAACCGACATAGGCGCACCTCACCGGGGCTTTCCCGGCCCCGAAACGGTTACAGCAAAAATGATAATGGAATATCAGAGTGTTACGATAAAGGGAATAACCTGTCAATTTTTTCGGAGCCATATTCCGCATCCCCGGAGCGGTTCCCATCCCGGAAGGAAACGGCGCGTTTTACAAAAATATATACGCCAATCTCCTTGAAACCATGAAAACCTCCCTTGCTTTGAAGACGTTATTCATAGGGGCATGGCTGGCACAGAGTCTATAAAGTGGCTAAAAGCAAGTTATGGCAATGAAAAACAAGTACGCTTATCGTTCTAAAATTTCAGAGGCCAAAATCCGGCAAATCGTCCGACTTTTTGTCGTGGATTTGGACGCCTCGCAAATCGCTGCGGCAACGAATCTGAATAGAAATACTATCAATTGTTGCCTTGCCGCCTTCGAGGGAAAGAATCGCCCGCTATTGCGAGTCGGAATCCCCTGTCGGCGGCGAAGTTGAAGTGGATGAGAGCCGCTTCGGCGCACGCCGGGCCAAAGGCGTAAGGGGCCGAGGCGCCCACGGCAAAACCATTGTCTTTGGCCTGCTCAGGCGTAACGGACGCGGATACACTGAGAGCGTGCCAGGCTGCTCAAAACCCACTCTCCAGGGAATGATTCGTGACCGTGTGGAGCTTGAAGGCGTTATTCACTCTGATGGTTGGCGTGGCTACGATGGCTGGTAGATTTGAGCTATCGGAAGCACTTTCGTGTTGAGCATGGCAGCAATGAGTTTGCCAACAGGCATTCCCATATCAATAGAATACAAAGCTTTTGGGCCGTTGCCAAAACTCGGCTCGCCCGCTTCCTGAGCCTTCACAAGCATACCTTCTTTTTCCATTGGCTGTGTCATAGAAAATGATTGATGCTTTTTTCCTTGAAGTTCCAAAGGGATAACCGGCAAAATGCCTTAGCCCTGTATTCCGCCAAGAGAAAAACCGGAGAAAAAAGGCTGTATTTTCACCGCACTGATGAAGCAACCGCATATATGACAGAGCCTTTCCATTTGGAAGAATGCGGATTTCGCTTTAATCACCGCCATGAGAATATCTGCAAACTCATCCTCAAAATGCTCAGAGAAAATCTGAGTCATACCACTAAAGAAAAGCCCGGAAAACGGCATTTCCGGGCGAAATTCGATGCGGTTATAGAGCTTAACGCCTTGGAGGGGGCGGTCGGTGGCCTTTTGGGGGAAGAGGCGGGTGCTTGGGGGCAGGTGCAGGGCGGGGATGCCTGTGGCATCCGGTAATCAAGGAGGCGAAAAGTGTTATAAAAAATGCAATAAAGACACGTCGATTCATAACCTACCACCCCAGTTGATGTTATCAAAGGAAGCCCTATTTATGGGCATCCATTGGTCAGAACGATTAAGTCATGAAGCGATTCTGCCAGGGTTATGGCTGTTTTTATTGGCTCTGTCATAGTATACAGTTATTTCATTTCAGCATGATACTGAAATGGAGACGTTCCATTCAATTTTTCCGCTGACGGACTCCATGATTGGGGCATTTTATTGGTTATTCCTTTGAATTTCAAGAAAGCATCAACCGTTTCCTATGGCACAACCTTTTTATTGGATTTTATTCAAAAAAAGAACAAGATAAAGATAGTTGCGGCTTTTTGAGCAAGGCGGTTTCATAAAACATGGCTGTTTTATCTCCACAGCATGGTGGAAATACGGCCTTTTTCTCCAATCTTTCCGCTGGTGGGCTTCATGGCTGAGGCATTGTATTGATTGTCCTTTGGGAGCTTCAAGAAATAAAGCGGCAATCGTTTCCTGCGGCACGGTTTCAAAACCAAACGGCATCCCCTTCCAGCCGTAGCCCCCTCATCGGTCAGGGGCTCGATAAAGTTAAAGGCTCCGTTATAGTTTGTGGTTGTTTCATCTCCACAGTGCGGTGAAAATACAGCCTTTTTCTCCGGTTTTCCCCTTGGCGGGATTTACAGATAAGGCATTTTGCCGGTTATCCCTTTGGAACTTCAAGGAAAAAAGCATCAACCATTTTATAACACGGGCAAGTTAAAAGCCTTTGAAGGGGATGGCGTTGGGGGGGAAGAAGAGGAAGAAGAAACGCGTGGGGTGTTCCCCCTTCCTCAGAAAAGCTTCTCCCTTCAATTCATCCCAATCCCGCCCTACTTCGCGCTCTCTAGGAAAGCCTCCATCTGCTCAACGTCCTTGTCGCCGCGACCGGAGAGGCATACCAGCAGCGCGGCGTCCTTGGGCAGCGTGGGGGCCATTTTGACGGCCTGCGCCAGCGCATGGGAGGATTCGAGCGCGGGGATGATGCCCTCCGTGCGGGACAGCAGGAAAAACGCGTCCACGGCCTCCCTGTCAGTCACGCTGACGTACTCGGCGCGGCCTATATCCTTGAGATAGCTATGTTCGGGGCCGACGGAAGGATAGTCAAGCCCGGCGGAAATGGAGTACACCGCGCCCGGCTCGCCGTTCTCGTCCTTGATCATGTAGGAATGGAAGCCGTGCATCACGCCGGGCTCGCCCTTGCACAGGCTGGCGGCATGATCGCCGTAGGTCAGGCCGCGTCCGGCGGGCTCCACACCGATGAGGCGCACGTCCGCGTCGTCCACGAACCCGGCGAACAGGCCGATGGCATTGGAACCGCCGCCCACACAGGCAAAGGCCGCCACAGGCAGCTTCCCGCATTCGGCAAGCATCTGCTCCCGCGCCTCACGGCCGATGACGGACTGGAAATGGCGAACCATCGTGGGATAAGGATGCGGGCCGACCGCCGACCCAAGCACATAGAAGGTATCGGGGTTGGCAATCCACGCGGCGAGCGCCTCGTCCACTGCTTCCTTGAGCGTGCGCTGGCCCGAAAGCGCGGGCACGACCTTCGCGCCGAGCATCTCCATGCGGATGACGTTCAGGCGCTGGCGCTTCATGTCCTCGGCGCCCATGTAGACGGTGCATTCCAGCCCAAGCAGGGCCGCCGTCGCCGCCGTCGCCACGCCATGCTGCCCCGCGCCGGTCTCCGCCACGATCCGCTTCTTGCCCATCCGCTTCGCCAGCAGGCACTGGCCCAGCGTATTGTTGATCTTGTGCGCGCCGAGATGGTTCAAATCCTCACGCTTGAGGTAAATCTTGGCCCCGCCGAGGCGTTCGCTCAGATTGGCGCAGAAAAAGATGGGGTTCGGACGCCCGGTGTAGTGTTTGAAATAGTAATCCAGCTCATCCTTGAAAAAGGAATTGTCGCGATGCCGTTCAAAGGCTTCGGTCACTTCGTCAAGGCGCACCTTCAGCTCATCGGGGACAAACTGCCCGCCGTAGGCGCCGAAGAAACCGGTGGATTCGGAAGCGGAAGGGGAAGACGTATTCATGGCAGTTTCCTCATCTTAGGACGGGATACCACCACAAAAAACCGCGACCAGTATCCCGGCCGCGGTTGGATGTTTATGCTCTGTGGAGAAGACTCGACAACCCGGCACCCTTTAACAAGAGCGCCACCACCAGCGGGCGGAAAGAAGGTTGACGGGCTGAATGTTCATGGACGGCATGATGCCCAGATTCGTTTTTCATGTCAATACCATTTTCGCTTTTTTCTTTTCGTGAACAAAGACAACCGGTTTTCGTTTTTGCCGTTTTTCGGGGGTTGCAGTACGGCTGGCGACGGGATATTTTCCCGCGCATGTTGACGACACGGCAAAAACACATCGCGCAGGTATTGGGATGCCTCACTCTGGTTTATATCTCGTGGGGGTCTTGTTTCATTTCCATCAAATTCGCCATTGAGAGCTTCCCCCCGTTCATGATGTGCGGCCTGCGCATGATGTTTGCGGGCATGCTCCTGTATCTCTGGAGTTGGGCGCGCGGCGAACGCAACCTCCCAACCCGCAAGGATCTCTCCCAAAGTTTCGTCCTCGCGTTCTTCATGGTGTTTATGGCCAGCGGTTTCCTCGCCAAGGGGCAGGAATCCATTTCCTCCGGTACGGCGGCCATGATCCTCGGCGCGGTGCCCATCTGGATGGTGCTCGGCGGCTGGCTGTTCTGCGGCGATCCCCGGCCTTCGCTGGTGCAGTTCTTCGGGCTCGGAACCGGCTTTACGGGGCTTATCCTTCTCAGCGTCAATCAGACGGCCTCCGGCACGGACTCCGGGTGGGGCATACTGCTTGTGCTGTGCGCCGCCTTCGGCTGGGTGACGGGCTCGTTCCTCTCCAAGAAACAGGCCAGCGAAACCCGGCTTTCCGTCATACAGACGAGCGCCCTGCTGATGTTCATCGGCGGCCTGCAAAGCCTTGCAGGGGCCGCCGTGCTGGGCGAGTTTTCCACCTTCTCGATGGATTCCGTCACCCCGCTGAGCGCGGGGGCGCTGTTCTATCTGGTCATCTTTGGGGCGATCATCGCCTACACCTGCTATTTCTGGCTGCTGCTGCACACCCGCACCGTGGTCGCCATTTCCTACGAATACGTCAACCCGGTCATCGGCGTATTCCTCGGCTGGCTGCTCGCGGGCGAACAAGTGGACGGCGTCATCGTTACGGCCTGCTGCCTGACCGTCCTTTCCGTCTTCTTCATCGTTTCCCGAAAGCACGGATGAACGCCTCCCGTCCCGTCCGGGGCAGGCTCGCGCCGAGCCCCACCGGTTTCCTGCACCTCGGCAACGCATGGGCTTTCCTGCTCGCGTGGCTGGCCTGCCGGAGCAAAGGCGGTTCGCTCGTGCTGCGGATGGAGGACATCGATCCCGACCGCTCACGGGCCGGGTACGCCGACGCGATCATCCGCGATCTGCATTGGCTCGGACTGGATTGGGACGAAGGCCCCGATGTCGGGGGCCCGGCGGGGCCGTACGTCCAGAGCGCCCGCATGGGGCTGTATGCCGACGCCCTGAGCCGTCTGGACAAGGCCGGGCATACCTACCCTTGCTACTGTACCCGCAAGGAGCTGCGCACGCTGGCGGGCGCGCCCCATGTGGGGGACGCCGGGGCCGCCTACCCCGGAACCTGCCGCAACCTGTCCCCCGAACGCCGCGCCGGGCTGGAAGCCGCCGGGCGCCGCCCCTGCATCCGGCTCCGCTGCCCTTCACAAGGCTATGCTTTTGAGGATGCCGTATCCGGCCCTTTCAGCATGACGTTGGAAGCCTGCGGCGGCGATTTCGCCTTGCGGCGCTCAGACGGCGTCATCGCCTATCAGCTTGCCGTGGTCGTGGACGACGGGCTTATGGGCATTACGCAAGTCGTCCGGGGGGAAGACCTGCTCGTCTCCACGCCGCGCCAGCTCGCCCTGTTCGACCTGCTCGGCTATCCCCGCCCCGCCTATATGCACCTGCCCCTGCTCTGCGATCCCGAAGGCGAACGCCTCGCCAAGCGCCACGCAAGCCTCACGTTGGCCTCCCTGCGGGATGCGGGCGTTTCCCCCGCCGCCGTAGCCGGTTACCTCGGCTGGAAGGCGGGGCTGCTCGGCGCGCCCTCCCCCGTCCATCCCCGCGATCTCCTTCCGGCGTTCGATCCGGCCAGCCTGCGCTCCCTTCCCGGACGCGTCCTTATCGAGGCCGATCTTGCGGCCTCGCTCTCCGCCGCCTGCTGACGTGAAAACCCCTTTGTTGTCGCGCCGCAAGGTGCCCCTTGTTGCGTCTTGCGCCGATGGGTGCTACCTTCCAAACTGTTGTTTCGTCCGCACGTTGTGCGTTTCTCAGGCCCCCAACGCAAGGAAGGTTCCCTTCATGGCCGTATGTGACGTCTTTACCCCCGAATGTCTGAACGATCTTTTCCCTCAACAGCGAACCGACGATTTCTTTGATGCACTGTTCGGAGATGCGGAAGAAGGGGCCTATGATATCCGCCTCGCCATCGATCCCGAAGAAAGCGACGACGGCGAACTGCATTTTTACTTTGAACTCCACCAGCGCGCGGGGCGCTGCCTCGTATGCAGCCTGACCTACGGCCTGCCGCAGGTCTTCGAGCGCCACCCCATCATCAACCTCAAAGGCCTGGTCAGCGACATTGCGAGCCGCGCCGGATGGGAACTCGACGACGTGTGGTGGCGCATCGGCACCACGGAAAGCCTCTCCAGCGCGCTGCACCGCATCCCGCTGGTGCTTATCCAGAATAAAGGAAAATAGTCATGGCCGAACTTTCTCCCGCGTCCGCCGGGGATGCCGTTGCGCGTCTGCTGGCGGCCGCCGGGCCGATCCTGAGCCTCGACATCGGCAGCGGGACGCAGGATGCCCTGCTGGCCCTGCCCGGCGAACGGGCCGAAAACTGGCCCCGCTTCGTCCTGCCCTCCCCTGCGCTCGGCATCGCCGGCCGCATCCGCCGCCACACGGCCGCCGGACGCCCCGTCTGGCTGTACGGGCACAACATGGGCGGCGGTTTCGCCGTCGCGGTTCAGGAACAAGCGGCAGCCGGGCTCGCCCCCGCCGCTTCGCCTGATGCGGCCCTCGCCCTGCATGACAATCCCGAACGCGTGAAGGCGCAGGGCGTCTCCATTACCCCGTCCTGCCCCAAAGGATACGCCGCCGTCCCGCTGGCCGACTACGAACCCGGCTTCTGGGACGGCCTCCTCAGCGCCGCCGGGCTTCCCAAGCCCTCCCTCGTCGTCGCCGCCGCACAGGATCACGGGCACCATCCCGAAGGCAACCGCGTCGGGCGCTTCAACCTCTGGCGCGCCCTGCTCACCGAAACGCAGGGCGATCCCGCCCGCTGGCTGTACGACACGCCCCCCGCCCCCTGCACCCGGCTCAGCGCCCTCCGGCAATGCACGGGCGGGCCTGTGGCGGATACCGCCGCGGCAGCCGTCCTCGGCGCGCTCGCCGCGCCGGAAGTCGCCAAGCGCAGCCAGCGCCAAGGCGTTACGGTGGTCAACGTGGGCAACAGCCATGTTGCGGCGTTCCTCGTCTTCAAGGGGCGTATCCTCGGCGTTTACGAGCACCACACCGGGATGCTGGACACCGACGCCCTGCTGTTCGATCTCAAGGAATTCGGTTTCGGCTGGCTTCCCGACGAACAGGTACGCGCCAAAGGCGGGCACGGCTGCGCGTTTCTCGCTCCCCTGCCTCCTGAAGCGGAAGGCTTTGCCCCGACCTTCGCGGTCGGGCCGCGCCGCGGGATGCTGCTGGGGCACGCCCAATTCATCGCCCCGCACGGCGATATGATGATTGCGGGCTGCCACGGGTTGCTGCACGGCCTTGCGCTGCGGGAGGCATAATGGTTTGCATTGGGGAGAAGGAGAACCTTCCTGCCAGAAAAGGTTCTCCTCCCCTTCTCCACCCCCTTTCCCGTCCTTTCCCAAAATTTTTGACTGGTGGGGTGGCTACGCGGCGGGAGTTCCGTTGAATGAGCGAACGCTTTTACGGATAGCGTGTTAACCGTTTTTCAACCAAATACGGATACGAAGATGGATTACTTTGACAAAGCCGAAACATGGGACAGGGCCACGCTGGAAACCGTTCAGTTGGCGCGCCTGAAAACGACCATTCAGCAAGCCAGCCGCGCGCCTTTCTACGCCAAGCGCCTTGCCGAAGCCGGGGTGTCCGCCGACAACCTGCGCTCCCTTGAGGACATCCGGCGGATTCCCTTTACCAGCAAGGACGATCTCCGCTCCCAGTATCCGTATGGGCTCGCCACGGTCCCGCATTCCGAATTCGTGCGCATGCACTGCTCCAGCGGCACCACCGGCACCCCGGTAGCCGTCTGCTACACCCAGTCCGACATCAACAGTTGGGCCGATCTCATGGCCCGCAGCCTCTACATGGCGGGCGTACGCAAAGACGATGTGTTTCAGAATATGTCCGGCTACGGCCTGTTTACGGGCGGCCTCGGCATCCATTTCGGCGCCGAGCGCCTCGGCTGCATGACCATTCCGGCGGGCGCGGGCAACTCCAAGCGCCAGCTCAAGCTGGTGAAGGATTTCGGGACCACCGTGGCCCACATCCTGCCCTCCTACGCCCTGCATCTCGGCACGACCCTGATTGAGGAGGGCGAAGACCCCAAGACCCTTTCCCTGCGCATCGCCTGCGTGGGCGCGGAACCCTACACCGAAGAAACGCGCCGCCGCATCGAAGCCCTGTTCGACATGAAGGTATACAACTCCTACGGCCTGTCCGAAATGAACGGCCCCGGCGTGGCCTTCGAGTGCCAGTACCAAAACGGCCTGCACCTCTGGGAAGATGCCTACCTGCTGGAAATCATTGATCCGAACACTGGGAAGCTGGTTCCGGACGGCGAAGTGGGCGAGCTGGTGCTCACGACCCTGTGCCGCCACGGGATGCCCATCCTGCGTTATCGGACACGCGATCTTACCCGAATCATCCCCGGCGACTGTCCCTGTGGCCGCAAGCACCGCCGCATCGACCGCATCCTTGGCCGTTCCGACGACATGATCATCGTCAAGGGTGTGAACATCTATCCCATGCAGGTCGAGCGCGTGCTCATGGCCTACCCCGAAGTGGGCCAGAACTATGTCATCGTCCTTGAGCGCGACGGCCTCAAGGACACCATGAAGGTACAGGTCGAAATCCGCGAGGAGAGCTTTGTGGAAGACATGCGCGTGCTGCGCGGCCTTCAGGAGACCATCGCCCGCGCCCTCAAGGACGAAATCCTCATCACGCCCAAGGTCGAACTCGTGCAGCACAATTCCCTGCCCCGCACCGAAGGCAAGGCCCAGCGCGTTATCGACAAGCGCGAGAAGAGTTGAGGGAAGGTATTGTGAAGATTGGAGGGGGGAGGGAGAAACTTTCTGGAGAAAGTTTCTCCCTCCCCCCTCCAAACCTCCCCTCTCCCTCTTCAAAGACTTTCGTGTTTATCGAATCCTTCTCGCAAGACGGTTCCTTATTAAAGGCTGTGTCATAGAAAATGATTGATGCCTTTTTCCTTGAAGTGCGGAAATCAATAAAATGTCTCAGCCATAACGTCCGCCAAGGGGAAAAATGGATAAAAAGGCTGCATTTTCACCGTTCTGTGAGATGAAACAACCACGCACTATGACAGAGCCATGCTTTTTTCCTTGAAATTCCAAAGGAATAATCAGCAAAATGTTTAGCTATGGATTCCGCCAAGGGGAAAACCGGGGAAAAAGGCTGTATGCCCACCGCGTTGCGGAGATGAAACAAGCATACACTATAACAGAACCTTATTAGGTCGTGTCGTCATTTAGATATAATCTATTGAAACCATTAAACTACTTTTCAAGTTATAAAAAGATTGTTTTTAATAACTTCAAATAATTATATGCAAAAACAACAGTAAGACCTAAAAGAGGTGGAACCGCTATATTGGGCCATGAAAAAGGCCCTGTCATAGAAAAAGGTTGTATTTTCACAGTATGGTGAAAATACAACCTTTTTCTCCTGTTTTCCCACTAAAGGACTCCATAGCGCGAGACACTTTATTGGTTATCCCTTTGGAATTTCAAAAAAAGATAAATAAAAATGGCTGTGTTTAAGTTTGTGATTGATACAAGATTCCAACTGAAAAAGAAGAGCTCTTTGGAGATTATCTGGAGGTCTCGCAACAATTCTTCAAAACTGGATTTCATGTAATGAACAAAAAATGAGAGAGGCCCACATCACTAGACGTGAAACGAGCTTTTATCTATTCATGATTTTCATTGAAAAAATCAGCAACCGTAAACTTAAACACAGCCATAAAAATAAGGCTGTGTCATAGAAAACGGTTGATGCTTTATTTTCTTGAAATTCCAAAGAAATAATCAATAAAATCCCCCAATCACAGAGCCCACCAGCGGAAAACTTGGAGAAAAAGCATATATTTTCAGTATATTGCCGAAACAACAACAAACCATGTACTATGATAGAGCCAAAAATAAAGCATCAGCCATTTCCTATGACATGCCCCAAAAAACATCGGCCATTTGCTCTGGCAAAGCCTTCCGTTTATTTTACAACGCCCAGATCTTCAAAAGAGGCAAAAACGCGGAATAGGGATTCGATAAAGTCAAAAATCTTTGAAGATGGAGGGATGGGGGTCCGGGGGAAGGGAGGAAGAAACTTTCTATAGAAAGTTTCTTCCTCCCTTCCCCCGGTTCCTAAAACGTCGTCACCTCAGGATACACCGGTACCTGAAAAACAGCGTGGCAGGTGAGGCCGAGCATGACGGCACCGATGCCGCACTTGACCACGATGCCGAGGAAACGGCCTACCAGCGCGCCTTTGGCGGCTTGCCGGGCTTCGTAGTCGTTGCGCCCCTTGCAGCGCTCCATGAGATAACAGCCTACCCACGCGCCGACGAGCGCGCCGATGAACGCGCCAAGGCCAAACAGCAGGGGAAGCCCCGCCAGAGCGCCGACAAGCGCGCCGAGCAGCCCCGCCCACATGCCGCTGGTGCTCGAACCGTATTTCTTGCTCCCCCAGCCTTGCGCAATGTACTCGATGACCTCACCGAACAGGGCAAGGCCGACAAGCATGGCGAAGAAGAAAAACCCCATGTCTCCGGGGGAGGGGTAGGCAAACCTCCAAAGCCCGATGAGGCCGAGCATGATCCAGTTGGCGGGAAGCGTGATCACGTTCAGCAAAAGGACAAAACCGAGCAGAACGAGAAAGATGGTCGGAAAAAGAACCTCCACGCACTACTCCTCGTCCGCCGTCTTGCGCAGCACTTCCATGACCGAAGGCAAATGGCGCAAGCGGTCGATGACATGGTAAAGATGCGCCACGTCGCGCACCTGCACCACCATTTCCATCTCGGAGCGCCCGTCCACCAGCGCCTGCAAAAGACAGCCGTCGATATTGACGTCCTCGTCGCGCAGGACGATGGCGATGTCCGCCAGCGACCCCTTCTGGTTGCGGGCCATGATATGGATACGCACCGGGAAGGGCTGCGTCTCATGGCCGTCCCACTGCACGGAAACGAGGCGGTCAGGCTCCATCTCCTGAATGTTCGGACACGTCGCCGTATGGACGATCACGCCGCGCCCGCGGCTGATGAACCCCACAATGGAATCGCCGGGCACGGGGTTGCAGCAGTGGGCGATGCGGACCATCATATCGTCCACGCCGCGCACGGAGATGCCGCCCGTCTTGGGCGGGGGAGGCGGGCTCTGCTCCTTGCGCTTGCGGTGGGAGACGACCGTGTCCACGGCATCGGGCGTTTCGAGGATCTCCGGCGGCGAAACGATGGACTGCAAACGCTTCACCACCTGCTTGGTCGTGAAGCGCGCGTACCCGATGGAGGCCATCAGCTCATCCACTGACCCGGCGGCAAGGCTGTTCACCAGCGTGCTCAGGTGCCCTTCCTTCTCGGCCTTGCTCAGGTTGATGCCTGACTTGCGGGCTTCCTTTTCCAGCATTTCACGGCCAAGGCCCATCGCCGCCGCGCGTTCTTCGGTACGCAGGTACTGCTGGATGCGGCTGCGCGCCTTGGCAGTTTTGACGATCTTGAGCCAGTCCCGGCTCGGATGGCGGTTCTTGTCGGTGATGATTTCCACCGTGTCGCCGCTCTTGAGCGCGGTATTCAGCGGAACCAGCTTGCCGTTGACCTTCGCGCCCACGCACTGGCTGCCCACCTGCGTATGGATGAGGAAAGCGAAGTCCAGCGGCGTCGCGCCTTCGGGGAGTTCCTTTACGTCGCCCGCGGGCGTGAAGACGTAGACTTCATCCTTGAAGAGATCCATGCGCAAAGTGTGCATGAATTCCTTCGAGTCCGATTCCTGCCCCTGCCGGTTGACGATCTCGCGGAGCCATTCAAATTCCGGGGCGTCCTTGACGTTGACCGCGTGGTGGCGCTCCTTATACAGCCAGTGCGAGGCCACGCCGTGCTCGGCAAGGCGGTGCATCTCCTCGGTACGGATCTGGATTTCGATCCGCTCGCCCTCCGGCCCGATGACCGTGGTGTGCAGGCTCTGGTAGCCGTTGGCCTTGGGCATGGAAATATAGTCTTTGAAGCGGCCCGGCACGGGCTTCCACTGCGCATGGACAAGGCCGAGCACCGCGTAACAGTCGCGCACATCCTTGACGATGGCGCGGAAAGCCAGGATGTCGTGCATATCGTCGAGCGTCAGGTTCTGCTCGGTCATCTTCTTGTAGATGCTGTAGATATGCTTGATGCGGCCCCAAACCGTGCCTTCGATCTGGTTGGAGCTGAGGATGCCTTCCAGCTTGGCGATGATTTTGGCGATGAGCTGACGCTCCACGACCTGATTGCTTTCCAGCCAGTCCGAAATCTGGGCGTAGACGTCCGGGTGTATGTATTTGAAGCTCAGGCCCTCAAGTTCCAGCTTGATCCGGTGCAGGCCGAGGCGGTTGGCGAGGGGCACGTAAATGTCCATCGTCTCCTGCGCGATGCGCTGCCGCTTGTGGGCCTTCTGGAAATCGAGCGTCCGCATGTTGTGCACGCGGTCAGCCAGTTTGACGATGGGCACGCGGATGTCGTGCGACATCGCAAGGATCATTTTGCGGATATTCTCCGCCTGCTGCTCTTCCTTGCTGTCGAACGTCATCATGCTGATCTTGGTCACGCCGTCCACGATGTCGGCGACCTGTTCGCCAAATTCGGCGTCAACCTCTTCAAGCGTGACTTTGGTATCCTCGACCGTATCGTGCAGCAGCCCGGCAGCCACCGCATGGGCGTCGAAGCCGAGCTCGGCAAGGACTTCGGCCACGGCCAGCGGGTGCGAGAGATAGGGTTCGCCGGAAAGCCGTACCTGCCCGGCATGGGCCGCCGCTGCGTAAGCATAGGCTTTGCGTACGAGCGCCTGTTCCGCTTCCGTGGAATTGGCAGCCAGCCGGCTCAGGATGTTCTGCATCGGCAGGGGAAGATGGGAGGCAGGAGCTTCAACTGTACTCATGGACTCGTCCTGTGGGCTGATGGTGCATGATCGCCGCCGCGCAAGGTTTTGTGCGGCGGTATACGAACTCTAAGGCCGAACGCTGTACCTCTGCAAGTCTTTGGGAACCCACCAGCGATCAAAATTGTACATGATGCCGTTCAGCTCAGGCTTGATGCCTTGGAACCGGGCCTGCACGATGGGCAGTGCGTAGGGGACGTAGAGGAAACAGTAGGGCTGTTCGGCGTCAAGGATCTCCTGCACGCGGTCGTAAAGCTCCTTGCGGCGATCCTGATCGGCCATGCTCCGGGCCTCCACGAGCAGCTTGTCGACCTCGGCGTTGCGGTAGCCCGTGAAATTCAGCCCGCCGGGCTTGGCCCGTGAAGAGTGCCATACGTCATAGATGTCGGGATCGAGGGTAATCGTCCACGCGAGGATGATGGCGTCGAAGCGCCCTTTATTGACAAACTCCTTGATGAAGGCGGCCCACTCCACCGTGCGGATATGCACCGTGATGCCCAGCGCCTTGAGCTGGCTTTGGATGATGATCGCCGCCTTGATGCGCGAATCGTTGCCTTGATTGACGAGGATGGTGAACAGGAACGGCTTGCCGTCCCGCTCAAGGAGGCCGTCCTTGCCCTTTTTCCAGCCGGCCTCGGCCAACAGCCTGCGGGCCTCGTCCACATCCTGTTGAACCGGCGTCAGCCTGTCGTTGTAGGCCCATGTCCCCGGCTTGTACGGCCCCACCGTGGGCACGCCCTGCCCGAGCAGCACGCCGTCGATGAGCGACTGGCGTTCGATGGCCATCGAAATGGCCCGGCGGACGCGCACATCCTTAAAGAAAGGATGCTCAAGATTGAACCCGAGGAAGGTGTAGCTGAACGACAGGTAGCGATATTTGCGCCAATCCTGTTCCCACTGCGGCCCTTGCGTCTGGCGCAGGTACTGCTGGGGGGAAAGGGACATCATATCCAGCTTTCCGGCCTTCAGCTCCAGAAACATGGTCGAGGGATCGGGGATAATCCGGTACACCACCTCATCCAGATTGGGACGGCCCTCGAAATAGGTATCCGAAGCCGTAAGGGTAAGCATGGAACCGGCGTCCCATTTGGCAAGCCGGTACGGCCCCGCGCCGATGGGCTTGCGGGCTGCGGGAGAGGTCATGATATCCTGCCCCTCAAGCACATGCTTGGGCAGAATGGCCCCCATCCATGTCATCAGGGAGCGGGCGAAAGGCTTGGCATAACGCACCTCGAACGACAGCCGCCCTGTCTTCCTGAAGGATTCGATGGCGAGGAAGTCCCCGGAATAGGCCGTGGGCGTCTTGGGATCGATCATGAGCCTGTAGGTGAATTCCACATCGTCCGCCGTTAGGGGCGCGCCGTCCTCCCAACGGATATCGTCGCGCAGGACGAAGCGGAGGAGCCTGCCGCCGTCGAGCACTTCATAGGAAGCGGCGGCCCACGGAACCACATTCAGATCCTTGTCGTACTTGAGCGGAGCTACATACAGGAGCCCGGTGATCTCGCTCGAAGCGGAATCGGACGCCATATAAGGGATGAGGTTGGACGGCTCGCCGATGGTGCCCATCAGGATACGCCCTCCGGTGACCGGGGCGCCTTCCGGTGGAGCCGCCGTTTCCTCCGCAAAGGGCATGGCTGGACGGAACGCCGCAAAAAACAGCGCCAAAAAGATGAAAAGCAGAATCAACAAGCTCTTTTTCATACGCATTCCGGGTCAGTTGTAAATATTTTCTCGAAAATGCCCATAACATACTTGCGTACCCTTGAAAACAGACGATTCTTGGCATACAACGATAATATAAGACTCGTCGCTTATACTTCCGTGCATCCCCTTCCGCATCTGCGGAGCGCATCGTTCTGCCGGGTATCCATCCCACTTTATCAGTTATGCCGCAAGCATCCGTACCCATAGACGAACTGTCGGCAAGGGATCTGCCGCTTTGATGAGGCTTATGCACAACAAACAAGGATACGCTGTTTAAAAGTGCCATGACAGAAGCAAGGACATCCGAAAAAATGAACGTACGTGAGGAAAATGCCGCCAGGGCCATGATCCAAGGCTTCCTGAAAGATTCCGTGCCCGAATACATCAAGGATACGGGGCAGGAAATCCTGAACAGCGGCGGCGTCCACAAGCTGACCATCCGCAAGGAGGGCGATACTTGGGACGTGGAAGGCATCGTCCAGGGCGAGGACTTTCAGAACTATTCGCCCCACCTGCTGCTGAATCCGGGGGACTCCCAGATTTCGTATAACTGCAACTGCCATGAAGCGTTCATGGGCGTTTGCCGTCATGTGGCCGCCACCGCCTTGAAGATGTTCGCGGATCTCGACAAGGACTATGGCGCGCCGGAGGAGCCGCAGCGCCTCAACACCGAATGGCGCCAGAGCTTCCGCAGCTTCTTCTCCAGCTCCCTGGAGCCGGAAACCGGACGCCACTACTTCATCTTCCGCTTTTATCCCGAACCGGGCCGCCTCATCGTGGCGCTTTTCCGGGCGCGGCAGAACAAGACCGGCCTGTCCTCCGTCCATCAGGAAACGTCGCTGGAACAGATCCTGCGCAATCCGGAGTGGTGCGACCAGTCTCCCCAGCTCCTGCAGGTCGCCCGCCAGATCGGGCACTACCTCGACTACTACGGGCACAGGATTGAAATCCCGGAGGGCCTCGTTTCGTGGTTCTTCTGGGCTATCCGCCGCGAATACTATATGTTCTGGAAGGATACGGACATCCCGTGCACCATCGTGAGCACGCCGCTCACCGTGAAGCTGCGCCCCAGCCTCGACGAGGACGGGCTGCGCTTCGACGTGCTGCTCCAGCGCGGCGAAAAGAAACCCTTCTCCATTTCGGAAGAAGACAGCGAAATCACCTTCCACGGGCAGATGCCCCTGTGGGTGTGCTGGAACCAGAGCTTCTACCCGGTGCAGACCAGCCTTTCCCCCTCGCTGGTGAAGCAGCTTGTCGCCGACCATCCCGTGGTACCGCAGGACAACATTTCGGAATTCCTCGACCGCGTATGGGCGCGCCTGCCCGCCTCCGAGCTCTACGAGCCGGACGAATTCCTCAAGATCATGGGCCCGATCTTCCAGCCCGCGACCTACGATCCCAAGCTGTTCCTCGACGAGGAAGGCAGCCTGCTCACGCTTGAAGTCCAGAACACCTACGAGACGGTGCACGGCGAATTCGTCCTCCCCGGCCCGAACCCGGACTTCCAGACGGGCAGCTACGTCTTTGAAGGGCATACCTTCCTCGTGCGCCGCGATCAGACCGAAGAGGCCGCGCTCATGGCGCAGCTCGCGGAAATGCACTTCCAGCCCAGAAGCACCCGGCTGTGGTTTATGGAGCCGGAAGAGGCCATCGCCTTCCTGCTCGACTCCTACCCCACGCTGGTGGAAAACTGGCGCGTGTACGGCGAAAAGGCGCTCACCCGCTACAAGGTGCGCATGTCGCAGCCGGTCATCTCCGCCAAGGTGGAGAGCAACGAGAAGGAAAAGTGGTTCTCCCTCGACATCGATGTGGAGTACGACGGCCAGCACCTGCCTCTGGAGCGCATCTGGAAGGCATGGGTACGCGGCCGCCGTTACGTGCAGCTCAAGGACGGCTCCTACACGAGCCTGCCCGAATCGTGGCTGGAAAAGCTGGCCCACAAGCTGCAGGCCCTCGGCTTCGACCCCACCAAGCCGCCCAAGCGCCAGTTCAAGCAGTTTGAAGCCCCCGTGCTCGACAACCTGCTCGACGACCTGCCCAATGCGGAAACCGACTCCTTCTGGAACTCGCTGCGTGAGAAGGTGCGGAACTTCACCGAAGTGGAGCCCGTCAGCACGCCCAAGGGCCTGAACGCCACCCTCCGCAACTACCAGCTGCAGGGCGTTTCGTACCTGAATTTCCTCAGCGAGTACGGGTTCGGCGGCATCCTCGCGGACGAAATGGGCCTCGGCAAGACCATCCAGACCCTGTCGTTCATCCAGCATATGGTCAACCACGGGCATGAAGGCCCGAACCTCATCGTGGTGCCCACGTCCGTGCTGCCCAACTGGGAACGCGAATCCGAAAAGTTCGTGCCCCACCTCAAGCGGCTGATCATCTACGGGACGCGCCGCGAAGGGATGTTCCGCAAGGTCGCGGATTCCGACATCGTGGTGACGACCTACGCCCTGCTCCGCCGTGACCTTGAGGAGCTGGAAAAGCACTACTTCAACTCGATCATCCTTGACGAAGCGCAGAACATCAAGAACCCGAACACCATCACGGCCCGCTCGGTACGCGCCATCAAGGCCCGGATGCGGCTGTGCCTGTCCGGTACGCCCATCGAAAACAACCTGTTCGAGCTGTGGTCGCTGTTCGAGTTCCTGATGCCCGGCTTCCTCGGTTCGCAGCACGCGTTCCAGCGCGGCGTGGTCAAGCCCATCCGCGACGGCGACGGCGAAAGCCTCGAATACCTGCGTTCCCGCGTGAAGCCGTTCATCCTGCGGCGCACCAAGGCTGAAGTGGCCAAGGATCTGCCGCCGAAGATCGAGAACGTGACGTACTGCAACATGACGGACGAGCAGGCCGAACTCTATTCGGCCCTGACCCGGAAGCTCCGCGATCAGGTGCTGGCCGACGTCGAAAGCAAGGGCATGGCCAAGAGCCAGATGTCCATCCTCGACGCGCTGCTCAAGCTGCGCCAGATCTGCTGCCACCCGCGCCTGCTCAAGGTGGACATGCCCGGCTTCTCCACCGGAAGCCTGCCCTCCGGCAAGTTCGAGGCCTTCAAGGATATGATCTTCGATGTGGTGGAAGGCGGCCACAAGGTGCTGGTCTTCTCGCAGTTCGTGCAGATGCTGCAGATCATCCGCGGCTGGCTCCAGTTGACGGACATCCCCTTCTGCTATCTGGACGGTACCAGCAAGGATCGCCTCGATCAGGTGGATCGCTTCAACAACAGCCTGGACATCCCGATCTTCCTCATCTCCCTGAAGGCGGGCGGCACGGGCATCAACCTGACCTCAGCGGACTACGTCATCCATTACGATCCGTGGTGGAACCCCGCCGTGGAAAGCCAGGCCACCGACCGCACGCACCGCATCGGCCAGACGCGTCAGGTGTTCTCCTACAAGCTGATCTGCCAGAACACCGTGGAAGAAAAGATCCTCAAGCTTCAGGAAATGAAGCGCGGCGTTGCCGAGGCCGTCATCCCCGGTCAGGACACATGGAAGTCCCTCACCAAGGAAGACCTCGAAATGTTGTTTGAGGTTTAGAAACGATTGGAGGGGGCGGGGAAAACTTTCTGGAGAAAGTTTCCCCCGCCCCCTCCAAACCTCCCCCGCCCCCTTCAAAGACTTTCCCCTTCATTGAATCCCTCTTCACTTTTTTCCTGTGCAATATGGGGCTGCCGTTTCCATCCGGCGACAGATTGCAGGGTGATGCGGGAGGCGCAGACAACGGCGGAATATCGCAGGGCTATCCCTGCGGTTCCTAGATCGTGTCGTCAATCAGATATAATCTATTAAAATTATTTTAAATAACTACATGCAAAACAACACAGCCCAATGCTGTTCAAGCCGCTTCAAAAGGCTATGTGAAGCATCAAGGAAGGCCCTGTCATGGCATGTGGATGTTTTATTTCCGCAGCATGTTGAAAAGTAGAGGCTTTTTATCCAATTTTTCCGTTGATAGGCTCCATGATTGGGGCATTTTATGAGTTATTCCTTTGGAATTTCAAGAAATAACGCCTCAAGCGCTTCCTCTGGCACAGCCTCAAAGAAAGCCGTATACGATAAACGGTTGATCTCTTGCTTCTTGAGTTCCCCAATGGGAGCCAACAAAATGCCCTGAACAGGATTCGCTGGCGGAACCGCCGGAGCGAACTGATTTTCACCATACTGGGGAAATGAAACTGTCATATTCCGCTATGGCGGCCTAGGCCGTGTCGTCATTTTACATACAAATATTTGAAATTATTTAAAAATAATATTTTTATAAATTAAAAATAGTTAAATAGCTTGGCTGTGTCATAGAAAATGGTTGATGCTTTTTCCTTGAAGTTCCAAAGGAATAACCAACAAAATACCTCAGCTAGGGATTCCGCAAGGGAAAGCAGGATAAAAAGTCTGTATTTTCAGTGTACTGTAAAAACAAAACAACCACATACTATGACAGAGCCAATAGCTTCAATAGATTATATCTAATTGACTACACAGCCTAAAAAACTACCCGTTATGCGGGCAGCCGTTTGTTTCGGCCGCTTCGCGCCCTCAGCACGCCGAAACCCATGAAAAGGAATTTTTAACCTACGCAAGGCTGTAAGGGTGTTGGGAACCTCCCGCCCACCGGGAGGCTTTCTTTCCATACAAAAAGGCGGCCTTGGACAGCCGCCTCTTTCCGCTAACCCCACAGCCAAAACAGCGGGGCAAAAAATCCGGCGGGGAGGGGGAAGAGAACCCGTCCGGGCATCTCGTCCTTCAAAAAGCCCCCTCCCCACCGGGCTATGGTTATTCTTCAACCTTACGGCGCTTTTCCCAAAGCTTCATATCCTTCATCTTCTTGCGGCGTTCGCGCTGGAGGCCCTTGCAGACCAGCGGGGTATCCTTCTTGAGGCCCCACTTTTCGCGGTATTCGGCAGCGTCAAGGTTATGGCTGGCGAGGTGCTTGCGCGTCAAAATTTTGAATGTCTTGCCGCATTCCATGCAGGTAATCGACTTTTCTTTGATGGACTTGCGGGGATCGCTCTGCACATCGGAGCTGGCAAGCTCCTCGGCACAGCCTTCACCCTCGGCAACATTCTTAATATCGGAGGAAAGACGGCGCACCATAGAGATGATTTCGTCTTCCGACATGATACGGACGCAGGCCTGTGCTTTGACAATATCCAGTGCTTCTTTCAAATGATCATCCATCAGGGATGCCTCCTCGGAACAAAGTTACTGAAAAGGTTGTGCTATGGATTCAGGAACCTCTCCTGTACCCACTCCCCCCAGAATCCCGATACACCTTTCCCCCGTGTCTCCTCCCCTGAGGTGACATGGGGCGGGGACAGAAAGGAACGGAACCGTTCCCCCGGCAAAGTACCCCTACCAGCCGTCAACTGTCCCTGATGCCAAGGCATCTCACTTCCCTCTATTCCGTACTCAGGATCTCTGCACAACAAGCCATATCTGAAACGATATTGTTCAGTATCGCACGGGGAGGCTATGCAATGCAACTGCTTTTCGCACCCTTTTATTATATACTTTCCATGAAGGCCGGCTAAAAGGCGGTTATTCCATGCGGCCGCATCAAGAAGTATGGTTGAGGAACGCTGCTTGCCCGTCCCATCTTGTTCAGGAGGAATCACAGCTTGCACGGGGAAAACGCCTCCCTCCGTTTTCTTGGGCAGATGATCCGATAGGGGGCAGTAAGCGGCGCCCTGCACTTTTCCCAAGAGCAGAACGGGGCGCAGTAAAGAGATGTTGCTGACGAGTCCACAAAAAGGCCCCCCGCACGGCCCCAAAACCGGGGGCGGCTGCAGGAGGCTTCTTCAAGGGAAAACGGCGGCGGGGCCCAGAGCCTTTTCACTTTAGAGTGTATATATCCGTCCAAAGCCATTCCTTACCCCAACGGGCCGAGGGAAAAGATAACTTCGGCGTTGGAAAAAACGGAAGGCTGCATCATAGAAAATGATCGATGCTTTTTCCTTGAAGTCCCCAAGGAATAACCGGCAAAAGGCCAGCTCTGGATTCCGCCAAGGGGAAAACTGAAAAAAGGTGTCTTTTCGGCTGTGGGGATGAAACGGCCACATGCTATAGCGCTGGGCCAATGCCTCCGTGCCGAAGGGCAAAGCAATTGCCGGGATGCCTCCCCTTCCCCAGCGCCGCCCCATCCTTAACCTATGCTCTGCCAGGCTCTTGCCATGTCAGGCAAAGGAACGGGGATCAATCTTATACTTCTTGACCTTGTAATTGACGATACGGTAACTCACCTGCAAATCCCTGGCGGCCTGCAGCATATTGCCGTGCGCATGCTGCAGGGCGTCGATAAGCAGTTCCTGCTCGAAGCGTGCCACCGCATCGTTGAACGGCAGCGCCGTCCGGCTGTCCCCGGACGTCTGGAGGAATTGGGGCAAGTGGGCGGCGCGCAGGACGAGATCGTCGCATCCCTGTACGGCGAGCCTCATGCACTGGGCCAGCTCCCCGGCATTGCCCGGCCACGGGTATTGCAGGAGGAGTTCCTGCGCCGGCGTCGAAATGCGCTCCACCGTGCGCCCCATGGCCTCGGCGGACGCCTTGAGGAACATATCCGCCAACGGAAGGATGTCTTCAGGGCGTTCACGCAATGGGGGCAGGGTAATGGGAAACGCGGTGATCCGATTGTACAAGTCCTCAAGAAAGGCGCCTTGGGCAACCAAAGATTCCAAATCCGCCGCCGATGAACAGATAAAACGCACGTCCACGCCTACGGGCTGCCCGCCCCCCATACGGATCACGGACTGATCCTGCAAGACATGCAGGATCTGCGTTTGAATGGACAGGGGAAGCCTGTCGATGTCCTCAATGAACAGCGTACTGCAATTGGCAAGCTCAAACAGCCCCTTGCGGGTCTGAACGGCACCGGGAAACGCGCCTTTGCGGTAGCCGAACAACTCGCGTTCGGCCTGTTCCTCGGTCAGCCTGTCGGCACCCGACGACTGGAGGCGCGACGCATAAAAACGCACCAGCGGCAGTTCGTTGCGCACGCTTGCCGTATGGATGAATGCCGCTACGCGGGCTTTTCCCGTACCCGGTTCGCCCCGGAGCAGAACCGGGCCACGCCCGTGCCCGGCATAGCTGGCCTGCTTCAGCGCCTCGCACATGCCCTCGGACACGGCAAGTATGCCGCCGTCCAAATCCCCGGCCACATGCGGCCTGTCCCCCCGGCGCTCGGCAAGGCGCTGCTGCCGGGCCATGTCGTCTTGCAAATACGTGGCCTGCGCCGCAATCATCCCCGCAACGACCTCAAGGAAACAACGGTGCCGCTCCAGTTCCTCGCGTGAAGCCCGCGGCGTATCGACGCTCAACACGCCGATGACCTTGCGCGCCTGTTCGCGGCCCGGCTCCCAGCTTATCTGCGGGGCGAGCACCGGGACGCTGAGGAAAGCCAGCGAAGACAGTTCTTCATCAGTACGCACAAAAAATTTGCTGAGAAAAACGGGGTGTCCCTTGAGGCACTCGACGATAACCGGCTTGCCCGTGACGAAAACCTGGCCGGTAACGCCCATGCCGGGCTCATACACGACCTGAGCGCTCCGGGGGGCGCCATCAGCCACGCAGAGGCGCAGCGTCCGGGTTTCCGGATCGAAAATGACCAGATGCGGGCGCAGAAAACCATGCCGCTCGGTAAGGAGCGAAAGCAAGGAGTTAAGCGAAGACTGGAAACCACGCTGCGGCCCCATCCCTGCGGCGATGCGCCGCAGGGTTTCCATGTACGGGATGGGATCCAGCAAATCGGCTGTCGGCTGTTCGGACATAAGAATCAAAAAAGGGACTGAAAGGCACGTTTCAAGCCCCAAGTGTGAGGGTGCATGAATGTGAAGGAAAAACGGGACGGCCTGCCCCTTCATCCATAAAAAAGCATTCGGAGGAGCCGGGGCCTGTCCGCGCTTATGGCCTGCCTCGGAAAGGGCAAGGGGGCGCGCCCCCCTTGTGCCGGAAGCGCGCCGCCCTTTCCGGCAAACGGCTAGAACAGCCGCGACGAGGCGAGGATTTCGCGCCCGCGCCCGGCGGCCTTGATGTTTACGTCAACCAGCTTGGCGGGCATGAAAGTGCGGATGCCTTCTTCCAACGCTTCAAACCCGAAGGGCAGGAGGCCGGAAGCGCACAGCGCGCCGAGCAGAATGTTGTTGCCGCACTGGGCGGAACCGAGCTCGATGCCCATGCTGCGGCAGGGGAGGAACCACGCGGAAGAAGCGTGATCACGCACGGCCCGCTCCACGGCGTCCAGCCCCGGAGCGGCTTCCCGCCCGGCGGAAACGGACAACGGCGGGATGGCGTCCGTGCTGGAAAACACCACGCCCCCCTGCTTCAGGTAACGCAGGCCGCGCAGCGTTTCCAACGGCTCAAAGCCAAGCACGATGTCGGCTTCCCCAAATCCGAGCTTGGGGCTTTTCCAGCCGCCGAGCAGAATGGTGGATTCCACAACGCCGCCGCGCTGCGCCATACCGTGGATTTCGCCGGCGACCACCTCGACGCCCTGCGCCACGGCAACGCGGGCCAGCAGCGTGGTGGCGGTAAGCGTTCCCTGACCACCCACACCCGTCATATAAATACGAATACGATTGCTCATCTTCAGCTCCGCTTGCGGGCCCGGATAGCGGGCGTTACCTGGAGACACACCATGCAGCCGGAACACTGCGACTCATCCACGCTGACGACCGGGGCTTCGGCGGTGCCGCCGCGACGGAACGCGGGGCAAGCAAGCTCGGCCAGGCACTTCAAGGCTTCCTCGCCCTGCGTGACGACCTCAGCCACCTGCGGGCGGTTCTGCTTCAGCGTGCGGCGGGCGAACAGCATACAGGGCTCTTCCGCGATGATGACGCGAACCCCAGAGCGGGCCTTCATTTCCTCAATCGTCTTCAGCGTGCTGCGCATGTTGAAGGGCTTGACCTTGGCGACGTCCGTAACGCCGATGCCGCGGACAACGCTCTCGATGTCCAGATGGTTGCAGCCTTCGCCGAGGACGGCGGTGCATACGCCGGGGTTGGGCTGATGGCCGGTCATGGCGGTCGTGCCGTTGTCGAGGATCACCAGCAGCACGTCGTGCTTGTTGAACACGGCGTTGGCAAGGCCGGTCATGCCGGAATGGAAGAACGTGGAATCGCCGATGAAGCCGACCACGGGGCGATCGGAAACCATGGCGAACCCGCTGCCTGCGGATACGGAAGAGCCCATGCAGAACAGGAAGTCCGCGGCGCGCAGGGGCGGAACCATGCCGAGGGTATAACAGCCGATGTCGCTGGAGTAGACGGCTTCGTCGCCAAAGACTTTGCGGACGGCGTAGTACATGGCGCGGTGCGAGCACCCGGCGCAGAGGTTCGGAGGACGGCCGGGCAGACGGGACACGTCGATGGCGGAACCGCTGACGGACACGGGCTCCTTGCCGAGCACGGCGGCCAGCGCACGGGCCACGGCGCCCGTGGAGTATTCGCCGAAAATCGTCAGATCCGGGCCTTTGCCCACGATGGAAACGTCAATCCCGCGTTCTTGGGCGAGCGCGCGAAGATCCTGCTCAACCAGCGGCTGGAGCTCTTCGAGCACCAGCACCGTATCGCAGCCGGACATGAAGTCCGCCAGCAGGTTTTCCGGCAGGGGCCACGTGAACCCGAGTTCGAGTACCTTGACCTCCTTTTCCCAGCCGTTCTCGGCGAGCGCGTCGGCAAGGTAGGCCCGGCTGATGCCGCTGGCGACGACGCCGATGCGCCCTTCTCCGGAAACCTTGTTCCACGGGGAGGCTTCGGCCTTGGCGCGGGCGTTCTCAAGGTGCTCGACAAGAACCTTATGGCGGCTCTGCGCCACGGCTGGCACGGGCACGAAACGCATGGGGTTGCGCTCGAAAGGCACGATGGGGGCCGGTTCGCCGAGCGCGCCGAACGTGACCGGGCCGCGCAGGTGGTTGACGCGGGTGGTCGTGCGCAGCATGACCGGCTGCTGGAGCTCACGGGCCAGCAGCAGGGCTTCACGGGCCATGTCCTTGGCTTCCTGCGCGGTGGCGGGCTCGAAGCAGGGCATCCCCATGAACCGGGCGTAGGTGCGGTTATCCTGTTCATCCTGGCTGGAATGGCACAGCGGATCGTCGGCGCTCACCAGCACGAAACCGCCGGGAAGCCCCACATACGCCGCGGTGAACAGCGGATCGGCGGCCACGTTGACGCCCACGTGCTTCATCGTGGTCATGCTCATAGCCCCGGCAAGGGCCGCGCCGGCACCCACTTCCACAGCCACCTTCTCATTGACGGAATACTCCATGCGGTATCTGCCGCACGAGGCGAGAGCGTGGAACGTGTCCGGGATCTCGGATGAAGGGGTGCCCGGATAGCAGGTTACCACATTGATCCCTGCTTCCAACGCCCCCCGGACGATGGCCTCGTTGCCAAGAAGCAGGTGTCTCACGCCCGCTTCAGCAGCCAGTAACGGATGACTCATGAAAACCTTCCCTCGTGTTTGAAGCGCGGCGGGAACGGATCCGGGCCGCACGGTTTTCCGAAAGAAACGGCCCCTGCGCAAACGGGCTGAGGCCTTGCGGCAACAGCCCGTTTTCTTTCCGGAAAACCGGAAACCGACAGGGTTTACGACGGAGGCCGTTCCCCTTGATAGGCGTTAGGAGGCCATGCGCGCCTTCAGTTCGGCGATCTTGGCCTGAAAGTAGCCGTTGTTTGCGGCATCCCCCAGAGAGGCGGCGATGCTTTCATAGGCGGCGAGTGCGCGGTCGAGCTTGCCCGCGAGTTCCGCGGACATGGCCTGCCCTTCCAGGATGGCGGGGCGCAGGCTTTCGGGGGCACCCTTTTCCAGAGAGTCGAAAACGGCGAGCGCTTCGGCGTACTTGCCTTGGCGCTGGAGGAGGTCGGCCTGATTGATGGCGGCCATCATCCCGATGGGGCCCTTGGGATCGGCGGCGGCGACGGCGGCATAGGCGTCGGCGGCCTTCCCGTATTGTTCAAGGCCAAGGGCGGCGGTGGCGATTTCAAGCTGGACGCCGGGCTTCATGTCGCTGGGGGCGGTGGGCAGGAATGTTTCCAGCGCGGCGATGCGATCCGGGCCCTGCGTGCTGACGAGGATGCGGCCAAGCTCAAGATGCGCCTCGCGCTCCACACGGCCCTGATGCCACTGCCAGCCTCCGACGCCGACGATGACGAGCACCAGCAAAACGATGCAGGCCACGATGATGCGGCTGTTCCGAAGCACGAAGCTCAACAGCGGCGTGGCTTCGACGGCCACTTCGGACTGGATTTCGCCCATCAGACTGCCGGGGATCTGAGGCCCGGACGGACGGAGAGGATCTGCCATGATGTCTGTACTCCTTGACTCTTCCACACTCTTTTTTATGTCGGACGAAGTCCGATGCACGCAGAAACGGGCTTGCCGGAGCAAGACCAAAGACAGCAAAACATAGGTTGGATCGACAGGAATGTCAAAAGAAATGTCCCGGCCGGGGTTGCGGGAAACGGCGTGGAACCGTATACATACGGGCTACAGGGAACGGTTCGACCCTCCCGCGCCACGAAAAAGGAAACGCCATGACAGTCTCGATCGAACTTCAGATGGAACGGATGGGGCAGCGCGCCAAGAAGGCCGCCCGCGTGCTCGCGGCCGCCGCGCCCGCAGCCAAGACGCAGGCCCTGCGCACGCTCGCCGCACTGCTCATCGAACGCCAGCCTGACATCCTCAAGGCCAACGCCCTCGACGTGGACGCCGCCAAAGCCGCAAACATGGACGCGCCGCGTCTCGACCGCCTCACCCTCACGCCGCGCATCATGGCGGATATGGCCGATGCCTGCCTGCATATCGCCGAGATGGCTGATGAAGTCGGCGTCATCGAGCAGCAGTGGCAGCGCCCCAACGGGCTTATGATCGGCAAGATGCGCATCCCGCTTGGGGTCATCGCCATGATTTTCGAGTCGCGCCCCAACGTCACCATCGACGCCGCCATCCTGTGCCTGAAAGCCGGGGACGCCGTGATCCTGCGCGGCGGCTCGGAGGCCATCCACTCCAACCTCGCGCTGGCGGGGCTCCTCCATGAAGCGCTGCGCAGCGCCGGGCTGCCCGAAGATGCGGCGCAGGTCGTGGAAACCACGGATCGCGCCGCCGTCGCCGCGCTCTGCAAACTTGACAAATATGTGGACGTCATGATCCCGCGGGGCGGGGAATCGCTGGTGCGCGCCGTCTGCGAAGCCGCCACCATGCCCGTGCTCAAGCACTACATGGGCGTGTGCCACCTTTATATAGATGAAGGGGCGGATCTCGGCATGGCCCTGCGGCTCGCCCACAACGGCAAAGTCCAGCGCCCCGGCGTCTGCAACGCGCTTGAATGCCTGCTGGTGCATGAGAAAGAGGCCGCCGCGTTCCTGCCGACGCTTGCCGCGAAACTCGGCGGCGACGGCGTGGAGTTCCGGGCCGACGCCCGCGCCCTGCCCCTGCTGTCCGGGGCCAAGGCCGTCCCCGCGCAGCCCGGCGACTTCGGGCAGGAGTTCCATGACCTGATCCTTGCGGTCCGCGTCGTGGATTCGCTGGATGACGCGCTGGATCACATCGCCAGTTACGGCTCGAACCATACCGAAGTCATTTGCACCAACAACCACGCCAACGCCATGCGCTTCCTGCGCGAGGCCGACGCCTCCCTCACCGCCGTCAACGCATCCACCCGTTTCAACGACGGCGGGCAGCTCGGCCTTGGCGCCGAAATCGGGATCTGCACCTCCAAGCTGCATTCCTACGGCGCTATGGGCGTGCGCGAACTCACCACAACCAAATTCGTAGCCCTTGGGACTGGGCAGATCAGGGAATAGCATGACTCCGGAAACCATCGGCATCCTGGGCGGGACATTCAACCCTGTACACATCGGACACCTCCGGCTGGCTACCGCCGTGGCCGAAGCGCTGAAACTCAAGCATGTGGATCTCATGCCCTGCGCCGTCCCGCCGCACAAGCCCGATTCCGGCCTGCTTCCGTTCGAGATGCGTGTCTCGCTGCTGCAGGGCGCGCTGGAAACGCCCCCAAACGCCTCCCCATCCGATGCACGGCTTCAGGTCAGCACGCTTGAAGGCGAACTTCCCCACCCTTCCTATACATGGAACCTGATCACGGAATGGCGGAAGCGGCATGCCTCTGAAAGCCCCATGTTCATCCTTGGGGGTGAGGATTTCATGCACCTGGACACATGGCACAGGGGATTGGAGCTTCCCAACATCACCAACTTTGTCGTGGTGCCCCGCTGCCGGGCGGATGAGGAGGCGTTCCGGGCGACGATAGCCCGTTACTGGCCCAAGGCCGTCATCACCGAGCCCGATGAAAACAACCTCCTCTCGGCGGCGATCACGGACGAAACCTCCTGCCTCTACCTTCCGCTGCCGCATCTGGACATCAGCGCCTCGCTGCTCCGCACCAAATGGCTCCTTGGCGAAAGCATCCGCTACCTGACCCCCGACCCGGTCATCGACATTTTGGATACCTATAAGGAAGACGTCCGCCTCTGCTGGCAATGACAAAAAGCCTTCCCCATCACAGGGAAGGCTTTTTGTATGTCCTGCCATGCCCCGGTGGTTGTCTTTTACATTTGGCCTGTCATGGCATACGATTGTTTTGTATCAACAATACACTGAAATTATATACTTTTTTTAATTTTCCGCCGGTAGGCTCCATGATTGGGTGATTTTATTGGTTACTTCTTTAGAATTTCAGGAAAGAAAGCATCAACCGTTTTCTATGGCACAGCCTTAAATTTTTGGCTGTATTCTAGGCTGTGTCGCCAATTAGATATAGTCTACTGAAACTACTTAACTATTTTTAAGCCGCAAAAAATATTATTAAAATAATTTCAAATAGTTACATGTAAAATAACGTCACAGCCTAGAAAACGTCTGATGCTTTTTCCCTGAAGCTCCAAAGGATTAACCGACAAAATGCCTTAGCCACGGATTCCGCCAAGAAAAAACTGGAGAAAAAGGCGGTATTTTCACTGCGCTGTGGCGATGAAGCACCCCACACTATAACAAAGCCAAATTTTTTCTCTGCGGAGCCCCCACACTGCGGCAATACGCTGTGAATCGGCTGGCCCTATAGTAAGGATCTGGACGTTCATCCGGCACAATTATACGATTAAATTCACAAGCTAAACACACAACCCCTCTCCGTACATTATCCCGGATACACACATCCCGCCTGTGCCGTTTCCCCTATCTTCGTTTATCAAAAAGGCTGTGTCATAGAAAATGGTTGATACTTTTTTTCTTGAATTTCCAAAGGAATAAGTAACAAAATACTTTAACCACGAATTCCGCAAAGAAAAAACTAGCGAAAGAGGCTGTATTTTCACCATACTGTGGAGATGAAACAACCATATGCTATGACAGAGCCATCAAAAAAAGCTATCAAGAACACATAATTATTATGATTATCAATAATATATCTTGTCACAGTATGTAGTTGTCCTATCTCCAACGTATGGTGAAAAATGTAAACTTTTTCTCCAGTTTTCCGTCAGTGGACTTCATAATTGGGGTACTTATTGGTGATTCCTTTGGAATTTCAAGAAATAAAGCATCAGCCATTTTTTGCGGCACAGACAAAAATGATTACATTCCACACGATGGATGCCTATTTTTCTTGATAAAAAGGTTATCATTATCATATAGGAGGGGGGAGAGGTTCCAGCCTTTGATTGAAAAGGGTTGCGTGATAATGCATATTCAAATTATAATGCATAAAAGACTTATTTTATAATCAATGGATACTATTGAATTATTTTAAATAGGCAATTCATTTATGCATTAAGTTTACCTTTATTTTATCATCTTTATGTGCCATTCTTTTTCAATCTATAGAAATATAACATGATAATTCTCAGGTATGGCCTTTGCATATCCTTTTTTGAACAAGCGTATTTTGCAAGATGACAACAATCGGATAGTAAATGCAGCCATCCCGCCAGCCTCTTTCCCCTTCTAACGGTGTAAGAACACCTCTCTTGGCTGGCGCGCGGTCTCTCTCTCTCTCTCTCTCTCTCTCTCTCTCTCTCTCTCTCTCTCTCTCTCTCTCTCTCTAGAGTAAGTTCCCTCTTCAATCCGTCAGCCTCTTTGCACGGCATTCCTTTGTTCAGGGGATGCCGTTTTTCCTCCCTTTCTTCGAGAGCCACACTCTCTACCCATCCGTATAAAAAGACCGGCATACGCAAGGCGCGTTGCTGGTCTTTTTATTGCCCCCAATCTGGGGAAAATGCGTTTCTGTTATCCGAATCGGGGAAAGGAGCCGACAGGAATGCGTCTGGCAATGCCACCCTTTTACAGGAGGAAGATTCATGAAGAACCGTGTAAAGAATCGCGTGAAGAAGCAGGCGCTGTCTTTCGCGGCGGTCATGGCGATGGTTCTTGGCGGCGGTATGCAGTTGTATGCTGCCGACAAGATCGCTGACACCGTATACCACAATGGTAAAATTTACACCATTACGGAAACACCAGAAGAGGTCAAGGACGTCAAAAACGCTAAGACAGCTCAGGTCGTTGCCACGTTAGATGGAAAAATCATTTTCGTGGGCAGTGAGTCTGAAGCTAAGGCCAATGGATTGCTTGACGCCAACAAGGTAGGCAAGATTGTCGACCTAAAAGGTAAAACCATGCTACCTGGCTTTGTAGACGGTCATAGCCACTTTCCCGGTGACAGTTCCATTGACCTATATACGGTAAACTTGAACTGCCCTCCTCTTGGTCCAGTGGAAACTATGGCGGATCTGATCGCCCTAATGAAAAATAAAGCGGATAGTACACCCGATGGCTATTGGGTAAAGGGAAATAACTATGACGATTCGTTAATTGCCGAAAAAAGGCATCCCACTCGAGATGACCTTGATCAGGTCAGCCAAACCAAACCAGTCAACGTTACGCACAGTTCCGGGCATATGGGTTCGGTTAATAGCATCGTTATAGAATGGATCCTGAAAACCCAAGGAACTATCGAGAAAAAAGACGGCTCCTATATTTTCAAGAAAAACGATGGAACCTATGAATCTGGCGTAGATATTGATAAGAACGGTAGACCTACCGGCGTACTTCGAGAGTCCGCCGCCAGCCTCTCTTCAGGGTATCCTGCTCAAAACGTCACATCCAATACCGACTGGCTGAATGCCCGTGGTAGCCAAAAGTACGCTGCGGCAGGCGTTACTACCGCCGACTGTGGTGGTACAGCAATCGCCTCTACCATTCCTGGCTATCAGCAGTCGATCAAGAATGGCTTGATGAACATTCGCGTAATCGCGCACCCGTCTATCTGCAACACTGCCAACCACAAGGCGCTGAAGTGGGATCTCAACGGTACCGAAGACAACTCCGCAAGTAACAAGAACCTAACTAGCTTGCTGGACGACAAGCCCACGGAGAGTTCCCCGAGAATGGGGACCGATCTTACCAATTACAAAGCTCCTAACGCCGTTAAAGAAGTAGACATGGCAGGGCAGGTCGATAATCGTATCTTCCTCGGCGCATGGAAGCAGTTCTACGACGGCTCTCCCCAGGGGTATACGGCACTGTTCAAGCGTCCTGGGTACTGGGACAAGCAGGGACAGAACGGTTTTGATCCCGAAACCAACCAAGACCTTGGTCCTGATGGTCCTCTACTGGGGCTTGGCGGTACCTCCAAAATTCCGTTCCAGCAGCTTGTGGAGAGTGTTAACCTCTATCATCAGTATGGGGAATCTATCGAAACCCATGCCAACGGCCCTCTCGCCGCCGAAAGTCTGATGACAGCTATTGAGTTAGCTGTAGCTACCAACCCCCAAGTTAAAGACACCCGGCACACGTTTATTCATGGACAAACAGAAGAGCGTCAGATTGTTGAACGAGCCGTGGGCAATTACACCAACCTTGATGCTACCGCCCATATGTATACGCAGCTCAACGGAACCGCCTTGCAGGAAGGTTCTGTGAAGGCTGCCGACGGTACCACATATACAGCCCAGTCCTTGCGTTCAGCCTTGGGGAACGGTCAGTTGATCAAAGATCAGAATTTGATCTCTTCCTACTTTATCAACCATACTTACTTCTGGGGGGATCGCCACTATGAGATTTACTTTGGCCCCGGTATTGCCAGAATGATCAGCCCTGCCGGTTGGGCCACCTACTTTGGCCACAGATTCACCTCACACAACGATACCCCCGTTACTCCGATATCGCCTTTGCGGAGCGTTAACTCATTCGTAAATCGCATCACCACCGGCGGCAGGGTCCTTAACGGCGACAGTGAAGATATCGACGCTACTGTGCGTTTCCCTGAAACCAAGAATGGTACGGACGCCGAATTCTGGGATTACAACCAGAAGGTAAACGCGCTGCAGGCTCTGCATGCCACTACTTTCAATCCAGCCTATCAGAACAAGGTCGACGATCGCATCGGCTCCATCGAAGTCGGCAAGCTGGCCGACTTCACTATCCTCGATCAAGATCCACTGGAAGTCGCCGCCAATGAGCCTCTGAAGCTAGCCGATATCCGCGTTACCAGCACTATCGTGGGGGATAAGGTCGTTCACGGGATTCTCCCTGATTCTGAAAGCATGGTTGGGCAGATGAGCATCGGTTATGCCCAGCCCGAAGGAGTGGATGTTAGGGAGCTTGACTACAGACAGATCGCTCACGCTACTGCAGAAAAAAATTACGGGGCTATCGGTGCGGGCGAAAACCGTCTCGGTACCGTTGAATTCTCGGTAAGGGTGACCGAAGGTAAGAGTGGTGTATTCCAGCTCTCCTTCCTCGGCAATGGAGGTACCGCTGGTGATTTCAAGCTGTACGGGCTGCACAATACCACTGTTGATTTATATGAGTACGGCAAGCCTGCCACAGAAGACATGGCTACTGCGTCCGGCAAGTGGTGGATCGCCGACTTAGACTCTCCGTTAACAGCGTTGGCTCCTACTGATACGTTGGAAAAGAACAAGACATATCTCGCTTTCTTTGTAATTTGTGACAACGACGGTGTGTTCGATGCCGACAACACCATCGGCATTATCAATGCTCCTATATCACTCACGACAACCGGTGAGCTCCCCGACAACGGTATTTGTAAGGACGACGGTGGAAGCAGTAGCGGCTGCACCGTCGGCTCCACGCCTTCCTATGACCTCCTGGTCCTGTTCCTCGGCATGTCGGCCGTAGCCGCTATCCGCGTGCTGCGCCGTCGCAATGAACAATAACACCTGCTGAAAAGGGGCCTCCATTTCGTGTGGAGGCTCCTCTTCCCAGTATACCCAGTAATGATTTGTTACAGGAGAGCGACTTTGAAAAAACCAACCTCAACATATGCTTTCTGTTTTGCAGCAGCTCTAACATTGGTCCTTGGCGGCGGCATGCAGTTGTATGCGGCTAATAAAAAGGCCGATACCGTTTATCACAACGGTACTATTTACACTGTAACGGAAGATTTTCGTAAGCCATCGCAACTGAATACCCCCAACACGGCTGAAGTCGTCGCGACGTTGAATGGAAAGATTGTTTTCGTGGGCAGTGAGTCGGAAGCTAAGGCCCAAGGTTTCCTCAACGCCAGTAACGTGAACAAGATTGTGGATCTCAAAGGCAAAACGATGTTGCCTGGCTTTGTCGATGGTCATGGGCACTTTCCCGGACAAGGTGAACTCGATCTGTTCCAAGCGAACTTGAACAGTCCGCCCATCGGCACCATGACAAGCATTAAGGACTATATCTCCGCCCTCGCCGCACTGGCCGACCAAACAGAAGAAGGCAAAGCGGTTACCGGGAAGGGATTTGACGATACGTTGGTGACGGAAAGGAGGTACCCTACCAAGGAAGATCTTGACGAAGCCAGCACAAAGCATCCAATTGTTATTACTCATACATCTGACCATCTCAATGCGGGGAACTCGTTGGCCTTTGAGCTGGCTGGTTTCAAACGCGGCGATATAGGTGAAGACGGCGTTTACATGCGTGACGGTAAGCCCTACATCGGCGTCCGTACTGTGAAAAAGGCTGACGGATGGGATTTTACCGGCATCTGCGCCGAAACCGAAGCCATGGGCCTTCTGAACGCGGCAACACAGAATAATGGTCCGAACATCACTGACAAATCCGTCCGCAGCATCGCCCGCGCTTCACAGGTGTACACCGCCGCGGGCGTGACGACCGCTGATCTAGGAGGGGCCGTGCTCGCTATGCCTAGCGAATACGGTAACGTCGGCTTCGCCTTGTATCAAATTCAAGAGGCCCTCCAGCGTGGAGTACTTGAGCCCCGTGTTCTCGTCCATCCCTTCGCATATATGGCCTATGGTTCAGCCGAAATCGGTAAAATCAATCGTATGGCTCTTGGCTGGAAGGGTGACGATTATTCTGATCCCGGCGACTCACCCGCCAAAGGTTCCGACATAACGAGCCTCAGCCTCAAAGACGTTTCTATAAATGGTAAAGCGCCTGAAGGGCTGCCTGCCAACCGTTTTTTCATGGGTGCGTGGAAGATCATCTACGACGGTTCTAACCAAGGGTATACGGGGTATTTCAAAACACCCGGGTATTATGACCCCGAATATGGCGGGTATGAAAAGGGTTACAACGGTATGCCCAACGCCACGACCTTCTCCAAGGAGGTCCTCGAGAAGACCATTGACATATACCACGCCGCCAAGCAGTCCGTCGAAGTGCATACCAATGGAAGCTGGGCCGCCGAAGATTACGTGACCGCTCTCGAAAAAGCCGTTGCGGCCCATCCCGAAGTCACGGATACCCGGGATTGCGCCATTCATGGACAGATGATGGAGCGTCAGCACATCGAACGTCTTGTCGGCGACTACTCAAAGCTTGATGCCACGAAGGATATGTATACGGAGCTGAGCGGCACCGCTGTGGATCCGGCTCTCCGCGCCGCCCTTCAGGACGGGGAACTGATGAAGAAACAGAATTTCATCAACTCCTACTTCGTCAACCACGCATTCTATTGGGGCGACCGCCACATGGAAATATTCATGGGGCCCGGCCGCGCTAAGAATATGAACCCCTGCGGCTGGAGTGCTGCGTACGATCTGCCGTTTTCCGTACACAATGACACGACGGTCACCCCTATCTCTCCGCTCCGCAGTATGCAGGATGCGATCACCCGCCTTTCTTCCCCCACGCCTCTGGGCGAGGGCGGTACGCTGATCAGTGGTACAGGCAAGAATCTCGACGCCGTTGCCATGTATCCCGAAACCAAGGACGGCACCCAGAAGGCTTTCTGGAATTATGACCAGCGGATCAATGTGTTGCAGGCACTCCACGCGATCACCATTGTCCCCGCATACCAGAACCACATGGAAGATAAAATCGGCTCCATCGCTCCCGATAAGTTCGCTGACTTTACCATCCTGGATCAGGATCCTTTCAAAATCGATCCTACCACCATCGCTTCCACGCGTGTGACGACCACCATCGTAGGCGACAAGCCTGTATACGGTGTTCTGCCCGACTCCGAAACCTTCGCCATGCAGATTGCGCCGAGCTATGACCAGCCTAACGGAACAAGCGTATCCTCTTTCAACGGTACGAGCATCGACAATGCCACGGCCGATAAGGATTACGCTCCGTTGCCGAAGGGGAGCAAGCGCCTTGGCACGTTTGCGTTCACGGCTGAAACGACCGCCGGCAAGAGCGCCGTTTTCCAAATGAACTTCCTCGGCAACGGGGCCACGGTGGGTGAGCTGAGCCTGCACAAGTTGTACGCCAATAAGACCGCCCCGTATACTTACGGTAAGCCGTCCGCCGATGAGCTGCCTACCGCTTCCGGCATGTGGTGGGTCGCCGACATCAAGGAGCCGACGAAGGCTCTCGCTCCGACAGACGTTCTGGAAATGGATCATACCTATATGGCTTTCTTTATCATCGCTGATAACGACGCCACGTTTGACATCGAACCCGCTGACGGGGTGATCAAGGATTCGGTTTCTCTCGCCACAACGGGCCCTCTGCCCAATAACGGCAATTCCGGCTCGGACGACGACGGAAGCAGCAGCGGCTGCACCGTCGGCTCCACGCCTTCCTATGACCTCCTGGTTCTGTTCCTCGGCATGTCGGCCGTAGCCGCTATCCGCGTGCTGCGCCGCCGCAACGAACAATAACATCAATTGAAAAGGGGCCCTCCATCCCGTATGGGGGCCCCTTTCACGCGCAAGGTTTCATGGCGAACTTTTGCTACAAGGCCATTTCCGCAACCGGCAAAACCGTGCGCGGCATGGTGGAGGCTGACACCGAACGGCAGGCCATCGCGTCCGTACGCGAAAAGGGGCTTGTGCCGCTCTCCGTCGAATCCGCATCTGCATCCGTTGCCAACCCGGAAAAGCCTT
Organism: Bilophila sp. T19-St14; assembly: GCF_059728385.1. Classification (NCBI taxonomy): domain Bacteria; kingdom Pseudomonadati; phylum Thermodesulfobacteriota; class Desulfovibrionia; order Desulfovibrionales; family Desulfovibrionaceae; genus Bilophila; species Bilophila sp. T19-St14. Next base: position 1,238,968 of record NZ_BAAGFT010000001.1, read on the forward strand.
CCGCCCAAAAACCTTTCAAAAAAATCCTCGAATCGCTCTGCCCCGTCCCCAAGACGGCCGTCGCAGCCATGGCCCGCCAGCTTGCTACACTGCTGCATGCGGGCCTTCCGCTTGACGAGGCCCTTGCGAGCATCTGCGCCCACGACGATCTCTCCCGGATGCAGGGCATCGTTTCCCGCCTGCGCGACCGGATTATGGCGGGTGGGGATCTTGCTGACGGGCTGGCCGAGTTCCCCCGCGTCTTCTCATCAACGTTCGTAACGATGGTACGGGCGGGCGAAGCCTCCGGCACGCTGGAACTCGTGATCGAACGCTTCGCCGAACATATCGAACAGCAGGTGGCGCTCGTGCGCAAGGTGCAGGCTACGCTGGCCTACCCCATCCTCATGCTGTTCGTGGGCATCGGCGTCGTCATCTTTCTATTGACGTTCGTGATCCCCAAGGTCACACAAATTTTCTCGGACATGGGCCGCGCGCTTCCCGTGCCCACGCAGATCCTGCTGGCCGTCAGCGACGGCATCCGATCCGGCTGGTGGATCATCCTGCTCCTCGCCCTCTGCATCATGCTCGGCATTTGGCGGATGCGCAGGACTGAAAGAGGCAAACGGTACGCCCACCGCCTGCTGCTGCGCCTGCCCGGTATTGCCGGCATCTACCGCCCGCTGATCGTCGGGCATATGGCCCGCACCCTCGGCATGCTCCTCAAAAACGGCGTCACCCTGCTCAAGGCCCTGCACATCGTCAAATCCGTGGCGGACAACAAACTCATGGCCCAAGCCGTCCAGAACATGATCGACGGCGTGCAGGCGGGCCGGGATCTCTCGGAATTCATGGACGATCCGCTTGTCTTTCCGCCGTTGTCCCGCCAGATGGTCGCCGCCGGGGAACGGAGCGGGCAACTCGGCGAAATGCTGCTTTGGGTCGCCAACGACAGCGAAAACCGGGTCGCCTCGCGCCTTCAGGTCGTCACGTCCCTCATGGAACCGGTCATGATCCTCCTGCTGGGCGGCATCGTCGGCTTTGTGGTCATCGCCATCATCCTGCCCATCTTTGAAATGAGCACCCTCGCAGGCTGACCATGTCCAAGCGCGTAACCACACTCTTCTCCCTCTTCTGCATCTCGCTGATCGCGTGGTTCCTTGCCAAGGCCACCTTCGCCCTGCGCGAGACGGCGCTCGACACACCCGGTTCCGCCTCCCGGCTTACGGAACACGCCGCTGCCGCGCCCGAACCGCTCTCCGCCTTTGACGGCATCACCGCACGCAACCTCCTTGGGGTTTCCGTCTTCCCACCTGAAGCCCGCCGTTCCCCCAAAGGCGGTACGGGGACGGATTCCGGCGAAGAAAGCGAACGCCTTTCCGCCGAAGGCATCGACGCGCTGCCCATCAGCAAGCAGGGTTGGAAACTGCTCGGAACCATCGTGGACACGGGGCCGGGCAAGGCCAGCCGCGCCGTCATTCAGGTGAACGGGACGGAACGGCCCTACAAGGAAGGGGACACGATACAAGGGTGGAAAATCGCCCTCGTGCAGCGCCGCACCGTGGTCATCGCCAAAGGCGGAGCAAAAGAACGGCTGCCCATGAGCGAGGATCCTGTCTTCCAAAAGGAAAGCGCCAAACCCGACGAACAAAAGGCCGTGAGCCGCGCCCGGCTTCGGGAAGAACTCGGCGACATCGGCGCCCTGATGCGCGCCGTCTCCGTCTCCCCGCAGGCCGTGGGCGGCTATCAGGGTTTACGCATCCTCGACATGCAGCCGGGAAGCTACATAGAGGAGCTCGGCCTCAAAAAAGACGACCTTCTGCTGGGGGCCAACGGCAAGCCCCTGAGAGGGTTCGGCGATCTGGGCGGGCTTGGGGATTTGGCCGACAAGAGCGCCATCACGCTCGAAGTCTTGCGCAACGGGAAAAAAACCATCATCCGGTATGATGTACAAAGTTGATGCCATGTTCGATTCGTCCAGCAAAGCGGCAACGGCCCTTCGTGTCTCCATCCTGTTCCTCGCCCTGCTCTGCGCGCAGGGTTTCCCGTCCGCCGCTCCTGCGTGGGCGGAGCCGGAAAACGGCCTGACGCTGGATTTCAAGGATGCGGACATCCATGCCCTCATCAAGTACATCAGCGAAGCCACCGGCCGGAACTTCATCACCGATCCCGCAGTCAAAGGGAAAGTGACCGTTTATTCCCCGGTCAGGATTTCCCCGGATGAAGCCTTTGAGACCTTCGTTTCCATCCTGCGCGTGCAAGGGTACGCGGTGCAGAAAAGCGGCACGGCCTACAAGATCGTCCCGCTGAAGGAAGGCATCGGGCAAGGCGAAGACGCCGCCGTGGGCCGTAAAATGGGTTCCGAGCTGGAAACCGTGGTCACGCAGATCGTGCCCCTGAAAGTCGGCGTGGCGGCCGAGCTCGCCAAAATCCTGCCCTCCCTGCTTGGGAAGGAGCACGCCATTTCCGCCTATACCCCATCGAACACCCTCGCGCTGACGGCCCCGGCCCCCAACGTCGCCAAGGCCATGACCTTCCTTGAACAGGTGGAGGCCAGCGAAACGGCGGGCACCTCCGTCACGCTCGGCCTGCAATACGGCGACTCCAAGACGCTGGCCGCCACGCTCGCCAAGATCCTCAAAAGCCGGGATGAGGAGTACGCCAAAAAGGGCCGCCCCACCGTCAGCCTCGTGCTTGCCGACGAACGTACCAACAGCCTGCTCATCTACGGCGATCCCGAAGCCATCGGGATGGCGCGTGACGCGGTCGGCTCCCTGGACATCCCCACCCCCAAGGGCAAGGGCGACGTACACCTTATCTCACTGTCCAACGCCAAGGCCGAGGATCTGGCGCAGGTCATCAACACGCTCGTGGAGCGCCAGCGCGCCTCAGGGACGGAAGAGCAGAAGCCGGATACCGTGCTTTCCAAGGACATTAAGGTGGTGGCCGACAAATCCACCAACAGCCTTGTCATCACCGCCCGCCCGGATGAATTTGAAGCCCTCAGCAACATCGTCGCCAAGCTCGACGTGGTGCGCAAGCAGGTGTTCATCGAAGCCCTGATCATGGAAGTGAGCAGTGAGGCATCCTTCTCCTTCGGCATCAACTGGGCCGTCGGGGGCAATACCGGAGATGCCGCCATCGTCGGCGGTGTCGGCCTGAACGGGGGAAGCTTCTCCCTGAGCTCCAGCGGAACCAACAAAACGGTATCCCTCCCCTCCGGCGTGAGCATCGGGGCCATCCTGAAAGACGCCATCACCGTGGGCAACACAAGCTACAACATCCAATCCATCCTGAACGCGGTCAGGGGCAACAGCGACGTCGACGTGCTCGCCACCCCGCAGCTCCTCACGCTCGACAACGAGGAGGCCAGCGTGGAAGTCGTGGACAATATCCCGTTCACCAAGGAAAGCACCACCCGCAACGACAACGACTTCACCACCCAGTCCATGGACTACAAGGACGTGGGCGTGAAGCTCAAGATTACCCCGCGCATCAGCGACGACGGCTCGCTCCGCCTTGAGGTGGAACAGGAAGTCAGCCGGGTCACGCAGGGCCTCATCACCCTCACCAACGGGGATCAGATCGTCGCCCCGACCACCCGCAAGCGCCTGGTCAAGACGACCATCCTGTTGCAGGACAGCCAGACGGCGGTCATCGGCGGCCTCCTCGACGATCAGAAGACCTACAACCAGAGCGAAGTTCCGGGGCTCGGCAGCATTCCCGGACTGGGATGGCTGTTCAAAGCCCGCAACAAGCAGTCGAACCAGACCAACCTGTTCATCTTCATCACGCCCAAAGTCATCAGGAACGCAGCCGACTCCGCCGACCTTACGCGCGAAAAACAGCTCGTGCTGCATGAAACGAGTGTGGGGCATGACGGCCTCGGCCTGCCGATCATGAGCAAGCCCAAGATGCTGAAACCTGTTTTCGTGAACTGACGCCATGAAGACGCTCACTTCATTGCTGGAACGCCTTAACCTCGCCCCTGAGGTGCTGGAGGCCTGTGCGCGGAATGCGGAAGCTTCGGGCATCCCCCTCGAAAGGGCCCTGTACGAGGCGGAGCGCATCGACGAAAACCAGTATCTGGAAACCGCGGCGGAGCGCCATGCCATGCCTTGCGAACTGCGGCTTGCGGCCCTCGTGGGCAAGGAGGGCTCAGGGTGGCGTGCGGACGCCGAACGTGTCTGTAAGGTTCCCCTTCCGTGGCTCAGAAAACAGAAAGTGGTGCCCGTCCGCGACAAGGACGGCAAACTTGCGCTGGCGATCTGCCATCCGTTCAGTTGGCTTCTCGCGCAAGAACTGGGGATGCTGCTCGGTGAACGGCTTGAATACCCCGTGCTTGCCCGCGAAGACGACATCACGGACGTCATCAACCGGATTTTCGGCGAGTCCACCCGCTCGGAAGGGAGCGTTTCGGACGTGCTCGGCGATTCGGTCAACGAGATCGACGAATTCAATGAAGATGCGGTGGAGGACTTGCTGGAGGACAGCAGCGAAGCCCCGTTTATCCGGCTGGTCAACATGATCCTCGCGCAGGCCGTGCGCGCCGGGGCCAGCGACATCCACATCGAACCCTACCGCGACGTTTCCCGCGTGCGCTTCCGGCTGGACGGCGTGCTTTACGAACGCCACACCCTGAACAAGGCCCATCACGCCGCCGTGGTGTCGCGCATCAAGGTCATGGCGAAGCTCAACATCGCGGAAAAGCGCCTGCCGCAGGACGGGCGCATCGCCATTTCCCTCGGCGGGCGTCAGGCGGGGCTGCGCGTGTCCACCCTGCCCACGTCTTTCGGCGAGCGCGTGGTGCTCCGCCTGCTCGAAAAGAGCGAACGCGTGCTCTCCCTCACCGAACTCGGGCTCAGCCGGGAAGACTTGCAGCTCATGCATTCCCTTGTGGGGATCACGCACGGCATCGTGCTGGTCACCGGCCCCACCGGCAGCGGCAAGACCACCACGCTTTACGCCGTGCTTCAGGAACTGACCGCGCCGGACAAGAACATCCTGACCATTGAAGATCCCGTGGAATACGAGCTGGAGGGCGTTGGGCAGATACAGGTCAACCCCAAAATAGGGCTGACCTTTGCCGACGGGCTGCGCTCCATCGTGCGCCAAGACCCGGACGTCATCCTGATCGGCGAAATCCGCGACGCCGAAACCGCCGCCATCGCCGTGCAATCCGCCCTGACCGGGCACCTCGTCTTTTCCACCCTGCACACCAACGACGCGCCCGGCGCAGTCACCCGCCTCTTCGACATGGGCGTGGAACCGTTCCTGCTCTCCTCGGTCCTGCGCGGCGTGGTGGCGCAGCGCCTCGTCCGTATGCTCTGCCCGCACTGCCGGGAGGCCTATCTCCCGGATGGGCAGGAACTGGAAAAGCTCGGTGCGGCCCGTTCCGCCTACCGGCCCGGCCAGCCGCTCTACCGGGCCAAAGGCTGCCCGGACTGTCTGGACACGGGATACCGGGGCCGTATGGCGATTTATGAAATCATGCCGGTAAGTGACGCTTTGAAACGGCTCATCGTGGATAAGGCCGACGCCAACGTGCTTGGGGCGTGCGCGCTGTCCGAAGGCATGCGCAACCTGCGGCATGACGGCATGTTGAAAGTGATCGCGGGGCTGACCTCGCTTACCGAAGTTGCGAGGGTTACCAATGAGTAGCAAAATAAACGGCACTTCCCGGCGGCACGCCCCGACGCCTCCGCATGAGGCCCACGGCGAAGCGCCTTTAACATACGGGGCGGCCATATGATGCGGGCGTTGCTGGACAGGCTGCTTTTCGCGCTTCCTTCCCCGCCTTCCCGGACCTCGCTGGTGCGTGGGGGGCTCTATCTCCTGTTCGGGCTGCTGCTGTACGGCCTGTTCCTCGGCATACTGTACGTGCGCGAGCTCGGCGTGGTCGGCCTGCGCCAATGGTGCGGGCGTCTGCCCGGCGTGCAGATGGACATGAGCCGCCCGGAACTGTCTTTCTTCCCGCCCGCGCTGAAAATCGCCGAGCTGACGGTGCAGCCGCCGAACGCCCCGGAGCCGTTGGCCTTCCGCAATGTCCGGGCGGGCCTGACCGCCTTCCCGCTTGGCGTAACACTCGACGCTGACATCGCCGGGGGTGAGCTGAACGCGACGGTGATCCCCTCCTCGCTCTGGAACCCCGAACGGCTCGCCGTGCGGTCATCCCTCTCCGGAATCGGCATCGAGCCCTTAATCAGGCCATTCGTGGGCAAAACGTCTCTCGTGCAGATGCGGGGCGGCAAGCTGGATGGTTCCGCAACGCTCGATCTGCCCCTTCAGAACGGACGGCCCGATCCGCTTGCGGGCGAAGGCTCATTGAACCTCTCCCTGCGCGGGGGCGTGGCGGATCTCAGCCTGCCTATGCTCAAGAGTTCCCGCCTGGATAAGTTGGAGGGTACAGTGGAAACCGGTTGGAAAAAAAACCGGCTGACCCTGCACCAGCTCGCAGTACGGAGCCCCGTGATTGCGTGTACCGTCCAAGGGCAGGCTACCCTTGTCCCGCGCGATCTCCCCGCCAGCCGTATGGACGTACAGTCCGCCCTGCGCATCCCGCTTGAACAGGTACGGGAGGAACTCATGCCGGAACGGACGCTTCAATCCCTTAAGGATAAAGGCGAAGTCCGGGTTCGCATCCGGGATGTCTTCCGACGCCCCTCCTTTGACGTGCAACCCTGACCGGAGAGCATTATGATCGCCAAGGACAGCTTCATCATCCTCCAGTCCGGGACTGAACTCACGGGCGCGTTGTGCCGCATCGGGCTGAAAAGCCGTGAGGTTTCGTATCTGCACCGCGTCGCCTGCGCCGATCTGACGCCGCAGGCCGTGGCCTCCGGCCTCCGCTCCCTGCTCGACGGGTCGGCTGCGGCGGGTCTGAAGCGGCCGGACGACGTGCGCGTGTGCCTGTCCGCCGGGGCCGCGCTGTTTAGGGACTGGGCCTTCCCCTTCCGTTCGCGGGCCAAGGTGGAGCAGGCGCTTTCCCTGATGCTCGAAACCGAATTTCCCTTCGACGCCGACACGCTCGCGCACCGCGTCTGCCTGACCGGGAACGCCGCCGCGTCCGCCGGGTACAAAAGCGGCGCACAGGCAATCAGCGTATCCCTCCGAAAGGAAGAACTGGATTTATGGCTGGACGCCTTTGACGCGGAGGGGCTTTTCCCCAGCCTCGTCACCGTTGATCCGTTCCCGCTACTCATAAACCTGCCGTCCAGACAACATGGAATAGCCCTGTTCCTGCACGTCCAGCGCGAATGCTCCACCGTGGCCCTGCTCGACAACGGCACCATCCGGCGCATCCGGGCCATCCCGGTCGGCTGGATGCCCGAAACGGACGCCGCCGGCCTCAACAGCCCTTCATCCGAACGGGAAAACGCCGCCCTGTGCGGATTCGCCGCCCGGCTGCGGCGCGAAACCTCCCTCGTACTGGAAGGGACGCCTTTCGTGCCGGATCGCCTTCTCGCCTATGGTGAAGCCTTTCTCGGAAACGGCGCGTCCGCCCGTTTTGCCGAAGCCTTCGGGCTGCCCGTTTCCGTGCTTGGCCAAGAAATACCCTTGGGCGGGCAGGTGGCCCGGCTGGGAGAAACCGATCCCTCCCGGCTCCTCGCGCTCTGCGTGGCAGCCATGCCGCTCCCGGCTCCGTGGCGTCCGCCCCTCATCCCCTCGTTCCACCGTCCTCCGAGGGGGGGCCATCTTTCCAGCGAACACGGCAGGCGTTTGGCATGGGCGGCCTGCGGCGCGCTTGCCGTGGGAGCGGCCTGCCTCGCCTCCGTTTGGGCGGAAGGGTACGCCGCCGGACAGCAGGCCCTGCGCCATGAGGACGCCGCCCGCGCCCTGTTCCGCAAGGCGCTCCCCGACGTGCGCGGCTCGTTCAACCCCGTGCAGATGGAGAGCATCCTCAAAAACCGCATTGCCGGACTGCGCGGCGGCGGGGAAAACGACGCCACCTTCCCGGCCCTCCACCTGTTGCAGGACATGCACGCCGCCGTACCGGGCTCCCTCGACATCCGCCTTGACCGCCTGAGCCTCGACGCCCGCCGCTGCGAGTTCGGCGGAACGGCCGCAGGCTATGAGCAGGTCAACGCCCTGCGCGTGGCCCTGTCCGGGCTCCCCGGCGTCCGCGAGGCCAAAATCCTCAGTGCAGCCAACCGTACGGGCAAGCCCGAACCGGGCACGCCGCCGGGCGCGGTCATCTTTGAAATCGAACTTGCCCTTGAGGGAGGCCAGCCATGAGCGTGTCCCGTCCCCTCCTCCTCGGCCTCGGCGGGCTTGTGCTCCTTGGGGCTGTCCAATGGGTGATCCTGCCCATCTTCGAGTATCGTGCCGACAACGCCTCCCGCGCCGAACGCGCCCGGCAGCGCCATCTTTCCATGCGGCTCCTGACCGACGACTACGCCCGGCTGTCCCAGTCGAACGCGGCGGCCCCGGCAAAAAACCGTTCCCTGTTCAGCCTCGTCAACAAGGAGGCCGACCGCCTCTCCCTGTCCCGGCGCATCGAGGCCCTACGCCCGGCGGCCCGCAAGGAAAACGACGGCTCCGAGCGCATCGAGATGCGCCTTACCGGCCTCTACCTGAAACAGGGGGTGCAATGGCTGCACGCGCTGGAATCGCACCCCGGCGTCCGCGTCGAAAACGTCACGTTCCGGCGTTCGGGCAAAAATCTTCTGGATATGGACATGACCGTTTCCCTTTCCGGGGGCGCGCAATGAACCGGGGCTTCACCCTGCTGGAAGTGCTCGTCGCGCTGGCGATCCTGAGCACGGTGGCCCTGCTTGCCGTCCGCGTCAGCGGGGACAGCCTGACGCAGCTTGCGGAAACGGGATGGGAGGACGGCGTCCTCCGCGCCGGAAGAGCCAAGATGCTCCAGATGCTCCGGGAATCCCCGGACAGCCTCGAACAATGGGGAACCCTGTCCCCAGAATACCCTGATGTGGAATGGCATTCAAAACTCGTCGCCCTGCGGTGCATGGAAGGCAAGCGCCTTGAATTCCGGCTGGTGGAAAACCGTGGGACGTCCTACCGGGAGCTGCTGCTTGAATACGTCCTCCCGCGATAATCCTCCCTCGACGGGCATGTGCGGCTTTACGCTCGTGGAACTGCTCATCGCCATGACCCTCACCGCCGTCATCGGCATGGTGCTGTTCAGCACCTACAGCATGGTCATGGACAACGGAAAGACCGTGCGCAAACGCGTCCTCGAACGGGAAAGCGAGCGCGTCTTCTGGGGCATCCTCGACAACGACATCGCCGGGCTGTGCCTCATCGACGACAAGCATTCCACCCTGCCCCCGCTCTCGCGCGAGCCGATTGTCCCGTCCGATGCGTTCTACCGCCTCACCGAAACGGACAAGCCGCAGCCGTCCGACGACGAAGTGCTGCTGTCCTTCGCCACCAGCTCGCATCTGGCGGACATGCCCGGCGATCCCTTGCCCGGCCCGGTATGCGTGGAATACGTCCTGCGCAACGGCAACCGTTCCGCCGCCTTCATCCGGCGCGAACGGGCCTACTGCGGCGTGGAGGGCGATTTCCCGTGGTCAGAACTGGTGCTTGTCCGCAATGTGAAGTCGCTTGAAGTGGCCCTCTATTCGGCCAAGACGCAATACGTCGAGGACTGGCCTTCCCCGCTGCCCTCCGGCGCCGTGCCCGAAGCCATCCGGTTTGCCCTGCACAGGGAAGGGGAAGAACAGCCGGAACTGTTTGTCGTCCCCGTTTTCCCCCGGAGGCCGCATGTACGGGACTAGGGGAACTTTCTTCAAGGACAGGCGCCGGGGCGCGGTGCTCATTCTGGTGCTGTTCGTGCTCACCGGGCTTTCCGTGCTGACCGTGGAGTTCAGCCGCGACATCCTGCTTGATCACGCCATGTCCGCATCCACCCGCTCCATCCTTGCCGCCAAACCGCTCATGGAGTCCGGCGAACGCCTCGCCACGGCTGTCCTCACCCGGAACAGCGAAGAGGGGACCCCGGATCACATGCGGGAGGACTGGGGGCTGTTCGGCATCGGGCTGGAGCGTCTTTCCGCCGAACTGCCGGGCGCGGACCTTTCGGGCTCCATCGAGGACGAAAACAGCCGCTTTCCCATCAACGCCATTTTCTACGAACGCGAGGCCGATCGCGCCCGCGCCGAGGCGTTCGCCGACATCCTCACCCGGTTGTTGGCCGGGCTCATGCGCGTGCACGGTTACGCGGGCGGGACGGACAACGCCCTTGCGCTGGCCAAAGAGTATGTGGATTCGCTCCGGCAGTGGGGCGGGCTGGCCGAAACGGATCAGGACACCCTGAAATGGTATCTCACGCAGACGCCGCGCCGCCTGCCGCCGGGACGCCCCCTGATGGCGCCAGAAGAAATCCTGCTCGTGCGCTGGCCGCATGTCGAACAGGAATGGGGGTGGGATGTCCTGCGCGGGACAAAGGAGCTTCCCGGCCTCTTGGAAACCCTGACCATCTGGACGCAGGGGCCCATGAACATGAATACGCTCCAACCCGCCGTACTCAGCGCGCTCGTCCGCGACGAACGGCAGGCGCGGCCCTTCGTCAACGCCGTCCTGCACTACCGCAGTAACCCCGACAACGATTTGGGGGAAAACTGGTATGAGGATCTGCTCTCCGCGTACGACGTCCCGGCCCTCCCCAGCGGCTGCCTCGACGTGCGGAGCCGCTGGTACAGGCTCAACCTCACCGTACAGCAGGGTGCGCGGAAAAATACGCTCACTTCGGTGGGATGGGTCACGCACGAATATGTCACATGGGAATACCGGGCCGTACGTTAACGCCGCCCGGCTCTGATACGCACACTTGCGCCTGACAGGAGGAAAACATGGACAAAGGACACATCCGGCAACGGAACAACGGCGGGTTCACCCTGCTCGAACTGATGATCGTCATCGTCATTCTGGGGATTCTCGGAGCCATCGTCGCCCCGAAATTCATGGACGAACCCCACAAGGCCCGCGTGGTGCAGGCCAAGATGCAGATCGAAAACCTGTCCACGGCGGTCAAGAAATTCTATCTCGACAACGGGTTCTATCCGTCCACGGAACAGGGCCTCGAAAGCCTCGTCACCCGCCCGGCTATCGGCAAGACGCCCAAGAACTACCCTGCCAACGGCTACATCACCAAGATCCCGAAAGACCCTTGGGGCAATGATTACGTCTACACGGCGCCGGGGCAGAAAGTGCCGTTTGAAATCATGAGCCTCGGCTCCGACGGTGCGGAAGGCGGCGAAGGCGAAGCCGCCGACATCTGGGGCGAAGATGTGCCCGACCGCTGAGCGGCGGTCTGCCGGGTTCACCCTGCTTGAGCTGCTCATTGTCCTTGTGCTCATGGGCGTGCTGGCGGCCGTGGGAGCGGGCGCCCTCTCCGTCGAGCGGAATCCGCTCTACACCGGGGCGCAGGCGCTCGTCACCGCGTCCTCCACGGCCCGCAGCCGGGCACTTCTGCTCAACGCGCCCGTTACGCTCGAACTCGGCCAGACGTTTATGGAAATCAGCTCGGAAAACGGCGATCGCCCGCTCAGGGAGGACTTCCCCAAGGGCATGTCCGCCGCCTCGGTTGACGAACACTACCTGCTCGGCAGCTCTCAGAAGCTGCTGTTCCATCCCCTCGGCGTGGTGCAGGAACACGTCGTCCACCTTCAGTCCGGCCAGGATACCCTCTCGGTCTATATCCCGGCCACGGGAACGGCCCGCATCCTCGAAGGGCAGTTTTCTCTGGAACAGATTCGCAAGGAGTTTTTATGATGTCGGCTCACCGCCCCGTCCCGCAGCACGGGTTTTCCCGCCGGGCCCCCTTCCGTTCCGCAGCGGCGGCCCTCTGTGCCGTTTTCGTCCTCATGGCGGCTTCCGGCTGTACGCCCATGCGCAAACAGGGGGCCGCCCCCACCTTTCCGGCCAGCACGATGAACGAGGCCGTCGAAGCCTACCAGAAAGGCGACTGCCGCGAGAGCATCCTCCGTTTCAGCGCCGCGCTGCAGCAGCAGGAGCACCCGGCCTTGCTCAACGGGCTGGGCATGGCCTATCTGAGCTGCAACCAGCCTCGGAACGCCGCCCAAGCCTTTGAACGCGCCGTCTCCATCTCGCCCGGCTCCGCCGCGCTGCATACCAATGCGGGCACCGCGCTGTACGCCGCCAACGATTACAAGCGCGCCGAACGGCAATTTGACGCGGCCCTGCGGATCGATCCCACCAACCCGGAAGCCCTTGTGGGCAAGGCGGGCATCCTCATCCAGCGGAAGGAGCCGGAAAAGGCCCTCCGGCAGCTTTCGCTGGTCAGCGGCACGGATGCGGCGTCTTCCGAAGTGCTCTACAATAAGGCGCTCGCCATGTATCAAATGGGGCTCGCGGACGATGCGGGCACGGCTCTCGGCACCTATGCCCGTGAGCATCCTGACGACGCCGAAGCGCAGAACGCCCTCGGCGTCGTGATGCTGCGCGCCGGGAACTACGCCAGCGCGAAGGCGCATCTTGATCGGGCCATCGCCTTGCGCCCCGAACAGGGTGAGTATTACTACAACCGGGCGAACGTGCTCAAGGAGCAGAAGGAATTCAAGGCCGCCATCGACGACTACACGCGTGCCGTCGCCTTCATCCCGGATCTGGCGGGCGCGTACATCAACCGCGGCGACGTGCGTTTCCTGCTGCGCGAAACGGAAGGTGCCTGTCAGGATCTGAAAAAAGCCTGTGAGCTTGGAGAGTGCGAGCGTTTGAACAGATACGAGGACGCCGGGCGCTGCCGGGATTTCTTTTAAGATTGGGGAAGGGGAGGAAGGCCCTTTCTGGAGAAAGGGCCTTCCTCCCCTTCCCCAAACCCCATCCCCTCCATCCCCAAAGACTTTTGTGCTTATCGAATCCCTATCCGCGGCTTTCCGGGAACAAGCGGCTGGAGAGTATCAGTTAGAGGGTGTTCAATGTGAAAACGTTCTTCCGGCTACAGGAAGCAGGCGGTCGCTGCGAAGGCATAAGCACAATGGAGTTGCGCTGTCCAATGCCGGATCGAGCGTGTCTAAATGTAATATTAATATGTTAAAGTTAACTTGCTCTAGTGGGTAATAATATAGCATGAAGGAAGTATGGGCGGACATCAGGGGATCGCTGGACAGGAGGCGTTTTTTCGGCTCGTTCCGGGATCGGTGGGTCTGGCTGGCCTTCCTGATCGGGGGCATTGGGCTGTTGTTCCCGGCGGGCGGCATCCCACCCCTGTGGCGTTTGGCATTCGCCGCCGTAACGGAGGAGCTGGCGTACCGCGCCCTGCTCCAGCGTCAGCTTGAACAATGTGTGCCGGGCAAATGGGGACTGTTTACGGGCGGCATGTTGATAACATCGGCCCTGTTCGCGCTTTCCCACCTGCCAACGCATACGCCCCTTATGGCGGCTCTGACGTTTTTCCCTTCGCTTGCCTTTGGTGCGCTCTGGACGCGCCACCGTTCCCTCTGGCTCTGCGCCGCCGTCCATTTCTGGTATAATCTCCTTTTGTTTCTATAGGCTCTGTCATAGAATGTGGTTACTTTTTTTCAACATAGTGAAAATACATTTTTTCTCTATTGTTCCACTAAAAGATTCCATAACTGAGAAACGTTATTGGTCATTCCTTTGGAATTTCAAAGGCTGTGTCATGGAAAACGGTTGATGCTTTATTTCTTGAAATTCTAGGTCGTGTTTTCAATATATAATATATTGAAATTATTTAACCATTTTAAAGTCACAAAATGATTATTTTCAATAGCCTCAAATAATTACATGTAAAATAACGACACGACCTAAAGAAATAAGCAATAAAATCCCCCAATCACAGAGTCCACCAGCGGAAAGATTAAAAAAAACATATATTTTCAATATATTACTGAAACAAACAACCATGTACTATGATAGGGCCTTTTACATTTATAATATATTGAAAATATAGGCTTTCATATTGTTTTTCCGTTGACTGGCTTTATGGCTGGGGTATTTTATCGGCTATATCTTTGGGACTTCAAGAAAACACCAATCGTTTGCTGTGATACAGCCATTCAAAAAGAAAGGAACCTTTCTCCTGAAAGGTTCCCTTCCTATCGTCATTCTTTTCGATCCGATCAGACCATGAACAATTCGACGCCGTGCTCATGGATGAGATCCGCCCACTTGGTGTCGATGGGGCCGTCGGTGAACAGCGCGTTGATGTCTGAAAGGTGCGCGACGCGAACCATTGCGGGCCTCCCGAACTTGGATCGGTCGGTCACGAGGAACACGCGGCGGGAACATTCGATGATGGTACGGGCCACGGCGACTTCCCGGTAGTCGTAATCGAGCAGGTTGCCCTCCTCGTCAATGCCGGAAATGCCGATGATGCCGTAGTCCACGCGGAACTCGCGGATAAAACGCTCGGCGCTGGCCCCGACGATGCCGTTGTCCCTGTGCCGCACCGTGCCGCAGGCGACCACCACGTCAAAGGAGGAGTTGCGGGCGCAGATGGAAGCCACATTGATGCTGTTGGTCACCACGCGCAGGTTCTTGTGCTCAAGCAGGGCGCGCGCCGCCTCTTCGGTGGTGGTTCCGATATTGATGCACACGGAAACGCCGTCCGGGATGTGCGTCGCCAGCAGAGCGCCGATACGCCGCTTTTCTTCCTGACAAATCCCCTTGCGCTCGTCGTAAACGATGTTCTCCGAACCGGAAACCATGCCCGCCCCGCCGTGGAAACGCTGCACTTTCCCCTCTCCGGCGAGCGCGTTGATGTCTTTGCGAACCGTCTGCGGCGTCACTTCAAAATGCCGGGCCAGCTCCTCGATGGTCGCGTAGCCGCGGGCCGAAAGGAACTCCTGCAAGGCCTGATGACGAGCGGAAGTTTTGCTCATGTGTCCTCCCTGTGCTCCCCGCTTTTATCCTGTTCTTCCTTTTGGTTCAACAGGCTGTGGGGAAACGTCAAAGGCTGTCCGGCTGGACAGGCGCACAAAGTCTCCGTATGGTAACGCGCTTTCCAACACTGATCCCCGGAAGACTGCCATGCTCAACAAGAAATGTTTTGTTCTGGATCTCGACGGAACCGTCTACCTCGGCGACATCCCCATTCAAGAAACGGTCGACTTCATCCTCCGCCACTGGGACGCCATCGACTTCCATTTCCTCAGCAACAACACGTCAAAGGCCCCGACGACCTACGTCAACAAGCTGGCCCGGATGGGCATCCCGGCGACGCTTGACCGCATCCTTTCCCCCGTGACGCCGCTCATCGCCCACCTGCGGGCGAACGGCATCCGCACGGTGTACCCCGTGGGGAACCGTGACTTCGTGGCGTGCCTGCGCGAACGGATGCCGGAACTGAACGTCCTCGGCTACGGCGACTCCGAAGGCGCGGAAGCCGTCGTACTGGCATACGATACGGAGCTCACCTACGAAAAGCTCACCCACGCCGCCCTGCTGCTGCAAAACCCGGAAGTAGCCTACCTCGCCACCCACCCGGATCTCGTCTGCCCTTCCCCGCAAGGGCCGCTCCCGGATGCGGGCAGCTTCATGTCGCTGTTTGAAACAGCTACGGGACGCCGTCCACAGCATATCTTCGGCAAACCCGACCCCGCAGTGCTCGGCACGCTTCTGGATACCTATGCAAAAGAAGACATGGTTATGGTCGGCGACCGCCTGAGCACGGACAAAAAACTCGCTGAAAACGCGGGCATCGACTTCATCCTCGTCCTCAGCGGGGAAGCCAAGCGCAGCGACCTGCCCGGCCTCGAACGCCAGCCCACGCTGGTCGTGGACAACCTCGGCCAGTTGGAAAGCGTATAAGCGGAACCCCGCCTGATGTACGGGGAGGATTCCATACCGCCTCCCCGTTGCGCATACAAAAAGGCCGCTTTCCCTGAGGAAGCGGCCTTTCCATACTGCCTTTCCGGAGCATCGGCGAGCTATTCGGCATCCTTCTGAGCGGCGCGGGCGCTGTTCAGGGCGGCTTGGAGCTTGGCTTCGTCCTCATGGGACAACGAGGACTGGAGGACAGTCCCGCCTGTGCCGCGCAGGGCGTCAAGCACCTTGTCGGTGAGGTCGGAGTCGACCAAAACGAACAGGGCGGACGTGCCGGGCGTCAGCTTTTCAGCAAGCTGCTTCATGAAATCGTCGTTGATGCCCACATCGCTCAGCGCACCGGCGACGGCACCGGCTCCGGCCCCGACCACAAGGCCGAGCAGCGGATTCATGAAGATCAGGCCGATGAGCACGCCCCAGAAACCGCCGCCGACGGCGCCGCTGGCGGTCAGGTTGTACATCTGGTGCAGCTTCACCTTGCCGTTCTGCTTTTTTTCAACAACCACGGCGTCCTCAAGGGAAACCAAATACGACTTCTGCATTTTCAGGAACTGAAGGCGCACTTCTTCGGCCTTGAATTCCGTATCATATGTCACAGCAATCAGTTTACGCATGGAAAAACCTCCTGATTCGTTTTGTGCCTTGCGCAAAAGGTGCCGCGAACGCCGGGAAACCGCCATTATATATCCCTTTAGAGTTCTGAGAGTATTGAACCCAAAGGGTTTCCTCAATGTTTTCAGGGGAGGGCGGACGCAAAAAGAAGCCTCCGGCCAACGGGGGCACCCTACCACAACGCTCCTTGCCCGCTTTTCCCTTAGGTTGTGTTTCATATTACATATAACTATTTGAAATTATTAAATAATAATATTTTGTTTCTTTAAAATAGTTACATAATTTCAATATATTATATCTAATTAACGCCACAACCTAGGGCCTGTTCACGCAAACAAAGAATAAGGCTCTGTCATAGTATGTGGTTGCTTCATCTTTATAACACAGTGAAAATACAGACTTTATCCCCAGCTTTCCCCTTGGCGGAATCCATAGCCAAGGCATTTTTCCGGTTATCTCTTTGGAAATTAAAGGAAAAAACATCAACCGTTTTCTATGGCACAGCCTTGTTAAACTCCAAAGGGATAGCCAAAATATGCCTCAGCCGTAGAGCCCGCCAATAGAAAAATGGGAGAAAAAACCTGTATGTTCGTTATACTGTAGAGATGAAACAGCCACGTTCCATGGCGAAGCCTTCCCCTAAAAATGAGGAGGCGAATCCCGTTTTCCCGGACGCAAAAAGGCCCTCCCTCCGAACCGTGCCGGGGGACGCCGCCGCAAGCCGTATCCCAGCACCGCATTGGCCCGATAAAAAGCGGGGCCCCGGACGTTCTTTTCCTTGTCCGGCGCTTGATCATCTTTGAACTTTCTTGCATGGTAAGGACGCAGCACGGAACGGCAAGCTCCGTGCGGGCCCCTTTTCCATTGCAGCAGGCGTGTTGCAATACAACTGCAAAGGGAACAAGGAGATGCGTTTCCCGCCGGGAGAACCGCGCTTGCCCGCGCCGCTCCCCGCCCCTCCGGGCCGCCTGCACGGGAAACGCCGTCATATACCGGAATGTTATTCGGCAAAACGCATCCGCAGGAGGAAACATCCATGTCCGCTTACGCTGAAATCTGTTCCATGTTTGAACAACGGAGAAAAGTTGAAGAAGAATACGCCAGCGCCGCATACAGCCAGTTGCTGACCTTCGTGGAACTTTTTGAATTTTACATCGGCTGCCAGCAGCCGGATTTGGTGGTTCCCCTGCGCATCGACGAAGCCTGCACCCCCTTGCCGGATCAGACCGCCTCTTTCCGCATCGTCAACAACAAAATGATCGCCGCCGTCTGCATCCACACGGAGGACAGAAGCGACCGCACATGGATCCCCATCAGCGTCAAGCCCATCTCGTTGGTGGAATGTTTCATGGAAATCGGCTATGGAACTGACCGCGTCAAGCAGTTCCATGTAAACTTCTCCTACGGCGCCATCGGCATCAAGCAGACAAGCAGCGACAACGCGCTGTCCTACCTCGAAGCCATGTTCAGGGAAGAAGCCTCCTTTAATCCGTTCCATACCAAGGACGACACTAACGAAATCGGGTAGCGGCATAGCCTGGCGGGGCCTCTCGCGGCCGCCCTGCCCGCCGGAAACGCCATGCAAGAACAAACCGAAAAGAAAATACTTTCTCCTGAACAGGCGGTGCAGGCCGCCTGCATCCTCTTTGAACTCAACACCCGTGAGCAGGATCTCCTTGAGATGGCCCAGCGAGCGGGTGTTCCTTGTGCCGACGACGCCTCCCGCAAGGCCCTCACCCGCGAATGGTACGGCTTCGTCCACGCCGCCGTGGTCTATGGCCTGATGGCGCAGGCCTCCAATCAGGTCATGGCCGAATACCTGCGGAGCACCCGGAACTTGCTGTCGCAGGTGGCCGGGTACACCTCCGAGCAGATCGAGAGCTTCATCGACGACACGTTTTCCGGCTATATCCGGCTGATGGCCCAGAACCGGCAGAAAGAGTGCCCCTCGCTGTTTTACCAGCGGCTGGTCGGCGAAGGGACCTTGGAAGCCCTGCCCAAGGAACGGGTTGCCTTCCTTTCCGGCATGATGGCGATTACCATGTGCGCTATCCTCGACAAGATGGGGCAGTACGAGTTTGGGGTTGAATAGGATATCGGGGGAGGGGAGAGGGAACCCTTCTGGAGAAGGGTTCCCTCTCCCCTCCCCCGAACCCCCTCCCCTCTCCCTCCCAAGACTTTCGACGGGTGGGGAGGCCGCGCGACGGAAGTTCCGTTGGGCGGCTTTTTTTTTGAAGGCTGTGTTATAGAAAATGGTTGATGTTTTTTTCCTTGAAGTTCCAAAGGGATAACCGGAAAATGTCTTAACCGTGGATCCTGCCAAGGGGAAAACCGGAGAAAAAGGCTGTATTTTCACCTCACTGTGGAGATGAGCAAACTATAACAGAGCGTTTTTGAAAGGATCCGTTATGGCAAAAGGTTGCCATTTTGTTTTGCTCTGTCATGGAATGCTATTGCTTCATCCCACAGTATGGTGAAAATACGGCCTTTTTCTTCAAGTTCTCCTTTGGCGGGCGCTATGGTTGAGGCTTTTTCTTGGCTATTCCTTCGGAACTTCAAGAAGGCATCAGCCTTTTCTATGATACAGCCTTTTGTTTGGGCTCTATTACAGTATGTGGTTGTTTCATCTCCACAGTGCGATGAAAAATAGAGCTTTTTTTCTAGTTTTCCCCTTGGCGGGATCCACGGTTAAGACATTTTCCGGTTATACCTTTGGAGTTCCAAGGGAAAAAGCATCACCCATTTTCTATAACACAGCCTTTGTTTTATATAGGTTATAGCAAATATTGAAAAAATATTTTCAGCCGTTGGGCTTGTCAGCAAATGCCTCCCCAAAACCCAGTGAAATCAATTACTGCAAAATGACGTCAGCCAAAGGCTGCGGCAGAGGCTTTGGGGTAACTATAGACAGTTGTTTCAGCATATAAAAAATACACGACATCAAACTGTTTGATGCAGGCAGCAAGGGCGGCTTTTCCCCCTAGGGCGTGTCGTCACACTATATAACAATTTGAAATTATTAAAAGATATTTTGAAACTTAAAAACAGTTAAACAATTTCAATGGATTATACAATTGACGCCCCCCTAAAAAGCGGGGCTTCAATATCAGCCTTCCCGCCGAAAAGAATCCGTTGGATGCCGTTGCCAAAAGCGCCGCTTGCGGCTATGCTTTGATCATGATTCCATCCTCCACAGACCGCCTCTTCCTTTTCTCTTCCATAGCGGGCCGTCCTGTCCCGTGTGGTCTGTGCCTTCGCCTTGCATCCGCAAACTGCCTCCCCCCCTGAGCGCCTTGCGTGCTCCGGTGAGGTGACACCGGACCCTTCCCCCATCCACGCGCATTCCATACCGGGTATGGAAGCGTCTCCGAGCAACTAGGGCTGCACGCCTTGAGCGTGCGCTTTCGTCCTGCCGCATCCTCACTCCATGCGTCAGGCTATCCTCTACTTGTATCTTGTGAGGCTCCCATGAAAAAATTCCTGCTCCCCGCTTTCGCCGCAACGCTTCTTTTGGCCGCCACCGCCGTGGCCGCGCCCCTCGACGCCTTTAAGGGTATGAAAGGCACTCTGGACATTGCCGGAGGCACCGCCCACATCCCGGTCATGAAGGAAGCCGCCAAACGCATCATGACCGCCAATCCCGACATCCGCATCACCGTGGCGGGCGGCGGTTCCGGCGTGGGCGTACAGCAGGTGGGCGAAGGGCTCGTCCAGATCGGCAACACGGGCCGCCCGCTGAAGGACAAGGAAATCAAAAAATTCGGCTTGAAAACATTCCCCTTCGCCATTGACGGCGTGGCCCTCGTGGTCAATCCCACCAACAGCGTGACCGACATCACCGCCCAGCAGGCCGCCGACATCTACAACGGCAAGATCACCAACTGGAAGGAACTCGGCGGAGCCGACGCGCCCATCACCCTGTACACCCGCGAAGACGGCAGCGGCACCCGCGAAGTGTTCGTGGAACGCGCGCTGAACAAGGGCTCCATCGTGCAGTCCGCCAACGTGGTGAACTCCAACGGCGCGATGAAGACCGCCGTGGCGCAGGACAAGCAGTCCATCGGCTACGTGGGCATCGGGCATGTGGATAAGAACGTGAAGGCGCTCGTCTTCGACAAGATGGTTCCCTCGCAGGAAAACGCCTCCAACGGCACGTATAAAGTGACCCGCCTGCTGTTCATGAACACCAAGGGCGCCCCCGAAGGCATCACCAAAGCCTTCATCGACTACATCTACACCCCCGAAGGCACCGAAATCATCAAAAAGAGCGGCTACATCCCCACCGGCAGGCAATAACCCGCCCCAACACGGAAAGAATGGGGAGCCCACCTGTCTCCCCACCTTCCATGTTTACAATGCATTCATCCCCTGATGAACCATAGTGCCCGACCTCGTGCACACTGGCGTTGGCGTCCTCTCCCCCCCCAAAAAAACGGACGCCAACGCCGCCTTCCGCTTCCTCAGGGAAAAACGGCATCAGGGATCGATAACGGACGTCTCTGGAGGGAGAGGGGTGGGCGCGGGCAGTGCCGGCCGTTTGGGGAGGGGAAAGAGCCCCTCCCCTCAGCCCCTCCTTTCCCCAGCAGCCTTTCCATACACCTCAACACGGACAGCTTGATGGACACTTCACTCACGGAACGCGGCGGGCTCCCCCTGTTGGCGGCATGGCTGGCCGGGGCGTCCGTGTGCGCCGTCTTCGCCCTTATCGCCTGCTTCGCACTGCCCGTCGTGTTCAGCGCACAGGGGGGTCAGATATTCAACTGGGTCTGGCGCCCGGATACCTATGAATTCGGCATCCTGCCCATGATCGTGGGCTCGCTCCTGCTGTCCGTCTCCGCCCTGCTCCTGAGCTGGCCTCTCGCGGTCGGCGTGGCCTGCACCATACAGGACGGCGGGAAAAACCACCTCTTCGGCGGCACCGTCGCGGGCATCATCCGGTTCATGACCACGATCCCCACCGTGGTTTACGGCTTCGCCGCCGTCTTTCTGCTTGTCCCCATCGTCCGCGAGGCCGCGGGGAAAGGTTCCGGCCTCTGCTGGCTCTCCGCAGCCCTGATGCTCGCCCTGCTCATCCTCCCCACGATGGTTCTGGTCATGGATTCAGCCATGCGGACGAAGGAAAAGGACGTCCGCATCACCGCCGCGGCCCTCGGCTTTACGCGCTCCCAAACGCTGGCCTGCCTCGTGCTCCCCGCCTCCCGGCGCTGGCTGCTTACGGCGGCCATCCTCGGTTTCGGGCGCGCCGTGGGCGATACACTGATCCCGCTGATGCTTACGGGCAACGCCCCGCATGTGCCGGAATCCCTGTTCGGCAGCCTGCGGACGCTGACCGCGCACATGGGGCTCGTCACGGCCACCGAAGTGGGCGGCCCGGCATATAATTCCCTGTTTGTGGCGGGCGGGCTGCTCCTCCTCACCAGCGCCTGCGTCAGCCTTGCGCTGCGCAAGCTGGCATCCGAATCCGGCGAACAGCTTCCCGGACTGCCCGCCCTCTGGAGACGGCACGCGCCTTCCGCACTCCGCCCGCTGTCCTTCATTTCGGGGATCGCCGTCGCCTCCGCCATCGCGTGCCTGCTCGGATTCCTGCTGTATCGCGGCCTGCCCACGCTCGGCCCGTCCCTCCTCTTCGGAGACACCCCGCCGCTCCGCGCCCTGCTCGGAACCCTGCCCGTTTGGGACGGCATCTGGCCCGCCTGCGCCGGGACGTTCTGCCTCATCGTGACGACCATGCTCCTCGCCGTCGGGCCGGGCATCGGCTGCGGCATCTATCTTGCCGAGTACGCCTCGCCTTCCATGAAACAAAGGTTCGGCGTGCTCATGGACGTCCTCGCGGGCATACCGTCCATCGTCATGGGGATTTTCGGCTTTACGCTCATCCTGTTCCTGCACCGCCTCGGCATCGCCGGAGCCAGCCCCGGCATCCTGCTCGCGGGCGGCTGCCTCGCACTGCTGGTTCTGCCCTCGCTCGTGGTCACAACCCGGACGGCGCTGGAAGGGCTGCCCGCCTCCCTGCGCCTGACGGGGTTCGCGCTCGGCCTGACACGCAGCCAGACAGTCCGCCATATCCTCGTGCCGCAAGCCAGCCGGGGCATCCTCGGCGGCGTCATGCTGGCTATGGGCCGCGCCGCCGAAGACACGGCGGTCATCCTGCTGACCGGCGTGGTCGCCAATGCGGGCCTTCCGTCCGGCCTCGCCGTGCGCTTCGAGGCCCTGCCCTTCTTCATCTATTACACGGCGGCCCAATACCAGACGCCAGAAGAACTCGAACGCGGCTTCGGAGCCTCACTGACGCTCCTGCTGCTTTCGGGAAGCCTTCTGCTCGCCGCATGGTGGCTGCACGCCCGCTATCAACGCCGCAAGGACGCCCGTTCCCTGCGGGAGGGAGTTTCCGCATGACGCTGGCAGCACGTATCCGGCGGCTTTCCGTCGCCTTCCACGGACGCACGATCCTCCATGACATCACCCTGGACATCCCGGCCGAAGGCGTCACCGTCCTGCTCGGACGCTCAGGATCGGGCAAGACGACCTTCCTCCGAGCTCTGAACCGCCTGAACGAATGCCTGCCCGGATGCCGGACATCCGGCGAGGCCGAACTCCGTTTAGGCGGCGAACTCCGCCCGATCTATGCCGGACGCACCGGAGAGGCCGCACTCTCCGACCTGCGCCGCCGCGTGGGTATGGTCTTCCAGACGCCCAACATCCTGCCCGCCAGCATCCGGCAAAACATGCTGCTCCCCCTTCAACTGGCAACAGGATTCCCTGCCTCGGAATGGCAGGAACGGATGGAACGCAGCCTGACGGAGGTGGGGCTTTGGCAGGATGTCCGCTCACGCCTGCGGGAACCGGCTTCAATACTTTCGGGGGGGCAGCAGCAACGCCTCTGCCTTGCCCGCACGCTGGCGCTTGAGCCGGAAATGCTGCTCCTCGACGAACCCACGGCATCCCTCGATCCCGCAACAACCCATACCATTGAAAACCTGCTCCTCAGGCTGGCGGATCGCTATCCCATCCTTCTCGTCTCCCACGGGCTGCCGCAGGCCAAAAGGGTGGCTTCGCGGATTGCCCTCTTTGGGAAAGGGCGCCTGCAAGGTCTGATTTCACCCGAAGAGCTCCCCAGCGAGGCGGAAATGAACCGCTTTTTCGACGGCGAGGACGCTGCAAACTGTTAAGGAAAACGTGCGGCTCTCCTCCTTTTCCCAGCAAAGGGAAACCCGCCCCGCCAAAGCACAGAGCCGCTTCTTCAGCGCATGGCCTCCACAATACAAAAGGCTCTGTCAGAGCATAGTTGTTTCATGTCCACAGCACGGTGAAAAGACGGCCTTTTTCTCCAGTTTTCCCCTTGGCGGCATCCATAGCTGAGGCATGTTGCCGGTTATTCCTTTGGGACTTCAAAAAAGCATCAACCATTTTCCAGGCCGTGTCGTCATTTGACATAGAACTATTTGAAACCATTTGAAAACAACCTTTTACAACCTAAAAACAACTCAATAATTTCAATAAATTATATCTAGTTGACGACACGATCTAAGACACAGCCATACAAAAAAACGCGCACCCCGACGGCTGCGCGTTTCCTCATTGCTTGTCAGCATACTTTTACCACTGGTCTATCCACTCACGCAGAAGCGCCTGCCCCGTTTTTTTGGCGCTCTCACCCGCGCGTTTGGTTTCCTCGCGCAGGCGGCGGGGATCGATGGCGGCGCGGGCCAACTCGCAGGCATGCCCGACAAACCATCTTTCCAGCTTGTCCGCATCGGCCTCCGGGTGGAACTGCAACGCCAGCACATGGTTCCCCATGCGGAACGCCTGATGCGGGGTCAACGGGGTGGAAGCCAGCAGTTCGGCACCTTCGGGCAAATCAAACGTGTCCCCATGCCAATGCAGAACCGGGCGGTAACCATCAAGAAAACGCAAGGGCGACTTCCTGCCCGCCTCGGTGAGCTCTACGCCGCCCCAGCCGATTTCCTTGCCCTTGCCGGGATATACGCGGGATTTGAGCACGGAGGCAATGAGCTGCGCCCCCAGACAGATGCCGAGCAGCGGCTTTTGCGACTCCAGGCGCTTCCTGATGAGATCTTTTTCATCCTTGAGAAACGGATAAAGCACCTGATCGTAAACCCCGATGGCGCCCCCAAGAACCACGGCGAGCTCAGCGGACAGCCATTCCTCTTCGGTAGGCGGTTCATCCACCGGGCAATAGCGGATGGCAAACCCTTTCTCTTCCAGCACAGGCGCGAAAGTCCCCATGTCCTCAAAGGCGACATGCTGCATAACCAGACACTGTTTCATATGATACGCCTCCTGCGCCGCGCGTCCTTACCCCCCAGACCGCACAGGCTTTTCGTTTGGATTCTATTGATTTTACTCCATTTGGCAAGCCTCATCCGGGTTCTTTTTTCCGCGGGGCCATTCCCCTCTGGTTTTCCGGCTTCCTTTTCCCTATGCTGTGCCCCACGGCGGCATCTCAGGCCGTCCCGCAACCTGCACAATCCAAAAGGACACCATCCTATGAATCGTATTCTGGTCATGCACGGCGTCAACCTTAATATGTTCGGCAAGCGCGATCCCAAACATTACGGGACGGAAACGCTCGAAGACATCAACGGCAAACTTTCCGCGCTCGCCGGGGAGCTCGGAGTGGAGGTTTCGTTTTTCCAGTCGAACTATGAAGGCGCGTTTGTGGAACGGATTCAGGAGGCGCACGGGGACGGTACGGACGGCATCGTGCTCAACGCGGGGGCATGGACCCATTACAGCTATGCCATCATGGATGCGCTGGCAATCTTGAGCATTCCGGTCGTGGAAGTGCATATGTCCAACGTCCACGCCCGCGAAGCCTTCCGCCATTTTTCCGTGCTTTCCGCCGTGACACGGGGTTCCGTTGCCGGGTTCGGCAGCGGCAGCTATCTGCTCGGTTTGCGTGCCGTTGTTGATTTGGTGAGAGGGTGACGGGTGGGGGGGGCATTGTGGGGGAAGGGAGGGGAAACCTTTCTGGAGAAAGGTTTCCCCTCCCTTCCCCCACACCCCCATCCCTCCTCTTCCAAAGACTTTTGACCTTATCGAATCCCTTATGACAGGACGGAACATTTTAGCCGGTCGGGGCAATAGCCCCCAGCATTCTGCTGTTACCTATTAACAACAAAATAACAACCGCTCTTATACAAGCGGTTTATCGTTTCGGCCGCCTTGTGCCCCAGCAAGCTGAACCCTATGACAAAGGCTCTGTTACAGCATGTGGTTATTTCATCTCCACAGTGCGGTGAAAAATACAGCCTTTTTCCAGTGTTCCCCTTGGTGGAATCCACGGCCAAGTTTTTTCCGGTTATCCCTTTGAAATTTCAAGAAAAAAAGCATCAACCATTTTCTATAACACAGCCATAACAAAAAGGAGCCTCTTTTTTAAGGCCCTGTCAAAGCATATGGTTGTTCTATCTCAATAATATAACGAAAATATATACTTTTTCCAATTTTTCCGCTGATGGGCTCCATGATTGGGGAATTTTATTGGCTATTTCTTGAAATTCCAAAGGAATAACCAGCAAAAAGCCTTAGCCGTGGATTCCGCCAAGGGGAAAACTGGAAAAATCTGTATTTTCAACGCTCTCTGGAGATAAAACAGCCACATACTCTGACAGGGCCTTAAAAAAGAGGCTCCTCCCAAGTACGGGAAAGCTGAAGTCAGGGATTCGATAAGGTCAAAAGTCTTTGAAGGTGGGGGTCCGGGGGAGGAAACTTTCTCCAGAAAGTTTCCTCCCCCGGTCTTCCTCCCTATTCCCCTCCAAGCTGACGCTTCCACCAATGAAGGCCGAGACACAGCACGGCGGCAGTCTCCCAGCGCAAAACGCGCTCGCCGAGCGTCGCGGGCAGGAACCCCGCACGGGTGAGCTTCTCCACTTCCTGCACCGTAAAGCCCCCTTCAGGGCCGACCACGCAAAGAGTCTTGCCGGGCTGCCCCAGCGTGTCCGGGGTCAGCGACATGACCGACTTGTGCCCGCTCTCCACGAGCACGTGCCGATGCTCACAGCCGAGCTCCTCGGCCAGCGCGATGAGCTCACCCACGCCGCCGGGCATGGTACGCAGTTCGGGCAGCCACGGGTTGCGGCACTGCTTGGCTCCGGCAACAAGCTGCCCCTGCCATGACTCCTTGATGTCCGACGGCACGGGGAACTGGCTCCGCTCGGCCTGCCACAGCCAGATCCCGCTGGCTTCAAACTCCACGGCCTTCTCCAAAATCCAGCCCCGGCGGGCGGCCTTTGTCCAGCCGGCCGCAAGGATGACCTTCGATTCCGGTTCGGGGTACGTCCACTCGTCAAGAAGCTGCAAGGCTACGGTCTTGGCGTTCTTCTTATAGGGCAAAACCCGGAAACGCCCCTCGCGCCCCTTGCCGTCCAGGACACGTACCTCCTCACCCTCGCGGATACGCAACACGCGGGTCAGGTGATGGCTCTCCGAAGCGTCCAGTTCATAGGGGGCATGCCACAGATCGGGCTCCAGAAAAAACGTGCGCGCATCCGACCAGTCCGGCGGTTCGGGAATTTCATTCTCTGCCATGATGTTTTCCTTCAAAAAAAGTCCGCGGTACGCATACCGGAAACCGATATGGCGGCACAGGAAATTCGCATCGGCGAAGGGTCTTGTCAAATGCCCCTAAAAAAGGACGCTCCCTTTTGAGAAGCGCCCCCAGTTCCCCAAACGTCCCTGTTACCCTTCGGCAACAGGTTTTTGCCGGGACTTGCGCACCGACTCGAATTCGTCCTTGAGGCTGACAAGACGCCGATAATTCTTGCGTATCTCCACGCCGCCCTTGCTCAGCTTTTCGTCCGGGCAATTGATGTAGCGCCGGAGCAGGTAACGGTCATCCAGCATCATTTCCATATAGTGGAGCACGCTCAGCATCAGCGGTTCAAAGTAGTTGCCGAGCTCGAACTTGAGATCCCGCAGCAGCCCGATCGCTTCAATCAGCATACGGCTGTAGGTCAGCCGTTCCCCCTTATAGTTCCGGGAAACGATGTCCTCAAGATAGCGCACCGTGCGCGCCTGACGGATATAGGCGTATTTGCTCATCACTTCCTGCTTGAGATCATGCAGGAGCGCAAACGCTTCTTGGTTTTCGGGGTTTTTGAGGTAGGCGTCCAGTACCTTGGTGGTATTGTTGTAAAACTCTTCACTGTACCCGATGATGCGGCGCTGGTTTTTGGACAGCCACGAGAACAGGAACTTGAGGCGCTTTTCGTCCGTATCCGTATTCTCCACCAGCTCATTGCGCTTGTAGACCGCGCGGCCCACATACTCGCCGCGCACAATGTCGTTGAGGCGCAGGATCATGGTGCTGGTATCCTTGACCACGTTCACGTCCGGCATCACCCGCCCCGTGAGCGGGTGGATCAGCTCCTGCCGCTCGACGGAAAGGGCACGATCCTGCCGCACGTTGTCCGCATTGTAGCGGTGCTGTTTGTAGGAAATGCGGATGATCACCACGCGTTTTTCGGCGTCCACGAAAAAGCCGCCCTCCCCGCACGCCCGGATCAAATCCTTCTGCTCAGGGTCGAGCTTCACAAGGGCGATTTTTTCAACGCGCGGATAGGGCCGGTTCTCGCCGTTGTTCCAGATGGTCGTGATCGTCCGGTCGGACTGCCCAAGCACGCGCACCATAAACCGCTCGCCGAGCTTGTGCAGGCGCCGGGAAAAAAGCGCCGCCGAAGTCCGGCGCTCCGAGGAAATGGGAAAGCCGTACAGTTCCATCAGGAACTGGCAGACGAACGTCCGGTTGCGTTCGTACATCTCGTTGTCGCCGATCTTGAATTTACCGGTGCGCAGCCCGAACCGCTTGATCTCGCCGTCCATATCGGACGGGAATGAAGCGAAAAGCCCCGCAAGATGATAATGCCCGTAGACGTCCGTAGCGAACACATGGGCCCGATCCATCGCCAGCAGGTACGGCATCAGCGCGGGATAGTAGTCAAGTACGGCGGTATCCACGCGCCGGAACTGATCACGGAAAGGATCTTGAAGTTTTTTGGGCAGGCGGCTTAGGAAGATCTGGACGTTGCGGGCGATGACGTGCGTTTCCAAGGGGCAGGAGGCTCCTTCCGCCGCGTTTACCGCACTGAGAACCGGATGGAGGATGTCGTATTGGAAAATTTCGCTGAAACTTTCCAGAGGCCGGGCAAAGGCCACCATGGAAAAACCGGGGAGCCCCTTGTATTCCCACAATTCCGCCTCGAAAGAAGGCAGGAGATCACGCGAATCGACCAGCGGATAATTTTCCGTTTCGCACCACGGCTTGAGCAGGCAGAACTTGACGTGTACCGCATCAAGAAAATGCTTGAGCGTTTCAAGATCAGTAATTTCGATAATATCAGAGAAAGAGTTGGTGTTCGACCAAGAAAAATCCCCGAGGGTGAACGCTTCTTTCCATAACAAAGACATGGTTGAACTCTCTTTCCGGCTTTATAGACCAAGCCCCTGCCCACGGAGCAAGGCCGCCTCTGTTCCATTACAAGCTCATGGGTTTTACGCCGTTTACCTATCAGAAATGCAAAAAAAATTCCACCCCTGATTTCCAAAAAAGACGGCTGCTCACCCATACGCGCCGCCTTCGCACCAGTGAAAATTTTGTACATCCGGGACAAACGGGAAGCGCCCCTTGAGGCATTCGCCCTTTCAATGGCTTTTGAAAGAATTCATTTTTAATTTCATATAGTTGAATATAAATTCCATTAAAAGCGCGCATATCCCCGCCCCTTATGCCCCTTGGCATAGCGGCCTTTGATGGGGTATATAAAAAAATTCGCGGCATTGTTCGCATCCGTCAGGCCCACGCCGCGCAACGCAGCCCGACCGCTGCACACTCCGCAACACTTTCTCTCAGGTCATGAGACACGGAGCAGCCATGAGCATCATCAGCACCCAGATGAGTTCCTCCATCCAAAACGGCTCCTGGATCCGTCGCATGTTTGAAGCCGGCATCCAGCTCAAGCAGAAGTACGGCGACGACGCCGTATGTGATTTCAGCCTCGGAAACCCGGATCTCGCCCCCCCGCCCGCCGTGGGCAAGGCGCTGGCCGAATTCGTCAAACACGTGGACGAGCCGTTCAGCCTCGGCTACATGCCGAACAACGGGTTCGGCTGGGCCCGTGAAAAGCTCGCCGCCCATCTTTCCAAGGAACAGGGCGTCGGGCTCACGGCCAACGACGTCATCCTGACCTGCGGGGCCGCGGGCGCGCTCAACGTGATTTTCAGAACCGTCCTGGAGCCCGGCGACGAAGTGCTCACCGTGACCCCCTATTTCGTGGAATACGGCTCCTACGTGGGCAACCACGGCGGCACGCTCAAGAAGGTTCCTACCCTGCCGGGCACCTTCGGGCTTGACCTGCCCGCCATCGAGGCGGCCATCACGCCCAAGACCCGCGCCATGATCATCAATTCGCCCCACAACCCCACCGGCACGGTCTACTCCCGCGAAGAGCTCGAAGGCCTGACCGCCATCCTCGCCGCAGCCTCCGAACGCAACGGCCGCCCGCTCTACCTCGTGGTCGACGAACCGTACCGCTTCCTGGCTTTCGACGGCGTGGAAGTGCCGAGCCTGCTGCCCATGTACCCCTACGCAGTCCTGGCGAGCTCTTTCTCCAAGAACCTGTGCCTCGCCGGGGAACGCGTCGGCTTCATCGCCTTGTCCCCGCTCTTCGCCGAGCGCGCCGAACTCATGGGCGGGCTGACGCTCGCCAACCGCATCCTCGGCTTCGTGAACCCGCCCGTCGTGGGCCAGCATATCATGGCGGGGGCGCTCGGATCGCAGGTGGACGTAAACATTTATGCCCGCCGCCGCGAAATGATGGGCAACGTCCTCTCCGACGCGGGCTATGAATTCCAAATGCCCAAGGGCGCGTTTTATTTCTTCCCGAAGGCTCCCGGCGGCGACGACGTGGCCTTCGTCAAGAAGCTCCTTGATGAACGCATCCTTGCCGTGCCCGGTTCCGGTTTCGGCGGCCCCGGCCATTTCCGCCTGGCGTTCTGCGTCGAGGATGAAGTCATCGCCCGTTCCGCCGAAGGGTTCAAGCGGGCCCGCGGGTAAGGAAGCCGTTTCGGGCGGCAAGGCAGCCGCCCGTTTTCCGCAGGCCCGGAATCCGTCCATCGGCACGGCCCCTTTGCGGGCCCCGGCGGACGGATTCCTGCCGAAGGAATCATTTCCCCGGCTTGGCAAGCGGCGTACTTTCAGTTCCATCCCTTCAAGCGCCAACCGGCTCGCGCCTTCCGCTGTTTTCCATCACGTTCCCCCAAAAGCACGCGCCTCCAGCCCCGCGAGGGCCGTTTCCCTGATTGGAAGATGCTGAGCGCCCTGCGGAAGGGCCCCCCTGCACCGCGAAGGCCGCTTCAAGGGATTGGAAGCCACGCCAAAGCCTCTACGGGAAGGTTTTTCCGTGGGCGCCTTCCCCGCTTTCCATCATGAACGCCCCTACAGTCTTGACATAAGCCGATCAACCGTGTAAGGAGTCCCGTTCACGAGGTTATCATGGCTGAATTACGGATTGCACTGAACAACATCGCCCCTGAAGGAAGGACGTTCGTTCTGGACGAACCGGCCATCTGGTCGGTTCCCATGAAGGAATGCGGCATGGATTGCCGCGTCGTCCAGCCTCTTGTGGGTACGGTTACGCTTCTTCCTCAGGAAGACGGCTGCCTTGTGCGCGGCAACCTGAAGGGGGAGGTC
This sequence comes from Bilophila sp. T19-St14, assembly GCF_059728385.1. Lineage (NCBI taxonomy): Bacteria > Pseudomonadati > Thermodesulfobacteriota > Desulfovibrionia > Desulfovibrionales > Desulfovibrionaceae > Bilophila > Bilophila sp. T19-St14. The sequence continues at coordinate 1,270,043 of NZ_BAAGFT010000001.1, forward strand.
GTCGTTCCCTGTAACCGTTGCGCCGAAGACGCCCATCTGATCATCGACAGCAGTTTCGACAGCTTCGAGCCGTTCCCGGAAGCGGACGACGAGGCGGGATCGCGCGGCGGCAAGGAAAAGCCGTTCGACAGCGAGGCCGATGAGCTCATCGTCAAACTGGTGGACGGCGCGCCGGAGATCAATCTGGCCGGCCTGCTCTGGGAAGAGTTTGTGCTCGCCCTTCCGGTACGTCCTCTGTGCAAGCCTGATTGCAAGGGGTTGTGCCCCGACTGCGGGAAAAACCTCAATGAAGGCTCCTGTTCCTGCGTGCGGGACGAAGGCGATCCCCGTCTTGCGGCCCTCCGGGGTCTGAAAGTGAAAAAAAACTAGATTTTGCCGCCGAACCTTGTGTCTCCGGGCGTATTGGGCTATGCCATCCGGAGCCGCATCAACAGGCGACAGAGCCAAACCCTCGGCACCATGCCGAATCCTAAGGAGTGCCGTCATGGCCGTACAGCAAAATAAGAAGTCCCATTCCAAGAAGGGTATGCGCCGGTCTCACGATCGCGTGGCCACCCCCACCGTTGTGTATTGCACCTGCGGAGCCCCCACGGTTCCCCACGCTGCCTGCCCCAGCTGCGGCACCTACCGCGGTCGTCAGGTCGTTGAACAGAAGACCGCCGATGAGCAGCAATAAGACCGTTATCGCCGTCGACGCCATGGGAGGCGATCTCGGTCCCTCCGTGGTCGTCCCCGGAGCGATTGAGGCCGCCCGCCAGACCGGAGCCAAAATTCTCCTTGTCGGGAATGAGGCTACACTTGACGGCGAACTGAACAGACTCTCCCCTTCCGGGGTGGATCTGGAAATCGTCCATGCCCCCGAAGTCGCGGGCATGGACGAAAAGCCTTCGGACATCCTGCGCCGGAAGAAAAACGCCTCCATACAGGTCGCCTGCCGCCTTGTGCGCGACGGCGCGGCCCAAGGCGTCGTCAGCGCGGGCCATTCAGGGGCTTCCGTCGCGTGCGGCATGTTCATCATGGGCCGCATTCCCGGCGTGGAACGCCCCGCCCTCGCGTCGCTCCTCCCCACGGAGAAGGAACCCGTCGTCCTGCTGGACGTGGGGGCCACCGTCGACTGCAAACCCTACAACATATTCCAGTTCGGCCTGATGGGCGACGCCTTCGCCAGGGACATCCTCAATAAGGAAGCCCCCCGCGTAGGCCTCCTCAGCATCGGCGAAGAGGAAGGCAAGGGCAACAGCCAGGTGAAAGAGGCGTACGAGCTGTTCAAAATGGCTCAGAACCTCAACTTCAGCGGCAACATCGAAGGGCGCGATCTTTTCACCGGGGATGTGGACGTGGCCGTCTGCGACGGTTTCGTCGGCAACGTGGCCCTGAAGCTCAGCGAAGGGCTGGGCCTGTCCCTCAGCCGCGTGCTCAAGCGCGAACTGCTCAGTTCCGGCTTTCTGCCCAAGCTGGGCAGCCTGTTGGCCAAGTCCGCGTTCAGGCGTTTCGCCAAGGTGGTGGACTACGCCGAATACGGCGGTGCCCCGCTGCTCGGCCTCCAGAACATTTCCATCGTCTGCCACGGCCGCTCCAACGCCAAGGCCATTTGCAACGCGACCCGCATGGCGACCCTGTTCGTCGAGAAAGAGACCAACAAGCGCCTGATGGAAACCATCTGCGCCAATGAGGAACTGACCCGTTTCGGCCGCTCCTGTTAGCCCTCCTCACAAACGCACGGACACCGCATGACAGAAATCCATATTCAAGGCTTAGGGACGTATGTTCCGAGCAAGCGGATCACGAACGTCGACTTGATGTCTCTGGTGGATACCAGCGATGAATGGATCGTCAGCAGAACCGGGATCAAGGCCCGGCACATGCTGGCGGACGACGAAAACGGCTCCGACGCGGGCACGGAAGCGGCGCTTAGGGCTCTTGAGGATGCTGGCATCGAGGCTGAAGACATCACGCATGTCCTGACGGCGACGTGTACGCCCGATTACCTGTGCCCGAGCACGGCCTGCATCATCAGCGGCAACATCGGCTCGCACGGGGCGATGGCGTTCGACCTCAATGCGGCCTGCACCGGCTTCGTCTACGGTCTGGACATGGCGTACGGCATCCTCGCCGCAAAGCCCGGAGCCAAAGTCCTGCTTGTGGGCTCGGAAGCCTTTACGCGCCGCCTGAACTGGGAAGACCGCACGACCTGCATCCTGTTCGGCGACGGTGCCGCGGCCGCCGTGCTGACGAATGGGGAAGCCGGGGCGCCCAAACGATGCCTGCCCTCGGCGCCCCACCTCCGGGATGTCCGGTGCGGCGCGGACGGGCGGCAGTACCCCCTGCTTACCGTCGGCGGCGGGACAAGCCGCAACTACAAGCCCGGCGATCCCATCCAAAATGATTTCTATCTCCAGATGCAGGGGCGGGAAGTCTTCAAGCAGGCTGTGCGCAGCCTTTCCACCGTCTGCTCCGAACTGCTGGAAGGCAATGGCCTGACGCTCGAAGACATCGACCTGTTCATCCCGCATCAGGCAAACCTCCGCATTATCGAAGCCGTGGGAGACCGCCTCAAGCTCGGCAGCGAAAAAATATTCGTCAACCTTGATGAATACGGCAATACGTCGGCGGCATCCATCCCGTTGGGTATCGGCGACGCCTGTGCGCAGGGCCGTATCCGTCCGGGCTCCCGTGTCTTGCTGAGCGCCTTCGGCGGGGGCTTCACGTGGGGAGCCGCATTGCTGGAATTCTAGCCGCTTTTCCGGCTGGCATCCGTGTTGAATTCTGATTTCTTTTGAGCTACAAACAACTGAATACAGCATCAAGGTGAGAGAAATGAGCGAACAACTTTCCACCGCACTCGTAACCGGCGGCTCCAGAGGCATCGGCAAGGCCATTGCGGAGACGCTGGCGAAGGCCGGATATCAGGTGTATCTCACCTATGTCAGCAAGGCTGATGAAGCCGAAGCCGTGGCCAAGAATATTACTGCGGCGGGCGGGAAGGCCAGTGCCTTTCGCCTTGACGTTGCCGACGCCGAAGCGGTCGCGGCCTTCTTCAAAGAGCATATCAAGGATCAGGTCGAGCTGGGCGTGCTGGTCAACAATGCTGGCATCACCAAGGACGGCCTGATGCTGCGCATGAAGGACGAAGATTTTGACCGCGTCATCCAGACCAACCTGCGCGGCGCCTTCGTCTGCGTCCGCGAGGCCGCCAAGATTATGACCCGCCAGCGTCACGGGCGGATCATCAACATCAGCTCCGTAGTCGGGCAGATGGGCAATGCCGGGCAGATCAATTATGCTTCCGCCAAGGCGGGCCTCATCGGTCTGACCAAGTCCGCAGCCAAGGAGCTGGCCGGCCGTAACGTCACCGTCAACGCTGTCGCCCCCGGTTTTGTGGAAACCGACATGACCGCCGGCCTGCCCGATGACGTCCGCGCCGCCTATATTGATGCCATCCCCTTGAAACGTCTGGGAACGCCTCAGGACATCGCTGATGCCGTAGCTTTTCTGGCTTCGCCGGGAGCCGGATACATTACAGGACAGGTTATCGCCGTCAACGGCGGAATGTACTGTTAATCGCCGCGCCGTTTTTGCGGCGCGAACCGGCGGATTCCGTTTTGCGGAAGCGTCGACACAAGGAACGGGGCGCCAAGCCCCACTGCAACACAAAAGAACAAAACCGGGAGGATTCCCCCATGTCCGTTGAAGAACAGGTCAAAAAGATCATCATGGAACAGCTTGGCGTGACCGCCGAAGAAGTGAAGCCCGAAGCCTCTTTCGTTGAAGACCTCGGCGCCGACTCCCTCGACCTCACCGAACTCATCATGGCCATGGAAGAAGCCTTTGACGTGGAAATCGCCGACGACGACGCCCAGAAGATCCTGAAGGTCAAGGACGCCATCTCCTACGTGCAGAACCACACGAACTAAGCCTCGTTTTGTTCGAAGCACGGGAAACGAGAGCGGAGACGGCGGCCCGCGCGGGCGTTGTTCCTTCCGTTCCTGCTGCGCCAGAGTATTCTACCGGGCGTCTTGTGATCAGATCATAAGGCGCTCGACCACTTTTTGCTTCATGAGGGAATTATGAGCCGTAAACGCGTTGTTGTAACCGGTCTCTCTGCGCTGACGCCGCTCGGCGGCAACGTCACCGAAAGCTGGGATAACCTTCTTGCGGGGAAATCGGGCATCGGGCCCATCACCCTCTTTGACGCCTCCGGCTTTGATTCCCGCATTGCCGGCGAAGTCAAAGGATTCAACCCCGAAGCCTACGGCGTCCCCGCCAAGCAGGCCCGCCGGATGGATCGTTTCGTCCAGTTCGCCGTCGCCGCGGGCAACATGCTGATGGAACATTCCGGCCTCGTCATCAATGACGACAACGCCGGCCGGGTCAGCGTCATCCTCGGCGTGGGGCTCGGCGGCCTGCACACCATCGAAGTGTTCCACTCCCGCCTCGTCGAGGCCGGGCCGGGCAAGGTTTCCCCCTTCATGATCCCCATGCTGATCTCCAACATGGCTCCGGGCCAGCTTGCCATCGCCATAGGCGCCAAGGGTGCGAACATGGTGCTCACCAGCGCCTGCGCTTCAGGCACCCACGCCATCGGCGCGGCCTATACCGAGATCGTCATGGGCCGCTGCGACGTCTGCATCTCCGGCGGCGTGGAAGCGACCGTCACGCCTATGGGCATTTCCGGCTTTACCGCGCTGAAGGCGCTCTCCACCGCGCACAACGACGATCCCGAAAAGGCTTCCCGCCCCTTTGACAAGGATCGCGACGGCTTCGTCATGGGCGAAGGCGCGGGCCTGCTCATGCTGGAAAGCCTTGAGCACGCTCAGGCGCGCGGCGCGACCATCTACGCCGAAATCATCGGCACGGGCTCGTCCGACGACGCCTTCCACATGACCGCCCCCCGCGACGACGGCGAAGGCATGGTCGCCGCCATGCAGCGCGCCATCGCCGACGCGGGCGTCAGCCCCGACGTGGTTGACCACATCAACGCGCACGCCACCTCCACCCACCTCGGCGACATCTGCGAAACCGGCGCCATCAAGCAGGTGTTCGGCGAACGCGCCTATCAGATTGCCATCTCCGCGACCAAGTCCCAGACCGGCCATCTGCTTGGGGCCGCCGGCGGCGTTGAGGCCGTGTTCTCCGTGCTTGCCCTGCATACCGGCTATGTCCCCGGCACGATTAACTATGAGACGCCCGATCCGGAATGCGATCTCAACTGCATGACCGACGGCGCCAAGAAGCTTGACCCGCAGTACGCGCTCTCGAACTCTTTCGGTTTCGGCGGTACGAACGGCAGCATCCTGTTCAAGAAGTTCACGGCGTAAGCCCTTTCCAAGCAAGTTACGCGGTTGCATCTCTAAACTTTCATCGGAGCGTCCAATGGACCATATTCTTCTTGAAGATCCCGAACTGGCACGCGCTTTCCTGCTGGAAAGCGATCGGCAGATGAGCAAGCTGGAGCTTATCGCCTCCGAAAACTTCGTCTCTTCCGCCGTTCGGGAAGCGCAGGGGAGCGTCTTCACGCATAAGTACGCCGAAGGCTATCCGGGCAAGCGGTACTACGGCGGCTGCGAATTCGTCGACATCGCCGAAAACCTTGCCATCGAACGCGCCAAGCAGCTGTTCGGCTGCGGCTACGTCAACGTGCAGCCCCACTCCGGCAGCCAGGCGAACATGGCCTCCTACTTCGCGCTGGCCAAGCCCGGCGATACCATCCTGGGCATGAACCTGTCCCACGGCGGCCACCTGACGCACGGCAGCCCCGTGAACTTCTCCGGCCGCCTGTTCAACGTGGTTTCCTACGGCGTGGACAAGGACACTTGCCTCATCGACTATGAAGAGGTACGCCGCCTCGCCCACGAGCACCGCCCCGCGGTCATCGTGGCGGGCGCCAGCGCCTACCCCCGCACCATCGACTTCGCCAAGTTCCGCGCCATCGCCGATGAAGTGGACGCCAAGCTGCTTGTGGACATGGCCCACATCGCCGGCCTTGTGGCCGCCGGGCTCCATCCCTCCCCCATCGGGCACGCCCACGTCACCACGACCACGACCCACAAGACCCTGCGCGGCCCCCGCGGCGGCATGATCCTGTCCGACGAATCCTTCGGCAAGACGCTCAACAGCCAGATTTTCCCCGGCATTCAGGGTGGCCCGCTCATGCACATCGTCGCTGCCAAGGCCGTGGCCTTCGGCGAAGCCCTGCGCCCCCGCTTCAAGGATTATCAGGCGCAGGTGCTCAAGAACACCGCGACGCTGGGTGAAGAGCTCAAAAACGCCAAGTTCGACCTCGTTTCCGGCGGCACGGACAACCATCTGCTGCTCGTCGACCTGACCAACAAGGACATCACCGGCAAGGACGCCGAACACGCCCTCGACGCCGCCGGCATCACCGTCAACAAGAACACCGTGCCCTTTGAGACCCGCTCCCCGTTCGTGACCTCCGGCATCCGTATCGGAACGCCCGCGCTCACGACCCGCGGGTTCCGCGAACAGGACATGGTCAAGGTGGCGGGCTGGATCGACGCCGCCATCGCCAACGCCGGCAACGAAACCCGCCTTGCCGAAATCAGCAAGGAAGTCGCCGCTTTTGCACGGCAGTTCCCGCTGTTCGCCTGGTAGTTTTGCAGGGCCCTGCCCTGCACCCGCCGGGCTGCCGCCCGAACCCGCCCGGGGGGAATCATTCCCCCCGGACCCCCTCGGTGACGGGTACGCGCCGTTTCCGAAGGTAATACAAGCTATTGCTTGCTTCTTAAAAGCTCTTCAAACGGCGTTGCCGTTTGAAGAGCTGATAGGCGCCCCCTCCCGTGGCGTCTCCGTTTTTGCCGGGGTCCGGGGTGCGGCTCGCACCCCGGGCGGGGTCAAGGGGCCGCGGCCCCTTGCCGCCGGAGGCCCTCCCCGTCCCCCGCTCTTTCATTTTACAGAAGGATACCTTTATGTCCCGCGTCGCTTGGCCCGACTACTTCATGAACATCGCCCACCTCGTGGCGGAGCGCTCGACCTGCCTGCGCCGCAGGGTCGGGGCCGTAGCCGTCAAGGACAAACGCATCCTCGCCACCGGCTATAACGGCGCACCGTCCAAGGTGGCGCATTGCCTCGATATCGGCTGTCTGCGCGAACAGCTCGGCGTGCCTTCCGGCCAGCGGCATGAAATCTGCCGGGGCCTCCACGCGGAACAGAACGTCATCATTCAGGCTGCGGTGCATGGCATTTCCCTTGCCGGGGCTGAAGTCTACTGTACGCATCAGCCTTGCCTCATCTGCTCGAAAATGCTCATCAACTGCGGCATCACCAAAATCTGGTACGCATCGGGCTACCCTGACGAGCTCGCCATGCAGATGCTGAACGAAGCGGGCATCACGCTCGAACTCCTTCCCCTGCGTCCTACGCCGGATGGCTGCGGGCATACGGGCACCTCAGGAGAAAGCGCATGAGCCACCCGTACGAATCGTTCATGCGGGAAGCCGCCGGGCTCGCGGAACGCGGCCGCTGGGCCGCCGCACCCAATCCCACGGTGGGGGCCGTGCTTGTCCGTGACGGCATTGTCGTCGCCAGAGGCTGGCATACCGCTTACGGCAAGAGCCATGCGGAAGTGGAGTGCCTCAGGGACGCCGAGGCCAAAGGCGTCGATCCTTCGGCCTGCACGCTGGTCGTCACGCTTGAGCCCTGCAACCACCAAGGAAAAACCCCGCCCTGCACGGAAGCGGTGATAGCGGCGGGCATCCGCCATGTGGTCATCGGCCTGCGCGATCCCAACCCCAAGGCGGCGGGCGGCATGGAACGCCTCGCCGAAGCGGGCGTGAAGGTGGAGGCGGGCGTGTGCGAAGAGCTGTGCCGGGATCTGGCCGCCGATTTCCTGATCTGGCAGACCACGAAACGCCCCTATGTCATATTGAAGCTCGCCATGACGCTGGACGGGCGCATCGCCACCCGCACCGGGCATTCCCGCTGGATTACCGGAGAAACGGCCCGCCGTCAGGTGCATGAACTCCGCGCCAATGTGGGGCGGGCCGGGGGCGCCGTCCTCGTCGGCGGCAATACGCTCCATACCGACAACCCTTTGCTGACCGCAAGGCTTGACGGGCCGGTCGAACGCCAGCCGCTGGCGGTATCCATTTCATCGCGCGTGCCCGCGCCCGACTCGCTGCTGCTGTTCAAGGAACGCCCCACGGAAACGATTTTCTTCACCACGGCGTCCGGGGCCGCCACACCGCGCGCGGCGCAGCTCCGCGAGCGCGGCGTCCGCATCTTGGGCCTTGACCGCTGGAAAAGCGGCGAGGATCTTGTGCAGATCCTTGAATACCTGCGTCAGGAAGCGGGCTGCCCCTACGTGCTGTGCGAAGGCGGGGGGCGCCTTGGCCTCTCCCTGCTGGAAGCCGGGCTCGTCGATGAATTCCATCTCCACATCGCGCCGAAAGTGCTTGGGGACAACGACGCGCGACCGCTCTTCGACGGGCGCACGCCCCTCGAACTGGATGAGGCGCTCTCGCTGCGGTTGGTCAGCATGGAGCCCTGTGGGGAAGACGGACACCTTATATTCAGGCCGGTGCGCGCATGTTCACAGGCATAATCAACGGTCAGGGGAAGCTGCTGGCGGTGGAGTCCCACGGGCACGAAACCCGGTTTCGGATTCAGGCGCTTTATGCGCTCACGGACATTATTTTGGGCGAATCCATTGCCGTCAACGGAACGTGTCTTACAGTAGAAACGTCTGGCCCAAGCCTTTTTTCCGCCTATGCGTCCGCTGAAACCATGCGGCGCACGGCTCTCGGCCTGCTGAAACCCGGCGCCAAGGTCAACCTTGAGCGGGCGCTTGCCGTGGGCGATCGCCTCGGCGGGCATATCGTCAGCGGGCATGTGGACTGTGTGGCTGAAATCCTGTCCGTGCGGCGGGAAGGCGAGTCACGGCGCATCCGCATCGGTTTTCCCGCTTCTTTTGGAGCGGAAGTCATCAGGAAGGGCTCAGTGGCACTTGACGGCGTCAGCCTGACAGTGAATGATTGCGGGCCGGACTTTTTGGAGGTCAACGTCATCCCCGAAACATGGCGGGCAACGACGGCGGCCGAATGGGTTCCGGGCACGCGCATCAATATGGAAACCGACGTCATCGGCAAATATGTCCGCCACATGATGGCCCCCCACCTCGGCCTCGCCTCCGAGGAGGCGAAAACGGGGAAACTGTCGGTTGAATTCCTGCGCGAAAACGGCTTTTTCTGAGGATCAACGAAGCTGAGGACTTTCTATTATGGCTATTTGCAGTGTTGAAGAAGCGGTGGAGGATATCCGGCAGGGCCGGATGATCATTCTTGTCGACGACGAAGATCGGGAAAACGAGGGTGACATCACCATCGCCGCCGAGCATGTGACGCCAGAGGCCATCAATTTCATGGCGAAATACGCCCGCGGCCTGATCTGCCTTCCGCTCGGCCCCAGCCTCGTGGACAAGCTGGAACTCCCGCTCATGACGCAGCGCAACGGCTCCAAGTTCGGCACCAACTTTACGGTGTCCATCGAAGCCCGCAACGGCGTGACCACGGGCATTTCCGCGGCCGACCGCGCCCATACCATCCTCACCGCCGTCGCCGATGGCGTCCGCCCCGAAGATCTGGTGACGCCCGGCCATGTGTTCCCGCTCCGCGCCCAGCCCGGCGGCGTGCTCACCCGCGCCGGACAGACGGAGGGCAGCGTGGATCTCGCCGTGCTCGCCGGGTTGAAGCCCGCCGCCGTCATTTGCGAGATCATGAAAGACGACGGGACGATGGCCCGTATGCCCGATCTGGAGAAATTCGCCGAGGAGCACAACCTCAAAATCGCCGCTGTGCGCGACCTTATCCGCTACCATCTGCGGCACGGCCAGCTCGGCGTGCGCCGCGTGGCCGAAACCAAGCTCCCCTCCCGCTACGGCAACTTCACGATGATCGCCTATGAAAACGATATCAGCGCCGACACCCATGTCGCCATCGTCAAGGGCGACGTGTCCGAAAAGGGCGGCTCCGATCCCGTGCTCGTGCGCGTGCACAGCGAATGCCTGACCGGCGACGCGTTCGGCTCCCTGCGCTGCGACTGCGGCAACCAGCTTGCCGCCGCGCTGACCCGCATTGAAAAGGAAGGGCGGGGTGCGGTCATCTATATGCGTCAGGAAGGGCGGGGCATTGGCCTCGCCAACAAGCTGAAGGCCTACGCCCTTCAGGATCAGGGCTACGACACCGTTGAAGCCAACGAAAAGCTCGGCTTCAAGGCGGATCTCCGCGATTACGGCGTCGGCGCGCAGATCCTGCTGGATCTGGGCATCCGCAAACTCCGCATCATGACCAACAACCCCCGCAAGATCGTCGGCCTGGAAGGCTACGGGCTCGAAATCGTCGGTCGCGAGCCCATTGAGGTGGGCTGCTGCGCCACTAATGAGGATTATATGCGTACCAAGCAGGAAAAGATGGGGCACATGCTCCACGTTTCCGGCAACCGTAAGTAACGAACGGCGCGCCGCATCCCGAAATGCGGCGCCTTACCCCATACAGACGAGGCTCCCATGAACCAAATCAAGACCATCGACGGGCATCTCAACGCGGCGGACCTCAAATTCGCCATCCTTGCAACACGATTCAATGATTTCATCGTGGATCGCCTCATCAGCGGCGCGGTGGACTATCTGATCCGTCATGGCGGATCGGAAGAAAACCTCACCATCGTCCGCGTTCCCGGCGCGTTTGAAATGCCCCTCGCCTGCAAGAAGCTGGCGGCTTCCGGCAAATACGACGGCATCGTCGCCGTCGGCGCCGTCATCCGGGGCGGGACGCCTCATTTTGATTTCGTGGCGACCGAAGCCACCAAGGGCCTTGCCCATGTGTCCCTCGAAAGCGGCGTGCCGGTGGGCTTCGGCCTGCTGACTACGGACAACATCGAGCAGGCCATCGAACGCGCGGGCACCAAGGCCGGCAACAAGGGCGTTGAAGCCGCCGCCGCCGTCCTTGAGACCGTCCGCGTGTTGCAGCAGATTTAAGGGGAAAAAGCTGTGGGAGGCGTCCATCAAAGCGCCTCCCTTTCCTCCGCGGGCCTTTTTATCGACAGGGAGGTTGTGCGGCGGGAACTTTGCTGTATAAGGCTCTCTTCCGAAAAAACGCGGGCGTTGCCGGGCCATAACAAAACGGCAAGCTCCGGAAGGCTGTGGGAGCCATCCACAGCCGGAACGGTTCCCCGCGATCCGGGGAAAGGCCCGAACGGGTACAGGGCGGCTCTTCCCGAAGAAGAGTTCCCCGCCTCATCCAGACCCGGCGGGCGCGGGGCGGCTTCTGCCAAGCCAACAGGACGGAAGCCCCGGCGAAATGCCCGGCGGGTGCGGAGGCCCCCTGCCGCATACGGAAAGGGCCCGGTTCCCCAATGTCTTGCCGGCGGCGTTTTTCTCCGCTGCCGCGTTGTCTTCCGGGAAGCTCCCGGAAGTTCGTTTTTCCGGCATTCCATCACTTTTGCACGAGGCCACTTCATGTCCAAAAACAGACCCCATGCCCGCCGCGCCGCACGTTCACGCGCGTTTCAGGTGCTGTACAGCCTACAGTTCTCTCCTTCGACCACCCTCGGGGATGTCCGTACCGCATTCCTCGAAATGCCCGATCCCACTGATGCGGATATGGACGAAAACGCCGAAACCCGCGAGGAAAAGCTGTACGGCTTCGCGTGGGAGCTGGTGGAGGGCGTCTGGGCCAACGTCAAAACCCTCGACAGCGTCATCGAACGCTTCTCGCAGAACTGGCGCGTGGATCGGCTCGGCAAGATCGAGCTGACCCTGCTCCGCCTCGCCGTCTTTGAAATGCTGTACCGGGCTGACGTCCCGCCCAAGGTCGCCATCAACGAGGCGCTTGAACTGTCCACCCGCTTCGGCGACGCCAAGGCCAAGAGCTTCATCAACGGCATCCTCGACGCGGCGATCAAGGCTCAGGAAGCCGGTACGCTCACAGTTGCGGGCAAGGCCGACGCCTGATAGATTGGCGGGGTTTGACGCCAACGCGGGCCGGAGGCGATCCGGCCCCCGACTATACAGCAATAAGGATCAGTCATGAGCAAGCCTAAGCGCTATGACCCGGCGGCCATTGAAACCAAATGGCAGTCCCGCTGGGAAAACGAAAAGACCTACGCCTGTCATGTCGACAAGGACAAGAAAAAATACTATGTGCTGGAAATGTTTCCCTATCCTTCAGGGAACCTGCACATGGGCCATGTGCGCAACTACTCCATCGGCGACGTGGTGGCGCGCTTCAAGCGCATGCAGGGGTTCAACGTCATGCACCCCATGGGGTGGGACGCCTTCGGCCTGCCCGCCGAAAACGCCGCCATCAAGCACAACATCCATCCGAGCGTCTGGACGCATGCCAATATCGACAACATGCGCGCCCAGTTGAAGCGCCTTGGCTACTCCTATGACTGGGATCGCGAAGTCGCCACCTGCGATGAGCCCTATTACCGTTGGGAACAGCTTTTCTTCCTGCGCTGGCTGGAAAAGGGCCTTGTCTACCGCAAGAAAGCCTCCCAGAACTGGTGCCCGCACTGCAACACCGTGCTCGCCAACGAACAGGTCGTCGACGGCCTGTGCTGGCGCTGCGATACGCCCGTCGTCCAGAAGGAACTCACCCAGTGGTTCCTCAAGATCACGGATTACGCCGACGAACTGCTCGCCGACCTCTCCAAGCTTGAGGGCGGCTGGCCCGACCGCGTGCTCAGCATGCAGCGCAACTGGATCGGCAAGTCCGTGGGCGCGGAAATCACGTTCCCGCTGGAATCCGGCGAAGGCGACATCAAGGTGTTCACCACCCGCCCCGACACGGTATTCGGCGTGACGTTCATGACGCTGGCCCCTGAGCACCCGCTCGTCGATTCGCTCATCAGCGGCAAGCCCAACGAGGCCGAAGCCCGCGCCTTCATCGAGCGGATCCACAACATGGATCGCATCGACCGCCAGTCCGACAGCCTCGAAAAAGAAGGCGTCTTCACCGGCGCCTACTGCCTCAACCCCTTCACGGGCCGCCAAGTCCCGATCTGGCTCGGCAACTTCGTCCTTGCCGAATACGGCACCGGCGCGGTCATGGCCGTGCCCGCCCACGACCAGCGCGATTTCGACTTCTCCAAGAAGTACGGCATGGAGCGCATCGTGGTCATCCAGCCCGAAGGCGAAGCGCCGCTCACTCCCGAGAGCCTGACCGAAGCCTATACCGCTCCCGGCGTGCTCGTGAACTCCGGCGAATTCAACGGCTTGCACAACGAAGAAGCCAAAAAGGCCATCGCCGACGCGCTGGAAGCGTCCGGCAAGGGCAAGCGCACCACCAACTGGCGCCTCCGCGACTGGAATATTTCCCGCCAGCGTTATTGGGGCGCGCCCATCCCGGTAATCTATTGCGACAAGTGCGGCATGGTTCCCGTGCCCGAAGACCAGCTTCCCGTCCGCCTGCCGCTGGACGTGCAGACGCACCCGGACGGCAAGTCCCCCCTGCCCCATACGCCCGAATTCTACAACTGCACCTGCCCGAAGTGCGGCGGCGCGGCCAAGCGCGAAACCGACACGATGGATACCTTTGTGGAATCCTCGTGGTACTTCGCCCGTTATACCGACGCCCGTAACGACAAGGCCCCCTTCGACATGGAAGCCCTGCGCTACTGGCTGTCCGTAGACCAGTACATCGGCGGCGTGGAGCACGCCATCCTGCATCTGCTCTATGCCCGCTTCTTCACCAAAGTCCTGCGCGATCTCGGCTATTTCCCCAAGGAAATCGACGAGCCCTTCGCCAACCTGCTCACGCAGGGCATGGTTCTGAAGGACGGCAGCAAGATGTCCAAGTCCAAGGGCAACACCGTCGATCCCACGGAGATGATCGCCAAGTACGGCGCGGATACCGTCCGCCTGTTCTGCCTGTTCGCCGCGCCGCCGGAACGCGACTTTGACTGGAGCGATACCGGCATTGAAGGGGCTTCCCGCTTCCTCAACCGTGTCTGGCGCCTGTATGCCGACAGCAGCGAGTTCCTGTCGCCCGTGGGGGCCTGCTCCTCCTCCGCCGCCGACGCGACGACCCCGGCAGCCAAGGAAGTCCGCCTCAAGGAACACCTCACCGTCAAGAAAGCCGGCGAAGACATCGGCAACCGCTACCAGTTCAACACCGCCATCGCTGCTATTATGGAACTGGTCAATGCGCTGTACCTCGCCAAGGACGAGCTCGCAGCGACGGAAGAAGGCCGTAAGATCCTGTCCTCCGCCATGGCGACCGTGCTGACGCTTCTGTCCCCCATCACCCCGCACCTGTGCGAGGAATTGTGGGAAGGCCTCGGCCATGCCCGGAGCATCGATCAGGAGCCCTGGCCGGTATGGAAGGAGGACGCCTTGCAGCGCGACGTGCTCACCGTGGTCATCCAGATCAACGGCAAGCTGCGCGGCAAGATCGAAGTCCCCGCCTCCGCTTCCAAGGAAGAAATAGAACGGCTCGCCCTTACGGAACAGAACATCGTCCGCCACCTTGAAGGGCTCACCGTCCGCAAGGTTGTGGTCATTCCCGGCAAACTCGTCAACGTGGTGGCCAACTGATGAACAGACCGCACCCGGATTCGGCGCATGCAGGGCATGGACGCCTGTACAGGCTTGCGGCGGGACTGCTGAGCGGGCTGCTCGCCTGCCTGATGCTGACCGGGTGCGGCTATGTCTGGCGCGGTCAGGAAGGCTCCCTGTCCGAAAACAGCGTGCTCGGCAACGGTTCCAAGACGCTCAGGATCAAAAGCGTGGAACAGACCTCGCTCTATCCTTGGCTGACCTATCAGGTCCGCTCGCTGGTACGGGACGACATCAACGCCCGGAACCTGGCGAAATGGGTGGACAGCGGACAGGCCGACTATACCCTGACCGTGCGCATCCCCAGCTTCAAGGTTCGCAGCTACGGCGAGTACAGAAGCGCCTCACAACTGTATACGGCTACCATCGCTATAGAATTCATCGTCTACGATGGAAAGACCAATACGGAAGTCTGGCGTTCGGGAAACATCTACTACAGTGAAAACTATGAAAACGCCAACGAGGAATCGGCCATCAAGTCCATCCTCGAAATGGCCGTGCGCCGTTGCATGGACGCCTTGCAGCAACGATTCTGACCTGACGGGACAAGGCCGTCGCTTTCGCCTATGACGACACGACCGGGTTTCAGCTTCTGCATATGCCCAGACGGGAAGCTCCTCCGCCAGCAGGTGGAGGAGCTTCTTGGTGCCCATCCCGACGCGGGGCGGGAACGGCATGTTTTCTGGGGCGACGACGAACTGCCGCCCAAATTCTGGGAACTCCTCACGCTCCAAGGGCTTTTTTCCACATCGCGGGTTTTGGTGATGCGCAACGCCCACGCCCTGACCGCCGATGTATGGAAACGCCTTTCCTCCGCGCTCTCCCGCCCCAATCCCCAGACTTGGCCTCTGTTTTGCCTTGAGGCCGCGTGGGAAAAGGGCCAGCCCAAGATCCCCGCGCATATAACCAAACTGCCGTGCTTTACCTTTGCCGACGCCAAGGGCTGGATCTGGCGCTCCCCCGGACTGGAGCCGCGCTCGCTCCGCCGCCACATCCAGATGCGCTCCAAGGCGCTGGGGCTGGATCTGGAGCCGGGCTGCGTGGACATTCTCGCCGAGACGCTTCTTCCTGATGCCGCCGCCGTGGACGCGGAATTGAGCAAGCTCCAACTGCTGGCGGACGGAAAACCGTTGACGCAGGGGCAGGCCCGCAGCGTCAGCCCGACGACCGAATTCAACGTCTTCGCGTTCCTGCGCCAGCTTCAGGCGGGGCAGGCGGCTTCCGTCTGGAAAAGCATCCTTGAGGAAGAATCCAAGGGCGAGGAACCGCTTTTCTATCTACTCGCCATGCTCCAGCGCGAGGCACGCCAGCTCTGGCAAATCCTTGCCGGGGAACAGGTCCGCATGGGCCCGTCCGATCAGCAGGCCAAACAGCAGACGGCCTCCCGCCTCGGCGCCGCCGGGCTTGCCAAGCTCTGGGACGCCATGCACACAGCCGAACTTTCCGTCAAATCGGGAAGGCGCTCCCCAAGCCAGGCGCTGGATGCCCTCATGGGCGATCTGACGCTGCTTTTCACGCCCGCGCAACGCCGTTCCCCCCGCTGACGTTCTTTTTCATTTCTCATGGCTCATCCGGGCTTTTCCCCTTGCTTACCCCGCAGGACTGCTTATTATGTCAACTGATACACCCCACTACGCCGGACATCGTGCCCGGCTGCGCGAGCGTCTTCTCAAAGACAGCACCGCGCTTGCCGATTATGAAATATTGGAACTCTTGCTGGGCTATGCGCTTTTGCGGCGGGATACCAAACCGCTCGCCAAAGAATTGCTCTCCCGGTTCGGGAGTATCCGCGGCGTGTTGGACGCATTGCCCGCCGAGATACAGCAAGTGGACGGCGTGGGGGAAGGTGTCTCGGCTCTTCGGCTCCTGCTTCGGGAAATGATGGCGCGCTACGCCGAAGCGCCGATGCGGGAACGGAAAGTTTTGTGTACGCCCCGCGACGTGGCGCAAATGGTGATCCCCCGGTTGTCCGGTTCTCCCCACGAGGAGCTCTGGACGGCTACCGTCGATGCCCAAAACCGTCTGCTCACCTGGGAGCGGCTGGCGCGGGGGACGGTAGGCATGGTTCCGTGTTATCCGAGGGACATTTTGGAGCGGGTGCTCCAGCGCAAGGCAAGCGGCTTCTTTCTGGTGCACAACCATCCCGGAGGGACGCCGAAGGCTTCGCCCGAGGACATTGAGATGACGAGGAACATCCAGCGCATCGCCACCAGCATGGGGCTGCGCCTGCTCGATCACCTCATCGTAGGCGACGGCGCCTGTTACAGCATACGAGAGGACGGACTGCTCTGAACCACGGGTTCTCCACCGTACTACCTTTTGAGGATACAGCCATGACGTTTGATTCTGATAACGACAACGACGAAAAAAAAGAGGAAACTCCCGCCCGCCGTCGGCGGAGGCCGGCCCGGCGCCGTGTCCCCGCTCAAATACAAGACGAGCAGATGGATGCCTCATCTGAAGAAATTACGCCGGAATTGCAGGAAATTCCATCCACTATGCCCTTGCTTCCACTCCGGGACGTGGTGGTCTTCAACTATATGATCGTGCCCTTGTTCGTGGGGCGCGAACAGTCCGTGCAGGCCGTGGAAGCCGCCGCGACGCACGGACGCCATATTTTCCTCTGCGCCCAAAAAGACGGGCAGGTGGACAACCCCAAAGCGGACGATCTCTACCCGGTCGGCTCCGTGGCGCTCATCCTGCGTCTGCTCAAGATGCCCGACGGGCGCATCAAGGCGCTGGTGCAGGGGGTATCGCGCGCCCGCCTCGTCGACCTGAACGAGAGCGGCCCCTACCTGTCCGCCAATGTTGAGCTGATGCCCGAACCGGAAGCCGTCGCTCCCGAATCGGAACAGGAAGCGCTTATCCGCTTCGCGCGCGAACAGTGCGAGCGTATCCTGTCCCTGCGCGGCATCCCCACCGGGGACATCATGGGCGTTCTCAGCAATGTGAACGAACCCGGACGCCTTTCCGATCTCATCGCCGCCAACCTGCGGCTCAAGATGGAGGAAGCGCAGGAAATCCTCCAGTGCGTCGATCCGATGGATCGCCTGCGCCTCATCATCACGCATCTGGTGCATGAGTCCGAAGTGGCGACCATGCAGATCAAGATCCAGACCTCCGCCCGCGAAGGCATGGACAAGGCACAGAAGGAATATTACCTGCGCGAACAGCTCAAGGCCATCCGCAAGGAGTTGGGCGACGGCCCCGACGCCGACGAGGAACTGGAAGACATCACCAAGGCCATCGAAAAGGCCGGGCTTCCCGCCGACGTGCGCAAAGAAGCCGACAAGCAGCTCAAGCGGCTCGCCACGATGCACGGCGACTCGGCGGAAGCCAGCGTCGTACGCACCTATCTCGACTGGTTGGCGGAATTGCCGTGGAAAAAGATGTCCAAGGATCAGCTTGATATCGTCAAGGCCAAAGACGTGCTGGACGAAGATCACTACGGGCTGGCCAAGATCAAGGACCGCATCCTTGAGTACCTCAGCGTCCGCAAGCTCAACCCCGACTCCAAGGGGCCCATCCTCTGCTTTGCCGGCCCTCCCGGCGTGGGCAAGACCTCGCTCGGCCGCTCCATCGCAAGGGCATTGGGGCGCAAGTTCCAGCGCATCTCCCTCGGCGGGATGCGCGACGAGGCTGAAATCCGCGGACACCGCCGCACATACATCGGGGCCATGCCGGGCCGTATCATTCAGGCGATGAAGCAGGCGGGAACCCGCAACCCCGTCATCGTCCTTGATGAAATCGACAAGCTCGGCAACGACTTCCGGGGCGATCCGTCTTCGGCCCTTCTTGAGGCACTGGATCCGGAACAGAACTTCAACTTCAGCGATCACTACCTGAACGTGCCGTTCGATCTCTCCAAGGTGCTGTTCATCTGTACGGCAAACCATCTGGAGAATATCCCCGGCCCGCTCCGTGACCGCCTGGAAATCATTTCCCTGCCCGGCTATACGCAGCAGGAAAAGCTGGCCATTGCCCGCAAGTACATCCTGCCCAAGGAAATGCACGAAAACGGGCTGAAGGATCGCGAACTGACCTTGCCCGATGCGGCGATGAACCGCATCATCCGCGAATATACCCGTGAGGCGGGCCTGCGCAACCTTGAACGCGAAATCGGAACCGTCTGCCGCAAGATCGCACGGCGGAAAGCGGAAGGAGGCAAGCCTCCTTTCCGTGTGACGGCGGCGGGGCTCCCCCGGCTCCTCGGCGCGCCGATCTTCATCGACGACGAAGCCGAACGCAAGCTCATCCCCGGCGTGGCCCTTGGCCTCGCGTGGACGCCCGCCGGCGGCGAAATCCTCTACATTGAGGTTTCCGCCATCAAGGGCAAGGGCGGGCTCACGCTGACGGGCCAGCTTGGGGACGTAATGAAGGAAAGCGCGCAAGCCGCCCTGACCTATGCCCGCGCCAAGGCCGACGAGCTCGGCATTGCGCCGGATTTCGCCGAGCACACGGACATCCACATCCATGTGCCTGCCGGAGCCACCCCCAAGGATGGCCCCTCAGCCGGCGTCACGCTGGTGACGGCGCTCATCTCCGCGCTGACCGGCAAGGCCGTGCGCGGCGACATCTGCATGACGGGTGAAATCACCCTGCGCGGGCGCGTCCTGCCCGTGGGCGGCATCAAGGAAAAGGTGCTCGCCGGGGTTGCGCGCGGCATCGGCCACGTCATCCTGCCCGCCAAGAACCAGAAGGACTTGGAAGACATCCCGCAGGAGCTCCGCCGCAAGATCGTCGTCCACACAGTGGACAGCATCGACGACGTCCTCCCGCTCGTGTTTGAAAAGAAATAGAAAAGATTGGGGAGGGGAGAGGGAACCTTTCTGGAGAAAGGTTCCCTCTCCCCTCCCCAAACCCCTCTCCTCTCCCTCCCAAGACTTTCATATGGTGGGGAGGCGGCGCGCCGGCTTTCCTGGCTGGAACGGGAAACAGGGCCTTTATACAACGGTTACGTCTTACACGAAAAAGGATCGGCTGCATGACAGCCGATCCTTTTTGCCTTGGCTCTTCATGGTATGTGGTTGTTTCATCTTCACAGTACTGTAAACATACAGCCCTTTTCTCCAGCTTTCCCTTTGGCGGAGTTGATGGCTGAGGCATTTTGTTGTTCATTCCCTTGGAACTTCAAGGAAAAAGGCATCTACCGTTTTCTATGATACGGCCTTTGGCTGTGCCATAGAAAACGGGTAATGTTTTATTTCTTGAAATTTTAGGCTGCATCATTGTTTTACATATAATTATTTGAAATTATTAAAATAATTTTTATAATTTAAAAAATAATTTAGTAATTTCAATAGATTATATAATCAACGACACAACCTAAAGGAATGGTTCTGTTCAAGTTTACGGTTGATAAAGAGAAGTACGCTCCTTTAACCGCCGGAGGCGCGAGCGCCAGCGAGCTTTGAGGGCGTCCCCCGCCGCACGGCAATGCGGCATGGAGGGGCGAGGAGCGGCCAAATGTCCCGCGAAGCGCAATCGAGAGCGGCGAAACCGCGCGAGACGAAGCGCCGCCAGCCGTTGCCGGAGGATGCCTTTCACCGCGCTGGAAGTGCGTCCGCCTTCACGGCAGCGAATGTTCCGCTGAAACAGGGGGCAGATGAGCGCCCTCTGATTGCGTATCAGCCGGAAACTTTAACACAGCCAAAGGAATAAACAATGAGACTGTGTTATAGAAAAGGCTGTCTTTTCACCGTGCTGTGGAGATGAAACAACCACACGCCATGACAGAGCCATAGAAAATGGTTGATGCTTTTTCATTGAAGTTCCAAAGGGATAACCGGCAAAATGCCTTATCAGTGAATCCAGCCAAGGGGAAAATCGAAGAAAAAGGCTGTATTTTCACCGCACTGTGGAAACAAAACAACCATAAACGATAACAGAGCCTTTCTCTTTATCAACCGTAAACTTGAACAGAGCCAACAATAAAATCCCCCAATCATGGAGCCCATCAGCGGAAAAATTGGAGAAAAATAGATATATTTCAGCATATCGCTGATACAAAAACAACCATATGCCATGACAGGGCCTTGCCTTTTCAGGCCCGCCATCCAACGGCGTTTCTCCATAATCAGGGTAAACCGTAATCAAGGATTCGATAAGGATAAAAGTCTTTGGGGTGGAGGGATGGGGGTGTGGGGGAAGGGAGGAGGGCCTTTCTTCAGAAAGGGCCTCCTCCCTTCCCCCACATTCCGCACTTCCTACAACAAAAAAGCGGTAGCCAACCCCAAAAAAATAAAGAAACCAGCGCTGTCCGTAATGGCGGTGAGGAAGATGCTGGAAGCCTGCGCGGGGTCGCGGCCTACGGCACGGAAGATCAAGGGAATGCTGCCGCCCGCCAGCGCGCCGAGCAGCATGTCGCCCATGAGCGCCGCGCCCATGACCATGCCGAGTTCGGGGGATGAGGAGGTGAACCAGACCCCCACGCAGGCCAGCATCGCCATGATCGCCCCGGAAGTAATGCCGATCTTGCCTTCGCGCAGCACGGCAATCCATGCGCGCCTGCGGTCAAATTTTTCCGTGGCAAGCTGGCGGATCATCACGGCAAGGGCCTGCTGCCCGGTGTTCCCGGCCTGATTCGCCACCATCGGCATGAGCACCGCCAGCAGCGCCATGCCAGCAATGGAACCCTCAAACATATAAACCACAAAGGCCGACATCATGGAGGTCAGCATATTCACGATGAGCCACGGCAGACGTATCTGTACCGATTCCAGCCACGGCGTATCCACAGTCTCATCCTGACCGGCGCCCACCATGCCGAGCAGGTCGGCGCTGGCCTCATCCTGCATGATGTCCAGAATGTCGTCGTAGGTCGCCACACCGAGAAGGCGCCCTTCGTAGTCCACCACAGGCATGGCCATGAAATTGTAGTGGCTCATGCGGCGGGCCACTTCCTCGCTCGGCGTGTCGTAACGCACGGCGATCACGTCCTGATCATGCAGGGAATCCCGCAGGATCGTCCCCGGTTTCGACAGCATGAGGTCACGGAGGGAAAATACCCCGACCAGCTTGTCGTCCTCGTCCACCACGTAGGCATAATAGGGGATTTCCATATCCTCTTCCATGCCCCGCCGGATCAGCGAAATGGCTTCGTCCACCGTGATGTCCTGCTCAAGCAGGATGATCTCGGTGTTCATGATGCCGCCCGCCGTATCGGGATCGAACGCCAGCAGGTTGCGGAGCTCTTCGGCGTCGTCGCGGTCAAGGTTGCTCAGGAGGACGTCGCGGTGCCCTTCTTCCAGCTCGTCCAGAACGTCGGCGGCATCGTCGGGCGACATCTCGGCGATGATCTGGGCGGCCTCGTCGGGATCGAGGTTTTCCAGAACGTCGACGGCGACTTCCTCATCAAGCTCGGCGAGGGCCTCGGCCGCTTCGTCGGCAGGCAAATGGCGGAACAGGCAAACCTGCTCCTTGAGGCTCAGGTTTTCCAGATGCTCGGCCATGTCAGCCGGGTGGGAATACTCGGATTCGCCGTCTTCCAAATACTCAATGCACTGGGAGAGGGTACGCTGGCGGGCATTGTCGGCAGGCCCGTCGCCTTTCCTCCCCGGCGTTTCCCCGTTTTTTTTCCGCCCTTTCTCCTCAGGGCTCCGCGCTATGCCGTCCGGGGCTGCCTTTTTCTCTTCGGGGGCCGCATCCGACATGGACCTATCCTCCTCCACCTGAACCGCATAACGCCTCAAGGATGCCAAAGGTTACGATAAAAAACGGAACACGCCTCCAAAACCGGCGTTTCCTCCCGCATTGCCTTTTATCCCGGCCCGTATCCGACGCCTCCTCGAACGGTTGGGAAAAAAAGAGCATCTTGACGAAAACGGATGAGCCACCTAGTAAACGAAAAGGCTTTACGCTGCTGACTCGTTGCCGGATGCGCGCGTCCCGCGCATCCGGCGTTGTACTCAACCCCGTGTAGCACTGCCAAGGATGCGGGACAAGATATGATCCTTCCAGAATTCTCAGAATATTTTCAGGGCGAGGCGCGGACGCACCTTTTATCAATCTTGGAACTCTCCCTCGCCGAGGACGGGCCGGATCTCACCACCGAGGGCGTCTTCAGCCCCGGTGACCGGCTTCAGGCAATTATCGTAGCCAAAGAACAGACGATCATCGCCGGGCTGCCCGTCATCCCGCTGGTCATGGACCTGTGCGCAACGCACCCGGAGGAGCTTTCCTATACGTGGCAGAGCCTTGCCAAGGAAGGGCAAGAGGTCGCCAAGGGTTCCATCGTGGCCCGCATTTCCGGCCCCGCCCGGCAAGTCCTCCGCGCCGAACGCGTGATCCTCAACTTCGTGAGCCACCTCTGCGGCATCGCCAACCTGACGCGCCGCTACGCCGAGAAGCTCGAAGGCACGGGCGTGCGCCTGCTTGATACGCGCAAGACCATGCCGGGCCTGCGCTATCCCGACAAATATGCCGTACTGTGCGGCGGCGGGCACAACCACAGGCGCAACCTCGCCGAAATGCTCATGCTCAAGGACAACCACATCGACGCGGCCGGCTCAATGACGAAGGCCGTCGAACTGCTGCGCAGGCGCTACAACCCTTGCCCGCCCATTGAAGTGGAATGCCGCAACCACGACGAAATCAGCGAGGCCGTCGCCTGCAAGGTCGACCGCATCATGCTCGACAATATGACGCCCGATATGCTCCCCGAAGCGCTGGAAATGATCCCCTCCTCCATCGAAACGGAGATCAGCGGGGGCGTTTCCCTCGACACCATCCGGGCGTATGCCACCGTGAGCACCGTCCGCAAGCCCGACTTCATTTCCGTCGGACGCATCACGCATTCCGCCGTGACCGCCGACCTCAGCATGCGCATTGCGAAGGAATCCCTATGACGACAGCACATCCCTCCAACGACGCCCGCGCCATTGAGGAACTCCGCTCCAAACTCGGCGGCAGGCTGACCATCGTCGGCCACCACTACGAGCAGGAAGACACCATTCGGCACTGCGACTTCCGCGGCGACTCCCTCGAACTGGCCCGGCGCGTCCCCGGCATCGCCTCGGACTACATCGTCTTCTGCGGCGTCTACTTCATGGCGGAATCCGCCGCCCTGCTCGCCCGCGAAGGCCAGCAGGTGCTCCTGCCCGACCATTCCGCCGACTGCGTGATGGCCCAGATGACCCCCGCCCGGCTGCTCGACCGCGTGCTCGGCCGCCTCACCGCATCGGGCCGCAAGCTGGTGCCGCTCGCCTACGTCAACACTTCGCTGGCGGTCAAGGCCGTGGTGGGGCGCTACGGCGGCGCGGTATGCACGTCGGCCAACGCGGAAAAAATGATGGACTGGGCCTTCCGCCAAGGCGACGGCGTGCTGTTCCTGCCGGACAAGAACCTGGCCCGCAATACCGCCCGCAAGCTCGGCATCACCGGACGCGACACGCATATCCTCGATGTACGCAGAACCGGGGAAGCCGTGGATCTCGAAGCGGCGGACAAGGCCGCCCTCGTGCTCTGGCCCGGCCTGTGCGCCATCCATGCCCGCTTCCACCCCGGACAGATTGAGGCCGTGCGCAAGGCCGACCCGTCCTGCAAAGTCATCGTACATCCCGAATGTTCCCCCGAAGTGGTGCGCGCCGCCGATGGGGCGGGCTCCACTACCTACATCATCGAGTATGTCAGGAATGCGCCGGATGGGGCACATATTTATGTCGGAACGGAAATCAATCTGGTGGAACGCCTCGCCCGCGAGCAGGAAGGACGCATCCGTGTGGAACCCCTGCGTTCCAGCGCCTGTTCCAACATGGCGAAAATCACGCCCGGAAAGCTCCGCACCACGCTGGAAGGCATCGTTGCCGGGAACACGGAACCCATCACCGTCCCCAGCGAGGATTCCGCTCCGGCCAAGGCGTCCCTCGAACGCATGCTCGAAGCCTGCGCGTAATTTTTGATGCTTGTTGGAGAAGGGGAGCCCTCCCGGATGAGGGCTTTCCTTCCCCAGCTCCATCGAAGCGGGGCCTTTCCCCCAGTTTCCCGTGGCGGGGAAACCACGCGGCGGGGGTTCCGCCGGACATGCTTCAGCCTATTGAATGCCCTATCCCGAACAGGTTTCAGGGGGCCTTGCCGCCCCCTTTCCTCTATGCACAAAACAAGGTCTTTTCTCAAAAGAAGGCAGTATGACACAGCAGCGCTTGAAAACACAGGTTCTCGTCATCGGCGCCGGGATCAGCGGCAGCACGTCCGCCCTTACTCTGGCGGACGCCGGGTATGAGGTAACCCTCATTGTCCCCGGAAAAGAGATGGACGGCGGCAATTCCGCGCTGGCTCAGGGCGGGATCGTCTATCGTCCCGATCCTGACGACGCCAAAGATCTGGAAAAGGACATTCTGGTTGCCGGACACCACCACAACTACGTCAAGGCTGTCCGCCACCTCTGCCAGCACGGCCCCGAAGCCGTGGAGCGCATCCTCATGGAGCGCGCGCCCATCCCCTTCGACAGGCTGGACGGCAAGCTCGACTTCACCCGCGAGGGCGGGCACGGCAAGCACCGCATCGTGCATTGCGCCGACCACACCGGGAAGACCATCATGGAGGGCCTATTGCAGGCTGTGCGCATGTCCCCGAACATCCGCATCCTGACCGGCCGCACCGCCGTGGACCTGATCACCACGGATCACCATGCGCGGTATAAGGAATACCGCTACCAGCTCGACAACCAGTGCCTTGGGGCCTACGTCTACAACGAAGACACCAAGGAAGTGGAAACCCTGCTCGCCGACTTCACCGTGCTTGCCACCGGCGGCGTCGGGCAGATCTATCTGCACACGACCAACACCGCCGCCTGCACCGGTTCCGGCATCGCCATGGCCCAGCGCGCGGGCGTGCGCCTCGACAATCTGGAATACGTCCAGTTCCACCCGACCGCGCTGTATACCCGCCAGTCGCACAGCTTCCTGATCACGGAGGCCATGCGCGGCGAAGGGGCCCGCCTCATGAACGCCAAAGGCGAATTCTTCATGAAGCGCTATGACGAGCGCGCCGACCTCGCCCCCCGCGACATCGTGGCCAGGGCGATCATGGACGAAATGCTCCACAGCGGCGAGCCCTGCATGTATCTGGACGTTTCCGGCGTGAAGCACGACATCCCCACACGGTTCCCCACCATCTACCGGCACTGCATGGAACTGGGCATCGACATCAGCAAGAAGCCCATCCCGGTGGTTCCCGTGGCGCATTTCTTCTGCGGCGGCATCCTCGTCGACGCTTCCGCCCGCACGACGCTGACCCGCCTCTACAGCGTGGGCGAGTGCAGCTGCACCGGCCTGCACGGGGCCAACCGCCTCGCCAGCACATCGCTCCTCGAAGCCCTGCTCTGGGGCTACAGCGCCGGCCAGGACATCGCGCAGCGCATCACCAAGCGCGGCTACATCAGCAAGCGCCTTGCCGACGCCATCCCCGACTGGGAAAGCACCGGCGACGAGCGCAACGACGACCCGGCGCTCATCGCGCAGGACTGGGCGACCATCCGCAACACCATGTGGAACTATGTGGGCATCAGCCGCACGGCCAGCCGCCTGCACCGCGCTTTTGACGACCTGCGCGCCCTTTCCCGCCACCTCCACGACTTCTACAAAAATACGGCCATCTCCAAGCCCATTGTGGATCTTTTCCACGGCTGCCAAGCGGCCTACAGCATTACCCAGAGCGCCCTGCGCAACCCCCGCAGCCTTGGGTGCCACCACAGGATCAACTAGGGCGGAGCCTATCGCGGGAAGGGGAACCTTTTCTTCGGGAAAGTTCCCCTTCCCCAAGCCTGCCTGTAAGGGCCGCGCATCCCTTTTCCAAAGGCGGCCGCGTTTGCCGAAGCCCCGCGCCCCTTCTCCGCGGGCTGCCATCGGAATACGGCGGACACAAAAGGAAGGCCCCGTCATGGAATATACTTATTTCATCCCCATAAGATGGTGAAAGATACGGCCTTTTTCTCCAGCCTTTCCCTTGGCGGTCTCCACGGCTGGGGCGTTTTGCCGGTTATCTCCTTGAAACTTTAAGAAGGCCCTGTCGTAGCATGGGGTTGTTTTATCTCCACAGTACGGTGAAAAATACAGGCTTTTTCCGGTTTTTTCCTTGGCGGAATCCACGGCCAAGGCATTTTTCCGGTTATCCCTTTGGAACTTCAAGGAAAAAAACATCAGCCATTTTCTATAACACAGCCTTAAAAAACATCAGTCGCTTGCTGTGCGGCACAGCCCAAAAGAACCTGAAGAAGCAGCGAAGGAACGCCGTTCCGAAAAAAGGCCTGCCCGTGCTGTGGGGCATTCATATTTTCAATGAACATAACGCCATAACAAGCAAAAATACCAACTGGTCCCTTTCAGGAAGGCTCTGTTATAGTTTGTGGTTGTTTCATCTCCACAGTGCCTTGAAAATACAGCCTTTTTCTCCTATTTTCCCCTTTGGCGGGATCCACGGCTAAGGCATTTTTCTGTTTATCACTTTGGAATTTCAAGAAAAAAAGCATCAATCATTTTCTATAACACAGCCTTCAGGAAACATCAGAAAAACGAATGTCCCGCACAGCTTGCCCCTTCCTTGCTTCCTCCATTTTTTGTAACAAAGGCGGTGCGACACTGTTTCGCCCCACCGGAGCGTTTCTCCCGCCTCCTTCCGTGGTGCCCGCGGCGAGGTGCGGGAGATTTCCGTATACCAAGGGACACGTGAAAACGGACGTGCCCGCAGGACACAGAGGATTCAGAAAAGCATGAGTCAGAACCAGCAGAGAGAACAGCTCGGCAGCCGCATCGGTTTTCTTCTTCTCGCGGCGGGCTGCGCCATCGGACTTGGGAACGTCTGGCGTTTCCCCTATATCGCAGGCGCCTACGGCGGCGCGCTGTTCGTGTTCATCTATATCGGCTTCCTGCTGGCGGTCGGCGTCCCCATCCTGGTCATGGAGTTCTCCGTTGGCCGCGCGGCGCAGCGCAATCTGGGCGCGGCCCTGCACAAGCTGGAGCCCAAGGGCACGCGCTGGCATATGTTCGGCCCCCTCAGCCTTATCGGAAGTTACCTGCTCATGATGTTTTACACCACGGTGGCGGGCTGGATGCTGGCCTACTGTTGGGCCATGAGCAAGGGCGATCTTTCCGGCCTGACCCCCGATCAGGTGGGCGGCTTTTTCGGCGGCCTGATCAGCGATCCTACGGCTTCCTGCCTCTGGATGGGCGCGGCGGTGATCTTCTGTTTCAGCGTATGCGGCATGGGCCTGCGCCGGGGCGTCGAGCGAGTGGTCAAATTCATGATGGTCGGCCTGTTCGCCCTCATGATCGCGCTTGTCGTCCGTGCCGTCACCCTGCCGGGAGGCGAGGCGGGCATCAGCTTCTACCTCATGCCCGATCCCGAAAAACTGACCGGAGGGCTCTGGGCCGCCGTCACCGCCGCCATGGGGCAGGCCTTCTTCACCCTTGGGCTCGGCGTCGGCTCCATGACCATTTTCGGCAGCTATATCGACAAATCCCGCTCCCTGACCGGAGAAGCCCTCTACATCGTCCTGCTGGACACCATCGTCGCGCTCATGGCGGGCCTCATCATTTTCCCGGCCTGCTTCGCCTTCGGGGTCAACCCCGGCTCCGGCCCCGGCCTCGTATTCGTCACCCTGCCGAACATCTTCAACAGTATGCCTTTCGGACGCTTCTGGGGCTCCCTGTTCTTCGTGTTCATGTCCTTTGCGGCCTTGTCCACGGTCATCGCCGTCTTTGAGAACATCGTCTCCTACTGCATGGACGTCTGGGGCTGGACACGCAAAAAAGCCTCCACGGTCAACTGCGTTACGATGTTCCTCCTCTCCCTGCCCTGCACGCTCGGCTTCAGCCTCCTGTCCGGCTTCCAGCCCTTCGGCGAAGGTTCCTCCGTGCTGGATCTGGAAGACTTCCTCCTCAGCAACAACCTGCTGCCCTTCGGCGCCCTGCTCTTCCTCTTCTTCTGCTGCCACAGGTGGGGTTGGGGCTGGAACAGCTTCATCGCCGAAACCGATCAGGGGCAGGGAGCCCGCTTCCCCCACTGGCTCAAGCCGTATCTCCAGTACATCCTGCCCTGCGTGCTGGTCTTTCTTTTCATTCAGGGGTATGTGGATAAGTTTATGAAGTAATGGGGGAAAGATTGGGAGGGGAAGGGGAACCTTTCTGGAGAAAGGTTCCCCTTCCCCTCCCAAACCCTCCCCATCCCTTCCCAAGACTTTCGGCCTTATCGAATCCCTCATGAAGGGCTTTCAGGTATGAATGGGTTCCGCCTTTGTGCTTGTTATCTAAGGCTGTGTCACATAGAACGTGGCTGATACTTTTTTCCTTGAAATTCCAAAGGAATAACCCACAAAAATGTCTTGGCTATGGATTCCGCCAAAGGGCAAAATGAGAAAAAAGAGTATATTTTCAACGTATTGTGTAAATAAAAAGGCCGTGTCATAAAAAATGGTTGATGCTTTTTTCCTTGAAGTTCCAAAGGATTAACCGATAAAATACCTTAACCGTAAATCCCGCCAAGGGGAAAACCGGAGAAAAAGGCTGTATTTTCACTGCACTGTGGAGATGAGGCAACCACATAAACCACATACTCTGGCAGAGCCAAACAAATACCCAACGGAACTCCTTTTGCGCCGCCTCCCCACCAGTCAAAAGTCTTTGAAGGGAGATGGGAGGGGGTCTGGGGGAGGGAAGAGGGAAACTTTCCTCAGAAAGTTTCCCTCTTCCCTCCCCCAGTCCGCACGACCTCACAACCCACTCTAACCACACGAGGAAACAATGCATCTCGTCTGCTTTGGAGACTCGATCTGTTACGGCTACGGAGCGCGCCCCGGCGAGGGCTGGGTCGCGCAGATGACGCGCATGCTGGCAACCCTGCGCGAACCGGTTGCGGTGACCAACGCCGGGGTCAGCGGCGACACCACCTCAGACGGCCTGCGCCGTATGCAGTGGGACGTGGAACGCCACCACCCCAACGCCGTCTTCGTCCAGTTCGGCCTCAACGACGCCAGCTTCTGGCATTCGTCCGTGGGCCGGCCTCTGGTCGGCTTCAGAACCTACCTCGCCAACATGGGCGAAATCATCCAGCGCTCGTTCCGCAGCGGGGCGCATACCGTCTTTCTGGCCACCAACCACAGGCCTGCGGAAGCGCCGGGCATTCCGGGAGCCCAGCTTTACCGCCGCACCGTCCGGGAATACAACGAAGGGCTGCGGGCCACCTTTTCAGGGATGAAGGGCATCGTGCTCATCGACATGGAACGGCTTATCCTTGACCAATTCCCGGACACGGATACAATCCTCGCACCGGACGGCGTCCATCTGAACCGGATCGGAAACGACTTTTATTTCATGGCCATCGGCAGGCGCATCGCCCGCAGCCTCGCCGGATAACAGGTTGACCGTATGCCTCCCAAGAAAACCAACGCAGCCCGCCTCCTCGACGAGCTGGGCATTGATTACGAACTGCATGAGGCCCCCTACGACGAGGCCGACCTCTCCGCCACGGCAATGGCCCGCTCGCTCGGCGTGCCCGTGGAGGAGGTCTTCAAAACGCTGGTCGTCCGGGGCGACAAGACCGGAGTCCTCGAAGCCTGCATTCCCGGCGCCGCCGAGCTGAACCTCAAGGAACTCGCCGCCGTGTCCGGCAACAAGCATGTGGAAATGGTTCCGCTCAAGGAAGTCCAGCCCCTCACCGGCTATATCCGGGGCGGCTGCTCCCCGCTGGCCGGGAAAAAGCATTATCCCGTCTTTGTGGACGAAAGCGCCATCCTTTATGAGCGCATCTATGTCAGCGCCGGGCACCGTGGGGTACAGCTCCGCCTCGCCCCCGACGACCTTCTTCGTGCGGCTGAGGGAACCTACGCCGCCATCGCCCGCTATTGACAGTCCCCGGTTTGTCTGCAACAGGAAACGAGGCGCGTCCGGACGCGCCCCCAACCGATCACGCATTCCCGCCGCCCGCCGGCGAATCCTCCCCGGACGGGGAGGGAGAGGAGATTTTGATGATTCCTGTCGATAAACAGATGCAATTGATCAAACGCGGCATCACCAACCTGATTGACGAAGGCGAACTGCGCAAAAAGCTGGAACGGGGCAAGCCCCTTACCGTCAAGGCCGGTTTCGACCCCACCGCGCCGGATCTTCATCTGGGCCACACCGTCCTCATCCACAAGCTCCGCCATTTTCAGGAACTGGGCCACAGGGTCGTCTTCCTCATCGGCGACTTCACCGGACGCATCGGCGACCCCTCCGGCCGTTCCGCCACCCGTCCGCCCCTGACCACCGAACAGGTCATCGCCAACGCCGAAACCTATAAGGAACAGGTCTTCAAGATCCTCGATCCCGAAAAGACGGTCGTGGAATTCAACTCCCGCTGGCTCAACGAATTCACCGCCGCGGACTTCATCCGCCTGGGCTCCCGCTACACGCTGGCCCGCATGATGGAGCGCGACGACTTCGCCAAGCGTTACCGCGAAAACACGCCCATCGCCCTGCATGAGCTCCTCTATCCCCTCATGCAGGGGTATGATTCCGTGGCGCTCAAGGCCGACGTCGAAATGGGCGGCACCGACCAGACCTTCAACCTGCTGGTCGGCCGCACCCTCATGGGCCAGTACGACCTCGAACCGCAGTGCATCCTGACCGTGCCGCTGCTGGAAGGCTTGGACGGCGTGCGCAAGATGTCCAAATCCTACGGCAACTACATCGGCATCAACGAGCCCGCCGCCGACCAGTTCGGCAAGGCCATGTCCGTTTCCGACGATCTCATGTGGCGTTATTACGAACTCATCTCCAGCAGGTCGCTGGACGAGATCGCCACGCTCAAAAAGGATGTCGAAGAGGGCCGCCTGCATCCCAAGAAAGCCAAGGAGATGCTGGCATACGAAATCGTGGCCCGCTACCACGGCGAGGCACAGGCACAGGAAGCCTTGCAGGGCTTCAACTCGGTCTTTGCGGACGGCGGCATACCGGACGATGCGCCGGAGTTCGCCTGTGAGCACGGCGAAGCAAGCAAGCCCCCGGTCTTCCTGACCGACTCCGGCCTTGCCGCCTCGCGCGGCGAAGCCAAGCGCCTCATCAAGCAGGGCTCGCTCTCGCTTGACGGCAAACGCTGTGATGACGCCGAAACCCCGCTGGAACCGGGTTCCTACGTGGTGAAGCTCGGCAAAAAGCGCTTCCTGCGCCTGACGGTACGGTAATACATGCTCGACATTGACCTTGCGGTCTCCATAAAACGCTTATCGGTGGCCTTCGTGCCGCTGATGCTTGGGATCATCCTGCATGAGGTCGCCCACGGCTGGGCGGCCCTCAAGCGGGGTGACCCCACAGCCGCCATGCTCGGACGGCTGACGATCAACCCGGTGCCCCACATCGACCCGGTGGGCTTGTTCGTCTTCGTGCTGACCAGCCTGACCGGCCCCTTCGTCTTCGGCTGGGCCAAGCCGGTGCCCATCAATCCCAGGAACTTCCGAAACATCGTAAAAGATACCATGCTGGTATCCTTTGCGGGGCCCGCCGCCAACTTCCTGCTGTCAATCGGGTTCGCCGTGCTCCTGCGCCTGCTCATCGAGTTCTTCCCGTTCGGCGAGTGGCAGGGCAACACCGTGTGGGACTTCTTCTTCCTCATGTTCCAGACCGGCGTGGTCGTGAATATCGGCCTCGGCTGGCTGAACCTGATGCCCATCCCGCCCCTCGACGGCAGCAAGATCCTCTGGGGCGTCCTGCCGCCGAAGCTGGGGTTCCAGTACATGCAGCTTGAGCGTTACGGTTTTCTGGTGCTCATCCTGCTGCTCATGACCGGGGCGCTCGGCTATATCCTCTACCCGCTGATACAGTTCTCTGTGAACACGGTCTTCTCGCTGGTTGTACTGAGTTGACGGAACGGCCAGAGAGGAGCCTTTGAAAGGGGGCTCCTTTCTGCTTTTGGCGGGCAAGAAGGGTTTGCCCGGAACAGGCGGCACGGCTGCGGAAAAGGGGGAGGCCATCCCGTGGGGCCGGAAAGCCGCCGCTCCCGGAAACCACCCTCCCTGCCGATACAAGGACGGACAAAGGACGGACAATGGATATGCTGAAACATCCCGGCATGGTCGAACTGCCCGAACTGCTGGAAAAACTGGATGCCCTGCGCGGGGAAGGCAAAAGGATCGTCTTCACCAACGGATGCTATGACATTCTGCATCCGGGGCATGTGGATCTGCTGAAACGCTGCAAGGCGCAGGGTGATGTGCTGGTGCTTGGGCTGAACAGCGACGAATCGGTCAAACGGCTGGGCAAGGGCGACGACCGGCCCATCAACCCGTATCCGGTGCGGGCCTTCGTGCTCGCGCATCTGGAAAGCGTGGATTTCGTGGTGCGGTTCGACGAGGACACGCCCGCCAAGCTCATCGAAGCCGTACGGCCCGACGTACTGGCCAAGGGCGGGGACTGGCCCGTGGATCGCATCGCAGGCCGGGAAACGGTGCAGCGGCGCGGCGGCGAAGTCGTAAGCCTCCCCCTGCTGCAAGGCTATTCGACCACGGCGCTCATCGAAAAAATCCGCAGCGCCGCCCGGCGCATCTGACTTTTAAGGGACTCAGCGGGATATGAGGAAAGGCTTGTTCTACACCCTGACGGCGGCCGCGTACCCGTTCGGCGCGTGTGTCCTGCTCCCCTTGATCATACGGGACGTGGGCAAGGGAGCCGATGCACTGGGCAGAGGCATCGCGCAAGGTTTCGCGGCCCTTTTCTTCATGGGGTTCTGGACGTTATGCGTCCTCATCGCCAGCCTGGCGGCCTCGCGCATCCGGTACGGGGAATGCCTTGTCCCGTTCGTGGTCAACGTCTTCGCCATCATGCTCACCGCACTGTTCTGTTTATTATTTATCTAAGCCCCCTTAAAGGCACAGCAATGAAACCTCTTTTCTATTTTCTGACGGCGGCGGCCTATCCCTTCGGCCTTTATGTTGTGGTTCCCCTGTATATGAAGCACGGCTACGTTGCCGCGGGCGGCGACGCGGCGGGCCGCGCCATGGCCGCCGGGCTTGCCGAACTGTTCGCCATCGCCCTGTGGACACTCGGCGTGGTGATCGTCAGCCTGCTTATCTCGCGCCTCCATTATAAGGAATGGCTCCCGACCATCGGCATCAACGCGATCATCATCCTGCTCTATCTTCGTTTTCAGCTCGGCCTTTAGGCCGCAGCCTTACGGGGTGAGAGTGAAGGGGATGCCGGAAAGCTCCCCTTCCCCAAGCCTGCCCGCGTGCAGCCATCCCTCACGGAACGCCTCACACATGCCGTCGATATGCCCAAGCCCGCCTGCATACAGCCCATCCCTTCCCAAGGGGGGTTGCCTGCCTCCCCCGTTCACAGCCTTTTCGAGTACGGCCTTCGGCATACGCCGATCCTGAAGAAGCGATAGGCCCGCAACGGTTCCGGCTTGCCGTACCCGGCCCCGCTCAGCCGGTGATGCCTGCCTAGCGGATTGAGCCCGGCCCAGCCGTCAAAAAATCGTTGAAAAAAGCGGCCGGAGAAGCGAAAAGCTGCGGAGGGGCGATCGTGTTGTGCCGCGGCTCCTTTCAGGCACGGCGACCCGCTGCCCGCCCTCATCACGGGGAACGGGTTCTTGCCCGTCGAGCCTTTGGGCCGGGGCGGGCCTCTGCCCCCTTATTGCGGGGGAACGGGCGTGCTTCCCTTCAGGGGTGGCAGTCCGGGCAAACCCCGAACAGAAAGCACTCGTGATCTTCCACAAGAAACCCTGAGGGCGCGGCCTCCCGCTCGTTCAGGGCGCAGCCGGGCAGATCGTACACCCGGTTGCAGACCCGGCAGTGGAAATGATGGTGATGCCCCTTTCCCGTGCGTTCGTAGAGCGTGCCGAGGGACGGATGGCATACCTGTTTGAGCCAGCCGTTTTCCAACAACAGCTTCACGTTGCGGTACACGGTGGCCTGATTGAGCGATTCCACCGCCATCCGTCCGGCCTCCAATATTTCCTCAATGCCGAGGGGCCGATCCAACTGGCAAAAAACCTGCTCAATCGCCGCCCGCTGTGATGTCTTCCGTTTCATTCCCTACACCTCATACGACTGGGCCGCCGGTGCGTGCATCCTCGCGGAAGGTTCCGGTATTCCTGCAACCCATGCGCGTATCAGCCGCTGTAATGCACACATTCCCGCAGTCCGCACAACCTCTTGACACCTCATCCGGCAAGCATTAATTGCAAATGCCTTCGCAATAGCAATAAGCCGTCCGCGCTTTTCCCGCAAGGAGCCCCCATGCGTAAAACCACCGCCGGAACCGTATGCCTCATAGTCCTTATGTTGCTGTGCGGCGCCGCCCTCGCCCAGCCCCGGATACTCGCCACCACCTTCCCCGTGTACCAGATTGTCCGCAACATCACGCAAAACGTGCCGGATGCGGAAGTCCGGCTCATGCTCCCCGCGCAGGCCGGATGCCCCCATGATTACGCCCTCACGCCGCAGGACATGGCCAAGCTCGCACAGGCCGACATCCTTGTCCTCAATGGGCTTGGCCTTGAAGCCTTCCTCGGTTCCCCTTCGGCACGCGCCAAAAAGGAAATCCATACCATCGACAGTTCCAAGGGCATCTCCGGGCTGCTCCCCTATACGGATAGGGAAGCGGCGCACGGGGAGCATGAGGGGCACCGTCATGGGGGGATGAACCCCCACCTGTTCGCCAGCCCGCGCATGGCTGCGCAGATGGCCCGTTCCATCGCGGGGCAGCTTGCCGATCTCGATCCCGCCAACGCCGCGTCCTACTGGGCCAACGCCGAAAACTACGCCCGGAAGCTCGACGCGCTGGCCGACGAATTCGCCGCGCTCGGCGGCAGGCTGAAAAACAACCGCATCATCACCCAGCACGGGGTGTTCGATTATCTGGCGCGCGACATGGGGCTTGATGTGGCCGCGGTCATTCAGGCCGACGACACACAGGCGCCGTCCGCTTCCGATATGATGAAACTGATCAAGGCGATCCGCGACCAGCAGGTTGGGGCCATCTTTACGGAACCGCAGTACCCGGACAAGGTCGCCGCCACCCTGTCCCGCGAAACCGGGGTCGCTACGGCAAAGCTCGATCCCGCCGCCACGGGCCCGGCCTCCGCGCCGCTGGACTATTACGAAAACACCATGCGCGCCAACCTGCACACGCTGGAGAGCACCCTTGGAACCAACTAACGCCGTCGCCTTCCGTGACGTATCCGTGCGCCGGAGCGGGCTCGCCATCCTTGAGCACGTCAACGCCACAGTCCCGCAGGGGAGCTGCACCGTCATCGTGGGCCCCAACGGTGCGGGCAAGACCACGCTCATCCTCGCCCTCATCGGCGAAATGCGCCACGGCGGGGCTATCGACATCATGCCGGGGCGGAATGGAAAATCCCTGCGGCTCGGCTATGTGCCGCAGCGCATCAGCATCGACCGGGGCATGCCGCTCACGGTCATGGAATTCCTCGTCATGGGCATCCAGAAGCGCCCGCTCTGGCTCGGCATCCGGCCCTCGCTGAAGGAACATTCGCTGGGGCTCCTCGCAATGGTCAAGGCGGAGCACCTCGCCTCCCGGCGGCTTGGCGATCTGTCCGGCGGCGAGATGCAGCGCGTCCTGCTGGCCCTTGCCTTACAGCAGGAACCGGAACTGCTCGTGCTCGACGAGCCCTCGGCCGGGGTGGATTTTCAGGGAGAGCACCTGTTCTGCGAGCTGCTGGACGAACTGCGCGCCGCCAAAGGGTTCACGCAGCTTATGGTCAGCCACGATCTCGGCATGGTCTTCCACCACGCCACGCACGTCATCTGCCTCAAACGGCATGTCTTCGCGGAAGGCACGCCCGACGAGGTGCTGACGCAAGAAAACCTTATGGCCCTGTTCGGCATGCACATGGGCCTCATCAACCCCCATGCCCCCGCCGAGGCCAAGCCAAAGGACAGCCATGTTTGATATCGAGCCGCTCTACCGCCTCGTCTCCCTGCTCCCCTTTGAGTGCCTACAGGCCGGGTTCATGCAGCAGGCCCTCACCGCCCTGATCCTGCTCGCGCCGATGGCGGCGACCATGGGCGTGCAGGTCGTCAGCTTCCGCATGGCCTTCTTTTCCGATGCGATCAGCCATTCCGCCTTCGCGGGCGTGGCGCTCGGCCTGATCTTTTCCATCAACCCGCATGTCGCCATGCCGGTTTTCGGCATCCTCGTCGGGCTCGGCATCATGGCGGTACAGCGGAACAGCGCCCTTTCCTCGGATACGATCATCGGCGTATTCTTCTCGGCGGTCATGGCCTTCGGCCTCGCCGTGGTCAGCCGGGACAACGCCGTGGCCCGTGATCTGCAGCAATTCCTCTACGGCGACATCCTGACCATCACGGAAAACGACATCCGCTGGCTCATCGGCCTGTTCTTCGCGCTGGCGGCCTTTCAGATATGGGGCTACAACCGCCTGCTGTACATCGGCCTCAACCCCGTGGTCGCCAAGGCCCACCGCATCAAGGTGTTTTTCTGGCAATACCTTTTCGCCGGGCTGCTCGCGCTCGTCGTGATGTTCTCCGTCTGGGCCGTGGGCGTCCTGCTGGTGACGGCGCTGCTCATCGTGCCCGCAGCCACGGCCCGCAACCTCGCCCGCACAGCCGGGGGCATGTTCTGGTGGTCAATCCTCGTCAGCGTCACTTCCGCCGTAGCCGGGCTGGTGCTTTCCGCACAGGAATGGGCCGGGACAGCCACCGGAGCGACCGTTGTCCTCGTCTCCTGCGGCTGGTTCCTGCTGAGCGCCGTCCTCGCCGCCATACGGGGGGAGGGACGGCGGCAGTAAGCATTCGTGAAACGCGTGCGGCACGTCTGCCGCAGCCGCTTCGGGATCGGCCCGTGCGTCAATTCGTGGATGCGCGTGCGGTACGCCGGGAACCTTGTGCCTCCTCCGGCAACAGCTTGTCTCCAATAGAAAAGCGCCCTCTTCCGAACCACGGAACAGGGCGCTTTTTGACGCGCCGGACAGGGATGCGCCTTTCACCGGCGGCCGCCAAGCTGACCGGGAAAGTCCGGGGTGCCGTACCCCTGTTTCTCAATCGTATGGAAACGCCTTCCGCATACCCCATCCAGCCGGGCGTCTTTGGGAAAGGCTGTGTCATAGAAAATGGTTGATGCTTTTTTCCAGCTCCAAAGGGACAACCGGCAAAATGCCTGAGCCGTGGCTCCCGCCAAAGGGAAAACCGGAGAAAAAGGCCGTATTTTCACCGCACTGTGGAGATGAAACAACCACATACTCTAACAAAGCCTTGGGAAATGCTGAGGGCGCCTCCCTGAAAAGGGAGATGCCTCAACATTACTTTCTGTTGATCATGTGCTCAGGGGCGAGGATGTCGTCGAGCTTCTCGCGGCTGAGGAGGTTTCGGGCTAGCACGATGTCGAGCACCGAGCCGCCGGTTTCGAGGGCTTCCTTGGCGATGGACGCGGAAGTTTCATAGCCGAGATAGGGATTCAGGGCCGTGATGATGCCGATGCTGTTCTCGACCATGCTGCGGCAGCGTTCCTTGTTCGCCGTAATGCCGCTCACGCAGCGATCCTGCAACGTCCGCATGGCCTGACGCAGGCGGTGGATGCCGTTCGCCAACGAGAAGGCGATGATCGGCTCCATGACGTTCAGCTCAAGCTGCCCGGCTTCCGCCGCCATCGTGATGGTCACGTCCTTGCCGATGATGTCGAACGCCACCTGCGAAACCACTTCGGGGATGACCGGGTTGACCTTGCCCGGCATGATCGAGGAGCCGGGCTGCAGCCGGGGCAGGTTGATCTCATTGATGCCCGTGCGCGGGCCGGAGGACAGCAGGCGCAGGTCATTGCAGATCTTGGAGAGCTTGACCGCGATGCGCTTGAGCACGCCGGAGGTCTGCACATAGGCCCCGGTGTCCCACGTCGCCTCGATGAGGTTGGTGGACAGCACCACCGGAATCCCGCTGACGTCGGCGAGGGCCTTTGAAGCGGCTTCGGCATAGCCCTTGGGCGCGTTGATGCTTGTCCCGATGGCGGTCGCGCCGAGGTTGATTTCAAGCAGGAGCTTGCGGGATTCCTCGACGCGGAGGATGTCCTCGCCGATGGTCGTCGCGTACGCGCCGAACTCCTGGCCAAGCGTCATGGGCACGGCATCCTGCAACTGCGTGCGGCCCATCTTGATGACGTCAGAAAATTCTTCGGACTTGGCCCCGAACCCACGCTGGAGATAGGCCATATCGCCGGTCAGTTGGCCCAACATGCTGTACAGGGCGATGCGCAGGGCCGTGGGGTAGATGTCGTTGGTGGACTGCGAGCAGTTCACATGGTTGTTGGGGTGGCAGTATTCATATTCGCCCTTCTTGTGGCCCAACAGCTCAAGGGCGCGGTTGGCGATGACCTCGTTGGCGTTCATGTTGGTCGAAGTCCCCGCGCCGCCCTGAATGCAGTCCACGGGGAACTGATCGTGCAGCTTGCCCTCAATGATCTCGTCGCAGGCCGCACAGATGGCATCCCCGATTTCGCGGGGCAGCACGCCGCACCGCATGTTCGCAATGGCGGCGGCCTTCTTGACCAGGCCGAGCGCCCTGATAAGCTCCGGGAAGCTGGAGATGCTCACGCCGGAAATCGGGAAGTTCTCAACCGCCCGGTACGTCTGGATTCCATAATATGTATCGGCAGGGATGCGCATTTCACCCAAAAAATCATGTTCGAGGCGAGGCATGGACGTTTCTCCTGTTTGGTGCGAATACTGAACGTGCCTTGACTATAAGAAACACCCAGCGGAACTGGCAATTGCCGATTTCGTATCGCGTCATGATCAAAAAGCATGGAGCCCCGCGTGGATCAGAAACTCCTTGAAGACTTCCTCAGCCTGTGCCGCCACAGAAGCTTTTCCCATGCGGCGCAGGAGCGCAACGTCACCCAGCCCGCCTTCAGCCGCCGCATCCGGGCGCTGGAGGAATGGCTCGGCGTGATCCTGTTCGACCGGACGGCCCTCCCCATCCGCCTCACGGCGCAGGGCGAACAGTTCCTGCCCGTGGCCCGCGACATCGTAGACCGCATGGCCGAAGCCCGGAGG
Organism: Bilophila sp. T19-St14; assembly: GCF_059728385.1. Taxonomy (NCBI): domain Bacteria; kingdom Pseudomonadati; phylum Thermodesulfobacteriota; class Desulfovibrionia; order Desulfovibrionales; family Desulfovibrionaceae; genus Bilophila; species Bilophila sp. T19-St14. The sequence continues at coordinate 1,309,611 of NZ_BAAGFT010000001.1, forward strand.
GAATTCGCGGCCGGGAACCGTTCCGACGGCATCGTCCGCCTCATCAGCCTGCCGACCCTCTCCATCAACGTGCTCCCGGATCTCCTTTTCCGGGTGCGGCAGACGTGCGATCAGCTCCGTTTTGTGGTCAACCCGTTCCCGCAAAGCGTGGAAGAGCATTTCTGCGCCCTGATGGAACATCAGGTGGACATGCTCCTCACCTACAGGCTGGACGAATACGAGTCGGACAGCGAATTCCTTTCGCACATCGAATCCGCCGCCGTCGGCCGGGAACGCTTCCTCCCCGTCGTGGGGAGCGCCCTTGCGGAACGCCTTCCGAGCACATCCCCCCTGCCCTACCTTTCCTACAGCAATTTTTCCTTCGCCAACCGGATCATCCTTCCGCTCTGCGAAAAGACGCCCTGCGAACTCCAGTCCGTCTATGAAAGCAGCCTGAGCGAGGGCATCGTCAAAATGCTGGAAAAAGGCATCGGCATGGCATGGGTCCCGGAAACGCTGGTGAGCGAACAATTGAAGCGGGGCACCATCCGCCGCATATGGGAAGATCGCCCGGATCTCAGCGTGGAGGTGGACATCAAGCTCTACCGCAACAAAACCGTCCACCGGGCCGCCATCGAAACCTTCTGGAAAGCCATCCTCTCCTAGGCCGTGTCGCCAATTATATGCGACACATTGAAATTATTAAACTATTTTAACAAGTTCAAATGGTTGCATATCAAACGACGACATAACCTAATCCTCATACATTCCTTGTAAAAGGAAAGAGATGCGCCGGGGAAGAGAGCTTTTCCGGAGAGGTTCCGCCATAGCATGCGGTTGTTTCATCGCCACAACGCGGTAAAGAATACAGCCTTTTTCTCCAGTTTTCCCCTTGGCGGAATCCACGGTTAAGGCATTTTTCTGGTTAGCCCTTTGGAACTTCAAAGAAAAAAGCATCAGCCACTTTCCAAGACACAGCCTCAGGAGAAAGCTCCCCCTCTCCCAGCGCCTATCTGCGCTGCCCCTCCCCCTTTCCAAGCCGCTTATCCATCCGGGCAGCCGCCGCGCACTCCCCAAAGGGCCTTTGCAGGGACATGCGTTCAAAATGAGTACGCCCGCCCGCGATAAGCCCATCCGTAAAAGCGCAGCAGCCCGCCAGTGCAGGCGCACGGGACAAGGCCGCAAAAAAGCCGGGGCCGTCATAACAGGCCCCGGCTTTTCCCATCAGGTTAGGGGAGGGAGCGCCTAACCCAGTTCAGCAGCGGACTTGGCGTCGCCCTCTTCAAATTCCTCTACGTTCTTCGGGGTGAAGAGCAAGGGACGGTCAACGGTTCCGAGGAGCATATACTGCATGTTCTTTTCAGGGATGGTACGCAGGATGGAAACACGGCTAAAGTAGAAGCAAGCGCCGATGGCTACCCATGCGAACAGCATGATCCACGATTCAAACCCGATGGCGGCCGGGGAGCCGGGCACAGCCAGCATAAGGAAGCAGGCGATGGAGGTCAGGGCGCCGACCACGGCCACGGACTTGCTCCACCACGGGGCCTTTTCCGCAAAGCGGGCGGCGTACTTGTAGGCGACAAGGCACGTGGAGAAGTAGGCGAGCGCGGTGCCCATAGCGGACATATCGACGATCCAGTTGAGGGCGGAACGGCCGAAGAAAGGCGCGATAAGGGTCAGGACGAGGGTGAACAGCACGGCATTGGTCGGGGTGCCATACTTGGGATGCACCTTAAGGAACCAAGGATGCAGGAACTTGCCGCGGCCCATGCTGAACAGCAGGCGCGTGGTGGCCATGAAGAAGCCGTTCATGCCGGTCAGGATGCCCGCGAGGACGGGGACGGCGAGGATCAGGCCGCCGAAGCGTCCGAAGGCCATGTCAGCCACAGCGCCGGTAGCCCATGTGTGGTTCTGCCCAAGAAGGTCGGTATAAGGAATGATGACGGCCACGGAAATCAGGACAAGGGCATACAACGCCGCACCGCACGCGATGGAGTACAGCATCAGGCGACGGGATCTTTCAGGCGGGAAGTCGAATTCTTCAGCGGTCTGGGGAATGGTGTCGAAGCCGACGAACAGCCAAGGCGTAATCGCCACGATGGAGATGATGCAGGCCCAAGGAGAACGGCCTTCGGCGAATATGGGCGAAAGGTTGTCAAGCGACGCGGTGGAGGTGGAGAAAGAGCCCACGGTCAGGATGAGCACGCCGGCCACCAGCGCAAAAGCGAGGATGAGCTGGATGCTGCTGGCGAAGTCCATGCCGCGATAGTTCATGTAGCCGAAGAAGAGGAAAACGCAGGTCATCATGGCCAACTCACCGGCATACACGTCCCAGCCGGCTACGCTGTACAGATACCCCACGTCGAACACACCCGGCAGCAAGGCGCGGCTGAGGAGGGCCAGCGCGGTGCCGTTGGCGGCGATGACGCAGAGGTAGCCAAGGATGAGCGCCCATCCGCAAACAAACGCCCAAGCCTTGCCGAAACCGACATAGGCGTAGGTGAACGCACCGCCGGCCACGGGATAGGCCTTGACGAGGATGCTGTACGCGAGGGCGACGAAGCACAGGAGGCCGCCGCCGACAATGAAGGCCAATATGCTGCCGACAGGCCCAGCTTCGGGGAGGAAGCGCGTGCCGGGGAGGATAAAGCAGCCCCAGCCGATGATGGCGCCTACGGCAAGAGCCCAAACTTCAGCCGGGCTCATCGTTTTCTTCAGTTCTTCACGTCCGCTTTCAACATGTTCGTTGCTCATGACCAAAAGTCCCTCTTTGTCTTCGCGTTTCAAGAGCGGTTTCTTCGCGCTCTCTTTTGTTCACCGCCGTACACCGGCTTTGAACGAAAAAGGACGCATCATCCAAAAACTCTATTGGAACGTCGGGATTGTTCCCGAAGGCACTAACCCTTTAGCAAGTGCCGGGCCAAAATAGCCGGACAAGCACAGCAACGAGGCTTTTATCCATACTAATCTCTTGAAATAAAAAAATAATATTTTTCCATTTTTCAAATAATCCACCAAAACGTTCTTTTCCTCACAATGAGACACAAATGTCCCGTAAAGAATCCGTTATCCTGTATTTTATGTATTTCTAACGAGTTAAACCAAACTACCCTCATGGGGCATTTTTGTCCCACGGGACATTTTTGTCCCATCAATAGCCTCATCTTTTGGAGTACGCCTTATTCGTATAGGTTGATTCGTCAAACAGCCTCAATATGTTGAGGACGCAAGGGGAAAAAGCCGCCTTCCACTCGTCCCCAAACGGAACGGAATGAGGCAAAACATACGTGAAAAACACAACTTCTTGGCAATCGGGCACAAACCCGGTATGAATCCAAGCAGAATCCATAAGAAGTGATTTTTCTGTCAAACCTGATCGTTTCCATTCCACCCACTCCCCACTTTTTCTTAAGGCCATCTTATAAAGGACAGAGCCATGCGGCGCAGTACGCTGTTCGGACTATTCGGCATTGTTGCACTTCTCCTCAGCCTGGCGGCGCACTCGGCCGCCCAGCAGGAACCTGCGTTCAAACTCGAAACGGGCTGGCTCCCCGAACATGAAACGTTCCTCATCTGGTACGCCAAACAAAAGGGCTGGGACAAACAGGAAGGGCTCGACATCGTCCTCAACAGGTTCGATTCGGGCAAAGATCTGATCGGCAACGCGGACAAGTGGGCCATAGGAGCCTGCGGCGCGTTCCCCATCCTGACCAGCCCCCACCCCGAACGGTTCACCATCATCGGCGTCGGCAATGACGAATCCCTGGCCAATGTGGTCATGGTCCGGCCCGACAGCCCAATCCTCAACACCAAAGGCGCCAACAAGGGGTATCCGAACCTCTACGGCAAGGCCGACGACATCAGGGGGAAAACCATCATTTGCCCCGCCTCGTCATCGGCCCAATACCTCCTTGCCAAATGGCTTGCCGCCTACGGCCTGACGGCTGGGGACGTGCGGATCAACAATACGGATGCCGCACCGGGCCTCCAGGCTTTCCTTAGAGGGGAAGGCGACGCCATCGTGCTGTGGGCCCCCTACAGCTACACCGGAGACGAGCATGGGCTTAAGGTCGCGGCCACGTCGCGATCCGCCAATGCCCCGCAGTCCGTACTGCTCATGGCGGATAAGGATTTTGCCGATGCCCACCCAAGCCAAGTGGCCTCCTTCCTGCGGGTCTACCTCCGGGCCGCCCGTATGATGCGCGAGGAATCCGTGGCGGCCCTTGCCGAAGACTACAAAGCCTTCTTCAAAGAATGGGCTGGCAAAGAGATGTCCGATGCCGAAGTCATCAAGGACATCACCATCCATCAGGTGTTCCTGCTTGAGGATCAGCTTCGGATGTTCAGCGCCGGGCATCCCCGCAGCGACATGCAGGATTGGCTCGCCCCCATCATCCGCTTCCACGCGGGGGACGCCTATTCGCAAAACAAAACGGAAGAACTGCTCGGCCTCGTCACAGGAACCTTTCTTGAACAGGTGAAACGCCCTATCCCTGAATACCGATAACACGCCCCAAACGAGAGAGAGAGAGAGAGAGAGAGAGAGAGAGAGAGAAAGAAAGAAAGAAAGAAAGAAAGAAAGAAATTCACACCTTCAATGCCCATGACGCCATAACAAATGGCTCTGTCATAGCATATGGTTGTTTTATCTCCACAGTATGGTGAAAATACAGCCTCTTTCGTTAGTTTTTTCTTTGCGGAATTCGTGGTTAAAGTATTTTGTTACTTATTCCTTTGGAAATTCAAGAAAAAAAGTATCAACCATTTTCTATGACACAGCCTAACCAATTAAAATGCCAACTGAATTTCTTCAAAAGGCTCTGTCATGGCATGTGGTTGTTTCATATCCTCAGTACGGTGAAAATACGGCCTTTTTCTTCAATTTTCCCCTTGGCGGAATCCACGATTAAGGCATTTTGCCGGTTATTCCTTTGGAACCTCAAGGAAAAAAGCATCTGCCATTTTCTAAGTCGTGTCATCAATTAGATATAATCTATTGGAATTATTGGCCCTGTCATAGTACATGGTTGTTTTGTTTCAGCAATATATTGAAAATATATGCTTTTCCTTCAATCTTTCTGCTGGTGGGCTCTGTGATTGGGGATTTTATTGGTTATTTCTTTGGAATTTCAAGGAAATAAAGCATCAACCGTTTTCTATGACACAGCCAAATTATTAAATCATCTTCAAGTCATAAAAAATTATTTTAATAATTTCAAATAATTATATCTCAAACAACAACACAACCTAGGACACAGCCTTTCAAAAAACATCAAAAAAGGGAACGCCTCACAAGCTCCATTCCCTTTCAGCCCCAATCCGGGACAATACACCGTGGAAAAGCCGCGCATCAGTGCCGCTTCCCATTTATGCCTCCGGTTTCGGGAAACCATCCCCATACAACTGTCCCCCTTTCCCCCGAAGGGCGAACGGCCCGCACCCTCCACCCCATCGCCACCATAAAAAAACAGCCCGATCCATTTCCATTGAATCAGGCCGTTTTCTTCTTTCCCATACATGGCAACGGACGGACAAACGCCATCCAGTCCCCTCCACATCTTTTCCCCTCAATACCCCGGCAGGCCCAACAAACGAAGGGACTCCTGCCGTGCAGCCTCCCCACCAGTCGAAAGTCTTGGGAAAGGAGGGGGTGCGGGGGAGGAATAACCCTTCTCCAGAAGGGTTTTCCTCCCCCGCCTATCCCCACCCTATCCTTAGCCTATTCCTCCACCGCACTTCCGCAGGCCACCCGCCCAGACCCTACGCGGCGCAGGCAAACGATATACTCCTGATTCCCCTTGGGCCCCTTGACGGCGGCGGGCACGACGCCGAGGCACTCAAGGCCGAGACGCTCCTGACAAAACAACAACACCTTGTCCACCGCCTGCTGCCGCAAGGCGGGATCACGCACCACGCCCTTGTCCGTCTGATGCGGCCCCAGCTCAAACTGCGGCTTGACCAGCGCCGCCACCAAGCCGCCCTCTTTGAGCCAACGCACGCAGGGAGGCAGGATCAGCGTCAGGGAAATGAAAGAGACATCAGCAACGATGATGTCCACCGGTTCAGGAATCAATGATTCGGGAGCCGTGCGCAAATTCGTCCCTTCCATGCTGATGACCCGCGGATCGCGGCGCATACGCTCATGGAGCTGCTCCTTGCCCACGTCCACAGCGTACACCTTCGCCGCACCGTGCTGCAGCAGGCAGTCCGTAAACCCGCCCGTGGAAGCCCCGGCGTCCAGACAGACGAACCCGGTCACATCCAGCTTGAAGTGCTCTATGGCGGTCAGCAGCTTATACGCGCCACGGCTGACGTACTTCTCAATGCCGACCAACACGAAGGCCGTATCCGGCGGATATTTGTGGCCGGGCTTATCCACTTTTTGCCGTACGCCGGAAACATCCTCCAGCGCCACCTTGCCCGCCATGATCAGGCGTTTCGCCATTTCGCGGCTTTCCGCCAAACCTTGCGCAAAAACCAACTCATCCGCACGTTCCTTACCCTGCGCCATACTGCCCCCGCTTCCAAAAAATCGCCGCAATGCCGCGGCACCGCGCTAGAGTTAGCAAAATCCAGCCGCGATGCAACCCACCGCATTCGATCCGCACGGGATCCCCCCTTGAAAGACGCGGCGTCCTTTGTCATGCTGCCGTCGCACCCGTTCCCTTTCCCCGTGCACGGCACGGCGGATGCAACGGATTTCAAAGGAACAGCTATGGACAAGCCAAACTATCGCGCCGCCATCTTTGATCTCGACGGGACATTACTGAACACGCTCGACGATCTTGCCAATGCCGCCAATGCCGCGCTGCATTCAGCCGGTTACCCGCAACATCCCGTTGCCGCGTATCGCCAGTTCGTCGGCAACGGCCTGTGTATGCTCGTCCGCCGCGCACTGCCCGAAGGGGAAGCGGATCGGCTTGGGCCTGCGGGGTTTGAAACACTGGTGGGGCGCACGGGCGACAACTATGCCCAAAACTGGGCCGCAGCAACGCGCCCCTACCCGCATATCCCCGAACTCTTGCAGGAACTCCAACGGCGCGGCATCCCCTTGGCCGTCGTGACGAACAAGCCGCACGAGTGGACGCTCCATATGCTCAAGCACTACTTTCCCGACGAGCCTTTCCTGTTCATTCAGGGGGCTATGCCGAACCTGCCCCATAAGCCCGATCCCGCCGGGGCCCTCAATGCGGCCCGGCATCTTGGCGTTGCCCCACACGAAGCGGCCTTTGTCGGGGACAGCAATGTGGACATGCTGACGGCCCGCAATGCCGGAATGACTGCTGTCGGCGTCGACTGGGGATTTCGAGGTGCTCAGGAGCTGAAAGAAAGCGGCGCGGATACAATCCTCTATGATCCGCTGGAACTTCTTCCTCTTTTTGAAGGGTACGCATCCTAAGCCTATCAGCGTATGCGCACATTGCGCAGACCGGAAGCCGGAGGGAAAACGGGCCCGCCTGTTGACTCCTCCCCATGATGCACGTATTCTCAATGCCCCACGCCCGGATGGCGGAACTGGCAGACGCAAGGGACTTAAAATCCCTGAACCGCAAGGTTGTGCGGGTTCAATCCCCGCTCTGGGCACCAAGCTAGAATCTCACAAAGTCCCGTAAAGCCTAAAAAGCCTTACGGGACTTTAGGTTATGCAATTAAATGCACTCTCAGGCAGTCTTATTTGACCTATAGACATACCGTAATTCAGACGGCATTTTTTACGGCATCAGGTGGCGGCATAATACCGTGGGGGCGGAAATATCGTGCCGTTTTCAGATGGCTACCTACGAAAGCTCAAAAAGGGGGACAAGGCGAAACACCATGACGAGGGCGGCCTGAACCTCTTCCTTTCGCCAGCAGGCGGAAAGCTCTGGCACCATAAAAAACAAACAGGGACGACATGGATACGCCCCGTTTTCCCTTCAAAAGAAGCCCCTTCATGTTCGTAGCTGCAATTGCGAATGCACGGAGGGGCTTCTTGTTCTCTCCCTCCTTCCCTCTGCCTCCATCCCCCTACAGCTCTTCCGGCACAACACAGTATATTGACGGAATATTTCTCCGTACGCTGTGGGCCGAAAGGCTTACTCCCCGCAGGAAGGACTCGCCGTACATCTGGAAGAACCCCGGAAGCCTATCGATCTCTGACGGCTGATCTGCTATCACTGGATTCTGGGGGAAACCTCCCGATATGATAGGGCCATCGAAATTGTTTTCTGTCTTTTTAAAAAGGAGGGGCATTATGCTTTCCATGTTCGGCTTTCTTGTGCTTGGCGGGGCCTTTGTGGGGCTCCTTTCCGGGCTTCTCGGCGTCGGCGGGGCGGTAATCATCATGCCCCTGCTCAACGTGTTTTTCGACCGCCTCGGTTTTTCCGTGGACATGACGCAGCACCTATCGCTCGGCACGTCCCTCGCCACCATCCTATTCACATCCCTTTCCAGCGTGCTGGCGCACAGGCGCTATGGTTCCGTGCGCGCCGACATTTGGAAAAAAATGGCCCCCGGCATCATTGCGGGCACGCTCGGCGGCGCACTCCTCGCCCCACACCTTCCGGGGTTATTCCTGCGCGGCTTTTTCGCCTTCTTCATCATACTGGTCGGCGTCCATCTGCTCATCAATTCCACCCCCCAGCCAAAGACGGGGCGGCTTGAACGGGCCATGCTTCCGGTCAGCATACTCATTGGCCTGATTTCAAGCCTTGCGGGCATCGCCGGAACCATGCTCTGCGTGATCTTCCTTGCCTGGGCCGCGATCGATTGGGCCGACGCCGTAGGCACGTCCGCCGCCCTGAGCTTGCCCATCACCCTAACCGGAACCCTCGGATATGCCATCTCAGGGTGGAGTGTCCCGGATCTCCCTCCCTACTCCGTAGGTTTCGTGTACCTTCCCGGCATGTTCTGCCTGCTGGTTTCCAGCATGCTCATGGCCGTCGTGGGCGCACGGCTGGCCCACTCGCCACGATTGCCGATGCAGGCCTTGCGCCGTTGTTTCGCATTCGGCACTATCCTCCTCGGCCTTTCGATATTCCGCTCCATCCTCTTCAGATAATCCCGGCATACCCTAGGCCGTGTTTTTAATCAGATATAATCTACTGAAATTATTTAATCATTTTCAAATTACAAAATACTGTTTTTAATAGGCTCTGTTATAGTTTGTGGTTGTTTCATCTCTACAGTGCTGTGAAAATACAGCCCTTTTCTCCGGTTTTCCTTTTGGCGGAATACAGGGCTAAGGCATTTTGTCGGTTATCCCTGTGGAACTTCAAGGAGAAAAGCATCAACCATTTTCTATAACACAGCCTTTTAATAATTTAAAACAGTTACATAAAAAAACAACATAACCTAAAAGGAACACAGCGCGGGCGCATCCCGACCGCGCTCCCCTCGCTGCCTCCTGGCAAAAGAACGCAAAAAATCCCGGCAGGAAAACCTGTCGGGATATTCTTTTTTGCTGGTGGGCCATCGGTGACTTGAACACCGAACCAACTGATTAAGAGTCAGCTGCTCTACCAATTGAGCTAATGACCCAAGGGTATTTTGTCCGCGCTCATCGCGCGAAAACGGATGTATCGAAAACGGAGGGCCATGTCAACACATTCTCCGCACTTTTTGGATTTTTTCCTCAATAAAAAGAAAGAACCTGTTTTTTCAACTAGTAAGGAGACAACATCTTTCCTCTCTGCTTCCCGCCGCTTCCCATACTCCCCATCAGCCGACGCAGGAGAACGCGGCATCACACAATGGGGCTCCTACAGGTTTTCCGCATCAAAAACGCCATACATTTTACCAGCATCATCCGGCTTGCTGTTGAATATGCAAAACAATATGCCTTAATTTGACAAGGCTCTATCATAGTACATGATTGCTTTGTTTTAGTAATATATTGAAATACATACTTTTTATCCAATCTTTCCGTTGATGGGATCTGTGATTGGGGGATTTTATTGGTTATTTCTTTGGAATTTTAAGGAAATAAAGCATCAACCGTTTTCTATGGCACAGCCTTTGACAAAAAGGCACCGGAATCCTAAAATGAAAATAAGCATCAGGTTATTTTTCTATTCAAAAAATGATGTGTCATTTGATATATGATTGAAAAGGAATATATATGGATTTTACAAATACGCCGACATTGGAAACGGAGAGGCTTCTCTTACGGAGATTCACTGAAAATGATTTATATGCCTTGTTTACAATACACAGCGATAAAGAAGTAAACACGTATTTGCCTTGGTTTCCATTACAATCCATAGAGGAAGCAAGCCTTTTCCTTAAAGAAAGGTACTTGGACACCTACAGCCAACCTTACGGTTACAGGTATGCGATTTGTTTAAAAAGCGACAACCTTCCAATTGGCTATGTCAATATAGACGCCAATGAACCCCATGACCTTGGCTATGGTCTGCTCAAAGCCTTTTGGCGCAACGGCATTGTTACTGAAGCGGCCAATGCCGTCATCCATCAAGCCAAGAAAGATGGCATTCCTTACATTACTGCCACACATGACATCAAGAATCCCCGCAGCGGAAATGTTATGAAACGCCTGGGGATGCTCTATCAATATTCGTATAAGGAACAATGGCAGCCTAAAGACATACTGACCACGTTCCGTATGTACCAGATGAACCTTGATGGGCAAAACGAGCGGGTATATAAAGGTTATTTGGAGCAATCACTCAATCAATCCGGCTAAAACCTGCCCCCTGCCCTCCTGAGATGCCCCTTACCAGTGGGATGGGGTAGGCCCTTTCCCAACAGGAACCCACGAAATGACAACCACCCTTTACGGGTGGCTTATTGTTTTAGCCCCTGCACGCCCTCAACAGGCTAACGACATAAAAAAAGGACTTTCGATTCCTCGAAAGTCCTTGATTTGTTTTGCTGGTGGGCCATCGGTGACTTGAACACCGAACCAACTGATTAAGAGTCAGCTGCTCTACCAATTGAGCTAATGACCCGTGCCTCGCGGCGTGAAAAGAGGTTTAGTCCAAATAAGGGGCAAGTGTCAATACCCTTTTTGCAAAAGGGAAGAAAAAACGCTACCGTCCACCCCATGAAAATGAAAAACACACTCCATATATGGCTTATACTCTGCCTTGCCGCAGGTTTCCTGCTGTATGCTGCGGCTCTTACCAAGGCGGAATCACTTCCTTTTTCATTGGATACGGAATATGCCGAGCTGGACGGGCATCCGGCGGCCGTGCTCTGGGTGACGCCGCAAAAAGGCTACCACACCTACTCCCACTACGCGGACGCACCCATTCCCACCAGCTTGAACGTCCGCGACGCGCAGGGACAGCCCGCCGCAGCCGCAGTCCTCTACCCGCAGGGCCGACTTACGCCCGACACCTTCGAACCTACAAAGCAGATCCTCGCTTATACCTCCCGGTTCCCGATCTTCATCCGTTTCGATGCCCCCGTACCCGGCCCCCTCTCCGCCGGGCTTTCCATGCTCCTCTGCTCGGACAAAAACTGCGTCCCCGTGCAGCAAACGGTTTCCCTCACGTTCCCCCAAACGCTGCCTCCGCCGAGCCCCGCCGCTCTGGAGGCGTATGGGCAGCTCGGCAAAACCGTTTTCCCCACCCTTTCCGAGCCCGTGCCTCCGCAGGCCCACCCACAGCAATCCGTCACCCCGCTGACGCCGCTTTCCGGGCCGTCCGCCCGGCTTGCCCCCGGAAGCCCCGCTGAGCCTGAAGAATGGCGGTTTATGCCGCGCTTCTCGCAGGAATCCCTGGAGCCCACAGCCCTCGGCACGGCCCTGCTCCTCGGATTGCTGGCGGGCCTTATCCTCAATGTCATGCCCTGCGTGCTGCCCGTGCTGACCATGAAGGTTTCCGCCCTGCTGAGCGCATCGGGCCATGAAACAGAAAGCCGACGCCTCGCCCATTTCCGCAGGCACAACGTACTCTTCGCCGCCGGGATCCTGACGTGGTTCCTCGTGCTGGCCTTTTGCGTCGGCGCGCTCGGATTGGCGTGGGGCGGCCTGTTCCAGAACACCCACCTCGTGTATGGGCTGCTGATCCTCGTCTTTTTGCTGTCCCTCTCCCTGTTCGACGTGTTCACGCTGCCCGTGCTCGATTTCAAGGTCGGCGCGTCACGCAGCCCCAAAATGCAAGCCTACCTCACCGGCCTCGTCGCCACCCTGCTGGCCACCCCATGCAGCGGCCCCCTGCTCGGCGGCGTGCTCGGCTGGGCGGCGCTCCAGCCCCTGCCCGTAATCGCCGCCGTATTCACCGCAACCGGGATCGGCATGGCCCTGCCGTACCTCATCCTCGCGGCTTGGCCCGGCGCGGCCCGCATCCTCCCCAAACCCGGCGCATGGACGGGAATCATGGAACGGCTGGTCGGTTTCTTCCTCATGGGCACGGCCATCTATCTGCTGTCCATTCTCCCCGAATCGCAACGGCTCCCCGCGCTCGTCACCCTGCTCGTCTGCGCGCTGGCGGCATGGATCTGGGGGCACTGGGGCGGATTGCGGGCCTCTGGGCCGCAAAAGCTCTTTACGGGCGCGCTCGCGCTCCTTATGGTAGGCGGCTCCATCTGGTGGAGCGTGCGGCCCGCGCCCGAACCCGCGCCGTGGGAAGCGTTCCAAGCGGACACGTTCCGCTCGCTGCTGAAAAAAGAACCGCTGCTGGTCGAATTCACGGCGGATTGGTGCCCCTCCTGCAAATTCCTTGAGCAGACCGTGCTGACGCCCAAACGCCTGCACGCCATCACGGAACGCTACGGGCTGCGCCTCATCAAGGTGGATTTGACCCGCCCCGACCCGGAAGCGCAGGCGCTGCTCCGCGCCATCGGCAGCGTCAGCATCCCGGTCACGGCCATTTTCCCCAAGGGCCTCCTCTCAAACAGCCCCATCGTGCTCAGGGATCTGTACACGGCGGGCAAGCTTGAGGACGCCCTTTCCACCCTGTCTCCCCGGAAGTGAATATGCTCGTGCAAGCTTCACAGGATGCCCTGCGGCATCTGGAAATCATTATGGTGGGAACCAAGTTCCCGGAAAACATCGGCATGGCGGCCCGCGCCTGCGCCAACACGGGCTGCGGGCACCTGACGCTCGTCAGCCCCGTATGGTGGGATAAGGAAAAAGCCCGGCCTCTGGCCACAGCCAAGGGCGAGCCCCTGCTCGACGCCATTGAGGTCAAACCGGCGCTCGGCGAGGCGCTCGCCCCCAACGTCCTGACCTTCGGCACCACGGCCCGCACGGGCGGATGGCGGCGCGGCCTGCTGACGCCGGAACAGGCCGCCGGGGAAATCGCGCCCCTGCTCCACGAAGGCAACCGGGTCGCCATCGTGTTCGGCTGTGAGGATCGCGGCCTGAGCAATGCCGACATCGAACAGTGCCAGCGCCTCGTGACCATCCCCACCGCTGGAGAGGCTTCTTCGCTCAATCTGGCGCAGGCCATCCTCATCCTTACCTACGAATGCATGAAGGCCGTCAGCCGCGTAGACCCGCAGCCGCCGCTTGGAAACGATCCCGGCCAGCAGTCGCGCCGCATCACGCACGAGGAACAGGCCCTGCTCTACGCCCGGCTCAAGGAAACGCTCCTCGCCATAGATTATCTCAAAAGCGACAACCCCGACTACTTCCTGATGCCCCTGCGCCGCTTCCTCGGCAAGTCCGGCCTGAGGCGGCACGAAATGGATATGCTCATGGGCATCTGCCGCCAGGTGGACAATCTGCGGAAGACAAGCGGGAAAGGATGAACGGCAACGCCTCCGGCGGCAGGGTGCTCCCCCTCCCGCCGGAAGCAGTCCCGATTTTAAGCATGGCGTCGGCGGCGTTCAGAGTATTCCCCGCGTCCTTCGGGGGCAGTGTCTTTCCGGAATGCCCTCGCCGCCGTGCACGGCGGGTATTCCCCGTGTCCTCCGAGGGCAGTCCCCCAGAGGCTGGGATAAAGCCGGAGCACAGCGGTATTCTTTATACCGGGAGTGGCCAACTCCCACACCCGGAGCGTGGATTGCCCGTTGGCATTCTCCGTGTCCACCGGGAGCAATCTCCGGCGACTGCCCGACAGGCTCGCCGGAGTATTCCCCGTACCCGTAGGAGGAATCTTACTGCTGGGCCAGTTCAGTGAACTTGTTGTAGGTATTCCCCGTACCCACAGGGGGAGTCTTACCACCACGTCCGCGTGCTCAAGCACCGGGGGGTATTCCTCGTACCCGCAGGGTGAGTCTTGGCGTATTGCCGGGCAGTATGCGTACACAGCAGTATTCCCCGCACCAGCAAAGGGGAGTCAGGTGCACTTCAGGGCATGGCGGCACTGAAAGAGTATTCCCTGTACCCACCAGGGTAACCGCAGTTCCGCGCCCGGCTCCACGGTCACATACGGGTACTTCCCGTACCCGCAGGGGGCGATCCTCCTTACGGCCTCATCCCAAAATTCCATGTTGGTACTTCCCATACCTGCAAGGGGCAACCTCAAGCAAGCCAAGGCGAAGAACGCACGAAAAGCATTCCCCACGCCCGCCGGGACAGTCCGTCCCTGACGTTCTGCTCACCCTTTCCGAATAGCGCTCCCTGCGTCGGTCGGGGCAGTCAGGCGCGGCAAACTCCCACGCTGTACGAATGCGCGCCTTACGGGTATAACCGCCTCTCATCCCTCTACAGCATCAAGGAGTCGCCATGCGTCCATCATCCGTATCCCCGTATGATCTTCAGGACTGGGCCAAACGCGCCGGTTTCGAGCTTGCCGAAGAGACGTTGCACCCGCTCGCCGGATATCTTGGCCTGCTCATGCAGTGGAACAAGGTCATGAACCTCGTCGGCACCCGGACGGCTGAGGACACCTTTTTCACGCTGGTTGTCGACAGCCTGCACCTTGGGCGTTTTCTGCGCGAAGATGTGAAATGCAGCGCCGCACCGTGCTGCTGGGATCTGGGATCGGGAGCCGGGCTCCCCGGAATCCCCCTGCGCATGATCTGGCAGGAAGGCGATTACTGGATGGTCGAAGCCCGTGAAAAACGCGCCTTGTTCCTGTCCACAGTCCTTGCCCAATACCCCCTGCCCGGAACCCATGTCTTCCGGGGCCGGGCCGAAGCGTTTATGGCAGGGCCTCCAGCACGGACAGCGGATCTTGTCGTCAGCCGGGCGTTTATGCCGTGGCCCGGTGTTCTGGAACTCGTCAAAGGCAGCCTGAACCCCAACGGCGTGGCCGTGCTGCTTTTGCGTGACCGCCTCCAAGAATCTCCAGACTGGGAACAGGCCGCAAAAAAGTGGCGTATTGCCGGGCAGTATGCGTACACAGCGTCCCGCACGCAGCGGTATCTGTATGCCCTGACCGCTCACGGCGCGCTATAGTTCACAAAACAAGACCGCCTGAAAAGGCCTTATCAGCCCATTGATTTTTTTGGCAATCGCCCAAAAGCCCTTTTAATGGGCTTTTTTTATTGGCTCTGTCCTATAAAGATACGTTTATTTCATCTCCGTAGGACAGTGAGAATACAGCCTTTTTTCAGTTTTCCCTTTGGCGGAATCCACGGCTAAGGCATGTTGCCGGTTATTCCTTTGCAACTTCAAGGAAAAAAGCATCATCCATTTTCTAGGACGTGTCGCCAATTAGATATAATCTATTGAAGTTATTTAACTATCTTTCAAGCCACAAAAAGCTTATTTTTTAATAATTTCAAATAATTATATACAAAATAACAACATAACCTAAAACACAGCCTGTTTATTTGGCTCTGTCACATAGCATAGAGTTAGCTTATTTTTGTAATATATTTAAAATATAAACTTTTTCCAAGTTTTCTCGCTGATGGACTCCATAATTGAGGCATTTTATTCGTTATTCCTTTGGAATTGCAAAAAATAAAGCATCAACCGCTTTCCATGGCACAGCCTTTTTCCATGGCACAGCCTTTTTATTTAAGCAGTGATTTTAGCTGGATAACCAACTTGGCTATGCTTACTCCCTTTTTATTGAAGAAAAAGGGGCACAAAAGGCCCCCCCAAAAAAAATCTAATGGCCTTGTCTTCCAATGAGAATCAGGTATAGCTAAGAACAGGTGGTGTTGTTTGAACACGCAACCAAAGGAGAACCCTTATGTCCACCAATCTTATTTCTGCCGTCCATGATATCGTTTTGGAAAGCGGCCTTGGTGCCAAAAACATTGCCGCCGCCGTGGGCAAACCGTATTCCACCCTGCTGCGTGAAGTGAACCCCTTCGACGACGGCGCGAAACTCGGCGCGGAAACCCTCGTCGACATCATGCGGGTCACTGGCAATATCCAACCGCTTGAGCATATAGCCGAACAGTTCGGCTATGAGCTCAAGCGGACCCACTAACCCACCTCCCTATACAATGCCTCCTCAAGCCCAAAGAACCGTCATGAAACACACCACCCTATTGCCCCGCCTGTCGGGGCTTTTTCATATCCTCCCCTTCCAATAAAAAAATCCTCGGCAACACGAGGATTTTTTTATTGATACACGCAAGGATGGAACGCCCATACAGTTTTCCCATATGGCACCTAACGGAACCGCCCCCTTTCGCCCATGCGCCCATACATCCAGCAGTAGAAAAAGGCTGTGTCACAGGAAATAGTTGATGCTTTCTTGAAAGGCTCTGTCATAGTATATGGTTGCTTCATCTCCATAACACGGTAAAAATACAAACTTTTTATCAAGATTTTCCCTTTAGCGGAATCCATAGCCAAGGCATTTTGCCGGTTACTCCTTCGGAACTTCAAGGAAAAAAGCATCAACCATTTTCTAGGACACAGCCTCTTGAAATTTCAAAGGAATAACCAAGAGAATGCCTCAGCAGAATCCGCCAATAAAAAAATTGAAAAATCTGTATTTTCAACATACTGCGAAGATAAAACAACCACACTCTATGGCAGAGCCTAAAAAAGACGAAGCACGGCGCCTCGCCTTTTCCGTCCCCTCAATGCGGCAAGTGCCGCGTCTGCCGCCAGCTTTCAACCGTATACAACAACAAGGCCAACCAGATGAAGACGAACGTCACCAACGTGGTCGGATTCAAGGCTTCCTTAAACAGAAATATGCCGAGGAAGAACGTGCAGGTTGGGGAAATGTATTGCAGCAGGCCAAGCGTCATCAAGCGCATATGCCGGGCGGCATAGGCGAACATGACCAACGGCAAGGATGTGACCGGCCCGGCAAGAAACAACAAAAAGCTCTCCCGAACCGTCGGGCTGCAAAGAAACCCCTCCCCATTCCAGTAGAGATACAGAATCCAGCCGAGCGAAAAGGGCATCAACACGATTGTCTCAATGAACAAACCGGGAAGCGCCTCAACGGAAACCGTTTTTCGGATAAAGCCATACAGTGCAAAAGTGAAAGCCAGCGACAGGGCCAGCCACGGAAACTGATTATGGCCCAAAAAACTCAGCAGGACGCCGGTACAGGCCAACAAAATGGCTATCCCCTGAAGCCGCGACGGTCGTTCACGCAAAAAAAGGAAGCCGAACAGCACGTTCATAAGGGGATTGGTGTAATATCCGAGGCTCGTTTCAAGGATCTGCCCGGTACTGATGGCCCATATGTACAGGAACCAGTTCAAACCCACCACGCAGGAACTGGCGAACATGGTCAGGGCCACGCGGCGGTTGCGGAAAGCACTGACGACCTCCGCCCAGCGCCCTGCCAGCAAAACGACGGGAAGCAAGCTCACAAACGAAAAAACGATGCGGTAACACAGGATTTCAAACGGAGCCACGGCATCCAGCATATGCCAGAAAACGACCAGAAAGCCCCAAATGAGAAAGGCGCAAAAACCCGCCAACAGACCGAGCGAATCGCTCTTTACGGACGGAACGGCAAACAACGGCATACTCCACCTTCACAAAGACAGCCATCCTGCGCAAAACAGGATGGCTGTCCACAATACGGCAAAACGTCCGAGCCTAGCGATTGAACGAACGGGCGAACAGATCCGAAATGGCTTTGCGTCCGTTGGCTTCCATAAACCGGGTCCCCGTGGCGGTGAAATGCGTATGTTCAATGACGGGCTCTTCCACCTTGACCCAAGCGTCGTTCAGCCAGCGATACCAGCCGTCTTGATCCTGATCGAACACAAGGAGGGGCTTGTTGCAGATCTTGGCGAATTCGGCACCCCAGCCCGTACCGCCCTTGACGGTCTGGTCAGGCTGAATATTGCCCACGACCACGACTTCCTGACCGCTGCTGACCTGCCAGCAAATGGACTGAAGAACCTTGCGGAACAGGGGGGCCTTCGTAAATTCCCGCCCCATGAGGCGGGAAACATACGTCAAGCTCACATCTTTCAGGGCCAATTCTTCGGAAGTGAGGACGCGTACGCCGCGCTTCCGTTCGATCTGATGCCCATCAAAGCTGTAATTCACTTCTTCAATGCCCCAAGCCTCGGCCTGCGCGCCGAAAAACTGCTCGGTTCCGGCGGCCCCGCCGCTGAAAAGAACACACTGTTTCGGATCCAGCATGGATGCTCCTTGGTTGTTCGTCATGCCGACGCACGACGGATTATACGATGCCGCAATACGGCGTTCCTGAAAAGCTAACGGGTCACACGCGCCGAGCCGTCACTGCCGCGCAGCACACGGACGCGTTCCCCCGGAGAAAACTGCTGATCGGCGGCCTGAACAATGGACAGTTGCTGCCCGTTTTCCAGTTCAACCGTAATTTCAAGGCCATTCTGCTTGGTCAGCGCCTTCTCGCCGGCATAGCCGCCAGCCGCGCCGAGGGCTGCGCCAGCGATAGTCGCCAGCGTCTTCCCGCGTCCACCACCAACCATATTGCCGAGCACGCCGCCGACGACGCCTCCGCCCACTGTCCCAAGGACGGCGGGCCGATCTTCCTCAAGCGTAACAGGCTGCACGGAAACCACCGTGCCGTACTGTACCGTTTGAGCGCTGCGCACCTGACTGCCGGAATAGGTATTGCCGCTGTAGTTGGTGCAGCCCGCCGAAAGCATGGCGAGCGCGAGCATGCATACGGCTGCATGTTTGATTTTCAGCATAAGAAACCTCCAATCGAAAGTCAGGATGAGAACCCTGCACTTTTCAAACTCCTAGCATAATGAGGGCGCAGGGGCAATTCCCTGATATGAGGTTTCCCCGCCATCGGCACCGGCAACTTTCCAGCTCCACGGACAACTCCCTGATGTATGGCCCCCCCCATGAGATGGAGTGAGAATATAGGGGATGGAAGGCTCCCTTCTTGAATAGCTTCCATCCCCTTTTGCATCCCATTATGCCCTCCAATCATTTACCTTTGTACACATGGTTAAAAAACGCCTCTGAGGAGCGCATCTTTGCTTTCGCAGCGCTTCCTAAAGGCTGTGCAGCAGCAAACGATAGAGCTTTTTGGCCCTGTAAGAATATCAGGTTGTTTTATCTCCGTAATACACTACCACAATACACTACAAGTATAGACTTTTTATCCAGCTTTCTGCCGAAGGACTCCATGGTTGGGGGATTTTGGGTTATTCTATTGGGATTTCAAGAAAGAAAGCATCAACCGTTTCCCATGGCACGGCTTTATGTTGAAGTTTCAGGTGATGGCCAGTAAAAACCTGCGATCGTAGGGTCTGCCAAGCGGGAAAGCAGAGAAAAAACGGTATGCCTGTCATGCGTTAAGGAAGGATACCACGCCCACGGCAGGGGTTTCTTAAAGGCATTGGAACCGGGGGAGCACGGAGGGGGAGAGAGGGGAGGTTACGGGAAGGAGGCTGGGGCCGTTAGAAGGAGAGAGAAGGCCCTGAAGCCGGGGAGGGAAGAACTCCGGGTGGGAGCTGGAAAAAAGCGGGAGGGAAGCCGGGGAGGAGGGAGGGCAAGGCTGAGGAGAAAAACGGGGGAAAGGGGCGGCTTGCCTGATTAGGGATTGCGGAGGGGATGCGGGAGTGCCTGTAAGACAAAAAAACAACGGGCCATCTTCGTAAGACGGCCCGTTGGAAATAAAGTCTTGGCGTTGTTCTACTTTCCCACGTAAGAATGCGCAGTATCATCGACGATGGAGAGCTTAACTGCCGAGTTCGGAATGGGATCGGGTGTACCCTCTCCTCCATGAACACCAAGACAAATCTCTATGTAATATGAATTGATAGGGGTTGGGAAGGGGAAAGTTTTTGATAAATAAGCCGCTCGGGCTATTAGTACTGGTCAGCTGAGCGCGTCGCCGCGCTTACACCTCCAGCCTATCGACCGGGTAGTCTACCCGGGCCCTTCAGCTCTTTCGAGGGGAGAACTTATCTTGAGGCAGGCTTCCCGCTTAGATGCTTTCAGCGGTTATCCCTTCCGCACATAGCTACCCTGCTGTGCCGCTGGCGCGACAACAGGATCACCAGGGGTGCGTCCATCCCGGTCCTCTCGTACTAGGGACAGGCCCTCTCAATTCTCCTTCGCCCACAGAAGATAGGGACCAAACTGTCTCACGACGTTTTAAACCCAGCTCGCGTACCACTTTAAACGGCGAACAGCCGTACCCTTGGGACCTGCTTCAGCCCCAGGATGTGATGAGCCGACATCGAGGTGCCAAACCGCATCGTCGATGTGAACTCTTGGATGCGATCAGCCTGTTATCCCCGGCGTACCTTTTATCCAATGAGCGATGGCCCTTCCATTCGGGACCACCGGATCACTAACGCCAACTTTCGTTCCTGTTCGAGATGTCTCTCTTACAGTCAAGCTCCCTTATGCGTTTGCACTCAGCGCCTGGTTTCCGATCAGGCTGAGGGAACCTTTGCATGCCTCCGTTACACTTTAGGAGGCGACCGCCCCAGTCAAACTACCCGCCAGACACTGTCTTTCTCCGGGATGACCGGAAGAAGTTAGGATCTTAAACATGCAAGGGTGGTATTTCAACGATGGCTCCCCCCATACTGGCGTACAGGGTTCACAGCCTCCCACCTATCCTACACATGCAGGCCCAAAATCCAATGTCAAGCTATAGTAAAGGTGCACAGGGTCTTTCCGTCTTTCTGCGGGTACACGGAATTTTCACCGCGACTGCAATTTCACCGAGTCTCTGGCCGAGACAGTGTGGAGATCGTTACGCCATTCGTGCAGGTCGGAACTTACCCGACAAGGAATTTCGCTACCTTAGGACCGTTATAGTTACGGCCGCCGTTTACTGGGGCTTCAATTCGGAGCTTTGCTTGCGCTGACTCCTCCTTTTAACCTTCCAGCACCGGGCAGGCGTCAGTCCGTATACGTCGTCTTTAGGACTTCGCACAGACCTATGTTTTTAGTAAACAGTCGCCACCACCAATTCACTGCGGCTCTCCGGGGCTTCATATGTTAAACATGTCACCCTAGAGAGCACCCCTTCTTCCGAAGTTACGGGGTTATTTTGCCGAGTTCCTTGGCCAGAGTTCTCTCGAGCGCCTTGGATTGTTCATCCCACCCACCTGAGTTGGTTTGCGGTACGGATTGCTGCGGATATACTTAGGAGCTTTTCTAGGCAGCATAGACTCAACGGCTTCAGGGCTTGCGCCCACGGACTCGCGTCTCAGATTCGTCCGGCGGATTTGCCTACCGGATATTCCTACACGCTTGCACCGGGATATCCAACACCCGGCCCGCCTATCTTCCTGCGTCCCTCCATCGCGCTACGCAACAAGTACAGGAATATTAACCTGTTTTCCATCAGTTACGGCTTTCACCCTCACCTTAGGATCCGACTAACCCTGGGAAGATTACCTTTACCCAGGAAACCTCGGGTTTTCGGCGAATATGTTTTTCACATATTTTATCGTTACTCATGTCAGCATAATCACTTCACTACAGTCCAGCATGCCTTCCGGCACACCTTCAGCCCGTAGCGAACGCTCCCCTACCCAACCTCCAAAGGAGATTGCCAAAGCTTCGGTACCATGCTTAGCCCCGTTACATTTTCGGCGCAGAGCCATTAGACCAGTGAGCTATTACGCTTTCTTTAAACGATGGCTGCTTCTAAGCCAACGTCCTGGCTGTCTGAACGGTTCCACTACCTTCACCACTGAGCATGGATTTGGAGACCTTAGCTGTTGGTCTGGGCTGTTTCCCTTTTGACGACGAACCTTCGCACCCGCCGTCTGACTCCCGGGATACAATTAAGCGGCATTCTGAGTTTGATAGAGTTTGGTAATCTGGTAGGACCCCTAGCTCTGTCAGTGCTTTACCTCCGCTAATCAATTCCCGAGGCTATACCTCAATATATTTCGGGGAGAACCAGCTATCACCGGGTTTGATTGACCTTTCACCCCTATCCACAAGTCATCCGGAACGTTTTCAGCCGTTGACGGTTCGGTCCTCCACAAGGCTTTACCCTTGCTTCAACCTGCTCATGGATAGATCACCCGGTTTCGGGTCTACTCCAACGTACTCATCGGCCTATTAAGCCTCGCTTTCACTGCGGCTACGCTTTCGCTTAACCTCGCACGGTAGAGTAACTCGCTGACTCATTATACAAAAGGCACGCGATCACTGCAAAAAGCAGCTCTCGCAGCTTGTAGGCAACAGGTTTCAGATTCTATTTCACTCCCCTAACAGGGGTTCTTTTCACCTTTCCCTCACGGTACTAGTTCACTATCGGTCGCTGAGGAGTACTTAGCCTTAGAGGATGGTCCCCCTAGATTCCCACGAGGTTCCACGTGCCTCGCAGTACTCAGGTACCGGCTGCGTCCTTTTCGGTTTCGTGTACGGGGCTGTCACCCGCTATGGCGGAGCTTTCCAGCTCGCTTCCCCTGCCTACTCCGGAATCACGTATGCCGGCCCTACAACCCCGAATGGTCGAAACCATCCGGTTTGGGCTCTTCCCATTTCGCTCGCCGCTACTTTGGGAGTCTCGTTTGATTTCTCTTCCTCCGGGTACTGAGATGTTTCACTTCCCCGGGTTGGCTTCTCTGAACCTATGTATTCAGTCCAGGATGATGGGACATGACTCCCATCGGGTTTCCCCATTCAGAAATCACCGGATCATAGGATGTTTAGCTCCTCCCCGATGCTTATCGCAGCTTACCGCGTCTTTCATCGCCTCTCAGCGCCAAGGCATTCACCTGTTGCCCTTGATATCTTATTTCTCAAGAACTTTACTATTCCCTTCCCATTCCCCTATTCAATTGTAAATGAGCAGCAACCGCCGGTGTTTCCGGCCGGTGCGGCCAGGCCATGCCTGGATGACTGCCGCGAACCCTTCGCGCCAATGACCAATCATGGACTGTACGTCAGCAAGCTTGTGGTGGAGGTAGGCGGAATCGAACCGTCGACCCTCTGCGTGCAAAGCAGATGCTCTCCCAGCTGAGCTATACCCCCGATAAGTGGTGGGCCTGGAAAGACTTGAACTTTCGACCTCACGCTTATCAGGCGTGCGCTCTAGCCACCTGAGCTACAGGCCCCTGACGTTAACTTCTCAAAGAGCATGGCATCAAGCCCTTGTTCCTTGCAAGTGAAGAGCGAGTTGGGAATTTTTCCTATAAAGGAGGTGATCCAGCCGCAGGTTCCCCTACGGCTACCTTGTTACGACTTCACCCCAATCATCGGCCCTACCGTAGACGGCTGCTCCTCTTGCGAGTTGGCCCACCGGCTTCGGGTAAAACCGACTTTCGTGGTGTGACGGGCGGTGTGTACAAGGCCCGGGAACGCATTCACCCGAGCATGCTGATCTCGAATTACTAGCGATTCCGACTTCATGGAGTCGAGTTGCAGACTCCAATCCGGACTGGGACGCGTTTTTTGGGATTGGCTCCACCTCACGGTCTCGCTGCCCTTTGTGCGCGCCATTGTAGTACGTGTGTAGCCCCAGGCGTAAGGGCCATGATGACTTGACGTCGTCCCCACCTTCCTCCCCGTTGACCGGGGCGGTCTCTCCAGAGTGCCCAGCTTTACCTGATGGCAACTGAAGATAGGGGTTGCGCTCGTTGCGGGACTTAACCCAACACCTCACGGCACGAGCTGACGACAGCCATGCAGCACCTGTCTTAGGGCTCCCCGAAGGGCACCCCTTCATTTCCGAAGGGTTCCCTAGATGTCAAGCCTGGGTAAGGTTCTTCGCGTTGCATCGAATTAAACCACATACTCCACCGCTTGTGCGGGCCCCCGTCAATTTCTTTGAGTTTCAGCCTTGCGACCGTACTCCCCAGGCGGGGTGCTTATCGCGTTGGCTACGGCACCGAGACATACATCCCAGCACCCAGCACCCATCGTTTACGGCGTGGACTACCAGGGTATCTAATCCTGTTTGCTACCCACGCTTTCGCACCTCAGCGTCAGTTACCGTCCAGGTGGCCGCCTTCGCCACCGGTGTTCCTCCAGATATCTACGGATTTCACTCCTACACCTGGAATTCCGCCACCCTCTCCGGTACTCAAGCCCGACAGTATCAAGGGCAGTTCCACAGTTGGGCTGTGGGATTTCACCCCTGACTTACCGGGCCGCCTACGTGCGCTTTACGCCCAGTGATTCCGATTAACGCTTGCACCCTCCGTATTACCGCGGCTGCTGGCACGGAGTTAGCCGGTGCTTCCTTTGGGGGTACCGTCAAGCCCTCGCATTATTCACACGAGGGGGTTTCTTCCCCCCTGACAGAGGTTTACGATCCGAGAACCTTCATCCCTCACGCGGCGTCGCTGCGTCAGGCTTTCGCCCATTGCGCAATATTCCCCACTGCTGCCTCCCGTAGGAGTCTGGACCGTGTTCCAGTTCCAGTGTGGCCGGTCATCCTCTCAGACCGGCTACCCATCGTCGCCTTGGTGGGCCGTTACCCCGCCAACTAGCTAATGGGACGCGGACTCATCCTTAAGCGATAGCTTGCAAGCAGAGGCCATCTTTCCCCCCAACGATAAAATCGGGAGCGTATTCGGTATTAGCGACCGTTTCCAGCCGTTATCCCCATCTTAAGGGTAGATTATCCACGCGTTACTCACCCGTGCGCCACTTTACTCATCCCGAAGGACTTTCACGTTCGACTTGCATGTGTTAAGCACGCCGCCAGCGTTCAATCTGAGCCAGAATCAAACTCTCCAGTTGATTGAAAACAACTAGCTTGCTCATATCTCTATGAGCTAAAACTCAAAGTATCTTTTCCCAACTCGCTCTTCACTTGTCAAAGAACCGGAGGCCGTTGCCTCAGCCGCGTCAGTTTCCGTCAGCGGCGAAACGGGAACTTACCCCGCCCGGTCCAGCTTGTCAACAACTTTTTTTTTCAAACCCCGAAGTTTTTTTCGAGGCGCGCCCTGAGGATTTCTCCCCGGCGCAGAAGCAGGAACTTATCCCGACCCCTTCTCGCTGTCAACAACTTTTTTCCGTTTTTTCAAAAAACTTTTTGCCCCGCCGTGCCCGGCCTCCCGGCCCTGCCCGGCTCAACGGGACGCTTTGTCCCGCAGCGGCGAGAACGGGTTATGCACCTCTACGCGACTCCTGTCAACGACTTTTTATTTTTTTCCTGATTTTTTTGACGGGAGGCACCCGTTTCTCCTGTGTTTTCACGCTGGTTAGGGCACAAAAATTTGTTGCTGAGTGAGGCCCTCCTTCCAGAACATTCGGCCTTATCTTCCACAGGCCGCGTTATCGACGGTATGTGGGCAACGAAAAAGCCCCCCGCAAGTCCGGCGGAGGGCTTTCCACGTATTCTGGAATCCGGCAAGTTACTGAATGCGGACTTCCACGGTCGTGTTGTTGATTTTGACGACCTTGGCCGACACCGGGGCGCGGGTCAACTCAAATACAAGGCGGGTGCTCTCTTCATGGTGCCCCATGCGGATGCCCGAAATCCAGAGATCCTTGGGCACACGCGGGAGCTCGATGCCCCAGTTGCCCTGAAGATCCACGACATAGCGGTTGGGCTCCTTGAGGAGGAGCGTCTTGGTCTTGATCGGGGCCGCGCCGCTCATGCGGAAAACCACACTCTTGCCCAGTTCAAGCCGGGTCGCTGTGATCGCGGTCTGCCCCGCCGCCAGCTTCGCGGGGGCCTTGGTGGTCAGCACCACCACGCCCGGCTGCCCTTTTTCCCGTTTCGGTTCGGAAGCCTTCGGCTGCGGCTTCCCGGCGGGCGCTTCCGCCACGGCCTTCTCAGCCTTCTTCTCCTGTTGGGGAGCCTTTTCCTCGGTTGCGGGCTGTTCCGGCTTTTCCATAAACGTATCCGCAGGCGCAATTTCACCCATCGGAACGGGTGCGGGCGTTTCCGCCGCGGGAGCGGGATCGGCTGCGGGAGCCGCCGTTTCAGGCGTATCCTTGCCGGCCGGAGGCGTTTCCTCATCGGGCGGGATCGCGGACATATCAAGCGGGGCCGTACTGCCGCGCAGCGTCCCGTTGTCGAGGGGAACCAGAATTCCGCCCCTGTTTTCCGAACCGCCCAAAGAAGGCAGTTTGGGAAGCGAGGGCATATCCTTGGAAAGGGAGCCCGTCACCATCTGGCCTTCGCTCGGGGGTTCATCCTGAACACGGAATTCCAACGCCGCGAGCACGGCGAGAGAAAGCATAAAAACCCCAATGATAAGCAGGGTTCTTGTACGATTCATGCGTCCAACGCTCCTTATTGAAAACCAAGGCTCCCACCTCCGGGAAACGGCTCCGAGCGTATCGTCCTTCCCCGCGTCAACCTTGGAAAAATCACCGAAAGGCTGTGCCTCCGGCACTATGGAATGGAAACAGGGATACGCTTTTCCACACAAAATGCAATGTCCCCAAAGGGGACCGGAGTATGCCCACGTAAAGGAGCATACCCCGGCCGGCCGCTACCCATCCATGAGAAATTACTTGGCGGGCTTTTCCGGCAGCAGCGAGGCAAGGATGCCTATAGTCAGCAGCCCGATGACCACGCCGAGGCTGATCAGCGGGGAAATATGCACGATGCCCACCACGTCCAAGAGCATCTTCACGCCGATGTAAGCAAGGATGATCACCACGGACTTTTCCAGATGGCGCAGGTAACGCTTTCCGGCGGCAAGCAGGAAATACATGGAGCGCAGGCCGAGGATGGCGAACACGTTGCTGGTATAGACAAGGAAAGGATCGTGCGTGACGGCGATGATGGCCGGAACCGAGTCGAACGCGAACATCACGTCGGACACTTCCACCACAAACAGGCACAGGAACAGCGGCGTGGCCTTCCAGATCAGCTTGCCGGAAGCATCGGGGGCCTTCACGAAGAAATCGTGGCCGCTGAGCTGGTTGTGCACCGGGATGAAGCGCTTGGTGTACCGGACGGCCCAGTGCTCGGAGTAGTCGACGATTTCTTCCTTCTCGCCGCTGTGCATGGACTGCCACATCTTCCAAGCCGTCCAGAGCACGAAGATGCCGAAGCTCGCCAGCGCGTAGGGGCCGAACATCGCCACCAAGGAACTGCCCGCCGCCACGAAGATTAGGCGCAGAACCAGCGCACCGAGGACGCCGTAGTACAGAACCCGGTGCTGGAATGCGTCCTTCACCGCGAACGAACTGAAAATAGCCATGATGACGAACAGGTTGTCCACTGAAAGCGACTTTTCCAGCAGATACCCGGTCAGGAAGAGCTGCACCTGTTCGGAACCGAAGCTGTAGCCGATGTACCCCGCGAAGACGAGCGCGAGGCCCACCCAGATACAGCTCCAGATGGCGGCGTTACGCGCGGAAACGGGCTTGTCCGCCTGATGCGCGTGCAGGTCGCACCACAGGCAGACGATGATGAGGACACAGAAAAGGACGACTTCCGTCACGGAATGTTCAACGACCATCGGAACCTCCGCAGGCGCGCGCCCTCAGGACGGGAAGAAGAGCGGACATCATGTTTTACTCCTTGTTGCGTTTGGTCGCCGGAGAAAACAAAAAGACCCTCCGGCAACATTTGCCGTGAAGGTCTCACTCATCAAGTCGAAGCTTGATGGTAACGCCAGGCTGAAAGCCATGCTGTTGACGTTACCCGGGTCTCAAGAACCCAGCTACTCCCCTTTACGTGGAAAAAAGCATACAGCAGACAAACGCCGTTGTCAACGGCTTCCGCCCCGCGAGGCATTCACGCTTTCAAAGGAATTTGCATTCAACCATATGAACTTAAAATGTTTTTTTAGAAAGCCATCAAAAAGGCGAATGTTTCCGCCCCGCCCCCTTCCGCCATGAGGAACATTCAGGGCATAGGGCTTGCGCGCCAAAACCGGCTGGCCCAGCCGAGCCTTTTATAGGGCGGCGTGAGCCCCGCATATCCTAAGCCCGAAAGGGATGCCATGACCGCGGCTGCGCATTCGACCATCACCACCCGCATCCCCTGAGCACTGAGGGATGCGCCGTAAGTGTTTCCTCGGATGGGCCAAGCTGGGGGCATCCCCTAGGCCGTGTCGTCATGTTACATATAATTATTTGAAATTATTATTTTTATAACTTAAAAACAGCTAAATAATTTCAACAGATTATATCCAATTAACGACACAGCCTAGGCCGGAAGGGAACGCTCGGAAAAACGCGGCGAAAGGGGGAACCGTTCCGCCCCCCTTCCTTTCCGTTTTTAATCCGCAACCACAAAGTTGCCGGGGTACTGCCTGTCCAGTTCATCCGAAAGATCCTCGGCGCGGTTCAGCGAGCTGAACGGCCCGGCCTGCACACGCCAGAGCCCCAGGGAAGGCGCGTAGAACGTCCGCCCGCCGAGGTTCCGGTTTTGCAGGTTCCGCACAAGATTTTGAGCCGAGGCATGATTGCTCAACGCGGCGATCTGGATGTAGAAATTCCCGTTCATATCGCCGGGGGACGCCCCCCCGAAGGCTTCGACCGCCTCCACGCGGACGCGCGCCGTACCCGTGCCGATCATGCCCAATGCCTTGGCGCCCGCATACGAAAGATCGATGATCCGATCCCCGACGAAAGGCCCCCGGTCGTTGACGCGCACCACGATGGATTTGCCGTTCTTCAGATGCGTAACCCGCACTTTGGTACCGAGCGGCAACAGCTTGTGCGCGGCGGTCATCGCATACATATTGTAGCGTTCGCCGTTGGCCGTGGTTTTTCCGTGGAAATCCCTGCCGTACCATGAAGCGATGCCATCTTCCCTATACCCGTCCGCCGACAGGTAGGGCCTGTAGGTTTTTCCCCGCACCGTGTACGTCTTTGTCCCCCGCGTGCCGGCCCCCCCTCCGCCGTAATCCATCAGCCCGCAGCCCGCTAGGGAAAAAGACAAAACGGCAAGGGCGGCGATACGGCAAAAAGAGGCGAAAGTGAAGGATATTGTACGCATAGCACCTCTTGGTTCTTGGGTTTCTTCCCCCTACTCTGCCATAGTTCCGCCCTTTCGCCAAGTTCCGGCCTAACCCCTCTCCTCTTTTGATCCTTCGCCGCGCATACCGGAACCCCTGCGCTTCGGCACCATCGGCAGAACCAGCTTCATTACGCATACCGGGAAAACCAGCCCCACCGCATGGGGGCGTGCTTTCCTGCATCCTTCACCGTGTCTGTTGGGAAAACGCCGTCCCCCTTGGCAGGCACGGGGGATGCGGACGTTTTCCTATGGCTGCGTCATAGAAAACGGTTGATGCTTTATTCCTTGAAACTCCAAAGAAATAACCAATAAAATCCCCCAACCGCGGAGCCCACCAGAGGAAAAAGCAGAGAAAATATATATTTTCAATATATTGCTGAAAGAAAACAGCCATGTACTCTGAGCCTTTCCTCTTGGCCTGCCATACCTGATTGAGATACGTTCCCACCAATTGGCCTATTGGCTTTTTCCGAAGGGAAGCTGTTGGCGCTCCCAACAACGGAAAAATTTGACTGTGTTCAATTTTTTGGCTGTGTTCAATTTTACGGTTGATGATTTTTCAATGAAAATCAATAGATAAAAGCTCGTTCCACGTCTGGTGATGTGGGCCTCTCTCATTTTTTGTTCATTACATGAAATCCAGTTTTGGAGAATTGTTGCGAGACCTCCAAATCATTTCCAAAGAACTCTTCCTTTCCAGTTGGAATCTTGTATCAACCACAAACTTAAACACAGCCAAAAATTTCCCTCAATAGCTACATTGAATTGCATCAAACGGGCACCAATCTTTTGCCACGATAGAGGATTCCATAAAACGCCCCACTCCTGCTGGAAAAGTTCCTATTGACGATAACAAGTTTTTCCCAAAAAAAATTTTTTCAGCGCACGGCTTCCGACAGGCCGTTCTTATCCTCCATGATCATTGAAAAATCATACGACGATAAATATGTACAGTTTTTTAAACCGGATAGACAAAAAAGGGCTCGCTTAGGCGCTATCATGGCGTAACAGCTTCTTTTTATGGCCGATTGGCCGAGCTGCCCGCAAAAAAATCCATCGGCTCGACAGCTTTTGTCCGGGATGCTACTGTCCCTCCTTCTTTCCGCAATGACATCACGGCCGGGGCGAGTTTCCCCCACTTCCCTATGGATGCGGCCTCGTAAATTAAGGAACCTTTCATGACGCTCAAACCTTCATCTTTGCCTTCCGGCGCGGCAAAAAGGCTTATTCTTTTCTCCTCCGCCCTTTGCCTCCTTCTCCTCACAGCCTGCGCCCCACAGCAGTCCGGCTTGCGGCACCACCAGTATTCCATCGTCCGCTACCATGACTCACTGACCAATCTGCATGAATACCGCCCCCCGGCGCGTGAAACGCTTTCCTACACGGCCCGCCGTGAATTCCAGACCACCAGCGTCAGCCCAAACGGTTCCAACGCCCGCTTCACTCCCATCCCTGATGAGGAATTCGACGACGGCGACATCGAAGCCACGCCGGAAATGCTCAAGGAACCCTCGCTCTACCCGGCCCTTTCGCTCATCCGGCCCGTCAAGGAAACCATCCGGGTCACCTCGTCCTTCGGCCCCCGCAAACATCCCATCAAACGCAGGCGCCTCATGCATGCGGGCGTGGACATCGCCGGAAAACGCGGGGAAAAAGTCGTCGCTTCCGCGCCCGGCACCATCGTGTACAGCGGGCGCAAGGGCTCCTATGGCCTGACCATCGACATCGACGCCGGGAAAGGCGTTATCCTGCGCTATGCGCACTTGGACAAGCTCGGCGTCCGGGAAGGGCAAAAAGTCAAACAAGGCCAATACATCGGCAACCTCGGCAGGACTGGGAGGGTTACGGCCCCACACCTGCACTTTGAAGTGCGGCTCCACGACAAGCCGATCAACCCGATGCAGTTCCTCTCCCCCGAACACCAATGGGCGTCCAATACGGGAACCAAACAGCGCAAAACCAGCGGCAGCCTCTAGCTTTCGCCTTTCAGGGGCGGTTCCGGGAAAGGGGCCGCCCCTTTTCCATAGCTGTGCCATAAAAATGGCTGGCGCTTTTTCCTTGAAATTCCAAAGGAATAACCAATACAATGCATCAACTATGGATTCCGCCGATGGGAAAGCTGGAGAAAAAGGCTGCCTTTTCACCGCACCGTGGAGATGCCCCCCACATGCCATACCAGAGCCTTTCCGTATCAGGGCATGGTTGAAACCTTGCGCGCTTCATCATAAAAAAGCGGTACGCACGGGTATTGAAGGCACCTCCCGGCATACGCTTTCCGCATCATCCCCCCCAGAAAGGGGAAGCGCGGGGCGGCCCCTTCCCCTGCAAGCGGAAACGGTTCTTCAAGTTTCCTCCAAACATTCAAGGATGCCCCATGAGCGCATACAGCCTTCCTGTACTCATGTACCATTACGTCAGCCGTTTTCCGGGGGCCATCGCCGTCAGCCCGGAACATTTTGAAGACCAGTGCCGGGGCATGGCCGAACACGGCTGGCGCGGGATCGGCCTTGATGAGGCGGAGGCCTTTCTGCTGGAAGGCGCGCCCCTGCCGCCGCGCTCCCTGCTGATCACCTTTGACGACGGGTATCTGGACAACTACGTCTACGCATGGCCCATCCTGCGGAAATACGGGCACAAAGGCGTCGTCTTTGCCGTCACCGACCGGATGGAGGCTAAAAAAAAACGCTGTCCGACCCTTGCCGACGTCTGGGACGGTTTGCCCCCGTCCAGCCTCCCCCCTGTGGATGCGCCCATGCTCGACACCCCTTTCGGCTATCAGGTACGCCGCGACTTGTTCTTTTCTTGGGAAGAGGCCCGGCACATGGAGTCCAGCGGCGTCATGGCCGTAGCCGCACATTCCGCCCGCCACCTCGCCGTCTTCGCCGGCCCGGAATGGGGCCCGGTGAACCGCCACGACAGGCACCGGAAGCCCGCCTCCTCACTGGAAGCCGCCGGACAGCGCTTCCACGTCCCCGGAACGCGGACGAACACGTTCAACGCGGTCGATTTCCCTGAAGTCTGGGGCCTGCCCCGCTTCAAGGAACGCCCCTTCCTGTACAGCCGGGCTTTTATCCCTTCCCCCGATCTGGTCGCCGCCGTGCGGCGCCTCGTGCCGCAGGAACCGGCAACGGCCCGTGCGTTCTTCCAATCGGCGGAAAACGTAGCCGCACTGGAAACGCTTGTGGCGGGATTTTCCCCGGATCGGCTGGGTTCGCTGGAAAGCGAAGCGGCCCGCCGCAGCCGCATACGCGAAGAGCTGGGCACCTGCGCGGAAACGCTCCGCCGGGAGCTGGGGCATCCTGTGCGCTCGCTGTGCTGGCCGTGGGGAAGCGGTTCCGAGGTGGCGCTGGAAGAGGGGCGGGAAGCCGGGTTTTCCGTCTTCTTCACCACACGCATGGGAGCCAACCCGCCCGCCGCGCCCAAAGCCGTGCATCGCTTCAAGGTGCGCGACGCGGGGTGGAGCTGGCTCAGGCTCAGGCTGGAAATCTATTCGAGGCCGTGGCTGGCCCGGCTGTACGCGGCGTGCCGGATCTGACCTCTAACCTCTGGACAAAACGGCTTCCGGATGTCATGTCTGCCGCAAAATCACTCGGAGCAGGATCTCCCATGTCATACTTCGTCCGTTTCCTTCTGCTGTGCTGTGCTGTCGCGCTGGCGATCCCCACGTCTGCCAGCGCCCTGAATGAGCGCGACGCCGTGGTTTCCCGGCAGACCGGCAAGATTCAGATTCGGGTACATTACCCGATAACCGGCAATGCCCGCGTGGATGCCGATGTGGCCGACTGGGCACAGCAAGCGGTGGACACGTTCCAGAATACCTATGGCGAAGAACCGGATCTGGGCGTGCCCTATGAGCTCGAAACGACCTACGGCACGACCCGCCCCACGCCGTCCGTCCTTTCGATCATCTGGAAGACCGCCAGCTATACCGGCGGCGCGCACGGCAATCTTGAAATCACCACGACGACCTATGATATGAAGAGCGGCACGCTCATTGATTTGTATGACGTCTTTGAAAATCTGGATACGGCGCTCGACGTCATGAGCGGCTACTGCACCAAGGCCCTGACCAAATCCCTCGGCGACATGTACAACGACGACATGCTCAGCAGCGGCACCGCCCCCGAAGCCGAAAACTTCTCCAGCTTTGCGCTCACGCCGGAAGGCATACGCATCTTCTTCCAGCCCTATCAGGTGGCTCCGTGGGCCGCAGGGCCGCAGGTCGTGGACATCCCCCTCGACGCACTCGCCGACGCCGGGCCGCACCTTTCGCTCTGGGGCAAATAAAGCCGCTCCGCCAGAACCAGCCATTCCCTGTTCCGCGCCTTGTTGTGCTGCGACAGGGCCGTAACCCGCCACTTTTCCCAAGGCAGGGCTTCGCTCCACGCAAGGACGACCCTGCCTTCTTCCATGCCTCCGGCATGCCCCGTGTACACATGCACGGACAAAAGCCCGCCCGGAGACAACAGCCGCGCCGCCGCATCAAGCGCCTCCAGCGTCGTTTCCGCCTGGGTGACGATCCGTTTGTCGCTCCCCGGCAAAAACCCCAGATTGAACGACACGGCGGAAACGCCTTCCGTCAGCACGGCACCGGGGAACAGCCCCCGCAGGGCCTCTTCCATATGTTCATGTCCGCCAAGCACAAGATCCGCACGGGACAGCAGCCCCTCCCCTTCCAGACGGGTGCGGACGGCGTCCAGCGCGGCCCGCTGGACGTCGAAAGCCACGACGCGCCCGCCCTCTCCCGCCAGACGCGCCAGAAAAGCGGTGTCGTAGCCGTTCCCCGCCGTGGCGTCCACCAAAAGCGGAAAGACGGGGACACCGCCCCCGCCTTTCTCATGGGCGGCGCAAACCGCCCGCCCGATGGCCTGATGTGCGAAATCCGTCAGCGACGGGACGCTCAAAGGCGGCTTACGCATCGCCGCCCCTGGGGGCTTGCTGCAATTCGGCATGGAACAATGCACACCACTGATCGAAATTCTTCGGCTCCTGATCCAGCGTTTCCACATTGTCGTTGAGCCACTGGTGGAAGCGCCCCACCATATTCTGAAATTCATTGTGCTCCAACACGGCGAGGCCCTGTTCCCCAAGCGAGGATCGCGCATAGCCGAGGACGGCGGAACAGGCCATGTCCGCATCAACGATGGTCCCGTTGAGCTGGGCGATCAACCCCTTGTATTCAGGATAATCCTCCACCAGTTCGCTGACCGTTTCCTCAGGGATCTGGATGCAGAAATCCCCTTCCTCGTCTTCCTCAATCCAAGAAAAACGAAGCCATTGTTCAAAAATAACGGCGTTGAGCAGAGTGGACATCGCCCCTTTCATTTCATCGGAAAGGGCTGAAGATGGCGTATT
Organism: Bilophila sp. T19-St14; assembly: GCF_059728385.1. Classification (NCBI taxonomy): domain Bacteria; kingdom Pseudomonadati; phylum Thermodesulfobacteriota; class Desulfovibrionia; order Desulfovibrionales; family Desulfovibrionaceae; genus Bilophila; species Bilophila sp. T19-St14. Next base: position 1,344,080 of record NZ_BAAGFT010000001.1, read on the forward strand.
CATGAAAACTCCTTAGAGGGAAATATCCTTTACTATGGTCACCCAAGGCCCCAAGGTCAAGGCCCCGCCGGAATCCGGCGGGCGTTTTCTTTTTCCGCGAAAAAGCACATACATAATTTATTCCAATAAGTAACGAACATCCTGCACCAAACAGCTTGGTGCAGACGGCAAAAAGCGTCTTCCCAACGCCTCAAAAAAGCGAGCATCGGTATGCTGTGTGAATGCGAAAAACCCCCTCTCGGTTCGCGCCGGGAGGGGGATTTTTTTGTGTCTTCAATCCGACTTTTTCGCCACGAATCGGATCTCATCCCGGTGCTCTGGCAACCACCTGCATTTGTGCAGGCACCACCACGGCGTGATGATGAACCGTCCATCTGCTTTCGCTTTCCTGTCGGGATGAGCCCCCGACACGGCACAGTCCAGAGAACATAGCATCAGGGCTTGGACGCGCTCACCGTGTGGGCAACGCAAGTTTTCCTCTTCTTCGGGCATGGGTAGTGGCATGGCCTTCCTCCTTTTTTCGCAGTGGAGTCTATCCGTGCCCCAAAAACATGGCAACAAAAAAGGCCGGGAATCGAAATCCCCGGCCTGTATTCATTTGATGTATCCCACTTTACGCTCCCGCTGTTCCTCATAGGCGTAGGCTATAGCTATAAGCTGGCCAGCCATTTTTTCGAAGAACTCGGGAGGGGGCATACGTCTTTTCAGCTTGTACTGCATGAAGTATCCCGATCCTTCCCCGATGATCTTTTGCATAAGGTCGGCGGCGTACTCTTCGCGCTCTGAGGTATCGTCAGCAATGCGCGTCACACGCTCAATGACTGTTTCCCTCGCACTCATAGTTCGTCACCTCCCTCTTGCCGTTGAGACTGTGTCCGGGGCTGAGGGGATGGAGGGCCGGGAACTCCCGCTTCCTGCTTCTGTTCTTCTTCCTGCGGGCCGGGGGCCGCGAAGATCGACGAAACCCAATTTTCGCGTTCAACCTTTGGTTCCGCGTTGTACCCAAACAGGCAATTGACGAACGCTTGCTCGGGATCGTTTTGCATGTGCAGCGGAGTCAGGGCGTAGCAAATGCAATCACCGGGGCGTAAAAGTTCAATCGGGATCCTGTTCTTTGACAGCCGGAAGAACCGATAGAGCCGGGCGGGAACAGCCGACCCGGGCCGGGCGGGCTGTTCCATTAAAACCCATGTGAGCATCTGTTTGCCAACGTTAGGGACAGTGACTTCCCGGCTGTTGGCGGAAACGGCGCGCATGGTTGCCGTGTTCGGCTCCATCGCATACCGGGGATCGGCGTCTGCGGGCAGCGCAGGGATGTAGATCAGATCGTACTTGAACATACCCTCGGAGAACGAAACAGGGAGCGGAAGCTTTGACATGGTTTTATTCCTCTTCTTCCATGAGTTCCACATGGGCGCAGACCAGAGCCGCCGCAAGGTGAATCAGTTCCTTGTCGATGGCGCGGGGGCTGCGATGTCCTTCCTTCACTTCATGGATTGCCCGCTTGAGTTCGTCGTACTCCATCTTGATGATAGGGATAATCCGATCATCTTCAAGATAGCGATACCACGTCTGCGGGGGGTTCTGGAGCTTTTCCTTGATCTTTTCACACGTCTCATGGACGAGTTGGGGATCAAAGTCGTCTCCTCCGGAAGAGGAAGAGAACAAACCATGCTCCATCTTTTCATGACGCCCGCCGCCGAGCATCATGAACGTGCCGTCAGAGCGGCGGCGACGGCGACCGCCACGCCGCATTTCCGGCTCCATGTAATCGTCGCGGTTGCGCAGGCCGTCATCACGTCCGCCCCTGTCGGTTCGTCCGCTTCTGTCGCCATCACGCCCGCCGTACTGCATGAGCATCCTCATAGCTCACCTCCTAGGCGGTTGCCGTGGTGGTGGGGCGGAGGGACTCGATACGAGCGGAAAGCTGTGCAACCGCCCCCTGAAGCATGGCGCTGGTTGCAGCCGTGGACTTCAGAGCGGCGTTTTCGGCCTTGAGATCGCAGACCTTCGTCTGGAGGTTCTCGTAGGCGTAGTGGTCGATAAGCTGGCGTGTGGCCGAGCCTTCCGCCATGATCGTAGCGCGGGTATTGCAGCAGCAGTTGTCAATCGCGCTGGTGATCGCGTTGGTGGACTGGCAGGACTGGAGCGCGGCATCCTTGGAGCCGACCAGAACGGCGGTGTTCAGGCCGTTGAAGCCCTGACACAAGGATTGCTGAATCCCCATATCGCCAGTCATGATCGAAGTGTTCAGGCCAGCGAAGCCCTGTGTGGTGGCGTTCATCAGGCTGGCGGTGTTGGCATTGTCAGCCGCGACGACGCCGCTAAAACCCTGACACATGGCCATGTTGGTGGTGTTCTGGCCCTGCAGGGACTGGAGGCCAAGCGTGCCCACAGCCGAGGAAATGCCGCTCAGGGCGTCCAGTTCCGCAGTGGAGCCGCCGCCGGGGTTCCCGGCAATGACCACGGAGGGGGCACCGCCACCGCAGCACCCGCCGCCGTTGCCGCCCCGACCGCCGCCGTAAGCGCCACCGCCCCAGCCGTTGCCGAACCAAGAGCCGAACAGCGCACCAGCAAACGCGCCGACAGCATCACCCCATCCGCCGTTGTTGTCCCCGCCGAGGGGGATGGTAGGAGTCAGATCCATAAAAAAGACCTCCAAAGTTTTTGGCCCGCGATATGCGGGTTCCTTGGAGGTCAGTTTCCTATGGAAGTTCTGAAAAGCTGATAGGTTAAGAGGAAAAATACGGGACAATGGGGAGGCGCGGGTTTCATTGCGGCACAGTGCGGTTTCTTGCGGGAAGAGCCCAAACCGAATCTTGCCAGTCGTCAAGCCAGTCTCGGCGATACCAGATCCGCCCGTTCAAAGAAGTATAGCGCGGGCCACGGTTCGATTCGTCCCAAACTTTCTTGCCCCTGCGCCATTTTTCGAGCGTTGACGTTGAAAAACCAAGGTAGGCTGCGGCCTCTTTCGGAGTCATGCGGTCATAACACATGATAATCATTTCTCCCGTTGTCTTTCATGATAGTGATCACGTCAGACACGGAGAGGCTTTCAACGGTTGCCGTGTCGCCCTGGGGAGTGTGTCCGCACTCCCCTTTTTTTTGCGTGTTATTCCGGTTCGGTTCCCTTTCTATTCGTTTTCTGATAGTGGTGAAGAAAAATAAAAGGAGGATATTTCTATGAAAAAACTCTTATTTCTGTTTTCTTCATTAGCTTGTTTTTTGCTACTAGGATGTGGCGCCCAAAGTCCATACAATTATCATCCAGACGAAAAAATAATTACGTATGGCAAAATTGGAGAGGTAAAAACTGTTTTATTAGGAGACAGTATTATTCATTATCAGGTTGAAACTGTTTCTGATGTTATAGAAATAGAGAAAAACATTACAGGTGGATTAATCACTCCAGTTTTTATACCAAAAGGAACTTATATAAAAAATGGTTCAAAAGGGAATACTGAATACTTCGATCCTATCTCTATTAAAGGTGGGGAAGCTTCGGCAGGTAGATTTAAAGTGTTAAGCCTCGCTTATAACAATAAAAGTAAAAATCTATCTCTCGATATTGCTGGAGAAGTATTAATTTGGTCTACTAAGGAAGGATTTAAAGTTGAAAGAAATCAACGACTGAAAAAAAATGATAACGACTATAAAATGCGCAGTTTGGCATACGCAGGAAGCCACAACAACCTTTTAAGTTTTGAATACAGAGAAGGTTCTAATACACAGCGTATTACACATAACATGAGCAATAGCCATATTTTTTCTTACAATGGATCACAAATTGAAATATTAAAATACGATGAACACTCTTTAACATGTAAAATAATAAAAGAATTTGACATATTTAACTAAACAAATACTATGAAAAAAATTATTATATTTGTATTTCTTATATTCCCATTTCCAGCATATGCTTGGGATGGATATGACTCAATGAATGGTGATAGTGTAACAATTGAAGAAAATACTTTAGTGCGCCCCGGAGAAACTATAGATATTTACAATAATAGTGATGGTGAATATCAATCTGTCGACATAATTGATGTTTATGACTCTGGAACTTCAACAACCGTTGAGACATTTAACTATTCGACTGGAGAAACGCAATTCCTCGAAATGGATAGCTATTGACATTTTCCCAATTTTATGGCGTTGTCTTCCCACGGTGCCTCTAACACCAACAGTAGGCGGACAACGCCACCCGACAGTATGGCTCTTTTTGTGCCCTTTTGCCAAAGTCAAGACTCTTTTTGACTGCGGTTTCCTGCTATACTTGCATCTTCTCGATGCCGGGTGTGCCCGATATGTCCAAGGCTTCGGCCTAAAGGCGGGCAGCCGCTCCTACTGGCGGTTAGAGACACCCGGCATTGTCATCTCTAGACAATGTCAATCCTGTTACAGTAGGAGTTGACATAATGTCACAGGCCCTTCTTATCTCTGATCCCGTCCCCACAGTATCTATCCACGATGGACGCCCCGCCACAACCTCTCTTGAGGTAGCTGCGTTTTTCGGTAAACGACACAACGATGTGCTACGGGACATTCGCAATATTTCTGATAACTGCCCTGAAAAGTTCACTGCGCGCAATTTTGCGCTCAGTAACTATCTGGATGAAACCGGGCGTTCCCTCCCCATGTACATCATTTACCGCGACGGATTCATGTTGCTGGTCATGGGCTATACGGGCAAGAAGGCCCTCGCCATCAAGCTGGCGTACATCGAAGCGTTCAACGCAATGGAAGAGGAGCTTGCCTGGAAGAACCGCCCTGCCCTGCCAAAGAGCCGCAGCACACGCCGGGAATCCCTGCCGACCATCCCCGGCTCTATTCCCAGACAGAGCCTCGACGAACGGCCTTTCCTCGACTTCGTAGAAGAAGTCCAGCAGGCACACACGCAGGTGCAGGAGATTCAAGAGCGGCTCCTGTCCAAGGCGTACAGGTTGGCATTGACCCTATGCCACGACATTGAAGCCAGAACAAAGGTGCCCGTCAGCAAGCGTTCCGGCAAGTTCACGCTTGAGAAGTTTCTTCTCGATCACATGACGTATGGGCTTGATGAAGCCTTGACCTACCCTTCCGATACCCTTCCAGACTACCGGAACCCCGGACTTTACCTGCTTGGGGTTCTCCGGCAGTTCAACGCAAACTAGGCTTGACCCCGGCCCCATGAATGGCTATTGAAAAAGGAAGGGCGGCGAGTGCGTCAACACCCACCGCCCTTTGGGGCCAGTCCCCGGATTTGATTCTATCTCATCCAGTTTTTAGCCCCGGCAGGGAGGTCAGTCCCTACCGGGGCAACTCGTTTTCAGCCTACTTTCAAGTACGGTGCAACGAGAACCACGATAACGCCCGCCAACACATTGGCGAGGACGTTCAGCAGGAACTGCTCCATAGGCACAACCTCCTTTCGGAGACTGGCCCACGGCGGTTTTCTATCCTTTCCCTATTCCCTTGTCAAAGAGCGGTTATCAGAATGCCGATGTACGTTTTTGCTTGTCTTTGGACGGAGCGCCGAGGATAGGAGCGAGGGGCCCGGCATTGCCCTCAAGGAACGCTTCTGTTCCCTCAACCGTGCGCCAGATCGGAGCCGTGGGAACCCCCGCAACAAAACCAACGGCGTCAAGCGTGTTCTTCATCGTCTTGTAGAACTGCTCATCAGACGTTTCCCCCGCCGCAATCTTCATTCCGCCGCGCGTTGCCGTCACCGCGGCATTCAGTCCCTTGAATGCCGCACTATCCCCAAACTTCTTGTTGTACTCGAACAAGGCTGGGATTTCCCGGACAATCGGGATCCCCATCAACCAGTAACCGAGCAGTTCAGAGCCCACATCTTCAGGTTCAGGAAGCTCCCCATCGCGGCCCCAACCAATTAAAAGCAGCGTCAGCATTGGAGGTGCCAGCCATTCGAGTGCGAAATGGGAGAAGAACCGTGCCGTTCCGATTTCAGACTGTCCCGTCCGTAGAGATTCACGGAACCCCGCAAGATAGTACCTTTGCCGATTCTGCCAGTTCATGGCAAAGCTCATGAACATGGTAAACAGACGGGCAGCCCCCGGTTTACGCATCAGCGCAGTGGTATCCATCGTCAAGCCGGAACCCTGCGCCCGGATCACGGCATCGTCTGCCAGCGTAATGGCTTTTGCCTGATCAATGCCCTTCCCTATCGCGTCATTGTACTTCGCCATCCATGTTGGATAGGCGACAATGGCATCCATAGCCTGAATCATCGCAAAGGCAGCTTCCTCCCATTTCGAGCCGAAAATCTTTGTGCCTTCCCTGAATGGCTTGAGCCTGTCCGCCACATCGCGCTCCATGTTCCGCGAGCGGCTGACCATATACGGGGACAACTCCCGGATGGTCCCCCAACTTTCCAAAGGATGAACAAGCATGTGATACGCCCCGCGCAGAAAAGCCCCCGTGCCCACTTCGGCCATCGACTGCGGGATACTCGTAGTCTGGAGCAGCGCGGTACGGAAGCTGAACCCCATCGCCGCCAACGAACCACGGCGCGCCAAAAACTCAAACATCTTGTTGATACCGTCGATCTTGGTGCGATCAGGGCGGGCAATGGAACGGAGCCACGGCACAACCTGCGCATAGGCTTCATCTCCAAAAGCCCGTTGCATGGCCCTGCGGTACACAGGCTGTTTCACAATGCGGTAGGCATCCAAAAGCGGCAGCGTATGGGTGCCGTAATGAATGGCGTCCGCAACATGGGAAGTCAGCACTGACAGGGACAACAGCGGAGGCAGCCCCGCGCCTTTACGCTCCTGCGTCATGCCGCTTTTCGGGTTCGGCGTCCGTAGAATAGCCTCCTGTGAGTTCAGGGCATCAAAATCAGAATTTCGCTGTGCCGCCTCGCTGAATCGCTTGTCGAACATGAGAGGATAATAACCGCCCCGCATAGTGATGGTTTCACCGTCAGCGGAAACCACTGTAAACGGTTTAGCTTCTACCCGCTTCAACGGGATGCCGTACATCTTCTCATATGTGGCGTTGATCACCGGATACAGCTTATCAATCAGATCCCATACGGATTGTACAAACCGCCATTCAGCGCTTGTCATCCTGCGGGTGATTGCCTCCAAGTCCTGCATATTCCAGTTATAGCCGCGCTGGAGCGCCGAGAGGTTGCCGTCATTCCCCATATTCAGGGCAACGGAAAGAACACGCTCTTTTGTCCACTGTCCGCCAAACTCCCGTTCAACATCCGGCAGCATACGGACGCCCTCAATCGTGAATGTTTTGTGCATGTTCCTTCCCATAATGGGATCAAGAAGCCCGCGCAGCGCATTGCCGTATTCACGGAACAACGCTTGCTCTTGCGACGCAGCGCGCTGGAGAGGTTGCACGATAAGGCGGCTGTTCGGCCCGTCGTGATCCGCCCTGTAGCCGTCCGCAGCGTCGAACAGGTAGCGCATCACCTTCATATTGGCGAGGGAATCACGGAACCACGCGCGCAACGCGCCGGGCAAACGGTTGCGTTCATCAGCCGTAATATGTTTTGTCTCGCTCAAGGAAGCCATCGGCGCCACGGTTTCAGCCACGGCTTGATCAAGCTCCTGCTTATGCAGCATACCGATCAGCGCATCCTGTGCCTTCCCTTGATGCGCCAGAATCTTGATCGCATCGTATACATCGCGCAATTCGGACAGGGAAAGCTCACTTGCCCGGCGCAACCCTGTGCGCTGCGATTCCTCAAATATCCACCCTGCAATAGGCGAAACCGTTCCTGTGGGGTCGAGGCTGTATTCCACGCCAAGGGCTTCTTGGAACTGCAACAGCGTCGGCCTGTTCTCATCAGGACGGGGGGCCATGCGTTTGGCGCCAAGGCCGGGGAAGTGTGCGACGAGAGAAAGGATCTGCTGTTTGAAGTTGTCGGGAATATCCTTTGACCGTGCAATACGCCGGATCTGGCGTATCTTTTGATTCCGCTCAATCCGCGCACGGTAAGCCGCTCCAAGTGCCGCCCGCTTCAACCTTTCCTCTTCCTTGAGCTGTGCCAGACGGGAACGCAGTTCGTCTATACGCGCATTCTTTGCGGCGTCGCTCCCACGCTGTTTTGTCTGTTCTTCCCGCCGGACTTCCCTCACGGCCTCCTCAATAAGAACCCTCTGCTTGCGAATTGCAGCCGTCAGTGCTTTATACTCGGCATCAACAGCAGAAGCCTTTTTGACGCCCACACGCCTATCAACAACATCGCGCAACTGTTTGGTTGTGGGGCCCGCATTCCCGCCGAGAGATTCAATTTCAATACGCAAGGCTTCATCCATCGCATCATTCATGAATTCTGCATCGGGTACGTAAGTCTTTTCCCATTCAGCGACTTTTGAACGGATATGGGTTTCAGTGTATTCAGCCGCTGTCGGCTCATTCATGAGCGCTGCGAGAACTTCCGTCCCGTCCCGCACGCCAAGATAAGCTGCGGCATCGTCGATAGATACCCCACCCCGTCCTTTAATGACATCTCGCTCCCGGCCCGCATTCCATTTTTCGCGCAGCAGCCACGCCAGATCCTCAGTAGCCATGTCTATAAGAGAATCCCAATTGATGCCGCCGACTGCGGAAAGTTCACGGATCCCACGATAGAAAGGAGCATCACGCACGAAATCCTGCGCCTCTGTGCGTGCCTCGTTCTCGACCTGCTTTTGTTCGCGCATCCGGCGCAGTGCAATTTCTTTTTCCCCTTTCTGCATCCCTCTGGAAACGGCCTGTCTGTAGGCGTCAAGACGTTCCGCAGGGATACCCAAAACTTCCGAGGCACGCTCAATAACTGGAGCCGGGGAACCGTTTTCACGGGCAACAGCAATATCCTCTTCGCTGGCAAGAAGTCTGTCGAATACGGCGCGCACATCGGCGGAAAGTTCCGCATCACCAAGCAAACGCCGGACGGAACGATAAATTGCAGTAAGCCACGCCCGGAACTGCCTGAACGCCGATTGCAGTTCTTGCCGTGGGGCCTTGCCTTCCCGCGCGTAGGCTTCAAACTGGCGGGCAAACTTCTCGTGCGCTTCCCTCTTGATAACGCCATCACTTTTGATCCCAAGTTCTTTCTTAATGGCGTCCCAATCGCTCTTGACCCATTCCGGGGCCGTCTCAAGTGCAGCGGCATCCCGGAGGTTTTCGAGGAAGAAATGGCCCGTCTCATGGATAATCGTGGAAAGGTTCTTTTTGCCCTTGAAAACGCTGATCAGCCATTTTCCGTTGGCAGTAGGTTCTATTTTCCCCCGGATATTGTTTTCATTTTTTCGCTGATAGTAGGTATTCAGTATATTGATCGCTTCATCGTCGAACACGACGAAAGCCCGACCATCTTGCCCACCTTCGTAGGTAATGCCTTTAATGCCAGCGGCGTTGAGCGATTCCGAAGCCGCACGATCTGTTTTGTCACGGCTGGAAAAGTATTTGTAGATATTCCTTCCGTTATGAAAGGCGTTGTTTTTTCCATTAGGATCCCACAAGTCATCTATCAGTATATTTAGCTCTGATTTGATCGCCGCTGTTATTTCATCGTCTAACGCATCTTCTCCATATTTTTTTCTCAGCGTGTCGGGTCCAACAGTACCAATGATGACACCTCTGCTAATCGGCTCAAAAACTTCATCCAATTCTTTTGCCGCCGCATCGCCAAAAGTCTCTTTGAAATATTTATATGTCTCGTTGTAAAGACTCCCCAGCCCGGCCTTTGCCAAAGCATCCCGTACTTTGTCGCTCTGCTTGAAGTAACTTTTCCCCTCATCCAGCAGGACATCGTTTTCCGGAATATCAACCTCAAAAAGCTGGCCCCGTTCTTCAACCTGAAGCCTGTTGTCAGCCTTGATTCCCTGCAAGACATCAAGAGCTTCTTTAGCTTCCGGTACGCCATAATCAACATCATCTTGCAACTCAGCTATGGCCTCGTCGATATTCCCGTTGAACGCAAGCAGTGTATCATCAGCAATCCTGTTTCCAGTGCTGGATTCCAGTCTGCCTCTCACGCCATCATAGAACGGCTTGCCATCAAGAATGATATTAACCCCAAGGCCGGTTTTGTACCTTTCGCTTGTCCCTCGCTCTTTTGCAAAATACAACCCCCAACCATGTGCCTGATTCCCCTCCCCGGTACCTATGGCATCAAGGCTGAACGCATCAAAACGGTGTGGTGTACCGTGATAAGCGGTTTGATAATACGTGCTTGGGTTGTTCGGCTCGTATTTGGCACGCTCATCAGCCGTCAGCTCAAAACGATTTTGCGTATCGAACGCCTGAATCTCATGGGCCTGCGAAAGGTACTGGATACGCGCAGCAAGAGCACGGGCACGCTCAAGCGGGAGCTTGCCCTTCAACTCCTGTTCAACCTGCGAATAAACCTCTTGGGACGCTTCCTCAGACAGGCCGAAATCGAACCGCTCGTCAACGTCTTGGATCGCGTGTTGCACTTCATGCGCGATAACCGAAGGAGTCACATCGGGATCTGTCGTAATATAGATCGTCCCATACTTCGGGGAATACCCGGCAAGCTTCCCCGGCAACCGCTCTTCCGGCACGACCTCATATTGCGCGTCCAGCAGTTCGGGATAGAGTTCATACAGCGCATCGTGCTGGTAAATGTCCGTCAAGGGGCCGCTCATGCCCTCTTCCCTCGGGACTGTTACGGTGGCCTTGCTGTCGTCAAGCTCCATCGTGTTCATGTGGAAGACGCGCCGGAGCACGGGCACAACGTCCCGGGCATTGGGATTGGCCTGAACGCGAGCAGGATCGATGAATTGATGATAGGCGTTGTCCTGCTTCAATCGCTCAACAAGCTCATCCGCCCCGCTTCCTTCCGGGAGCAGACCACGGCGAACGGCCTCGTCCGCAAGCTCGTCAATGGAAATGCCGCCCTTCTCTTTCGACTTGAACAGGCCCCGCCCTTTCGACCGCGTAATTTCCTTGAGTGTATCGGCATTGTAGGAGGAAGAAAGGGTTTTTCCGTCAAGGCGGCCCCACACCAGAGCCAAAAGTGGATCTTTTTCTGTCAACGGCTGGCGGGCAAAGGCGCGTTGCGCACGAGCGTCAAGGACATCCTGCGCCGGAGCATTGGGATCTATAAGCTGGATGCCCTGTAGCCGGGATTCAAGCCACGCGGCAGGCTCCATGCCATACATCGGAGCCATCCGCTCCGCATTGGCGGCAAGAAGATCACCATAATGCCGCGCCTGAGACTCAGAGTACCCCGCGTCGCGCATTTGCTGGACATAGGGCGCGGCTATCGTATCAAAACTTTCCCGGCTGTTCTGAGCTTGCTCAATGGATGAATCCACGAAATCGAAAAAGCTGTTCAGAGCATCAACCTGTGCAATCTGCTCTTGGGTCATGCCCGCTGTAGCTTCCTGCAGTTCTCCGGGAGTCATGACCGAAGGATCAAGCGTGGAGTCCTGCAACAGTTCCTTCCCCTGCGCCGTATTCAGCAGGTAGGGCACGGCCTTTTCCATCGGCACGGCAACACGGGTTCCCAAGGCCAGAGCGTCCGCAACATCCTCAGCAGACAACCCGATACGCTGCGCAATCTGCAATCCTTCATCCGACTGAAAAAGGACGCGCTGCATGGCTTCAGGATTGACGTACAGATCGCCTATCTTTCCTTCTTCTTTCAGTTGGGAGACAAGCTGTTCCGCAGCAGTGGGGCTTTCCGTAATCAACTTGTTGTTGCTGGCATGATCCGCAAGCGTCTGCAACGCATTGGACTCATTGCGCGCTTGTCTGGATTCTCTGAACGCCGCACGGGTTCTGATAGCTCCGCCACCTACCCCGATAGGCAGAACAAAGGCCTTGAGAGCTTCATACGCAGCCTCAGACAGGCGATCAACGGCTTCTTCTCCTGTCGTCAGTCGGAACGGTTGCCCACTGATTTGTTTTGCAGCGTCTTCTGTGATGATGCTGATCCCTTCCTGCGTCGTCTCAACGCCGACTTCGGTAGCCAGTGCGCCGAGGGCTTCCCCGGCCCCTTTTTCTACGGCCTTGAGCAAAGAGGGATTCTTGCTCAAAAGCTGTTGTGCGGAGGCCACTGTAGCTCTATTCAGGAGCTTGTCAGCGCCGGGAATAAGAGAAAGAGCCTTATGTACGCCCACAACCTCCAATGCTCCGGAAGGCAGGGCACCAAGGAAGGAGAGAAGGCGTACTTCATCACGCGGGAGAGGTTGCCCGTTCTCGTCTTTCAACTGTGAGAGCGAACCGTATATTTCCCCGAGGGACATTTCAAAAGCATAGCGGATGCCAGCGGCCCCGGCACCTGCAGCAAAAGCGGAGCCAGCAGAGACACCGGATATGGGACCAAAGGCAGAAGTAGCAATGCCCGCAGCGGCTCCGGCCTGTGCCCCGCCGAGTATGGAACGATAGGCACCCTCAGCAACTTGAGGAACGAACGTGGAAAAGGAGCTACGGTATGCCCCCATCAAAAAGCTTTCATCTTGGCGATAGGCTTGGTTGATGGAAAGTTCCCAATTGATTTGATCGATGCGCTGGAGGTCGGCAGGGTCGGGATTGTCTTGCCAGAAAACTTTATTCAAAAGATCAGTCTGCTCAATTTGGAGTCGACCAACTCTGTTTGCCTCCTGCATTTCTTGCGAAAGTCTTTCAAATGCTCCAATCTCAGGAAGCTGATCACCAAGTCCGGCAATCATGGCCGCGCCTTGCTGCACAAGCCAGCGCCCGGTAATCGGCTCATCACGAATCAGCTTTTCCAGCGCTGACCGGCGCGTCGGTCCATTCTGTGCGGCATCATAGACCCGGGCGATCTCCCTGTGGTTCTCCAAAACCGTACCTACAGGGATGCCTGTTTTGTTTGAAAGTTCCACGGCAGGAAGCGGATTAGGAAAGGTTTCGGCTACCGTGCGGGCGCGAAGATCCAGATCTTGCGCAAGATCCGCTTCCACCTGTCTTCTCCGTTGCTGGCTTTCACTCTGCGCGGCATACTCCGCATCCGAAAAGACCATTTCCGCGTTCCGGTTAAAATTCTCCGCAAGAGAGGATACAAGAGCTTGCGCTTCATCCGAAGGCTGACCCATCCTTTCCGGAGCGTAGCCTTCAAAGGCCGTATCAGGAGCACGAAGACCAGAAAAATCAGGCGCGCTGGTATCAGGAACATACCCGGCAAAAGCCTCTTCCGGAATGTTGATTTGCGGAACGCGCTGAAACTCGGCAATTACCTGCGGATCGGGCTCGTACCCGGTAGCGGAAAGATCGCCAGAGGCCACGGCCTCGATCTGGTCATAGTCTGGGGAAACCTCTTGCGACTGCTCAAAGTCGGAATATTCAAGTGTAATCCCCATGAAGGGATTGGTAGAGGGAGAAAGAACCCCCTTTTTTTCAACACTCATGAACGGATTCTGAGACATTATTTCCCCTGTTGCTTGAGGTATTTCTGATAAAGCGCCTTACGGTTCTCATCCGTCAATTCTTTTCCCTGAACGGAAAGAGCCTCATCAATCATCGGCTTTACGGTTTCAGGAATTTCCACCACTTTGGAGAACCGGTATCCCTGCTCTTGGTAACGCGCTAATGATGCGGCAGGAATGTCCTTACCCCAAGACCATCTTCCTTTATCAACAGTAATTTCCACAGCAAGGGATTGTGCTTTCTTGCGTCTGGCCTCATAGCCGACTGTTCCGTTGAGTTGACTCAAAATCAAACGATAAACAGATTGCGCGTCAGCATCTCTATAGTTAAATCTATTCTTCAACGTGCTGATAAGCTCATCCTTCAAAAGCTGTTCTTCCTGCTTCCATTGCTGATCCTCAGCACTTTTTCTTACCTTTTGAAGTGCGGAGGGGGGAAGGAAACCGGAAAAACGAGCAGTTACCATATCGGCGGTCACACCCGGCTGTGCAGCGTATGATTGAGCGTCAGCAAGAATACGGTCATCGACGGGAGCCTCAACCCCGTTGATCAGAAAATCCTGATAATCGGCTACGGATTTGCGCGTCTTAGGGTCGGAAATACCCGCCTGAATCTCCGCAAGCCTTGTATTCTTCTCATCATTGGTGAGGTTGGTATCTTTCAGCACCGCCTCTGTTTGGGATACGCCATCATTGTAGGCAGCCGCCTTTTGCTGGACTTCTGCCTGTTGCTGCAACCGTTCATGCAATCCCTGTTGCGTGAGGTAGGACTGAATCGCTTTCCCCTGCATCACAGGATCCTTTATCTTTCCGATCTGTTCCTGCACGCTTTCCGCGTTGTTCCCGTATTGTTGGAACAGGCTTATTCCAAGCTGTTCCGCCGCCTGATTCTGTGCCCTCTCCTGCGCCGCACGCGCCCGCTCCTCCTCTGCCCGGGCCTTGGCTTCAAGCTGTTCCTGCTTGTTCCGGATGGCTGCTTCAAGCCTGATCTTGTCTTCTCCCGTCAGCATCCCCGACGCCAACACGGATTGCGCTTGCTTCACATTGTCCCGAGACAGAGCCGCATTCCCTACCTCAAGATAAATGCCGCTGGCGTTCTCCCGCGTGGCAAGCTCCATCTGCTCACGAGACCACCCGCTGATACGGGCAATCTCCATGATCGCCAGCCCGCTTTCCTGTAGTTTTTGGGCAAACACTTCAGGATCGTTATAGTTCTCAAGGGCGGCGTTTTTTGCCAGTTCCGCCCGTGTCTTCTGCGTATTGATCTGCCACGTATTGAACTCACTGGTGGCATGGCGCTGCACCTGCGGCAAAAGCTGGCGCCCGTATGTTCCGATCTGCTTTTGGAAAAATTTCTTGCCCATGTCGCCAAGGTTCTTTTCAAATTCCCCGGCCCGTTCCCTCATGAGCTTTTCAGCGTCGGCAACGGAACTAAGCGCATTTTCCCCCTTCCTGTTGAAAATGCCGTTTTCTCCGTACAAATCGGCCTGCATGGACTCCTGAAATTTGTTGTAGGCTTCCTGAGCCTTGGTACGGCTGTATTCGGTATAGAGGTCGAAACCAACCTTTGCGGCGCCCTGTACGGCCTTCCCGGTATTTATGACGGCCTGCCAACCAGCCTGTGCCCCCTGTGCCGCAATGCCGCCAGCACTGTCGGAAAGTCGCGCGCCGAGATTGGCTCCGGGCGTGGTATTATATGCGGGCTGCTGCCGATACTGCGGCATACCGCCGGACCGCTTTTCAGGAACCCTAAGACCAGCCATATGTTACTTCCACCCCTTATTCTTGTTCCAAGTATTGAAACTTACGGCATTCTTTGCACTTTCATCAGTTCCGCTCCAAAGAGGGCTTCCCCCACCCCAAAGCCTTTCACCGTAATTACTCCCGATTGCCGCTAGGCCGCCGATTGCCGTACCTGCCGCCGCCCATCCGGGATTGATATTGTCGGCCTGAGACTCATACGCTTTCGCCTGCTGCCCGTAATTCCAACCCTGCACTTCCGTATTGTATGCGGCATCCAAGCCGCGCTGATACAGCGCCAAGGCGTCAATCTCTCCCTTTTCCGCCGTATCGAGTTCCAGATCGAGGAAAGATCCTCTGTCAACCTGAGCCCCGGATGCGCCCATAGCCGCCCGCTGACTTGCGATAACTCCGGCCACTTCTTGGCGCTTCTTGACCATGTTTTCATAGCCTTCCCGCCGCTGTGCCGCCGCTTGTTCTTCCGCTAGCTCCTGATTTTTCGTAGCGATTGCCGCGTTGTACTCAGCTTGAGATTTCTGAGCCTTTGCCTGCTGGTAGGCGCCGACCGTACTCAGCCCCGTACCGACAAGCGCGACGATTGAAGATGTAAACGCCATTACCCCACCACCTTCATGTAGCTTTTCTCCGCAAGATGGTAGCCCATGCGCTCGAACAGACTCCCGCAATCATGCGCGGCCTTCACTTTGTTGACGATAATATCAACAATGCCGGAAAGCGCCTTGTCTGCCTCACGGAGCAGCCGGAATCCGCACAGACCTTTCCGGTACTCAGGGAGCAGAAAGAACACATCAGCCTCGGCAACACGCCGGGTCTTGTAGTGGAAATTATGCATGAGGAAATAGACGGCATACCCGACAAGACGCCCACCATCCCGTGCCGTGGTTACGTGCAGCATCCCGCGCTCGTACAGTGCCCGATAAGCGTCCTCGTCAATGTCCACTGAACCGAAGGCGTCTTTCAAGGCAATCTCATCCCAATGCCGCTCAAGCAAGGGGCGCATCTCAAAAAACAGATTAGGGAAAAGAGGCTCTGTCTGGAAAGTAATGGGCATCTCACACCTCTCCAAAATCTACGCTGCACATGACCGAAACGACATGGAACGGCATGGGCCTGTCCTGCACCAGCCACACAGTCGTATCCGCTTCCTGCCCGCTGTTAGGATTAAACTCGATGTCGCCTGAAAAGGGTTCGCAGGGCTCCCCGTAGTAGGGAGGGAGAAAGGGCAGATCATAAAGCTCCATCTCACGTGAGCCATATTTACCGCCTACACTGCGGAAAAGACGGGCTTGGCACTTACCATAGGCCCGCATCTTTCCTAGTGTGCTTCCTGTCTGCGTGTCCGTTTCAACGGGAAGCAGCGCAAGGACAGACGAGAAGCCCAACCCAACCTGTACCTTCTTGGCAGCATAGGGAAGCGACACAGAACCGTTCTTGACCGTCAGCCCTTCAACCGGGGAACCATCGGCAAGAACGGAAACTTCCATGCCTTCCAAATGATCAAGCCCAGTGACGGATTCAGCAGGTTCTTCATTGGAGCGGGTAATGCCGCAGTCGACAAAAAAAGCGTCCTCTATCGCCGTCATGGGCATAAAGGATTCCGCCATCCGTTCAAGGAACCAATGATCCTTGCCGCCGATACTGCGCTTTACCACGCACATGATTACGTCGCTCTCATCGCCTGACATACTCATCACGGAAACAAACTTTCCATCTGTAATGTGCCGTGACCAACCAAAAATTTCATGTTCTTTCATGTAGGTAAGGCACAGCAGTACACCATCATCACGCACACACCAGATATTGGATCCCGGAGTCTGCTGATAGGCCCATTGCAAAATGGTGTGACCATCGAAAAGGTGAGGTGACATGATCGAAAGATCATTGCCCGCGTACCCATCTTTTTCCAAGGAATAGAACAGATCCCGTACACGGGAGCCGTGCCGCTGCACGTGCATGATCGAGTTGCCGATAATCAGCGGCGTGAGGCCACCGGAAGACCCCCAATAGCTTTGGGATACAATGCTCACATTTTTCGGGGTAATAACGCCGTTATCGCCTGTAACCTTATACTCCGCCCCGCTGGTGCCTATGAGCAAATCACCGAAAGACTGAATCCATTGGATCGCGTCAATGCTTCCAGAAGCAAGCACGTACTCTATCGGATCGTCGTCTTGCAGCGGGCGGGATTTACGGAAATTCTCAAAGTCACCTGTACGGCTTGCATAGAAAGACTGCGGCGAGGACTTGGTGCCCCCCAAAACCATACGCTGCTGATGGAAGGCCACGATAGTCGGATTGTTGCCATCTGCGAAGGGATTCCAATCCTCTTTTGGCGTATCCGATGTATCAGCTTCATAGTTTGAATCAATAAAATAGTGAGCATACGTATGTGCCGTATGGAATTGAGGGACAGCAGCCAATTCCCCGCTTACACCTTCGGGGTAATCAGCAGATGTTCCAAATCCTTGATATGCTTTATATGAACTATAATCACCGATAAAAGAACTAGGAACATTATCAACTATATACCAGTATCCAGATATACTTTTAACCTGTACTAAAAGCTGACTAGAACCAGCATGGTAAAATGCGTTTGAACCTTCTGATTCTGTAATACTTATAGATGAATATCCTCCTGTATCGCTATGCACTAATCCTTTTAATCCCATGTCCGTCTTGGAAAAGATAAGCCCTCCAACACTCACTGCATAAACAGTATTTGTAGTGCTTTCAGGCTGTACCTGAGACGAATCGGCAACCCCGATAAAACCATAATATCCTGCTTCTTCACGATAGACATTATATTCCTTGGCTCCAGAAACGGTAGGCCATGAAATGCGTACTTGGTTCCCCGTCACCCAATCAGATGGATGCTTTCCTGCTCCCTCGCCAGCAGGAGAAGCAAGGGATTCCAGCCCATTTTCATCGACTGCGACAATTTTATAACGCAGGGTATAGGATAGATCAGCGTCATCTTTTTCATTGTGGCGCTCGAATGAAACAGTAGGTTCCCCCGGAGCGGGCAAGCTGGTATTCAAAACAACTTGCTGGATACTCCATTGATATGATCCGGGGCTTCCCGTTCGCATGACTTTGTGTAATGAATAATTTTCATGAGCAAGATAAACGACATCCCCCACTTGAGCATAAGAAATGCCTAGTAAATCAGCTTCGACATAGGGTGTCACCACGCTCATATCGAGAAGCTTTTGCCCATCGGAAACCTGTAAAAGCTTGTCAGATAAAATCAGAGCAAAGTTTTGCTCGGCTTCAACATTGAAACTGAACGGGATAAGTACGGAAAACCGCCCCAAATCTGCCACAAACCGCGTACCGGGGCGCCTTTGTACGTCACCATGCAGACCGGGGATAAAATTCTCCATCCGAAGAACGCTCGTTCCAAAACGCGAAAGATCATAGCGAGCGGAAAGCGTCTGTGAAAATTCTCCACCTGTGAAATTTTTGTAGGCTATACGCATAGAATAGCTTCTTATCTTTCTGGGTTACAGTCCGCTTTTTCTAAAAATGATCGTTGTACGGTTCTGGATCATACGCTACCCAACTTTTTTTCTAGGGCTGCAAGTCGGGCCTCAATACGATCTGCACGACGACGCTGGTAGGCGGCTTCCATACAGAGGGCCTCGCTGTACCGTATGCCATAACGGTCGCCTGCGGCAGTCACCAGCTTCTTTTCCGTGTGCGTTACAGCTGACTTTATCTCGTTCCCTTCTGAATCGAACTCCGCTTCAGAATCAACGACTTCTGCATCTTCATACTGATCATCCCATTTGTCATAGCAGAGCAAAGCATACCTATCAGCGTCCAATCCATGTTTGGAAAATGCTTCAATGACTTGCTGCGCGATGACACCAGAATGAATACGAGCAGCATCCCCTTTTTCTTCTACTGCGCTGTTAAATAGGAATTGCCTAAGCTCTACTTCACCCCACGCATCAAGAACTTTATCAGAATGTGGTTCAATTTTCTGCTTTTCACGAATATCTGAGGTATCTATCTCAGATGTGGTAGCGAACAACTGTGAAAAACGGCGTGATGCACTGCCAAGATATACAGTCTCATCAACATATGGAAGTATTCCTTCATATACACGATAGACATAGCTATAAATATATGACCAAAAATGATCACCATTACCAAGTTTTACAGCATTATTATTTCTCGGTATGAACTGTTCAGCGTATATATCTACATTGCTATTTTTATACAGCATTACACGCTGACCATTAATGTACAATAAATGCGTTTTTTTACCATCAGAATCTATAGTAAAAGTAATACAAGATGCACCGGAACCAATGGATGAGTCAGTTCCGAATCGTATATCTTCACCACACGTAAGACGTAATATGTTATAAGATTTTCCACTAGCTATATCATCAGCAGGAATAAGGCGGAAAGTTCCATCAGTCGATAATTTTGCGGTAGCAAAATTCATATTCCCAACCCCACCAGTAGCAAATACAATATCTTTCCTAGATGAGATCGGTCCAACAATATAGTGAGCTAAATCACGAATTCGACTTCTATTTACAGCAAAAGAATCGAAGCTAGAAAAATTGCGCAAACGATAAACTTGGATAACGCCGCCTACATCGTCGCCGCGTGCAATGCCGTGCCGAGGCTGATCAAGATGCTGAAACTTGAGGCTTGTCTGCTTGAGTGTCCGTATGAAGATGAAAAATGCCCGTATGATGAGGATAACACGGTATCATGCGCACACTGCAAAGTACAACGCTTGTACGAACTCACGGAGCCGACAGAATGAGCATTACCCCCGAAGAACTCGCCCGCATCCGAACCGCCGCCGTTGGCGATATGCTCGGAGACTCCAAGGCGCTCGATGAAATAGGGCCTGCGGCTACTATTTTCAGGTTGTGCCGGGAAATGGAGCTAGCACGGAAACACGCCGTCACCATGTCAGAAGTGGCAGCCGCCGCATGGGGCGGGGAAATCCCCTCTCCCCTTCCCGGTCACACTCACATGACCGAAGAGGAATTTTCCGAAAGCTATAACTGCCCTTGGTGTGGCGGCTCTGGGCACGTCGACGACTGCGATGAAGCAAACAAACAGGTTAAGGCTCAACTTGAACGTCTGGATCGGGAGGCGGATGTCCTCAGCATCTGGCTTGCAAACGCCTATATCGACATTGACTTATTACCTAATATCGACTCTGGCGCGATGAATCCGCCGTTGCCTGAAGATGTACGGGAAGCCGCACGCGAGGCTGTGGAAGAAAAATGATCCCAACGAAAGAAGAACGTGACCAATGGCGCGAAAGATTGTTCTCACCCTTCACTTGTTTCGATGCAGAACACGCGACTTTCACCATTCGGCTACTTAATGCGCTGGAGGAAGCGGAGCGAAAGGCGTACTTGCTGGAACAGTCAAATCTTTGGATAGCTGTTGTAGCATTTGACGGAACAGCTAGTGATTATGGAGACCTATATGGTCTTGTAGAAGCGGCACGCGAGGCCGTGGGGGAAGGAGAGGAATCATGCCCGAAGAACTGACGTTACCGTGCCCGGCGTGTGGCGGAAGAGCATGGGCGCATTATGAGCCCACCACGATTCGCATATATTGCCCGCGCTGTGATATACTTGGGCCCAGAAAAGATACTATTGAGGAGGCGCGTGCCGCATGGAATGCCCTGCCCCGCGCGTTGACGTGGACGCGCGATCCACAATTGGGAGCATGGAATTGGTGGCGGGATGAATATGGCTGCATCCCTCGCTACGTCTACCAAGATGGAACCGTTGCCATCACTATGCTAATGGCCCGCGTACCGTATCAAGATCTCGGCGGCCAATGGGCGGGTCCCATCCCCGAACCCCGCGAACCGAAGTAGCCCCGAACAGGGGCTTTTCTTTTAATAGAGGACTCCATGCCTAAGAAGATTTCCCGTTTCGCTATCCTCGTCCGTGACATGCGGGCGGCACAGAAACGCTACTTTGACACACGGGACAAAACAGAGCGGGCCGCGTAGAAATTGCAACAAAAGGAGAATCTATGAATATCGAAATCGCATTGAAGATTATCAACGGTAAGGAAATTCCGGCAGTCACATCCTTGCAGGTGGCTGAGGCGTTTGGGAAGCGTCACGACAACGTACTTGCAGATATTCGCAAAATTATTGAAGCCGACGATGATGGTTTTGCACTCCTTAATTTTCAGGAGTGCTCATATACTAATGAAAATAATAGAGAAATGCCCATGTACGTTATGAGCAAGGACGGCTTTGTCCTCCTCGTCATGGGCTACACTGGGGCCGAAGCCATGCGGATGAAGAAATCCTACATCGCCCGGTTCAACGAGATGGAAAAAGCCCTCCAAGCAAACGCCCCTACTTCCCTCCCGGAGGCGTTGCGCGCATATGCCAACATACTTGAAGAAAACGAGCTTATCCGGCGCCAACGTGATGAGGCCGTCCGCACCAAAGCATGGATCAGCGACAAAAAGACGGCGACCGCAATGGCAACCGCTTCCGTAGCCGTCCGCAAGGTCAACGCTCTCGAAGACGAACTCGGACGCGGAAAGCGCTACAAGTCCGTAAAGGCCATTCCGTGGTTGCTGACGGAATTCGTTGAAAGCAAGGGGATGTATTCAGTCGTCGGGAAAGCCCTCAAGCGCATGTCTACCGATCTTGGTTACTCCATAGAGAAAATTGCCACCCCAGAATACCCGGAAGGCATCAACGCCTACCATGTGGACGTGATTTCCGCATTCCGGTGCGAGCTCGCTCAGAACCCCGGTATGCTCGACAGATACAGAAAAAGGCGGGCCGCGTAGGAGGATAAGAAATATGGAAACGACAATCTCGGAAATCCGCTCAATCGTACAGCGGCGTCGGGAGTTGGAGATTGAAGACCAACGCCTCAACCAACGGTTTCTCGAACTGCTCGAACTCAACCAAGGGGCTAGAAAATCATCTCGCGATACGCTATCCCCCAAAGCAGGGAAGGCGTTTTTTGCTGACGTGAAAAGGAAATCCCATGAGCGTAGCAAAGCGCGGTGACGGCAGATGGACCGTCAAGTTCAAGGATGAGGAGGGGCGCTGGAGACAGCGCTCTTTCCGTACTGAGGAAGAGGCCCGGCAGTTCGATGCGGACTGCCAGTATGATGCGGTGGAAAACACGCGCCTGACGCTGTTGGAGGCGGTGCTGGTGTACTTAAAAAATACCGAACACGCCGAGAACACCGTAGGAATTTATGAGTTCATTGTGTGCGGGCATGATCGAAAGAATGGGGAACACAGAGAGGGTCCAGCGGAGTTCCTTGCAAACAGATTCGTGGATACATTGACTCGTCGTGACCTCGAAAATGTACGTGAACGGTGCAGGAATGACGGCCTCTCAACAGCGAGTATCAATATCTATGTCGGAAAGATCAAGGCTGCACTCAGTTGGTGCGTTGAACAAGACTTACTCCATGAAAACCCTTGGGGAAAATATCGACAACTCCCCGGCGTAAGAAACAAGCCACGGACAGGAACATTGGAAGACTTCCACAAACTCTTTCCTGTGCTCCCGCCGTGGCTTCAATGGGCAGCAAAAACAGCCATTGCCCTATGCTTACGTCCCGGCGTGTCCGAACTTTTCCGATTGGAATGGTCGGCATTCGACTGGAAGGCTAGAACCGTGAGCGTTTACATGCCCAAAGTAGATAGCACCAAAATGGTATTTCCACCAGAGGAATATCTTCAGGAGGCATGGGTACGCTACCAAGATGATGCGATAAACGGTCAAAGTTTGGTTTGTAGAAATAGAAAGGGAGGACGTGTGAATAAAGGGCTTTATGAGATTGCATGGAGGCGGGCTTGCCGAAAGGCCGAAGTGTCTATGCCTATGTATGCCCTGCGACATATCGCCGCGTCCGAGATGCTTTCAAGAGGCGTGGACATCGCCGCAATAGCTGCGCAGCTTGGGCACAAAGATATTACCACCACAGGAATTTTCTACACACACGCTCTTGCCTCTTCCCAACGTCGAGCTGCGGCCGCACTCTCTTCTTGCACCAATTTGGTGCAGATTGGTGCGGGGAATAGCATCTAAAACAAACATTATCAATAAGTTATGTAAAAACTTTGCTTTTTCCGCGAAAAAGCATACCGTCGCTCGGCGGCATGCCCCTTTTCCTCCCGGCATGCCGCCGGGCGGCCGCAGCGCCCGCATCGTTCCCGCAATCCGCCAAACCGACAAGGAAAACGCGTGCAGAACTACGCATCCATCATAGCCCAGGAACTGAATATCCGCCCCCAGCAAACCGAAGCCGTCATCCGCCTGCTCGACGGGGACGCCACGGTTCCCTTTATTGCCCGCTACCGCAAGGAAGCCACGGGAAGCCTCGACGAAGTGGCGGTGACCGCCATCCGCGATCGCCTCGCCGCCCTGAAGGAACTGGACAAACGGCGTGAAGCCATCCTCTCGTCGCTGGAGGAACGCGGCCTCCTCGCGCCCGAACTGCGCGCCAAGATCGAAGCCGCCGACACGCTGACCGTCCTTGAAGACATTTACCTCCCCTACCGCCCCAAGCGGCGTACACGCGCTTTGATGGCGAAGGAGCGCGGGCTCGAACCGCTGGCCGATCAGCTCGCCCGTCAGGATCGCACCCTCCCCGAAGCGATGGCCGCCGCCTTTGTTGACGCCGAAAAGGGCGTGCCGGATGCGGAAGCGGCGCTTGCCGGGGCGCGCGACATCCTTGCGGAGCGTTTCGCCGAGGATCAGCCCGCCCGCGAACGCCTGCGCAAACTTTTCGGGCGCGAAGGGCTCATGCGGAGCAAGGCCGTTTCCGGCAAGGAGGATGATCCCGACGCCGCCAAGTACCGCGACTATTTCGCGTGGGACGAGCCCGCCGCGCAAGCCCCTTCCCACCGCATCCTCGCCATGTTCCGGGGTGAAGAGGAGGGCTTCCTGCGCCTCTCCCTGCGCCCCCGCAATGAAGAGCAGGCGCAGGATCTGCTGGCCCGCCTCTTCGTCCGCAACGACGGCCCCTGCGGGCGCGAAGTGCGCGCCGCCGCACTGGACGGCTACGGGCGGCTTCTCGCGCCCGCGCTGGAAACCGAACTCCGCAGCCAGCTCAAACAGCGCGCCGATGCCGAATCCATCCGCGTGTTCGCCGAAAACCTGCGCCAGCTCCTGCTGGCCCCGCCCCTCGGCGCCCGGAACATCCTTGCCGTAGACCCCGGCTTCCGCACCGGCTGCAAAATCGTCTGCCTCAACCGGGAAGGGAAACTGCTCGAATACGCCACCATCAACCCGCACGCCGGATCGGACAAGGCCCGCGCCGAAGCCGGGGAAACGCTCCTCCGCCTCGCCAAGAAGCACGGCTCGGAAGTCGCCGCCGTGGGCAACGGCACCGCCGGGCGCGAAACCGAAGCCTTCATCCGGGCGCTCCCCGGCTGGGGCATCCCCGTGGTCATGGTCAGCGAAAGCGGGGCTTCGGTCTATTCCGCCTCGGAAGCGGCCCGCGCCGAATTCCCGGATCTCGACCTCACCTACCGGGGCGCGGTATCCATCGGCCGCCGCCTCGCCGACCCGCTGGCGGAACTCGTCAAGATCGATCCCAAATCCATCGGCGTGGGGCAGTACCAGCACGACGTCAACCAGTCCGAACTCAAGCGCTGCCTTGACGACGTGGTCGTCAGCTGCGTCAATGCCGTGGGCGTGGATCTGAACACGGCCAGCGAGCAGCTCCTTACCTACGTTTCCGGCCTCGGCCCCACGCTCGCCCGCAATATCGTGGCCCACCGCCACGAAAACGGCCCCTTCCAGACCCGCCGGGATCTCCTCAAGGTTCCCCGCCTCGGCCCCAAAGCCTTTGAACAATGCTCCGGGTTCCTGCGCATCCGGGACGGCAAGCAGCCCCTCGACGCCAGCGCGGTACACCCGGAAGCCTACGCCGTGGTCGAGCGCATGGCCAAGGATGCCGGGGCGACCGTCCGCGAGCTCATGCAAAGCCCCGAACGCCGCAGGGCCATCCGCCTTTCCGACTATGTTACGGACAAGCTCGGCCTGCCCACGCTTACGGACATCATGAAGGAACTGGAAAAGCCCGGACGCGACCCGCGAGGCCCCTTCAAGCCCTTTTCCTTCGCCGAAGGCGTGAGCACGATGCAGGATCTCAAACAGGGCATGAAGCTGCCGGGCATCGTCACCAACATCACGGCATTCGGCGCGTTTGTGGACATCGGCGTGCATCAGGACGGCCTCGTCCACATCAGCCAGCTCGCGAACCGCTTCGTGCGCGATCCCAATGAAGTCGTCAAAGTGCATCAGGAAGTGCTCGTCACCGTGCTCGACGTGGACATCCCCCGCAAGCGCATTTCCTTGACGATGCGCGGAGAATAGGAAAAAAGCAGGGAGGGCCGCCTGAAACGGATACGGCTGCCGATGCCTCAAGCCTCCCCAGCCGCCCCTGTGGAGTTCCCCGCCCCGGCGTGCCGAATCCCGGAACGCTGGAACGCAGCGGGATGCCGTCCACCTGCGGGGCGGCTCCATCGGCCCCATGAGGGCGGAACCCGGCGGCAAAGAGGCAGGCATTCCCCAAAACGTCCTTCGGGAAATGCCCGGACGGGCATGAAGACAAAGGCTCCGTCTAATATGTGGTTGTTTCATCTCCACAGCACGGTGAAAAATACGGCCTTTTTCTCCACTTTTCCCATCGGCGGGATCCGCGGCTAAGGCATGTTGCTGGTTATTCCTTTGAAACTTCGAGGAAAAAAGCACCAACCCTTTTCCAGGACACAGCCAAAACCAAAACAGACGGCAACGACGCCATCCAAGGAGAGCGGTATGAAGACTGTTGTAGCCAAACCGGAATTTGCCGGACTGACCGAGGAGCAGGTCATCGAAGCCATCGATGCTTATGAAGCGCAGGTTGATGAATATTACGCCAGCAAAGACGGCGAGGAAGGGTGTGGCTGCGGATGCGGCAACGGAGGGTGCTGTGGAGACGGCGATGACGACGTTATCCCCTCCGATGATCCCATCGTGCTGGAAGTGGAACGCCTGATCGCAGCCTATTCGGATCGTTTCGACGAATTGTGCAAGGAAAACGGCGAAGTCCCCGAAGAAGCCCTCACCTATAAGCCCCGTACGCCCATTGAACAGGTCGCCTTCGACATCTTTACCGATGCCCTGCACGACTCCCTTATGGACGAAGACGACGAGTAAGACAGCGGAAGGGGCCTCCCCCTTCCTTACATGGAAAAGCGGAACCCACCGGCTCGCCGATGGGTTCCGCTTTCATGGGGGCCGCCTTCGGGACGGCAACCCCCCAATATGTTCAGCTCCGAGACAGAGCACCCAAAAACATCTCCCGCAGGCGGCTTTCTGGCGAAGGTTCAGGGCATCTGCCGCTTGAGCTTCATAATCCGCCTCCACGACGCCTCAAGCCGGGCACGGGAAATGGTTCCGTTTTCGACCGCCCGGACGATGATGGCCTGAACCTTGGCGACGATGGCGGGATCATACTCCAGATTGTTGCCGAACAGCAGGATATCCGCCCCGGCCCCGATAGCCCGGATCACAACCTCCTCCAGCGTGTATTCGGCGGCAACGGCATCCATTTGCAGGTCGTCCGTCACCACCACACCGTCATATCCCAGACGCCCGCGCAGCAGCCCGCTGATGACGGAAGGCGACAGCGTGGCTGGAAAGGAAGGATCGAGCCCGGCGTGGAAAAGGTGCCCCGTCATCACCATACGCCGCCCCGGACGCCCAAGCGCGGATCGGTACGGCGACAGTTCGCGCCCGCCCCATGTCGCGCTGATGTCCGTGACCCCTTTATGCGAATCCGCACGCGCACTGCCGTGCCCCGGAAAATGCTTGAAGACCGCTATGATGCCCGCGTCGTTCAGGCCGTCCGCGAAAGCCGCCCCGTGCGCGGCGACGGCCTGCGGGTCAGCCGAAAAGCTGCGCCCGATACGCCCAATAGCCGGGGAAGCGGGGTACACATTCACATCCAGTACGGGCGCAAAATTGAGGTTGACCCCAAGCTCCCGCAGCATGCGGCCCATGCCAAAGGCCGTGCGGCGCGTAGCATCGGGCGTGCCCCGGCCCAGCTCCTCGGCTGAAGGGAACGCCGGGAACCCGTCGCCCGGCTGGAAGCGTGCCACCTTGCCGCCTTCCTGATCCACGGCGACAAAAAGCGGATGCCCCGCGGAGGCCCCCCGCAGCGCGGCGGTCAGGCGTTTCACTTGCTCCGCATCACGGATATTACGAGGAAGTCCGGCGTTGCGCGCATCCCGTTTGAACAGGATCACCCCGCCCAAATGCCGGGCCTGAATATCTTTAAGGATAGCCCCGCATTCCTCAGGCTCCTGCCCTTTGAAACCGACAAGCAGCATCTGCCCGGCCATTTCTTCGACGGAAGGGGCGGCAAACGCGGCGGCACCTCCCCAAAGGCACAGGGAAAAGCCGCACAGGGCAAGGCACGCCATCCGCCAGAGCCGGACAGCTCCAAGGCACACATGCAGAAACATATTGCTATCCAAGTGAGTTTACGTCAAAAAAGTCCTGCCGCCCGGCACGCCGTCACGATTTCCCGCGGCCTCCAATGGCCTTGGGGCCGGTGTCGCCGGGCTTCTCCGAAGATGCCGCTTCCACGGTATATTCGTCGGGGGACAGCTCATACGTGTCGGGCTCGTCCCGGCGCACACGGCCGGCATCCCCCGCCCCGGCTCCGGGGATGTTGGTATAGATGATGAATCGGCTGCCGTCCTCACCGTACCGCACGTTCTTGCGGGCCCGGCGCATGGCCAGCCCAAACACGACGAACAGCACCAAAAACACAAAAAAGGCGACGACGATCCCCACGGTGGTGAGCAGGACAACGAGCCCCGCCCCCACCACGGACGTAACGCCGACGATAATCCATCTCAAAAAATCAGGCATGGGAGAATACTCCAATCGGTTGCGTTGACTCCTCTGTTTTAGGGAGATAAAGCCTCCACCATGAAATGACAAGTCCGCCTTCCGATCCTCCTTGCCGCAAAGGAGCCTCAAATGGTATCGCACGATCTGCTCAAACGCTTTTCCGCCGGATTCCAGCGCTTCCAAAAGACATGGTATTGCCCTGAAAACAATATTTATGAAGAACTCCGGGCCGGACAAAACCCCTACGCCCTCGTCATCGCCTGCAGCGACTCTAGGGTCGACCCTGTCCTGCTCCTTGACGCAACGCCCGGCGACCTGTTCGTCATCCGAAACGTCGCCAACCTCGTCCCCCCCTACGAGCCCGACTCCCACCACCACGGCGTCAGCGCCGCATTGGAATACGCTGTCCGCCACCTGCGCATCGGGCATATCATGGTCATGGGGCACGCGAAATGCGGCGGCTTTACCAGCCTGCTCGAAGTCTCGCACAGCGACGACGAATTCCTCAATATTTGGATGAGCCTCGCCTGCCGCGCCAAGGCCGAGGTCGATCGCACCCTGCCTGACGCCGATCCCGACGAACGCCAGCGGGCCTGCGAAATGTGGGGCGTACGTTTCTCGCTGGAAAACCTTCTGGGGTATCCGTGGATCAAACGCGCCGTCGATAAAGGCGAACTCCTCCTGCACGGCCTGTACTTCGATATGAGCACCGGCGAACTGCTCTACTTCGACGCGGAAAGCGAAACCTATGTGCCGATGGTCACTGCCTGTGCCTCCGGTACCTCATCCATAAAGAGAAAATAAAAAATTGAGCACTGGGGAAGGGAGGTGTGGGTCTCCCGAATAAAAAGCCCTTCTCCCTTTCCCAGCCCTGCCTTGCACGCCCCCTCCCCGATACATTCGCCTTTTCGATGACTCTCTAAAAAATCTAGTTTGAATTTCAGCCAATTGAAATAATGCCTTTATTGCAAAAGTGAATATCTCCCCTCCCCCAAGCTCTTGCCCCTATCGGCCCTCCAGTTCCAAGGAAGGCCGGAATCCGCCGCCGCAATCTTGGGCCCCCCCCCGGTCAGGCGTCGAGACGCATACGGACGGGCCCACAAAAAATAGTTACATCCCATACCGGGTTGCCGGTATGCTCCAGAGGGGTACCCATTGTGGGGCCCGCCGCGGCGCTCCGCGGCCCACATCCTATCTGGAGAAAAAACTATGCGTATCGCCTCGTTGACCGTCCTTGCGCTTATTGCGGCGTTTGTATTTTCCGCCCTGCCCGTTCGGGCCGCAATGGATCACGGCTCCGACGCCGTCCACTATTCGGATCGCGCCTTCCTTTCCGGCATGATCGCGCACCATGAGGGAGCGGTGGATATGGCCAAAGTCTTCCTTGCAACCCCCAAAAAAGATCAGAACCCCCAAGTTACGGCATGGGCTGACGATGTGATCAAGGTGCAGGAAAAAGAAATCGCCGAAATGAAGGAACTTCTGAAGCCTCTCGGCGGCATCGAAGAGTCCGCCTATACGCCCATGAAGAAGGCCATGCAGCACATGCTCGAAGAGGGCAAGGATCTCGGCGCGAACATGCGTTTTGTGGAGCTCATGCTGCCGCACCATGCGATGGCGCTGGAAATGTCCGTCCCCGCCCTCCTCGGCTCCAACAACCCGCAGATCCTCAACCTCGCTGAGGGCATCATTATCAGCCAAGCCAAGGAAATGCGCCAGTTCAAGGCGTGGATAGCCGAACATCACAAGAAATAATTTCACATACGAAGATTTATTTCAAAAACGAATCTTCCCCGTTTCCCCCAAACAAAAAAATCGGCACGGAAACGTCACACGGCAACCGGCTAAAACCACAGCATAAAGACGCTTGCATACCTGCCAGCAAAAGAAAAAGGCCGGTGTACAAGCGTCTTTTTTCGCGCTAGCTTCCCGCGAAAAAAAACGGGAGGGGCTTCATGTCTTTCGGAATCATTCTTCTCATACTGCTTGCCGCTTTGCTCCATGCCTCATGGAATGCCGTCATCAAGGGCGGCTCCAACAAACTCTATGAAACGGGGCTCAACTGTTTCGGCGGCGGCGTCGGGGTCTTGTTCATCGTCCCCTTCCTCCCCTTTCCCGCACTGGAAAGCCTCACATTCCTGGCAGGCTCCTGTACCGTCCATATCGCTTACTACCTTTGTATCGCCGCAGCCTACCGCAATGTGGACATGTCGTTCGCCTATACCATCATGCGCGGCACGGCCCCGCTCCTGACATCCGTTTTCATGCTCCTTTCCGGCCATGAAATGCCGCTTGCCGGGTGGCTCGGCATCCTGTGCCTGTGCGCCGGCGTCCTTACCCTGACCCGCGACAACATCAAAAACGGCAAGTTCAACATCAGCGGCGCTCTGGCCGCCGTAGGAACCGCCATCGTGATCATGGGCTACACCCTTTTCGACGGCTACGGCGCCCGGGCCAGCGGGAACCCCATCAGTTACGTGTGCTGGCTCTACGTCATCAACACCTTCCCCATCAATATCATCCTGCTGCTGAAACAGCGCAAAACCTACATCCCCTATTTCTGCAAACGCTGGAAACACGGGCTTTTCGGCGGCCTGTGCAGCCTCGGTTCCTACGGCGTGGCCCTTTGGGCCATGACCAAGGCCCCCATAGCGATGGTCGCGGCCCTGCGTGAAACATCCGTCATTTTCGGCATGCTCCTCGCCGTATTTTTCCTTGGCGAAAAATTCTCCACCGTCAAGCTCCTTGCCGTCATCCTCGTTGCTGTCGGCATCTTCTTCATGCATTAAAACGATGGCTGTGTCCTAGGCCGTGTCGTCATTTGAATATAACTATTTGAAATTATTTAAAACAATCTTTCTACAACTTAAAAAAACAGTTACATAGTTTCAATAGATTATATCTAATTGACGACACGACCTAGAAAGCGGTTGATGCTTTTTTCCTTGAAGTTCCAACGGAATAACCAGCGAAATGCCTTAACTATGAATTCCGCCAAGGGGAAAACCGAATAAAAAGGCTGTATTTTCACCATACCGTGGAGATGAAAAACACATGCTATGACAGCTCCAAACGTATTCCCCCCCCATAAAGGAACCCCAACCAGCGTATCGAAGGCTTTGCCACAAAAAGGCTCAACCCCCTTCCTTACATTTTCAAACAGCCATCCAATAAGATGCCCCAATCATGGCGCCCGCTGACAGAAAAATTAAGGAAAAAGCCTCCCCACCATGCCTAGGCATGAAACCTGCGACGCCCGGAACTTGGCGATGGACGCCCCTCCCATACCCTAGGCCGTGTCGCCAATCAGATATAATCTATTGAAATTATGTAACCATTTTTCAAATCACCAAAAATTATTTAAATAATTTCAAATAGTTATATTTAAACAAGACATACCCTAACGACAACGCCGCCTCCCCTGTGACGCCCCCCAAAAAAAATTCCACACAACGGGACTCCTGCCGCACGGCCTCCCCACCAGCCGAAAGTCTTTGAAAGGGGAAAGGAGGGGGTTCGGGGGAGGGAAGGGGGAAACTTTCTTCAGAAAGTTTCCCCCTTCCCTCCCCCGACGCCACTTCCCACCACCCCACAAAAGGTTGACAGCAAGAGCCGAAGGCCTCACAACAACCGGATCGGTTTTGACGCCCATAACCTTAACCCCCCACAACACCCTATGAGTTTCCCAGAACTGTTTGCCATTGCCGTTGCACTGGCCATGGATGCTTTCGCCGTGTCAATCTGCACGGGCTGCGCCCTCAAACGGGTGACGGCCATACATTTTTTGCGCCTTTCGCTGACGTTCGGCTTTTTCCAGTTCCTGATGCCCGTAATCGGCTGGACCCTTGGCCTGACCGTGCGCGGCTTCATCGAATCATGGGATCACTGGATCGCCTTCGCGCTGCTGGCATGGATCGGCGGCAACATGATCCGGGGCGGAGGCGACGATTCCGAAGAAGGGGAAAGCTGCTCGGCTGATCCCACCAAGGGACGCAGGCTGTTCATCCTCGCGGTGGCGACCAGCATCGACGCCCTGGCCGTGGGGCTTTCCTTCTCACTCCTCAACATAAGCGTATGGGGGCCGTCCATCCTGATCGGCGTGGTCTGCGCCGTCATCACGGCCCTTGGCCTGCTGGCGGGAAAAGGGCTCGCCCATGCGGACATTTTTGGCCGACGCGCCGAACTTGTGGGCGGCTGCGTCCTTATCGGCATCGGCCTGAAAATCCTTTATGAGCACGGCGTACTGAGCTGACGCCCCAACGCCCTTTCCGCGAACGGCCGCAAGAGCGGCCATTTCCCCGGAGTGTTTTCATGACTACCGCAACCGCGCACCACGAAGCGCATTCCGAAAAACAACACGCGGCCCTCTCATCCCTGTTTTGGGCACTGTTCCTGACGCTCATCAAGCTCGGAGCCGGGCTTGCCACCAACAGCCTCGGCATCCTTTCCGAGGCCCTGCACAGCAGCCTCGACCTTGTAGCCGCGGGCATCACCTTCTTCGCCGTCCGCGTCGCGGCCCGCCCCGCGGACGAAACCCATCCCTACGGCTACGGCAAAATCGAAAACCTTTCCGCGCTGGCGGAAACGGTCCTGCTGCTCGTCACCTGCGGCTGGATCGTACACGAGGCCGTCAACCGGCTCTTCTTCGACGCCCCCGAAATCACCCCGTCATGGTGGGGCGTGGGCATCATCCTCGTTTCCCTGCTCGTGGACGTCAACCGGGCAGCCATGCTCCGCCGCGTCGCCCAAAAGCACAAGAGCCAAGCCCTAGAAGCCGACGCGCTGCATTTCACCACGGACATCTGGTCATCCGGCGTCGTGCTCATCGGGCTGCTTTGCGTCCAAGCCAGCGAATACCTTCCGGCGGACAGCCCCTTCCGGGGCATTTTGCATATGGCGGACGCCATCGCCGCCTTGTTCGTTTCGGGCATCGTCGTCGTTGTGGGCTTCCGGCTCTCCCGACGGGCCGTGACCATGCTGCTCGACGGAGGAGGCAAGGAACATTCCGAGGCATTGGAGCAGGCCCTCGCCAAGCAGCTCCCGCTCTGCCGGGTACGCCGCCTGCGCGTGCGCGAAAGCGGCGCCGACGTGTTTATGGACATCACGGTCGAGGCCCCCGCCACCCTGCGCCTCGACGCCGCGCATGACGTATCCTGCGTGATTGAGGACATCGCGCACGAGATCGTGCCTTCCGCCGATATTACCGTACACGTCGAACCCGCGCAGGAAGAAACGGAAAGCGTATTTCAGCTCGTCCGCACGGTTGCCGCCGCGTATAAGCTTTCCGTCCACAACCTGATCCTTTCCGAACAGAGCGGAGGGCTCCTCGTCTTTCTGCACGTGGAGGCGTCGCCGGATATGACGCTGCGCGAAGCCCACGAATACGTCGTGATGTTTGAGAAAGCCCTCGGCAAGCGCCTCAACACAACCCGCATCGAGACGCACATCGAGCCGGAGGATCGCCTCTGCGCCCAAGAAAAAACCCTGCCCTTCGACGCGGATCTCCATTATGTGCGCGCCGCCGTGGACAGCATCCTCCCGGAATTTCCCATGGTGTCCAATGTGCATGACCTGCGCCTGACGCACATGGGCGGGACGCCGCTGGTCAGCTTCCACTGCATCATCGACGGCGAATTGTCCCTTGCCGCCGCCCACGAGATTGCCACGGATATGGAGCGCCGCCTCCGCACCTGCGCCCCCAAGCTCGACCGCATCCTTATCCACACCGACCCGTCCGCCCTTATCGTCATGCCTGAAGGCAACTAACGGCATGTGCCTTTAAAACGTATAGAAGCAAACGCATAGAACCATTGGGGAGGGAAAGCATTTTGGGGGAAAGGGAAAATGCCCCACACTTTCCCTCCCCGAACCTGCTCAAACGGAGCCCATCCTTTCCAAAAACTTTCGAGCCTATTGTCTCCCCGCCGACTTCCCTAAAAACACAGATTCCCTCTGCGGAAAGGGGAACTGCGGCAAAAAAAAGAGAGGACGCAGAAGCGCCCTCTCTTTTTTCATCCGGGAAAGCAGGAAACAGGATTTTCAGTAAAGCCAAAGCATTGTTGGCCAGAACCCGGAAAAGGAAGCACTTCCCCCTCCGTTCCTCCCAAAACTCACACGACCCCGTGTTCGCCGGGGCGCTCGTATTCCACCTTTTTGCGGGCCACCATATACTGGCGGGTATCGCCGAGCATGAGCAGGATCGGGTTGGAAACGAACACGGAAGAGAAGGTGCCGATGAACACGCCGAGGCTCATGGTCAGCGCGAAGTCGTGGATAGCCCCCCCGCCGAGGATCGTCAGGCTCAGGGCGGCGATCAAGGTCGTCGCCGAGGTCATAATCGTGCGGCCAAGGGTCTGGTTCACGCTCAGGTTGATGATATCGGCCAACGGGGCGGGGTTGTCTTCCGGCTGCTTCTGGAGGTTTTCGCGGATACGGTCATACACGATGATTTTATCGTTGAGCGAATAGCCTACCAAAGTCAGGAGCGCCGCGATGATGTTCAAGTCGATTTCCTTGCCAAGGACGGCCAGCAGCCCCAGCGTGACGAAAACGTCGTACAGCAGGGCGATGATGGCGCCAACGGCATAATTCAACTTGAGTTTCCAAGAAATGATCAGCGTCAGCGCCAGAGCCCCAATAACCCGGTAGACCATGTTCATGCCGAGCAGGCCCATGATGTACATGGCCGTTCCGAGGGCCGCGGCCATAATCACCGCGATCGTCCAGCGCTGTTCAAACCGCCCGGAAATATACACGGTAATCAGCAGAAGCGCAAAATACATGGCTTCAAGGGCCGCGTTCCGCAGATCCGCGCCGACTTTGGGGCCGACCATCTCCAGACGCTGAATGCTTACGGGATTGCCCCCGGAAGTCTCGTCAAGCGCGGAAAGGATGTTTTTGCGTATCTCCTCCCCCGTCAGGTTCGGAGTCGAGAAACGGATCAGATAGTCGCGCCCATCCTCGCCGTACTGCTGAATGGAGAGGCCGGGCAGGTTCAGGCCGACCAACGATTTCTTAATGGTTTCATCAGCTATCGGCTTCTCAAACTGGAGCTGGACGGCGGCGCCGCCGGCAAAGTCCACGCCGTACCGCAGGCCGCCATGCATAAAGAACGCCACCAGCCCCGCGATAAGGAGCACCGCGGACAGGGCGTAGGCGTAATACCGCAGACCTATAAAATCTATTTTCGTCTGCTCACTGAATATCTGCAAACTCATACCAGAACTCCTGTATCTCTTAAAAACTGTGGATACATCCGAGGGAAGCGCCCCCGCCGGAGGCGAGGCGGCGGGTAAACGGGGCCACCCGCCGCAACGCGGCGCGGCTTCTGCCGAAAACGACGCCCTCCGGCAGCATGCCCCTTTGAAAAATGGAACTTTTCAAAAAATCCGCCCTAGATGCTGAGCTTCTTCCCGTCGTTTCCACCAAGCCACAGCCCGAACGCCGTGCGCGAAACAAAAATAGCCGTAAACATCGAAGCCACGATACCGAGGCTCAGGGTTACGGCGAACCCCCGCACGGGGCCGGTGCCGAACTGATAGAGAAAAGCGGCGGCAATGATGGTAGTCAGGTTAGAGTCCACAATGGAAACGGTGGCGCGATCAAAACCTACGGCCACGGCCTCAAGCGGTTTCAGGCCTTGCCGTATCTCTTCGCGGATACGTTCAAAAATGAGCACGTTGGCGTCCACGGCCATGCCGATGGTCAGCACGATGCCCGCAATGCCCGGCAGGGTCAGGGTCGCGCCGAACGCGGCCAGCCCAGCCATGAGCATGGTGATGGTAAAGACCAGCATGACGTCGGCCAGCAACCCGGCCATCCCGTAGTACAACGGCATCACAACCATGACGGCGATGCCGCCCACCACAGCGGCCAAAATGCCGCTCTCGATGGATTCCTTCCCAAGGGAGGGGCCAACCGTACGCTCTTCAAGCACGGTCACGGGCGCGGGAAGCGAGCCCGCGCGCAGCACGATGGCGAGATCCTGCGCCTCGTTGGGCGTGAAGCTGCCGGTGATGCTCGCCTTGCCGCCGCCGATGCGGCTCTGGATGGTGGGGGCGCTGTGCACCTTGCCGTCGAGCACGATGGCCATACGCTTATGGATGTGCTCCCCGGTAATGCGCTCAAACATGGCCGCGCCGCGCGAGTTGAAGGAAAGGCCGACGCTCGGCTTGTTGTCGCGGTTGTCGAAGGTGGGACGGGCATCAGCCACGTCCTCGCCGGTCATGAGGGGTTCCTTGTCCAGCGCGATCATGCTTTCGGAAGTGGAGCCGTCAGGACGGACGGTCACCATGGGGAACAGGGCCACACCGGGAGGCAGGATCCCCTGCGGGTTCACGTCGTCGCGCACAAGGTGGAACGTCAATTGGGCGGTTTGGCCCACAAGCTGGATGGCGCGCTTGGAATCGGTCAGGCCGGGCAACTGGATCTGGATGCGGAAATCGGCCTGCTTGCGGATATCCGGCTCGGCGACGCCGAACTGGTCGATACGGTTGCGGATGGTGCGGACAGCCTGATCAAGGGCCATTTCCTCGATCTTCGCTTTGGCGGCAGGCGTAAAGGCCGCCGTAAAACGCAGCCCCCCACCTTCCACCTGCGTGGGCGAATCAACGGCAAGCTGCGAAAAATCCTTGGAGAGCAGCTCTTCAAGCTCGTTCCGCTGCTCGGCCCTGGGCAGCAAAAATTCAAGACGGCCGTCCGGGGTCAGACGCGAGCGCAGGACGGTAATCCCCTTTTCGGAAGCCTGAGCGCGCAGCTCCTGCCCGGTCAGCGAAAGGGAATTGCTTACGGCCTTGTCCACTTCCACGCCAAGGGTCAGGTGCATCCCGCCCTTCAAGTCAAGCCCGAGGCTTATCCGCGCGTCCGGCAGCAGATTGCCCAAAGACGATCCGCCGACACCCGGCAGGCTCGGCAACACATAGGCGATGCTGGCCAACAGAACCAGCAACGAGACGACTATCCGCCAACTCAACGATTTCATGGTGTTCCCCTGAGAGCATCAGATTCGGCCCATCCGCCCGCCCCCCGGCCGGATCTGCACTGTCGTTATGCGTACGGCCCCTGTTTTCCCCGATGGGGCCATACGGCGCGGAACGCTCCGCGCATAAAATGAAGAAAGGCAGACATACGCCCGCCGGGATCGACGGAGCGCATGCCTGCCGGCAAAGCAAAAGAACCTATTTCTCTTCCTTCACGGCCTTGGAACGGAGATCCATCACGCTCACGACATAGGCGCGGCCGACGCTGACCGTGGTGCTGCCGAGATCAAGGGAAAGGATGTCGCCGTCGATGTCCACGATACGGCCCACGAGGCCGCCGGTGGTCAGAACCTGATCACCCTTCTTCAGGGCTTCCAGCATGGCTTTATGCTGCTTGGCGCGTTTCTGCTGGGGACGGATGAGCAGGAAATAGAAGATGGCGAGCATGGCGATAAGAGGAACAAACTGCATGAGGGCGTCAGCGCCGCCAGCCTGACCGGCACCGGCCGTACCCATCGCATGAGCAACAGAAGCAAACATGAGGCCTCCTGAGGCAAAAAGGGGTTAAAGACAAGCGAAAAGGCCCATAATTACGGCTAGGGCCACGAAATCCATATACTATAGCGTCTATTCAAGCTTGGCAAGTACGGAAATCCGCACAGCGCAAGCTATTCGGGCCTGTCGGACACCGTTTTTTCAAACGCCCCCGACTTCCAGACATAACGCACGGACTTGCCCACAGGCACATCGACGAGGCCCGCAGGCCCCCAGAAGAGCGGGCGCGCGTCCAGCCCGTCATCTTCAAGGCAGAACATGAACGCCGGAGACACATCCGCCGCGAGCCGCTGCCCCGGATCCAAAAAATCGGAAAGCTGCGGATCGTCCGGAGGGTTGGCCGGCACGAACCCACCGGTGGCGTCTTCCTGCCAGAGCTCAAGGGCACACATGGCGCCCCCGTCCGTCCCCAATGCAGCAAGCAGCCTATCCCCTCCCCGGAAGACACGCAGCCCCACCCGCGTTTCGCCAAAAGGCCGCGATACCAGCACGAGGCGATCGGCGTCGAACCGCTCCACCTCCCAAAATTCGCTCTCCCCCTGTTCGATCAGCCGGAGCTTTTCCTCTTCGGAAAGGCCCTCCGGCGTGTTTTCAAACAGGGTGATCGGCAACTGGGCAAAAATATCCAGCGCCGTCAGCCCCCTCGCCTGCACCGACTGCGCCGACAACAAGAGACAGGCCGAGCACAGCAGCATCCAGAATCCGTCTTTCATTTTCCGCTCCGTCATGCCTTCCCGCCGCCCTCCGGCAGCGTCCGATGCCGCGCATGAAAGCACGCCGGGCCATCCATGTCCACAGGAAAAACGCCTTTTCCCGCTTTCATGACCCGTTCCCGCTCGACAAAACGGGCAAGCGTCATGCCCTTGAGGAATACCCGCATGTGCTCATCCAGATCCCTCCAAAACCACCGCGTGGGGCAGGCGCCTTCCCGTTCACAGCTTTTTGCCCCGTGCAGGCACTCCACCGGGGAGATGTGCCCTTCCAGATGCTCAAACACTTCGTCCATACAAATGGCGTCCGGGGATTTCGCAAGCGCATAGCCTCCCTTGGCCCCGCGGGCGGAACGCAAAATGCCCGCAGGCCGCAAGACGCGGACGATCTGTTCGAGATACTTGACGGAAACGCCTTCCTCGCGGGCGATTTCCGCCAACTGCACACAGGAACCCGCAGGCCGTGCCGCCAAATTGATCAAAAAGCGGAGCCCGTATCGGGTGCGAGTCGAATAACGCATGCTTTCCCCCTCAAAGACCACACCCTCCGGCCCGGCTCAGATCTCCCTGAGAGCCTGATCGAGATCCTCAAGAATGTCGTCGATGTGTTCGATACCGATGGACAACCTGATCAGTTCCGGCGGCAGCCCCGCGTCACGCTGCTGTTCCTCGCTGAGCTGCGCGTGGCTTGTGCTTGCGGGATGGAGCGCAAGGCTCTTGGCATCGCCCACGTTGGCAAGATGCGAAAAAAGGCCGAGTTTTTCGATGAACCGCTGGCCAGCAGCCTGCCCGCCCCGGATCCCGAAAACGACCATGCCCCCGAACCCATTGCGCAGCATACGGCAAGCCACCGCATGGGCGGGATCGTCGGGCAGCCCCGGATAGCGAACCCACGCCACTTTCGGGTGCCGCTTGAGATGGCAGGCGACCTCAAGCGCATTGGCGCAGTGCCGCTCCATGCGCAGCGGCAGGGTCTCCAGCCCCTGCAAGATCATCCACGCATTGTCAGGCGAAATGCAGGCACCGAGGTTCCGCAGGGGAACCAGCCGCATCCGCGTGATGAACGGCGGATACCCCTCCGGCAGATCATACCCCCATCGCAGGCAATGGTAGCTGGCATCCGGCTCGGCGTACAGAGAGAAACGGCTGTCCCTCCAGTTGAAGGTGCCGCCGTCCACGACGATGCCGCCGAGAGCCGTACCGTGCCCACCAAGCCATTTCGTCAATGAATGCACTACAATATCGGCGCCATGCTCAAGGGGGCGAAACAGGTACGGCGTGGCGAAGGTCGCGTCTACAATCAAGGGCAGCCCATGCCGTTTGGCGATGGCGGACACCGCATCCAGATCCACGACGTCCAGCGCGGGGTTGCCGATGGCCTCCACGTATAAAGCGCGCGTCCGCCCGTTGACGGCGGCTTCCATCTTGTCAAAATCCTGCGGCTTCACAAACCGAGCGGTGATCCCGAACTGGGGCAGGATGTCGTTGAACAGGGTGAACGTCCCGCCGTACAGGTTGTTTGCCGAGACGATTTCGTCCCCCTGCTTCGCCAGATTGACGATCGCCGAAAAAATGGCGGACGTGCCCGACGCCGAAGCCAACGCCCCGGCGCCACCCTCCAACAGGCTCATGCGTTCTTCCAGCACGGCCTGCGTGGGGTTGCCAAGCCGCCCGTAAACATTGCCCTGTTCGGCAAGGCCAAAGAGCCTGGCGGCGTGCTCCGCATTCTTGAAGAGGTAGCTGCTGGTCCGGTAGACCGGGACTCCCCTCGACAGCGTCGTGGGATCGGGATACTGCCCGCCGTGGACGGCGAGCGTTTCAAAACGGACAGGCATTATCGTCCTCCATACCCGGCATCAAGCCGGAACCGTCGTTTCGGGAAAATCCCCTGAGGCGTCCCGCCGCGGGCTTCCCCGCACATGCCGGACGGCATCCGGCAATGGTACTCCCCATACTCTCTTATGGAGGCTTCCCCCGCACATACCGGGCGGCATCCCCCTTAAAAAAGCTCTCTGCAGCCGTTCCAAACGCCCCGGATGCGTCCCGGCTGAAAGCCGTTTCCCCATCCCGAACCGCCCAGGCCCGGCAACCCTCCGTGCGGCGCTTCCTACCGACCCGGCACACGGGATACGCCGACGCGCCAAGCCTATCCGCGCAGCGCAGCCTGACCATCCCCGTTTTTCCGGCGGCACTTAAACCCTGTCTGCGGGAATATCGTCAAGGCGGTATGGCGTCGCCTGATACACGCAGTAGTTCAGCCAGTTGGAATAGAACAAATGGGCATGGGCCCGCCAACTGACCAGCGGGGGGCGCGTCGCATCGTCTTCGGGGTAATAATGTGCCGGAGGCGCGATTTCCAAGCCCTTGGCCACATCCCGCCGATACTCGGCATCCAGCGTATCCCGGTCGTATTCAAGATGCCCGGTGATGAAC
This sequence comes from Bilophila sp. T19-St14, assembly GCF_059728385.1. Taxonomy (NCBI): domain Bacteria; kingdom Pseudomonadati; phylum Thermodesulfobacteriota; class Desulfovibrionia; order Desulfovibrionales; family Desulfovibrionaceae; genus Bilophila; species Bilophila sp. T19-St14. The sequence goes on from NZ_BAAGFT010000001.1 coordinate 1,384,771, forward strand.
ATGCTCCGCCCGTCGAGCGTACCGGCCACAAGCACCCCGGCCTCATCCGACTCGGCCAAAATCTCCAGCGAGGGGATCTTGGCGATGTCCTCACTTCGGACTTCGGTATGCCGGGAGTGCGGCGCATGGAACACATCGTCGAACCCCCGGAACAACTGATTCGTAGGATCATTGATGGTATGGCTGAAAATGCCGGAAAGCTTGCGCGGAAGCCCATACTTCGGGATGCCGTAATGATGGTACAGCCCCGCCTGCGCGCCCCAGCATATATATAATGTAGCGTGCACATGCTTTTTCGCATAGTCCATGATGCCGACGAGCTCGTCCCAGTAGTCCACTTCCTCAAAGGCGAGCTGTTCCACCGGCGCACCGGTGATGATCATGCCGTCGAATGAACTGTCGCGCACCTGCGAAAACGTCTTATAAAAACGCTCAAGATGCTGCGGTGCGGTATTTTTGGATTCGTGCCCCTCAGCCCGCAGAAGCGTCACGTTCACCTGCAGGGGCGTATTGCCGAGCAGGCGCAGCAACTGCGTTTCCGTGGCGATCTTGGTCGGCATCAGGTTGACGATGGCGATCTCCAGAGGCCGGATATCCTGACGGTTGGCGCGGCCTTCCGTCATGACAAAAATATTTTCGCCTTCCAGTATCGGGCGGGCAGGCAAATCTTCAGGAATCTTGATAGGCACGGAAAACACTCCTTCGCAGCGATAAAGGTATGGCGACTTTCCTACTCAATTGATATGGATTCTGTCAAGCCGGACAACCGGTTGCCGACTTCCATCCTTTTTCCCGGACTTGGCAGTCCCATTGCACACCCGCCTTGATTTTAGGGGCAAGGCGGAGCATACTCGAAACGATTACGTTCAAATTCGTGACTGCCGTACGGCACAACCTTTTGCAAGGAGCGTTTTTCAATGCGTCTGCTCAGAGCCTTCCTCGTCCTTTCCCTTCTGCTGCTGCCCCAGATGGCCAACGCCGAAACCTTGATGATGGCGACCACCACCAGCACGCAGGATACCGGCCTTCTGGAATACCTCCAGCCCATCTTCAAAAAGGACACGGGCATCGACCTGAAATGGATTTCCGTAGGCACGGGCAAAGCCCTCGCCCACGGCAAGGACTGCGACGTCGACGTGCTGCTTGTGCACGCCCCCGCCCTTGAAGAAAAATTCGTGGCCGACGGCTTCGGCGTAGACCGCCATCAGGTGATGTACAACGATTTCGTGCTGATCGGGCCCGCCGCCGACCCGGCAGGCGTCAAGGGCAAGGACATCCCCGCCGCCCTGAAGACCTTCGCCGAAAAAAAGATCCCCTTTGTGAGCCGCGGCGACAACTCCGGCACGCACAACACCGAAAAGCAGCTCTGGAAAGTCGCCGGCATGGAAGTGCCCGGCAAGGACGCCACATGGTATATTGACGCAGGCCAAGGCATGATGGCCACCATCCGCATCGCCGCCGAAAAAGACGGCTACACCGTGACCGACCGCGGCACCTACATCAAGTACAATGCCGCCGCTCAGGGAAATGCCCCCCTGAAAATCCTCGTCGAAGGCGACAAGGCCCTCCTGAACCAGTACAGCGTCATGATGGTCAACCCCGCCAAGTGCCCCAAGGTCAAGCAGAAGGCCGCCAAGAAGTTCATCAACTGGTGGATCAGCCCCAAAACCCAGAAGGCCATCGCCAATTTCCAGCTTGAAGGCAAACAGCTCTTCTTCCCCAACGCCAAGGCCGGAAACTAAAGACCTTCACCTTTTCGACGATTTTCAAAAAATTCATTTTGAATTTCAAACAATTGAACTGCGGCTTTTTATTACAACGGTGAATGCCCCGGAAAATAGCCTCGATTGATTCCACCTGAGCGGGAATATGGGGAAGGGAGGAAAACCTTCCCAATTAAAGAAAGTTCCCACGCTTTCCCTCCCTTTCCCCCCCGCCAGTACAATCCCCACCTTTCCCCAACGTGCTGACCCTGCCGCAGAATGCGATTGCTTCATCTTCACAGTCTTCGTGAAGATACGGCACAGTCCTTTCCTCCAGCCTTTCCTCCGGTGTACCCCACAACAAAAAATTTAGGCTGTATCATAGAAACGGCTGATACCTTCTTTCTTGAAAGGCCCTGTTACAACATATGGCTGTTTCATCTCCAGAGTATGGCAAAAGTACAGTCTCTTTCTCCAGTTTTTCGTTGGCGGGCTCTATGGCTGAGGCATTCTCTTGGTTACTCTTCTAAAACTTCAAAGAAGCATCAGCCGTTTCCTATAATACAGCCTTTTTTAAGAGGCTATGTCATAGCAAATGGCTGATGCTTTTTTCTTTGAAGTTCCAAAGGGATAACCAGAAAAACGCCTCAGCTATGGATTCAGCCAAGGGGAAAACTGGAGAAAAAGGCTGTCTTTTCACCGTGCTGTGGAGATGAAACAAGCACACGCTATGACAGAGCCTTTTAAGAAAGCTCCCTGCAAAAGGAACATTCCCTAGCGGGACACGACAATGCCCACACAGGCGAGGAACATTCTTTCGAGCAATCCCATCTTTTGAGTGGATACAAAACAAAACCCACGCGGGCGAGTAAGGTTCTCATCGAGCGGGACGCTCGGAAACGGAGGAAGACAACGCCCACGCTGACAAAAAATTTGGCTGTGTCATAGAAAACGGTTGATGCTTTATTTTCTTGAAATTCCAAAGAAATAACCAATAAAATCCCCCAATCACAGAGCCCACCAGCAGAAAGATTGAAGGAAAAGCATATATTTTCAATATATTGCTGAAACAAAACAACCATGTACTATGACAGAGCCAAAAATTTCAATCTGCTAGGTCGTGTCTTCAATTAAATATAATATTTTGAAATTATTTAACTATTTTCAAGCCATAAAAAGACTTTTTCAAAAAAATTTCAATTAGTTACATACAAAAATAACGACACGACCTAAATCTTGGTGAAGCACTCATGAACAAAGCCCACACGCGCAGGGAAAGCCATACGGTCTGGTTGAGCTCCGCACGCTCGGCAATAAAGCCCACACGGGCAGGAAAAATTCTTGGGAAGCGTCACGACAATGTGGTACGCGATAAATAATCCCATGTGGACAGGAAAATTTCAGCTCGACCTACACATCAACGTAGTCGCGGCTGAATGAACGCACGCAGGCAGGGAAAGTTCTCCGCGAACTGCCGAACTTACGGAACGTCGTGAATCCCCCCACACGAACGGGGAAAATTCCGGCGGAAAAAACAAGATGCCAGTTGGTGATAAATAATGGCTCTGTTATATGTGGCTGTTTCATCTCCAGAGTATGGTGAAAGTACAGTCTTTTTATCCAATTTTTCGTTGGCGGGAGCTACGGCTAGGGCATTTTTCCGGTTATCCCTTTGGAACTTCAAGGAAAAAAGCATCAACCAGTTTCTATAGCACAGCCTAAATAATCCCACACGGGCAGGGAAAATTCTGACATCCTCGCCCTGTTTGCGCAGCTTTCCGGAATAACCCCACGCGGGCAGGGAACGTTTCCTACAAAAGGAATATTCCACCCCAAACGGCACCGCTGGCGGCGGAACCTCCCAAAGCTGAACCGTCCCGCCTTCCCTTCCGGGCGCCCCCCACTTTTCCCCTTCCGCTGAACCGAACTCCCGCCGCGCTGCCTCCCCACCAGTCAAAAGTCTTTGAAAGGAGATGGGAGGGGGTTCGGGGGAGGGAAGAGGGAAACTTTCCTCAGAAAGTTTCCCTCTTCCCTCCCCCGCCCTTCCCCTCTTCCCGCCACACGCAAAAAAAGGGAGCCCCAAGGGACTCCCTTTTTCCACAGGTCAAACCGCCAAAGAAACGCCTAGTGGGAGCCGCCCACCAGAATCAGCGGAACTTCAGGGATATAGGTACAAACAAGCAGGACGAGAATCATCAGGGCGATCATGGGCAGAGCCTGAGCCGCAATGTTTTCGAGCTTCGCCTTGGCAACACCGCTGGCCACGAAGAGGTTCACGCCCACGGGCGGCGTGATGAAGCCGATGGCAAGGTTGACCACGATGATGACGCCGAAATGCAGCGGCGACACGCCCACGCCCGTCACGATGGGCAGGAGGATAGGCACAAGGATGACGATGGCCGCCAGCGCCTCCATGAACGTGCCGACGATGAGCAGGAGTATGTTGATGAGCATCAGGATGACGAACTTGTTCTCGGAGAAGCTCAGGATGGCGCGGGCCACGGTTCCGGGCACGTCCTCAATGGTCATGATATTCCCGAACAAGGTCGCCATAGCCATCAGCACGATGATGACGGCGGACGTCTCGCAAGACTCAATGCAGGAGTCGATAAGGCACTTGAAATCCATTTCCTTATACAGGAACAGGCCAACAATCAGGCCGTAGAAAGCGGCGATGGCCGCAGCCTCGGTCGGGGTCATGATGCCGCCGTAGATGCCGCCGAGCACGATGACCGGAACCATGAGCGCCCACTTGGCTTCCCATGCCGCGCGCATGAGCGTCTGGGAGTTGCGGACTTTCTCCTGCCCCTTCCAGCCCTGCTTGCGGGAATACCAATAGCAGTAGCCCATCAGCACGGCACCCACCAAGACGCCCGGCACGATGCCGCTCATGAACAGGTCGCCGATGGAGACCTGCGCGGAGATGCCGTACACCACAAAGGGGTTGCTCGGAGGGATCATGACGCCCACGCAGCCGGCGGCCGCAACGAGTGCGGCGGAGAAATACTTGTCATAACCACGTTCCACCATCGCGGGGATGGTGAGCGCGCCGATGGCCGCCACGGTAGCGGGGCCGGAACCGGAGATCGCGCCGAAGAACATACACGTCACAATGGCGGTCAGGCCGATGCCGCCGTAAGTGCCGCCGACGATTTCGTCAGCAAGGGACAAGAGGCGGTGGGAAAGCCCGCCCGCACCCATGAACACGCCAGCCGCGATGAAGAACGGGATGGCCATAATGGGGAAGCTGTCGATGGACGTAAAGGCCACCTGAGCCATGTATTCGATAGGAAGGGTATCCGCGCAGATGATGGTCGCCAGCGTGGACAGGCCGAGGCTGATGGCCACGGGCACGCCGATGGCGCACATCACGATGAAATAACCGAACAGCGCGGGCAGCGGTTCGATGTACTCACAGAAAATGACCGGCGAGGCGATGACGAAAACCGCTACGAGGCCGATCAGCGTATCCACCAGCCCGCAAACCTTGGCCTGCTTATAGAGGGACTGGAGCAGGCGGAAGCACATGAGGCCGAAGCCGAAAGGCAGAATCAGATAAGGAATCAGGAAGGGGATGCGCAGGGCCGTGGTATGCTGGGGATATTCCTGAAGGCGTTCGATCTGGCCCCAGCCGTAGTAGGCGATGGTGGCCGTCAGGATGAGGAACAGCACCTCGACCACGACCCAACTGATCTGCTGCAAACGCGGAGGCAGATGATCGTAGAGCATGTCCACCCTGATGGACGAACGCTTTTTAATGGCAATGCTCAGGGCGAGATAGGAAATCCAAATAAAGATGTAACGGGAAATTTCTTCAGTCCATACGGCGGCACCGGCGCGCTCGATGAACTGCGTGATGATGTAGCGGTAGATAACCTGCCATGTGATGAACAGGGTAATGGACAGCAGGCCGGTGACGAGGAACATCTTTTCAAAGTTTTCATCGAGCCAGTGCAGTACGCCCTGCTTGGAAGCGTTGGTCTTTTCCATGCGAGATTCCTGTGGTGTAAGAGGAAAAGAGCCGGCCTGCGGCAAAAACATGCCGCAGGCCGAGCATCAAAGGACTTACTTCTGGGTATCGGCGATCAGCTGGAGCAGCTCGGCCGGGATTTCCTTGGCGAACTGTTCACGCACGGGAGCGGTCTTGTCATACAGTTCCTTGCGCTGTTCGGGCGTCAGCATCGTGATTTCGATGCCCTTGGCCTTAAACGCATCCCAAGCCTTCTGTTCGAGCTTCACGGATTCGACGCGCTGCCACGCGGTGGCTTCCTTCGCCGCTTCAGTGATGATCTGCTTCTGTTCGGGGGTCAGGCTGTCCCACTTCTTCTTGTTCATCAGCAGGATGTGCATGGAGTAGTTGTGCTCGGAGTTCATGGCGTACTTGAGCACTTCGGTGTGCTTGGCGTCATTCAGCAGCGAGAAGGTGTTGCCTTCGGCGTCAACGGTGCCCTGCTGGATGGCGGTGTAGGTTTCACCCCACGCCACGGGAGCGGGGTTCATGCCCAGTTCGGTGGCGACGGCCACTTCAACGGGGGAGTCGGTCGTACGCACCTTCAGGTTCATGAGATCCTTGACTTCCTTGAGGGGCTTCTTGGAAGACGTGAAGTTGCGGTAGCCGAATTCGCTGAACATGATGGTCTTCAGGCCGATGCTCTCGGCAACCTTATCAAGGGCCTTGCCGAGTTCACCCTCATCGAGGGCCTTATAAAGCTTTTCCTGATTGGCGGGGGAGGTCACATAGGGAAGGTCGATAGCCATGTAGGCTTTCGAGAAGCTCGCAAGGTTCGGCGTGGAGCTGGAGGACAGATCCAGCGTCCCGGCCTGTGCCGCTTCCGTGGTCACACGGTCGCTGCCGAGCTGGCAGTTGGGGAAGAGCTGAATGCGGATTTTCCGGTTGCTCTTCTTTTCGACGAGCTCCTTAAACTTCTCATAACCGACGGTCACGTTGTTGCCCGGAGCCATGGGGTGGCCAAGGCGCAAGGTAAGCGGTTTTTCAGCTCGCGCATTATTGGTCATGCCGAGAACCATGCACGAGGAAGCCAAGAGGGCAGCTACAGTGTACAGTACTTTTTTCATCACACGTCTCCTTACGTGAAAAAAAGTATTCCCACCAACGGGTATGAGTTCGGTATACACCAACCCGCGAAAAAAAGGGAAGCCCCCCCTCGTTCATCAAAAAATGTACCAAAATTGAGTACGCAATCAACTTTTTGGGCATACCCCAAATGTCTACATTCCACAGTTTACAAGTGATTTTGGCATATTGCATGAACGATCCAGAACCCATTGAAAACATTAAAATACTTCCTATACGTACTCCCCAAAACACACATTGATTTCATACCACTTGGTAGTATATAAGCAAAAATAAATTATAATATCAATATATTATCAGATCAAAAAAATATTTTAAAAAAGTTGTGAAATTATGCTTTTTCCCCCGCCATAACCGCCTTGAAACGGCTCCCTTTCACCACCTTCCAGCCCTCCCCCTTTCCGCCCCACCGCCCTCTCAAAGCATTTTCATTTTTATTTCAAGAAAATATGGACAACATGACATCCGCCAGGGCCGGAATGGGCTTTGCGCCCCACGATTTTCCCCATTTTTAAGGGGAAAAATTCCCCCTTTATTGAAACAAAAGGAACAAGCGGAGCGCCATAAAAGCATTACCGCCCCATAACAACCTATAAAGACAGAAAAAGGCCCATCGGCACAGAAAAATGCCGATGGGCCTTCATTGCTTTGGGGCTTAGCAGGCAGCTAATCCTTGAAAGGGCAATCCGCCGCGCTCTTCCCCTCAATGACGCCAAGGGCCGCGCCCGGAGCGGCGGGCTTATGGCCTGAGGCCTTGAAGACTTTTCGGGTCAGGCTGTCGTCCACACTCCCTTCGGGGAGCTTATCGACGTTGATGATCCCTTCCTGATGAAGGAACGCCACCACTTCATCAATGTTCGCCTTCTCACGCTCCCCGAAGTAGAAGTTCATCCACGCGCGGACAGGATTGGAAGAATTGGCCGGAACCTTGCCGAACACGGAATACCACAGCACCCGCTTGGGAACGCCCATAGCGTACTGGGAAACCATGTTGGTGACCTTCTCCCAGTTGTCGGGGTTCAGCATGAACAACTGGGCTTCCAGATCCGAACGAAGATAACCCTCGGCAACCTTGGGGTGTTTCTCCATAAAATCAGAACGCATGACCACGATGCCGAGATCCTCGTTGTCGCAGGCTGAGCCATCGGCGACAATCTTCCCTGCGCCTTCGCCCACCTCGGAAGCCAGCCCGGAGAGCGTAGGCTCCCAAAGCGACGCCGCATCAAGCTTTCCCGCACGGAAATTCGTGGAAATGACTTCAATGGTCTGGTTCAGGTATTCGGCGGGCTTCACGTTATACTTCTCAAAAAAACGGCGCATATACTGATCAGAGGCACTTCCCTTGGGGGCGGCGATGACCTTCCCGTCAAGCCAGCGGGCCAGCGCCTCATTGTCCTTAAAGTCCGGTGCATCCTTGCGCACTAAGATAAGCGAGCAGCGGGTACCCTCGGACATATCCGTCGTGGACACCATCTTGACCTTGCCTTTGGCGCGCACGCACAGCACGGCGGCGGGCATAATGCTCATGTAGCCGATCTGCGCCCTGTCAGCCAGCATATTGTTGGCGACGACCGTCCCCTGCACGGCGGGGTGGAACTCGATTTCCGTCCCTTCCGGCGTATATTTCTTCCAAAGCCCCAGTTCGGCATTGATGATGGCCTGATAGGAAATCGTATCATACGGTTGAAATCCCACCACAAATTTTTCAGCCTGCGCAGGGCTGGCCAACAGCCCCGTACAAAGGACGAATGCCCCCAGCATTTTCAAAAAGCGTTTCATATATGCCCTCCTCAAAATGAATACCATGCCGGCAACGCGCTTCGGCGCGGCCCCAGTACCCTTTCCGCATCGCCAACACGCAGGGCCTTCAGGCTCCTTACGGGAACCGCTCCAGCCTCCAACGCATCTCTGTTTTATTTTGCTCTATCGTGTTTTTTCCCGTTCTTCAACAGGTTCCCGCAACGGAAGCCCCTCATGCCCACAATAAAAAAGCCCCGAACGAATCGGGGCTTTTCCAACATATCGCTTCCGCAGCGGCAAAACGCTATTTTGCCTTTGCCTTGGAAGCAGACTTCTTCTGCGCTGTGGATTTCTTCTGCGCTACGGAAGCTTTCTTTTTCTGCGAAGAACGCTTCTGAGCAACCTGCTTTTTCGCGGAGTATTTCTTGCTGCTTGCCACAGACGTCTTAGCCGCCGCTTTCTTTGAGGCCACCGTCGTCCGCTTTTTGCTGGAAACAGCCTTGTGCTTCGAGCTGGCCCGGCTGGACGAAAGCGTCTGCTTGCTTTTTTTCTGGGATTTGAAGACAGCCTGCTTGGACTTATTCTGTGAAAGTGCCGCGTCGGAAGCCGTCCGGTGGAGCCGGGAAGAGCGGGATTCATACAGCGCCATCAGTTTCCGCGCGGCTTCGGCATCGGATTCCGAAAGGCTCACGCGGCGGGCGCCGAGAAACGTCGAACTGAAATAAGGATTGCTGAGCGAGGTGATTTCCACGCTCTTGCCGCGCCGGGGGCTGTGGATGAATTTGCCGTCCCCGATGTATATCCCCGTATGATACCCACGCCGGGGATGCCTGAAAGCCACAATATCTCCGGCTTCCATTTCATCGGAATCAATAGGCGTACCCAGCACGGACTGTTCCCGCGCGGTACGCGGGAGCGAAACCCCGACGTTTTTATAGGCCCATTGCACGAAACCTGAACAGTCGAACCCCGACATGCTGGTTCCGCCGCGAACATACGGCGTACCAATAGCCGTCTTGGCGCGCTCGACAAGGTGCACGTTCGAGAAGGGAACCCCCTCATCCTGCATACGCGCCACCGCCGCAGAACGGTAATCGTAGGCAAACCGCTCTTCCGGGGTCATAGCCGAACGAGCGGGCCCAATCAGATCCCCGTAGCCGTCCCCAAAGGCAAACGAACCGTCAACCGCCCGCTGTTTGGGAGCACACCCTACGAGAATAAGGCCCGTCAACAACAAAAGCCACAGGCCAGCGCGTATTTTGATACTAGGCATGTTCATCAGGCGAGGCTAGAAAAATTTTCCATACTTGTCAACATACGTTTTTTCATAACAATATCCGTGGAATAGCATGTTTTTTGCCCCCCGTTTTCCGGCAAGTTTCCACCGCTTTTGCAGCCGCGCGCCATTCCCCGGAAAAACTAAGCACAAACCTTCTTCCCTGTCTCTTATTTTTCTGACAAAAGAAGGCACACGCCATCGTCAAACATCGGGAGGCCCTTATGCGATCCTGCTTATCCGCCATCATTCCATCCCTGGCCGCCGCGCTCCTGCTCACCGTTCCGGCCTTTGCCGCTCCGGCCCAATCCCCCGCCAAGGAAGCGCCTGCCCCCGCCCAAACCGCCGCATCCGCCTACAGCGGCAACGCCAAGACCCGGATATTCCACGCATCCGGCTGCCGTTACTTCAACTGCAAGGCCTGCACGGTACGTTTCAAATCCATTGAAGAGGCCCGCAGCAGCGGATACACCCCCTGCAAGCGCTGCCTGCCCAGCGGGGGCAAATGAGCTTTGAAAGGCCGTAGTTCCGGGGAGGGGCCTCCAGCCAAAGGGAACGAGCCCTCCCCAAACAGGGCAAGCGGCCTCTCTTCCAGATATTTCACCACCCTGTTCGCGGCGAAGCGTGCAGGAGCAACAACGGGATGAGTGGAATGGATTCGTTCCCCTGCCGTTTTCCTGCAAGCCCCGGCCCCGTTTTTCCTTGGAGCCATTACGCCGCTGATGTGGGTTTGCCGCGCTGCGCATCGGACAACAGCCTAGGCGTGGGTGCAAGGCTAGCTGCCGTGTCGCGCATCGTATGTTTTGCGATATTTCAAGGGCTGCGTGGAAAATTCTGTTTTCGGGAGAGGCGCATCACGTGACTCTGCGATATTTCAAAACAAAAACGCCCCTAGCCGCATCCTTCCGACTAGGCCGTGCCATCAACAAGATATAATATCTTGAAATTATTTGATTATTTTTTCAAGCTACAAAAATTATTTTCAGTAATTTCAAATAATTATATTTAAACAGGTTCTGTCATAGCGTATGGTTGTTTTGTCCCATCAACATACTGAAAATATATTTTTTCTCAAATTTTTCCGCTGATGGGCTCCATGACTGGGGATTTTATCTAGGCGGACAGCACCACCCGACAGTATGGGATGGGTTCCATGATTAGGGATTTTATTGGTTATTTCTTTGGAATTTCAAGAAATAAGGCATCAACCGGTCTCTATGATACAGCTTTAAAATGGCTGTGTTATAGAAAATGGTTGATGTTTTTTTCTTGAAATTCCAAATGGATAAACGGAAAAATGCCTTAGCCGTGGATCCCGCCAAGGGGAAAACAGGAGAAAAAGGCTGTATTTTCAAGGTACTGTGGAGATGAAACAACCACAAACTATAACAGAGCCTTTAAAATAATGGCCTAGCCTAGGGGCCGTTCACACAGACAGAGACTAAACATATTTTTACAAACAGTTGTCCTCATTTTTGAGCGATGCCGTTTTTAACACGCTTTAATCATGGGGAAAATTAAGCATGGTATGAACATGCCTTAGGGTAAAGCCCCGTCCCCTAAGCGGACGGCATTCACTTTTGCAATGAAAGACGTAATTTCAACTAGATGAAATTCAAAATGAATTTTTAGAACTCATCGAAAAGGTGCATGTTTCCTGAGCGCTTTGGATTAATAGCCCGGTTAAGGTGAAAAAACTTCCACCTTCGGCGCAGCCTCCCTCCCCTACCGCCTGTTTTGAGGAAAACCGCCTGAGAGCCTCCGGCCCTCTCCAGCCCTTCCGTTCGGGCCGGTTCCAGCGTACCTTTCCCCTGTCCCTTCAACTTTTTTCGGATCGTTCACCACCATGACAGAACAGCTTTCATCATTGGCCTTACAAGCCCTTGCCATCGTCGAGGAAAGCGGCGCCATCATCAGCGCCAACCATGCCCATCCCCACACTATCCGCCATAAGGGGCGCATCGATCTCGTAACCGAAACCGACATTGCTGTGGAGGCATTCCTGAAAGAACGCCTTGCGGCCCTGACGCCCGGCGCCGGGTTCCTCGCTGAAGAAAGCGCGGAAGATCTGAGGCTGCCGGATACCTGCTGGATCATCGATCCCGTGGACGGCACAACCAACTTTGCCCACGGCCTGCCCCTGACCGTCACCTCCGTGGCCTACCGCCTGAACGGGGAAACCGTGCTCGGCATCATCAACGCGCCGCTGCTCCGTGAATGCTATATTGCGGAAAAAGGGAAAGGGGCATGGCGCAACGGGGAGCGCATCAGCGTCTCATCCGTGGCGGCCTGTGAAAATGCCCTTGTAGCTACTGGCTTTCCTTATGAAATAGCCCGCCGCGTGGATGAAATCCTGAAGCGGATACGCCCCGTGCTGTCTTCTTGCCAAGGTGTGCGGCGCTGCGGGGCCGCGGCGTTGGATCTCGCATGGACGGCCTGCGGGCGGTTCGACGCTTTTTATGAAGACGAACTCAAACCGTGGGACATGGCCGCAGGCGCGCTGCTCATCACCGAGGCAGGGGGCACTGTTTCCAATCTGGACGGCTCGCCCTTTGATCTGCGCTGGTCAATCCTCGCCGGAAACAAGGCCATGCATGAACTCATCGGAAACATGATCCGCTCATCCCAATAAGTGACAAGGGGAGGCGCCCAAGACAGATGCTTGGCCCCTCCCCTCCCATACCTGCCCCCAATCACCCCGCACCGCGGACAAAACCGAATCCCTGATGCAGGTTTGGGCGTATTATCGCCAATCCCCCCGCACCGCGGGCAAACTCATACGGCATAGCGGGGCCTCGCGTTCACCCCAAAGGGCTCGAAAAGAAAAGGCCCTGCATAATAGTTGTTTCATCTCCACAGCGCGGTGAAGATACGGCTTTTTTATCCGGGTTTCCCCTTGGCGGAATCCACGACCAGGCCGTATCGCCAATTAATATGATCTATTGAAATTATTTAGCTACTTTTTTAAGTTACAAAAAGATTATCTTAAATAATTTTAAATAGTTATATAAAACGCAACGACACAGCCTAGGGCCTGTTCACACAAACAAAGAATAAACATATTTTTACAAATAGTTATATCAGCTTTCGAGCGATGCTGAATGTTCCTTCCAACCCGCTTCAGCCATTGACAAAACTCGGCATAGCGTGAACACGCCCCAAGGCATTTTTCTGGTTAATCCTTTGAAACTCCAAGGAAAAAAGCACCGACCATTTCTATGGCACAGCCAAAGAAAAAGCGGATCAACTCCAGATACGTTCCCCGTGCCAATCCCGTGCCCGTTTTCCGTAAAACGGAGCGCATCAGGCTCTGGGGAGCCTTACCGCCAAAGCCTCCTCCATGCCCGCAAGCGACCAAAGATACAGCGAAGCGACCGACCCATACGGGGAATAGCGCTTTCGGCGGCGTTCAAACCGCTCCCGCGTCAACTCCCGATCCCCATAGAGCAACGCCATGCCCCGCCGGATGCCCAGATCGCCCCAACTGAGCACGTCCGGGCGGCACAGCGAAAAAATCATAAGCATTTCCGCCGTCCATACGCCAATGCCGTTGAGGGCCGAAAGCTTCCTGATCAATTCCTCATCGGGGGCATGGCGCAGGGCCTCCAGATCCAAAGCACCGGAAGCGGCCTCGCGGGCGATACCCTGAATATACCCCACCTTACGCTGGCTGAGGCCACACTGCTGGATCTGTGAGGGATCAGCCTCAGTAAGGGATTGCGGCGTAAAGTTCCCCACCAAGCCGTGCAGCCGATCGGAAATCGTCTGCGCGGCCCTTCCCGAAATCTGCTGTGCAATCACGCTGTCGACAAGAGCCGTAAACAAATCCGGCTCCACCCCGCGCCGTATTGCCCCAAGCCGTCCGATCACCCGCCCAAGCCGTTTGTCCCGGCGTTTCAGCGCATCGAGCGCCTCCCCACCGCATGGGAATACGGGACGCAGCCGCTCCCCACATTCCCAAAGGCACAGCGTCGCCGCCGAGCCGAACGGCGCGTGGCGGGCCCGAAACGCCTCAAAACCTTCCCGCGTGCAGCTTCGCGGCCCATGCACCCGCATCAGGCCACTCCGTACGGCCTCATCGTCGAACCGCAGGACATCGGGACGCCGCAGCACTCCGATCAATATACGCACGGCAAGGCGTACATCCACGCACCGAAGCGAACACAAAACGCCTACCGCCTCGTCGTCGGGTAGGGCGGCAAGGCGCTCCATGCCGATCTTTCCTGAGAGAACCGCCTTCGCCGCACCGAGCAACGCCTTCGCCGTCTTCTTCCCGAAGGCCTCCAACGCCGGGCCCGCCTCAAGCACGCGTTCAGGGCTGACCTCCCCAAGCCGTGCGGCCAACGATGCCCATGCGAACGGGAACGCGTCGGATGCCCCCTTTTCCACAATCCCCTTTGCCAGCGCCGTAAACAGATCCGTTTCCAACTCGAAAACGGCATCACCAACGGCTTCGGCCAGCACCGGATCCACGGAACGCAACCGGGCGAACGCCGGATCAGTCAGCGGGGCCATACCTGTGTTCCAGCGCAAGCAAACGCTCCTTCATGCCCAGCCCGCCGCCGTAGCCGACAAGCGCGCCTGTGCTGCCGATGATCCGGTGGCAAGGGACGATGATCGCAATGGGATTGCGGTTGTTCGCCATGCCCACGGCACGGCAAGCCTTCGGGTTGCCGATGGCTTCGGCAATATCCTTATAGCTTGCCGTATGGGCATAGGGAACCGTACACAGGGCCTGCCAAACCCGTTTCATAAAAGGCGTCCCCTCAAACCGCAGCGGCAGGTCAAACGCTTTGCGCCGACCGGAAAAATACGCCTCCAACTGCGCAAACGCCTCACCCAGCAGCGGCGTTTCAGGGCCTTCCGAAACGGCATCACTCCGCCCCGGCAGGTAAAGGCGCGTGATGAACCCCTCTTTGTCTTCTATGCCCACCCGTCCAAAGGCGGTTTCCCGAAAACACAGCATATGAACTCCTTATGGCTTCCGCATAGCATGGTTCGCTTTGGCCTACTTCCCTTTTTGAACCCCTTCCCCCAGAGGACGCCTTCATCCTGCCTTAACCGATGGTGCGCTTATCCCCAGCCATTCCACAATCCTTCGGTATCCGACAAAAACTCATGGCCCCGCCCGCAGTGCAAGCGGATTGGCTCAACACAAACAAAAACGCCCCCTCCCGTTGCCTTCCTTTCCCTCACAACAGGGAGAACTGGCGGCTCTTCAGGCTGGCGCAACGCTGATCCGTCACCTCATCGTCAGGGGAAAGCCTCCCCACAAGCAGCGGCGAAGCGGGATCATGCAGCGCCGAGCCCCGCCCCACGGGGACGCCATCCTGATTGGCGTAGCAATAAAGGCATCCGTTCCCGCAGGTGCCGTATGCGCCGACATCCACACTGGCTACGCACCTGCACCCTTCCCGCTGCTGCGAAGGACGGACATCAAGGCGGCATCCTGCTACCCGCTCGACAAGCTCACGGCTGACGCAGCCCGCATGGACGACACCGGGGGCGTCCACATCCTCCGCGCACAGGGAAAGCCGTATCCCCCTGCGCTCCGCCATCGCAACAAACGCGGCAAGCAGTGCCTTCCGAGCCTGCCCGCTGTCCCCGCAAAGCCCAAGGGCCGATAACCGGCGACGGATCTTCGGGTATATGTCCAGAAAACTGACGACACACATGCGCGTAACCCCTTCAAGCCGCTTCGTCAGTGCTTCAAAGCAACGCATATGCCACGAAAAAGGATACGCCTCGCTGAAAAAGACGGGATCATACCGCCAGATCACCCGTTCGCTCCCAAAGGCTTCCGACAGCCGCTTCATAGCTTCGACCAATTCCAGCTTGTCAGGAAGCCCCGGTTCCACATCCCGCCCATACCCCGTCAACGTATATTGGAATACACAGGGCCAGCCACGCAGCGACGCCAACCGCCCCAGCACAGGCAAGGGATTCTTCGTCCACAAAACAAGGCAGTCCACGGCTTCGCGGGAGAACACATACCGGGTGACACGGCGCGCATCATGGCGCACGCATACGCTGCCCGCCTCCAGCCGACTGCAAAGCCACTCAGAGTAATAGGTGGGAATATCCGTACGACGGCTCGCGCTGAAAATCATATCTTTTTCCTTGCCGCATTTCCCGGTTCTCCGCAACGGGCTTCCTTCCCCTACACCGGCGGCATTGTCCAAACAGAAATAGTGGTTCCTGAAATACCCTAGGCCGCGTCGTCAACTAGATCTAATCCATTAAAATCATTTAACTATTCTTAAACCACAAAAAGATTGTTTTCAAAAAATTTCAAATGGTTATATGTAAAACAACGATACGACCTAGGTGCATCAAAGAAAAGGCTGCATCACAGAAAATGGCTGATGCTTTTTTCCTTGAAGATCCAAAGGAGTAACCGACAACATGCCTTAACCTTGGATTCCTCCAAGGGGAAACCGGAGAAAAGGGCTGTATTTTCACCGTACTGTGAGGATGAAACAGCCATATACTCTGGTAAAGCCTAACGAAAAGGGTATGCCATAGGAAGTGGTTGATGCTTTTTTCCTTGAAATTCCAAATAAATAACCAGTAAAAAGCCAAACGCAGAGTCCATCGACGAAAAAACTGGAGAAAACGTCTGTGGTTTCATCATACTGTGGAGATAAAACAACCACACACTCTGGCAGGGGCGCAAAAGGCTGCTCCACAGTAATAATTTGATATTTTTATTAAAATTGGTTCTGTATAGTTTGTGGTCGTTTCATCTCCAACGCACGGTGAAAATACAGCCTTTTTCTCCAGTTTTCCCCTTGGCGAGATCTACGGATAAGGCATTTTTCCGGTTATCCCTTTGGATCTTCAAGGAAAAAAGCATCAACCATTTTCTATAACGCAGCCTTAAAATTTCAAATAATCAACCCGCAAAATACCTCAGTTATGGCGTCCGCCAACGGAAAAATAAGACCCTGTCATAGTATATGGTTGTTTCATCTTCACAGTGCATTGAGAATACAGCCTTTTTCTCCGGTTTTCCCCTTGGCGGAATCCATAGCCAAGACATTTTTTGGGTTATTCCTTTGGAACTTCAAGGAAAAAACATCAGCCATTTCCCATGGCACAGCCAAAAATAAAGGCTGTGTTTAAGTTTGTGGTTGATACAAGATTCCAACTGGAAAGGAAGAGTTCTTTGGAAATTATTTGGAGGTCTCGCAACAATTCTTCAAAACTGGATTTCATGTAATGAACAAAAAATGAGAGAGGCCCACATCACCAGACGTAGAACGGACTTTTATCTATTGATTTTCATTGAAAAAATCATCAACCGTAAAATTGAACACAGCCAAAATAAAAATTCTCTACCTTCAAAATGTTGTAAAAATACACAAGCATATCCTTATAGTGGCTCCAAAAGAAACCGTCTGATGAAGCAGGCGGTAACTGGGCATTCGTGTCGAGATAACACAGCAGCCCTTCCGTAATCTTGTAAAATCCGTAACCCGTCTTTTTTGAAGCTCTCTCACGCCTCCGGCTGTGAGGCCATTGTGCCGCACATCAACTGCCCTTGAGGGAAAATTCCACCTTCCCCACCTGCTCTTCCTTTAGGGCAAATGAACTTTACCATTTTATAATGTTAAAGATTAAGGCACGCTCACTCCGGCATTGAACAGCACAAATACATTGTGCTTATGCCTTCAGCGACCGCCTGCCTCCCGCAGCCGGAAGAGCATCTTCAACGTGAAAGCCCTCCAATTCCCCACCCTCTATCCTTACCATCCCCTGCCTCCCCATCCGATAGGAACTCCCGCCGCGCAGCCTCCCCACCAGTCAAAAGTCTTTGAAAGGAGATGGGAGGGGGTACGGGGGAGGGAAGAGGGAAACTTTCCTCAGAAAGTTTCCCTCTTCCCTCCCCCGCTCTTCCTCCCCCGCACGCAAAAAAGGGCAGGCCCGCAAGCCCGCCCTTTCAACGGCACAGTTTCCCCGTGCTACTTCATGAGGAACTTCATGGGTTCCAGAGACAGCGAGGGGAAGAACAGGAGCAGGAACAACACCAGCACTTCCACGATGAGGAAGGGGGCCATGTTCCGCACCAGATTGCCGATCTTGATGTTCCCGATGCCGCAGACCACATAGAGCACCGTACCCACGGGCGGCGTGATGACGCCGATGCCGAGGTTCAGGATGAACAGCAGCCCGAAGAAGTACGGATCGATGCCCGCCTGCTGGATCAGGGGATAGAACACCGGCGCGAAGATCAGCACGTTCGGCGTCAAGTCCATCACCATGCCCGCAAGGAACAGGAAGACGTTGATCGCGAGCAGCAGGAGGATCGGGGAATCCACCAGCGGCTGGAAGAGTTCCGCCACCTGCATGGGGATTTGCGCCGAAGTGATGAACCAGCCCACCGCCGTGGCCGTGGCCACGATCAGCATGACGACGGACGTGGTGCGCGCTGCGCGGGCGCTCACGGCAAGCAGGCCCTTAAAGGTCAGCTCACGGTAATACAGGGTACACACGGCGATGGCATACACACAGGCAAACGCGCCGCCTTCCGTGGGGGTGAAGACGCCGAACCGGATGCCGCCGAGCAGCAGCACGGGCATCATGAAGGCGGGCATGGCGTCCCGGACGATCTTTGAGGCTTCGCCCTTCTTGAATTCGATCTTTTCCTTATATCCGTCGATGCGGACAATGAAGAACCATGTGACCATCAGGCAGAGGCCGATGAGCAGGCCGGGAACCAGACCGATCATAAACAGCTTGGTGATGGACAGGCCCACGGTCGCGCCAAGCAGAATGAAGTTCGTGCTTGGGGGAATGATGGGCCCAAGGATAGCGCCGGAGGCGATGACGCCGCCCGCGCGTCCGGGCTTATAGCCGGCCTGCGCCATCATGGGCAGGAGCAGGCTGCCGAGGGCCGCGGCTTCGCCCACGGAGCTGCCCATCAAGCCCGCAAAGATCACGCTGGACACGATGGCGGCGTAGCCGAGGCCGCCGCGGACGCGACCGATGATGAGCTGCGCCAGCTTGACCACCCGTTTCGACAGCCCCCCTTCGGTCATGATTTCACCGGCGAATACGAAGAAGGGAATGGCCATCAGCGGGTAGTTGTTCGCGCCGTCCAACATGGACTGAGGGATGATCATGACGAACATGCTGTCCCACATGCCGCCGTAATACATCAAAACCATAGAGCACAGGACAAGCACGATGGCGATCGGAATACCCAACGCAAGGAAGCCGAACAGGCTGACCAGAAAAACGACAAGTTCCATGCTCTCTCCCCTATTCCGTTTTGGGCGCGGTGTTGAACTCGCTGGCGGGAGTGCGGATCAACTGCACGATGTCCCGCAGGTGGATGATGATCGCGGCAAGGGCCATGACGGGAAGCGTCCCGTTGATGAAGGCCATGTTCACGTTGGTAGCGACGGAATAGGTGTCCAGCGTCTGAAGCACCACGGAAATGCCGCCGAAAAGCAGCAGCACCAGAGCCGCAAGCATGAACAGCGAGGCGACGATGTCCACGGCCTTGCGCGACGCCCCATGAACCATGTTGACGAACATGTCCACCGCGATGTGCTTGTGCCGGTAAAAAGCCTCAATGCCGCCGATAAATGTGATGTAGATGAAAAGGAACCGGGCCCATTCCTCACTCGGCGCGAAGCTCGAGCGGAACACGTACCGCAGGAAGGCATTGAAAAACACGAGGCCGATCATCCCCAAGAAAATGGCGGCGCAAAAGACTTCAAAGGCCCGTTCGCCTTTGCCTTTCACGACTTCCTCCTCGCGGATCTCCTCCTCGGTTTCGATCTCCTCTATACGTTCCGGCGGCATGACCGGTTTGTTTTCACTGCTCATGATGTACCCCTGGGCGTGATGGTCGGGCCCACGCGAAACGCATGGGCTTGAGGAAAAAAAGGGCCTCCGGCCTGCGCCGGAAGCCCCGCTGAGAACGCAGATGTTACTTCGCCTGACGATACGTGTCCGCGCTGTCAAGGATTTCCTTGGCGTTCGGGACGGTGTCATAGAAAAGCTTCCAGCTGCGCTTGCCGGCATCCTGCATGAACTTGCGCAGTTCGGGGGAAGGTTCGCTGACATGGCCGCCGGCTTCGGTGATGGTCTTCACGGCGTCCGTATCGACCTTTTCCACGAGATCCCACACGTAGTCGGCGGAACGCTTGGCGGCTTCGTCGATCCACTTCCTGTCCTGTTCGGGCAGGGACTGATAGAACTTTTCGTTGATGTACAGGGAATGGATGACGAGCAGGTGGCCGGTGAGGGTGATCTCAGGCGTGGTCTCGTACATCTTGATGCTCACGATATCGGACAGGGGGCTGTCGCCGCCGTCGATGACGCCCTGATCAAGCGCGCCGGTCACTTCGGCGAAAGGCATGGGCTGGCCGCTGATGCCGCATTCCTTGGCAAAGTTGATGTACAGGGGGATGTTCGGCACGCGCATGCGCAGGTGCTTCATGTCGTCGATGGTCGCCACCGGCTTCTTGGTGTAGAAATGGCGGAAGCCCAAGGGGAAGGCGTTCAGGACGCGCATGCCGGATTTTTCGGTAAAGCCGTCGGTGATCAGCTCGAACGTCTTGCCGCCGTTCATGGCGCGGCGCGCATGGGCGTAGTCGTCGAACAGCATGGGCGTTTCGAGCATGGCCATGGAGGGCTGAATGGCGGACGTCTGGGTTCCGGTGGCGCACATCTGGATGATGCCCTTGCGGGTGCTGGCGATGTAGGCGTCTTCCTTGCCGAGCTGGCTGTTCGGGAACACCTGCACTTCGTATTTGCCGCCGGACAGTTCCTTCAGGATTTCACCGAATTTACGCATGCCGAGGGTTTCAGGCTCCCCGTCGGGCTTCATGCCGGCCATTTTGATGACGACTTTTTTGTCGGCCGCGAAGCTGGAAGTCGCGGCAACGCCGAGCAACAGGCCGCAAGCGATGAGCAAAGCCAATGCACGTTTCATGTTTCTCCACCTTGTTACGGTTCGAATGTGAACATTTCTCCCCGGCTGCGTTTTCGTGAGGAAAAACATTCCTGACGCGCCGCATGGGGAGATCCCCTGCCTTTCACGCCTGCATCCCCTCCTCCGCAGCTTCACTCTGGGAACCGGAAACAAACGGCAAGGCCGGGAACCGGTTCATTTTCATCCCGTTTCACCTCTACGGAAACGGCGCAGCGGCATAAGCGGAGTTCGGCCGGAATTGACGGACACCCCCATGTCCCTTTTGCGTCACCCCTCAGCCGAAAGAGGGCAAAACTATCAGGAAGCGAAAGGCAAGCCCCGTTTGATAGCGAGAATGATACTAATCTGAAATCTTTTTGTTGGGAATAGAGGAACGGGCCTCTTCTTTGTCATTCTTTTGTAACATTCGGGCCCTTTCCAAAGTTTTTCTTAATAATTCAGCGGATAATAAAAAAGAAAAAATCTTTGGGGATGTTGCCCCGCGGACCCTCGGCGTCCGGAGCGCCAGCCGGGCGCACCGGCTGTTGACAAAGCGGCCCGCAAGATCGACAGGAATTCCCGTATCCTTTCGGCCCGTTCCCTTTTTTGGAGTGTTTTCATGCATCCTTTCTCTTCGGCGCGCCTGCACCGCCTTATCCAGCTCGGTTTCGTCCTCTTCCTCTCTTGGGTCGCGTGGCGGCTCTTTGAGTATGCGCAATGGGCATACGGAAACGGCCCCTTCGTCCCCCGCCCCGCCGCCGCGGAAGCCGTCCTCCCCCTCAGCGCCCTGCTCGGCCTCAAGCGTTTCCTGCTCACCGGGCAATACGATCCCATCCATCCCGCAGGGCTGACCATCCTGCTCGTAGCCTTATGCACGGCTCTCCTGAGCCGCCGGGGGTTCTGCGGCTATCTTTGCCCCATCGGATGGCTCTCCGGCCTCCTCGCCCGTCTGGGGATGCGGCTTGGCGTGAGCTGCCGCCCCGGAAGGCGGATCGAATGGCTCCTTTCCACGCCCAAATACGTGCTCCTTGCCTCCATCCTGTACAGCTTCGTGATCCGCATGGATCTCCCCAGCATCGAATGGTTCCTCAAGTCGCCCTACAACCTCATCGCCGACATCAAGATGCTCCAGTATTTCCTTGCCCCCAGCATGCTGACCCTCGGAGTGATCGCCGTCATGGTTCTGGGCTCGATCTTCCTGCCGGGCTTTTGGTGCCGCGGCTTCTGCCCCTACGGAGCCCTGCTCGGCCTCCTGTCGCTGCTCTCGCCGATGGCGGTCAGCCGCGACCCCGCCTCCTGCTCCGGCTGCGGGCGTTGCGCCGCGGCCTGCCCGTCGCGGATTCCCGTCGACCGGCGCAAACGTCTCTCCGGCCCCGAATGTGTGGGCTGCACGGAGTGCATAAGCGCCTGCCCCTCACGCTGCCTCGGCGTACGGTTCGGCTACGGAACCGGCTCCTTCCGCCTTCCGGCATGGGGCATCGCCGCCGGGACGCTGCTCATCCTCCTGATCGGCTATGCCGCCGCCGTTTTCACCGGCCACTGGGAAACGGCCTTGCCCCCGCAGATGCTCCGCATGTTCCTCAACTGACCGATGCCGGCACTATAAGGAAGCGCAAGCGCCTTCATCCGGCGCTCCCCGGCCTCCCCTTCCGCAACCCCAAACCGGAAACGCCGCCCCGCTGGATTCTATCGGCGGATTGTGCGACACTAGCGCACAAAACGGCCCTTTATGCAGATCACAACAAGGATGTTTTCAATGTCGCAAGCACAGCTCCCCAACGAATTGGCAGCCTTCCTCGAAGGTTGGACGACCGACCCCAACAACGCGAAAGACGCCTTCATCCGCTTCAAGGACTTCCTGCTCACCACCCCGGACGTGCGCTTTGATTTCAAGGCCCGCCCCGGCGTGAGCTATTCCCTGCGCGCCGCCAATGCCAAGAACGACGAGCGCCCGCTGTTCGTGCTCGTGGATGTGGTGGACGACGAACCCGAAGCCCGCTGGCTTTCCGTCTGCTTCTATGCGGATATGGTCAACGATCCCGATGAACTGGGCGATTTCGTCCCGTCCGGGCTCATGGGAAAGGATGCCTGCTGCCTCAACCTTGAGGAAGACGACCCCGCCATGCGCGACTATATCCTCGCCCGCCTTGGCGAGGCTGCCGCGTCCGCCGCGAAATAACGCCTAGGAAGGATACCGGGGGAGGGGAGAGAAAACCCTTCTGAAGAAGGGCTTTTCTCTCCCCTCCCCCGGCCCCCTCCCCTCTCTTTCCCAAGACTTTTGCGCTTATCGAATCCCTGTTCGGAAGTCGTACCGGGTGGTTTTGAACTGTAATGGAGGTGGAGGCTGTCCCCTCTGCCATAGGGAAACCCATGTGGCCCGGCGTGGGATCGGCCGTGAATAGGGCTGTCCCTTCTGCCGCAGGGGGCCCCTCGTGTACGAATTGTACGGAGAAGGACGGCAAGGGCTTCTCCCTTTCACAAGGAAGCCATTCGTCTGCCCCCGGCGACAAGCCTATCCTACAGTTTTCTCCCTGTTGCAGGGAAACCATTAACCCGTTGAGGGCATTGAAAGCCCATTGATGGTTTCCTCCCTGTCGCAGGGAAACCATTGCCGCCGAGGTCGAACACAACGATCTTTTCAGTTTTCTTCCTGCCCTAGGGAAGCCATCCGTTTATCGACATCCCCGATTTCGATCAGCGCGCTTTCCCCTTGCCGCAGGGAATCCATCGCCCTTTCTCATCCTGCCCTCCGGCCGAGATTGTTCCCTTCCGCGGAGAAGCCATCCTTTTGGTCAGGGAAAACCCGGCTTCGATCAGGATTGCCCCCTTCTGCGGGGAAAACATCAATCGCAGCGGCAGAGGAAGCAAAGGCGATTGCTTGCCTACCTTCCGCAGGGAAGGCATCGGGGCTGAAAAAATACATTTGGGCCACTTTCGGATGGCTCTGTCATAGTACATGGTTGTTTTGTTTCAGCAATACATTGAAAATATATGCTTTTTATCCAATCTTTCCGCTGGTGGGCTCTGTACTTGGGGGATTTTATTGGTTATTTCTTCGGAATTTCAAGAAAATAAAGCATCAACCGTTTTCTATGACACAGCCTTTCGGATTGTCCCCCTTCCGCAGGGAAGGCGTACCTTCTCAATAAAGAAGAGAGGAATAAAAATGGCTGTGTTATAGAAAATGGTTGATGCTTTTTCCTTGAAGTTCCAAAGGGATAACCGGCAAAATGCCTTATCAGTGAATCCAGCCAAGGGGAAAATTGGAGAAAAAGGCTGTGTTTTCACCGCACTGTGGAGATAAAACAACCATAAACGATAACGGAGCCTTTCTCTTTATCAACCGTAAACTTGAACAGAGCCATAAAAATTGTCCCCCTCCCGCGGGGAAAGCATCCTTTGCGGGGTAGCGCCGATGTCCCGCGTCGCAATCTCCCTCAAACCGGGAAGCCATCCCCTGCCGGGGTACTGTGCCGGGCTGGGAAAACGCCGTCCTCCTCATATCTTTGAGGCAAACGTGCGCCAGCGCCCAAGCTGGCCCTGTACCCGGCATCTTTCTTTGTACTTCGACAGTGCCCTTCGGCAATCCCGCGCCGTCCCTACAGCCGCGGCTTTGCCGCAGCCCCTGCACTCTGGGCCGGTTCCAGCGGCAGGCCGGACAAATACCGCCGCACCATATCGAGCGCAGTGCCCGCGGCGCGCTCCCGAAGCCAACCGCGTCCATGAACCCGTCCGGGAGGCGTCATCCTGCGAACCCACGTCTGCGTGCCGTCACTGAGCGCAATATAGATGAGTCCCACAGGCTTTTCCGGCGTCCCTCCGGTCGGCCCGGCAACCCCGGTGATGCCGATGCCGAGTTCGCTGCCCGACACTTCGCGCACGCCTTCGGCCATAGACCGGGCCACAGGCTCGCTTACGGCCCCGTGCTCCTCAAGCATGGCGGCGGGCACGCCGAGCAGCTTCATCTTGGCTTCGTTGGCATAGGTTACGAGGCCCATGCCGAAGACTTCCGACGCGCCGGAAACGTCCGTGATGAGCTTCGCCACCAAGCCGCCCGTGCAGGATTCGGCGGTGGCCAGATGCAGCCCCTTTTCGCGAAGCAGCCGGACGACCACGCTTTCCAGATTGTCCACATCCACGCCGTAGACCACATCCCCGTACCGGCGGCAGATCTCTTCGACCACCGGGCGGCACAGCGCCTCGGCGGACTCTTCGCTCTCGGCCCGTGCCGTCACCCGCACGAACATCTCGTTTTCCTTCGCATACGTCGCCGCCGTGGGGTTCGCCGCACCGGTCAGATCGGCGATTTTCAGCGCGCCCGCCCCCTCGCCGAGCCCGAACGTGCGGATCATGCACGAGCGGATGACGGCATGGCTCCCTTCTTTCAGGAACGGGACGGCATAATGCTGCAACATGGGGACCAGTTCGGAAGGCGGCCCCGGCAGCATGACGATCAGCTTGCCGGATGCCGTCCGCACGCCGCAGCCCGGCGCTGTCCCGATGTCGTTGGGGAAGACGGTCGCGCCCTCCGGCAGCATGGCCTGCTTGCGCTGGTTCTCGCCCATCGCCGGGCGGCCCTTGAAATAGCTTTCCAGACGGCGCAGGCTGTCATCGTGGAGCTTCAGCGGGACGCCCGCCACGCTGGCGATGGTTTCCTTGGTCAGATCGTCGTCCGTGGGGCCCAAGCCGCCCGTCGTGATGACCACATCGCTGCGGCCCAGCGCCTCTTCCAATGCGCCGCGCAGCCTCCCCGGATTGTCGCCCACCGTGCAGGCGAAAAGCAGGTTGACCCCGATGGCGGAAAGCTCACGCGCGACAAACGCCGCGTCCGTATTGATCGTATGTCCGAGCAAAAGCTCGGTTCCTACCGAAATGATTTCAGCGTTCATGGCAAACCCGGTTGCGGAAATGTGGAAAACGGCTCTCTGAGGAAAGCCCCCTTTGGGAAAAAGCCCAACCCCTGCCGGTGCGGCCCGCGCACCCCATCCCCCTAAAACTTTTCCTTCATGGTTACAACAAAAGCCCCCGCGGGGCATCCGAAAGCAAGACGCCGGGCATCCCCGCCGCCCGAAAAGGCTTCGGGCGGGAAGGCGCCGGACGTCCCCACCATTTGGAAGGGTTATGAAAAGGCTGCGTTCAATTACGGTTGATGATTTTTTCAATGAAAAATCAGTAGATAAAAGCTCGTTCCACGTCTGGTGATGTGGGCCTCTCTCATTTTTTCTTCATTACATGAAATCCAGTTTTGAAGAATTGTTGCGAGACCTCCAAATAATTTCCAAAGAACTCTTCCTTTCCAGTTGGAATCTTGTATCAGCCACAAACTTAAACACAGCCTATGAAAAAACGGGGAAGGATGTTGTTGGACATCCCTCCCCATCTTTCACCCTTACTATTCGGGCTTCGCCTTCACTTTCTTGTGGGCATGAACCGCTCTGGGAAGGACGAGGTTCAACAGCACCCCGGTGACGGCGGCAAGCCCGATGCCGCCAAGACGGAACGAGCCGATATTAAAGGTCATGCCGCCCACGCCGAAGATGATGATCAGCGCGACGACGGCGAGGTTGCGGGGTTCCATCAAGTCTTCACCGGCGCGAACCAGCGTGTTCAGGCCCACCACCATGATGGCCCCGAACAGCAGGATCATGATCCCGCCCATGACCGGGACGGGGATGGAACTCAAGAACGCGCCGAGTTTGTTGACGCATGAGAGCACGATGGCCCAAATGGCGGCCCACGTCATGACGCCGGGGTTGAATGCGCGTGTCAGGGCCACCGCCCCGGTCACTTCCGAATAGGTCGTATTCGGCGGCCCGCCGAGGAAGCTCGCCAGCATCGTGGCGATGCCGTCGCCGAGCATGGTGCTCTTGATGCCGGGATCTTTGAGGAAATCCTTCCCCGCCACCGAACTGATGGCGATGATGTCCCCGAAATGCTCAATGGCGGGGGCGAGGGTAATGGGGATGATGAACAGGATGGCTTCCCAGCGGAATTCCGGGAATACGAAATCCGGGACGCCGAACCACGGCGCGGCGATCACCTTGCTGAAATCATGGATGCCGAGCGCAATGGAACACAGGTAGCCTACGGCGATGCCCGACATGATGGGGACAAGGCGCATCATGCCGCGCCCAAGCAGGGAAACGAGCACCGTCGTCACCAGCGCCGCCATCGAGACGATCAGCGCCGTCTCCTCTGGGACGAGCACCGCGCTGCCGTCCCCGGCCTTGCCGAGGGCCATGTTCACCCCGGTCGGGGCCAGCACAAGGCCGATGACGATGATCACCGGCCCGGTCACGATGGGCGGCAGCAGGCGCATGATGATCTCCGTGCCGCGCCAACGGATGATGAAACTCAGCACCACATAGACGGCACCGGCCATGACCATGCCGCCGAGCGTCGCGGGAAGCCCCCATGTCTGCACCCCATAGATGATCGGCGCAATGAACGCAAAGGACGACGCAAGGAAAATGGGCACCTTGCCGCGTGTGCAAACCTGAAAGACCAACGTGCCCACGCCGGCCGTAAACAGGGCCACGTTGGTGCTCATGCCCGTCAGGATCGGCACCAGCACCAGCACGCCGAACGCCACGAAAAGCATCTGCGCACCGAGCAGGGAATCTTTCAGCCGAAAGGAATACGTCGTATCCGACTCCATCTCCACTCCTCAGAAAAAATGTATGTTCCCTGTCCACCGGCGGTTCCCATATGCCGGGCTGTTGGGGAACCGCCCTTTTCAGCCGGAACGGGGGCAGCGCCCCGCCGCCTGCCGCTACCGCGTGCCGAAAATGCGGTCACCGGCGTCACCGAGGCCGGGGATGATATAGCCGTGCTCGTCGAGATGGGAATCGACGGCGGCCGTATAGATGTCCACGTCCGGGTGCGCTTCTTCAACGCGCTTGATGCCTTCGGGGGCGCATACGAGGTTGAGGCTGAGGATGCGCTTGCAGCCGCGCTTTTTGAGGAGGTCAATCGTGGCGATGAGCGATCCGCCGGTCGCCAGCATGGGGTCAAGGATGATGGCGATGCGCTGGTCGATCTCCTTGGCGAGCTTCACGTAGTATTCCACGGGCTCCAGCGTCTCTTCATTCCGGTACAGGCCGACGACGCTGATTTTCGCGCCGGGGATCATGTCCAGCACGCCGTCCATAAGGCCGAGCCCGGCCCGAAGGATGGGGACGATGGTCACCATCTTCCCGGAAATGGATTCCACTTCCACAGGCCCGGCCCAGCCCTTGATGACCCGCTTTTCGGTCTTGAAATGCTTGGTGGCTTCATATGTGAGCAGCCGGGAAATTTCCTTCGCCAACATGCGGAACTCGCTGGTGGAGGTGGATTCTTTCCTAAGGATGCCCAGTTTGTGCCGCACGAGAGGATGATCAACTACATGAACCGCCATACCCATTCTCCTCAGAATAAAAGGATTCCCGAAACGCTTCCAAAGCGTATGGGGCCCCCGAAGCGGGAAGCCAGCCCTATCCAACAGGCCAAATAAATTGAAAGACCTTATGCCGAGGCCGAGGGTTTGTCAAAATCACGCCCAAGGCGGGCGCCCTCGGCACGCCCCAAGAACGGCCTCCGCAGGCTTGGGCAAGAGCCTCAGCCGATGGTGGGGGAGTCTTTGCAAAATTGTATTTTACATTTTTGTAAATAACAATATTCCCCTTGAGATAGGCGCAGTTATGCGAAAAACGGCAAAAATGCCTTGCCAAAAGAACTGAAAAGGCATAAAAACGGCACACATTTTCCTTCAAATCCCGTTTCAGGGCGTACCACGGGATTGTGTGTTTCTCAAATTGTCAAAACAGGGGCCCTCTCCCCCTGAGAAAGGGAGGGGCCCCCGCCAAGGAGCTTACGTCATGGCTTCGAGCTACGTGCAGAAAGTTATCCGCAGTGTGAAGAAGAGCAACCCCCATCAGCCGGAGTTCATTCAGGCACTGGAAGAAGTCCTCCACTCGCTGGAACCGCTTTTCCTGAGGGATCCCAAGTATCAGCAGAACGGCATCCTCGAACGCATCGTCGAACCCGAACGCCAGATCATGTTCCGCGTGGCATGGACGGACGACAAGGGCCGCGTGCAGGTGAACCGCGGCTACCGCGTCCAGTTCAACTCCGCCCTCGGCCCCTACAAGGGCGGCTTCCGCTTCCACCCCAGCGTCAACCTGAGCATCCTGAAATTCCTCGGCTTTGAGCAGATTTTCAAGAACAGCCTGAGCGGCCTTTCCATCGGCGGCGCCAAGGGCGGCAGCGACTTTGATCCCAAGGGCAAGTCCGACGCCGAAGTCATGCGTTTCTGCCAGGCCTTCATGACGGAAGCCTCCCGTTACATCGGCAGCACCATCGACGTGCCCGCCGGGGACATCGGCGTGGGGGCCCGCGAAATCGGCTATATGTTCGGCCAGTACAAGCGCCTGACCTCCAGCTTTGAAGGCGTGCTCACCGGCAAGGGCCTCAAATGGGGCGGCTCGCTGGCCCGCAAGGAAGCCACCGGGTACGGAAGCGTCTACTTCGCCTCCAACATGCTCAAGGCCCGCAATATGGATCTGGAAGGCGCCGTCTGCGCCGTGTCCGGCTCCGGCAACGTGGCTATCTACACCATCGAAAAGCTGTACCAGCTTGGCGCCAAGCCCGTGACCGCCAGCGACTCGCGCGGCTGCATCTACCACCCCGCCGGCATCAACCTCGACGTCCTCAAGCAGGTAAAGGAAGTCGAGCGCGCGTCCCTCACGCGCTACGCCGAGCTCTGCAAGGACGCCAAATACATCCCCGCGAAGGAATACCCCAAAGATCAGCATCCCGTGTGGAACGTGCCCTGCAAGCTCGCCTTCCCCAGCGCCACGCAGAACGAGCTCAGCGGCACCGACGCGGCCAACCTCATCAAGAACGGCTGTGTCCTCGTATGCGAAGGCGCCAACATGCCCTCCACCCCCGAAGCCGTGGAAGCCTTCCTTCAGGCCGGGCTCGCCTTCGGCCCCGGCAAGTGCGCCAACGCGGGCGGCGTGTCCACCAGCCAGCTCGAAATGGCCCAAAACGCCAGCATGCAGTCTTGGACTTTTGAAGAAGTCGACGCCAAGCTCAAGAACATCATGGCCAACATCTTCAAGGCCGCCCATGACACCGCCGAGGAATTCGGCGTGCCCGGCAACTATGTCCTCGGCGGCAACATCGCCGGCTTCCGTAAGGTGGCCGACTCCATGATTGAGCAGGGCCTGTATTAAGAGAGAGAGAGAGAGAGAGAGAGAGAGAGACCGGGGGAGGACCTTTCTGAAGAAAGGTCTCTCCCCCGGACCCCCTCCCCAAAGACTTTTGACTGGTGGGGAGGCAGCGCGGCGGCAGTTCCGAAACGCTATCGTCATTCCCCAAAACCGCTCCACTCTCCACCGAGCATGGCGGGCAACTGTCACCCGTCTTAATAGGCTGACGCCCATAAAAAGAGCCCTGATGTGCAACGCATCAGGGCTCTTTCCGTTTTTTCCACAATCCTCATTTCCCCCATCTCTATTATGCGGCATCGCTCCCGCTATTCCCATTTGGTAAGGAAAAAGCAACGGAGGCACAGTGCTGGCTTCAGGAGATGCGGGATAGTTGGAAAAGGCCGTGTCCTAGGTCGCGTCGTCATTTTTTTACATATAATTATTTGAAATTATCAAAAACAATCTTTTTTGTGACCTGAAAAAATAGTTAAATAATTTCAATATATTATACAAATTGACGACACGCCCCAGAAAAAGATTGGTACTTTTTCCCTTGAAGTCCCAAAGGGTTAACCCCAAAAATGCCTTAACTATGGACTCCGCCAAGGGGAAAACTGGAGAAAAGGCTGTATTTTCCACCATGTGTGGCGATGAAACAACCATATACGATGACAGAGCCTTGAAAAAAAGATGCCGCAAACAGCGGAATGAGGCATGCACCTTTTCCGATGACTTTCTAGGTAGTGTCTTCAATTAAATATAATATATTTAAACTATTAAATTATTTTAAGTCATAAAACATTATTTAATAATTTCATATAATTATAAGTTAAACAACGACACAATCTAAGAATTTATTTTAAGTTTCACAGAGTTAAATACAAATTTCATTAAAAGCGCGAATGTCTCTTGGAATAGCTACATTCCCCAAAATCAGTTCTCCCCAACGGGAAATATTTCCCACGCCCCCATATGACAATGGGCTGTGCTAGGTCGTGTCGTTAATCAGATATAATATATTAAAATTATTTAACTATGTTATTTATATTTTTTCAATAATTTTAAATAATGACTCTGTCATAGTACATGGTTGTTTTGTTTCATCAATATACTGAAAATATACGCTCTTCTCCAATCTTTCCGCTGGTAGGCTCTGTGATTGGGGGATTTTATTAGTTATTTCTTTGGAACTTCAAGGAAATAAAGCATCAACCGTTTTCTATGACACAGCCTAAATAATTATATGTAAAAAAAACGACACACCTAGGTTGGGCACAAGCCGGGCTCCGTTCGCAGGGCTCGGCTGTGTAGGCCAATATGTGAACCGTTCCAACGCGTCCTGAAACGAAGGGGTTTCGACGATCTGCTCTCTGCGGCTCCTGGATTCCCGTTGGAACCCTCAATGGAGCGGACTCGATAGCGGCTCATGACATGTTCCCTTCATCCCGCAAGACAAAAGAAAGAGAACCCGAAGGGGGCCGGGTTCTCTGGCCTTCCCGGAGGAGGAGTCTCCGGGAAGGCGTTCCGAGCGGCATACTCTTGCATGGGCGGCGACGGCGGGGCGCAAAGGCGTATGCGTCCCCGTGAACCCTTCGGAACCCCCGTAAAAAGTTCCGTCCGCCCTTCCCTGCGCCGACGGCTTAGCCGTGGGCGCCGGGAGCAATGAAGTCGCTGAGGAAATAGAGAGCCATAAGCAGGAATACGCCGAGGGCCCAACTCCAATGGATGAGCTTCAGTTCGGTAGCGTCCAGCGGCTCATACTCCATCTTCTGCACTTCTTCGTGAAACTTCACGTTCTTAGTATCTTCTGCCATGTCAGTCTCCTTTGCATGAAAATGGAAAAGATTAGCCGGCGATAACCGGAGGCGTCATGCCGTGGAAGAACAGCCACGAGATGAACAGGCCGAGCCAAATGATGAAGCCGAAGAGACATACGACGTACACAATGGCGAGCCTGCCGATGCCTTCTTCCATGAGCTTATGGAAGTTGGACACCATACCGATGGTGAAGAAGGTCAGCGTGAAGAAAATGGTGCGCAGGGGGCCGAGGGTGCTGATCACGCTCTTGCCGAGGGGCTGCCATTCCACATTCACGCAGATGACCAGCATGATCACAAAGGTCATCAGATACCCGAGCACAAAGCGGGGGAAACGGGCGAGCACGTCGCTAAAGTTCATGGTACGGCCGCTGTTGGTCTTATCGAACTTCGCGGTCCACACCCAAGCGAGGACCAAAGACCACACGCCGATGAACACGTCGATGAAGATCTTCACGGTCGTGGTGACCATGGTGATCCAACCGGCTTCCCAATGGACGCCGAGGACTTCGAGCGCGCGGGCGCGGATCAGGGAGTCGGCAATGGCACCGGAAGCGATGGCGCCGCCGTCGGACTTCACCGCAAGGCCCATCCAGCCGCCGGCCACCATGGGCTCGCTGTACAGGAAGTGGGAAGCGATGAAGGGCAGGATCAGCATTTCGATGCAGGTGAACACCACGATCAGCGAGGACACCATGATGGGCACCACAGGCCGGGCGCGGATGGAACTACCCGTGGCGATGGCGGCGGACACGCCGCAGATGGAAATGCCGGAAGCCAGCGGAACAGCCCATTCACGGCTGAACTTGAAGTACTTGCGGGCTACGTAATACACGAAAGCCCAGTACAGGAGATAGGCTTCCACAATGGCGCAAAGGCCCCGGAAGATAATCGTCCCAGCCATACCGGAAGCTGCGGCGGCCTTCACGCCGAGTTCGGCGCCGAGGACGACGATGGCGATCTTGACGAACAATTCGGGACGGCAGGCGTCATGCAAACTTTCGGCAATGCGCGGGAACGCGTTGCTGATGAAAATACCGGCGACAAGCGCCACAATGAAACCCGCTTCCGTAGTCAGGCCGATCGACCAATCGATGCCGAACTTGGCCTGCGCGTCGGGCGTAGCCGCAATATGGGCGTTCGCGCCGAGCATGTAGCAGATTTCACTGATGAAAAAGACGACCGTAAACGACTTGACGAACCGGGCGACATTGCCGCCGAGCAACTTGATGCCGAGCGAGAGAAGCGCCGTCAGGGCCACATACGTGCACAGCAGGGAAACAACGCCGGAGATCGTTTCCTTGTATGCGCCGGTGGTGGCAGAGAAGGCCTTGTCCATACTGGTCCACATATTGGTGCTGACGACCCAACCCAACACGTCAAGATGCGCCAGGTTCAACGCGGCCAAAAGGAAGATGAAGCAACCCGTCAACAGGGCTATCTTATCTTCGTTCAGATTGGTCTTTGCCATAGCCATATCCTCTTGTAAAACTGTACCGGACGGCTGACTCCGCCACCGTGGCGAAAGCGTCCATCTGTATCCAAACAGGCGACGCGATCCCTAGCCGAACCGCAGCCTGACAGGAAACCATTGCGGGAGGCCATCCCCTCCGGAGAGGGAACAGCTTTTACAAAGAATCGATCAAGAAGGATCTGCCCATACGGAACGGGCACGAACAAACGCGGCTTCCCAAAGAAAGGAAGCCTTAAAGGACGCACGTCACGACGGATCAGGCGATCCGCTGACGGCTACGCGAAGCGGGGAGGAGCGAGGGAGAAGGGAAGCAGGCCCCAAGAGTCGGACTTTCGGAGTGTGGGCACATAATGCCGCACGAACAGCCGCACTACGGAAGAGACGGCGAGCCCAAGCTGGAGCATGAAGATGGCCATCAACGGGACGAGATACTTCAGAGGGGCCTTTGAAGCGATTGTCTCCGTAGACTCCTCAAAGGATTCTACGATGACCGGAGACTGCTTCTGCATGTCGGTAAAGGCAATGCCCGAATTGTATACAACAACCTTCTGCACGTCCGCGTGAAGGATATTCGTATCGCCAAACAAGGAACAGACAAACGACAGCAACATGAAAGGAATGAACATTCCCTTCATGAAGGATTCACGGCGCTGTCTTTCCAAGAGAGTCATACGTCTTCCGATACGAAAAGCTTCATTGTGGCGGGGCTCCATGACGGCGCAGCGCCCACGCGCTGTATTCCGCTCCGCTTTGGGAGGGATAGTACCGCCCCGGATACCCGTGATTGTGAGAATAATAGCACGGAGGCCTTTTCATGACAAGCGCCCCCCCTTTATTTTGCCTTTCTTTACAATAATAAATAAATTTAAATGATTGTATTACATTTTTGGGCATGGCGGAGCGTAAATCCCCGACAAACCCCCTTACAAAAAACCTTTATCCTGAAAAAATAACCCGTTACTAAAAAGCAGAACGGTTCTTTTCATAACGCCGCATGCCGACACGAAGCATGGCATCCCCCTAACCGGCCTCCCCTGCGGGATAAAAATACCTTTCAGTGGGCTTTCCAGATCGAGGATAGGGCTTGAATTGGCGCTGAATAATGAGCTTTTTCTCCCAAGGGGAAAACACCTTTGCCTTCGGCTGCGCTTCCTTCCCCAATCCCCTTGAGTTTTCCGTTATCCGCCATATTTTCGCACAATAGGGAGCCCTCAAGGACGCAGCGCATTGGCGCGCCAGAAAACGGCGCCTTCCGGCGGGAGCCGCAAGATCATAGAAAATGGTTGGTGCTTTATCTGAAATTCCAAAGGAATAACCAGCACAATGCCTTGGCTATGGATTCCGCCAAGGGAAAAACTGGAGAAAACGTCTGTAGTTTCGCCATACTATAGAGATGAAACAGCCACAGATATGATAGAGCCAAAGGAAAAAACTATTTCCTGCGCCCCGTACCGTCGATGCCAAAGAGCTTGTCCAGATTCAGGTTGTCGCCGGGCTTATTGAAGTAGCCGTCCCGTGTGCGCTGCGGCTCACCGAGCTTGAGCAGTTCCCCGACGGTCACGAAACGATACCCCTTCCTTTGAAGCTCTTCGACGGTTTCCCTGAGCATGAACGCCGACCCCTTGGGCACCCGGTTGGCGTGGAACAAGATAATCGCGCCGGGCCGCACCTGCCCGGCCACCCGCGCGCCCATGCCGTGAACAGCATTGTCCTGCGGCGTTTCCGCAACCACGCTCCACTGGATTACCTGAAGGCCTTCCCGTGCAAGCAAGGCAAGCGCCTTGTCCGAACACCTCCCGTAAGGCAAACGGAACAGCGTTACGGCTTCCGGCAGTTCGACGCTGCGCCCTTCCGCCTGAGCCCTTTTCAGGATCTCCTCGCGCAGCA
This sequence comes from Bilophila sp. T19-St14, assembly GCF_059728385.1. Classification (NCBI taxonomy): domain Bacteria; kingdom Pseudomonadati; phylum Thermodesulfobacteriota; class Desulfovibrionia; order Desulfovibrionales; family Desulfovibrionaceae; genus Bilophila; species Bilophila sp. T19-St14. The sequence continues at coordinate 1,419,884 of NZ_BAAGFT010000001.1, forward strand.
ACTCATATTCCGCCTGCGTCCAACGGATCTGCTCCAACATGGCCTTTTCGCCCATGATGCCGAAATTGCCGTGTGACCACCCGTGATTGCCGATCTCAAAAAGAGGATCGGCCATAAGCTGCATGGCCCGCCTGCTGTGGGATCGCATCCACTTGCCGCCCAGAAACAAGGTAGCCGGGATCCGCTTCACGCGCAGGAAATCGATGATTTCAGCATCGTACCCGGTGGTCATGGTAGACAATTCGCACAGGTCAAACGTCAAGGCCGCCACTTTTTCCTTGGTAGCCACGCGGCGTATGGTGCCTTCATCCTGTGCCGGAAGAGGCGGAAGGGTCTGTTTGGGAACCGTGCGTTCCGGCGGGGCGGGATTATTCGGGACGGCGTGCCGGGCATCCTCAGGCCAAAAACCGGGTTCGGGGTGCCACAACGACGCCCTCGCCGGAAAAGCCAGCGCAGCCGCAACCAGACAGCAGGCAATGATCCTGTACAACATGAAAAAACCTGATGTGTTGACTGTTGGAAGGGCTCCCACAGTAACAACATCAGGTTTCAAAAGATAGGAGGGGTTCAGGACGTTTTCTTGGCACGTTCCACGGTCATTTCCTGAAAGAGCTTTTCCATCTGGTACTCGTCCTCCAGCTTGAGGTCGGTACTCAGGACTACGCCGTCCGAATTGCCGAGCGCGCGCAAAGTTTCGTCGACGGCTTCCTGCTTCAAAGGGATGAACAGCGCCGAGCTGCCGGGTTTCAGATGCGTCGCCAGTTCGTTCATAAAGCGGCGGCTGATGCCGAAATCGCCCACCTCGCCGGTCGCCGCACCGAGCCCGGCCCCTGCGACGATGCCGAGCAGCGGGTTAAGGAACAGAAACCCGATCAGTGCGCCCCACACGCCGCCGATCAGTGCGCCGTCCTTGGCGAGGGCGTGCGAATATTGGAGGTGTACCTTTCCCTCCTTATCGCAGACCGCGGCTACCATTTTGGAACAATCCACCAGCCCGGCGAGCTCTTCCCGGCCCCTCAGCTCCACCCGGTAGGCTTCCGCCCGATCCATGTCTTCCCTGAAAATTACAGCAATGAGGCTCTGCATGGCGACTCTCCTTACTTTATTGATTATGGACAAGCTATCCGGCTTCGCCTGAGAGTGCCGTGATTATCATCGGGGGCCGGGTGAAGCGCCGGGGGAGGACGCTTTTTGAAAAAAGCGCCCTCCCCCGGACCCCCTCCCGCAAAAACTTCGACTGGTGGGGAGGCTGCGCAACGGAAGTACCGTTGTATAACGCGATATAGGGCTTTTCACGTTGAAACGGCTCTTCCGAATGAGGAAAGCAGGCGTCCGCTGCAAAGGCATAAGAGCCATTTAGCTGCGCTGTCCAATGCCGGAACGAGCGTGTCTTACACTTTAATATTGTACAATTTTAAAGTTAAATTGCTCTAAAAACGGCCTCCCCCCTCTTTCCAAACAAAAACACCGTTCACAGGAACGGCTTCACAACATCGGCAACCCCAACAAGAGGGATTCGATAAGGTCAAAAGTCTTTGCGGGTAGAGGGGTGGGGTTTGGGAAGGGGAGGAGGGGCTTTTTGAAAAAAACGCCCTCCCCCGGCCCCCTTCCCGCAAAACTTCGACTGGTGGGGAGGCTGCGCAATGGAAGTACCGTTGTATAACGCGATATAGAGCCTTTTCACGTTGAAAGGCTCTTCCGAATAAGGGAAGCAGACGGCCGCTGCGAAGGCATAAGAACCATTTAGCTGCGCTGTCCAATGCCGGAACAAGCCTGCCCTACACTTTAACATTGTACAGTTTTAAAGTTAAGTTGCTCTAAAAACGGCCTCTCCCCCTCTTTCCAAACAAAAACACCGTTCACAGGAACGGCTTCACAACATCGGCAAACCCAACAAGAGGGATTCGATAAGGTCAAAAGTCTTTGCGGGTGGAGGGGTGGGGTTTGGGGAGGGGAGGAGGGGGCTTTCTCCAGAAAGCGCCCTCCTCCCCTCCCCAATCTCATCTTTACTTCCACACAACCCCGGCAATCAGCAGCGCGCCGTTGATAAGATACAGCTTGCGCACAAGATGCCCGTGCCGGTCGAGATCAAGCCACTCCACGGCCTCGTGGATAAGGCGGCAGGCCCGCCAGTACAGGGGGAACGTCAACAGCCCGATAAACACCGGCCACCCGACGAGCCCACAGGCCCAGAGGTTCGCCATGAGAACCCATACGGCGGGCCACCACAGCTTGAAAACCAGCTCGGCCTTGGCCTTGCCGAGGATGTTCGCCAGCGTCCGCTTCCCCGCCGCGAGATCCGTCTCGATCTCAGGCAGGCTTTGATAGTAGAGAATCCCCGCCACCATGAGCCCCACGGGGAGCGCCAGCGCAAGGCTCTGCACGGAAAAGCCGCCCGCCATCACCGCATAGGAACCCATGACCATAATGAACCCCATATTCAGGCATACGAACAGCTCGCCGTACCCCCGGCAGCCGTAGCGTATGGGCGGCGCGACGTAAAAAACGGCGGAAAACACGGCAAAGGCCACAGGCCCCCACAGCCATCCCTGCCCGCTGTGCCAGATGAGCCACCAGCCGATCAGCACCGTAGCCAGCAACAGGCCCACAATGGTCAAGCTGATCTGGCGCGGGCTGATCCAGCCGTTCTGGATGACCTTCGTGCCCCCGATTGTCTCGTCGGTATCCACGCCTTCCAGATAATCGAAAAGATCATTGGCAATGTTGGCGACCGTATGCAGGCAGAAACACCCCACCATCACAACCGCGAAAATCCCCCAGGGCCAATACCCAAGATCGCGGGCCGCAAGCGCCCCCCCAAGCCCCACGGGGATGAGATCCACAATGAAGAACGGCGGGCGCAGCGCCTGCCACCACGCCCTGGCGAGCTGACGGGAGGTCAGCGTGGGCGCATCGGGACGTTTCGGGGCCAGCGCACGGCTCAGCTTGCTTTCCATGAACCCTCCATAAAAACCGGACGCACCGCGCCCGCGTCGAATTGTTGCATCGCACCGGCGGGTTGTACACCGGGAACGCCGGAGGTTCAATCCTGGAGCGCAGCGGCCCGCCAAGCGGAAAGGAGGACGCCCGCCCCACGGACAACTCATATAAGAAAATAGCCTCCCTTTGCGCCGGGGGAAGAATCATGTTCGGGTGCGGGCGTCCGTTCAGTTCGCAAGCCTTCCTTTGCGCCGGGGGAGGATGTCCGCGCCACGGACGGAACCGGGCCGCGAAACAAGGAAAATTCCATGTCCACTTGACAGGAACCCCTTGCTGCCGTAAAGATAAACAGCTTTTTATCAAGCACACTCTGGCAGCGGCCTGGGGTGCTCGTTTCGCCCCGCGGCATGGGCCCGCGGAACGCGGACGGGTAGAAGGGTCAGGGCCGGGGTGGAAGCAAACCCCCATGTCGAAGGAGACATATCATGGCATACGTTAGCATGAAGCAGATGCTGGAAACCGGCGTCCATTTCGGCCACCAGACCCGCCGTTGGAACCCCAAGATGCGCCCGTTCATTTTCGGCGCCCGCAACGGCATCCATATCATCGACCTCCAGCAGACCGTGAAGCTGTACCGCACCGCCCACGACAAGATCGTGGAAACCGTCGCCAACGGCGGCCGCGTGCTGTTCATCGGCACCAAGCGTCAGGCTCAGGAAGCCGTCGCCGCCGAAGCCGGCCGCGCCGGTCAGTTCCATGTGACCAACCGCTGGATGGGCGGCACCCTCACCAACTTCGCCACCATTCAGAAGAGCATCGAGCGCCTCAAGAAGCTCGAAGCCATGTTCGCCGATGGTTCCGTGAACCGCTACCAGAAGAAGGAAATCCTGACCCTGCAGCGCGAAATGGCCAAGCTTGAGCTGACCCTCGGCGGCATCAAGGACATGGATCGCCTCCCGCAGCTCGCCTTCATCATCGACCCCAACCGTGAAGAAATCGCCGTCAAGGAATGCCGCAAGCTCGGCATCCCGATCGTGGCCGTCACCGACACCAACTGCGATCCCGACGTCATCGACTACATCATCCCCGGCAACGACGACGCCATCCGCGCCATTAAGCTTTTCGTCACCGCCATGGCCGAAGCCTGCCTCGAAGGCGAAGCCATGCGCAAGGACTCCAAGAACAAGGACGCCGAGGAAGAACTGAAGAAGGCTGCCGCCGCCGAAGCCAAGGCTGAAGAAGCCCCCGCCGCCGAAGCCGCCGCCGAATAACCAACGTATTTCGGAGATTCTCATGAGCATCACTGCTGCTATGGTTAAAGACCTGCGCGAAAAGACCGCCGCGGGCATGATGGACTGCAAGAAAGCCCTTACGGAATGCGACGGCGACATGGAAAAGGCCGTCGACTGGCTCCGCCAGAAGGGTCTTTCCAAGGCCGCCAAGAAGGCCGGCCGCGCCACCTCCGAAGGTCTCGTGGGCTTTGAGCTGGCCGCCGACGGCAAGTCCGGCGCGGCTGTCGAAGTCAAGTGCGAAACCGACTTCGTGGCCCGCGGCGACAAGTTCCAGGGCTTCGTGAAAGACATGGTGGCTCAGGTCGCCAAGGGCGAATACGCCGACTCCGAAGCGCTGCTCGCCGCTCCTTTCGTGGCCGACGCCTCCGTCACCGTGAAGGAAGCTCTTGATGGCGTTATCGCCACCACCGGCGAAAACATGGGCCTCGGCAAGTTCGCCAAGATGGAACTCGCCGCCGGCAAGTCCGGCCTGATCGGCGGCTACCTGCACTCCAACGGCAAGCTCGCCGTACTCGTGGAAATGCAGACCGGCAGCGACGCCGCCGCGGCTTCCGAAGCCTTCCACGAACTGGCGAAGAACGTGGCCATGCAGATCGCCGCCGCTTCCCCGCTCGCCGTGTCCGCCGAGGGCCTGAACCCCGAAGTGGTCGAACACGAACGCGAAGTCTATCGCCAGAAGGCCCGTGAAGAAGGCAAGCCCGAACAGATCATCGAAAAGATCGCCGAAGGCGCGGTCAAGAAGTTCTGCAAGGACGTGTGCCTGCTCGACCAGCTCTACATCCGCGACGACAAGATGACGATCAGCGATCTCATCAAGGGCGCTTCCAAGGCCATCGGCGAGCCGATCACCGTTGTCCGCTTCGTGCGGATTCAGCTCGGCGCCGAATAGTTTACGCCACTGACTGTAAGAGGGGGGCCATGCCCCCCTTTTTTGTAATCGCAACCGCAGGATCCGATAATGAGTCTCTATTCCGGCGCGCATGTGCTCATCACGGGAGGGTTGGGGTTCATCGGCTCCAACCTTGGCATCCGCCTTCTTGAAGAAGGCGCTTCCGTCACGCTCGTCGACAGCCTTATCCCCGAATACGGGGGGAACCCGGCAAACATCCGCGGTTACGAATCCCGCTTCAAGGTCAATATTTCCGACGTCCGCGATCCCCACAGCATGAAAACGCTGGTGAAGGGGCAGGATTTTCTGTTCAACCTCGCCGGGCAGACCAGCCATATGGATTCCATGGCCGATCCGTATACGGATCTGGACATCAACTGCAAGGCGCAGCTTTCCATCCTCGAAGCCTGCCGGAGCGCCAATCCGGGCATCCGCATCGTATTCGCCGGAACGCGGCAGATCTACGGCAAGCCCGACTATCTGCCCGTGGACGAAAGCCACCCCGTCCGCCCCGTCGACGTCAACGGCATCAACAAGATGGCCGGCGAATGGTATCATATCCTCTACAACAACGTGTACGGCATCCGCGCCTGCTCGCTGCGCCTCACCAACACCATCGGGCCGCGCATGCGCATCAAGGACGCCCGCCAGACGTTCCTCGGCGTGTGGGTCAGGCAGGTGCTCACCGGCAGGCCGTTTGAAGTGTGGGGGGGCGAACAGCTCCGCGACTTCACCTATGTCGATGACTGCGTGGACGCCATGATGCGCGCCGCGCTGCATGAGGAAGCCTTCGGCCGGATTTTCAACATCGGCGGCGGCAAGCGCATTTCCCTGCGCGATCTCGCCGATCTCCTCGTGGACACGGCGGGCGAAGGGGCTTATGAAGTCCGGGAATATCCCGCCGACCGCAAAAAGATCGACATCGGCGACTACTACGCCGACGACAGCCGCCTGCGCTCGCTCCTCGGCTGGGAGCCCCGGACGGAACTCAGGGACGGCCTCCGGCACATCGTCGGCTATTACCGTCCCCGGCTTCAGGATTATTTATAAGGATTGCCATGAACGCACCCCTCATCCCACAAGCCAACCCCGGCGCGGCGTTCCGCAGCCGGCGCGACGCCCTGCTCAAGGCCGCCGCCGACGTGCTGGACGGCGGCTGGTACATCAACGGCAAACAGGTCCGGCAGTTTGAAGAGTCGTTTGCCGCGTTCTGTTCCGTGAAACATGCCGTCGGCGTGGGCAACGGGACTGATGCCATAGAGGTGGCCCTGCGCGCCCTCGGCATCGGCAAGGGCGGCCTCGTGTTCACGGTGTCCCATACCGCCGTCGCGACCGTCGCCGCCATCGAATGCGCCGGGGCGACGCCCGTGCTCGTGGACATCGATCCGGTGACCTATACCATGTCGCCGGAAAGCCTCGCCAAAGCGCTTGAGGCCGCCCGTGCGGGCCGTTATCCGGGCAGGCCCGCCGCCGTGCTGCCGGTCCACCTCTACGGATGCTGCGCCGATCTGGACGCCATCCGCGCCGTCGCCGGGGATCTGCCCCTCATCGAAGACTGCGCACAGGCCCACGGCGCGGCCTATAAGGGCCGTCCCGCCGGATCCGTCGGCATCGCCGGGACGTTCAGCTTTTATCCGACCAAGAACCTCGGCGCGGTGGGCGACGGCGGCTGTGTCGTCACCTCCGACGACGCCCTTGCCGAACGTATCCGCAGCGTGCGCGAATACGGCTGGCGGACGCATTACCTGAGCAGCGAACCCGGCATCAATACCCGGCTCGACGAATTGCAGGCCGCCTTCCTCAACGTCCTCCTGCCCGAACTGTCCGCCAAGAACGCCAAACGCCGCGCGCTGGCGGAGATCTACCGCCGCGGGCTGTCCGGCGTCCCCGGCCTCGTCCTGCCGACGATTCCAGATTTCGTGGAACCGGTTTACCATCTGTATGTCGTCCAATGCCCGGATCGCGGCGAGGTGCAAAGGCGGCTCCGCGACAGGGGCGTGGGCACTGCCGTCCACTACCCCTTCCCTGTGCACCTTCAGGATGCCTACCGGGGCAGCGTGGCGCTCGCGCCGGACGGCCTGCCCGTTACCGAGGCCGTCATGCCGCGCATCCTCAGCCTGCCCATGTATCCCGAACTCTCCGAAGCCGACGCCGCTGCCGTTGCCGGAGCCGTCCGTGATGTCGTTTCCTCTCTGACCAAGGAGCGCGCATGAGTTCCGATACGCCCGGAAAACCCACCATTACGGGGCTGGTCCTCACCTACAACGGCGAACGCCTGCTCGGGAAATGCCTTGAGTCGCTCGCGTTCTGTGACGCCGTCATCGTCGTGGACTCGTTCAGTTCCGACGCCACGGAGTCCATCGCCCGGAAGCACGGCGCGACGTTCGTGCAGCATCCCTGGAACGGCGCCCTCCCCCAGTTTGAATACGCCCTCGGCCTCGTCGAAACCGATTGGGTGTTTTCCCTTGATCAGGACGAAATCTGTTCGGAACCGCTCCGTGACGCCATCCTCGCCGCCCTGCCCAACGCGCCCGCCGATCTCTGCGGCTTCACTCCGGCGCGGCGCTCGTGGTATTACGACCGCTTCCTCAAGCACAGCGGCTGGTATCCCGATCGCCTCCTGCGCGTTTTCCGCCGCAGCGGTGTCCACTTCACCCAGAGCGGCGCGCACGAGCACATCGACCCCAACGGGCGCACACAGGAACTCGACGGCGACATCCTGCACTATCCCTACAAAGATTTCCGGGAACATTTGGACAAGATCAATTCCTACGCCCAGCAGGGGGCCGACGATCTCGCGGCGCGAGGCAAAAAGGGCGGCCTCGCCCTCGGCGTGCTGCACGGCATCGGGCGCTTCCTCCGCATCTATCTGCTCAAAAAAGGCTTCCTTGACGGCAAGGCCGGGTTCATCAACGCGGTCCACGGGGCGTTTTACGCCTTCCTCAAGTACGTCAGGGTCGATGAAGGCAACTGGGGTTTTCCCTACAACCACCGTTAAAAAAGGGAGAGGACATGGCCGAACTCAAATACAAGCGCGTACTGCTCAAGCTCAGCGGCGAGGCGCTCGCCGGGGAAAAACAGATAGGTATTGACCCCCATACGGTTTCAAAGATATGTGCAGAAATAGCCGATGTGGTGGATATGGGGCTTGAGGTCGCGCTGGTCATCGGCGGCGGCAACATTTTCCGCGGGCTGTCCGCGTCCGCCGAGGGCATGGAGCGTTCCTCCGCGGACTACATGGGGATGCTCGCCACCGTGCTGAACGCGCTTGCCGTGCAGGACGCGCTGGAAAAGGCCGGCCATCCCACCCGCGTGCTTTCGGCCATCGCCATGCAGGAAGTTTGTGAGCCCTATGTCCGCCGCCGCGCCATGCGGCATCTGGAAAAGGGCCGTGTGATCATCTGCGCCGCCGGGACGGGCAACCCGTACTTCACCACGGATACCGCGGCGGCCCTGCGCGGCATGGAACTCAAGTGCGACGCCATCATCAAGGCCACCAAGGTCGACGGCGTTTATGACAAGGACCCCATGAAGCACGACGACGCCGTGATGTTCAAGCACCTCAGCTATGAGGAAACCCTGCGGCGGCACCTCAAGGTCATGGATTCCACGGCCATCACGCTGGCCCAGGAAAACCAGGTCCCGATCATCGTGTGCAACATGTTCAACGGCAGCATCAAAAAGGTGGTCATGGGCGAAAACCCCGGCACCACCGTCGAAGGAGATTAAGCGTTATGGATAAAGAAAGCGTCTTGCTGGATTCCGAAGATCGCATGGACAAGGCCCTCGGCGCGCTGGATCGCGAATTCAGCCGCCTCCGCACCGGCCGTGCCTCCACCGGCCTTGTGGACAACATCAAGGTGGATTACTACGGCACGCCCACGCCCATCAGCCAGCTCGCGTCCGTCGCCATCCCGGATAGCCGCACCATCACCATCCAGCCGTGGGATCGCGGCGCGTTCGCCGGCGTGGAAAAGGCCATCCTCAAGTCCGACCTTGGCCTGACCCCCGTGAACGACGGCAAGATCATCCGCATCTCCATCCCGCCGTTGACCGAGGAACGCCGCAAGGAACTCGGCAAGCTCGCCCGCAAGTCCGGCGAGGAAGCCAAGGTCGCCGTCCGCAACGTCCGCCGCGACGCCAACGATCAGCTCAAGAAGCTGGAAAAGGACAAGGCCATCTCCGAGGACGAACTCAAGAAGGCCACCGATGACGTCCAGAAGCTGACGGACAAGTACGTCGCCAAAGTCGATGAAAAGTGCGCCGCCAAGGAAAAGGAAATCATGGATCTGTAAGAGGCGGAACCGGGAAGGGGGGAGAGGCCGCGCCAACAACCTGCCCTCTTCCCTTCCCGGCCCTCGCCTCCCGTCCTTTTGAAACTTTCGGCTGATGGGGGCGGCATATTGCTTCTCCCCAAAGACAGGGAACGCCCCGCCTGAGGCGGATGGCCCCTTGAGCGGGCGGCTCTTGAAACGGGCATTCTCCGGGTGACATTCTCCGGGGGTATTCCGCCGGGGTTATCTCGCCTGGGTGCGCCGTTTCCGGCGGAATCCCCGCCGCGCCATGCCGGGGTGCCGCGCTGCCAGTGCAAAGGGGCCTCCACATGCCCGCTGAATGAGTGGAGGAAGCCCCTCCCTCCGGCCTTTTTACGTTGTTACGCTGAGGTTGCCTGACGTCCATGTCCGAACCTTCCCCGCTTCCGATTCCCGCCGCCTCGCTCCCGGCCCATATTGCCATCATCATGGACGGCAACGGCCGCTGGGCGCAGGCGCGCGGCCTGTCCCGCAGCGAAGGCCATAAGGCCGGCGTCCGCGCCGCCAAAGCCATTGTGACCGAGTGCCGCACGCTCGGCATCCGCCACTTGACGCTCTACACCTTCTCTCAGGAAAACTGGGGCCGCCCCAAGGATGAGGTCAGCCTGCTCTTCCAGCTGCTGGTCAACTTCCTTGGCGAAGAGCTTCCCTCCATGGAGCGCAACGGCATCAGCCTGCGCGTGTTCGGGGATCTCGACGGCCTGCCGCTTCCCGCCCGCACAGCCCTGCGCCATGCCATGAGCCGCACGGCGAAGTGTTCCGACATGATCGTCAACCTCGCCCTCAACTATTCGGGGCGGGAGGAAATCCTTCGGGCCGCGCGCCTGCTCATGCGGCAGGGCTTCAAGCCGGAAGCGGTGACCGAGGACGCATTCCGTTCGTGCCTGTATTCCGCCGGGCAGCCGGATCCCGATCTCATCATCCGCACCAGCGGGGAGCAGCGCATCAGCAATTACCTGACCTTTCAGAGCGCCTACAGCGAACTCTATTTCACATCCACCTATTGGCCCGACTTCACGCCCGAAGCCCTGCGCAAGGCTCTCGTCGAATATGCGGGCCGCAATCGCCGTTTTGGGCTGACGCAGGAGCAGATTCAATGATCATCGCCTCAAAACATTTTCCGAGGATCGCCACCGGCGCGGTGCTTGTGGGCGTCCTTGGAACCGCCCTCTACCTTTCCGGGCCGTACCTTTTCGGCCTGTTGCTCCTGTTCACGCTGGTCGGCCTGTGGGAATTCTACACCATGTTCTGGCCGCTCAAGGCCAACATCGGCGGGCGCATCCTCGGCCTTGCGCTCGGCGGCCTGCTCATCACCGCCGCATGGATGCGCCCCGAAATGGTCGTCATGGCCCTCGCCTTGTCCACGCTCATCCTCGCCTGCATGTTCCTGTTCTGCTGGGCGCATGACGAGAAATACCGCTTCACGCGGGTGGCGGTGCTCGCCGGGGGGCTGCTGTACGTCCCCATGCTGATCATGCCCGCCCTGAATTTCTCCATCCACGAGCAACTGCTGCTCATCTGCACGGCGGCGGGCTCGGACACGGTGGCCTATTTCTTCGGCATGCGCTTCGGCAAGCACAAAATCTGGCCCAAGGTCAGCCCCAAGAAGAGCGTTGAAGGCAGCGCCGCCGGGCTTGCCGCCAGCGTGGCCGTGGCGGTATGCTTTGGCCTCGCATTCGGCGTGCCCACGGCCGGCGTCGGCGACTACGCCCTGCTCGGCCTTGTGCTCGGCGTCATGGCCCAGCTTGGGGACTTCTTTGAATCGGCGCTCAAGCGTTCCCGCTCGGTCAAGGATTCGGGCAGCGTCCTGCCCGGACACGGCGGCGTCCTCGACCGTGTGGACAGCCTGCTGTTCGTGATCCCGACCTACGAGTGCGCCAAGGCCCTTGTGACATTTTTCTGATCGGCGGCTTCTGCAGTGCCGGAAGCTTGAGGAAGGGAGGAAAAGCTATTTCCGCTCCCTTCCTCAAGCCTGACGGCACGGAGCCCAGCCCCTGCAAAAGGCTTTTGCGGCCCTGTCCGCAGGGGCAGGGAAATACCAGACGTCTCGGCACGCACCGCCGCCGAAACGCCAATACCGGGGAAGTTTCAGGACTTCCCTTTTTCGCACTGGGAAACGCATGCTCCGCTATATAACAGAACTTCCTTCGTCCGAGTGGGAAAACGCCTTTCCCCGCCCCGTCGCCCTCTTGGGCAGCACGGGCTCCATCGGCGTCAACACGCTGCGCGTCATCGAAAAACACCCGGATCTGTTCAATGTCGTCGCATTGGCTGGAGGCCGCAACGTCGAACGCCTGATCGGGCAGGCCCTCCGCTGGCGTCCCCCGTATCTGGGGATCCAGACCGAAGAGGGGCGCAAAGCCCTGCTTGCCGCGCTTCCATCCGGCTATGAACCGGAAATCCTCGTGGGCCCGCAAGGGTACGCGGAACTGGCCTCCCTGCCCGAAGCCTCCACGGTTCTTTCCGCGCAGATGGGCGCAGCCGGGCTGCGGGCTACGATGGCCGCCGCCGAAGCGGGCAAGGTCATCTGCCTCGCCAACAAGGAATCCCTCGTGCTCGCCGGGGGGATGCTCCGGGAAACCTGCGCGCGCACGGGGGCGGTCATCCTCCCCGTGGACTCCGAGCACAACGCCGTGTTTCAGGGCCTGCGGGGGCGCAACCCCGAAACGGTCAGGCGGATCATCCTCACGGCGTCAGGAGGCCCTTTCCGCGGCAAAAAACGGGACTTCCTCGCCACGGTGACGCCCGCGCAGGCGCTCAGGCACCCCAACTGGAGCATGGGCGCGAAAATCACCATCGACTCGGCTTCAATGATGAACAAAGGGCTGGAGATCATCGAGGCCCATCACCTCTACGGCCTGCCGCTGGAACGCATCGGCGTACTGGTACACCCGCAGTCGCTGGTACATTCGCTGGTGGAATTTGAAGACGGCTCCCTCATGGCGCAGGCGGGAACCCCGGACATGCGCATGCCCATCGCCTACTGCCTCGCATGGCCGCTCTGTCTTGATGCGGGCGTTCCGCCTCTGGATCTTGCCCGTTCAGGCGCCTTGACCTTCGAGGAGCCGGACTTACATTCCTTTCCGTGCCTTGAACTCGCCTGCCGGACCATCGGCAAAGGTTCCGCCCTGCCCGTCGTGCTCAACGCGGCCAACGAAGTTGCGGTCGAGGCTTTTTTGTCCGGGCGCATCGGCTTCATGGACATCCCCGACATCATCGGCCGGGCTCTGGACGAGTGCTCGGCCCCCGATCCGGCTTCGCTCGAAGCCATCGAAACCCTTGACCACGAAACCCGGCTCCGCGCCGGCCTGTGGATAGAGAAGGTATAAATGGACTTTCTGCTCAACGTACTCTCGCACTGGGAAAGCGCCCTCGCCGTGCTGCTTGTCCTTGGCGGCCTTATCTTTTTCCATGAACTCGGACACTTCGCCGTCGCCCGCCTGTTCCGTATCGGCGTGCGCACCTTCTCGCTGGGGTTCGGGCCCAAGCTCCTGAAGATCCGGCGCGGCAAAACCGATTATTGCCTCTCCCTGATCCCCCTCGGCGGCTATGTGGCCCTTGCCGGGGAAGAGGATGAGGCCGAACAGCCCGATCCCAAAGGCAAAGAAATCGACGGCGTATTGTTCGCCCCCGAAGAATTGTACTCCGGCCGCCCCGCGTGGCACCGCCTTCTGGTCGTTCTGGCCGGCCCGGTCGCCAACTTCGTGCTGGCGCTGATCATCTACTGCGGCATCGCATGGGCGCAGGGCCAGACCTACCTGCTTCCCGAAGTCGGGGCCGTCTCGCCGGGGACTCCCGCCGCAGCAGCCGGCATCCAGCCCGGTGACCGTGTGCTGTCCATCGACGGCAAGCCCATCGAAAACTGGAACGCCGTTGCGGAAGGCATTGGGGCCGGGAACGGCAGCCCGGTAACCATCGTATTGTCCCGCAGCGGTTCGGAAATCACGTTGACCCTCACCCCCGAAGCCAAAACCCGCGCCAATATCTTCGGCGAAGAGAAACCCGCGTGGCTCATCGGCATTCAGGCATCCACCGCGACAGGCCACCTGCCCCTCGGCCCCGTCGAAGCCATCGGAGCCGGATTCAGGCAGACGTGGGACATGATCGCCTTCACCTGCGAGAGCTTCGTCAAACTCGCGCAGCGCGTGGTTCCGCTGGACAACGTGGGCGGCCCCATCCTCATCGCCCAGATGGTCGGCCAGCAGGCCGAACAGGGCCTTTCCGCCGTACTGCTGCTCGCGGCGCTCATCAGCGTCAACCTCGGCATCCTCAACCTGCTGCCCATCCCGATCCTCGACGGCGGGCACATCGTCTTCTTTACGCTTGAGATGATCATGGGGCGGCCCGTCAGCGCCACGGCGCGCGAATGGTCCGCGAAGGTGGGCATGGCGCTGCTGCTTGGGCTGATGATCCTCGCCACATGGAATGATTTGACAAGGCTGTTCTCATGAATACCACGCTGATCATGAACGCCTCCGAGGGCCGCATCCAGTTTGTGCTGGAGCAGGAAGCCTCCCTCGTGTGCGCGCAGGAATGGAGCGCCCCCTCCAAGGGAACCGAACTGCTGACGCCCGCACTGGCGGACGCCTTCCAGCGCCTCGGCATCATGCCGTCGGACATCTCCCGCATCGCCTGCGTAGCCGGGCCGGGGAGCTTTACCGGCCTCCGGCTTGCACTGACGACAGCCGCCGCCTTCCGCCGGGCTACCGGGGCCGCCGTTGCGCCGCTCAATGCGCTCCAAGCCCTCGCCGCCTCCGTGCCTTTCGGCCTTCTCTTTCCCGTCCGCGAAACGCGCATCCGCGTGATCACCCACGCCCGGCGCGGCCTCGTGCACGGGCAGGATTTTCTGTGCTCCCCCGGTTCCACCCTGCCCTCCCCCGTGGGCGAACCCGCCATGTGGGAAATCCCGGCGGCCTGCGGCGGGGAGCGCCCCGACTTCATGCTCGGCAGCGGCGTAGCCCGCAACCTGCCTCAGCTTCAAGAACTCTTCGGCGATCCCGCGCCGCTCCTTCTGCCCGCCCTCGTCCATCCCACGGCGCAGGCCCTGCTCGATCTGGCTCTCGCCCTACCCGACGAAGCATGGGGGCACAAGGATCTTGATCCGCTTTATCTCCGCCCCTGCGACGCCGTAGACAACCTCGCCTCCATCGCCGCCAAGCGCGGGCAGGCCCCTGAAGAAGCCTATGCCCAGCTCGACAGGCTTCTGAGCCCCTCCGCCGAGGAAGTCGTGCGGGGAAGCAGATGACGATTGGGAGGGGCGGGGAACCCCTTCTGGAGAAGGGTTCTCCCCGCCCCTCCCAAACCCTCCCCACCCCTTCCCAAGACTTTCAACTGGTGGGGAGGCTGCGCGGCGGAAGTTCCTATCGGGCAATGGGGTGGGATAAAAAAAGCTCTGTTATAGTATGTGGTTGTTTCATCTCCACAGTGAGGTGAAAATACAGCCTTTTTCTCCGGTTTTCCCCTTGGCGGGAGCCACGGATAAGGCATTTTGCCGGTTATCCCTTTGGAGCTTTAAGGAAAAGGCTGTGTCATAGAAAACGGTTGATGCTTTATTTCTTGAAACTCCAAAGAAGCAATCAGTAACATCCCTAAAATCATAAAGTCCGCCAGCGAAAAAATTGGAAAAAAGTATGTATTTTTCAGAATATTGCTGAGATGAAACAACCAGCTACTATGACAGAGCCAAGGAAAAAAGCATCAACCGTTTTCTATGGCTCTGTCATAGTGCCTGGTTGTTTCGTCTACACAGCACAGTGAAAATACAGCTTTTTCCGGTTTTTCCCTTGGCGGAATCTATGGCTGAGACATTTTGTTGGTTATTCCTTTGGAATTTCAAGGAAAAAAGCATTAACCATTTTCTATGACAGAGCCTTTTCTATAACACAGCCAAGACAAAGGAACGGCTTGCCGGAGAAAATCAGCAAGCCGTTTTTGTATTCCGTAAAACCGTGATGAAGGATTCGATAAGGTCAAAAGTCTTTGAAGAGGGAGGGAAGGGGGTACGGGGGAAGGGAGGGGGAAACTTTCTCCAGAAAGTTTCCCCCTCCCTTCCCCCGATTCGTCTTAGCCCTCCATCTGAAAATCAACGCGGATCTTGTACAGCTTCGTGGCGGGCAGGTTCAGGATCGGAATGCCCGTCTTGGCGGTAATGTCGTCAAGCATGGCGCACACGGCCTCCCACGAGGGGCCGATTGCGGAAAACCAGACGTTATAGGCATGGCGGCGCAGATAGTTGTGCGTCACGCCCACATGCCGGTTCACTTCGGCGATAAAGGCGTCCATCTTGTCCGCCGGAACCTTGGCCGCGCACAGCGTGGAGCGGAAGCCGAGCTTGGCTGACTGGAAATTGGCCCCCAGACGCCGGATGATCCGGGACTTGCGCAGGGTGTTCACGCGATCAAGCGCTTCCTGCTCCGTGATGCCGAGGCGCTCCGCAATGATGGCGTAAGGCCGTGGCTCCAGCGGGAAATCCGTCTGGATGATGTCCAGGATACGCTTGTCCATCGTGTCGAGAGTCACTTCCGTCATTCCGCCTCCTTCGCTTTGCGGGGCTGGTACGTGCACAAGGGCTCCTCGCCCATGTAGTCGCCGTCCATGCTCCACGCGCGGGCGCGGCAGCCGCCGCACACCTTATGGAACTCGCAGATCCCGCACTTGCCCTTGTACTCGGACTGATCGCGGAACTGGAGGAACGGCTTGGACTTGCGCCAGATTTCCGGGAACGGCGTCGTGCGGACGTTGCCGCAGTCGAGCGTCAGATACCCGCACGGCTGAACCTGCCCCACATGGCTGATGAAACAGAACCCCGTGCCGCCGAGACAGCCGCGCGTCATGGCGTCCATGCCGAACGTGGCGGGCGTTACGGAGACGCCCTCCTCACGGGCGCGCTGGCGCATGATGCGGTAGTAGTGCGGTGCGCAGGTGGCCTTGAGGTGCATGGAGGTCGTCTTGCGGAAGTCATAGAACCAGTGCAGCACGTCCTCGTATTCCTGCGCCGTGATCACCTGATCCGCAAGCTCGGCGGCCCGGCCCATCGGCACCAGCAGGAAGATATGCCACGCCGCCGCGCCGATGCGCTCGCAGAGTTCAAATATCTTCTTGAAATCATGCAGGTTATCACGAGTGACCGTGGTATTGATCTGAAACTCCACGCCCGCGGCCTTGAGATGCTCAATGCCGCGCATGGTGGCGTCGAACGCGCCGGGCACACAACGGAACGCATCGTGTTTCTCGGCGTTGTAGCCGTCGATGGAGATCGAACAGCGCTGCACGCCCGCTTCCTTGATCTTGCGGGCGGCTTCCGGCGTGATGAGCGTCCCGTTGGGGGACATCACGCAGCGCAGGCCCTTGGAACCGGCATAGGCGATCAGCTCGTAGACATCGGGGCGGATCATGGGATCGCCGCCGGTAAAGATGATGATCGGGTTGCCCACGTTCGGGAAGGTATCGATCAGCGCCTTGGCTTCTTCCGTGGACAGCTCGCCCGGATAGGGTTCCGGGTGCGCCTCGGCCCGGCAGTGTTTACAGGCAAGGTTGCAGGAGCGGGTCACTTCCCACGCGATAAGGCGGCACAACGGGGAACCGTCCTCAAGCGTGCGCGGGCCGGCGGGCATACCGCCCGGATGCCCGGTGCGGCCGCCGGGATGCCCGATGCCGGGCTGGGACTCTTCCCGCCCCATGCCGCATGGCGGCTCATGGCAATTCATCAGCGCACCCATCCTTTCTTGAGGGCCTCTTCCGCATAGTAGGTCAGGATGAGCTTGGCCCCGGCACGGCGGATGCCGAGCAGCGCTTCCAGAACAACCTTCTCTTCATCGATCCAGCCGTTGATGGCGGCGGCCTTGATCATGGCGTATTCGCCGCTCACCTGATAGGCGGCGACCGGCACGTCAAAGTTGTCGCGCACCATGCGGATGACGTCCAGATAGGGGCCTGCGGGCTTTACCATGACGATGTCCGCGCCCTCGTCGATGTCGGCGGCGGCTTCGCGCAAGCCTTCCATCGCGTTGGCGGGGTCCATCTGATAGGTCTTGCGGTCGCCGTGATGCGGGGCGGATTCCGCCGCGTCACGGAACGGGCCGTAGAACGCGGAGGCATATTTCACAGCATAGGACATGATCGGCGTATTCACATACCCGGCCTTGTCCAGCGTTTCGCGGATAGCCAGGATGCGCCCGTCCATCATGTCGGAAGGCGCCACCATGTCCGCACCGGCCTCGACATGGCTGAGGGCGGTCTTGGCAAGCAGTTCCAGCGTGGGATCGTTCACCACTTCGCCGCAGGTGTCGCCTTCCTTCAGGATGCCGCAATGCCCGTGCGAGGTGTATTCGCACAGGCACACGTCGGTCACGACCTGTAGGGAGGGCCACTTCGCCTTGAGCATGCGGATGGCGCGCTGCACGATGCCGTTCGAGGCATAGGCTTCGCTGGCGATGGCGTCCTTGTGCTTGGGGATGCCGAACAGCATGAGCGAACGCAGCCCCGCGTCCACGGCTTCGCCCACGGCCTTTTCAAGCTGTTTAAGGGAAAGCTGGTACTGGCCCGGCATGGACGGGATTTCCTTCTTGAAATCCTCATCCGTAGTATCCACCACAAAATACAGCATCATAAGGTCAGCGGCGGACAGTTGCGTCTCACGCACCATTTCACGGATCACGGGATTGCGGCGCAGACGGCGCCCACGATAAAATTCGTTCATAACACATTGTCCTTTTTATGATAACAGGCAAGAACACCGCTGTTCCCGCCTCCAGAGAGCCACCGCTTCCCATCCTTGCGGCCCACCCCGCCCTCCAAACATTCCGCAAAAGCGCGGGGAAAGCCAACCTCTCCCCGCGCCCATCCCTTATTCAGGGCGGCGGATTTCGTCGTCGGTCAGGTAACAGGCGGGATCCTGCGCCCATTCGTCGCCGTAATAGGCTTCGGCGCGGGCGCGGAAGTTGCCGCCGCAGATGTTCAGGAAGCGGCAGGAGGCACAGCGCCCCTTCACATGGGCCTTCTTGTTCTTCATCTTGTGGAGCAGTTCGATCTTCGGATCGTCCCAGATTTCGGAGAACGGGCGTTCAAGCACATTGCCGAAGGTATGGTTGCGCCAGAACTGGTCGGCATGGACTTTGCCGTCCCACGAGATACAGCCGATGCCGCGCCCGGAGCTGTTGCCCTCGTTGTACTGGAGAAGCTGGAACACTTCCTCGGCGCGCTTGGGATCTTCCTTCAGCATACGCATCCAGACATAGGGGCCGTCGGCGTGATTGTCCACGGTGAGGACTTCCTTCGGCATCCCGGCATCGAACAGGGCGCGGGTTTCGTCCATGATCAGATCGACCACGGAACGGGTTTCCGCGTGGTTGAGGTCTTCCTTGATCATTTCGGAACCGCGACCGGAGTAGACGAGGTGGTAGAAGCAGATGCGCGGCACTTCAAGCTCGCGCAGCAGCTTGAAGACCTTCGGGATTTCAACCACATTGCGCTTGTTGATGGTGAAGCGCAGGCCGACCTTGAGGCCCTCGGCCTTACAGTTTTCAAGGCCTTCAATCGCCTTTTTGAAGGAGTTCGGCACGCCGCGGAACTTGTCGTGGATTTCTTCGGCGCCGTCCAGCGAGATGCCCACATAGGACAGGTTGATCGCCTTGAGTTCGCGGGCCTTTTCCTTGGTGATCAGGGTGCCGTTGGTCGAAATGACCGCACGCATCCCCTTTTCGGTAGCGTAGCTGGCGAGTTCCGGCAGATCCTGACGCACCAGCGGCTCGCCGCCGGAGAACAGCATGACCGGGGCGCCGTATGCGGCGAGATCGGAGATGATGGCCTTGCCCTGTTCCGTGGAGATTTCATCCTTGCCGTCAGGATCGACGGCCTGAGCGTAACAGTGCACGCACTTGAGGTTGCAGCGGCGGGTCATGTTCCAGACCACCACCGGCTTCTTGTCTTCGGAGAACTGAAGCAGGTGGGAAGGGAGCTGGCTGGAATGCCGACCGTAACGCAGAGCGTCGGAAGGCTCCACCTGCCCGCAGTACAATTTGGAAATGCCGATCATGAGGACTCCTTGAGATAGTTCGCAAAAATCGTCTAGAAAGAAACGCCCCCCGCGGGGGGTGTCTGTCAGCCTTTCGTATCGCGCCATGCGTGATCCACACGCCACAGTACGCGGTAATGCAAAGAAATACTATTGCTCGCCATATGGGTCAAGGGCCGAGAGCTTCATGCCCTCAAAGGAAATGACGCCATAACAACTTTAAACAACAGATGAAATATTTCAAAAAACATCAGATGAGCGAATATCTCCAAGGGCCTTGTCAGGAAAAGGCGCGCACTGGAAAAGGGATAAACTGAAGACCGGGAGGGGAAACCTTTATGGAAGGCTGTGTCATAGAAAACGGTTAATGCTTTATTTCCTTGAAATTCCAAAGAAATAACCAAGAAAATCCCCCAACCACAGAGCCCACCAGCGGAAAATTTGGAGAAAAAGCACATATTTTCAGTATATTGCTAAAACAAAACAACCAAATACTATGACACAGCCTTATGGAAAAGGCCCCCATGTTCCCCCTCCGCTTCCTTTTAAAGACTTTTGGCCTTATCGCCTCCCTGTCCATCCCTTACCCTGCACCGGGGCCCTGCCCAACCCGCGTACAAACACATGGAGGCAATACCCGTCCGGTCAGCGAAAGGCGGGATGCACCGCCCCCGCACATAAACGCATGGGGGGACTGCCCTTCACTGTGCGCTGGGGTTCCACCAAGCGCGAACAGTTCTTGCTCATGGAAAGGCCGTGTTATAGAAAATGGTTGACGCTTTTTTCCTTGAAGTTCCAAAGGGATAACCGGAAAAAACGCCTTGGCCGCAGATCCCGCCAAGGGGAAAACCGGAAAAAGGCCTGTATTTTCCACCGCGCTGTGGAGATGAAACAACCAGATACTATAAGCCTATGAAAAAGGAACCTTCTGACTCCGCGCCGGGGCCCTCCCGACGGCGCTGATGTCCGCAGGGCATCTCTTTGCCCCTCACTCCGCACCGGGCTCTACCAAGCACAACCGGCTATTGCTCATGGAAAAAGAGCCATCTGATCCTGTACCGGGGCTCTACGCTGGACAACCCTGCACAGGATAGGGGAAAGTTTCCTGAAAGATTGACGCATATGACGGAGAATACCGCTATGGAATACGGACAAGTCGTTTGCCTGAGGGAGCAGCCTTCCCTTTTGGAGAAAGCCGCCTGCTGGTTCAGCGACAAATGGGGAATCCCCACCCCAGCCTATCATGAGAGCATGTCAGGCTGCATCAGCCGCAAAACGGAAATACCGCAATGGTATATCATCCTGAATGAAGAAGGGGACATCATCGCCGGGGCGGGCGTCATAGAGAACGACTTCCATGACCGGAAAGACTTGACGCCAAACCTGTGCGCCCTTTTTGTCGAAGAAGCCTATCGCGGCAGGGGCATCGCGAAAGCCATTCTGGGCTTTGTCCGCAGCGATCTCAAAAAAAGAGGGATTTTCAAGCTGTATCTGGTGACGGAGCACACGGCGTTTTATGAAAAATGCGGGTGGGAATTTCTGACAATGGCCATCGGCGATGACCGGGTTCCCATGCGCCTGTATGCCGCAACAAGCGAAGCTCCCCCGCTTGAAGCCGATAAGGGCTGAACTGCGGCAACGGGCTTACAGCGCGGCTGCCGCTTCACCCCGCGCCGACCGAAAACATTGGAAGGCGGAAAAGGGGCATGGGAGGGAAAAGCCCCCCAGGGCTTCCTCCCCTTCCCCATCCTTGATTCCTTCAAGGCCGGGCCAAAGGAAAAGGCCGACACTTTATTTCTTGGCTGTGTCATAGAAAACGGTTGATGCTTTATTTCCTTGAAATTCCAAAGAAATAAACAAGAAAATCCCCCAACCGCAAAGCCCACCAGCGGAAATCCAAGAAAAAAGCATATATTTTCAGTATATTGCTGAAACAAAAAAACAACCATGTACTATGACAGAGCCTATTTCTTGAGGTTACCCCCAAAAAAGCCTCAAGAGATGCCCAAAATACGCTTCAGCTATGGAACCCGCCAACGGAACACAGGAGAAAAAGCTGTATGTTACTCTACTCCGTAGAGAGGAAACAGCCACATCCATCCCGTGACAGGGCCTTCTTCAACAGCCCTACCGTTCCTTGCAGATGATCCCCCCGGCGAGCACATGCCCGTGTTCGTCGAAAACGGCGGCAAGCTGACCGGGGGCGGAGGGGAGCTGCGGCTGATGGAACCGGATAAGCATCCGGGCCGTGGCGTCCATGCCGCTCTCGCCGCCGCCAACAAGCCGGACGTCCGCCGGAACCGCCTTTTGGCGGTACCGGGTGCGTACCCGCAGTTCGTGAGGCCAGAGCTCCGGGGGGACAAGGAAATTCAATTCGCCGGCCGCGCACGCGTTGACGGGAAGCTCGCCGGCCGTCCCAAGCAGCAGCGCGTTGCGGGAACGATCCTTGCCGATGACGTACAGCGGTTCCGTCCACGATACGCCAAGCCCGCGGCGCTGCCCCTCGGTATACTGCCAGAGGCCGCCGTGCCTGCCCACGACGTGCCCGTCGAGCAGAACCATCGGCCCCCCGGCGGGAAGGCGCACGCCGATCCCCTTGAGAAAGGCGCGGTAATCGTCGCCGGGCACGAAACAGATTTCCTGGCTCTCGCGGGGAAGCGGAACCGAAAGCCCCCATTCCGCAAGCGCGGCACGAACCTCGCTCTTACGGATGCGGGCAAGGGGAAACACCGCCTTTTTCAGGCGGCTCATGGGCGTCAGGGCAAGAAAATAGCTTTGATCCTTGGCCTCGTCCGCCCCCTGACGCAGCGCCATGCCATAACGGGGATGCTCGGCAAGGGAAACATAGTGCCCGGTCGCCAACCTGTCCGCGCCGAGCTTGCGGGCTTCATCCATCCACAACCCGAACTTCACCAGCGCGTTGCACCGGACGCACGGGTTGGGCGTTTCCCCGTGGGCGTACCCCTCCGCGAAAGGCCGGACGATCTGCCGGAAAAACGCCTCCTGCAAATCAAGGATATGCAAAGGCACACCCAAGGCTCGGCACGAAGCCTCAAGCCCCGGAACGGGATCATCCTCCGGCGGGGTGTCTTTCTGGAGGGCATGGAAGGCAATCACCTGTCCCGGATATTCGCGCTGCAGGGACGCCATCGCATACAGGCTGTCCGCCCCGCCGCTTACGGCTACGGCTATCGTCATAAAGAAATCCTTTTTGAAAAAGCTCTGTCATGGAATGTGGTTGTTTCATCTCCACAATATGGTGAAAAGAGGAGCTTTTCTCTCATTTTTCCGTTGACGGGCTCTACGGTTGGAGCAGTTTATCGGTTATTCCCTTGGAATTTTGAGAAATAAAGCATCAACCATTTTCTATGGCACAGCCTTTGAAAAATGAGCGCAAGGAAACGTCCCCCCCCAAAAAAGCGGGAACCGTTTTCCCCTCCCCATCTCCCAAGACTTTCACGGAAGAGTCAAATACATGAGGTACGTTTTCTATAAAGAAAAAGGAGGTTGCCGTCGAGCAACCTCCCCGCTGGAGCCATCCGCATTTTCAATGGAAATGGCGCCATGACACATCAAAACAACAACTGAACGCTTTCAAAAAGCATCAGAAAAAGGCTCCCTCCCCACTGGTCGAAAGCCTTTGGAAGAGGGGGCCGGGGAAGAAACCTTTCTTCAGAAAGGCTCCTCCCCCGTGCTTTTTCCCTTCTATCTGAAAATAGTCTGATTGCGGTCGGGGCCGACGGATACCATGCTGACCGGCACGCCGGAAAGCTGCTCAAGGCGCTGCACATAGGCGCGGGCGGCTTCGGGGAGCTCGTCCCACGTCTTGCACGCGGTGATGTCTTCCTTCCAGCCGGGCATGGATTCGTAAACCGGGGTCACGAGATCAAGCGCGCCCTGCTCCTGCGGAGGATAGTCCATGCGCTTGCCCTTGTAGTCATAGGCCACGCAGATCTGGATTGTATCGAACCCGGACAGCACGTCCAGCTTGGTCAGTGCGATGTCGGTGAGGCCGTTCAGACGGGCGCTCTCGCGCAGCACCGGAATGTCCTGCCAACCGCAGCGGCGCGGGCGGCCGGTGGTCACGCCGAATTCGCCCCCGTTGGTGCGGAGCAGCTCGCCGGTGGCATCATGGAGTTCCGTCGGGAACGGCCCCTCGCCCACGCGAGTGGTGTAGGCTTTGAGAATGCCGATGATGCGGTCGAGCTTGTCCGGGCCCACGCCGGAACCGGCGGCGGCGTTGCCGGATACGGTATTGGACGAGGTGACGAAGGGATACGTCCCGTGATCGATGTCCAGATGGATGCCCTGCGCGCCCTCGAAGAGCACGCTCTTGCCTTCGCCCCATGCCTGTTCAAGCTCGGAGGACACGTCCGTCAGATGCGGGATGATGCGCGGCGCGACGGCCATCACTTCATCGAACACGGCGTCAACAGACAAGGCTTCAACGCCGTACAGCGCCGTGAACAGGACGTTCTTTTCCTTGAGGGCGGCGGCGATCTTCGCTTTGAGCAGGCCGGGATCGGCCAGATCCGAGGCGCGCACCCCCACGCGGGCCACCTTGTCCTCATAGCAGGGGCCGATGCCGCGGCCGGTAGTCCCGATCTTCTGGCCCTTTTCGAGCTTGTTCTCGCGGGCCTTGTCCAGCAGCTTGTGGTACGGCATGATGAGGTGGGTCTTTGAACTGATCTTGAGGCGTTTCGGGGAAACGTCCACGCCCTGCCCGATGAGGGTATCGAGTTCTTCCACGAACACGACGGGATCAAGGACGACGCCGTTTCCGATCAGGCAGATCTTGCCTTCGTGCAGAATGCCCGAGGGAACAAGATGGAGCGCGGCTTTCTTGCCGTCCACAATGACGGTATGCCCCGCGTTGTTTCCGCCTTGAAAGCGGACCACGTAGTCGATTTCCTGAGCCAGAAGATCGACGAACTTGCCCTTTCCCTCGTCGCCCCACTGGACGCCGACGATCACCACATTGGACATGGGTTACTCCTTGATACCTGTATTCACTATGCTTCGCGTTTCCGATCCGTCAGGATCGCTGGGGGGAAACCCGCAACAGTCCATGAAGATCCAGCTTGGAGTCTACAAAGGTTCAGCGGGATCGTCAACGTGAATCGGGCCGAAAAAACGGTTTTCCTGCGTCCTCAGCCTTTTCCGCCGGGCTCTTTGGAGGCATCCGGCTCCGGGCTGCGGTGCGGGCGGAACGGGATGACCGTGGCCTTGCGCCTGGGCTTTGCGGGAACGGGGGCTTCCTTCGGGGGGGCAGGGAAAAAGCCCGGATCCGCCACGGGCTGCGAGGCCGCGCCGGGATGCACCTGCGCCGACCAACTGTAATTGAAAAGCTGGTTTTTCCACCTCTTGGCCTGAATGAACGAAAGAACCAACGCCGCTTCTTCCCAGCGCTTCGTAGGCTCGAAGTGGGAAACGGCGGCGGCGTACTTGTCCCAGAGCGCCAAAAGGGAAGCCTCGTCCAGCGCATCGAGCTGGCGGGCCATTTTGATCAAAAGCTGTTCCATAAGGGGGGCTTCCTCCTCGAACGGGATGCAGGGGGCGGCATGAGCGCCTCGGCGGCCTTCCGGGCAGGGCGGCGGAACATCCCCGCGCCTCTTCCCTTGCCGCACACCCGCGACATGCTACGCCAATCCGCCGAGGGGTTCAAATGGAATTTGCCCGCCAGCGCGGGTTATGATAGGGGATACCGATCCGCTTTTACCCGACCAACCTCAGGAGACGCCATGTCCAGCCTCAAAGATATGTATCGGACCGTATTGAAGGACACCTTCCCGGACACCATGACCATCACGCTCGGCGACGCCGTGCTCACCTACAAGAAACGCACATGGCACATCGACGGCGAAACCAAGGGGCTGCGTTACGGCGAAAACCCCGATCAGCCCGCCGCCCTGTATGAAATGGAATCCGGCAAACTCGCCATCGACGGCGTCGAATGGCGCGGGCCGCAGGGCATCATGTCCGCCCTCACCGAAGCGCAGATGCTGCAGGCCGGGAAGCACCCCGGCAAGACCAACCTCACCGACGTGGACAACGGCTGCAACATCCTCCAGTACCTCGCGGAACGCCCCGCCGCCGTCATCCTCAAGCACAACAACCCCTGCGGCGCGGCGTGGTCGAAGGAAAGCGTGGGCGACGCCCTGACCAAGGCCTTCTGGTGCGACCGCATCGCCGCCTTCGGCGGGGCCGTGGTCGTCAACCGCCCGCTGGACATGCAGGCCGCCGACCTCATCGCCGCCAATTATTTTGAAGTGGTCGCCGCCCCCGACTTTGAGGAAGGCGTTCTCGAAAAGCTCGCCTCCCGCAAAAACCTCCGTATTTTCAAGCTGCCTGCCCTCGCCCGCCTCGGCGAACTCGCGGGCGTCCCTTTCCTTGACGTCAAAAGCATGGCCGACGGCGGCATCATCCTCCAGCAGTCCTTCGTGAACCGCATCCGTTCCGCCGAGGACTTCATCCCGGCGGTCGCCACCACCAAGGACGGCCTGACCGTCTCCGCCCGCAAGCCCACCCCGCAGGAAGCCGACGACCTCGTCTTCGCGTGGGCCGTGGAAGCGGGCGTGACCTCCAACTCGGTCATCTTCGCCCGCAACGGCGCCACGGTCGCCATCGGCACCGGCGAGCAGGATCGCGTGGGCTGCGTGGAGCTGGCCATCTTCAAGGCGTACACCAAGTACGCGGACACGCTGGCCTTTACCCGCCACGGCATGACGCTCTATGAGCTCAAGCTCAAGGCGAAGGAAGACGCCGAAGCCGCCGGGCAGCTCGCCGCCATCGAAGCGGACACCCAAAAGGCCAAGGGCGGCCTCGCCGGTACGGTGCTCGTCTCCGACGGCTTCTTCCCCTTCCGCGACGGCGTGGACGTGTGCATCGCGCAGGGCGTGACCGCCATCGCGCAGCCCGGCGGCTCCCTCCGCGACTACGAGGTCATCGGGGCCGTCAACGAAGCCTCCCCTCAGGTGGCGATGGTCTTCACCGGGCAACGTTCGTTCAAGCACTAAGAAGATGGGAAGGGGCCCTTTCAAAATGAAGGAGCCCCCTTCCCCTCTCAGGGATTCCATAAAGGCAAAGAGGGCGCGGATGTTCAGGCTACGGCCTTTCCGGGGCCCTTGCGTGTGGCGGAATATCCCGCGGGACATTCGGTAATGAGGATGTATGACGCCGGGGTTCTTGCGTGTGCGGAATATCCCGTGACGCCGCCATCGCCGCCTGCCCGTACAGGCCGGGGCCCTTGCGTGTGCGGAATCTTCTCATAGGATAAAAAGGCCGCCTTTCCCCTGCACCAAAACAATTTTTGGGAGGGAGACAGGAAGGTTTTCGGGGGAGGGAGCCTTTCCCCGAAAAGGTTCCTCCCTCCCCCGGCAACAGAAGGATTCAAGATGGTTCAAGGCTTGGTTCGTTACCCCGGCGCGGGGTGTGTGGTTGAATTCATGCAGGGCAACGCGCCCCAGATCGCATGGGTGCTGGAGGAACAGAACGGCAGGCTCCGCCTACTGCTTCCGAACCGCCGGGAAACGGCCCTGCAAGCCGCGCGCATCCTGCCGTGGCCCGGCCCGGCCTACGAAAAGAACTGCTCCCGCGACGCGGCGCTGGAAATCCTCGAACGCCACAAGAGCCGCCGGGAGGTCGCCAACGTCGATCCGCTGGAACTCTGGGAACTGGCGCAGGGCGAAGTGGAACAGGCTCCGGCCCAATGGTTCGCGGAACTCGCCATGAGCGATCCGGACATGGACGCTGTGGCGGCCTGCGGGCACGCGCTCATGCAGGCCAAGAGCCATTTCAAGTTCAACCCGCCGAATTTTGAAGTTTACCCCGAAAGCGTCGTCGCCGTCCGCATGGCCGAACAGGAAGCCGCCCGCAAGCGTGAAGAGCTCGTCAACAAGGGCAGCGCCTTCATCCGCCTGCTGTGGGAAATCCACCAGAAAAAAAGCACGCAGTCCCCAGAACGGGCCGCCGAATCGCTGGAGCCCGATGTCCGCGAACGGCTGCGCCGCACCATCATGAACCGCATCGCCGATCCCGATACCTCGGAGGATGACGGGCTCTGGAGGCTCATGGTCAAGGGGCTGCCCGACGATCCCTTCATGCCGCTCCACCTCGCGCAGGCATGGGGGCTCGTGGAACCGCACCACAACTATTGGCTGGACAGGGCCGGATACGCCCCCGGCAACGGCTGGAGCGAAGGGCACCGGGACGAGCTGGATGCGCTGCTTGCGAAAGCGGAGGAGGACGAACGGCAAGAGCCGACCTTCCCGGACAGTCCCATCATCAGCATCGACGCCCCGACCACCCGCGACGTGGACGACGCCTTCTTCATCGAAGCCCGTCCCGGCGGCGGCTGGAACCTGACGTTGGCGCTGGCCTGCCCCGCCTTCCGCTGGCCCTTCGGGGGGAAGCTGGACAAGGCCGTCTTCAGCCGCGCCACCAGCATCTATCTGCCGGAAGCCACCCACCACATGCTGCCGGAAGCCCTCGGCACCGGGGCCTACAGCCTGCTCGCCCAAAAGACGCGGCCTTCCCTGCTCATCGAATGCACCGTGGGGGCCGACGGGCTCGTGACCGCGTGCGAGCCGCGCGTCGGCTATGCCCGGCTTGCGGCGAACCTATGCTATGAGGATTGCGAAACCGCGCTGGACGGCGGGGAGTCCCCGGCGTCCCCCTATCTGGGGCAGCTCCGGCAGGCCCTCGAACTTGCGCGGGCCCATCAGGAACGCCGCATCGAAAAGGGCGCCGTCATCATCGAGCGCCCGGACATCGTGATCAGCCTTGAAGGGGACGGCGAAAACGTCACCGTTTCGCTGGATGAAGATCCGCCCGCGCCCAAAGCCCACCTGCTCGTTTCCGAACTGATGGTTCTGGCCAACGCGGCGCTGGCGGCATGGGCCAAGGAACACGGCGTCGCCCTGCTCCACCGGACGCAGGACGTCGCCATCCCCAAGGAATTTTCAGGCATCTGGCAGACGCCCCTTGAAATCGCCCGTGTGGTCAAGGCGCTGGCGCCCGCCGTGCTGGAAACCAATCCACGCCCCCATGCAGGGCTTGGGGAAGCGATGTATGCGCCGTCCACGTCCCCGCTGCGCCGCTATCCTGACATGATCAACGAAACGCAGATCATTTCCCAGCTCCGGGACGGCAAGCCGCGCTGGAGCAAGGAAGAGCTCGATGCCCTGCTTCCCCTGCTCAATGCGCATCTCGACGCCGCCGGGCAGGTGCAGCGTTTCCGGCCCCGCTACTGGAAGCTGCTCTATTTCAAGCAGCAGGGCGACCGCTGGTGGCCCGCCGTCATCACTGATGAAAACGACGCCTTCGTCACCGTCAACATGCCCAAGGAACAGATGATCGTCCGGGCACGCCGCCAGTTCTTCGGCGAGCGCGCGCATCCGGGGCAGGAGCTTGAAATCCGCCTCGGCAAGGTGCATCCTCTGCAAAACGACTTCCAGCTTCTGGAAACCAGAGAAATCTAAGGAAACGCCATGTTCGACATCCTGTGGATATGCCTTACCTACTGCATCGGTTCCGTCCCGTTCGGCCTGGTCTTCGCCAAAACCTTCTGCCGCATCGACCCCCGCACGGCCGGGAGCGGCAACGTGGGGGCGACCAACGTAGCGCGCCTCTGCGGAAAGGCATGGGGGGCGGCCACGCTTGCCTGTGACCTCCTGAAAGGCGCCATCCCGGTCTTCGTCGCCATGCAGTATTCGACGTCGGAGCTCGTCTGGACGCTCACGGCGCTGGCGGCGATCCTTGGGCATCTCTACTCCTGCTTCCTCGGCTTCAAGGGCGGCAAGGCGGTGGCGACCTCCATCGGCGTGCTTATCCCGCTGGCGTTCTGGCAGCTCCTCATCGCCGTCTGCATTTGCCTGTTCCTGATCTGGCGTTCCGGCTTCGTTTCGCTCGGCTCGCTGGCCCTCGTAACGGCCATGCCCATCCTGCTGGCCCTTTCCGGCAAATTCAGCCTCCTGCCGCTCTCGCTGATCATCCTCGCGCTGGTCTTCTGGAGCCACCGAGAAAACATCCGCCGTCTCGCCAAGGGCGAGGAAAAGACGTGGATTAAGAAGTAAGTGATTATGGAATCGGGGGAAGGGAGGAGGAACCTTTCTGGAGAAAGGCTTCCTCCTCCCTTCCCCCGCCCCCCCCTTCCCTCCACCTCCCAAGACTTTCGGCTGATGGGGAGGCGGCGCGGAGGGAGCCCGTTCCGGCAACAGGCCGGGAATCCTGAGCAACAAAAAACAACCGCCCGGAGACGCTACTCATGGCATTGAGCATCGGCATCGTCGGCCTTCCCAACGTGGGCAAGTCCACCCTTTTCAACGCGCTGACCAAGGCACAGAACGCACAGGCCGCAAACTATCCCTTCTGCACCATCGAGCCCAACAAGGCCACGGTTCCCGTCCCCGACCGCCGCATCGACGCGCTCGTCGATTTGGTGCACCCGCAAAAAACGATTAACGCCACCGTGGACTTCATCGACATCGCCGGGCTCGTGCGCGGGGCCAGCAAAGGCGAGGGGCTCGGCAACCAGTTCCTCGGCAACATCCGCGAATGCGCCGCCATCCTTGAAGTTGTGCGCTGTTTTGAGGATGACGACATTACCCATGTGGACGGTTCGGTCGATCCGCTGCGCGACATCGAAACCATCGAAACGGAACTCCTGCTCGCCGACATCCAAAGCGCGTCCAAGCGCCACGAACGCATGGTCAAGATGTCCAAGGGCGACAAGGATGCCCGCGTAGCCGCCGACGAAATGGGCCGCCTTCTGGAGCACCTCAACAACGGCAGCCCCGCCTCCACGTTTGAGGCCAAGGACTGCCCCGCCTTTGCCGCCGCGTGGCATGAACTCGGCCTTTTGACCGCCAAAAAGATCATCTACTGCGCCAACGTGGATGAGGACAGCCTTGCCGAGGACAACGCCCATGTGACGCGCCTCCGCGAATTCGCCGCCACGCGCAACATCGAAGTCGTCAAGATCTGCGCCCGCATCGAAGAAGAATTGCAGGGGCTTTCCGACGAAGAGCAGCGTGAAATGCTCGGTGCGTACGGCATTGAGGAAAGCGGCCTTCTGCGCGTCATCCACTCCGGGTACAAGGCGCTCGGCCTTGCCAGCTACTTCACCGCCGGGGAAAAGGAAGTGCGCGCGTGGACCATTCACGACGGCTGGAAGGCTCCGCAGGCCGCGGGCGTCATCCATACGGACTTTGAGCGCGGCTTCATCCGTGCCGAGGTCATCAGCTTCGACGATTACGTCAAGTACAAGACGGAAGCCGCCTGCCGCACCGCCGGAGTCCTCCGCACCGAAGGCAAGGAATACGTCGTCAAAGACGGCGACGTGATGCACTTCCTGTTTAATGTGTGAAAAATCGGGGGAAGGGAGGAGGAACCTTTCTGGAGAAAGGCTTCCTCCTCCCTTCCCCCGAACCCCCTTCCCTCCACCTCCCAAGACTTTTACAAGCGGGCTTCAGATGTGCGTTGGGTGACGGGACGGGCCGCATTGAGACCCTCCCTATATTCTTGACCTTTAATAAAACGAGTTTTTAGAAGGCGGTGTCATAGAAAACAGTTGATGCTTTATTTCCTTGAAATTTCAAAGAAATAACCAATAAAATCCCCCAATCACAGAGCCCACCAGCGGAAAAATTGGAGAAAAAGCATATATTTTCAGTATATTGCTGAAATAAAACAACCATGTACTATGACAGAGCCTTTTAGAAAACAATGAGCTGAAATGGTTCTCCATTCCAGCTCATTGTTTTTTTTATAATAAAATAGACCGATACCGAAGGCACGTCTCCCGTTCCCGCACAGGAAAACCCAAGCCATACGAGGCACCATAGGCGCTCTTGATTTCCCCTATTCCCACACGGGAAAGCCCATCGGCAAGTGCTGTGCTTGGCGACAGCATCAATTTCCCTTATGCCCACACGGGAAAGCCGTCGCGCCGCCTCCCCACCAGTCGAAAGTCTTTGAAGGGATGGGGGGCGCGGGGGGAAGGGAAACTTTCTCCAGAAAGTTTCCCTTCCCCCCGCATTCTCCCCTACCTATTTGCTGTGCCCGTAAATGCCGCCGGCAAGGGCGCCGAGGCCGCCGCCGATGAGGGCGCCGGTCGTCCCGCTTCCGCCGGTGAGGGCGCCAAGGCCCGCACCGAGGATCGCACCCCCGGCAGCGCCGCTCAAGAGGCCCTGCTGGGTCTTGTTCATGTTCGTGCAGCCAACGGCCCCAAAAACCAAAGTGCCAACCAAAAGTATGGCGGAAAGACGTTTCATTGCACTTCTCCTGTCACCCCTTCCGGGGTGGGATTATCAAGATATGCCGCCGGGCTACTTGCCGGCGGGAACCATGAATTCGTACCAAAGCACGTCAAAGACTTCGCGGTTCGCCTGATCCGGATGCGCGGCATACCACGCGTCCACCTTTTTCTGGATATCCGTCCAGTTGGTGTCGCCGAAAGCTGTTATCCATGCCGTAACGAACGGAGAGGCCTTCGTCCCCTGTTTCTGGGCGATCAACTGTTCGATGGCGATGATGTTGGATGCACCATACAAAAAGGCCAGCTTTTCGTTTTGGGAAGACTGCAGCCAGTGCTTGCCGGTCAAATCCGCGGTAGACTGCGCCGCAGCCGCAGGCAGGCACAATGCGCAAACGAGCGCCGCCGCAAAGACAACCTTGGTGAATCGAGCTATCATAAGAAACCTCCTTTTCGCCGCATAGCTGCCGCGTGATTCCTCAAAGGGAACATATTTGCGGGACGGTTTCAAGTAGAACTACAGTCTTCTAATACCGTTGGCAGGCCATGAAAGGCAAGAGGCATCAGCGGGCGGAAAGGCGGGCAAGCCGCTCGAAACGGCGGTGGGTCAAATGGCAAATCGCGGCGGCCAGCGCGTCGCCCGTGTCCACGGCCCAATCGGGCTTCACGCCGAGTACGCGCCCGACCATAAAGCTGACCTGCTCCTTGTCGGCCCTGCCGACGCCCACCAGCGATTTCTTGATCACCGTGGGTTCGTAGTCCCGCACAGGCAAATCGTAGGCCGCACAGGCCGCAATGGCCGCGCCGCGGGCTTGGCCGAGCTTGAGCGCGGTCGCCGCATTCTTGGCGGTAAAAACCTGTTCCACAGACGCCTCATCCGGCTTCAGGCGGCCGAGCACCCGATGCATTTCCTTGAAGATGACCCCAAGCCGGGAAGCGAACTCGCCGTTGAGCGGAGGGCGGATAACCCCGCAATCCACAAGCTGGAGCACGCCGGACACTTCGCGCACCACTCCCCACCCCGTATTCCGGGAGCCGGGGTCGATGCCGATGATGGTGATGGATTGCGACATGAAAAAAAGAGGGAAGAGATTTCCGCGCCCCGAATGGAGACACGGCAGGAAGCGGGGCGCCCCCACCGGAAAACGCCGGGGCGCTTCCATCTTGAAAGGAGCAACAGGGCGCTGTTTTGCCACAATGACAGATTTTGGAAAGGGAGGGAAAACATTTCCAAAGGAAAACGCTTTCCCTCCCCTCTACTTTCAAAACAGCACGGCCTAAACAGCCTTACAACTGGGCCATGATTTCGTCGGAGATGTCCGCATCGGAATAGACGTTCTGGACATCGTCGTTGTCTTCAAGCAGTTCGATGAAGCGCAGGAGCTTGCGGGCGGTTTCGAGATCGACTTCCATCGTGCTCTGGGGAACCTGATTGAGCTCGGCGGAAATCATTTCCAGCCCGGCACCTTCAAAGGCTTCGCGGACGGCATTGAAATCGGCCATAGCGGTCTGGATTTCCCACACGTCGCCTTCATCACGCAGATCATCGGCACCCGCTTCGAGCGCGGCTTCCATCAACTGGTCTTCGGTATATTTTTCCTTGGAGAACTGGATGACGCCCTTACGTTCAAACTTCCAGCTCACACAGCCGTTTTCGCCCATAGACCCGCCGCCCTTGCTCATCAGATGGCGGATTTCGGCCACGGTACGGTTGCGGTTGTCGGTCGCGGTTTCCACGATGACGGCGACGCCGCCCGGACCGTAACCTTCGTAGTTGATTTCCGTGAGATCGCCGCCGGCATCCTGACCAGTACCCTTGCGGATGGCGGCTTCGATTTTATCCTTGGGGAGGTTGATCGCCTTGGCAGCGGCAATGGCCGCACGCAGGCGGGAATTACCGGCAGGATCGCCGCCGTTCTTGGCTGCGATGATGATTTCCTTGGCTGCCTTGGTAAATTCCTTACCTCGTTTGGCATCCTGGCGACCTTTACGGTGCTGGATGTTGGCCCATTTGCTGTGTCCAGACATTGAATCCTCCTGAATGTTTCAAAACAAGGCCGGAGCAACGTTCCCCGGCTGAAGCCTCTGCGGGGGCCGGCCTCCCTCATACCTTCAAACAAGGAAAAGGGTCATAGCCGGGGCCGCGCAAACAGTCAATCCCGGACGCTTTCCGCCTCGCGCCCCTTGAAGCCCAGCCCGACGAAAAACGTCTCTTTGCTTTCCATGCGGGAACTTTGAGGCTTGAATGAGGTCACACGGGCAAAACGGGGACGCATTCCCTTGAGCAGTTCCCCGACGTCCGGCCCCATGAAAATCTTGACCACAAAACTGCCGCCCTTCACCAAATACGTTTCGGCGACGGCAAGCGCTTCCAGACAAAGCTCAAGGGAGCGGGCCTGATCGGTAAATTTCGTTCCGGTCGTCTGCGGGGCCATATCGCTCATGACGACATGGAAAGGCCCCGTTTCAGCGAGCTGCCGCTCAAAAGCCTCGGAACGCTGAAACACGTCTTCCTGATGAAATTCCACATTGGGAGGGAAAACGGTGGCCGTGCTCTGGATATCGCAGGCCAGCACCTTGCCCTGAGCGCCCACGCGCTCCGCCGCGCCGAGCGACCACGAACCGGGAGCCGCCCCCAGATCCAGCACTTTCATGCCCTTTTTGAAAATCTTGAAGCGCCCGTCTATTTCCTTGAGCTTATAGACGGAGCGGGCAGGATAGTTTTCCCGTTTGGCCTTGAGGAAGTAATGATCACGATATTCTTTCATAGTATCTCCACCTTGTAACCCAAAAACCTCCAAATCACCAGAGGTATGGAGCGGAGGGAACCATGTTTTTTCGGCCCTGCGCCGAGGCGGTTACATCCTGTCGCAATAGACGGAATTGAGGAATTCCTCCATCGCCTCGTCGGCAAGGGCGATATACTCGGAAAGCGGAAAAGCCTTTCCGCATTTGGGACAAAACATATGCACCTCATGGCAAGACCGTTCGATGAACAGCGGCGTCCCGCAATGTTTGCAGCGCACCGTCGTCTGAACCTTCCGGGCACGGGAAAACGAACCCCACATAGCGTACCTCCAAAATCGCTTTGCCCTATACGACGCAAAGAATTTCGTCAAGCGAAGAGGCGTGTTGGAAAAAGCGCAGTCGGGCAAAAGAAGCAAACGGCCCTGCCGCGGAAAACGATCGGCGGTTTCTTTCTCAGGGGCCTGCCACAGCAACAGGTTGATATTTCATTTCATGCCATTCAAGCCAGATGCAGGGGAAAGCGCTTTCCGTCGCAGGCCCGCCGGAAAATGCCTTCAAAAAAATACCATAAATCAAACTATTCTCGACTTGGAATTCCAATGCCATGACAGAGCCTTTTTGAAAGGCTGTGCTAGAGAAAACGGCCGATGTTTTTTCTTGAAGCTCCAAAGGAACAACCAAATGCCTTTTCCGCCAAGGGGAAAACTAGAGAAAAGGGGAAAACTGGAGAAAAAGGACGCATTTTCAATATATTGTGAGATGAAGCAACCATATACCCTGACAGGGCCTTTTGAAACTCCACATAAGGAACCGATGGGATGTTCCGGCTATGAAGATTGCCAAAATCCATAAATACATTGTATTTTCACTCCATTATCAAACGGAATGAACCGATTCCATGACAGTCCCCCCCCTAATAAATTGGCTCTGTTATAAGTTTGTGGTTGTTTCATCTCCACAGTGCGGTGAAAATACAGCCTTTTTATCCGTTTTCCCCTTGGCGGGATCCACGGCTAAGGCCTTTTTCCGGTTATCCCTTTGGAACTTCAAGGAAAAAAGCATCAACCATTTTCTATAACACAGCCAAAAAATTTCCCATAAGCTGTTCCGCCCGCCTCCAAACAGGAAAGCCGCCGTGCCGCCTCCCCACCAGCCGAAAGTCTTTGGGGATGAGGGATGGGGGCACGGGGGAAGGGAGAAGGGGGCTTTCTCCAGAAAGTCCCCTTCTCCCTTCCCCCGATTCACACTACAGCATATTCACCGGATCGATATCCAGCGAAATGCGTAAGTTCGGGGGCGAGGCAAGGGGCAGAAGCACGCCATAGAGGGCCCGGATCGATTGCCAGTCGCCGGCCTTGAGGAGGCATTGAAACCGCCTGCGGCCCCGCAGGAGCGGCAGAGGCGCGGGCGCGGGGCCAAGGACGGTCACGCCCTTGCTCTCCGAACGCAACAGGGCCGTAATCCGAGCGAGCTGCGTCGGCCCGTCCGCCCAGTCCATAGGGTAGGAAATCCGCAGCAGGGCCAAATTGATGAAGGGGGGATAGCGCCGCCGCCTGCGCAGGGCGATCTCGTGTTCGTAAAACCCTTCGTAATCCCCGTTCTTCACGTACTGCCAGCAGTAGTGGTTCACGTCACGGGTCTGGATAATGACCTGCCCCGGCTTCCCGCCGCGCCCGGCCCGGCCCGATGACTGCACCAGCAATTGAAACGTCCGTTCCGCCGCCCGGTAGTCAGGCAAATTGAGGCCGATATCCCCGTCAGCCACCACAGCCAGCGTCACATGCGGAAAATGGTGCCCCTTTGAAAGCATCTGGGTGCCGACAAGAACCTGCGCCTCCTGCCGGGCGAAAGACTCAAGGATCTCCTCCATGCGCCCCGGACGGCGGGTGCTGTCCCGATCCAGGCGCAGAACCCGGCCTCCCGGAGGCAGGAGCGTCCCGATATACTCTTCGACCCGCTCGGTTCCCTGCCCCATAGGGTGGAAATGCAGCCCCTTGCAGCTTGGGCAGGGCGACGGGAACGGAACCGAATACCCGCAGTAGTGGCAAACCAGCCGTTCGCGCCCCTTGTGGTAAGTCAGGCCAATATCACAATGCGGGCACCGGGCCACCTTCCCGCAGTCGATGCAGTACATCAACGGGGCATAACCGCGCCGGTTCAGAAGGATCACCGCCTGATCCCCCTGCTCCACCGTCTTCTTGAGCGCGGAGAGCGTCTCCGGGGCCAGAATGGAGTCGGCGCAGTCCACGGATCGGATGTCCACCAGCCTGATCGCAGGCAGCGTGCCGCCGCCCACCCGTGCCGGAAGCATGGACATCGGGATTTTCGCCTCGCGTACCGCGTAAAACGTCTTGAGATCCGGGGTCGCGGATCCGAGCACCAACAGCCCTTTAGCCTGTGCGATGCGGAACCACGCCACTTCTTTGGCCTGATAGGTAAGCCCTTCATCCTGCTTGAAGGAAGAGTCATGCTCCTCGTCCAGCACTACGGCCCCAAGGGACGGCAACGGCAGAAACAGGGCGGAACGCGTCCCGACGACAAGGCACGGTTCGCGGCGTTTCGCCAGCTCGCGGAACGTCTTTTCGCGCAGGGCGGCCGACTGGTAGCCATGAAAAAAATAGAGCGGCACATCCGGCAGCGCGAGCGAGGCATCCCGGCGCAGCTTCAAAGCGAGCGCCACTTCCGGGGCCAGCAGCAGCATGGAACGGCCACGGCGCAGGCATTCCTTGGCCAATTCCATATATACGGCCGTCTTGCCGCTCCCGGTCACGCCGAACAGCAGGTGCGACGCGGGATTCCCGGCATCGAGATCCGCACGGAACGAAGCCAGCGCCGCCTCCTGCGCTTCGGAAAGCGTGAAAGGGGCTTCCGATGCGGGGGGCAGCAGATTACAGCCGGTTTCCTCTTCCGCACAGCCGGCCTCAAGGCATTGCAGGCCAATCAATCCGTTCTTGAGCAAGGATTCAAGCGCCGGGGCGACCCCCTGCCCCATTTGCCGCAATACTTCCCTCCGGGAAACGGCGCCATGCTCCAGCAAAAACTCCAGCAGCTCGATCTGCCGCGTCGCGGTCGGCCTCACCGCCCACGGCGGATCGCAGCGCAGCACGCACAGCTCGCTGGCGGCAGCGTCTTCCCGTGGCCCGAGCAGCTCCGCCCCGCCCCGCATCCACGCCTCACCAAGCGCCGACAGAACCTCCACGGGCAGCTTGGGCAAATCCTTCAGCAGCCGTATCTGCGCCTTGCCTTGCCCTTCCATCGTGCGGAGGCGCATCTGCGTCACCCGAAGCCCGGCAGGGAGCACCATCGCGAGGATCTGTCCCGGCGTCACGGCTTGGCGCAAAGCGAGCTGGCGCACCATTTCCATATGTCCGGGCGGCAGCAAAGGTTCCTTTTCCAGAGGCCAAAGCATGGGCCGCGCCGTTACCCCCTCCGGCAAGGGGGAGCCGTCGCCGAGGACGACCCCAATGCGCAGCATCCCCCTCCCCAGCGGCACGGCAACCCTCAAGCCGGGGCACCATGCAAACCCGGCAAGCCAATCGGGGACGGCATAGGTCAAGGAAGCAAACGGGGGCGTCAGCAAGGCAACGGTTCGGAGCAAGGGAATATCCTGAAGGGTTAGGGGGTCAACAGCCATTCGGAAACGCGGCGTTGTCCCCTGCGTGGTCCGATACGGAAAGAGGGGATAAGAACGGAAAGGGTTCCACCGCAGTGCAGCAAAAAACAAGGGAAAGCCACCCCATCCGGCTGCACCTCCCGTTGGAGGCCCTGCCGGAAAGACGGTTTCCCCTGTTTATCAAACGTTGCCTGCAATGCCTAGCCGAGCAGTTCGCGCAGCCGGGCCTTCAGGCCGTCGCGCAGTTTTTCATCGCGCAGCCCGAAGTAGACGTTGGCCGTCAAATAATCCACCCAATCCCCGGCGTCGAAACGGATGCCTCCCATCTTCACAGCCAGCATGCCCCGTTCCCGGGTTAGGGAGGCCAGCGCGTCGGTAAGCTGGATCTCGCCGCCGTGTCCGGGCTTTACCCGTGCAAGATGCTCAAAGATATCCGGGGTCAGCACATAGCGCCCCACGATGGCGAGGCGGGAATCCACCGTGCCTATGGCTGGTTTCTCCACCATATCCGTGATGTTGTAGACGCCGGGGGTGATTTCCTCACCCATGACGATGCCGTAACGGTTCACCTTGTCCGCGGGCACTTCCATGACCCCGATAACCGGCATGCCGTGTTCGGACGCCACTTGGACAAGCTGCGCCAGCCCCGCGTCATCACCGATCATGAAGTCGTCGCCGACCATGACCGCAAAGGGTTCGTCACGTACCATCTCCTTGGCGCACAGCACAGCATGGCCAAGGCCAAGCTGTTTCTTCTGGCGGACGGACATGATGTTGACCATCTCGGCCACATCACGGACTTCCTTGAGCATTTGCAGCTTTCCGGCGCGTTCCAGAACGCCCTCAAGCTGAAGGTTATAGTCGAAGTGGTCTTCAATGACGCTCTTGTCGCGGTTGGTCACAAAAATGACGTCTTCCACACCGGCACGGATAGCCTCTTCCACAACGTACTGCACAACGGGCTTGTTGTAGACCGGCAGCATTTCCTTGGGAATATTCTTGCTGGCGGGCAAAGAACGCGTCCCCCAACCGGCAACCGGAATGACGACCTTACGAATATTCATGCGGCCCCTTTCCCTCTCAGGAATCTTTTGGGCGTTTCCCCGCGCCCCATCCTTACCGCTCATTCCCCCCATTCGGAAGGAATGCCTCATGGCAACAAAATACCGGCCCTGCATGTATCGGGCAAGCACACGGCTTGTTTCCGGCAACACCGTTCCATTGAGGGCTATTCTCTTCCAAAGGACAACGGGAATCTGCCCTCCACATTTCTATTGGAACACGCCGCAAGGCACACGAAGCCCCCAATTTCCCCTATCCGAGCGCTTTTTCCACGATCCCGGCAAGCTCGTTGGCATACACGCGCACCTTGTCCGCATCCTGCCCTTCAACCATGACCCGGCACAACGGCTCCGTGCCCGAATAGCGCAGCAGCACGCGCCCACGGCCTTCAAGCCCTTCCTCAATACGGGCGATGGCGTCAGCGATTTCCGAATTTTCCTCAAAGGGAACCTTGTGTTCGACATGCACATTCCGAAGCTCCTGCGGGTAGGGAATGAGCAGCCCGGCAAGTTCGGACAGGGGACGCCCCTGCTGGCGCATGATCCGCAGGATCTGGAGGGCGGCGAGGAGGCCGTCTCCGGTCGTGCTGTATTCACGGAAAATAAGATGGCCGGACTGTTCCCCGCCAAGAAGGGCCCCTTGCTGGCGCATGGCCGCCACGACATGGCGGTCGCCCACGTTGGTGCGGATAAGCGTGCCGCCCCGCTCCTTCATGAACACTTCAAGCGCCATATTGCTCATGACCGTAGCCACAAGGATGTTGCCCGGAAGCTTGCCCTGCTGCATGAGATCCTGCGCGCACAGGGCCATGATCTGGTCGCCGTCCAGAACGGTGCCCTTCTCGTCCACCACGATGAGGCGATCGGCGTCGCCGTCCAGAGCAAGGCCGATATCGGCCCGCGTCTCACGAACCTTTGCGGCCACCGCCTCAGGATACAGGGAACCGCAGCGGTAGTTGATGTTCAGCCCGTTGGGTTCCGTGCCGATTTTGACGACTTCGGCGCCCAGCTCCTCAAGGGCCAGCGGCGCGACCCTATAATTGGCCCCATTAGCGCAGTCAAGAACCACACGCAGCCCTTCAAGGGACAGGTGCGCGGGGAAACTGTTTTTGAGGTACACGATGTAACGGCCCGGAGCGTCCTTGATCTTATAGGCGCGGCCGGTGTTCGCGGGATCGGGATAATTCCAGTCGAAATTCGGATCCAGCACCATTTCCGTCATGCGATCTTCATCGGCATCCGGGATCTTGAACCCTTCGGCGTCGAAAAACTTGATCCCGTTGTCGCTGAATGGGTTATGCGACGCGGAGATGACCACGCCGACATCCGCCCGCATGTTGGTCGTGAGGAAGGAGATCGCAGGAGTGGGCAGCGGGCCGACGAGAAAGACGTCCATCCCCGCAGCCAGCAGGCCCGCCGCCAGCGCGTTCTCAAACACGTATCCCGAAAGGCGGGTATCCTTACCGATGACCACGCGGCTGCGGCGGTTTTTATCCCGATAAAACGTGCCCGCGGCAAGCCCCAGACGCAAGGCCACTTCCGGCGTCATGGGGTACTTGTTGACCCGGCCCCTCATCCCGTCAGTCCCAAAAAGACGAACGCTCATCAACTACTCCAAAATCTTTTGTTATAAAACAACGGAACAGACCGCTTATTCGCTCGGATGCCGGGAAACCGACACGGTTTCCGGGCTGATTTTCAGGACGCGCCCGCCTGGGGGCACGGCCACCTGAAGAGGCGCGCTCACAGCCCCGTCCTCCGCAGGCATCGCCGTGTCGGCGGGGACGGAAACCTGAAATTGCGCAAGGTACCCGGCATCTCTGACCATCCCCTGAGGGACGGAAACCATGAGGTTCGCCCGTGAAGGCTGGGCGTTTACATTGGGGTTCTCACCCTCAAAGATAATGTCACGCTGCAAACTCAGGGTACGCCTCTTCACATCGATTTTCCACGTCACCTTAACGACCTGCGGATTGAGCTCCACAGCGGGCGGCGCAAGCAGCGGGACATCTTCCGAGACGGCCTTTCCTTCCGCCGCAAGATCCACCGGGATCTCCGCCTGAATCTCCTTCATGGACGAAA
This sequence comes from Bilophila sp. T19-St14, assembly GCF_059728385.1. Taxonomy (NCBI): domain Bacteria; kingdom Pseudomonadati; phylum Thermodesulfobacteriota; class Desulfovibrionia; order Desulfovibrionales; family Desulfovibrionaceae; genus Bilophila; species Bilophila sp. T19-St14. Next base: position 1,461,087 of record NZ_BAAGFT010000001.1, read on the forward strand.
TGACGCTTGCCGGGCCGCGTACGGTCACCTGCGGCGGCTCGACCACCAAATCCTTCAGCCGCACCGACGAGGCCGCGGGCGAGGCCCTCAGCGCCACCTTGACGGGCAGGTTCGCCTCCATGATCTTGTCCACTTCAAGGATCATCCGGGACGGCGTGACCTCAAGCACTTCATAGGCCCGCAGTTCCGGCGGCTTGCTTTCCCCCGTCGTCAGCGGGATGACGTTCTTGCCCGGCGTCACGCCGGACAGATCCATCGTATATGAGATTTCCCGGTTGGTCATGGAGCGCAGCAATTCCTGCGGCCCGCGAAGGCGCACGCTGATCCTGTTGAGCTGGCCCCCCGTCACGATCAAGCCGGGCGGCAGCCCCTTGTAATCAAGGCGCACCTCGACCACGCGCTCGATTTGCTCACGCGCATTGAGCGTATACCACAACCCGAGGGCAAGGAGGAAGGCCACCAAGAGGTAGCGCCAGTTGCCCTTCTGGGGTTCTTCAGTGTTCGATAACATTGTTCAGCGTCTCTTTCAGTTGTTCGGCATCCGGCATAACCGCCAAGTGGCCCTTGGAGGCCACGCTCACTTCGCCGCGCTCTTCCGAAACGACGATGACCGTCGCATCGCTGACTTCCGTGGCGCCGAGCGCGGCACGGTGCCGCGTGCCGAAATTCTGGCGATCCATCTGCGCCAGCGGCAGGATGCACCCCGCCGCGGCGATGCGCCCTTTGCGGATGATCACCGCCCCATCATGCAGCGCGGTGTTGGGAAAGAAAATGGTCAGCAGCAGTTCCCGGGAAATCCGGGCGTCCAGCACGACCCCGCCCTTCATCATATCACCGAGCTGCACCTTGCCTTCCAAAACGATGAGCGCCCCGATGCGCCGCTTGGCGAAGTACTGGCATACCCAGACGAGATCGCCGACCATGTTTGAAGGCGCGGGACGCTTCTTCCACGAAAGGTACTGCGTCCCCATCGCGGCAAGAGCCTGCCTGATGTCATCATGGAACAGGATCACGATGACGAGGAACAGCGAACCGAACAGATTCTCAAGCAGCCATGACAGGGAATAGAGGCCGACGAAGTGCGAGAGGGCGTACACCGCCACCAGAACGACCAAACCGATGAGCGCCGAAAACGCGCGCGTTCCCCGGATAAGAAGCAGGATGCGGTATAAAAGCAGCGTTACGAGGGCGATATCCAGCACGTCACGCCAATAAAAAGACAGGAAATCCATGATCCGGCTCCAAAATGAGCTTTATAGGGTGCGCCGGAAGGATCAGGCGAGAGGGGTCATAGCTTCGACAAGCCGCAGCGCCTGCGCGCAACCGGCAATATCGTGAACGCGGTGGTAAGGGATTCCCCGCGCAGCCAGCAGCGCGACAGCCATGCGCGTGGCTTCGGCCCGCTGCTCCAGCTCAAGGCCAAGGATTTCCCGGAACATGGATTTCCGGGAAAGCCCCACATACAAGGGACGCCCCAGCGAAGCAAACCGCTCCAGCCCTTTCAGGATAGCTACGGTGTGCTCCTTATTCTTACCGAAGCCGATGCCGGGATCAAGCACTATCCGATCCTCCGGCAAGCCGGCCTTGACCAGCCGCGCCAGATTTCTTTCAAAAAAGGCAAGGATCTCCTCCACCACGTTCCCGTAATGGGGGTTCACCTGCATCTCGCGCGGGCTACCCTGACTGTGCATAAGCACATATCCCGGCTTGTATTCGGCAAGCACGTCGAGCAGCATTGGATCGGCCGCGCAAGCCGACACGTCGTTGATGATGTCCGCGCCGCCTTCCAGAGCCGCCCGCGCCGTCCCGGCCTTCAGCGTATCCACGGAAAGGATCGCCTCAGGCCGCTGCCCGCGAAGGCCCGCCACGACCGGCATGAGCCGGGCGATCTCCTCGCCTTCGGGCACGGGTTCGGCAAAAGGACGGGTGGATTCCGCCCCCAGATCGAGCATCCCGGCCCCTTCGTCCAACAGGCGGAGGCCATGAGCCACGGCGTTCCGCGGATCGATATACTTCCCCCCGTCGGAAAAGGAGTCCGGCGTTACGTTCACAATGCCTATCAGACAAAAGGGGGCAGGGTTCAACACCCTCCCCCCTCGAAGAATCCATTTGCGTTCGCTGTTCACGTTGTCCTCATAAAACCGAATGCCCCGACATCCGCAGGATGCCGGGGCAAACCGTTTACTGCAGTTTGGTTTCGTCCTGCGTTTTCCCGCCCGTCCCTTCATCATGGGACGGTTCCGCTTCCAGCTTGAAGGTTTCCCCCTCCGCGTCAGCGGAAGCAGGGGTAGGGGCCGCCGGTTCCCGCTTCGCGGCTTCGTCCGCGTCGAAAGGCGGCAGCGGTTCGCCCTTGACGAGCAAATCAATATCGTCGCCGGTGATGGTCTCACGATCGAGCAGGGCCTTGGCAAGCGCGTGCAGGAGATTGATGTTTTCCTGCAACAGGTTGTGGCAGTTCTCGCGCGCGGTTTCCACCAGCTTCTTGATTTCGGCATCCACGATGCGGGCGGTGTCTTCGCTGTAGTTGCGCGCATGGCCCCAATCGCGGCCAATAAAGACTTCTTCGCCCTGCTCGCCGATGGTCATGGGGCCGACGACGTCGCTCATGCCCCACTCGCAAACCATCTTGCGGGCCATACCCGTGGCGCGCTCGATGTCGTTGCCTGCACCGGTGGTAATGGTGTCGAAAATGATTTCTTCAGCCACGCGCCCGGCCAGCAGCACCATCAGGTTGTTCTGGAGATACGCCTTGGAATAGCCATGACGATCGCCTTCCGGCAACTGCATGGTCACACCGAGCGCACGCCCGCGGGGGATGATCGTCACCTTGTGCACGGGGTCGGTTCCGGGCAGCAGCTTGGCAACCAAAGCGTGGCCGCCTTCGTGGTACGCGGTGATCCGCTTTTCCTCGTCGGAAAGGATAAGGCTGCGGCGTTCCTTGCCCATCAGCACCTTATCCTTCGCATATTCAAAATCACGCATGAACACGGTGTCCTGACCAAGGCGGGCGGCCTGAAGAGCCGCTTCGTTGACCAGGTTCTCCAGCGCCGCGCCGGAGAAGCCCGGCGTACCGCGGGCGATGACTTCCAGATTGACGCGCTTATCCAGCGGCGTACGGCGGGTATGCACTTCAAGAATCTTCAGGCGGCCCTTCACGTCGGGCGTGGGAACCACAACCTGACGGTCGAAACGGCCGGGACGGAGCAACGCGGGGTCAAGCACGTCGGGGCGGTTGGTCGCCGCGATGAGGATGACGCCTTCGTTGGACTCAAAGCCGTCCATTTCCACAAGGAGCTGGTTCAGGGTCTGCTCGCGCTCGTCATGGCCGCCGCCGAGGCCAGCGCCGCGCTGACGGCCCACGGCGTCGATTTCGTCAATAAAGATGAGGCAAGGGGCGTTTTTCTTGCCCTGCACAAACAGGTCACGGACACGCGAAGCGCCCACGCCTACGAACATTTCCACAAAGTCGGAACCGGAAATGGAGAAGAACGGCACGCCCGCCTCGCCAGCCACGGCGCGGGCCAACAGCGTCTTGCCCGTACCGGGAGGGCCGACGAGCAGGACGCCCTTGGGGATGCGCCCGCCAAGGCGGGTAAACTTGCGCGGATTGGAAAGGAAGTCAACGACTTCGGAAAGCTCTTCCTTGGCTTCGTCCACACCGGCCACGTCATCGAACGTGACCTTGCCCTGCTCCTGATTGAGCATGCGGGCCCGGGAACGGCCAAAGGACATGGCCCGGCCCGCCCCGCCCTGCATCTGGCGCATGAAGAAAATCCACACGCCGATAAGCAGCAGCATGGGGAACCACGACACCAGCAAGGTCATATACCACGGGGAGTCCTCGACAGGCTCGGCCCGGACTTCGACCTTCTCGGCAATGAGTTTGTCCACCAAGCCGGGATCGTCAGGGACGTAAATCTGGAACGATTTGCCGTCGGTCGTCTTCCCGGTAAGGGTATTCCCCTGAATGACCACCTCGGACACTTCGCCCTTGGCGGCCTGACGCAGGAATTCACTATACGTCACGCTCGGCTGGGACGAGTGCTGAGGCTGGCTAAACAGGTTGAACACAATGACCATAGCCAGGGAGATGACCCCCCAAAGCATAAGATTCCGCGTAAACTGATTCAAAAGTTACCTCCGTATGGCCCGGCGGCGCCAAACCCCGCCAAGCCTCGGGCACAGTGTAAGTTCTCTTTGAGCGTTTGACAACGGCAGACGGGTTGTCAGGAAAAGCTTTCCTTATGGGGGTCTCCGGCGTCAACAATTCCGTATCAGAAAACACTATGGGGCATCAAGAAATTATATCGGCTCAACTGTATGCGCATACTTTTAAAAAATCTGCATTTCAAAAGGGTTGCGTATGCAGGATGCCCAAACGGGAGGCACAGAGGCCATGAAAAAAAGCGAAGCGGCGCCTTTTCTCATCCAACGCCCCTATCCGCCTCCCCCAAAACCCGTTACGGCGCCCAGCCGCCCTTTCCCCAACACCCTGCCACGGCAAACCATTCCCGTTTCCTTTCTTGAAAGGCTCCGCCAGAGGATATGGCTGTTTCATCTCCACGGTATGATGAAAATAGAGGCTTTTTCTTTGGCCCTGTTATAGTAGATGGTTGTTTCATCTCCACAGTGCGGTGAAAATACAGCCTTTTCTCCGTTTTTCCCCTTGGCGGGATCCACGGCCAAGGTATTTTTCCGGTTATCCCTTTGGAGCTTCAAGGAAAAAAGCATCAACCTTTTTCTATGACACAGCCTTTTCTTTCATTTTTCCATTGACGGCTCTGCGGCTGGGGCATTTTATTTGTTATTCCCTTGGAATCTTTGAAAAATAAGGCACCAGCCATTTCCCACGGCACAGCCTCTTGAACTTCCCGATGAACAATCAACGGCAAACCTCAATGGCGGAGCCGCCAAGGAAAAGGCGCATAAGGCTGCATCACTGTTTCCGTGACACGCTGAAAAAGGGAATACGCGAAAAGGCGCCTGAGGCCGCGCCGCAGGAAGCGATTGCAGCTTTATTCCTTGAAGCCCCCAAAAGATACCGGATAAAAGGCCTCAGGCATAGTGCCCGCCGACGGAAAAGCTGAAAAAAAGCGTATTTTCACTATGCCGTGGAGATAAAACAACCATATCCTATGACAGGGCCGCGTATAAAAATCCTGTATATTCACCCTGCTGTAAAAACAAACCGGCCGCATCCCCTGACAGGGCCTTCAAAAAATACGTTCCCCATCAATTCCAAACAAATCCCGGCCCTCACCTGAGAAACCGGGAAAAAAACTTTTGCATGAGAGGCACCCCGTCCCCTGTCGGCTGCATTCGGGAAACGGGGAAGGCGGGCGGAACCAGAAAACAAAGGCGCCCGCTTCACAAACGGGCGCCTTGCCGGTTCCTAAAAAACGTCTTTGTATAGCTGGCTGATGGTCTCCAAGCTCATTGTGCGCGGGTTTGTGGCGGCGCAGGTGTCCTTCTGGGCATGCCCGACCATTGCGGGGATGTCGCGGGGATCGATGGCCTTCACATACCGGGCGGCGAGCTCGGTGATCGTCGTGGGGATGCCCACGTCCTTCGACAGCGTCTTAATGGCGGAAATCGCCAATTCAGCGGCGGCGCGTTCGGACAGGCCGTCAGTGCACTCGCCCATCATCTGCGCGATGCGCACAAAACGGTCAAGGCGGGAAATCAGGTTGAAGGATTCCACATGGGGCAGGAGGATGGCGTTGCACTCGCCGTGGGGCAGGCTGTAGAAGCCACCAAGCTGATGCGCCATTGCGTGCACGTAGCCCAATCCGGCGTTGTTGAAGGCCATCCCGGCGAGATACTGGGCATACGCCATGCCTTCGCGGGCTTCCATGTCCTTGCCGTTGGCCACGGCCTTGCGCAGATACTTGGAAACCAGCCGGATGGCCTGCGCTGCGCAAGCGTCCGTCATCGGCGTGGTGTTGGTGGACACATACGCTTCGATGGCGTGCGTCAGGGCGTCCATCCCCGTGGCGGCGGTCAGGGCCGGAGGCATGCCGACCATAAGGACGGGGTCGTTGACCGCGACGTTGGGGGTCAGGAACCAGTCCACAATGGACATCTTCACATGGCGTTCCTTGTCGGTGATCACGCAGAAGCGCGTCAGCTCCGAAGCGGTGCCCGCCGTGGTGTTGATGGCGATGTAGTGCGGCAGCATGTGCTTGACCTTATCCACGCCTTCGTACTGGTAGATCGCGCCGCCGTTGGAAAGCAGGATGCCTATGCCCTTGCAGCAGTCGTGCGAAGAGCCGCCGCCGATGGAAATCAGGCCGTCGCAGCCGTCGGCCTTATACTGGGCGACGCCTTCGGTCACGTTTTCATCGGTGGGATTCGGCACGGTCTTGTCATAGATGCTGTACGGGATGTTGTCACCGTCCAGAATGTCCGTAATGATCTTGAGGATCCCTGTGTTCACGATGCCCTTATCGGTGACGATCAGCGGCTTGGTGATATGATAGGTGCGGACATAATGAGGGATACCGTGGCACGCGCCCACGCCGATCAGGGAAATGCCCGGAACAAAAAAACTGTGCATTTTGCCAGGAACAGACATGTTCAATCCTTACCGTCAAAAAGAGAGGTGAAAAAGAAGCCTCGACCGGATGCGCTTTCATGGGCGGCACCATAGCCACCGCCGCGGTACGGCGTCATCAAGGAGTTTTGAGTGATTAACCAAACACGACTCTCACTAACCCAAATGTCCCCGGTTGGCTACCCCGAAAATGCACATTTTTTCACGAAAACTAGAATCATCCAACAAATCGGAATAGCGTGAGAAAAAGCAGCGGAACCGCCGTTCCGGGAGGCACGCAGCCGCATGGGAACGCGTCTTTCCCCAAACGGTGCGCCAACAGCAAACTATGGCCTGTCCGTTTTATGCCATCTTCCCAAACACCGGCAACATCCAAATGTAACGGCTGCTCCACCGAGCGGCAATCCCAACGCTGTGGGAGCACGCCGATTGATGCTTCATAACGGACAACGGCACGTCCGGCAAGACTCACCCCACCCGTTTTATTCCCTGCACCCCAAATGGACGGGCACGGAGGCGACCGGGCACACATGGAAAGGCCATCCATACGGGGATGGGGTTCCACGCAGCGGCCCCTTCCGGGATAAGCCCGGACAGGCGCGGAAGACATGATTTTTCACGGCATGGGCTAGGTCGTGCCGTCAATCAGATATAATCTATTAAAATTATTTAACCATTTTCAAAATCACAAAATATTTTTAATAATTTAAAATAATTACATACAAAAGCAACAACACAATCTAGAAAAACGGCTGTGCCATAGAAAATGGTTGATGCTTTTTCCCTTGAAGTTCTAAAGGAATAACCGGCAAAATGCCTCAGCTATGGATTCCGCCAAGGGGAAAACTGGAGAAAAAGGCTGTATGTTCACCGTGCTGTGAATATGAAACCATCACATGCTATGACAGGGCCTAAAAAATTCATAACAAGCCGCACTGGGGCGCTGTGCAGCTTTCAGGCCCGCATCTTCCTTCCCCACGCGACTGCATTCAGGGCTTCATTTCCACACCCGGCAGCCCCTCAACAAACAGCTATCTCCCAGCCCGTTATCCCTCAGGCAGAGCCCCCTTTTTGCCAAGGCTCGGCCATAGGATGTGGCCCCTCCATCCCCCCAGTAATGATGGAAATGCGGCCTTTTTCCAGCTTTTTTGTTGGCCGGCGCCATAGTTGAGGCATTTTATTGGTTAGGCCCTGTCATGATATGTGATTGTTTTATATTCGCAGCATGGTGAAAATACGGACATTTTCCCCAGCCTTTTCCATTGATGGGCTCCATATTTGGGGTCTCGTATTGTTCTTCCTTTGGAATTTCAAAGAAAATAAAGCACCAGCCATTTCCTATGACACAGCCATTGGTCACCCCTTTGGAGCTTCAAAAGTAAGGCTTTCATCATTTCCTACGGCACAGCCTTTGCCAGCAGCCGGAAACAATTCATTGAAAGCCTTTTCCCCACCAGCAGGGCCCCCACGCCGCCCCTCCCAAAGGCAACCTGACGCGCGCATCTCTTTTCAAGGTGGGGGAAGATGTTCCGGCCTTCCGCAAAACGTGCGTTTCCGCGGCGACCCCATGCCGCGGCCCGCCGCTCCGAGGGTGGATCGGACATAAAAAAAGCGCCCCGATGCGGACATCGGGGCGCTGATGGATCAAGCCAAACTAGTAGCGCGGAGGACGCGGGGCACGGGGCTTGGCTTCGTTGACGCGCAGGGTGCGGCCACCGAAATTAGCGTTGTCCAAAGCTTCAATAGCAGCAGAAGCACCGGGTTCTTCCATTTCCACAAAACCGAAGCCACGAGCACGGCCGGTTTCGCGATCGCTCACGAGTTTCACAGAAACGACCGGGCCGTAATCGGCAAAAAGGCTCTGAACCTGTTCTTCGGTAGCGGACCAAGGAAGGTTGCCGACATAGATAGACTTAGCCATGAAATAAACCTCATCAAAAAAGACACCGTATTCCCGCGCTTGGCCATCTCCAAAACACCTTGGAAACGACGCGGTTCCTCATGGCTGAAGCATGCCCGACACGACAATGGAAGTCAATGCCCTCCCGAATTTTTATCCTTCTTCTCATCAATTTTCTGATCTTCTTCCCAGTCTTTTTCTTTATGGAAAAAAACGGGAAGCACTTTATCAGGGAGTGTTCCTCCTCTTTTTACAAAAAAGGAACATTTTAGGCCTATCTTTTGCATAAAAGTTTTTCAGGAATCTTTCCCGAAGTTCTTTCTTATCCTTCATCGCCTCTAAAAAAAGATTGCAAAAATGCACAATTCTTAGATTGACCATTCAACCAATCTTAATGGGGCCCTCACGGAAGGATGGGTTCCACGAGCACCCCCTTCCTGTCCGCGGAAACCGGACGCACGGGGATCAGCGTGTGCCCTTCCCCCTGCAGCGGCGTCCGCAGGCGGCAGGGCACATAACATTCGTCCACGCCGTGCTGGCCTGAGGAGGTTCCGGCATCCTCGTTGCAGTCCAGCGCCACGAGCAGCCTCCCACACGTAAGGGTATCCGTCCAAAAGGCTTCGCGCTTGGCCTCCACCACTGCGCGTACGCGGGCGGCACGCTCCTGCCGGACGGCCTTCCCAACCTGATCCGGCAGTTCCGCCGCCACGGTTCCCGGACGCGCGGAATAGGGGAATACGTGCGCATAGGTCAGCGGCAGGCTCCGCACCACTTCCAGTGTCTCCAACACGTGCGATTCCGTTTCTCCGGGGAACCCCATCAGGATGTCCGCCCCAAGCCCGAAACGGGGCCACAGCTTAGCTACGCCCTCCACCGCCGAAAGCAGCGCCTCCGGCGTATAATGCCCCCGGCGCATGGCCTTCAGCACGTCCGCGCTCCCGCTCTGGAGCGACAAGTGCAGGTGCGGGCAGACCATGCGGGTTTCGGCAAGCGTGGCGATGCCCCGTTCCGTAAGCTGTGCGGGCTCCACGGAACTGATACGGAAACGCGCCGGATCGGGCCGGGCGCCGCTCCCCCACTCCGGGGCCAGTTCACGATCCAGATACGACAGCAAGTCCCAAAAGTCCCGGCACCCCTCATTGCGCATGGCATACTGGCGCAGGTTGATGCCGGAAATCATGATCTCGCGATAGCCCGCCTCAAGCAGGCGGCGCATTTCGGCAAGGCACTCCTTCGGGGGGCGGCTCCGGGCCGGGCCGCGCGTCAGGGGGACGATGCAATAGGCGCACCCGTGCGAACAGCCGTCCTGCACCTTCAGCACGGGACGGGCCCGGCGGAACCCGTCGATATGGAAAGGCGGGAACGTGCGGTCACGCGTGGCGGCACGGGCTGCGGCCTCGGCGGGGGTTGAAGGGAACGGCGCTGCGCCTCCCTCTTCCTCACCAGCGAAAAGGACGAGCGGCGGCGCGTCGAGCAGCCGGGATTTATGATCCTGCTCCACAACGCGGAGCACGCCGGGCAGGGCTGCAAGCTGCCTGCGGGCCACCTCGGCGGCGCACCCGGCGATGACGACGGGCACGCCGGGCGCTTCGCGCTGGAGGCGGCGTACGGCCTGCCGTGCGTCGGTCACGGCATTGGCGGTGACGGCGCACGTATTGAGGAGGATCACGTCCGCCTCGGCGGGCACGTCCGTCTCCGCGCCGTCCATGCGCTGCCATGCCTCACGCACGGATTGGGATTCGTACTGGTTGACCTTACAGCCGAAGGTCAGGATGCAGAAAGTCCAAGGGGCATAGTGCATATGATGGGTCTCCCCCGCAGCGCCTGCCGGTTTCCGGTTCGCGTGTACGAATCGGGGAACAGCCCAGGCCGTTTCGGCCGGGGCGGCAACTCGCACGGGGGAAACACCAGTCCCCTGGCAGGGATGGGAATCAGGCGGTCTTTTTCTTGAACTGGATGTCGATGATCTCGTAGTTGATCCGGCCACGCGGGGCGTTGACCGTGATTTCGTCGCCGACTTCCTTGCCGAGCAGGGCCATGCCGACGGGGGACTGGATGGAAATGGTCCCCTTGGCATAGTCGGCCTCGTCCGGGCCGAGCAGCGTGAACTCGCGTTCTTCGCCGGTATCCGCATCCTCCACGGTCACGGTCGCGCCGAAGATGGCCTTTTCGCTGGAAAGGGTCGAAAGATCTATCACATTGAACAGCGCCATGCGCGATTCGATGTACTTGATGCGGGCTTCAAGCATCCCCTGGCGTTCGCGGGCTGCGTCATAGCCGGCGTTTTCTTTCAAATCGCCTTCTTCGCGGGCTTCCTTAATGGCCTGGATAACGTGAGGACGCTCTTTCTTCAGACGGTCCAGCTCCTGTTCAAGGGCTTGGAAACCTTCTTTGGAAATGGGGATACTGCTCATGTTGAAATCTCCTGAATATTCTTGCGGAAATCGCCCGATACAAAAAAAAACACCCCCCGTCGCTGCGCGATGGGTGGAGCTTCAGTGCGATTGCCACGGTGCCAAAGTAGTCCATCCCGGAGGATAGGTCAAGCCACCGGGAAAACCGCGGCGGGAAATCAACGCTCTTTTCGGACAGCCACCTTGCGCCAAGAGGGATGAGCAGGTATCAAGAAAGAGCGGAATCCATTCTTCCGTTCCGGAGATCCCGTCCCCGTTCCGCAAACCGTCTATGTCGGAGACATGATGCTGAAACAACTTCTACTCGCTCTGAAACGGCTGCTGCGCGCCTTGGGCCCCGTCCTCGTCGGCTGCATCTTCTTGGGTGCGGTCTATCTTCTCTATAGGGAAATCAGCAAATACAGCCTCGCGGATATCCGCATGAGCCTCGCCCAGATTTCCACGGGAAGCATCATCCTGTCCGTCCTGCTCGCCATCATCAACTATATCATCCTGATCGGCTATGACTGGCTGGCGCTCAAAGGCATCCACAAGACCCTCCCCGTTTCCCGCGTGTCGCTTGTTTCCTTCGTCGGGCAGGCCGTAAGCTACAATTTCGGCGCGCTGCTCGGCGGCAGTACGGTGCGCTTCCGTTTCTATTCAAGCTGGGGCTTTTCCCCAATGGACATCGTCAGGCTGGTGCTGATGCTCGCCATCACCTTCTGGGTCGGGGCGCTTGGGCTCGTCGGGGCGATTTTCATGATCGCGCCGCCGGAGATCCCGCCGGAACTGGGCATGCATATGCCGCTGGACATCCGCCCCCTCGGAGCCATCCTGTTCCTTATTGCCGTCAGCTATCTGGTCGTCTGCAAATTCATCCATAAGCCCATCCACATCTTCGGCAAGGAATTCTCGTTCCCGCCCTTCAAAATCGCCGTCGCCCAGGCTGTGGTGGCCGGGGCCGACCTCGTCGCGGCGGGGGCCTGCCTGTACACCCTGCTTCCCCCGGATGCACACGTTTCCTTCCTCCAGTTTTTGCCCACCTATTTGATGGCGATGGTGGCCGTGGTGCTGACCCACGTCCCCGGCGGCGCGGGCGTGCTGGAAGTCGTCATCCTGCACCTGACCACGGCCTCGCCGCAGGCCGTTTTCGCGGCCCTCCTCTGCTTCCGCGTCATTTACTACCTGCTGCCGCTGCTGCTGGCTGCGGTCATCTTCGCCGTCTACGAAGTCCGCCAGCAGGCCATGCAGGAATCCGGCGTGCTGCACGATGCCGGGCGCTGGATGCGGGCCTTCGCGCCCACGATCATGGCGAGCGCGGTGTTCGGCATCGGAGCCATCCTGTGCTTCTACGTCGTCCTGCCCGTCAGCCCCGAACGGCTCTCGCAGATCAGGGAGTGGATCCCGCTCGGCATCGTCGAGTCCGCCAGCATGGCGACAGGCGTCGCCGGGGTCATGCTGCTGTTCCTCACACGCGGCATACAGCACCGGCAGCGCGCCGCCTTCCGGCTGACCATCGCCATGCTGTGCATCGGGATCATCGGCCCCCTGCTGCATTCCCTGAGCTGGTTCGTGGCCCTGATGTCGCTCATCGTCCTGATGTCCGTCCTCGCCATACGGAGGAAGTGCTGTCGCCCGTCTTCCTTGTGGAAGCTGCACCTCACCCCCAGCTGGCTGTTCGCCATCGTCAGCGTTCTGGTCTGCTCCGCCGGGCTCGGCCTGTTGATTTACCACATGGACCCTTCCGATCCCGTGCTCTGGACGTCTTCCGACTACGCCGCCGACGCCGCACGCCTGTTCCGCACGTTCGCCGCCGAAGCGCTCCTTTTGATCTGTATCGCCGCCGGATACATGCGCACGGCGCCGATCCGCAAGCGCTGGAACGCCGTCCGCCGTTTTGGGAGAAGGAACAAGCAATAGGGGATTCAATCGGGGAGGGGAGAGGGAACCTTTCTGGAGAAAGGTTCCCTCTCCCCTCCCCGGCCCCTCCCCTCTCCTTCCCAAGACTTTCGACCTTATCGAATCCCTCATGGCGGCTTTCCCGTTTTCAGGAGTACCGTCCCCTTTTCAGTATTTCTTCAACTTTTCCGCTATATTCATTCTTCTTGATTTTGCCATAGAATATGCTCGCCCCATTCATAGGGTATAGTAAGTATTCCGTACTCCGTAGTTTTTCCGTTGCCCAACTCCATACATGAAGCATTCTATTGATCTTTATTGAATTTTCAATAAAGCCTGTCATAAAGTGCAGTCGTTCCATACCCACAAACGGGGAAAATATTATTTTTTCCAATTTTTCCGCTAGTAGACTCCATGATTGGGCATTTTATCGGTTATTTCTTGAGAGTTTCAAGAAATAAAGCATCAACCGTTTCCTATGGCACAACACCAAATAAAACATCAATCAATTGCTCTAATAAAGCCTTTTAAGCTATTTCAATAAAGCTATAAAAATAGGAAGTGCAGGAGGCTCCTGTTACAAATGCAAAGGAAGCCGGGCAATACTCTTGCCCGACCTCCCATTTACTAAAAACCCCTTCCTTCTTCCGCCCTTCTTCCAGATGTGTACACCTCCCCAAAACAACTACTCAGGGAACGCTGGGAACAGGGATTCAATAAACACGGAAGACTTTGAAGAGGAGGATATTTCAATAACGCTAAGAAAAGAAAAAATACTGTTGGATAGGATAGTTCCGTTATAAATACAAAAAAACGGGCAATGCCCTTGCCCAGCCTCCCATTTACTAAAAACCCCCTTCCTCCTTCCGCCTTCCTCCTAGATGTGTACACCGCCCCAAAACAACTACTCAGGGAACGCTGGGAACAGGGATTCAATAAACACGGAAGACTTTAAAAAGGAGGATATTTCAATAACGCTAAGAAAAGAAAAAATACTATAGGATAGTTCCGTTACAAATACAAAAGGCTGTGTCATAGAAAATGGTTGATGCTTTTTCCTTAAAGTTCCAAAGGAATAGCCAACAAAATGCCTTAGCCATAGACTCCGCCAACGGAAAAACCAGATAAAAAAGCCATATTTTCACCGTACGGTGGAGATAAAACAACCACATACTATGACAGAGCCATACAAAAAAGCCGGGCAATACGCTTGCCCGACCTCCCATTTACTAAAACCCCTTTCCTCTCTCCTTTCCTCCCCTCCCAGACGTGCACGCCGTCCCCCCAAATTACTCAGGGAACGCTGGGAACGGGGATTCAATAAACACGAAAGTCTTTGAAGAGGAGAGGGAGGGGTTTGGGGAGGGGGAGGAGAAACTTTCTCCAGAAAGTTTCTCCTCCCCCTCCCCAATGCTTCATCCCCCTACCGCCCTATTCTCCAGCTTCCGAAACCTCAAGCTGGGCGGGCTTCCACTCGCCGGGCATGGGCGTATCCCCAAGGTCGGCCTTGTCGCCGAGATAAGGATTGAAATAGCCGTAGGCAATCCACGGACAGGCCCGCCTGATGCGCTTGCGGAAGTTGTTCAACCCTACGGACGGGCCGAACGAAATCCCTTCAAGCAGCGAGGGGTAAAATTCGGGATCGATGTTCAGGTTCCGAAGCTGCACAAGGCTGATCCCGGTGGACTGGAACAGCTCGATGAGGGCTTCAATTTCTTCTTCCGTGTCCGTGATGCCGGGGAAATACAGCAGGTTCACGGCGACATGCACACCGCGCGAACGGGCCTCTATGATCGACTGCCGCACATCACCGAACGTATAACCACGCGGGCGGTAGTACCGCTCGTACACTTCGGGACGGGCGCTGTTGAGGCTCACGCGCAGCGAAGTCAAGCCCGCTTCCGCAAGCTCGGCAATGGCCTGCGGCCGGGAAGAATTGGAGTTCAGGTTGATTGTGCCGTGCCCTCCGGCCTCGCGGTACCGCCGCACCGACTCGATGAGCAGCGGCGCTTCGGTCAAGGGCTCCCCTTCGCAGCCCTGCCCGAAGGAAAAGACCGGCCTTTCCGTCTCGCGGCTCGCGTGGAACCGCATGATCTCCACCACTTCCTCAGGCGTGGGCGTGAAGGTCAGCCGGCACTGGGGGGTAGTACAAATCTTGGAGCCCTCCTCCTGCTGTGAAATACATCCGATGCAGCGGGCGTTGCAGGTGCGGGACGTGGGCAACGGCGCTTCGTAGCGGCCTAGGCTCAAGTTCTTTGCCGCCGGACAGCCGTAACGCAACGTACAGTTCTGCATAATGTGCTGCATAAGCCTGTTGTTCGGGAAATCTTCCATGATCTTCCGGGCGGAACGGTCGATTTTGCCGCGTGAAATCCCTTTGAAGACCTGCCGCACGTCCTCATCCACCTTCTTGGCGCAGACATAGAAGCGCCCGTTGGCGAATCCGACCGCCCCATACGCGAACAGGGGCAGCATGGGCGCGCCTTCATCGGTCACATATACCGGGTGGGCCGTCAGCGTATGCGCGGGCGCGGCGAAGGCGGCAACGGCCCAGTCTTCCATGACTTCGGTTTCGCCGGTTTCCGGGTTCAAGCCCACGGCCCGGCGTCCGGGCAGCAGGAACAGCTCGCTCTCATCAGGCAGAGGCATCAGTTCATCGGGGCGGGGCAGGCTCCATTCCTCTCCCCGGCGGCACAGGAGCAAAAAATCGGGATGATCATAAATATTCCCCTGCTCGTCAGCGACAAGCATACGGGGGCGGATGGAGGGAGATGCCATATGTAAGATCCTTGCGGTTGCGGTCAATGGGTATTATGAGATAAGCCAATGCGCCTACAGGTACTGGAAGTGACACGACTCCGCAAGGGGCAAGGCCGGGGCGCGCATTTCACGCATGAAAAAAGGATACGGTTATGCTGCTGGCTTTCGAGGTTGTGTTGTTCGGAGGTTTGGCCTTCATGTTTTTCTGTATTCTGCGCAATCAGGACAGCATGTTGAAGGCCATGCGCGAAGAGCACGGCGCTATTCTTTCCACGCTGGCCAAACTGGAGAAGCGCATCGCTACGCTCCAGCAGCTTGAAGCCAGCATCGCCGTCAATCCCTTGACCGTTCAGCCGCCGTACCCCCCGGAAGAGAAACAGGCCCCCTCCCAAGCATGGGATCGCGCTTCCGAACCCGCCGAAAAAGCGTCCTCCCCCCTCGACGGTTTGAGCATGGACCCGCCCTCCTCCCTCGGTTATTCCGACGACAATCCCCCTAAAGGGGGCTTGCCCGAATTGAAGCTCTAGAAGCGATGGGGAGTTGGAAAGAGGATTCCTTAAAAAGGTTGTTGAAAACGTAAAGAGCCGCCCGGAGCGAATGCCCCGGAACGGCTCTTTTTTTTTGTATCGGCTAGGCCCTAGGCCGTATCGTCGTGTTACATGCAACTAGTTTAAACTATTGAAATCAATCTTTTTGTGACTTTACAATAGATAAATAATTTCAATAGATTATATCCAATTGACGACACTGCCTAGAAGCTGTAGCTGGCCCGCAAGACCGCGCCAAGGGAGCGATCCACGTCCGTCTTGGAAAACTCGTCGCCGCCCTTGTCATACAGGCGGAGCTGGCGATCAAACAACAGTTCGGCACCAACCGTCAGCTTCAGGCCGGCAAGGGGCGTGATGTCGAGATACGCGCCGCCCGTATAGCCGGACTCTTCCACATACCCCTTCTTGGCGACGCTGCTGTCGTTGGACAGGCGGTAGATGTCGCGCTCCCACTTCGCCGCCATGCGTGCCGCAAGCAGATCGTTGAAACGGTACTGCACCCGCGTGCCGGGGAAGCCTATGATGCCGGACAGCCCATAATCGTGCTCGCTGCGCCATTCAGCCCCGACCAGAGGCAGGACAAGCGGGCGCACCGGAGAAATCAGGCCCGCCGCACCGACATGGAATTTCAGGTCATAGGTGGGCGTAAAGGTCAGGCCGCCGCGAGGCGCAAACGTAAACGACTCCCAAATCTGATCTTCAAAGCCGGAAATGATGGAGCCGCCCGCGAACCAGCTCACCGACTCATTCAATACGCCATTAAACGAAGCATCCAGCGTCAGCTTGTTCAACTGATCCCACGGCGAGTCCTTTTTGCTGAAATTCACCGAATCGGAATCGCTCCAACTGAAGTCGGAACGCTTGTAGGACAGCGTGAACCATTTGTATCCCGCGGATACGCCGGTTTCCGTCTTGGAATACGAACCGCCCTCGTCCACATCGGCCTTTTCATAGCCCTGCGTGTATATGTTGAAGCGCGGCCCGTCCGATTCCCATGCCCATGAAGCGACCGGCATGCCAAGCGCCGCCAGAAGCATAAGATATGCGGCAGCGGTGAATCCCCTGAACTGTCTTGCAATCATTGTTTTCTCCCAAAAGCGTTTTACTGCCCTTCCGGGCGGAACGAACAAATCCAATACACCGGAAAGTATCGTGTTGTACACCCCCGCCCCTCCATGCTCCGGGATAGCCACTTTACTGGCTAGGGTGGCGCATACGCGGATGACCCGGCCCTCCCGCTCCGGGATAGCCAGCGGTAGGCGGAAAAAAGAGAGAACGGGATGCCACGATCCTCCACACTCCGTGATGGCGGTATCTGTCCGGCTTCGGCGGCGAGGATGTCGAAGTACACCCCTCCATGCCCGGAATGGCGGCATCCATTCACGTTCCCACTGTTCATCTGCCGCCCCGTTTGCGCCGCAGCCCGGTGCGGCGCACCTCAAAGCCAAACCGCCGGGTTGGATGGGCAGGTATCTTTTGCCTTTTTGCCGCTTCGGGGTTACACTCCTGCCCACTTTAGAGCCCGAACGCATCCCGAAGGGCTCCCTATTTCATTTTGAGGTACATTTATGCGCTGGAGTCAATGGTACATCCCCACTCTGAAAGAAGCCCCCGGCGACGCTGAAGTCATCAGCCACAAACTGTTGATCCGCGCGGGCATGATTCGCAAGCTCACTTCCGGCATCTATACGTGGCTGCCTCTGGGGTTGCGGACCCTGAACAAGGCCGCGAACATCGTGCGCGAGGAAATGAACCGGGCAGGCGCCCAGGAAGTCCTCATGCCGACCGTGCAGCCTGCCGACCTGTGGCGCGAATCCGGGCGTTGGGAACACTACGGCAAGGAACTCCTGCGCTTCAAGGATCGCCACGAACGCGACTACTGCCTCGGCCCCACGCACGAGGAAGTCATCACCGACCTCATCCGCGGCGAAGTGCGCTCCTATCGCCAGCTTCCCATGAACCTGTATCAGATCCAGACCAAGTTCCGCGACGAGATCCGCCCCCGCTTCGGCCTGATGCGCGGGCGCGAATTCCTGATGAAGGACGCCTATTCCTTCGACAAGGACGACGCGGGCGCGGACATCAGCTACAAGAAGATGTTCGAGGCGTACAAAAAGATTTTCAGCCGCATGGCGTTGCAGTTCCGCCCCGTGGAGGCCGATTCCGGCTCCATCGGCGGCAACTTCTCGCATGAGTTCATGGTGCTGGCGGAAACCGGCGAAGATACCATCGCCTACTGCACCGGGTGCGACTGGTCCGCCAACATTGAGCGCGCCGCCGTCCTCGCGCCCGCCAAGGCCTGTGAGGAAACCTGTGCCGCCATTGAGGAAGTGACCACCCCGGATCAGCATACCATCGAGGAAGTCTGCGGCTTCCTCAAGGTTCCCGCGCAGAAGCTCATCAAGACGCTGCTCTATGTGGTGGACGGCAAGCCCGTCGCGGCCCTCGTGCGCGGCGACCGCGAGCTGAACGAAATCAAGCTGAAGAACTACTTCAAGGCCGATGAAGTGGTTCTCGCCTCGCCCGAACAGGTGACCCAGTGGACGAACGCCCCGGTAGGCTTCGCCGGGCCCGTGGGCTTCACCGCCGGCCCCATCGTCGCCGACCATGAGCTTATGGCCGGCACGGACTGGATCGCGGGCGCGAACAAGGCCGACACCCACATCCTGCACGTGGATCTCAAGCGCGACGTTCCGGCATTCGCCTATGCGGATCTGCGCTCCATCGCGGAAGGCGACGTCTGCCCCCGCTGCGGCAAGCCGGTGGCCTTCGCCAAGGGCATCGAAGTGGGCCACGTCTTCAAGCTCGGCACCAAGTATTCCAACGCCCTCAACGCCATCTACCTCGACGAGAACGGCAAGGAGCAGACCATCATCATGGGCTGCTACGGCATCGGCGTTTCCCGCGTGGTTGCGGCCTGCATCGAGCAGAACAACGACGGCGACGGCATCGCCTTCCCCCCGCCGCTCGCCCCGTTCGACCTTGAGCTCCTCAACCTCGATCCCAAGAGCGCCGACACCGCCGCCAAAGCCGACGAACTGTATGATCTGCTGACCGGCATGGGCCTTGACGTGCTGCTTGACGACCGCGAGGAGCGCCCCGGCGTGAAGTTCAAGGATGCCGACCTCATCGGGCTGCCCATGCAGGTGGTCGTCGGAGGCAAGGGCCTCGCCCGCGGCATCGTCGAAGTGAAGAACCGCAAGACCGGCGAAAAGGGCGAGCTGCCCGTGGAGAGCTTCGCGGAAGCCTTCGCCGCGTGGCGCAAGGGCGTCCTCGCCTGCTGGGGCATGTAACTGAGTACCCTTGGGGAAGGGGAGAAGGAACCCTTCTGAAGAAGGGCTTCCTTCTCCCCTTCCCCAAACCCCATCCCCTCATCCTCCTAAGACTTTCAGCTTTTGAGGCAAAGAAAACACCAAGGATGGGGCAAGGAATTTTTTCCACATGGCGATGAATCGGCCTTGCCGTTTCATCGCCATGCCGCATAAAGCCCGATACCGGGCGAACGAAACAACCACCATCCCGCCCCGGCCCACAACGTGCCGGGTCAAGGGGCGGCTCGCCCCTTGCGGGTACAGGGCGGAGCCCTGTCCGCCGGAGGCATCATCCTCTCATGTCCATCCTCACCGTCCGCCAACTGACCGCACAAATCAAGGATGCCGTGGAAAACGGCTTCCCCTACGTCTGGGTGCGCGGCGAGGTCACGAACGTGTCCCGGCCCTCGTCCGGGCACATCTATTTTTCCCTGAAGGACGAAAACGCCCTGCTTCAGGCCGTCTGGTTCAAAGGCAGCCAGAAAGAACGCGAGACGTTCGACCCCCTGACCGGGGAAGTGTTCGAGGACGGCCCGCGGCTGAGCCTCGCCGGGACGCTGAGGAACGGCCAGCAGGTCATCTGCGCGGGACGCCTTACCGTGTACGCGCCGCGCGGCGGCTATCAGCTTGTGGTCGAGCTCGCGCAGGACAGCGGCGAAGGCCAGCTTCATCTGGCGCTGGAAGCCCTCAAGCGCAAGCTGGCGGAGAAAGGCTATTTCAGCCTCGAACGCAAACGCCCCATCCCCGAACACCCGCACCGCGTCGCCGTGATCACGGCCCCTTCCGGCGCCGCCATCCGGGATTTCCTGCGGCTGTCCGGGGAACGCGGCACCGGCTGCGAAATCCGCATCCATCCCGTCCCCGTGCAGGGCGACGACGCCCCGCCCCGCATAGCGGAGGCGCTGGACGACGAAAACCGGCGCGGCTGGGCCGACGTGCTCGTGCTCATCAGGGGCGGGGGCTCGCTCCAAGACCTGTGGGCCTTCAACGACGAACGCGTAGCCGATGCCGTATACCGCTCCCGCATCCCGGTCGTGGCGGGCATCGGGCACGAAATCGATACCTCCATCGCCGATATGGTCGCGGACTTGCGCGCCGCGACGCCGAGCCACGCCGCTCAGCTTCTCTGGCCTGAACGCCAGTGGTATGCGCAGCTTGTGGACGATCTGGAGGCGGGCCTGCTGGAAGCCGCCGGACGGAGGCTTTCCCAGGCCGATCAGCGGCTGGATACGCTGGGCAGGGCTCTGGCGTGGCTTTCGCCGGAACGCGGCCTTGCCCGGCTTGAAGAGCGGTTCGGCGCCCTTGCCCGCCGGTTGGATTTTGCGCTGGAACAGAAGCTGGAGCGGGCTGATGCGCGGCTGCGTTTTCTGGAAGCCGGAATCTCCCGCTATGCGGAATCCCGTGTGCTGGATGCCCGGCTGGAGCAAACGGCGGCCTTGGCCCGCCGCCTGCGGCAGGCGCAAGCGCTGCGGCTTGGGCAGATCGGGGGGCGGCTGGACACGGCCTCTTCCCGTCTGGAAGAGCGCTTTGCCCGGCAGTTGGAAGGGCTGGAGCGCCAACTGGAACGCCACGAGCTGCGGCTTCGCGGGCTTGACCCCGAAGGGCCGCTGGAACGGGGCTATGCCTATGCCTTTACGGCGGACGGCCATTTCGTCCGCAGCATTCGGGATGTGCAGCCGGGCGCATCCCTGACCGTCAAAATCCGCGGCGGCGAAGTGGATACCCGCGTGACCGCCGTCCGCGCAACTGGAGAATCCCATGATATCCCGTAACTGCCGTATCGCTTTGCTGTCCGCGTGCCTGACGCTGCTTCTGTGCGGCGGCGCGCTGGCCGCATCGCTGACCATCCACGCCCCGGAGGAAGCCAAACAGGGTTCCGCCGTCAAAGTCCGCGTCGTCATCGACGAGCAGCTTCCCCAGCTCACCTTCACATGGCTGGGCAAACACATTGCCGCGCCCACGGTGGCGGACGGCGGGCACCGCATCGCCGAAGCCCTGCTTCCCGTGCCCGTCAACACTGACAAAGATCTGATCGTACAGGCCACCGCCGGGACGTTGACAGGAAAGGCCACCGTGAAAGTCCTCAAAGTCAAATGGCCCGAACAGAAGATTTCGGTCAAGAAAGCCTTCGTGAACCCGCCCAAGGAATCCATGAAGCGCATCAACGCCGAACGCAAGAAGTCCGGCGAGGCCCTCAACCGCGTGACGCCGGAGCGCTACTGGCGCGGCGAATTCCAGCGCCCCGTTCCCGGCGTGGTGACCAGCGCCTTCGGCGGCAGGCGGATGTTCAACGGTGAGCTCCGCTCCTACCATCGCGGCGTCGATCTGCGCGGCGCGGAAGGCACGCCGATCAAGGCTATGGCCGACGGCAAGGTGGTCATCGCCCAGAATATGTATTTTGCGGGGAACACCGTTTACCTCGATCACGGGCAGGGCGTCATCAGTTCCTATGCGCATATGTCCCGCCTTGATGTGAAGCCGGGTGAGATGGTCAAGGCCGGGCAGCAGATCGGCCTCGTAGGTGCGACCGGGCGCGTGACCGGCCCTCACCTGCACCTTGGGGTCAATATCCTCGGCGTCGCCGTCGATCCCCTTTCCCTTGTCCCCAAACAGTAGGAGCCCCGCATGGCCGCCAAGAAAACCCCGTCCTTCGAGGATCGGCTGCGCCGCCTTCAAGAAGTCGTTGCCGCGCTGGAAAACGGCGAGCTCCCGCTTGAGGACAGCGTCCGCCTGTACAAGGAAGGACTGACGCTCTCCCGTTCCTGCCGCGAGCAGTTGGAAAAAGCCCGCAATGAAGTCCGCCTTCTCACCGGGGAAGGCCTGGAGCCTTTTGACGAAAAGAAGCTCGATGAGGAAGGGGAATAGGAGCCGGAGAAGAAGCCCTTTGCAGCGGGAACCCCAAGATCGATCTTCCCTTTTGTGCCGTGCGAGGCAGATGCTGGGAAAACCTTTTGCGTTGGCCCCGTCAGCAGATGTCTTCGGAAAGATCGGTAAAACAGGCCGGATCATAGGAAACGGCTGATGCTTTCCCAGTTCCAGAGGGATAGCCGATAAAGGCCCCAGCCATGAAGCCCGCAGCGGAAAAAACTGAAAAAAGTCTATGTTTTCAGTATATTGTAGGGATGAAACAAGGCTCTGTCATGGCATGTGGTTGTTTCATCTCCGCAGCACGGTGAGAATACGGCCTTTTTCTCCCAATTTCCCCTTGGCGAAATCCATAGCTGAGGCATTTTGCCGTTTATTCCTTTAGAACTTCAAGGAAAAAGCATCAACCATTTCCCAGGGTACAGCCTAGGCCGTGTCATCCAGATATAATCTATTGAAAGCATTTAACTATTTTTAAGGCACAAAAAGATTATTTTCAATGGTTTCAAATAATTACATACAAAATGACGACACGGCCTAAAACAGCTATCCTCCATAGCGGAGCCACAAAACAGACTCGTGCAACATGGCGGCAGCCAAATGCTATGGCAGAGCCTTGTAAAAAAGCCCCTCCCGTGGAACTCCAGCGGCAGGGGAGCTGCGGAAATGCCGCCGGGCGGAAGCCGGGCAGCCGGAGGGTTGGCGAAAAAGGTACGGCGCTCCGATGAACGGGGACAAAGATAGGCGGTGACAAACCGGAAGGTGCTGACAAAAGGCCTTTCCTGTGTTCTTCTTTGCCCTCGTCCGCGTGCCCGCCCCGCTGTCACACATGCCTTGGAACCGGAGAACGGAAGGTACTGGAAACGATGCGGCCTCACGTGTGCCGTCAGGATGATTTCCCGTCCGAGAAAACCACATAAAGGATCCATTCATGAGCACCCCTTACGATTCCCAGCAGGTCAAGACGATCCTCACCGAACGCGGCGCGCAGGTGGAGGCGTACCTTCAGCATTGCCTCGACGCCATTCCCATGCAGGGACGACTCAAGGAAGCCATGTATTACAGCCTCCTCGCGGGCGGCAAACGCCTCCGCCCGGTGCTGTGCCTGTCCACCGCCGCCCTGTTCGGCCTGAGCGCCGAAGCGGTGATGCCCTTCGCCGCCTCGCTGGAAATGATCCACACGTATTCCCTCATCCATGACGATCTGCCCGCAATGGACGACGACGATCTGCGCCGGGGCCGCCCCTCCTGCCACAAGGCATTTGATGAAGCCACCGCCATCCTTGCGGGCGACGCCCTGCTGACCGACGCTTTTGGGTTTATGGCCTCTACCGTGAAGGATATTCCCGCCGGGCGGGTGCTTGAGGCGTTGGCGTCCGTCTCCTCCGCCGCCGGTTCCGCGGGCATGGTCGGCGGGCAGATCCTCGATATGGACTGCACCGGGAAAACGGACGTGCCGCTGGAAACCCTGCAAACGCTCCATGCCCTCAAGACCGGGGCCATGTTCCGCGTGGCCTGCGTCAGCGGCGGCCTCCTCGCCGGGGCCTCGGAATCCGATATTGCCGGCCTGCGCGCCTACGGCGAGGCGCTCGGCGTCACCTTCCAAATTGTCGACGACATCCTTGACGAAACCTCCGATACCGCCACGCTCGGAAAACCGGCCGGAAGCGACGCCGAAATGGGCAAGACGACATACCCTTCGCTCATGGGGCTCGACCGCAGCCGTGAATTGGCGCAGGAATTCGCCGAAAAAGCCGTTGAGAGCCTGAGCCCCTTCTCCGGGCAGGATGCCGCATTCCTCAAGGGGCTCGCGCTGATGCTGGTGACGCGCAAGAAATAACGGCCCTGAAAAAACGGCGGATCAAAACGTCCCCGTCCCGCAGCGGGGACGCCGCCCCCCTATAAGGGGCATTCGCCTTTTCAATGGTTTTCTCAAAAATTCACTTTAAGTTTCATATAGTTGAATACATGGTTCATTAAAAGTGCGAAAGTTTCCCCTCTAAGGCCCGTTTGCCAATTCAATGAGGCAGAGCTATACAGGGAGTTCCGCACACCACAAAGCAGGCAACCCCGCCCAAGCCCCGGCAACCTGCCCAGACCACAGGAACGCACTCTTCATGAACGAAACGGATAGCCCCCTTCCTCCCCTTCTCGCCCGCATCACGCACCCTTCCATGGTGGCGGATCTGTCCCTCGCCGAAAAGCAAATCTTGGCGACGGAACTGCGCCAGACCATTATCCGCACGGTTGCCGCCAACGGGGGGCATCTGGCTCCCTCGCTCGGCGTCGTCGAACTGACGCTCGCGCTCCTTTCCGTATTCAACCCTGAGGAAGACAAGCTCGTCTGGGATGTGGGGCACCAGAGCTACGCGTGGAAGCTGCTGACCGGAAGATCGGAAAACTTCCATACATTGCGCCAGCTTGGAGGCATCAGCGGTTTTCCGAAAATCGAGGAAAGCCCGTTCGATCATTTCGGCGTCGGGCACTCCTCGACATCCGTTTCCGCGGCCCTCGGCATGGCGATGGCGCGGGATCTGGCGGGAAAGAAAAACCATGTGCTCGCGGTCATCGGAGACGGCTCCCTCACCGGGGGGCTGGCCTTTGAAGGCCTGAACCAAGCGGGCGACATGGGGCGGCGCCTTATTGTTGTCCTGAACGACAATGAGATGTCGATCTCCCACAATGTCGGGGCGTTGTCCCTCTTCCTCAGCCGCAACATGGAGCGAGGCTGGGCGCGCAGGGTCCGCCGGGAAGTCAAGGACTGGCTCAAGTCCATCCCCGGCATCGGTGACGAAATGGCGGAATACGCCCACCGCACGCACCGCAGCCTCAAGACCGTCTTCACGCCGGGCATGCTTTTCGAGGCCCTGCGCTTCAACTACATCGGCCCGGTGAACGGGCATAATATCGAAGAATTGGAACGCCATCTGAAAATGGCGGCTTCCATCGACGATCAGCCGGTTCTGCTGCACGTGCTCACCCGCAAGGGGAAAGGATACCCGCCCGCCGAGGCCCAGCCTTCCAAGTTCCACGGGCTCGGCAAGTTCGACGTCGCCACAGGCCAGACGCAGCCCAAACCAGCCGGAGCGCCCCCGACCTATACCGACGTTTTTGGGGAAACCCTCTGCCGGCTCGCCAAAGAGGACGACCGCATCGTGGCCGTGACCGCCGCCATGTCCAGCGGCACGGGAACGGGGCATTTCAAATCCCGTTTTCCCGCCCGCTTCACGGATGTGGGCATCTGCGAACAGCACGCCGTCACCTTCGCGGCGGGCCTCGCCTCGCAAGGCTACCGTCCCTTTGTGGCAATCTATTCCACCTTCACCCAGCGCGCCTATGATCAGATCATCCATGACGTGTGCATTCAGAAGCTGCCCGTGACGCTTTGCCTTGACCGGGCGGGGCTGGTGGGCGAAGACGGCCCCACGCATCACGGGGCGTTCGATCTTTCGTTCCTCCGCCACATCCCGAACATCAAGATACTCGCCCCCCGCGACGAGCCCGAATTGCAGGCCGCGCTGATCACGTCCCTGAGCCTCGGCCAGCCGCTGGCCATCCGTTATCCCCGCGGCTCCGCTCCCGGCCATCCCCTGCCCAACGCCGAACCGCTGATTTCCCTGCCGCCCCTCCCCCTCGGCGAGGGCGAACTGCTCCGCGAAGGCACGGATGCCGTGGTTGTTGCGGTAGGGAGCATGGTGGTCGCGGCACAGAACGCCGCCGAAAGGCTTTTCGCCGAGACGGGCCGCAGCGTAGCCGTGTTCGACGCCCGCTGGATCAAGCCCCTTCCTGAAAAGCAGCTTCTCGATATGGCAAGCCGCTTTGACCGCATCCTGTTCGCCGAGGAAAACGCCCTTGCCGGAGGCTTCTCTTCCGCCGTGCTGGAACTCCTCGTCGACAACGGGGCCCTGCACGGGCAGCGCATCAAGCGCATCGGCCTGCCCGACGCGTTTGTGGAGCACGGCACGCAAGCCCAACTCCGCCACCGCCTTGGCCTTGATGACGAGGGGATCTATTTGACATTAAAGGCGTTGCTGGAAGAGCAATGAGCTTGTTGAGACAAAGAAAGAGGACGCTTTGAGGGTGAGGCCCTCTCTGTATCCCCACTCCTTCCCCTCCTTTCCCAAGGCGTTCGGCTGGTGGAAAGGTGCGCAGCGAGGGCCACTCCTGCCAAAAGGGAAAAAACTTTTCTGACAAAGAAGCAACGGAGCCGCCTGAACGGAATGCGTTCAGGCGGCTTTATTCGTTGGTTGGGAAGGCCAATGCGAGGGGTAATAACAACAAAAGGTTGGCTGTGCGAAATGGCTGATGCTTTTTCCTTAAAATTCCATAAGTTCCAAATGGATAACCAGCAAAATGCCTTGGCTATGGATTCCGCCGATGGAAAAGCTGGAGAAAAAGTCTGTATTTTCACCGCACGGCAGAGATGAAACAACCACATGCCGTGACAGGGCCAAACATTTTAGAAAGATGAGAGGACAGGAAAAACCGAGAATGAAGAGAGAGAGAGAGAGAGAGAGAGAGAGAGAGAGAGAGAGAGAGAGAGAGAAAGAAAGAAAGAAAGAAAGAAAGAAAGGAATCCCTTTCTTCAAAAAAGTTTTTTCTCCCCTCTCCCGGCCTTCATCAACACCCCGTCACCATCCGTCGTTATGCATACGCCGCCGGGGAACTGAAAAACCTTCCGGCTGCGTGAGGAGACGGCGGCTTCATCCAGACGGAACAGCGTTTCGGACTGCGCCTGTCCGCGTCCAAAACGGTGGAACAATCCTGCATATACGCGCAGGCGCGCCGCACGCGGCAATGAGACAAAGGCCGCACGCGGCAACAGGAGGCTGCCGTTTTCCTCCCTGAGCTGCGCGAACACCGGGGCAAGCGTCTCGTCCCAATACTGCCCGTCCTCACGGGCAAGCTCCCAAAGCGTACGCACGGAACGGGAAAAAGAAGGGTTTTCCGCCTTCAACAGCGGAATGACATGGTTGCGCATACGGTTGCGCCGGAATGCGTCACTCCTGTTCGAGGCGTCTTCGATCCAATCCACACCGAGAGATTGGAGGAAAGCCTCCAGCTCCGCCCGTGGCGTCCCAAGCAAAGGGCGCAGAAGACGCCGGGCCGGATCTACGGCCTTCATGCCGCCGAGACCGGGCCAGCCGGAACCGCGCACAAGCCGCATCAGCACATCCTCACTCAAATCATCAAGATGATGACCGGTAACAACCCACTCAGCGCGTTCGGATCGGAGCACCGAATCAAAAAACGCGTACCGGGCACGCCGCCCCGCGTCTTCAAGGCCGATCCCTTCCGAACGCGCCAGCGCCTCCACATCCACGCGCCGCACCATACAGGGCACGCCGAGCCGTTCCGCGAAACGCCGCGCGGATTCCGCCTCTTCCCCGCTTTCCGGGCGAAGCTGGTGATCGAGATGTGCCAACACGAGGGATACGCCGAGGCAGCGCAGGATTACAGCCAGCGCCGTAGAATCCGCCCCCCCCGAAAAAGCCACGATGACATGGCGCGGAGATGCACCGCACCGCTCTTTCAGAAAACGCCCGACAGCCATGCACAACCGAGCCCCGGCAGGCGGCAAGTCCTGCATCCTGCGCGGGAGAGCATCTTTCTTTTCTGCCATCGTCGTTTTATTTGCCATGTGACGCCCCGCCAACAACTCAAAGCCATTCCATACAGGGCTACTTACGGCTTTACAGACTTCCGTTTTGCCCCGAAACCAACCCACTTAACACAAGGAGCACTTATATTATACTTTGGCTCTGCATAGTATGTAGTTGTTTCATCTCCACAGCACGGTGAAAATACAGACTTTTTATCCGGCTTTTCCTTTATCGAAAGGCTCTGTCATAGTACATGGTTGTTTTTGTTTCAGCAATATACTGAAAATATATGCTTTTTCTACAAATTTTCTGCTGGTGGGCTCTGCGATTGGGGGATTTTATTGGTTATTTCTTTGGAATTTCAAGGAAATAAAGCATCAACCGTTTTCTATGACACAGCCTATCGAAATCTATAGCTGAGGCATTTTGCCGGTTATTCCTTTGGAACTTCGAGGAAAAAACCTCAACCATTTTCTATGGCACAGCCTCTACTTTTTACAGGGCTTTCCCCGCCTGCTCCCTCCTGAGACGCCACCACGCAAACAGCCCCCACTCCCGCCGTTGCTCACCCCTTTTCAAGCAACCAGCCCTCCAGCTTTCCCGTACTTCCGAACAGGGATTCAATAAGCCCAAAAGTCTTTGCGGGAGGGGATGGGGGCGTGGGGGAAGGGGAGGGGGCTTTCTTCAGAAAGCCCCCTCCCCTTCCCCCACATCTTCAATCAATCCCTCGACTCAAGCCACAACAGGCGCAGCCCTTCGAGGACGAGATCCGGGCGGACGAGATCGAAGCAGTCCACAACGCGGGCGACATCCGGGGCGAAACCGCCGGTGGCGACGAACGCGACCGGCCCTTCGAGCGTCTTGGTCAGGCGCGCATACAGCCCTTCGGTCATGGACGCAAAGCCGAACAGGAAACCGTGATTCAGGCTCGTGACCGTGCTCCGCCCCACAATGGGCACGTCCGCATGCGCCGTCAACGCGATACGCGGAAGCTGCGCCGTGCGCGTCGCCAGCGCCCCAAGCGAAGACATGACGCCGGGGCAAATCAGGCCGCCGAGGTAGGCGTTTCCGGTAACACAGTCGAAGTTCGTCGCCGTGCCGTAGTCCACGGACACCACGGAACGGACATCCGGCAACAGGCGACGTGCCCCAAAAGCCCCGACAAGACGGTCGGCCCCCACTTCATTGGGCCGCTCATAGCGGTTTTCCAGCGGAATGGGCAAATCACGGTGCGCGAACCGGGGCGTCAACTCAAGGAAGCGTTCGCAGGCATGGGCCACCAGCGGGTTCATGCCGGGGACGACCGAACTGATCACGCACCCGTCGAGCGCCACATTGCCCGGCCCGGTCGCGGGCGTGCCGAATCCGGCGTGGCCGAGCAGATAGGCAAGCTGGAGCCCAAGCCCGTCGCCGCTCTGCCGGGTATCCGTAGGCAGCGTATAGGAGGCCAAAAGCCCCTCTATCCCCGCCACGCCAATTTTCAGGGACGTGTTGCCGATGTCGATGAGCAGCGCGTGCATGGCTACTTGTCCCACGTATGGGGGGCAGCTTCGCGCTTCCAGTCGGCGACGGCCTGCCGGATTTCCTCAGCCTTGGCCGGGTCGTCAAGCTTCTTGTAATGCTCGGCGAAGACATGCAGGTACGTCGCGCCGCGCGGCGAGAAAAGCCCCTTCACCCGGCACCACATCGGATCAAGCGCCTCCACGAAATCCTCAAGGATGGTGTTGGTGATGCTTTCCATAAAGGACTGGTGGTTGCGGTAGGCGAACATATACAGCTTGAAGCTCTTGGATTCCACGCACTTCTGGTCGGGGATGAACTCCACCACAATCGTGCCGAAATCGGGCTGTCCGGTCACGGGGCACAGGGACGTGTATTCGGGAAACGCCATGCTGACGACATACGGGCGATGCGGGAACCGGTTGGGGAACACTTCCAAAAGGCCGGCCCGCGGGCCGCCTTCGGGCTGCGGAAGGCGACCGGTGCCGAGGACTGTAAGCTGAGCGGTCTGGTCGCCGCCGTTGGTCATGGTCATGCAAAAACTCCTTGGGGCCGGCCTGAACCGGCAAAGGCTACGGAAAACGCTCTCTCAAGCATTCCGCGCTTGTCTGTGAAAGTGAGGGAGGATACAACAGGCTGAACCGCCGCACAAGTGACGGCGGCCTCCGAAACATTCACGCCTTCAATGAAAAATGACGCCGTAACAGGTCAACATACCAGATGAGCTATTGCAAAAGAGAGCAGAACAGCGAATGTCTCCGGCCCCCGCCATACGCGGCATGGCTTGGCTTCATTGTGGAAATGGAGAGCGGCAGACCTGTGCATACGCGGCCCATCGGATTCCGCCCCCTGAGCGTGTACCCGCCCCGTGTCCGAGAAGAGCACCCAGCTCCTCCACCTCGGCGCGGAAAGGGATTCGCCCTTACGTTCACAGGGAGCCCCTAACCGTAGCCTAGGCCAGATCTAATACAAGATTTCGCTCATGCGTTCATGGAGCGAACTGACGAGGGGGAACCATTCGCCTTTTCAATGATTTTTAAAAAAAGCTGTGCCATAGAAAACGGCTGATACTTTTTTCCTTGAAGCTCCAAAGGGATAACCGACAAAATGCCTTAGCCGTGGATCCCGCCAAGGGGAAAACTGGAAAAAAAATGGTTGAATATAAGTTTCATTGAAAACGTGAATGTTTCAAGAGAAGAAAGGGGGTGACTGCGACGGATCGAACCGCCCTACCTTCACAGAGAGCCCCTCTCACTGTGTCCCGCTGTTGCGGACGGCAAGGGTTCTCCCTTACGTTTACAGGGAAGCCTTTCAGTTTTCGGTTGATCGTTTTTCTCAACCAGGTTCTCCCCTTACGTTCACAGGGAAGCCCCAATATACGGTTCTCGGACAGATTCCCGTGTAGGTTCCCCCTACGTTCACAAAAAGACCGGCCTGTGAAAGAAACACGCTGAATACGGTAGGGTTCGCCTCCGTGTTCATGGAGGGCCCGCCTGATGCCGGAAACCTTCGGCTGCCATGCTCGCCTCCGTCCATGGAGCATATGCCGCGATGGACGGCACGCCGCTGCGAATGTACAGCTCCTTTTCCTCAGCCACCTTCACCCAATGCCCATCGGCACCATACAGGAGGTTCCCGTGACCGAAACGTTCCACACCCTCAGCCTGCACGCCTGCGCCGAAGGCGATATCCTGCCCCTTGCCTTCCTGCCCGCCACCGCCGCACCCACGCCGCTCCCGGCCCACGGCATGGCGGCCCGCCCCCTTCCCGACGGCAACAGGGACTGGCGCGTGGGAACCTGCCTTTACGACGCTTCGGGCATCGCCCGGCTCAAGGTCGCGGGCCGGATGTTCCTGCCCCCCTCCGTCCTTGCCTTGGATGCCCCGCATACCCAGATATGCCCGCTGCTCGAAGCGCTCACGCCCATCGAAGCCGGGACGCGGACGCTGGCCGCACGCCGCGAACATTGGGCTTTGGCATGGATTACCCTTTCCGACAAGGGAGCCGCCGGGCTGCGTACGGACGAAAGCGGGCCGCTCATGGCCTCCGACACCCGCGCCAAGCTGCCGCTCTGCCACGAGCAGGGTTTCATGATTCCAGACGATCCGCAGGCGCTGCGTGCCCTTGTCATGGAATTGGCGCTCGGCCAGGGATACGATCTCATCCTTACCAGCGGCGGCACAGGGCTCGCCCCCCGCGACACCACCCCTGAGGCCCTGCTTCCACTCTTTGAACGCCGCCTGCCGGGGTTTGAACAGGCCATGATGCAGGCCAGCCTCGCCAAGACGCCCACCGCCGCCGTTTCCCGCGCCGTTGCCGGGACGCTTGGGCGCACCATCGTCATTACCCTCCCCGGCAGCCGCAAAGCCGTCTCCGAAAACCTCGCCGCCATCCTCCCAGCCCTCGGCCATGCCCTCGAAAAACTGCACGGCGATCCCTCCGACTGTGGAAAATAAACAGACGCCCCGGAAAAATGGAATCATCCCCCACAGGCAAAACGACATGCCGACAGCCATACCAGCCTCTTTTCCGCTTGGCCTTGTCACAGGATATTGTTGATACATTTACAATATATTGAATATACAGTGTTTTACAGACCACTTTTCATTAAAGGCCGTGTCATGGGAAACGGTTGATGCCTTCTTTCTTGAAACTCAAAAGGAATAACGGATAAAATGCCCCAATCATGGAGCCCATCAGCGAGAAACCGGAAAAAAGTCTATATTTTTATCATATTGTAAAAATAAAACGACCATATACGCTGACAGCGCCTTCATTAAAGGTCGTGTCATAAGAAATGATTGATGCTTTCTTTTTGGCTCTGTTATAGTATGTGGTTGATTCATCTTCACAGTGCGGTGAAAAATACAGCTTTTTTCTCCGGTTTTCCTCTTGGCGGGATCCACGGCTAAGGCATTTTGCCGGTTATCCCTTTGGAGCTTCAAGGAAAAAAGCATCAGCCATTTTCTATAATACAGCCTTCTTTTTTGAAGTTCCACAGGGACAACCAATACAATGCCTCAGCCATGAAACCCGCCAATGGAAAAACTGAAAAAGGCCGTATGTCCACCAATCTGGGAGATGGAGCAGCCACATCCTATGGCAGAGCCCCATAAAACAATCCATGACTGAGGCAGTTCATTCATTAGCTGTTTGGAATTTCAAGCAATAAATATCAGCCGTTCACTATGGCACAGCCTTTGGTTTCGGCACTCCATGCCGGTCTTCCCAGACAATCAGACAGAGGAGAAAACGATATGTTGAGGCAGGCAACAGATGCGGATTTGAACCAAGTTGAAGAAGGGTATCAGAAACACTTTCTGCATGAAAAGGAACATGAAGCCTTCACCGTTTTTCGAGAGGGCGTGTATCCGACAAGAGCGGACGCGGCAAAAGCCCTGGCAAGAGGGGCATTGTATGTCTATGATGAGAATGGAAAAATATTGGGGAGCATCATTGCCGACAGGAACCAGCCGGATGAATACGAAACAATAGACTGGCCAAGCCATGCCCCTGCCGAGAAAGTGATGGTCATCCATCTGGTCATGGTATGCCCTGAAGCCGCCGGGAAAGGCATCGGTTCCTCCCTCGTCAAGTATGCCCTGGAAAAGGCACGGCAACATTCCTGCGAAGCGGTAAGGCTTGATACGGGAGCGTAAAACATTCCCGCCGCTTCGCTCTACAAAAAGCTGGGCTTTCAACTGGCTGAAACGGGTACGATGAAGGTCGGAGGGGTGATCTCCCATACCGGGCACCTCTTTTTTGAAAAGGCCCTGTCATAGGGCGTGCCTGTTTCCTCTTCACAGCGTGGTGACAATACGGCCTTTTTCCCCGTTTTTTCTTTGGTGGGCTCCATGACTGCGGCATTTCATCAATTCTTTCTTTGGAGTTTCAAGAAAAAAACATCAGCCGTTTGCTGTGGCACTGCCTTTTGAAAAGGAGTTAGGCAAGTATTTCATTGGCTCTGTTATAGTATGTGGTTGTTTCATCTCCACAGTGCGGTGAGCATACAGCCTTTTCTCCAGTTTTCCCCTTAGCGGAATCACTAGCTAAGGCATTTTTCCGGTTATCTCTTTGGAGTTTCAAGGAAAAAGCATCAACCATTTTCTGCGGCACAGCCAAGAACATCAGCCATTTTCCAAGCCGTATAGCCAATTACATATAATATATTGAAATTATTGAATTATTTTTTCAAATCACAAAAAATTATTTCAATAATTTAACATAGTTACATATAATAACAACACGACACAGGACACGGCCTTCCATTCCAGATGAGGGCCCCCTTGCCGCCCCATCCGCTGACCAGCGCGAGCATATGCCCCGCTGTTTCCCGTCTCGGCTGCCGCCCGCAGGTCGTCCCTCGCTGTAAGGATGCTTTTCCCTACGCGGGCCGCCTTTCGGCGGCAGCCGGGCCCTCTCCTGTGCGGGACTGCCCCCGCCGCCTATTTGCACAACTTCCCCGCCATGACCGGGCCTTCTCCCGCGCGGGCCTGCCGTTGGGGACACGGATGCCTGTGGGAGTTCCAGCCTTTCGGAGGGCCTTTTCCGCCTTCCCTCCGCCTCTTTTCCCTTGTGGGGCGGGACGGGTTGCGGTAGAGATGCGGTTTGAGCAAGGAGCATACCATGACTACAGCACACCCCAAGGTGCGCATCCAGTATCTGCGGGACTCGCAGGCCGTCTATACGGCGAACGGGGCCGGAGGCCTGCGGTACGCCACTTCAGGTTCCGTGGGCCTCGATCTGAGGGCCTACCTTGAAGAAGACGAAGCCTCCATCCCTGCGGGCGGGCGTCTGGCCATCCCTTCCGGCATCGCCGTCGAACCGCTTACGCCGGGCATCGCCGGTTTCGTCTATTCGCGCAGCGGGCTCGGAGCCATGCAGGGCCTGACCGTGGCGCAGGGCGTCGGCGTCATTGATCCCGACTACCGCGGCGAAATCACCGTCGTCCTCCTCAATACGTCCGGCGAAGAACGGCGGCTCCGACGAGGGGACCGCATCGCGCAGCTCGTTTTCCAGCTCGCCCTTCAGGTGGAGCTTGAGGAATGCGAGACGCTGGGCGCCACCGGACGCGGCTCCGGGGGCTTCGGACATACGGGAAAACACTAGGCGGCCTTCACAGGGCACGCCGTCGTACTTATATGAGCATTCCGGCGGCCGCCGGACAGGAGATACCATCATGACCACTTCCTCTCTCGATACGATCAAGGCCCGCGAAGAATCCCTTCTCTGCCGGACGTACGGTCGTTACCCTGTCAGCATCGCCAGCGGCAAAGGCTCCAGAGTCACCGACCTCGACGGCAAGGAATACGTCGACCTGCTGGCCGGGATCGCGGTAACCAGCCTCGGCCACTGCAACGAGGAAATCGCCCAGGTCATCGAGAAGCAGGCCCGCAAGCTCATCCATGTGAGCAACCTTTTTTATCAGGAAGAACAGCTTGAACTGGCTGAGGAACTGCTGTCCCTGAGCCACTTTGGAAAGGCGTTCTTCTGCAACTCCGGCGCGGAGGCCAACGAAGCGCAAATCAAGCTGGCCCGCCGCTACATGCAGCGGGTGAAGAACGTCGACGCCTACGAAATCATTACGCTGGAAAAGGCATTCCACGGGCGTACGTATGCGACGATGGCCGCCACGGGGCAGGAACGCTTTCAGGACGGGTTCGCGCCCATCCCGGACGGCTTCAAGACCGTGCCGTGGGGCGACCTGAACGCGCTTGAGGCCGCGATTACGCCCAAAACCGCCGCCGTGCTCGTTGAAATCGTACAGGGCGAGGGCGGCATCCGCCCCATGTACGCCGAATACGCCAAGGGCATTGAGGCGCTCTGCCGCAAAAAGGGCATCCTCTTCCTCGTGGACGAGGTGCAGGGCGGCCTGTTCCGCACCGGCAAGCCGTGGGCGTTCCAGCATTTCGATCTCAAACCCGACGCCATCTCCTGCGCCAAGGCCCTTGCCAACGGCCTGCCGATGGGCGCGATGATGACCACCGATGAAGTCTCCAAGGGCTTCGTCGCCGGCAGCCATGCCACCACGTTCGGCGGCGGCGCCCTGACGTCCGCCGTGGCCGCCAAAGTCGTGCAGATCATGAAGCGTGACCATCTCGACGAGCGCGCGGCCAAGCTTGGGGGCGAGTTCATGGAGTCCATCCGCCGCATCAGCGAAAGCCACCCCGGAACGATCAAGGAAGTGCGCGGCCTCGGCCTCATGATCGGCATTGAGCTGGCCTTCCCCGCTAAAGCCGTCTGGGAGGAGCTCATCCGCCGCGGCTTTATCTGCAACCTGTCCCACGAAGTCGTCCTGCGCCTCCTCCCGGCCCTCAACATCCCGGAAGAAGACCTGCGCGCCTTCGCGGATACGCTGGAAGACATCCTCGCCAACATCAAAAAGTAGCGGGCCGTTTTCTGCGATAAGAGGCACGGTGCGCCTTTGCCCAGCCTCTCGCCTATTCAGGCAATCTGTCCACCACATTGGAAGGGGAGGCCGGGAGGGGCCTTTCCAGGAGGCCCCTTCCCCGCAACCCTTTTCTTTATTATAAGGATTTCAGGATGATCGTCGATCATATCAGCAACTGGCGGCGTTACGGCTTCGGCCCGGCATGGGAACAAATGATGTGCTGGCTCGAAAACTATGCGCCCGGCGGTTCCGGCTCCCTTGCCGGACTCAAGGACGGCACGCATCCGCTGGCCGACGGTTTCGTCAATGTCGCCACGCTGACCTCGCGCCCGCTTTCCGGCAGCCTCTACGAATGCCACAAGCGTTTCTGCGACGTGCAGATGGTGGTGGAAGGGCAGGAATGGCTGTTCAACGCCGCCACAACGGGCCTCACCCTCAACGGCGCATTCGATGACCAGCGGGATATAGGCTTTTTCCAGCCCGCCCCGGCGGAAGTCAGCCGGGTCACGCTTGCGCCCGGCACTTTTGCCCTCCTCTTTCCGTGGGACGCGCACCTTCCGGCCATCGCGGTGGACGGGGTACCCGCCCCATTGCGCAAGTGCGTGGGCAAAATCCCCCTTGAGGCGCTGCGCCTTTCCTAAGGGGTTCCGTCATGGAATGACGGCTGCCTTATCCCCACAAGAGGGTGAAGATATTGGCTTTCCATCCCGATTTTCCGCCGGAAGGGGCCTTGACCGAAGCGCTTGATCGGTTATCCCTTTGGAATGCCAAGAAATAGAGCGCCAAGGGTTTTGCCGTGGCACGGCCTTCATAAAACTACTTGCAACGCGAACGGTTTTCGGGCAAACCTGCGGCCTTCCCGGGGGAAGGTCTGGCCCGTCTTGAGGGACTCCCCCTGCTTCACGTTAAAGAAAGAGGACACGAATGGACATTTTCGATCAGGCGCAGGAACTGGAACGGCTCGCACGCGAAACCGCCCTCCAGCGCGCCCGTTCTTCACAGTACTGGGAAGGGCCGGAGTGGATCGACGGCCAGGCCTGCTGCCGTGAATGCGGCGAGCCCATTCCCCAGAAACGTCTGGAAGCCCTGCCCGGCGTCGGCCTGTGCCGCGCCTGCCAAGAAGAACGGGAACGTGAAGGCTTCTGATTCCCGCGCAACATCCGGGGGAGGCCCTCACCTCCCCCTTACCCTTTCCCGCGTCCGCGAACGCCGGTTTTTCCGGGATACGCCGTGACAATACCCCCGCCCCCCCCATCAAGGAACATCCCCCTCGGCCCCGTACCGCGCTGGCTCCTCGGCCTTCTGCTCGGCATGGCGACCTATGCCGTGGCCTTCCTGCTGCGCTTTCAGGAGTGGCCGTCGTGGCAGGATGTGGAATATCGCCTCGGCAATGAAATGCTCCTTGCCACGCATGACGCCTATCACTGGGTCGCCGGAGCCGAGGGCTTCGGGTTCGGCGCAGGACACCCCATGTCCGAGCTGCTCCGCATCCTCGCCCTGATCACAGGCACGGAGCCCGCACAGGTCGCCTTCTGGCTGCCTCCGGTCATGGCCAGCCTCATGGCCCTGCTTGTCTTCCTGTGGGCATGGTGCATGGGCAGCATGGAGGCCGGCTTTTGCGCCGGCATCCTCGCCTCGCTCTCTCCGGGCTTCCTCGCCCGTACACTGCTCGGCTACGCCGACACCGACCTGATCACCCTCTTCCTGTCCCTGCTCATCGGGCTGGCCCCGGCGGCATGGGTCATGTATTTCCTGCGCCATCCCCTGGCCCTGCCCTTCCGGTGGTTTCAACGATGGACAAAGCGCCCCATCCCCATCGCGCTGGACGCTCCGAGCCATCAGCCCTGCGAGCTGATCTCGGCAGGCTGGATCCTCGCCCTGAGTGCAAGCGGGCTGCTGGCCTGGTGGTCGCAGGAGTGGCACTCCATGTTCCCGTACATCGTGCGCTACGATGTGGCCTTACTCGGCGGCATGGCGCTCCTGCTGCCCCGTCCGGGCGAACGCCGTACGGCCCTGCTCGCGGGGCTGGCCTATGCCTTGCCCGCGCTTGGGGGCCCCACCGGGGCCATCCTCCCCCTGACCCTGTTCATCGCCATCGTGGGGCGTGAACGCCAATTCGTGGCGCAGCTCCACCGCCCCGCCGTGCTGGCGGCGTTCTGGCTGTTGGCCGTAGCCCTGCTCGTCGACCTGAGCGTGCTGAACACGATGCTCCACCACGTACAGGGCTATCTCAAACGCGCGGGGGACGCCGTGGCGACGGGCACGACCGATCCGCTGGTCTTCCCGTCCGTGGCCCAGTCCATCATCGAGATCCAGGATCTGACGCTGTCCGAAATCATGGTCTATTTCCACCCGTGGCAGCCCGTCGCCATCCTCGGACTGCTTGGGTTCGTGTTTGTGCTCTGCGCCCGATCCGGGGCCCTCTTCCTCGTGCCGCTGGCCCTGCTGGCCCTGCTCAGCACCAAGATGGGCGGACGGATGGTCATGTTTGGGGCCCCCATCGTCGCCATCGGCCTGACGCTCCCCGTGGACTGGCTGGCCTGTGCCCTCGGCGACGTCCGCGCGAAAAAGACCCGCAAGGTGTTCTTCCTAGCCTGCCTCATATTGGCCGGGCTCATCCTCCTTGTGCCGGATTGCCGGGAAACGGTGCTCGACCTTTGGGATTCCCTCGGACGGCTCCATTTCGTCATCCTTGGATGCCTCCTCGCCATGTTCGTCATCGGGTTGGGGCGCCAGCGCGGTTGGCGCCTGACCCGCGTGCTCGACGCCATCGGGCCTCACCTGTTCTACCGTTCGGCTGCGGTCATCCTTATGCTCGTCATTGTGGTCCCGCCGCTTGCCGATCTCGTGCCCGCCATGACCCACGGCCCGATCCTCAACCGCCGCCATGCCGCCGGGCTGCGTGAAATCCGCACGGCCACCCCCGAAGACGCCAAGGTCTGGCACTGGTGGGACTGGGGGTACGCGACGCAGCACTTCGCGCGGCGCGATACCATCGCCGACGGAGCGGAACACGGCAGCCCTTCGCTCTACCTGCCCGCAGCCGTCTATGCGACGGACGATCCGCGTTTCGCCCGCCAGATCATCAAATATACCGCCGCGAAGGGGAATGTCCCCGGCAACGTGTTCAAAGGGCTGACCGCGTCTCAGGCCGCGGACATGATCACATGGCTGAACAACCCCGACAACCCGCTCATTCAGGCGGACGGCAAGCAATATCTTGTGCTCAGCTTCGACATGCTGGATCTCGGCTTCTGGATTTCCACCTTCGGAAGCTGGAACTTCCTGTCCAAGGAAGGGCGCGGCTACGCCATCAGCATTGTCCCGCAGGCGCTTTCCTACCGCCTTGACAAGGGCGAAGTGGTGATGAAGGGGAGCAACGTCAACGTCCCCGCCGCCAGCATCGACGTCTTTTCCGACGGCCAGCTTGACCACCGCGACTACGTGACGCCGCCCGAATACCTGCCCGACAACGCCGCCATCAAGGCATGGAAGGAAGACATGGAGCGCCGCCGCAACGTGCATTTCATGTTCAACCGCGTGACCGGGGAAAAGCTCGTCATCGACGACCGCATGTACAACACCATGATGGTGCAGCTCCTTATCTGCGATCCCGGCGATCCGCGTTTCGCCCCCTACTTCCGGCTCATCTTCGACAACGTCTTCTGTAGAATTTACGAGGTATTGTAGGGGCAGACAGGAAAGGAACCTCTAAAGGCTCCGGGCCGCTTCGACGCCCGCGGGCCGCAAAGGTTCGCCCGTCGGCTGCGGCGGCCCTTTGCCTCCTCCCGCCCGCAGCCTCCGCGTTTTGGAGTTCCCATCCGCGGATTCCCCAAGGCTGTGCCATGGGAAACGGTTGATGGTTTATTCCTTGAAATTCCAACGGAATAACGGAAAAATTGCCCAGCCACGGGCCCAGCAGAGGGAAAGTCGGAGAGAGAGAGAGAGAGAGAGAGAGAGAGAGAGAGAGAGAGAGAAAGTCTCTATTTTCACCATACTGCAAAAATAAACAACCATACACTATGGCAGAGCCTTCCCCAAAAGAAAAGCCTTCCCTTGAACGGGGAAGGCTTTCCTTTCATCAACCAATAGGGTTCGGTACGGACAACATCTTTTGAAGATGAGGGATGGGCTGAGGAAGGGGACGGCGCGCCCCTTTCTTCAGATGGCGTCCCCCTTTCCCTACTTCACAAACAGCATCTCCTGATAGCTTGGGAGAGGCCAGAGATCTTCGGGGACGATCGTTTCGAGATGATCGGCAAGGGCGCGGATGGCATTCATGGCCGGGATGACCACGGTGCACTTGTGATGCGCTTCCTGCACGGGATCCTCAATCTTCATATCCACATTGGCTTCGAGGTGCTCAAGCCCCTCGCGGAGCTTGCGCAGGGTGTCGTCAATGTCGTCGAGCAGCACGGTGTCGGGCTCGCGGTTCAACGCACGCATGTCGAGGCAGGCGCGGAGCAGTTCCTGCTGGAAGCGCAGCCCGGCGGGGTAGATGATAGTCCGGCCCATGCGGATGACGAGGTTCGCTTCGGCGCGGATCGTCTTGCAGTACTGCTCGATGTAGATTTCCTGACGCGCCTTGAGCTCCTGACGCGACAGCACGTTGTAGCGGCCATAGAGATCCACCACATCGGGGCTGGTGTACACCATCAGGGCTTCGGGCGTCGTCCGGTAGTTGGGCAGGCCGCGGCGCTCCGCTTCCTGATGCCAGATTTCGGAATAGCCGTCCCCATTGAAGATGACCGCGCTGTGTTCCTCCACAATTTC
Source organism: Bilophila sp. T19-St14 (assembly GCF_059728385.1). NCBI lineage: Bacteria > Pseudomonadati > Thermodesulfobacteriota > Desulfovibrionia > Desulfovibrionales > Desulfovibrionaceae > Bilophila > Bilophila sp. T19-St14. The sequence continues at coordinate 1,501,583 of NZ_BAAGFT010000001.1, forward strand.
CTGAATGAGCTTGCCCACGGCGGCGTGGAGCTTTTCCGGATCGCCGCCGGAGAGCTTTTCAAGGCGTGTGGCGGCGTAATCCAGCGAGTCGGCCATGATGGTGTTCAGAGCCGTCTGGGAAGCCGAGGCGGGCATACTGGAGCCGAGCGCGCGGAACTCGAAGCGGTTGCCGGTAAACGCGAAGGGGCTCGTGCGGTTGCGGTCGCCGGGATCGGCGGGCAGGGGCGGCAGCGTATCCACGCCCACGTTCATCAGGCGCTTGCCCTTGGAGCCGCGAACCTTGCCGGCGCGGAACTGCTCCAGAATATCGGTGAGCTGATCGCCGAGGAACATGGACATGATGGCCGGCGGCGCTTCGTTGGCGCCGAGGCGGTGGTCGTTGGAAGCGGCGGCGACGGTGGCGCGGAGCAGCCCCCCGTACTTGTGCAGGCCACGGATCGCGGCGACGAGGAAGACGAGGAACATCGCGTTCTCATGCGGCGTCTCGCCGGGCTCGAAGAGGGTGCCGACTTCGGCGTTGCCGATGGAGTAGTTGAGGTGCTTGCCCGAACCGTTGATGCCGCTGAACGGCTTTTCGTGCAGGAGGCAATGGAGGCCGTGCTTTTTGGCAACCTTCTTCAGCACGGTCATCATGAGCTGGTTGTGGTCGATGGCGAGGTTGGCCGTCTCAAACACCGGGGCGATTTCGTACTGGCTTGGGGCCACTTCGTTGTGGTGCGTGCGGACGGGGACGCCGAGCTTGTAGAGTTCGCGCTCGGTTTCCGTGATGCAGCTCATGACGCGGCGGGGCATGACGCCGTAATACTGGTCTTCAAACTCCTGCCCTTTGGCCGGTTTCGCGCCAAACAGCGTGCGCCCGGCGGTGAGCAGGTCGGGGCGGCCGAATACGAAATTCCGGTCGATGAGGAAAAATTCCTGTTCCAGCCCGGAGTACGAAATGATGGGCAGGGAGGTCTTCTTGCCGAACAGCTTGAGGATGCGGCTGGCCTGCTTGTTGAGGGCCTGATTGGAGCGCAGGAGCGGGGTCTTGCGGTCAAGCGCCACGCCCGTCCACGACAGGAAGGCCGTGGGGATGCACAGCACGATGCCGCTGCTGTTTTCCATAAGGTAGGCCGGGCTGGTCACGTCCCACGCGGTATAGCCGCGCGCCTCGAACGTGCTGCGCAGGCCGCCGGAAGGGAAGCTGGAGCCGTCGGCTTCGCCCTGGCTCAACATTTTGCCGCTGAATTCCGTAATCACGCCGCCGTTGCCGTCGGGGGAGAGGAAACCGTCGTGCTTTTCGGCGGAATGGCCCGTCAGGGGATAAAAGACGTGCGTGAAGTGGGTAGCGCCCTTCTCGATGGCCCAATCCTTCATGGTGGAAGCCACGATGTCCGCCAGCGAAGGATCGAGTTGGACCCCCTGCTCGATGGTCTTGCGCAGGGACTTGTAGACGATCCGGGGCAAGCGTTCCTTCATCACCTTGTCGCTGAAAACGTTGCTTCCGTAGATTTCAGTCGGCTTGGTGTCGGCATAGTTCAGGGGGGCGAGATCCGGTTTGTAGCTGGTAATGGCTCTGATGGCATTGCTGCGGGCGTTGCTTCCGCTCATGCGTCTGTACTCCTTGGGGGGATTGCTGTTTCGACGGGATGGGTGTTTATACTCCAACTGGCCTGTGAACGGAAGAGGCGAAAGAGCCCTTTTCCTCGCGTTATTGTTTCTGAAAAGGATTCTACGCCTCTTTACGAACCTAGTGTTCTCAGGTATATGAAGGAACTCACACAAGCTTGATGCGGTTCAGCCCGCATCGTGAAGACTGCCGGAGGTAGTTTCTTGGAACAGAAGGACATCGAATATTTTCGTACGCTCCTCAACAATATGCTTGAAGAGGCGCAGCACAAGGGAGATTCCACGCTGGAGGACCTCACCGACAGCAACGAGCTCTTCGCTGACCCTGCCGACCGGGCATCCGCCGAATCGGATCGTGCTTTCACACTGCGCATCCGTGACCGTGAACGCCGCCTGATCCGCAAAATCCAAGCCGCCATCCAGCGGCTGGACGAAGGGACTTACGGCATCTGCGAAGACTGCGGCGAAGATATCAGCATCCCCCGTCTCAAGGCCCGCCCCGTGACCAAGCTTTGCATCAACTGCAAAGCCCGTCAGGAGGAAGGGGAAAATATTCGGGGCGAGTAATCCCACAGCCCGCCAAAGCCCACACTTTGGCGGGCTCTTTCTCCTCGGCGGGACAGCCCGTCTCCCAACCCCACGAGGCTTTGCATGGACTGCCATGTGTTCCGCCGCCTGTGCGACGAGCTTGCGCCTGCGCTCATGGGCTGCCGGATCGAAAAAATCCACCGCCCGGCCAAGGATGTGACCCTGTTCACGCTCTACGGCACAGGCGGCAAACGCTTCCTGTTTATCCGCGCCGGCCGCAAGGCCCCCTTCCTTTTCCTTTCGACGCATAAAATCCCCGTCGGCAGCGCGCCGCCGGCCGACATCATGCGGCTGCGCAAATACCTTGCGGATCGCCGGATCATCGACGTGCTGCCCGACTGGGTGGGGCGCCGCCTTTTCCTGCGCGTCAACGCCGATGCCGAATGCTGGCTCACGCTAGATCTGCGGGAAGGGCCCTCGCTGCGTTTCGACGCGCCGCCTGAGCCTGAAACTCCGGCATGGCCCGATCCCGCGCGCTGGGCCGAAGCCTGTGAGGGCGAGGGCTGGCGGAACTGGCCGGTCATCACGCCGCCCTTGCGCCGCACCCTCCCCCTGCTCCCCCCTGACGAACAAGCCGCCCTGCTCCTCGATCTGGAGGCCGGAGGCGGGGATCTTTTCCTTTATGAGAATGCCGATGGGGAGCGCGAGCTTTCCGCATGGCCCCTGCCGCCCGAACGCCGCCGCGACGCCGACGGCACGCCCCGCGAGGAACTGGTGGTCGAGGATGCCATCCGTGCGTGCGCGGCAGCCGGGGAAGCGCAAGTCCTGCGCGGCATCGCAGCCCTCTCGCGCGCTGAAGCCGCCAAGCCGCATCAGGCCGAAGCCAACCGCCTGCGCAAGCTGCTGAACAAGCTGGAGAACGAAAAGGAACGGCTCAGCGGCATGGTTGCGGCACAGGACGCGGCCCGCCTGCTCCAATCGCAGCTTTACCGTTTTTCGGCGGAGGAAAAGCACGCCTCCGTTACGCTGGACGGGCCCGGCGGGCCTGTAGAGCTTGCCCTCGATCCCCGCCTTACCGTCCGTGAAAACATGGCCTCGCTGTTCCACAAGGCCAGCCGCGGCAAGCGCGGCCTTTCCATGCTTGAAGGCCGCTTTGCCGCCGTACAGGGCGATCTGGCCCGTGCGGAGCAGGCCGGGCTCATGGCGCAGGCCGCAACGTCCGCGCCCACGCCCGCCAACGCGCCCTCTCCCGCCGCGCCGCAGTTCCGCGCCCCGGAGCTGCCCAAGAACGTACAGCCGTTCCGCAGCAGCGACGGCTTCCTGCTCCTTCGGGGCCGCGACGCCAAGGGCAACGCCCAGCTTCTCAAGCTCGCCGCGCCGCACGATCTCTGGATGCACACCGGCGGCGGGCCGGGAGCGCACATCCTGATCCGCCGGGATCACGCCGCGCAGGAGATCCCCTCCCGGACTGTTTCCGAAGCCGCCATCCTTTCCGTACTGAAGAGCTGGCGCAAGGACGAGGTGCAGGTTGACGTCATCGCCGCGCTCGCCAAGTTCGTCCATCCCATACGCGGCGCGAAGCCCGGAACCGTCCGCATCGACCGCATGGAGCCCGCCATCATCGTCACGCCGGATCCTTCGCTCGAAGAAAAGTTGGCGCTGTAGGGAGAACCGGGGGAAGGGAGGGAGGAACTTTCTAAGAAAGTTCCTCCCTCCCTTCCCCCGTACCCCCTTCCCTCCCTCTTCAAAGATTTTCACCCTTATCGAATCCCTTATCCCGGCTCTTGCGGCTCATGGGCGATACGGCTCCGAACCCTTTTTCTCAGGCCCTGTCGCCGCATTTGATTGGTGCAGCTTTAGAGCAAATCGATTGACTTTGTTATAGAAAGGCTGTGTCCAATTTTACGGCTGATGATTTTTTCAATGAAAATCAATAGATAAAAGTCCGTTCCACGTCTGGTGACGTGGGCCTCTCTCATCTTTTGTTCATTACATGAAATCCAGTTTTGAAAAATTGTTGCGAGAACTCCAGATAATTTCCAAAGAACTCTTCCTTTCCAGTTGGAATCTTGTATCAACCACAAACTTAAACACAGCCTATAGAAAACGGTTGATGCTTTTTTCCTTGAAGTTCCAAAGAATTAAACGATAGGCTGTGTTAAAGTTTCCGGCTGATACGGCAATCAGAGGTCGTTCATCTGCCCCTGTTTTTCAGCGGAACATTCTCTGCCGTGGAGACGGCCGCACTTCCAGCGCGGTGAAAGGCTCCCTCCGGCAACGGCTGACGGCGCTTTGTCTCGCGCGGCTTCGCCGCCCTCGACCGCGCTTCGCGAGACATTTCGCCGCTCCTCACCCCCTTCATGCCGCATTGCCATACGGCGGGGGACGTCTTCAAAGCTCGCTGACGCTCGCGCCTCCGGCGGTTAAAGGAGCGTACTTCTCTTTATCAACCGTAAACTTGAACAGAGCCAAACGATAAAATGCCTTAGCCGTGGAGCCCGCCAAGGGGAACACTGGAGAAAAAGGCTGTATTTTCACAGCACTGTGGAGATGAAACAACCACATACTAGAACAGAGCCAATCGATTTTACCATGGTATAATAATGTAGGCTCTGTCATAATATGCGGTTGTTTCATCTTCACCGTTTCACCGTACTGTGGAGGTGAAACAGCCACATACTCTGACAGGGCCTTTTCATATTGTTTTTACATCGTGATGATGCCTATTGGAAAGGCTCTGTCAGAGTACATGGTTGTTTTGTTTCAGCAATACACTGAAAATATATGCTTTTTCTCCAAATTTTCCGCTGGCGGGTTCTGTGATTGGGGGGGTATTGGTTATTTCCTTGGAATTTCAAGGAAATAAAGCATCAACCGTTTTCTAGGACACAGCCATAATGTAAAGTTGCAAGGCACGCTCGATCCGGCATTGGACAGTGCAAATGAATTGTGCGTATCCGCTTCGCAGCGACAGCCTGCTTCCCGCAGCCTGAAGAGCCTTTTCAGCATGAAAACGCCCCAGGCCCCTATCGGTTACTCCCTCGAATCTTCAAGAAAGCATCAACCTTTTCCTATGGCAGAGCCCAATGAAACAACAACTTGTTGCTATATCGGAGCCTTTTTCCATTGAAACGGCCCGCCGCGACATCGACAGAAAAGCCCGTCCTCACACGAAGACGGGCCTTCCTTCATCGGCACAACCGGGAACAGGGATTCGATAAGGCCGAAAGTCTTTGGAAGAGGAGGGGATGGGGTTTGGGGAAGGGGAGGAGAAACTTTTCTTCAGAAAAGATTCTCCTCCCCTTCCCCAATCTTTTCCCCTAAACTTCCGTAATAACCGGAACCACAACCGGATCGCGGCCTACGACCTTGCGGAAGAAGCTCCGCATGGAAGAACGAATGCGATCGCCAAGGCGGGGAATACTGAGCCGTGGGGACGTTTCAAGATGGTCGAGGACAAGGCACTTGGCATCCTCAAGCAAGTGGCTGAACTGCTGCTCAAACACAAACCCCTTGGAAATCATGTCCGGGCCGTGGATGACCTCGCCTGTCTCCTCGTCAAGCACCAAAACGACGACGACAACGCCGTCGCCTCCGAGAAGCTGGCGCTCACGCAAAACGAGGTTGCCCACGTCGCCCACGCCCTTGCCGTCCACAAGAATGGAATCGGCGGGGATCTTCTCCTCAAGCCGGATGGCATCGGGCAGCAAGGTCAACGGCTCGCCGTCGTCGAGGATGAACGTACGCTCTGGCGCAATGCCCCAGTCGCGGGCCAAATCGCGATGCTGGATCAAATGGCGGTACTCGCCGTGGATCGGCACGAAAAATTTGGGGCGCACCGCGTCGAGCATGGTACGGAGCTCGTCGCGCCGACCGTGGCCGGAAACGTGCACGGGGCGCGTCCCGTCATGGCAGACATTGGCCCCCATGCGGTACATCTGGTTGATCAGCCGGTTGACGGCGCGCGCATTGCCCGGAATGACGCGGGAAGACATGATCACCGTATCACCTTCCATGATGGAAAGCTGACGGTGCTCGCCGGACGCAATACGGGAAAGCGCGGACAGGGGCTCCCCCTGGGAACCTGTGGCGATGACCACCATGCGTTCGGGGGAAACCTCAGGGATGGTCTGATCCGTGAACAGTTCGGGCGGCATACGCATGAAGCCAAGATCCCGCCCGCGCTCAATATTGTTCACGAGGCTGCGGCCGCTGACCACGACGGCGCGGTCAAATTCGCGGGCCATGTCGAACACCATCTGGATCCGTTCGATATGGCTGGAAAAAAGCGTGATGACTATGCGGCCTTTCGCTTCCGAAAAAATCTCGTGGAACGTCTCGCGCACCACTTTTTCAGACTGCGTGTGCCCTTCGCTCTCGGCATTGGTAGAATCGGAAAGCAGCAGCCGGACGCCCTCAGCGCCCGCGAAACGCCGCAGGGCGGGCAAATCCGTGCCGACGCCGTCGGAAGGGAACTCATCGATCTTGAAGTCGCCCGTATGCACGACTTTCCCCACGGGCGTATCCACCGCGAGGGCGTATCCCTGCGGGATGGAATGGCTCACCGGAATGAAATGGAAACGCAAGCTGCCGAGCGCCAGATCGTGTTCGGGGGTCACGGTGATGAGTTCGGCACGGTCGAGAAGGCCGCGTTCCCGGAGCTTGTGCTCCACGAGCGCCAGCGTCATGGGGGAACCGTAGACTTTCAGGCCCTTGATAAAAGAAACCAGCCACGGAACCGCTCCGATATGGTCTTCGTGCCCGTGCGTAAGCACCACGCCGAGCAGCCGCCCGCGCTGGGCCAAAATGGGCTCCAGCGGCGGAATGACCACATCCACACCAAGCTGCTGGTCATCAGGAAACATGATCCCGCAGTCGATGAGAACGCACCCTTCGGGCGTGTTCCACATCTGGCAGTTCATGCCTATTTCACCAAATCCCCCTAGGGGGGTAATAGTCAAAAAAGTATCCGTCATTATGCTCTCTGTTCGTAGGTTATTGTCGGAAGTTTACCCGAAGCCCGGTGTTTCCACAAGACGTTATCGGAAAGGACGGGCACGGGAAAAGATAAAAAATAAAGTAAGTTCGATGAATAAAAAGAGAAAGCCCTTCCCACAGCAGCCTGCGGACGCAAGCGGATAGAAACGCCAAAAGGCCGGGGTTTCCCCCGGCCTGAACAAATCTGAAACGGGCCTTGCGGCTTAACGCTTCGAGTACTGGTAGCGGGCACGAGCGGCGCGCTGACCGTACTTTTTACGTTCCTTCTTACGGGCGTCGCGGGTCAGGAACCCGGCGCGCTTCAGAACGCCGCGCAGGGACGGGTCGGCGCTCAGCAGGGCACGGGAAATCCCGTGGCGAACGGCTTCGGCCTGACCGGTCACGCCGCCGCCGCAGACGTTGACCTTCACGTCGAACTTGTCCACGAGCTTGGTGAGAACCAGAGGCTGGCGGATGATCATCTGAAGGGTCTTGCGGGGGAAGTAGTCTTCCACTTTACGACCGTTGACTTCAATAGCGCCGTTGCCGGCATAGAGACGGGTACGAGCAGTGGCGTTCTTGCGACGGCCCGTGCCGTAATCAAACTCAGACATGATTGACTCCTGGCCTCGTTAGTACGGGAAGGACAGAGGCTTCGGGCCCTGGGCAGTATGCGGATGCGTGGGGCCAGCATACACCTTGAGCTTCTTCAGCATGGCACGACCCAGACGATTCTTGGGAAGCATACCACGGACGGCGTGCATCAGCACGTCGGCAGGCTTCTCAGCAAGGAGCTTGTCGAGCGTAGTTTCACGCAGACCGCCCACATAGCCGGAATGATGGTAATACTTTTTCTTTTCCAGCTTGGCGCCGGTAACCTTGATCTTTTCGCAGTTGACAACGACGATAACGTCGCCATTGTCCATGTGCGGAGCAAATTCGGGCTTGTGCTTGCCGCGGAGGCGGTGGGCAATTTGGGCGGCCAGACGGCCGAGAACCTGATTGTCCGCATCCACTACAAACCACTGGTGGTCGATATGCTCCGGAGTGGGGCTAAACGTCTTCATGCTGAAGCGTCTCCTCTGCTAAAACTTGTAGAACGAAGTGTATAAAATGCCAGAGCAGGCTTGTCAAGCGACAAAACCGTTTTCCTTCTGCGCCCGGCAGAATAGAACCGCTGCCGGGAAGCCCCAGCATCGATTCTCATGACACGGCGCTTTTGATAAAACGCCTTCGCCCGGCGTCTGCCCCGCCGCCTTTTGTGAGGAAAGGGGGAGAAAGGAAATCCGGGCAGTGTTCGGAGCAAAACACAACGCGGGGCAGCCACAACCATGCGAGTAACGGATCACAAGGGAGAAGCCGATGTCCGCAATCCGAAAAAGCCTTTTACAGCTTATGTTTTCCGGTTCGTACATGCGCCGCTGGAACGACAAACTGCGTCCCGTGGAACTCTACGAAATAGACAAGCAGGCGCATAAAATGATTGTCGCCTGGATGCTCACGCTCCTGAACAGCGGGGGTTATTCTGCCCCAGATCAACGTAAATTGCAACAGGAAGTTATAGAAAGGGGGCTTTTCGATTATCTGTACCGTCTGGTCACAACGGACATCAAGCCCCCAGTATTTTACCGCATCTGTGAAAACGAGAAAGATTACAAAGAACTGACGGAATGGGTACTCAAAGAGCTCCGCCCCGTGCTCGGCGCGCCGGATGAAGGTTTCTGGGAGCGCCTTTCCGCCTACCACAGGAACCGGGATCGGACGAGCCTCCCGGATCGCATCCTCACGGCGGCCCACCTTTACGCTTCGGGGTGGGAATACAACATCATCAAGCCATTCAATACGTTTGACGAAGAAAACCAGTCCATTGCCGAATCCTTCACCGAGCGGCTCAACGCCCTGACCGATCTGTGCGGCGTGGACGAGCTCATACAGGGGCACGCCTTTTTCAGCGATTCGCCCACAGCCTTGGGGCGTTTCGCCAAACTGTGCGGCCAGCTCCGCTTTCAGATCCGCTGGGCCGACACGCCCCGCGTACCGGAAACCTCCGTGCTTGGGCACATGTTCCTCGTTGCGGGTTACGCGTATTTCTTCAGCCTTTCCCTCGGAGCCTGCCCCGCACGCCGGATCAACAACTTCTTCGCCGGGCTCTTCCACGATCTGCCCGAACTGCTCACACGGGACATCATCACCCCGGTCAAACGCTCCGTAAACCAGCTCCCAAGCCTTCTGCGCGCCTATGAGCTGCAGGAGCTGGAGCGCCGCGTCTTCGGCCCCCTCTCCGCCGGAGGGCACGACCCGCTGGCGGAACGCCTCCGCTACTATCTCGGCCTCGTCGGTGAGGGGGTAACGTCGGAGTTCGACGAGACCATCCGGGACAGTTCGGGGCAAGTACGCCGCCTCGGATCGTTCGATGCCCTCCACGCCGACGGCAACGAAGACGGGCTCGATCCCAAGGACGGGGCACTGCTCAAGGTTTGCGACAACCTTGCCGCGTTCATCGAGGCGCACACCTCCGTCCGCACCGGGATATCTTCCCCCAACCTGCATGAGGCCATTGCCCGGATCAGGGGGGATTTCCGCCACCGTTCCCTCGGCCCGTTGTCGCTCGGAACGATCATTGCGGATTTTGATTAGGCTCCGTTAAGTATGTGGTTATCTCATCTTCACAGTGCGGTGAAAAATAAACCTTTTTCCAGTTTTCCCCTTGGCGGAATCCACGGCTAGGGCATTTTAGCCGGTTATCCCTTTGGAACTTCAAGGAAAAAAACATCAACCATTTTCTATAACACAGCCTTTGATTAAGAAAGGCTCCGTTATGAAACGGAGTTGTTTTATCTCCACATCATAGTGAAAATACAGTTTTTTCAGATTTTCGTTGACGGGCCCTATGGCTGGAGCCTTTTACCGTTTATTCCTTTGGAACTTCAAGAAACAGGCATCAACCGATTCCTGTAACACAGCCCTGAGAAAAAACTGGGAGAGGGGATGTTCCAGGTTGTGTCATCAATTATACATAATATATTAAATCTATTAACTATTTTTGAAAAAGAAAAATATTTAAATAATTTAAAACAATTATATGTAATATGGTGACATTCTAATAAATCCCCACGAAAGGGAGAAACCGCCTCCCCTCTCCAAAGGCTTTCATGGGAATCAATGATCGGACGGACAGCTTACCGGGCCGACGCCGGGCAGATCAGCCGCATGACGCCATCAATAATGGGACGGGCAGCTTATCGGGTATCCCGTTCGCCGTCCGTCCCCGGTGGCTCCGGGCAGGCCCTCCCAAGCGTCAGGCATCACCGGATAATGCGGGAATGGGTTCCTGCAAAAAGGGCCATCTGAGCGGAACAATTGGGATTCCATATTTCCAAATGAGTTCCCTGCACCCACAAAAAAACGAGCACCGCAATGCAGTGCCCGTTTTCCATTTTTTGGCGGTCTTATCAAAAAGGGATTATCCCGGCAAAACAGGCATCCACGCCGGGAAAACTCCCGCCCCCATCGGATGCCTTGGGAGGAAAGGGAGCTGGAGAAGCGGGCACCGGATGGATTCCCCCACATCCAGAAGGCCCCTCTCAAGAAGACTCCCCCTCTCACCTTTTACCTCTTACGCTATCCCATATTCACCATAAAAAAGTACACTATCGGCGCAAGAAGCAGCCTATATACGGCAAAAGGCCGCAGGGTGATGCGCCCCACAAGGGCGATGAACGTCTTGATGGCGAGCCAGCCGAAAATGAAGGCGAAAAACAGCCCGGCGGCGAACAGCGGGATATCATCCGCCGTGAAGAGAGGCCACGTCTTCAGGAGATCATAACCGGTGGCCGCAAACATGATCGGCACCGCCGCCACAAACGAATACTCCGCGGCAAGGGCGCGCTTTTCACCAAGCAGCATCCCGCCCATGATCGTAGAGCCTGAGCGGGAAAAGCCCGGCCACAGAGCCATGCACTGGCAAAGGCCGATGCCGAGCGCCAGTTTGGGCGTCACTTCATCAATGCTGGAATACTTGGGCGGGCGCTTCGCACAGTAGCTTTCCACAAAAAACATCAGCAAGCCGCCGACGGCAAGCGAAAGCGACACGCTGAAAGGGGTGAAAAGCTGCTTGATGTACGAATGGAGGAGCAGCCCCAGCACCGACGGAGGCAGCGTCGTCAGGAAAAGGAGCCAAATCCCCCTCAGCCCGGCAAAAGGCTTCGGAGCCGACGTCTGCACCCGGCCGGGCAGCAGCAGCCCCATGAAACGATCCCAATACACCATCAGGACGGCGAAGATGGAACCAAGCTGGATGGCGACCTCAAATGTGCTGGCCTTCGGGCCCGTGAACCCAATCAGGTCTCCGGCAATGACCAAATGCCCCGAAGAAGAAACCGGCAGGAATTCGGTCAATCCCTGCACGGCTCCCATAATGAGGCCGGTAGAAAACCAATCCATGTATTACTCGCAGGCGTTGCACGGGGTTATGGCTCTGGCGGCGAAGGCGATGGCCTCACGGTACAGATGGGGCGGCGCGTACGGCGTGAGGACACGGGTACGGTTGGCGCCGACCACCAGCGACATGAGGATCTGCGCCGTTTCCTTCACGAGCAGCTCGCGGATGGAACCGTCTTCAATGCCCCGCCACAACTGCTGTTCCAACAGCTTGTGGATCTCGTTGAACTTTTCAAACATCAACTCGCGGTCGTCGCTCGTCTTCATGTCGCTGTAAGGGGAACAGCGCACGAGGACAAGCCAGTTGGAGTCGGGATCGATCGAAAAATCGAGATATGCCTTACAGAAATTCAACACGCTCTCGCGGCCGTTCTTACCTTCGTCGCACGCCCGCTGCAAAACATCATGAAAGCGTTCGAGGACGTCCATCCCCGCGGCAAGGAACAGCTTTTCCTTGTTTCCATAATGATGGGTCAACAAGCCGAGGGCCACCCCCGCACGTTCCGAAATTTTCTTGAATGTGGTTTCGGTATAACCGCATTCGCCAAAAAGTTCCTTTGCGGCCTTCAGCAAGGCCTCTTTCTTCGTCATGGTCATAGATCCCCCCAAAAAACATGATCAAGAAGCAACGCTGTTTAGTTGCGCAACCAACAGACTATGCTACAGGATTCCGCTCGTCAACGGAAAAGTATGCCCCGTGTGGGCGGCGTTTTTATGCCCCTCAAGCAAGAATCGCATCTTTTTTTCATACGGGAAAAAAGGATGCTGCACTCACTCCTTCCCTGAAGAAGCCGGATAAACGTGCCATACGAGCGTGCCGATGACCAGCGCCACGCCGATCCCCATCGCATACGGCCCGCGCCATCCCATACATGACCAGCCAATCCCGAAAAACAGCGGCGAGAGGCTCTGGCTAAGCCGCAGCACCGTACCGTTCATCGCCATGACGATGGCCCTGTTGCGCGTCGGTGCGAGCGCGGTCATGCGGGAGTTCAGCAAAGGGAACGTCAGCCCCTGCGCCGCCCCGCCGATGAAAATGGGCAAGGCCAGCCACCAAAGCGGGGAAACGGCATCGGGAAGAACCAGCATGAGCGCTTGGGATGCGACGTAGCAGCACGCGGCGCTCAACATCAAACGGCGGTGCGAGTATTTCCGCCCGAGCCACGCCAGATTCATGGCAATGGCCGCCGTACCCAGCGAAGCCACGGCAAAGACGGCTCCGATATGGGAAGGGGGCGCCTTGTATAATAGGTCGGCGAGCAATGGAAAATAGGTGATGATGGGCCCGTATAGGATGCAGAAGCAGAGAAAGGTCAGCCCGAAAAGCCCGATTGCGGCGGGATGGAAAATGATGGAACGGCTGTCCCGCGCGTACTGCTTCCAGTCCATGCCGGTGTGCGGGCGCTCCAGCGGGACGCACATGGCAAGCATCCCCACCGGCAGGGCTGCCAAGGAAACCCAAAACGGCCACCTCCAGTCCATCTCACCGAGGAAGCCGCCGATGGCCGGATACAGCGCGGTGCCGACGCTGATCGTGGCGCCGACCATGCCCATGATTTTGGGGCGATCCGCCTCCTTATAGAAATCCCCTACCAACGTCCCGTACAAGATCCCCAAGGGCGCGGCCCCCAGCCCTTGTATGGCCCGCCATGCCAGCAGGTTCTCGAACGAATCGGAAAAAGCGCACCCCATCCCCCCGCAGGCAAACAGCAGCAGCCCCGGCAGCAACACGGCCTTGCGCCCGAAACGGTCGGCAAGCACGCCCGCCACCGGCGTCATAAACGCGCTCGGCAGCGTGAAGCAGGAGATCAAAAGCGCCACCCCCGCGGCATCCTGATGAAAAACGGCCCCCAACTTGGGCAGGATGGGCAGCGTGATCGAGACGCCCATGACCCCCATGAGGGCCATGCACAGGATAAGAACCAGCCCCGCAAGGCTGGCGGGGCGTGATTGCCCCTCTTGGGATACCTCACCGGACAGGCCGTCCTTCGCCACATGTCCTCCTCATCGTTACGGATGGATCCTCCGAATCCGCCGCTACGGATTTGGAGTGCCGACAGGGTGCGATGCGCTTCAATCTCGCCAGCCCGACAACCGTTTTACAAGACTGATCTTCTGGCGGTTCCAGAGGTAACGGGCATAGCGCAGCAAAGGCGCCCGCGTTTCTCGCCGGTTCCGCTCGCGCGCTTCCTCAAGTAACTCAATCCACCGTGCCGCCAAGAGATTATCATCAAACGCTTCGGCGCGCTTCATACCATTTTCAACCATGGCCTGATACAGTTCTGGACTTCCCTGTAGCCGATCGATGGCATCCAGCACAGCTTCGGCAGAGTCCGTTTCTAAAAAGTCTAATGGAGAACGCCTCAATTCCCTGTACGCGGGTTCTGGGCCGAGCATAGCCGGCACCCGCGCTTTCCATGCGTTGATCAATTTGGAAGCCGGTTTGGTTGCCATCACAACAGGGGGACAATCACGGATTGCCAATACTGCGTCTACATTTTCATAATCATGCCATGTCCCCTGAAAACGGTTGGCGAAACGAACACCTCTCTGTCTCAGGGCCTCCTGAAAAGCATCTGTCTTCACGAAGTGAGGCTCATACTGGTCACTGCCAAAATAAGAAATAACTTCAAGCCGAGTCCTCCGCGCTGGGTTTCGTGGGATCAAACCCGGCTGGGGCCAAAGCGGTATTTTTCGGCAGAGATCTTGTTCCTCAACTAGTCCATTCTGCATGACGGTCAGATCGGATAACGCTGGGTGGGGCCGATCCGCTTGTACGACAACGGCAAAACACCGGTGAACTCCCTGTGCGGGGGTTGCGTCATCCCAATGGAAAACGCACACGGCATTGTCGACTGCTCTACAGCTTAATACGGGTTCAAAGGGGCAATCCACAGCGCATAGCCGCGCCCATGTCAGTATTATCCAGCAATCCCTTCCAGAAATGATCCGTTCCGGGCACTCGTCCGGGGCAAAGGGATGAGGATCGGAAACAAGCTCAGGCCACTTCTTGAAAAGATGCTTCTCATTGACGACAAAGTATATTTTCTCTCGTGGGCAATCACGAAACGACATAGGCGATTCACTCCACCGCGTGACATTCACAGCGGTTCTTTGAGATGCAGAAACATATTTTTTAGGCTCTGTCATAGTACATGGTTGTTTTGTTTCATCAATATACTGAAAATATATGCTTTTTCTCCAAACTTTCCGCTGGTGGGCTCTGTGATTGGGGGATTTTATTGGTTATTCCTTTGGAATTTCAAGGAAATAAAGCATCAACCGTTTTCTATGGCACAGGCATTTTTTATTATACGGGAACTGGGCGTAACATATGCCTTTATATCCTTGCTCGCTCAAACGGCAATCTGCCGAAACAAAACCGCCGCTCCGTGACGGCGTCCGGCAGATGTTTTTCCTACATAATCGTCCATAATAACTTGTGCAATTCTTTTCTTGATAGTGCACACAATTTGTGACTCTTCGATCAAACAGTCGACAATGCTTGCACTAACGAAAAAAACACCACATACTATACGCTAATTTTTGGGGAAGGTTTTCTTTTTTCACAATTCTGTCCAAGGTAAAGGAGTCATTATGTCCGTTGAACTGCTTGCTATGGTAGCGGTTCTGCCCATTCTTGTGGCGCTCATCCTCATGGTCGGCATGAGATGGCCCGCAACAAGAGCCATGCCGCTCGCGTGGCTTGTCTGCGCCGTCAGCGGCATCCTTGTCTGGGGCTTGAGCCCCGGATACGTCGCCGCTCTGACGTTGCAGGGCGTCATCACGGCCATCGGCGTTCTCATCATCGTCTTCGGCGCCATCCTGATCCTCTTCACGCTGGAAAAAAGCGGAGGCATGGAAACCATCCAGTATGGGATGCAGAACATCAGCCGTGACAAGCGCGTTCAGGCGATCATCATCGGGTACATGTTCGCCGCCTTCATCGAAGGCGCGGCCGGTTTCGGCACTCCCGCGGCACTCGCCGCCCCACTCCTGCTCGCCCTCGGTTTTCCCGCCACGGCCGCAGCCATCATCTGCCTTGTGTTCAACAGCTTCCCCGTAAGCTTTGGAGCGGTGGGCACCCCCGTCGTCATGGGCCTCTCCCCGCTCAAACCCATCCTTGACGCGGGCGCCGCCGACGGCGGCATGACCTATGCGACATTCTGCAAAATCGTGGGTGAATACTGCACGATGATGCACATCCCCATGGCCTTCATCCTGCCCATTTTCATGCTTGGGTTCATGACCCGCTTCTACGGCCCCAACCGTACGTGGTCCGAAGGCTTCGCCGCATGGAAATACTGCATCTTCGCCGGGGTCTGCTTCTCCGTCCCTTACCTCATCATCGCATGGACCCTTGGGCCTGAACTGCCTTCCCTCATCGGTGGGCTTATCGGCCTCGGCACCCTTATTTACGGCACCAAGCGGGGCTTCTGCGTCCCCGAAAAGACATGGGACTTCGGCCCGCATGAAAAATGGGACGCCTCTTGGACCGGCAGCATCGCCGCAAGCGGCAAGACCGAATTCCATCCCCACATGACCCAGTTCCGCGCATGGCTGCCCTACGCCATCATCGGCCTCATCCTCGTACTGACCCGTATCCCGGAACTCGGCCTCAAGGCTTGGCTCTCTTCCTTTAAGCTCGATTTCGTCGACATCCTCGGCTATCAGGACGTGAACGCCTCCATCGACTACCTGTTCCTGCCCGGAACGATCCCCTTCACGCTGGTCGCGATCCTGACCATCGGCCTCCACGGCATGAAGGCCAATGACGTAAAAGAAGCATGGGGCACCACCTTTGCGAAGATGAAGGCCCCGACCATCGCGCTGTTCGCAGCCGTGGCGCTGGTGTCCATCTTCCGCGGTTCCGGCGTGAACGATGCAGGCATGGATTCCATGCCTCTCGCCCTCGCCAAGACCCTCGCCGTCCTCACCGGCGAGGCATGGCCCGCCCTCGCTTCCTACGTCGGCGGCCTCGGCGCCTTCATCACCGGCTCCAACACCGTGTCCGACCTGCTCTTCTCGCAGTTCCAGTGGGATATGGCCGCACAGTTGAACTTCTCCAAGGAAGTCATCGTTGCCGCCCAAGCCGTCGGCGGCGGCATGGGCAACATGATCTGCATCCACAACGTCGTAGCCGTCTGCGCCGTCGTGGGGCTCTCCGGCAGCGAAGGCATGATCATCAAGAAGACCTTCTGGCCCTTCCTGCTCTACGGCATCATTGTCGGCATCATCGCCTGCGGGCTTGTTTTCTAGGTCGTGGCGTCAATTGATATAATTTATTGAAATTATCAAATTACTCTTAAGATACAAAAGATTGTTTTCAATAATTTCAAATAATTATATACAAAAATAACGACACAGCCTAGGCTGGCACAGCCCATCAAGGGAGGGAACTTCCCCGGAAACTTTCCCTCCCTTCCCCAAAACTACGGCGCGGAGCCCACCCCTCCTTTACCAAAGGCCTTCGCGTTTATCGAACCCGAATGACAGCATCCTCCGCATGAAAAGGCCGTCCGAAACATTTCGGACGGCCTTTTCTGAAGGCTCTGTTTATAGTGTGTGGTTGTTTTATATCCACAGTGCGGTGAAAATACGGCCTTTTTCCAGTTTTCCCCTTGGCAGGAACCACAGCTAAGGCATTTTGTCGGTTATTCCTTTGGAGCTTCAAGGAAAAAAGCATCAACCATTCTTATAACACAGCCTTTCTGAAAGGGCTGAAGGCTCTTGGCTATATGCTTTTCGGCCTTGAGATGAGCCTGACCGCTCCACTCACAATCCCTTAGCAATTTACGCTGGGACGTGTTCGCACCATGCTGAATTTTTCCCATGATTGAAGGGGATTGAAGAAAAATGCGGCATCGTTCAAAATAAGCGATAACCATTGTAAAAATTATATTTACTCTCAGCTTATGTGAACAGCCCCTAGGCCGCAATTGAGGAAAGGGGTGGCGTGGCCTTTGCCTCTCCCTCCAGCCGCATAGCGGGCAGCTTATTATTTCAACCGTTCCGCGCCCCAACAGGCTAAAAAACAAGGCTGTGTCATAGAAAACGGTTGATGCTTTATTTCCTCAATATTCCAAAGAAATAACCAATAAAATCCCCCAACCACAGAGCCCACCAGCGGGAAAACTTGAGAAAAAGCATGTATTTTCAGTATATTGATAAAACAAAACAACCATGTACTATGACAGAGCCATGTTTTTCCCTTGAAGCTCCAAGGAATACCCAGCAAAAACCTTAGCCTTGGATTCCGCCAAGGGGAAAGCTGAAGAAAAAGGCCGTATTTTCACCGCACTGCAAAAAGGAAACAACCACTACTATGACAGAACCAAAAATAAAGGCTGTGTCATAGAAAGTGGTTGATGCTTTTTTCCCTGAAGTTCCAAAGGGATAACCGACAAAATGCCTTAGCCCTGTATTCCGCCAAGAGAAAAACCGAAGAGAAAAGGCTGTATTTTCACCGCACTATTGAGATGAAGCAACCACATGCTATGACAGAGCCAAAAACAAAAAGCGCGGAGCCGAAGCCCCGCGCCCTTCAAGCGTAAGACAAAACCAATTAAACCAATGAGGCGACGTGCAGCCGCTCCACAGCACGCTGGAGAGCGAGATGCGCCCGGAACATATCCGTTTCAGCGGTTTTGGCGGCCAAACGTGCTTCCGCACGTTCCCGGGCTGCGTTGGCGCGGGCGATGTCAATGTCCTCGCCACGTTCGGCCGATTCAGCCAGAATGCTCAACTTGTTGTCGGAAACCTCAGCAAACCCGCCGGAGACGAACACATGTTCCGTCTTCCCGTCGACGCGGAAATAGAGGTCACCGATGGCCAAAGCGGACAGAAGCGCAACGTGATGCGGCAGGACGCCGAATTCACCTTCGATACCCGGAACACCGACGTAATCCACGGTCTGGCTGACCACAACTTTGTCAGGTGTGACGATTTCGAGCTGAAGCGTGGATTCCATAATCAGGCTCCTAGTTTTCCTGACGCTTCTGGTACTTGGCCAGAGCCATATCAATATCGCCCACCATGTAGAAGTCGTCTTCCGCAAGGTGGTCATAGTCGCCGTTCAGAATGCCCTTGAAAGCCTTGACCGTGGCTTCCAGCTTCACATAGACGCCGGGAGTGCCGGTAAAGGTTTCGGCCACATGGAAAGGCTGCGACAGGAAACGCTGGATACGACGGGCACGGGCCACGACAAGCTTGTCTTCGTCGGACAGCTCGTCCATACCGAGGATGGCGATGATGTCCTGAAGCTCTTTGTACTTCTGCAACACCTGCTGCACACCGCGAGCCACGCTGTAGTGCTCTTCACCCACGACGTTCGGGTCAAGAATACGGGAAGTGGAGTCAAGCGGGTCCACAGCGGGGTAAATGCCCAGTTCCGCAATCTGACGGGAAAGCACGAGCGTACCGTCAAGGTGCGAGAAGGTCGTCGCCGGAGCCGGGTCGGTCAAGTCGTCGGCGGGGACGTATACGGCCTGCACCGAGGTGATAGACCCCTTGTTGGTGGAGGTAATACGTTCCTGCAGCGAACCGAGGTCGGTACCGAGGGTGGGCTGATAACCCACCGCGGAGGGCATACGGCCGAGCAGGGCCGACACTTCCGAACCAGCCTGCGTGAAGCGGAAGATGTTGTCGATGAACAGCAGCACGTCCTGATTTTCCTCGTCGCGGAAGTATTCCGCACAGGTGAGGGCGGTCAGGGCCACGCGGGCACGGGCTCCCGGAGGTTCGTTCATCTGGCCGTACACGAGGGCGGCCTTCTCAAGAACGCCCGCGTCCTTCATTTCATGATACAAGTCGTTCCCCTCACGGGTACGTTCGCCAACACCGGCGAACACGGAGATACCGCCGTGCTGCTTCGCGATGTTGTTGATCATTTCCATGAGGATAACGGTCTTGCCCACGCCGGCGCCGCCGAACAGCCCCATCTTGCCGCCCTTTGGGAAGGGGACAAGCAGGTCAACGACCTTGATGCCGGTTTCAAGCAGTTCCACCGAGGTGTTCTGCTCCACGAAGCTCGGAGCCTCGCGGTGGATGGGCAGGTATTTTTCAGCCTTGATGGGGCCCATTTCGTCAACGGGACGGCCCACCACGTTCATGATGCGCCCAAGGGACGCCGAGCCCACCGGGGCCATGATCGGCTTGCCGGTGTCCACGACGTCCATGCCGCGGACGAGGCCTTCGGTCGCGTCCATGGCGATGGTGCGTACAACGTCGTCGCCCAGGTGCTGGGCCACTTCGCAGATCAGATCAGGCGCATCGCTGTTGTTGGGGTTTTTGATTTCCAGAGCGGTCAGGATATTGGGCAAATGACCGTCGGGAAACGCCACGTCAACGACTGCGCCGATGACCTGAACGATTTTGCCGATGTTTTCACTCATAACGATTGCTCGCTCCCTTATTTCAGAGCTTCCGCGCCGCCAACGATGTCAATAAGCTCGTTGGTGATGGATGTCTGGCGCGTCTTGTTGAAGAGCAGCGTCAGGGCACCCACCATTTCGTCGCAATTGCGCGTGGCGTTGTCCATAGCGGACATCCGGGCAGCGTTTTCGCTCGCGGAAGTGTCCAGCAGGCCACGGTATATCTGCACATTGACGAACCGGGGAAGGATTTCGGCAAGGAGCTTCGTCACTTCGGGTTCGTAAGTGTATTCTTCGGACACTCCCTGAGCGGAAGCGCCGTCTGCGGCGGAACCGGCCGCTGCGGGCGCAGCAGCCTCCACCGGCAGCAGGGTCTGAACAAGAGGAACCTGTCTCGCCACGGACACGAACTTGCCATAGATGAGGGTCACCTCGTCCATCGCCTTGTGCGTGTAGCCGCTCACCACATCCTTACCGATAGCGGAAGCAAGGGAGAAGTCGAAGCTGCCCATGACATCCGCATGCGCCGACAGGATTTCATAATCGGTCTTGCGGATAGCGTCGCGCCCTTTTTTGCCCACGCAGATGAACTTGACGGTTTTCCCTTCGGCCGTCTTCGTCCGGGCGGCGTCCAGAGCCTTGGCGATGAGCATGGCGTTGAAGCCGCCGCACAAGCCGCGATCCGAAGTAGCCAGAATGATCACCGAGACATGGCACTCGGCACGGCGCTCAAGAAGCGCATGAGCCGAGCCGTCGGACTTGGCCGCAAGATCGCCGAGCACAGCCTGAAACTTTTCCGCGTAGGGGCGGAAACGCTCAATGCGGGACTGGGCGCCGCGCAGCTTCGCCGAGGCCACCATGTTCATGGCCTTGGTGATCTGCTTGGTCTTGCGAACCCCGACGATCTTCATTTTGACGTCTTTCAACGAAGGCATGCGCTACCGTCCCCTAGGCGTTATAGCCTTTTTTGAACTCAAGGATGGCGTCCTTCAGACGGGCTTCGAGATCGGCGTCCAAGACCTTGCGGGCAACGATGTCGTCCAGGATGTCCGACTTGGCGCTGCGGATGAAGTCAAGGAAGTCACGTTCAAAAGCCTGCACGGAGGCAACCGGCACATCATCCATGAAGCCGCGGGTGGCGGCATACATGGACACGACCTGTTCCTGAGTGGGCATGGGCTGGTACTGGGGCTGCTTCAGCAGTTCCACCAGGCGCGCGCCGCGTTCCAGCTTCTGCTTCGTGGACTTGTCCAGATCGGAACCGAACTGGGCGAAAGCGGCCAGTTCGCGATACTGGGCGAGATCCAGACGCATCGTGCCGGCAACCTGCTTCATGGCCTTGATCTGGGCGGAGCCGCCCACACGGGATACCGAAAGGCCCACGTTGATGGCCGGACGGATACCGGCGTTGAAGAGGTTGGGTTCCAGGTACACCTGCCCGTCGGTGATGGAGATCACGTTGGTGGGGATGTACGCGGACACGTCGCCGGCCTGCGTTTCGATGATGGGCAGAGCGGTCAGGGAACCGGCCCCCAGGCTGTCGTTCACCTTCGCCGCGCGTTCGAGGAGGCGCGAATGGAGGTAGAAGACGTCGCCGGGGTAGGCTTCACGTCCCGGAGGACGACGGAGCAGCAGGGACATCTGGCGGTAGGCCACGGCCTGCTTGGACAAGTCGTCGTACACGATGAGGGCGTGCTTGCCGTTGTTGCGGTAGTATTCGGCCATGGTGCAACCGGAGTAGGCCGCGATGTACTGCAGCGGGGCCGGTTCGGAAGCGGTAGCCGAAATGATGGTGGTGTATTCCATGGCACCGTGCTTGCGCAGGGTGTCGGCCACGAGCGCGACAGTGGAGCGTTTCTGCCCGATAGCCACATAGAAGCAGTGCACGTCGGAATTCTTCTGGGCAAGGATGGCGTCGATGCAGATGGCGGTCTTGCCGGTCTGACGGTCGCCGATGACCAGTTCGCGCTGCCCGCGGCCGATGGGGGTCATGGCGTCGATGGCCTTGATCCCGGTGACCATGGGTTCGTGCACGCTCTTGCGGGCGATGATGCCGGGAGCCTTCACTTCCACGGCGCCGAATTCGGTGGCTTCAACCGGCCCGAGACCGTCGACGGGCATACCGAGGGGGTTCAGAACACGCCCCATGACGGCATCGCCGATCGGCACGGAGAAGATGCGCCCGGTACGCTTGACTGGATCGCCTTCCTTAATGCCGGTATCTTCACCAAGCAGGGCTACACCCACGTTGTCTTCTTCCAGGTTGAGCACCATGCCCAACAGCCCGCCGGGGAATTCGAGAAGCTCCATGGACATGGCGTTCTGGACGCCATACACACGGGCGATCCCGTCCCCTACGGAAAGCACTGTGCCGGTTTCGGTGGCATCGACACGCTGCTCGTAGTTCTGGATCTGCTCTTTGATGATCTTGCTGATCTCGCCTGCATTGATATGCATGATCCTATTCACCCCTCTTGATGATGTCTCTGAGGATAGCCAATTGAGCTCGAAGGCTCGCATCCAGCACGTTGTCCCCCACCTGAAGGACGACCCCGCCGAGGATGGAGGGATCCACTTCGAACTTCAGCGCGATCTGTCTGCTGGTTTGCTTTTCGAGTCTGGCAAGGATGCCAGCCTGCTGCTCTTTGCTGAGGCTTACGGCAGTCAGGAGCTTGCCGCGAACAACGCCCCAAGCCTCGTCAAGGAGCTTGCCGAACGCTTCGGCAATCTCTTCAAAAAGAGGGAGACGTTCCTTTTCTGCCAGCAATGAGCAGAAATTTTTTATCATGGGGTCAACGCCGAGCTTGTCGAGAACCTGCGACAGAACCTTCTGCTTTTCGGCGACGCTGATGACGGGAATATGGAAGAGCCGCACCAGTTCGGGAGACTCTTCAAGGACGCCTTCAAGAGCGGACAGATTTTCCCCGTACTGCTCCAGCTTGGCCATGCCTTCCTGCTGCCCCAAGGCGAAAAGCGCCTTGGCGTACCGCTGTGCCACGATGTCGCCGTTCAATTGAGCACCACCTTTTTCAGCGCGTTGTCGATGAGCTTGACATGCTTCTTCATATCAAGCTTCTCCTTCAGGGTAGCTTCCACGGCCTGCACGATTTCGTCGGCCATCTGGCTCCGCAATTCCTCAATGGCCTTCTTCGTTTCGCTGTCGGCGGCGCGGTGCGCGGCGTTGCGAATCTTTTCAGCCTCTTCGAGGGCGTCGGCGACAATGGCTTCACGGATGGCCTCGCCGCGGGCCCGGCTGTCTTTGAGGATGGTCTCGCACTCGGCATCAAGGCCGTCGATCTTCTCGATCATGGCGGCGAGCTGCTCTTCCGCGGCGGCCTTGCGGGCGGCGAGGCTGTCGAGCTCGTCGACGATGGCGGCGCGCCTGCTGCTCAGGCCGTCAACAATCGCCTTCCCGGCGGCACGCCACAGGATGTACAAGAAGACGCATACGTTGCCGACGCGGGCCAGCAAGTTGATCCACGGGTTGTACGGATCGCTGAAATGGGAAACGACACCCAGCAGAATCAGGGTGGCCACAGCCACGATACCGTCTCTGGACAGGAAAAAAGAAGCTAGCGCTTTCAAGGTATCCCCCGAACTCTGAGTTATGCCAGAAGCTTCGCCATGGCGGCTTCGGTGAATTCGTGCATTTTCGCCTGAAGCGCGCGGCGGGTCACGCCGGCGTCGGCACGCACGGCGGCCTGCGTCGTCCGCACTTCGGACTGGGCGTCCTTGCTGGCGGCATCAAAAATGCGCGCCCTTTCCAGTTCGCCCATGACCTTGCCGTCCTTGCGGTAGATGGCGGCGGCTTCGCGCGCTTTACGGAGTTCCGACTCGTACTCGTCCAGAAGCTGCTGCCTTTCCGCAACAAACGCTTCGATTTCGCCGAGCAGCCCTTCCACGTTGTCCTTGCGCTTACGGATGATCTTCCGGATTGGCGAGATCAAAAGATAGTTGAGCACAACCAGAGTGACAAGAAAGTTCGCCAACTGGATCCATAACGTAATATTAAGATCTACCACGCGGAAACTCCCTTCATACAAAACGGCTAAACGTATAGAATGCGGACATTATATACGAACCAGCAAAATGTGTCAAAGGTTCTTCTCAAAAGCAAAAGATCACAATCCGCTTTTATGGGAAACGGACGGTTTGCCGCACGCGGCAGCGAACATTCACCATTTCAAGCGCCTAGCCGCCGCGTGCCGCCCGCTTCCCCCGGAACGGCCCCTTCTTCCAGCTTTGTGAAAAAAATATTATTCAGCCGGACGCCGCGGCATCCGTTACGTTTTGAACAGGAAGCGGCGCATGGAAATATTCAAGACCAGCCCGATCAGGGAAAAGTTGACCACCGTGGCGCTGCCGCCATAGCTGATGAAAGGGAGGGGGATGCCGACCACCGGCATGATCCCCACTACCATGCCGGCGTTGATAAAGATTTGCCAAAAGAAATAGATGAAAATCCCCGCCGCGAGGTTGCTCCCAAAACGATCTTTGGCCCCCCGCACCGTCTCGAAAATACTCAATAAAAAGAGGCTGAACAGCGCCATGAGCGCGACGCAGCCGACAAAACCCCATTCCTCGCCGAACACGGCGATGGCAAAGTCGGTATGCTTTTCAGGAAGGAAGCTCAGCTTGCTCTGCGTACCCTCAAGGAAGCCCTTCCCCCATATCTGGCCGGAGCCTATGGCGATTTTTGACTGGATAATATGGTATCCCGCCCCCCGCGGATCACTGGACGGATCAAGGAATGTCATGATGCGCTGCTTCTGGTAGTCGTGCAGCGCGAACCACGCCACGGGAAGCAGCAATGGAATGCTGATGAGGCAGACGAGCAGAACCCGCTTCTTGAGGCCGTGGTACAGGATCATGCCGCCAAGGATGGCCAATACGGTCAATGCCGTCCCAAGGTCAGGCTGGCATACGATGAAAGCCGCGGGGATGCCGCCCACGCACGAGACCTGAAAAAGCTTCTTCCACGACAGCGGCTCGCCGTCCAGCGAGAGCACCTGCGCCCCCATGATCAGCACGGCAATCTTGGCCATTTCACTGGGCTGGAAGTGGAAGAACCCCAAATCGATCCAGCGGCGCGCGCCGTAGATGACTTTCCCAAAGATAGGGATCAGGCAGAGGGAAAAGAGCACAATCAGGAAAAAAGGCAGGGCCATAGCCTGCAAATGGCGGTAGTCGAAGCTCATGCAGGCGATCATGGCGATCAGGCCGAACGCCCCCCAGATCATCTGGCGTTCATAGTACGGGGCAAGGCTGATGCCGTCCTCCACCCTGACGCCGCTGGCGGAATACAGGTTGCCGATCCCCACCCAGAACAGCAGGAGCGTGGCGGCCACAAGCCCCCAGTTGATATACGTCAGCAGTCTCCGATCCATCGCCATGCAGC
Organism: Bilophila sp. T19-St14; assembly: GCF_059728385.1. Classification (NCBI taxonomy): domain Bacteria; kingdom Pseudomonadati; phylum Thermodesulfobacteriota; class Desulfovibrionia; order Desulfovibrionales; family Desulfovibrionaceae; genus Bilophila; species Bilophila sp. T19-St14. The sequence continues at coordinate 1,526,906 of NZ_BAAGFT010000001.1, forward strand.
AACTCCTGACGGGGCTCCGCCCCGTACCCCGGCAGGGCGCCGCCCTGCACCCGCCGGGAGGCGAGCCGCCCCCCGGACCCCGGCACAAACGGAACCGCCCGAATATGTTTCTTTTATTGTTAATTATCCTGATTAGGATAATTAACAGGACGATACTTTATCAGAAAACGAAGCTTCCGGCATGCCCGCCCGCAGAACGGGAATCCGATAGCGTCGATGTTCTGCGAATAGAGGCCGAGGGGGGGGTACGGAAAGCCCCTCCCCCGCCTCATTCCGCAATCAATCCTCGCGCACCGTGCGGGCTGCCGCCCTCTGCGGCTGCGGCCCAAGCGGAGTCCCGTAAAGAATGTTATATACGTCACGGGCTACCGGGCCGGCCGCCGAACTGCCGCCGCCCCCGTGCTCCAGCATGACGACAACGACCACATCCTTTCCGTCCTTGCGGCCGTATGAGGCAATCCATGCGTGGTCGCGCTCCAGATACGCCATTTCCGCCGTACGCTGCCTGCGCTCGCCGACCATGCGGATCTTGACGACCTGCGCAGTCCCCGTCTTGCCGCCGATAACGGCGTCCGTGCGGCGCAGAACCTTGGCAGTGCCGACATCCGCCGTAACGCGCATGCCTTCCAATACCAGCTTGCGGGCCTCTTCGCTGAAAGGGATCTCCCCCCGGACTTCCGGCTTGGCATCGGCCAGAAGCTGAGGCTTCATCAGCTTGCCGCCGTTGAGCAGCGCGCTCACGAAATTCGCCATCTGGAGCGGCGTCACCAGCGTGTACCCCTGCCCGATGGAAACATTAAGCGTTTCCCCCCGATACCACGGCTCACCCGAACGGCGCTTCTTCCATGCCCTCGACGGCACAAGGCCGGATTTCTCATGCGGCAGATCGATGCCCGTAGGCGCGCCGAACCCGCACGCCTTGGCAAATTGCTCGATGCGGTTGATGCCGAGTTTTTCGCCGAGCACATAATAATACACGTCGCACGAATGCAGAAGCGACTGGATCATGTCCACGGAGCCATGCCCCCCCCTCCTCCAGCACCGGAATTCCCGGTTGCCGAGCTTCACGGAGCCGGTACACACGACCCGGAACGAGGGGGAGATGCCCTCCTTGAGAAACATCCCGACCATCATGAGTTTCCAGACCGAGCCGGGCGGGTATACGCTCTGGATGGCCCGGTTCTGGAGCGGATGGAAGGGATCGTCGCGCAGCGCCACCCAGTCCTTCTGGGACAGGCCGCCGACAAACACGTTGTTGTCGTAGGAAGGGTTCGTCACCAGCGCCAAAAGCCGGCCCGTCTGCGGCTCCATGACCACAATGCTGCCCGTCTGGCCGCCGAGCAGCGCCGCGAGCTGCTTTTGCAGCTTGGTGTCGAGGGAAAGCTGAAGGTTTTCCCCGTTCTGCGGCTCTTCAACCAGCGTCTTGCCGAGGGAACGCCCAAGGACGTCGACTTCGACGTTGTAAAGCCCCTTGTGCCCGCGCAGACGCTGCTCGAACACATACTCAAGCCCTTGCTTGCCCACCGTGTCGCCGAGGGCAAGGTACGGATCGGCGGCAAGCTCCCGCTCGTTGGCTTCCGCCACATAGCCGAGGATATGCGCGAACTCCTTGCCTTCGGGATAATAGCGCTTGGAACGGGTGACGATTTCCAGCCCCGGCCAGTGCATGAGCTGCGCCTCAATGCGCGCGACCTGATCGAAAGGCATGTCGTTGAGCAAAAGGATCGGCTCGAAAGGCTTCACCTTGCGCCTGTCCTGCTGAAAACGGTTGGCAAGCTGCTCCAGCGGGATGCCCGCCCATTCGCTGACCTGCGCCAAGGTGGAGGAAATGTCCTTGCAGTCTTCCCGGATCAGGGCCAGCCCGAAGGCGGGGCGGTTTTCGGCAAGCAGCGTGCCCTTCACGTCACGGATAAGGCCCCGCGAGGCATATACCGACTCCTGCCGCAGATGGTTGGCCTGCGCCTGCTGCGCAAAATCGGCCCCACGGTGGATCTGGAGGTACCAAAACCGGATGACGAACGTGAAGAACAGCAAACCGACAAGGCACTGCAACAGGATAAGCCCGCTCTTGGGCGGCTGGTAGCCTTCGGTTTCAAGCTGTATTGTTTTCATTGGGAACCACCCACCGGCGCGCCATCATGCTGCATTGCCAGACAAACGGCGTCAGCAGCGCCTGAAGGATGCTTTCGTCAAGCAGCCGCGTCATATCGAGAGGAATAAACTGAAGCCGCGTCATGAGCCAGATGACGCCGTAATGCGCCAAGCCGATACAGCCGCTGAGGAGCAGCACGAACAGCCAGTTTTCCGTTTCAAACATCCAGCGCCCGGCGAAAAAGAGCGTAATGACCAAAAGGTACCAAAGAACGGACGTGCCGAAATCCAACGTGCCCACGCCCTCTTGAACGAGGATGAGCGCGAACAGCACCACGGCGAGCTGGAAAGGGCGGCGCTCCTGCAAAGCCAGAAACAAACCGGCGACCAGGACGTCCGTGCCGGGCAGCGCCTGCTGGAGGGCAAGGCCGAGCACGAAAAAGGCCGCCCACCACAGGATGTTGAGCGTCATGGACGGCCCCGCAGCGGCAGCCCGGGCGGGGGCGTCGGGCCGCTCAGGAAAAACGGCGCGTCGGGACGGGGCGGGCCGGGGATCGTCGATCCCTGCTGGCCGGGCTGGGGCTGTGCGCGCTGCACGGCGGGGCCGCCCGCCGGATCGGCCGAGGACTGGCGCGGCGCCCCCAGCACGCCGGACAGCGAGCCGGAAACGCCGGAACCTTCCACACGGGAAATGAGCAGCACTTCTTCAAGCTCGGACAACGTCGCCAGCGGAGCGGCCTGAATGGTCTGAAACGATGAAAGATCCGAAGGCGTTGCCGACAATACCCGCGCCACGGGGATCCCTTTGGGGAACGCATCGTCGAGGCCGGATGTGACCAGAATTTCACCGGCGCGGATCACATCGTTGTGCGACACGAAACGCATCTCCAGCGGCTTGTCCGGGCCGCCGCCCACGAGTATGCCCTGAATGCGGCTCTCTTGGCTGATCACCGCGATACGGCTCCCCGGATCGACGAGCAGGAGCACCGTGGCCGAACTCGGCCCGGCCCGCAGCACCCGGCCCGCGACGCCCTGCGGGGTCATGACCGGCGTTCCCGGAATGGCCCCCGTCATGTACCCGCGCCCGATGAGCACGGACGCCAGCGCGGAATTCGCCCCCATGCGCCCGGCGAGCACACGGGCCCCAAGCGTCTGCCAGCCTTCCGGCGGCGTAAGCGTCAGCAGGCGGCGCAGGCGGATGAGCTCGGCACGCTCCTCAGAGGCCATCAGCAGCTTATGGCGGAGCTGTTCGACCTGCTTCTTGAGCTCGTCATTCTCCTCACGCACGTCCACAAGATCAAGATAGCGGTTCCACGCCCCCATGACCGTGTCCTGCACCATGCGCACCGACTTGAGGACGACGCCCGAGGCTTCGAGCCCTGTGTTGGCCGCGAAGTTGTCGAGGATATGGGTGCGCTGGTTCCAACTGTACATACCGAGGTACATCAACAGGGCAAGGGCGGGAATCAGCAGGATGTGCTTGGGAGACATGCTTTGTCCGGAGAAAGGCCCGCCGATGGGCGGAATCCAGCGGAAGGCGGAGATGAACCGGCCCGCAGAGCCGGCAGGGAAACGGGCTGCGGGCCGGAAAGCCTGCGGGGGCATCCCCCGGCAGGCGCGCTATCAGTCAATACAGACGTCGCCGAGTTCATTGAGGTTGTCGAGCGCGCGGCCGGTGCCCATGACGACCGTGGACAGCGGATCTTCCACCACGGTGATGGGCAGGGAGGTTTCTTCGCGCAGGAGCTGATCCAACCCCTTGAGCAGCGCGCCGCCGCCGGTAAGGACGATGCCGCGATCCACGATGTCGGCGGCGAGTTCCGGGGGGGTCTGTTCAAGGGCGATGCGCACGGCCTGGACAATGCTGTCCACCTGTTCGGAAATGGCCTTGCGGACTTCCTCCGAGGTGATGATGATGTTCTGCGGGATGCCGGTCACGAGATCGCGGCCCTTGACTTCGATCTGCTGTTCGGGGTCCATAGGATAGGCTGAGGCGATCTTGATCTTGATCTCTTCCGCGGAGGACTCGCCGATCAGCATGTTGTATTTGCGTTTTACGTGCGTCATGATGGATTCGTCCATCTTGTCGCCGCCGACGCGCACCGAGCGGGAATACACGATGCCCGACAGGGAGATGACCGCGACTTCCGTGGTGCCGCCCCCGATGTCCACCACCATGTTGGAGGTGGGCTCCTGAATCGGGAGGTTGGCGCCGATGGCGGCGGCCATGGGCTCTTCAATAAGATAGACTTCGCGGGCGCCCGCGCTCTGGGCGGATTCCTTCACCGCGCGCTTTTCCACCTGCGTGATGCCGGTAGGCACGCACACCATGATCCGGGGACGGACAAGGTGGCGGCGGGAATTGTGCACCTTAGAGATAAAATGGCGAAGCATGGCTTCGGTCACTTCAAAATCGGCGATGACCCCGTCCTTCATGGGGCGGATAGCCTGAATATTGCCCGGGGTACGCCCAAGCATGCGCTTGGCGTCCTGACCGACGGCCAACACCACGCTGTTGCCGCGAGAGTCCTTCTTGACGGCGACGACGGAGGGTTCGCGCAGGACGATGCCCTGCCCCTTCACGTACACGCAGGTATTGGCGGTTCCCAAGTCGATGGCGAGATCATTGGAAAACGCGCCGAGAATGAAATTCACGAGTTTTGGCATACAGGATTGCTCACTTGTCTTCTCTATGGGCCAAACAAGATCTGTCGATCTTCAATCAGTACCGGAAGTGGAAATTAGGAGAGCCGGAGGGAACTGGCGCGCCGGTTCGTTTGCGGAAACCGCACGCTCTTTTCAGCTTTCCATTTTGCAGGTAGCTTAGTTCAGTCGCGAAGTGTTGGGCCAAAAACGCCCCGCTGTCAAGAGCAAGCTCCCGCCGGTTTTGGCAAACTACAACATATAGTAAATATTTTCAATGTATAACAATCAAGGTCAAAATAAATGTACCGCCACCGCGTTGGCGGCTGTCCGACCGAAAGGCCCGTTTTGATGCATACATGGAACACGTTCACCGTCCATCTCCGCCAACGCTTCGGCCAGCGGGTCCAGAAGATCCCCCTCGACGCCGGGGCAAGCTGCCCCAACCGTGACGGGACGCTCTCCCGCGCGGGCTGCACCTTCTGCAACGCCATAGGTTCCGGTTCCGGGCTCGGCCTTGCCGGGATGAACCTCCCCGCCCAATGGGAATACTGGCGCGAACACTTCCGCAAGTCCAACCGGGCCTCGCTGTTCCTCGCGTACCTGCAATCTTTTTCCAATACCTACGGCCCCGCCTCGCGGCTTGCGGCGATGCTGGAGATTTTCCGCACCCTGCCCGATCTCGCCGGGATTTCCGTGGGAACCCGGCCCGACTGCCTCGACGCCGAAAAAATGGCTCTCCTCGGAGCCGCGCCGTGGAAAGAAAAATGGCTTGAGCTTGGGGTTCAGACCCTGAACGACGCCACCTTGCGGCGCATCAACCGGGGGCACGACGCGGCGGCCTCGGCGCGGGCCATCGAACTGGCGGAAAAAACCGACGTGCAGGTCTGCGCGCACCTCATGCTCGGCCTTCCCGGAGAAACGCCGGACGACGTACACGCCACCGTCCGCCGCCTCAACGCCCTGCCCGTCCACGGGGTCAAGCTGCACAACGTCTATGTTTGCCGGAACACGGCGCTTGAGCAGGCCTACCGTTCCGGCGGCTACGTCCCGCTGACGGAGGGCGCCTACATCGAGCTTGCCGTGGATGCCCTTACGGAACTCCGCCCCGACATCATCATCCACCGCGTCGTCGCCGATCCGGCCCCCGGCGAGCTCGTCGCCCCCGACTGGGCCGCCCGCAAGGGCGACCTCGTACGTTTTATCCAGCACGCTTATCACAAGAGGCGTGAGGAAGGGGCGTAGGGGAACTGGAGAACTGGGGAGGGGGAGGGGAAACTTTCTGGAGAAAGTTTCCCCTCCCCCTCCCCAGACCCCACCCCTTCCTCTTCAAAGACTTTCACGCTTATCGAATCCCTATTCCCAGCATTCCCTGAATGCGTATCTCCGTTTCAGAATAAGGGGTGTTGGCCTTTCAATATCTTTATTGGTTCCGTTATAAGAAGAGGTTGATGTTTTCATTCAAGGTAATGGATGTACAATTTTCAGGTACTTTTTATTGGAGGCCGTATCATAGAAGGCTGCGTTCAATTTTACGGTTGATGATTTTTTTCAATGAAAATCAATAGATAAAAGCTCGTTCCACGTCTGGTGATGTGGGCAGCTCTCATTTTTTGTTTATCACATAAAATCCAGTTTTGAAGAATTGTTGCGAGACCTCCAGATAATTTCCAAAGAACTCTTCCTTTCCAGTTGGAATCTTGTATCAACCACAAACTTAAACACAGCCTCATAGAAAATGGTTGGTGTTTCTTGAAGTTCCCAAAAGATAATCAATAAAATGCCTCCACTATGGGTTCCACAATGGAAAGCTGAGGAAAAGGCCGTATTTTTATCATATTGTAGAGATGGAGGAAACACATCCTCAGAGCTTTCTGGAAAACTTCATTATAGAGGCGTTTTGATTATTTATTGTGCGGTTTTATCATCACATTTAATTGTTATCATTTTATAACAATCAATTTTATTTTTTTAGGCTTTGTCATAGTATGTGGTTGTTTCATCTCCACAGTACGATGAAAACACAGCCGTTTTCTCCGGTTTTCCCCCTTGGCGGGAGCCACGGCTAAGGCATTTTTCCGGTTATCCCTTTGGAGCTCCAAGGAAAAAAGCATCTACCATTTTCTATAACACAGCCTATTTCTTTAGGCTCTGTCATAACATACGGTTGTTTTATGTCTAAAATATGCTGAAAATACAGGCTATTTCTCCAGTTTTTTACTGATTGGCTCCATAATTGGGGCATTCATTGATTATTCCTTTGGGTTTTCAAGAAATAAATCACCAACCGTTTCCTATGGCACAGCCTTTTTTAAAGATACTTTCTATCGACCCAACGACAAAAAGAATTTTCCTCAGCATTTATCTTGAATATATGGAATAGAATATCAACCTTCTACTATAACAGGCTATTTGGAGTTTCAAGAAAAAAATATGGCTGTATCATAGAAAAGAGTTGATGCCCTTTTCCTTGAAGTTCCAAAGGAATAACCAGCAAAATGCCTTAGCCGTGGAGCCCGCCAAGGGGAAAACTGGAAAAAAGGCTGTATGTTCACCGCGCTGTGGAGATAAACAGCACATACTATGGCAGAGCCAAAAATATCAATCAGCTACTAGGGGATAACGCCTTTTTCTTCCATCTTAAGAAAGTACGGATAGTTTCTAGGCTGTGTCGTTAATATATAATATATTGAAATTATTTATTTTTTAAGATACAAAAGTTATTTCAACATTTTCAAATAGTTATATATTAAACAATGACACAACCTAACGAAATAGTATGATGACATCAACGTCCTCTCAGAAGAGAACCGCTTCATGCCTCACCAACTGCCATCAATATAGATTCATGCCTCACCAACTGCCATCAATATAGATATAAAGAAAGGCGGGACGCTCTTGAAACGTGTCCCGCCTTTCATGTTGTCCCGGCTTGAGGCCTGCTTTGAAAAAATGACGAAATTCGGCCTCCCCGTCAAGCCGCCGCCTCATCGGAGGCACTCGCCTTTCCAATCATTTTTGAAGGATCCATTTTGAATTTCATAGAGTTGCAATACAGTTTCCATCAAAACGCGAACGTCTCCCTCATCCGGCGGAACTCCCGCCGCGCGGCCTCCCCACCAGTCGAAAGTCTTGGGAAGGGGAGGGATGGGGGCCGGGGGAAGGGAGGGGAAACGCTTCTTCAGAAGGGTTTCCCCTCCCTTCCCCCGGTTCTTCCCTCTCAATCCAGACATTCCACAAAAACATCCCCGCGGGCTATGCACCTGACAGCCCCGCCGATCCATGCGGCCCAGCCTCCGGGATGGGCGGAACCCTCCGGCACGACACGCAGCGGCTCACCGCCCGGCTGCATCAGCGACAGTTCCCCCGCATCGCCGTAAACGCCACGGCAGACGATGGACGCAGCCAATGCCCCGGAACCGCAGGCAGTCTCGGCGTAGGTCGTCCCGGTTCCGCGCACCCATACGAAAGGCGTGATCCGTAGGCCGGACGGCTCACGATGAAGCCAGATGCACCCGGCGGCATCCTCGCCCAACAGCCCGAAACGGGCAAACAGCGCGGCGGTGTCCCGATCCTTGTCGGCGGGGAGCGGATGCGCGGCGGCATCCAGCACCAGATGCGCAATGCCCGGCACCCGGACAAGATGTATGCCCGGAGCCACGTTCTCCAACGGAGGCTCTTGCGGCAGATCCAAGAGAACGGCGGACTCGAAACGGTGGGCGGCCAGACGCCGGACGCGGACGCGCAGGCGCTCCGGCATCCCGGATACGCTCACGATCCCGCCAAGCCCGCCGCTTTCCGGGCTGAGCCTCCCCTCTTCGGCAAGCAGCGCGGCAAAGGCGCGGGTCGCGTTCACGCAGAACTCCCCGCCCATCATGTCCAGCCGCGGGACGGGAGCGGCGGTGTCCACATACCCGGCCTGCTCCGCTTCCAGATGCCCCGGAGCAATGATTTCGGCGGCGGCACGGGCCCTGTCCGCCGGGGACAGCGAAGCCTCCCGGACAAGGATGGTCGTATTTCCGCAGGGTGAATACTTCGTGAAAGGCAAAACGCGCATGACAGACCTCGCGGAAGGCTCAGGCTTCCGTATAATTCGCCACTTCGATCAAGTTTCCGTCTGGGTCACGGAAATACACGGAGGTGATGGGCCCAAGGGCGCCTTCACGCCGCACCGGGCCCTCCTCCACAGGGACATCATTGGCTTTGAGATGATCCAGCATTTCAACGACCGGCGTCCGGGAAAGGAAGCACAGATCCGCCGTGCCCGGAAGAGGGTTATGGGCCTGAGGGAAATCCCCCTTGCCCGCTTCATGAAGGTTGATCGTACGGCTGCCGAACGAAAGGGCGGTACGTCCGCTGCCGAACGTGAACGGCGTCATGCCGAGAACCTGCTGGTAAAAACGGCACGTGGCCTTGATATCGCTGACTGTAAGCCCCAGATGATCAAGGTCTTCCACGCAAAGAACGGCCATAGGCATCCCATCCTGCTGCTCAATGAAGGACGTAAAAAAGCGGCGGGCGGATTTTCCCCCTATCCGGCACAACTGCCGGAACCCGCTTCAAAAGACAAGGCTGCGCCACTAAATGATTGATGTTTTCTTTTTCCACATTTCAAATAACCAATAAAACGTCTCTGTCACGGGGCCCGCTAACGGAAAACGGAAGAAAAAGGCTGTATCTTTACCCTATGTGAAGATGAAACAATCATGTCTTATGAGCGTTCTAAAGACAAATTGGTTTGTATTATTTGGAAAAGGACGTCAAGAGCCGAAAAACGGCGGATAGCTTCCTTTCCGCGGCATGTCCCCATATCGGGTCAAGGATATACTGAAATCAAACGGGAAGCCAGTGCCGGGCAAACCGCTTCCGCTCTTGTGCCGAAAAACTTTATGCCGTAACATAATGCGGATAGCCATCCCCAACGCTGACAGCCTGAAGGAGAATCTATGCTGCGGAGTATGACCGGCTTCGGCCGTTGCGTCATGGAAGACGCGGACTGGACGCAAACGTGGGAAATACGGAGTGTAAACAACCGCCATCTGGATCTCAAATGGCGCCTCCCCCTTCAGGCGCGGGGGCTGGAGTCCCGTCTGGAACGCGTGGTTCGGCGCTTCGCCGCGCGGGGCCGCATGGAAATCGCCCTCACCCTCCAGCAGCGCGGCGCGGCGGCCAACCTCCGTTTTGATGCGGCGCAGGCCTCGGCCATGCTGGATCAGGTGGCCGCGCTCGCGGATCTGCACGGGGACGCCTTCGAGCCGGACTACAACGCCCTGTTCGCCATCCCCACGCTCTGGGAGCGCGAAAGCGGGGACGGGGACGACGAAATGGAAGAACGCCTCGAAGAGGGCCTTATCGCCGCGCTTGAGGACTGGAACGAATCCCGCGAGACGGAAGGCGCGGCACTGGCCCGCGACATGGCCTCCCGCATCGCCCAGATGGAGGAATGGGTTTCGCGCATCGACGAACGCGCCCCTGAGATCAAGGAAGAACGGTTTGCGGTGCTCCGCGAACGCCTTTCCGAAGCCCTCGCCGCCGTCAACGGCGAACTGGAAGAAAGCCGCTTCCTTCAGGAAATGGTCGTCCTCTCGGACAAGCTCGACGTCAGCGAAGAGCTCACCCGCCTCCATGCCCATCTGGAACGCCTGCGCGATCTCCTTGAAATCGGGGCCGACGCCGGACGGCGCCTCGACTTCACGCTTCAGGAGTGCTTCCGCGAAATCGCCACCTGCGGCAACAAGATTCAGGACGCCCAGACGTCCCGCCTTGTGGTGGACTTCAAGAACGAACTGGAAAAATGCCGCGAGCAGGTTCAGAATCTGGAATAGCTATGCCGAAAGAACGGATCATCAACCTCGGGTTCGGCAACTTCGTGGTCGCTTCCCGCGTCGTGGGCATCATCAACCCGGCGTCTTCCCCCATGCGCCGCCTGCGTGAGGATGCCCGCACGGAAGGCCGCCTCGTGGACGCCACCCAAGGCCGAAAAACCCGTTCCATCATTATAACCGATTCCAACCATGTGATCCTTTCCGCCATCCTGCCGGACACATTGGGTCAACGATTTATGCAGGAGGAGGACAATGCCTGATACGCCGCTGACCACAACCGCCCGTTCCGGGGTGCTGCTCGTCGTATGCGCCCCTTCGGGGACGGGAAAGACGACCCTCATCCAACGCCTGCGGGCCGAATTCCCGAACTTCGCCTATTCCATCTCCTGCACCACAAGGGCCCCGCGCAGCCATGAAGTGGACGGCAAGGACTACCATTTCCTTTCCGTCGAAGAATTCCTCCGCCGCCGGGAAGCCGGATTTTTTGCGGAATGGGCCAATGTGCACGGCAATTATTACGGGACGCCGCTGGCCCCCGTGCTCGAAACCCTGAAAGCCGGGCAGGACGTCCTGTTCGACATCGACGTTCAGGGCGCGGCCCAACTGCACCTTTCGCTCCCGCGCGGGCAATACGTCTTTCTCCTGCCGCCGTCCCTGAGCGAGCTGGAACGCCGGCTGCGCGGGCGCGGCACGGACGACGAAGCGAGCATCGCCCGCCGCCTGTCCAATGCCGCCTCCGAAATCCGCCAGGCCCACTGGTTCGACGCATGGATCGTCAACGACGATCTGGACAAGGCCTATGACGAGCTGCGCGCGGTCTACCTCGCTTCGACGCTCCACCCCGCGCACCGTCCGGGGCTGGCAAACACCATTCTGGAAGGATGAACCCATGGCCCAACTCATTGTAGCCCTCGACTATACCAACGCCGAAGACGCCCTCGCCACCGCCGAATCCCTGCGCGGCTGCCCGATCTGGATGAAGGTGGGCCTTGAGCTCTTCACCCACGAAGGCCCCGCCGTCGTCAGGAAGCTCAAGGACATGGGCTTCAAGGTCATGCTCGACCTCAAGATGTTCGACATCCCGAATACGGTCGCGGGCGGCGTGCGTTCGGCCTGTCTCATGGGCGTTGACCTCATCACCCTGCACGCGCTCGGCGGGGAACGCATGATCCGTGCCGCCGTCGATGCCGTCAGGCAAAGCGCCGAAGCAGGCGGCCCCAAGCCCCTGCTCTTCGCGGTGACCGTGCTCACCAGCATGGCCCCCGGCGAACTGCCCGGCTACGGGGAAGACCTTTCCGGCCTTGCCGCCGATCTCGCGGCGGGCGGCCAGTCGTGGGGGCTGGACGGCGTGGTCTGCTCCGGCCATGAGGTCGAAGCCATCAAATCCCGCTGCCCCGGCCTGATGTGCCTGACGCCCGGCATCCGCCCGGCATCCGGCTCCGCTTCCGACGACCAGCGCCGCATCATGACGCCCGCGCAGGCCGTGCGCATCGGCAGCGATTTCCTCGTCGTCGGCCGCCCCATCACCAAGGCCCCCGTCCCCTCCGATACGGCCCACGCCATTCTGGACGAGATGGAAAAAGCGTAAACGCAAAATGGGGAGAAAAAGGGAACCCCTCCTGAAAACGTGTTGCCCTTCTCCCTCCCCATGCCCCACCTCTCCCCTCCCAAGACTTTCGCGTGCGGCATCCAGCCTGCCTCCACATGCGGGGGCGGGCCTTGCCGCGGGTGACGGAGGAGAAGGTAAAATCGAGCCTGCCTCCATATGGGAAGACGGGCCGACCGGAACACATCCCTTGAACTTTTTGAAGCCTTTTGGGACTCCTGACGCGCAGCCTCCCCACCAGTCGAAAGTCTTTGAAGAGGAAGGGGGAGGTTCGGAGGGGGAGGGGGAAACTTTCTACAGAAAGTTTCCCCCTCCCCCTCCGAGTTCAACCACCAACACCCCAATATCAATATGAAAATATGGAAATTCCGCAACCAGCCCGATAAGGGCCCCTGCCCCGCCGGATGGGCGGACAAGCTGGGCGTCCCTCAGGTCGTAGCCGACCTGCTCTGGCAGCGCGGGCTGGAAACTTCCGCCCAAATGGATTCGTTCCTCTCGCCGGGGCTGCGCCACCTCTCGCCCCCGGACTGCTGGCCCGGCATGCGGGAAGCGGCCGATGCGCTGGAACAAGGCATCCGGGAAGGGCGCAAAGTCCTCATCTGGGGCGACTACGACGTGGACGGCATCACCGGCGCTACGCTCATCCTGCAAACCCTCCGCTTCCATGACGTGCCCTCGTCGGTACACCTCCCTGACAGGCGGAAGGAGGGCTACGGCCTCAACATCCCTGAAATCGAACGCCTCGCCGCCGAGGAAGGGCCGGGCGTCCTGCTGACCGTGGACTGCGGCATCAGCGATGTGAAGGCCGTGGAACGGGCCAGGGAGCTGGGCTTTATGGTGGTGGTGTCCGACCACCACATGCCGCCAGCCGAGCTGCCGCCAGCCCACGCGATCACCAACCCGCGCCTCAGCGAAGACAACCCCTGCCCGCATCTGGCGGGCGTGGGCGTGGCCTTCTTCCTTATGGCCGCCCTCAACGGCAGGCTGGAAGCCATGTCGGGCAAGCGCATGGACATGCGGCAGGTGCTGGATCTCGTGGCCCTCGGCACGCTGGCGGACATGGTTTCGCTCACGGGGCAAAACCGCATCCTCGTCAAAAACGGCCTGCTCAAAATTGCGGAGGCCAAACGCCCCGGCCTCGCCGAACTCAAGGGGGCCAGCGGTTTTTCCCCCGTGGCGGCCCTCGGCGCGGGCCAAGTGGTCTTCAACCTCGCCCCGCGCATCAACGCCGCCGGGCGTCTGGGCAGCCCCACGCTGGCCCATGACATGCTGCTCACGCCCTCGCACGACGAGGCCGCCAAGCTTGCCCAGACCCTGACCGCCCTGAACGACGAACGCCGCGCCGAAGAAGAGCGCATCTACAAGGAAGCGATCGAACAAGCCGAGGCCAACCCCAAACGGCTGGGCTTCGTGCTGTACGGCGAGGACTGGCATCAAGGCGTCATCGGCATCGTGGCGTCGCGCATCGTGGAAGCCTACTACCGCCCGGTACTGATCCTCTGTTCCGACGGGGAAACCTTGAAGGGATCAGGCCGCTCCGTCCCGGAATTCGACCTCCACGCGGGCCTCACGCGCTGCGCCGACATCCTGCTCGGCTTTGGCGGGCACAGGCAGGCCGCGGGGCTGCGTATCGCCCCCGGCCGCCTGGACGAACTGCGCGAGCGTTTCGATGCCGTCATCCGGGAGGAGCTTGGGGAAGAACCGCTCACGCCCTCTTTAAAGATTGATGCGGAAATGCCCTTTTCGCAGGCCTCGGACTTCACCGTCCTGAAGGGGCTCGAACTGCTCCAGCCCTTCGGCATCGGCAACCCCGAACCCATCTTCGCCTCGCTGCCCCTGCGGGTAAAAAAGCGCAAGGCGTTCGGCCATTCCCGCGAGCACATCTCGCTTGAGGTGACGGAAGAAGGCTCCGGCATCACCCTCCAGGCCAAGGCGTGGCGGCAGGCGGATCAAATCCCCGAAAACATACAGGGGCAGCGCATCCGGCTCGCGTACACGCCGGGCATCAACGCCTACAACGGCATCGCCTCGGTCGAACTGCGCGTCAGGGACTGGGAAGTGCTGTAAGCCGGAAAGTCCGGGGCGGCGTGCAATCCGCTTTTCAAGCGGCACCCTCTTCCCTATACTAAGGGGAGCCGCCGTGTCCGGCGGACTCTTTCACCTTTTATGGAGACAATCATGCAGAGCATCCGTATTGCCGTTCTCACGCTCGCCCTGTGCTTCGGCGCGGGCCTCCTGCCCATTCAGGGCCATGCCGCCGCGCCCCTGCCCAAAGTCAAAATCGAAACAAACATGGGCGACATCGTCGTTGAGCTGAGCCCCGCGAAAGCGCCCAAAACCGTCAGCAACTTCTTGTATTACGTGAAATCCGGCTTCTACAACAACACGATCTTCCACCGCGTCATCAACGGGTTCATGATTCAGGGCGGCGGCCATACCGCCGACATGCAGGAAAAGGCCACCACCCGCAAGCCCGTGGTCAACGAAGCCGGGAACGGCCTCAAAAACGACGCCTACACCATCGCCATGGCCCGTACCAGCGATCCCGACTCCGCCACGTCGCAGTTCTTCATCAACGTAGCGAACAACGATTTCCTGAACCACAAAAACGAAACGCCGTCCGGCTACGGCTATGCCGTGTTCGGGAAGGTCGTTCAGGGGCAGGACGTTGTAGACCGCATCAAGGCCGTATCCACCGGCAGCTACGGCCCCTATCAGGACGTCCCGAAAACGCCCGTGATCATCAAGAGCATCGTGCCTGCCCAATAGATGATTTTTTCATGCGTTTTCCGCATATTAGAAATATATTGAAAAAAAATTCGGAAAAAAGCGAAAAAAAGCTTGCCAAGACGGGAGAGTTTGCGTAGTTACTCTCCCTGTCGAGCCGGGGTAGCTCAGTTGGTAGAGCAGGGGACTGAAAATCCCCGTGTGGGCAGTTCAATTCTGTCCCCCGGCACCACTTGGAAATACAGGGCTTGTGTTGACAAAACACAAGCCCTTTTTCGTATCCATCACCCCAAAGGCCGCCCCTTCCCTACAGGGATGGCGGCCCCTTTCCTTTGCGGCTATATCGTAAGCCACGCGCACCTTTCCCCTCCCGCTTGTCAGAGAGAGCCTATACCCCTTTGTAGGGGCCGCCTTCGGAAAAGCCCCAAACGTGGCTGCCCGTCTTATTCAAAGCAAGGCATTATGCTTTTTATAGACGCGCTCAGCCGTCCGTTTATCGGCTTGAGGAAGGGGACCTCGGCACGGGAAGGCCCCTCTGCGCTCCAGCCGTCACGGATCCCCTTAAAGCCCCGTGCCCCGCTCTTCCCCCATTCCCTGCCCTAGCAGATCCCGCCGACAGTATCGGCCTGCTGCAACTGCTCCTCAAGCATGGCGTTCTGCGCAGCCTCGAACGTGCGCAGGCTCTCTTCAAACAACCGCATGTAGTACAAAGAATTGCCGAAAAGCGCGACCATAAGCGTACCCGCCTCGATTTCCTCTGGCAAGGTATATGACTTGCGATTGCCTTCCATTGTCTCAAGAGCCGCTCCGAGCTGCTTGATCAGCTCTTTGATGCCCATCTGCGGGACATCCACACCGTCAACCTCACGCGTCGGGAACCTCTTTTCCATATCCATAAGCCTTCCTCCAAATCGTTGGCCGATCTCTATGATGATTGCCCGTTTCGCACAACCCGCCGCATGGAAACGGGAGGCGGCTTGACAGGGCGCTTCTGTTCGCGTATTGGGTTGAGTTCTGCCTTGCCTGTTTCATCGCGTCCGAGAGGGCGACTCTGGGAACAGGCCATAGTCCACAAGGAGGATCTTGGCATGAGAAAGTTTGAAACCCTGCTGCTCCTTTCCCCGGAGCTGGCTGCCGATGCGCGTGAAGCGTTGCTTGGCACCTTCACGGGTGTCATCGAACGCGCCGGCGGTCGGTTTGCCGCGGATCACTGGGGCATGCGCGACCTCGCCTACCCTGTCCGCAAACAGATGCGCGGTTACTATGTGCGCCTCGAATATGTCGCCCCCGGCGACACCGTGGCTGAACTCGAACGCATCATCCGCATCAGCGACGGCGTGTTCAAGTTCCTTACCGTAAAGCTGGCCGACGCGGCCGAGGAGGTTGCGTAACATGGCCTTCAAGAAAAAATTTGCCCCTCGCCGCAAGTTCTGCCGTTTCTGCGCCGATGCGGAACTGCCGCTGGATTACAAGCGCCCCGACATCCTGCGCGATTACATCACGGAACGCGGCAAGATCATTGCCCGCCGCATCACCGGCACCTGCGCCAAGCACCAGCGTCTGCTCTCCACCGAGATCAAGCGCGCCCGTCAGATGGCCCTGCTGTTCTACACCGCCGGCCATTCCTCTGACGTGAAGAAAAAGAGCAACATCTAAGGAGACCCGGTATGAAAATCATTCTTCGTGCCGATGTGGAAAACCTGGGTCGCCTTGGCGATGTGGTGACGGTTAAGGCCGGTTATGGCCGCAACTACCTGTTGCCTCAGGGCCTGGCCATGCTGGTCACCCCCGGTAACCTCAAGGCTTTTGAACTGGAACGCAAGAAGCTGCAGGCCCGTATGGACGCCCTGCGCGCCGCCGCCGACGACCTCGCCGGCAAGCTGGAAGGCCTCGTTCTTCCGATCGTCATGCGCGTGGGCGACAATGACAAGCTCTACGGTTCCGTGACCACCGCCATCATCGGCGATGCGCTGGCCGCTCAGGGCATCGAAGTGGATCGTCGCCGCATCCTGCTCGACCATCCCATCCGTACCCTCGGCGATCACCCTGTCCGCGTGCGTCTGCATGCCGACGTCATCGCTTCCCTCACCGTGAAGGTTGTCTCCGAAGACAAGGCTCACCTCGTTGAAGAGGAAGCCGCCGAAGCCCCGGCCGAGGCCCCGACGGAAGAAGCCGCCGAATAGTTTCCTGCGCCGCCCCCGGCCTTCACCGGGGGCGGCGGCTCGGCGGTGGGCTCCTCTGCTCTTCTTTTTCACGCGTCCCCAACAGAGGAATTTCCGCATGGCATCCCCTGCCGATCCCAATCGGGCGACGAACGATCTGCTTCGTCGAGTCCCCCCCCACAGCGTTGAGGCCGAACAGGCCGTTCTGGGGGGCATTTTTATCCGTAACAGCGTCTTCCACACGCTCGTGGACACGCTTTCCTCCGACGATTTTTATCTCCCCGCGCACCAGACGCTGTACACCTGCTTCCTCGAACTCTATCGCAAAAACGCGCCCATCGATCTCGTGTCGGTAGCGAGCTACCTCAAGGATCATGGACAGCTCGAAGCGGTGGGCGGAGCGGCCTACCTTTCGGAACTGACGCAGACCGTCGTCAGCGGGGCCAATGCCGAATATTATTCCACCATCGTCCGCGACAAGTCGCTGCAGCGCTCCCTCATCAGCGCGTGTTCCGACATCATCAGCAACTGTTTTGACCAGTCGCGCAGCGTGGATGCCCTGCTGGACGAATCCGAACAGGCCGTCTTTTCCATCTCGGAACGCACCTCTGGCAAGGTCTTCAAGAGTTCCAAAGAGTTGGTCAACCGCGTTTTTGAGGAGCTGACCAAACGCTTCGAGCAGAAGGAAGCCGTCACCGGCGTCACCACAGGCTACAACCGCCTTGATCAGATGACCGCCGGGCTCCAGCCTTCGGATCTCATCATTGTTGCGGCCCGCCCCTCCATGGGCAAGACCGCCTTTGCCCTGAACATGGCCATGCGCGCCGCCGTACAGGACAATGTGCCCGTCGCCATCTATTCCCTCGAAATGTCGATGGATCAGCTCATGATGCGTATGCTTTGCGCATGGGGCAAGGTGGATCTGGGGCACCTGCGCCGGGGCTATCTCGACTCCGAGGAATGGAGCAGGCTCTACCACGCCGCCGACGTGCTTGGGCAGGCCCCCATCTACATCGACGACACGCCCGCGCTCTCGCCGTTGGAACTGCGCGCCCGCACCCGGCGGCTCAAGGCCGAATCCGGCGTGGGCCTCGTCATGGTGGACTACCTCCAGCTCATGCGCGGCTCCAAGCGGACGGATTCCCGCGAACAGGAAATTTCGGAAATCTCCCGCGCCCTCAAAGGGCTGGCGAAGGAAATGGATATTCCGGTCGTGGCGCTTTCGCAGCTCAACCGTAAACTGGAAGAGCGCACGGACAAGCGTCCGCTGCTGTCCGACCTCCGCGAGTCGGGCGCCATCGAGCAGGACGCCGACGTCATCATGTTCATCTACCGCGACGAGGTCTACCACAAGCAGCCCGACAACCCGCACAAGGGCTCGGCGGAAATCATCATCGGCAAGCAGCGCAACGGCCCCATCGGTACGGCGACGCTGGCCTATCTTGGTTCCTATACCGCATTTGAGGATCTTGAACCCGGACTGTCGCCCCAGCCTTCCGAAGCGGGCGGCGAATAACCTTCCAGAGGTACGCCATGAAACCACTCGCCCCCATAGCGCCAACGTCCATGCCCGATCTGGATCTCGTCGTGGAACAGTTGTGCGCGTCTTCCTCGCTTGAGGCGGTTCTGCACCATCCGCTGCACGATTCCCCCATGCCCTCGCTCGAAGAGCTCGGCGAGATCATGTCGCGCCTCAAGGCCGCGCTCTTTCCCGGCTACTTCGGTGTGTCCTGCGTGCATGTGGAATCCATGCGCTACCACCTCTCGGCCAATCTGGACTCCATTTTCCGCAAGCTGGCCGAACAGATCCGGCGCGGCGGCTGCTTCGCCTGCGCAAGCTACGCCACCGACTGTATGAGCTGTGAAGAGGTGTCCATGCGCAAGGCGATGGAGTTCATGCAGCGCCTCCCCCACATCCGCCGCCTGCTGGCGTCCGACGCCAAGGCCGCCTATGAGGGCGATCCCGCCGCGACCAGCGCCGGGGAGACCATTTTCTGTTACCCCTCCCTGCTCACCATGACGCACCACCGCATCGCGCACGAGCTGTACAGGCTCGGCGTGCCGGTCATCCCGCGCATCATTTCCGAGATGGCCCATTCCGCCACCGGCATCGACATCCATCCGGGCGCGACCATTGATGAGGAGTTCTTCATCGATCACGGGACGGGCGTGGTCATCGGCGAAACCGCGGTCATCGGCAAGGGGTGCCGCCTCTATCAGGGCGTGACCCTCGGCGCGCTGTCGTTCCCCAAGGACAGCGACGGCGTGCTGGTCAAAGGCGTTCCCCGCCACCCCATCCTTGAGGACAACGTCACCGTGTACGCCGGGGCGACCATTCTTGGGCGCATCACCATCGGCAGCGGCTCGATCATCGGCGGCAACGTCTGGGTGACGAAGGACGTGCCAGCCGGGACGAAGCTCGTGCAGAAGCTTTCCGCCCAGCCCACCGAAGAATCGCTTATGGGCAAGGCATAGCCATGAGAGCGCTGCTGCTTTGCGCCTGCCTCCTCGCCCTGCTCCTCGCCGGGTGTTCCGAGTCCGCCACCGTACGCGCCAAAGGCCAGTGGGAAGGCAGCGTATCCACGGGCGGATCGTTTTAGCTTGATTGGGTTGTTTGTCGGGGGAGGGGAGAGGGAACCCTTCTGAAGAAGGGCTTCCCTCTCCCCTCCCCCGAACCCCCTCCCCTCTCCCTCCCAAGACTTTTGACCTTATCGAATCCCTCTTCTTGGAAAGTTCGTATGGAAGGGGCCTGCTCCTTTGCGGAGGCGGCCCTTTCTTGTTTTTATGGCTCTGTCAGAGTACACAGTTGTTTTGTTTCAACAATATATTGAAAATATATGCTTTTTCTCCAATTTTCCGCTGGTGGGCTCTGTGATTGGGGGATTTTATTGGTTATTTCTTTGGAATTGGCTGTGTTCAATTTTACGGTTGATGATTTTTTCAATGAAAATCAATAGATAAAAGTTCATTTCACGTCTGGTGATGTGGGCCTCTCTCATTTTTTGTTCATTACATGAAATCCAGTTTTGAAGAATTGTTGCGAGACCTCCAGATAGTTTCCAAAAAACTCTTCCTTTCCAGTTGGAATCTTGTATCAACCACAAACTTAAACACAGCCTTGGAATTTCAAGGAAATAAAGTATCAACCGTTTTCTATGACACAGCCATTTTTATCCGGGCAACGGCATTGCGTTTTCCCGAAATGAGAATTTTCTCAAACTGAGAAGCCTTTTGGAATGCCGGAGCGTATGGATGCGCGTTCAATCGGTTTGTTTTGTTCGCTATCATGACGGCTCACAGCGTTGGCCCGACAATTGCTTCTTGGGAAGCAGGCCGGACATCCGGCATCATTCCTCTGGAGGCTTCCCATGAGCACCGTCGATTTTTCCCGTGTCAACGAACTCGCCCAAAAGTATGAACCGGAAATGACCCGGTTTCTGCGCGATATGATCCGCATCCCGAGCGAAAGCTGCCAAGAAGAAGGCGTGATCCGGCGCATCAAGGAAGAAATGGAAAAGGTCGGCTTCGACAGGGTCGAAATCGACAAGATGGGCAACGTCCTCGGCTACATCGGAAGCGGCCCCCGCCTCATCGCCTTTGACGCGCACATCGACACCGTGGGCGTCGGCAACCGCTCCAACTGGACATTCGATCCCTACGAAGGCTACGAAGACGCCGAAACCATCGGCGGGCGCGGCGCGAGCGATCAGGAAGGCGGCATGGCCAGCATGGTTTATGCCGGGAAGATCATCAAAGAGCTTGGCCTGTGCCCCAAGGACTGCACCATCGTCATGGCCGGAACGGTGCAGGAAGAGGACTGCGACGGCCTGTGTTGGCAGTACATCATCAATGAAGACGGCCTGAAGCCCGAATTTGTGGTATCCACCGAACCCACCGACGGCGGCATCTATCGCGGCCAGCGCGGGCGCATGGAAATCCGCGTTGACGTGAGCGGCGTATCCTGCCACGGTTCCGCCCCGGAACGCGGCGACAACGCCATCTACCGCATGGCCCACATCATGACAGAGCTTGAACAGCTCAATGCCCGGCTCGCGGACGACCCTTTCCTCGGCAAGGGCACCCTCACCGTTTCCCAGATTTTCTACACCTCGCCCTCCCGCTGTGCGGTGGCGGACAGCTGCGCCATTTCCGTGGATCGCCGCCTGACCTTCGGTGAAGACAGGGATCTCGCCATTTCCCAGATTGAGAATCTCCCCTCGGTCAAAGCCGCCGGAGACAAGGCCAAGGTGTCCATGTACACCTATGAAGTCCCCTCGTGGACCGGCCTCGTCTACCCCACCGACTGCTACTTCCCCACGTGGGTCCTGCCCGAAGACCATGTGGTGACGAAATCCACCGAAGAGGCTTACCGCAGCCTGTTCGGACGCGCCCCCCGCACCGACAAGTGGACTTTTTCCACCAACGGCGTGTCCATCATGGGCCGCTACGGAATCCCGGTCGTCGGCTTCGGCCCCGGCAAGGAAAAGGAAGCCCACGCCCCCGACGAAAAGACGTGGAAGCAGGATCTTATCGAGTGCGCGGCCCTGTACGCCGCCCTCCCCGCCATCTACGCGGCCAACACAAAATAACCACACGGCAATAATCCCCGCCCTCCAACAGGGATTCAATAAAAACGAAAGTCTTAGGAAGATGAGGGGAGGGGGTCCGGGGGAGGGGAGAAGGAAGCCCTTCTCCAGAAGGGTTCCTTCTCCCCTCCCCCGCTTTCCCCTTCCTCCTCAGGAGCACGCCATGAGCCGGAAACTTGCGGTCATCGCCATCGGGGGCAACTCCCTCATCAAGCACCGCGGCAAGCAAAGCGTCGAAGACCAGTACCTCGCGCTGTGCGAGACGATGGAACACATCGCCGACGTCATCCAACAGGGCTGGCAGGTGCTGATCACCCACGGCAACGGCCCGCAGGTGGGGTTCATCATGCTGCGCTCGGAAATCGCCCGCGCGGTCGCGGGGATGCACATCGTCCCGCTGGTAAGCTGCGTCGCGGACACGCAAGGCGCCATCGGCTACCAGATCCAGCAATCGCTCGACAACGTGCTCAAGCGGCGCGGCCTTGCGGACAAGACGGGCCGGACGGTTTCGCTGGTCACGCAGGTCCGCGTGGACATCGCCGATCCCGGTTTCAACAATCCTGACAAGTTCGTAGGCGAATTTTACGCCGAGGATCAGCTTGCGGAACTGCGCCGACAGCATCCCGACTGGATACTCAAGCCGGACGCCAACCGAGGCTGGCGGCGTGTAGTCCCTTCGCCCAAGCCCTGCGAAATCATTGAACTGGACGCCATCCGCAGCCTGCTCGGTTCCGGGTTCAACGTGGTCGCGGCGGGTGGGGGCGGCATCCCGGTGGTCCGTATGCCCGAAGGCATCTTTGGGGTGGACGCGGTCATCGATAAGGATCTCGCCTCGTCCCTGCTGGCGACACAGCTCGGCGCGGACATGCTCGCCATCTCCACAGGCGTTGAAAACGTCGCGCTCAATTACGGAACCCCCATGCAGCGCCCGCTGCACAGCGTCACCGTCTCCGAAATGGAACGCTACCTTGCCGAGGGGCACTTCCCCGCCGGGAGCATGGGCCCCAAGATCAAGGCCGCCGTGGACTTCATCCGCAGCGGCGGATCGGAAGTCGTCATCACCAGCCCCGAATATCTCAACGCCGCGCTCACGAAGGGGGCGGGCACACATATTACCAAAGAGTAACAGGAGCACATCATGGACAAGATCCGCATCCGCAAGCTGATCGGCAGCCTCGCCAAGCGCGATTACCGCCGCATGTATATGAACGACTTCTTCCTGACATGGGAGAAGACCGACGACGAAATCGCCGCGACCTTCCTTGTGGCGGAAATCCTGCGCGGCCTGCGGGAAGCCAACATCTCCTGCCGGATGTTCGATTCCGGGCTCGGCATCTCCCTGTTCCGCGACAACTCCACGCGCACCCGGTTCAGCTTCGCCAGCGCCTGCAACCTGCTCGGCCTTGAAGTGCAGGATCTTGATGAGGGCAAGTCGCAGATCGCCCACGGAGAAACCGTGCGTGAAACCGCGAATATGATTTCCTTCATGGCCGACGTCATCGGCATCCGCGACGATATGTACATCGGCAAGGGCAACGCCTACATGCACACGGTTTCCGACGCCGTGCAGGAAGGCTACCGCGACGGCGTGCTGGAACAGCGGCCCACGCTGGTCAACCTCCAGTGCGACATCGACCACCCCACCCAATGCATGGCTGACATGCTGCACATCATCAACCATTTCGGAGGGGTGGAAAAGCTCAAGGGCAAGAGGATCGCCATGAGCTGGGCCTATTCGCCCTCCTACGGCAAACCCCTCTCCGTGCCGCAGGGCGTCATCGGCCTGATGACCCGTTTCGGCATGGACGTCGTGCTGGCGCATCCCGAAGGCTATGAAGTCATGGGCGGCGTCGAGGAGGTGGCCCGCCGCAACGCCGCCGCGACCGGCGGTTCGTTCACGAGGACGAACGACATGGCCGAAGCCTTCGCTGGCGCGGACATCGTGTACCCCAAGAGCTGGGCCCCCTTCGCGGCCATGCAGCAGCGCACCGATCTCTACGGCGCGGGCGACATGGACGGCATCAGGAAGCTCGAAAAGGAATTGCTGGCCCAGAACGCCGACCATAAGGACTGGGAATGCACCGAGGAGCTGATGGCCTCCACCCGCAACGGCGAAGCGCTGTACATGCACTGCCTGCCCGCCGACATTTCCGGCGTATCCTGCGCCGAGGGCGAAGTGGCCGCAGGCGTGTTCGACCGTTACCGCGTGCCGCTGTACAAGGAAGCCAGCTACAAGCCCTATATCATCGCGGCGATGATCACCCTTGCCCGCAAGCGCAACCCTGCGGATCTGCTCCTCGGCCTGCTCGAAAAGGGCGGCCAGCGGTGCTTGTAAGGGAAAAATGAAGGCGCTGGGGAGGGAGTCCCAAAAGCCCCTCCCCCGGACTTGCCGGAGCGTTTTCCCCTCCCGTAAGACTTTGGATGATGGGGAGGCCGCGCAACGGAAGTTCCGCCGTGCCGGAAGCCGGAACAAAAGGCAAGGCATCACAGCGTTTATAAACCGCCCCTGAAAAGTTTTACTTTGCGGAGTGCGGGCAAAGCCGTATAACCATACGTAGAAAGAAAACTCCCGATGTGCCCCCTCACCGCAGGCCCAAAGCCTTTGGGGAGGGGAGCGGGACAGGGGAAGCGCGCTGAAGCCTCCCCTCCCGCACAATCCAGCGCCTTGCAGGAGGGATGCCATGATCGCGTTCAGACTCAACGGGCAGGCCACGACGTATGACGGCGATCCCGCCGCTTCGCTCCTTTCCTATCTCCGCAATGACCGCCGCCTCACGGCGGCCAAGGACGGCTGTTCCGGCCAGGCCGCCTGCGGAGCCTGCCTTGTGGAACTGAACGGCAAGGCGTGCCTCGCCTGCTCCACCCCCATGAGCAAGGCAGCCGACGGCGACGTCGTCACACTCGAAGGCTTGCCGGAAACGCTCAGGCGGACGCTCGGCATGGCGTTCGTCAACCGCGGGGCCGTCCAGTGCGGGTTCTGCACCCCCGGCTTCCTCATGCGGGCCAAGGTACTCCTGCAAACCAATCCAAACCCCACCCGTGAAGAGGTCGTCAAGGCCGTCCGCCCGCATCTGTGCCGCTGTACCGGCTACGTCAAGCTTGTGGACGCCATTCTCGACGCCGCGAGGTTGTTACGCGAAGGAAACATTCCCGAACCCGACGACAACCCGCGCCTCGGATCGGGCTGGCCCAAGTATGGCGGCTACGAACGGGCGATTGGAACCCGCCCCTTCGTCAACGACATCGACGCGCCCGGCATGGCGCACGGAGCCATTGTCTTCAGCGGGCATCCCCGCGCCCGCGTGCTTGCCATCCATACGGATGAAGCGGCGGACATGCCCGGCGTCGTCCGCATCCTGACCGCCGACGACATCCCCGGCGAGCGTGTGCTCGGCCTTTACGCCAAGGACTGGCCCGTCTATATCAGGGTTGGCGAAACGACCCGCTACATCGGCGACGCGCTGGCCTGCGTGGTCGCGGAAACCGAAGCCGAAGCCCGTGCTGCGGCGGCCTGCGTCAAGGTCGATTATGAAGTCCTGACGCCGCTCCTCGACATGGAGGAGGCGGAAACCTCGCCCATCCATATCCACGAAAACGGCAATATCCTGCTCGACAAGACGATCAGGCGCGGCGAACCCGTGGACGATGCCTTGGCCCGCTGCGCCTTCACCGCCGAGGCCACCTACCGGACTCAGGCCGTCGAGCACGCCTTCATCGAGCCCGAAGCGGCTCTGGCCGTTCCCGAAGCGGGCGGGGTGCGCCTCTATGTCCAGTCGCAAGGTATCTGGCACGACAAGACCGACATAGCCGCCCTGCTCCATGTCCCCACGCCCAAGGTCACGGTTACGCTGGCCGACTCCGGCGGCGCGTTCGGCGGCAAGGAGGACTTCACCTGCCAGCCCCATGCCGCGCTCGCCGCGTATCTGCTCGGGCGTCCGGTCAAGGTCCGGCTCTCCCGGCCCGAATCCATCCGTATGCACCCCAAGCGCCACGGCATGAAGCTCCATTACGTCATCGGCTGCGACGAAAAGGGAATCCTGCAGGCCGCCAAGGTTCGCATCCTCGCGGATACCGGCGCGTACGCCTCGGCGGGCGGCCCGGTCGTCACCCGCACCGGCACCCATGCCACCAGCGTCTATCACATCCCCTCCGTGGACGTGCATGTGAAGGCGGTATTCACGAATAACCTTCCGGCGGGCGCGTTCCGGGGGTTCGGGGTCAACCAGTCGAATTTCGCTATGGAATGCCTCATCGACGAGCTGTGCGAAAAGGGCGGCTTCGACCGCTGGCAATTTCGCTATGACAACGCCGTGGCCCCGGGCCGCATGGTCACCACCGGGCAGGTGCTCGGCGAAGGCACGGCCCTGCGCGAAACCCTGCTCGCGGTGCGCGACGCCTTCCGCAGCCACCCCCGGGCGGGCATCGCCTGCGCCATCAAGAATTCCGGCATCGGCAACGGCATCCCCGAGCCCTGCGATTGTTACCTTGAAGTGCACCCGGCCCCGGAACAGCCGGCGGGCGCGCGGCTCGTCCTGCATCATGGCTGGACGGAGATGGGGCAAGGCATCAACACGGTAGCCCGGCAGATGCTGTGCGAGGTGGCGGAACTCGGCCCTGATGTCGCCGTCGACATGACCGCATCCACCGAATACGGAGCTTTCGCGGGCAGCACCACCGCCAGCCGGGGCACCTTCCAGCTTGGGCATGCCGTGGTCAACGCCGCCCGACAGCTTCGCGGCGATCTGGACAAGTACGGCGGACGCCTCGACCGTCTCGTGGGCCGTTTCTACAAGGGGCACTACGACTCGGCGGGACAGACTTCCGGGCAAGGCGCGCCGGGTGAAATCCGCAACCACGTCTCCTACAGCTTTGCCACGCATGTGGTATTCATGGACGAGGAAGGCAGGATCGAAAAGATCATCGCCGCGCACGACTCAGGCCGCGTCGTCAACCGCCCGCTCTATGAAGGGCAGGTACAGGGCGGCGTGGTCATGGGCATGGGCTATGCCCTGACCGAAAGCATCCCGGTCAGGGACGGCTATCTGACCTCCGGCAGGCTCAACGCCTGCGGCCTGCTCCGCTCGGTGGACGTGCCGGAAATAGAGGTCATCGCCGTGGAAGTGCCCGATCCCGAAGGGCCGTGCGGGGCCAAGGGCATTGGGGAAATCGCCTGCATCCCCACCGCGCCCGCCGTCGTCAACGCCCTGTATCTTGTGGACGGCGTGAGGAGGCGGGAACTGCCCGTGGGCAGGAAGAAGTAGCGCTTTCGCGGCAAGGAACGCCGCCCCTCCCTTGGCTATCCATCGCATTCCCTATTCCCAAAGGAGCCGACAATGAGCCTGTATCTGCGCAACGCCACATGGATCGACCCGGAAACGTTCAAGGCGAGGGCCACGACGATCAAGGTCGAAGAAGGCCCGTTCGGCGGGATGGCGCTCGACGCCCACGCGCCTGCGGAGTGTCCGCCGGAAGACGCCGTACTGGACTGCACGGGCCGTCTCGTCATGCCCTCCTTCGGCTGCGGGCATCACCATATCTACTCGGCCCTCGCGCGCGGCATGCCTCCCGCGCCCAAGGCCCCGGCGAACTTCCTTGAGGTGCTGGAATACGTCTGGTGGCGCATGGACAAAAAGCTCGATCACGACATGATCGAGGCCAGCGCCCTTGTTACCGGCCTGTACTGTGCCAAGAACGGCGTAACCTTCGTCATTGATCACCATGCCTCGCCCTTCCATCTGGACGGCAGCCTTGAAACCATCGCCAAGGCGCTGGATCGCGTGGGCCTCGGACACCTGCTCTGCTACGAAATCTCCTGCCGTGATGGAGAGGAGATCAAGGAAAAGGGGCTCGCCGAAACCGACGCCTTCCTGTCCTCCGGGCGCAAGGGCCATGTCGGGCTGCACGCCTCCTTTACGGTGGACGACGACCTGCTTGGGCGCGCCGTGGATCTCGCCCGCAAGCACAAGACGGGCGTGCACATCCACGTCGCCGAAGGCATCGAGGATCAGGAACACTGCGCCCACACCTACGGCAAGAGCGTCGTGCGCCGCCTCTCGGACGCGGGCGTGCTTGATCTGCCCCTGTCCATCCTTGGGCATTGCGTCCATCTTGATGCGGAAGAGCGCGACCTCATCCGCACTTCGCCCTGCTGGGTCGTGCAGAACACCGAAAGCAACCTCAACAACAACGTCGGGCTTGGGCGCTACAACGATTTCCCCCGCGTCATGCTCGGCACGGACGGTATGCACAGCGACATGATCCGCAGCGCGCAGTCCTCCTATTTCATCGCCGGGCTCGCCGAAGGCGGCATGTCCCCCCTGGCGGCCTGCCAGCGCCTCCGCGCCGTACACGCGCACATCCAAGGCCACAATGCGCCAGGCGGCGGGGCGAACAATCTGGTCATCCTCAACTACGATTCCCCCACGCCGCTGACGCAGGACAACTTCCCCGGACACTTCTGCTATGCCTTCGACGCCCGCAACGTGGAGTCCGTCATCAGCCAAGGCAGGCTCATCGTGGATCACGGCAGGCTCACCGGCATGGACGAGGCCGACATCCTCGCCTACGCCAACGAACAGGCCCGCCGCCTCTGGGCTTTGCTGTAAACCTTCAACAGGGAAACAGGCTCACCATGCGCATGCTTATTACCGGCGGGCTGGCCGCACGCGCGGACGGCATCTTCAACACGGACATCCTGATTGAAGGCGGCCGGATTCTGGAACTCGGCGAACGGCTGCACGAGGCCCAGCAGCCTGAAGGAACGGAAATCGTGGACGTATCCGGCTGCGTGGTCATGCCCGGCGGAGTCGATGCCCATACCCACGTCAACCTGACGGTGGACGGCGCGCACGTCTCCGACGGTTTCGGGGCCGGGACGCTGGCGGCGGCATGGGGCGGCACCACGACCATCGTGGAACATCCGGGCTTCGGCCCGCAGGGATGCGATCTGCCCCATCAGCCCACCGCGTATCTGGAGCAGGCGGAAGGCCGCTGCTACACGGACTACGCCCTGCACGGCGTATTCCAGCATGTGGACGACGCCGTCCTTGCCCGGATTCCCGAAGCCGTGGCGCAGGGATTTCCAACGCTCAAGGCCTACACCACCTACGGCGGCAGGCTGGATGACGAAGGGCTGCTGCAGGTTCTCGCCGCGCTCAGGGATGCGGGCGGCCTGCTCGCCGTCCATTGCGAAAACCACGCCATCACCCGTTTTCTGGGGGACAAGCTGCGCCACGAAGCGCCGCGCGATCCTATGAGCCATCCCCGGAGCCGCCCGGCCCGGTGCGAGGCCGAGGCGATCAACCGGATTCTGAAACTGGCGAAAACGGCGGAAGCGCCCGTGTACATCGTGCATCTCTCCACGGCGGAAGGTCTGGCCTGCATCCGCGAGGCGCAGAAGGCCGGACAGCCGGTCATTGCCGAAACCTGCCCGCAGTACCTTCTGCTCGACGAGTCCGCCTATGCCGAACGGGACGGCCTCAAGTACATCATGGCCCCGCCCCTGCGGACGGAAGCGGATCGCGCCGCGCTCTGGGAGGGACTCGCGGACGGCAGCATCTCGGTTGCCGCTACCGATCACTGTTCCTTCCCGCTGGCCCAGAAACGGGAACGCGGGAAGGAAAGCGTGCTGGATTGTCCCGGCGGCGTTCCCGGAGTCGAAACCCGCATCCCCCTGCTGTTCAGCGAAGGCGTGCTGCACGGGCGTCTGACGCTGCCGCGTTTCGTGGACGTGGTGTCCACGTCTCCGGCCCGGATCATGGGGCTTGCCTCCAAGGGACGCCTCGAACCCGGCGCGGATGCGGACATTGTGGTCATCGATCCCACGGATGAGCGGCTGATCAAAGCCCGGAACCTTCATCAAGAGGTGGACTGCACCCCGTATGAAGGCATGGTCGTGCGCGGCTGGCCCCGCCATGTCTGGCTGCGCGGCGAACCTATCATTTTCGGCAGGCAGCTCTCCGGGTATGCCGGACAGGGAAGGTTCATTCCGAGGACGCTCTAGGCCGTGCCGCCAATCAGATATAATCTGTTGAAAATTATGGCTCTGTCATGGCATATGGTTGTTTTATTTCAACAGAATGCTGAAAAGAGAGACTTTTTCTCCAATTTTTCCGCTGACGGACTCCATGATGGGGGAACTTTATTGGTTATTCCTTTGGAATTTCAAGAAAGAAAACATCAACCGTTTCCTATGACACAGCCAAAATTATTTAACTATTTTTAAGTTACAAAAATATTTCAATAATTTAAAATAATTACATGCAACACAACAACACAACCTAAGGCCATTTCAAAATAAAAGGCTGCACCATAGAAAAGGGTTGATGCTTTTTTCCTTGGAGTCCCAAAGGAACAACCAACAAAATGCCTTGGCTATGGATTCCACCAAGGGGAAAGCTGGAGAAAAAGGCTGCATTTTCACCGCACTGCGGAGATGAAACAACCACATACTCTGACAGGGCCAAATAAAATGCCCTCGCCGCACGCAGGTGAGGGCGGCGCGCGAAAAACCTTTCTTCCCCGATGCCCATCCCCTCCAGTTTCCACGGAGTTTCAAGGAGACGCAGACATGCATACCGATCGCTTCACACCGCTGGATGCCGCAACGCTGCTCCGCTGGATGCAGCACGACCTGCCGAACAAACAACTGTTCGGCATCGGCCGGGAGCTTTTCTTTATGCCGAAGCCGGATGATCCGTTCCGCATGGAGCGCTACGGCAAGGTGCTGGAAACCCCGCTCGGCGTGGCCGCCGGCCCGCATACGCAGCTTGCCCAGAACATCCTGTCCGCGTGGCTGTGCGGCGCT
The DNA here is from genome assembly GCF_059728385.1 of Bilophila sp. T19-St14. NCBI lineage: Bacteria > Pseudomonadati > Thermodesulfobacteriota > Desulfovibrionia > Desulfovibrionales > Desulfovibrionaceae > Bilophila > Bilophila sp. T19-St14. The sequence continues at coordinate 1,557,352 of NZ_BAAGFT010000001.1, forward strand.
CGGTATATCGAACTCAAGACCGTGCAGGTGCTCGACGAGCTGAACGTCGCCAAGCCCTGCATCGACATGGCCGACGAGGGCTACAACTGCGAATGGTCGCAGGAGCTGAAGCTTGCTCAGTCCTTTGAGGAGTACCTCAAGGCTTTCGTGCTGCTGTATGTGCTGCGCGACATGCTCAACCTGCCCGCAGAGGCGGAACCCGGCAAAGGGCCCGGCTTCATCTTCAACATGAGCGCGGGCTACAACCTTGAAGGCATCAAGAGCCCCGCCGTGCAGCGTTTCCTCGACCGTATGGAAAACGCGGAAGAAGACGTGAAGCGGATCAAGGCCGAGCTGGCCCCGCTCTACCCCGCCATCGAGAAGATGCCCATTCCGGGCCGCCTCTCCGACAATCTGACGGTCTCCACCATGCACGGCTGTCCGCCCGGCGAAGTGGAGAGCATCGGCCGCTATTTCATCACCGAACGCAGGTATCACACGGCCATAAAGCTGAACCCCACCCTGCTCGGCCCCGAACGCCTGCGCGACATCCTGAATACGCAGCTCGGCTATGACGTATGCGTTCCCGACGAAGCCTTCGGGCACGACCTCAAATACAACGACGGCGCAGCCATCATCCGCAACCTCGCCGCAGCCGCCGAAACGGCGGGCGTGGCCTTCGGGCTCAAGCTGACCAACACGCTCGAAACCGCCAACGAAAAGCAGAACCTGCCCCGCAGCGAAGGCATGGTGTACATGAGCGGCAGATCCCTGCATCCCATCAGCATCAACCTCGCCGAACGGTTGCAGCAGGAATTCGACGGGAAGCTGGACATCGCCTTCTCCGCCGGGGTGGATACGTTCAACGTGGCGGACACGCTGGCCTGCGGCCTCCGCCCGATCACCATGTCCTCCGACATCCTCAAGCCCGGCGGCTACGGGCGGCTGCACCAGTACCTCGACACGCTGCGCGCCGAAATGCGCAGGGCCGGGGCCCGCTCCATAGCCGAATGGGAAAAGGGCCGAGCGCCGAACGCCGGCAATCCCGGTTTCGCCAACCTCGTCAGCTATGCGGCGGCTGTCCTCGGCAAGCGCAGCCGCTACCACAAGGAACGCTTCCCCTACGTTTCGGTCAAGACAGAGCGCCCGCTCCCGCGCTTCGACTGCGCCGCCGCGCCCTGCATGTCGGGCTGTCCGGCGGAACAGGACATCCCCCGGTATCTCGACGCCGTGGCACGGGGCGATTTCGAGCTGGCGTGGCGGGTCATCACCGCCACCAACCCGTTCCCGAACGTTCAGGGCATGGCCTGCAACCATCAGTGCCAGAGCCGGTGTACCCGCATCAATTACGACAAGCCGCTCATGATCCGCGAGGTCAAGCGCTTCGTGGCCGAAAAAATGGCCGAAGCCGCTTCCGGCGTTCCCGCCGCCCAAACCGGGAAGCGCGCCGCCGTCATCGGGGCGGGCCCTGCCGGGCTGTCCTGCGCCCGCTTCCTCGCCGCACAGGGCGTAGAGGTGCACCTGTACGAAGAAAAGCCCGTGCCCGGCGGCATGGCGGGCGACGCGATCCCCGCGTTCCGCCTGACCGGGGACAGCCTGAGCCGCGACATCGACGCCATCCTCAAGCTGGGCGTACGGCTCCATAAGGATACGCCCGTGGACGCCCCCCTGTTCGGCAGGCTGGCAGAAGAAAACGACGCCGTCTATATCGCGGTGGGCGCGCAGGAAAGCCTGCCCCTCGGCATTCCCGGAGAAGACGCCGCCGGGGTTCTGGATCAGCTTTCGTTCCTCTCCGCCGTGCGCCGGTGTAAGCCCACGGGCATCGGTTCCCACGCCGTCGTCATCGGGGCGGGCAATTCCGCAATGGACTGCGCCCGTGCCGCCAGACGCCTCGTGGGGGAAAACGGCACCGTAACCATCGCCTACCGCCGCACCCGCAAGGAAATGCCCGCCGACGTCGAAGAAATCGAAGCCGCGCTGGATGAAGGCGTTCGTATCGTGGAACTGTGCGCCCCTGAAGAAGTCCTTGCCGATGGGGGCCGCGTTTCCGGCCTGCGCTGCCGCCGGATGCGGCTGGTTCCCGATCCCGACGGCGGGCGTCCCCGCCCCGTCCCCACGGATGAGGCATTCACGCTGGACGCGGATACGCTCATCGTGTCCATCGGGCAGCGGGTGAAAGCCGGCTTCCTGCCTGACGGCATAACGCTTAAGGCCGATCCCCATACCAGCCAGACATCACTGCCGAACGTGTTCGCGGGCGGCGACGCCGTGCGCGGCGCATCGACCCTGATCAACGCCATAGCCGACGGACGTTATGCCGCCGAAACCATCCTTGCCCGCCTCGGCCTGTCCGCACAGGCGGCCACAGCCACGCCGTCCGACGAGCGGAGGCCGAATCTCGACGGACTGCGCATCCGGCAGGCCACCCGCGTCATGGGCCCGGCCCTGCCGGAACGCAGCCCGGAAGGAAGGCTGGATTTCGATCCCGCCATCCGTACCCTCACCGAAGAGGAGGCTATGGACGAATCCCGCCGCTGCCTCCAGTGCGATCTCGTCTGCAACGTCTGCACTACGGTCTGCCCCAACCGGGCCAACGTCGCCCTGCCCTCCCTGCCCATGCCGCACCCCGTACAGGTTGCGGTGCGCGACGGCGACGGCGTGCGCGTGGAAACGCTTTCCAACCGGCGGCTCGGACAAAGTTACCAGATAGTCAATATTGCCGACGCCTGTAACGAATGCGGCAACTGCGCCACCTTCTGCCCTTCGGCGGGTGCGCCGTACCGGGACAAGCCCCGTATCCACCTGTCCCGCGAATCCTTCGACAACGCCCCGGACGGCTACCGGCTCGCCAGCCCGTCACGGCTGGAAGGCAAACGCGGCGGCAGGGCCTTTTCCCTGACTGCGGAAGAAGGGGGCTTCGTCTTTGAAAGCGATGCCATCATCGCCCATATCGACGGCGGGACCCTCTGCGCCACCAAGGTCATACTGAGCGGCGACGTCAACGAGGCCGCCCTGTCCGGCGCGGTGGAGGCCGTCATCCTCTTCCGGCTGTTGGCCCGCAAGCAGCCTTTTGCCGGGCCGAAGCGCAAGTAGCCCCTCCACGCCCGCGGTATCCGGGACTCCTCCGCCGGATGCTGCGGGCCCTTCCCACACATGGCAAGCCGCCGATTGCATCGCCACCCCCTTCCCCGGATGCTGCGGCTCTTCCGCATCATGGCCCCCGGCTCCCCGCAGACGGCGCATCGGCACGGCACCGGCTCGAAAAGCCGCCCGGCGCAAAGAAAATTTTATAGATTCAACAATATGTTATTATTGTTTTTTCTTATTTTTGCAACAAACACGATATGAAATAGCTACAAAGGCTGCCGACCAGAACCCACGGTCTAGTTGTGTCATCCTGTCACTGGGTATATAGTTCGGGGAAATACCTTTCTTCGGGCAGCAGGAGTTGCAGCATGTACCAATACCAACAGTTTACCATTCTTCTCCGCGGCGGCGGGGACATCGCTACGGGCATCGCGCTCAGGCTCTACCGTTCCGGCTTCCGGCACATCATCATTCTGGAAACGGCGCATCCGATGGCCGTCAGGCGCAGGGTGGCCTTTTCCGAAGCCGTCTATGAGGGCCTCTGCACGGTGGAAGGCATCACGGCGGCCCTCGCCCCCCGGCCCGAAGAAATCGCCCCGCTCTGGGACGCCGGGTGCATCCCGGTCATGGTCGATCCGCAGGGCGTCACCATCCCCCGCCTCCGCCCCGAAGTCATCATTGAAGCCACGCTCGCCAAACGGAACGTCGGCGTGGGCCTCACCGACGCGCCCCTCGTCATCGGCGTGGGGCCCGGCTTCACCGTGGGCGAAACCGTCCACTGCATCGTCGAAACCAACCGGGGGCACAACCTTGGGCGCGTCCTCTACTCCGGCAGCGCGGAGCCCGATACCGGCATTCCCGGCGACATCGCGGGCATGACCACCGAGCGGGTGCTGCGCGCTCCGCAGGCCGGTATTTTCCTCAGCCGCCACGACATAGGGGATCATGTGAAGGCCGGCGATGTCGTCGCCACCGTTGAGGCCGACGGCGTATCCAAAGAGATCCGTACCGTCATCAGCGGCGTTATCCGTGGGCTTTTACGTTCGGGAACGCCCGTTACGGATCGCATCAAGGTCGGCGACGTCGATCCGCGCGACAACACGGTCTGCCACCATGTATCGGACAAAGCCTTTGCCATCGGCGGCGGCGTGCTGGAAGCCATCCTCGGACGCTTCAACCGCCCCTGCCGTATCCGCAGGGGCATCCTCCACTGCCCTGTGGACAAGAACGTGTCCACAGCGTAAACAACGCCACACAGCGAACCATTCCACACCAGAAGAACAGGAGAAGCGGCATGGCAATCGGACAATCCAAACAACGGCTGGATGCCGAAGCCAAAGTGACGGGGCGGGCCCGGTACACCGACGATATGGGCCTGCCGGGCATGCGGCACGCCGCCTATGTGCACAGCACCATCGCCCACGGCATGGTTCTTTCCATTGATGCCTCGGAAGCCCTGTCCCTGCCCGGCGTCGAGGCCGTCTTCACCGCCGATGACGTGCCGGGATTCCTCTTCCCCACAGCCGGGCACCCCTACTCTATGGATCCGGCGCGCGGGGACGTGGCCGACCGCCTCCTGCTGACCAAGCATGTCCGCTATTACGGCGACGAGGTTGCCGTGGTCGTGGCCCGCGACGGCCTCACCGCCCGCAAGGCCGCCCATCTGGTCAAAGTCGAATATGAGCCCCTCCCGGTCGTGACCTCGGCGGAAACGGCGCTGGCCCCCGGCGCTCCCGTACTCCAGCCCGCCATCAATCCCGACGGCAACCTGCTCAAGCAGCACACCCTCGAATGCAACGGCACCCTCGACGAAGCCCTTGCCGCCGCCGACGTGGTGGTTGAGGGCGCCTACCGCACGCCGACCATGCAGCACTGCCATCTGGAAAACCAGACGGCCTACGCCTACATGGACGACATGCGGCATATCGTGATCGTCAGCTCCACGCAGATCCCGCACATCTGCCGCCGCGTGGTCGGGCAGGCGCTCGGCATCCCGTGGTCGTCCGTCCGGGTCATCAAGCCCTGCATCGGCGGCGGGTTCGGCAATAAGCAGGATGTGGTGCTGGAACCCATCGTGGCCTTCCTGACCATGAAGCTCGACGGCGCGCCCGTAAGCATGGAACTGACCCGCGAGGAATGCATGCTCTGCACCCGCGTGCGCCATGCCTTTGCCATGACCGCACGGGCCGGGGCCACAAAGGACGGCAAGCTCCTCGGCTACGGCCTCGACGTGCTCTCCAACACCGGGGCCTACGCCTCGCACGGGCACTCCATCGCGGCGGCGGGCGGCTCCAAGGTCTGCTACGTCTATCCGCACGCCACGTACCGCTTTTCAGCCAAGACCTTCTACAGCAATATTCCCGTGGGCGGGGCCTGCCGGGGCTACGGCTCTCCCCAGACCGCCTATGCCATCGAATGCCTCATGGACGATACGGCCCGCGCGCTCGGCATGGATCCGCTGGATTTCCGCCTGAAGAACACCGGACGCAACGGCGACGTCTCCCCGCTCAACGGCAGGCCGATCGCCACGCTCGGCATCAGCGACTGCCTTGAGGAAGGCCGTGAACGGTTCCGGTGGGACGAACGCAAGGCCGCCTGCAAAGCCTTCAATGAAGAAGCCGTCCGCACGGGCAGCCCGCTGCGGCGCGGGGTCGGCGTGTCCGCATTCAGCTACGGTTCGGGGACGTACCCCGCCAATGTGGAACCCGGCAGCGCCCGCCTCATCCTGAATCAGGACGGCACGGTGAACCTCATGGTCGGCGCGACGGAAATCGGGCAAGGCGCGGATACGGCCTTTGCCCAGATGGTTTCGGAGACGCTCGGCGTCGCGTATGAAAGCATCCATGTCATCTCCACGCAGGACACGGACGTCACGCCGTGGGATCCCGGAGCCTATGCCTCCCGCCAGACCTACACCTGCGCCCCCGCCGTGCACGCCGCCGCGGACGAGCTGCGCCGGAAGATCCTCGGCTATGCCGCCGAAATGACCGGCCATACGCCCGCCGCCCTGACCGTTGCGCCGACCGCGCAGGGTGATGCCGTGGCCTTTGCCCGCAATCCCGAAAGCGTCGTGGTCACGCTGCACGATTTGGCGATGGATTCTTTCTACAACAAGGATCGCGGCGGGCAGCTCTCCGCCGAGGCATCCTTCAAGACGCGCCAGAATCCCCCCTCCTTCGGCGGCTGCTTTGCCGAAGTGGAAGTGGACATCGAATTGTGCAAGATCCGCATCGTGCACATCCTGAACGTGCATGACGCCGGGGTGCTCATCAACCCCGCGCTCGCCACGGCGCAGGTACACGGCGGCATGGGCATGGGCATCGGCTGGGCGCTCTATGAGGAACTGCTCATCGATCCCGCCACCGGGCGCGTGTACAACAACAACCTGTTGGACTACAAGCTGCCCACAACCTGCGACATTCCCGATCTGGACTGCGCGTTTGTGGAAACGCAGGAACCCTCCGGCGCATACGGCAACAAGTCGCTCGGCGAGCCGCCGCTCATCAGCCCGGCCCCGGCGCTCCGCAACGCCGTCCTCGACGCGACCGGCGTCGCCGTCAACGCCATCCCCATGACGCCGAAGCTGCTGTTTGAGGAATTCGTGAAGGCCGGATTGATTAAGGGATAGAAGAAGCATCGGGGAGGGGAGAAGGCGCCCTTCCGGGAAATCCCCATGTCTGTGCCATAGAAAACGGCTGATGTTTTTCCTTGAAGTTCCAAAGGGATAACCGGAAAAAGGCATTAGCCGGGGATTCAGCCGAGGGGAAAACTGGAGAAAAAGGTCGTATGCTCACTGTGCTGCGGAGATGGAACACCCCCATACTATGACAGGGCCATCCCCATAAAGAGGGCAGGCGAAGCCTCTCCAAACTCCCCCTTATCCGCCAAGGGCTTTCATATGCGGGCTTCAGGACGGCCTGTACGGCAGGACGATGCCGTAGGAAATGGCGGCCCGGCCGGGAAACAGGCCCGGATCAGCCTTTGAGCGAAGACGCCAGTTGGAAAGGCCTGTCGGCGTAACGGCCGGCGCTTTCTTTTGCGGAATGCCCAATAAACAAGGCTGTGCCGTAGGAAATGGCTGATGCCTTATTTCTTGCCTGCCCAAAGGAAAAACCAGCAAAAGGCTTCAGTCATGGGGGCCTTCCCGCAGAAGAGACTGAAAAGAGCTGTATTTTACCATACTGTGGAGATGAAACGCCCCATCACAGGGCATAAACAATCAATGAAGCGCCTCAGTCATGGAACCTGCCGATAAAAATACATAACACAGCATTATTCACCATGTTGTGTGGATAGGCCAACCGGATGACATAGCAGGCCCCCCAAAAGGGGACAGCGCCTTTTTCCGGCATAGCCTGAACGCCTTCCGTGCCCTCTCCCCGCCAGCCCAAATGGTTGCGGGAGCGGGTTCGGGGGAGGGGGCTTTTTGAAAACCTCCCTCCTCCGGGCATCCTCAACCCAAAGGATCTCCCATGTTCGATATACAATCCTACCAAAAAGCGGAATCCGTAAACGACGCCATCCGCCTGCTCGGAGAAGATCCCGAAGCCCGCCTTATCGCGGGCGGCACGGACGTGCTCATCAAGCTCCGGGAATTCAAAGGCTTCTCCCGCCTCGTGGACATCCATGGCCTGCCTGAGCTGAAACCCATTGTCCGCGAGGCGGACGGCACCGTGCGCGTGGGTTCAGGGGCCAGCTTTACCGATATTGAGGAATCCCCCGTCATCCGCGGCTGCATCCCCATGCTTGGGGAATCCGCCGCCAGCGTCGCCGGGCCGCAGATCCGCAACATGGGCACCATCGGCGGCAACCTCTGCAACGGGGCCGTCTCCGCGGACACCTGCGCCCCCGTCCTCGCCCTGAACGGCTATCTCAATATCAGGGGCCCGCAGGGGGAACGCACCATCCCCGCCCTCGGCTTCCATATCGGCCCCGGCAGGGTCGCCCTCAGGCAGGATGAAGTGCTCCTTTCCGTGGAATTCCGGCCTGAAGACTGGCAGGGCTGGGGCGCTGCGTACCACAAATACGCCATGCGCGAGGCTATGGACATCGCCACCATCGGCTGCGCGGCGGCCGTCAGGCTTGACGGGGCGGCCATTTCGGGCATCCGGCTGGCCTATTCCGTATCCGCGCCGATCCCGGTGCGCTGCCCCGGCGCCGAAGCCGCCGCTTTGGGCCGCTCCGTGACGCCCGAAGATCTGCCCGCCACCCTCGCCGCGATCAGCGCCGCCGTGGAAAAGGACGTACAGCCCAGAACCTCGTGGCGCGCCAACCGGGATTTCCGTATGCACATCATCCGTACGCTGGCGGAGCGCGTCATTGCCCGGTGCGTCGTCCGCGCCGTCGAACTTCAGGAGGCCGCCTCATGCTGAAAACCATACGCTGCACCGTCAACGGCAAGGCACGGGAACTTTCCTTTGACGTCCGCTCCTCGCTCCTCGAAGTCCTGCGCGCCGAGGGCCTGACCAGCTCCAAGCAGGGCTGCGGCGTGGGCGAATGCGGCGCGTGTACCGTGCTCGTCGATAATGTCCCTGTGGATTCCTGCATTTTCCTTGCCGTCTGGGCGGACGGCAAAACAATCCGCACCGCCGAGGGCGAAGCCAAGGGCAACCGGCTTTCCCGCGTCCAACAGGCCTATGTGGACGCCGGGGCCGTCCAGTGCGGCTTCTGTACGCCCGGCCTCGTCATGAGCAGCACGGCCTTTATTGAAAAACACAAGGGCCGGCCCGTTACCCGCGAGGAGATCCGCCGCGGGCACGCCGGGAACCTCTGCCGCTGCACGGGCTACGACGCCATCATCGCCGCCGTGGAAAGCTGCCTCAACGACACGCCGCCGCAAAACGCCTGCGCCTGCCTCCGCAAACCGGACGGGCCATGCCCCCATCATCAAAGCTGAGCAAAATCAGCCCAGTGTTTCGCCAGACTTGCCCTGTCCATGATTCGCATGTACAGGGTTGTCTGTTTCAGAGGGAATCATCCGCAACCATCCAACCACCGGGGGACGCCCATGGCCCAGACACAAGGCATACTGGAACGTGTTTTCAAGCTGAGCGAAAAGGGGACGACCGTCAAAACGGAAATCCTCGCCGGCCTGACGACTTTCGTTGCCGTGGCTTACATCATTTTCGTCAATCCAAGCATCCTTTCGGACGCGGGCATACCCAAAGAAGCCGCCGTTGCCGCAACAGTCTGGTCTGCGGTCATCGGCAGCGCCATCATGGGCCTCTGGGCCAATTTCCCTGTGGCGGTGGCCCCCGGCATGGGGTTGAACGCCTTCTTCGCCTACTACGTCTGCGGCGTCCTCGGCCTGCACTGGACTGTGGCCCTCGGTGCGGTGTTCTTCTCAGGCATCGTCTTCCTGCTGCTGACGCTTACGCATATCCGCCAACTGCTCATTGACGCCGTGCCCATGAACCTCAAGTACGCCATCGTCGTCGGCATCGGCATGTTCATCGCCTTCATCGGGCTCCAGAATGCGGGCATCGTGGTCAAGAACGACGCTACGGTGGTCACCCTCGGCCATATCACCCAGCCCGGCCCGCTGCTGGCCTGCTGCGGGCTCATCCTCACGGCGGGGCTCATGGCCCGCAATGTACAGGGGAGCCTGCTCATCGGCATCCTCGTGACCGCCGTGCTCGGCATGGTGCTCGGCGTGTCCCCGGCCCCTTCCGGGATCGACAGCATCATGAGCTTCTCCCTCCCAAGCCTCGCCCCCACGTTCATGCAGCTCGATATCATGGGCGCGCTCAAGTACGGCATCATTTCGATCATCTTTACCTTTACCATCGTCGAGCTGTTCGACAACATGGGTACGCTCATCGGCCTCTCCCGCAAGGCCCGGCTGATGGACGACAAGGGCCACATCGAGAACCTCGACAAGGCGCTGGTCACCGACTCCATCGGCACGGTGGTCAGCAGCTTCCTCGGCACTTCCACCGTCACCAGCTATGTGGAAAGCGCCGCGGGCGTCTCGCAGGGCGGCCGCACCGGCCTGACCGCGCTGACCGTGGCGGTTCTGTTCGCCGCCTCCTTGGTGTTCGCCCCGCTCATCGGCCTTGTGCCCGCTTTCGCCACGGCTCCGGCCCTGCTCATCGTGGGCGCCCTCATGATGATGGAAGTGATGAACATCGACTTCAACGACTTTACCGAAGGCTTCCCCGCCTTCATGACCATCATCATGATGCCGCTGACCTACAGCATCGCCAGCGGGTTCGGATTCGGCTTCGTCAGCTACGCCGCCGTGAAGCTCCTTTCCGGGCGCGCCCGCGAAGTAAGCCTTTTCATGTGGATCATCACCGCCATGTTCGTCATCAACTTCGCCATGCGGAGTTAGAGAAAGCAGGATTAGAGAGAAAGGGAGAAGAGGATATTGGATTGGAGAGGGGGAAGGGGAAACTTTCTGGAGAAAGTTTCCCCTTCCCCCTCTCCAAACCTCTCCCCCTTCCCCTTCAAAGACTTTCGTGCTTATCGAATCCCTGTTGTCAGGCTGTGCGGGCCAAACGGTTTTCTTCCCATGTGGGAGCATATCGTTTGGCTCTGCCATCATAACCGGCTGATGTTTTAGGCTGTATCATAAAAAACGGTTAGGATGTGTCGACAATTGGCTATACTATTTAAAATTATTGAACTATTTTAATCCATAAAAACTATTTAATAATTTCAAATAATTATATAAATAATGACGCGGCCTAGTGCTTTTTTCCTTAAAAATTCCAAAGGAATAACCGACAAAATACCTTAGGCATGGATTCCGCTAGGCTCTATCATAGTATATGGTTGTTTTTGTTTCAGTAATATACTGAAAATATATGTTTTTTTAATTTTCCGCTGATGGGCTCTGTGATTGGGGCTTTTTATTGGTTATTTCTTTGGAATTTCAAGGAAAAAAGCATCAACCGTTTTCTATGGTGCAGCCCCCAAAATTGCTCAGTTATGAAGACAGCCCAAGGAATAGGATAAAAAAGCTGTGTCTTCAATATGTTGTTGAGACATTGTCGAGACAAAAACAATCACACCCCATAACGGAGCCCAATATATCAACAATCCAATATATCAATCATATTGTATGGCAAGGCATATCGTTTCTCCTGTTTCCGAAAGCAATCGCATTGAGGGGGCAGCTTGCTTCTTCCTTGCAGAGTACATTCCGCCAAATCACGCTTCGCCTTGATCCGCCCGGCAAGAGCGTGTAGCATCATGCACCGTAAAACATATATTGATCCGCAAGATTCCCTAGGCTGTATTGTCTTTATATATGTAATCATTTGAAATTATTAAAAAATATTTTTTACAACTCGAAAAATAGTTAAATAGCTTCAATAAATTATATCTAATTGACGACACGCCCTAGGGAACTTGCGGAAATGAATTTCCACTGTGAGGCGGTTTGCATGAAGCTGGAAAACGACATTGCTCAGCATCTTGAACAGGGAGAATTTCTAGCCCTCGCCACGATCATTGAGCGTTCCGGTTCCGCCCCGCGCCACGCGGGGGCGCAGATGCTGGTCACGCGGGATTTGTCCGTGCTTGGAACCATCGGCGGCGGGCAGGTCGAATCCGACGTGCTGGCGGCATGTCTCCCTGTCCGTAAAACGGGAGCCGCCCGCCTGATGCATTTCGACATGACCGGGTTCACGCCGGATGCCGATATGATCTGCGGCGGCATCGTGGATATTCTCGTGGAGCGGCTCACGCCCGAACAGCTTCCGGCCTTCCGCCAAGCGGCGGAGTGCCGCAGCCGGGCCGCCTTCGGGGTCTGGCTTGTGGACATTACCAACCCCGCCTCGCCTCAGCGCAGCTTCCACACGGACGCCTCCACACTGCCCCCGCCCGTTCTGGCGCAGGTCAGGAGCAACAGCGCGGCCTGCATCGATCTTGACGGCAGGCGCGTCTATGTCGAGCCGCTGATCCATCAAGGCGTCGTCGTACTCTGCGGCGGCGGGCATGTTTCCCTTGCCACAGGCAGGTTGGCCCATGAGGTCGGTTTTGAGGTCATTGCCGTTGACGACCGCGAGGAATATGCTTCCCCGGCGCGTTTTCCCTTTGCCCGCGCCGTCCACGTCCTGCCTGAATTTAGGGGGCTTGCCGAAACCTGCGGCATCGGGCCGGAACACTATATCGTCATCGCCACACGAGGGCACAGCCACGACCGGGAATGCCTCTCCCAAGCCATGCACACGACGGCCCACTATGTCGGCATGATCGGGAGCAAGCGCAAGCGTGACGGCATCTACAGTTTTCTGCGCTCGGAGGGCTTCTCCGAAGGCGATTTCGGACGTGTCCACAGCCCCATCGGGCTCGAAATCGGTGCCGAGACTCCTGAGGAAATCGCCGTCTCCATCGTAGCCGAGCTCATCGCCGCCCGCAGGGGGCTGGTGTAGGGAAAAGGTGAAGGGAAGAGAAGATTGGGAGGGGCGGGGAAACCTTTCTGGAGAAAGGTTTCCCCGCCCCTCCCAAACCCTCCCCACCCCTTCCCAAGACTTTCGCCCTTATCGAATCCCTCTTCACAGTTTTTCCAATAGCCATACGCCTGCTCCTCTCCCGTGGCTTTTGAAAGAAATGAAGCCCTGTCACAGTAGTGATTGGTGCTTTCTTTTGGCTTTGTCACATATGTGGTTGTTTCATCTCCACAGTACGGTGAAAATACAGCCTTTTTCTCCAGTTTTCCCATTCAGGAATACCTAGCTAAAGCATTTTATTGGTCATTTGCTTGGAACTTCAAAAAAAAGCATCAATTATTTTCTATGACACAGCCTTTTTTCAAGATACTTACAAGCTTCCCACCATTCCCATTCTCCCAAGGCTTCGTTCGGCAACTGATTGATGTTCCACCTTTTAAAATTTAAGGCTATGTTATAGAAAATAATTGATGCTTTTTTCCTTGAAGATCCAAAGGGATAACCGGAAAAAGGCCTTAGCCATAGATTCCGCCAAGGGGAAAACCGGATAAAAAGGCCGTATTTTCACCGCACTGTGGAGATGAAACAACCACAAGCTATAACAGAGCAAAATTTAAAGAGATAATCAACAACATGCCTCAACCATAAAGCTCAGCAAGGGAACACTGGAGAAAAAGGCTGTATCCTCATCACAATATAAAGATAAAATAATCAGATTCTATGGCAAAACTTTTTCTGAAAATAAGGTTCTGTCATAGTATATGGATTCCATGGTTGAAATATTTTATTGCTTAATTCTTTGGAGTTTTGAGAAAGAGAACATCAACCGTTACCTATGATATAACCATAGGTAACTGATCGTTCTTTGTTGGGAGGTTGTCTCCTAGAAAATGGTTGATGCTTTTTTTCCTTAAAGTTTTAAAGGAATAACCAGCCAAATGCCTTAGCCATAGATCCCGCCAATGGGAAAGCTGGAGAAAAAGGCTGTATTTTCACTGCACTGTGGCGACGAAACAACTACATGCCATGACAGAGCCTTTTGGAATTTCAAGAAATACAACATCAATCCATCATATGGCACCGCCAAACGAAAAGAACCTCCTCCGCAAACGGAGGAGGTTCTTTTCGTATGCACATCCCTGCAACAGGGATTCAATAAAGTCAAAAGTCTTTGGGGAGGGTGGGGGGAGGTTTGGAGGGGGGCGGGAGGGGCTTTCTTCAGAAAGGCCCTCCCGCCCCCCTCCAAATGGCATCCCCTATTCCTTCACCCCGCCGCCAAGGGCCTTGTAGAGCATGATGAGGTTCTGCTCGCGGGCAACTCGGATAGAGATGAGGTTGAGCTGCGAGCTGTACATCGCACGCTGGGAATCAAGCACGGCAAGATAGCTGTCGATGCCCTGATTGTAGCGCTCCCCGGACAGGCGGTACGTCTCGGAAGTCGCATGGACAAGCGACTTCTGCGCATCAAGCTGCCCTGCAAGGGAAACGCGGTCGATCAGCGCGTCGGACACTTCCCGGAACGCGGATTGGATGGCCTTCTCGTAATCCGCCACCGCTATCTTCTTGTCCGCTTCGGAAACACGCAGGTTGGCGATGTTCCGCCCGCCTTCAAAAATCGGCAGGCTGACCTGCGGCAGGAAAGTCCAGATGCCCGTGCCGCTGTCAAAGAGGCGGGACAGCTCGTTTGAAGCCGTACCGATGCCCGCGGTCAACGCGATGCGTGGGAAGAAGTTCGCCCGCGCCGCGCCGATATTCGCGTTGGCGGCCTTGAGCGCATGCTCGGCTTGGAGAATATCCGGCCGCTGGAGAAGAACCGTGGAGGGAAGGCCCACCGGGATCTCCGGCCAAACCGGAAGCTCGGAGAGCGCCTTAGCGGGCAGCATGTCCGGGGTCACTTTCGTCCCCACAAGCAGGCCGAGCGCCGTGATGTCCTTAGCCACCTGCCCGCTGTAGCGGGCAATGTCCACCCGCGCCGTATCCACGCTGGTCTGCGCCTGGCGCAAATCCAGCTCGGACGAAACCCCCACGGAGTGGCGCCGCGCGATCATGTCGTATGACGCCTGCTGGCTCTTGAGCGTCTCCGTGGCGATATTCAAACGCTCACGGTCAGCCACAAGGGTCAGATAGGCCTGCGCCACTTCCGAAATCAGGCTCAGGCGGGCGCTCCGGTACGCCTCCTCGGTGCCGAGGTAGGTTTCCAGAGCGTTGTCCTTGAGGCTTTGGATACGCCCGAAGAAATCAAGCTCATAACTGGTCACGCCGACGCTGAGCGAGTGCTGGCGGGAAACCGTCTGTTCGCCCGATGTGGACAAATCGGCGGAAACGCCAGCGTTGGAGGACTCGCCGGAGGCGGAAACGCCGGGCATCAGATCCGCACGCTGTATCTGATACAAGCCGCGGGCACGCTCGATGTTCAGCGCGGAGACGCGCAGATCCCGGTTGTTGTCCAGAGCAAGCTGGATAAGCCGCTGCAAGTGCTGATCGGTGAAGAACGTCTTCCACCCGATTTCCGAGGCCAGCTTATCGGTAGGCTGGGCGAGAACCGTGCCCTTGGGCATGAGGTCGTCGGGCCAAGCCTCCGCCACCGGAGCCTCCGGGCGGACGTAGTTCGGGGCCATCGTGCAGCCGGGCAACAGTACCGCCAGCGCGAGCGCCATATACTTTGCTGACATCATTTGTGGGAATCTCCCGGTATGGTTTCAACGATGTTGGCCGTGCGGCGGCGCTTCGCCTTCTTCCTCTTCCAACGGAACGAGAACACGGAGGTCACCACGACGAAGAACACCGGGATGTAGAAAATCCCGAGGGCCGTCGCCGCGAACGTGCCGCCCATGACGCCCGTGCCGATGGCGTTCTGGCCGCCCGCGCCGGCGCCCGTGCTGATGGCAAGGGGCAGGATGCCGAGCAGGAAGGCCAGCGAAGTCATCAGGATGGGACGCAAGCGCATACGCGCCGCCTCAATGGTCGACTCAATGAGATCGCCTCCCTTATCGTGCAATTCCTTGGCGAATTCAACGATCAGGATGGCGTTTTTCGCCGACAGGCCGATGGTGGCGAGCAGGCCCACCTGAAAATACACGTCGTTGGAAAGCATCCTCATGTTCGCCGCGCCGAGCGCGCCGAGCACGCCGAGGGGAACCACGAGGATGACCGCGAACGGCACTGACCAGCTTTCATACAAGGCCGCGAGGCACAGGAACACCACGAGGATGGACAGGGCGAACAGGGCCGGGGCCTGCGAACCGGAAAGGCGTTCCTGATAGGACAGCCCCGTCCACTCGTAGCCGATGCCCTGCGGGAGCTGCCCGGCGAGCTTTTCCATTTCCAGCATGGCCGTACCGGAACTCACGCCCGGAGCGGGCTGCCCAAGGATTTCCACGGACGGCACGCCGTTGTAGCGTTCCAGACGCGCGGGGGCATACTCCCAGTGCGCGGAAGCGAACGAGGAGAAGGGAACCATTTCGCCCTTGGTGTTGCGGAAGAACCATTTTTCCATGTCTTCCGGCACCATGCGGAACGGCGCATCGCCCTGCA
Source organism: Bilophila sp. T19-St14 (assembly GCF_059728385.1). Taxonomy (NCBI): domain Bacteria; kingdom Pseudomonadati; phylum Thermodesulfobacteriota; class Desulfovibrionia; order Desulfovibrionales; family Desulfovibrionaceae; genus Bilophila; species Bilophila sp. T19-St14. The sequence continues at coordinate 1,573,350 of NZ_BAAGFT010000001.1, forward strand.
CATACACCTTTTTGACGCGGCCCTTGTCAAGGAAGTCGTCCGCGTAGGAGCTGCCCCAGACGGTGGACAGCGCCGAGTTGATGTCGGAGAGGTTCAGGCTGAGCGCGCCCGCCTTTTCGCGGTCGATGTCGATGCGCAGCTGCGGCTGGTCTTCCTGACCGTTGGGGCGCACGGCCACAAGGTTCTTGTTTTGGGCGGCCATGCCGAGAAGCTGGTTCCGGGCCTGGATGAGCGCCTCATGCCCAAGGCCCGACTTGTCCTGCAACTGGAAGTCGAAGCCGGTGGCGTTGCCGAGTTCCATGATGGCGGGCGGCGCGAAGGCGAATACCTGCGCATTGCGGATCTTCGAGAACGCAGCCATGGCGCGCTTGGAGACGGCATCCACCTTGAGGGACGGATCCTGGCGTTCGCTCCAGTCCCTGAGGCGCACGAAGGCCATAGCCATATTCTGGCCGTTGCCCGCGAAGCTGAACCCGAGCACGCCCATCATGCTCTCCACGGCGTCCTTTTCGTTTTCAAGCAGGTATTTTTCAACCTGCTCCAGCACCTTGGTGGTTTCTTCCTGCGTGGAGCCGGTGGGAAGCTGTATCTGGGCGAACAGCATCCCCTGATCCTCGTCAGGCAGGAAGCCCGTGGGCAGGGCCTTGAACATGAAGATCAGGCCGCCGATGAGCACCAAATAGATGATCATGAAGCGGGCCGCGCGCCGGATGACATAGGACACGCCGGACTGGTAGCGCATCGTCGCGCTGTCGAACCAACGGTTGAACCAGCCGAAGAAGCCGTGCTGCGAATGTACGTGATCCCCGCCGATGGGCTTCAGCATCGTGGCGCAGAGGGCCGGGGTCAGCACGATGGCGACCACCACCGACAGCACCATGGCCGAAACGATGGTAACGGAGAACTGCCGATAGATGACGCCCACCGAGCCGCCGAAGAAGGCCATGGGCACGAACACGGCGGAAAGCACCATGGCGATGCCGACCAGCGCGCCGGTGATCTGATCCATGGATTTGCGGGCGGCTTCCTTGGGCGGGAGCTTCTCCTCGCTCATCACGCGCTCCACGTTTTCGACGACGACGATGGCGTCGTCCACAAGGAGGCCGATGGCGAGCACCACCGCGAACATGGTCAGCGTGTTGATGGAATAGCCGAACGCCGCCAGAACGCCGAACGTGCCGAGGAGCACGACGGGCACGGCGATGGTCGGGATGAGGGTGGCGCGGAAGTTCTGGAGGAACAGGTACATGACCAGAAACACCAGAAGCACGGCTTCACCGAGGGTCTTCACCACTTCATGGATGGAGATTTCCACCACGGGCGTGGTGTCGAACGGATACACGGTCTTCAACCCCTGCGGGAAGAAGCTCTCGGCCCCTTTCAGGTACTCGTCGATGCTGGACGCGGTTTCCAGCGCGTTGGCGCCGGTGGCGAGCTTCACCGCGATGCCGGTGGAGGACTTGCCGTTGAAGCGGCTGAGCGTGGAATAGCTTTCACTGCCCAGCTCCACACGGGCCACGTCCTTCACCCGGATGAGCGAACCGTCCGTGTTGGTGCGCAGGATGATATTGCCGAACTGTTCCGGCGTCTGGAGGCGTTCCTGCACCGAAATGGCGAGGTTCATCTGCTGCCCCGGAACGGAAGGCGTGCCGCCGAGCTGCCCCGCGGAAATCTGCGCGTTTTGGGCGCTGATCGCGTTGAGCACGTCGCTCGGCATCAGGCTGTAGCTCTGGAGCTTGTAGGGATCGAGCCAGATGCGCATGCTGTACTGGCTGCCGAAGACCGACACTTCGCCGACGCCGGGAAGACGGCTGATCGGATCCTTGAGGTTGGTCACCACGTAGTCCGCGATGTCGGCGTTGTCCATGCTGTTGTCTTCGGACACGAAGGCGTACACCTTGAGGAAGTTCGCGGCGCGCTTGCGGACGGAGATGCCCTGACGCTGCACTTCCTGCGGGAGCAGGGGGGTAGCAAGCTGGAGCTTGTTCTGCACCTGCACCTGCGCGATGTCCGGGTCGGCGTCCGCGCTGAAGGTCAGCGTGATTTGCGCCTGCCCCGAAGAGTCGCTTGTCGAGGACATATACAGCAGGTGGTCAATGCCGTTCATGTTCTGCTCGATAACCTGCGTGACGGTGTCCTGCACGGTCTGGGCGGACGCGCCGGGATACTGCGCCTCAATGCTCACGGTCGGCGGCGCAATGGACGGGTACTGCGAAATCGGCAGGTTGAGGATGGATATCCCGCCCGCCAGCATAATGATAATGGCGATCACCCATGCGAAGACGGGACGATCGATAAAGAAACGTGCCATGAAAAAGCCCCCTACCGCTTCTCGGAAGCAGGCGCGTCCTGCTTGGCCGGGGTGGGTTCGGCAATGCGGACGAGCGCGCCGGGACGGATTTTCTGGAGGCCCTCGACGATGACCTTGTCACCGGCCTTGAGCCCGTCGAGCACGACCCAGTTGGTGCCCTGCGTGCGGCCCACCTTGAGCGGACGGATTTCTACCTTGTTTTCGGCGTTGACCACATACGTGGTGGGGTTGCCCTTGGCGTCGCGCAACAGGGCGCGCTGGGGCAGCAAAATGGCCTGATCGTCCACGCCTTCGTTCAGGATGGCGCGCACGTACATGCCCGGAAGCAGTTCCTGCTTGGGGTTCGGGAAGATGGCCCGCAAGGTCACCATGCCGGTGCTCTCGTCCACGCTCACGTCCGCAAACTGGAGCGTGCCGGTAAGCCCGTACTCGCTGCCGTCTTCAAGCAGCAGGCGCACCGCCGCGTGATCCTGATCGGCGCGCTGGAGCCTGCCTTCCTCAAGGGAACGCTTGAGGCGCAGGACTTCCGTGCTGGACTGGGTCACGTCCACATAGACGGGATCAAGCTGCTGCACGGTGGTCAGGGGGCTGGCCTGGTTTTCCGTCACCAGCGCGCCCGGCGTCACCAGGGAGCGCCCGCTCCGCCCGGAAATGGGGGAGGTGACCTTGGTATAGGCCAGACGGATGCGCGCGTTTTCCACGGCGGCCTTATTGACGCCCACGTCCGCGAGCGCCTGCTTGTAGGCGGCCTCGGCGTCTTCAAATTCCTGCTTGCTGACCGCGCTGATGTTCACCAAGTCCTTAAAGCGCTTCATCTTCAGGCGCGCGGGGGCCACATTGGCCTCGGCACGGGCGAGGTTGGCCTTCGCGCTGTCGAGATCGGCCTGATAGGTGGCGGGATCAATCTGGTAAAGGACATCCCCGGCCTTGACGTCCGCGCCTTCCACAAAGAAACGCTTCTGGATGATGCCGCTCACCTGCGGACGCACCTCAGCGATCTGGAAACCCGACGTGCGGCCGGCAAGTTCTGTCGTGTACAGCACCTTCTGCGGGGTCACGATCTCCACGGCCACTTCCACGGCGGGAGCCGCCGAGGACTGGGCCCCCGTCTTTTCGTCCTTGCAGCCCATGAGGGACAAGCAGCCGAGAAGCCCGGCCAACAAAGTCACACCGAATCGGAAGGGCCGCCGTTCATGCTTCACCAACATATAACCTCACTCTCAGGTTGTCGGCGCGGTTCAATCATCACGCGCCCATAGAAAATACAAGCCACTTGCTTTCCTCGCAGGTTGCTTGCATCGTTTGACAAAAACGAATTGGATAGAGTAAGCTCTATCCGTTCAAGTGCTATACTTCCCGAAAGGATGACTGTCAAGATGGAAAAACACACGGCCCGCAAGTATTCCTCGCCCATCCGCGAGCGTCAGGCAAACCAGACCCGCCTCAACATCCTTGACGCCACGCAGCGCCTTTTCCTTGAACGCGGGTACGCCAAAACAACGGTGGAAGCCATCGCTCAAGAGGCAGGGGTCGCCAAGCAGACCGTCTATGCCGTCTTCCGCTCCAAAAACGGCATCGTGGCCGAATTGCTGGATCGGGCCGTCTTCACGGAGCGGGTATTCGAGCTGCACGATCGCTCACTTGAAACGGCGAACATCCACGAAGCGCTGAAGCTCACGGCGCAGCTTGTCCTGCAGGTGCACGAATCCCAAAGCCCCGTCTTCGACCTGTTGCGTGGCGCGGGGATGCTCGATCCGCAATTGGCCCGCGTCCAGAATGATCTCCGATGCGTCAACAGGGACAGGCAGGAAACCCATGTGCGGTTCCTGCTCCGCGGGCGGCGGCTCAAGGAAGGCATTGATATGGGGATGGCGCTGGATGTCTTCTGGTGCCTCACCAGCCGCGACATCTACCGTATGCTGGTGCAGGAGCGCGGGTGGGACGGCGAGACGTACGCCAACTGGCTGTACGAAATGCTCGCCAACTCGCTTCTCCATGTGAGCGAGGAGCACCCGGACGGGGAACAGGAAGCACGGACGGAAGCCTGTCCACCCGTGCAGCGGTAGGAAAGCGGGCGCATATTTGTTTGGGAACCTTCAAGCAGTGAAACGCCCCTCGCTGTGGCTGAGGCTTTTTCCTTGACGCCGCTGCGGAACGGGTCGCTGGAAACGGTTCCGCGCCGCTGCCCGAAAAAGGCTCAGCCCTTTTTGTTCACGGTAATCCGGCTGACCACCCGCCCATAGTACGGGCTGCCGTCGCTGAGAACGGGCGCATTGGGATGGCGGGCCTTAATGCGGGCGATGACCACTTCGAGCTTTTTCATCTGCCGGATCTTTTCCTGTTCGTCCCCGCACTTCTCCAGTGCGTCGACGATGGACTGGGCCTCTTTCCGGTCAAGAACCTCTTCAGGGACATAGCCCGCATTCTTCAAGAGCTTGTAGGCCATGCGGAGGTCTTCGGGGATATGCGAATCGTCTTCCAGCTCCAGCGGCTTGCCCGCTCCGGGAAGGGAATCAAAGTCCCCCCGCTCGCAGGCTTCCCGAATGCGCTGCTCCGCGATAATGCTTATGGCGTCCATCGTAACCCCCTGAAAGTCCGTCTTTTCAGATAACGTATCCCTCGCGGGCCCCGTCCGCAAGGGGTTGGCTTCCCCGGAGGGGATACTCTGCGGATCGGTTCCGGCATCAGGGCGGAATTGTACTCTTTCTCCTTTATTCCGGCCCGATTTTATGCAAGAAAATTCCCTTTCGGTTCACATAAAAATGCGCTATAGTCGTTAACTTGAGGAAAAGATCCCAAAGAGATCCTTTTCGCCTTGTTGTCCACACGTACTGAAGCGCTTCCGTATCTCATACGGAGATTACCTTACCTCAGGAGGAACCGCACAATGAGCTTATTGTATCAAAAACATGCTTCCCGCCCCCTGACGCTGGACAACCGCGTCGAACCCGAACTGTACCGCGACGTTTTCCCATATACGCATGTCAGCCGCATCGAATTTGATGATACGTTTCTCGTCCCCCGCCCGGCTGATCCCATGTTCATCACCGACACCACCTTCCGCGACGGCCAGCAGGCCCGCCCCCCTTACACCGTCAAGCAGATCGCCCGCATCTACGACCTGCTCCACAAGCTCGGCGGCAAGAGCGGGCTCATCCAAGCCTCCGAATTTTTCATGTATTCCCCCAAGGATCGCAAGGCCATCGAAGTCTGCCGCTCCAGAGGCTACCGCTTCCCCCGCGTCACCGGCTGGATCCGCGCCAACATGGACGACCTCAAAATCGCCCATGATATGGAATTTGATGAAGTGGGCCTGCTCACCAGCATGTCCGACTACCATATCTTCCTGAAGCTCGGCAAAACCCGCGAACAGGCCATGAACGACTACCTCAAGGTCGTCACCAAGGCCCTCGAATGGGGCATCGTGCCCCGCTGCCACTTCGAGGACGTGACCCGCGCAGACATCTACGGCTTCTGCCTGCCCTTCGCGCGCAAGCTCATGGAGCTTTCCCGCGAAGCGTCCATGCCCATCAAGATCCGCCTCTGCGACACGATGGGCTACGGCGTGCCCTTCCCCGGCACGGCGCTTCCCCGCTCCGTGCAGCGCATCGTCCGCGCCTTCACCGACGAAGCGGGCGTCCCCGGCGCATGGCTCGAATGGCACGGCCACAACGACTTCCATAAGGTGCTCGTCAACGGCGTGACCGCATGGCTGTACGGCTGCGGCGGCGTCAACGGCACGCTCATGGGCTTCGGAGAACGCACCGGCAACGCGCCCCTTGAAGCGCTGGTCATCGACTACATTTCCCTCACCGGCAACGATGAGGCCGCCGATCCCACCGTCATCACGGAAATCGCCCAGTATTTCGAGAAGGAGCTCGACTACCGCATCCCGGACAACTACCCCTTCGCGGGCAAGGACTTCAACGCCACCAGCGCGGGCATCCATGTCGACGGGCTGGCGAAGAACGAAGAGATTTACAATATCTTCGACACCACCAAGATCCTCAACCGCTCCGTGCCGATCATCATCAACGACAAGGCGGGGCGCGCCGGCGTAGCCTACTGGATCAACCAGCAGTTCAACCTGCCCCCGGAACGGCAGGTATCCAAGAAGCATCCCGCCGTCGGCCAGATCCACGCCAAGATCATGGCCGCCTACGAGGAAGGCCGCAACACGTCCTTCTCCAACAAGGAAATCAAGCACCTTGTCCGCCGCTTCATGCCTGAGCTCTTCGACAGCGAGTTCGACCAGATGAAGCGCATCGCCGGGGAACTGGCCTCCAACCTTGTGGAGCGCCTGGCCCGCGACTGCCAGACGACGTCGGATACCGAAACGCTCACCACACAGCTCCAGCAGTTCGTGCATGACTACTCGTTCATCCAGTATGTCTATGTCACTGACGTCAAGGGGCATTCCACAGCCATCGCCATCAGCGATCCCGGCGATCAGAAGGGCTATAAGGCCTTCCCGATTGGATTCGACTACTCGAACCGCGAATGGTTCCAGCAGCCCATGCGCACCGGCAAGCTGCACATCATGAACGTGCACCAGTCGCAGGTCACCGGGCAGCTCATCATCACCGTGTCCACGGTGATCACCGATGCCAACGACGAGATCATCGGCGTCCTCGGCGCCGACATCCAGCTTGAGGAAATCATCCGCCGCGCCGAAGCCCTCGAAGCCGAGGAGCATATCGGCGAGGAAGAGTAGCCGTATTGGTGAGGGGCGGGAAAACGGTTCCCTCCCTCACAAAGGCTTTTGCGTTTGGGGACGGCTGCGTCCCCACCAAACAAAGCCCTTTTCCGTTGCCGCGGAAAAGGGCTTTGTCCATTGGTTCCGTCATGTAAACGATTGATGTTTTCTTTCTTGAAATTCCAAATAAAGGATGGCCTGTCATCAGGATGCGGTTGTTTCATCTCCACAGGAAGGTGAAAATACGGCCCCTTTCTCCAATTTTTCGTTGGCGGCCTCCACGGTTGGCGTATTTTATTGGTTATCCCTTTGGAGCTTCAAAAAAATAGGCCCGTCATAGTATCTGGCTGCTTTATCTCCACAACATGGTGAACATACAGCCTTTTTCTCCAGCTTTCCCATTGGCGGGATTCACGGCTAAGGCAGTTTGTTGATTATTCCTTTGAAACTTCAAGGAAAAAAGCATCGACCATTTTCTAGGTCGTGTCATCATCTTACATGTAAATATTTGAAATTATTAAAAAATATTTTACAACTTTAAATAGCTATATAATTTCAATAAATTACATACAATCGACGATACACCCTAGGGCACAGCCTCAAAATAAAACAGTAAGCTTTTTCTACGGCACAGCCTTAAAGAATCAATAAAAGCCCATGCAGATCGGCAGCAGAAAAACCGTATAAAATGAGAGTATCCTCCTATGTTGGATGCCTATACCAAGCATATGTTATAACGGATTGTTTCGTTCAGGAATGTGGTTGCCATTACAGAAGGCTCTGTCATAGTACATGGTTGTTTTGTTTCAGCAATATACTGAAATATATACTTTTTCTCCAAATTTTCCACTGATGGGCTCTGTGATTGGGGAATTTTCTTGGTTATTTCTTTGGAATTTCAAGGAAATAAAGCATCAACCGTTTTCTATGACACAGCCTTACAGAAAAGGTCTTTGCAAGGCCGTCGGGATCGGCAACGGCAACGGCAAAAAGGTTCCCACTTTCTAGGTTGTGTCGGCAATTAGATACAATATATTGAACTTGTTAATTATATTAACTTTTTAAACCACAAAAAATTATTTAAATAATTTCAAATAATTATATGCAATATAATGACACGACCTAAGTATTCCCGTACTGTCAATAGGCACTCTGCCATAACTCCACGAACGACCAGCCAAGCTTCACGCCGTAGAAAAAGATAATCAGGCCGCAGACAAGGTTGATGATGCGCAGCAGGCGCGGCGTAAACCGGTTCTTGAAAAGCGAGGAAACGGTGGTCAGGGACAGGAACCAGAGGCAGGACGCACAGACTACCCCCCAGAGGAACAGGCCGGACTCATCGGGCGGCAAGGCGGCCCGGAAAGACCCAAGCAGCAACGACACGTCGATGATTGCCTGCGGATTGAACCATGTCACCACGCAGGCCATGCCGATGGTCTTCATGAGCGGGATATCCACGTTGACCGCCGGGCTGGCAACTTCGCGGGACAGCACGAGCCGGAGCCCCATATACATCACCACAAGGCTGCCCGCCAGCAAAACGCCCTTTCGGATAAGCCCGGAATGTTCGATCAGCGCGCCGATGCCGAAAAAACCGGCAATCGCAAGGGTCACATCAAAAAAGATGACGATGAGCGCCGTCCGGTAGGCCGCCGCACGCGGCAGGGACAGGCCGGCATTGATGACGAAAAGATTCTGCACGCCGATGGGCGCAACGTACGCCAGCCCAAGCGACAGGCCCTGAAGATACGCAAGCATGGTTCCCTTCTTTCGCTCTCGCTCCCGCGCCCGCTGCAATGCCGTGGCGGAAAGGAATGGGCCTAGGGGAATCGGGCATCATGCGGCAACCCGTTCCCCTTCCGAATGATCTCCGCACGCCATTCCCATTGAGCGGCAATGATTACAAAAGGTTGTGTTATAGAAAATGGTTGATGCTTTTTTCCTTGAAGCTCCAAAGGATTAACCGATAAAATGCCTTAGCCGTGGATCCCGCCAAGGGGAAAACCGGAAAAAAGCTGTATTTTCACCGCACTGTGGAGATGAAACAATCACATACTATATAATAGAGCCTTACAAAAAGTACCGGGAGGTGAGGCCGTGATTGCGCCCGGTTGCCGAAAAGAGGCCGAACCAAACGCAATGGCCCTTTATTCAATCTGAAATCACGCGCGTTCCAGCAGGGCCACCGTTTCCACATGCGGCGTCTGTGGGAACAAGTCCACAGGCCGGGCGGCCTTCAGGCGGAAAGCCGGGGTCAGGCGGGCTATGTCGCGGGCCAGCGTCGCGGGGTTGCACGAAACATATACAAGCCGCAGCGGGGCCGCCTCGGCAAGCTGCTGCGCGACCTTGGCATCAACCCCGGCACGCGGCGGATCGACCACCACCACATCCGGCTTGGGGCCGAGCCTTACCAAACGCCCAAGCACGGACTTGGCATCACCCTGCTCCACCCTGTATCCCTTCCTGCCCAGCGCCTTCGCGTTGCTGCGGGCACAGCGCACCGCGCCGGGCATTTCCTCAATGCCCACGACCCGCGCACTGCGCCCCATGTACAGGCCGATGGAGCCGACGCCGCCGTACACGTCCCACAAGACGGGATCCGGCAGTTCCTCAAGCGCGGCAAACCGGGCAGCCTCCGCATACAGCAGTTCGGCGGCGGGCGTATTCACCTGAAAAAAGGCATTATGCCCCATTTGCAGCCGGACATCGCCGATCCGCTCCTCAAGCCGCCCGTCCGCGTACAACGTCCGCTCCCCATAGGCCACGTCGCTGGAGGCCAGGCGTTCCGACAGCGCGAAACCCGTCACTTCGGGAAGTTCCGTCCGCAGCGCCGCCGCGAACCGTTCCCCCGCCTCAGGGCTCCCTCCGGCCCCTGCAATCAGCTCCACAAAACAGCCGCCCGCATGGGGCTCCCTGACGACGAGGAACCGCCCGTCCAGATCGCGAAACGCCCCATTGGACAACAGCCGCGCCGTTTCCAGAACCCGCATGGTCAACGGCGTCTGCAACAGGCACCCCGTCACTTCGACGATGCTGCGCGAACCGCGTTCCCGCAGCCCAAGCGCCTTGCCGCCGTCGTCGGACACCCCAAAGGCGAACTCCATCTTGTTGCGGTACCCCCACTCGGAAGGGGATGGCAGAATGGGCAGCATGGGCGGGCACGCCACCTTGCCCACCCGCTCCAGCGCATCGCGCACGATGCGTTCCTTCCACGCGAGCTGGCGGGCATACGCCAACGATTGCCACGAACATCCGCCGCACCGCCCGGCATGGGGGCACGGCGGCCTCTGCTCGTCCGGCGAGCGTTCGAGCACTTCGACAAGCGCCGCTTCCGCAAGGCTCTTCCGCACGGCGGAAACCCGCGCCCGCACAAGCTGCCCCGGCAAGGCGTCCTCGACGAGCACGACCACGCCGCCGTGGCGTCCGAGGCCGCGCCCGTCGGACACCAGCGCATCCACGCGCAGTTCGAGGAACTGGCCGGAAACAAAAGGATTTACAAATGGTTTGGCCATGCTTCCTCCAAAGCCCCCGCTTGACTTTTATCGCAAGCCGGGCAATGTAATACTTTAACGTCCCGACCGCGTCCGCCGGAAAACCCCTTCGGCGTTCGGGGCCGGAAGAGCCAAGGAGTCCGCCATGTTCAACGAGCTGGTCAGCAACGCCATGCACTCCACGCCGCAGGGGTTTGTGGGCGTATCGCTTATTTTCGTGTATTTCTGCGTCATTGTGGCGACGGCTTTTTATCGTATCAAAAAAGGCGATCACATGCACCACTAAGGGGGAGCCCCTTCCCGGCCTCTCCCCTTTCTCGCCCAACCCGGATCAGGAGCAAATCGAATGGATTTTCTTCCCATCAGGCGGGCTCTGCTCAGCGTCACCCACAAGGACGGACTGGCGGAATTCGCAGCCTTTCTGCATGCCAACGGGGTGGAGCTCGTCTCCACCGGCGGCACGCTGAAATTCCTTGAAAACGCGGGCCTTCCCGTCACCGCCGTCAGCGACGTGACCGGCTTCCCCGAAATCCTCGGCGGCCGGGTGAAGACGCTTCATCCCCATATCCACGGCGGCATCCTCGCCGACAAGGACAACCCCGAACACCTCGCCGTCCTGAAAGAAAAGGGGATCAAGGCGTTCGATCTCATCTGCGTGAACCTTTACGATTTCGAGAGCGCCCTGGCCAAGGGGCTGAAGCCCCGCGAAGCCATTGAGGAAATCGACATCGGGGGCCCCTGTATGCTCCGCGCGGCGTCCAAGAACTTCCACAGCATCCTCGTACTGTCCGCTCCCGATGCCTACGCGGAAGCCACGGCGGAACTCAAGGCCAACGATATGCGCGTTTCCCTGCCTTTCCGCCAGCGCATGGCCGCCCGTACGTTCGCCAAGACTTCGCGCTACGACGCGATGATCGCCGAGTACCTCACGAAGAACTAAGATGGATTGGGGAAGGGGGAGGCAGTTTCAGGAGAGCGCCCTTCCCTTCCCCAAACCTGCCTGCACGGACAGCGGCCCTTTTCCCAGGCTTTGGCAGGCGGAAGGGCGCACGATGGGATTGCCCCCCTATTGGGTACAGGAAAAAGGATGAAAGCCGTCGGATGGGCGGGCCCGTTTTCAGCCAGCGGCAAGCTTTGACAGAAAGCCTATGGGCAAAAAAGGACGGCAGGCGGCGAAACGCCTGTTTTGGCTCTGTCATGGCACATGGTTGTTTTATTTCCGTAGCATACTGAAGATACTTTTTCTCTGATTTTCCGCTGATGGGCTCCATAATTGGGGCATTTATGGGTTATTCCTTTGGAATTTCAGGAAATAAAGCATCAGCCGTTTCCTATGGCACAGCCTTGTTTTTTAAGGGGGGAAGATGGAAGGGAAGGCACGAATCGAAGTGGTGGGCGGCATCTTGTGGCGCGGCGGCTCGTTTCTCGCGGCACAGCGCCCGGAAGGTCACCCGCAGGCCGGTTTTTGGGAATTCCCCGGCGGAAAGGTCGAACCCGGCGAGTCGCTGGAAGCGGCCCTTGCCCGCGAACTCGCTGAGGAATTGTCCTTGTCCATCCGCAACCCGAAGCTCTGGCGCACGGTTGAGCACGATTACGATTTCCGTTCGGTGCGGCTCCATTTCTTCCATATCACCGAATTTTCCGGGGAGCCTGCCGCCAACGACGGGCAGGCCTTCCGCTGGGTGACGCCCGAAGAGGCCCAAACGCTGCCCTTTCTTGAGGCAGACCGGCCGCTGTTGTTTGACCTGATCCGCCCGTAACTTGCTCTCCATAGCGGTGGAAAAGGCCCCTGTTCCGGCAGGGGCTTTTTTCAGGGCGTGCCACAGGGAATGGTTGATGCTTTGTTTCTTGAAGCCCCAAACAGCTAGCCGGCAAAACGCCTCAATCATGGAACCCGGCACGGGGAAAACGAAAGGCCCTGTCATAGTATATGGTTGTTTTATTTCAGCAGGATGCTGAAAACAGAGGCTTTTTCTCCAATCTTTCCGCTAGCGGGCTCCATGATTGGGGCGTTTTAGTTATTCCTTTGGAATTTCAAGAAATAAAGCATCAACCGTTTCCTATGGCACAGCCAAACGAAAAAGGGGCTGTGTCTTCACCATATTGTGGCTCTGAGACAAACGCATCCCCTAAAAAACAAGGCTCCGTCATAGTACGTGGTTGTTTCATCTCCACAGCACGGTGGACATACGGCCTTTTTCTCCAGTTTTCTCATCGGCGGACTTCATGGCTGAGACATTTTATTGGTTATCCCCTTGGAACTTCAAAGAAAAAGGTATCAACCATTTTTATGGCACAGCCAAAAACAAAAGATGTCTCTTGCCGCATTCCCCGGCGCGAGGCGGGCGAAGCATCCCGGCGTTATGCCGATGAAGTACGGCCCGCTTTCAAAGGCTTTTTTAAAGGCTGTGTTATAGAAAAGGGTTGATGCTTTTTTCCTTGAAGTTCCAAAGGGATAACCGGAAAATACCTTGGCCGTGGATCCCGCCAAGGGGAAAATCGGATAAAAAGGCTGTATTTTCACCGCACTGTGGAGATGAAACAACCACGTACTATGACGGAGCCTTTTTAAACTAGACGCCCTGTGTGTTTCGGTATATCTTCCGACTCCTTCCACAGGGCTCTTTCCGTCCTTGCGGCAAGAGCCCTGTGCCGATCCCGTCAGCTTTCAGCCCCCATCAACATTCGCAGCAGCATCATGTCCGACACCATTGAATCAACCGCCAAGACGGAACCGGAAGCCTCTTCCTCCTCCGCCGTCCTTACAGGCATAAAGCGCGGGTTCCCCATCTTTTTGGGATACGTGCCGCTTGGTTTCGCATACGGCGTGCTTGCCGTCCAGAACAACATCCCCGCCGTATATGCCGTGCTCTTTTCCCTGTTCGTCTACGCCGGGGCCGGGCAGTTCATCGCCGTCGGCCTATGGGGGATGGGCGCATCCGTCTTTTCCATCGTCTTCACCACGTTCGTGATCAACCTGCGGCATGTGCTCATGTCCGCCGCCGTAGCCCCGTGGTTCGCGCCGTTCACCCGTTTCCAGCAGTTCATCATCGGCTGGGGGCTTACGGACGAGGTTTTCGCCATGCACAGCATGGCTATGGCCACAGGCGAGAAGGCGCGGCTTCCGCTGGTGTACGCCGCCAACTTCACCTCACACAGCGGCTGGGTGCTCGGTACGCTCATCGGCGCGGTGGCCGGCGACTTCCTGCCCGATCCCAAGCTGTTCGGCCTTGATTACGCCCTGCCCGCCATGTTCCTCGCCCTGCTCGTCCCCCAGTGCAAGGAGCGGCTGTACACGCTGGCGGCCATCCTCTCGGCGCTGCTTTCCGTCATCCTCGCCATGTGCGATACGGGCCGCTGGAACGTCATCATCGCCAGCGTCATCACCTCCACCATCGGGGCCCTGCTCGTCACCCACCGCGACCGCAACATCGACGCCCTCAGGAAGAAAGCATGAACATCGATCTCCTGCTCTGCATCCTCGGCATGACCCTCGTGACCCTCATCCCCCGCGTGCTCCCGGTCACGCTGCTGGCGGGGCGCGAGCTGCCGCCGCTCCTGACGCGCTGGCTCTCCTTTGTGCCCGTTTCCGTGCTCGCCGCGCTGGTCGCGCCCGATCTGCTCCTCGCTGACGGCAAGCTCAATATTGCTGGGGACAACCTGTTCCTCATCGCCACCTTCCCCACCCTGCTCATCTGCTGGTACAAAAAAGGCAGCTTGTTCGGCGCGCTTGCCGTCGGCATGGGCACCGTGGCGCTGATCCGGTACTGGATGGCGTAAGGGGTATGGGATAGGTATTAGGATAGTTGGAGGGGGAAGGGGAAACTTTCTAGAGAAAGTTTCCCCTTCCCCCTCCAAGCCTCCCCTATCCTCTTCAAAGATTTTCGACTGGCGGGGAGGCCGCGCGGAAGGAGTCCGTTCCCGCGCAAGCCGGGGGGAGCGGATGCGGCCGGTTTGCGTTTCGTTCGTAAAGAGTCCATCCCGGCGCGAGCCGGGGGGAGCAGCCGCAGGATATCCAACGGTTCCCTGATAAGAGCCCGTTCCGGCACCAGCCTTTTGGGGTAGAGGGGGGAGCAGGCGATACCTATGCGCATATGGGCCTCAGATGGTAGCCCTTTGGGGATACAAGGGCAGGCTTCCGGGTTTTCCTTTGGGCAAGGGCCGGGAACGCCATCGCCTTCTATTTGCGCATCATGCGAAGATTGGCTATGAACAGAAAGCCGGGGGTTCCCGGACACCGCCATGACGAAGGAGTTTCCCATGCGTGCTCTTTACTGCCTGCTGCTCATCTGTTCCCTGCTCCCCCTTTCCGGGTGCGCGGAGCTCAATATTTCCAATCCGTTCGAGACGAAATCCTCCGACGGCAGCGAAGTCTATTTTGATCAGTTCCCCGATGTCCCGATTCCCCGCGATATGTCCGTGGACGCCAAGCGCAGCCTCATTTCCGTGGCTCAGGACGGAACCAAGACCGGCCTCATCACCGTCGAAGGCCGCGTGGATAAGCCCTCCCTCGCCAACGCCATGATTTTGAACATGAACCGTCAGGGCTGGAACCTGCGCGGCGCTGCCATCGGCTCCAAGACCATGCACCTGTACGAAAAAGGCGAACGGTACGTGGTGATCTACTATTATGATCAGACCACCACCGCCGCTATGGAAATCTGGGCCATGACCCGGCTCGCCGACGGCGTCCTGCCGACTATGGGCAACGGCGGGATCTCCGCCGGAATGGACGCGGGCGGCAGCTCCACCCCGTCGTTCTATCTGACGCCCGACACGTCCACGGGCACGGGCAGCTCCGGCGGCGTGCATCAGCAGGGCCTGAGCCAGTAATGGACGCACATCTCGCCTTCCGCGGCGTCGGCGGGGCCCGCCTCCATCTTGGCGTGTGCGGCTCCGTCGCCGCCTACCGTGCGCTTGATCTCGTGCGCCAGTGGCAGGATGCGGGGGTTTCCGTCAGTGCGACCCTGACCCCCTCCGCCCAGAAATTCGTCACGCAGCTGACGTTTGCCGCACTCGGCGCGGCCCCGGTATACACGGCGGCCTTTGATGATCCGCAGGCGCCCTCGCCCTTCGCCCATCTCGAACCGGGCCAAGTGGCGCAGGCCCTCGTCATCGCCCCCGCCTCCGCCGCCACCATCGCGCGGCTGGCGCAGGGGCAGGCCGACGAACTGCTGGCCTGCCAAGCCCTTGCCTTCCGGGGCAAGGCCGTCATCGCCCCCGCCATGAATCCCGCCATGTGGAGCCATCCGGCTACGCAGGCCAATATCGCCATCCTCCGCGGGAGGGGATGCGCCGTGGTCGAACCCGGCTGCGGGCGTACGGCATGCGGCGAGGAAGGGCAGGGACGCCTTGCCGACCTGCGGGAAATCTACCTCGCCGGGCTGCGCGCGCTGGCCCCGCAGGATATGGAAGGCATGCGGGTCATGGTCACCCTCGGCCCCACCCGCGAGCACTGGGACGGGCTGCGTTTCTGGACGAACCCGTCTACCGGGACGATGGGCGCGGCGGTCGCCGTGGCCGCATGGCTGCGCGGCGCGCGGGTCGAGGCCGTCTGCGGGCCGGGCACGCCGTGGCTGCCCGCCGGGATCGCCCGGCACAACGTCGGATCGGCCCGGCACATGCTGGAGGCCGCCGCTTCGGTGTGGCCGCAGTGCGACGCGGGCGTGTTTACCGCCGCCGTAGCCGACTTCTCCCCTGTGCCTCCGGCGCAGGGCGGCGACAAGAAGTTTAAGAAAAGCGACGCCCCCGACGGGTTCGACGTCCATTTCGCACCCAACCCGGACATCCTGAAAACGCTCGCCGCAGGCCGCAGGCCGGATCAAAAGGTCGTGGGCTTTGCCGCCGAATCGCAGAACCTTGAAGGCTCCGTCCGCGGCAAGCTCGTTTCCAAAAAAGCCGATATGGTCGTGGGCAACCTGCTCCAGGACGGTTTCGGCACGGCGGACAACACGGTTTTCGTCGCCGACGCCTCCGGGCGCGAAGAACGCTGGGTACGCCTTTCCAAAACAGACGTTGCGTGGAGACTGCTCTCGTGGCTCCTGTCCCGCTGAACATTTCCCCGGCCTTCCGTCCGTGGCGCCAGGCCGGGATCACGCATCTGCTCCTCGACGACGAGGTCAGGGAACGGCTGCTGGCGCGCCCGGAACTCGAACCGTCCGAAGCCGCGCCTCCCGTCCGCCCCCCCCGGCAGTACGGCGCGCCGCAGCAGCGCGAGGGACGCCGCCAGCCGCCTCCCTACGTCCCTCCCCAGCAGCCGCAGGCTGTTTCCAGCGCCCCCAAAAAAGCGGCGCGGGCCGCCGACATCCTGCCGCCGGACGCATGGCCCGCCTATTGGCAGGCGCTGCTCAAAAAGACCCCGCCCCGCCCCTTGCTGGTCTGGTCTTATCCGTCCCTCAGCCGTGACCTGGGCGGCGACGCCGATGCCGCCCACCGCGATTTCCTGCGCCGTTTGCTTGGGGATATGGCGCTCCCCAAGGGGAGCCATGCGTTCTGGCCCTTGAACCGCTATCCCTATGGGGACGGCGAATCGGAGGCGACGGTTGACGCCCGGATGTTTTTGAGCGGCATAGCCGCGCTCAAACCCGAAAGCGTCATCCTCATGTGCGGGCAGGTCCCGCCCGCTCTCGGCCTTGCCGATCTGCGCCCGCTTTTGCCGAGCATCGTGCACGGATACCGCTATGTGGTCACGCCGCACGTCGACGGCCTCATTGGGGAGCCGCAGCGCTATGCCCAGCTTATCACCTTCTTAAAATCCATTATTGCGGGAAGATAGAAGGGGTTTAAGGAAGACGGGGCAGCCCTTCCGGGTGTGTCCCTTTCATTGGGGGGTGCGGCGTGCCATCCGCAGCGGAACAGCCTTTTTACGGGCAAACTATCGGAGGCGTCCCCTTTGCGCGGAAAACGCGGCCGGGCACCTCTTCCCACGCATCAATCAGCCAAAGAGGTCTACATGCACGTTCTCGTCACCGGCGCAGCCGGGTTCATCGGATTCCATCTTTCCAAACGCCTAATCGCCGAGGGGCATACGGTCGTCGGCATCGACAACCTCAACGATTACTATTCGGTACAGCTCAAGAAGGATCGCCTTGCGCAGTTGCGGGCCCTGCCCGGATTCACCTTCGAGCATACGGATCTCGCCGATGATGCCGCGCTGGAAGCCGTATTCGGCCGCAACACGTTCTCGCATGTCGTGAACCTCGCGGCGCAGGCGGGCGTGCGCTACAGCCTCATCAACCCCAAAAGCTACGTCCAGTCCAACCTCGTGGGCTTCGGCAACCTGCTCGAATGCTGCCGCCACGGGAAAGTGGGGCATCTGGTGTTCGCCTCGTCCAGTTCCGTGTACGGCATGAATACGTCCATGCCCTTCTCCGTGCGCGACAACGTGGATCACCCGGTCAGCCTGTATGCGGCCTCCAAAAAAGCCAACGAGCTCATGGCCCACACCTACAGCCACCTGTACCGCCTTCCGGCTACGGGGCTGCGCTTCTTCACCGTCTACGGGCCGTGGGGCCGCCCGGATATGGCCCTCTACCTGTTCACCAAGGCCATCCTCGCCGGGGAGCCCATCAAGGTCTTCAATGAGGGCAAGATGCGCCGCGACTTTACCTACATCGACGACATCATCGAGGGCGTGATGCGCGTCATGGCCCGTATCCCCCAGCCCGATCCTGAGTGGGACAGCGCCAAGCCCAACCCTTCGACCAGCACCGCGCCGTGGCGTATCTACAATATCGGCAACAACAATACGGTCGAACTGGGGACTTTCATCAGCACGCTTGAAGACGCCCTCGGCAAAAAAGCCGTCCGCAACCTCATGCCCATGCAGCCCGGCGATGTGGAAGCCACATGGGCCGACGTCTCCGACCTCATCGCGGACACCGGGTTCCGCCCGCAGACGTCCGTGGAATACGGCGTCGGGCAGTTCGTGAAGTGGTATAAGGAATACTACGGCGCGTAGCCCCCAGTTTTTGGAAGGCGGCGGATGCGCTTTTGGGAACTTCCCGCCTGACGGGGGATTCCCTACGAAAAAAGGGAGGACGGCATGCCGTCCTCCCTTTTGCTTTGCGCTTGATGAAAAAGGCTGTGTCATAGAAAATGGTTGATGCTTTTTTCCTTGAAGCTCCAGAGGGATAACCGGCAAAACGCCTTGGCCGTGGTTCCCGCCGAGGGGAAAACCGGAGAAAAAGGCTGTATTTTCACCGCACTGTGGAGCTGAAAAACCACATGCTACAACAGAGCCATAAAAAACTTAGATGCGTATGCTGTTGCGGATGTCTTCAAGGCGGTTCTTGGCGAACAGCACATAGGAAATGATGAGTTCGCCGGAGTTGACCTTAGAGGTGACGTACAGCGGATCATAGGTGCAGATCCGGTTCATGTATTCTATCGCGGCGGCCATGTTGCCCGCATTCCCCTTGCTGCTGATTTCGGGGTACAGTTCATACAGCGCGTTGATGAAGTCCCTCACGACCAGCACAATGCCCTGCACTTCATAAATGCGGTTGTCCAGCGTGTAGAACGGCAGTTCCTGCGAGTTTTCGAGCAGGCCGAGCGCGTAGCCGAGCAGGTTTTCGCCGATCACAAGGTCAAAGGAGGCATACAGGTCGTCAGTCCGGCAGTTGTACACGCCGGTGCCCTTGTCGAGGCTTTCCTTATACTGCTCAATGAGCTTGAGCCCCTTCTTGTAGGACGACTCGGCGGACGGGAACATGAAGCTGCGCGGATCGATGGCGAAGCTGTTCAGGCGGGCCTTGTAGAGCATCTCGTTCTCGCGGTCGTTGGTGCCGAGCTTGGCGATGGTCATGGAATACAGATCCATCAGCACCTTGGTGGCATGGTACACGCCGTACTGCCGGTAAGCCCGGTTGTCCAGCACAAACCGGTTGAACAAAATGTCGTTGATGCTCCATCCGAACGTGGAGTCCAGTTCATAGCGCATCTGATGCGTGATGGCGTCCACCAGCGCCTTCCCTTTGGCGTTCTCATCGAGCTTGTCGGCTTCGGCGATCTGGACGGGGGTGGGGAATTCCGTGCGATCGATCTTCGCATACAGAGCCTGGCTGCCCCACGCGAGCAGCAGCAACGTAATGAACAAACAAACCTGCACCAGCAGCGTCTTGCCGACAATCTTGCATTTTTCCAAAAAACCAAATTCGGGGAGTTTCACCAAAACACCTCGTCTCGCTACGTTTGTACGGAAAGAAGAGGAAAGCCGGAGCGCCCGGCTTCCAAAGAAAATCGCCTTATAACGTTAATGCCGTTCCCGCAAAAGACAAGCACGCCGCCCCCTCCTGAGGCCGCCTTTCCCGCCCTGCCCGCAGGCCGTCCCTATTGCCCGCTTCCGCAAGCAAGGATTCAAGATAGGGCAAACGGCTTGAAAGATAAAGGGATAGGCTCAATCGAGACATTCGCCTTTTTGATGATTTTCTAAGGCTCTGTCATGGTACATGGTTGTTTTGTTTTAGCAATATACTGAAAATATATGTTTTTTCTCAAAATTTTCCGCTGGTGGGCTCTGTGATTGGGGGATTTTATTGGTTATTTCTTTGAAATTTCAAGGAAATAAAGCATTAACCGTTTTCTATGACACAGCCTTTTCTAAAAAATTCATTTTGAATTTCAGATAGCTGGAATGTTGTTTTCATTGCAGAAGCGAATCTCCCGCACAATCCGGGCCGACACTCCGGGAAGGGGCAGGGCCTTTTCCAGAAGATGCCGCCATAGTAATCTGTTGATATTTTTCTTAAAATCACAATAATCACAATGCCGTTCTGCAGCCACGCTATGCGTGCCCCTCGTCAGCAAGCCGCGTGAGAAGTGCCTGTTCGCCGATCCAGCCACGCTGTGCGGGCCGCTCGTCAGGCTTTCGCCCCCCCCAAAACAAGTTGCCTCGGCCATGAGGTTCGCCAGCAGAAAAAGGAAAAGCCCTGCCTTCACCATGTTGTGGAGAAGCCCCCCCATTTCACTTCCTGACATCGCCGGATCAGCTGTACAATGCCATCTCTGGCGGAGCCTTCCGAAACTTGTGGGGATGAAACAACACGCTATGGCGGATCCTTTCGGAAAGGCTCTGTTAAAGTATGTAGTTGTTTCATCTCCGCAGTGCGGTGAAAAATAGAGCTTTTTTCCAGTTTCCCCCTTGGCGGGATCCGCGGTTAAGGCATTTTTCCGGTTATCCCTTTGGAGTTTCAAGGAAAAAGCATCAACCATTTTCTATGATACAGCCTTCGGAAAAGACCGCTTCCCCAACGGCCCATCAATATGCCGGGATACGGTCAACCGCTTCTGTCAGAAGGAACTCGCCTTTCCCGATCCACGCCTTGAGCGTATCGGCTATTTCAAGGGAAATCATATGGCTGGTCAGAGGCACGGTCGGGATCTTGCGGCCCTGGATTTCCACCTCGCCGGAAAGCAGGTCGGAGAAACGCACATGCTGGATGATCCGGGGCAGCCCATTGGGGTAGTCATACCCGTAATCCTTCACGGGCATCAGGATGTCCTCGTTGGAAACCCCGGTGAAGGCCGCCATGTCCTCATTGAGGATCGGGATCGGAATCCCCACGCCCACCGCCAGCGAAACGCCGTATCCGGTGAGGGACAGGCCGCGCAGGTAGCGGGGCTTCATGCCCTTGAGGTCGCCGCGCACCATGAGCGTGCCCGATCCGCTGAGGGGGAGCCCTTTTTCAGTGCGCTGGGGTGAGGGGTCGTGCTGCGTGCCCGCACCGATGACGTAACCTTGCCCGCCTCCGAGGAAAATGCGCGTCCCGGTGCCGATGGTGCGGAACCACGGATCATTGAACAGCGGCGAGAGGCAGCCCGCCGTGGCAAAGTTCACATTCCGCATGTCCGGCTTGAGCGGCCCCATGTACGTATAAATGGTGCGGCTGGTGCAGTTCACCGCCGCATTGTAATTCTGGTAGCAGTTGCGCGGGTTCAGAAGCTGCGCGAAAGCCAGATCCGCCAGAGTGATGGTGCGGTCGAGGGCCCGGCGGGGGTAGCAGTCCGTCCCGTATGAAGCCGCCCGCAGATGGATGCTGCGCCCGGCTACGAGATCTTCGATGACGTGTGCGCCGCCGTATTTGAACTGGCCCGGATAGACCTTGTTCTGGGGATCGTCTTCGGGCAGCTCGGTAGCGCCGAGATAGGCGTCCACGGCGGCAAGCCCGGCATAGGCGGGGACGTCGTTCATCCAGACCTTGGTGGTGCGGATTTTCGGCGGTTCGGGCTGGCCGATGTTGAACAGCAAGCCGGACGAGCACATGGGCGAGAACGTGCCCGTGGTCACCACGTCGACTTCACGGGCGGCTTTTTCCGGGCCCATGCGCCGGACGGCCTCGACCATTTCCTCGGCGTTGAGGACTACGGCCTTGCCTTTTTTGATGCGCTCGTTGATTTCCGCAATTGTCTTGATAACCTTGTGAGAAGACACGATAGTTTTCCTCGGCAGATGGTTGGTTCCCTCGGCGGGCGCGGTTCGGTTCGTTTGTCCTTTACCGTTATCATACCCCCTTCCGCCAGTCCATGACCGTGCTGGGGCGGGGGATTCGCCTTTCCGATGTCTTTTGAAAGGGTTCGGATGCGCTTTTGGGCCCGTTATGGCGTCATGCCTATATGAAAGTGCCGATGTCCCGTGCGCGGCTCAGGGAAGACGCCCCAGCGGTGGAGAGGCGGGCCATAGCTTGGCGGACGGCACGGCTTTATGATACTACCCCAGCTTGAAACCATACCAATGGTGTCCATCACCAAGCAATGGAGCATACATGAACCTTTCCAAATACGAACATGCGGAGCGCAAGGAGGCCGAAGCCTCCAAGGATGCCCCCGAAACCCCGCAGGACGGCGGCGCGGAACAGAAGCACCACACGCTGTTCGGCAAGCAATTCACTGAAAAAGAGCAGAAGACCTTATTCCTCTACCTCGTCATCGGCATCGTCCTCATGGAGCTCGCGGTAACGGTGGGCGCCATCATCATCAGCATCACCAACGCCCAGCCCTCGTCCAGCGGCGTGCCGCACTTCCAATTCCCGTGGATAGGCTATCTGGTCGCCGTGGTCATGGTTCCCGTGCTCGCCATGCTGCTGGTCAACCTCGTGAGCCTCGGCTTCTCGCGGGGGGCGCGCGGCGGCGAAGACGTGAACCTCGAAGGCGTCCCGCAGCGGATGCAGACGTTTTACGCGCTGGTCCGGGGAGCGCCCACGGTGATCCTGTTCGCGGGCTTCGTGCTCATGTGCGCCGCGATCTACTATCTCGACGGGGTGATGAGCCTGCTCCTGAAACTGGGGGAAAACTTCCATATGGTCGCCATATGGGTCGTGGGCGGCTTCGCCGCAGCCTGGATCATCAGCTATGTCGTCCGGGCGTGGATGCATTACAAAACCAAACAGATGGAAGCGGAATACGCATTCCGCCACGAAGTGCTGGAACGTACCGGCATGGTCATCCTCGACACCAAGCACGCGCCGACCACGGAACTGCGCATGCTGCCCTCCGTCCCCGGCGGCCAGTCCGGGGCCCTGCCCCCCGCCGTGGATGTGGACGCTTCAGCCGCGCTTCCGCCCTCCGAAGGGGATGCGGCGCAGGAGGATCCCTCCCAAACGGCCGTGGACATCGACGGCGGGAAAAAATAGCGCTTCCCTCACGCGCCCGGAAAACTTTTCCCACGAACGGGCATTACCTCAATAAAACAGGCCCGCTGCCCCACCAAAAACCATCACGGCGCACAGCCCATCAACCAAACGGCAAGCCCTTCCGGTCATACATCGGAGGGGCTTGCCGTTTATGAAGTGAGGATGAGGTGGACGGGAGGGGATTCTCCCGAAGAAAAAAGGAAGGAATCTTTCACCCAAAAGGGCACGGCGATCAGCGCCCGCCTTAAGGGTCTCCTCCCACCCGCATGATGCGTTCATAGCGTTGAGAGGAAAGGGGGGAATCCCCGGCTTCCGCCTGTGGGTGAGGCTTCCCCCTTCATCATACGCCTACTGGATCTTCTTGTTGCCTTCCCACATCTGTCCGGCCTTCGGCAGGGGCTTCAGGTACGCGAACCACGGATGGGTCTTGAGGTATTCGGGGTCCTGCTGGAGCTTGCGGCTCATCTTAAGGATGGGCGGCACAACCTGCTTGATGTCGCCTTCCAGCTTCGGCGCGATGCCGTAGTTGGTGGCCTTGAGCGCCGCGTTGACGGCGTCCTGGCTCAGGGTGATGGAACTGGTCAGGGTGTCAAGGGCCTTGGCGGGGTTATGGAACCCGACGCTGTTTTCGGCGGACACGAAATCCCAGAACATCTGGCCCTTGCGGACGGCTTCCTTGGCCCGGATGATCAACTGATCATAATCGGCGGGCTTTTCTCCGGCGTACTCAAGGGCAAGGCGCACGGCTTCGTGGGCGCGCACGGAGTATTCCTGCGCCACGAGAAGCTGCTTATAGGTCTTGTCCTGCGTATATTCGATGCGCCCGCGCAGGTAGGCCGCGGTCTTGTCGGCATGGCACTGGCGGCAGGCGCGCAGTTCGGGGTCACGCAGGGGCGAAGTCCACCAGTGGCTGGACATCTTCTTGCCTTCCTCACGCTGGTACGGCATGTGGCAGTCGGCGCAGGACACACCGGCGGCGCCATGCGGGCCGTCGATCCACGTTTCATAGTCGGGATGCTGCATCTTCAGCATGGGCGTCTGGGAAACGGGGTGCACCCAGTCGGCGAACTTGCCCTTGAAGCCGGGCATGTCCACGTTGCCGTTGTCCTCATACACGCTATAGATGGCTTCGGGCGTGAAGCCGTTCTTCCACGGGAAAACAGGGCGCTTCGCGGGGCCGTGTCCGGGATCGTTGAAGTAGTATTCCACATGGCACTGGGCGCACACGAGCGAACGCATCTCGCTGCGGGGGAGCTTTGCGGGATCCTTGCCCACGGACTTCAGATAATCCTTGAGCGGCTCGCTGTAGAGCTGGAGCTGCATGTTTTCGGCGTTGTGGCAGGTCGCGCAGCCGATGGAGTCGTCATCCGTGACTTCCGTGCGGAACTGGTTGAAGTCCTTGGCCCAGAAATCGTCGCCGTACTGCTTGATCCACTGCACCATCTTGGGGGTCTTGCAGTTCCAACAGGTGGCGGGCATCCCGCCCTTTTCGCCGTACCGGTTGATGCGGTCGATTTCGAGGATGTCGTGGATTGCATACGTGTGGCCGCGCGCTTCACGGTATTCGTACATGAAGGGATAGCCGAGCCACAGGTTCTTGAGATAGGGCTGGGCCGCCTGCTTGTAGCCTTCGGGCAGCGGGTTCACGTCGTCGTTCTTCATGAAGTTGACGGAGCCCTTGTACTTGCTCATGAACGTGGATTCGTTGTTGCGGTCGTAGCTGGCGGCCTGAAGGGGAAAGTCCTTGCGAAACGCCGAGGTCTTGTTGTCGTCGGAGTCCTTCAAGCCCGTCTTGTAGACCGGGGTCTTCAATTCGGCTGTGGACACGTCGTCACAGCCCGCGGCAAGCCCCAAGGCGGCGCACACCACCGCCAACCTGATCAAAGTGCAGAATACACGGCTATTCATCGGCCACCATCCTTGTGCTGATGGGCTTCATGCGCATGTGCTGCGCACTACGGTGACAGTCGACGCAGTAGGGCTTGGCGTCCATGCTGGCGACATTCTCGTTGGTTGCAAAATGACAGGCCTTGCAGTTCGCGTTGACGACGTCCTTCGTCGCCATGCCCGCCACGATGGGAAGCTCCACATCGCCAAAGGTATTCATATAGAAATCCCTGGCGCCTTCCTTCGCCTTAAAGGGCAGCTTCGGCAACAACGCCGCCGGAGCGTGACATTCGTTGCAGGCCAGCTTGGCATGGGGGGACAGCTTGTGCGTCCGTGCGGCCTGTTCCATGATATGACAACTGGAACAGAAGGGACGCGCATCCGTCACCCGCATACCCCAAGCCAGCCCTGCCAGCACGAGCACGCCCAGCGCAACGCCGCCCAGCAGCATCTTCAACCACGGGCACTTGCGGGGTGACTCCTCAGACATTCTTGCCTCCTCTTGCAACAGATACCAAAACCGCCTTGGCGGGCCGTCTCCCGGCGCGCCGCGAACGGCAATCCTCTCAGCCCTTCCATCAAAAACCATGCCGGAATTGCGCCTTTTCGTACAAGATGCAATCCTCTTGAAATGACAAAGGATACCGGAGCGGCAAAAATGAAGAGGGGGTTCTATCCTTCCTTTTCCCTTGCTACAGTATGGTTTTTATGACAGCTAGTCAGAAAAAACTGACAACTTGTCCGATTCAGACAACCTGTTAAGAATGATTCCTCTTTTATCATAGCCCAAACGCCGCCCCGCCGGTTCGAGAGAGCAAAAACGATGCGGGGGGGCAGGCACCGGGCAAGCCGTCCATAATTTCAGGGATGCGGACAGCCGGGATCACGGATTCCCCTGCCTCCGTTCCTGAGAGGAGCCTTCCATGTCCACGTTCTCATGGCGCGTGCTGCGCCTTCCCCTGCTGATCACCCTGCTCTGGGGGCTGCTGCTGTTTACGTTGTTCCGCTGGACCGCCCAGCGCGAGGACGAGTACACCACGGGGCTGGCCCGCATCCAGACGGCGACACTCTTCTCCAGCATCGTGGATACCCGCAATTGGAACGCCAACAACGGCGGCGTCTGGGTCCGCGAGCACCCCGGCTGCCCCGCCAACCCGTGGCTGCCGGAGGAGGAACGCACCCTCCGCGCCGAGGGCGGCACGACCCTCGTGAAGGTCAACCCCGCCTATATGACCCGGCAGATCGCGGAAAGCTTCACCTCCACGCTGGCGGGCTTCCGCATTTCCAGCCTGTCCCCGAAGCGCCCGGAAAACCGGGCCGATCAGTGGGAAACCGGGGCCCTGCTCTCTTTTGAAAAGGGCGGGCACGAGCTTTTCGATCTCGTTTCCGACGAGGAGGGCATGCGTTACCGCTATATGGCCGCCCTGCCCGCCAAGGAAAGCTGCATCCAGTGCCATCAGGACAAGAAGGTCGGCGACGTGCTCGGCGGCATCAGCGTGTCCATCTCCGCCGAACCCCTTTTTGAAGCGGCGACCGAACGCAAGCGCACCACCGGGCTCGCATTCGGGATCATCGGCATCATCGGCATGGTGGGGATCGGCGGGGCCACGTTCCAGATCAACCGCAAGAAGGAGCTTGCCGAAGCCGCCAACCGCACCAAGAGCGCCTTCCTCGCCAACATGACCCACGATATGCGTACCCCGCTGACCGGCATCCTCGGCATGGCCGAACTACTGGAACGCGAAACGCAGGATTCGCGCCACCGCTATCTGCTTGCCAACCTTCGGAAGGCCACCGGCAGCCTGCTTGCGGTCGTGGACGGCATCATGCGCTATTCCCTGCTTGAGGCCGACAGGCAGCCCACCTGCTGCGCGCCGTTCTCCCTGCGCGCCGAGCTCGACGCCTGCATCGCCGTGCTGCGCCCGGCCTGCGCCAGCCGGGACATCCGGCTTTCGCTCGTGACGGACGGCTCCGTCCCCGACAGGCTCATAGGCGACGGTTTCCGGCTGCGCCAGGCGCTCGGCAACCTGCTCGGCAACGCGGTGAAATTTACGGAAAAGGGTTCCGTGACCCTGCGCGTCACCCGGTCGGAAACGCAGGCCTCCGAGGGCCGGTGCGCGCTGTCCTTCCAAGTCATCGACACCGGCAGGGGCATCCCCCCGGATGAACAGGAACGCATCTTCGAGAGCTTTGAGCAGGGTGCGGGCGTCCGGGATTCGGGCGGCCCGCACGAAACCGGCGTCGGCCTCGGGCTTGCCATCGCCCGCGGCATCGCGCGGCGCTTCGGCGGCGATCTGACGCTCTCCAGCACGCCCGGCATGGGCAGCGTGTTCACCTTCACGGCCCTGTTCCGTCTGGCGGCCGACGCGGACGGCCTGCCGGAAACGCCCGCCTCACCTTGCCCCGCTTCCCCCTCCGCCCTCGCCCAGCCTGAGCGACCCGCGGAAACGGGGACGAGCGGGCGGCTGGTCGTCGCTGAAGATACGGCGGTTACGGCCCTGTTCCTCAGCGAAGCGCTGACGCAGGCCGGATATGCCGCGCACATGGCGAACAGCGGCGAGGACGCCTTATACCTCATCCGCAAGCTGCAGCCCGACGCCGTACTGCTGGACATGCGCCTCCCGGACATGACCGGGCTCGACATCGCGGGGCAAATCCGTTCCGGGGAACTCGGCGTCGCGCCGGAAACCCCGATCCTTGTGCTGACCGCCACGCTGAACCCCGGCGACGAGGAGGCATTCCGCCGCATGGGGATCAACCGCTGGCTGCTCAAGCCCGTACAGGCCGACAAGCTGGCCTCCGCCGTGGCCGGCCTGCTCCCATCCACCCGCAAGAAACAAGGGGAAACGCCCATGCCCACATCCGAACAGCCTGAACAGCCCGCCGCCGTCTTCGATCCCGCCGCCGCGCTGGATGCTCTGGGCGGTGAAGCCCTCCTCAAACGGCTGGCGGGGATATTCCTCAGCGAGGAGCCCAACATCCGGGCCAACCTGCAACGCTTCGCCCTGTCACCGGAAACGCTTCCCGATCTCTGCCCTGAACTGCGGCGTCAGGCGCACAGCCTCAAAAACGGCGCGGGCATGCTGCACCTTGGGAACCTGCACAAGGCCAGCTCCGATCTGGAACAGGCCGCCGCGTCCCCGGACGGGCAGGACTTTGCCGCCCTGCTGCGCACCGCCATCGAAGCGCTGGAACAGGCTTCCGCCGCTCTTCGCAAACACTGCGGGGCGTAAATATGGCACGTATCCTTGTTGTCGATGACGAAAGCCTGATCCGGGCACTCGTGGCCGATGTGGGGGAGTCCCTCGGGCACGAAGTGCTCACCGCAGCCTCGATCAAAGAAGGGCAAAACCTCGCGCAGCGCGGCGTGGACATCGTACTGCTGGACGTCCTGCTCCCGGACGGGGACGGGCTCGCCCATGTGGAAACCTTTTCACAGCTTCCGGGCCGTCCTGATGTGATCATCATTACGGGGCATGGCAACGCCGACGCCGCCGAGTCGGCCCTGCGATCCGGGGCGTGGGAGTATCTGGTCAAGCCGCTCCGCGTCCGCGACCTCTCGAAGGCGCTCATGCAGGCCGTACAATGGCGAAACAGCCGGGACAGCCACCCCCGCAGCCTCCTGCGGCATCCCGACATCATCGGGGAAAGCCCCGCGCTGGCCGAAGCGCTGGAAGCATTGCGGGAAGCCGCCGCAAGCAACGTCAACGTGCTCATCACCGGGGAAACCGGAACCGGCAAGGAACTGTTCGCCAGCGCCCTGCACGCCAACAGCCTGCGGGCGTCCGGCCCGTTCGTCACCGTGGACTGCACCACCCTGCCCGAAACGCTGGTGGAGGCGCATCTGTTCGGGCACGCACGGGGCGCGTTCACCGGGGCAGACAGGGCGCGCGAAGGGCTTCTCGCCGCCGCCGACCACGGCACGCTGTTCCTCGACGAGGTGGGCGAGCTGCCCCTCCCCGTACAGGGCGCATTCCTGCGGGCGCTGGAGCTGCGCCGCTTCCGCCCCGTCGGTGAAGTGCGCGAAGTGGAAAGCGATTTCCGCCTCGTCGCCGCAACCAACCGGGATCTCGACGACATGGTGAGCATGGATCTCTACCGGAGCGATCTCCGCTTCCGGCTGCGGGGCATGACCATCCATGTGCCGCCGCTCCGCCGCCGCGCCGAAGACATCCCCCTGCTCGCCGAGCACTTCACCGCACGCTACTGCCAGCGCCACGGGCTCCCGGACAAGGAGCTGACCCCCGACTGTTACGCGATGCTGACGGACTATTCGTGGCCCGGCAACGTGCGCGAACTGCGCCACACCATCGAACGGGCCTGCGCAGCAGCGGGGGACGGCACCCAACTCTTTACCCGGCACCTGCCCACGGAAATCCGCATCGAACTGGCCCGCAAACGGCTTGTGCCTCTCTCCAAGCCTGAGAAGCCCGCGCCGACCGAACCTCTCCCGAAACCGGAACCCTCCACGCAGCCCCGGAAGCCCGAAACCTTCCCCACCCTGCGCGACATGAAGGCCAAAGCCGAGCGCGATTACATCGCCGGGCTGCTCGCCGCCTGTCTGGGGGACGTCCGCCGCGCCGCCGGGATTGCCGGCGTTTCACGCGGGCATTTCTATGAACTGCTGAAAAAATACGGGTTGGACAGGTTGTCTTCCATTCCGAAATTTCCAACCGTTTGACGCCGGGATCAGAGGCCCTTTCAATTGGAACGCCACTGCTTCAAAGCCCGGAAACGTTGGGCCGTGTCGTCAAGTAGATATAATCTATTGAGATCATTTCATTACCCTTCAAGCCATAAAAGGATTATTTTTAATACTTTCAAATAGTTATATACAAAATAGCGACACGGCCTGGGGCGTGTTCACACTATGCCGCATTTTTTCTATGATTGAAAAGAATTGAAGGGAAATGCAGCATCGCTCAAAAAAATAAACACAACTATTTGTAAAAAATATATTTATTCTCTGTTTGCGTGGACAGGCCCTAGCCGTCCCATGCCACTCCGACGATACGGTATTCGCCGTCCTCCCGTTTCTCCCAATAAAGGCGGCGTACCCCCGTCTCCGTACCCCCGCCAGGCAAAGCCGTGCGCTGGGCAAACCACGAAACTACATACCCCGGCCCTTCCAGAACTCGGACAGGCCCGAATGTGGCCCGTGCACGCTTTTCTTGGCGCTCTATCTTTCTTATGGATGCGGCACGTTCCGGCGCAATGTACCCGTCCCCGGCCTCGCCGCGGCGCCAAGCCTTACGCCAACCACGGGTACGCTCCTCCACTTCGCGCACGGTAGCCTTCCGGGGCACAATTTCCACCCGTTCACCGATAAGCACGGGCGTCCCCCGCTTCAGTTCCGGCCCGACTTCAGCGATGTCCTTGAGGTTCAGGACGACACATCCACGGCTCTCAAACGGCGTGATAGCCCTGCCTCGGCTGTGTACCCAAATCCCCGATCCCGTCTTGCCGCGCAGCCGATCCACGGGATTCGGGTAGTCAAGGATATAGGCTTCCCCGCCGTACTCCTGAAAATCCAGCTGTTCCGTCCGCTTCCGCACAACAAAATAAACGCCCTCCGGCGTCTTCAAATCGCCGCGTACCTGTTTGTCGCCCTGCATCTGCCCGGTCGTACACGGATAACTGCGGGATTTCCCCTTCTCCATGAGGAAAAAACGCTGCCGCGACTTGTCCACGGCAACCACCGCCTGATCTGGCAACCCACCGGTTACGGCCTCCCATGCCCTTGCCTCCGGCACGCACATCAAACCGACAGCCAACAGCGCGGCACAACACCATCCCCTCACGGGAACACACCCAAACGGCATGGACATCTCCTTTTTGCAGAACCCAAGCCGTTACCTTCCATTCCTCACACGTTTTTGTCGACCCCCTTATTCTTTTTGGCTGTGTTCAATTTTACGTTTGATGATTTTTTCAATGAAAATCAATAGATAAAAGTCCGTTCCACGTCTAGTGATGTGGGCCTCTCTCATTTTTTGTTCATTACATGAAATCCAGTTTTGAAAAATTGTTGTGAGATCTCCAGATAATTTCCAAAGAACTCTTCCTTTCCAGTTGGAATCTTATATCAACCACAAACTTAAACACAGCCTTCTTTTTCCCTGCCCGCCAAACAAAAGCCCCCGGAGATTCCTCCGAGGGGCCTCATCACAAGCGCCAATGCGCCCGGCTAGTCTTCTTTGGCAAGCTCGACCAGTTCGGGACGGGTGAACAGCGCGCGGAGCTGGTATCCCGCAGCTTCGATGGCCTCACGGCCGCCTTCGCCGCGGTCAAGCACGGTGCATACGGCAACCACGTTCAGGCCCGCGTCCTTTACGCGCTCGCACGCCTTCAGCAGGGAACCGCCGGTCGTGACCACGTCTTCGACCATCGCCACGGGATCGCCGGGCTTGAAGTTGGACAGGCCTTCCACATACTGGTTGGTGCCGTGGCCCTTGGATTCCTTGCGCACGATGAGCCCGGCGAGCGGACGGCCCTTTTCGTGGGAAATGACGGTTGTGGCGGAAATCAGCGGGTCGGCGCCGAGCGTCATGCCGCCGATGCCCTTGATGTCCAGATCGGCCAGCAGTTCGTTGAACAGCGTACCGATAAGCCACGAGCCTTCGGGGTGCAGCGCAGTCTGGCGGCAGTCGAAATAGTAGTCGCTCTTGCGGCCCGAAGCGAGGGTGAAGTCCCCTTCGCGGTAGGAACGTTCGATCAGAATCTTGGCGAGGCGCTTTTTGAGTTCGCGCATGGTGGCTCCTGTATGGTAAGTGTGAAACCGGGGGAGGGGAGAAGGAACCTTTCTGGAGAAAGGCTTCCTTCTCCCCTCCCCCGGACCCCCTCCCCTCATCTTCCCAAGACTTTCGACTGGTGGGGAGGCGGCGCGGAAGAAGTCCAGAAAAACGAAAAAAAGCCCTTCCGTCAAATCGCGGACACTCCCCGGCCCCCATTACAAAAGTCTTTGGAGGGAAAAGGGGAGCTTTGGGGGAAAAGGAAACCCTCTCCAGAAAAGATCACTTTCCCCTTCCAAGTATCCTATTCCTTAAAACGCGTTTGAGCATACCCCTCCCCCCATCTTTCCAAGACTTTCGGCTAGGGCCTGTTCACATAAGCAGAGAATAAACATATTTTTACAAAGGCTCTGTTAGAGCATGTGGTTGCTTCATCTCCACAGTGCGGTGAAAAAGACAGCCTTTTTTCCAGTTTTCCCCTTGGCGGGATCCACGGCCAAGGCATTTTTCCGGTTATCCCTTTGGAGCTTCAAGGAAAAAAGCATCAACCGTTTTCTATAGCACAGCCTTTACAAATGGTTATCCCCGTTTTTGAGCGATGCCGCATTTTTCTTCAACCCTCTTCAATCATGGGGAAAATGCAACATAGCTTGAACACGCCTTAGCGGGAAGGCGGCACGGAAGAAGCCCAGAAAAACGAAAAAAAGCCCTTCCGTCAAACCGCAGCCACTCCCCCACCCCCATTACAAAAGTCTTTGGAGGTGGAGAGGTGGGGGCTTGGGGGAGGAGAGGAGGAAGCCTTTCTCCAGAAAGGTTCCTCCTCTCCTCCCCCAATCACACAATCCTACTCCTCAAACACACGCTTGAGGATGTCCCCTTCATGGCGGAGATAGAACTGGGGATCGAACAGCCCGGCGAAGGTCTCCTCGCTGAGGCGGCTGTTGATTTCGGGATCGGCCTTGATGAGTTCCGGGAACGGCTGGCGGGTTTCCCAGCTCTTCATGGCGTTACGCTGCACCATGACGTAGGCTTCCTGACGCGGGATGCCCGTCTCGATAAGCGCGGTGAGCACTCGCTGGGAGAAGTAGAGGCCAAAGGAACACTCCATATTGCGGGCCATGTTCTCAGGCATGATGCGCAGCCCTTCGAGCAGGCGGCAAAGGCGGTGCAGCACGTAATCCGTAAGGATCGTGGAGTCGGGCATGATCACGCGCTCCACGGAGGAGTGGCTGATGTCGCGTTCATGCCAAAGCGCCTGATTTTCCAACGCGGCCAGCGCATTGGTGCGGATGAGGCGGGACAGGCCGGTCATGTTCTCGGCGGAAATGGGGTTCTTCTTGTGCGGCATGGCGGAGGAGCCTTTCTGCCCCTTGCCGAAACCTTCTTCCACTTCGCGGACTTCGGTACGCTGGAGGTGGCGCAGCTCGACGCAGAGGCGCTCGATAGTCCCTGCGGTCACGGCCAGCGCGGTGAAATAGGCGGCGTGGCGGTCGCGCTGGATGACCTGCGTGGACACTTCATCCACCTTGAGGCCGAGCAGGCCGCACACGATGGCTTCCACTTCCGGCGAAAGCACGGTGTACGTCCCCACGGCCCCGGAGAGCTTGCCTACGCGCATGTCGTCGAGGGCGGCGGCGAAACGGGCACGGTCACGCTTGAATTCGGCATAGAAGCCCGCCATCTTGAGCGAGAAGCTGGTGGGTTCGGCATGGATGCCGTGGGTGCGGCCCATGCAGAGCAGCCCCTGATGCTCCAGCGCCATCTTCTTGAGCACGGCGAGGACGCGATCAAACGCCTTGAGGATCAATTCCCCGGCTTCCACCATGAGCAGCGAACCGGCGGTATCCACGATGTCGGAAGAGGTGCAGCCCAGATGGATGAACCGGGAAACGGGGCCGACCTTCTCTTCAATGGCGGTCAGGAAGGCGATGACGTCATGGCGGGTGGTTTCTTCGATTTCGTTGGCGCGCTCGACGAAGGCGCGATCAACGGTGAAATCGGCTTCCTTGCGGAGCGTTTCCATGTCGGCATCGGAGATTTCTCCGACGCGGTTCCACGCCTCGCACACGGCCAGCTCAACGCGCAGCCAAGCCTGATAGCGGTTTTCGGGCGTCCAGATTTTACCCATTTCCGGGCGGGTATAGCGTTCAATCATGGGATCTCCTCGCAAAAAGAGTAAGAAAACGGCGCGGGCAAACACCCACGCCGCAAGAAATCAGGCCGTAGCCGCCTCGGAACCTCCACCCGAACCGGAAGCAGCCGCCTCCGCCTTCGCGGGAGCCGCATCAGCCTTTGCCGGGGCCTTGTCCCCAGCCGGGGCGGCATCGCCGGCGGAACCGGATTTCCCGCCATAGCAGGACGCGAACCAGCCGCCGCCTTCAAGCTTAAAAGACGTATTGGAAATGATCCGTTCGGCATCGCCGCCGCATTTGGGGCAGGGCTCAAGCTCAGGAGAATCAAAGGTTTTTACCCATTCTTCAAACACGTTGCCGCACTTCCGGCAACGGTATTCGTAAATCGGCATCGACTCGCTCCACCAAAGGCATTCGGGCCGCTCCAAACGGCCTTTACTGACAAAAACAACCGGAAAACCTGATGATTTCCCGGAATTCGGACAAAAGGAGAAACAGCGGAAGCGCCGGGGCGCATCCGCTGCTTCGTGCCGGGGCTCCGGCACAAGAAAGATCGCCAGACTTACTTGCTGTTCTTGGCAGCAGCCTGAGCTTCGTGAATGCGGGCCTTGATGCGCTCGGCGCGACGCTTGCGACGGCGATCAAGTTCCTTCTTACGCTCGATTTTCTTATGGGCCATGATAGTACTCCTCAAAGTGAAAAACGTAATCTGTGGATAAGTACAGCCAATCCCCCCGTTTGTCCAGTACAAACATACGGGAGACATTCGCTTCTGCAATGAAGGCCGCAATTCAACCATCTGAAGTTCAAAATGAATTTTTTAGAAAATCATCGAAAAGGCGAATGTCTCCATACGGAAGGGAAAACGGGGCGCCTCCAGAGGGGCATGGAGAACCGGCCCCCATGTACGGCAGACCGCCCTGAAGAAAAAGGCCCTGTCAGAGTATGTGGCTGTTTTGTTTTTGGCTGTGTTATAGAAAATGGCTGATGCTTTTTTCCTTGAAGTTCCACAGGGATAACCGGAAAAATGCCTTGGCCGTGGAGCCCGCCAAGAGGAAAACTGGAAAAAAAGCTCTATTTTTTCACCGCACTGTGGAGATGAAACAACTACATGCTCTAACAGAGCCTTATTTTTGCATTATGCTGAAAATAGAGCCTTTTTCTCCAATTTTTCCGCTGATGGCTCCATGATTGGGGCGTTTTATTCGTTATTCCTTTGGAATTTAAAAAAGGCTTTGTTATAGTTTGTGGTTGTTTCATTTCCACAGTACGGTGAAAATACGGCCTTTTTCTCCGGCTTTCCTCTTGGCGGGCTCCACGGCTAAGGCATTTTGTCGGTTATCCCTGTGGAACTTCAAGGAAAAAAGCATCAACCTTTTCCATGACACAGCCAAGAAAAATACCGGGAAAAAGGCCCGGCCCGGCGTGAAAGCCCGCCGCCCTCGGCATATCGGCATCAAAAACCAGCGTCGCCAGCGAACCGGCATGCGGCCTGCCGCCTTCGGCACCACGCCGGGAGACGGAAAGGGCCTCCCCGGAGAGCGGCCCTTCCACGGCAGCGCCCTTTTCAGGCTACTTCCAGCCGCCCCCAAGCGCGAGGCAGACATTGACGATGGACGACAGGCGTTCGCTGCGCGCGGCGGCGAGCTGCATTTCGCTGTCGAACAGCGATCGTTCCGCGTCCAGCACTTCCAGATATGAGGAATAGCCGTTGTCGTAGCGCGTATTCGCCAGCTCCACGGAAAGCCGCAATTCCTTGACCATGCGTTCCAGCGAGG
Organism: Bilophila sp. T19-St14; assembly: GCF_059728385.1. NCBI lineage: Bacteria > Pseudomonadati > Thermodesulfobacteriota > Desulfovibrionia > Desulfovibrionales > Desulfovibrionaceae > Bilophila > Bilophila sp. T19-St14. The sequence continues at coordinate 1,609,008 of NZ_BAAGFT010000001.1, forward strand.
CGACGACGTTGCTCATCTCCTGCTGGCGGGTCAGGGCGTCGCGCATTTCCTTGAAGGCGCCCTGAACGGTCTTTTCATAGGTCGCCAACGATTCGCGCTGCTTGGCCTCGGCAGCCTCGACGCCGTACTTCACGCGCCCGAAATCAAGCAGCGGCACGGAAGCCGCCCCGCCGTAGCTCCACGTCTGGAGCGGGTTGCTCATCAGTGTATGCAGTTCGGGGCTGACCACCCCGAAGAGGCCGGTCAGCGAAATGGACGGGAACCATGCGGCCTTGGCGACGCCGATGTTGGCGTTGGCGCTCTTGACGGCCATTTCCGCCTGCTGGATGTCCGGGCGGCGCTCCAGCAGATCGGAAGGCACGCCCGCCGGGATGACCGGAGGCGTGGGGATGGATTCCAGCGTCATGCCGCGCTGCACGGTGCCTTCCATGATCTCCTTGGGCGAGCGTCCGAGCAGGGCTTCCAGGGCGCTTTCCGCCGCATCGCGGGAAATGCGCGTCTGGTAGAGGGCGGTCTTGGCGGTTTCCACCTCCGTCTTGGCGCGGCTCAAATCCAGTTCGCTGATGAGGCCCTGTTCATAGCGGGCCGTATAGATCCTGAGCGCATCCGTACGCGTCTTGACCGTCCGCTCGGCGGTCGAGAGCTGGAGATCAAGGCTCCGCAGCAGGAAATAGGCGTTGCTGGCCTGCGCCGCGATGGAGAGCCTCATGCCGCGCTGCGCCGCCTCGGTTCCGAGCACCTGATACATGGCGGCTTCCTTGGCGTTGCGGAGCTTGCCCCAGAGATCGATTTCCCACGTCGCCCCGAACCCCGCCGAGAACGGCGACGTCGAGCCGTTCGTGATCTTGGTGTTGTCCACCCAGGTCTGCGTCCCCTGCGCCTGCCCGCTCAAAAGCGGAAGCAGTTCCGCACGCGCCACGCCAAGCTGCGCCCGCGCGTAATCGACCCGCGCCACGGCCGCCGCGATGTCGCGGTTGGCGGCCAGCGCCTCCTGAACCAGCGCGTTCAGCGTGGAATCGTCGAAGCGCTTCCACCACTGTTCGTCAAGCTGTTCCCCCTGCCCGGCATCTTTCCACGCCTGCGGCAATTCCATTTGGGGGCGCTGGTAGTCCGGCGCGAACGAGCACCCCGCCAAGCCAAGCACCATCAGTCCTACGACAACAATACGCATGTGTTCCCTCCTCAGGGGAATGCCTCCGGCGGCCGGGCTGCCGCCCGGACCTGCCCGGGGGGAATGATTCCCCCCGGACCCCTCAGCGCGGCGTGGGCCACGGCTGCGCCGCGTCCCCCGCCGCTCCGAAGGCGTCAGGAATGTCTTCGATTTCCTCCGGCGTGATGCCGTGCAATGCAACGATGAACCAGTATATGCCCCTTGCCTCCATTACAAAAGAGGCCCGGAGAGGCGGGAAGGGGCAGTCTTTTGAAGAAGGGCTTCCCCCTCTCCCGGTTATTCCTTTTCCTTGCTTCCCGCGCCCATAAGCTTTTCAGATGCCCTCATGATCCAGCGGAAGAAGAAGGGCACGAACAACGGCGCGACAAGGGTCGCAACGAGCATGCCGCCGATGACGCTGGTGCCGATGGCGTGGCGGCTGGCCGCGCCCGCGCCCGTACTGACGGCAAGGGGCACGCAGCCGAGGATGAAGGCCAGCGAAGTCATCACGATGGGCCGGAAACGCAGGCGGGCGGCTTCTTCAGCCGCATGCGCCGCGTCCCTGCCTTCGTTGCGGTATTGCTCGACGGCGAATTCCACGATCAGGATGGCGTTTTTCGCCGACAGGCCGATCAGCGTCACGAGGGCGACCTGAAAATACACGTCGTTGGAGATGCCGCGCAGCCAGATGGCGGTGATGGCCCCGAACACGCCGAACGGCACGGCGGTCAGCACGGTGAGCGGGAGCGACCAGCTTTCATACTGCGCGGCGAGGATCAGGAAGACCATGACCAGCGCGAGCACGAAAACGAGCGAACCGCCGCTGCTGACCAGCTTTTCCTGATACGACGAGCCCGACCACGCGATGGTGTACCCATCCGGCAGTACTTCCTTGGCCACTTCCTCCATCGCCGCCATAGCCTGCCCGGAGCTGTAGCCCGTGGCGGGGCTGCCCATGAACTTGGCGGCCTGAAAGTTGTTGAAGCGCTCCACGGTCTGAGGCCCGGACGTGGGCTTCACGTTGATCAGGGCCGTCAGGGGGATCATCTCGTCCCGCTTGTTGCGGACGTACACTTCAGCCAGATCTTCAGGGCGCGCGCGGTAATCCTTTTCCGACTGCGTGTAGACGCGGAACGTCCGCCCGTACAGGTTGAAGTCGTTGATGTAGGAGGAGCCGAACGTCGCCTGCATCGTCTGAAAGACATCGGACACGTTCACGCCGAGGGTGCGGGCCTTCTCGCGGTCAAGCTCCACAAAAAGCTGCGGCGCGTTGACCGTAAACGACGTGCTCACGCCCTGCAGTTCGGGCCGCTTGTTCGCCGCTCCCGCGAGCTTCTGCGCAACGTCGGAAAGCGCCTCGCTTCCCTTGCCGTTACGATCCTGGAGCCACATTTCAAAGCCGCCGGTGTTGCTCATGCCGCTGATCGGCGGCGGGTTGAAGGCGATGAACGAACCCTGCTCCAGCCCGAAGCCCATGCCGTACAGCTTGCGGGCAAGATCGAAGGAACTGTCGCCGGGGGCCTTGCGTTCGTCCCACGGCTTGAGGGTGAAGAAGAACGTCGCCACGTTGGTCTTGGCCGCACCGCTCACGGCGTCCATGCCGGAGAAGCTCATCACGTCCGCAACCAGCGGATCGCCCATGATGGCCTTGTCGAGCTTTTCCACCACGGCGGACGTGCGGCTGATGGCCGCGCCGTCGGGCATGGTCATGAGCGCGATGAGGTATCCCTGATCCTCATCGGGGACGAGCCCGCCCGGAACGCGCTCAAACACGCCGCCGATGCCCACGAGCACAAGCGCGAACAGCCCCACGGCAAGCAGGCTGCGCCGGAGCAGCATCTTGACGATGCTGACGTATTTTCCGGTGAGCCCTTCAAACCAACCGTTGAATTTGCGGAAGAGGGCATTGGGCTCCCCATGCCCCGGCTTGAGCAGCAAGGCGCACAGGGCGGGGGTGAAGGTCAGGGCCACCGCGCCCGATATGACCACGGACACTGCGATGGTGATGGCGAACTGCTGGTACATGCGGCCCGCCATGCCGCCGGTGAAGGCAACGGGGATGAACACGGCGCACAGCACCAGCACGATGGCGATGACCGGGCCCGTCACTTCCTGCATGGCCTTGGCGGTCGCCTTGCGCGGCGGCAGCCCGTCGCTGATGTGCCGCTCCACGTTTTCGAGCACGACGATGGCGTCGTCGACCACGATGCCGATGGCAAGCACAAGGCCGAACATGGTCAGGGTATTGATGGAGAATCCAAGGGCATACATGCCCGCGAACGTCCCCACGATGGACACGGGCACGGCGAGGCAGGGGATCAGCGTGGCGCGCCAGTTCTGGAGGAACAGGAACACCACGAGGAACACCAGCACCATCGCCTCGAACAGCGTCTTCACCACCTCCTCGATGGAAATCTTCACGAAGGTCGTGGTATCGTAGGGGATGCTGTAGGCCACGCCCACGGGGAACGCCTTGGACAGTTCCTCCATCTTGGCCTTGACCACTTCGGCGGTGGCGAGGGCGTTCGCACCCGGCGAAAGGTAGATGCCGATGGGCACCGCTTCGAGGCCGTTGTACTTGCCCACGAAATCGTAGCTCTGCGCGCCGAGTTCGATGGTCGCCACGTCCTTGAGGCGGAGGATGGAGCCGTCCGGCTGCGTGCGGAGGATGACGTCGCCGAACTGTTCCGGGGTGGTCAGGCGGCCCTGCGTGGTGATCTGCCACGTCACGCCCACGCCGGGGGACATGGGCTCGGCGCCCATGCGCCCCGCCGCGAACTGGGCGTTCTGATCCCGCAGGGCGGTGGCGATGTCCTCAGGCGTGACCCCAAGCTGGCTCATGACGTCCGGCTTGAGCCACACGCGCATGGAGTAATCCTGCGCCGCGAAGTTCTTGGCATCGCCCACACCGGGAAGGCGTTTCAGCTCATCGACGATGTTCAGCAATGCGTAGTTGCTGAGATAGATGGTGTTGTACCGCTGATCCGGCGAGGTCAGGAAAATGATCTGGAGCATGGAGGACGACTTTTTGAGCACCGAGACGCCCATGCGCTGCACTTCCTGCGGAAGCTGCGCCAGCGCAAGCTGAACCCGGTTGTTCACGTCGATAGTTGCCTGATCCGGATCAGTGCCCACATTGAAAGACACGGTCAGGCTCATGCTTCCGGTCCCTGAGCTGACCGAACTCATGTAGATCATGTTGTCGACGCCGTTGATCTGGCTTTCGAGCAGCGAAGCCACGGTTTCGGCGACGACGTTGGCGCTCGCGCCGGTGTAGCTCGCGCTGACTTCCACCTGCGGCGGGGTCAGGTCGGGATACTGCTCAATCGGCAGCACGGAAATGGCGATCGCGCCCACCAGCGTGATGATGAGCGAGATGACCGTGGAAAAGATCGGACGGCGGAGGAAAAAGCCTTCCTTGATTTCGGAAGCCTGTTCCGGTGACGGGGCGTGTTTGTTTTCCATGACGCTCCCCTACTCGGCCTTGCCGGGGCCTGTGCCGACGGGCTGATCCGGCAGCTCCACATCCTGAACGGAGGCTTGCCGAATCCGCACGGGCTGGCCGGGAACGGCTTTGTTGCCGCCTTCCACCACGATGCGCTCACCGGCCTTCACGCCCTTGTTCAGCAGGAAACTGTCGCCGTAGTTGTCGCCGAGATCCACCGGGCGCATCTCAGCCTTGTCGCCCTCGCCTATCACGACGACCATACTGCCCTTCTGCGTCTGGATGACGGCCTGCTGCGGGATCAGGATGGCGTTGACCAGCTCCATGCCGGAAAGGGTGACGCGCACGAACTGGCCGGGAAGGACGAACAGATCCGGGTTGACGAACTCGGCACGGGCCGCGACCACGCTGGTATTGGTATTCACCTGCTTGTCGATGAAGGTGATCGCCCCCTTCGTCCGGTAAACCGTCCCGTCCGCGAGGGTAATTTCAGCCACAGTCCCGTCGGACTTGAGCCGCCCCTGTGCCTGAAGCGCGCGCAGGCGCATGAACTGCGGGCTCGGTATGGCGAAGTTGGCGTAGATGGGATCGTTCTGGTTCACCACGGTCAGGAGGCTGCCGTCCTGCGAACCGGCGGTGATGAGGTTGCCGACCGTCCGGTATTCGCGGCTGGCGAACCCGGCGACCGGGGCGGTCACATAGGCGTGGCTGAGCTTGATTTCCGCTTCGCTCACGGCGGCCTTGGCGGAATCGAGGTCGGCCTTGGCGCTGTCGTAAGCGGCCTGGGCGTCGTCGCGGTCCTTCTGGCTGACGGCGTTCTTCTTGTACAGCGGCAGGACGCGGTTCAGGTTCTGGCGGGCCTGCGTGAACCTGGCCTGCGCCTGCTCCATGACGCCTTTGGCCTGACGGAGCGCCGCCCTGTAGGTATCCGGCTCGATCTCGAACAGCAGCTGCCCCTGCTTGACATACTGCCCTTCGTTATAAGCGCGGCGCATGAGGATGCCCGAAACCTGCGCCCGCACCTCGACGGCGCGGGAGCCTTCCGTCTGCCCCGCATAGGTGAAGCTGACCGGGACATTGCGCTCCTCGACGGTCATGACGCCCACGAGCGGCGGGGGAAGCGAAGCCGTCCGGCCCTTTTCCTCTGACTTGCACCCGCCCACAAGCAGCAAGGCAAACAGCGTGCATACGGACACCATCAACGACAGAGGGGTACCAACTGGAGATTTCATCAGCTATTCCTTACGTTATCCGTTTCCCTAACGCCGCATCGAACCGATGCGCATTGACATGCCGCCGCCGCATCGACTACTCAAAAGATCTCGTTTGGGCTTGACGGTAGCATGTACCGTACATGGAGAAAAGAGTCCTATACTCATAAATCGTTAGAGACAGGGATATCATGCGACATTTTCTGCTCCGCGGCATTCTCATCGGCGGTTCGATGGGCGTCCTGTATGCGCTTGCCGGTTTTTCCGACAGCCTTCCCAGAGCCTTCGGCGTAGGCATGATCGGGGGCGCGCTTGCGGGCCTGACCCTCGCCATCCGGCAGCGCAAGCGCAAGGATCGGCAATGACCCAAGCATCCGGCGAGGCAAACGCCCCATTGGGGAACAGCCGTTTTGAGGCCATCGCCTCCAGCGCCCTTATCGGGCGCTTCTTCGGCGTTCCCTTTTTCCGCCCTTCCGTCAGCTCCGCCCTGCTCTTCAACGTCTGGGCCTACCTGCTCGGCCCGTTCGCCTTTTTCCTCTTCGGCCTTTGGCGCAAAGGCATCGTGCTCCTTGCCGTGGGCCTGTTTCTGTACGCTCCGCTCATCCTGCCCACGGGCGCCTCCGCGCTCACGGACATCCTCATTGAGGTCTACACGCCGTACTATCAAGCCCTTCAAGGCCTCGCCCTGCTCTTCGTCCTGCTGTTCTGCCTTGGGCGCGGCTTCTGGGCCCTGCTCGCTTTCCTCACCTTTACCGCCGTCTTTTTGTACGGCTCGTTCCACACCGAACACCTGTACATCGGGCCTGCTTTTGGAACCGCCTATGCATGGCTGAACATGGGCATTGTCTGGAAGGCGCTGTTTCAGGCCGGGCTTTTTTCCCTTCTCGGACGGTGCTGGCCGGGCCTTGCCGCCATCCTCATCGACGGGTTCGCCATCTGGTATATTGGCCTGCCCCTGAACCTGCCCGTTTCCATCCTCCCCGCCGCGGCCTTTCCCGTCTTTTGCGGCATGATGGCTACGTATGACCGGTATCGGAAGGACGTGCTGCGGGAGACGTTTTGGTGGTAATATGAAGAATTGGAGGGGGAAGGGGAAACTTTCTAAAGAAAGTTTCCCCTTCCCCCTCCAAGCCTCCCCCATCCCCTTCAAAGACTTTCGACCTTATCGAATCCCTTCCGCCATGTTTCCCTGTCGGCAAAAACCGTTGCCTGCGATAGGATGTGTTCGCCTTATCTCTACAGGATAACAACAATACAGCCTTTTTCTCCATTTTCCGCTGGCGGGCTCCATGTTGGGGAATTTTATTGGTTATTCCTTTAGAATTTCAAAAAATAAAGCATCTACCGTTTCCTATGGCACCACCCCCTTCCCTTCCAACAAGCTGAATGGGACATGGCGGCTGCATACCTTGCCGCCAGCCAATCCCCCGTATAGTGTGGTTCCTTGTTTCAGACACTTCATATCCTCAACAGGCTGAAGCCCATAAAGAAAGCCGCCCGAAAGATATTCGGACGGCTTTTTATTTCCAAACCAATGTTTCCGCTCACGCCGGAACGAACTCCCGCCGCGCCGCCTCCCCACCAGTCGAAAGTCTTGGGAGGGAGAGGGGTGGGGTTTGGGGAGGGGAGAGGGAAACCTTTCTCCAGAAAGGTTCCCTCTCCCCTCCCCAATATTCTACTTCTCTTCCTTCTTGTCCTTCACTTCCTCACGAAGGCGCAGGCCGAGCTCACGAAGCTGCTTCGCGGACACCACGTCCGGCGCGTTGGTCATGAGGCAGGTGGCCTTCTGCGTCTTGGGGAAGGCGATGACGTCACGGATGGACGGCGAATCGGACATCAGCATGATCAGGCGATCCAGGCCGAAGGCGATGCCGCCGTGCGGCGGGGCCCCATGCTCAAGCGCCTGAATGAAATAGCCGAACTGCGATTCGTAGGATTCCTTGGAAAAGCCGAGGGCTTCAAACATCTTGCGCTGCACGGCCGCTTCGTGGATACGGATGGAGCCGCCGCCCACTTCGTTGCCGTTCAGCACCATGTCATAGGCGCGGGCCTTGGTGGAGGCGGGATCGGACACCATCTTCTCCAGATCGCCGTCCTTGGGCGCGGTGAAGGGATGGTGGCAGGCCACATAGCGTTTTTCCTCCTCGCTGTACTCATACAGCGGGAAGTCCGTCACCCACAGGAAATTCCAAGCGTTTTCGGGGATCAGGCCGAGCTTTTCGCCAAGGTGCACGCGGAGGTTGCCGAGCGCGGCGTTCACCATGCCGGGCTCGCCGGCCTGGAAGAACACGATGTCGCCCACGGAAAGGCCGAGGGCTTCGGCGAGGCCGGCGCGTTCCTCATCGGACAGGAACTTGGCGATGGGCGACTGCCATTCGTTCTCGCGGATCTTAATCCACGCGAGCCCCTGCGCGCCGTAGATTTTCACGAATTCGGTGAGCTCGTCGATCTCCTTGCGGGTCAGGCTTTCGCCGCCGGGCACGCGCATGGCCTTCACCAGCTTGGCGGAGGCGAACAGCTTGAAGCCGGAGTTGCTGACGATGGAGGTCACATCCTGAAGCTCAAGGCCGAAACGGGTGTCGGGCTTGTCCACGCCGTAGCGGGACATGGCCTCGTCCCACGTCATGCGGGGGAACGGGGCGGGAATGTCCACACCGAGCGCTTCCTTGAATACGCGGATCATGAGGCCTTCGGCCATATCCATGACCTGCTTTTCGTCGGCGAAGCTCATTTCGATATCGACCTGCGTGAATTCCGGCTGGCGGTCGGCACGGAGGTCTTCGTCACGGAAGCAGCGCGCGATCTGGAAATAACGGTCGAGCCCGGCGATCATGCAGAACTGCTTGAACTGCTGCGGCGACTGCGGCAGGGCGTAGAACTGGCCGTGGTTCAGGCGCGAAGGAACGAGATAGTCGCGCGCACCTTCGGGGGTCGACTTGGTGAGGATGGGCGTTTCCACTTCAAGGAAGCCCTGCGAGGCCAGCTCATTGCGGATGGCCATAGCGGTACGGCTGCGCAGCGCGAGGTTGCGGGCCATGCGCGGGCGGCGCAGGTCGAGGTAGCGCCACTGGAGGCGGAGGTTTTCGCCAGCCTCCACGCGATCCTCAATCTGGAAAGGCGGGGTCTTGGACGTGTTCAGCAGCTTCCATTCGCTGACCACGACTTCCACTTCGCCGGTCTTGAGGTTGGGATTGACCATACCTTCCGGGCGGGGGCGCACCTTGCCCTTCATGGCAAGCACATATTCCGAGCGCAGCGCACCGGCCTTTTCGTGGGCTTCGGGGGCGTATTCGGGGCTGAAAACGATCTGCGTCAGGCCGAAACGGTCACGCAAGTCCACAAAAATCAGGCCGCCGTGGTCACGCCGGTACTGCACCCAACCCATGAGGCAGACTTCCGCCCCGTTGTCGGCCCCGGTCAACTCTCCGCACGTGTGGGTGCGCGTCCAGCCGCCAAGCGGCTGGCAGGCGACCGACAGTTCCTTCTGTTCTTCGCTCATACCAAACATTCCTTTACAAGCTATTTCTGAAGCCGGGCCACAACATCGGCAAACGCCACGGAAGCCTGTTCGCCGCTGTCCATATCCTTGAGCATGACCGTTTGGGCGGCGAGCTCGTCTTCACCAATGAGGAGGCAGAAGCGCGCGCCGGACTTTCCGGCCTGACGCATGGCGCTCTTGACGCTGCGGGAAGAAAAGCCCATTTCGCCGCGGAACCCCGCATCGCGCAGGGCCTGCGTCAGCCCGTAGGCGGCGTCGCGGGCGGCGTCGGTCAGCACGACCGTAAAGAAATCGGGGCGGGCGGCTCCCGCTTCCGGCTGGGGAAGCAGCAGCGCGAGGCGTTCCATGCCGCAAGCGAAACCAAGGCCGGAGACGTTGGGGCCGCCGAGCTGTTTGACGAGGCCGTCATAACGCCCGCCGCCGGCCACGGTGCCCTGTGCGCCGATCTGGTCGGACACGATTTCAAAGGTGGTGCGGGTGTAGTAGTCCAGCCCGCGCACCAGCCGGTGGTTGATCACGTAGGGCACCTTTTCGGCGTCCAGCAGGCGGCGCACCGTATCGAAATGCGCGGCGCAGTCGGGGCAGTTGTGATCCAGAATCTTGGGCGCTTCGGCGGTGTGCTCCTTGCACGAGGGAACCTTGCAGTCCAGCACGCGCAGGGGGTTGGTCACCATGCGGCGGCGGCAGTCTTCGCACAGGGCGCTCTCATCCAGCTCGGAGAGCCACTTGCGCAGCGTCTCGCGGTAGGCGGGGCGGCATGTGGGGCAGCCCAGCGAATTGAGCTGGAGGCTCAACCCCTTGAGGCCCAACGCTTCGAGGAAGCGCATGGCCATCGTGACCAGTTCGGCGTCCGCGTAGGGTTCGGAAGGCCCAAGGCATTCGCAGTTGATCTGGTGGAACTGCCGCATGCGGCCCTTCTGGGGGCGCTCGTAGCGGAACATGGGCCCGATGGTAAACAGCTTGGTTACGGCGTCGCCGCTCCGTCCGCTTTCGATATACGCACGCATGACCCCGGCGGTCGCTTCGGGGCGCAAGGTCAGGGAACGGCCCTTACGGTCGGGGAAGGTATACATTTCCTTCTGAACCACATCGGTTTCCGTCCCGATGCCCCGGCAGAAAAGTTCCGTCCGCTCAAGGATGGGGGTGCGCAGTTCGGTAAAGCCGTAACGGGAAAAGGTTTCCCGCGCTACGGCTTCCATATGGGTGAAAGCGTCGCTGTCCGGAGAAAACAAATCGGCGAAGCCTTTGATCGCGGTAACATTATCGCTCATGGCCTGTACTCGTGGTTCGGTGTGACGTTGGGATCGGATGGGCGTCCGAACGAAACAGGATAGAGCAATCGCAGGCCGTTGTCAAAAAAGGACGGCCCGAAGCCCACATATCTTCCCCTCCCTTTTGCCGCCTCCGGTCACGCAACGGACATGAGGCCGCTCCGTTACACTTTCCAGCCGGAACCTCCGGCTATCCATGCAGCCAGGCAGCCTTTCGGGCTTGCTGCCCTTGAGTTTTGCCCCACCGTTTACACATGCAGCCATTACAGGCAGCCAGACCTACCGTCCGCCGGAGATGCTCCCCTCCGGTTCCAGATGCAGCCACGCGGATGGCGTCCCCCTGAAGAGGAAAGGGCCTCCTGTTACGGATGCAGCCATGCTGCGAGTCCGAGCAGGACGGACGACAGCAGCAGGGACAGCGCTGCGGCGGCGAAACAGCAAGGACCCATCAGGCAGCCAACGAACCCCGCCAGCACAAGCGATTCCCGCGCCCGGCGGCCTCCCGCCCCGCTCCTCAGGGAGAAAAATGCCTTGAAGACACAGGCGAAGGGCCACGAAACCGCCCCGACCAAAACCGGAAAACAGCGTTTCACCGCTCCCCCAAAGAACTCCACACGCGGCCCCCTCCGGGCCCCGTGAAGCCAAAGGCTCCGGCAAGGCCGAGCGCCAGCCGGAACGCCGCCGCACACGAAAAGAAGGCAATAAGCAGGTTCTCCAGCGTAACCATCCTCCAGCGTTCCATAGATACGACAAGGCAACATGCCGCAAGCGGAGGCAGCAGATCCGCCGGGCCAAGGCAAGCGTCCACCGCCGTTTCCCGTCCGCTACATGGCAAGGATCCCGCGAATGGCGTTCACAAGGATAAAACCGCCGCAGAAGATGCAGACCCATGCGACCATCTTGCGGAGCTTCATGGTGTCCATACGGTTGGCCATGTACACGCCGAGGAGGATGCCGAGGATCTGGATGACGATCATCAGCGCCCCGACCTTATAGTCGATGGCCCCGTGCAGGAAATTGGCGACGGTGCCGGAAAGGGCGACCGGCACGGAATAGACCTGCCCCGCCCCGATGGCGATGAGCGGCGGGAAGCCGAGCGCAATCATGATCGGCACGGAGAGCACAGGCCCGCCCGCGCCCGTCAGCCCGGCGACGAAGCCCACGCCGCTGCCGACGGCGAACAGCACCCAAAAGCGCGACCGCCGCCCCTCTTCCATAAAGGAAAAACGCCGCCCCTTCACCGGACAGAACACCAGCGCGCCAGCCAGCAGGATCAGCAGGGCAAGGATGAGATTCAGGTACGGCGCGGCGGTGAAGGCCTTCACGTCAGCCCCCACATATGTGAACAGGAACCCGCCGATGCAAATGGGGATCGTCGCCTTCCAGTCCACATGGCCGAGCCTGATGTACAGCCAACTGCACAGGCTGGTCGTGAAAATGAACGTAAACAGGGTAGTCCCCATCGCCACATGGCTGCCCAGCCCGGCAAGGTAGACAAGAGCCGGAATCAGGATGATCCCCCCCATGCCGGTACACCCGACAAGAAACCCGACGATGAAGCCAACGATGATCATCATTCCCATCAACATGGACGTGCTCCTTCCTTTACCGGGAAGCCTTCCCCTCCCAGCATGACAAAGCCGCACCACCCCTTGGCGGTACGGCATCCTTTCCGCATCAGGCCCTGCTTATGCTTCCGAAGGGCGCTCCGCCCTCGCCAGCAGGAACGCCGCTTTCTCGGCGCGGGGGCGCTGCTTCACCTCCCACTCCAGACGGCACGCGGAAGAGGCGTCCGGCTGCGCCACGCAGCACACGAGCTCGACGGGGCGGCGCGCCCGCGTATACTTCGCACCGCGGCTTCCCGCGTTGTGCTCCTTCAGCCGCCGCCCCATGTCCGTCGTCACCCCGCAGTACAAGGTGGCGTCGGCGCATCGGAGCAGATAGACATACCACATGGCTTCCCCTCGTGCGGAGGCCCCCATGCAACGGCCTCTTCCCGCTAAAAAACAGCCCTTCAAACGTGTTCCGAACCCAGCCCGGAAGCTCCACGCGGGGCATCCCGGATTCAATCCCGCCCCCAAAGGGAAGCGCACGCTTCTTTCCCGGATTTTTTCCGTACGAGGCCGCGTCTTGTTTTACATTTAACTATTTGAAACTATTGAAAACAACATTTTACAATCTGAAAACAATTAAAATAGCTTCAACAGATTATATCCAGTTGACGACACGGCCTAGGCAATGGGGCGTACCGGGCGGACTCTCGGAATGCCGAACAGGATGGCGAATACGGCGGCCACCGCGAGCAGCATGCAGTACCAGTTGTTTCCGGCAATGGACAGGGGCGAAAGCTTCGCAATGGAACCGGCCAGCAGCAACTGCGCCCCATAAGGGATGAGCCCCTGTACGACGCATGAGAAAATATCAAGTAAGCTTGCGCTGCGCCGCCTGTCAACTCCGTTCGAGACCGCGATTTCGTGCGCCACCTTGCCCGTCAGTATGATGGCCACCGTATTGTTCGCCGTGCACAGATTGGCAAGCAATACCAGCAGGCTGATGCAGCATTCGCCCGCCTTCACCGGGGACTCGGCGGAGAGCTTCCGGGCCAGCCCGTTCACACGCTCCAGCAGCCAACTGATGCCGCCGTGGTAACGCATGAGCTCCCCAAGGCCGCCCACCAGCATGGAAAGCACCATGATCTCGTTCATGCCCACAAAACCGCTGTAAATGTCCTTGCACCACCGGATGGGCGTATAGCCGTCTACGGAGGCAATGCCCACCGCGCCGGTAAACACGATGCCCGCCAGCAGCACGATGAACACGTTCACGCCCGCGAGCGCCATGACCAGAATGGCGAGATACGGGATCACGCGGATAAATTGATACTCCTCATGCCTGACCACCTGCCCCGAAGCCCCGGCGAACCACAGCAGGGCCAGCGTGACGAGCGCGGCGGGCAGGGCGATGAGCAGGTTCATGCGGAACTTGTCCTTCATCTCGCAGCCCTGCGTGCGGGTGGCGGCAATGGTCGTATCCGAGATCATGGACAGGTTGTCCCCGAACATGGCCCCGCTCATGACCACGCCGAGAAGCAAGGCCAGCGGGATGTCGGTCTGTTCGCCCACGCCCACCGCAATGGGCGCGATGGCGGCCACGGTTCCCATGCTGGTGCCCATCGCCGTGGAAATGAACGCCCCGATGAGGAACAGGCCCGGCAGGATCATGGACGGAGGCAGCAGCGAGAGCCCGAAATTGACCGTGGCCTTCACCCCGCCGATGGCCGAAGCCACGGATGCGAACCCGCCCGCAAGCAGGAAGATCATGCACATGGTAATGATGTTGATTTCACCCACGCCCGAAAGGAACACGCCGATCTTTTTGTTCAGATCGTCCTTGCCCTGAAGGATGGCGAGCACGATGGCGGGGATGATCGCCACCGTCGCGGAAAGCTGATAGAATGGCATATCCATCCCGGCTACGGTCAGGGCTATGCCCGTCCCAATGAACAGGGCAAGAAAGACGATCATGGGCAGCAGCGCCCTGAAGTTGGCTTTTTCGGACATGGGATACGCTCCGCGGCAGGTCTCGGTTTGGGAAAGGCCCGGTTTGGGCAAACGACGGGCGTTCAGCCTATATCAATGTATGCAGATAAACAATGCCCAATCCGTCCCTCCCCATCCCTTCCCCCTTGTCGGCGGGAACGGCTTTACGCTACACTTGCGGCATGGAGACGAACCGCCCATGAAATCCTGCCGGCTCACCGAGGTCAAAAGCTACAATGTCCCGTTCGCCAGACTGCCGCGCCCGGTGTTCTGGTTCAACGACTCGTTTGAGGCGGGCACATGGAGCGACCTGCACCGGCATGAGCACTGGGGCGAGCTGGCGTTCATGCGTTCAGGATACATGGTCATCTGCACCGAACTCGGCAACTATGCCGCGCCGCCGCAGAGGGCCGTCTGGATACCTCCCGGCCTGACCCACGAATGGTACATCCCGGAACCGTCCGTGGACAACGCCCTGTACATCATGCCCCACGTCCTGCCTCCCGGCCCCCGGTTTCAGCGTTACCACGCCATGGAGGTTTCGCCCCTCGTCCGCGAGCTCATCCATGCCCTCGCCCCGCAGCCCTGCGACTATGAGGAGCCCGGCCCCGTGGCCCGGATGGTCTCCGTCCTGCTCGACCAGCTCCCCCTGCTCCCCGAAGTGGGCTTTCCCCTCCCCATGCCCCGCGACCGCCGCCTCGTCGCCCTGTGCACCGCCCTCCTCAACGAGCCGGACTCCCCGGAAACGATCCGCGAATGGTGCACGCGCCTCGGCATGTCCGAACGCACCCTCGCCCGCCTGTTCCAGCGCCAGACCGGGGAATCCTTCGGGCGCTGGCGCCAGCGCATCCGCCTGCACCATGCCCGCGCCCAGCTTGAAGCGGGGGAAAGCGTCACCGCCGTGGCCCTCAACTGCGGCTACGCCTCCGTTTCCGCGTTCATCGCCGCCTTCAAGAAGCTCTTCGGACGCACGCCGGGCCAGCTCGCCCGCTGACGCGCACGCCGCTTTCCCGCCCCTTCGGGACAACCATCTCCCCACGCCCGCACTCCAACGCCGCCTCCAGCCCACCGTGTCCACGCGGTATCTGCCGGATGTGGGGCTCAAGTATTATGCCTGTCCATCCCACCGCGCCTGCGCAGGCATCCTCGCCAACAATGCCGACTTCCCAATGATGCCAACGGATCCATAGCCCTTGATTGATGCCGTGTTACGCCCATTAACTCTTCCAAGGCATTTGCTGGTGAGCCCAATATGAAAAGCTGTGCCATAAAAAAGGTTGATGCCTTGTTTCTTAGGCTGTATCGCCATGTTATTTATAATTATTTGAAATCATTACAAATAATCTTTTTTTCGTAACTTGAAAAAATAATAAGATAATTTCAATAGGTTATATCTAATTGACGACACGACCTAAAAAATAGGCTGTGTTATAGAAAATGGTTGATGCTTTTTTCCTTGAAGCTCCAAAGGGATAACCGGCAAAATGCCTCAGCCGTGGATCCCGCCAAGGGGAAAACCGGAAAAAGTCTGTATTTTCAACATACTGTGAAGATGAAACAACCATAAACTATAACAGAGCCCAAAAAATAACCAATAAAAATGAGCTACTCATGAGCCCACTGACGAATGACAGAATAAAAATTTGTATTTTCAATATGTTGTAGCAAAAAACAACCACATGCCCTGACAAGGCCAAAAAAATTTCCCCAGCGTCCATCTGGAATTGCATACAACAGCATATCAGTCTGTTGCTATGGCAGAGCCTTTGCCAAAGGCTGTGTCATAGGAAGCGGTTGATGCCTTATTTCTTGAAACTCCAAAGGAATCCCCAAAAAATGCCTCAATCATGGAGTCCCTCAGCGAAAATTTGGATAAAAACCTGTATTTTCAGCATACTGTAGAGATAAAACAACCACATGCCATGATAGGGGCAAAAAAATTTCCCCAGCGTCCATCTGGAATTGCATACAACAGCATATCAGTCTGTTGCTATGGCAGAGCCTTTGCCAAAGGCTGTGTCATAGGAAGCGGTTGATGCCTTATTTCTTAAAACTCCAAAGGAATCCCCCAAAAAATGCCTCAATCATGGAATCCCTCAGCGAAATTTGGATAAAAACCTGTATTTTCAGCATATTGTAGAGGTAAAACAACCACATGCCATGACGGGGCCTTGCCCAAAACCGCATACGTTTTTTTACCGCCTCCCGATATGCCGCGCCTCATTCATCGGCCTTTTTCCAATGGCTGTGCCATAAAAAATGGCTGACGCTTTTTTCCTTGGAGTTCCAAAGGAATAACCGGCAAAATGCCTTAGCCGTGGATCCAGCCAAGGGGAAAGACGGAAAAAAAGGCTGTATTTTCATCGTACTGTGGGGATGAAACAACCATAAACTATAACAGAGCCAAAAAAATAACCAATAAAAATGAGCTACTCATGAGCCTACTGACGAAGGACAGAATAAAAATTTGTATTTTCAATAGGTTGTAGAGAAAAAACAACCACATACCGTAATAGGGCAAAAAAATTTCCCCAGCGTCCATCTGGAATTGCATACAACAGCATATCAGTCTGTTGCTATGGCAGAGCCTTTGCCAAAGGCTGTGTCATAGAAGCGGTTGATGCCTTATTTCTTGAAACTCCAAAGGAATCCTCCCCCCAAAATGCCTCAATCATGGAGTCCCTCAGCGAAAACTTGGATAATACCCTGTATTTTCAGCATATTGTAGAAGTAAAACAACCACATGCCATGACGGGGCCTTGCCCAAAACCGCATACGTTTTTTTACCGCCTCCCGATATGCCGCGCCTCATTCATCGGCCTTTTTCCAATGGCTGTGCCATAAAAAATGGCTGACGCTTTTTTCCTTGGAGTTCCAAGGGAATAACCGACAAAATGCCTTAGCCACGGGTTCCGCCAAGGGGAAAACAGGAGAAAAAGGCCGTATCCTCACCATGCTGCGGAGACAAAAACGGGGCATGTTTTCGGGCATGTTGATGCTGTAGATTTTCACCATGTCACGGAGACAAAACCAGGTTCGCACTTTTCTGGCCTCATTGCCGGGGATTTTCACCATGTTACGGAGACAAAACAGCCACATATCCTGACAGAGCCTTTCCAATTCCCTTTCTCTCCCACTCCAACACCCTCCATCCTCTTCCGCCTTCCGCCGGAACGGACTCCCGCCGCGCAGCCTCCCCACCAGTCGAAAGTCTTGGAGGAGGATGGGGTGGGGCTTGGGGAGGGGAAGGAGGAACTTTCTTCAGAAAGCTCCTCCTTCCCCTCCCCAATATCCCCCTCGCCGCCCCGCCTACCCGCCATCCCCGCCCATTTTGGCAGGATCGCGATACTCTTTGGCAGAATGCGAGAAGACGGGAAGGCCGGAAGGCGCGTATAGGGGAGTCATGGGCCGAGATCCCAAAGCGGGCCTATTCCCACACCCACCCAGAATACGTTTGGAGGCAAACCCATGATCCAGATCCGCAACTTCATCAACGGCCAGTGGCAGGAAGAAACGGGCGGCAAAACGGTTCCCCTGTACAACCCGTCCACCGGCGAAACCATCGGCTCCGTGCCCATTTCCAACATGGAAACCTGCGAAGCCGCCATCGCCACCGCCGCCGAAGCCTACAAAACGTGGCGCCTCGTCCCCATCGCCAAGCGTATGACCTATATCCACAAGATCCGCGAATGCATGATCCGCGATCTGGAAAAGCTCGCGCAGGGCATCGCGCTCGATCAGGCCAAACATATTTCCGAAGCCCGCGGCGAAGTCCAGCGCGTCATCGAAATCGTCGAAATGGCCTGCTCCATCCCCGCGCTGATTCAGGGCGAAACCCTCGATCAGATCGCCGGGAGCATCACCGGCAAGGTCACCAAACAGTCCCTCGGCGTATTCGGCGGCGTAGCCCCCTTCAACTTCCCCGCACTGGTGTTCGGCTGGTTCATCCCCTTCGCCATCGGCACGGGCAACACCTTCATCTTCAAGCCCTCCACCCAGTCGCCCTATTTCATGCAGTTCATGTGCGAGATCTTCATGGAAATCGGCCTGCCCGCCGGCGTCGTCAACGTCATCCACGGCAACCGCGACATCCCCGGCACGTGGTATGAAGATCCCCGCATCGCGGGCGTATGCCTTGTCGGGTCTACCCCGACCGCCAAAAAAATGGCCGAAGGATGCGCCAGAGGCGCCAAGCGCTCCATGCTGCTCGGCGGCGCGAAAAACATGCTCGTGGTCATGGAAGACGCCGACATCGACGTTTTCATCGAAAACTACATCAACTCCTGCTACGGCTCCGCGGGCCAGCGCTGCCTCGCCGGGTCCATCGTGGCCATCGTGCCCGAACTGTACGACACCGTGCTCGAACGCATGATCGAAGCCGCCAAGAAGGTCAAAGTCGGCGATGCGCTTGATCCCGACGTCTACATGGGCCCCCTGATTTCCCGTTCCGCCGCCGACAAGGTGAAGGAATACGTGGACATCGCCCTGAACCACGGCCACGGCTGCGAACTCGTCCTCGACGGCCGCAACCCCGAACTGCCCGAAAAGAACAAGAACGGCTATTTCGTCGGCCCCACGATCATCAAGGACGTGACCCCCTGCAACCCGCTGTTCACGACTGAAGTGTTCGGCCCGCTGGTCGCCACGATCAAAATCGCGGATCTCGACGACGCCCTCGAACTCATCCGGCAGTCCGAATTCGGCAACGGCGCGTGCATCTTCACGCAGAGCCAGTTCTATGCCGAAAAGTTCAGCCGCGACGCCGATGTGGGCATGGTCGGCGTCAACGTGGGCATCTGCGCCCCGCATCCGTACATCCCCTTCGGCGGCATCAAGGGGTCGCTCCTCGGAACCAACAAGGCGCAGGGCAAGGACGGCATCGACTTCTTCACCCAGAACAAGGTCACCACGATCCGCACCGTCGATCCCAACGCCAAGAAGGGCGGCGAGGCAGCGAAGCCCAAGTCCGTCCGCTCCTGCGTGGCGTCCTAAACAGCTTCCCGTCCGGTTCCGGGGCGCAGGCCCCGGAGCCCCGCCGCTTTCCCTCAGCAAGACGGAAACATCCTCTTGGCCTTCTTGCCGGGAGAAAGCGGAACGGCCCCGCCGGAAAAGAGGCTCCCCCATCCTGCTGCGCGCCGTGGACGGCACGCGGCTCCTCCGGCCGGGCCTGAAAGGGCCCCATAAAAACGGCCCTTCGACAGCGCCTGTCGTTTCCCGCTCATCCAACCATGCGTTCCGCCGCACACGGCGCGCACGCAAGACGGCCCCGGTTTTCCTCGCACCGGGGCCGTTTCGCATCTTCCGCCCTTATTTCTCTCCCTTTCCCCAGATGATTCCCTTGACCGGGCGGAAGGCCGTATCTACACTGTTGCTCTTTCCATGCCACGCATGGACGACCGTCAAACCTTCTTCGAGGAAAGCCATGGCTCTGTCCAAACTCCAGAAAGGCCTCATTGGTCTCGGCATCGCCGTTGTCGCCGTCATCGCCGTCGGGTACGGCGGGATGCGCTATCTTGAAAACGCCGTCGTTGACGCCATCCGCACATGGGCGGCTCAAACTCCACAGGATGCCCGCGTGGAGCTTGGAGATGTTTCCTATACGCTGATGGGCAACCATCTTGTCCTCAAAAACGTCCGCATGACGTGCACTACCGAGACGAAGGATACCTTGTCCGTTGCCGTCGAAACGCTGGATGTCCGAAATCCGGGAACCACCCTGCTTTCGCTGCTGCGCGACCCCAAGAGCGAAATCAAGGAAACGGAACTTCCCGTAGCCGACGAGATCTCCCTGCAGAACGTGTCCTTCGGCCCCGAACCGAACATTACGGTACGGCTCCGCACCTTCAAGGGCGTCGCCATTGAAACAGCCGCCGTCAAGACCTTGCTGGACACCGCCGAAGGCAACGATCTGAAAATGGCCTTGGCGATCGTCTACGGCCTTTCCTATGAGGAAGACGCCGCCTCCGGCGTCAAGATAACGAGCAAGGCGATGCCTTTCGCCCTCTCCACCGATTCCGCCGTCCAGAAATCCTATGCCAAAGGGCATCTAGAATCTTCCGTGACAAACGGGTTCGTATTCAGCCTGAGGGGGCAGGAGGTTCTGACGATCGGTGAAGTCCGGCTCGAAAACATGAACCTGCCGCCCCGCGATGTCATGAAGAAGCTCTACCTCATGGATCCCATCGAAACCAGCGACGATGAAGCCATCGGGATCTTCCAGAGCTTTTTCGCCGGGCCCAAGCCGCTCGTCGGCCTCCTTTCCCTGAAGGATCTCAAAACCAACAGCATCCTGCTCGATGTTTCGCTGGACAAGCTGAACATCGCGAACCCTTCGACCTCCCCCTATACCCTTGAAGTGTCTCTGGAACACCTCAAGATGCCCGTGGCCCTCATGCCGGAACTCCAACTGCTCTCGGTCATGGGCGTGCCGGAAATAGACGCCAGCGCATCCTATGCCGTTTCCCTGCCCGACAAGGACAACCGTTTCAACAGCACCGCCTCCCTCAGCGTCGCCAAGCTCGGTACGGCCGACTTCGCCGTCAAGGGCGAATTCCCCTATGAAAAGTTCTTGGATATTATCAATAAAACCAAGAATATCAACGATCCCGCCACCGAGTCCGCCATTGAGGATTTTGTTAGAAACAATATCAAGTTCAGCCATCTGGAGCTCGGATACGCTGATGAAGGTCTCCTGCCCCGCCTCGGCATCCTCGGCCAGAAGTTCATGGGCCTGGCCCCCGAACAGTGCGTGGATACGGCCAAGAGGTATGTCACGGAATACCTCATCGCCGCCGAATGGACGGACTACACGGCGAAGCTCATGGAGTACATCGACAAGCCCGGCGCCATCCGCCTCATCTTCAATACGGAAAAGCCGCTTTCCATCGAAGCCATCGACGCCTTGCCCTATAAGGATCCCTCCATCAAGCTGGACGTGAGCACCGGGCCCAAGACGGCTCTGGAGCTGATGTCCGATCTGGAAAAGAAATAGCCGCCCGATCCGGGGCAAAACAAGGGGGGAGGATCGGAACGCCTCTCCCCTTTTTTTATCCTGCGGAATCCGTTGACATACGGGATCGCCTGCCCGCAATCAGGTTGCCCGATCCGGGCGCTTTTGGTATAAAAACGGATTCGGGAAGCCTATCCCGGCAAACCCCGTCTACCTTTATGGAGTTTCCCCCAATGGCAAAAAAGCCAACCCTTACCCCTGAAGAAGCGCGCCAAGAGGCGCTGAAAACAGCCCTTGAAACCATCGAACGCAAATTCGGCCAAGGCGCCGTGATGAAGCTTTCCGATGACGTCCATGTCAAAGTCCCGGTGATCCCCACCGGCTCCATCGGCGTTGACCTCGCCCTCGGCATCGGCGGCATCCCCAAGGGCCGGGTCACCGAGATCTACGGCCCCGAATCATCGGGCAAGACGACCCTCACCCTGCACGTCATTGCGGAATGCCAAAAGCTCGGCGGGACGGCCGCCTTCATCGACGCCGAACACGCGCTTGACGTGGCCTATGCCAAGCGCCTCGGCGTCAAGACCGACGAACTGCTCATCTCGCAGCCCGACCACGGCGAGCAGGCCCTTGAAATCGCGGACATGCTCGTCCGCTCCGGCGCGGTGGATCTCGTGGTCATCGACTCCGTGGCCGCCCTCATCCCCCAGAGCGAACTCGAAGGCGCGATGGGCGAAACGCAGGTCGGCGGGCACGCCCGCCTGATGTCCCACGCCCTCCGCAAGCTGACCGGCACCATCCACAAGTCCCGCACCGCCGTCATCTTCATCAACCAGATCCGCATGAAGATCGGCGTCACCGGCTACGGCAGCCCGGAAACGACCACCGGCGGCAACGCGCTCAAGTTCTACTCCTCCGTGCGCCTCGACATCCGCAAGATCCAGACCCTCAAGGACAAGGAAGAAGCCTACGGCTCCCTTACCCGCGTGAAGGTGGTCAAAAACAAGATGGCCCCGCCCTTCCGCGAAGCCAAGTTCGACATCATCTGGGGCACGGGCATTTCCCGTTCCGGGGAGCTCATCGACCTCGGCGTCGATGCCGGCATCGTGGACAAGAGCGGCGCATGGTTCGCCTTCGGGGCCGAAAAGCTCGGCCAGGGCAAGGAAAAAGTCCGTGCCCTGCTCGACGAGACCCCCGAACTGCGCAACGCCATCGAAAGCCAGCTTATCGAGCATCTGGGCATGAACCCGCGGCCCGTCGTGCACGCCGCCGAGGAAACCGCCCCGGACGTTGAAAACGTCCCCCTCGTCGACGACATGGACGACGAAATCTGATCCTGATCCGGTGCGGGGAGGAGCCCCCTCCCCGCCCAACCTTTCCCAAGGCGATGCCTCCGGGCATGGCCCCATCCCCCGATCCCTCCACACCCGCAGGAGCCTGTATGCTGACAGCCAATGAAATCCGCCACCGTTTTCTGGAATACTTCAAAAAACACGGGCACACCGAAGTCGCCTCCTCTTCCCTGATCCCCCGCGACGACCCGTCCCTGCTGTTCACCAACGCGGGCATGGTGCAGTTCAAGAAAATTTTCTGCGGGCAGGAAAAACGCGGCTACGTGCGCGCCACCACCTCCCAGAAGTGCCTGCGCGTCGGCGGCAAGCACAACGACCTCGACAACGTGGGCCGCACCGCACGCCACCACACCTTCTTTGAAATGCTCGGCAACTTCTCCTTCGGGGACTACTTCAAGGAGGACGCCATCCGTTTTGCGTGGACGTTCATCACCGAGGAATTGAAGCTGCCCAAGGACAGGCTCTACGTCACCGTCTACAAGGATGACGACGAAGCCTTCGAGCTCTGGCAGAAGGTGGCGGGCGTCGCGCCTGAGCGCATCTTCCGCCTCGGCGACAAGGACAACTTCTGGAGCATGGGCGACACCGGCCCCTGCGGGCCCTGTTCGGAAATCCACTTCGATCAGGGGGCGGACATGGCCTGCGGCCCGGACTGCGGCATCGGCAAGTGCGACTGCGACCGCTTCCTTGAAATCTGGAACCTCGTGTTCATGCAGTTCGAGCAGCTTGCCGACGGTTCCCGCGTCCCCCTGCCCCATCCGTCCATCGACACCGGCATGGGCCTTGAGCGCATCGCGGGCGTGTGTCAGGGCGTGCGCTCCAACTACGACACCGACCTGTTCCAGATTTTCATCAACTATATGGCCGAGCTCGCCGGCGTCCGCTACCACGACGATGCCGACAACGACACCGCCCTGCGCGTCATCGCGGACCACAGCCGCGCCATCGCCTTCATGATCGCGGACGGCATCCTGCCCTCCAACGAAGGCCGCGGCTACGTGCTGCGCCGCCTGATCCGCCGCGCCTTCCGCTTCGGCCGCCTCATGGGGATGCAGGAGCCGTTCCTGTACAAGACCGCGCTCAAGGTCGTGGAGGTCATGGGCGAGGACTACCCCGAACTGCGCGCCCGCGCCGACTTCATGGCCCGCGTGACCCGCGAGGAAGAGGAGCGCTTCTCCTCCACCCTCGACAAGGGCCTCGCCATGCTTGAAGAGGAAATGGACGCCCTCGCCGGCAAGGGCGAGAAGCTCATCCCCGGCGAAACCGCGTTCAAGCTGTACGACACCTACGGCTTCCCGCTGGACATCGTGAACGACGTGGCCGAAAAACGCGGCTTCAAGGCCGACGAAGCCGGTTTCAACGAATATATGCGCCAGCAGAAGCAGCGCGCCCGCGCCGCGTGGAAGGGGTCCGGCGAAAAGGACATCGCCTCCCGCTTCCAGAGCCTGCTTGAGGACGGCCTCAAGTCCGAATTTTTCGGCTACGCCGCCCTGACCGGGGTGGGCCGCGTCGTGGCCCTGCTCGACGGCGACGGCTTGTCCGTCGAAGCCCTGCCCGGCGGCTCGTTGGGCTATGTCGTTACCGATCGGACGCCTTTCTACGGCGCGTCCGGCGGGCAGTGCGGCGACACGGGCCTGCTCGCCGCCCCTGCCGGATCCGCCAAGGTGCTCGACACCCTGAAGCCCTCCGCCGACCTCACCGTCCACCACATCGAAGTGGACGGCGGCACCCTGCTTCCCGATCAGGAAGTGGTGCTGACCGTAACCGAATCCACACGCCTCGACGCGGCCCGCAACCACACCTGCACGCACCTGCTCCATGCGGCCCTGCGCCGCGTGCTCGGCGACCATGTGCGTCAGGCGGGTTCCCTTGTCACGCCGGATCGCCTGCGCTTCGACTTCTCGCACATCGCGCCCATGACGCCGGAAGAACTGGCCGCCGTGGAACGCGACGTGAACGCCGCGATCATGGCCGACTACCCGTTGACCGCCAAGCTCATGGGCCAGCAGGCCGCCATCGACATGGGCGCTATGGCGCTTTTCGGTGAAAAGTACGGCGACACCGTGCGCGTGGTGACCATCGGAACCCCGGATCACACCGAGTCCGTGGAGCTTTGCGGCGGCACGCATCTGAACAGCACAGGTCAGGCGGGCAGTTTCGTCATCCTGTCCGAAAGCGGCATCGCGGCAGGCACGCGCCGCATTGAGGCCGCCACCGGCTGGAACGCCCTCAGGCACGCCCGCGCCATGAGCGAGGAGCTGCACCAGCTTGCGGCCATGCTCAAGACGCAGCCCGGCGGCCTCGCCGCCAAGCTGGAGGGCCTCCAGAAGGAAAACCGCGGGCTCCGCAAGGATCTGGAAAAGGCCGCCGCGCAGGCCGCATCCGGGCAGGGCGGGGATCTCATGTCCAAGGCCGTGGAGATCAACGGCGTAAAGGTGCTTGCCGCGAAACTTGAGATGAGCAATATCAAGGCCATGCGCGAGCTCATGGACGACATCCGTTCCAAGATGCCTTCCGGCGTGGCCTGCCTCGCCGCCCCTGTGGGCGAGGGCAAGGTGAGCATGATCCTGTATGTTTCCAAAGACCTGCACGGACGCTTTACCGCTCCCGCGCTGATCAGGGAGGTTGCCGCGCCCATCGCCGGTTCCGGCGGCGGACGCCCCGATCAGGCCCAGGCAGGCGGCACGAACCCTGCGGGCATTGACGAGGCGCTGGATGTCTTGAAGGCGAAGATTGGGGGGTAGCATATCGGGGAGAGGAAAGGGAGCTTTCTGGAGAAACGGGGAGCCCCCATGTTCCCCCTTTCCCTTCCCCAAAACTGCCGGTACAGCCCGTGCCCCTTTCCCCCTGCAAAAACTTTTGGCCTTATCGAATCCCTGCTACTTTCCATGTAACAAAGCCGCTTCCTTCCCGTTTTCTGGAAGGAAGCGGCTTCTTGCCGTTCAGGGAAGCATTGCCCGCAGGCTTTCACACGGAACCGCGCCGCAACACAAACTGCTGGCACGGATACCCGTAACGCATGACCAGTTCGGCCTCTTTGAAGCCGAGGCGCTTGTACAGGGCCCGTGGGGCCGCACCGAGCGGATCGTCTTCCCGGTACGTCGTTACGAAGACATCCTGATCGGCAGGAAGTACCCCCAGCATCATGCGGACAAGGGCCGAAGCGACGCCCCGCCTCCGCGCCTCAGGATGCACGGCGAGGAAGCCGATGCCGCCACACTGCTCCGAAAGAATCAGCACGCCGAGCAGCCCGCCTGCATCCTTCGCACACAGCGCCCGCCGCTCCGCGATGGCTTTCAGCAGATTTTCCCGGTACTCGCCGAGCGACAGACCGGGGAAGGCATCGCGGACAAGCGCGGCCAGCTCCATCCAAGCGTCAATGTCCGCTTCCGACGCATACCCGACGGCACAGTCATGATTCATGGCTCCCTCCTTTGCGGCGGTACCCGCATAAACGAAGGCTCTGTCATAGTACATGGTTGTTTTGTTTCAGCAATACACTGAAAATATATGCTTTTTCTCCAAATTTTCCGCTGGTGGGCTCTGTGATTGGGGGATTTTATTGGTTATTTCTTTGGAATTTCAAGGAAATAAAGCATCAACCGTTTTCTAGGACACAGCCTAAACAAAAAGCGCAAACCTGAAGGGCTTGCGCTTTTTGAGAGTCGGACACCCGGCGAACAACCGTTACCGTTGCTTTCTTTCGAACCTGGCGGGGTTGGCGGCGCCACCGCCGCCCGACTCTCTCGAACCCTTTGTATAGAGAAAAAAATGCCGCCTGTCAAATGGAAGCCGCCCCCGCGTAGGAATCAACCGGCTATCCGTTCAGGGCACGGGCATCCCTAAAGACGGTGGCATAGGAAATGGTTGATGCTTTATTTCCTGAAATTCCAAAGAAATAACCAATAAAAAGCCCCAAGCATGGAGCCCATCGACGGAAGGGCCGGAGAAAATGCCTGCATTTTCACCATACTGTAAGGCTTTGTTTTATAAGAGGGTTTATGGAGTAGTTTGAAATGATGATTTTTTTGGAAAATATAAACGCCAAATTACAGATTTTTATCAAAAATATAAAATTATTTCAATATACTATTAAAATAAACCTTCTCTTAAAACATAACCTACTGTAAATATAAAACAACCACATACTCTGACGGAGCCTTCCTAAAAAAGCCCCCCCTTGTTACGCATACCGGATCATTTCAAACAGCTTGCGGCGCTGCGTGATGGTGATGTGGTAATACTGGTTCTGCGGGATATAGGTATAGGGCACATCGCTCGGCCTCTGGAACAGGAACAGCGACAGCAGCGTGCGGTTGATGGCCTGATGCCCGACGATCATGAGCGTCCCCTCGCCGGACAGGAACAACGCCCGGCGCAAGCCGCGGGCCACGCGCTCCTTGAGCATCGCATAACTCTCGCCGTTGGGATAGATATAGCCGTACTTATTGTGAGAACGCGCCTCATACTCCAGAGGCATGCTGTCGCGCACGTCGGAATAGCGCATCCCTTCGCACACCCCGGCATTGATCTCGTCAAACTCGCTCAGGGCCATGCTGATGGTGTTCGGGCGCGAACGCAGCAACGGCGAGGCCGTCTCGGCGGAACGCTGCTTCGTGGACGTAAAAATGTACGGAAGATCCACGCCTTCAAAATGCGCGGCGAGCTTTTCGGCCTGTTCGCTCCCCTTGGCGGTCAAAGACGGATCCCCTCCAAGGCGGCCCTCGCGGTTATACTCCGTCTCGCCATGCCGCACGAGGTACAGATCCTGCACCCAGCGGGAAGAAATGATGTCGCGGATAGCCGCATAATAGGGGAGGTCGTTGCTTGGGGCTTCGTCCTGAATGCAGCTGTCCACGGCGTCCACGCGTATCCAGCACCGTTCCTTGCGGACAGGCACATATACGCTCTCATAGTAGGCCAAGCGCTTGCGGAAGCTTTCCCCAGCCTCCTCCTGCGTCATGTTGGCGAATTCGGGCAGGCGGGTCTTACGCCGGATGGAGGCATCCAACAGCAACGGGTCATCATTCACGCATTCGATGAACAAGATGGGCCGATCCCGGAGCGTCGCGCTCAGATCCACACGCTGCTGTACCGTCCCATTGGTCGCGTCGATGATGGCCACGTCGCCGCCATCATCAAGCCACGCGCGGGCGCGCTCCATATTCTGGTGCGTGATCTGATCGCGCAGCCGCCGGGCGCGCGTGTTGTCGGGATTGAAAAACTCGGCGGAACCGCTCTCAAGGCCGAAAAGCGTCCGGCGCAGCTCACCGTTGTTGAAAATTGCGGTGCGGATGCCCTGCTGCTCCAGCCCAGACCGGATACGCTTCGCCAGCGTGCTCTTGCCTCTGGCGGGCAACCCCACCATTGCGACATACAGTTTCATGTTATTCCTCAGTTGCCGCACGCGGGCGGCGGATCGCCTCACTCACGGTGGGCGTTATAGGGCCCAAAAACGCCTCCCCATACGGGGAAGCCCTTAGAAAATGGCTACGACGGGGCTTCCGTCGGGAAAGCATCTCCCCATACGGGGAAAACATCAAACAACAAAGTGGAATACCTATCGAAGCAGGAAAACCTTTCCCCCACACATAGGGAGAAGCTCACACCTTCAGATGGACGCCCTTTACCTTCACAAAAACCTCTCCCCACACAGGGGGGAAACCGCAGCAGGCGCAGTCCGAAGCCATGCACAAGGAAAAACTCCCCCCACAGGGGGAAACTCTCTTCCTCGATCACCTTCGCCTTTTCGTATTCAAAAAGGCTTTGTTATAATAGTTTGTGGTTGTTTTATCTTCACAGTGCTGTGAAAATACGGCCTTTTTATCCGGTTTTCCCCTTGACGGGAGCCACGGCTAAGGCGTTTTTCCGGTTATCCCTTTGGAACTTCAAGGAAAAAAGCATCAACCATTTTCTATAACACAGCCTTCAAAAACTCTCCCCGCACAGGGGGAAATGACGGACACCGCCCCTTCATTAGGGCAGGACAAACACTCCTCACACGGGGAAAGTTCCCGGCAAAACCGGAAAAGCGCACCTCTGAGGCCGCCCCATACACGGAAAGGCCATCGTTCTTAGCAATGCGCCTCGGCTTTGCTTCACCAGCCTCCACGTACAAAGGAAGGCATCGAACAAATGCAGACGTTCCCCACGCGCGTGGAACAGACGCGCATTGAAAAGCCTGCCCCCAGCCTCCTTTGAGACGTTCCCCCGTGCGTGGGGCAGACTAATCAGGCCGGAAGGGACGGCGGAAGAAATCCGAGACGTTCCCCCGTGCGTGGGACAGACACCAGTCCGCCGCAGCCTGCACGACCTCGCGGAAGACATTATCCCTGTGCGTGGAGCAGGTTCCGTCCGCAGAGCAGGCAATCCCCCCCGACAAGCGTGTTACCTCAGCGCGTGGAGCAAACTCCATGAAAATCATCCTACTCAGAAACCCGAAGCACGTTGCTCCAGCGCGTGGACAACCTCCCCGCACACAGGAAAACCCTTATCCGATATATTCGAGGCTCCTCCGGGTTACAGCCTCTGCACACGGAAACCCCTTTTTACGCATCTTCCCGGCTCACCCTGCGGTGGGTACAACCTCGTACACGGAGCCCCATCTCAGTGGGCCACACCAGATGCAGGCCGCTGGAACTTCCCCACACACGCGGGGAGGCCGCTAGTGTTTGCGCCGGACGCCGATGATATTGGGCAACGGCGCGCCAAGGCTCCCGGAAGCCCAGAACTCCGGCAGGGAACGCCCCAGCCAGATCCGGCTGCGGGCTGGAGTGCGCAGGAACAGGCCGGCCAAGCTTCCGCCCTCGGTATACATCACCACCCGGACATCAATGGGCAACGCCAGCAAAAGCGCCCCAAAATCCACGCCGGTTATCGGTTCCCGGCACAGGATAAACAGGATGGCCCCCGTGCCGTCACGGGCCACAGCGGAAATGGAGTGCTTCGGGCCGCCGGGCTTCCAGAGCAGACGCCGATCCGAACTGATCATACGGTAATTCTGCACGACCATACTGTAATGCGGGAGCAGGTTCTCCCAGTCGTCCGTGGAACGATCCAGCAAATCCGCACCGGGCAAATCCGGACTGTCCGGGCCAGCGACGAAAAACGCCCCGAACTTGGACACCACGCGCCCGTTATTGATTGTCCCGCCGGTACGAAGATAGCCTGTGCTCGTAACGCCATCGGGCAGATACATGCTGGCATTGGTGGCGGCTATCAGTCCCTTGCGCGTGGCCCAAGCCTCAAGCGGCAGCGACTGCCCCTCAAAACTCGCCGTTTCCACAGTAAAATCGAAATATGCGGGATCAATGCGCAAAAATACCACTTCAAACGGCTCGCCCCCGTCGAACTGCGCGGAGAACAAACCAAGCTGGAGGCCTTCCTCCAATTTTTCCCACGGCGGGAGCGCCTCAAAAGCCCAACGCGGCGGAGGCGGGGGAGCCTGCTGCGCCACACCCGGCTGTGGCGGGACAAGCGCGTTCTTGATGGCCGTGAGCCCATCCTGCGCCTCGGAAGGCATGCCCTCAGCACAGGCAGGGACGGAGGACAACGCCAGCACGCACAAAAGGAACAACTGGCGGAACACGGCGAACGCCAGCGGCGCGAGGCACAAGCCGTAGCCGCCGTGGACTTGATCACGCCCCCGCCGTTCTCCCTCATGCCGGAACAGGCCGCGTCCGCCGCGGCATATGGCATGGCGTATGGATAAAAAAAGGTGCAGCGTCATGATAATCAGGTCTCCAATGCCCCGAATAACCAGAGTTTACGGTAATTCCAGCAAAGGCGCAACGCACTGGGGGCCCTCCCAAAGCCGTGGGCGGCATGAGCGCCGCAGAACGAAAGGCGCCCCCTTCCCAACGCGCGGCGGGGCGTTGCCCTTCGCGGAAATCCGGCATAGAATAAAGAACTTGGGATTATGACTGACTTTTGAAACGAGGTTTTCCATGAATATCGGCCAACTCATTGCGGAAAGGGGCAAACCTTTCTATTCCTTTGAATTTTTTCCTCCGAAAGACCCTGACCAGTGGCCGGACTTCTTCAAGATGGCCGAACGGCTGGCTCCGCTGGAACCGCTGTTCACCTCCGTTACGTACGGGGCGGGCGGCTCCAGCCAAGACGCTACGCTGGAAATCGTTTCCCACCTGAAGAAAGAATTCCAGTTTGAAACGATGGCCCACCTGACCTGCGTCGGCGCGACGCAGGAGCATATCACGCAATATCTCCAACGCCTGCGCGACAACGGCGTGGATAATGTTTTGGCCCTGCGCGGCGACATCCCCAAAGGGCAGGACATCGACTGGGAAACCGCCGAATTCCGCCATGCCGCGGATCTCGTCCGTTTCGCCAAGGCGCATTATCCCGACATGGGCATCGGCGTCGCCGGGTATCCTGCACCCCACCCTGAATCGCCGAGCTTCGCCAGCGACTGGCGCTACACCGTCGCCAAAATCCGTGAAGGCGCGGACTTCGTGATCACGCAGTTGTTCTTCGACGTGCGCGAATACCTCCATTTTGTGGACAGGCTCAGCGACATGGGCGTGTCCATCCCGGTCATCCCCGGCATCCTGCCCATCCAGAGCCTCGAATCCATCCGGCGCACCCTCGCCCTGTGCGGCGCGAACATCCCCGGCAAGCTCTATCTTGCCCTTGAGGAAGCCAATGCCAAGGGCGGCGCGGAAGCCGTGCGCGAAGCGGGCCTCAAGTTTGCCGTGCAGCAGATCCGTACCTTGCTGGACAACGGCGCGCCGGGCATCCACCTGTACACGCTGAACAAGGCACCCATGTGCCTCCGCATTGCGGAAGAAGTGGGCGCACTGTAATGGCCGTCGATCTCGCCACCTTTTCGCCTCAGCGCATCCTTGTCTGCCAGCTCAGGCAGATCGGGGATGTGGTGCTCGCCACGCCGTCCATCGAGCTGCTCAAACGGCGCTACCCGGACGCCGAGATCCACCTGCTGACCGAAAAAAAGTGCGCCCCGCTCCTTGAGCACAACCCGCATCTCGGCAAGGTATGGGAGCTGGACAAAAAACTGCTGTCCTCCCTGCCCCAAGAGATCGCATGGTATTGGCATGTCGCCCGCACAGGCTACGATCTCGTCGTGGATTTTCAGCAGCTTCCGCGCTGCCGCTGGGTGGTGGCCTTTTCCGGCGCCCCAGTCCGCCTCTCCTATACGCCGCCGTGGTACACGCGCCTGCTGTACACGCATTCCGCCGACATGCTCGACGGCTATTCAGCCATGAGCAAGGCCAGCGTACTGCGCCCTCTCGGCATCGAATGGAACGGCGAGCGCCCGCGCGTCTATCTCACGGATGGGGAACACGCCTTCGCGCGCGCCTTGCTCGCCCAAGCGGGGTTGCAGCCGGATCAGCGCCTCATCACGCTGGATCCCACGCACCGCCAGCCCACCCGCCGCTGGCCTCTGGCGCACTACGCTGGGCTGGTCAGCCTGCTTGCGAAGCGCGACGCCTCCCTGCGCTTCCTGCCTCTCTGGGGGCCGGGCGAGGAAGCCGAAATTCAGGAGCTGGACCGCCTCTGCCCCGCCGGTTCGCTGCTCTTGCCGGATCGGATGCTGTCGCTGCGGGAAATGGCGGCCTGCATCGCGGAAGCGGATTTGCACATCGGCAACTGTTCCGCACCCCGGCACATCGCCGTGGCGGTGGACACGCCGACCCTCACCGTGCTTGGTTCGACCTCCCCGGCGTGGACTTTCCCCTCTCCCGAACACGCCGATATTGCCCTGAACCTTCCCTGCCAGCACTGCAACCGCAACCACTGCCCCGATCCCCGCTGCCTCACCGGGATGCTGCCCGGCCCTGTCGCGGACAAGGCGATGGGGATGTTGAAGAAGTAAGAGAAGCGGGGAGGGGAAGGGGAGCCTTTTTCAAAAGGCTCCCCTTCCCCTCCCCGACCCCCTCCCCTTCCCCGCGAAAACTTTGACTGGTGGGGAGGCCGCGCAGCAGGAGTTCCTTTGTCTCGAAAGGCGGCTGAAAGGAATCTGTGAGGCTTATTTTTCTGAGAGTATTGCCCGTTGGGTGACGTTAGCTTTGGTTCTGCCATAAGATGTGTTTGTCCATCTCCACAGTATGGTAACAATGCGGCCTTTTCCTTCAGTTTTTCTGTTGGCGGACTTCATGGCTGAGGCATTTTATCGGCTGTTTCTTTAAAGCGTTAGGTTATATCTTAATTTAATATAACATATTGAAATTACTGAATTATTTTTTCAGTTGCAAAAATTATTTTTAATAATTTTAAATAGTTATATACAAATAACGACATAACCTAGAACGTTAAAAAACACCAACCGTTTTCTATAACATAGCCTTTCTTTTTATTTGGCTGTGTCATAGAAACGGTTGATGCTTTATTTCCTTGAAATTCCAAAGAAATAACCAATAAAATCCCCCAATCACAGAGCCCGCCAGCGGAAAACTTGGAAAAAGAGCATATATTTTCAGCATATTGCTAAAACAAAACAACCATGTACTATGACAGAGCCTTTTATTTTGGCTGGGTTATAGAAAATGGTTGATGTTTTTTTCCTTGAAGTTCCAAAGGGATAACCGGAAAAAGGCCTTAGCCGTGGATCCCGCCAAGGGGAAAACAGGAGAAAAAGGCTATATTTTCGCCGCACTGTGGAGATGAAACAACCACAAACTATAACAGAGCCTTTATTTTAGGCTGTATCATAGAAAGTGGTTGATGCTTTACTTCTTGAGGTTTCAAGGGAATAGCCAATAAAGTGCCATAATTATGGAGCCCATCAACGGAAAATCAGAGAAAAGTCTCTCTTTTCACCTTACTGTGGAGATGAAACAACCATATTCTAGGTCGTGTCGTCATTTTACATGTAATCATTTGAAATTATTCAAAAACAATCTTTTATAGTCTAAAAAAATTAAATAATTTAATAGATTATATAAATTAACAACACTACCTAAGACAAAGCCTTGAATAAATTCCTTGATGGAAACCCAAAGGCCCCCCCCCTGTTTGCTGTTGCCGACAAACAGGGGGGCCTTTTTCTTTGTCTCTGGCTAAGATATGGCTGATTCCCTCCACACCATAATCAACCTACCGAATTTTCCTCATATATTTTCGTTACCACCCCCTATGGTGGAGGCACCTTATCAAATGTCCATTCAAAATGTAGGCTCTGCCATAGGATGCAGTTGTTTCATCTCCACAATAGGATGAAAACACAGCTTTTTTCTCCAATTTTTCGCTGAAGGGCTTCATGGCTGAGGCATTTTATTTGGCTATCCCTTTGGAGCTTCAAGAAAGCGTCAACCATTTCCTATGACACAGCTATGACTAAAGACTGTGCCATAGGAAATGGTTGACGCCTTATTTCTCAGAAATTCCAAGGGAATAACCGATAAAACCCTCCAGCCATAGAGTCCATCAACGGAAAAATGAGAGAAAAAGCCTCTCTTTTCACCATACTGTGGAGATGAAATAACCACATCCATGACAGAGCCTAATAAAAAAACAAGGCTCTGTCATAGTACATGGTTGTTTTGTTTCAGCAATATACTGAAATATATGCTTTTTTCTCAAATATTTCCGCTGATGGGCTCCGTGATTGGGGGATTTTATTGGTTATTTCTTTGGAGTTTCAAGGAAATAAAGCATCAACCGTTTTCTATGACACAGCCAAAAACAAAACGCTAACCGATTACTATGGCGTACCCTTCCCGTTTCCCCTGCAACGCCGCCCCGCCATTGACCGGGAACGCTGCGAACAGGGATTCGATAAAAAGAAAAGTCTTAGGAGGATGAGGGGGTGGGGTTCGGGGAGGGGGAGAAGGAAGCCCTTCTCCAGAAGGGTTCCTTCTCCCCCTCCCCGATATTCTCCACACCCCGCCTACTGCCTACCCTTCCATCAGCGGCAGGCACGCAATGGCGAGGGGGGTGAGCAAAAGGGGATAATCGGGGCACTCGACCTTGATGCCGAGCTCTTTTTCAAACAGGGGCGCGATGCCGGGGAAACAGCACGTGCCGCCGGTGAGATACACGGTATCCACGGCATGGCCGGAAATATGGGCCTTCACGATGTCGGAAATGCGCTCGAAAACCGGCTTCACGATGGGCGCGTACTGGCGGTTGTCCGCACCGCGCTTCTTGAGCTCGGCTTCCTCGTAGGGCACCGAAAGTGCGCCGGACATGGCGAGGGTCACGTGATGCCCGCCTGTGGCATCGTCAACGGAGGCGATGACCTTGCCGTTGGAAATGACCGCCGTACCGGTCGTGCCGCCGCCGATGTCCACGACCGCGGCGCGATCCAGCCGGGCCAGACGCGCGAGGCAGCTCGGCTCGTCCGCCGTGCTCACAAGGCGCAGGTTGGCTGCATCCAAAATGTTCGTCGAAAGCCGGGCATCCGTTCCGGGCGGGTAGGATGTGGACGCCTCGGCGATCTTCCGGCCAAGACGCTCCTCCGTCATGCCCACGAGCCGCTTCACGATGGTGATTGCGCCGTGGTAGTCTACGACCACGCCGTCACGCACGACGGTGGCCCACTCAAGGAACGCCGACACGGGCACCCCGTTGTCGTCCACCGCCATGACCACCACGTCGGCGGTGCCAAGGTCGACTCCGACGTGAATGGGCCCTTCCACCTGAACGGGAGAGGCGTCGTTGCAAATCTTCGAGGCCACTTCCAGCCGCTTCATCACTTCATCCCATGCAATCTGCTTCATCATGCTCCAGCCGTCGTTAAATGGGAAAACAACGCCGCGCGGTCAGGCGGCGCTTCGTTTCAAAAGGAAAGACGCTCCCGAAGCTATACGGCGCGGGCAGAACCTGAGTCAAGGCGATGGCCCCGCTTCCTTTCTCATGCGGGCGCGCCCAAAAGACTTGACAGGGGACGAAAACAGCAGGAAAAACACATTAAGCGTCTCTCTGTGCCCCGAAAGGCGGCCCCATTTCGATCATCGCCGGAAGACGGCGGACGACCCGTGCCCTTCTGCTCTGAAAGGCCGGCACAAAAGGATTCCTTGATGAAAACCAAAATTCTGGCAACCATCGGCCCCGCGTCCAACAAACGTGACGTCCTTTCCAAACTGATCGCGGCTGGCGTCCGAATTTTCCGCCTTAATTTCTCCCACGGCGACAGCTCCTCCTTCGTCGACCTCATCAAGATGATCCGCGAACTGGAAATCGTCCACAAGACGCCCATCACGATCCTCCAAGACCTCTCCGGCCCCAAGATCCGTATCGGCACCTTCCCCAATGAAGGTTCCCTGAACGTGCTCAAGGGCGATCAGCTTCTGCTCGGCCCCTCCGCGCTGATGTGCAATGACGAGCTCCCGTATATCCCTTTCGATCACCCCGAAATTTTCGCCGAACTCGAACAGGGCGATCGCCTTGTGCTCGCTGACGGCACCCTCCAGTTCCGAGTGGTCGAACACCGCAAAGACGGGCTCTTCAAGCTCGAAGCCAACAACAACGGCATCGTCACCTCGCGCAAGGGCCTCGCCCTGCCCGGCAAGTCCATCCCTCTGCCCGCGCTTACCGAAAAGGACAAGAAAGACCTCGTGGACGGGCTCGCCCTCGGCGTTGACGCCGTGGCGCTCTCCTTCGTGCAGTCTCCCGAAGACATCCGCGAAGCCAAGGCGATCATCCGCAGCCACAGCGACCGCGACATCCCGGTTATCGCCAAGCTCGAACGCCGCAACGCGGTGGATCGGCTCGATGCCATCCTCAAGGAAGTCGACGTCGTCATGGTGGCCCGCGGCGACCTCGGCATCGAGTGCCCGTTGCCTGAGCTCCCGGCCATGCAGAAACGCATCATCCGGGCCTGCAACCGGGCGTCCAAGCCCGTCATCGTCGCCACGCAGATGCTGCTTTCGATGGTGTCCAGCCCCTCCCCGACCCGTGCCGAAACCACGGACGTCGCCAACGCCGTTCTGGACGGCGCGGATTGCGTGATGCTTTCCGAGGAAACGGCTATGGGCAACTATCCCGTTGAAACGGTGCAGTTCATGAGCGAAATCGCTTCCAAGGCCGAGGAGCTCATGGCCGAGACCCGCCGCATCGCAGAGCCAGAAAACGACGGCACCGCCGAATTCCTCGCCTACGCCGCCTGTCTGCTGGCCCAGAAAGCCAACGCCAAGTCCATCGTGGCGCACAGCCTTTCCGGCAGCTCGGCCCGCCTGCTGTCCGCGCGCCGCCCCGTGCAGACCATCCATGCGCTGACCCCCGACGTGACCAGCCTCAAGGCCCTGAACTTCTCGTGGGGCGTGCTCCCGCATCAGGTCGGCAGCGACAACGAGGGCCATCTCGCCCGCGCCGAACGCTTCATCGCCTCGTCCTCGCTGTTCGGGATCGGTGAAGATGTGGTCATCACCGCCGGACAGCCGACCTCCTCTTCCCCGCAGCCCCGCGGCACCAATCTGGTGAAAATCTACAGGAAGTAGCCCCCTGAGGGAAACGGCCCAGAATTATCACAGGGTACAGCCAAAACGCCTGAACGGAATCCGTTCAGGCGTTTTGGCCGTTTAAGGCTGTGCCATAGAAAATGATTGGTGCTTTTTCCTTGAAGTTCCAAAGGCATAACCAGCAAAATGCCTTGGCTATGGATTCCGCCGATGGGAAAACTGGAGAAAAGGCTGTATTTCCACAGCATGGTGAAAAATACAGCCTTTTTATCCGGCTTTTCCGCTGATGGACTCCATGATTGGGACATTTTCGAGCAACTTAACATTTGGCTCTGTCATAGTACGTGCTTGTTTCATCTCTACAGCACGTTGAAAATACAGCCTGTTCTCCAGTTTTCCCCTTGGCGGACTTCAATGGCTGAGGCATTTTGTTGGTTATTCCCTTGGAACGTCATACAAAAAGGCATCAACCTTTTTCTATGGCACAGCCCAACATTTTACAATTTTAACGTTTAAGACGCGCTCGCTCCGGCATTGAACAGCGCAAACACACTGTGCTTGTGCCTTCGCAGCGCCCGTCTGCTTCCCGCAACCGGAAGAGCCTTTTCAACATGAAAACGCCCTATTGGTTATTCCCTTGGAATTTCAAGAAAAAAATCACCAATCATTTCCTATGGCACAGCCTTGAAAAGGCTTTCCCCGCCCTCTGCGCCCTTTTAGGCAACGGCTCAGGCTGGGCGGCATTACGGGAAAGGAAGGGGAAATCCTTCAGCCCCCTTCCCAACACATTTCATTAAAAAAGGCTCTGTTAGAGTATGTGGTTGTTTCATCTCCACAGTGCGGTAAAAAATAGAGCTTTTTTTCCAGTTTTTCCCTTGGCGGGATCCGCGGTTAAGGCATTTTGCCGGTGATCCCTGTGGAACTTCAAGGAAAAAAGCATCAACCATTTTCTATAACACAGCCTTAAAAAAACACGTATTTTTTCAATGCCTACAGCGTCACGCCGTGCTCAATGCACGCAAAGGCGTTGTGGGCATGGATGGACTCGTAGCTCTCGACTTCGACGCGGAACCCGCTCACATGCGGATGATCGGCAAGGCGGCTGGCTACGTTGCGCACCACGTCCTCAACGAAGGTAGGCCTCGAAAAGGCGTCTTCGGTCACAAACTTCTCATCCTCGCGCTTGAGCAGCGAATAGACGGGCGACGAGCCGGACGCCTCGGCGATCTCAATGAAATCCTCGATCCAGCAGAACCCGCGCATCCGAACCGCTATGCGCACGTCCGCCCGCTGGCTGTGCGCCCCTTCACGGCTGATGGCCTTCGAGCAGGGGCATACGGTCATTACGGGAACCGTCACTTCAAGCAGGAACGACGGCTTGCCGTCCTCAGGCAGTTCCCCGGTCAGCCTGCACTCGTAAGGCAGAATGCCGGGGCAGGCCGTCGCAGGGGCGCTCTTCTGCACAAAATACGGAAAATGGAAAACGATATGCGCACGGCGGGCGTTCAGGCGCTCCCGCACGTCCTCAAGCAGGCGCTTCATCCCCGCGTAGTCCAAATCCTCTGTCCAGTTCGCCAAAGCCTGCACAAAACGGCTCATGTGCGTACCCTTGAACGCGGCGGGCAAGTCCACGCTGACGTCCACATTGGCGACCGTATGCTGCGTCCCCTGCGCGCGATCCCGCACCAGCAAAGGCAGCTTCAACCCCTTGACCCCTACCCGGTCGATGGGCAACGCCACCGGAGCCGGACTGTTTTGTACGTCTTCCATTCTTTTCCTTTGGCTGTGTTATAGAAAATGGTTGATGCTTTTTTCCTTGAATTTCCACAGGGATAACATGCAAAATGCCTTGGCCGTGGTTCCCGCCAAGGGGAAAACCGGAGAAAAAGGCTGTATTTTCACCGCACTGTGGCAATGAAACAACCACAAACCATAACAGAGCCTTTCCTTTATCGGGGGTACGGGCTTCCGAATGCTCCTTCCCCCAAAAAACTACCGTTGCGGCATATGGATCCCAAACCATCCAAAGGCCGACACGTTCCCTTTATCTTGACCAAAGAGCCAAAGCCTTCCCGCCGGCAGGGAAATACATCCCTACCCCGCGCGCCCCACATCCGCCCCCAAAGGCCCAACATCCAACGGGACTCCCGACGCGCAGCCTCCCCACCAACGGAAAGTCTTCGGAGGGAGGGGATGGGGGTTCGGGGGAAGGGGAGGGAAGCCCTTCTCCAGAAGGGTTCCCTCCCCTTCCCCCGATACATCATACTACGGCAAATCGGCACCGATGGCGGTGATCGAAAACGTCCCGTGGCTGACGCCGCGGATGGCGCGGAGCTGATCGGCAAGCTCGCGGAGTTCCCCGGCCTTGCCTTTGAGCACCAAAATTTCCAAGCAATTGTGATGATCCAGATGCACATGGAGCGTCGTCACGATGAGCTTGTGCGCGTCGTGCTGCCGTTCCGTCAGCTTGCGGGACAGATCCCGGACATGGTGATCATAAATCAGGCTCAGCACGCCCGCCGCTTCCGCAGTCTCGGAATGCAGCGAATCCTGCACCAGCGCATCCCGGATGATGTCGCGCAGCGCCTCGGAACGGCTTGGGCAAGCCTGCCGTTCGCACAGGGCATCAAATTTCTCCAGCAGATCGCTATCCAACGAAACGCCGAAACGAACCGTTTCTCCCATTGTCGCACCCTCTATCGGTGAATTTCCCAGATCCGCACGGGAACGGGCCGCTCCTGCGGATACAGGGCCTCTATGTCCTTTTCCCAGACGCAGCGCCCCGCCCAACGGCGGTTGACGAGCATGGAACGGAAGGTATCGTACACGGCCCGGCTGGGCTCGGCGACCCACGCCGCGCCGCCCTCCGCAAGCGCATACTCCAGAAAATCCAGCACGGGCGCGGCAAAACGCTGCTCATACATGATGTCCCCGCCCCAGATGAACCGCAGGCTCCGGCGCTTCACCGCGGGCCTGCGCCAGTCCATGACCGTCCAGAGCGGCTGGGGCACGGCGTTGTGCTCCGCGTTGCGCCGCGCGAAACGCAGGGCTTCCGGCTCATAGTCCATGCCGATGACGTCCGCGCCGAGCCATTGCCCCACCAATGCCGTCAGGCCGATCCCGCATCCGAGATCAAGGCAGGGCTGCCCCCGCAGGCTCTCGCGCCGCTGGTACAGCCAATCGGCAAGCACAAGGCTGGAAGGCCACAGCTCCGTCCAGTAGGGAAGGCGCTCGTCTTCCGTAAATTCGGTCATGGCCTCCCACAGGGCTTCCATGTCGGCGGCGCGTTCCAGCGTCCAATCCCGCCCGCAGGCGTTCACCGTCAAAAAAGGCTGCCAGCCCCCCTCTGAAAGGGGCGTATCCTGAGATTCGTTCACCGTTTCCCGTCCCTGCCGGGCCGAAAGGTTCGGCACGGCATCATAAGTCATGCGTATGACCTATACAGGCGGCGGCGGAAAGGGTCAACGAAAGGGTGCCGATCCCCCGCAGGCATTATTGACCCTCAACGGTGCGTCAGGTATAATAATCAGCTTTTCCATAGTGATAAAGGAGAAATCGCCTCATGATCGTGGAAATGGGTTGTCTTGTCCTTGGGGTCCCCGTGGGTTTCCTGCTCCGCAGGAAGCCGCTCGCCATCAAGATCACCGATCAGGTGCTCACATGGTCCGTCCGCATCCTCCTGCTCCTGCTCGGCCTCGCCCTCGGCGCCGACGACAGCCTCATGTCGCAGATGGACACCATCGGCGCGCGGGGCATCTTCATCAGCCTGTGCTGCGTGGCGGGGAGCCTCATCGGTGCGCGCCTCCTTGAGCCGGTCATGAACCGCCATGTGGGGCACTACGCCGTTTCCCGCGCCGCAAAGGACGAAGGGGCGGCTCAATGAAGGAATCCATCATCGTCCTGTTCTTTTTCAGCGTCGGCGTGCTTGGGGGCAGGCTCGACCTCCTGCCCGCCGGATGGCTCGGCCTTGTCCACGAGGCCAGCAACCTCGCCGTATACGCCATGCTCGCCGCCGTGGGCATGAGCCTCGGCTTCGATTCGCGGGCATGGCGCATCCTGCGGGATCTCAAGGGCTGGGTCGTGCTCGTGCCCCTGATGATCATCGTCGGGACGTTCCTCGGCGGCGTGGCGGCATGGGCCATGCTGGACATGAGCTTCCGGGATGTGATGGCCGTGGCCGCCGGGTTCGGCTACTACAGCCTGTCGAGCATGCTCATCAACCAGCTCGCCGACGTCAGCCTCGGTTCGATGGCGCTTATTTCCAATATGGTCAGGGAACTCGTCACCCTGCTGTTCGCCCCCCCTGCTCGCCCGCGTCTTCGGCGGCCTTGGGCCGCTTTCCGCCGCCGGGGCCGCCAGCGATACCTGCCTGCCCGCCATCATCCGCACGTCGGGCGAGCGGAACACCATCCTTGGGATCTTCTCAGGCATGGTGCTCACCATTGCCGTCCCCATCTTCGTGACATCCATTTTCGCATGGCTGTAACACAGTCAAACCCAAAAAGAAATCAGCCCGTTGACGCCTCAGGGAGACTTGCTTACCTTTACGCGGCTCCAATCATACCCTTTCACAACCTCAATACAGCCAGAGAGCATCATGCCCCTATCCATCTTCAAACGCCTTTTGATCTGTTTCTGCTTGGCGCTCCTCACGGCACTGCCCGCGCAGGCCGAGAAGCAAAAAAACGGGACGCTTCCCCCCGCCCTCGAAACCGCGCTGTCCGCCCTGCTTGCCGACGCCCCACAGGGCAAAGCCAACCCCGACGCCGCGGCAGTCAACACCGTCCTTGATTTCGTCGCCACCAACACGCAGGCGCCCAACAAGGTCCGCCCGGAATCCCGCCCGCAGGGTTCCGGCGCGTATCTCAAGGAAACGCTCAACCTCCCGCTCCGCAAGCTTGTCGGGTACATGCTCGATCCCTCCATCCCCGGCGAGGCCATTTACCCCTCCGTCGTACGCCGCAACGCGTGGATGCCCGGCAGCCCCATCCTGAAGGACAGCGCCGCCCTCATCGGCGCGGCCTATCCCCCCGCCGCCCCCATCGTGACCAGAGGCGTGGAATATGAGGAAACGACGCCCGACACCTCCAGCGGCTGCTACTATTCCTACAAGCTGAACCGGCTGTTCGTGCTCGCCGATTACAAGGGCCGCACGGCGCTCATATCCGTATCCGTGATGCCCGGCCAGTCTTCCGTGGGCCTGCGGGGGGCCATTGTCGGCAACGACAAGGACTGGACGTATGTATACACCCCGGAAAAAGGAACCAACCTGGCCATGCTCGGCTGGGCGGAGACCTACCTTTACGGCTCCGCCAGCGTATCCGTCTTCATGGAAAGCGCGCCCGGCAGCGGCAAGGTGGACATCGCCATCTTCAAATGGGCAAAGGCGGGCTGGAAGGGCTCCAACGTGGTGAAAACCTCCCATATCACGGCGGGCCTGAAACGGTTCACAGCCTGCCTGCGTCAGGTGATGGAATCGCCCCGGCTGCCCTCTTCCGATGCCATCGCCGCCAAGCATGCCGGGCTCAAGGCGATGGGCGACACGGAACTGCGCGCGCAGCTTTCCAGCTTTGGCGCCCATCTCGCCAAACAGAACGACGACCCGCTGGACGAAAAGGCTTTCCGTTCCGTGCTCGACAACGGCGCATACCCCGGCACGCTCAAGCGCGACGACGCCATAGCCGAGCTCATGAAACTGTATATGCGTCAGCAGTTGGGAACGCTTCCCGCCGCCCTGGTACAGAATTGATTCAACAACGGTTCGGGCGGGGAACCCCTAGGCCGTGTCGGTATTTTACATATAATTATTTTAAATTATTAAAAATTTTTATATATTGAAAATAATTTAATACTTTAACCATATTATATCCAGTTGACGACACGACCTAGGTTTTCTCCGCCCCTCCCCTTTCCCCCAAAGGCGTGGGGACAGCCTATAAAGGCCGCAGGCTCTGCCTTAACTGCCTTTCCCCCAAGGTATAAGCCTCAACCTGCCAATTTCGCAGTACCCGTACAGCCTTTCCCCAAAGGTGTGGGGCCACTCTAGACAGGCTGCGTTTTTCGCTGTTGTCGGCATTCCCTCCCAAGGCGCAGGGGTACAGGGAAGAAATGCCGACGTATGAATGGAGGGACATGCACGTCCCTCTTTTTTTGTCCGCCCGCTTGGAATATGTTGAAAAAAAACATGATTTCAAGGCAAGTAAGGAAGCGGGCAGGCCCTGCCCCAAAAGAGGCTGACCATACGATAAAACGAACAGTTTGCAGTTCCATACATATTTATTGGCGGCCTCCGTGGGCGAACCATGTTACTGGTTCTTGAGCCGGGATTTCAAAAACTGCCTCCGCCGCTTATTCCGGCAGATCCCGCGAATAACGCTTGAACAACCCGGTCCGTTTTGAGAAAAGAATGCTGCCGGAGAGGTTTGGGACATTGTACCTGTGAAAAATGCCTCCCTAAAGGCAACCTGCACCAAGAGGCCGGGAACAGGGATTCGGCAAGTGCGAACGCCCTTGGAACGGGGACGGGCAGGGCCGCGCCGACAGGCTTGAAGCCCCCTCCTCCCCCAAAGCCTCCCCAACGCCTCCAGCCCCTTTCAAAGCCAATCCGCGCTAAGGAGAAAGCCATGCCTTTTTCACCTGAGATAGAAGCCTGCCGCGTACCCGACGAGCGGCTTGCCGAAGCCTATGAGGAAACATCCGCTGAGCACCGGAGCTGGATCAAGACGACGCTCGCGTTGGCTGAGGCGACGTATCCGGCCCCGCCCTCCCGCCTGACCATAACATCCGAAA
Source organism: Bilophila sp. T19-St14 (assembly GCF_059728385.1). Taxonomy (NCBI): domain Bacteria; kingdom Pseudomonadati; phylum Thermodesulfobacteriota; class Desulfovibrionia; order Desulfovibrionales; family Desulfovibrionaceae; genus Bilophila; species Bilophila sp. T19-St14. The sequence continues at coordinate 1,652,591 of NZ_BAAGFT010000001.1, forward strand.
ACGCCGCAGCCGGGTTCGGCTTCACCCGTACACGGGAAACGGCGCCGTGGGCCGTGCTCCTCATAGGCGAAGGCTACGCTTCGGCGGTGCGCCTTGCGGCGGCGATCATGCCCGCACGCCTGGCTGGCGTGGAGCCGGTTTTCGCCGCCTGGACGGGCATGGAAACGGCGCCCTCCGGCCTGTTCGCCGCGCTGGAGCTCACCGGCGTGGAACAGGTCTTTGCCATGCGCGATCCGGCCCCGCTCCTGCGCGAACTTCCGGGACGGGGGCGCATCCTGCGCTTCGGCAAAGCCCCTCTCCCAGAATCCCCCTGCCCCGTCTGGAACGACCGCGCCCCGCGCATCGAACGCGCCGCCCTGCCTGATGCGGCGGTTCTGTGGGCCCACCCGGACGCCCTGCCCGCCGATGACGGAGCCGACGCCGTTTATGCCGGTCAGATAATCATCGGGGAAGGCACGCCGCTGACCCTCGGAACGGGATTGGAGGGTTGCTGGCTGCACACGGATTTGACGCCGGACTTTTTCATGAATGAGCGGTTGGAACTGAGCTGTACGTTAGAAAAACAGGAGTAAAATCATGCCGGTTTTTCGTCATAGACCCGGAGTTTCCTGTAAAGCCTGCTTTTCAGAAGATCGCTTGTTTCGTTATCTTCTGGAAATCACAGCTGACAGTACAGGAAAAAAACTCTGTGTTATTATGCAAAACCCGAGCGATGCCGATGAACACGTTTCCGATAAGAGTATCCAATTTCTCGAAACTCTTTTTTTTGAAAAATGCCCCCCAGAAATAGGCCCAATAGGAATAATAACGGTCGTCAACCTTTATGCTTTGGTTCAAAAACATGATTTTCATGGTGGAGAAAAAGCTGTTGGCCCGTTAAATGATCAAATTATTCAAAAGGCTATTAGCAATGCGGATATGGTTCTTCTCGCATGGGGACGTTCTAAGAACTACATGGAGCGGAAAAACATGATTTGGGCCATGCTTGACAATTTTCCCAGCAAGCCCCTTTTTAAGGGTGAACGGCACCCATCCCGTGCTTCCTACAGCCATTTCCTAATTCCTATTTCAACGAGGAGCTTTCCATGACACAGGCTGTGCGCAACATCGGCGTCATCGCGCATATCGACGCGGGGAAAACCACCCTCTCCGAGAGGATGCTGTTCTATACCCGCAAAATCCACCGCATGGGCGAGGTTCACGACGGCACGGCCACCATGGACTACCTGCCCGAAGAGCAGGAGCGGGGCATCACCATCACCTCGGCCTGCACGACCTGCGAATGGAACGGAACCACCGTCAACATCATCGACACGCCCGGCCACGTCGACTTTACCATCGAAGTGGAACGCTCCCTCCGCGTACTCGACGGCGCGGTCGGCGTCTTCTGCGCCGTGGGCGGCGTTGAGCCGCAATCGGAAACGGTCTGGCGGCAGTCGGAACACTTCGGCGTGCCGAAGCTCGCCTTCGTCAACAAGATGGATCGGATCGGCGCGGACTTTTCCGCCGTGCTCAAGTCCATGCAGGCCCGGCTCGGCGCGAACCCGCTGCCCGTCGTCATCCCCGTGGGCGCGGCGGAGACGTTTCAGGGCGTCATTGATCTCGTGACTTTGGAACGGCTTGATTTTGACGAGTCCGATCAAGGGCAGACATGGGCCCGTTCGCCCCTCAACGAAGCGGATGCCGAACTCGCCGCCCCGTGGCGCGAACAGATGCTGGAACGGCTGGCCGAAAACGACGATGCGTTCCTTGAACAGTATCTCGGCGGCGAATACACGGAAGCGGACATCCACAGCGCCATCCGCCGGGCTACGCTGGCCCGCCGCGTGACGCCCGTCCTCAGCGGTTCGGCGCTCAAAAACACCGGCGTCCAGCCGCTTCTCGACGCCGTAATCGCCTACCTTCCCGCCCCTTCCGATCTGCCGCCCGTCACGGCCCACAACCCCGAAGACGGAACCGACGACGCCATCCCCTGCGATCCCGCCCTGCCCTTCACCGGGCTGGTGTTCAAGGTCATGATGGATGGAGGGCGCAAGCTGGCCCTTGTCCGCCTGTATGCCGGGACATTGAAGGAAGGCGATCCCTGCCGCAACGTCACCCAGCGCGCCGACGAACGCATCTCGCGGCTCTACCGGCTCCATGCCGATCGCCGTGAGCAGGTGGACGCCGCCAAAGCCGGGGACATCGTGGCGACCATCGGGCTGCGCTCGGCGCGTACCGGCGACACCATCGGCGCTCCCGGCTCCAAACTGCTGCTGGAGTCCATCGAAGCCTACCAGCCCGTCATCTCCCTCGCCATCGAGCCCCGCAACGCCGACGAAGGCAAAACCCTCGACGAAGCCCTTGACCGCTTCTCCCTTGAAGATCCGACCCTGACCGTCTCCATCGACGAAGGCTCAGGGCACCGCATCGTGTCCGGCATGGGCGAGCTCCACCTTGACGTGATCCTTGAGCGCATACGCCGCGAATACGGCATCGCGCCCCGCGTGGGCCAGCCTCAGGTCATCCGCCGCGAAACGCCGAAGCGCACGGCATCCGCGGCCGGCACGTTTGACCGTGAACTCGGCAAGGAAACGCACATCGGCGAAGTCGCCCTGTCCATCGCCCCGCGTGAACGCGGTTCGGGCAACCAGATCCGGTTCGCCATCGATACGGCCACCCTGCCCGCCGCCTTCGTCGATGCGGTCAGGCAGGGCGTGGAAAACGCGCTCCAGTCCGATCCCGCTACCGGCTATCCCATTCAGGACGCGGACGTCGAAATCACCGCCATGCCCCGGCGTGACGGCTCCACGGCCGCGGGCTACCATATGGCCGCAGGCATCGCCTTGCGCTCGGCCCTTGAAGCCGCGCAGGTCACGACGCTGGAACCGCTTATGTTTGTGGAAATCTCCGCGCCGGAAGCCAACCTCGGCCCCGCCATCAGCCTGTTCGGGACGCGCGGCGGGAAAGTTGAAAACATCCTCGACCACGCGGGCCTCAAGCTCGTGCAGGGCCTTGCCCCCCTCAGCAAGCTCTTCGGCTTCTCCACAGACCTCCGCTCGGCAACGCAAGGCCGGGCCGGGCTGATGATGCGGTTTGAACGCTTCGACGTCATTTAAGGACAAACAGCTTCCAAGAGGCCCCCAGCGGGCCTCTTTTTTGTGCAAAAGCAACTGCCCACAACTCAGGCTTCTTGATATGCCCGCTCACGGGACGTTTGCCGTGTTCCGCCATATGGCCCCCAAAAGGCCCATACCCTTCCGTTGTTGACGACAAGAAACAGTTTGTGACCTCACGGAATCATCGCTGGCCCGATGCGTTGCACATCGTTCAGTTCCTCCGGCAACGCCTTACTTAATCAAATCCATACCCTGGAGAGCCAGCATAGGGGCGAGTGTGTACAACGTGGACAAAATCGGCTCTTGTTGTGCCCGCCTCAAGGTATTGGGCCGTAGGGAACGCCCTGACTTTCATGAACAGCACCATCCGGGAGAGAGGCCACATACCTTGCGTCTTTCAGCATACGTCTTTCTTTCAACATAGCACCAAACGGCTTTGCAAAGGCCATTTTATCCATAAGGCTGTGCCCTAGGCGTGTCGTCATTTTTTCATATAACTAATTGAAATCATTTAAAACAATCTTTTTTTTGCAACATTTTAAATAATTAAATAATTTCAATATATTATATATAATTGACGGCACAACCTAGAAAATGGTTGATGCCTTTTTTCTTGAAGTTCCAAAGGAATAACCAACCAAATACCTTAGCCATGAAGTCCGCCAAGGGGGAAACTGAAGGAAAAGGCTGTATTTTCACTGTGCTGTGGAGATGAAACGACCGCATGCTATGACAGAGCCATCCATAATGCCGAAACATAACCGCGAAAAAGGCGCTCATGCTACACAGCATAATGCGCTACGGCAGGTTAGGTATAAGGAACGCCCAAAAATTGATGCCGAACAGCAATGGATGGAACCGGGCAAGGCGTTTTTGGCGCTTTTCATAGCTGAGCCCGAATTGGCCCCAAAAACTGTGAAAGCGCCCGGAGCCCTCCGAGACTTACGAAACAAGTATGCCGCCGTCATTCAAGAGTTCCAGCAATTACCCAGCATTATGCCCACACTAAAAGCCGTATTGAAGAAATCGGCGGTGCCGCTCCGCAGTGGCCTTCCGCCACACAAAAAGCCTCCCGGTGTTATTCGCCGGGAGGCTTTTCCTCTTTCCCTGACAAGGCTCAAGAAGGGAAAGGAAACATCCGGGGATGGGAACCTTTTTTTGCAGGGCCCCATCCCCGTTTTTTATCAACTGTCGTAGAACGACCGCAGAACCTGACTGCGCACGGGATGGCGGAGCTTGCGGAGCGCCTTGGCTTCGATCTGGCGGATACGCTCACGGGTTACGTTGAACAGCTTGCCCACTTCTTCGAGGGTATGGTCGGACTTTTCCCCGATGCCGAAGCGCTTGCGGAGCACCTGCTCCTCACGCGGCGTCAGATCCGCCAACACGGACGCGATCTGCTCGGAGAGCTTGGTGTTGACCACCTCTTCGGCGGGCGCGACGGCCTTCTTGTCCTCGATGAAATCCCCAAGGCTCGAATCTTCCTCGTCGCCGATGGGGGTTTCGAGGGAGATGGGCTCCTTGGCGATCTTGAGCACCTTCTTGACCTTATCCACAGGATATTCCATACGATCCGCGATTTCTTCGGGAGTCGGGTCGCGTCCGAGTTCTTGAACGAGGTAGCGGGAGGTGCGGATGAGCTTGTTGATCGTCTCGATCATATGCACCGGGATGCGGATGGTGCGGGCCTGATCCGCAATGGCGCGGGTGATGGCCTGACGGATCCACCACGTGGCATAGGTCGAGAACTTGTAGCCGCGCTGGTACTCGAACTTGTCCACGGCCTTCATCAGGCCGATGTTGCCTTCCTGAATCAGGTCGAGGAACTGCAGGCCGCGGTTCGTGTACTTCTTGGCGATGCTGACCACAAGGCGCAGGTTCGAGCGGATGAGCTCCTGCTTGGCGCGCATGGCGGCGTTGTTGCCGCGCTTGATGCGCCAGAGCACTTCTTCAAGATCGCCCACATTGTGGCAGCATTTTTCCTGAAGGCGCTGGAGGATTTCGATCTTCCCAAGGATCATTTCCTTGTAGGAGAACAGCTCGTCCACGCTCATGTTCAATTCCTTGGCGGCGAGCACGGGGCTGATGTCGCGGGAATCGAGCTTGCGGAACAGTTCCTTGATTTCTTCCTGATTCTTGCCGGTGGACAGGAGGTAGGCCGACAGATCGCGCTGGCAGTTGCGCATCTGGCGGACGTAGTCTTCCACCGTCTCGATGATCCGGTCGATGAGCGTCTTTTCCAGCTTGATGTCGCGCAGGCGCGTGACGATCTCTTCCTTGAACGCCATGATTTCCTTCTGAATGGCGGTAACGCGGCGCTCCAGCGTACAGCATTCGTCCAGCTTGGCGTAGATTTTGCGTTTTTTCTTGAACGTCTGGCGGATTTCCTCCAGCAGCAGGATGACGCGTGTGCGCTGGTTCATCTCGTCTTCGGTGGGATCGTCTTCCTCAATGGTCTTGACCACATCCTTCAGCTTGATGCGGTTGAGCTTGAGGTCTTCGCCCACGTTGATGAGCTCTTCCACAGCGACCGGCACTTCCACGAGGGCGTACAGCACATCCTGCTCCCCCTGCTCGATCTTTTTGGCGATGGTTACTTCACCGTCACGATCGAGCAGCGGCACCGCCCCCATTTCGCGCAGGTACATGCGGACTGGGTCAGTGCTGCGGGAGGAAAAGTCGGCGGCGTCTTCGCTGTCCACCAGCTCAAGGCGTTCTTCGGACTGCTCTCCGTCTGTCTCCGCCGAGGTGACGGGGATTTTCTTGCCGTCCTTTTCCAGATCCACAATGGCGATTTCGAGCTGATCGAAGATCCCGATGATCTCCTCGAACTGCTCCGGCGTATTCATTTCCAGCGGGACAGCCTTGTTCACTTCCTCGAACGTGAGGAAGCCCATCTCTTTGCCTTTGGCGATGAGGCTCTTGATCTGCTGGATATCTTTAATGTTGTTCCCCATGAGTCCTCTCCAACGTTTCCTGAAGGGCGCGCAAATATTCCAAATCGGCCTCAAAATTGCCTGCGCCGGCTCCCTGACGCAATGCGGCCGAAACCGAGGCCGATTGCGCGGTCAAATGCAACGTATCAAGCATGGTGCGGATTGCGCCGAATTCACCCTCCTCGTTGTCGAGGGGGGGCACGTCCCCGGTGCGGCACCGGATCCAGAAACGCTTTTCCCTGGGGTCAAGATGCTGCACCACTTCATCCACAGGGTACTCTTCAAGTTTTTGCCAAAGATCCCGCGCCCACGCGGCGCCCAGAACCAGATGGGCCCCAAGCTCCCGGAGGCGGGGCAGAGAGGAGGGGTACCGGACCACGAAGGTCATGATTTCCCTGTCTCTGGGATTCGTCCGAACGGGCGGCTGGGTTTCCTGACCGCCCGCATTGCGCGGAAGCGCCCGCGCGCCTCGGCTCTCAACGATCCGCTCGCGCAGCTCGCTTTCCGCCAGCCCCAAGCCGGTGCTCAGCGTGGACGCGAAACGGCTGACGAGTTCGGGCAGTTCAACCTGCCTGAGGAACTCGCGCGCCCAGTCCACCGCCTCACGGGGGGCCATATCGCGCAGGCAACGCACGCAGAAGGCCATGCCCTCCGGCGCATTCCTGCGCAAATCCTCAAAAATGTCCGTCCCCTGCGTCCGCAACAGGCTGTCGATGTCCTCGCCCTCCGGGAAAAGGACGACTTTACAGGACAGCCCCCGCGTCAACAGCATCTCGCACGCCCGGAGCGCGGCCTTGCGGCCCGGCCCGTCGCCGTCGAAAAGCAGCTCCACATGCGACGTAAACCCTGAAATCCGTTTCACCTGTTCCGGGGTGAACGCCGTACCGAGCACGCCCACCGCGCTGGAGTAGCCGAACTGGTGCAGCGTCACCACATCCATGTAACCTTCCGTCAACATGGCGGGCTTTCCCGTCGCAATGGCGCGCCGGGCCTGCTGCAGTCCGTACAAGTGTTCGCCTTTTTTATATAACTGCGAATCACTGCTGTTGATGTATTTGGCTTCGTCCTCGTCGGCAATGATGCGCCCGCCAAACGCAATGACGTTCCCCGAAAGGCTGCGGATGGGGAACATCAGCCGCCCGCGGAAACGGTCATAGGCCCTGCCCCGCTCGCTCTTGCCGAGCAGTGCGGCCTCCACCCCCATCGACTCGCTGAACCCGGCCCGCCGCAGCACTTCCGTGAGCGCCTGCCAGTCCCGGCGGCTCCAGCCAAGCCCGAAGAGCTTCGCCACCTCTTCCGAAATCCCTCTCCGGGCCATATAGTCCCGGCACTCCGCACCGTCCCGGCCTGAGAGGTTCTCCATGAAATGCGCCGCCGCGATTTCATGGATTTTCAGCAACTGCCGCCGTTTGGACATGGACTGCCCGGCGGGTTGGCCTTCGTATTTTTGCGGCCCGCGCTCCAGCGTGACGCCAGCCTCTTCCGCGAGCTGCTCAAGCGTTTCCTTGAAGTCCAGCCCGTTGATCTGCCCGTAAAAATCGAACAAATCGCCGGAAGCCTGACAACCGAAACAGTAAAAAAAACCTTCTTCCTCGTTGATGGAAAACGAGGGCTTGGTCTCCTGATGGAAAGGGCAAGGCGCTACCCAGCGAGGCCCATTGCGTTTCAGGTCTACGTACCGTCGGGCAATGTCCACCAGATTCAGGCGCGCCTTGATTTCCTGAATGGCTCTTGCGTTCCGTCCCATACGCTCCCGTACGCCTCCGGCGGCAAGGGGCACATGGCGCCGATGCCCGTAAAGCTCATTATCCGGTGTTCGCGGCCCTTCCGTCAGGCAGGCCGCTCCCTCCGGCTTTGTCCGGGGAAGGACTCCCCGCGCCCCGCATCTTGGAACGCGCCTTGATCGGGACTCTCAACAATCTCATGCCGTTTCCGCGGTCTTTCTCATATAAAGCAGGATCCGCCGCAGTCAAACCCTTTCCTCTCCTTATAAAGTTTTCAGGAGAGAAAAGCGCTTGGGAAGGCGGGCCTCCCCTTACATTACTTGAAAGTAACAACCGTCACGCCGTCACCCCCCTGATCCTCCGGGGCCAGCGCGAACGAGGCGATGCCGGGAAACGTCTTCAAGAACGCGTGCACTTCCTTGCGCAGCGCCCCCGTACCGCGGCCGTGGACGATCTCCACACCCTCGCGCCCGGATAAAAGCGCCCGGTCGAGGTACTGCGACAATTCGCTGATGGCCTGATCCGCCCGCTTGCCGCGCAGATCCAGCCGGAGCAGGGACATTTCGGGATTGCCTCCGGCAGCCGTCCGCACCAGCACGCCGGACTTCGGCTTAGCCGATTGCTGCGGCTCATCGGCTGGCCCAAGCATCGCGGCATCGGCCCACAGGGTCACGCCGTTCATATCCAGCTTGACCCGGTTCTGCCGAGCATCGACTTCGCGCACCACGGCCTTCTTGTTCCAGGGGCGGTGCGTCACATGCTGGCCCGGCTTGAGATCCGCAATGCAGAATGCCGGGGCCGCCTCTTCCTGTTCCGGCGAAACGTGCAGTTCGGCGCGAACCTTGGCAAGTTCCTTGAGGGCCTGCTTATGCCCGGCCTTGCCTTCCTGCCAGTCCTTCATGACCTTGGCGGACAGCTCGCGCACCTCTTTGATGAGGCGTTCACGCTCACGCTCGAAACGCTCCTGTACGGCTTTGCGTTTTTCACGGGTGCGCTGCTGCTCGGCCTTGAGCGCATCAAGCTCGCCTTCGCGCTTGGCGGCCAAAGCGTTCAGGCGATCCATCACCGCCGTCATATCCTGACCGTCCAGCAACAAATAGTGTTCCGCACGGCGCAACACCGATTCGGGAAGCCCGTGCTCGCGGGCCACGTCCAGCGCCTGGCTCGCGCCGACCTGATCGTAGGCCAGCCGGAACAGCGGCTTTTTCGTGCCCGGATCGAACAGCACCGAAGCGGCGCGCACGCCCTCACGGGTCAGCGCGTAGGTTTTCAGGGCCGGGAAATGCGTTGCGGCCACCACATGCGCCCCGCGTTCGAGGAGGCCGTCGAGTACGGCCTGAGCCAGCGCCGCCCCCTGCGCGGGATCGGTACCGGCACCGAACTCGTCGAGCAGGATGAGCGTACGGTGATCCGTGGCTTCCCATGCATTGCCGAGATGCCGGATCTGCGCCGTAAACGTGGAAAGGTGATCGTCAAGGCTCTGCTCGTCGCCGATGAATGCGTGGATGGACGTCCACCACGGGATGACGGAACCCTTCGCCGCCGGGACAGGCAGCCCGGCGAGCGTCATGACCGCCAGCAGGCCGAACGTCTTGAGGCATACGGTCTTGCCGCCCGCGTTGCCGCCGCTGATGACGAGCGCGCGATCCGCAGGCCGGAAAATGAGGTCTACCGGATGCGGGCCGCCCCGCCTGCGGAGCTGCGGATCGAGCGCAAGAAGCGGGTGGCGCGCGCCGAGCAGGGACAAGGGCGCGTTTTCCCCGTCGGGGCTGATCGTGGCGCACGCGCCGTCGAACAAGGCCGCCAGCCCGCATTTGGCAAGCTCCACGTCCAGCCGGACCAGCAGCTCCCACGCCGAACGGATGAACGGCAATTCGTTCTGCACGATGTCCGTAAGGTAGCGCAGCACCTTGCGCTCTTCCTCCCGTTCCTCGCGCTTGAGCTCCTGCAGGCGGTTGTTCTGCTCCACGAGGAACAGCGGCTCGAAATAGCAGGTTTCGCCGGTATTGGAGTAATCGTGGATGATGCCCTGAATGCGGCCCTTGAAATTCGACTTGAGCGGCAGGACGTAACGATCCGAGGCCAGCGTCATGTAATCATCCTGAAGGTACTGGGCGATGTTGTACTGGATCGCGAAATCCTTGACCTTACGCAGGCACATGAGGTGCAGGCGGCGCAGTTCGCCGCGCACGAACATCAGTTCGGGGGAGCTTTCATCCTTGATGAGCCCGTCGTCGCCAAGGCAGCGGGACAGGGCCGAAAGGGTCATCTCCGGCAAGGGCATGGAGGCCACGAGATCCCGCAATGAAGGCCACATGGCACCGTTTTCATTGATGGACTGAGCGGCCTTGCGGCCCTGGAGCAGGGTTTCGCGGAGCGCCCACAGCGCGTCGGCGTCGAGCGGCGCGGAGGACGGGGACGCCGCGGCCTTTTCCAGATGGGGGAAAAGCCCCTCAAGATCCGGGAAATCGGACAGGCGGAACCCGCTGTGCGCAGACCATGTGCGCACTTCGTCGAACAGAGTATGCGCGGCGTTGACGGCGTCCACATCGCGCAACGGGAAAAGGCCGAGGCTGACCCTGCGGCCTGCCTCGGACACGCACAAGCCGGCAAGATGCTCCAGCACCTTGCCGAATTCGAGAGCCTTTATCGTACGGCTATCCATGCAAACTCACTTCCTCCCGGCGCGGCGTCCCGCGCGGGGGGCTAGCTCAGGCGCGCCTTGACCGCGGAGCTGACGGCCTTGCCGTCCACACGGCCTTTATAATCGCCCATCACGGACTGGATGACCTTGCCCATGCCGGACATATTGGTCACGCCAAGCGCGGCGATGGCGGCATCAATGGCGGCGGCCAGTTCTTCCTCGGAAAGCGGCTCGGGGAGGTAATCCTTCAAAATGGAAAGTTCGGCGGCTTCCTTCTCGGCGAGATCGGGCCGGTTGGCCGCGGTGAACTGCTCGATGGAGTCCTGACGCTGTTTGGCCTGCTTCTGGACGACGGAGGCAAGCTCTTCGTCGGTGACGGGCCGCATGAGTTCCACCTGCAGGTTCTTCGCCGCCGTCTTCAAAAGGCGCAGCACGCCCAACCGCAGGCCATCCTTGGCCTTGTAGGCGGCAATGTAGTCCTGCTCGATACGCGTTGTCAGAGACATGACAATTCCCCGAAGATGATGATTGAAAAAACACGGAAAGCCGAAAGGACTTCCCGTGTATCCACCTCTATCGCCTATGAGATCGCCCGTCCCGGCGCCGGAAAGGCAAACGGGGACAAACACGGAAACGCTCCGCTCGTCTACGGGAGGAGCCCCGCCAAAAAGGACGGGATGCACTCCCGTCAAAACGATGGAGCGTTCCAAACCCCTTGCCTTTCCGTTTCCGCATCCGGGAGGATGAAGAAACGGAAGGGACTAGGCGGCGTTCATCTTACGCATTTTCTTCAGCAGACGCTTGCGGGCGGCGGCCTTTTTCTTCTTGCGCATGACGCTCGGCTTTTCAAAGTGCTGGCGCTTCTTCATTTCAGACAAAATGCCAGCCTTTTCCACCTGCTTCTTGAAGCGGCGCAGAGCGATATCGAAGTTGTAATCGTCTTCGTTCAGAAAGACTCCGGGCATTGGTCATCACCCCCTCTTTGCGTAATACTCTCCAAGGAGGGCGACAAAAACACCCGGCCTGAAGACAGAAAGAGGAAGATAGACGACTTTTCAAAAAAAGGCAAGCCCTAATGACTTTCCGCCGGGTGCTCCTCGCCGTGGCAGCCGCAGCCGCCCCGGCAGGTCTCCCAGACCGAACGCAGGATCACATAGCCCACGCCGGTGCCGATCACGAACAGCACGAGGTAGAGCACCCCGAAGAAGACCGCGAAATCGGGGGACCACCACGGAATGTCCTGAGGAAGGGGGCTGTGGATCGTTTCGCCGTGCAACATCTGCTTTCTCCTTACTTGTTTAGCGCATCCTTGAGCATCTTTCCGGGACGGAACCGCACCACCTTGGAGGCCGCGATGGTGATGACTTCGCCGGTACGGGGGTTACGTCCCTGGCGTTCCTGACGCGTTTCCGCCGCGAACGTGCCGAAGCCGGTCAAGGTGAGCTTGCCGTCTTCCGCCAGCATTTCCTGAACGGATTCCAGCATGGCATTGAGGGAACGTTCCGCGGCCGCTTTGGTCATGTTGGCCCGGGCCGCAATCTGCGCGACGAGATCTGCCTTGGTCATCATCGACTCCTTGTGCTCGTTTCGGACTGCGGTCGACGGGGCATGATACACCACCACGACCCGCTCCGCAATCGCGCCCGCCATCACAGAGCAGCACCTTTTATCCGGCACAACGCCCTCTGATCATGGGGCATTTATTGGGGCAAAACTTGGATCAGCCGTTCTTTTGGTCAATCATGTTTTTTCGGGGAAGTCAACTCCCCGAACTTCCAAAAATCCCGGCAAGCTGCTGAAACTGTTCCGGCGTGAGCGTCTCAGGGCGCGCTTCCGGGGCGATCCCCAGCCGTTCGAGCGCGGCGGCGGTGCCGTCCCTGCCCGCACGCCGGAGGATCGACTGCAACTGCTTGCGCCGCAGTTGGAAACAGAGCTTCAATACGGAGGAAAGGGCCTTCGGGTCCGCGGGATGCCGTTCCCTCGGCAAAGGGATGAAGGTGACCACGGCGGAATCCACCTTCGGGGGCGGATTGAACGCACCGGGCCCGACCACAAACCCCCACTCGACCCGGACATAGCTCTGGATCCAGACGGAAAGCGCGCCGTAGTCCTTGGTTCCCGGCTTGGCGTACAGCCGTTCGGCCACTTCCTTCTGCACCATGAACACCGCCCGCGTCAGCTCCGGCGTCCGGGACACTATATCCCACATGAGCGGCGAACCGACATTATAAGGCAGGTTGCTGATGATTTTCCACGGGCCTTCCAGCGACTCCCAGGGGAAGGCCAGCGCGTCGGCGTTGAGCACCTGCACGGCGGGGGCGGGGCGCTCCAGCCCGGCATGATGGGCCGCCCAATAGCTGTCCTTTTCGATGAGGCGGAACTCGGCGGGGCCCCGTTCGTGGATGATGCCGGTGATGGCCCCCGGGCCGGGGCCGATCTCCAACACCCGATCCTCCGGCCCGATCCGCAGCAGATCCACGATGCGGGCCGAGGTTTTGGCGTCTTTCAAAAAATGTTGGCCAAGGCTCTTCTTGGCGCGAGGTGCAGCAGTCAAAACATCCCCCACACGGTTCAGGGAAAAAGGCGTTTTCCCATTGGAGCCGAAATACTACCCTTTTCACCCCGGCTGTCAATGATGTGCGGGGGTAACCCCGCGGATCCTTCCCTCTCTTTGCACAAAAAGACACAAGCGCCGCGCCCCGGTTCCGCAGCCCGGAAAAAACGCAGCAACCACGCGGGGGAAAAGACCCCCTTGACATCTATGGAGACTACTCCCTATGACAAACGGTAAGAACAGATCGAAAGCGGGCCCGCCGTGCGCGGGGCCTCACAGAGATCCTTTTTCCCGCGCCCCGCTGCGCGGGGAACATAAACGGCACTCCCTCCGGGGCGACCCGGAAGGGACTGGTAACACCCATAGAAGCAGGAGAGGACTATGTCCAAAGCCTTGGATAGCCAGCGAACCTACGCCCTGATCGGTACAGGCGGCTGCGGAAAAACCTCACTGGCGGAAATGCTGCTCTTCCAGAGCGGCGTCATCAACCGTCTGGGAGCCATTGAAGAAGGCACGACCACTCTTGATTACGAACCGGAAGAAATCAAGCGCCGCGGCTCCATCCAGCCCGGATTCGCCACTTTCCTCTGGAACAAGGATCGCCACTTCCTCATGGACGTCCCCGGCGACACCAACTTTACCGGTGACCTTCCCTACCTGCTGATGGGCGTCGACGCGACCGTCCTCGTCATCGATGCCGTCGACGGCGTGCGCCCCCTTACCCGCCGCATCTGGAACGCCGTGCGCGAAGCCGGACTGCCGTCCCTCGTGTTCATCAATAAAATGGATCGCGACCGCGCCGACTTCGACATGGCCTTCAACGGCCTTTCCGCCGTGCTCGGCATGAAGCCCGTCACCCTGTACATGCCCATCGTGGATGGCGACGCCTTTACCGGCATCGTGGACATCCTTGGCGGCAAGGCCCTCATGTTCGGCGAAAACGGCGCCGTGACCGAGGCCCTCATCCCCGAAGCCCTCGCGGACGAAGCGGCCCTCCTGCACGACACCACCGTTGAGAACATCGCCGAATCCGACGAAGAGCTGATGGAAAAATACCTTGAGGAAGGCTCCCTTTCCGCGGAAGACCTCGCCGCCGGCCTGCGCAGGGGCGTGCTCAACGCGGCCCTGACCCCGGTCGTGGTGGGTTCCTCCCTCGAAAACAAGGGCGGGCGCGAACTGCTCGACGCCATCGCCCGCCTCTTCCCCTCGCCGCTCGAACGCCCGGCCTTCCTCGACGCCGAGGGCAACGAACGCATTTCCAGCGACGAAGGCCCGGCTTGCGGCCTCGTCTTCAAGACCATTGCCGACCCGTTCTCCGGCCAGCTCAACATGGTGCGCGTGATCTCCGGCACCATCAGCTCCGATTCCACGCTCAAAAACATGCGTACCGAGGAACCCGAACGCCTCGGCACCCTCCTCTATCTTGACGGCAAAGCGCAGACGCCCTGCAAGGACGTTCTCGGCCCCGGCGCAATCATCGCGGTGGGCAAGCTGAAAAATACCCGTACAGGGGACACGCTCAGCGACGACAAGGCCCCCTTTGCGGTCGCCATGCCGCAGCTCGCCCCGCAGCTCATCACCTTCGCCCTCGCGCCGAAGGAAAAGGGCGACGAAGACAAGGTGTACGCCGCCGTCCAGAAGCTGCTGGATGAGGATGTGACCTTGAAGCTGAGCCGTGACGAAGAATCCGGCGACATCCTGCTTTCGGGCATGGGCCAGCTCCACATCGAAACCGCCGTTGAGCGCGCCAAGCGCCGCTACAAAGTGGAAATCCTGCTCAAGACGCCCAAGGTTCCCTACCGTGAAACCGTTCGCGGCAAGGTGCAGGTGCAGGGCCGCCACAAGAAGCAGAGCGGCGGGCGCGGGCAGTTCGGTGACTGCTGGATCGAAATGGAAGGGCTGCCGCGCGGTTCCGGCTACGTGTTCGAGGACGCCATTGTCGGCGGCGCCATCCCGCGCAACTACATCCCCGCCATTGACAAGGGGATTCAGGAAAGCGCGGCCCGCGGCTTCATCGCCGGGTGCCCGGTCGTCGACTTCAAGGTTCGCCTCTATGACGGCAGCTACCACACGGTCGACTCCTCGGAAATGGCCTTCAAGGTGGCCGGTTCCTTGGCCTTCAAAAAGGCCCTTGAATCCCTGAAGCCCATCCTGCTCGAACCCATCGTGCTGCTCTGCGTTTCCGTGCCGGACGAGTACATGGGCGACGTCATCGGCGACCTCTCCTCGCGCCGCGGCAAGGTGCTCGGTTCCGACTCTCAGGTCGGCATCACGGAAATCAAGGCCCACATCCCCATGAGCGAAGTGCTCCGCTACGCGCCGGAGCTTCGCTCCATCACAGGCGGTCAGGGCGTTTTCACGATGGAGTTTGACCACTACGAAGAAGCCCCGCAGCCCATCGTCGACAAGGTCATCGCCGAGTATCAGAAAACGAAGGGCGAAGAATAGGGAATGCCTCCGGCGGCAAGGGGCTCTGCCCCTTGACCCCGCTGGGGGGAATGATTCCCCCCAGCCCCCCTCAAGGCCAAAGAAGGGCGGTTCCGCATCCGGCTTGCGCCGGACACGGAACCGCCCTTCTTTGGCACCGATGCCGTCAGCCGTATCCCGCTTGAGAAAACCGGTGAAACGGCGGCGTTATCTTCTTAAGATAAAAGGGAATGCTGCGGACAGGGATTCAATAAACGCGAAAGTCTTTGGAGAGGGTGGGGGGAGGTTTGGAGGGGGGCGGGAGAAGCCTTTCTTCAGAAAGGTTCTCCCGCCCCCCTCCAATTCACCTTTTCACCTTTCCCTACCCCCTACGCCTCGATCTTCGTGCCGAGGAGCTTGAGATACAAGGACATCCACTCAGGATGCGCGGGCCACGCCGGGCCGGTAACAAGGTTCCCGTCAACAAAGGCGTTGCTGGCGGTCGCGTTGGGCTCGCACCAGACGCCCCCGGCGTCCACCACGTCGGGCTTCACGGCAGGATAGGCCGTGCAGGAGCGCCCCTTGAGGATACCGGCGGAAACCAGCATCTGCTGGCCGTGGCAAATCGCCGCAATGGGCTTCTTCGCCGTGTCCATCTCACGGATGATCTCGATGACGCGCGGGTTCAGGCGCAGATATTCGGGAGAACGGCCGCCGGGCACGACGAGCCCGTCATAGGCGGCGCAATCCACAGCGTCAAAATCGGCGTTGATCTGGAAATTGTGGCCACGTTTTTCCGTATAGGTCTGATACCCCTCAAAATCATGCACGGCTGTGGCGATCACGTCGCCCGGCTTCTTGCCGGGGCTGACCACATCGACATCGTGGCCCACCATCAAAAGCATCTGATACGGAACCATGATCTCGTAATCCTCAACAAAGTCACCAGCCAACATCAATATTTTCTTTTTTGCCATATCGCTTGCTCCTTGATTCGGGTTTATAACCGATTCTACATCGGGGATACGCGAACACGCAAGGATAAAGCATCCAAAATCCCCGGTGCGCAAGGATAAATACCGATTTTGCTTGACAGCGGAAAAAAGAGGGGCTATTTGGATTCCTGCGGAAGAAAAAGGCGACTTTTTCTTCTCATCCTGTCTGGCCGCCGCAGAGCGGCCCTACTGGGGTGGCCTGAGACGGCCCCCTTTTTTTTATGCCGAGCCCCTTTTTCTCCCTGAGAACGGGGCAATACGGAGAACATCAAGACGCATGAGTCATCCCGATAGAATCGAATTCATCACCGAACTGGTCACCCCTCTGGCGGCCTCCCTTGGGCTGGCTGTCTGGGGCGTTGAGCTGGGCGGCGCCGCCCGCCCCATCGCCCGGATCTATGTCGACGTCCTTCCCGGCGCTGAACCCGCCCCTTCCGATGGGGCCCCCGGCGAAGCGGGACTGCTCCCACAGGGCGTCACCATCGATCAGTGTGCGGAACTGTCGCGGCTCGCGGGCCTCGCCCTCGATGTGGAAGACCCTTTCGCCACCAACTGGACGCTCGAAATTTCCTCTCCGGGGCTCCAGCGCCCCTTCTTCAAAATCGACCAGTTGAGAAATTACGTAGGGCGCGAGCTGGAAGTCGTGCTTGCGGCACCGCTCGACACATGGCCGGGGCGCAAGAAATTTTTCGGAGCCCTCGTTGCCGTCGCCGACGAGGAATTCACGCTCAGCCTGCCCGACACCCGCCGGAAGGCCGAAGAGCCTGAAGAAGTCACCATCGCCTGGCCTTTTGTGCGCAAGGCGACCCTCGTCCACCACTTCCCCGAACCGGGCAAGAAGCCCGGCGGCAAGAAAGACTCCAAAGATTCCAAGGGTACACGCGGAGGCGCTGCATGAATTTGGAACTGAAAAAGGCCATCGACCAGATCAGCAAAGACAAAGGGCTCGATCGCGATATGCTCGTGGATACGCTTGAGGACGCCGTCCGCACTTCCGTTATCCGCAAGTACGGCGAGAACATCGACGTCGAAGTCAGCTACAACGACGACACCGGGGAAATCCAAGTCCACCAGTTCAAGATCGTCGTTGACGACGTGGCCGATCCCGATACCGAAATCGACATCGAAAAGGCCCGCGAGCTCGATCCTTCCGTACAGATCGACGACGAAATCGGCTTCCCCCTCAAGGTGACCGACCTCGGACGCATCGCGGCCCAGTCCGCCAAGCAGGTGATCATCCAGCGTATGCGCGACGCCGAACAGGAACTCATCTATGAAGAGTTCAAGGATCGCGTGGGCGAAATCTGCAGCGGCATCATCCAGCGCCGCGACAAGGGCGGCTGGATCATCAACCTCGGCCGGACGGAAGCCATCCTTCCCAAGGAAGAGCAGATCCCCCGCGAGCATTACAAGCGCGGCGATCGCGTGCAGGCCCTGATCATCGAGGTCAAGAAGGAAGGCCGCGGCCCGCAGATCGTCATTTCGCGTTCGCACCGCGACTACACCGCCGCCCTCTTCCGCCGCGAGGTGCCGGAAGTCGACGACGGCACCGTGCAGATCATGGGCGTCGCCCGCGATCCGGGCAGCCGCGCCAAAGTCGCCGTGCTTTCCCGTGAACGCGACGTCGATCCCGTGGGCGCCTGCGTGGGCGTGCGCGGTTCCCGCATCCAGAACATCGTGCAGGAACTCCACGGCGAACGTATCGACATCGTGGTCTGGAGCCCCGAAATTTCGACCTATGCCCGCAACGCGCTGGCTCCGGCCGTGATTTCCCGCATTGTGGTCGATGAGGCCGAAAACCTCCTCGAAGTCACCGTGCCTGACGATCAGCTCACCAGCGCCATCGGCCGCAAGGGGCAGAACGTCAAGCTCGCCGCCAAGCTGCTTGGCTGGAAAATCGATATTTTCACTGAAACCCGCTACAACGAAACCAACGCCATCGGCCGCGGGCTTGAGCAGGTCGCCAGTGTGGCCGAAGTCTCCGTGGACAGCCTCGTGAGCGCCGGATTCACCACGCTGGAACAGCTCCAGGATGCGACCGATGAAGAACTGTCCGAAAAGCTCAGCCTCTCGGACAGCCGTATCGGCGATTTGCGTGCGGCTATCAACTTCCTCTCTCCCGTAGTGGGCGAATCGGCCGACAAGGCCGGTGCCGATGCGGACAAGGCCGACGAAACGGCGGCCGGGGAAGGCGAATAGCATGGACCGGGGGCATGTGCCCACCCGGATGTGCGCCATATGCAGAAGGCGCATGCCCAAACAGGAGCTCGTGCGCCACGTTCTGTCCCCGCAGGGGGGGGAATTTCTGGTCGATGAGAGCCAAACCCAGCCCGGACGCGGCTGGTATGTATGCTCGGAAACGGCCTGCCGGGAAAAATTCCGGCGGTTCCGCACAGGCGGGCGGAAGCGTAAGGGAGATTAGTGCATGACTGAAGACAAGACCAAGGTGAAAGACCTTGCGACGGAGCTTGGCGTACCGACCAAGAATCTTTTGCAGGCGTTGCGTGAGCTGGATATTCCGGCGAAAAGCACTTCCAGCAGCATTGCTGCGGAGGACATCGAGCGCGTGAAGAACCATTTGAAAGACTCCGCCGCATCCGAACAGGGCGGCCGCCGCGAAGTGCAGTCCGGCGTCATTGTCCGCCGCCGCAGCAAGTCCGCCGAGGACGCCGCGGCTGAAGGCGAAGAGGCGCCCCGCGCGGAACGCAGGGCCCCGCGTGAAAGCCAGACGCCCACGGCCCGCATCGTCAGCGTGCCCGGCGCATCCGAGGCACAGGCCGCCGCGCCGGCCCCGTCTGCGGAGCCCGCAGCGCCGGCCGCTCCGAAAGTTTCCGTGCAGGAACCTGTGAAGGAAGCCGCCGGGGAAAAGCCCGCTCCGGCTGCCGAAGCGGACAAGGCCGACGAGCAGAAGCCGCGCCAGCCGCGCGACAACCGGCAGAAAAAGCGTTCCGGGCTGCGTGAAGCCACCCCGGCCGCCAAGGTGATCAGCCGTCCTCAGGACATCGCCGCCGCCAAAGCCGCCGAGGAGGCCGCTGCAAAAGCCGCCGCCGAAGCAGCCGCCGCTGCCGCGAAAGCTGCCGCCGAAGCCGCCGCTGCCGCAGCCAAGAAAGCTGAAGAAGCCGAAAAGCCCCGCAAGGCGCAGCCCGCCGCCTCCGCGCGGCCAGAAGGCTCTTCTGCGCCTTCGCTGCTGCCTCCGGTTTCCGAAGGCAACCGCTCCAATGCCTCCTCTTCCTCCGAAGGCGAAGACGACGAGCGCCGCGACCGCCGCAAGCCGCGCCGTCCCCAGGAACCGGCCACGCCGCAGGTTCGTGTCATTTCCCGCCCCGATCCCGCAGCCGTAGCCGCCGCCCGCACGCAGCAGGCCGCCTCGTCCGACGGACGCGACAGCCGCGGCGCCGGACGCGATGGGCAGGCACGGGACGGACGTCCCGGACAGCCGCGTGATGGGCGCCCCGGACAGGGACGCGACGACAACCGCCCGGCCCGTACCGGCTATCAGGGCCAGCGCTCTGCCGGTGGGGGAGCCCCCGGAGGCTTCGCTCCCGGTGCCGCGCCCGGCGGGCCGCTCCCGGATCGGGAAGGCCAGAGCAAAAAGAAGCGCAACAACAAGAGCCGCCGTACTATTGATTTTCAGGATTCAATGGGCGCCGGGCGCCGCCGCGACGAGGATATGGATGATATGCCGCGCAGAGGCGGACGCAGGCGGCCCAAGAATACCAGCCGTCCCGTGTCTCAGGCTACGCAGCCCATCAAGGCCGCTAAGCGCAAGATCCGCGTCGAAGAAGCCATCCGTGTGGCGGACATGGCTCACCAGATGGGCCTGAAGTCCAATGAAATCATCAAGGTGCTGTTCAACCTCGGCATCATGGCGACCATCAACAAGGCGCTGGACATCGACACGGCCTCCGTCGTAGCCGCCGAATTCGGCTATGAAGTGGAAAAGGTGGGCTTCGCCGAGGAACAGTATCTGGCGGAACACCGCATTGAGGACTTGCCTGAACAGCTCAAGCGCCGTCCTCCGGTCGTGACCATCATGGGCCATGTCGACCACGGCAAAACCTCACTGCTCGACGCCATCCGCAAGACCAACGTGACCAGCGGCGAAGCGGGCGGCATCACCCAGCACATCGGCGCGTACCACGTAAAGACCAAGCGCGGCGAAATCGTGTTCCTCGATACGCCCGGCCACGAAGCGTTCACCGCCATGCGTGCCCGCGGCGCGCAGGTGACCGACCTTGTGGTGCTGGTCGTCGCCGCCGACGACGGCGTCATGGAACAGACCCGCGAAGCCGTGAACCACTCCCGCGCCGCCGGCGTGCCGATCATGGTTGCGGTCAACAAGATGGACAAGCCCACGGCCAACCCTGACCGCGTGCTTCAGGAGCTTGCCTCCCTCGGCCTCGTGCCCGAAGAATGGGGCGGGGATACCGTGGTCTGCAAAGTTTCCGCCAAGACCCGCGACGGCCTCGACGAAATGCTTGAAATGCTGGCCCTCCAAGCCGACATCCTTGAGCTCAAGGCCAACCCGGACAAGCCTGCCCGCGGGCACATCGTGGAAGCCAAGCTCGACAAGGGCCGCGGCCCCGTGGCGACCGTGCTTATTCAGGAAGGTACGCTCCATCAGGGCGACACCTTCGTGTGCGGCGTATTCAGCGGCCGCGTGCGCGCCATGTTCAACGACCAGGGCCGCAAGGTCAAAGAGGCCGGGCCGTCCATCCCTGTGGAAGTGCAGGGCTTTGAGGGCGTGCCGGAAGCCGGTGAGGAGTTCATCTGCCTTGAGGACGAAAAGCTGGCCCGCCGCATTGCGGAAAGCCGCGCCGTCAAGCTGCGTGAACGCGAACTCGCCAAGCAGTCCCGTGTGACCCTCGAAACCTTCCTGTCCCGCAAGGCGGACGATCAGGAAGCGCTCGTGCTCAACCTCGTCGTCAAGTCCGACGTGCAGGGCTCCCTCGAAGCCATCGTGGATGCGCTCAACAAGCAGAGCACGGAAAAGGTGCGCATCAACATCATCCACGGCGGCACCGGCGCGATCACGGAATCCGACATCCTGCTGGCTTCGGCTTCCGACGCCATCATCATCGGGTTCAACGTGCGTCCCACGGCGAAGGTCAAGGAAATGGCCGAACACGAAAGCGTGGACATCCGTTTCTACGACATCATTTACAAGCTCGTGGACGAGATCAAGAGCGCCATGGCCGGCCTGCTCGCTCCCGTCAGCCGTGAGGTGTATCTCGGTCAGGCCGAAGTGCGCGAAGTCTTCTCCGTGCCCAAGGTCGGCTCCATCGCGGGCAGCCATGTCGTCGACGGCAAGCTCACCCGCAGCGCCAGCATCCGCCTGCTCCGCGACGGCGTGGTCGTACACAACGGCAGGATTGCCTCGCTCCGCCGCTTCAAGGACGACGTCCGCGAAGTCCTCAAAGGCTACGAGTGCGGCATCAGCCTCGAAAACTTCAACGACATCAAGGTCGGCGACGTTATCGAAGCCTTTGAAATGGTCGAAGAAGCCGCTACGCTGTAGTGGTGGTGTGGAATAGATGAATTGGAGGGGGGAGGGAGAACCTTTCTGAAGAAAGGCTTCTCCCTCCCCCCTCCAAACCTCCCCTCTCCCTCTCCAAAGACTTTCCTATCCGGGCGTCGGTTCCGGCTTCGTTCTCAGCAACGGGCCGATCGGCGCCCTTCCTTTGCATGGACAATTCAGCGCTAGTATGCCTTCGCAGAGTGAAGAGCTGAGATGAATTATAGCAATCGGTTGGCGTTTTACTGCTTGAAAGGGGGATTTTCCTTTTTGATGATTTTCTAAAAGGCTGTGTTATAGAAAATGGTTGATGCTTTTTCCCTGAAACTCTAAAGGGATAACCGGAAAAATGCCTCAGCAGTGGATCCCGCCAAGGGAAAAACCGGAGAAAAAGGCTGTATTTTCAGTGTGCTGTGGAGATAAAATAACCATATACCATAACAGAGCCTTCTAAAATATTTATTTCGGATTTCAGAGAGTTGAAATACGGTTTTCCTTGCAAAAGTGAATATTTCGCTTGAAAAGCTCAATGGACAAGGACAATGTTTTTGCCGCAGGATGTGATTGTATCTTTTTTACAATGCAGGAAAATACTGTCTTTTGATCTAAGTTCAGCCCCATTGCCCCGCCTGCTGTAAAACCGCGCTTCCGTCCTGCGGCGCTGCAAAGACAGCATTGCTTTAGCCGTTGCCATTTTAGAGCGTTTTCACGTTGAAAATGCTCTTCGATTGTGGGAAACAGGCAATCGTTGCGAAGACATAAGCACACATTATTTGTGCTGTCCAATGCCGGAGCAAGCGTGTCTTACACTTTAATAACATTGTAAAATTTTGGCTCTGTCTCAGTATATGGTTGTTTTATCCCTATAGCACGGTGAAAATACAGCCTTTTTATCCAATTTTCCCCTTGGCGGAATCCAAGGTTACGACATTTTTCGGTTAACACATTGGAACTTCAAGGAAAAAGCATCAACCCTTTTCTTTGCCACAGCTCAAAAATAAAGACTCAATTGTTTGCTATAATACAGCCGTAAACAATAGCTCTTTCGTATCAGAAGACTGGCATTCTATTTCATGTAATTCATACATACTAAAGAAAAGTTTTTCGTTATTTGAAATTGCCAATAAATCTCTTAAAAAATCATATAAACTAAATAAGTATACTATTACTTTGTTTAATACAATGCTATGATTGACCTAACTAATCAATAAAAACCTCAACTATAAATTTTTCTAACAATAAATTTAGGAAAAATACAGTATCATTATATTGAATAAACATATCAACTATATGCTATAACAGAGCTGTTTTTTCCATACCCCATGTCTTTCCTGTACAAGCATTCCAATAACCAACAGTTATTATACAAAAAAATATTCCTCCGTTCCTCAAGCCAGAAAAAGCTGCGAATAGGGATTCGATAAGGTCAAAAGTCTTTGGGGGCGGAGGGGTGGGGGTTCGGGGGAGGGGAGGAGGGGGCTTTCTCCAGAAAGGCCCCTCCTCCCCTCCCCCGCCCATCTTCCCCATGAGAAACCTCCTCAAAGGGCTTGCGTTTCTGCGCGGTTCCATTATTTCAGAAAGACAGCGCAGAACGATTTTACCAACGGATTGAATCATGGTCATCGCAGTCCTCACCGTCGAGTACCACCTGCACGGCAACGATTCCCTCAAGGGAAAGCGCCGTGTCGCCAACAGCCTCAAACAAAAGGTGCGCAACACGTTCAACGTCGCCATCGCCGAATACGGCACGGAGGATTCCCTGACGCGCCTCCGGCTGATGGTCATTTCCCTGAGCAACAGCGAGCAGCACCTCCAGTCGCGAATGGACAAATGCCTCGCCATGATGGAGGCCGTGTGTTCCGAAGAGATGGTTTACAGTGACTTGGAATTCATCAATGGGGATTGACACCGTGTACGAACAAGACATGCAGACGGCCCATATCATCCAGCCCGCTGAGGAAATGGCGGCGATCATCCAGCAATTCGACAATATCGTCATCGTGGCGCACGGCAGCCCCGACGGGGACGCCATCGGCTCCACCGGAGCCATGGGCTCCTTGGTCAAGGCGCTCGGCAAACGGTTCGTACTCTATAATGCCACGGGCATCCCCGACTATCTGGAGTGGGTTCCCCTACCCGGAAAGCTCGTTACCAAACCCTCCGCCATCCCCTTCAAGCCCGGCCTGATCATCGTGCTGGACTGCGGCGATGCCTGGCGCATGGGCAAGGAACTGCTCGCGGTCTTTCCAGAGTACCCTTCCGTCAATATTGACCACCATCTCGGCAATCCCATGTTCGCCTCCCTTGGGAACTGGGTAGACCCCGGAATGGCCGCCACGGGCCAGATGGTGGCCGCCGTCGCCGACGCCGCCGGCGTGCCCCTCACCGGGGAACTCGCCCAGTGCGTCTACCTCTCCCTCGTCTCAGACACGGGCTCCTTTACGCACGGCAACACCAGCGCGGCGGTCTTCACGCTTGCCGCCCGCCTCGTCGCCAACGGCCTTGACGCCGCCGCCATACGCGAAAAGCTCGACAACCAATGGTCCATGCCCAAAACGAAGCTCTGGGGCAAGCTCATGCAGACCCTCTCCCTTGAATGTGACGGCACGGTAGCCGTCTGTCCCGTCACGATGGAGGAAATCGGCTCCTTCGGGGCCGTGCGCGAGGATCTGGAGGGCTTTGCCGAACAGATGCGCCGCATCAAGGGCGTACGCGTCGCCGCGCTCATCCGGCAGGACCCCGGTAACCGCTGCAAGCTGAGCCTCCGCTCGTCCGGCAGCGACGACGTGCGCTCCGTAGCAGCCTTCTTCGGCGGCGGCGGGCATCTCAATGCCGCAGGAGCCACCATCGACGATGCCGACATGGACGCCGTGACCAGACAGACGATACAAGCCATTCAGGACATCACGTTTGGGGCGGGCGAAAAATAGAATGGCTCTATATATAAGAGAGAGAGAGAGAGAGAGAGGAGGAAGCAGAGGAACCTTGCTCTGGCAAGCCCTTCCAGTGCGGCATGTACCGCCACTCATCTATCAAAAAGATGGCTGCGCCATAGAAAATGGTTGATGCTTTCTTTCCCAAAACTCCAAGGGAAGACCCGATAAAATACCCCAACCATAGACCCATCAATGGGAAATTAAAGGCTGTGTTATAGAAAATGGCTGATGCTTTTTTCCTTGAAACTTCAAAGGGATACTCGGCAAAATGCCTTAGCCGTGGATCCCGCCAAGGGGAAAACCGGAAAAAAGGCTGTATTTTTCACCGCCCTGTGGAGATGGAGCAACCACATACTATAACAGAGCCTAAAATTTAAGGTACGTTTGCTCCGGCATTGAACAGCGCAAACACAGTGTGCTTATGCCTTCGCAGCGGCCGCCCGCTTCACGCAGTCGGAAGAATATTTTCATCGTGAAAACGCTCCATCCTCTCCCACAAACATCCCTCCTCAAATGCAGCCATAAGAAAAGGCCCATCCCGCAAATGCAGGAATGGGCCTTTTCATTTCGGCGGGAAAGCCGACGCGCAGCCTCCCCATCAGTTGAAAGTCTTGGGAAAGGAGGGGGTCCGGGGGAGGAATACCCCTTCTTCAGAAGGGTTTTCCTCCCCCGGTTCTCTCCCCGCCTACTTCTTGGCTTCAGGCTTGGCGTCAGCCTTCGGAGCGGCCTTGTCGTCGGCCTTCGGGGCGGCGGTGATGGGCTCCAGCTTGACGGGCGCGAAGGTCACCTTAGTCTTGTCCATTTCGGCGATCACTTCTTTGGTCACATCGGACTTGGGATCGAACGCGAGCAGGCTTTCGGCATTCATGATGACCGAGTAGTTCTTCTTGGTGCGGAAGTCTTCGAGGGTCTTCTGCATCAAGCCGTTGATCTGCTGCACGACCTTCTGCTGTTCGGCATTGACGATCTGCTGGTAGCCGACAAAGGTCTTCTGGAAACGGGCGCGGAGGGCTTCGTCATTGGGGGCCTTTTCGATCATGCCCTGAGCCGTCTTGAGCTGTTCCTGCATGGCGGCTTCAAGCTGCTTCAGGTGCTCAATGCCGGCCTTGCCGGGTTCGCTTTCCTGAAAAAGGCGGGCCGGATCGACCACGGCGATTTTGCTGGCGGCGCAGCCGGTCGTCGCAAATACGAGCATGAGGCACAGAGCGATAGCGCTGATAGTACGCATGGAAACTCCATTCGCAAAGAGGTTCAACGTCGCCGCAACCCGGCGACTGGGGTTCTTTCCCATAGGAAAGGTTCCGTCCAAATGATCATCTTACCTTTTTTCCCCACAAGCCACAATCCACAGCAAAAGACGGGATCGCGGGGCGATCCCGTCGGCTTTCCGGCATGGAGGAAAAACAGCCTGCGCAGGGAAAGGGCCATCAGCCCATCATGGAAAAACGCTCGCGCGACTTCAGCACCTTGGCAAGGAACGCCTTGGTTTCCCGCGAGGAAAGCTTCTCAAGGAGCGTATCCCGCACCTGTTCCGGCGTCATGGCATTGATGGCTTCAAAGGCGGCGTCACGCGACTTGCCGAATGTCCGCAGCATGCCGCCTGTACCGATATTATAGGCGGCGATGGCACAGTACTCTCTGGATTTGGGATCGGCGATCGCGGTCAGGTGCCGGTTCTGCAAAAGATACATATACGCCGTGCCGTACTTGATGTTCGTCTCAGGGTGCAGCAGCAGCGAAGGGGACGGCTTGCCGGTGCGTCCGAGCCAGCGGTGCACTTCGCCGCCGGCCGTATTCGGCACCACCTGCATGAGGCCATGCGCCGAACGGTTGCTGATCAGATCAGGGTCGAAATCGCTTTCGGTGTAGATAATCGCGAATATCAAATCAGGCGAAAGATTATAACGGTCGGCATATTTCTCCACGACCGGGCGGTACTGCTCGGCCTGCCGGCGCATGGAGGCGGTCAGCCCGGAAAGCTGCCGCAATTCGCCAAGCAATTTTTCCGTACGCTCAAGGACTTCGGGGGCCAGCTCGAAAGCCTGCTGGCTGCCGTTCCAGCGCAGGGGCAGATCATCAAAGTCCATCTGTTTGCCCAACACGTCAAGATGGGCGGTTTCCGCCTGATTGACGCGGGGCATATTGGAAAACAGTTCCGCACTGGGAACGAAATCGGCCTGCCGGGGTTCCGTTGGGGCGGAAGCAAGCATCGCCGCAAGGGACGTGCTGGTCGTTTCCAGCTTGACCGGGATGCTCCCGTGCAGCGGGCGCATGGTCACCGTACCGTCGCTCTGCACCTCCAGAACCGGAAAACGGCCCTCGGAAGCGGCAGAGGACGTTGAAGGAAGATTCTGCTTCATGGCTTCCCGAAACTGCTCAGGAATATGAAGCAGCGGGCGGGGCAGAGGGTTTTCCCCTTTGGCCCGGCTGGTCGCTCCGGTGGCGGGCTCAAGGCTCTGATTGCCTCCTCCGGGCACAAAACCCGTCACAAGGGCAAGCAGGGCCAACGTGCCTGTCACAGAAACAGCATATCCTGCCAATGGGTTACGCATAAAAAAACTATCCTCGACTGTTTGGGTCCAGCCGGAAAAAAAGCATCTTTCCAGCTCATAGGGCGCGCCATAAGGTTATAGCAAAGAGCGTGCCAGAACCCTTCCTAGATAGAAAAAGAAGATCTGGAAGGTTTGGGCGTTCTGCGCACCCTATGAACGGGCCCCACAAAAAAAGCCCCTTTTCCTCACGGAAAAGGGGCCGAAAGCCATTTCCGCCCTATAGGGCGAGAAGTGAGGCGCCAAGCCGTTTTTGAGGCTCCCCCCATCAAGAAGTTTCGGACGAAAACCGGATCGCCCTTCCAAACAGGACAAGGCGCACGGCAGATCCCCGCGCGCCTCCAAAAGGCGAGATGCGGGAGGGCAAGCCGAAGACGGCTCTTTTTACCGGGTAAAAACCTTTTTTGGTATCATTATTTGTACTTTAATCAAAAATATCCACTCTAATGGTATAATATTTTATACGTTAATAAGAATAATTTTCTTTACATAAATTATCATGTGTCCTTCCGCAGAATCCGGGACAATACGGAAATGTTCCCACCCGACGGCTTCCGCTCCACGAAAACCTTTTCCGGGCGACCCCCCTCCGCAGCCCACCTGCTACTGCCGTCCTCCGCAGGCGGCTTCGTCCATGACCCAGATCAGCTCGCCTCCTTTCGGCCGCACAAGCTGCACGGGCAAAGAGGCGGGCGCCAGCAGATCCAGCGCCTTGCCGAGCGGAGGACGCTTCCCCGCCCCCGTCACCAAATACAGGCAGCAACGGGACGCGTTGATCATCTCCAGCGTCAACGTGATGCGGCGGCTCTCCGGCTTGGGGGCCAGATGTTCAGCTACGGCGGCCCCGGTCAGGCGGCCCGAACGCAGCGCATCGGGCGCCAGCAGCGGGCTGCCGGGGAACAGCGAAGCGGTATGCCCGTCATCCCCCATGCCGAGCAGGGCGCAATCAAGACGGGGCCTCCCCCCTTCCGCCGGAACGTGCCGCCGCAAAATTTCCTCATAAGCCACGGCGGACTCACCGGGATCGATCTCGCCGTCCATCGGATAGATTGCCGCCGCCGGGACATGCGCCAGCAATTCCTGATTGGCCGCACCGTAATTGCTTGCGGGATGTTCCGGGGCAACACAGCGTTCATCCACCCAGAAAACGCGGGTGTGCGCCCAGTCGATCCGCTCCGCCCACGCCTCCGTGCGCAGCAGCCGGAACAACGCCAACGGCGTGGAGCCTCCCGACAGGGCCAGCGTGAAGACGCCGCGCCGGGATACGGCCTCCGCACAGCGGGCGGCCAGCAACCCGGCGGCGCATGACGCCACGCCGTCCGCATCGGCCCGGACATACGTTTCAAGGTGAAGCCCATCCAATGGATTATCCGTTTTGTTCTGGAGCATCGTTCTTGTCCTCTTGCTGTAGTGTCGGCTCTTTCGCCTTGCGGGGGCTGCGCAGTTCCACGGGCACGGTTTCGTTCTCGCGCAGGTGGACATCCATTTGCGGGAAAGAGATTTCAATGTTGGCCTCAGCGAACTTGGCGTCAATGGCTTTTCGGATGTCCGAGGCTATGCCGCTGCCGTGCAGAATGTCCCCCACCCAGAAGCGCAGCCGGAAATCCAGCGAACTGGCCGCGAAATCGTTAAACAGAACCACCGGTTCCGGATAGGCCAGAACCTTCTGGTGCTCCTTCGCCACCTGCTTGAGCAGTTCCTCGACGAGCTGGATATCCGACCCGTAGGCCACGCCCACAGCGACCTCCTGCCGAACCATACGCCCGTTGCGCGTCCAGTTGGTGAGCTTGCCGGACAGGAACTCCGCATTAGGCACGAAGATGACGGCATTGTCGAACGTCTCCACCTGCGTGGAACGGATATTGATGCGCCGGACGATGCCGGTGACGCCGCCCACGTCAATGACGTCGCCTTCGCGCAGGGTCTGCCCGAAGATGACCAGAAGCCCGCTGACGAAGTTGTTGATGATGTTCTGGAGGCCAAAGCCGATGCCTACGGACAAGCCGCCGGCGACCACCGCGATGCTGGTCAGGCTGAACCCAAGCGCGCTCAGGGTATATAAACCGAACAAGCCCCACAGGAGATACGTGAACCCGGCCTGAATCGGCCCCACAAGGCTGCGGTCAAGGCGCATGGAGTGCGCGGGCAGATCCGCAATGAACGACCTCCCCACCGAAATGAAAGAGCGGGTCACGTAGAACGCGCTGACGATGAACAGCACCTGAAGCATGCTGAATGAAGTCTTGCCCACGCTCACGTCCATGTTCGCCAGGTGCGTCAGCAGAAACTCGCCGCCGGGGTAGGCCAAAATCCAGAGCCCCGTTGCCGCCGTCGCCAGCACGAGCATGGCGGGAAGCGCCAAAGCCAGCAGGAACCCGCTGAACAAAGCCTTCACCCCTTCCTGCGGCATGTGCTCGGCAATGACGTTCATGAGCCGCATAAAGCCAACGGCCTGCTGTACGCACACGGCCACAGCCGCATACGCCACGCATACCAGAATCGACAGCCTCCCCCATCCAATCAGGGTCATGAGCACGGCAATCCAGAGGATAAAGGACTGCCCTTTCAAAAGATTGATGACCAGCGGGAACGGGATATCCGGCAAGGGGCGCTTGTAGTCGCGCCAGAGCGTGGCAAGCGACATCAGCAGCCAGATGCCGCCAAGGATCGGGCCGGGTAAATTGAAAAACAGGAGGAGAAGCCCGCCGAGCAAGGGGGTGAACAACGGCCACAACGGTGAGCGCAACTGAAGATCGTTCCGCTGGAATGTGTATAAGTCCCATGCAAGCGCCATCTGCCCAAGGCTCAGGAGCAGCGTGCCGATGATGGACAGGACATGGTACGAGCCGCTCGGAGACCATGCCGCAAAATGGAACGTGAAGCCAAAGGACAGCCAGATGAAGCTGTGCCCGCACATCTTGGCCCATCCCGTGCGCAGGGATTCGGGCCATGTCCTCGACATGCGGCGCGATATGAAAATAAGGCCGTGCAGGGGCAGGATAAACACGATCGCGCGCAGTATGACGCCAAGCCACCCGGCGAGGGTCCACGGCAGTTCCGCGTTCATGCGGACGGAGAAAGTTTCCTGCAGCGCATTGATGCTTTTCTGGATATTAAGCCATGAATCCACATCGTAAATCTTGCCCGAACGCTGGAGATAATAATCCTGCCACAGTCCGGGAATGGACTTGGCAACCCGCCCGGTCAGGGATGTGATGTTTTCCTGAAGTTTGCGGGCGGGCGCGAGTACGCGGCTGATGCGGATCTGAACCGTATTCAGCCGCCCCTGCGTCTGCGCAAGATCGCTCAAAAAAGCCCGCAGCTCCGGGGAAATATCCGTTTCATCCTTCGATGGGGTGGAATCCTGCTCCAGAAGGGAAATTTCACTGAGCCTGCCTTTCAGCGTGTTCAGCGTGCCTTCCAGCGGTTCCAGCACATCCGAGAGCTTCTCGTTCAGCCGTGCCAGCCGCTGCTGGACGACGGACAACTCCAGCGGCAACCCCCTGCTCACGCGGGAAAGCGTCATAAGCCGCTGGTACTCTTCCTCAATGCTGTTGAGCGCCTCATTCAGGTTACGGGAAGCGTCCGGCAGGCGTTTGGTCAAGGCCACGGTTTCCGCGTCAATGGCCCCAAGTTCCTCCACCCGGTTTTGGAGCAGCGTATTCCAGACATCCTGCGTCGGATCGGGCGCAGGTTTCGGCGCGCTCGCGGGCGCATCCGTTTTCTGCCCGGATACGGGAGCGGCATCGGCAAAAGCGATGCAAGGCAGGGAAAGGCTCAGGCAAAGAAACAGGGAAACAAGTCGGAGAGCATTCATACAGCGGCGTTCCGTTCGGCTAGAGTATGTTCGACGTTCCCGGAACATACCCTGCTATCCTTCCGCTCGGCAACCACTGAGAATGTGAGGGGGGAAGAGAATCGGGGAGGGGGAAGGGGCCTTTCTGAAGAAAGCCCCCTTCCCCCTCCCCGAACCCCACCCCCATCCCCCAAAGACTTTCGGCCTTATCGAATCCCTCTTCGCAGCTTTTCCCCTTGTTTGAGAAAGGGACGCTATGGAAGGCTATAAACAAAGGTTTTATCATAATGTGGTTGTTTCATCTCCACAGTGCGCTGAAAATACAGCCTTTTTCTCCAGCTTTCCCTTTGGCGGAATCCAAGGCGCTTTGCTGGTTATTCCTTTGAAACTTCAAGGAAAAACATCAACCACTTTCTATGGCACAGCCTAAACAAAAAGGCTCTGTCATAGTATGTGGTTGTTTTATCTCCACAACATGCTGAAAAATATAACCTTTTTATCCTGTTTTTCCATTGACGGAATCCATAGCTAAAACATTTTGTTGGTTATCCTTTTGGAACTTCAAAGAGAAAAGTATCAACCATTTTCTATGAGACAGCCAACAAAAAAGGAAAAGAAGAAGAAGAAGAAGAAGAACGAAAGGCTTCCCTTCCGTCAAAGTGTTTCCGGCGGGGAACCTGACCGCCCTCATGAATCAGCCTGCTGCAAAGCCGCGTT
The DNA here is from genome assembly GCF_059728385.1 of Bilophila sp. T19-St14. NCBI lineage: Bacteria > Pseudomonadati > Thermodesulfobacteriota > Desulfovibrionia > Desulfovibrionales > Desulfovibrionaceae > Bilophila > Bilophila sp. T19-St14. The sequence continues at coordinate 1,684,461 of NZ_BAAGFT010000001.1, forward strand.
TTCCGTCCTGCGGCGTTGCGAGGCCAGCATTGTTTCAGCCGTTGCCGCTTCAGCGGCGTACGGATGAAGACTGCCGTTGATGATGCTGTGGCCAGCCAACGAAACCACGGCGGCTCTCCCTAAGCGACAAAATCCGCTGACGGCTACCGCAATCTTGCGGCATGTCCAGCTTCATACAAGAGTTGCCTTGTACCTTGCCTGCCGAAAAGTTTCGCTTTTCCGTGGATGGCCTTTTCATAAAGGTTGTCCACAAAACCAGATTACGAAAGGCTATGCCATAAGAAATGATTGGCGTTTTATTTCTCAAAACTCCAAAGGGGTAACTAGATCGTGTCGTCGTTTTACATATAATTGTTTAAAATTATTGAAAACAATCTTTTTTGCAGCTCAAAATAATTAAACATTTTCAATATATTATATAATTAACGACACAACCTAGGGGCATCAGCCCTCACAGCCCTTTTTAGCACGACATGCGATCCTTTGTTTCCCCTGCCCAGCACCCAGCCGAACGCCTCGCGCTGCGCGGACTCCGTAGCAGAGGCATTTTCCCCGCCCCATATCCAACGGAACTCCTGCCGCGCGGCCTCCCCACCAGTCAAAAGTCTTCGGGGTGGGTGGGATGGGGTTTGGGGAAGGGAGGGAGGCCCCTTCTCCAGAAGGGGCCTCCCTCCCTTCCCCAATGCTTTTCTCCACAACACTTCTCCCCAACACCACCTCCCAAAACAAAACCCCCGCGGGCACTGCTGCCTTTGGGGGCTTCGGAGGCGTGCCGATGCGCCACCCGCGCACCGGAACATACTGCATTTGAAAACGGGATACCTTCTTGATTGAGGAAAACGGAAGGATTGGGAAACCGCCGGGGCCAGGGGAGGTGCCCCACGGACAAGCTGCTAGGCGAACGTCACTGTTCCCACGCTCCTCCTGGATTAAGCCTGACCAAGCTCCTTTTTGAGCCAGTCCTTAATGACCGGCATGGGCTCAAAGACGCCCTTGAGGGAACCGTACTCGTCCCGGAACGCTTTTGCCAACGGCTCCGGCAGGGGAACGGTCACCAGATCGTCCGCCGATTCGGAATTGCGGCGCACAAGCCGTACCCTTAAAGGCTCCTGCCACGCATCCACGACAAAATAGGTGGCTACGTCGCTCTTGGAACGAACCGGGGGATGCTCGGAACGCCAGTCGTTATTGCCCCACTCCAGATAGAGGGTCACCGCCATTTCAGGCGTCAGGTTCCAATCAATCTGCTGGTCGGCAAACGCCGCCAATGGAGATGTATTTTTCGTAGAGGAAAGGTGCGCTGTATTCATATCCAATCCACCTTTGCTGATGACATTGAGTTGCGTTGACCTATTAATAGTATCCATTACTATTCTTGTCAACTACTCCATGTCATATCTCCGTAATTTATTGTGCAGCGTCGCCCGCGTGATCCCAAGCCGGCGGGCGGCCTCGCTCTTATTGTCCCCCGTATCCTGAAGCGTCCTCAGGATGGCCGCGCGTTCCATCTCATCCAGCGTCATGCTGACAGGCTCCACGCCTGCCGTCCCCTGCAGCTCGGCAAGCGCGGGGGCGTCACCGTTCTTGAGCGCGGAGGATACCGCCATAGGCAGCTCACGTTCGGAAATATACTCCCCAAGGCAGAGGATAGCCGCCCGCTCCACGGCGTTCTCCAGTTCGCGCACGTTGCCGGGCCAGGAATACTTGAGCAGCGCATCCATCGCCTGCGGCGTGAACCCCTTGATCTCCTTGCGGTTTGCCAGCGCAAAACGCTCCAGAAAAGCCGTGGCGAGCACAGGGATGTCCTCACGGCGTTCCCGCAGGGAGGGCACTTCCACGCCGATCACGTTGAGCCGATAGTAAAGATCTTCACGGAAACGCCCTTCGCTGACTTCCTCGCGCAGGTTGCGGTTGGTCGCGGCAATGACCCGCACATCCACGATGATGGGCGTATCGCTGCCCACGCGCTGGACTTCCCCCTGCTGGAGGGCCCGCAGAAGCTTTGCCTGAAGCAGGAGGGGCAATTCACCGATCTCATCAAGGAACAGCGTGCCGCCGTCTGCCTGGCTGAACCGCCCTTCCCGGCGCTTGTCCGCCCCTGTGAACGCGCCCTTCTCGTGCCCGAACAGTTCGGACTCCAGCAGGGATTCATTGAGGGCCGCACAGTTGACGGTGACGAACGCCTTGCCTTTCCGGGCACTGGCCTCCTGAATGGCGCGGGCGACCCGTTCCTTGCCCGTCCCCGACTCCCCGGTAATCAGGACGGTCGCCTCGGTGGGCGCGACCGTATTCACCATCTCAATAAGTTCGCGCATACGCGGGCTGCGTCCGAGAAGGCCGGAGGGGTTTTCACGGATATATTCCCTCAGTTCCCGGTTCTCAGCCGCCAGCCGGGTATGATCGAGCGCCCGTTCCAGCGTGAGGTGCAGCAGATCGAAATCCAGCGGCTTTTCCAGATAGTCATACGCACCGAGCCGCAACGCCGCCACAGCGGTTTCCACGGACTGCCATGCGGTCATGACCAGAACCGGAATCGAGGGATTATGATGCAAAATTTCCCGGATGGCAGAAATGCCGTCCATGCGGGCCATGCGCACATCCGAAAGCACGGCGTCGTAAGCCCGTTCCTTGACTTTTTCCACGGCGGTATCCCCGTCGTCGGCCTCATCCGTGGCATATCCCCACCCCCTGAGCACCGTCCGCAGCATCGCCCGGTGGGAACTGTCGTCGTCCACAATCAATATGGTAGGTGGCGTGCCCATCTCATACCTCCTCGCCTCCGGCGGCAATAAATCCGGCAGGCTGACCTTCCGAAAAAGGGGTTTCCCGGACTCCCCGGCACCGCCGATGCCGTACCCGCCGGATACCTCCCGGCGGCGATACGATACCCGTCTCCCCCATCCTTCCCCGCCGTGGGCGGGATAATCCCCTTGACGGCGGCTCCACCGCTCCCACGGCAAAACATCCCCACACGAACGGAACAGCCAACGCATCCGGCGTGGAGGGAAACCCGTTCAAAAACCTCCCCACATGGGCGGAGAGCACCAATTTGTTAGGCTCTATATAGCATACTCCCCCACATGGGCGGAGAGCATCCCGGACCGAAAACTGGCCTCGCTTCGTCCTGCCCAACTTCCCCACATGGGGGGGAGCCCCCCCGATGCGGACGGCGTCGGGGACATTTTCCCCGAACTTTCCCATACGAGTGAGGTGCTCCCTCGTGAAAACTCCGAAGATGTTCCACTGTACGAAACTTCCCCACACGGACGGGGAGAGCCCCCATGCAGCGGCAGATCCGTGGGGCTCAGTCCCAACTTCCTCACACAGGCGAGAAGAGCCCAATGCCCACAGTGCGCAGGCTCCGGCAACCGAACATATCCCCACATGAGCGGGGCAATCCGACAACGGCCCGAACCTGAACGCACTGTTTTCAAAACTCCCCACACGGGCAGGGCGGGCCCGAAGCGAAGGCATGACGTAACCCATGCATCGGAAAACTTCCCCATACGCGGAGCGAACCCCAACAACAGGGAAGGCTCGTCTTATCCTTCTGAAAAGCTCCCCATACGCGGGGCGGGCCCTATCGGAGTACGCAGGGAGGCGTGACAAGGCCCTTTCCCGCCATAAGCGGAGATTGCCCCCGGACGGAACGCGTACCCCATGCCCTGCACAGCCGAAGCCGTTCCTGCAATCCAATAATAGTCATGCCGCCCCAATCGTCAGCCCTTTTCCCAAGATTGTGCCGCAGCAAGTAATGAATATTTTAGGCTGTGCCATGAAAATGGTTGATGCTTTTTCCTTGAAGTTCCAAAGGATTAACCGGCAAAACGCCTTAGCCCTGTATTCCTCCAAAAGGAAAACCGGAGAAAAAGGCTGTATTTTCACCGCACTTTGGAGATGAAGCAACCACATACCATGACAGGGCCATTGTTCTTTCGTGCCCCCCAACAGACGACCAGCAAAATCCCCCAGCCATGAAACTTTCCGGCGGGAAACCGGATAAAATGTATTTTGAGTATGTTGCGGATATAAAACAATCAAATCCGATGACAGAACCTTTCTCAAATGTCCCGCGGAAACGAGGAAACAAGCGGGAATCCTCACGGTGCCCGCCTTTCTTCCCAACGTTTTCCGCGTCCGCTCATTCATGCCCGTGAACCTTCCCGGCCTCACCGCCCAAGGGCAGGAGCAGACGGAATACGGCGCCCTGCCCCGGCTCGGAAGTGACGGAAATGCTCCCGCCGTGGGCCTCCATGATCTTGTGTACCGTGGCAAGGCCGAGCCCAGTCCCCTGCCCCTTCGTGGTGAAATAGGGATCGAAAATATGCGGCAACGCCTCCGGCGCGATGCCCATCCCGGTATCCCGGATTTCGAGGCGCAGGGCATCGGGTTCGGGATGCAGCGACAGGGACAGTTCGCCGCCGTCCGGCATGGCTTCAAGCCCGTTCAGGCACAGGTTCAGGATCACCTGACGCATCCTGTCGGGATCGATGGCCACATCCGGCAGCACATCGGGCGCGTCGAACCGTATGCCAACCTTGTGGTTGGCGGCGTCCTGCCCGATGAGCCGGAGCGTGTCTTCAACCAGACGCCGCATCCCGGTCATGCGCGGGCGGATGTCCGTGGGGCGCGAAAGCCCTATCAGATCGCCGATGGCCCGGTTGAGGCGTTCCACCTCTTTGACCATAACCTGTGCAGCTTCCCGATCCGCGCTGCCTTCAGGGAACCGCCCCCCGAAATACGTCGCGTATCCCTTGATGGAGCTGAGCGGGTTGCGCAGCTCGTGGGCGACGCCCGCGGCAAGGTTGCCCACGGCGGCGAGCTTTTCCCTGCGGCGGACTTCCGCCTCAAGGCGGCGGACTTCCGTAAGGTCACGCAGGAACATGAGCGAACCGAGGCGGCCTTCATAGCCTTCGTTGACGTGCCCGCCGCGTACCGAAAGATATTGCTGCTCCTCTCCGTGCCGCAGGACGATTTCCGTATCCGGCAGCACAGGTTCCCGCAACAGTTTCGCCGCCAGTTCCGCCAGCGCCGAAGGGAGCACGTCCGCCGGTTTCCGGCCCAAGAACGCCTTGCCCTCCGCCGGGGCTTCCATGCCGAGCAGGGCCAGCGCCGCCTTGTTCATCCGGGTGATCCGTCCCTTGGCGTCGAAAACGACCAGCCCGTCCGGAAGCGTTACGGCCAGCTCTTCAGCCAACGCTTCAGCCACCCGCTGCCCGCGCCGGGACGAACGAACCCGCTCCACGGCGTGCAGGCCAAGCAAGGCCAGCATACCCGCCAGCAGCACCCCCGCCCCCAGCAGGACGGCGCGCTCCCGGTTCTGAGCCTGCGCCACTTCGAGCGGGGCAAGGTCAAGGCCGAGAAAGACGTAGGGCAGCGGCCCTGCCGCCGGTTCATCCCGCCTCCCCCCGCCTTTTATCTTGGGGTGGAATGTCTTGAAGACCACGAACGCCCGTGAGCCTTCCATATCTATGATCGCCCATGAAGGGTTTCCCGATGGGCGCAGCGCCGCGATTGTCTCCGCGCCGAGTTCCCTGCCGCCGCGGGTATTCAGCACTTCCCCCACCCGCACCGGGTTGCTGTGCGCGAGGATAGTCCCATCCGGCATGGTCACCGCGATAAAGCGCACGTCGGGCCGATCCGCCAATTCTTCGACAAGGTACTGCAACCGGATGCCCGTCCGCGAACGGGTCCCGGATCGGACGCCGCTTTCCAGCGCCGTGACCAGCGCCACGCCCTTTTCCGCAAGGAAACGAACCATAGCCGTCTGCGTGCGGTCGAGCGAAAGCCCCGTAAGGAGCACGACGCCGAAAACGAGCACCAGTGCGGCGCCGAGCGTCCCTATCAGCGAGTTTCCGCCGCCGACTTTGGCCTGCTGCGGGGAGGAGGAGAAAAGTCCTGTCGTCTGCATGGATACGGATATTCCTTTAAGGCAATGCGCAAAAAACACTGCCGGAACGAAGCAAAAAACGCTCCAACCACCCGGCACGGGACGGGCCTGCGGCGATCCGCCGTCCTAACGCGTGGTATGCTTTTTGCAATTTTTACGGCTATTGACGAGCCCTTCAAAGCTCACGTACATGTCATACTGTGCAGATTCTGGCTCAGGATGCTTCCTGGCCATACCCATACCTGTCATTCATTGCCACCCAAAAAGCGAAAGGGGCTTCATGCAGATATATACAGAAAACAGATTCTGTCTGCCGCTGTTTTACCTGATTGTACTGGGGGTTGCGCTCTCTGTTTTGAGCTGTCCCGACAAGGCGTTCGCTGAGGACGCCTCTTCCGGGGTTCACGAAGGCCAGCCGCGGCAGGCTCCGAAAGGGCTGCCCCCTTCCCGGATGCCGGAGGCTTTCCCCGGCTTCTCTCCTGATGCGCCTTCCAAATGCCCGGCCCTCGCCCCGCAGCAGGCCCATGACGGCAGCCGGTTCGACAGCCGCCTGTTCGCCATGCCGCTGCCTCAAAACCTCACCCCCGAACAGCAGCAGGCCGCACTCGCCATCATGCGCGAGGCCGAACCCTGTCTTACGGTCATTCATATCCAACTGCGTCAAACGCTTACGGAACTTCATAACCTTTCTTTCGCGTCCGACACCCCCCCTGACGCCCTCGCCGTCATCGGGCGCAAGCTCATCCGCCTGCGTACCGAGGCCATACGGGAATTGCAGCGCATTTCCGCACAAATGGAAAAGCTCGCCGGGTTCAATCCCGGCTGGGGCACCCGCGTGCGCGGCACCAAAATAGAAGATCTGAACCCACAACCCCTCAACGAGCAAAGCGTGGAGTGATTCCATCCCGCCGTTCCCGTGGCAGCCATGCTCCCGAAAGGAGTGTGGCTGTCTCTTTTTTAGCCACCTCCGCGCATCCGGGCTTTTCCCTGTGTGATTCTTATACACTGTCAAATATCCCTGTCCAAATTCTATACAGCTTTTCAGGACAACGGGAAGCCTACCAGAAGCGTTATATTAATGATTACATATAAAATCGAATACTTAAAATATTTGGCACGAGCATTGCTATAGCTTAGGCAAGAGTGACGAACAAAACACCTTTTAGGAGAACCTCAATGAACCTCAATAAAGCCTCTGTCGCCGTAGCCCTTGCCGCTTTCCTCGCGGCGGGCGGGATTGCCGGACAGGCGCTGGCAGCGCCCCACGACGGGCACCACGGCCACTGGAGACAGCAGAGGTCGTATCAAGACTGTGTTTACCAAGCGCTCACACAGGAAAAGAAAGCGCAGTACGACGCCATCATGAAGGATTTCGCCGACAAGACCGCGCCGCTGCGGGACAAGCTCGCGGCCAAGTACATTGAATTGCGCACGCTCGGCAACAGCCCCACTCCTGACCCGAAGGCCATCGGCAGGGCCACGGAAGAACTCGTGGCGCTCCGCAATGAATTTGCCAAGGAACGCGGCATGATGGCAGACAGGATTGCTAAGGAAGTCGGCATCAATGTATTTCAAGGCAAGGGGCCGGGGTGCCCGGTTGAACGGCCCCGCCGATGCCCCGCAACAGGGATGACCGTCATGCCCGACGGCCCACAGCCCGGAGCGGAAGCCCCGGCAAACGAATAACAAGCCCCCCTCCTGCCGTTGGTCAGTCTCCCTTTCCAGCGGCGAAAAACCCTGACTCCCATCCAGTCAGGGGAAACAACAATCGGCATAGCCGTTTATATATACGAGAGCCTTCTACAACTTTGAACGACCGGTTCCACCTGACCGTTTCACAGGTGCCTAGCTGAGTCTGTTCGTTCAATGGCAAAGTCATCCTCCTCCTTACAGAAACTGTATCCTCCTCCTTCCTCCGCAGCGCCCCGTCTCCTCCTCCGGGGCGCTGCTCTTTTGTGCGGCGGAAGGAAAAATCGGGGAGGGGAAGAGGGGACTTTCTGAAGAAAGCCCCCTCTTCCCCTCCCCGAACCCCTCCCCTTCTCCCCCAAAGACTTTCAACCTTATCGAATCCCTCCTCCCAGTTTTCCGGTTGGCAAAAGGGCCTCCCTTGAAAGAGCTGTTTACTTCTGCAATGAAAACCGCATTTCAACTATCTGAAATTTAAAGGCTATGTCATAGAAAACGGTTGATGCTTCATTTCTTGAAATTCAAAGGCTGTGTCATGGTATTTGGTTGTTTTGATTCAGTAATATACTGAAATATATGCTTTTTCTCAAAAATTTCCACTGGTGGACTCTGTGATTGGGGGATTTTATTGGTTATTTATTTGGAATTTCAAGGAAATACAGCATTAACTGTTTTCTATGACACCGCCAATTCAAAAAGAATGGCTCTGTTATAGTTTATGGTTGTTTCATCTCCACAGTGCGATGAAAATACAGCCTTTTTCTCCGGTTTTCCCCTTGGCGGGAGCCGCGGATAAGGCATTTTGTCGGTTATCCCTTCGGAGCTTCAAGGAAAAAAGCATCAACCGTTTTCTATAACACAGCCCCAAAAAATAACCAAAATGCAACCTTCTCCGCCGCAATATCCCCAATCATGAAGCCTCTCAGCAAAACGGGTAAAAAGCCTGTATTTTCACTATCTTGCAGCAATTAAACAAGGTTCTGTTATAGTATGTGGTTGTTTCATCTCCACAGTACGGTGAAAATACAGCCTTTTTCCAGTTTTCCCCTTGGCGGGAGCCACGGATAAGGCATTTTGTCGGTTATCCCTTTGGAGCTTCAAGGAAAAAAGCATCAGCCATTTTCTATAACACAGCCAAAAGAACAACCAAAATGAAACCTTCTCCGCCGCAATATCCCCAATCATGGAGCCTCTCAGCAAAACGGGGAAAAAGCCTGTATTTTCATTATATTGCAGCAATTAAACAATCACACACTATGACAGGGCCTAAAATAGAAACCGCTTACTCTAACCAGTCTTCAGGAAATATCTATCGCTTATATGGCAGAACCATAAAAAAACGGCTTCCCCTACAAAGGAAAGCCGTCTTTCATCCGAACGCCCTTACAAGAGGGATTCGATAAAGCCGAAAGTCTTTGGAAGGGAGAGGGGAGGTTTGGAGGGGGGAGGGGAACCTTTCTCCAGAAAGGTTCCCCTCCCCCCCTCCAATTTCCATTCACCTACCCATCCCCTAAAACATGCCGATCTTGCCCAGCGCTTCCTTGGCGATTTCACGGCAAACGGGATCTTCGTCGCGCAAACCGGCCTGAAGCGGCCCTCTGGCTTTGGGCGCAAGATCGGGCCGGGCCAGCGCGAAATGTTCTACGGCACGGAAGCAGGAACGGCGCAATACGTTGTTGTCACAGAAATTGTCGTCCTTGCCCGTGTTGATGATGTAGGAATTGAGGATGGGGTAAAACTCGTCCCCAAGGCGGCGGTGCTGGGCGAGGATCTCGGCAAAGGCTTCGGGGATGCCCCAGCCGATGTTGCCGGATTCCTCGTTCATGTGCCACATCAGACGCCGGACAACATTGCGGGCCTCCTCAATATGTTCGTCGGCCATGCGGGAAACGGCTTTCCCCAGCGCCGAGGCCGCGCGGGCTGTCGCTTCGCCGCCGAGGGGCAGACAGGAAAACAAAGGGCCCACCAGCTCACGGGCGGGGACTTCGTCCAGCTCCTTGGCAAAATCGCCCCACCCCTGCCCTTGCAGTTGAGTGCGGATCGTCGCCTTTAAGGTACGGAAACGTGGCTGCATGAAAACACCTCATCGTTTTTGCGGAGTATGCCCCCAAAAAGCGGGAGCGGCAACACGGCCGGTCCCGGATTCCCGCCGCGTTTTTTCATATCGCTGTTGCAATTCCTCTCTTGAAGGAATAAATCGTTCAAGCCATTCGGCAAGATCCTCACAGGTTTCGGCGTCGCGTTCTGTCTGAGCTTGACTCTCCGAAGCTGAGAAGGTATACGTCACTGATCTACGTTTCCAAGGAGAGTTTCCATGAAAAGAACTTACCAGCCCAGCAAGATCAAGAGAGCGCGGACTCACGGTTTCCGTGAACGCATGAGCACCGCCAGCGGTCGCGCCGTCATCCGTCGCCGCCGCGCCAAGGGGCGTAAACAATTAGCTGTTTAACCCGGCCTCGTCGGCATCGACTGCTCCGGCGGCCCGATTTCACACTTTGTTATGATGAGGGCCGTCGTTTTTATTCCAAACACTTCGTCGTGTTTGTTCGTTTTCGTGCATCCGGTGATCCGTGGCGCGTCGGTATGGCCGTCACCAAGAAAATCGGAACAGCAGTCATGCGGAATCGTGTCAAACGAGTGCTCCGGGAATGTTTCCGGCTGCATCAGGCCCTATTGCCTCCGGCTGTGGATCTTGTGATCGTGCCAAAGCGCCACCTCAAACCTGAACAGCTCGATCTCGCTGCCGCAACCCGCGAATTCCTTCCCTTGATCAAGGAAATCGGCGGGTATGTCGTGTTGCGCCGCGAACAGAACGCCTGCCCCGACAGCTCCCGCGACGGAATCGCCGCACCCGGCGGGCTCGAACCGGAAACGGCTCCCGGAGTCAAGGCGTGAAACGCCTCTCTCTGCGCCGTCTGGCGGTCCTGCCCATCCGTCTCTACCAGTGGACGCTGTCTCCCGTGCTTCCACCTTCCTGCCGTTATCATCCCACCTGTTCAGCCTATGCCATAGAGGCTGTGCTGACCCACGGCATTTTCAAGGGCAGTTGGCTCGCCCTGCGGCGCATCCTTCGTTGTCACCCCTGGTCTTCGGGAGGCTATGATCCCGTACCTCCCCCACATTCTTCCTCTTTCAGCCATCAGGAGCAACTGGATCATCATGGACGATAAACGTACTTTCTTGGCCATCGCCCTGGCAATCGCCGTTCTTTTGGCGTGGACCCCGCTGGCCGAACACATGGGCTGGATCCAGCCCCAGCAGCCCCCCGTAGCCACTCAGGAAGCCGCGCCAGCTCCGGCGGCGCAGCCTGTTGCCGCGCCCGCGCCTTCCCTGCCTGTGTTCACGCCTTCGGCCGGTGCCGACGTCAAGGTGGAAACCCCGCTTTATTCCGCCGTCATCTACTCCGGCGGCGGCATCCTCCGCTCCTTTACGCTGAAGCATTACGACGAAACCATCAATGCCGATTCCCCCAAGGTGAACCTCATTTCGCCGGAAGCTTCCAAGACCGCCCCCCTCGGCCTGACCGTCAACGGCCAGCCCTCGTGGAGCACCGGGCAGTGGTCATTCCAAGGTTCCGACCTGAACCTCAAGGCCGGGGAACAGGGCAGCCTGACCTTCACCGGCATCGTCGACGGCATCCGCGTGACCCGCGTCATTACCTTCAACGCCGACAACTACCTGTTGAGCGAAAACGTCCTGGTGGGTTCCGCCGACCAGACGCCCCGCACCGTCCGCCTCGGCTTCACGGTCGCCGCTACCCCGTTCAGCAACGGCAAGTACGACCCCACCCGCCTCGCGTGGGACGCCAACGAAAGCTTTAAGGAAGAAACGAGCGCGAGCACCCTCGCCGAACAGGGCATCATCGAACAGGGCGTCTTCAACTGGGCCGGCGTCATGAGCAACTACTTCATGAACGTCACCGCCCCCGCCGATCCCAACAACCTGACCCTCAAGGGCCGCGTGCAGGGCGACGTGTGGCGCCTCGCCCTTGAACGCCCCGACCTGCTTACGCCTTCCAACGGCAGCGAAGTGCCCGTAGCCGTGAACTGGTGGTTCGGCCCCAAGGATCGCACCATGCTGGCCACGGCTCCCGATCATCTGTCGCAGGCCGTGAACTTCGGCATGTTCTCGATCATCGCCCGCCCCCTGCTGACCATTCTGGCCTTCTTCCATTCCTTTGTGGGGAACTGGGGCATCGCCATCCTGATGCTCACCTTCTGTATCCGCGTCGTCTTCTGGCCCCTGTCCCAGAAGAGCTTCAAATCTATGGAACAGATGAAGAAGCTCCAGCCCATGATGAAGAAGCTCCGCGAAAAGCATAAGGACGACAAGGAAGCCCTCAACAAGGAAATGATGCAGCTCTACAAGACCTACAAGGTCAACCCGGCTGGCGGCTGTCTTCCCATCCTTGTGCAGATCCCGGTGTTCATCGGCCTGTATCAGGCCCTTCTGAACTCCATCGAGCTGCGCCACGCCTCCTTCATCGAATACCTGCCCTTCACGGACATCACTTGGCTGGCCGACCTTTCCGCGGCGGACCCGTTCTACATCACGCCGCTGCTCATGGGCGCGTCCATGTTCCTCCAGCAGCGCCTCACGCCCGCCGCCGGCGATCCCACCCAGCAGAAGGTCATGATGTTCATGCCGGTCATCTTTACGGTCATGTTCATCAACTTCCCCGCTGGTCTGGTCATCTACTGGCTGTGCAACAACATCCTGTCCATCGGGCAGCAGTGGTGGATGCTGCGTAAGGCATAACGGTTTGTGCGAGGAGAGGTTCTCATGGATGATTTCAAAGAATTCCAAGGCAAAAGCCTTGACGAAGCGATCCGCGCCGCCTGTTCGTATTTCGACGCGCAGCGGGAAAAGCTGGAAATCGACATCGTACAGGACGCCAAAAACGGCATCTTCGGCCTGGTCGGGGCGCGTAAGGCCATCGTCCGCGCCCGCCGCGCACAGCTCAAGCCCCGCGTAGGGTCGCTCTTGGCACGCGATGCGCAGCCCGCCTCCTCCCCTAAGCCCCGTCAGGGGCAGGCTTCCCGCCCGCCTCGCGGCAACCGGGAGCCGAAGCCGCCGCTTGAGGAAGACGACTCCATCGGCAACCGCATCCTTCCCCCCGTGGAGGAAGAGGACGATTCCATCGGCAACCGTATCCTCCCCGATGAGGAAACGTATATCGATGATTCCATCGGCAACCGCATTGATGAGCCCCGCGCCCCTCGCCGGCCCCGCCGCAGCGACGGCCCCCGCATCCCCTACGAAGGGAATGAGGACTTTTTCCGGCCTCGCCGTCCCCGTCCCGAACGCCGGGCCAATCAGGATCGCCCGGATCGTCCCGAACGCCAGGATCGTCCGCGCGCGCCTCGCCCTCCCTACGAGCCGCGTCAGGAACGCCGCCCTATGGGAATTCCGGCGGAACAGCATGTGCTGCGGGACAGCTCTCTGGAGTTCGATCAGGACGAAGCCCTGAATGAAGGCCTGCCCTCCAAGCCTTTCTCCGAGCTGGATCAGGAAAAGCTCGCCGCCGTTTCCCAAGAAGTGGCCTCCAGGATCGTCAGCTCCATCCTCGGTGAAACGCCTGTGGAAGTGAAGATCATGGAGAACCGTGTGGACATCCATGTGGACTGCGGCGATGACTCCGGCCTGCTCATAGGCCGTGAAGGGCAGACGCTGGCGGCGCTTCAGTATCTGACCTCGCGCATCGTCAGCCGCCGCATGGAAGCGCCGGTCCGCGTGCAGTTCGACGTGGGCGACTACCGCGAACGTCAGGACGACCGGCTCCGTGAGCTGGCCCTTGCGCTGGCGGAGCGTGTCCGCGCCACGGGCCGCCCCTGTTCCACCCGCCCCATGAGCTCCTACCATCGTCGCCTCGTGCACATGACGTTGCAGGACTCCCCGGACGTGCAGACCCGCAGTTCCGGCGAAGGCCCACTCAAGCGCGTGATCATTCAGCGCCGCCGTCAGGAACGGCACTAAAAGACATATCGGGGAAGGGGAAGGAACCCTTTTGGAAAAGGGCTTCCTTCCCCTTCCCCGAACCCCATCCCCTTCCTCCTAAAACTTTCATTATGGAGGCAGGGGTGAAAAAACGGCTTCGGTGAAGCCGCTTTTTTTGTATGGGGATATGGATGCGCTGCGGGGAAAGCCCGGCGGTGTTCCTGTCGTCCTCCCCCGCACGGATCCGCTCCTTCTTGGAATGGTGTCATCGCGTATTTCAAGCTGTCGTCCTTCTCCGTGCGGATCCGCCGCTCTTGGCAAAAAAGCGGTCTCAGAATATCATCCCCCCTCAATAAGAAAAGGCTGTGCCGTAGAAAGCAGTTGATGCTTTTTTCTTGAAGTTCCAAATGAATAGACGGAAAAATGCCTTGGTCATGAATTCCGCCAAGGGGAAAGCCGGAGAAAAAGGCCGTATTTTCACCACACTGTGGAGATGAAACAATCACATACTTTGGCAGGGCCTAAGAAAAACGCAGGCGGCCTGACTGTTTGGCAACGGGCAGGCCAATGCCTGCATGAAAGATGCCTTGAAATAAGGAAGGGGAGGGGGAAAACGTGCGGGCGCTCCCCGCTTCCGGGAAAGGTTTTCCTCCTCATGATGCGCCCTCTCTTCAGGAGCCATAATGACCACCGATACGATAGCGGCCATAGCGACGGCCCCCGGTGCCGGAGGCATCGGCATCATCCGGGTCAGCGGCCCGGACGCCCTGCCCATACTCGAAAAGCTGTTCGCACCGGCCGGGAAGGGGGGCTATAAGCCGTGGACTCTACGGCGCGGGCGTGTTCAAGACATGGAAGGCAACACGCTTGATGATGCGCTGGCGGTGTTCATGCCCGGCCCCAAGACCTTTACCGGGGAAGATGTGGCGGAATTCCAGTGTCACGGCGGCCCCGTCCTGCTGGCGGCGGTGCTTGAAGCCTGCCTCTGCGCTGGTTCGCGCCTTGCGGAGCGGGGGGAATTCACCCGCCGCGCCTTCCTCAACGGCAGGATGGATCTGACGCAGGCCGAAGCCGTCGCCGAGATGATCGCCGCGCCGTCCAAGGAAGGCGCAAGGCTTGCAGCCGCCAAACTCGACGGCGTGCTTGGGCAGCGCATCGCCGGGCTGCGGGACCGCGTGGAGCACCTGCGGGCGCAGATCTGCCTTGCCGTGGACTTCCCTGAGGAAGAAGTGGAATGCCTCCCGCAGGAAGGTTTCCTCGCCGCCATCGCGGACGTAAAGGCGGCTGTGGCCTCCCTGCTCGCCGGGTTCGAGCGGACTCGCTGCTGGCGCGAGGGCGTGACCGTAGCCCTCGCCGGCCCGGTCAATGCGGGCAAGTCCAGCCTCATGAACGCCCTCCTTGGCCGCCAGCGTGCCGTTGTGACGGAATACCCCGGAACTACACGCGATTTTCTGGAAGAGCCGATCCGGCTTGCAGGGCTCCCCGTCCGGCTTGTGGATACGGCGGGCCTGCGCGAAACGGACAACCCCGCCGAGGCGCAGGGCATCCAACTGGGCCGCTCCATGATCGAATCCGCCGATGTGGTCTTGCTCATGGTCGACGGCGCGGAGGGGGCGACGCCGGACACATGGGCATTGCTCTCGGAGCTCGGCCCGGAACGCACCATCCTCGTCTGGAACAAAAGCGATCTTGCCACCCCTCCCCCGCACTGGTATGGAGAAGAGACGGGCCTTTCCGGGAAACCGGCGGCCCATGCCGTTATTTCGGCCCGCAGGGGGGAAGGCCTGGAAACGCTGGCCGAAGCCGTCCGGGAGCTTGCGCTGGCCCGCAGCCAGGGGCAGGAGCCGGAACCGGGCGAAGCGGCGCCCAACCTGCGGCAGGCCCGGAGCCTGACGGAGGTGCGCGGGGAGCTTGAGGCGCTGGAACAGGACATCCTCGCGGGGGTTCCCTATGATTTGTGCGCCGTCCGTCTGGAAGGCGCGGCTTCGGCGCTGGCGGAGATCACCGGGCTGGACACCCCGGAAGAAGTCCTTAACCGTATTTTCGCATCTTTCTGTATCGGCAAATAGCATGAACGCATCTTCAAACGCAGCCGGCGGGGAACCGCTTTCCAAAGAAGAAATCAACGGCCTGCCCATGTTGGCCTACGAAGGCGAGGTAATGCTTGTCCAGACCGAAGGCGAAATGGCCCGTGCCCTGAATTTGCTTAAAAAGGAAACGCTTCTCGGATTCGATACCGAATCCCGCCCGTCCTTCAAGAAAGGCAAGAGTTACCCGACCTCGCTCATCCAGCTTGCCGGTTCGGAGCTTGTGGTGCTGATCCGCCTGAACCTCACGCCCTTCTGCGAGGCGCTCGCGGGGCTGCTCGCCGATCCCGGCGTCATCAAGGCGGGTGTCGCCATCCGTGACGACATGCGCGCGCTCCAGAAGCTGCATGAGTTCACACCCGCCGGGCTTGCCGATCTCGCCGAGATGGCGAAGCAGCGCGGCATCAAGGCGCAGGGCCTCCGCACGCTGGCGGCCCAGCTCATGGGCTGCCGCATCAGCAAGGCCGCCCAGTGTTCCAACTGGGCGAAGAAGACCCTCACGCCGCAGCAGATCCGCTATGCCGCCACCGACGCGTGGATAGGCCGGGAACTTTATTTGCGTATGGTGGAGCAGGGGTGAAATCGGGGGAGGGGAGAGGGACCCCTTCTGAAGAAGGGCTTCCCTCTCCCCTCCCCCGCCCCCCCCTCCCCTCTCCCTCCCAAGACTTTTGGCCTTATCGAATCCCTGCCCACAGCTTTCCTTAATGATAAAAATCAATTAAACATGCTGGTTGTGCCATTAGGAAATAGTTGATGCTTTCTTGAAACTCCAGAAGGATAAGCAATAAACTGTTTCGGCTATGAAGCCGCCAAAGAAAAGCTGGAGAAACAGGCTGTATTTTTATCATGCTGTGGAAATGAAACGACCTCATCCTATATGGAGCCAATCAATGGCTGCATCATAAGAAGCAATTCATGCTTTATTTCTTGAAGTCCTAGGCCGTGTCGTCAATCAGATAGAATCTATTGAAATCATTTAATTATTTTTCAAGTCTCAAAGAATTATTTTCAATAATTTCAATTAATTATATACAAAAAAAATGACGACGTAACCTAAAGAAATAACCAATAAACTGCCCCAGTTATAGAGCCAGCCAACGAAAAATTGGAAAGGCTGTGTCATAGAAAATAGTTGATACTTTTCTCTTTGAAGTTCCAGAGGGATAATCAATAAAATGTTTTAGCTGTGGATTCTGCCAATGGGAAAACCGGATAAAAAATAGGAAACGGTAGATGCTTTCTTGAAGTTCCAAAGGAATAACCAACAAAATGACTTAGCCTTGGATTCCACCAAGGGAAAAAACTGTGAAAAGAGATATTCACCTTTTCGATGACTTTCTAACTCATATCATCATTCGATATATAACTATTTGAAATTATTGAAACAATTTTTTTTACAATTTGAAAAACAATTTAATAATTTCAATATATTATATATAATTGATGACACAACCTAAAACCGTGTCATAGAAAACGGTTAATGCTTTATTCCTTGAAATTCCAAAGAAATAATCAATAAAATCCCCCAATCATGGAGCCCACCAGTGGAAAAACTGAAAAAATATATATTTTCAACATATTGCTGAGACAAAAACAACTTTGTACTATGATAGAGCCTTCCTAAAAAATCCATTTTGAATTTCAGAAAGTTGAAATAAGGCTTTCACTGCAAAAATGAATATCTCAATAAAAAGGCGGCATTTTCACCGTGCTGTGGAGATGCCCTCCATATACTATGACAACGCCTTGAAAAAAACTTCGTCCTTCTTTTTCTTAGGAAAGCCGACAAAAGGGATTCGATAAAGTCGAAAAGTTTTGAAACGGGAGGGATGGGGTTTGGGGAAGGGAGGGAGAAACTTTTTTAAAAGTTTCTCCCTCCCTTCCCCAATCTTCCCCAGTCTTCCCTAACCTCCCTCCCCCCACCCCACTCTCAGGTGAAGCTATGACACCCTGCCCCCCGTTCCGCATCGTCCCTTGGGACACAGACTTCTTGGACGCCCTTAAAAATGGGGTGATGAAAGCCACACGTGGACACCCCGGCAACGCGGTGGTGGTCTTCATGCACGACCGCCCCCGCCGTTACCTGCGGGAACGCTTCCGCTATGCGCCAGATGTGCCCAAACCCTGCCTCATCCCACGGATGTTCACGGAACGGGAACTGATGGCGGCATTCCGTCAGGAGCAACACCAGAAACTCCGCCGGGAGGCCGGAAAACTGGATCAGGTGGCACTGCTCTCCCGCTGCGTGCGGGAACTGGCGGAACCCGATACCGAACTGTGCATGCAGCTCGCCAAAACCGACGACGCGGGCTTCTTCCCGTGGGGGGTGCGGCTCGCGGAGCTGTTGGAGGAATGTTTTACGCAAGGGCTTACGCCTGAGGACATGCTGTATACGGAAGGCGAAGTGGCTCCTTTCGGGGCGGCTCTGCTCGGCTCGCTCGGCAAGATTTTCCGCCGTTACCGCGACGCGCTGATCGAATCCGACCTCACCACGCCCGGATTCGATGCGTTTGTCGTCGCCAGTGCACTGGAAGAGGGCCCGGACGGGGACGGCCTCCCGCCGCTGCCCGGCTTTCTCGCCGGACGCGCCATCCTGCTGGCTGGCTTCGGTATGCTCACCGGCACGGAAAACATCCTGTTCCGCTATCTCTGGCGGCACGGCGCGCAGGTCTTCCTGCACGTCGATCCCGCATTGGCAGGAAACGGACAGGGGCATTGGGCATGTACCGAACAGGCGAACTGGATCGCGGACTGGAAGGCCGATACCGTGCTGGCCTGCCCTTCCCCCGGCAAGAAGCCGAAAATCCACTATTTCGCGGGCTACGACCTGCATTCCCAACTGGACGCCCTGCGCGGCGATCTCATCGAGCTGGAACGGAAAGACCGCCTCGCCGCAGCCCTCAAGGCCAGAAGCACGACGCAGCAGCTTTCCCTGCTTCCCCAACCGGAAATCAGCGCCATCTCCCCCCTTCCCGAAACTTCGGCCAGCGGGAATGCCGACAACAAGGATTCGATAACGTCGAAAGTCTTGGGAGGGAGAGAGAAGGGGGCCCGGGGGAAGGGAGAGGGAAGCCCTTCTTCAGAAGGGTTCCCTCTCCCTTCCCCCGGTGGGCGTGCCCCAACCCCCGCCCCCATCCCTACCTCGCAGCTCGACACCGCGGTGGCCCTCACGCACAGCGGGGCGCTGCTGCCCGTGCTGCACCACCTGCCCCGCAAGGACTGCAATATTTCACTCGGCTACCCGCTTGAACGCTCGCTCCTGTTCCGCCTGCTGGAAACGGTGCTCGAAGCCCGCAACCGCCGCCAGCCCAACGGCACGACCCATTGGAAGGCGCTTGCGGATCTCGTCCGCCACCCATACCTGCGCCTGCTTGAGGCCAACGGCATTTCCCTGCGCGACATCTTCCAGAACATGGAAACCCGCCTCCGCAACGGCAGCCGGCACGCCGACGCCCACGCCGTCGCCGAAGGCGCCGTTGACGACTTCTTCGCCGCCTCCTCCCTGCCCGGCGTGGCGGCAGCCATGCCCGCCATCCGGGAATTGGTCAACCGCGTCCTGCGGGATACCGTGGACACATGGGCGAGGGCCCATACCCTCGGCGGGCTTGCGGACGCGCTTTCCGGCCTGTGCGACACCCTGCTCGTCTACGGAAGCGGCAACGGCGAAAACGGCGCGGACAACGGCAAGGCCGATATCTGGTCGCGTTTCCCCATCGACGCGGAATGCCTGTTCCGCCTCATGCAGCGCATCATCCCGGCCCTCAAGGACAACGGCATGGCCGACACGCCGCTGCCGTGGCCCCTGATGCAGGCCATGCTGCTGGAGCTCGTGCGCGCCGAGCGCGTCCCCTTTGAAGCCGATCCCCTGACCGGCCTGCAAGTGCTCGGCATGTTGGAAACCCGCCTCTTAAAATTCTCCCGCGTGTTTCTTGTCGACGTCACCGACGACAGGCTTCCCGGCGCGCCGATCCGCAGCCCGCTCCTGCCGGACAGCCTGCGCGCCCTTCTCGGACTGCCCGACACCCGCAACCGCGAACAGCTTGCGGCCTACACGTTCCACCGGCTCATCGCCGGGGCCGATGAGGTCTGGCTCTACTGGCAGGAAGGCGTGGAAACCTCCGGCCTGTTCGACGGGAAAAAACAGCGCAGCCGCCTTGTGGAAGAGCTCATCTGGCAGGAAGAGCAGGCCCGCGGGCAGCGCCTGAAGCCGGGGCGCGAACCGCTCCGCACGGCGTCCCTTGATGTCCGCCCGCCGGTCAGGGTGCGCAAGGTCATCACCAAGACCCCCGCCATACGGGAACAGATCGCCGCATCGCTCAAGCATCCCCTGTCAGCCACCCGGCTGGACGCCTACCTGACCTGCCCGCTGAGGTATTATTATGAACGCCTGTGCGCCATCGCGCCCATCGACGAGGTGAACGAAGACGATGATCCGGCTGCCGTGGGCGTGCTTCTGCACAACGTGCTTCGGGATTTTTACGCCCCCGCCGTGGGCAAGGCCGTGCGCCGCGACGCGCAGTCGGGCGATCCTGAATTGCCGTTCCTCGACGAACAAGCCCTGCGCGCCCTGTTCCGCACGGCGCTCGACGCATCGGGGCTGGAGGCCTCCCTGCCGCCGGAAAGCGCGGCCATGCTTTCCGTCACCGGGCCGGAGCGTCTGGGCATGTTCCTGCGCGCCCAGCCGGAACAGACGGAGGTGCTTTCCCTAGAGGAGGAATACGATGCCGAAATACGGGCGGGAGGCCGCGTCAGGCGGCTTACCGGCAATCTCGACCGGGTGGACTGGCGCGAACAGGAAGACCCCGAAGGTGCGCTCGACGAGGGGGCGGTCATCCTCGACTACAAGACGGGCCGCATCAAGGCGCTGCGCCCGGACATCTGGGCCGACGACGCCTTTTGGGATGCACTGGAGCCGGAAAAGGCGGCCGAAGCCGCATCCGATCCAGACCCCGAACATGATTTTTTGCCAATCATCGCACAGCGTATTCCCACAGTGCAATTGCTGTATTATTGTTATTTGTATGGGCAGGCTACGGGCAAGCCCGTGCTTGACGCGGCGTTCGTCGCCCTTGGCGAAGACGGCGGGGAACGGCCCCTTTTCGGGAAGGCCATGACCATTGAGGAGCGGGAGCGGGCGTTGTCGCTCATCCCCCGCCTCATCGGGTTCATCCTCCTGCATATGGAGCTTTGCCCGGAATTCCGCCCACGGGAAGGGGCACATTGCCGCTGGTGTTCCTGGCGGAACGTGTGTATCATATCCTCCCAACAATAATTCCGGGTATTAGAAGCAGGAAGCATTCCCATTCCCGCCCGCATACCCATAACTCCATAAGAGACCTCTAGGAGGTTCTTCATGTCTTTCCCCTCTCTGAAGATAGGCGACCTCGTCGCTAAAACCCCAATCGTCCAAGGCGGCATGGGCGTTGGTATTTCGCTTTCCAGGCTTGCTTCCGCCGTGGCCAACGAAGGCGGCATCGGCGTCATCGCCGGGGCCATGATCGGGATGAAGGAGCCCGATGTGGCCAGCAACCCCCTTGAAGCCAACCTCCGCGCCCTCCGCCGCGAAATCGAAAAGGCCCGCGAAGCCACGCAGGGCATCATCGGCGTAAACATCATGGTCGCCCTGACCACGTTCGCCGAAATGGTTCGCACCTCCATCGAGTCCAAGGCCGACGTGATCTTCTCCGGCGCCGGGCTGCCGATGGATCTGCCCAAGATTTTCAATGAGACCTGCGAACGCAAGAAGGAAGAGTTCAAGACCAAGCTCGTCCCCATCATCTCTTCCGGACGCGCCGCCACCCTCATCGCCCGCAAGTGGATGTCCAGCACCGGCTACATGCCCGACGCCTTCGTCGTGGAAGGCCCCAAGGCCGGCGGGCACCTCGGTTTCAGCCCCGAACATATCGTTGATCCCAATTATGCCCTCGAACAGCTTGTCCCGCAGGTTGTGGAAGCGGTGAAGCCGCTTGAAGACAAGGTCGGGCACGCAATCCCGGTCATCGCCGCCGGCGGCGTATATACGGGCGAAGACATCAAGAAGTACATGGATCTCGGCGCGTCCGGCGTCCAGATGGGCACCCGTTTCGTCGCCACCTACGAATGCGACGCCGATGACCGCTTCAAGCAGGCCTACATCAACGCCAAACAGGAAGACGTGACCATCATCAAGAGCCCGGTGGGCATGCCCGGCCGCGCGCTCGTGAACAGTTTCATTGATTCCATGCGGGAGGGCGGCAAAAAGCCGTTCAAATGCATCTTCCATTGCGTGAAGACCTGCGAACAGGAAAAAACCCCCTACTGCATCGCCGCCGCCCTCATCAACGCCATGAAGGGCAATCTTGAACGCGGCTTTGCCTTCTGCGGCGAAAACGTCTCCCGCGTCAACAGCATCGTTTCCGTGCACGACCTGATTGCCTCGCTGCAACGCGAGTTCGATGCCATCATCAACAAACCCGCCGCGGCTACCGTGAAGGCGTAAGGCCCCGGAGCCAAGGGGGCTTCCCGCCCCCTTGACCCCCGTCCGGGAGGCGAGCCGCCCCCCGGACCCCGGCGAAATGTCCCGAATGCAAAGGTTCCGAACCGGCTTGCGCTGGTTCGGAACCTTTGCATTCGGGACTTCCGGCGGCATAGGAAGCCCTCTTCTTATCCTCTTATCCTTTTGTAGATTCCCTTCCCTGCCTATCCTCTTCGTTCTTCCTGCCGCAACACCAGGAGACGGACGCCAACAAGGAAAACCGCCGTGCCTCCGCACCCTTCATCGACCCTTACGAAAGTCTTTGAAGATGAGAGGGAGGGGGTTCGGGGGAGGGGGAGAAGGAACTTTCTGGAGAAAGTTCCTTCTCCCCCTCCCCCGATTCGCTCAGCCCCACCCTTTCATGGCCTGCGCCAAATTGTCGACCCAAATGTCCCTGAACCCCTGATACTCCATCATCCCCCGAAGGACGGGGACGCAGGCGATGCCCTCGGCTTCGAGCCGGGAACGCCACGAATCTTCAGAGTCCCCGGCCATGTCTTCAAGCGTATGCCGCCCTACGACGGCAAGCAGGGGCAGCAGCCAAACTCGGCCGAACGGACGCCCGCAAGCCCGCAGGCGTTCCACGATGTGCTCAAGACGGACGGCCCCGTTCAGCGTGCCCATGAGCACGAGGGGATCGCGTTCCCGTACAGCCGCGGCAAGGGCCTCGTAACGGCCCTCCGCGGCATGGCGGCTCCCGTGCCCCATGAACAGCACCGGCTCGCCGGGCGCGCGCCCGGAAGGAAGCCCGGCAAGCAGGGCGCACGCGGCGCGCTCCACCGATGCCTGCGACTCCGTCAGCAAAGGCGCGCCCACCACGAGCGACGCAAACGTCCCGTCGGCGCGCAGCTCGTCCGCATCCGAGACGATGTCCCCGTATTCAAAGCCGGGAATGACATGCACAGGCTGAACCGCCACATGGGTAAACTTCTCAAAAGCCATTTTCTTCAATGCCTTGTGAACGGAATCCGATTTTTTCCGCTCACTGGCCAGCCGTTCCCGCATGAGCATGGACGTAAAGGCCCAACGCACCGATACATCAGGAAAAGCCTTGCGGACTTGCGCATCGAAACGCCGGAGCGTCGACTCCCCCTGAGAACTGCCCGAACCAAATGCTGCAAGAAGGATGCCTCTTTTCTTCGTTATAGCGTACAAAAAGTTGTACCCTCCTTTTTCACCTTATATGGCAGGTGGATAAAACGAACGGCGTTCCCGCGTGCGTTGACGCGTTCCAGATCGGCTGATACCCTGAGCGCCTCATACATTTATGGAGAAAACCCGTGAGTACTCCTGTCGCTCTTGTTCTTGGCGGACACGGTCTTCTGGGCCAGCCTCTGGCGCAGCAGCTTGCCGGAAACGGCTGGGAGGCGCAAACGCTGGATTTTGAGGACTGCAACCTGCTGAATCCCGCGGAACTCCAGCCGCGCATCGAATTCATCAATCCTGACGTCATTTTCAATACCGTAAGCTGGAACACGGAAAACCCCGCTGAAAAACAGCCACAAGAAGCCCTCTCTGTCAACCGTGGCCTCCCGGCATTCCTCGGCGGGCTGGTCAAAGGCACGCCCAGGTTCCTCGTCCACTACAGCTCGGATCAGGTTTTCAACGGCCGCAAGGATTCCCCTTACACCGAAGAGGACAAGGCCGATCCGGTTTCCCTGTGCGGCAAGAGCCGCCTTGCCGGTGAGCAGGCCCTGCTTGAGCTCAACGCCGACAACATCTGCATCATCCGTACGGGCTGGCTGTTCGGCCCGGATGGAGACAGCTTCCTGAAGCGCCTCCTGAGGCGGGCCAAGACCGAAGGAACCGTAGAGGTCATCCACGATCAGATCGGCTCCCCGACGTATGCGAAGGATCTGGCGCAGGCCACGCTCCAGCTTGTCAAGCGCCGGGCGTCCGGGCTGTACCATGTGGCGAACTCAGGCCAGGCCACATGGTGCGAACTGGCGGCGGAAGCCGTGCGCCAAGCCAGCCTGCCCTGCTCCGTGCGGGCCATCGCAAGCTCGGACAAGACGCTCCGCGCCAACTATGAGGTGCTTTCCTCCGCAAAGTATACGGCGCTCACCGGATGCGCCATGCGCCCCTGGTCTCAGGCCCTGCGGGAGTACATCTACTCAGTCCTTCTCGCCTCCCAATAACCCGCCGCGGATATGCCATGACCAGCCCCCTGCTCACGACGCTGCGCGAAGTCCTTATGGACGCTGTGCATGTAAGCTGCGATTTTTTCAAGGTGCTTATTCCGATCAGCATCGCCATGAAGATCCTCGCCGAGCTGGACTGGATTCGTTATCTGGCCCTGCCCCTTGAGCCCGTCATGCAGTTGACCGGGCTCCCCGCCGATCTGGGCATCGCATGGGCCACGGGCATCATGGTCAATTTCTATTCAGCGCTGATCGTCTTCATCGGCCTGCTGCCGGGGCTGCCGCCGCTGACCACGGAACAGGTCACGACGCTCGCGGTCATGATGCTCATCGCGCACAGCATCCCGGCCGAAGGGCGCATTGCGGCCCAGTGCGGCGTGTCGTTCATCGGCCAGGCCATTATCCGTCTCGTGGTCGCCGTCATCGGCGGGGTCATCGTGCATGCGTCCTGCCAGGCGTTCGGCTGGCTGGATACGCCCGCCCGCATCGCCTTTACCCCTTCGCCGGACGTCAACCTGCTCTGGTGGGCGATCGGGGAAGTGCGCAACCTCATCAGCATTTTCTGCATCATTTTCGCCGTCATGCTGCTCCAGCGGCTTCTGCGCCATCTCAAGGTCGCGGATCTGGCTGGACGGGCGCTCGCCCCGGCCCTGCGGGTGCTCGGCATGCGCCCCGCCGCCGCGACGACCATGATCGTCGGCGTGATCACGGGCATCGTCTACGCCAGCGGCGTCATCCTCAAGGAAGCCCGCAGCGGTGAGATGTCCCGGCACGACGTGTTTTCCTGCATGACCCTGATGGGGCTTGCGCACGCCATCATTGAGGATACCTGCCTCATGCTGCTCATCGGCGCGCACATCGGGGGGATTTTCTTCCTGCGCCTGGCGCTGGCCTTCGCCGCCTGCGCCGTGATCAACGTCCTTTATCTCCGGTTCCGAGGCGACGCCCGGCAGCCGGAAGCCGCCCCCAACGAGGTTTCATGAAAACAATCTGGATCAATGCCGGAGAGCTTTCCGGCGATATGCAGGCCGCCGCGCTGCTGACGGCCCTGCGCGAACGCGACCCCGGACTCGCCGCCATCGGCATGGGGGGCCCGAACCTGGCCCGCGCCGGGCAAAAGAACCTGTTCCGCGTGGAGTCGCTTTCGGTCATGGGGATCATGGAAGTCCTGACCGCCCTGCCCCGCGCCCTCCACATGCTTTCGCAGATCAAAAAGGAAATGGCCCGGCTGCGGCCCGATGCCGTCGTGCTGGTCGACGCCCCGGAATTCAATTTCCGGGTGACGAAGATCGCGCACGGCCTCGGAATCCCGGTCTACTACTTCATCCCGCCGAAAATATGGGCGTGGCGCACGGGGCGCGTCCGCTTCCTCCAGCGCTACGTCAAACGGCTGTTCTGCATCCTGCCCTTTGAGCCCGCTTTCTACGCCAGGCACGGCGTACAGGTCGATTATATCGGCAACCCGCTCGTCGATATGGTGAATTGGCCCGAACTGAAAAAAATCGAGCCCATAAAAGGCCGCATCGGGCTGATGCCGGGGAGCCGCCGCAAGGAGGTGGAGGCGCTCCTGCCGGAATTCGGGAAAGCCGCCCGCATCCTGTTGCAGCAAGGCCGCGACGTGGCCTTCCACTGCCTGCGCGCGCCGAATATGCCGGAGGAAAAACTCCGGGCGCTCTGGCCGTCCGACGTGCCCGTGGCTTTTGACGCGCCGGAGGATCGCTACACCGCCATGCGGCGCTGCGAATGTATGTTGGCGGCCTCAGGCACGGCGACGCTGGAGACGGCGCTGGCGGGCGTCCCCACCGTGGTCAGCTACCGGGTCGCGCCGTTTTCCGCGCTGGTCGGCCGCCTGCTGATCAAGGTCAAATGGGTCAGCCTGACCAACCTGATCATGGAAAAAGAACTGTTTCCCGAACTGCTGCAGGAGCGCGCCACAGGCGAAATGATGGCTTCCCTGTTGGCCGCGTGGCTGGATATCCCCCCGCAAATCGAAGCCGTCCGCGCCGATCTCGTGGAACTCCGCCGCCGCTGCGGAGAACCCGGCAGCGCCGCCCGCGCCGCGGAAAAGCTGCTTGAGGCCCTCAGAGGAAACTGAACGGAAAAAGAAAGGCTTTGTCATAGTACATGGTTGTTTTGTTTCAGCAATATACTGAAACTATATGCTTTTTATCCAAAATTTCCGCTGGTGGGCTCTGTGATTGGGGGATTTTATTGGTTATTTCCTTGAAATTCCAAATGAATAACCGGAAAAACGCCTTAAACGTGGAATCCGCCAAAGGGAAAACCGGAGAAAAAGGCTGTATTTTTCACCGCACTGTGGAGATGAAACAACCACATACTAGAACAGAGCCAAAAGAAAAAGCATTACGCGGCAAAAGGATTGCGATCCCGGCAAGAAGCCCGTATGAAAACGGCTCCGTGTGCTGAAGGGCCGCTCTTTCCCTCCCGTATACGGAAAAATTGCGGTGCCCTGCCATAAAAGTTTGGGGAACGTTCTTCCCCTCCCGCACAAGGGGAAAGCCGCCTAGTGTTGTTTACGTTTCGGAGGCGGGGGCTCTTCCTCCCGCGCGCGGGAAAGCCTGGGCATACGGATAAGGAACGGGTCCGCATCGAGGCTCTTCCCCCCTCCCACGGGGAAAGCCGTCTATCGGCCTCAATGCGGCTATTACGCCGATACTCTTCCTCCCGCACACGGGGAAAGCGGGGCATCGGACGGGACGGGACAGTTCATCTTTTTCCGCCTGCACAGGGGAAAGGCGCACCCCTGACGTCTGCGGGCACACCGCCGATATGTCCCAGTTGCCCCGGAAACAATGGGATTGCTTCCGAAAAATCGCCTGAAAATCGGGCGTTTCTCAGTTGTTTCGGGAGACGGATGATAGAGGCGCAACCCTTTAAGCAGCCCCGCCCGCCATTGCCCCTTACGGACGTTTTGGAGAGGATGGGGGTGGGTTTGAGGAGGGGAGTATTTTTTCTAAAAGATATTCCCCCTCCCCAACAAGGAACTCCAATGCCGTCAAAAGAAAATAAGCAGGGCCTGTTCGACTCGCTGGGACGCGCCAGCGTCATGGGCCTGCACCTCGTTTCGGGCATCATCGTCGGCTGCCTGCTTGGGTACTGGCTGGACAAATGGCTCGGAACCTATCCGTGGTGCGCCGGCGTGGGCCTCATTGTGGGTGTCGGTGCGGGATTCCGTAACATCTGGCTGGATGCGCGCATATTGCTCCGCCAAGGGGAACAGGACGATGCAGGCAAAAAGCGGCAGAAATAACGGCCCGTTCCATTGGCTGGAAAAGAGGCTGTGGCGGAGCGGCGTGCAGGATCCCACGCTCCGGGAAATCCTGTGCTGGCAGATCGGCGTCATCGCCCTGTCCCTGATTTTCGGCGCAGCGCTCTGGCCGTTTCACCCGGCGGGGGCGTGGATCTTCTGGTTCGGCTTCGGAGCACTGCTCTCCGCATGGAATTTTTTTGCCTTAATAAAATTTGTTCCTAAAGTAATCTCGGCAGGTTGGAGCAAAAGCAGCCTTATGGCCCTTCTCCTCCGCACGAACATGAGACTTTTATTTACCGGAATTTTGTTGTACATGGTTTTGGTATGGCTTAAAGGCCCTATCTCTGCGGTACTGTTGGGGCTTGGCGTGCTTCTCGTCGGCATGACCGCGGGAGGCCTGAAAAAGGCTTTGAAAAAGCCGATCTGACGGGTTGCAGAGGGCCCGCGCAAGCCGCATCATGAGTTCCATGAGGCTGTGTTTACAGCCGATTATCGAACCGATTCCGGCCGGCATGAAAAGGCGTGTCCGCCACCCTTGGGGACGCCTCTTTTCGGACGCATCGTACGCGTAAATGACATTTGAAGGAGCGCACACATGGCAGGCGGACTTCCTGAGCCGATTCTCATCTCCGAACTGGTTCATCTGGATCATATCACCATCGCCGGGCAGACGGTGGAATTCAGGCATGTCTTCTATACATGGATGGCCATGCTCATCCTCTTTGCCGTCGGCTGGCTTGTGCGCCGCAATATTTCGCTGGTTCCCGGCAGGATGCAAAACATTTTCGAGTCAATCATAGGCGGGCTTGAGGACTTTACCGTCACCAACATGGGCGAGGACGGGCGCAAGGTCTTCCCCGTGCTCGGCGGCCTGTTCCTCTTCATCGCCGTACAGAACATACTCGGCCTCATCCCCGCCTGCGACGCCCCGACCGCCAACATCAACACCAACATCGGCATGGCCCTGTTCGTGTTCCTGTACTACAACTATCAGGGCATCAAGCGCTGGCGCGGCCACTATATCCACCACTTCATGGGCCCCATGCTCCCGCTGGCGCCGTTCATGATGATCCTTGAATTCATTTCGCACCTCGCCCGCCCGCTGTCGCTGACGCTCCGTCTTTTCGGCAACATCCGCGGCGAGGAAATCGTGCTCCTGCTCTTCTTCCTCATGGCGCCGCTCGTGAGCACGCTGCCCATCTACTTCTTGTTCCTGCTCGCCAAGGTATTGCAGGCCTTCATCTTCTATATGCTGGCCCTCATCTACCTCAAGGGCGCTATGGAACCGGCCCACTAAGGGGGCCGTACCTTTCGGGGGAAATGGTCTTCTGACCAACACAATACAACCGCTCAAGGAGCAATATACATGCGCAAGATTCTTGTGACCCTGCTTAGCACCGTGGCCATGATGGGCATCGCCAGCCTCGCCTTCGCCGCCGACGGCGCTCCCGTGAAACTGGATTCCGCCTCTCTCGGCCTCGCCGTCTTCGGCTGCGCCATCGGCATGGCCGTCGCCGCCGCCGGTTGCGGCATCGGTCAGGGCCTCGGCCTGAAGAGCGCCTGCGAAGGCATCGCCCGCAACCCCGACGCTGCCGGCAAGATTCAGGTCAGCCTCATCCTTGGCCTCGCCTTCGTGGAATCGCTGGCCATTTACTCCCTCGTGGTGAACCTGATCATCCTGTTCGCCAACCCCTTCATCTAATAAGCAAGCGGCTTATTCCCGGCGGGCCCCGGCCTGCCGGGGTTTCCGGGGAGGGACCGGCAGCGCCGTTCTCTCCTCTTGTTTTTCCAACTTTAGCAATGCGATACCACTATGCTCTCATTGAAAAGCGAACGTATTCCCAGAGCCACCATTCGTCGCCTTGCCGTGTACGTTCAAGTGCTTGAAAGCATGCAGCGCAACGGCGTGGAGGTCATCTCCTCCGGCCCGCTTGCTGAAGCATGCGACGTGAACGCATCCCAAGTGCGCAAAGACCTCGCCTATTTTGGCGAATTCGGCGTGCGTGGCGTAGGCTACAATGTAGCCAGCCTCATCGCCGCCATCAAAGCTTCCCTTGGCGTCGACCGCGAATGGCGCGCCGCGTTGATCGGGGTGGGCAACCTCGGCCGCGCGCTGCTGCACCATGCCGAATTCAAGGCCCGCGGCTTCAACATCGTGGGGGCTTTCGACTGCGATCCGTTCAAGATCGGTGAGCAGGTCTATGGGCTGGAAGTCACGTGTACGAGCGACCTTAAGTCCGCCGTGGACGCCAAGGGCATTGAAATCGGGATCATCACCACGCCGCCGGAACGTGCGCAGCGTGCGGCCGACCATCTGGTCGAAGCCGGCGTATGCGGCATCCTGAACTTTGCGGGGGCCCGGATTCACGTACCTGAAAAGGTCGTCGTGGAGTACGTGGATTTCTTCCACTATCTCTATGCCCTCGCCTTCAGCATCACCAGCAGCGAACACCGTTCCAAGTAGTCCCGGAGAGGGGCAGACGCCCCGCTCCGAACCGGCCCTGATGCTGTAGTTCCGTCAGCCCCGCCGTTGTTGCGGATCGGGGGTCAGGACTCTTGTCGTTTTCGTCTTTCCCAAAGGTCTTCCATGCCCCGCCTCAAGCTGACGATAGCCTACGTAGGCACCCAATACCACGGGTGGCAGACGCAGGCCCTCAAAAACGCCTCCCCCCTGCCCACCATTCAGAACATCATTGAGGATGCCGTGGCCCATGTGCTCGGCGAGCGTGTCCACGTGCACGGCGCCGGACGGACTGACGCGGGCGTTCACGCCGAAGCGCAGGTCGCCCATCTCGACATTCCCGAATCGCGCGCCCGCATGGACTGGCAGTTGGCCCTCAATACGCTCCTGCCGCGCGACATACGCATCGCGGATGCCGTCCTTGTGCCGGATACCTTCCACGCGCAGCACAGCGCCGTCCGCAAGACCTACGAATACCGCCTCTGGCTTTCCAAGCGTTACACGCCGCCGCAGCTCTTCCCTTTCGTCTGGGCCTGCGGCCCTGTGGATGTGGGGCGTATGGACGAGGGGAGCCGGTACCTCCTTGGCAAACGGGACTTTGCCAGCCTGAAAAACGCCGGGACGGATCTCCGCACGACGGTGCGTACCATCCTGTCCATCACCCGCACCCCTGAGGGCCGCATCCCCGACGGCTGCCTTGAACTCACATGGCGCTTCGAGGCGGACGGCTTTCTCAAGCAGATGGTCCGCAACATCATGGGGCTGCTCGTCGCCGTCGGGCGGGGCAAACTGGAACCGGCGGACATTCCCGGCATCCTTGACGCCTGCGATCGCCGGATGGCCCCCCTCACGGCCCCGGCCTGCGGCCTGACCATGAAAAAAGTATGGTATGGCGATACGTTCCCGCTTACAGCTTCCGGGCACGGAGGCACTTGAACAGTAAGGGATTCTGCGATAGCGTCTCATCAATATTCTTCACAAGGAGCCGCGCATGCCCCAGGTCGCAGCACGCATCAACGAGCAGCAGGAACGCTGGCTGAAGGACTACTTCCGCACAAAGAGTGCGGGGGCCGAATTCATTCTGCCGTGGGCGGTGGACACGTTTTTCCGTGCGATTACGACCATCAAAGGCACCTTTACCGGCCCGGAGCTTAAAACCATCATTGCGGCCCACCGCGATCAGCGCCTGCTCCCCGCCCATACGCGCCTTTCCTACCTTCTCCTGCGCGTTGCCGAATTGTGTGAGCAAACCGATTTGCCTTCCCGTTACGGCGCGAGCCGCAGCAGCCTTGAGGCCAAGCTGAAACGTCTGGACGATACCGAAGCCACGGCCCTCATGGTTTGGGCTTCGGCCTTCTGGGTAAGCCGCAACTGCTCGGCGGCGAACATGGATGACTACATCGCTTCCTATTGAGCGCCATGCCCGCTTTCCCGTCAGGATGCGCCCCGCACGAAAAGCCGGGGCGTTTTTATTGGCGCTTGCTGTAACGAAGAGGGAAGAAGAAGAAGAAGAAGCCTTTCTCAAGGGAGCTTCTCCCCTGCCGCCGCTCCAACGGCTTTGAGTCTTATGGGTTCGCCTGTCCGGGCCGGGATACGCCCGGCGCGGTGCATTCGCTTTTCTGATATCAAAAAAATTCATATGTTATTTTAGCTTGTTATGGCGTCATTTCCATTGAAGGCGTGAATGCCTCCCCACGCGAGGCATTCGCCTTTTCGATGATTTTTTAAGGCTCTGTCAGAGTATATGGTTGTTTTGTTTCAGCAATATACTGAAATATATACTTTTTCTCCAATATTTCCGCTGATGGGCTCCGTGATTGGGGGATTTTATTGGTTATTTCTTTGAAGTTCCAAAGGGATAACCAACAAAATGTTTTGGCTGTGGATTCCGCCAATGGGAAAACCGGATAAAAAAGCTGTAGTTTCAGCGTGCTGTGGAGATGAAACAACCACATACCATGACAGAGCTTTTCTAAAAAATTCATTTTGAATTTCAGATAGTTGAAATGCGGCTTTTCTGCAAAAGCGGATGTCTCCCCCGCACGGCTCCATTGATCGGGATACCCCGACGGGGTACACTGAAGCGCCTTGGAAGGGCATATCGGGCGGCGTGAGGGAACGGATGCGGGGAAACCTCCGCTAACCAGCCTCCATCGCGCAACATTTTGGGCGAAGCAATAGGACGTTCGACATATTTTCTCACCCTCTCTTTCCAGACAGGAACGCATCATGAAGACAGTCTATAGCGTATGCGGCATGTGCGGGACACGGTGCCCGGTTGCCGTCGGGGTCGAAAACGGCGAAGCGGTCTGGATTCAGGGCAATCCCCACGCAGCCACGGGTTCGGCATTGTGTCCTCGCGGCATCGCGGCGCTCGCGCTGGAAAAGGATTCCGAGCGCCCGCAGTCGCCCCTGATGCGCGTGGGGGCCCGCGGAGGGCATAAGTGGCGCGCCGTCGGCTGGGAAGAGGCGCTCGACGCCGTAGCCGACAAGCTCCGCGCCATACGGGATCAATACGGCCCCGAAAGCGTCATGTTCTCGCACCGGGGCGGCCCGTTTACAGATCTCTACAAAGCCTTCGCGCGCGGCCTCGGCACGCCCAACATCTACAGCCACGGCGTCACCTGCACCCGCAACGTGGATCAGGCCTGTACATCCGTTTTGGGGCTGGATCGCGGGCGTCTCGTCATTGACTACCGGGAGTCGAAACACATCGTGCTCCAAAGCCGCAACGCGCTGGAGGCGCTGAACCTCTCGGAAGTCGCTGGCATCACCGCAGCGCGGGCCAACGGCTGCAAAGTGACGGTCATGGATGTCCGCACCACCGTCAGCGCCGCCAAAGCGGACACCTTTTTCCTCGTCCGCCCCGGCACCGATTACGCCATGAACCTTGCGGTGCTGCACGTGCTGATTTCGGAAAAGCTCTATGATCCCCAGATGCTGCCGTATATCGACGGCTTCGGGGAACTGGAGGAGCGCGTCCGCCCCTGTACGCCGCAGTGGGCGGAAACCGAAACCGGGATCAAGGCCGGCCGCATCGTCAGGCTGGCGCGTGAACTGGCCGAGGCCGCGCCCCGCGTCCTCTGGTATCCCGGCTGGTTCACGGCCCGGTATGCGGACAGCTTCGTCACCGTGCGCAGCGCCTACCTCATCAACGCCCTGCTCGGCTCCATCGGCGCGCGCGGCGGCATGCCCATCAGCCTTTCCCCCAAGGAAGTGGGAAAGCGGCTGCGGCCCCTCTCGGCACTCTACCCCAATGTCGCCAAGCCGATGGCGGACAAGGCCGGCTGGCAGCAGCCCGGCCTGCTCCACCGGGCCTTCGACGCCGCCGTGACCGGCGATCCGTATCCGATCCGCGCCTACATCTCGATGCGCCACAACATTCTGTCTTCGCTGCCCGACCCGGATACGCTGCGGGGCAAGCTGGACAAGCTCGACCTCATCGTCGCCGTCACCACCACATGGTCGCCCACGGCGGACTATGCCGACATCGTGCTGCCGCTCTCCCCGGCTTTGTCCAGGGAAAGCATCCTGGCCTCCAAGCTGGGGCTGAAGCCGCAGCTCTTCCGCCGCCAGCGCGCCGTGCAGCCGCGTTTCGACACGCGCGCCGACTGGGAAATCCTGTGCGGCCTCGCCTCCCGCCTTGGGCTCGACAAGCTCGCCTTCTCACGCATTGAAGATATATGGAACTATCAGCTTGAAGGCACGGGGCTCGGCATAGAGGCGTTCGACGCGACCGGCTTTGTGCCGCTCGCGTCCGCTCCGCGCTGGAAACCCCTTGCGGAAGTCACGCTGCCCACGCCTTCCGGCAAGATAGAGGCCCGCAGCCGTTTATGGGCTGAATCCGGGCACGACACCCTGCCGCCCTACACGGCACCGGGACGGCCCGCCGCGCCCGACCAGTTCCGCATCATTCCCGGACGGGCGGCGTTGCATACGCAGGCCAGCACGACGAACAACCCCTTGCTGTCCGAACTCGCGCCCACCAATACGTTATGGATTCACAAGGAACGGGCCCAAGCCCTTGGCATTGCCGATGGCGACTGGGTTGAAGTACGCACAGCCGCAGGCCCCGTTGGTCGTTTGCGTGCCAAAGTGACCACGGGCATCCACCCCGAAGCCGCCTTCATGCTGCACGGCTTTGGCAGGAAAACCCCTCAAGAAACGCGGGCCTTCGGCAAGGGCGTGGCCGACGAAGCCTGCATGATCAGCGGGCTGGAGCATGAAGATCCGCTCGGCGGGGGGCTGGCCCTTCAGGAGCACTTCATAACGATCCGAAAAGCCGAGGAAACGGACTGAACCGGCCCTCAGGAAAGGACGGGACATTCGGCTTTTCGATGGTTTTCCAAAAATTCATTTTGAACTTCAGATAGTTGAAATGCGTCTTTCATTGCAACAGTGAATATCCCGAAAGGGCGTGTCCCCGTATCCCCTGCGGGGACGCCGCATCAGCAAACAATCGCCGGATGCAAGGCATCCGGGTGAGGTACTATGAGCATATACCGCCTTGTCGTTGATCAAGATCGCTGCATCGCCTGCCATGCCTGTGAAGCCATCTGCAAGGCGGCCCATGACAGCGCACCGGGCATTTCCCTCGGAACCCTGCTTGTCGATGGCCCCCGCTTTGAGGACGCCGCGGAAGAGGCGACGCCGATCATCGCCAAACATGCACGTCCGGAAACGCCCGCACCGCTGGGCGGGGAGCCCCGGGTTGTGCTTCATACCCGCTACCGGGCCTGCGTACAGTGCCCCCAGCCGCGCTGTGTGGAAGCCTGCCCCAAAGGGGCGCTTATCCGCCGGGAGAGCGACGGGATCGTCTTCATACGGGAAGAGGCGTGCGTCGGCTGCGGGGCATGCCAAAGGGCCTGCCCGCATCGCCTGATCTGGGTTGATCCCCGCAAAAGGAAAGCCGTCAAATGCGATCAGTGCAAAGACCGCCTTGATGCCGGGCTGGACGCCGCCTGCGTCACCGTCTGTCCCACAGGCGCACTGAAGCTCGTAAGGAAAGAAAAGCCGGGCCGATAGGCATTGCAGGCGGCTGGCCCATCATGCGGATTTTCCCCAAAAGAAGCGCCGCTTGCCCTGCCCTCCTTGGAAATGGTATTTGCCTGTTTCAATTTGGCTCTGTTATAGTATGTGGTTGTTTCATCTCCACAGTGCGGTGAAAAATATAGCTTTTTTCCAGTTTTCCCCTTGGCGGGATCCACGGTTAAGGCATTTTATCGGTTAATCCTTTGAAATTTAAAAAAAGCATCAACCATTTTCTATAACACAGCCTTCAATTTGAAGGGAAGGTTTTACATATGGCACCACGGAAAGGCATCCTGCTGGCGGGCGGTTCCGGCACGCGGCTTCACCCCCTCACGCTCAGCGTCAGCAAACAGCTGCTGCCGGTCTACAATAAGCCGATGATCTATTATCCGTTGTCGGTTCTCCTTCTGGCGGGCATCCGTGAGGTTGCCATCATCACCACGCCGGACGACGGCTGGCAGTTCCGCAAACTCCTTGGGGACGGCAGCCAGTGGGGGTGCTCCTTTGAGTACATTACGCAGCCGAAGCCGGAAGGCATCGCCCAAGCGTTCCTTCTCGCCGCTGACTTCATCAAGGGAAGCCACTCCTGCCTTATCCTTGGGGACAACATCTTCTTCGGCAACGGCCTTGAAGATCTCCTCATCAGCGCCCGCGAACAGGAAGAAGGCGCGACCGTCTTCGGGTATCACGTCAGCGACCCGGAACGTTACGGCGTGGTCGAGTTCGATCAGGATATGAAAGTCCGCTCCCTTGAGGAAAAGCCCCGGCATCCCAAATCCAGCTACGCCGTCGCCGGGCTTTATTTTTATGATCAGGACGTCGTGGACATCACACGCGGAATCAAGCCCTCCCCACGGGGGGAACTGGAAATCACGGACGTCAACAAGGCCTATCTCGACGCGGGGAAACTGCATGTGGGGCTGATGGGGCGCGGCATCGCGTGGCTGGACACCGGCACCCACGATTCGCTCATGGCGGCGGGCACGTTCGTGCAGGCCATCGAAACCCGGCAGGGCCTCAAAGTTTCCTGCATTGAGGAAATCGCTTGGCGCAAGGGCTACATCTCGACGGAACAGCTCATGAAGCTGGCGGCCCCGCTGCAAAAATCCGGCTATGGGGACTACCTCATGACCCTGCCCGAACGCGTCGCCGAGTCATGGAAATAACCCCGCAGCCCGGTGCGGTCTGAGGGGTGGGGAGGTATCCCCTCCACAAGCTACGCACACGGCTGCCCCCGCCGGGTATGGGTTCGGCGCGTCCGCCGACCGTTCCCGCCCCACAAAAGGTTTCCAGAGAAAACGCCGAGGAATATCGCATGGATGAAAAAACATTGCCGCATCTGCGCGTAGCTATTATCCATTACTGGCTTACGGGCATGCGCGGCGGGGAAAAGGTCGTCGAAGCCTTGTGCAGGATTTTTCCACAGGCGGATATCTATACGCATGTCGTCCGCCCCGAGGCGCTCTCCCCAACCATCACCTCCCACCCGATCCACACGACATTCATCCAAAAGCTTCCGGGAAGCGTGCGGCATTACCAGAAATACCTCCCCCTGATGCCGCTTGCGCTGGAACAGTTGGATCTGCGCGGCTATGATCTCGTCATCTCCAGCGAGTCCGGGCCCGCCAAAGGGGTCATCACGCGAGCCGACACGCCGCACATCTGCTATTGCCATTCCCCCATGCGCTATCTCTGGGATTTCTATCAAGACTATCTGGAATCCGCCGGAACGGTGACGCGCCTGCTCATGCGCCCGCTGTTCCATCGCCTGCGGCTGTGGGATTACGCCTCGGCGCAGCGCGTCGATCACGTTATCGCCAATTCGCACACCGTGGCGCGCCGGGTCAGGCGTTGGTGGGGGAAGGAAGCCGCCGTCATCCATCCCCCCGTCGACATCTCACGCTTCTCCAGCCCCCGCATGGCGGCGCTTCAGGATGTCCCCGGCAGCCCGGAGCCCGGCAGCTATTACCTCTGCCTCAGCGAGCTAGTGAGCTACAAGCGCGTGGATCTGGCGGTGGAGGCGTGTACCCGTACCGGGCGGCGTCTTGTCGTCGCGGGGGATGGCCCTGAACGGAAGCGTTTGGAAAGCATGGCCGGGCCGACCGTCAGTTTTGTGGGCCGCGTGGACAATGCGGCGCTCCCCGCCCTCTATGCGGGTTGCAAGGCTTTCCTGTTCCCCGGCGAAGAGGATTTCGGGATCACGCCCCTTGAGGCTATGGCAGCCGGACGCCCCGTTATCGCATACGGCAGGGGCGGGGTCTTGGACAGCATAACGGACGGAGAGACAGGGATCTTTTTTGAGCGGCAGACGGCTGAGGCATTGACCAAGGCACTCGACGCCTATGAAGCCTCCACGGAACAGGCGTGGGCGCGCGACAGGCTGAAAAGGCAGGCGGAGAGCTTCTCTGAGGAGATCTTTCGGAAGAAGATGACTGCTTTCATCGCGGACGTCCTTGAAAACAAGGTATGACAGCCCACGCCCCGCAGACTGCAACGCCGTAGTTTTCCAGCGCCCATGACCGTGTTACCTTTTCCCGGAGGCTGTGCCATAGAAAACGGCTGATGCTTTTTTCCTTGAAGTTCCAAAGGAATAACCAGCCAAAGGCCTTGGCTATGGATTCCGCCAAGGGGAACACCGGAGAGAGAGAGAGAGAGAGAGAGAGAGAGAGAGAAGAAAGAAAGAAAGAAAGGCTGTATTTTCACTGCGCTGTGGAGATGAAACAGCCGCATACGATGGCAGTGCCTTCCCCCAAAAAGCAGGGAAACATCCGCGGTTCGCTATCCCGGCGCTTTCAGCCGCCGTTGTAGGTAAACGGGGAATGCCCCCGGAGGCTGGCGCCCCTTGATGCATTTCCCCGCCCTCGGTTCCCATGCTTTTGGAAGGCTCTGTTATAGTTTGTGGTTGTTTCATCTCCACAGTGCGGTGAAAATACAGCCTTTTTATCCGGTTTTCCCCTTGGCGGGATCCACGGCTAAGGCATTTTTCCAGTTATCCCTTTGGAACTTCAAGGAAAAAAGCATCAACCATTTTTATAACACAGCCTTTTGGAAAGGCCCCGTCATGGTTCGCGATTGGCGCAATCATGCAACAGAATAACCATCAAGGTCTGATCCTAGGAGACAATTGGTCGCCGTAGCCCCAGAGCCCTTGAAACTTTCCCCTTGTTTTTCAGGATATCTTGGCGTTTTTGGCGAGGGCGAGAAAATGTTCTGCGCTGTAATCTTATGCTCCCTTCTGCCGATTGCCCCCATATATGAGCCATCCCCTTGATTTTTCATTTGGAATCCCAAGAAACGCAAGAGCAACCGTTTGTTCCGGCAGGGCCTTTTGAAACCGCCGATCCAGCGCGCGGCTTGACGTGAGCCGCCGCAGCTTCGTACAGCCTACCGCCCGCTATAATTCGTTTCAAGCCATTGGCGGTATTCCCCGCTCTGGATGCTCTCCACCCACGCGGCATTCTCAAGATACCAGCCCACTGTTTCCCGAAGCCCTTCCTCAAAACGGCGGCGCGGAACCCAGCCGATCTCCCGTTCGATCTTCGTGGCGTCAATGGCATAGCGCAAGTCGTGGCCCGGCCTGTCCGCCACAAAGGTTATCTGCTTTTCATAGGGGGCCGCTGTGGGGCGGAGTTCGTCAAGGATGCCGCAAATGCTCCGCACGACGTCGATATTGGCCCGCTCGGAGCGCCCGCCGATATTATAGCACTCTCCCGGCGTCCCTTTTTCCAATACCGCGGCGATGGCCTCGCAGTGGTCTTCCACATGCAGCCAGTCACGGATATTCTCCCCGGTGCCGTAAATGGGCAGCGGCTTTCCAGACAGCGCGTTCAGGATGACCAAGGGGATGAGCTTCTCAGGAAACTGGCGCGGGCCGTAATTGTTGGAACAATTCGTGATGAGCGTAGGCAGCCCATAGGTTTCGTGATAGGCCCTCACGAAATGATCGCTGGACGCCTTGGATGCCGAATAGGGGCTGTTCGGCGCATACGGGGTGGCCTCCGTGAAGGCGGGCTCGCCGGGGCGGAGCGTCCCGTACACCTCATCCGTGGAAACGTGCAGGAAACGGAAAGCGTTCCGCCTTTCTTCGGACAGCTCTTTCCACCATTCCAATACGCCGCGCAGGAGGGTGCAGGTTCCAAGGACATTGGTGCGGACGAAGGCATCCGGGTCATGGATGGAGCGATCCACATGGCTCTCGGCGGCAAAATTGATGACCGCATCGGGCTGGTAATGATGCAGCAACTGGCGGACGAGCAGCGCATCCCCGATATCGCCCCGGACGAAAATATGCTCGGCATCCCCATCAAGGGACGCCAAGTTGTCGATGTTGCCGGAATAGGTGAGCTTGTCGAGGTTGACGACCCGCTCCCCCGCAGTGCGCCGGGACAGCACATAGCAGGAACCGATAAACCCCGCGCCTCCGGTTACAAGAACTGTCTTCATTCGGATACCTTCCAGACAGATTTGGGAAATACATCAAATGCCCGCAGCGGCCTCATCGCCGGGGGGCGGAGGCATTTTCCCCCGATAATGCCCCGCATCCGGCCCTTGATTTCTTTACAGAAGGCCCTGTCATAGCACGTGGTTGTTTCATCTCTACAGCACGGTGAAAATACAGACTTTTCCCCAGTTTTCCCTTGGCGGACTTTATCGCTGAGACTTTTATTGGTTATTCCATTCAAACTTCAAGGAAAAAGGCATCAACCATTTTTCATGACACAGCCTTACAGAATACGGAACACTCCCCCAATACGAACCGCCTCCACCCCAAAGGATACAAGGCTGCGCGGACGGGGCATATCGGGGGAATATGCGTACGGCCCCGACGCAAAGGAGCGGGGCGGGGGCGCCCCTCAGCCCCGCCTAAAGCCTCCAGTAGGCCATGCCTTCGGCTTGCACGGCACTGGGCGAAAGACAGCCCTTCACATCCAGCAGAAGGGCCTTGTCGGGCACGGCAAACCGTGCGTGCAGGGCCGCCGGTTCCAAAACGCCGTTTTCGGCGTACGCCTTGTGCGGCACGGCCAGAATCAGCGCGTCCAAGCTGGCGAGCTCATCCAGCGCCGCAAAAGAGAGGCCATATTCATGGCGCACTTCCCCGGCATCGGCCAGCGGATCGTGCACCAGCACATCGACGCCGTATTCCTGCAATTCGCGGATCACGTCGATAACACGGGTGTTCCGCAAGTCCGGCACGTTTTCCTTGAACGTAAAGCCGAGGATGCCCACGCGGGCCGCGTTGACCAGCCGCCCCTGCCGGATCAGCAGTTTGACGCACGTTTCCGCCACATGCTTGCCCATGCCGTCGTTGATGCGCCGCCCGGCCAGAATGACCTGCGGATGGCAGCCGAGCTCCTCGGCCTTGAAGGTCAGGTAGTACGGGTCCACTCCGATGCAGTGCCCGCCGACCAGCCCCGGACGGAACGGCAGGAAGTTCCACTTGGTCCCGGCGGCTTCCAGCACATCCAGCGTATCAATGCCGAGCCGGTCAAAGATAATGGACAGCTCATTCATCAGCGCGATGTTCAGGTCGCGCTGCGTGTTTTCAATGACCTTGGCGGCTTCCGCAACCTTGATGCTGGGGGCACGGTGGATGCCCGCGCGCACGACCGTCCCGTACAGCTCCGCCAGCAGATCCAGCGTCGGCGCGTCGCTCCCGGAAACAATCTTCTTGATGGTTTCAAGGGTATGCACCTTGTCGCCGGGGTTGATCCGTTCCGGAGAATAGCCCACCGTGAAGTCGGCTCCACACCGCAGGCCGGATTCGGCCTCAAGGATCGGGACGCAGACCTCTTCAGTCACGCCCGGATAAACCGTGGACTCGTACACGACGACCGCGTCACGAGACAAATGCCGCC
Source organism: Bilophila sp. T19-St14 (assembly GCF_059728385.1). Classification (NCBI taxonomy): domain Bacteria; kingdom Pseudomonadati; phylum Thermodesulfobacteriota; class Desulfovibrionia; order Desulfovibrionales; family Desulfovibrionaceae; genus Bilophila; species Bilophila sp. T19-St14. The sequence goes on from NZ_BAAGFT010000001.1 coordinate 1,725,334, forward strand.
CCACAGTCCGGGAAGCCCCTTCCACCGGGGACAAGTCCGGGTTCCGGTGCTCGTCGATCGGCGTCGGAACCGCCACGATGATGACGCTCGCCTCGCGGAGCGCCGCCGGATCGCTGGTGAAACGAGCCGTGGAAGCTTGCAGCGCCGCCGAGTCCACTTCGCCTGTCCGATCAATGCCCGCGGAAAGCTCTTCCACGCGGGCGGCGTTCAAATCAAACCCGATCACGCTGAAATGCCGGGCAAAAGCGACGGCCAGCGGCAAGCCGACATACCCGAGGCCGACGACGGCCACCGAGTGCGCGCCCTGATGGAAAGACGCAATGGAAGGCAAAGAAACAGACATAGGCAGTCCCTACTATGTAAAAGGAAAGCGCAATACTCTGAAAATAAACAGGCTTAAGCTTTTTTCAGACGTTCAGGAGCAAAAGCGATGATGAGGGCCCTGGCAAGCACCTTGGTGGCGTCCAGCAGCGGAACGCCGTGCAGGTCGGGTTCCGTGAGCGCCAGCGGGATTTCCGTACAGCCGAGGATCACGGCGTCGGCCCCCTGCCCCACCAGCTTTTCCGCCTCGGCAAGCAACGCCGCGCGCGCTTCCGGCGTCACCGGATTCGACTGGGCCTTGATGCCGTATGCAGTATTGCTGATGGCCTGCTGGACACGCTCGCGGCCTTCCTCATCCGGGAACAAGGGGACGAATCCCGCAGCGGAAAGGGCATCCTGATAGAGCCCGGTCGCGTAGGTTCCCTTGGTGCTCAGGACGCCGATCGTCCGGGCATGGGGCAGGCTCTCACGGATGAAGGCAACCACAGCATCAATCATATGGACAAAGCGCACCTGCGGAGCCGCCTCATGCAGCATGGCGACGGCTACGTCCATGATCCGAGGGCTGTGCGCCGTATTGCAGGGCACGCCGATAACGGTGGCCCCGGCCTTCGCCATGCGCACCATGATTTCGCCGATGGCTTCACCGGGGTTTTCATCCGTCTCCCCAAGCAGGAAGCGCGTTCTGTCGATGATATGTTCAGAAAGGGAATACTGGATCACGGAAAGGTGTTCCTGATCGCAGCTCGCTTCGGTCTGATCAAAAATCTTGCGCATAAGGTCAAGGCCGGCATACGGCCCCACGCCGCCCAGAACACCTATGGCCCCGGTATCCGTTTTCATTGCGTTTGCCCTCCAAAAGCTCAGTCTTGCTGTGAGGCAGTTTAGCTGAGCTTGCATGAGGGGACAAGCTTTTTAGGGGGTGGGGAATGTGGGGGAAGGGAGGAGGAACCTTTCTGGAGAAAGGCTTCCTCCTCCCTTCCCCCACACCCCCATCCCTCCACCTCCAAAGACTTTCGGCCTTATCGAATCCCTATTCCCATCTTTCCCTGAGTAAAGGAAAAACTCCTTTGCTTGAGCGTATCCTTGAATAGTTTTGGCTCTGTCATAGTATGTGGTTGTTTCATCTCCACAGCACTGTGAACATACAGCCTTTTCCCCAGCTTTCCCCTTGGTGGAGTTCATGGTTGAGGCATTTTGTTGCTTATTCCCTTGCTACTTCAAGGAAAAAGGCATCAACCATTTTCTATGACACAGCCATACTTTTTATTTGGCTGCGGCATAGGTCACACCGTCATTTCACATATAACTATTTGAAATAATTTAGAATAATTTTTACAGATTAAAAATAATTAAATAGTTTCAATATATTATATAATTGACGACACGATCTAGGAAGCGCTTGATGCTTTATTTCTTGAAGTTCCAAAAAAATAACCAATAAAATGCCCCCAATCATAGAGCCCATCAATGGAAATCTAGAGAAATATCCTATATTTTCAATATATTGTAGATATAAAATAAGCAGATACTATGGCAGGCCTTTTATTTTGGCTGTGTTCTAGAAAATGGTTGATGCTTTTTTCCCTGAAGCTCCAAAGGGATAACCGGCAAAATGCCTTAGCCGTGGATCCCGCTAAGGGGAAAACCGGAGAAAAAGGCTGTATTTTTCACCATATTGCGGAGATAAAACAACCACAAACTATAACAGAGCCTTTATTTTTATATTAACTATTCAAAAGGGCTGCGTCATGGGAAACGGTTGATGCTTTTTCCTTGAAGTTCCAAGGGAATAAACAGCAAAATGTCTCAGCTATGAATTCTGCCAATGAAGAAACAGAATAAAAAGGCTGTATTTTCAGTGTACTGCGGAGATGAAATAGCCAGATACTATGACGGGGCCTTCCTCAATCAACTTTTACATCAGCTTTCGGGGAAAGGATGAAGGGTGCGGCAAAAGCGCGCTCTTGCAGGTAGGGAAAACAAGGAAAAAACTGAGGGGCGATAACGAAAGGCTGTGTTATAGAAAATGACTGGCGCTTTACTTCTTGAAGCTCCAAAAGAATAATCAATAAAATATCCCAAGCATGGAGCCTATCGACGGAAGATGGAGAAAAAATCTCTCTTTTCATCATACCGTGGCGATAAAGAACCACATGCTATGACGGAGACCAACGAAAAGGCTGTGTCATAGAAAATGGTTGATGCTTTTTTTCCTTGAAACTCCAAAGAGATACCGGAAAAATATCTTAGCCGTGGATCCCGCCAAGGGGAAAACGGGAAAAAAGGCTATACTTTTCACCGTACTGTGAAGATAAAACAGCCATATACGATAACAGAGCCAACGAAAAAGGCAGGAGCCAAATCCTGCCTTTCAGCTTTTCCGTTCCGTAGGAACGCCGTGCATCCGCAGGTAAGCCGCATAACACCGGGCGACGGGGGAATCCGGGTTCATCTCCTCAAGATGGGCGCCCAAGTGCCTGGGGCGGGGAGGGGCTGGGCGGACGCGAGTGGAAGGCTGTATGTCGGGCGCCTGATCCAACGGCCTGTCGCCCATGACGAGCCGCAGTTCGACCTTATCGAATACCGGGGCATCCATGAACGCATTGACCCGCTCAAGGATTTCCGGGGTCATGAACGACAGTTCCTGAAGCGCAAGGTTGTCCTCGCCGCCGACGATGAGGATGCCGTTCCGTGCGCCGAGAGGCCATGCCAGCGGCGCGATGTCCGGCCCCATGACCATTTCCCAGTTCTGCCACAGGCGAACCTGCATGAGCTTCTCGCCGCTTCCGAGCGCGGACAACACGGTACCCAGCCTCCCGCCAAGGGAAAACATGCCGTTCGTCCGTTTGTCCTTGTCCCGGCCCTGCGGGATGCGGTAGTCGTAGCTCATGGGGCCTCATTCGGGAATGTGCCGGGGGAAGCTCTTTCCCCCGGCTTTTTTCAACTTCAATGGCGGAAGGCCGGACTGCGGGACGTCTTCCCCGCCAAGCCGATGCCGCACGACAAGGTTGACGCGGAAGGCCGAGCTGCGAAGCGTATTCCCGTCACCGCCGGAAAACGGGCCGATGGAAAAGGAACGGCCTGACGCCATCCGCCCCGCCGTTTTTTCTCAGCGCTCTTCACCGACGATTTCAGTGCCTACGCCTTGATCGGTGAGGAGTTCGAGGAGCACGCAGTTTTCGACGCGCCCATCGACGATCATGACCTTCTCAACGCCCTGTTCGATGGCGTCGATGCAGCAGTTCAACTTGGGGATCATGCCGCCGGTCACGGTGCCGTTCTCGTACAGGCCCGCGGCGTCCTCAGCGCGGATGGACTGGATGAGCTTGCCTTCGGGATCGAGCACGCCGGCCACGTCCGTCAACATGAGCAGGCGACGGGCGCGCAGCGCACCCGCAACGGCCCCGGCCACGGCGTCGGCGTTGATGTTGTACGTATGCCCTTCGTCATCCACGCCCACGGGCGCGATGACCGGCACGAACCCATCCTTCATCAGCGAGAAGATCAGCGAAGTCTCCACGCGGGTCACACGGCCCACGTTGCCGAGATCGATGATTTCCGGCGGCTGGTTCTCGCGGGTGACGACCATCGCTTTTTTCTCGGCGTGCAGCAGCATGCCGTCCTTGCCGGACAAGCCCACGGCCCGCGCCCCGGCCCGGTTGATCTGGTTGACGATGTCCTTGTTCACCGAGCCGACCAGCACCATCTCCACAACGTTCATGGTGGCGTCGTCCGTCACGCGGAGGCCCTCGCGGAATTCCGAATGGATTTCCAGCTTCTCCAGCATATTCCCGATCTGGGGGCCGCCGCCGTGCACCACCACGGGATGGATGCCCACAAGCTTGAGCAGCGCGATGTTCCGGGCGAAGGCGGCCTTGAGCGCCTCATCCTTCATGGCATGCCCGCCGTATTTGATGACGACGGTTTCGCCGTGGAACTTGCGCAAATAGGGAAGGCTTTCGATAAGAACCTGAGATTGCAGTTTTGCGTCCATGTGACAGACTCCGCGTCTTACAAAATGAACCGGCTCAGTTCCGCATCGGCGCGCACGTCGGCAAGCTGGGCAACCACATGCTCACGGTCGATGACCAGCGTGCTGCCCCGCTTTTCCGAGGCGTCGAACGAAATGTCGGCAAGGATTTTTTCCATGATCGTGTGCAGCCGCCGAGCCCCGATGTTCTCGGTGCGGGAGTTCACGTCTTCCGCGAAGGCCGCGATTTCCCGCAGGCCGTCATCCGTAAATTCGATGCGCACGCCTTCGGTCTCAAGCATGGCCTCGTATTGGCGGGTAAGCGAATTGTGGGGCTCGGTCAGGATGCGGTAAAATTCTTCCTTCCCAAGGGGTTCCAGCTCCGCACGGAGCGGGAAACGGCCCTGCAGTTCGGGGAAAAGATCGGAAGGCTTGGACAAATGGAACGCACCCGCCGCGATGAACAGGATGTGATCCGTGTTCACAAGACCGTACTTGGTGTTCACGGCACTGCCTTCCACAATGGGGAGCAGGTCGCGCTGGACGCCTTCACGGGAAATGTCGGCGGAACGCTGCTGCGATCCGCTGGCGAGCTTGTCGATTTCGTCGATGAACACAATGCCCATCTGCTCCACGCGCTCACGGGCGAGATCGGTGATCTTGTCCTCGTCCACGAGCTTGGAGGACTCGTCTTCGATGAGATGGCGCCACGCCGCGCCGACCTTCATCTTCTTGCGGTGCGTCTTCTGGGGGAACAGCTTGCTGAACGCGCCCTTCATCTGATCGCCGAGCTGCTCCATGCCGGGCACGCCCAACATACCGATGGGCTGCGACTGTTCCTTCACCTCGAACTCGACCTCGCGGTCATCAAGGAACCCCTGACGGAAAAGCTCGCGCAGCTTCTCGCGGGTGTTCTCCCTGCCGTCGCCGGAGGGCAGAAGCAGATCGAGCAGGCGCTCCTCGGCAGCGGCTTCGGCGCGGCCCTTGACCTTTTCGGCCTCTTCGGCCCGCACAAGGTTGATGCCGATTTCCATAAGGTCGCGGATCATGGATTCCACGTCGCGGCCCACATAGCCGACTTCCGTATACTTGGTGGCCTCGACCTTGATGAACGGGGCCGAGCACAGCTTGGCGAGGCGGCGGGCGATTTCAGTCTTGCCCACACCCGTGGGGCCCATCATAATGATATTGCGGGGCGCCACCTCGTTGCGCAGTTCCGCCGCAAGGCGCTGGCGGCGCCAACGGTTCCGAACCGCTACGGCAACCATGCGCTTCGCCTGATTCTGCCCGATAATGTATTTGTCCAGTTCCGCGACGATTTCGCGGGGCGTCAAGTCACTCATGTGCGTTCCTCTTTAAAAAAGCCTTTGTCATAGGATATGGTTGTTTTATTTCCACAGCAGGGTGAAAATACAGACTTTTTCTCCAGTTTTCCGCCAGCGGCTCCATGATGGGGTCATTTTATTGGTTATTCCTTTGGAATCCCAAAAAAATAAATCATCAACCGCTTCCTATGACACAGCCTAAAAAATACCGCCCGAACCATCAGGAGGCCCACCCGTCCCCCAAACTTTTATAACAGGGCAACCGCATTGCAACCGTTTTAGGGGGATGAGGGTGGGGTTTGGGAAGGGGGAAGACCCCCTTTTCCCCAAAGGGCCCTTCCCCCTCCCCAAGGGCTTCGCCCTACGCCCCGAGATAGGCTTCCTGAATGCTTGGGTTGGCAAGGAGATGGGCGGCGGTGTCTTCCATGACGACGCGGCCAAGCTCCAGCACATACCCCCTGGTCGCCAGCTTGAGCGCGGCGCGGGCGTTCTGTTCCACAATAAGAATGGTCACGCCGGACTGGTTGATGGCGCGGATCGTCTCGAAGATGGATTTCACAAGCAGGGGGGCGAGGCCGAGCGAAGGCTCATCCAGCAACAGCAGCTTGGGCTGACCCATGAGCGCACGCCCGATGGCCAGCATCTGCTGTTCGCCGCCGGAAAGCGTCCCGGCAAGCTGATCCTTGCGCTCGTGCAGGCGGGGGAACAGATCAAAAATCCAGTCCAGCGTCTGTTCGGCCTTTTCCTTGTCCCCCACGGTGAACGCACCGAGGCGCAGGTTTTCGAGCACGGTGAGCACCCCGAACACCCGGCGGCCTTCGGGCGACTGCGTCAGCCCGCGCCGCACCACTTCATGGCTCGGCAGGGTGTGCAGATCCTCCCCCTGAAAACGAACCGCGCCGCCGGAAGCCCGCACAAGCCCGCTGATGGTCAGCAGGGTCGTGGTTTTTCCGGCGCCATTCGCACCAAGGATACTCACGATTTCGCCTTCGTCAACGCGCAGGCTCACGCCGTGCAGCACTTCTTCCGTGCCGTACCCGGCTTGCAGATTTTCGACTTCCAGAAACATCCGAACTCCCGGATCGTCCGTTTACAGACGGGAAAAACATATCCCCCCCGCCTCCATTACAAAAGTCTTAGGAGGATGAGGGGAGGGGTTCGGGGAGGGGGGAAGGAAGCCCTTCTTCAGAAGGGTTCCTTCCCCCCTCCCCGACTCGTATCAATCATCCTGCCCCAGATAGGCTTCAATGACCTTGGGGTCGCGGCGCACGACGTCGGGCGAACCGCTGGCGATAAGCGAACCGTACTCAAGCACAAGGAGCTTCTCGCACACCTTCATGACAAGGCCCATGTCGTGCTCGATGAGCAGCACCGTCACCCCGCGCTGGCGGATGGCGTAGATAAGCTCAATCAACACAGCCGTTTCGGGGTCGTTCATGCTCCCGGCGGGCTCGTCAAGAATGATGAGCTTGGGATCGGAGGCGAGCGCGCGGGCGATTTCAAGCAGGCGCTGGTTGCCGTAGGACAGGCTCCCGGCCTCTTCAGCATAGCTGTCGGCAAGGCCGACGAACTCCAGTTCGTTCATGGCCCGCTCAAGGGCGGCCCGTTCCTCACGGCGCTGCGCCGGAGTGTGGAACATGGAGCCGATGATCCCGCTGTGCATCCGGCAGTGGCGGCCCGCAAGGACGTTTTCCACCAGCGGCAGCGTGGGGAACAGGCGGATGGACTGGAACGTCCGGGCAATGCCGAGGCTCACGATGGTGTGCGGCTTCATGCCCTTGATGGACTGCCCGGCAAAACGGATGTCGCCGCCGTCCGGGACGTAATTCCCCGTGATCAGGTTGAACACCGTCGTCTTGCCCGCGCCGTTGGGCCCGATGAGCCCCACGATGCTGCCCTGTTCCACGTCAAAAGAGACTTCGTTCACGGCGGTCAGCCCGCCGAAAATCTTGGTCACTGTCTGCAAAGAGAGAAGGCTCATGCCGCGCCCTCCTTCCGGGCCGTCCGGGGAGCGACCGGCGAGCTGAAATCACGCGTGCGCCGCAACAGCCGTCGCACATCGTACCGACGCGGCGAAGGCGGCAGAAGCCCCTGCGGGCGCACCACCATCATGATCATCATGGCAAGGCCGAAGACCAGCATACGGGCGCTGGCGAAGTCGCGGAACATTTCCGGCAGGGCCACGATGAGGAAGGTGCCGAGCAGCACGCCGATCTGGCTGCCGCCGGAGAGGATGACCACGGCAAAGACCACCACCGATTCCCAGAAAGTAAAGGAACTCGGTGAAATGATGGTCATCTTGGCGGCAAAGAGGTTCCCCGCCATGCCCGCCCAGAACGCGCCGATGACGAAGGCCATGAGCTTCAGGTTCGCCACGTCCATGCCGCAGCCCTCGGCGGCGGTGTCGTCTTCCTTGATGCAGTTCAGCGCGCGGCCGAAACGCGACTCGGAAAGCCAATGGAACAGCAGCACGGTGACGCCGACCATAATCCATATGAGATAATAGAACTGGATGGCCTTGCGGATCTTGATGCCGAAGATTTCCGGGCGCGCGATGCCGAAGATGCCGTTCGCGCCGCCGGTCAGCCCGAACACGTCGTTGATCAGGGCGATGCGGACGATTTCCACGATGCCGATGGTCACGATGAGCAGGTAGTCGCCGCGCAGGTGGATGATGGGCCGGGCCACGACCAGCGCGAACAGCGCCGCCGCCGCGCCCGCCACGGGGATGAGCAGCAGGATGGGGATCTGGTAGTGCGTGTTCAGGATGGCGGTCACATACGCGCCCACGGCATAGAACGCCGCGTGTCCCATATGGAAGATCCCCGCCTGGCCGAGGATGACGTTCAGGGAGAGCGCCAGCAGCGCGTACAGCCCCACGTTGACGGCCACTTCAGTCCAATAGGTGTTCATGCCGAGCGGCAGCACCGCCACAAGGACGGCGACCAGCACGGGGTAATAGCGTTTGAACAGGCTCATAACTTGTCGGCCACCCTTTCACCGAGGAGGCCGGTGGGCCTGATGATGAGGATGAGGATGAGCACGAGGAAGGCAATGGCGTCCTTCCATGCCATGGCGAGGTACGACGCGCCGAGCGCCTCGATCACGCCGAGCAGCAGCCCGCCGATCATGGCTCCGGGGATGTTCCCGATGCCGCCGAGGATGGCCGCCGTGAACGCCTTGAGGCCGTAAGACCAGCCCATCGTAAAGTCGATCTGCCCGTAGTACGTGCCCACCATGACCCCGGCGACGCCGCCGAGCCCCGCGCCGATGAAAAACACCAGCGAGATCACGCGATCCACGTTGATGCCCATGAGCCGGGCCGCGCCCTGATCGATGGCGACGGCGCGGATGGCCGTCCCCATGCGGGTGCGGTTGATGAAGGCGTACAGGGCCAGCATCAGCACCAGCGAGCTGACGATGACGATGACGCGCATCACGGGCACGTTCAGCCCGAAGATATTGAACGTCAGCGTGGGAATGAGGTTTTCCGGGTAGACGTAGACGCGCGCGCCGTAGATGAGCATGACCGCGTTCTGGAAGACGATGGACGCGCCAAGGGCGGACACCACGGCGGCAAGGCGGTTTGCCTTGCGCAGCGGGCGGTAGGCCACCCGCTCCAGCGCGACGCCGAGCAGGGCCACCAGCCCGAACACGATGAGCACCACAAGCCCCACCGCCAGCACGGGCGTCATGCTCCCGGCGAGGCCGCCGGACACAAGCAGAGTCATTCCAAGATACGCCCCGATGGTGAAAATGTCGCCGTGCGCGAAGTTGATCAGCTTCAGCACGCCATACACCATCGTATAGCCGAGCGCGACGAGGGCATAAATGCCGCCCACGGCAAGGCCATTGATGAGCTGCTGTAAAAATTCGTTCATATCATCAGGGGGTTTGATAAAGGATTGAGGCGGGCGGGAAAGGGGGTTCCCTGCACCGGGGCTTCATGGACCCGGCCCGCCGTGCCGGAGGCCCCGGACACGGAAGCACGGCGACCGGAAAACCCCGTCACCGTACCCGAAAAAAGAAGCCGAAACTTCTGGAGGCTCCCGGAAAGCGTCCTTCCGGGAGCCGGAAACCTTACTTCTGGAGCACGAACCCGCCGTTGCCGTCCACTTCGTAGACCTTGTAAAGGTCGCCGATGCGGTCGCCCTTTTCGTTGAAGCCGAGCTTGCCGGTCAGGCCGGGGTATTCCTTGAGATCCTTCTTGAGGTACTTGGCCACGGCTTCCGGATCGGCATCCGTCCCGGCCTGAAGCGCCGCGACGATGACCTTGAAGGCGTCGCCGGCCAGCACCGACCACACGGAACTCGGCAGGCTGTTGTACTGCGCCTTGTAGCGGGAGAAGAAATCCTTGGCTTCGGGGGTGTCGAAGTCGTGGGCGGACGGCGGGCTGATGAAGAAATAGCCCTTGGCTGCATCCTTGCCCGCGATCTTCACGAGGTCGGTGTTGTTGGCGGCGTCGCCGCCCATCATGGGCACATCCCAGTGCATTTCCTTCTTCTGGCGGAGCAGCATGCCCGCTTCGGGGTAATAGCCGGTGAAGAAGATGAGGTCGGGATCGGCGGCCTTCAGCTTGGTGAGGATGGCGGTATAGTCGCGTTCGCTCGGAGTCAGGGCATCGTAGAACACCACGGGCACGCCCGCACCCTTGAGGCCCTTCTGCGCTTCTTCGGCGAGGCCCTTCGCATAGGAGGAGTTGTCGTGCAGGATGGCGACCTTCTTGAAGCCCTTGGCGGCAATGACCTTGCTGGCCACGCGGCCCTGTTCGTCATCGCGGGGGCAGGTGCGGAAGAAAAGGGGAAGGCCCTTTTCCGTCAGGCGCACGCTGGTGGAACCCGTGGCGATCTGCATGATTTCGGCTTCGTCGATGATGTTCTGGGAAGCCTCGGTCACGGCGGAGCCGTACGTCCCGATGACCGCCATCACCCCGGCGGAGGCCAGCTTCTGGGCGGCGAGGGAGGCCGTGCGCGGATCGCCCGCGTCGTCTTCCACGACCAGCTCGATCTGCTTGCCGTTGACGCCGCCCGCCTTGTTCACTTCCGAAACGAGCAGGCTCACGATCTGCTGCATGTCCTGCCCTTCGCTGGCCCACTTGCCGGTAAGCGGGCACATCAGGCCGATGCGGACAGCGTCCGCGGCAAAGGAGGGACCGGCCGCCAGCATGAGCGTGGCGGCGACAAGCATCAGTTTTTTCACAAGTTTGTTCATGCTTTCCCCTGAGAAATGGAACGTTTTTCGGATGGGACGACGGGGCGGGACGGCCGGGGCCCTGCTTTTCCGAAAGAAACAGACGGCATCCCGCATGGTGCCAAGCGTCTACCGTACAACAAAATAAGGGAAAACGGAACCCGCCCCGGACGCGTCATCCCCCCCGTTTTTCGCGGGATCGCCGCGCCGGGCGGGGCAAAAAGGAACAGGCCGGGCCGACGCGCCGCCGGAAGGCGGCGTGGGAGTACAAAAATTCGTCCCTTGATTTGTAGAAAATGAGACTATATGTTCAGTGCAATGTACGATTTTCCCTTAGAGGTGCCCTGTGCTGATCCGTTGCCCCGAATGCCGGTTTGAACGCCAGATAGACGAAAACGCCATTCCCGCCAATGCGGCGGTGGCGACCTGCCCGCATTGCAAATGCCGCTTCCGTTTCCGTAACCCGGACGGGACGCCCGTCATCGACGAGACGCCCGCAGCCGCCCCGCAAACGGCCCCCGCCGGACGCCCCCTGCCCCCGGACGTGGAGGGCGACGATCCCCTGCCGCCCGGAGCGATGGTTCCCCGTATTCCGGGCGACCATGACGTCTCCTCACCGGCTCCCGAAGCCCCCGAAACCGAACCCGAAAAGGGCCAGCCGGAACCCCCGCAAAACGCCGCGGAGAACCGTTCCGACTTCTGGAACAACTTCCAGAAGAAACGCGACGGGGAAAACAAGGGCAAGGGCGGCATCGCAGCCGCCATGCATGCCGACGGCACCGACGTCCCGTGGGAGGATAAACGCTGCAACCCCTTCATGGCCCTTTACCAGACCATCCTGCGGGTGATGTTCAACGCGCCCCGCTTCTTCGCCGCCCTGCCCGCCAGCAACGGCAAGCTGACCCGCCCGCTCGTGTTCTACCTCATCCTCGGCCTGTTCCAGACCCTCGTCGAGCGCATGTGGTACCTCATGAGCATCCAGGCCAGCGGGCCTTCCATCACCGATCCCAAATTGCAGGAAGTCCTCGGCGACATGGCCCAGAGCATGAGCCTGCCCCTGACCATCCTCCTGACGCCGGGCATCCTCGCCATCCAGCTCTGCTTCTTCGCGTCGGTCTTCTACCTCATGCTGCGGCTCGTGCAGCCGGAAAACGTCCAGTTCCGCACGGTGTTCCGGGTCATCGCCTACAGCGCCGCGCCCACCGTGGTCTGCATCGTCCCGCTGGTCGGCCCGCTCGTGGGCAGCATCTGGTTCGGCGTCTGCTGCTTCATCGGCTGCAAGTACTCCATGCGCCTGCCGTGGTCGCGCACCGGGCTGGCCCTCGGCCCGCTCTACCTCATCGCGTTCGCCATCGGCATGCAGCTTATCCGGCAGTTCCTGAGCATGAGCGCCTAAAAAACCGTTTGGGGGAAGGGAGGGCGTTTCCGAAGAAAGGGGAGGAGCCCCGCGCTTTCCCCTCCCCTCTGCCGACATAAGCAGCGCCGCCCAACGGGTGCAGCGCCTTTTCCCTTCCCAAGCCTGTCGGCCTAACGCCCTCCCCCATCCTCCCCCTTCCCGCCCTTTCCCAAAGCGGCCACACCCTGCCCCGATGCCCCGAAACGCGCCCTTCCGGGAATATCCCGCATTGCCGCGGGAAAAACCTTCTCGCGTCAAACAATCGCGGCTTTTGGACAGAATACCCCGCATTGCCGCGGGGAAAATGCCAGCGCGTTTCGTCCCTGCATAACACCGCCGCTCACGCCTCTTTTTCCTTCTTCAAACCGTTCCGGGCCTTGAACAACGGCAGGCCGCCCTCCGAAGGCTTGCGGGCGGGCGTTTTCTCCCTTTTCTCAAGGGGGATAGCCTTTTCTTCCGCTTTTCGGCATAACAGGTTCCCCCGGACGCAAACGCCGCCCCCAAAACGGCGCCTGACGCCCATAACGCCCCTCGGAAGGAGACAGGGGAAGCGTTCCTCCCCGCCATTGCCATGAAAAGAAAAACGAAAGCCCGGATCGCGAGATTCACCCGCCAAGTGCCGATCCTGCGCGAAACGCAGGCCCTGCGCAATGAAAGCGTGCTCCGCCTTATCGTGCAGGCGGCTTTCGTCGGCGGCTGCACCGGAGGCGTCATCGGCGTATTCCGCTGGCTCTATGATCACGGCAATGCGTGGATCGCCGCCACGCTCAGGCACGGCGCGGACGATCCCGCCACCGCGCTGATCGTTTTCGGCACGCTCATCCTGCTGGCGCTCATCGTGGGCCAGATGGTCAGGAAGGAGCCCCTCATCAGCGGCAGCGGCATCCCCCAGACGGAACTGGCGCTGGCCGGGCTGCTTCCCTATCCGGGATTCCGCATCGTGGCCGCCAAGTTCGTCGGAACCCTGCTGTCCCTGTCCGGCGGCCTCTCCGTGGGCCGCGAAGGGCCAAGCATCCAGATGGGCGCGGCTGTGGGCTGCGGATTCGGGCGGATCTTCCAAAAGCTCGCCGGAGAAGATCCGGGCCATGCCCCGCGTTTCCTCATCGCGGGCAGCGTCGCCGGCCTTGCCGCCGCCTTCGGCGCGCCGTTCGCGGGCATGCTGTTCGCCTTTGAGGAAGTCAAAACCATCGTGACCGTGCCGCTCCTGCTGTTCACCGGCGTGGCCTCGTTTTCCGCATGGTTTGTCGTCACTATCCTGTTCGGCTTCGGGCTGGTCTTCCCCTTCGCCTCCATCCCCTCCCTGAACTGGGGGCAGATCTGGATCCCCGCACTGCTCGGCGTGGGGACGGGGCTGTTCAGCGCCCTTTACAATGCCGCCCTGATCCGCGTGACGGAACTCCATGACCGCCAGAAGCTGATCCCGGCCCCCCTCAAGCCGCTCCTGCCCTTCCTGCTCAGCGGCGTCCTGCTGTACGCCTATCCGCAGGTGCTCGTGGGCATCGGCTATTCCACAGCCGATCTCGGCGGCCTCACGCCCAACGGCCCGCTCCTGCTCGGCCCGGTGGCGCTCCTCCTGTGCGTCAAAATCATCTTCTCCATCCTGAGCTTCGCCTCCGGCGTGCCCGGCGGCCTGCTCATGCCCATGCTCGCCATCGGCAGCATGGTCGGAGCCGTGGGCGGAACCCTGCTCATCGGAAACGGCTTTTCAGCCGAACCGCAGCTTCCCGCCTATCTCGTGCTCGGCATGGCGGGCCTGTTCTCAGGCACGGTACGCGCGCCGCTCACCGGCACGGCGCTGGTCGCGGAAATGTCCGGCGCGTTCCAGTGCCTGCCCGAAATGGCCATCGCCGCCTTCATCTCCACGGTCGTCGCCAACAGGGCCGGCTCGCCCCCGGTGTACGACTCCCTGAAACGCCGTATCCTCGTGAACCGAAACGCCTCGTCCAATATCAATTAACATATTGAAATAATATATTTTTTAAAAAAAGGCTTGCATTATTCCAAACAAATACGCTAAGCAATGCCTTTCCCTGAATTCCAAACAGTACGGAGCATGCTGACATGACCCGCAAAGACCGCACCGAAGGCATCTACAACCGCCGCGAAGTGCTCGACGAGAGCGAACGCCGCCAGTATTGCCTGATCCAGCTCAAGGATCTGCTCTCCTACGCCTACAGATATTCTGAGGACGTCAAAAAACGCTTTGACCGCGCCCAGTTCAATGTGGAGAAATTCAAGACCCTTTCCGACATCAAGCACATCCCGCTGCTGAAGAAGAAAGAGCTCATCTTCCTCCAGTCCATCGGCCCCCGTCTCGGCGGCCTGCTGACCAAGGACATCGGCGAACTGAAGCGCATCTTCCTTTCGCCCGGCCCCATCTTCGACCCGGAAGACCGCATGGACGACTACTGGGGATACACCGAAGCCTTTTATTCCGTGGGCTTCCGTCCCGGCGACGTGGTTCAGGTGACCTTCAACTACCACCTGTCCCCGGCGGGGCTGATGTTTGAAGAGCCCCTGCGCAACCTCGGCTGCGCCTCCATCCCGGCGGGCCCGACCGATCCCGGCACCCAGCTCGACATCATGCAGAAGCTGCGCGTATCCGGCTACGTGGGCACGGCGAGCTACCTGATGCACCTCGCCCAGAAAGCCGAGGAAAAGGGCATCAACCTGCGTAAGGATCTCTTTCAGGAAGTGGCTTTCGTCACCGGCGAACGCCTCTCCGAAAAGATGCGCAACCAGCTCGAAAAGAAGTTCGACATCATCCTGCGCCAAGGTTACGGCACGGCAGATGTGGGCTGTATCGGCTACGAGTGCTTCCACAAGACCGGCCTGCACATCTCGAACCGCTGCTACGTGGAAATCTGCCATCCCGACACCGGCATCCCGCTGAAGGACGGCGAAGTGGGCGAAATCGTCGTGACCTCGTTCAACAAGACGTACCCGCTCATCCGCCTCGCCACGGGCGACCTCTCCTACATCGACCGCGCCCCCTGCGCCTGCGGGCGTACCAGCCCGCGCCTCGGCAGCATCGTGGGCCGCGTGGACACCACCGCCCGCATCAAGGGCATGTTCGTCTACCCCCATCAGGTGGAGCAGGTCATGGCCCGCTTCGAGGACATCAAGCGTTGGCAGATCGAGGTCATCAACCCCGGCGGCATCGACGAGATGATCCTTTATGTGGAAGCCAGCAACTTCCATCAGGAAGACGAGCTGCTGCACCTCTTCCGCGAGCGCATCAAGCTGCGCCCGGAACTCAAGGTGCTTGCCCCCGGCACGCTGCCCCCGCAGATCAAGCCCATCGAAGACAAGCGCGAATGGGATTAGTTGCCGTAGCGTGTTGAATGTGGGGGAGGGGAGAGGGAAACTTTCTGGAGAAAGTTTCCCTCTCCCCTCCCCCACGCCCCCACCCCTCTCCCTTCCAAGACTTTCGCCTTTATCGAATCCCTCATCCCGGCTGGTCTTGCTTTGCAGGAATGGGCTCTTCCGTTTGAGCATTGTTTGTTTTGTACCTTGCTCTGCCCGGCGCTATGGACGCTGTGCGGATTTAACAGGCTGAAAACACTTCACGGCTGAAAGCATTTCACGGAGGAACCATGTTCCCCCCTGGATGCCCTATCTGGGAACATCCCAAATGGCGAACACGAGATGAATACGAAGATTCCGTCACAGTGAGCAATTGATGTTTTATTTTTGAAAGGCTCTGTTATAACGGTTGATTCATCTCCACAGCGCGATGGACATACAGCCTTTTTCTCCAGTTTTCCCCTTGGCGGGATACATAGCCAAGGCATTTTGTCGGTTACTCCTTTGGAACTTCAAAGAAAAAAGCATGGCCTTGTCATAGCATATGGTTGTTTCATCTCCACAGCATAGTGAAAAATAAAGGCTTTTTCTCCAGTTTTCCTGTTAGTGGACTCCATGCTTGGGATATTTTATTGGTTATTCCTTTGGAATTTCAAAAAATCAGGCATCAACCATTTTCTATAATACAGCCTTAAAAACAATCTTTTCGTGAATTAAAAACAGTTAAATAGTTTCAATAGATTATATTAAATTGACGACACGGCCCAGGACACAACCTTTTGAGGTCTCAAATGGATAGGCTGGGTTATAGAAAATGATTGATGCTTTTTTCCTTGAAGCTCCAAAGGGATAACCAGCAAAATGCCTTAGCCGTGTATCCCGCCAAGGGGAAAACCGGAGAAAGAGGTTGTAGTTTCACCTCACTGTGGAGATGAAACAACCACAAATTATAACAGAGCCAATGGATAACGAGGAAAACACTTCAATCATGAAATCAGCCCACGGAAAGGCTGAGGAAAAAGGTTGTATTGTCACTATGCGATGACGATAAAGCAATTCCCCCTACGACAGAGCCATACAGAAAGACAGTGGCCCTGTTGCGGAAACGTGGAAAAACGCCTCTACAATTCCTCATAAGGCCATTTTTCCTCTAAAAATGGAACTCCCAGAAAAGATGTGACGATTTTTTTTTGGTTTTATTTCTTCATTCTGTACGGAATAATAATTCTTTTTTTCACAATAAAAACAGATTTTAACTCTATATCCTGTTAGTTTTTTTAAAATACTTGTCATTACAACAGAACAAACCCGTTGGGCACCAGTAGCCGCACTCTTTTCAATATATTAATTTTAATAATAAAATCAATATATTAAGTAATAATATCAATTAATACATACTTTCACAAACAAATAAAAAAATATATTTCCCCAGCGCAGGGATTTTTCCACGCATTGGACAAAAAAAAGCGTCATTTTATGACGATAGCGAAAAAGGGGAATTGAAATACGAACTCAGATAGGGCATAGTCTCAAAACAGTGCGGCACACGACCGCTGTTCTTCCACAGCGCCTATTCCGCCGTCCTCGCAAACGGTATGTACCGGACGGGCCGCACCAAAATATGTCGCTAGCACAGCGAGATCCCGGAGAAGAAACCATGAGCAAAACCGTCACCAAAGCAGATATCGCCAAGTCGATTTGCGCCCAGTCCGACATGAAACAGCAACACGCCAAGAAGGTGCTGGACGCCATGCTCGGAATCATGAAGAAAGCCCTCAAAGAGGAGAAGGAAATGCTGCTGAGCGGTTTCGGCAAGTTTGAAGCCTTCACCAAGAAGAACCGCAAGGGCCGCAACCCCCAGACCGGCGAAGAAATCACCCTTGACGCCCACGATGTGCTTGCCTTCCGCATCTCGCGCAAGTTCAAGGCCGCTATGAACTCCGAACAGTAATTTCAGGGCGTCATAAAGCTCTTTGGAGGGGGGCGGGAGGAACTGTCTAAAGAAAGTTTCTCCCGCCTCCTCCAAACTGCCACCGCGCTCTTCAAAGGTTTTCGACGTTATCGAATCCCTCTTGAAAGCCATTCCGCAGACTAAAGAAACAGCCTGAACGAACCCCGTTCAGGCTGTTTTTCTTAGGCTCTGTTATAGTTTGTGGTTGTTTCATCTCCACAGTGCGATGAAAATACAGCCTTTTTCTCCGGTTTTCCCCTTGGCGGGATCCACGGCCAAGGCATTTTGCCGATTATCCCTTTGGAACTTCAAGGAAAAAAGCATCAACCATTTTCTATAACACAGCCTTTTCTTACCAAGAGCGAACCAAAAAGGGAACGAACTCCCTTCGCGCGGCCTCCCCACCAGTCAAAAGTCTTTGGAGGGGAAAGGGAGGGGTTTGGGGAGGGGAAGGGGCCCCTTTCTGAAAAAAGGGGCCCCTTCCCCTCCCCAATCAACCTCTAAGCCAACGCCACATCAAGGCACATCATCACCACAAACCCAATGATGACGCCGAGACTGGCCGCATCCCCGTGCCCGGAAGCATGGGATTCGGGGATCACTTCTTCGACGACCACAAAAATCATGGCCCCAGCAGCAAAAGCCAGCGCAAAGGGCAGAATGGGCTGGGCAATACCCACGACCAGCGCCCCGAAAACAGCGGCTATAGGTTCGACGATGCCGGAAAACTGCCCAAAGAAGAAGGCGCGATTTTTGGAAAAGCCCTCCCGAAGCAGAGGCACGGATACGGCCACGCCCTCAGGTATGTTTTGCAGCCCCATGCCGAACATCAAGGTCATAGCCCCGGCTATACTGGCTTCGGGAGCGCCGGAGGCCGCCGCCCCAAACGCTACGCCCACGGCGAGCCCTTCTGGAATATTGTGCAAGGTAATGGCAAACACGAGCAAGGCGCTGCGGGGCAGCTTTGAAGGCGGGCCGTCAGGGACGTTTTCCGTAGGATGGATGTGCGGCAGGATGAAGTCGACCAGACGCAATACCCCCGCCCCGGCAAGAAAACCCAGCGCCACGGGAATACAGGCCAATCGGCCGAGATGGGAACTCATCTCCAGAGCGGGGGCGAGCAGCGACCAGTAGGAGGCCGCGACCATCACACCCGCCGCGAAACCGAGCATCACATCAAGCGTCCGGCGGGAAAACGATTTCGCGGTGTAGACCATGCCCGCTCCGAATGCGGTAAACGCCCATGTACAGCACCCCGCAAGCAGAGCCATCCCCACCGGTGAACTCAAAAAATCCGTCATAAATACCGCCTCCGACAATTACGAAAGGCTGTGTTGTAGAAAATGGTTGATGCTTTTTTCCTTCAAGCTCCAAAGGGATAACCGACAAAATGCCTTATCCGTAGCTCCCGCCAAGGGGAAAACTGGATAAAAAGGCTGTATTTTCACCGCACTGTGGAGATGAAATAACCACAAACTATAACAGAGCCTTACGAAAACACCCTGTGTCCAACCCCAAACCGCTTATCCCCATGCGCATAGAGGGAACTGCAGCCCTCTATGGCGTCTTATGCCCCTGTGTCACTTATCCCCGCGCGCGTAGAGGGAACACCAGCCCGTCCCGGTGGCCCAACCCAGAACGCTCATCCCCGCGTACGTAGGAGGAACTCCAGCATGCACAATACGGTGGGGTGGACTCGCGTTTATCCCTGCGCGCAGAAGGAACCACTGACTATGATTCCCGCCATTTTAGTTATGCGCTTATCCCAGCGCGTACAGAGGGAACACTCCACCCTCTTCCACACTTGAAATTCCTCCCAGAAAAACCATAAAGCCGAAGAAAACACCAGAGTTTTAGAGCCCGTCCGAAAAGGCTCCGTCATAGCATGTGGCTGTTTCACCTCCGCAACGCGGTGAAAAATACAGCCTTTTATCCAGTTTTCCCCTTGGCGGAATCCAAGGCTAAGGCATTTTGCGGGTTATTCCTTTGCAACTTCAAGGAAAAAAGCATCAGCCGCTTCCTGTAACACAGCCCAAAAAATAAGCGTTCTCCTCCTTCATATCAGGGAAAAACGCCAACAGGGATTCAATAAAGTCAAAAGTCTTGGGAGGGAGAGAGGAGGGGGCTTGGGGGAGGGGAGAGGGAACCTTTCTCCAGAAAGGTTCCCTCTCCCCTCCCCCAATTTTCCCTATCCCCTACAGATTTTCAATAACCTTGTCGCCCATAGCGGCGGTGGAAAGCTGCACCTTCCCGGCTTCCATGATGTCGCCGGTACGGAAACCGTCGCTGAGCACCTTGTGCACGGCACTTTCAATGGCGGCGGCTTCGGCGTCCATGTCGAAGGCAAGGCGGAGCATCATCGCGGCGGACAGGATCGTCGCCAGCGGATTGGCCTTGCCCTGCCCGGCGATGTCGGGCGCTGAGCCGTGGATGGGCTCGAACAGGCCGGGGTTGCCCGTGCCGAGGGAAGCGGAAGGCAGCATCCCGATGGAACCGGTGATGACGGAGGCCTCGTCGGAGAGGATGTCACCGAAGAGGTTGCCGGTCACGATGACGTCGAACTGCGAAGGATCGCGCACCAACTGCATGGCGGCATTGTCCACATAGAGATGGGTCAGCTCCACGTCGGGGAACTCCTTGCCCACTTCGATCATCACTTCGCGCCACACGCGGGACACGGCAAGCACGTTGGCCTTGTCCACGGAGCACACCTTCTTACGGCGCTTCCGGGCCGTGGAGAAGGCCACCCGGCCGATGCGGGCGATTTCCTCTTCATTGTAAATCATGGTGTTGAAGCCGGTGCGCAGGCCGTCGCGCACTTCGGTCCCGGCGGGCTGGCCGAAATAGATGCCGCCCGTCAGTTCGCGCACGACGATGAGATCAAGGCCCTTGGCGGAGATGTCGGGACGCAGCAGGCACGCGCCGGCAAGTTCGGGGAACAGGGTCGCGGGACGCAGGTTGGCGAACAGGCCGAGGGCCTTGCGGATACCGAGCAGGCCGCGTTCGGGACGGATGGCGGGATCGATGGTATCCCACTTGGGGCCGCCCACCGCGCCGAGGAACACCGCATCGGCGGCTTTGCAGGCCTCCACGGTGGCGTCGGGCAGCGGCACGCCCACGGCGTCGATGGCGGCGCCGCCGAGCAGGGCTTCCGTCATGGTGAACGAATGACCGAATTTCTTTTCCACGGCGCGAAGCACTTTCACGGCTTCGGCAACAATCTCAGGGCCAATGCCGTCACCCGGCAACAGGCAGATCGTCTTCTGCATTCTTCAATCCTTGCGGTCTAGTAAAAGGGTTGTATGAACGAATGTCAGGCAAGCTGACAGTTCGGGCAAAAAACGGTGGCCCGCCCCGCGATGCGGCAGCTTTCCAGAGGAACCCCGCACTCAACGCAGGCCTCGCCGGAACGCCCGTAGACACGGAAGGCGTTCTGAAAAGCCCCGGCGTCGCCCCGCGCCGTACGGTAATCCCGGATGGAGCTGCCGCACGCGTCAATGGATTCGAGCAGGACTTCCCGCAAGGCCGCGTGAAGCCGCTTCAGGCGGTCGGCGGACACGTTCTGTGCATCGGGCCGGATGCCCGCGCGGAACAGGCTTTCGTCCGCGTAAATATTCCCGCACCCCGCCAGCACGGTCTGATCAAGGAGCAGGGCCTTGATCTTGCCCCGCCGCCCGGCAAAACGGGCTGCGAAGGCATCGGCGTCCATCTCCAACGGCTCCGGGCCAAGGCTGTTCCAGAAAGGCCAGCACGCAACCGCAGCGGGCGAAAGCACCCGCACGTAGCCAAACTTTCGTGCGTCATCGAAAAAAAGACGCGAGCCGTCGTCGAGATCGAAAAGGAGCCGGGTATGTTTTTCCGGGGGCGTACCCGCAGGATACACGAACAGGCGGCCCGTCATTTTAAGGTGGAAGCCAAGCCCGGTGATGCGTTCATTCCCGCAGGCAAGGCACCGGGCCAGCGAACCGGACGGACACGCCCCGTCTACAGGAGGCAGCGGTTCCGAACCGAATGCAAGGGGCAGCAGCAACAGCTTGCCGCGACGCCCCGGACGACCGATGACGCCGCCCACGACCTTGCCGAGCGGAATCGTCCCCTCAAAGGTGGAAGGGTTGAGCAGCTCGCAAGCCACAATGCGCCGCCCCTCGACTTGCGGAGCGAGGGTGCGGGCGATGGTTTCGACTTCGGGCAATTCAGGCATGGGATCTCCGAGGGCTGGGACAGGCCGCATCCGCTTGTTTGCCGCCGAAAGAGCTTTTTAGGAAAATTCCGGGGACACACGGCCCTGCCGGAGGCAAGCCCTAGTCGGCTTTCTGGAAAGCGTTCATCAAAATGGCCTCATCCTCAGGACGGGCCACAATATCCAGTTCGGCGTATCCGCCGTGGCAATGAAACGCGCCGTCGCGCAACTCCACATAACCGGCCCCCAGCACCCGCCCATAGGGGAGCTGTTCGCGCATGTCGCCGTGATCCACGCGGCTGGGGAACACGAAGCTGACCGGCTGGCCCGCAAAATCTTCCATGATGAGATATTTCATACCGCTGTCCTTTTCCTCGGAACGTAGCGCCTTTTCCCGCAAAAATCCAGATGATTGCCGCCCCGCTTCTCCGGCGTCGGGCACATAAAATCCTTGACAGGGACAGGGAATTTTAATTATCAGGAATTGTTCCTAAGAAAAATACGGGCGGCAGAGCCGCTTCATGGAGGTCCATTATGGCAGTTACAGCGGAACAGGTTCTCAAGGCCATGCAGGATGCGGGCAAGCCCGTCCGTCCCGGCGATGTCGCCAAAGCCCTTGACGTCGATTCCAAAGAAGTGTCCAAGGCCATCGACGAACTGAAAAAGTCGGGCAAGATCATGTCCCCGAAGCGCTGCTACTACGCTCCGGTCGAATAGCCCTTCCCGTCAACAACTTCTCGCTTCCACCCCCTGAGGGTCGCCTCAGGGGGCTTTTCGCGTTATGGAAGATGGGAATCTGACATAGCGTTTTTCCATAAGTCTGTGCCGTAGGAAACGGTTGATGCTTTATTTCCTTGAAATTCCAAAGAAATAACCAATAAAATCCCCCAAGCACAGAGTCCACCAGCGGAAAAACTGGAGAAAAAGCACATACTTTCAGCATATTGCCAAGACAAAGCGACCATGCACTATGACAGAGCCAAACACAAACAGCCACATACTCTGGCAGAGCCTTCCATAAAAATCTTTCTCCTGCCGATTTTTCCAAAAATGCCCGGCAGTTCCCGTCCCGGCCTCATTTTCTGCGATAGCCTTTTCCTTCCCTCCCGCGTATCGTGGAGAACCTGTTAAGCCCCAAAACAATGCTGGTATCATCATGATGAACAAGCCTCTCAATCTCACTCCCCCCGTCGTCAATCCCAATGCGGAAAAAGTCCTTTCCAAGCGCTATTACCGCAAGGACGAGAACGGCCGATGCGTCGAGGACGCGACCGGGCTCTTCTGGCGCGTAGCGTCCTCCATAGCCGCCGAGGAAGCCAAATACGAACAGTCCCCGTGGAAGCCCGACGCGCTGGCCCGCGCGTTCTACGATATGATGACCGATTGGCGCTTCCTGCCCAATTCGCCCACGCTGATGAACGCGGGCTCCGAGCTCGGCCAGCTTTCGGCCTGCTTTGTGCTCCCCGTCGGCGACTCCATCGAAGAAATTTTCGACGCCGTAAAATTCGCCGCCATGATCCACAAATCCGGCGGCGGCACGGGCTTCTCCTTTTCCCGCCTGCGGCCCAAGAACTCCCGCGTGGGCACGACTGGCGGCGTGGCCTCCGGCCCGGTGTCCTTCCTGCGCATCTTCAATACCGCCACCGAGCAGATCAAGCAGGGCGGCACCCGGCGCGGCGCGAACATGGGCATCCTGCGCATCGATCACCCGGACATCCTCGAATTCATCCGGGCCAAGGAGCAGGATGGCGAATTCAACAACTTCAACCTCTCCGTAGGCATTACCGAAGCCTTCATGCAGGCCGTGGAGCAGGATCGGGACTACCCCCTCGTCAACCCCGCCAGCGGCAAGGAGCAGGGGCGCCTCAACGCCCGCGAAGTGTTCAACCTGCTTGTAGACAAGGCGTGGCAAAGCGGCGATCCCGGCATCATCTTCCTTGACCGGATCAACCGCGACAACCCCACTCCGGCGCAGGGCGAGATCGAAAGCACCAACCCCTGCGGCGAACAGCCCCTGCTGCCCTATGAAGCCTGCAACCTCGGCTCGCTGAACCTTTCCAGCTTCTTCGTGCCGGGGCATCTCGACGAAACCAACCCCGCCGACCGGGGCATCGACTGGGCGGGGCTCGAACGGACCATCGCGCTGGCCGTCCGCTTCCTCGACAACGTGGTGGACGCCTCGCAATTCCCCCTCGAACGCATTGCCGAACAGGTGCGCCGCAACCGCAAGATCGGCCTTGGGGTCATGGGCTGGGCTGATCTCCTGTACCAGCTCCGCATCCCCTACGATTCCGCGGACGCCATCACGCTGGCCGAGCGGATCATGGACTTCATCGAAACGCGCGGCCGGGCGGCTTCCATCCAGCTCGCGGCGGAACGCGGGCCCTTCCCGGCCTACGAAACGTCCGTCTACCCCACCAAGGGCATCCCGCCCCTGCGCAATGCGACCATCACGACCATCGCGCCCACGGGCACGCTGTCGATCCTCGCGGGCTGCTCGTCCGGCGTGGAACCGCTGTTCGCCCTGAGCTTCGCCCGCAACGTCATGGACGGCGAACGCCTTGTGGAAGTGAACCCGCATTTCGAGGAAGCCTTGCGCGAAATCGACTGCTACAGCCAGCCGCTTCTGGAAGGCGTGGCGGAACTCGGATCCATCCAGAGCCTCGACCAGCTTCCCGAAGACCTGCGCCGGGTATTCGTGACCGCGATGGACATCGCGCCCGAGTGGCATCTCCGTATGCAGGCGGCTTTCCAGCGCCACACGGACAACGCCGTGTCCAAGACCGTAAACCTGCCCAACTCGGCTACGCGCGACGACATTTTCGCCATTTACTGGATGGCCTATGAAGAAGGCTGCAAGGGCGTGACGGTCTACCGCGACGGCAGCAAATCCACGCAGGTGCTGACCACGAGCGCCCCCGCAACAGCAAAGCCGACAGAAGAGCCGCAAGTGCGCGTGCGCAAGCGCCCCGACTTCGTAACCGGGTTCACGCAAAAGGTGCAGACCGGGCTCGGCGGCATGTATCTCACGGTGAACGAGGTGGACGGCAAGCCTTTCGAGATTTTCGCGACCATCGGCAAATCCGGGCATTCCGTGACCGCCAAGGCCGAGGCCATCGGGCGGCTCGTTTCTCTGGCCTTCCGATCCGGCATCGACGTTGCCGACGTGGTGGGCCAGCTCAAAGGGATCGGCGGCGAGCATCCCATATTGCAGAAGAAGGGGCTTCTGCTCTCGATTCCCGACGCCATCGCATGGGTACTCGAAAACCGTTATCTCAAGGGCAGGAACCCCGTGCCCACGCACACCGTTTCGGCCTTCGACCGCCAGCTTTGCCCCGACTGCGGCGGCGAGCTCATTTTTCAGGAAGGCTGCCATCGCTGCCCCAACTGCGCCTACACCAAGTGCGGCGGCTGATGTAGGGAAGGAAAAAGATTGGAGGGGGCGGGGAAACTTTCTGGAGAAAGTTTCCCCGCCCCCTCCAAACCTCCCCCACCCCTTCAAAGACTTTTGACTTTATCGAATCCCTCTTGTCGTTTTTTCCCGGAGGCAAAGGGAGCGGCCTTTCAGAAAACCAAAGGTTGTGTCATAGGAAGCGGTTGATGCTTTATTTCTTGAAATGCCAAAGGAATAACCAATAAAATGCCCCAGTCATGGAACCCGCCAGCGGAAAATTTGGAGAAAACGCCTCTATTTTCAGCATCCTGTTGAAATAAAACAATTATATACTATGACAGTGCCAAAAACAGTGCCAAATCAAAAAACAAAAACCGACTGAATAGTTCCCA
Organism: Bilophila sp. T19-St14; assembly: GCF_059728385.1. Taxonomy (NCBI): domain Bacteria; kingdom Pseudomonadati; phylum Thermodesulfobacteriota; class Desulfovibrionia; order Desulfovibrionales; family Desulfovibrionaceae; genus Bilophila; species Bilophila sp. T19-St14. The sequence continues at coordinate 1,750,762 of NZ_BAAGFT010000001.1, forward strand.
GTCGGCTTTCTTATCTCTTATTGGAGTGGGCGGAAAAATTTCTGGAGAAAGTTTCCCCGCCCCCTCCAAACCTCCCCCACCCCTTCAAAGACTTTTAACTTTATCGAATCCCTCTCGTCATTTTTCCCCGGAGGCAAGGGGAGCGGCCTTTCAGAAAACCAAAGGCTGTCTCATAGGAAGCGGTTGATGCTTTATTTCTTGAAATGCCAAAGGAATAACCAACAAAATGCCCCAGTCATGGAACCCGCCAGCGGAAAATTTGAAAAAAGCTCTCTGTTTTCAGCATCTTGTTAAAAAACAACCACATACTATGACAGAGCCAAATAAAAAACAAAGAAAGCCGACTGAATAGTTCCCAGTCGGCTTTCTTATCTCTCAACGGACGTTCTTTCAAAAAGGCCATCATCCCTGGCAACCTAAGCACGGAACGAATTCCCGCCGCGTGGCCTCCCCGCCTGTCAAAAGCCTTGGGAGGGAGCTGAGAGAGGGGAAGGCGACGGATGGCGACATTGGGGCCGTGCCCGTCGGCGAGCCTTCGAGGGGTACGGGCATCGGCGGCAGGGTTGGGAAGCCCTTTTCCGAAGGGTTCCCTCCCCCCTGCCTTCACATCCCTCGCCTCTTTCCTACTTCTTGCCCACGCAGAAATACGCGAAGCCGCGCTTGCCGAGTGCCGAGGGAGAATAAAGGTTACGCCCGTCAAAAAGGACGGGGGCGACGAGGGATTCCTTTATGCGATCAAAATCGGGATTGCGGAACTGGTTCCACTCGGTGGCTACGAGCAGGGCGTCGGAACCTTCGCAGACGGCGTATTGATCGTCCTCGATGAAAACCAGAGGGTTATCCGCCAACAGCTTACGGGCGTTGGAGCCGGCAATGGGATCATAGGCCCGGATGCGCATGCCGCGCGAGGTCAGTTCCTCAATGATGGAAAGCGCAGGGGATTCGCGCATGTCGTCGGTGTTGGCCTTGAAAGCAAGCCCCCACAGGGCGAGCACCTTGCCGAACACGCCGCCCTGCGGCTCGAAATACTCCGCCACCCGGAACGCCATGGAGCGCTTCTGACGGGCGTTCACGCCTTCGACCGCTTCCAGAAGTTCAGGGCGCATACCCGCTTCATGGGCGGTGTGGATGAGCGCCTTCACGTCCTTGGGGAAGCACGAGCCGCCGTAGCCGATGCCGGGATAGATGAACTGGTAGCCGATGCGGTGATCCGAACCGATGCCCGTGCGCACATCGCGCACATCCGCGCCGACCTTCTCGCACAGCGTGGCAATCTCGTTGATGAAGGAAATCTTGGTCGCCAACATGCAGTTGGCCGCGTATTTGGTCATCTCGGCGCTGCGGACGCCCATGACGATGAGCTTTTCACGGCTCCGGGCAAAGGGGGAGTAAAGCTCCCGCATCGCGGCGGCGGTCTCTTCAGAAGACGTGCCGACGATAACCCGGTCAGGCTTCATGAAGTCCGAAACCGCGTCGCCTTCCTTGAGGAATTCGGGGTTCGACACCACATCGAAGGCAATGTCCTCGCCACGGGCGGCAAGGGCGGCGGCGACGAGCTCGCGGACGCGGTCGGCGGTTCCGACGGGCACCGTGGACTTGTCCACGACAATAAGCGGCCCCTGCATCTGCTCGCCGATCTGCCGGGCCACGCCTTCCACATAGGAAAGATCGCAGGAGCCGTCGGGACGCGAAGGCGTGCCTACGGTGATGAAGGCGAACTCGGCGCCGTCCAAGCCCTCTGCAAGGCTGGTCGTAAACCGCAGGCGGCCTTCCTGCCGGTTGCGGCCGACAAGGTCTTCGAGGCCGGGCTCAAAAATATGGATACGCCCGCTGTCGAGCAGGGCCACGACTTCCGGGTTGACGTCCACGCAACGGACATCATTGCCCATTTCGGCGAAACACGCCGCGCTTACAAGACCGACGTAGCCGGTGCCGACAATGCATATGCGCATAGATGCTCCTTATCAAAACAGTACGGACGGGACGCCGGGCGCGGTGGGGGTACGGCAGGATACGGAAGCGGGGCCCGTCATTTTTCCAACGTGTAACCATCCGGCGGCACAGCGTCAACTTGACTTCGTCCCGCGCTGACGGCAACCTGCCGCCTGAGAGGACGCATATGGCAATCATCGGCATTGGACTGGACTTGATCGAACTTTCCCGCGTGGAACGTTCACTGCACCGTTTCGGGGAACATTTCCTCAACCGCATCATGGCGGACGACGAACGGAGCGCCGTCCCCGGCGATCCCGCCTCCCCGTCCGCGCGTACCGTTTCCTATGTGGCCGCGCGGTTCGCCGCTAAGGAGGCCGCGGTCAAGGCGCTGGGCACGGGCTTCGCCGAAGGCATAGGCCCCCGTGACGTGGCCGTGCGTTCGCTGCCCTCCGGCAAGCCTGAGCTTGTCCTGTCCGGGAAGGCCAGGGAAAAGGCCGATGCCCTCGGCGCAAAAAAGCTGCACCTCACGCTCACCCATACCCGTGACAATGCCGCCGCCGTGGTTATTCTGGAAGGATAGCTTCCCCACCCCATTACAGAGAACAAAGGATCTTTCATGGAACTTCGCGGAACTACCATCCTCGCCGTGCGCCACAAGGGCCACGTCGCCCTCATCGGCGACGGGCAGGTGACCATGGGCCAGAGCATCGTCATGAAACACACCGCCAAGAAAGTCCGGCGGATGTATAAAGATCAAATCGTCGCCGGGTTCGCCGGGGCCACGGCGGACGCCTTTACCCTGTTTGAACGCTTTGACGCCCACCTTGAACAAACCGGCGGCAACCTGATCCGCGCCGCCGTGGAACTCGCCAAAGACTGGCGGAGCGACAAGTTCCTCCGCAAGCTGGAGGCGATGCTCCTTGTGGCCGACAAGGATCACACGCTCGTGCTCACCGGAACCGGCGACGTGATCGAGCCTGACGACGGCATCGCTTCCATCGGCAGCGGCGGCCCCTACGCCCTCTCCGCCGCCCGTGCCCTCGTCCGCCACAGCGATCTTGATGCCGAACACATCGCGCTGGAAAGCATGAAGATAGCCTCCGAGCTCTGCGTGTTCACCAACGACCAGTACACGCTGGAAGTCCTGTAGCCGCTGCGAAGGGGCCGGCGGCGATGGCTGGCCCCTTTTGGCTGCGCTTCCCGCCGCCCTGTCTGCCCCCTCCCGGCCTATCGTCCCCGCCCGCCCTTCCCGGCCCCATCTGGCTGCGCACTCCCTGCGCGGCACCACCCGTTTTCTGCCTTTTGGTTTTTCCTTGTAACGCTCACTAGATATGGATTCCCCTTGCTTCACCGGTGCAATCATGGCATAAAGGCCCTTGTGCTGCGGATCGACACAAGGAGCGATCCGATTGCGTTTTTATTCACAAGTCAGATGATGCAAAAACGCACCAACTGAAAAAACCGGTGGCGCATGCGCATCGACTTGGTCGCACTTTTGCAACAACGGTGCATTTATGCACCATGCAATGCTGTGGCCTTAAGGCGATAACGCGGACAAAAAGTTTGTATTCCAGCCTGTTGCATAGGTTCCAACAAAAAACAATCCTTACCTGTATCTAAACAGGAATGTTTTTTGTTAGCCCCCATTTCCTTGCTGTCGTTGGGGAATCTCCTTGTCTGTGCAAAACTGGAACGGCATTTGCTCTAATGCTCACAAATCTTTTTGTGCACCAAGCCAGGAGAGTCAACTGATGAAAATAATCGACTTCCGCTTCCGCCCGAACACGCCGGAAATCATCAACGGCATCAAGAACAGCTCGATGTTCAAAGCCACCTGCGAAGCCATCGGCTTCGACAAGCGCGTCCCCCAGTCGCTGCCCGAAATCGTGGCCGACCTGGATCGCCGCGGCGTTGAGCTGTGCGTCGTTTCCGGCCGCGACTGCGAAACCACCTACGGTTTCCCCGCGAACAACAACAGCATCCTTGAATTCTGCCGCGCCTACCCCAACAAATTTCTCGGCTTCTGGGGCATCGACCCCCACAAGGGAATGGACGCCGTTCGCGAAGTCGAACACGTGATCAAGGATCTCGGCATGCGCGGCATCGCCACCGACCCGTACCTCGCCCACTGCCCGCCGAGCGACGCCCGCTACTACCCCATCTACGCCAAGTGCGTGGAGCTCGGCGTGCCGGTCTTCGTGACCACCGCCCCGCCCGCCCAGGTTCCCCGCGCCATCATGGACTACATTGATCCCCGTCAGATCGACGTCGTCGCCCGCGACTTCCCCGAACTGATCCTGATCATGAGCCACGGCGGCTATCCCTTCGTCAACGAAGCCATTTTCGCCTGCATGCGCAACGCCAACGTCTACATGGACCTGTCCGAATACGAACTGGCCCCCATGGCCGACGTATATGTCGACGCCCTGAACAAGATGATCGGCGACAAGGTCATCTTCGCTTCCGCGCACCCGTTCATCGAACAGGCCGACGCCATCGAGATCTACAAGAAGCTCAACATCAGCGAAGAAGTCCGCGAAAAGGTCATGTACAAGACCGCCGCGAAGATCCTCGGCCTCGACAAGGGCGTTTCCCTCAACACCACGAAGCCCATGGCCCCCAACGGCTTCAACAACGCCAAGTTCCCGCTGCCGTTCCAGCCCTTCGCCCCGATGGGACGCTAGGCTTTTGCGGTGAATTGAGATTCCGGGCAGTGCCGTGGTGCGGAAACGCGCCGCGGCCTGCCGAACTGTTTTGGGTAACGAGAGGATAGCATGGATAAACAGGCGTTCATAGCGGCGGTGAAAGCGGCCGGTATCGTTGGTGAAGGTGGAGCTGGTTTTCCGGCGCACGTCAAGTACGCCGCCGACGCCGACACGGTTATCGCCAACGGCTGCGAATGCGAGCCCCTTCTGCACACCGACCAGCATCACATGCTTCACCACGCCAACGACATCGTCCGGGCGTTCAGCGAGCTGATGCAGGCCACCGGTGCCAAGCGCGGCGTCATCGCATTGAAGAAAAAATATAAGGAAGCCACCAAGATCCTGACCGATGCCATCGGCAATCGGCCCATCGAGCTGGCGCTGCTCCCCAACTTCTATCCCGCCGGGGACGAACAGACCCTCGTCCGCGAAGTGACGGGCCGTTCCGTTCCCCCGCTGGGCCTGCCCCTCATGGTGGGCGCGGTGGTCGCCAACGTCGGCACGCTCGTGTCCGTGGCCCACGCCCTTGACGGCAAGCCCGTCACGCACAAATTTTTGACCGTCACCGGCGAAGTGAAGAAGCCCGGCATCGTCTGCGTGCCGATCGGCACTCCGCTTTCCGCCTGCCTTGAGGCCGCGGGCGGCCCCACCGTGAGCGATCCCGTGTTCGTTCTCGGCGGCCCCATGATGGGCCGCATGGTGGACAGCGCCGACGCCTTCGCCAAGGAAGTGGTCACCAAGACCTCCGGCGGTCTCATCATCCTGCCCCGCGGGCACTACCTGCACCGGAACGCGACCACGCCCCTCAATTTCATGCGTCGCCGCGCGGCTTCGGCCTGTATCCAGTGCCGCAGCTGTTCCGAGCTGTGCCCCCGCCATCTCCTCGGCCATCCCTTTGAAACGCATCGCGTCATGCGCGCCTTCGGCAGCAACGCCGAGCTGACCTCCGAAGCCGGCAGGCTCGCGCTCCTCTGCTGCGACTGCGGCGTGTGCGAGCATGTGGCCTGTCCTATGGGCCTGTCCCCCCGCCGCATCAATCAGGCCATCAAGAATGAGCTGCGCGCGGCCGGGATGAAGTATGAAGGCAGCCGCGACGTGAACGAAGCCTATACCCAGTGGCGTGAATTCCGCCGGGTGCCCGTGCCCCGCCTGGTCAACAAAATCGGCATCAGCCGCTACATGGAGCTGCCCACCAACGATCTGGGCTCGCTCTCCCCGGCTGAAGTGCGTATCCCGCTGCGGCAGCACATCGGCGCTCCGGCTCAGGCCGTGGTGAAGGCCGGCGATCGCGTCAAGTGCGGCGACGTCATTGGTGAAATCCCCGAACAGGGTCTCGGCGCCCGCATTCACGCCAGCATGGACGGCGTGGTCAAGAGCGTCGACGGCGCCGTCGTCATCGGCAAGTAGCCTGCAACACGATACGGAAAGGGGCGGCCGGCCCGCCCCCTGACAAAAAAGGAGAGGCCCTGTGTCTGAATCATACACAGCCGTAGGAATGGTGGAATTCAACAGCATTGCCGCTGGTATCGACGCGGCTGACCAGATGGTGAAAACCGCTCAGGTCGATCCGCTGTTCTTCAAGACGATTTGCCCCGGCAAGTTCGTGGCCGCCGTGACCGGCGACGTGGCTGCCGTATCCGCTTCCGTGAACGCCGGACGCGAAACCCATGCCGATGCGCTGGTGGACTGGTTCATCATCCCCAACATCCACCGGGATGTGATCGGCGCCCTCGCCGGCGCCACGGGCATCACGGAACGCGGCGCGCTCGGCATCATCGAAACCTTCTCCGCCGCCTCCATCGTGGTGGCGTCCGATGCCGCCGTCAAGGCTGCCGACGTGCAGCTCCTTGACGTCCGCGTGGCCCTCGGACTCGGCGGCAAGGGCTATGCCCTCATGACCGGCGACGTGGCCGCAGTCAACGCCGCCGTCGAAGCCGGCTCCACGGCCGCCGCCGAAAGCGGCCTCCTCGTGAGCAAGGTCGTCATCCCGAGCCCGGCTGAAACCGTCTTCGAGCAGATTGCCTAAGGCAGTCAGGAGTAATCTATGAGTTTGGAATATAAACCTTCCCTCGGCTTCGTCGAAACCGCCGGCCTCGTCATCGCCATTCAGGTGGCCGACGCCATGGCCAAGGCCGCCGAAGTGGAAATCATCGCTGCGCACAAGGTCGACGGGCTGCGCGTTTGCGTCATCTGCAAGGGTGACGTGGCCGCTTGCCAGGCCGCCGTGGAAACCGGCGCCCTGCTCGCCCAGAGCCTCAACGGCCTGAACGGCTACAACATCATCCCCAGCCCCGCTGAGGAACCCGACTCCCTCATGGACATGCTTGAGGACATCAAGCGGAAAAAGGCCGCCCGCAAGGCCGCAAAGCTGGCCCGCATGGCCGCGGCCAAAGGCGAAGCAGCCGCTCCCGCCGCCGAAGAGGCCCCCAAGGGCAAGGCCAAGAAGTAGTCGTTTCGCGTAACGGAGGCGTGCCGGCAGGCTCCGGGAAACGGTGCCGCCCTGCACAGGATACGCCGCACGCCACCTAAAGGAATTGGGGCATGACCAAACAGATCATCACCGCCGAAACGGTCCGGCTCGCATGGAAAGCCGGCGAGTCGGTCATCGTCTACGCCAAGGGCGACATCGTCACCCAGCAGGCTCAGGACGATGCCCGGCATTACGGCATAACCCTGACGACGGAAGCGCCCGCCGCCCCATCTTCCGCTTCGGCGGGGCACGAGGCGGAGGCCGTCCCGCCGATCTCCCCGGTTCCGGCAGAAGTGCCCGCCAACCGGGAGCCTGTACACGTCCCCACGCCGGCATTGGCCGCCGATCAGCTTGCGGCCGCCGCCCGGCAGTTGCAGGAAGTGCTGGTTCCGCTGACGCAGGCCCTGACCGCGTCCGCCGCTCCGGCGGCGCAGCCGGTGCCTCCGGTCGTGTTCACGCCCGGCAGCAACCCCATGGCCGCCGAGGCCGTGGCGGCTCCCAGTACGGCGGAACAGGGCTCCGATGACCTCCTCGTCGCCATCCGGCGCGGGGTTCTGTCGGCCCTTCCCGCGGGAACCGCCGACGAAGCGTTGATCGATCGGTTGATCGCCTCCGTCCTTGCCGAGATGGGCGCTTGTGCGGCTCCAGAGGTGCGCCCCGGCGTCAGGCAGGCTGGAGGCGTCACCCACGTCGACAGCAAAGCCCAGTATTGGGGAGGCTCCCCGGCGAAGGACAGTGTGGCCGTCATGGACGTGCTTTCCCCCGCCAAAGGGGATGCCGCCTCCGTGGGTTATCTGGATTGGGAAAACCTCTCGTTTTCCTGGACGTTCCGGCGTACGGAAGTGCTCGTCGTGCTGGAAGGCGACTTGAACCTGAGCATTGAGGGCACGACCTTCAGCGCGGTCCACGGCGACGTGTTCAGCATCCCTGCGGGCACGGAAGTGGAGCTCTCCTCTTCCGGGCACGTGCGGTGCGCCACGGTCGCGGTAGCCGCCTAGCCGCGTTCCTAGACCATAACGAAGGAAACAATCATGATCTTTCTTACCGAAGAAGATGTCAGACAGCGTTGCGAGCTGGGCCAGGGGGGCGAATTTCGCCTTCAGGCCGGCGAACGCCTGACTCCGGCGGCCACGGAGCTGTTGCGCAGCCGCAACTGCCGCGTGATCCTGCCCGGTCAGTGCACCGTGGAAGCGGCGCCTGTCGAGGAAGCCAAACCCGCGGCCCCCGCTGCGGAAGAGGCTCCCGCCGCTCCGGCCGCTCCGGCTGCCGAACAGGCCTCGTTCCCCGATGGAACCTACCTTGACGCCGATACGGTCGTCTCCAAGTCCCACCCGCGCATTTTCCTGCGCGGCAAGCTGGATACCCTCATTTCCAGCACGGTGCTGGTGCAGACCGGATTCGACGGCAACAACAAGCTCCCCGCCGTCCTCAGGAACGGCCTTTCCGACATCAACGTGTGGCTGTGGCAGATCCTTCAGGCCGAAGTCTCCGGCGAAGCCGTGCCCGCGCAGTCCCTGTGCGGCATGAACGCCGAAGCCATCCGCCTCGTCTCCCACGATCCCATGAAGTACCTCGGTCAGGGCCACATTGTCCCTGACGTGGCCCTCGGCCCGAACGTCGCGCTGCTCAACTGGCTGCGCGCCCAGGCCCGTGAAGTTGAAGTGGCCTATGTGCAGGTCGGCATGGAACGCGAAGACATCCTCGCGTCCCTGAACCGCCTGAGCAGCGCCATCTATGTCCTCATGCTCCTGACCGTCGTTGCCGAATCCGGCCGCGACATCAGCAAGGTTGGTCTGTAATGAGCGTGTTCGAACGTTGCCTCGAAAAATGCCGCGCCCGGAAAGGTGTCGTGGTCTACTCCGACGGTGAAGACCGGCGCGTGGTTTCCGCCGCCGCCAAACTGATCCGCGAAGGCCTCGTCGAACCCATCCTCATCGGCGACCCCGAAAAGGTACGCACCGCGCTGCAGGAAAGCGGCGAAACCGGCGTTTCCCTTCAGGTCGTCAACCCGTACAACCAGGCCCTGCTTCAGCACAACGCCGCGGAGTACATGGCGATCCAAAAGGCCAAGGGCAAGGACATTTCGGAAGAGGAAGCCGTCAAAGCCGTCAAGAACCCCCTCGCCGCCGGCGCCCTCATGGTCCGCCGCGGTGAAGCCGAAATCGGCGTTGCCGGGAACTTGTCCTCCACGGCCGACGTCATCCGCGCCGGCCTGCGCATGATCGGCACCGCAGCCGGAAGCAAGACCGTGTCGAGCTTCTTCTTCATGCTGAAGGACAACAAAGTCTGCATGTTCACCGACTGCGCGGTCATTCCTGAACCCACCTCCGCGCAGCTTGCGGACATTGCGATCAGCACCGCCGGAGTGTACAAGCGCGTCATGGGCGACGACGCCCGTGTGGCCCTGCTTTCCTTCTCCACGAAGGGCAGCGCCAAGCATGAACGCGTCGACAAGGTGCGCGCGGCTCTTGAGGAAATCAAGACCCGTGAACCCCATCTGCTCGTGGACGGCGAACTCCAGCTGGACGCCGCCGTCGAGCCCGAAGTCGCCAGGCTCAAGGCGCCGGGAAGCCCGGTCGCCGGGAGCGCGAACGTGTTCGTGTTCCCCTCCCTTGAAGCCGGCAACATCGGTTATAAAATCGCGCAGCGCTTCGGCGGCTGGACGGCCCTCGGCCCCCTGCTCCAGGGCTTTGCGCACGGTTGGCATGACCTTTCGCGGGGATGCAGCAGCGACGACATCTACAAAATCAGTGTCGTCGGCTTGGGCATGAACCGCGGAGGACAGCAATAAAACGGAACGGCACACAACACGGTAACGCGTTACCCGATCGTTCCGTTCCGGGTAACCAAGCTAACAACAATCCTAAAAGGAGTTCACAATGGACGCTCTTGGCATGATCGAAACCCGTGGTCTGGTTGGTCTCATCGAAGCCGCTGATGCTATGGTCAAGGCTGCTCGCGTGCAGCTCGTTTCTTACGAACAGATCGGCGGCGGCTATGTGACCGCCCTCGTCCGCGGCGACGTGGCCGCCTGCAAAGCCGCTACCGACGCCGGCGCCGCCGCTGTGCAGCGCGTGGGTGGCGAGCTCGTGGCCGTCCATGTCATTCCTCGCCCCCATCAGGACCTGGAAGCCGTGTTCCCCCTGAGCCGCAAGTAAGCTCGTCCGCGCACTTAAGCTGGGTTAAGCCCTGCTCGTCGGTCTTGCCGGGGCCTCATGCCCCGGCACGGCCGTCAGCTTCCTTACGGAATGCTCCCGGAAGGCCGTCTTCCGGGAACGGAGACATACATGGAACTTGCAAAAGTCATTGGTCAGGTCGTTTCCACGGTCCGGTGCCCCGGTTTGCCGTACAACTCGCTGCTCCTCGTTGATCTGCTCAATGAGAAGGGTGAATCCATCGGCCGCTCCCAAGTCGCCGCCGATCCCATCGGCGCGGGCGAGGGCGAATGGGTTATCGTGTCCCGCGGCAGTTCCGCACGTTTTGCCATCGACAAAGATGCGCCTCTGGATCTGGTCATTGTCGGCATCGTCGACCATGTAAATGCAGGTAAGGCAGCTATTTATCGCAAAAATCAGGGGGAATAGCCCCTGTGGGCGGCTCACCGCCCCTACGGAAAGCCGCGGTTTTCCGCTCTGCCTCGTTTTCTGACGAGGGTGACAAACAGAAAAAACAGGCCCCCCGCCCGGCAGTTCTCAAAGGCCCGCGGGGTCCGGCTTCCAGCATAGGAGTATAGATATGGACGTGCGCCAACAAGATGTGGAACGCATTGTCGTTGAAGTTCTGAAAAAGATGATGTCCGATCAGCCCACTGCGGCTGCTACGACCGTTGTCGCCGCCGGCGGTTGCGGCTGCGACTGCGGCGACTTCGGCCTCTTCGACCGCCTCGAAGACGCCGTGCAGGCCGCCGAAGTCGCTCAGAAGAAGATCAGCACCGTCGCCATGCGTGACAAAATCATCGCCGCCATCCGCAAGGCCGGCCTTGAAAACGCCAAGTCGTTCGCTGAAATCGCCCACAACGAAACCGGCATGGGCCGCGTGAGCGACAAGATTGCCAAGAATATCCTCGTTTGCGAGCGTACTCCCGGCACCGAATGCCTCTCCCCCATGGCCATTTCCGGCGACATGGGCCTGACCCTCATCGAAAACGCTCCTTGGGGCGTGATCGCTTCCGTGACGCCCTCCACCAACCCGACCGCCACGGTGATCAACAACGCCATCAGCATGATCGCTGGCGGCAACGCCATAGTCTTCGCTCCCCACCCCAACGCCAAGCGCGCTTCCCAGACGGCCATTCAGGTTCTGAACAAGGCCATCATCGAAGCTACCGGCATCGCCAACCTGCTTGTCGCTGTGAAGGAGCCCACCATCGAAGTGGCTCAGGAGCTCTTCTCGCATCCCCGCATCAAGCTGCTCGTGGTGACCGGCGGTGAAGCTGTTGTGGCCCAGGCCCGCAAGGTCGCCACCATGCGCCTCATCGCCGCCGGCGCCGGCAACCCGCCGGTCGTCGTCGACGAAACCGCCAACATCGCCCGCGCTGCCCGCAGCATCTATGACGGCGCTTCCTTCGACAACAACATCATCTGCGCCGACGAAAAAGAAATCATCGCCGTGGATTCCATCGCCGATCAGCTGAAGGCCGAAATGAAGGCCATCGGCGCCGTGGAAATCAGCCTCGAACAGGCTGACGCCGTGGCCCGCGTGGTTCTGCGCAACTATCCCCAGGTTGAAGGCGGCAAGGCTCCGAACCCGAACCCGAAATGGGTCGGCCGTGACGCCGCCGTCATCGCCAAGGCCGCCGGCATTGACGTGCCCGACAGCTGCCGTCTGCTCATCGTGGACGTGAAGCGCGACATCAACCATGTGTTCGCCCGCGTGGAACAGCTGATGCCCGTTGTGCCGGTGCTGCGCGCCGCCAACGTGGATGAGGCCATTGAATGGGCCCTCATCCTCGAACGCGGCCTGTCCCACACCGCCGGCATGCACTCCCGCAACATCGACAACATGGACAAGATGGCCCGTGCCATGAATACCAGCCTGTTCGTCAAGAACGGCCCGCACCTCGCCGCCCTCGGCGCTGGTGGCGAAGGCTGGACGACCATGACCATCTCCACCCCCACCGGTGAAGGTGTGACCTGCGCCCGCTCGTTCGTGCGTCTGCGCCGCTGCTGCGTTGTGGACAACTTCCGCATCGTCTGATTGTAGCGTATGCCTTTTGTGGGGGGAGGGGCTGGGCCTCTCCCCCCTTTCTTATTATGGGGATGTACGGCAGCGGGAGCCTTTGAGGAGAAAGCCTTTCTTCCTTTTTCCATGCCCACTTGTCTAGTTTTAAAGGGTTTTGCGCTTATAAGGCTCCTGTTTATGCCCTTCCTCGGCACAGATTGCCTTTGGGAAATGATGCGGCCCAGCTCGGATCGGTTGTCTTTTCCGATAGTTCCAGCTTGTGGGAAGGCTTTTTAAAACTCTTTTTTTCACAAAACAAACTTTTCCCGTGTCGCATTTTTGCATCATCTTTTCTATCCCAACCTCCCCCTCCTCTTTCAAAGGGAGTTTTTTATCATATAATATCAATTAGATAAAAACTGTTGTCAGGAATTGTTTCTGTTCACTGCCCGAAAACGGGCAAAGGTTGCAGGAAAACCCCTCTCTGTCGCAAAAATGCAACATAAGATGTCTGCTATTTGCGGTTTATTCCTAATAAGTGATGCAAAATTGCGACTACTCCCATTCACACAAAAAGGCTCCAAAATCCTCTCTTCCGCAATCATGTAAAATAACAGGAAAACATTTTTTCTAACCTTTCTGGCACGGCCCTTGCTTTATTCTAAGCAAGACAAGTGAAGAAGGGAACGAGAACTTCCGAGCGGTTCGCCGGAAAGCTCCACACATCATAACACAACCTTAATTCCTACACGGAGAAGTGACATGACTCAGGTAGCTGAAATCAAATCGCCTCATGAGCAACGTCTCGAAGACAAGATCGCCGGTAAAGAAGATATCTATCGCGAATCCCACAAGCGCGTGTTCAAGCTGCTGGAACGTTTCGACGGCCAGAAGCCCGCTATCGACGTGGAACGCGCCCTGTACTTCACCCAGTCCATGTCTGAAACCGTGGGCCAGCCTCTGGTTCTCCGCTGGGCCAAGGCTCTGATGAACGTTGCCAAGAACATCACCGTCATGGTGCAGGACGATCAGCTCCTCCTCGGCCGTTGCGGCGGTCATGACGGCCGTTACGGTATCCTGTATCCCGAACTCGACGGCGACTTCCTCGACATCGCCGTGCGCGACCTCCCCACTCGTCCGCAGTCTCCGGCTTCCATCAGCCCCGAAGACGCCAAGATCGTGGTTGAGCAGATCGCTCCCTTCTGGAAGGGCCGCACCTATCATGAAGCCCTGAACAAGGCTCTTCCCCCCGAAGTTCACAAGCTGACCTACGACGATCCCGACGGCCTCATCTCCCGCTTCATCGTCAACGAAACCTCTTCGTTCCGTTCCTCCATCCAGTGGGTGCATGACTACGAAGTGGTGCTGAAGCGCGGCTTCAATGGCCTGAAGCAGGAAATGGAAGAAAAGCTGGCCGCTCTTGATCCCGCTTCCCCCGTGGATCAGGTGGACAAGCGCCCCTTCATCGAAGCCACCATCCTCGTGTGCGACGCCATCATCCTGTGGGCGAAGCGCCATGCCGAAGCTGCCCGCAAGGCCGCCGAAGCTTGCGCTGATCCGGTTCGTAAGGCCGAACTCATCCGCATGGCTGAAAACGCCGAACACGTGCCCGCCAACCCGGCCCGCGACTTCTACGAAGCCGTTCAGTCCCAGTACTTCACCCAGATGTTCTCTCGTCTGGAACAGAAGACCGGCACCACCATTTCCAACGGCCGTATGGACCAGTACTTCTATCCCTTCTACAAGAAGGACATGGAAGCCGGCACCCTGACCGATGAAAAGACTCTGGAATACTTGGAATGCATGTGGGTCGGCATGGCCGAGTTCATCGACATGTACATCTCCCCCGCCGGCGGCGCCTTCAACGAAGGCTACGCTCACTGGGAAGCCGTCACCATTGGCGGCCAGACCCCGGACGGCCGCGACGCGACCAACGATCTGACCTATCTGTTCCTGAAGTCCAAGCGCGAATTCCCGCTGCACTACCCCGACCTCGCCGCCCGTATCCACAGCCGCGCCCCTGAACGCTACCTGTGGGACGTCGCCGAAACCATCAAGTTCGGCTCCGGCTTCCCCAAGCTGTGCAACGACGAAGAATGCATCCCGCTGTACGTCTCCAAGGGCGCTACCTTTGAGGAAGCCCTTGACTACGCCGTGTCCGGCTGCATCGAAATCCGTATGCCCAACCGCGACACCTACACCTCCGGCGGCGCCTACACCAACTTCGCTTCCGCCGTTGAAATGACCCTGTATGACGGCAAGATGAAGAAGTACGGCGACGTGCAGCTCGGCATCCCGACCGGCGACGCCCGTAAGTTCAAGACTTGGGATGAATTCTGGAACGCCTACGTGCAGCAGCATATGCTCCTGCTCCGCACGACGTTCATCCAGCAGTACATTGTTATCCAGACCCGCGCCAAGCACTTCGCCCAGCCCATGGGTTCCGTGCTGCACGCCCTCTGCCGCAAGCACTGCATCGACCTGCATCAGCCCCAGATCCCCGAAGGCCTGAACTTCGGCTACTTTGAATTCATGGGCCTCGGCACCGTCATCGACTCCTTGGCCGCCATCAAGAAGCTCGTATTTGAAGACAAGAAGCTCACCATGGATCAGCTCATCGACGCCCTCGAAGCCAACTTTGAAGGCTACGAAGACATCCAGCAGCTTCTCCGCACGGCTCCCTGCTACGGCAACGACGACGAATACGCCGACGAAATCGGCCGTGAACTCGACCGCATGGCTGTTGCCTTCGCCGCCAAGTATGGCAAGGAAATGGGCATCAACAACGACGCCCGTTACGTGCCCTTCACCTCTCACGTGCCCTTCGGCAAGGTTGTTTCCGCTACCCCGAACGGCCGCGTGGCGTGGTTCCCGCTGTCTGACGGTTCTTCCCCGTCCCACGGCGCCGACCACAATGGCCCCACCGCCATCCTGCTCTCCAACCACAACACGAAGAACTACGGCATGCGCGCCCGTGCTGCCCGTCTGATCAACGTGAAGTTCACCCCCAAGTGCGTTGAAGGCGATGCCGGTACCGAAAAGCTGGTGCAGTTCATCCGTACGTGGTGCGACCTGAAGCTGTGGCACATCCAGTTCAACGTCATCAACGCCGATACGCTGAAGAAGGCTCAGAAGGATCCTCAGAAGTATCGCAACCTCATCGTCCGCATCGCCGGGTACAGCGCCTACTTCGTCGACCTGACCCCCGACCTGCAGAACGACCTCATCGCCCGTACCGGCCACGACCAGATGTAAGTTTGGGCCGCTTGCGGTACGCAGGATGAATGATTAAATAAATGGCGGGCCGGAGTTATCTGGCCCGCCATTTCCAACTTTAACGCTCAGAAAAAAAGAGGTAGTCCATGGGTTCCTTTGAAGATAGAAAGGCGACCGGAACCGTCTTCAATATCCAGAAATATTCCGTTCACGACGGTCCCGGCATCCGGACCATCGTCTTCCTGAAGGGCTGCCCCCTGTCGTGCAAATGGTGCAGTAACCCCGAATCCCAAGCCTCGCACCCGCAGGTCGCCTATAACAAGGGCCGCTGCATCGGATGCCATCGCTGCATCAAGGCCTGCCAGCACGACGCCATCACCGTCAACGAAGACGGCACGCTGACGCTCGACCGCAGCAAATGCGACGCCTGTAAGACGCTCGACTGCGCCCACGCCTGTCCCGCTCAGGGGATGATCATCTACGGCGAAAACAAAACCGTCGATCAGATCCTCAAGGAAGTGGAAAAGGACGCCCTGTTCTATGCCCGCTCCGGCGGCGGTATGACCCTTTCCGGCGGTGAGCCCCTCATGCACGCCGACATCGCTCTCCCGCTGCTCCGGGAGGCCCGCCATCGCCGCATCAAAACCGCCGTCGAAACCTGTGGCTGCGTTCCGTGGGAAACCCTCAAGGAAGCCGCCCAGTACCTCAACTATGTCCTGTTCGACGTCAAGCAGATGGACAGCGAAAAGCACCGTGAAGGCACCGGCGTCGGCAACGAGCTCATCCTCAGCAACCTCAAGAAGCTGATCACCGAGTTCCCCAACCTGCATGTCCAAGTACGTACGCCCGTCATTCCCGGTTTCAACGATAATGACGAATTTGCCCACGCCCTTGGCGAATTCCTCAAGGGCTATGAGAATGTCGGCTATGAAGCCCTGCCCTACCACCGTCTGGGAACCCAGAAGTACGACTTCCTGAGCCGCGAATACGCCATGGGCGATGTCAGCCTGCCCGACGGCGTCGCACAGCGCATCCAGCGGATCGTCGATGAAACCCGCGGCGCCGTGCCGGAAGAAAAATAGCTTCCGCCCCTCTCCCTTTGAAAAAGATGCCTCCGCCCGGTAAGCCGGGCGGGGGTTTTGTTTTTCTTGCCATCTTCCCGTCCCGTTTCCGCGCACACCTTGACGTTCTTGCGTGCAGGCACTAGCATGGGGGAATCAATTCCCCTGCAATCATTTTATTTCTCCCGCGATGCCTATGGAAAACGCTTCTATGAAGTCCCTTGCCCCCCATTTTGAAAGCATCCTCGACACCCTCTCCGATGGTGTCTTCATCAGCGACGTGGAGGGGACGACCCTGTTCGTCAACAAAATGTACGAAACCCTGACCGGGCTGCGGCAGGGGGAAATCCGGGGCAAAAACATCCGTACGCTTGTCCAGCAGGGGACGTTCGACAAAGTCGTCAATCCGCAGATCGTCGAGACCGGAAAACCGGCCACCCACGTCCAGCAGCTCGCCAACGGGAAACGCCTGGTTCTGACCGGGCATCCCGTTTTCGACGACAAGGGGCAGCTGTGCCTTGTCGTGACGTTTGCCCGCGACATCACCGTCCTGACCCAGCTTCAGGAGGAGATGACCGCCCAGAAGAAACTCATTGAGCAGTTCCACGACCGCCTCGCCTTCCTTGCCCGCGAACAGACCCGCGAACTCGTCCCCGTCTTTGAAAGCCGCGAAATGAAAGAGGTCATGAGCCTTGTGGAACGGTTCGCCAGTTCCGACGCCACGGTGCTCATCCTCGGCGAAACGGGCGTCGGCAAGGACGTGGTGGCCCGCCTCACGCACGAGCTCAGCCCGCGCAAGGAAAAGATGTTCCTCAAGGTGGATTGCGGCGGCATTTCCGAAAGCCTCACCGAATCGGAGCTCTTCGGCTACATGCCGGGGGCCTTTACCGGAGCGGGCAACAAGGGCAAGAGCGGCTATTTTGAAATGGCCGACGGCGGTACGGTATTTCTCGACGAAATCGGCGAACTGAGCCTTGCCATGCAGACCCGCCTGCTCCGCGTGCTTCAGGACGGCGAGATCATGCGCGTGGGTTCCTCCAAGCCCCGCAAGGTCAACGTCCGCATCATCGCCGCCACGAACCGCAACCTTGCGGAACGCGTCGAAAAGGGCCTTTTCCGGCGCGATCTTTACTATCGCCTCAACGTGGCCGTAGTGAACATCCCGCCCCTGCGCGAGCGCCCCGACGACATCCAGCCCCTCGTGACGCATTTTCTGAACGTGTTCACCTCCAAGTACCGCAAGCACATGAACCTCACGCCCGGCCTCATGGAAGCCCTGCGCCAGTACTCGTGGCCCGGCAACGTGCGCGAGCTCCAGAACCTCATGCACAGCATCGTAATCACCAAGGATCACGGCCCGCTCTCCGTCAAGGACCTGCCCCGGCACATGACCGGCAACGAAAATGAGGAGCTGTTTTTCCCTGACGACGGCATCAACTATGAGCGCCCCCTCAAGGACATCATGGCCGACATCGAGCGCGGCATCCTCCGCAAGGCCCTCAAGGTGCATGGTTCCGTCCAGAAGGTTGCCGAAGTCTTCAAGGTCAACCGCAGTACCATTTTCAGGAAGCTGCATTCTGAGAAGGATGGAGGGGAATGAGAAATTGGAGGGGGGAAGGGGAAACTTTCTGGAGAAAGTTTCCCCTTCCCCCCTCCAAACCTCCCCCTTTCCTCTTCAAAGACTTTCGCAAATGGGACAGAATAAGGTTTTCGGGATCGCCGGGGGCTGTCCCTTGGCGGCAGTTTCCCGGAGGTGCCTTTTTCAACCCCACCACGGAGAAAGACATGAAACGATGTAGGATCACCGTCCTCAAGCGGCATTTTGATGAGGAACTGGCCAAGGAATACGGCTCCAAGGGGATCGGCAAGTGTCCGATGCTCAAGGAAGGGCAAATCTTTTACGCCGACTACGCCAAGCCGGACGGGTTCTGTGATGAGGCGTGGAAGGCTATCTATCAGTATGTTTTCGCCTTGGCGCACGGCAGCGGACAGTTTTATTACGGCGACTGGATCGAAAAGCCCGGCGTAGCCATATGCAGCTGCAACGACGGCCTGCGCCCCGTCATTTTCAAGGTTGAACGAACCGACGAAGAAGCGGCCATCAACTACATCCCGAATCACGATTAGGGCAGGCTTATTTTGAAACGGGAAAAAATTGGGGAGGGGGAGGGGAAATTTTCTGGAGAAAGTTTCCCCTCCCCAAACCCCACCCTCTCCTCTTCAAAGACTTTTGTGTTGGCTGTGTTATAAAAATGGTTGATGCTTTTTCCTTGAAGCTCCAAAGGGATAACCGGTAAAATGCCTTATCCGTGGCTCCTGCCAAGGGAAAAACCGGAGAAAAAGGCTGTATTTTTCACCTCACTGTGGAGATGAAACAACCACAATATAACAGAACCGTTGTGTTTATCGAATCCCTGCTCACAGCTTTTCTGGCGCAGATGGCCATTGGGCGGATGCCCTTTCACAGGGAAACAGGCGGCGCACTTTCAAGGCAAACGGCTCTGTTACAGCGTGCGTTGTTTTTATCCCAACAACCTAGTAACATACGGAATTTTTTTTTAATCTTCCGTTGGCGGGTTTTATGGGAATTGTATTTTAAAGGCTGTGTTATAGAAAATGGTTGATGCTTTTCTCCTTGAAGTTCCACAGGGATAACCGACAAAATGCCTTAGCCCTGTATTCCGCCAAGAGGAAAACCGAAGAAAAGGGCTGTATTTTCACAGCACTGTGGAGATGAAACAACCACAAACTATAACAGAGCCATTTTAAATCTATTTGCAACTAAAAAAAAGCCCTGTCATAGTATAGATTGCTTTTATTTCCGCATTGTGCTGAGAGTAGAGCCTTTTTCTCCAGTTTTCCCACCGATGGACTCCATGATTGGGGTATTTTATGGGGCATTTCTTTGGAATTTCAAGAAATAAAGTACCAAGCGCTTCCTATGACACAGCCAAAAAATAAAGACTCTGTCATAGGATGTGGTTGTTTCATCTCCACAGTATGGTGAAAATACAGCCTTTTTATCCGTTTTTTCGTTGGCTGTCTCCATAGCTGAGGCATTTTATTGGTTATTCTTTTGGAACTTCAAGAAATAAGGAACCATTTTCGCTGATGCAGCTCCAATAAATGCCAGCCAATTGCTGAAGCATAACCAAATAAAGAAAGGCTCTGTTAGAGTATTTGGTTGTTTTATTTCAGCAGCATACTGAAAATATATACCTTTCTCCAGTTTTTCCGCAGATGGACTCCATGATTGGGGCATTTTCTGGGTCATTCCTTTGGAATTTCAAGAAATAAAATACCAGCCGTTTCCTGTGACACGGCCTAAAGAAAAAACAAGGTCGTCCCAGCCTGCTTTCAGAGCATCCCAGCAACAGCACCCACTTCAATAAAGGTACTCCTGACGGGCTTGGAGCGAAAAGAAGCGGTTCCGTTTTCGGCTTTAGCCGGAGACGGAACCGCTTCTTTTCGCTTCGAGGGGGTCTTGGGGGGCATCATGCCCCCCAGCCCGCCGGGAGACATTTACTTCTTCAGGTTTTCAGCCAGCAGCTCGGCAATGTGCGTCACCTTGAGGCCCTTGCCGTCCTTCTCCGCGCCGCCGCGAATCTGAAGCACACAGCCGGGGCAGTCCATGACCACACGGGCCGCGCCGGTGTCCGCGATGCCGTCCAGCTTCTTGCGAAGCAGGGCAGCGGACACTTCGGGGAACTTGGCGGAGTAGGTGCCGCCAAAGCCGCAGCACACTTCCTCTTCTGCAGCCGGGACATAGTCGGCGGCGGCCGCAATGAGCTCGCGCGGGGCTTCCTTCACGCCAAGGCCACGGCAAAGGTGGCAGGAGGCGTGATAGGTAACCTTTTCGTCGCTGTGGTTGAAGCTTTCGGCATTCAGGCCGAGCTTTTCCTTGGCGAACGTGCTGAAGTCCATGACCTTGTCCGCAAGCGCCTTTGCGCGGGCCTGGCGGCCGGGCTGCCCGGCGAACAGCTCCACATAGCCTTCCTTGAGCTGCGAAGCACAGGAGGCGCAGAGGGTCAGGATGACATCGTAGTCGCCCTTTTCAAAGGCGTCCATGTTCTGGAGCGCCACGTCGCGGGCGGTTTCGCGCTGGCCCATCATCACCACGGGCAGGCCGCAGCAGGACTGATCCATCGGGAAGTCCACATGGATGTTATGGCCCTGCATGAGCTTTACGGCCGCTTCAAGCTGTTCGGGATACACGAAGTCCTGCACGCAGCCCGCAAAGATGGCCACACGCAGCGAGGGGTTCGCGGAGGCCGGACGATCCAGCTTTTCCCAACGATCGCGGAACGACTTGTCCGCGATGGCGGGCAGGGCGCGGAATTCGTTGTCCTTGGCGAACATGGAAGGCAGGTGGCGGATAAACTGCTCGCCGCCGGTAAGCGGCCTCTGGGCGTACTTGGCGAACTTCAGGAGCGAGTGGAACGCCTTGCGGTTCTTGAGGGTGGACGCCAGCAGGTTCATGGGCAGGCTGTTGCCGTCCTGCTCAATGTACCGCATACGGATTTCCTCGATCAAGCCGGGCAGGTCAATGCCCGCCGCGCAAACGCTCTTACAGGCCTGACAGTTCACGCAGTTCTGGACGAGCGCCTTGGCGCGGTCCTTGCCGTGGAACAGGTAGGTCAGGATGAGGCCGATGGCCCCGATGTAGATGTAGCCCATGCGGTGCCCACCCACGAGGCGGTACACGGGGCACACGTTGGCGCACGCGCCGCAGCGCACGCAGCGCAGGGCCTGCGACAGGACAGGGTCGTTGAGCACGGCTTTGCGGCCGTTGTCCACGAACACCACATGCATGCTCTTCTTGCCGTCGGGCGCGGAAGCCGTGGGCACGCCTCCGGCAATCCACGTAACGTAGGAGGTCAGATGCTGGCCCGTGGCGTTGCGCGGCAGCACGCGGAGGGTGGCCATCGCGTCGTCGAACGAGGGGATCAGCTTGTCGATGCCGCCCACCGCAACGTGCACGCGGGGCAGCGTGGTGACCATGCGGGCGTTGCCTTCATTGGTCACAAGGCCGATGGCGCCGGATTCGGCCACGGCGAAGTTCATGCCGGAAATGCCCATGTCGGCTTCGGCGAACTTGCGGCGCAGCTCACGGCGGGCCACACGCACGAGGCTGGTGATGTCTTCGGTCTGGTGCTTGCCGGTTTCCTTGGTGAAGGTGTCGGCAACCTGCGTGCGGGACAGGTGGATGGCGGGCATAACCATGTGGGAAGGCCCTTCATGGCGAAGCTGGATAATCCATTCCGCGAGGTCGGTTTCCACCACTTCCATGCCCTTGGCTTCAAGGGCCGTGTTGGTCTGGATTTCCTCGACGGTCATGGATTTGGACTTCACGACCATCTTACAGCCGTTGTCTTCCGCAATCTTGGCGATGATGCGGTTGGCTTCGGCGGCATCTCTGGCAAGATGCACCTGCACCCCGCGCTTTTCGGCCTCTGCCTTGAACTGCTTGAACAGTTCATCAAGATGCTTGACGGATTCGTCCTTGCGGGCGGCAACCTCGGCGATCAGCTCACGGTCGTTCAGGCCGGAGTAGATACGCTCGCGGCTGGCCCGGTAATCCACCGCGAACTTGTCCAGGGCGCGGCGCTGGAACGTATCCTCCAACGCGGCGGACAGGTCGGTACGGTAGCTTTTTATATCGCGTGCGGGTTCTTTCATATGGCAATCCTTATGGTAAATCGGTTGGGAAGCGGGTTCCCGTACGGAAATCAGTCATTAATGAGCACGGCATGCAGGTACAGCGGGCCGTGAACGCCCAGCGTCAGCACACGCTCGATGTCGGCGGTACGGCTCGGGCCGCTGATGAAGGCCAGAAATTCAGGTTCGGCCTTGCCGAAGAATTTCTGGAGCACCTCAGCGCCGTTTTCATTGCCGGGCAGGATGGTCGAACGGCGGATGAGCAGCACGCTCGTTTCCGGGAGCATGGTCGCCAGCCGGATGTCTTCATTGGTGCTCTCAACCACGCAGGTCCCCGTATCGGCAAGGCCGCACGCGGCCCACGCAATGCCGACTTCCATGCCGCCGGCGTATTCCCGCAGCCCCTCCTCAACCAAAACGAGGCCCTTCTCTTCGCACCCCTTACGGAGGAACTCGGCCTGCTCAGCGGGCAGGCCGGGCGCGGCGAGGATATTGCCCTTGCGTTCCGGCTCGGCACCCATGAGCTGCTCATGAGGCTCAGCGGCCTGACACAGTTCGAGGGCGTACTGCAAAGCCTCGTCCACCGACGCGACTTCCTTTACCGTAGCCGCAATGGCTATGGACCGTTGTTTCCAGAGTTCAGCAGGAGTCTGTTCCATTGTTTTTTCCTGGTTGCAGGTGATGCGGCCCCCGCCCCCGAACCCGGAGGCGGCCCCGCTACAAGAAGTGTTTCTCAATAGTATGTTTATTTTTTTGCGATTAGGCAAGCCCCCGCCTTCTTGTTCTTTTTTTCCAAAGGCAAAATCTGGGGAGGGGAGGAGGCCCCTTTCTGGAGAAAGGGGCCTCCTCCCCTCCCCAGCCCCCTCCCCTCTTCCCCCAAAGACTTTCACCTTTATCGAATCCTTATTCAACAGCGCAGGGGTTATTGAAAGTTTCTCCTCAGGCTATAGGCATAAATAAAAAGGTTTCCAATACAAGCCTTGTGGAAAAATGCCTTCTTTGAAGGGAAAAGAAGGCGTCTGAAAGGCCCTGTCATAAAATGTGATCGACTTATTTTTACAACACCATGAATATACACGGGTTTCTATGTTCTTCTCTTGAATGGTTCCATAGTTGGGAGAGTTCATTGATCAGGTATTTGGAATTTCAAGAAAGAAAATACCAGCCGATCCCTATAACACAACCTAAAAAACAAACTATCCCCCCTTTACTATAAGAACACCTTACAAAAAAACATGCTGGAAAAAACTGGGAGGC
This sequence comes from Bilophila sp. T19-St14, assembly GCF_059728385.1. Classification (NCBI taxonomy): domain Bacteria; kingdom Pseudomonadati; phylum Thermodesulfobacteriota; class Desulfovibrionia; order Desulfovibrionales; family Desulfovibrionaceae; genus Bilophila; species Bilophila sp. T19-St14. The sequence continues at coordinate 1,774,224 of NZ_BAAGFT010000001.1, forward strand.
TTTCCTTTTCCCGAAGGAACGGACTCCCGCCGCGCAGCCTCCCCACCAGTCAAAATTTTTGCGGGCGGGGCCGGGGAGGATGCTTTTTATAAAAGGCTTCATCATGGCATGTGGTTATTCCATCTCCACAGTGCTGTAAAAATGCAGCCTTTTTATCCTGTTTTCCCCGTGGCGGAATCCACAGCTAACGTATTTTGTCGGTTATTCCCTTGGAGCTGCAAGGAAAAAAGCATCTACCATTTTCTATGATACAGCCTTCCTTTTCCCGCCGGAACGGACTCCCGCCGTACAGCCTCCCCGCCAGCCGAAATTTTTGCGGGTGGAGCCGGGGAGGGGCTTTTTATAAAAGGCTCCATCATGGCATGTGGTTGTTCCATCCCCACAGTGCTGTAAAAATACAGCCTTTTATCCTGTTTTCCCCGTGGCGGAATCCATAGCTGACGTATTTTGCCGGTTATTCCTTTGGAGCTGCAAGGAAAAAAGCATCTACCATTTTCTTATGATACAGCCTTCCTTTTCCCGCCGGAACGAACTCCTGCCGCGCAGCCTCCCCGCCAGCCGAAATTTTGCGGGTGGAGCCGGGGAGGGGGCTTTTTATAAAGGCTGTGTTTAAGTTTGTGGTTGATACAAGATTCCAACTGGAAAGGAAGAGTTCTTTGGAAATGATTTGGAGGTCACGCAACAATTCTTCAAAACTGGATTTCATGTAATGAACAAAAAATGAGAGAGGCCCACATCACTAGACGTGGAATGAGCTTTTATCTATTGATTTTCATTGAAAAAATCATCAACCGTAAAATTGAACACAGCCTTTATAAAAGACTCCATCATGGCATGTGGTTGTTCCATCCCCACAGTGCTGTGAAAATGCAGCCTTTTTATCCTGTTTTCCCCGTGGCGGAATCCACAGCTAACGTATTTTGCCGGTTATTCCTTTGAAACTGCAAGGAAAAAAACATCTACCATTTTCTATGCTATAGCCTTCCTTTTCCCGACGGAACGAACTCCCGCCGCGCAGCCTCCCCGCCAGCCGAAATTTTTGCGGGTGGAGCCGGGGAGGGGGCTTTTTATAAAAGGCTCCATCATGGCATGTGGTTGTTTCATCCCCACAGTGCTGTAAAAATACAGCCTTTTTATCCAGTTTTCCCCTTGGCGGAATCCACAGCTAACGTATTTTGCCGGTTATTCCTTTGAGGCTGCAAGAAAAAAGCATCTACCATTTTTTATGATACAGCCTTCCTTTTCCCGCCGGGACGGACTCCTGTCGCGCAGCCTCCCCACCAGTCAAAATTTTTGCGGGTGGGGGTCCGGGGGAGGGCGCTTTTTATAAAAAGCGCCCTCCCCCGGTTCTCCCCCACTCCCCCTATTCAATCCAGTTCGCGGCGCGGCCCACGGCGCGATGCCAGTTGTGGAGCAGCTCGGCGCGGCGGGCCTCGTCCATAGCGGGCTCGAAGCGGCGATCCAGCTTCCAGAGGGTGGATACCTCTTCCTCGCTGTCCCAGAAGCCGACGGCAAGCCCGGCGAGATAGGCCGCGCCGAGGGCCGTGGTCTCGGTGATCACGGGGCGCTCGACAGGCACGCCGAGCACGTTGGCCTGACACTGCATGAGCATGTTGTTGCGGCTGGCCCCGCCGTCCACCCGGAGCGTGGAAAGCGGCAGGCCCGAATCCTTTTTCATGCAGTCCATGATGTCCAGCGTCTGGAGCGCAATGGCTTCAATGGCGGCACGGGCGATATGGCCCCGGTTCACCCCACGCGTCAGCCCCACAAGAGTCCCACGGGCATACTGATCCCAGTAGGGTGCGCCCAGCCCGGCAAACGCGGGCACGAAAAACACCCCGCCGTTGTCCTCCACCGTGGAGGCAAGGGGCTCGATTTCGGCGGCGTCGCTGATGATCTGAAGGCCGTCGCGCAGCCACTGCACCACCGCACCGGCGATGAACACGCTGCCCTCAAGGGCGTAACGCAGGCCGGAACCGCAATCCCAGCCCACCGTGGCAAGCAGGTTGTTCTCGCTGCGCCGGGCTTCGGCCCCGGTGTTCATGAGAAGGAAGCACCCGGTTCCATAGGTGTTCTTCGCCATGCCCGGAAGCATGCAGGCATTGCCGTAGGCCGCGGCCTGCTGATCCCCGGCGTCGCCCGCCAGCGGCAGGCTGTGCCCAAGGAACTCAGGGTGCATGTGCCCCATGATCCCGGACGAGGGGACCACCTCAGGCAGCATGGAACGCGGCACGGAAAGCAGATCAAGCAGCTCGTCGTCCCAGTCCCCGGTGTGGATATTGAACATCAGGGTACGGCTGGCATTGGAGGGATCGGTCGCATGAACCGCGCCCTTGGTGAAATTCCAGATGAGCCACGAATCCACGGTTCCGAACAGCAGATCGCCCGCCTCGGCCTGCTCCCGTGCGCCGGGCACGTTTTCAAGAATCCAGCGGACTTTCGTGCCGGAAAAATAGGCGTCGAGCACGAGCCCCGTCTTTTCCGCGAACAGCCCGGCCTTCCCCTGTGCGCGCAGGCTGTCGCAGAAGCCGGCGGTACGCCGATCCTGCCAGACGATGGCGTTGCATACGGGCGCGCCGGTTCTGCGGTTCCAGACGATGGTGGTTTCGCGTTGGTTGGTGATGCCCACCGCCGCGACTTCAGAACCCGTAATGCCGGCCTGACGCAGGCATCTGGCGGCAACCGTAGACTGGCTGTCGAACAGTTCGTTGGGGTTGTGTTCCACCCAGCCGGGCTGGGGGTAGTGCTGCGTGAACTCCTGCTGTGCCATCTGGATGATGTTGCCGGAGCGGTCGAACAGGATGGCGCGGGAACTGGTCGTACCCTGATCGAGGGCAAGAATATAACGGCTCATGGGGACTCCTTGCACGTTCGATTTCAAAAGCTGATACATGGAAGATACAATCTTCCGGCGTCATGATAAAGGGATTTCCCAAGGGGCTGCGTTTTCCTGAAGCGGAAGAAACCGCAACGTGTGCCTTTGCAACAGAGCACGTTTCCTTATGAAACAGCAGCGGGACGCTGGAAATCTCGACAACTTTTTGCTTTCAGGCTATTTTGCCTTCAGATTTCCCTTTCCGGCAGAGGCCCTTTCCCTTTTCACGTTCAAACATTGTGATTGCAGAACCTTTTCAGGTCGTTTTCCATGCAGAAATACATTGATTTTCATACCTGTCCCCCCGTCCCGCTGGTCGTCGCCCACCGCGGCGCGCGCGGGCATGCCCCGGAAAACACGCTCACCGCGGCCGCCCTCGGCTATGCCGTTCAGGCCGATCTCTGGGAGCTCGACGCCAACTATACCAAAGACGGCAAGCTGGTGGTGATGCACGACGACACGCTCACCCGCACCACCGACGTGGAAACCGCCTTCCCCGGCCGCCCCTCCTACCGCGTGTGCGATTTCACGCTGGACGAGATCAAGAGCCTTGACGCCGGATCATGGTATGCCGGGCGCGATCAGTTCGGCCGCATCGCCGCCGGGGAGATCGACGACGACACGCTGAAACGCTTTGACGGCCTGACCGTCCCCACCCTTGAGGAAGCCCTTGCCTTCACCAAGGACAACGGCTGGTACGTCAACGTCGAGATCAAGAACCACGCGCACCTCATCGGTCACGAAACCGTAACAAAGGACGTGTTAGACCTCATCCGCCGCCTTGATATGGTGGATCAAGTCATCATTTCCTCGTTCCAGCACCGCTATCTGGAAGAATGCCGGGCCCTGTGCCCCGAAATGGCCACCGGCGCGCTGGTCGAGCACGTGCGCCCCGACGATCCGGTGGCATTGTGCCGCCGGCTTCAGGTCAATGCCTACCACCCGGATCAGCATATCCTCGCGCCCGGCGACCTTGCCGCGCTGCGCGATGCCGGATTCGCCGTCAACGTGTGGACAGTCAACGACATGGGCGAAGCCAAACGCCTCGCTGCCGAAGGCGCGACCGGCATCATTACCGACTTTCCGGCGGCCTGCCGCAAGGCGCTCGGAGAATGACGCACTGAATGAGGGAGGAGAGACTTTCTGGAGAAGGTTTTTCCTCCCTTTTCAAACTCCCCATACAGGGGAGCCCTGCTTGCCGGGCCCGTCCCGGCGGATGTTCCGGGGACTGGCCCCGGAGGGATACAACCGGACGGCTTCCGTCCGCCAATGTAGGAGAGCCTATGCGTTCCTTCCGTCTGATGGCCCTGCTGGCCATGTGTCTGATGTTGTTGGCCGCGCCTGCCCAAGCCAAGACCACCATTACCTTCTGGCACGGCATGGGTGGCGAACTCGGTGAAATCACCGACGAGATGATCAAGGAATTCAACGCGTCTCAGGACAAATACGAAGTCAAGGGCGTCTATAAGGGCAACTATGACGAAGCCATGACCGCCGCCATCGCCGCCTTCCGCGCCAAACAGCACCCCAACCTGATCCAGATTTTTGAAGTGGGCACCGCCAGCATGATGGCCGCCAAGGGCGCCGTCCGCCCCGTGTATGAAATCATGGAAGCCGCCGGGACCCCGGTGGACACCTCCAAGCTCCTCGGCTCCGTAGCCAGCTACTACTCCTCCACGGACGGCAAGCTCATCGCCATGCCCTTCAACGCCTCCACCACCGTCCTCTATTACAACAAGGACGCCGTGAAAAAGGCCGGCGGCGACCCCGAGCATTTCCCCACGACGTGGCCTGAAGTGGCCGAACTCGCCAAGAAGATCAAGGAATCCGGCGCGTGCAAGTATGGCTTCACCTCCGGCTGGCAGTCTTGGGTGCAGCTTGAGAGCTTCTCCGCGTGGCACAACGTCCCCTTCGCCACCAACAACAACGGCTATGACGGCCTTGATACGAAGCTCCTGTTCAACAGCCCCCTGCACGTCAAGCACATCGATTTCCTGTCCAAGCTCCAGAAGGACGGCGTGATGGTCTACGTGGGCCGCAAGTCCGAAGCCATCAACGCGTTCACCTCCGGCGAAGCCGGCATCCTCATGAACTCCTCCGGCTCCTACGCCGCCGTGAAGGCCGGCGCCAAGTTCCAGTGGGGCGTGGCGCTGCTCCCCTACTGGCCCGACGTGAAGGGCGCCCCCCAGAACACCGTGATCGGCGGCGCGGCCATCTGGGCCATGGCCGGACACTCCAAGGACGCCGAAAAGGGCTCCGCCGCGTTCCTGAACTACCTCCTCAAGCCTGAAGTGCAGGCCCGTTTCCACCAGCTCACCGGCTACGTGCCCGTCACCCTCGAAGGCTACGAGCTGACCAAGCAGCAGGGCTTCTACGACAAGAACCCCGGCACCGACATCGCCGTAAAGGCCCTTTCCGACAAGAAGCCCACCATCAACTCGCTGGGCCTGCGCCTCGGCAACTTCGTCCAGATCCGCAACATCATCGACGAAGAGCTCGAAGGCGTCTGGGCCGGAAAGAAGACCGCCAAGCAGGCGCTCGACGCCGCTGTGGAGCGCGGCAACGCCGAACTGGCGCGTTTTGCCAAGGCCAACAGGAAGTAGGCTGATCCGCAGCACAACGGGAGGGGCCCTGCCGGGCCTCCCCCGTTCTTTTTGGGGCGTCCGGCCTTTCCGCCGCACGGGACGCCCCCAACCGCACAAGGAGCCGCTATGCAGGATGGACGTTACGCGTTCAGGGGCAAGAAACACCTGCTTCTTCCCCTCCTCTTCCTGCTGCCCCAGCTCGCCATCACGGTGGTGTTTTTCTTCTACCCCGCCGGTGAAGCGCTCATGGGGTCGTTCTACATGGAAGACTCTTTCGGTCTTTCCAAAGAATTCGTAGGATTGGACAACTTCACCACGCTGTTTTCCGATCCGAGCTATCTGGAAACGCTGCGCTTGACGCTCGTGTTCAGCCTCGCCACCATCGTCCTCACGATGGGGACAGCCCTCTTGTTCGCGGTCCTCGCCGATCAGGTGAACTGGGGCGGCACGCTGTACAAATCCATGCTCATCATCCCCTACGCCGTCGCGCCGCCGCTCGCGGGCGTGCTCTGGCTGTTCCTGTTCAACCCTTCCGGGGGCGTGCTCACCGAGCTGCTCCACCACTTCGGGTATACGTGGAACCACAAGATCAACGGCAATCAGGCGCTGTTCCTGCTGATCGTTTCGGCCTCATGGAAACAGATCTCGTATAACTTCCTGTTCTTCCTCGCCGGGCTACACGCCATCCCCCGCTCGCTCATCGAAGCCGCGGCCATCGACGGCGCATCCCCGTGGCGGCGGTTCCGCACGATCATCTTCCCGCTTCTGTCGCCCACGAGCTTCTTCCTGCTTGTGGTGAACACGATCTATACGCTGTTTGAAACCTTCGGCATCGTCCATGCCGTCACGCAGGGCGGCCCCTCAAAGGCCACGGAAACCCTCATCTACAAGGTTTTCAACGACGGCTTCATCGGGCTCGACTTCGGCGGCTCCTCGGCCCAGTCCGTGGTGCTGATGCTCATCGTCATGGTCCTGACCTTCCTCCAGTTCCGTTACGTGGAACGCAAGGTGACCTACTAGGCCAAGGAACGCAGTATGGTAGAAAAGAAAGGATTGGGAAAAGCCGTCGGCCACGCCGTGCTCTGGTTCGGCATCGCCATAGTGCTCTTTCCCCTTTACATAGCGCTGGTCGCCACGACCCACACGTTCGACGTGCTCATCGGCTCCACGCCGCTGTGGTTCGGCAGCGAGTTCCTCAAGAACTTCACCACCGTCCTCACGCAGGGCCTCAAGGCGGCGGGCGGCATCCCCGTATGGGTGATGATGGCGAACAGCCTCGTCATGGCCCTCGGCATCGCCATCGGGAAAATCGCCATCTCCATCACGGCGGCCTACGCCATCGTCTATTTCCGTTTCCCCGGCCGCGAGCTGTGCTTCGTGCTCATCTTCATCACGCTGATGATGCCGGTTGAAGTCCGCATCGTGCCCACGTTCCAGGTGGCGGCGAACCTCAACTTCATCGACAGTTACCTCGGCCTTGTCCTGCCGCTCATCGCCTCGGCGACGGCGACCTTCCTGTACCGCCAGATGTTCATGACCATCCCGGCGGAACTGCTTGAGGCCGCGCGCATCGACGGGGCCGGGCCGTGGCGTTTCTTCGTGGACGTGGTGCTGCCCCTTTCGCGCACCAACACCGCCGCGCTGTTCGTGGTGCTGTTCATCTACGGCTGGAACCAGTACCTCTGGCCCCTGCTCGTCACCAATCAGGAAGGCATGTACACCATCGTCATGGGCATCCAGCGCATGGTGAACATCCCCGACGCCGTGCCGGAGTGGAACCTCATCATGGCCGTCGCGCTTCTGGGCATGCTGCCCCCCCTGCTGGTGGTGCTCGGCATGCAGAAGCTTTTCGTCCGTGGCCTCGTGGAAACCGAAAAATAAGCCCGCCAAAAGGATACCAGCATGGCACGCGTCCAGCTCAAGAACGTAGAAAAGACATTCAATAAGAATAAGGTGCTGAAGGGCATCAACGTCGAAGTCCCGGACGGCTCCTTCATGGTCATGGTCGGGCCTTCCGGCTGCGGCAAGTCCACGGCCCTGCGCTGCATCGCCGGGCTTGAGGAAGTCACCGGAGGCAGCATCTTCATCGGCGACGAGGACGTCACCCGCAAGGAACCCAAGGATCGCAACATTGCGATGGTGTTCCAGAACTACGCCCTCTACCCGCACATGAACGTGTTCGACAACATCACCTACGGGCTCAAGGTGCGCGGCATCCCGGCGGACGAGCGCAAGCGCCGCGCCGAGGACGCCGCCAAGCTCCTCGGCCTTGACGGCCTGCTCGACCGTATGCCCAAACAGCTCTCCGGCGGCCAGCGCCAGCGCGTGGCTATGGGCCGGGCCATCGTGCGCGAGCCCAGCGTGTTCCTCTTCGACGAACCGCTTTCCAACCTCGACGCCAACCTCCGCAACCTGATGCGCATCGAGCTGCGCCGCCTGCACCAGCGTCTGGCGACCACCAGCATCTATGTGACGCACGATCAGGTGGAGGCCATGACCCTCGCCGAGAAAATCCTTGTGCTCCGCGCCGGGAACATCGAGCAGTACGGCACGCCGGACGACATCTACCTGCATCCGGCCTCCGTATTCGTGGCGCAGTTCATGGGTTCCCCGTCCATGAACATGATCCCCGCGACCACGGACGGCGAAAAGCTGATCCTGCCCGACGGCACGCCGCTTTCCGGCATCGCCGCCTCCGACATCCGGCTTTCCGCCGCGCCCACCAAGGACGTGCTCGTCGGCCTGCGTTGCGAAGACCTGCTGCTCGATCCCGAAGGTTCCGTACAGGTCACCGTGGACATCATCGAGGCGCTCGGCCCGGACACGCTGGCCTACTGCCATCCCATCACCGGGAAGGCGGGCGGCGGCGCTTCCGATCAGGGCTCCGTCATCGTGCGTCTCCCCGGCACGCGCCGCCCCGCGCCCGGCGACGTCATCCGCCTTTCCGTCCGTGCCGGCCACGGCCACGTCTTCGATCCCGCCAGCGGTTTGCGCTGTTTGTAGAGGGGAAAAGATTGGGGAGGGGGAAGGGAGCCTTTTGGAAAAGGCCCCCTTCCCCCTCCCCAAACCCCACCCCCATCCCCCTAAAACTTTCGCCCTTATCGAATCCCCCATGCAGGCTTTCCCCGCGTAGGGAAAAGAGGCATATATTTCCCTTGATGGTTCTGTCAGAGGGTGTGATTGTTTCATCTTCACAGTGTAGTGGAGATGAAACCTTTTTCGCCGGTTCTTCCGGCGAGCTCCATGCACGGGGCCTTTTGGTGGTTATCCGCTTAACATATGGCTCTGTCAGAGCATATGGTTGTTTTATTTCAGCAACATACTGAAAATATATATTTTATCCAATTTTTCCGCTGGTGGGCTCCATGATTGGGGGATGCTATTGCTTATTTCTTTGGAATTTCAAGAAATAACGCATCAGCCGTTTTCTATGACATAGCCTAATATAGTAAAAAGTAGGCTGTGTCATAGAAAGTGGTTGATGCCTTTTTCCTTGAAGTTCCAAAGGAATAACCGACAAAATGCCTTAGCTATGGATTCCGCCAGGGGGAAAACCGGAGAAAAAGGCTGTATTTTTCACCGCTCTGTGAAGATGAAACAACCACATACGATAACAGAGCCAAAAAGTATCAATATATCATTGATACGCGGCCTTCTTTGTCTCCTTGTTTCATTTTCCTTGATAATTAAGAGATTGATTTTTCTTGCGGGTTACTGGAAAAAAAGCCCTGCCATAAAATGTGGTTGCATTTTTGGTGAAAAATGCAACCTTTTTCTCCGGCTTTTCCGCTAAAGGGCTCCATAACTGAAGCACTTTATTGCTTATTCCGTTAGAGTTTCAAAAAAAGCTGTGTCATGGAAAGTGGTTGATGCCTTTTTCCTTGAAGTTCCAAAGGAATAAACAGTAAAATGCCTTAGCTATGGATTCCGCCAAGGGAAAAGCTGAAGAAAAAAGCTGTATCTTCACTGCACTGCGGAGATGAAACAACAGACTATGGCAGGGCCAAATAAAGCATCAGCCATTTCCTATGATGCGGCTCAAAAGAAAGGTTGGCTGTTGTTTTGTCTAAACGGCACCGGCACAGGATTCCCGCTGTGCAGCTCCCCCGCAGCCGAAAGGCGTTGGCAAAGGGAGCCGGGGGAGAAACCTCTCTGAAGAAAAGGTTTCTCCCCCGGTTCTTTTCCCCTCCCAAACCGCAATATCATGCAAGACACAAAGACAGGGGCGAGTAGCATAGGCCCATGATCAAAGAAACACGCACCATACACTACGACGCGGAACTCGCCATCGAAGCCTATTGGCTCCAGAACGTGCTGGAGCCCTTCCCTGATCATTTCCACGACTACTACCTGATCGGGTTCATCGAGAAGGGGGCACGGGAACTGACTTGCGGCGGACAAAAATACATCACCACTGAAGGCGACCTCTTCACCCTCAACCCACACGAGCCGCACGGCTGCCGTTCCTATGACGGAAAACCGTTCAGCTACCGCGGCATCGGCGTACTGCCCGACGTCATGCGGGCGGCCATGCGGGAAATCACGGGGCAGGCCATGCTGCCGCAATTCCGTGAGCGCATCCTGAGCCAAAGCGAACTGGCGTGTTCGCTGCGCGACCTGCACGCCATGATCGTGCGGGAAGACAAGGAGTTTCGGAAGGAAGAAATCTTTCTGATGCTTTTGGGGCAGCTTCTGCGCGACAACGCCGGAGAATCGCCCCTGCCTGATGCCTGTAGGGACGAATCCGGCATCGGGGCCGTATGCGCCTATCTTGAGGAGCACTCCGCCGAGCCGGTTTCGCTGGATCAGCTCGGCAAGGTCGCGGGGCTGAGCAAGTATTACCTCCTGCGTTCATTCACCAAACAGAAAGGCATCTCGCCGTACCGGTATCTCGAAACCATCCGCATCGCCAAGGCACGGAAACTGCTTGAACGGAACGTGCCGATGATCGAGGTGGCGCTCCAGACGGGCTTTGCGGATCAGAGCCATTTTTCCCGCTTCTTCAAGCGGCTCATCGGGGTCACGCCCCGGCAATACGCGGAAATCTTCGGCGGAAGGCACGCATGAAAAACGAAACCATACTCGGCCATGTGCTGACCCTCATGACCATAATCATATGGGGCACCACTTTCGTTTCGACCAAGGTGCTCCTTAAGGCGTTCACTCCCATCGAAATCCTGTTTTTCCGGTTCACGCTCGGCTACTTCTCGCTGTGGGCCATCTATCCGCGAAAGGGCGCTTGCGGCACGCTGCGGCAGGAGATGTTCTTCGCGGCGGCGGGGCTGTGCGGGGTAACGCTCTATTTCCTGCTGGAAAACATCGCGCTGACCTATACGTTCGCGTCCAACGTGGGGGTCATCATCTCAATCGCGCCGTTCTTCACCGCACTCATGGCGAATTGGCTGCTGGACGGCGAGCCCTTGCGGAAACGCTTTTTCGTCGGGTTCGCCGCCGCGCTGACGGGCATCGTGCTCATCGGCTTGAACGGCAACTTCGTCCTCAAGCTCAACCCCGTCGGGGACATCCTCGCCACGCTGGCGGCGGTGGTTTGGGCCTGCTACTCGATCCTCATGAAGAAAATCGGCGCGTTCCGCATGAATATGGTGTTCTGCACGCGCAAGGTGTTCTTCTACGGCCTGCTGTTCATGCTTCCCGCGCTGTTCATCTTTGACTGCCGCATCGGGCCGGAACGCTTCGCGTCCCCGGTCAATATGCTGAACCTCCTCTATCTCGGGTTCGGCGCTTCCGCCCTCTGCTTCGTCACGTGGAACTGGGCGGTCAGGATTCTCGGTGCGGTCAAGACTACCGTGTACATCTACCTCGTCCCTGTGGTGACGGTCGTGTCTTCGATGATCATCCTCCACGAGACGATCACGCCCCTCGCCATTGCCGGGACAGCCCTCACCCTTACGGGGCTCATCCTTTCACAGCGGTAAGGGAAGATTTCAAAAGGCTGCGTCATAGAAGATGGCCGATGTTTTTTCCTTGAAATTCAAAAGGAATAACCGACAAAATACGTTAGCCGTGGATTCCGCCAAGGGGAAAGCTGGAGAAAAAGCCCGCATCTTCACCGCGCTGTGGAGATGAAACAACCATATGCTATACAGAGCCGTTCAAAAAAGATGGGGCTTTTCTTGGAAAACGGCCCCTTCACTCGGTATTCTTCCTTTTCAGGTAGGCTGTGTCATAGAAAACGGTTGATGCTTTATTTCCTTGAAATTCCAAAGAAATAACCAATAAAATCCCCCAATCACAAAGCCCACCAGCGGAAAATTTGGAGAAAAAGCATATATTTTCAGTATATTGCCGAAACAAAAACAACCATGTACTATGACAGAGCCTTCAAGTAAATGTCCCCGCCACATCCTGCGGCCGCCTTTCCCATATAGGAAGGCTGTGTTTAAGTTTACGGTTGCTGATTTTTTCAATGAAAATCATGAATAGATAAAAGCTCGTTTCACGTCTGGTGATGTGGGCCTCTCTCATTTTTTGTTCATTACATGAAATCCAGTTTTGAAGAATTGTTGCGAGACCTCCAGATAATCTCCAAAGAGATCTCCTTTCCAGTTGGAATCTTGTATCAACCATAAACTTAAACACAGCCTATAGGAAAAGCGGCTTTTGGGTTTCCCGAAAGGAATACAACTTGTATTCGGCCCCGTCATAATGCGGCTGTTTCGTCTCCACCATACGGTAATGATGCAGCCTTTTTCTCCGATTTTTCCGTTGGCTGGCTCCATGCCCGAAGCACTTTATCGGTTATCCTTTTGGAACTTCAAGGAAGCATCAACCATTTTTTAACACTGCCTTTTATTGCAGTTAATCCATTGTATTTATTAGTTTATATTGTATACACAAAAAATGTCCCACTTTCGGCTGCGTCCCCTTCTTGGGCACTTGACAATAATTCGATATCGAACTAAAAGTTCCTCCATGACGTACAGCGCTATTTTCTCCCATGCCAGCCGGCTCCGCGAGGCGGGCAACCGTTTCATCCTTGCGGAACTCGAAAAGGCCGGGCTCAGCGACATCGCCCCCAGCCACGGCGACATTCTGGTGCGGCTTCTGGCCTGCGAAACCTGCAACATGGGCGAGCTTGCCAAGCAGGTGCGCCGGACGAAATCCACCGTGACGGCGCTGGTGGAAAAACTGGAGCGGAACGGATATGTCCTGCGTATGCCGGATCCGGCTGATTCCCGTGGGGTGCTGGTACGCCTGACGGACAAGGGGCGCGCGCTGGAACCGGCTTTTGAAACGATTTCCAGCGGCCTGCAGCGGCTGATCACTGACCGGCTCAGTAAAGAAGAGGCGGAACTTTTGGATCGGCTTCTGGACAAATGCGTAAACGGCTAAAGGGCAAACGCCTTTTTTTAGGCTCAATTAGTTCGATGTCAAACTAAAATAGGAGATAAATTATGGCTCAGTACAAGCTGGCGCATATCGACATGAAGGGAAGCCGCGGCGAGCTGCACGACGCCCTGAACCTCACGGGTGCGGAAGTGTCCTGCAACACCCTGCCCGCCGGGGCCAGCGTGCCTTTTGTACACCACCATACCCAGAATGAGGAAATCTACCTCATCCTTGAGGGCAAGGGGCTGCTGTACATCGACGGGGAAGAACTGCCGCTGAAGGAAGGGGATTGCTTCCGCATCGATCCGCAGGGGGAGCGTTGCCTGCGTGCGGCGGACGACAGCGCCATGCGCTTCATCTGTATTCAGGCCAAAGCGGGCAGCCTTGAAGGTTTCACCATGAGCGACGCTGTGTTGACGGAATCCGGCAGCAAGCCGAGCTGGTTGTAAACCGTCCCAAACCGGGCCAAGGCTGCACCGTTACAACGCCGGAATACGGCCTTCGATGCAGCCCAAAGCCTTGGAACTTGGGCACTAAGGCCGTGCCATAGGAAAGGGCTGAGGCTTTATGTCTTAAAGTTTCAACTGATTACTGACCGGCTCAGCAAAGAAGAGGCGGAACTTTTGGATCGGCTTCTGGACAAGTGCATAAACGGCTAAAGGGCAAACGCCCTTTTTTAGACTCAATTAGTTCGATGTCAAACTAAAATAGGAGACGGATTATGGCTCAGTACAAGTTGGCGCATATCGACATGAAGGGAAACCGCGGCGAACTGCACGACGCCCTGAACCTCACGGGTGCGGAAGTATCCTGCAACACCCTGCCCGCCGGGGCCAGCGTGCCTTTTGTACACCACCATACCCAGAATGAGGAAATCTACCTCATCCTTGAGGGCAAGGGGCTGCTGTACATCGACGGGGAAGAACTGCCGCTGAAGGAAGGGGATTGCTTCCGCATCGATCCGCAGGGGGAGCGTTGCCTGCGTGCGGCGGACGGCAGCGCCATGCGCTTCATCTGTATTCAGGCCAAAGCGGGCAGCCTTGAAGGTTTCACCATGAGCGACGCTGTGTTGACGGAATCCGGCAGCAAGCCGAGCTGGTTGTAAACCGTCCCAAACCGGGCCAAGGCCGCACCGTTACAACGCCGCAATACGGCCTTCGATGCGGCCCAAAGCCTTGGAACTTGAGCACTAAGGCCGTGCCATAGGAAAGGGCTGATCTTTTATGTCTTGAAATTCCAAAGGAATAACCAATAAGATCCCCAAAGTATGGGGCCTATCGACGGAAAACCGGAGAAACCGCCTGTTTTTCACCATATTATGGAGATAAAACAACCAGATACATGATAGAGTCCCAAAGAAGGGGAGGGGCGTCCCCTGCCCCTTTGCAGGGAAAACAGGAGGCGATCCCTTGGGATCGCCTCTCCTTTATGGGGCGAAACAGCCCGCCCGCATCAGCCTAGGCCGTGTCGTCATTTTACATATAACGATTTGAAATTATAAAAATAACCTTTTACAGCTCGAAAAAAGTTAAATAATTTCAATATATTACATCTAATTAGCGACACGGCCGAAAAACAGGCGCAACACGGACGCTCTGGAACCGGAAGGTGGGGTCAGCGCTTCCGGGCCGACACGATCAGCATCATGGGACGGCGGAGTTCATCCCGCATGATTTCCGGGTAGGCTTCCAATAGGCCGGGTTCCGGCTGCGGCTCCACAAGTTCCAGCAATTCAAATCCGTTCTGGAGAAGGCCGTTGACGTAGGTAGTCAGGGTTTTGTGGTACTTCATGACCTCTTCGCCGAGGAAAACGGCCTTGCGGACGCCCTCGGAAAAATAGCTGTCCACAGGCCAGTGAAGATGATTCCCCTGCGCGTCGCAATGCCATTCCTGCGCTCCCTGCGCGGTGAATACCGGATGCTCCACGGAAAAGACGAAGCGCCCTCCGGCGGAGAGGCAACGGTTCACCTTCGCGCACAGGCCGCCGAACGACTCGACATAGTGGAAGGCGAGGGAACTTATCGCCACATCGAACGAGCCCGCCGGGAAATCGATAGCTTCAATCGGCATACGCAGGTACTGGATGGAGGGAGAATCCGTCATGGCACGGGCCTCGGCCAGCATCCTTTCGGACAGGTCGACGCCCACCACGGAGGCGGCCCCCTGTTCGGCGGCATACCGGCAATGCCAGCCGAAGCCGCACCCCAGATCAAGCACCCGCTTGCCCTCGAACGGAGGAAGCATCCTCCGCAGCACATGCCACTCCCCGGCGGCGTCAAGCCCTTCCTTTGAGCGCGGCATCCGGCTGTATTTGCCGAAAAATATCGGATCGTCGTATTTATTCTCTTTCATCGTGTCTTCCGGCTGGTCAGCGCATCCTCGCCCAAAGGGGAAGCGCGGGGTTAAAAAAGGGAGCCCTTCGGCTCCCTCCGTCATTTATCCGTTCAGATAGGCCTTGTTCACCACGCTTTTGGGCTGGCCCGCCATCCATCCGGCGATGTTCTCGGCGATGATCCGGGTGATGTTCTGCCGGGCGGTACGGGTAGCCCAGGCGATATGGGGGGTCAGCAGGGTGTTGGGGCTGGTCAGCAACGGATTGTCCTGCGTGATGGGCTCCACGGACACCACGTCCGCGCCGAGGCCGCCGAGCTTTCCGGATGCGAGGGCCTCGGCGACGGCGGCTTCATCAAGCAGCGGGCCGCGCGCAAGGTTCAGGAGGATGGCCCCGTCCTTCATGGCGGCGATGGCGGCGGCATTGATGATGGCACGGGTCTGCTCCGTCAGCGGGCAATGCAGGGAAAGCACGTCCGAAGCGCGGAACAGCTCGTCCAGTTCCACAAATTCCACAGGGAAAGATACGGGAGCGGAAGAGGCCGAAAGTTCGGCGGCGGATTTGCGGGCGGAAGCAGCGATCACCTTCATGCCGAACGCGTGCGCCAGTTCGGCGACGCGGCGCCCGATGGTCCCGAAACCGAGGATGCCCATGACCTTGCCCGAAAGCTCCACCTGCGGCGTATCCCAGAAACACCAGTCCGGCCCGGCGGCCCAGCGCCCGGAACGGATGCCCGCGTCGTGCAGGGCCGTGCGGCGGCACAGTTCCAGCAGCAGCGCGAAAGCATGTTGCGCCACGGCCTCCGTGCCGTAGTTCACCACGTTCATCACCGGGATGCCCCGTCTGCCCGCCGCCGCGATGTCCACCACGTCGTACCCCGTGGCGATGACCCCGATGCAGCGCAGGCCCGGCAAGGCCGCCAACGTGTCCTCATTCAAGCGGGTCTTGTTGGTGATCAGGATCTCCGCCCCCCGGCTCCGCTCCAGCACATCTTCGGGATTGGTGCGGTCATACACCGTCAGATCGCCGAGCGCCGCCAGCGGGTCCCACGGATTGTCGCCGGGATTCAGGGTATAGCCGTCAAGAACAACGATTTTCATGGCACCGCTCCGGGTTGATGTTCGGTTGATGTTCAAAGGAACAAAGAAAATACCGGATACGTTCACCCTTTGACAAGAGCCCCGGCCTGAGCCAAAAGAAAAGCTCACGCTTCCGGGCGCATCCCGGATATGCCCTTGTCCGGGCCCCAGATTGTGCCGTCATTTAAAACATGGCTCTGTTATAGTTTGTGGTTGTTTCATCTCCACAGTGCGGTGAAAAATACGGCCTTTTTATCCGGTTTTCCCCTTGGCGGGAGCCACGGCCAAGGCATTTTGCCGGTTATCCCTTTGGAACTTCAAGGAAAAAAGCATCAACCATTTTCTATAACACAGCCTAAAACATAACTATTTCAACTTATTGGAACAACCTTGCGACTTGAGAAGTGCTTAATAATTTCAATAGATTATATCTAATCAACGACATAACCGAGGAAAAGCCTTTCCCCGCAGGTACCTTTATTGCTTTTCCCAATGCCCGCCGTCCTCCCGGCAGCCCCGCCGGAGAAGTCTGGGCAGAGGTTCCATAACCGTAAAACCCCTGTCACGGCATTGGGCTGATGCAATGTTTGACTGACTGATTTCATTGAATTTTTAAAGGCAATTACCGGCGATCCCAATGGCGGAAGAGTATTCCCCAGCATCTCTCTTGAACCGTATGAAACAGGCACCAATCCCTTGCTATGGCTGAGCCGGCACAAAAGCTTTTCGACCTCCCCAACCGACACAACAGGAGCCGCACCATGACCGATCTGCCTTCCTCCCCAGCAGCCTCCGAACTGCGCCGCCTCACGGATGCGGCCCTGAACGCCGTAGCGCCCGACGTGGCCGTGCTGCGCCACCTTCGCCTTGACGGCAACAGGCTGACCCTGATCGATGAAGCGGGAGCCCCCGCATGGTCGGGCGACCTCGACGCCTACCGCCGTATCCGCGTGCTCGGCGCGGGCAAAGGCGCGGCTCCGATGGCGGCGGCGCTGGAAAACCTGCTCGGCGACCGCATCAGCGACGGGCTTGTGATCGTCAAATACGGGCACGATTTGCCGGAAGGCCAGCGAACCAGACGCATCAGGATCAAGGAAGGCGGACACCCCGTCCCCGATGAGGCGGGCGCAGCGGCTGCGGGCGAAATCGTGGACATGGCCTTAGACAGCCGCGAGGACGACCTCATCCTGTGTACGTTCACGGGCGGGGCCAGCGCGCTTACCCCGGCCCTGCACCCGGAAATCCCGCTGGCCGACATGCAGCGGCTCACCTCCATGCTGTTGGAATGCGGGGCCACAATCCACGAGATCAACACGCTGCGCAAACACCTCTCCCGCTTCAGCGGCGGCAGCCTCGTGCGGGCGGCCTTCCCCGCCACCGTGCTTGGGCTCATCGTCTCCGACGTGGTGGGCGACGACCTTGACGTCATCGCCTCAGGCCCCACCGTGCCGGATACGAGCACCTTCGCGGACTGTCTGCGTGTGGTGGAGCTTTACGGCTTGCGCTGGAAAATGCCGCAGTCGATCTGGGCCCGTATTGAGGCGGGGCTTCAAGGCCGCATCCCGGAAACGCCGAAGGCGGATGAACCGGCTTTCGGGCGCGTCCGCAACGTGCTCGTGGCCTCGGTGAAACAGGCGCTGGAAGCGGCGGCGGACGAGGCCGCGCGGTGCGGCTTCGTGCCCCGCATCCTCACGACGGAGATGAGCGGCGAGGCCCGGCTGACGGCGGCGCGGCTCGTCGCCGAAGCCCGCCGCGCCCAAGCGGGCCTGCGCCCCGGCGATGCGCCGCTCTGCCTGCTCGCCGGGGGCGAAACCACGGTGACCATCCGGGGCAGCGGCAAGGGGGGGCGCAATCAGGAAATGGCGCTCGCCGCCACGTTGGAACTGGCGGACGACCGCGGCATCGACCTCATTTGCGTGGGGACGGACGGCACGGACGGCCCCACGGATGCGGCGGGCGGCTACGCCTTCAGCGGCGATCTGGCCCGCCTGCGCGCCATCGGGCTGCACCCGGAAGAAAGCCTCGGCGCCAACGACAGCTACCCCCTGCTGCTCAAGGCCGGAACCCTCCTGCGTACAGGCCCCACGCGCACCAACGTCATGGATGTGTCCATCATATTGGTCAGGCCGAAATAACAGGGGCATAAAAATATTTTGAGGTGTTTTCGGCTATGTACAAGCGGGGAAAAGGAGGGTAATCGTTCTCGTTCACGACCGGCGGGTCAGGACGGGCTCCGGGGCGGGGCGTCCCGGAAAAGCGCTGGATGCGGACAAGCGAGGAGCGAAACGCACAGGAACGGCATGCCGTCCTTCCGGTCGCCGTGGTGGAAACGGCCCCACGGGTTTCACAGATATGGGAGGAGATCATGTCTGGTTTATGGTATTTCTGGGGCAGCCTCGCGCTGCTGCTCGGCGGGTACTTCGTGTACGGCGCATTCGTGGAAAAAGTGTTCGGAGCCGATTTCGGGCGCCCCACGCCTGTCAAAACCCGGCGCGACGGCGTGGACTATATCGAACTGCCCCGCTACAAGATTTTTCTCATCCAGCTTCTGAACATCGCCGGGCTCGGCCCCGTGATTGGCCCCATCCTTGGGGCGCTGTACGGGCCTTCCGCCCTGCTCTGGGTCGTCTTCGGCTGCATTTTCGGCGGCGCGGTGCATGACTACTGTTCGGCCATGATGTCCCTGCGTTACGGCGGTGCTTCCTACCCTGAGATCATCGGGCGCAACCTCGGCACCGGCGTCCGCCGTTTTATGGAAGTGTTCACCATCGCGTTCATGATCATGGTCGGCGCCGTGTTCGTGCTCGGCCCAGCCGCCCTGCTCGCCAACCTGACGAGCTTCAGCCTGCCCTTCTGGGGCACGGTTATCTTCGCCTACTACTTCCTTGCCACAATCATGCCCATTGACGCCATCATCGGGCGCATCTATCCCTTCTTCTCAATTCTCTTGCTGGTGATGGCCTTCGGGCTTGTCGGCTCGCTTATGCTCAGCGGCCGCCCCGTCCTGCCCAACACCGACTTTTTCGTGAACACCGATCCGACCGGCCTTCCCATCTGGCCGCTCCTGTTCATCACCATCGCCTGCGGCGCGATCAGCGGCTTCCACGCCACCCAGTCGCCTCTCATGACCCGGTGCATGGAAAGCGAAAAGCACGGCCGGATGCTCTTTTACGGCCCCATGATCGCCGAAGGCGTCCTTGGGCTGATCTGGGTGACGCTCGGCCTGTCTTTCTACGAATCGCCCCAAGCCCTCGGCGAAGTCATCAAGGCCGGGACGCCCACGCTGGTGGTTCAGGAAATCTCTATGGCCCTGCTCGGCCCCATCGGGGGCATACTTGCCATCCTCGGCGTGGTGGTGCTGCCCATTTCCACGGGTGACACGGCCTTCCGCAGCGCCCGCCTGCTGGTGGCCGACACGCTGCGCATCGATCAGGGCCCCATCGCCAAGCGCCTCATGATCGCCATCCCGCTGTTCATCGCGGGCATCGCCCTGACCTGCGTGGATTTCGCGGTCATCTGGCGCTACTTCGGCTGGGCCAACCAGACCATGTCCTGCGTGACCCTGTGGGCCATCGCCGTCTACCTTGCCCGCCGCGGGCGCTTCCACTGGATAGCGACCCTTCCGGCGGCCTTCATGACCGTGGTGTGCGTCTCCTATCTCTGCTACGCGAAGATCGGGTTCGGCATGTCCGTCGAGGCGTCCACGCTCATCGGCATCGCCTCCGCCGCCGCTTCGCTGGTGCTGTTCCTTTCCCGCGGCAAGCGCATGCCTGAAACCGGGAACGAGGTGGGCTGCTAAGGGATGTATGTGGGGAGGGGAAGGGGAACCTTTCTGGAGAAAGGTTCCCCTTCCCCTCCCCACACCCCACCCCATCCTCTCCCAAGACTTTCGCGCTTATCGAATCCCTGTTCACGGATTTCCCTGTTTTTCGGAAGGCTGTGTCATAGCATATGGTTGTTTCGTCTTCACAGTGCGGTGAAAATACGGCCTTTTTCTCCAGTTTCCCTTTGGCGGAACATACGGCTAAGGCATTTTGTCGGTTAATCCTTTGGGGCTTCAAGGAAAAGGCATCAGCCGTTTTCTATGGCACGGCCTTCAGGAAAAGGAGCTTCGGCTCCTTTTTTATTGGCAAAGGGAATGGAAAGGCAGGGGGAATGGAAAAGAGAGGGGAGAAAAAGCCTCTGCCGGAAAATTCGGGCGGGGCTTACTGCTATCATATGGGAAAAGCGCCGTTGCGCTATGCCGGAAGCGGGATTTCTTGCCTCGGCCCGTAATGGAGCCCATGTAATTCTATCCCCTCCTTGCGCATTCGCGGGGAACCGTGTATGCCAGAAACCGACTTTCTTGTACCTTTACCCCTGTTTTCAGGAAGGGAGGAAATATGTCCAAAAATATTATCGTCATCGGTGGCGTGGCCCTCGGCCCCAAGGCGGCCAGCCGTCTGAAGCGGCTTGATCCCACAGCCAACGTGACCATGATCGACGAAAACATCAATATTTCGTTCGGCGGCTGCGGCATCCCCTACTATGTTTCCGGCGAAATCAATTCGCTGGACGCGCTGCGCTCCACGACCTACGGAACCGTGCGCACCCCCGAATATTTCGAGCATAAGGGCGTGCATACCCTGAACCAGACCCGCGTGACCGCCATCGACCGCGCCGCCAAGACCGTGACGGCCAAGAACCTGGTCACGGGCGAAGAAAAGACGCTTCCCTACGACCGCCTGATCATCGCCACCGGCAGCACGCCCAAGGTGCCCCCCGTCGAAGGCCGCGACCTCAAAAACGTGGGCGGCGCGAACAACCTTGAAGACGCCGACGCGCTCCGCAAGGCCTGCGCATCCGGCAGCGTGCAGAACGCCGTGGTCATCGGCGCCGGGTTCATCGGCATGGAAATCGCCGTGGCCCTCGCCGACATGTGGGACATCAAGACCAGCGTGGTGGAATTCATGCCGCAGGCCATGCCCGGCGTCATGTCCGCCAGCCTGTCCGACATGGTCAGGCATGACCTCGAAGAACACAACGTCGACGTCTACACCGGCGAAAAAGTGCAGCGCCTTGAAGGTGAAAACGGGGCTGTGGCCCGCGTCGTGACCGACAAGCGCACCCTCGACGCCGATCTGGTCATCTTCGCTACCGGCTTCGCTCCCAACACCGCGCTGGCCCGCGCCGCCGGGCTCGATCTTGAGGAACGCACCGGCGCGATCCTCGTCAACGAATATATGCAGACCTCCGATCCCGACATCTATGCGGGCGGCGACTGCGTAGCCATCCCGAACCTCGTCACCGGCAAGCCCTTCGTGCTGGCGCTCGGCTCCCTCGCCAACCGGCAGGGCCGCGTCATCGGCACCAACGCCGCCAGCGACAGCGGCAAGGCGGCAACCTTCCACGGCGCCGTGGGCACATGGTGCGTGAAGCTCTTCAAGATGTCCGCGTGCGGCACCGGCCTGACCATCGAGCGTGCCAAAGCCTTCGGATTCGACGCCGTTTCCGCCAGCCTCGAACAGCTCGACCGCGCCCATTTCTATCCTGAAAAGCACATGATGACCCTCGAACTCGTGGTCGAACGCGGAACCCGCCGCGTACTCGGCATTCAGGGCGTGTGCGAAGACGGCGACGCCCTCAAGGCCCGCATCGACGCCGTGGCGACCATGCTCCAGTTCGGCAAGCCCACCATCGACGACCTCGCCAACGCCGAAATCGCTTATGCGCCGCCCTTCGCCTCCGCGATGGACGCCGTAAACGCCGTGGCCAACGTAGCGGACAACATCCTCTCCGGTCAGCTCAAGGCCATCTCTTCCAAGGAATTCGGCGAACTCTGGAAGGATCGCGCCAACAACAACGTCTTCTTCGCCGACGCCCGCCCCGCCGCTTCCGGCAACGCCACCGCCGCCAAGTATCCCGGCGAATGGCACGCCATCGCGCTGGAAGACATTGAAGCGAAGTTTGATTCCATCCCCAAGGATCGCCCGGTGGCCCTCGTGTGCAACACCGGCCTGCGCGCCTATGAGGTGATGCTGTACCTGCACAACCACGGCGTGACCGACGTGGTGAACGCCCTCGGCGGCATGCAGGCGCTCATCAAACGCGGCGACAATATGTAAAACCAGTCTGGGGGCCTCCCCTCCAGACGGCGCAAGACGGGGAAAAGCGTTCCGTTTCCGCTTTTCCCCGTCTTTTTTTGCCGCTGCCGTGCCCTTGCCACAGCCCCCCTGTCCCGGTAAACTACCCGCCAAAACAAGGAAGTTTGTATGAACGCCCTCTCCTCGAATCCAGCCATCAAGGAAACCTCGATGAAACGCAAAATACTCTGGGCCCTTCTCGCCATCTGGCTCATCCTAACGGCCTATCTGCTGTTCCTCTCCAATAAATGGGCGTCCGCCGCCACCCCGTCCTACGCGGCCTCAAGCGCCGTCACCACTGACAATTTTGCGGAACTACTGCGCGAAACCCTCCAGAAGAACCCTGACCTGCTGCTCAGCGTCCTGCGCGAAAACAGCGAGGCCGTGCTCGACATCGCTCAGGAAGGCTCCAACCAGCGCCGCCACAAAAACCTGATCGCCCAGTGGAAGGCGGAGCTGAACCAGCCCAAGGAAGTGGATATCAAAAACCGCCCGGTTCGCGGGGCCGCTGACGCGCCCGTGACCATCGTGGCCTATTCTGATTTCACCTGCCCCTACTGCCAGCAGGCCGCGGGGACGATGGAAAAAGTCCTCAAGGAAAATCAGGGCAAGATCAAATACGTCTTCAAGCACTTCCCGCTGGAAACCACCGGCGTCGCCCGCCTCGCCGCCGAATACCACGTTGCCGCCGCCCGGCAGGATCCTGAACTGGCGTGGAAGTTTTATGACCTGCTCTTCTCCCGCCGCGCCGATGTGCTCAAGAACGGCGAACCCGCCATTGTGAGCGCCGCCAAGGATGCCGGGCTGAACATGAAGAAGCTCGCCGCCGACGTGAAGCGTAAGGACGTGCGCGCCGAGGTGGACGCCGACATCGCCGAAGGCCAGCGCGTAGGCGTGCAGGGGACTCCGTATTTCCTCATCAACAACCTTGTGGCCCGCGGCGCGCTGTCTTCCGAGCTGTTCAAGGAAGCCATCAACATGGCCTTGCAGGCCGCTCCCTCCGGGCAGAAGTAACGCATGATCATCACCCGCAATCCCGATGCGCTTGATCTGCCGCTGCCGTTGGCTCTCTCTCAGGGAACCTCGGTAACGGTGGGCAATTTCGACGGCGTCCACTTGGGGCATCAGGCGCTCCTCGCCATGACCTGTGAACGTGCGGCCCAAACGGGAACAATCCCCGTCGCCATGACGTTCAACCCGCATCCCCTTGAAGTGCTGACGCCACACGCGCCTCCGCGCCTCACGACCCCGCAGGCACGGCTTGCGCTGCTGGAAGCCTCCGGCATGGCGCTTGTAATGCTCGTGGCCTTTACGCCCGAATTCGCAGCCATGCCGCCGGAAACCTTCGTGCGCCGCATCCTTCTCGGCACGCTGAACATGCGCGAACTGTTCCTCGGCTATGACTTCACCCTCGGCAAGGGCCGCGCCGGGACGCCCGAAGTCCTCACCCAGCTCGGCAAAGCCGAAGGGTTCCGCGTGGATCGGATGGACGCGCTCTCCGTGCACGGCGAAGTGGTCAGCTCCACACGCATACGGGAGCTGCTGCATCAAGGGCAGGTATGGGAAGCAAGCAGCCTGCTCGGACGCCTGTACAGCGTGCAGGGCGAAGTCATCCACGGCAAAAACCGGGGTGGGCGCCTGCTGGGGTTCCCCACGGCGAACCTCGCCCCCACGCCGACCATGCTCCCCAAGCCCGGCGTGTACGTGACGCTTGCCACGCCGTCCGAATCCGCAGGAAGCGGGCTCCCCTTTGTCCTCGACCCCGCGCATCCCACGCCGGACACGTATCCGGCAGTGACGAACATCGGCTACAACCCGACTTTCGGGCCGGGCGCGCTCACGGTCGAGACGCACCTGCTCGATTTCGACGCCGATCTGTACGGCAAGCATCTCGAAGTCGCCTTTGTCGAACGCTTGCGCGGCGAAGTCACCTTTACCGGCCCAGACTCTCTCGTCGCCCAGATCAAAAAAGACGCTGAGCAAGCACGGAAAATATTGGAAACGGTTGCAGGGGAACAGAGAGGCTGAGGCCTCCGGCGGCAAGGGGCTACCGCCCCCCGGACCCCGGCACAACGCCCGCAGCAGAAACGGTTCCGCATCCAGCTTGCGCTGGCTTCGGAACCGTTTCTGCTGCGGGCGTCCTGTCGATGCCGGATGCTTCCCTTCTCAAACAAGCATCTGCATAAGAAACAAGCCCTACATAAAAAGCAGTAACTTTTATATGGCTGTGCCTTGAAAAATAGTTGATGTTTTTTTCCTTGAAGTACCACAGGAATAACCGAAAAAGACCTTAGCCATAGATTCCGCCAAGGGTAAAGCAAGATAAAAAGGCCGTATTTTCACCGCGTTGTGGAGACGAAACAACCATATACTATAACGGACCCTTTTATATAAGCTGTGCCAGAACAAACGACTGATGTTTTATTTCTTAGTCCGGGCCGTAGGAAATGGTTGATGCTTTCTTGAAGTTCCAAAGGGATAACCGGAAAAATGCCTTAGCCGTAGCTCCCGCCAAGGGGAAAACCGGATAAAAAGGCTGTATTTTCACCGCACCATGGAGATAAAACAACCATAAACGATAACAGAGCCTTTCTCTTTATCAACCGTAAACTTGAACAGAACCATAGAAAAACTTGGCCCTGCCTAGGCCGTGTCGTCAATTATATATAATATATTGAAACTATTTAATTATTTTAAACCATAAAAAGACTATTTTAAATAATTTCAAATAATTATATACAAATGACGGCACGACCTCGTATCTGGTTATTTTATTCCCGCAGTATGCTGAAAACAGAGGCTTTTTATCCAATTTTCCGCTGACGGGTTCGTGATTAGGGGATTTTATTCTTTAATACCTTTGGAATTTCCAGAAAAAAAGCATCACCCGTTTCCTACGACACAGCCAAAAACTTTAGAAAAAGGCTCTGTTATAGTATGTGGTTGTTTCATCTCCACGGTGCGGTGAAAATACAACCTTTTTTTCCAGTTTTCCCCTTGGCTGAATCCATAGTTGAGGCGTTTTTCTCGTTATTCCTTTGGAATTTCAAGGAAAAAAGTATCAACCATTTTCTAGGACACAGCCTATTTTATTGGTTATTTATCGCGAACCTCAAGAAATCAATCAGCAATCGTTTGCTGTAACACCACCTTATAAAACTCCGAGCCCCCGAGAGGCATCACCGGGGAACTTACGCCAACGCACAGGCTGCCAAGACGCCACAACCGTAACCCGCCCCATTTACAAAAGTCTTTGAAGGGGAAAGGGGGAGGCTTGGAGGGGGGAAGGGGAAACTTTCTCCAGAAAGTTTCCCCTTCCCCCCTCCAATTTCACTCAATCACAAACGCGTTCGCCGCGTGCGTGGCGGCGGGAATGTTCCCTTCGGCAAAAAGGCGGACAACCTCAAAGGCGGCGGGAAGCTGCTTGCGGAAGGCTTCCTGCGCTTCGGGGGTGAGCCGCCCAAGAACCCAGTTCACAGTGTCCTCACTGCCATGCGGGGAGCGGCCAATGCCAAGGCGGAGACGGTAGAAATCCGGCGTGCCCAGACGCTGCGTGATCGACTTCAAACCGTTGTGCCCGGCATTCCCCCCGCCCTTCTTGAACTTCATCCGGCCCGGCGCGATGTCCAATTCATCGTGAACAATGAGAATGTTCTCAGGCAAAAGACGGTGCCACGCCGCGAGAGGCTGCACACATTCCCCGGAAAGGTTCATGAAGGTCTGCGGCTTGGCGATGAGCCACTGATCCGGGCTGCCCGGAAGGGACGCCTTCCACAGCTCGCAGCGGAACTTGTCCCCGGACATGGAAGAAACATTCCTCGCCTCGCGCAACAGTTCATCCACAAACAAAAAACCCATGTTGTGACGGGTCGATTCGTATTGCTTGCCCGGATTGCCCAAACCCACGATAAGTCCGGCGACAGCCATATCAAACCTCTCGAAAAACTTCCGGCCTGACGGACGCAGGCCACAAAAAAAGGAATCCACCGGATTCCTCGCCAATTCCTTCCCCCAGCCATACAGGGGACGGCCCATTTCCCTCGGCATCAACGGATGCCCGGCATCCCGCCGGGGAAAAGAGGCAGCGGAATGGGAAGGAATGCCCCAAGAAGGGCACCCCTCCCCACTCCAGAACAATGCGCTTATTCAGCGGCAGCGTCATCGCCGCCACCGGGCATCAACACGGACACGATGGCGTAGTTGTTGTCATAGGCGGCCTTGACGCCTTCGGGGAGCTTCACGTCGGCAACCTGAATGGTGGTACCCACATCCATGCCGGAGATGTCGATGGTAACCTTGGAAGGCATATCGAGAGGCTTCGCCATGAGCTGGATCTGTTCGCGGTAGGTTTCGAGCTTGCCGCCCACCTTGGTGCCGCGGGCAACGCCGGAGAATTCGACCGGAACGGTGATCTTCACGGGCTTGTCGAGCTCAACGCCGTAGAAGTCGATGTGGGTGAAACGGCTGCTGATCGGATCGCGCTGCGTGGCCCAGATCAGCACGGGATGCGTGCCTTCGCCTTCAATTTCAAGGTTGAACACGGTGGTGCGGCCAACCTGAGAGAAGAGCTTTACAAAGGCGCGGGTGGACATCTGCACGGGCAGGTTGGCGCCCTTGGCGGTGTAGAACACGCCGGGGATGAGTTCTTCCTGACGGGCGCGGCGGTTGGCGCCCTTGCCGAGACCGGCGCGCTTCTGCACGCTGAGCACTTTAAGATCGGACATGGATGTTCTCCTTACCCTTCCACGGGAAAAACGCCGTGGTGGTAGATTCGCTGTGATAAGCCGGTGCCCCGGAGGGCGCCGGAGAGGTTCCTTGCCGTTCGCCCGGAACATTCCCAAAATGAAACGCTCCAACCGAACGCTGGTTCGGCGCACCGCAACGCGGTGCCGCTTCTGCCGGAAACGATGCCTTCAGACAAAGCGGCGCCTCTGAAATGTACAGCATTTCAAAGGCGGCCTGCTTTAGAACAGCACGCTTACGGACGACCCGGTGTGGATGTTGTGGATGCTCTTGGCGAGAAGGCTGGCCACGGAAACGACCTGCAGCTTCGAGCACACGTCCAAACGATCGCCCGACGGGATCGTGTCGGTAATAACGACCTTGGTGAACACCGAGTTGTTGAGCCGCTCAAGGGCGGGGCCGGAAAGCACGCCGTGCGTAGCGCAGGCGTAGACTTCGCGGGCGCCTTCGCGGAGCAGGACTTCGGCTCCGGCGCAGATCGTCCCTGCCGTATCGATGATGTCATCCACGAGCACCGCGATCTTGCCCGCCACATCGCCGATGACGTGCGTGGCGGTCGCCTGATTGGGGCGGTCGCGGCGCTTGTCGATGATGGCGAGGGGCGCTTCAATGCGCTTGGCGAAGGAACGGGCACGTTCCACGCCGCCGGCGTCGGGGGAAACCACAACGATCTCGCCCTTCATGGACATGAAGGGTTCGAGCAGCACCTGAGACGCGAACAGGTTGTCCACAGGGCAGTTGAAGAACCCCTGAATCTGTCCGGCATGCAGATCCACGGTCACCACGCGGTTCGCACCGGCGGTCGACAGGAAGTCGGCCACGAGCTTGGCGCTGATGGGCGCACGCGGGCTGACCTTGCGGTCCTGACGGGCATAGCCGTAGTAAGGGATGACGGCGGTGATGCGGCCCGCACTGGCGCGCTTGAGCGCGTCGAGCATGAGGCAGAGCTGCATCAGGTTGAAGTTCACGGGCGCACAGGTCGGCTGGATGACGAACACGTCGTCGCCGCGGACGCTGCTGCTGATTTCGATGCGGCTTTCGCCGTCGCTGAACTTCTCACACAGGGCGGGGGTCAACTGGCAGCCGAGATGCTCGCAAATGGCCTGAGCCAAAGGAGCGTTCGAGGTGCCTGTCAGAATCTTGAGATCACCGTACATAGGGGAGGCCTTCCGGTTAAGAAACCTCTAAAGCGCAAAAAAATGGCTGGGGCGGAAGGACTTGAACCCTCGAATGACGGGACCAAAACCCGTTGCCTTACCTGCTTGGCGACACCCCAGCGTGACAAAGGTTTCCTTTGGAAGCGGAAACCTTACAATGCGTGGCTATAGGCAGCCACGTCTTTTTCCCGGAACCCCTCCGCCACCCGGAAGGCGCTCCCTGCATCCCGGAAGAGCCCGAAGAGGGAAGAACCGCTGCCGCTCATGACGGCGGCGAAGGCCCCCTGCCGCAGGAGCTGCTCCCTGAGTCGGCGAAGGCGGGGGATGGCCTCGAAAACCGGCGGCTCAAAACTGTTTTCAAGCCACTGGATGGAGGAAGCCCCACCGAGAGGTTTCTGAGAGCCACGGTTTATAGCGCCGTTACGTACTTCTGTCAAGGGCCTGTTCCATTCGTCCCATGCGGCATAGGCCCACGGCGTGGACACATGCTCCCCAGGGCACAACAGGACGAGCCCCGCCCCGGCGACGCCCGCCGCATCCAGCCACTCAGGGCATGGGGCGAGCCGCTCGCCGATGCCCGAAGCCCGGCAGGGGACATTGTACAGGAAAAACGGCACATCCGCCCCGATGCGGGCGGCCAGCCCGACAAGCTCCGGCAGGGGCAGGGGTTCCGGCGCGCGGGCGTTCAGCCATCCGAGCAGCGCCGCCGCGTCCGCGCTCCCCCCTCCGAGCCCGGCCCCGTGCGGGATGCCTTTTTCCAGCACGGCCTCCACGCCCGGATGGAAGCCCGAAGCCTCGGCGAACAGGCGGTAAGCCTTGGTCAGCGTGTTGTTTTCCAAATCAATGCCCGGCTCCTCACAGCGGAGCTTCAGCCCGCCTTCCGGCCTCAGGGCAAGCCTGAGCGTGTCGGAAGGCTCATCCAGCGGCAGGAATACCGTATCCAGCTCATGCCATCCGTTGGGGCGCACCCCCGTAATCCGCAGGGTCAGGTTCACCTTGCACCCGATCCGCAGCACCGCCCATTCCATCGTTCCGTCATCCACCCCGGCTTCCTCCCGGCGCATGTCGCGCTGTTTGTCTGATCAATTTATATCTTCCGATTTTCTTTTATCATCTTTCGCCTGCGAACGTTTGACAAGCCCTGTACAGTCATGGCACTAAAAACGATGTCTAACAGAGGTTCATCCGAAAAAAACGGAGGCTCGGCATTGCTTCGCCCCACACTCCCTTTTCGGCATGGACGGCTTCGGACCGGCTCGCCTGTCCGATAACTCCAACTATCCCTATGAATGAGGGGGAGGTTTCTTATGACACGCGCATGGATGAAAGCGGCTCTTGCGGGCATGGCCGTCATGGCTATGACCGCCCCGGTGCATGCTGCCGATACGATCAAAATCGGCGTTCCCGGAGCACACTCCGGCGACCTCGTTTCCTACGGCATGCCGAGCCTTAACGCGGCCCGCATCGTCGCCGAAGAATACAACGCCAAGGGCGGCATTCTCGGCAAGCAGATCGAAATCGTCGCCGAAGACGACCAGTGCAAGCCCGAACTCGGCACCAACGCCGCCACCAAGGTTCTTTCCGAAGGCGCCGTGGCCGTTATGGGTTCCATCTGTTCCGGCGCGACCAAAGCCGCCCTGCCGATCTACAACGACGCAAAGATCGTGTCCATTTCCCCGTCGGCCACCACGCCTGAGCTGACCCAGAAGGGCGACTACCCCTATTTCTTCCGCACCATCGCCTCCGACGACGTATCCGGCCACCTCGCCGGTTCCTTCGCCAAGGACAAGCTCGGCCTGAAGAAGGTCGCCCTCCTGCACGACAAGGGCGACTACGGCCGCGGCTTCGTGAACTACGCCCGCGAAATGCTTGAGAAGGGCGGCGTCAAGATCGTCCTCGAAGAAGGCATCACCCCCGGCGCCGTGGACTACGGCGCGGTGATCCAGAAGATCCGCAAGTCCGGCGCCGACGGCATCATCTTCGGCGGCTACCATCCCGAAGCGTCCAAGCTCGTCCAGCAGCTTGCCAAAAAGAAGATCAAGATCCCCTTCATCGGCCCCGACGGGGTGAAGGACGAACAGTTCATCAAGGTCGCCGGCAAGAACGCCGAAGGCGTCTACGCCACCGGCCCCACCGACGTATCCAAGCTGCCCATGAACATTCAGGCGCACGAAAACCATAAGAAGAAGTACGGCACCGAGCCGGGCGCCTTCTATGACAACGCCTATTCCGCGACGATCGCCTTGCTCGAAGCCATCAAGGTTTCCGGCAGCACCGAGTCCCAGAAGATCATGGAAGCCCTCCGCACGAACAAGGTGGATACCCCCCTCGGCACCATCAAGTTTGACGACAAGGGCGACGCCGAAGGCATCGGCTTCTCCATCTACGAAGTGAAGAACGGCGAGTTCGTCGAGCTAAAGTAACGATACGTCATTCCCTTTTCCGGGTATGACGCCAATGTTCACCCTGCATCCTCCGCGACGCGTCCGGAGGGTGCAGGGTGAACCGCACGTTGCGGGGCGGCATCCTGACGGGCGGCTGTCTTTCTTACTAAACGATTTTTCCGGGCTTCCCGCGGACGCTGAGGCGGGCGGGACGGGGGCACCCCCCGGAGCCGGAGGTTCACCGGAGAAACCAGCGAGCAGGGCCAATGGATTTACAATATTTCGTCGAACTCTTTTGTGGCGGACTCACCAGAGGCAGCATCTACGCGCTCATCGCGCTGGGCTACACGATGGTGTACGGGATCATCGAGCTCATCAACTTCGCTCACGGGGAAATCTACATGATCGGCGCGTTCACCGCGCTCATCGTGGCGAGCGCGCTCGGCATCATGGGGTTCCCGGCGGCGGGCATCATCGTCATCGCCGCCCTGGCCGCGGTGATCTGGTGCGCGGCCTATGGCTACACCATCGAGAAGATCGCTTATCGCCCCCTGCGCGGCGCTCCCCGGCTTTCGCCCCTCATCTCCGCCATCGGCGTGTCGATCTTCCTCCAGAACTATGTGAGCCTGGCTCAGACGTCCGACTTTGTGGCCTTTCCGCAGCTCATCACCGACTTTGAGTTTCTGGATCCCATCTCCCACATCATCGGCACCAGCGATTTCCTGATCATCGTCACCAGCCTCATCACGATGATCGCGCTTACGCTGTTCATCCAGTACACGAAGATGGGCAAGGCCATGCGCGCCACAGCGCAGAACCGCAAGATGGCCATGCTGCTCGGCATCGACGCCGACCGCATCATCTCCCTGACGTTCATCATCGGTTCGTCGCTGGCCGCCATCGGCGGCGTACTCATCGCCAACCACGTGGGGCAGGTGAACTTCTTCATCGGCTTCATCGCGGGCATCAAGGCCTTTACCGCCGCCGTGCTCGGCGGCATCGGCTCCATCCCCGGCGCCATGGTCGGCGGCCTTGTGCTCGGCCTGTGCGAAAGCTTCGCCACCGGCTATATCTCCAGCGCCTACGAAGACGCCCTCGCCTTCGCCCTGCTGGTGCTCATCCTCATCTTCCGTCCGGCGGGCATCCTCGGAAAGCCCAAGGTTCAAAAGGTCTAAGG
Organism: Bilophila sp. T19-St14; assembly: GCF_059728385.1. Lineage (NCBI taxonomy): Bacteria > Pseudomonadati > Thermodesulfobacteriota > Desulfovibrionia > Desulfovibrionales > Desulfovibrionaceae > Bilophila > Bilophila sp. T19-St14. The sequence continues at coordinate 1,806,028 of NZ_BAAGFT010000001.1, forward strand.
GAGGCCGACATGAACATGATTTTAAAGGCGCTCATGGTCAGCGTATGGTTCATGGCGCTCACCTTCCCGCTTGTCGTCCTCAAGGTGGACGCCCTCAACAACACGATCCTGTTCCGCTGGGAAAACATGGCTTCCATCGGCGTGGGCGCGTTCGTGCTCGCCATTTTCTGGCGCTGGAGCATGGAACGCAAAGCCCGTGGGACGGTTTCCAGCGGCCCTTCGGCCTTCTCCCGCGCGCTTGAGGCCGTCCGGCGGCCCAAGCCCCGCTACACCTGCCTCGGCCTCGTCGCGGCCCTGATGATCGCCATGCCGTACATCAGCTCCATGTACCAGATCAACATCATGATCTCGGCGCTGATCTACATCATGCTCGGCCTCGGCCTGAACATCGTGGTCGGCCTCGCCGGGCAGCTCGTGCTCGGCTACGCGGCTTTCTACGCCGTGGGCGCCTACACGTACGGCCTGCTGAACACCTATTTCGGCCTCGGCTTCTGGGCCGTGCTGCCCGTGGGCGGCATCATGGCGGCCCTGTTCGGCCTCATGCTCGGCTTCCCCGTCCTGCGGCTCAAGGGCGACTATCTGGCCATCGTGACCCTCGGCTTCGGCGAAATCATCCGCCTCGTGCTGGAAAACTGGACAAGCGTCACCAAGGGCTCCTTCGGCCTGTCCAACATCAGCCGCCCATCCCTGTTCGGCATGGAAATGGGCGTGACCGAAGCGACCAACTACATTTATTACATCGTCCTCGCCGCCGTGGTCGTCACCATCATCGTCGTGGGGCGCCTCAAGAACTCGCGCATCGGCCTTGCCCTCCAAGCCCTGCGTGAAGACGAAATCGCCTGTGAAGCCATGGGCATCGACCTGACCAAGGTGAAGCTCTCGGCCTTCGCGCTCGGCTCCTGCTGGGCCGGGTTCGCCGGGGTCATCTTCGCGGCCAAGACCACGTTCATCAACCCCGCCAGCTTCACCTTCATGGAATCGGCCATGATCCTGTCCATGGTGGTGCTCGGCGGCATGGGCTCCGTGCTCGGCGTCACCATCGCGGCGGCCATTCTGGTGCTCGCGCCCGAATACCTGCGCGCGTTCTCCGAATACCGTATGCTCCTGTTCGGCGCCGTCATGGTCATCATGATGATTTACCGCCCGCAGGGGCTCATCTCCGGCGAAAAACGCACGTACAAGATCACGAACAAGGACAAGATCGACAGCTCCAAGTCGGCTTTCGACGTTCCTGCCACGGGAGGCCAGGCATGAACACCCCTGTGCTCGAAGTAACCAACCTGTCCAAGAACTTCGGCGGCCTGCGCGCGCTCAACGAGGTGGATCTCACGATCAACCGGCAGGAAATCGTCGCGCTCATCGGCCCCAACGGGGCGGGGAAGACGACGTTCTTCAACTGCATCACCGGCATCTACCTGCCCACCGAAGGCACCGTCCAGCTTCACCTGCCCGAACGCAACGGCAAGCCCGCCAGCTCCACGACCCTCAACGGCATGAAGCCCAACGAGATCACCTCGCTCGGCATGGCCCGCACGTTCCAGAACATCCGCCTGTTCCCGACCATGACCGTGCTCGAAAACGTCATGATCGGACGCCACTGCCGCACGTCGGCGGGCATCGTCGGCGCTGTCTTTCAGGACTCGCGCACCAGGGCCGAAGAACAGGCCACCATCGACCGCAGCTATGAGCTGCTGCGCGAGGTCGGCCTGAACATGCACTATAAGGACGAGGCCCGGAACCTGCCCTACGGCGCGCAGCGCCGCCTGGAGATCGCCCGCGCCCTGGCGACCGATCCCGCCGTGCTGCTGCTCGACGAGCCCGCCGCGGGCATGAACCCGCAGGAAACCCTCGAACTCAAGTCGCTCATCCTGCACATTCGGAAGGAGTTCGACCTGTCCATCCTGCTCATCGAGCATGATATGGGCATGGTCATGTCCCTTTCGGATCGCATCTACGTCATGGAATACGGCTCCCGAATCGCCATGGGCACGCCGCAGGAAGTGCGCGAGAACCCCCGCGTCATCAAGGCGTACCTTGGAGAATCCGACCATGCTTGAGCTTCGCAACGTCAACACCTTCTACGGCAACATTCAGGCCCTTCGGGACGTGAACATCCGCATCAACGAAGGGGAAATCGTCACGCTCATCGGGGCCAACGGCGCGGGCAAGAGCACCACGCTGATGACCATCTGCGGCGGTACGCCTCCGCGCAGCGGCGAAGTCCTCTTCCGGGGGCAGCCCATCCACACGCTCAAGCCCAACAAGATCGTGGCGCTCGGCATCAGCCAGGTGCCGGAAGGCCGCCTGATCTTCCCCGATCTCACCGTGCAGGAGAATCTGGATCTAGGGGCCTTCCTCCGCAACGACAAGGACAACATCAAGAAGGATCTCGACTACATCTTTGATCTGTTCCCCATCCTCGCCCAGCGCCGCAACCAGACGGGCGGCACGCTGTCCGGCGGCGAACAGCAGATGCTGGCGATTTCCCGCGCGATCATGGCCCGTCCGACGCTGCTCCTGCTTGATGAGCCTTCCCTCGGCCTCGCGCCGATCATCATCCAGCAGATTTTCTCCATCATCGAGAAGATCAATGCCGACGGCACCACCGTTTTCCTCGTCGAGCAGAACGCCAACCAGGCGCTCCGCATCGCCAACCGCGCCTACGTCATGGAAAACGGCCGCATCGTCATGGAAGACTCCGCCGACAAGCTCCTCACGGATCCCGCCGTGCAGAAAGCGTATTTGGGGATGTAGCGGGAATGTTATTGGGGAAGGGAGGGAAAACTTTTCTGAAGAAAAGCTTTTCCCTCCCTTCCCCAAACCCCATCCCTCCCTTTCCAAAGACTTTTGGCTTTATCGAATCCCTATTCACGGATTTGCCTGTGAACGGAAAACGCCCGGACGGAAGACCGTTCGGGCGTTTTTTATGGGAATCGGCGGAACGGGGTTCATTTTTTCCGCTCCGTTTCCTCATTTATGGGCTTTTATTAGGCCGTGTCGTCAATTATATATAATATATTGAATTTTTTAACTATTTTTTTAAACCGCAAAAATTATTTTTAATAGTTTTAAATAATGGCTCTGTCACAGTATGTGATTGTTTTATTTTCACAGGACACTGAAAATACAGCCTTTTCATCCAGCTTTCCCCTTACGGAATCACTAGCTAAGGCATTTTGTTGGTTGCTCCTTTGGAACTTCAAGGAAAAAACATCAACCATTTTCTATGACACAGCCTAAATAATTACATGTAACATGACGACACGGCCCAGAGCGTTTTTACTTTAAAAATACGCTTCCGACTACGGGAAACAGACCGTCATTGGAAGATATAAGCACAATGTATTTACGCTGTTCAATGCCGAAACGAACGTGTCTTAAACTTTAACATTGTAATTTATTAGGCTGTGTTTAAGTTTGTGGCTGATACAAGATTCCAACTGGAAAGGAAGAGTTCTTTGGAAATTATTTGGAGGTCTCGCAACAATTCTTCAAAACTGGATTTCATGTAATGAACAAAAAATGAGAGAGGCCCACATCACCAGACGTGGAACGAGCTTTTATCTATTGATTTTCATTGAAAAAATCATCGACCATAAAATTGAACACAGCCATTTATTAAAGTTAATCTGCTCTAAGGCCGCGTTCTGGATTATGGGTGGCACATTCACATAACACAGTGAATATACGGTGCTTTTATAATGTTTCTGCTGTTCTCTTGTCTGAGGGGCTCTTCTTTACATGGAAAGCTGTCCCATAGAAAAAGAATGAGGCTTTCTTTCTTGAAGTTTCAAGGGGATAAACAATTAAATGCCTCAGACATGGAGCCAGCCAAAGGAAAAAATGGAGAAACAGGCCGTATTTTTACCATACAGTGGAGATGGAACAGCCGCATCCTGTGACAGAGCCGTATGGAATTTCAAAAAGCGAAAGACCAACCGGCTATATGGCACAGCCTTATAAAACAGTCCTGACGGCCTCTTCAAAGACAGCACGGGCCTGATCGAACTGGAGGGCTATGGCTCCGAGGGCTGCGAACAGGAATATGGTTTCGCGCCACGTCCCCGTGCTGACGAGGTTGATGCCGAAACGCTTGCTGCCTCCGAAAGGATAGAGGGGAACGCGCATAGGCGTGAGTGCATCCAGCAGGACGTGGATCAAACCGCCGATGCCGACCCAGACAAGCAGATCGTTGCCGATGCCGCTGACCTGCGCCAGCGCCGCCGGAGACACGCCGGGGAATGTGATGTGCGTCGCCCGCAGCAGATCAAGCACAATCCGCTGTGTCGGGATAAGAAACCCCAGTACAATGATGATGAGATACCAACCGAACCAATGCGACGTCTGCCGATGGATGCGTCTCCATACTTTCTTGTCGCCCCGCGCCATTGCCGTATCCACCATATCGGGCAGCACACTCCCGACCATTACGGCGAACAACGCCGCCGGATGCGCGCCTGCCGCGAGCGCCCCCGCTACAGCCACTGCCTTGTGCGTAAACCACTTCATGCTTCATCCATATGATAGAAAGGAAAAACGGCACAGTACGGTTTCATCCCCACAAAGGTCAAGCTCCCTACGGCACGTTCAGAAAAGTATGAGGCTGCGCCGCCGCGCTCAAACAGCTCTCCTTTCCTGTCCCAATTTCCCCTGCAATCAGGTTCGAGAGGCTGTAGATGCAAATGCAACACACCGAACTCTCTATTATTCCCCTTTTGCGACGTGATAAGGCGTCTCACATAAAAAGAAACCGCCTCCGGCACAAAAGTGACATGAGGAATCTCCAAACATTGCCCTTCTACGGCAGGTCTCACCGCACAGCCTCTACCCCAGCCAAAAAACATTGAGAAAAGAAAAACGCCTCTCCAAAGAACAAAGGAGCATGGGAATCACCCAAGCCCTCACTCCATAAGCCAGAGCCCGCCATGATACCGAACACGGGAGCCCCCGCATGATCGGCTTCCCTTCATACGGCAGGAACTCCCGCCGCACAGCCTCCTGCCAGTCAAAAACCTTAAGAAAAGGCTGTGTTATAGAAAATGGTTGATGCTTTTTTCCTTGAAGCTCCAAAGGGATACCGGCAAAATGCCTTGGCCTTGGATCCCGCCAAGGGGAAAACCGGAGAAAAAGGCTGTATTTTCACCGCACTGTGGAGATGAAACAACCATAAACTATAACAGAGCCAAAGAAAAACGCCTCTCCAAAGAGCAAAGGAACGTGGGAATCACCAACCCCTCACTCCATAAGCCAGAGTCCCCCATGATGCCGAACACGGAACCCCCGCATGGTCGGACTCCCTTCATACGGCAGGAACTCCCGCCGCGCAGCCTCCCCACCAGTCGAAAGTCTTGGGAAGGGGAGGGATGGGGGTTCGGGGGAAGGGAGGGGAAACCTTTCTTCAGAAAGGTTTCCCCTCCCTTCCCCCGATTCTCCCCTTCCTTCCCTCCCCTTACGCTCTTCTACGCCTTCCACGTCCCCCGCATTTCGAGCCAGCGACCGTAGCGGGCACAGAGGACGCCAAGAAGCAAATAGATGACCCCGGCGCTGATCCAAACTTCAAAGGTCATGCGGCTGATCGCCATAACTTCAAGGGCCTGAAAGGTCAGGTCGGGCAAAGAAATGAGCGAAGCCAGCGCGGAATCCTTGAACGTGGTGATGACCTGCCCCACGAGCGGGGGCAGGATCGCGCGCACGGCCTGCGGAAAAATGACCAGACGGAGCCGCTGCGAGCGGGAAAAACCGAGCGCCGCCGAAGCTTCCCATTGCCCATGCGGAACGCCCTCGATGCCCCCGCGGACAATCTCCGTAACATAGGCCCCTTCATACACCCCAAGCGTCAGCACCGCCGCAACCATGCGGTCAAGCTGGCCTTCCGGGGCGAATCCCCACGCCACCGCATCCCTGACGAAAGGAGGCATGGAGCGCAGGGCCTGTTCCATATCGGAAACGGGAAGCAGGTTGCCCGCGAAAAAATACAGGAGAAACAACAGCACCAAAGGAGGGGTATTGCGGACGGAATTGACGAAAAACTGAATGGGCAGCGCCGCAATGCCGCGTTTCCCGGCGGAAAGGGTTCCCAACACGCCGCCGATGAGCAGGGCCAGCGCCATCGACCAGATTCCGAGCCGGAGGGTGACGATGAGCCCCCGTATCAGGAGGCCGGGCTCGTAACCGCCGGGCGTACGGCGGATAAGGAAATCCGCCAGTTCCGGCCAGCTCCAGCGGTAGGCGGCTATGGTTTCCGAGCGCCACAGGAAAAAGCAGGCTCCCAGAAACAGCAGGACGGCCAGAACGGCGTCCACCCGCCCGAACGTGGGAAAAAGCCGCCCCTGCCGAGTATACTCGGCATAGGGCGACCACTCGCGCCGGGGCGCTTTCCGGGAGCCGCCGGATATCATTGAACCTGCGCTTCCCAGTCGGTCGTCTTGAACCAGAAATGACGGCGCTCGGAGAGCCAGCCTTCCGCTTCGACCGTGCGGATCCAGTTGTCGAGCACATTCAGGCTGTCGGGGTCACCCTTGCGGATGGCCATGCCCACGGGCTGGCGGTAAAAGGCGTCCGTGGAGGGCTGATAGAGCTTGCCGGGGTTGCGGAGCACCTCAAAGGCCGGAAGCGGCGCGGACGAGAACATCACGTCGGCACGGCCTGAGAGCACATCCTGCACGGCCGGGGCTTCATCGTCGAACAGGCGGAAGGTGGCCTTGGGGAGCACTTTCTTGGCGACGGGAACGGGCGTGCTGCCCGTGCGCAGGGCAACGACCACTTCAGGCTTGTTGAAGTCTTCGGGGAACTTCATGCCCTTGGTCTTTTCCTTGTTCGCCATGACTTCGATGGTGGCGTAATCATAGGGAACCGTGAAGTTGGCCTTCAAATTGCGCTCAGGGGTGACGCTCATGCTGCCGATGATGACGTCGAATTTCCCGGCCATCAGCGCAGGGATGATCCCGGCCCATTTCGTGGGCACAAGCTGGAGCTCCACGCCCAGATCCTTGGCAAGACGTTTCGCCACGTCGATCTCGAAGCCCACAAATTCACCGTTCTTGTCCTGCATGGCCCACGGCACGAACGAGGAAAAACCGACGCGCAGCACGCCGCGCTTGACCACATCGTCAATCATGGGCGTCTGCGCACCCTTCGCCTGTGCCAGGCCGGGCAGGATCAAAGCCGCCATCAACATCAACACTACAAAAATTTTTTTCATAACGTCTCCTATGAGCTTTTTCTTTGGCTCTGTCATGGCATATGGTTGTTTTATCTCAGCAATACACTGAAAAGTATATACTTTTACTCCAATTTTTCCGGGCTCTGTCATAGTATGCGGTTGTTTCATCCCACAGTGTAGTGAAAATACAGCCTATTTCTCCTGTTTTCCCCTTGGCGAAACCTATGGCTAAGGCATTTTGCTGGTTATTCCTTTGAAACTTCAAGGAAAAAAGCATCAACCATTTTCTAGGACACAGCCTTTTTCCGCTGACGGCTCCACGATTGGGGTATTTTACTGGTTATTTCTTTGGCATTTCACGAAATAAAGCCTCAACCGTTTTCTATGACAAAGCCTTTTCTTTTGGCTGTACTGCGGCAACCGGTTGGCATTTTATCCCTTGAAAGCCCCACGGATAACCGACGAAAGGCCAGCCATAGAATTTACTGAAAGCCATGAATGCTGCATATTCACCATGTCTTATCAATATATTGCCATATCCCCTGACAAAACCTTTCCTCAACAGAACCTTCCGCCGTTTTCCCGTGAGCCAAACGCCTTGGGGGATAAGCGGGGAAACGCGGGGCGGAAGCCTTTTCCGGGAAGGTTCCCCATTTTCCACCCAAGGGCCTACCGCCAAGCGTATCGGCGCTCCAGCCAGCGGGCGGGCAGCGCCACGCAAAGCGTAAGCGCGAGGTACAGCGCCGCGACGATCAGCCATATCTCAAACGCAAGGAACGTGTCCGCGATCAACACCTGCGCCTGCATGGTGAGATCCGCCACAGCGATGGCGCTGACGAGCGAGGTGTCCTTGATGAGCGAAACAAGCTGGCTGGTCAGCGGCGGCAACATCCGGCGCACGGCCTGCGGCAGGATAACGAGCCGGAGCGTGTTCCATATGCCGAGGCCGAGGCTGATGCCCGCCTCCCACTGCGCCCTGGGCACGGAGAGCAGGCCCGCCCGGAACAGTTCCGTCATGTACGCCCCCTCAAACAGGCCGAGGGCCAGCACAGCCGCGCCGAGAGGCCCGACGCCTATGACGGGGGCGAACAAAAAATAGACAAAAAATAGTTGGAGGAGCAGCGGGGTATTCCGCAAACACCCCACATAGGCATGCGCCATGCCCCGCGCCACAGGCCACGGGGACAGCCGCAGCAACGCCGCGCCGAGCCCGGCGGCAACGGCAAGGGCAAGCCCGGAAAACGCGATGCGCACGGTCATGCCGAGCCCGTCGAGCAACGGGCCGGGGATGAAATGCCCGTCCGTCCAGCGCCCCAGATACCGCCAGACGCGATACCATTGCCAATCGTAGGAGATGCCGTCAGCTCCGGCAAGCACCGCGCGGAACAGCCAGACGCCGATCAAAAGGAAGCCCACACCTACGGCATGGCGCCCCATCCAGCGCAGCAGCCGGGCCGCGGGATGAAGCCGTACGCCGCAAGCCCGTTCGTTCATAGGGCCTGCCCGTGCCCGGCAATGGCGTCGAAAACGGCATCCGCCGTCTCGGAAACGCTGAGGTTCCCCGCCGCGACGCGGCAGGTGGCCCACCGGCGATACAGCGCCTCGCGCTCATGGAAAAGATCTTCCACGGTCTGCCCCGGCGCAATGGCAAGCCCGCGATCCGGCTTGCGGGCAATACGCTCCAAAATGATGGGGAGCGGGACATCGAGGAAGACCACCGGGCCGAGGGAAGCCAGATACCGCATGGCTTCAGGCCGATAGACCACACTGCCGCCCGTGGCGAGCACGGCGCGCTGCATGCGGAGGGACAGGATGACCTTGGCCTCCACGTCGAGGAAGCTTTCCTTGTCCAAGGCGTCCGTCACGTCCTGAAGGCGCGCGCCATAGGTGGATTCAATCAGATAGTCGGTATCCACATAGGCCCAGCCGAGGCGTTCGGCCACGGCGCGGGCGCCGGTGCTTTTTCCAGCCCCGGCCATGCCGATAAGGGTCACGCACTTGTCCTCGGTCAGGCCGGGAACCTTTATTGAAGAAATCGTATTCATCACTCTCCCCCGTCGCGCGGGAATGCTTCGCCAAGCGCATACAATGCCGCGCGCCGGGCGTGGATTTCCGCCGTATCGAACAGCCGTGCGGACGTGTCCCCCGGACGCACCAGCAAGCCTATTTCCGTACAGCCGAGGATGACGCCCTGCGCGCCCCTGTCCGTCAGGCCGCCGATGATCGCCGCGAATGCCCGCCGGGAGGCCTCGGAAACCGTCCCAAGGCACAGCTCATCGAAGATGGCGCGGTTGACCAGCGCCCGTTCATCCTCTCCGGGGATCAATACGGCGATGCCCCGTTCCACGAGCCTGCGCGTATAAAAATCCTGTTCCATCGTGCAGCGCGTGCCGAGCAGCCCGACCGCGGACACCCCGGCGGCCTCCAGCTCGTCGGCGGTCAGTTCCGCGATGTGCAGCAACGGCAGGGACGTCGCCGCCTGCACCGCGTCCGCCACCTTGTGCATGGTGTTCGTGCAGATGAGTACGCAGTCGGCCCCGGCGCGCTCAAGGCCGCGCGCGGCCTCCGCCAGCAGCCCGCCGCCGCGCTCCCAGTCCCCCGCCCGCAGGCAACCCTCAACCTCGTGGAAATCCACACTGTACAGGACGCACTTGGCGGAATGGAACCCGCCGAGCCGCTCCCGCACCAGCCGATTGATGATCCGGTAGTATGTAGCCGTGCTTTCCCAGCTCATGCCGCCGATAAGGCCGATGGTCTTCATCGGCATGGCTCCCCGTGCGGACGCCAGCGCCGCCTTTTCCTCAAATCAGACATCACGCCGCGCCCCTCAAACGGGGCGCCCGCTGCGCCCGCGCATGGCCTCAGGGAAGTATTCCGCCGCCATTTCACGGAGCTTGTATTTCTGGATCTTGCCGCTGGCGGTCAGGGGGAAACCTTCCACCACAGCCACATAGCGCGGGATCTTATACCACGCGATCTTGCCCCTGCAATAGTCGCGCACATCTTCGGGGGCGACATTCGCGCCCTCCTTGGGGATGAGGAACGCGCCCACCTCTTCGCCGTAGCGGCGGCTCGGCACGGCTACGACCTGCACGTCGGCCACGCCGTCCATCTTGAGGAGGAACTCCTCCACCTCGCGGGGATATACGTTTTCGCCGCCCCGGATGATCATGTCCTTGATGCGCCCGCTGATGCTGACATACCCGTCCTCGTCCATGACGCCGAGGTCGCCGGAATGCAGCCAGCCCTCCCCGTCGATGGCCTCGGCCGTATCCTTGGGCATATTATAGTAGCCCTGCATCACGTTGTAGCCTCGGCAGCATACCTCGCCCACGGCATTGCGGGGGACTTCCTCGTTGGTTTCGGGATCACGGATGGTGACCTCAATACCGGGCATGCTCCGCCCCACGGTCTTGACCCGGCGCTCCACGGTATCGTCGGTGCGGGTCTGGGTCATGACCGGAGAGCCTTCGGTCAGGCCGTAACAGATGGTGATTTCGCTCATGCACATCTGTTCCATGACCCGGCGCATGAGCGGCTCAGGGCACACGGAACCCGCCATGATCCCCGTGCGCAACGAGGAAAAGTCGAAACGCGGGAAGGCGCGGTGATCCAGAATGGCCTGGAACATGGTCGGCACGCCGTACAGGGCGGTACACTTCTCCTGCACCACGGCGGTCATCACCTGCACGGGGGAGAAGGCGTCGAGCAGCACCATGGTGGCCCCGTGGTTCACGCAGGCCATGACCCCAAGGACACAGCCGAAGCAGTGGAACAGGGGCACGGGCAGGCATACCCGGTCGCGCGAGGAAAATTTCTGATGGTAGCCGATCCAGTAGCCGTTGTTGACGATGTTCACGTGCGTCAGCATCACGCCCTTGGGGAAACCCGTCGTCCCGGACGTGTACTGCATGTTCACCACGTCATAAGGCGAAATGGACGCCTTGCGGCTTTCGTATGCCTCATCCGAGACATCCCCGGCGCGGGAAAAGACTTCCGGCAGGGAGTACATGCCCCGGTGCCTGTCCGTGCCAAGGAAAAACACGCGCTTCAGGTGCGGGAGATCCTCGACCTCAAGCATCCCGCGCCGCTGCCTGCGCAGTTCTGGGAGCACCTTATATGTGGAAGCGATGAAATCGTGGTCGCGAACGCTGTCGATGATGAAAAGGTTTTCGCATTCCGACTGCTGCAACAGGTAACGCAGTTCCGTTTCGCGGTAATTGGTGTTTACCGTGACCAGAATGGCCCCGATGCGGGCCGTGGCGAACATGAGGGTCACCCAATGCGGCACGTTGGTCGCCCATACGGCAACCTTCTCGCCCTTCCGCACGCCGATGGCCATCAAGCCTCTGGCCATATCGTCCACACACGCCGAAAACTCCGACCACGTCTGCCGCAGCTCGCGGTCCGCGTGGATCACGGCGTCGGTATCGGGAAAACGGGCCGCCGTATTCTCCAGAAGCTGGCCCAGCGTCAGCTCCTGCACTGCAAAATCGTTCATGTGAGGACTCCCAAAAAACAAATTGGAAAAACATAAGGTGGAAGCGAGGATCATACCAAACGAGGCACCCGCCCCGCAAGGGCTCCGTCATGAGAGCTTTGGGGGTTGCCGCGCTTCCCACGGACGGCTATGGTGGCCGGAAGACGCTTATGGGCGGCGTATCCGCGGCTTTCCCCCGCTTTTCCGGCGGCAGGCAGCAAATCGGGCACAACGCCTCTTTTTTCGGACACAACGGGAGCGCAACATGAGACGACACGGCTATATCATCGGCGGACAAGTCCAAGGGGTTGGTTTCCGGCCTTTCGTATACCGTGCCGCAACCCGGCACGGGCTCACCGGGCATGTGGGCAACACGTCGGACGGCGTCCGGGTGGAGGTGCAGGGAAGCGATGAGGCTTTGGCCGCCTTTGCCCACGCGCTCGAACACGGCCTGCCGCCGCTTGCGCGGATCACGTCCCTGCGCCGCGAGGAACTGCCGCTTGCGGACGGCGAAACGGCCTTCGCCATCGCACACAGCGAAGGGCGCCACGGCCACGCCGTCTTGGTCAGCCCGGATGTGGCGACCTGCGGCAACTGCCTCGCGGACATGCGCGATCCGGCGAACCGGCGTTACCGCTACCCGTTCACGAACTGCACGGACTGCGGCCCCCGCTATACCATCACCCGTTCCATACCTTATGATCGGGCCACCACGTCCATGAGCTGTTTCCCCCTGTGCCCGGACTGCGCCGCCGAATACAACGATCCCCTCGACCGCCGCTTCCACGCCCAGCCCAACGCCTGCCCCGCCTGCGGGCCGAAGGTCTGGCTGGCCGCCGCCCCCGAAGGCGATCCCCGCATCCCCGGCCCGGAGCTTGCCGAAGGGCAGCACGCCATCGAGCGGACAGCCGCCGCCCTGCGTGCCGGAAACATCGTTGCGGTCAAGGGCCTCGGAGGTTTCCATCTGGTCTGCGACGCAGCCAGCGCCGAAGCCGTCGCCCTGCTGCGCGAACGCAAGCGCCGCCCGCACAAATCGCTGGCGATCATGGTGCCGGATCTTGAAACGGCCCGGCGCGTCGCCCATGTTTCCGATGCGGAAGCCGCCGCCCTGACCTCGTCCGAACGGCCCATCGTCGTGCTCGCCTCGCGCGGCGTCCTGCCGCCCGCCATTGCGCCGGACGTGGACAGCATCGGCGTCATGCTGCCCTATACCCCGCTGCACCACCTGCTCCTCGAAGCATTCGCCGCGCTCTCTCCGCTCCCGGCGCTCGTCATGACCTCCGGCAACGCGGGCGGCGAACCCATCTCGCTCGGCAACCGCGAGGCGCTGGCCCGTTTGCGGCACATCGCCGACCTTTTCCTGCTCCATAACCGGGACATCCTGATCCGTGCCGACGACTCCGTGGTACGGGTGGAATCATTGCCGGAAACCAGTTTTTCCACAGGCAACAATCCACAATGTTATCCACAAAAAAACGGCATCCCCTCCGCTTGTTCCCCCTCCCTCCCAGACGGGGCTCCTGCGGGGCTTCCCTCCACTTCAGCCGAAAACGCTGAAGGGGAAGCCGGGAACTTTTCTTCGGGAAGCCTCCTCCGGGAAGCCCCCCCGCTCCACTTCTTCCGAAGGGCAAGGGGGTTCGTGCCGAGGCCGTTGGAGCTCCCCCGCGACGCGGGCCGCTGCGTATTGGCCACAGGCGCGGAACTCAAGAACACGCTCTGCCTCACGCGCGGCAAGGATGCTTTCCTCAGCCAGCATGTGGGCGATCTGAAAAACCTTGAAACGTTCGCGTTTTTCCAAGATATGGCGGAACACCTCGGCGGGCTGCTGGAAGTCAAGCCTGAGGCGGTCGTCTGCGATCTGCACCCCGACTACCTCTCCACAAGCTATGCGCTGGATTCCGGCCTGCCCGTCCTGCGCCTGCAACACCACTTTGCCCATGTGTACGGCGTATTGGCGGAAAACGGGCATGACGCCCCCGCGCTCGGCTTGGCTCTGGACGGAACCGGATACGGCACGGACGGAACCATATGGGGCGGGGAGCTCCTCTTCGTCGATCCGAAAGCCGCCGGCGAAGAACGCTATGGCGGACGCATCGGACGCCTTGCGCCGTTCCCGCTGCCCGGAGGCGAGGCCGCCATCAGGGAACCGTGGCGCATCGCAAGCGGCTTCATGGGGCTCCCTGAGGCCGAAGGGCTGCGCGGACGGTTTGCGGAGGACATGCACGCACTCTTGAGGGCGGACGGAAAGCGCGCCATACACGACGCCATTTTGGAGATGGTACGCCGCGAGGCCACGCCCATGACTTCAAGCTGCGGCCGCCTGTTCGACGCCGTTTCCGCACTGCTCGGTTTGTGCCCGTCCGTCACCTACGAAGGGCAGGCCGCCATCCGCTTGGAAGCGCAACAAGACCTATCGGTAACAACATCCGCCCCCTTCCCCATCAGGGAACGGGGCGGCCTGCTGGAACTTGACACGGCAGCCTTTTTTCTGCACCTGCTGGAACTGCGGCGGGCAGGTGTCCCTGTCCCCGATCTGGCCCGCCGGTTCCACCTTGGCCTGACGGAAGGGCTTGCCGAACTGGCGCTTTCCGGGGCGCGGCGCTGCGGCGTCCGTACCGTGGCCCTGTCCGGCGGCGTCTTCCACAACCGGACTATCGCCCTGCTGCTGCCGGAAGCGCTGGCGCGGCGCGGGCTCGTTCCGCTCACGCATCACGCACTGCCACCCGGAGACGGCGGGCTGTCCTATGGCCAAGCTGCGTGGGCATCCCACGTTCTCCGCTGATTCAACCTCTGCCCAATAGGAGTCGCATCATGGTTCGTCACATCGTCTGGTGGACGCTGAAACCCGAAGCCGAAGGCCGTACCGCCGCCGAAAACGCCAAGCTCATCAGGCAGCGCCTTGAAGCCCTCATGGGACAGATTCCGTCCCTCAAGTCCCTTGAAGTGTCCTATGAGTTCCTCCCCACCTGCACCATGCCGGTCAACGTGCTCCTGATGACCACGCATGACGACGCCGAAGGGCTCAAGGCCTACGCCGAACACCCCGCGCATGTCGCCGTCGGCAAAGAACTCATCAAGCTCGTGACCGAGTCCCGTCAGGCCATCGACTATCTTTTCTAAACGGCACAAGGAGGGGAAGGGGCCTTCCGGCAAAACGCCCTGTCCTTCCCCTCTCCCCAAGCCTCTTCTCTAGGCCGCAACCGCCCCTCCTTTCCCATCGCATACCGCGTATGGCGCCATTTGAAAGGCTGCGCCATAGGAAATGAGCCAATGCTTTCCTGAAGTTCCAAGGGGATGACCGGCAAGCTGCCCCAGCTCTGGCCCCCCCAACGGAAAACGGGGAAAAGGGCCGTATGTTCACCAACTGTGGAGAGGAAACAACCATATCCTATGCCAGAGCCATTTGGAAAAACAGCGCCGATCGGTGAGCTCCCGTCACTGCACGCGGAAGCGCGGCGGGCCTTTCCCGCGGGCTTGGAACAGCCTGAGGGCAGTTTCCGGTTCAGCGTCGATGCGCTGCTGCTCGCGGCCTTTGCAGTGAGCCGTACAAACGATGTTACCATACGGTTTATAGATTTTGGAACAGGATGCGGCGTTGTTGGCCTTGCCTATTTGTTACTTCAAAGAAACAAATGCCGTGGCTTCGGTATAGACTGCAATCCCGAACTGATTGCCGCCGCCCGAAACAATACTGCCAAGCTCGGCTTTTCGGATCGGTTTGCCCTGTATACCGGGGAGCTTGCCGACACGCATTTTTTAGAAAAACTCCGTGTGGAAACCTCCCCGATCCAACTGGTCATGGCGAACCCGCCGTGGCGTCTCATCGGTTCAGGTCGCCTGCCTGCAACACAGGCCCGCCGAAGGGCCCTGTTCGGCGATAAGGGGACGTTTCCGCTGTTCGCATCCGCAGCCTCGTCATTGCTCGAAACGGATGGGCGTTTCGTCTGCATCATAAGCCCGGACAGGCTCCAGGATATGCTGGCGGCGCTGGATGGGGCGGGGCTGGCTCCCTTTTTGTTACAATTCATTCACAAACAAAAAACGTCCCCAGCCACGTTCGTGCTCATAGAAGCCCGTAAGGGCCCATACGCCAAACCGTCCGCCGCCGAGCCCATCGCCCTGTACGGCCCGGAAGGTTTTTCCACGCCGGAATCACTGGCATTCTGCCCCTTTTTGCGTTAGTCTTGAGGAATGAAATACTTTCGCGCAGATCTGCATGTCCATTCGCGCTTTTCCCGCGCCACCAGCGGCAGGCTCAATATCCGCAATCTTGCGGCATGGAGCATGATCAAAGGGCTCTCCGTCATGTCCACGGGCGACTTCACCCATCCGGCATGGAGGGACGAGCTGCGGCGTGACCTCGTCTATGACGACAACAGCGGCCTCTACCGCGTCCGCGAAAAGACGCCGCTGGAAACGGAAATCCCCGGCTTTTCTCGCCCGGACGGCGTCAGCGAGCCGCAATTCCTCATCCAAGCGGAAATCAGCTCCATCTACAAGAAAGGCGGTTCCGTACGCAAAGTACACAACGTCGTGATCATGCCCAGCCTGGAGAGTGCGGACAAGCTGTCCAACAAGCTCGCCGCCATCGGAAACATCACTTCCGACGGGCGGCCGATCCTTGGCCTCGATTGCGAGCATCTCCTTGAAATGGTGCTTGAAACCGACGAGCGCGGCGTGCTCATTCCCGCGCACATCTGGACGCCGTGGTTTTCGCTGTTTGGCTCCAAATCCGGCTTCGACGCGCTGGAAGACTGCTTCGGATCGCTCTCCTCACATATTTTCGCCTTGGAAACCGGCCTTTCCTCCGATCCTGACATGAACCGGCTCTGGTCTGCGCTCGACCGTTATGTGCTCGTGTCCAACTCCGACGCGCATTCCGGGGAGAACCTCGGCCGCGAAGCCAATCTCTTTGAAGGCACGCCTTCCTATGACGGCATATTCGACGCGCTGCGCCGGGCCGCACGGGGCGAGGAAGGCTCAGGCTGCACCTACCGGGGGACGGTGGAATTCTTCCCTGAGGAAGGAAAGTACCACCTCGACGGGCACCGCGCCTGCAATGTTGTCCTTGAGCCGGAAGAATCCATGAAAATCGGCAACATCTGCCCGGTATGCGGCAAGCCGCTCACGGTCGGCGTGCTCCACCGGGTCATGGCGCTGGCCGACCGCAAGGCCCCGGTCATGCCCAAGCACGATCCGGGGTTCGTCTCGCTGTTCCCGCTCCCGGAAATGCTCGGCGAACTGCTTTCCGTCGGCCCCAAGAGCCGTAAAGTGCAGGAAAGGCAGTCCGAGCTGGTTCGTTTGTTCGGTTCGGAAATGGACATCCTGCACACGGTGCCCGAATCGGATTTGCGGCAGCACTGGGACGCCCTCGGTGAGGCCGTGGCCCGTATGCGCCGGGGCGACGTCATCAAGGAGGCGGGCTTTGACGGCGAATACGGGGTCGTCAAAGTATTCTCGGAAGAAGAGCGCAAACAGTTTGTGACGGGAAGGTATCGTTCTTCCTCTTTGCTGGATGCGCTGCCCGAAGCCAAAAAGCCGGGCAGGAAGCCCAAAGCCGCGCCCTCCAAGGAACCAGCGCCGAAACAGGCGTCCCTGTTCGCGGCAATGACGCCCCCGTCGCCCCAAACGCCGCCCGATCCGAAGGCGTTCCCCTATTCCGAAGCGCAGCGGAAAGCCATCCAAGCCGGGCCAAACCCCGTGCTGGTGCTTGCTGGCCCCGGCTCCGGCAAAACCCGTACCCTCGTGGGCCGTGTCCAGCGCCTCATCAAGGACGGCATCCCCGCGCAGCGCATCCTTGCCGTTACCTTTACCCGCCGCGCCGCCGCCGAGCTCCGGGAACGCCTTGAACGCGCCCTTGGGGAAGGCGTCCCACTGCCTCAGGCCGATACCCTGCACGCACTGGCCCTGTCCCATTGGAGCGCCTCGACGGAGGAGGCCCTGCCCGCCGTGCTGCCCGAGGAAACGGCCCGGAGCGTGTTCGCCAAGGCCAACGCCCTGTCCGCCGCCGACGCCAGACGCGTATGGGATGAGCTGTCTCTCGCCCGCGAACGCCTCAGCCCCCTGACGGCAGAGCAGTCCGCCCTGCTGGAGCGTTACCATGCCGCCAAGCGCGAACGGAACCTTGCGGACTATACGGATCTGCTGGAGCACTGGCTGGCCCGCCTGCAAGCCGAGCCGGAACGCCAGTGGAGCGACGTGCTGGTCGACGAAATACAAGACCTTTCGCCGTTGCAGGTCGCCCTTGTGCGGGCGCTGATGCCCGAAGGCGGGCACGGCTTTTTCGGCATTGGAGACCCCGATCAGGCCATTTACGGGTTCCGTGGGGCGCATCCCGATGTCCAGTCCGCCCTGCGTGAAGCGTGGCCTTCGCTGGAGAGCGTCACGCTCGCCGCGAGCCACCGTTCCGCCGCCGGAATCCTGACCTCGGCTTCGGCGCTGCTTGGGCCGTCCTCAGCCTGTGGAAAACTTATCCCCACCCGTGAAGCGGAAGCCTGCCTGCACTTGTTCAGTGCCCCGGACGCCCGCAAGGAAGCCGCATGGGTCGCGGATCAGGCTGCGCTTCTTCTTGGCGGAACCTCCCATACGCTGGAAGATTCCCGCCGCCGCGATGCCACGCTTGCCACGCCGTGCAGCCCCGGCGAGGTGGCCGTGCTTGTCCGCATGAAGGCGCTCATTCCGCCCCTGAAAACCGCTCTGGAGCGCCGGGGTGTCCCCTGTTCGGCACCGGAAACGGCCCCCTTCTGGGCCGATCCTTCCGCCGCCCTCATCCTTGAATTGGCGGGCCAGCGCTTCCAGCGCCCCTTTGCCGCGCCGGAAGGCCCCGGCAGCCTCGACGTGGATGTGCCGCAGTTGGGCGCGTCCCTGCCCGAACAGCTCTGGCAGGCAGGGCCGTCCGCGCTGGCCTCCCATCTGGACGCCGCCAAGCTCCTCGCCCCGCTGTTCACCGAATCTGCGGCCTACAACGCCCTGCTCCGGGCGTTCCGCGAACAGGGCAAGACATGGGAAGGGCTGCTTGACTGGGTGTGCCTGCGGCAGGATTTGGATCTTGTGCGCGAGCAGGCGGAGCAGGTGCAGATCATGACCCTGCACGCCGCCAAGGGCCTTGAGTTCCGGGCCGTATTCCTGCCCGCCTTAGAAGAGGGCATCCTGCCTTTCCCCGGTGCGGATGCGCTGCTCCACGGCGATCCCGGCGGCACCGCCGATCCGGACGCGCTCGCGGAAGAGCGGCGCTTGTTCTATGTCGGCCTGACCCGTGCGCAGGATGCTGTTTTCGTCAGCCATGCGGCGCAGCGCCGTCTTTACGGCAAAGTGCTGGAACTGTCCCCTTCGCGTTTCCTCTCCGCGCTGCCCGAACTGTTCCGTCATACCCGGCTTGTCCGCCATGTGCAGACGAAAGCCACGCAGATGAAGTTGTTTTAGGGAATATTGGAGGGGGAAGGAGGGCCTTTCTGGAGAAAGCCCCTCCTTCCCCCTCCAAACCTCCCCCATCCTCCCCAAAGACTTTTGACCTTATCGAATCCCTTTCGCCAGTTGTGCCGGATAAAAAAACGCTCCATTGCCGGAGCGTCTTTTTTTGAGAAGGCTCTGCCATAGAAAGGCTCTGCCGTAGTATGTGGTTGTTTTATCTCCACAGCATGGTGAAAGTGCAGCCTTTTTCTCCAGTTTTTCTGCTAGAGCGTGTTCACGCTATACCGAGTTTTTCCAATGACTGAAATAGGTTGGAAGAAGCATTCGGCATCGCTCGAAAACGGAGATAACCATTTGTAAGAGATTATGTTCATTCCTTGTTTGTGTGAACAGTCTCTAGGGCGTGTTCACGCTATGCTGAATTTTTCCCATGATTGAAGAGGGTTGAAGAAAAATGCAGCACTGCTCAAAAATGAGGATAACCATTTTAAAAATATGTTTATTCTCTGTTTGTGTGAACAGGCCCTAAGGTATGTCGTCAATCAGATATAATCTATTGAAATTATTTAACTATTTTTTCAAGTCACAAAAAGATTATTTTTAATAATTTCAAATAATTATATATAAAATAAGGCTGTGTTTAAGTTTGTGGTTGATACAAGATTCCAACTGGAAAGGAAGAGTTCTTTAGAAATTATTCGGAGGTCTCGCAACAATTCTTCAAAACTGGATTTCATGTAATGAACAAAAAATGAGAGAGACCCACATCACTAAGACGTGGAACGAGCTTTTATCTATTGATTTTCATTGAAAAAATCATCAACCGCAAAATTGAACACAGCCTAAAATAATGACACGCCCTAGCAAGAGGCTCTCCCTTTTGTCTGGAGGAGAGCCGGATGTCCGGGCTTGGCGGCGCCCCCCCTGAGTGGTGCCTTTACGCCTTAGTGGGTATATTCGAGCAGCGGGATGTCGCCAATCTTCGCGCGGATAGCCTGCATCATCTGCTCACGGTTGGGACAGGGGAAGCCGATGGGCGTTCCTTTGCCGATACAAGAGGCGAGCGCAACGGCCTCCGCCCCGCGATCCACCAGCATCTTGGCGCGGGCTACGGCGCGCTTGCCGGGACAGCCTCCGCAGCTCACGAAGCCGACGATCTGGCATTCCCCGAACCCTTCAAAGCTTCCCTTGCCTTTGGCCGCCGTGACGAAATCCGTCGTGCCGGGGCATAAATCCTCAGTTTGCTGGCAGCGGATAATGCCGACCTTTTTCATATTGATTCCTCCCATTTTCTTTACTGAAACACGTCTACCCCTCCCGTCCGAAAAGGGGGATGAAGGAAGGCCCTGCCATAGCATACGGCTGTTTCATCTCCACAGCACGGTGAAAATACGGCCTTCTTCTCCAGCTTTCCCCTTGGCGGAATCCAAGGCTAAGGCATTTTGTCGGTTAATCCTTTGGAACTTCAGGGAAAAAAGCATCAACCATTTTCTATGGCACAGCCTGAAAAAACAATACCGGCTTTAACCAGCCCACACAACGGCGGGAACAAAGGAAGACATTCATGCTTCCAATGAAGCATATATCCAATTATATGAAACTTAAAATGAATTTTTCAAAAACCATCGAAAAGGTGAACGTCCCGACAAAAGAGCGGGATTCCCATCCATGACGAGAATCCCGCTCCATAACGTCTTTCCCCCGCTCCCCTGTGTCAGCACTCCCCCATTACAAAAGTCTTAGGAGGGAGAGGGGTGGGGTTTGGGGAGGGGAGAGGGAACCCTTCTCCAGAAGGGTTCCCTCTCCCCTCCCCAATCTTCATCCCCCTACTTCTTCTCTTTCTCAGGGGGAATGCGCGCGTCGATGACCTTGACGCCGAACTCGGCGGCGTTGTCCGGCGGGCTGTAAAAAACGACCATGAAGGGAACCTCTCCACCAGGGAGGACATTGGTATTGGTCGCCATGATGTCGATCTTGTTGGCAAGGGCCTGCTCGATGTCCTGCTCGCCGAGAACCTGCAACTGGAACAGCGACAGGGACGTGCCCGCAAGCTGCTGTTTGGAAACCAGCGCGTTGCCCGCGGAATCGTACAGCGCCGCTTCGATGCGGATCAGCTCGCGCGGCTGATTGAAGCCGTTCACGACCTTCCCTTCAACCACCGAAATGTTGCCGAGCTTTTCGTTGCTGATGTTGTACTGCCGCACGCCGCGCAGGGCGATGTTCTTGACCAGCTCCACCGGGTCCTGCTTCTTGGGCGGCGCGATCATCTCCTTCACGGTATCGAAGAGCGGCGTGTAGGTCCAAGCCCACCACGTGCCTCCGGCAACCGCGCAGAGGAGCAGCAGCGTCAGCACCCAGCCCCATGCCCCGCCCTTCTTCTTGGGCGGCATGGAAAGGGACGGGGAAGAAAGGCTCAAGTCCGGCTCCATACGGATTTCCGCGGGCTTCACGCCGTCGGAAAGCTGGAACACGTGCTTGCACACCGAACAGCGCAATTTGGCCCCAGGAGCGGCCTGCGTTTCGGGCAGATTGAATTTGGTACTGCAATTAGGGCATGTAACAATCATAGGGACTCCGCCATTCGTCATTCTTCTATTTCAGCCTCATAGATCGCCGGGAGTTCCCGATAACCCTCAGCGTAGTCCAGACCATACCCCACGACGAACCCGCTAGGCAAGGCAAACCCGACGAAGTGAGAAGTGACGGGCACCTCCCGCCGCTCGTTCTTGTCGAGCAGGACCGCAAGCCGCAGGCTCCGCGCGCCGCGCGCCTGAAACTGGCGGAACAGGAAATCCATGCTGTGCCCGGTGTCCACGATGTCCTCGACGATGAGCACATGCTTGCCCTCAAGCGGGATTTCCACATCCTTGGTGAACGTGATCGCCTTGGAACGCTGCGCCGCGCTGCCGTAGCTGGCGAGGCGCACGAAATCGATTTCCGGCTTGCAGGTGAGATGCCGGACGAGATCGGAAAAAAACAGGAACGCACCCTTGAGCACGCACACGACGACCAAAGGCTCATCTTTATAAAGCGCGCTGATCTCTTCGGCCATTTCCTTGACGCGCGTCTGGATGGCTTCTTCGCTGATCAGAGGCTTGAGATTCGTAATACGCATGAAGGCTCCTTCGGGGACGGCCACGTCCCGCAAGGCGGGTTAGATTTCCAGCAGGACAGCCGTTTCGTCGCAGTCCGGGAATTTGGGGCAATGCACACAGTCCACCCAGACCTTCTGGGG
This sequence comes from Bilophila sp. T19-St14, assembly GCF_059728385.1. Classification (NCBI taxonomy): domain Bacteria; kingdom Pseudomonadati; phylum Thermodesulfobacteriota; class Desulfovibrionia; order Desulfovibrionales; family Desulfovibrionaceae; genus Bilophila; species Bilophila sp. T19-St14. The sequence continues at coordinate 1,828,315 of NZ_BAAGFT010000001.1, forward strand.
CAGCACTTCCTTTTCCACAACGGAAAAGCCGAGCGCATTGAAGAAAGGCAGTTGATAGGTCAGGGCAAACAGGCGATGGATGTCCAGCCCGCGGGCTTCGGCGACGCAGGCCTCCACGATCAGCCGCCCGCATCCCTTCCGGCGCGCATGGGCGGCCACGGCCAGCGAGCGCACTTCGGCCATGTTCTCCCAAATGATGGACAAGGCCCCACAGCCGACGGTGGCCCCGTCGCCCTCCACAACGAAAAAGTCGCGCAGATGGCCGTACAGATCGGTCAGGGAACGCGGCAACAACAGGCCGTCGGCGGAACTCGTCATCAAAAGGGCGTGGATGGCCCGGATATCGCCCATGCGGGCCTTGCGAACGCTCAGGTTCATCGACTTCCTCCCCCCGTGGGGCAGCCGCGGTTGATCCGGCCCTCCAAGCGGGCCGGGAAAACGGCGTCCGGGAAACGGCGGGTTCCCCGGACGCATGCCAAATCAGTTGAGAAGGCCGTTGAACGCTTCCTCAAGTTCTTCCTTGCCGACCATGCCGGGGCCTCCGGCGACCAGCTTGCCGGCCTTGTCGTACAGCAGGTTGAACGGAATGGACGAGATCCCGAACAGGGCGGGAACGTCGGGCTCCGCGAGGTAAACCGGGTAGTTGAAGTTCATGGCCTCGGCGAATGATTCCAACTTCCCGCGATCGCTGTCAAGCGAAATGCCCACGATGGCCACCTTGTCGGCGGGGTAGGCTTTGCGTATGTTGAGCAGTTCGGGGATCTCCTCCCGGCAGGGCGGGCACCATGTGGCAAAGAAGTTGATGAAGACGAGCTTGCCCTTGTTGGCTTTCACGATATCGAGAACCCCCTCGCCGGAAATGCCGGGGACGGCATCGGCCTTCTGAGGGGCGGCGAACGCGGGCAGGGCCAGCACGAGGCAGGCCAGCAGGGCGATCAGGCAGGAAAGGCGGCGCATGGCTGTTCCTTTGGGTTACTGGTTCTTGCGGGCCGCGATGAGGCTCTTGGCGAGCCGCACGGCGTCCACGGCATCGGACGAATAGTTGGCCCCGATGCTTTCCGCGAATGCCGGGGTCACGACCGCGCCCCCGACCATCACGTCGACACCGAGGCCGCGCTGCTTCACGAGATCGACCGTGTCCCGCATACGGACCATCGTGGTGGTCATCAGCGCGGAAAGCCCGATGAGATCGGCCTTGTGCGCGACGGCGGCCTCGACGATGGCTTCGGCCTTCACGTCCTTGCCCAGATCCACGACCTTGAAGCCGTGGTTGCCGAGCATGAGGCTGACGATGTTCTTGCCGATGTCGTGGATATCGCCCTCAACGGTGGCGACGACGATGGTTTTCTGGGCCTCGGCATCGGCTTCGCGTTCCAAAAGCGGCTTCAGGCGGGCGAAAGCCGTCTGCATGGTTTCGGCGGAGCGCAGGAGCTGGGGCAGGAAGTATTCGCGGCGCTCGTATTTCGAGCCCACTTCGGTGATCGCGGGGATGAGCCGCCCGCGCACGAGCTCAAAGGGATCGGCCCCGGCTTCCAGTTCCTTTTCCACAAGCCCGACCACGCTTTCGCGGTCGCCGAGGATCACGGCCTCCTCCACGGTCTGCGCCGCGGCGCGGGCAAACGCGGCGGCGTCCGCCGTCCCGCCGTTGCCCGGAGTCCATGTGGCGTAGCCGTTCACGAATGCGGCGGCATCCCGGTCATGGCCCATGAGTACGTCCCCGGCGGCCTTGGCTTCACGCAGGCGGCCGCTTGAGGGGTTGGCGATGCAGGAGCTGAGCCCCGCGCCCATCGCCATGCTGAGGAAGGTGGTGTTCACGAGTTCGCGGGCGGGCAGGCCGAAGGAAATGTTGGACAGGCCGATGGTGGTCGCAAGGCCGTGCGCGGCGCACCAGCGGATCGTCTCAAGGCCCTCGCGGGCCGCCTCCGCCTTGGAAGCCACGGCCAGCGCCAGCACGTCCACGAGCACGAGGCGGCGCGGGATGCCGAGCATGGCGGCCTTGTCGAGCATGTCCTCGATGATGGCGATGCGGTCCGCCGCCTTCACCGGCAGCTTGCGGCCCTGAATGGGCAGCAGGATGAACGGCGCGCCCCACTGCCTGCACAGCGGGCCAAGATGTTCCATGCGGTCGGCTTCGCCGCTGATGGAGTTCACCAGCGGGGAACCGGGGCAGAACGGCAGGGCCGCGGCAATGGCCTCCGCGTGCGAGGAGTCGAGGGAAAGCGGTTCGGCGTATTTTCCGGTGAGGCGCTGGACAAGTTCGGGCAGGAGCAGCGCCTCGTCCACCATGGGCGCGCCCACGTTCACGTCGAGGATCGGCGCGCCGAGGGCCACCTGCTCGGAGGCGAACCGCATGGCGAGGCCGTATTCCCCGGCCTGCAATTCCGCTTGCAGATCTTTCTTGCCCGTGGGATTGATGCGTTCGCCGATGATCTTGAACGGCTCGGCGGGGCTGATGCGCACCAGCCGGGTGCGGGTGGTCAGCACGATGCCGGAAGGCGTCACCGAGGGGGTGGGGCGGGGGCCGACGGCATCGACGGCCCGGCGCAGGGCCGCGATGTGATCCGGGGTCGTGCCGCAGCAGCCGCCCACAAGCCGCGCGCCCATGCCGACGAAGGCCGCCGTCTTTTCGGCAAAGGGTTCGGGCGGCAGGCGGAACACGGTCTTGCCGTCCACCAGTTCGGGCAGGCCCGCGTTGGGCTCGGCCAGCACCGGCACGGACGAACAGGCGAGGAAACGCTCCATGAGCGGGGCCATCTGTTCGGGCCCAAGGCCGCAGTTCAGGCCGAGCGCGTCCACGCCGAGGTTCTGCATGGTTTCGGCGAAAATTTCCGGGGTCGTCCCGGTAAGGCTCGTCCCCTGCTCGAAGGTCATGGAAACCATGATCGGCAGGTCGCTTTCGGCACGGATGGCGGCCACGGCGATGCGCACTTCCGCCAGATCGAACTGCGTTTCGATGAGGAACAGATCAACGCCGCCTTCCACAAGGCCGCGCGCCTGTTCGCGCAGGGCTTCGTAGAGCTCCAGCGGGTGCAGATCCCCAAGCGGGCGCACGAACTGCCCGCACGGCCCCATGTCGCCGGCGACGAAGGCTTCCCGACCGGCGGCGTCCACGGCGGCGCGGGCGATCCGGGCCATCGTGCGGTTGAACGGCGTCACGTCGATGCCCGCCGGAAGCTTGAGGCGCGAACCGCCGAAGGTGCACGTCAGGATGATGTCCGCACCCGCGGCAAGGTAGTCGGCGTGGATCCCACGGAGCACGTCCGGCCGATCAAGGCAGAACTGTTCCGGGTGTTCCCCGGCGGGCAGGCCCCTTGCCTGCAACATGGTCCCCATGCCCCCGTCGAGCAGCAGGGTGCGCCCGGAAGCGAGTGCGCTACGAAAATCCGCCACGCGGTTCTCCTTTATGGTTTCCTGCCCCTTCACAGGCGGGCAGGTCTTGAATGGCTCGTGAACAGGAGCCCGCACCAAACGGCACGGGCTCTCCCCTTGGGTTTCTGTCTACTGAAAATCGTTGAAAAGGACAAACCAAAACTATAGCATCTGATTGAGGAGCCGCCCCGTACGGGCCCTCCTCCACATGATTTTTTTCGTAACACCATGAGGCGCGTCCGCGCGGAGCGTCCCGCCCGGCGCCGGAGCCCGGACCACCGCCCTCAACTCTGATAAAGATTTATGGCAAAAGGACGTACAAATCATATGAGCCGTCGCATTTCCACCAAGGCCGCCAAGGGCGGCCAAACGACCGGGGAGCCCGCCGCCGACGCGATCGCGCCCCCGGCCCCTTCCGCAGTGGCGGCTGAAGAGCACCATACCGCTGTGGAGCCCGAAATCATCGAACCGGAGATCCTCCCCAAACAGGTTCCCGGAAAAACAGCCGCGCTCAAGGCCGTCAAGCCCGTGGACGCAGCCGACGCCGAGGACGACGAAGACATCGGAGACGAGCTGCCCGAAGACGACGTGACCGCGCTCGACCCCGACGCCGACATCCTGCCCGAAGGCGATACCCTGCCCGTGCCGTCGCAGCAGCACCTGCCTTCCCTGTCGTCCAGCAAGGACTCGCTGCACCTCTACCTGCGCGAAGTGAGCCGCTTCCCCATGCTCAAGCCGGATGAGGAATTTGATCTGGCCCGCCGCGTGCAGAAGACCGGCGACAGCGACGCGGCCTTCCGTCTGGTGTCCTCGCACCTGCGGCTGGTGGTCAAAATCGCCATGGACTTCCAGCGCCGCTGGATGCAGAACGTGCTCGACCTCATCCAGGAGGGCAACGTCGGCCTCATGCGGGCCGTCAACAAGTTCGACCCGGACAAGGGGATCAAGTTCTCCTATTACGCGGCGTTCTGGATCCGCGCCTACATCCTCAAGTTCATCATGGACAACTGGAGGATGGTCAAGATCGGCACGACGCAGGCCCAGCGCAAGCTGTTCTACAACCTGAACCGCGAACGCCAGAAGCTCATTGCCGAAGGCTTCGACCCCGACGCGGCGGTTCTCGCCGAGCGCCTCGGCGTGGGCGAGGATCAGATCGTGGAGATGCAGCAGCGGCTGGACGCCTCCGATATGTCCCTCGACGCCACTGTCGGCGACGATTCCGGCAGCGCCACGCGCATGGACTTCCTGCCCGCGCTCGGCCCCGGCATTGAGGAAAGCCTCGCGGGTATGGAAATCGCCAAATTGCTCCAAAGCAAGATCCGCGACATCCTGCCCTCGCTTTCCGAAAAGGAGGCCTATATCCTTGAGCACCGCCTCCTGACCGACGATCCGGTCACGCTGCGGGAAATCGGGGAACGCTACAACGTCACCCGCGAACGGGTGCGCCAGCTTGAGGCCCGCCTGCTCCAAAAGCTGAAGACCCATCTCTCCGCCGATATTCAGGACTTCTCCGAAGACTGGATCTCGCACTAAGAAGGGAAACGGCGTTTCGGATACGCAATCTCCGGTTGTTGTTCGTTCCCGTTTAGGGTATTCGTCATCCCCTGTTATCGTGTTTCAACCCCCAGAGTCTGCTCATGAGCTTCCGCATTCGCCTCACTCATCCCGCGGCCCCGTTTGCGGCTGCGCCATCCCACGCCCGCCGGGGAAGTTCCCGCTGCGGCGCGGGGCTTGTCCGCAATCTGCTGCGCGGGATGGCCTGCGCCGTGCTGGCCGTGCAGATGCTCACCGGGTGCGCCCGCAGCACGCCGCAGGAGCCCGTGCAATGGGATCTCTCGCCTGAGGCCCAGCGCACCTACGCGACCCTCCTGCTCGACCAGTCCATTCGCAATGACGACAAGGAAGGCGTCCTTGAGGCCGTAAAGCTCCTCCTGACGCTGGAAAACAGGCCGCAGCCCTTCATCGACGCGGCGGCCTGGCTCATGCTCAACCGGGAAACCAGCGAGGCCCGCAGCCTGCTCGAACAGGCCGTCAGGCGCGTGCCCGGCGATCTCGGCCTGCACCTCCTGCTTGCCGAGACGTGGCTTGAGCAGGGCGACAACGAGCAGGCCCTCAAGGTTTTGAAAGACTACCGCAGGCAGCGCCCGGACTCCGAGCTCGTGCAGCAGGAGCTCGGCATCCTCTACGTCAAAACCGGGCATTTCAAGGAAGCCGACAAGGTGTTCTCAGCCCTGCCGCAGCGCCTGCGGACGTCTTTCGTCCGGTATGCCCATGCGCAGGCCCTCGTGGCCCTCAAGCAGCCGCTCAGGGCCATCCGGCAGCTCCGGCTCGCCGTGCAGGAAAGCCCGGAATTCGTTGACGCATGGTTCGAGCTGGCCCGCCTGCTGGAAGCGGACAAGCAGTACTCCGAGGCGAACGAAATCTATAACAGCCTCATCGAGCAGGACCCGGACAACCCGGACATCTGGATCAGGATGGTCGAAGGGCAGATCCGTTCCGGAAACGGGCAGAAAGCCTTGGACTACGCCCTGAACGGCCCCGCCACCTACGGCTACAAGCTCACGGCGGCGACGCTTTTTCTGGATGCGAGGATGTACCCGGAGGCGGAAGCCCTGCTCGACGGCCTCAAGGACGATCCCAACGCGCCGGACGAGGTGCACTTCTACCTCGCCGCCATCGCCTACGAATACCACAAGGACGTGCAGGAAACCCTGAACTACCTTGAATCCATTCCCCCGGAAAACCGTTTTTACGACCGGGCGCTGCGCCTGCGCATCCAACTGCTGCACGATCAGCAGCGTTACGAAGACGCCATGCAGCTCATCCTTCAGGGCCAGAGCCAGTTCCCCACGGAACGGGATTTCCGGCTCATGGAGATCCATCTGTACCTGTTGCAGGATCGCTATAAGGAAGCCTTGGCCGCGGCTACGGCGGCGCAGCAGATCTGGCCTTCGGACGACGAAATCGCCTATGTCTACGGCAGCGTTCTGGATTCCCTCGGCCGCAAGCGCGAGGCCTTTGCCGTGATGGAATCCATCATCGCCCGCAATCCTGAAGACTATCAGGCCCTGAATTATGTAGGCTATTCGCTGGCCGAACAAGGCAAGGATCTGGATCGCGCGGTCCTGCTGCTCGAAGCGGCGCTCAAACAGGCCCCTGATCATGCGTACATTTTGGATTCCCTCGCATGGGCGCACTTCCGCCGGGGCGAAAACGCCGAGGCATGGGCGCTCGTCCGCCGGGCGACAAGCCTCCCCGACGGCGGCGATCCCACCATATGGGAACACTACGGCGACATCGCCAAGGCACAAGGCCTCAAAAACGAAGCGCGCACAGGATGGGAACGGGCCCTCGAATTGGATCACCCCAACCCTGAAACCATACGCAATAAGCTGAATTCGCTATGAACATCCGCCTTTCCGTTCCTTTCCGCCTGATGCTCGCGGCCCTGTTCGCCCTGTCGCTTCAGGCCTGCGCCACGCGCGGCCCGGAGATCGGGACGTCCGCGCCTTCGGACGCCTCCAGCGCCGCATGGCAAGCCTACCAAAGCTATGCTTCCGCCCGCGCCTCGGATCACGGGCCGTACCGCTTGGGCGGCAGCCTCCGCTACGGCTCGCAGGGCGACACCCGCCGGGTGGAAACCCTGCTCTGGAGCAACGGCTACCTGCCCATACGCCTCGACGTCATGGCCGGGATCGGCGCGCTGGTGGCCCGCATCCAGGAAACGCAGGACAGCTTTACGGCCTACGCCCCCAACGAAAACAAGGCCATCGTCCATAAGGGCCCGCAGCGGGTGCAGCTCAATTTCGGCAGGCCCGTGCCCTTCTCCCTGCGCGACTTCTCCTCGCTCATGCGTGGCCGTTTCCACGAAGTCTTCGGTGCGGCCGAGGGGCTCCATCCCCGCGCCCTGCCCAACGGGGACATCGCCTTTACGCTCTCCGGCGGCATCCTGCCGGGGATGCTGGAGCTGCGGCCCGACGGCCTGCCCGTCCGCTGGTCGGCGGAAAAGGGTTGGATCATGGATATTGCCTATGACGACGGCAACCCGCCCCTGCCCTACAAGTTTAAGCTGACGCATCCCGACGGCTATTCGGCCATCCTGCTGGTCAAGAACCGCCAGACGCCGGATGCGGCATTCCGGGACGACCAGCTTGCGCTGGAGCTTCCCGCGGGTACCATCATCGAACCCATTAAGAGGGGAGACAACTGATGGACGTCCAAACGTCTCTGAACCGCATCGAAGAACTCTTTCGGATCATGTATCTGGGCCTGTGGGTGCTGTGGGCCGAAGCGCGCTGGATCGCCGGGCCGGATATCGGCTACCAGCGCCGCCTGACGCTCATGCGCCGCCGTCAGGAGGCCATTCAGGGTGAACTGGCGCGCATGGCGACCCTCGCCGATCCCCGGCGCGAACAGCTTGCGGGCGACCTTGCCTTGCTTGAAGGCGACATCGCCCGTCTCGAAAAAGGCCGGGAAGCCCACCGCGCCGAGTACCTCGCCCCGCTCCGCGCCCGGTTCGGCTGGCTGCTTTAGGGCAATGGGCGGCCAACGGGCCCAACGCTCTGAGGGGGGATTTTGAAAGGCCGTGTCATGGCATATGGTTATTTCATCTCTTCAGCGGGGAGGAAAAACAGCCTTTTTATCCAATGTTCCCATTGGCGGAACCAGAGCTGAGGCGTTTTATTGGTTGTTCCTTTGGAACTTCAAAAAAGGCTGTGTTATAGAAAATGGCTGATGCTTTTTTCCTTGAAATTCCAAAGGGATAATCGGAAAAATGCCTTGGCAGTGGAGCCCGCCAAGGGGAAAACCGAAGAAAAAGGCCGTATTTTCACCGCACTGTGGAGATGAAACAACCACAAACCATAACAGAGCCTCAAAAAAAGCATCGACCGTTTCCCATGGCGCAGCCTTCCGAAAAAAGGTTCCCCTCCAAACCCTCCGGCGCGGATCCCATCCACCCCTTAGCCTTTCTTCATCGGATGGACGTTCCGGCGGGCATTTCCTTTTTTTCCGGGAAACGATACAGAAGAAGCCGGTAATGGCGGGCAAGCACCCGCCGCCCGCCTGTTGACACTTTGCCATGCACGCTTATGAAAAAGACAGGCATGTCCTTTTTGGTGGTTCTGCCATAGGAAGCGGCTGATGCCTGATTTCTTGAAATTCCAAATGAATACTCATAAAAGCCCCCAAGCATGGAGCCCACCGGCAGAAAAACGAAAAAAAGCTGTATTTTTCACATGCTGTAGGAATAAAACAACCATATACCATGGCACAGCCTTTTTTACTGGAACCGTCCCCAGCGGGGGAGCTTTTTTCACATCAAAAAAAGACAGGAAAACGATGGCTACCGTCTATATCGGATCCGATCACGCCGGACTGGAACTCAAGGCCGCGCTGGTAAAGCGCCTTTCCGAAAAAGGGCATGACGTCCACGACCTCGGCCCCGCCACTGCGGAAAGCTGCGACTATCCCGTCTATGCCAAGGGCGTATGCGGCAAAGTCCTCGCCGACGCGGGCAGCGCCGCGCCCGGCGACGAACCGGCCTCTTTCGGGATCCTCGTATGCGGCACGGGCATCGGCATGAGCATGGCCGCCAACCACATCCCCGGCATCCGCGCGGCGCTGTGCGGCTGTGAATTTCAGGCCCGCGCCACCCGCCAGCACAACAACGCCAACGTGCTGTGCCTCGGCGAGCGCGTAACCGGGCAGGGCGTGGCCCTCGACATCGCGGAACTGTTCCTGAACACCGCTTTTGAAGGCGGCCGCCACCTCCGCCGCATCAACCAGATCGAAGGATAAGGGCCGGGCCCGTCCCCAAAACGGTTCTCGGCCGCGGACGGCCTCCCCAATACGCCCGCCCCATACGGCAGGCGGCGGATTTCTGTTTGCTTCCGGGCCCGCACGTAACGGCACGCGAAGGCCAAGCAAGGGCCTGCCGGCGGCGTCAGCTTCCGGTTCCGTGCGTAAAGGGATTCCCGCCGTGCGCCTCCCCATCAGCCAAAGTTTTTGCGGGTGGGGCCGGGAAAGGTGCTTTTTGCCGAAAGCGCCCCCCGGTTCCCCCTTCCCCGCGCCTAAAGGAGCCCCCATGCAGTTCTACAATACCATGTCCCGAAAAAAGGAAACCTTCACGCCCATCCGCAAGGGGCTGGTGGGCGTCTACGCCTGCGGCATCACGGCCTACGCGCTGTCGCATATCGGACATGCCCGTTCCGCGGTGGCGTTCGACATCCTCGTGCGCCTGCTCCGCTATAAAGGCTATGAAGTCACCTTCGTCCGCAACTTTACCGACGTGGACGACAAGATCATCAAGCGCGCCAACGACGAAGGCGTTTCCAGCACCGAAATCGCGGAAACCTACATCAAGGCCTACCATGAAGACATGGACCGCCTCAACGTGATCCGCGCCGACATCGAGCCCAAGGCCACGGAGCACATTCAGGAAATGCTCAGCCTCACCGAGCGCCTCATCGCCGACGGCAAAGCCTACGCCACGCCTTCCGGCGACGTGTATTTCCGCGTGCGCTCCTTCCCCGGCTACGGCAAACTGTCGGGCCGCACGCCCGACGACCTGCGTTCCGGCGCGCGCGTCGTGCCCGGCGACGAAAAGGAAGATCCGCTGGACTTCGCCCTTTGGAAAAGCGCCAAGCCCGGCGAACCCTACTGGGAAAGCCCGTGGGGCAAGGGACGCCCCGGCTGGCACATCGAATGCTCCGCCATGAGCGAGAAGTACATCCCCCTGCCGCTGGACATCCACGGCGGCGGGCTTGACCTCATCTTCCCCCACCACGAGAACGAAATCGCCCAGACCGAGGCCGCGCTCGGCAAGCCCCTCGCTAACATCTGGATGCACAACGGCTTCGTGCAGGTCGATTCCGAAAAAATGTCCAAGTCGCTCGGCAACTTCAAGACCATCCGCGACATCCTCGAAACCTACCTTGCCGAAACCCTGCGCTACTTCCTCGCCGGGAAGCACTACCGCAGCCCCATCGACTTCTCGCTCGACAACATGGACGAGAGCGAACGCAGCCAGAAGCGCGTCTATGAATGCCTGCGCGAAGTGGACAAGGCTCTGGCCCGCGAAAACTGGAAGCCCGGCGCGGCTCCCGCCGAGCTTGTGGAAGAGTTGAAACAGCAGGATCAGGCCTTCATGGACGCGCTGGAAGACGACGTGAACACCGCCGCCGCCATGGGGCACCTCTTCAACATGATCCGCATCGCCGGGCGCGTGCTCGAAGACAAGAAGCTCCGCAACAACGAGGGAGGCCGCGACATCCTCAAGGCATTCCGTGACGCCACCGCGAAATGGGATACCCTGCTCGGCCTGTTCGCGCAAAAGCCGGAAGACTTCCTCGCCTCCCTGCGTGAAATCCGCGCCCGCCGCAAGGGATTGGACATGAACAAGGTGGCCGAACTCCTCCACGAACGGCAGGAAGCCCGCGCCGCCAAGGACTTCGCCCGTTCCGACGCGGCCCGCGACGAGCTCGCGGCCCTCGGCGTGGAAGTCCGGGACACCCCCGAAGGCCCTGTATGGGATATCATCTGAACGCACGCTACGGTGCGGCCGGGAACGCCCCCGGCTGCCTCTGGCGCGGCCTCGTCGCCGTGATCCTTTCATTCGCCCTGTTTTTTCAGGGCGCGATCCCGGCGCAGGCCGCGCTTTTCGGCAGTTTCGGCGTCAAGGACGAAAAGGAGCTCGGACGCAAGTTCGACGTGCTCGTCCGCTCCCGCATGCCGCTTGTGGAAGACCCTGAAATCAAGGGCTACATCCAGTCCATCGTAGACCGCCTCTCCAAGGCCTTCCCTCCGCAGCCCTTCCCCTTCACCGCCAACGTGCTGCTGCACAACAGCATGAACGCCTTCGCCGTGCCGGGCGGTTCCGTCTTCGTCCACACCGGGCTCATCATGCAGCTTGACCATGAATCCGAACTCGCGGGCGTGCTCAGCCACGAGCTGGCCCACGTCACCCAGCGCCACATCGCCACCCGTATGGAACGGGCGCAGGCCGTCACCATCGGCAGCCTCGTCGGCGCGCTGGCGGCGGCCCTCCTCGGCGGCGGACAAGGCAGCGGGGCCATCTTCGCGGGCAGCGTAGCCGCAGGGCAGGCCGCCATGCTCAACTACAGCCGCATGGACGAAACCGAAGCCGACCAGATCGGCCTGCAATACCTCACCTCGGCGGGGTACCGCCCGCAGGGGCTGAAAGGCGCGTTTGAGAAAATCCGCCGCAAGCAGTGGACGTCGGGCATCGACATCCCCGAATACCTGTCCACCCACCCCGACGTGGGGGGCCGCATCAACGAAATCCACGCCCGCATCCAGGGGCTTTCCGCCGCCGTGCGCAACCGCAAGGAAGACGACGCGCGCTTCAACCGCGTCAAGACGCTGATCTGGGCCCGTTACGGCGATCCCGACGCGGCGGCCCGGTTCTTTGCCAAGCAGCTTGAAGGCAAAAAGCCCGACTGCCTCGCCTACATGGGGCAAGGCATCCTCGCCGAGCGCCGCAACCAGATCAAAGATGCTGACGCGGCCTTTTCCAAGGCGCTCTCCTGCGCGCCCAACGATGCCCTCGTAGCGCGTGAGGCCGGGCGGTTCTATTACAACAAGGGCGACGCGCGGGCCGGGAAAACGCTGCTCCGGGCGCTGGGGCTGGATCCCAACGACATCATGGCCCAGTTCTTCTACGCCCGGCTGCTGGACGGCAGCGGCGACAAGGCTTCCGCCCACAAGTATTACCGGCAAGTGCTCCGCAGGCTCCCGCAAGACGCGGAAGTGCATTATTATTACGGGCGTTCTCTCGGCGAGGCCGGGAAGGTGTTCGACGCCTACCTGCATCTCGCCTACAGCGCCCTGTATCAGAACGACAAGCGCAAGACCGAGAGCTGGCTCAAGCAGGCCCGCCCCCTTGCCCGCACGCCCGCCGAACAGGATCAGCTCAAGCGCTTTGAAGCCGCCTATGCCGAACGGCAAGAGGTGTGGAAGTAGTAAGATGCTTGGGGAGGGGGAGGGGAACCCTTCTGGAGAAGGTTTCCCCTCCCCCTCCCCAAACCCCACCCTCTCTCCTCCCAAGACTTTCGACCGGTGGGGAGGCCGCGCGGAAGGAGTCCGTCCCGGCGGAAACCGTCGCGGAATCCCCTTCCTATATGGGGGATGGTTTGTCGTGGCCGCATCCATGCCCTTAAACGGGGTTGGAGCCCTTCTTCCCGTATGGAAGAGGGTGGTGGGTGAGGTTGGGGATGTCCTTGCCGTGTTGAAGCCCCTTTTCATATGTGGGAATTGCATTACGCCTGCCGAGTGGGAAAGAAGCTCAAGCCTTTCCAACATGGGAGATGGTTTTCTATTCCATCACCTTTCAGGTGTTGCGCAAAAGTAAGCGCCAGCCCCATCTGGGCTGGCCACGCTGTTCCATGCCTTGCATCTGCCCTCCCGGTATGGGGGACGGCCTGACTCGACTCCCTGCATGAAAAATTCACCGCCTAGATTACGTTGTTATTTTGCATATAACTATTTAATTATGGCTGTGTTATAGAAAATGGTTGATACTTTTTTCCTTGAAGTTCCACAGGGATAACCGACAAAATGCCTTAGCCCTGTATTCCGCCAAGAGGAAAAACGGAAAAAAAGGCTGTATTTTCACAGCACTGTGGAAATGAAACAACCACAAACTATAACAGAGCCTTAATTATTTTAGGCTCTGTCATAGCACATGGTTGTTTTGTCTCGACAATATACTGAAAAATATATGCTTTTTCTCCAATTTTCCGCTGGCGGGCTCCATGACCGGGGGATTTTATTGGTTATCCCTTTTGAATTTCAAGAGATAAAGCATCAACCGTTTTCTATGACACAGCCTTATTTTATAGCTTGAAAAATAGTTTGATAATTTCAATAGATTATATAATTAACAACATGACCTAGCCTTCGCATGGGAAGAGGCCAAGTCAGCCTCGCTGCCATAGCGAATGGGGAGCCTAGCCTTTCCCGTATGGAGAAAGGGTTGCTGTGGGCATAGGCCATCTTCTTCATGCCCGGTTTATTTCCCCTATAAGGAGGGGCCTAGGTTGTATTGTTAGTTATATATAATATGTTGAAATTATTATACATTTATATATAAAAATATTTTAACAATTTCAAATGGTTAAATCTCAAACGACGACACAGCCTAATGTGGCAGGGCTTTGGTAATCCGGCAGGTCATTGGCTGGCATGAGTTAGCCTGCCGCTCTCGGTATGGAGAAAGGATTCTTGTCGACAAGAACGGTTCCGCAACCGGGCAATCCCGATTGCGGAACCGTTTTCGTCTTTTCTGTGATGGTGTTGGGAAAGGGCGGAAACGGAAGGCGTCCCGCAGGCCGGCAGCCACGGGGCCGTTTCCAGTTCCGGCATTGATGACGGAAAAGGCTTCCGTGGGAGCCAAAGGCACGCCTTCGGTGGGCGGAGCGCCTACGGCGCGTTGAAGTCCCGCAGGTTCGAGCGCCCCTGAATGCCGAGCTTCCGGTAAATGCGGCGCAGGTGGACACGCAGCGTCGTCTCGGTGATGTTGAGCTTTGCGCTGATTTCCAGATTTTTCATGCCGGTCTGCACCAGTTCGGCGACTTCGCGTTCGCGGGGCGTCAGTTGTTCAAACGGATCTTCCTGAATGGCCGGTACAAACGCCTCTTCCAGCGACCGCCTCGGCGCCGTGACCATCAGGTGCTGCAACGGGCGCCGGATCAGATACACGAAGAACAGGCCGAGAATGGCCCCAATGGTCAGCAAATGCATGAACAGCACATGCGAACTGAGGGAGCTGTTGTGGATATTGTCCACAAACTTCCACAGCAGATATCCGCCCATGGAACCAAACAGCGTCAGCAGGAAAAGCGCCTTGGACAACGTGCGGAACAGGAAACCGCTCCGCTGGAAAAACTGGTGCAGGACAAACAAGCCGAACGCGGCGCAGCAGCCGGAAGAGAGCTGCATGATATAAAAGGCTACGGAATTCAACGGCGGGGAAGGGAAAACCGCTGTCAGCAGTGAGCCGCACCCGAACAGCGACAGGCCAAGCATGGGAACCAGCAGCGAGTGGCTTGGGAAGAAGGCGATCAGCGACGACGCGAGAAAAGCCCCTGAAATTTCTCCCGACATGATGAGAAAGGCATGCCGCTCCAACGGGGGATCGGGCATCAGATTGAAAGACACCATCGGGCAGCCGATTGAGAAATCAAGCAGTATCTGAACGCCATACATAATGGGGAATACGCACAAAACCAAATAGACGCTTCCCTGCTTGGAGAGGATGTCCAGATACGAAAACCGGCGCAGCAGCAGCCCGCGCAGCAAGACGCCCTTTACCCGAGGGCTGAACAGATGTTGGCGGTGGTGACGCCGGACACGCCTCCTGATGTCGTCCGAAGGCGGCATAGCAAAGAATATCAACGGGATCGAAAGAAGGGGAAACAGCATCCTGAAATGGGCCAGCGACTCTGTCGGCGCCGCATCCAAAAGCAGGGAAATAGCGATGCTGAACGTGATTGCCAAGCCGTAGGAGATGCAGCTCCAGACGCCGGGCAGCAGGGTCAGGAGCACAAACCAAAGCAGGCCGAACAAAGCCGAAACAGTCCCAAGCAGCCACGGCATGAGCCCTTTCAGGCAAGGCGGCAGGAAAAACGTCAAGAGAAGCAGGAGCAGGATGGCGGAGATTTGGGCGAGGATGAGGGGTGTGCTTAAATAAATGCGCTCCCTTATGGCCGAAGGGAACAGTGCGCTGTCGGCGTTCGGAAGAGGTTTCCGGCGGAAGGCCACGCGATCCAGCGGGAATGCAAGAAAGAGGCGCTCCATGACGGGGCAAAGCGCAAGCAGCATAATCATCTTAAAGAAAATGCTTCCCGACAGCGTGCCGAAAAAGCCGAACGGCGTCGGCATGCTCACCGCCTCGAAGTAATCCCGGAGCCACAACCTGTGCATTGATGGAAGCCAGTCCCACCCTGCGGACATAGCGAAACCAAGCGCCGCCGTAAAAGCTTGAACGCAGCTCATGACCTGTTTCTCCCCGGAAGGAGCGGCAGACGGCGGATAGGTTATGATTTCATCAAACTCGGAAACATTGCGTTCCTGATGTCTCATGTCAATATCCATCTTTGGTGTAGAGGGTCCCCCGAGCGTGGTCTTCCCACACTCCCCTCATGGCCCGGCGCTGTCCTACGCCAAAGCCCATCCTGCGTGTTGCCCCTCCGGCATCCAGCCGATTACGGAAACAGCACCCATTCCGTATGTCCCGGAAGGTGTTCCCGAATTGTGTCCCTATGCGAATGTGCCCAGAAAAGCACATGCGCTGATAAAGATCAACAGTAAAACTATATCTAATATGCTATTTCACAATTTTCCCCTCTTCAAGTAATGGACGCCTGCCGGGGATTCTGCAACAAAGAGCCGATCGATCCTAATAGCCGCCGAGGAAAACCGTGCCTTCCAACATGCCCGCCGAACCCAATTCCCTTCTGCCGCAGCTTGGCCCTTCCGGGCCTGAAGGGCTCCGGCGCTGTGCCAGAAACGTCCGCACACGCTGGAAAATCCTGCTCCCGCTCTCTGTGTGTTTCCTGTTCGCCGGGCTTGCCGGGCTTTTTTTCAAGCCGGATCGGAGGCCCGATCTTCCTTTGCTCCAGAAGCGCTTTGAACTGCTCATGACATGGACGCTTCCCGAAATCCATTGCGACGACATGCACCTTTCCGGGCTGCGCAAACAGGGGAAGGAATGGCTTGCGACCTATCGCTTCGTGGTCTACGCCACACAAGGCTCAGAGGCCTCTCCCGTCATCAGGGCCCGCCTCAAGCGGCGTTTCCCCGAGTGCGGCGAGCTGCTTTTCCAGACCGGAAAAGCCTGTACGGTGGAAGAACGTGTCCGTTTCATCCCCGTCCAGCAATATGGCCTTGTCCCGGAAAAGGTCGTCCTCGATCACCCTGAGCTTCTTTCCCAGATGTAGCCGCCCAAGGCGGCTTTCCGGGGATGCGGCGGCATCAGTTGAGCACGAGCGGCGACCAAGCTTCAAGCTCCCTCTGGACAGCCTTCCAGTTGGGCAGCAGCCGCTCAAGGACGGCGTAATACCGCTGACTGTGATTATGTTCCTGCAAGTGCGCTATTTCATGGAGTAAAACGTAATCGAAGCACTGCGGGGGCGCTTTGATGAGATGCGTATTGAGCGTAATCACCCCGCTTCCCGTGCAGCTTCCCCAACGACGCCGCATCGTGCGCACGCGCCATGTGGGAACCGTCGCGAGCCAAGGGATACGGGGACATAACTCTGCTAACCTATACGCTATATGCTTTTGTATTTGAGCCTTATACCACAAGAGAAGCTGTTTGTGTACCGTCTCGGGATCGTCCGAATCCACTCTTAGGTGAATAAGTTGTGATCTTCCAGTAACAACGGACTCCCCAACTTTTTCATCGGAGGGCAAAAATTTTTTTCCTGCGCCGCATATAACGAGCTGAAGCCGACAGTAGGCCCCTAAAAAAAGATGCTCCTCGCCGTCTGTGTAATGTAACGGAACCGGCTGCGGATAACTCTGTATTTCACGTAAACGATCTAAAATCCACCCCCCTCGTGACTGAATGGCGGTGAAAGCCGCCCTCCGGGGCAAGCGTGGGGGAAGGACGACTTCCACCTTCCCCGCGCGGGTCACCCGGATAAGCGTGCGCTTGCGACGGGCCGATCCCCGGCGGATGGTAAAAGCGATGGATTGCCCGTTCCAGGAAAGGTGTTCGATACCTTCCTCACGGCCTTCGGGTGGTTTATGGGCAAAGCAAGAGAACCGCACGGAACACTCCTTGAAAGCAGGGAAAGGGCGCCATAAGAGGAATAACGGGGCCCTGTCATAGTTATATGGTTGTTTCATCTCCACAGGACGGTGAAAATACGGCCTTTTTCTCCTGTTTTCCCCTTGGCGGAATCCACGGCAAGGCATTTTGCCGGTTATTCCTTTGGAACTTCAAGGAAAAAAGCATCAACCATTTTCTATGGCGCAGCCAATAACGGAAAGAACGGGGCAGGCCCCTTATAGCCGGATACGTTCGCGGAGAAAGCCGCCCTCCGGGGCAGGCGTGGGGGAAGGACGACTTCCACCTTCCCCGTGCGGGTCACCCGGATGAGCGTGCGCTTGCGACGGGCCGATCCCCGGCGGATGGTGAAAGCGATGGGCTGCCCGTTCCAGGAAAGGTGTTCGATACCCTCCTCAGGGCCTTCGGCTGGTTTATGGGCAAAGCAAGAGAACCGCACGGAACACTCCTTGAAAGCAGGGAAAGGGCGCCATAAGCGGAATAACGGGGCCCTGTCATAGTATGTGGTTGTTTCATCTCCACAGTGCGGTGAAAATACGGCCTTTTCCTTCAGTTTTCCCCCTGGCGGAATCCACGGCAAGGCATTTTGCCGGCTATTCCTTTGGAACTTCAAGGAAAAAAGCATCAACCATTTTCTATGGCGCAGCCATAACGCAAAGAACGGGGCAGGCCCCTTATAGCCGGATACGTTCCTTGAGGGAATCATAAACAGGGGGGCAGCGCAGGAGGCTGGCGACCTTACAGGCGATCAGCCCCGCGAGCAGGCTGCCCGGAAGGCAGGTGTACGTACCCGACATCTCCGTGACGAGGACAACGCCCGTCAGCGGCGCGCGTACCGTTGCCGCGAAATAGCTCACCATGCCGAACAGCACATACGGCTGCGCCGAACCGGACGCCAGCCCATGCGCCGCCAATGCCGAGACGGGCAGATCCGCCCAGAGCCTCCCCCACAGCGCGCCGAGGCACAGGATAGGCATAAGGAGGCCGCCCGGAATGGCCGCGACGGTGCTGTATTGGGCGAACAGGTACTTGAACGCCAGCAAAAGGAGAAGCGTCTTCAGGGCCACATCGTGCTCGCCCACGAAGATGATCAGGCCCTCCCCCCCGCCGATCAGCAGGGGTGCGAACAGCGCGAGGCATCCGGCAAGCAGCAGCGGCGGCAAGGCCCTCCAGCGATCCGGGATCAACGTCTGCCCGTCCTCCCTGTCGTGGAGCCACAGGAGGGTCTTGTTGTACCCTACCCCAAGCACCCCGAATACCGCGCCCTCCAGCGCCACGATCCAGAAGGAGGACAGCGGAGGGGCCTCGAACCCGGCAAAAGGAAGGATGCGCCCCATGCCGAACACGATGCGGATCATGAGATGCGCGCCAAGGGCCGCCGCGCACGCCGCCACCAGCAGCGAAGCATCCCGCCGGGACTTCATTTCCTCAAAGGCGAACAGCACCCCAGCGGCGGGCGCGCCAAAGGCGGCGGCAAGGCCCGCCACGGCCCCGGCCACGACATAAGGGCTCCCGGTCAGGGCGTGCGGGGCCGAGGGCCTCCAAAGCGCATGGAACCCCGCGCCCACGGCCCCGCCCATTTGAATGCTCGGCCCTTCCCGGCCAAGGGCAAGCCCGCCGAACAACGCCAGCCAGCTCCCCAAAAATTTTGCAGACAGCACGCGCCACCATGTGAAGGAAAGACGCCCGGCCAAAGCCAGCTCCGTCTGCGGAATGCCCGAACCGCTGATGAGCGGCTCCTCCCTGACGATACGCCGGAGGATCACGGCCAGCGCAGCCAGCACGCCGAACCAGATCGGTATTGTCCACCACACCTCACGCCAACCTTCCAGCCAAAGCGCCACACGCGCCGCGGCCCGATCGTGGGACAAACGGAGAAGGCCGACCACGCACCCGGCGCAAAGCCCAACCGCCAACCCGCGCATGGCCAGCATGGGCAGGACGGACTTTGCGGATGCGGAATAAATCGGATTGGACATGGAACCTGCTCCTTGTTCACGCCCCCCACACAGGAGGAACGGCAAAGCATGACATCGACGCCGCGCATGCAGATCCACGTCCCCCCGCACACGGGAGGAGCAACCTTGCATCGCCCCAACGCCTCTTTCCGCGCCATCACGCCCCCCGCACGCCGGAGGAACGAACCTCCATGATGAGACAACCCGCTTTTGTTTGATACTATTTATTCCATATTGCCTTATGGGTGAATATTCCGTACTTCTGCCTGAAAGTGTCATCGAAAACAGCACAGGCCACCCTGTCAAAGGAGACTATCATGTTTTACGACCTGCTCGTGCATGTGGATCTGCCTGATGAATCCCGCTTCGTCATGGCCCTCGGCAATATCAGCAACTATCTCGCCGCGCTGAACGGCGAACCCTGCACCGTCGTCCTTCTCGCCAACGGCGGGGCGGCCCGCTTCCTCGCCCGGAAAGACAACGCGCAAACCGAAACCATCGAAAAGCTGGCCCAAGCCGGGGTTTCCTTCCGCGTGTGCGCCAACGCCATGAAGAAGGTCCCCATCACCAAGGAAGACCTGCTCCCCTGCGTTGAAGTCGTACCCGCCGGCGTTGTGGAGCTCGTCCGCCTCCAGCGCGAAAACTTCGCCTACATCAAGCCGTGATCCCCAAAACAGCCGGGGCCCCGTTGTCCTCAAGGCCCTTTCCCCTCCACCGAAGCCTTCGGCGGAGGGCTTCCTTTTTGTGAAGGCAACATGAAAAAGCATATCCTCATAGGCACCCTCTTCGCGCTCGTGCTGCTCGCCTCCGTGGTGCGGGCTTCGGAAACCGTCGAACAAACCGATCTGGCGGATATGTTCCAAGGCTTTGACGGCACGTTCGTCATGTACGACGAAGGGGCAGGCCGCTATACGGTCTTCAACAAGGCCCGGAGCGAAACCCGCTTTTCCCCCTGCTCCACCTTCAAGGTTTTCCATGCGCTCATCGGGCTGGACAGCGGCGTCCTGGATCGCGACGACGCCCGCACCCTCATGAAATGGAACGGCAAGCCCTCCTCCATCGCCGCGTGGAACCATGACCAGACGCTGGCTTCCGCCATGCGCCATTCGGTGGTCTGGTATTTCCAGCGCGTCGCAGCGGGCATCGGAGAGGAACGGATGCGGCGGGGGCTGGATCGCATCGGCTACGGCAACCGCGACATTTCCGGGGGGCTGACCCGGTTCTGGCTCCAGTCCTCGCTCAAGATTTCCCCGCGCGAACAAGTCGGCCTCCTGCGCGCCCTCTTCGACGGCTCCCTGCCCTTCGCCTCCGAGGACATAGCCGTCGTCAAGCGGGACATCACGCTGTCCTCCGGGGACGGCGTGCGCTTCATGGGTAAGACAGGCTCAGGCTCGGACGGCACCGGCAGGGGCGCCATCGGCTGGTTCGTCGGCGGCGTGGAAACCCAACATAACCGCTGGTCATTCGCCGTGAACATCCAAGGGCCGGACGCCTCCGGCATACGGGCCAGAGGCATAGCGGAAGCGGCGCTCAGGCGGCTCAACATCCTGCCCTAGCGTCCCCGCCCCCCGAAAGGCGGTTGCGCCGCCGCCCCTCAAAAGCTACAGTCTTCCCGGCGGGCCACCCGCTCACCGTCCCCGTGCCGCACACGGGGCGGTGGGCGCGTCCGCAAGCGCGGGCCGATTTCGCCGTGCGGCCTGCTTCCAGCCCCATCGTTACTCTAACCCTCTGAAAACACCATGAACAAACCTTTCAAGCAGGATTGGCGCTACGCGCAGGCCAACCGCGAAGCCCTGCTGACGCTGGGGGCCTATGGCCTGTATTTCGTCTGGTGGTACGCGTGCGCCTATGGGCTCGGCGGCGGCGACCCGGAAGGGTATACATACATCTTCGGCCTGCCCGCATGGTTTTTCCTGAGCTGCATCGCGGGGTATCCGCTGCTGTCGGCGCTCCTGTGGTTCATGGTCCGCCGGTTCTTTAAAGATATCCCTCTCGATGAGGAAAGCGGCCCCCAAAAGCGGGAAAGCCCTGAAGCCGCCGGCGAGCGCCGCCCGGAGGCCTCCTGATGGCCCAGTTCAGCACCATCGCCCCGGTCGTCATCTATCTGGCCCTGTCCTTCCTCGCCGCGCTGTGGGCCCGGAAACAATCCCAAAAGACCTCGGACTCCCACGGGTTCATTGAGGAATATTTCATCGGAGGCCGCTCCATGGGCGGCTTCGTGCTCGCCATGTCCATCATCGCCAGCTACACCAGCGCGAGCAGCTTCGTGGGCGGGCCGGGGGTAGCCTACAAGCTCGGCCTGAGCTGGGTCCTGCTGGCCATGATCCAAGTCCCCACGACCTTCCTCACGCTCGGCGTGCTCGGCAAGCGCTTCGCCATCATGGCCCGCAAAACCCGCTCCGTGACCCTGACCGACTTCCTGCGCGCCCGCTATCGCAGCGACGCCGTGGTCATCCTCTGCTCGCTGGCCCTGCTGGTCTTCTTCATGGCGGCCATGCTGGCCCAATTCATCGGAGGGGCGCGGCTCTTTCAGGCCGTGACCGGCTATCCCTACATCGTCGGGCTGGCGCTCTTCGGGTTCACGGTCATCCTGTACACCGCCGTGGGCGGCTTCCGGGCCGTGGTGCTCACCGACGCCATCCAGGGCATGGTCATGGTTTTCGCCTCCGTCGTGGTGCTCGTCGCCGTGGTCAACGCGGGCGGCGGGATGGAACGCTGCGTCGCCACCCTCAAGGCCATCGATCCCGGCCTGATCACGCCCACCGGCCCCGGCGGAACAGTCCCCCAGCCCATGATCCTGTCCTTTTGGGTACTCGTGGGCCTCGGCATCCTCGGCCTGCCCCAGACCTCGCAGAAATGTATGGGCTACAAGGATTCGCGCTCCATGCACGACGCCATGATCATGGGGACGCTCATCATCGGGTTCCTCCTCCTGTGCGTGCACCTTGCCGGGACGCTCGGCCGCGCCGTCATCCCCGATCTGCCCGCCGGGGATCTGGCTATGCCCACGCTGATCATGGAGCTGCTTTCGCCTTTCTGGGCGGGCGTGTTCATCGCCGGGCCGCTGGCGGCGATCATGTCCACGGTGGATTCCATGCTCCTGCTCGCCTCCGCCGCGATCATCAAGGATCTGTACATCCATTACGGGCTGAAAGGCGACGCGTCGCGTATGACGCCCGCACGCCTGCAAACCATGAGCCTCGCCTGCACCGCCGTCATCGGGCTCATCGTTTTCGCCTCCGCCATCGAACCGCCGGATCTGCTGGTCTGGATCAACCTCTTCGCATTCGGCGGGCTTGAAGCCGTCTTCCTCTGGCCGATCATCCTCGGCCTCTACTGGAAGGAAGCCAACGCCTCCGGTGCGGTCGCCTCCATCGTGGCGGGCGTCGCCTGCTTCTTCGCCCTCAGCATCCTCAAGCCCGGCATGGGCGGCATCCACGCCATCGTACCCACGTCCATCGCCGCCTTCGCCGCATTCGTCATCGGCGCAAAATGCGGACGCCCGGCCTCGGACGACGTCATCCGCCTGTTCTGGGGCGAAGGGGACGGGACAAACTGAACGCATGACGCTCTTGGGGGGGAACGTTTTTGAAGAAAAGGGGAAGCAGCGCCCCATACTTTCCCCCTCTTTTCCCCAAAATCCAGCCCTCCCTTTCCAATGGCTTTTCCAAGTACGGCTTTTCCAAATGGCTCTGTCATAGTGTGTGGTTGTTTCATCTCCGCAGCACGGTGAAAAGACAGCCTTTTTCTCCAGTTTTCCCTTTGGCTGAATCCATAGTTGAGGCGTTTTTCTGGTTATTTCTTTGAAATTTCAAAGAAAAAAGCACCAACCATTTTCTAGGACACAGCCTTTCCAAATATCGAATCACCGCCCATAGAGCTTTCTGGAACGGAAAAACACGGAAAAATATTGAAAGGCTCCGAACTATGAAGGAAGCCTTGCCCCGATGCCAAGAGGCCACGGCCTCGTCAAGCAAGATTACTGGGAGCACAGCTCCCAGCCCCCATGTGGGCTTTTGAGCCACACCCCCCAAAATTTGGCTGTGCCATAGAAAACGCTTGATGCTTTATTTCCTTGAAATTCCAAAGAAATAACCAATAAAATCCCCCAATCACAGAGCCCGCCAGCGGAAAACTTGGAGAAAGAGCATATATTTTCAGATATTGCTGAAACAAAACAACCATGTACCATGACAGAGCCAAAAGTGTTACAAACAGAAGCGCCGGGACGTTTAGACCGGTCCAATGCCGTAGGGAGACCAGCCGGAAAATCCGGCCGGCGTATCCCGGAAAACGTGTTTTCTCTACTGTAAAACCCCTCCTTTCAGAGGGGAGAATGTTAAAAGGGTAATTATGTTTGGACGTCGTAGTTTTTAAAAAAAAGCAGGTTTGACTTCAATGGCGTTTCCATTTTTATACAATTGTTTTTCAAAAATTTCATTTGCTGCCAACAAATCGGCGCCAACTGTTTTAAGCAGCTCAAATCCTAAGATAACATTTGTTCTTTTTAATGGAATGACTGCATTAGATTTAATTGGGCCTGCATGTGTTTTAGCAAAAGATGGATTTGATGTTGCCTATGCAGCAGAAAATTTGGAACCCATTACAACAGAATCTTCAGCACAAACAAAACTGAAAATACTTCCGACTTCAACATTTTCAGAAATTAATGATACGGAAGTCTTATTTGTCCCCGGAACAAGCAACCCATTTCCATCTATGGAAAATGCTGCCTTGCAAGAATTTATTTCACGAGTGGGACAAAAAGCCAAATGGATAACAAGTGTGTGCACAGGTTCAATGATTCTTGGGGCTTCAGGATTATTAAAAGGCTATAAGGCTACTACGCATTGGTCATTGTTGAATACTCTTGAAAACTTCGGGGCCATTCCTGTAGAAGAGAGGGTTGTTATAGATCGCAATCGCGTTACGGGAGCAGGGGTTACATCAGGAATCGATTTTGGCCTTACGCTTCTTTCAATGCTTAAAAATGAAACTGCGGCGCAAATAGCACAGCTGATGATGGAATATGACCCAGCTCCTCCTTTTAATGCCGGTTCCCCTCGCGATGCCCCAAAAGAATTTGTTGAAAAGGTACGAGAAAATTATTTGACGCACTTGCAAAGAACAGCTCCTGAATCTGAAAGGATATTGAAGGCATGCCGCCAGAAATATGCCTCTTGAGAACGTTCCTGAAGCCGGGGAAAAAGATACTGTAATGCCTATAACCTATACCTTGGTGATAAGGTCTGGCGTCATGCGGTTTTGGTACGTTTGACGCCATGAGGAAAAGAACTCAAAAAAGAAGGGCAGGGCCTGAATCACCCTGCCCCGTGGGGCATGTCCCCCGCGACTTTGGATCAACGGATTTTGCGCCCCGGTAGGAAGCTCCTACCGGGGCGCGGCGTTAGAAGCCCATACGATGGGCCGCTATCGCTGCGAGAAGGCTCGCCAGAAATCCGGCCAGCACATCCCGGAGGAAGGGCTTCATGGGAAAGGGCCTCTCCGCTCCACGAATGCCTCCCCTTCTTTTTCCGGACGCATCACGGGATGATCCTCAAAAAAGATCATCCCGTTTTTCTTTGTATTTTCATATAGATGCCTTTCAATTTCCCATTTTCCCTGCCCCTTTGCGCTTTCCCTTTATTGACAATCTTCATCATACATCATATTTCGTCAATCAACGAATTAAGAGTGACGTGCAACGGAACTCCTTCCGGGCCGCCTCCCCACCAGCCAAAAAGTTTAGGGGGATGAGGGGAGGGGGTTCGGGGGAGGGGAGAAGGAGCCCCTTTTCAAAGGGGCCCTTCTCCCCTCCCCCGGCTCACCACTCCCATCCCTCCACGAAAAAAAGGAAAAAACCATGTTCGACTTCCTGACCACCTGCCGCGCGCTTGCCGACGAAAACCGTATACGCATCCTCATGGCCTTGAGAGGCCGCCAGCTCTGCGTGTGCCAAGTCACGGCCTTTCTGGATCTGGCCCCGTCCACAACCTCGAAGCACCTGTCGATCCTGCGGCAGGCCCGCCTCATCGAAAGCAACAAACAGGGCCGCTGGGTCTATTACCGGCTTGCGGACGACTCCCCGCGCCCCAACATCAGGGAAGCCTTGGCATGGATGAAGGATTCCCTCGCCAACGATCCGGCCATCATCGAGGATGAAACCCGCATCGCGGACATCCTGCGCGCCGAAGAAGCCTGCGGCTTTGGGCACGGGGAATCCGACTGCTTCCACTCCCTTGAAGTGCATTCGCTCGCCCAACGCTTTGAAAACGCGCCGCAAGAAGAGGAAAACCATGACTAAGCGCTACGCCGTACACAATCTCCACTGCGCCGGGTGCGCCGCCCGGATCGAAGACGCCATTGCGGGCCTCCCCGGAGTGAAGTCCGCCGCCATCAACCTCGACAGCGCCCGGCTGCGCGTTGAGGGCGAACAACCCGAACTCGCGGCGATGATCCGCATTGCGGATTCCATCGAGCCGGGCACCCTTTTCTCCGAGATAGACGAAAGCGAACCGCTCCCGGAAAGCGGCGAACCGCTGCCGTCCCTGTTCCTTTCCGAATACAAGCTCTGGATCGCAGCAGCCCTGTTCGCCGTGGGCATGATCTTCGAGGAACGCCTCGACGCCCTGCTGACCCCGTTCGTCGCCAAGGCGGCATTCTTCGGCATCCCCTACCTGCTCTGCGGCCTGTCCGTCCTCAAGAAGGGCCTGCAAAGCCTGCTCAAGTTCGACTTTTTCAACGAATACACCTTGATGGGCGGCGCAACCATCGCGGCGGCGGCCATCGGCCAACTGCCCGAAGCCGTGGGCGTCATGCTGTTCTACTCCATCGGCGAAGCCTTGCAGGATCGCGCGGCGGGCAACTCGCGGCGTTCCATCCGGGCGCTGCTGGCGGCACGGCCCACAGTGGCGCATCTGGTTGAGGAAAAAGACGGCGGGCAGATGGTGAACGACGCCGATCCCGCGGAAATCAAGCCCGGTATGCGCATCCTTGTGAAGCCCGGCGAAAAAATCCCGCTGGACGGAACCGTCCTGACCGGCTCCTCGCAGGTGGACACGTCCCCCCTGACCGGCGAATCCGTGCCGGTGTCCGTGGGCGCGGGCAAGCAGGTCTACGCCGGGACGGTCAACCTTGAGGGCGCGATAACCGTGGAAGTGACCTCCCGCTTCGCCGACTCGTCCGTGGCCCGCATCCTCGAACTCGTCGAACGGGCCTCCGCGAACAAGGCCCCCATCGAACGCTTCATCACCCGCTTCGCCCGCTACTACACGCCCGCCGTGGTGTTCATTGCGGCGCTGGTGGCGGTCATCCCGCCGCTCGCCGGGCACGGGACGTTCAGCGAATGGCTCTACCGCGCCCTTGTCCTTCTGGTCATCTCATGCCCCTGCGCGCTCGTGATCTCCATTCCGCTCGGCTACTTCGGCGGCATCGGCGCCGCGTCCAAGAAGGGCATCCTCGTCAAGGGCGGGCATGTGCTCGACGCCCTGCACAACATCAAGACCGTGGCTTTCGACAAAACCGGAACCTTGACCAAGGGCGTCTTTGAAGTGACCCGCGTCCTGCCCGCCGAAGGCGTTTCCGAGGAAGACGTGCTCAAGGCCGCCCGGCTGGTGGAAAGCCGTTCGACGCACCCCATCGCCCGCGCCATCATGAAGACGGCTCCCGGCTCGCACGGTTTTGCCCTGGAAGCGGTGGAATCCAAGGAAATCCCCGGCAAGGGCCTCTCCGCCGGGCACAAGGGGCGGACGCTCCTCGTCGGCAATGCGCTCCTGCTTCAGGATGCAGGCATCAGCGTCCCCACGCTTTCCGCCGGTCAGGGCAGCATCGTCTATGTCGCCGTGGACAATGCCTACCTCGGAGCCATTGAGGTATCGGACGTGCTGCGGCCCGAATCCGCCCCGGCCATCAAGTCCCTGCGCGGGCAGGGCATCGAAAGGCTGGTCATGCTGACGGGCGATCGCCCCGAAAGCGCCGCCATCGTCGCCAAGGAACTGCATCTCGACGAATACCGCGCCGGGCTGCTCCCCGAAGGCAAGGCCGCCGCGCTGGAATCGCTCGGCCCCCGGCAGTCCGTGCTTTTTGTGGGCGACGGCATCAACGACGCCCCCGTACTCGCCCTGTCCGGCGTCGGCGTGGCGATGGGCGGCCTCGGTTCGGAAGCGGCCATCGAAGTGGCGGACGCGGTCATTCTGGACGACTCGCCCTCGCGCCTGCCGGAAATGTTCTCCATCGCCGCCAAGACCCGCGTGGTCGTCTGGCAGAACATCGTCATGGCGCTCGGCATCAAGGGGCTGTTCATGATCCTCGGCATCGTCGGGCTCTCCGGCCTCTGGGAAGCCGTTTTCGCCGACGTAGGCGTCGCCCTCCTCGCCGTCCTCAACGCGACCCGCACGGCACGTTAAGAGGGAAAGGGGGAGAGAAGCATTGGGGAGGGGGAGGAGAAACTTTCTGAAGAAGGGGGGAGCACCCCCACGTTTCTCCTCCCCCTCCCCAAACCCTACCCTCTCCTCTTCAAAGACTTTTGTGTTTATCGAATCTCTGTTCAGAGTTTTCAATATGCTAAAAGAGGAGGCCCTGTCATGGCATATGGTTGCTTTATCTCAGCAGTCTGCTGAAAAATATATACTTTTTCTCCGTTTTTTCGCCGCTTGGCTCCATGGATGGGGGATTTTATCAGGCTATGTCGTCAATTATATATAATCTATTGAAACTATTTAATCATTTTCAGGTCGAAAAAAATTATTTTAACAATTTCATATAGTTGCATATAAAAAATAACGGCATAACCTAGTCATATCTTTAAAATTTCAAGATATAAAGCGGCAGCCGTTTTCTGTGGCGCAACCAAAGAGGAAGCGCCCTTCTTTTTCCCTTGGCTCTGTCATAGTACATGGTTGTTTTGTTTCAACAATATATTGAAAATATAGGCTTTTCTCCAATCTTTCCGCTGGTGGGCTTTGTGGTTGGGGGATTTTCTTGGTTATTTCTTTGGAATTTCAAGGAAATAAAGCATCAACCATTGTCTATGACACAGTCTTCCCTTCCTCAATAATCCTTCTTCCAATTCAATCCCACTTCGGAGCCTTGGGGGGTGGAGACGCCTTCGAGGTTGAGGCTGGGGGTAAGCTCGATTTCAACGCGGACGCCGCTGGCGTCCCCGTTCATGCCCTGCTCCAGGCCGACATAGACGTTGTCCATGACATACTTGCCCACCTCAAGGGACGGGATGGAATCCTCCTGCGCGGCGCCATTGTTCTGTCCCGGAGGCTGCAACAGGCCGACATTGCGGTTCGTCTGCTGCTTCGGCCCGCTCTGCATACTCCCGAACCGGAGCACGTCGAAACCGAGCGTTTCGCGCACCTCGCCGAGGACGCCCATGCCGCCTGAACCGAACCCCGACAGCGAAGCGAGTTCGGCGGCGAGCTGGATCGCCTCCATACGCCCAAGGCTGGATGCGCTCTGTCCGAACAAAACCTGCGCCACCACTTCATCCTGCGGCAGAGGCGGCTGGCTGGACAAGGTCAGCGTCGGAGACGAGGCCGGGCCGCTTACGGTGGCCTCGGCGGTGATGTTCGCCGCCGCGTAGGTGACGAGTACGTTGAGCAGCGGATCGGGCGGTGTGGCCCCACTGAACTCGACGTCGCCCCGGCTCAGGGTAAACTGCTTGCCGAGCAGACTGAACTGCCCCCGGATGGAATTGATGGAGCCCGTGACCGCGGGATTCGTCGCGGGGCCGGAAACCTGAAGGTTGCCCTTCCATTCGCTTTCAAGCCCCTTGCCGCGCACAAAGAAACGGTTCGGGATGATGACGCTGACGTCAAGCTTCGGCCCGGCCCCGGAGGAAGGCGCTGCATTTTCCTCCTGTCCGGCCTCCACGACGCTCAGCGTCGGGATGCTGGTGCCGAACGAGCTGACGATCTGGAACTGCCCCTTGTTGACCGTAATGGCGGCGCGCACATCGGGAGACGCCGCCGGCCCGACAACATCCGCCGTGCCCGAAAGGGTGACGGAAAGATCGTTGCGGTGCAATGGGGCAAGCTCCTTGATCGTCCCATGCAGCGAAAGGGGCAGGCCGGACGCCAGCGGGCCGATGGTTCCGTTGAGGCTGACCGCGCCGCCCTGCCCGTCCATGGCGGAAAGGGACAAGCGGGACACCCCTTCCGACTGGAGGGACGCATCAAGGCTGATGTCGGACAGGGCAAGGCCGAGGAGGATTTCCTCGAAAGCGGCCTTTTCAACCCTGAGCGATGCGGAAAGCTTGGGCGCAGCCAGCGTGCCGGAGAGCGCCGCGCTGAAGGAGCCTTGCCCAGTGAGGCTGGAGTTGGCGAGCGGCACGAACCGCCACAGCGAGGCCAGCGAACCTTCCCAGTTCACGTTGCCGGAACACGGCCTGTCCAGGGCCGGGGACGGCAGGCCGGACGCGGAAAAACGCAAGGGCAGGGAAAGCGTCCCTGTGGCCGGAGAGGTGCCCATGCCGTCCGTCTTCACATTGAGGACAAGGGCGGAAGACTGGAGCGTACCGTGGATATCGACGGCGGCGGGGGGCATGTCGCTCTCCGGGAACGCGATGTCCTTCAAGGACACGTCCAGCGTGCCCCTCGGCTGCGACGGCGTGCCGGACAGGGCGATGGCGGCGTTGAGCAGGCCGTCGGGCACGGGCACATCCGTAAACAGCCGGGCCATGTTGATGGCTACGTCGCGCAGCCGCGCCTCAAGGGCGAGCCTGCGCCCGTCAAGGCTCCCCAAGGCCGTCAGCGTGCCCTGCGGCAGCACGGACAGATCGAGGTTGTCCACGGACAGCCCGTTGCCGAAAGCAATATTGACGGGCCGGTTCAAGCGCACGCCCGCAAGCGTCCGTTTCCGCCTGTCCGTGAACGTGAGGCGCTCCACCTGCGCCTTTTGCCCGGCAAGGTCGAGCGCCAGCCTGATGTCGGCGGAGGTCTTGCCTTGGAGGGCCGCGGAAGCCTGAAGCCTTTTCAGGGTTCCCGACACGTCGATCTTGCCGTTGCGCCAGCGGAAATCTGACGCGGAGCCGTTCCCAAGGGAGGCGGACAGGCCGATCCCCTGTTTGCCGAACAGGTCGTCCAGCCGGAGGCTGCCCTTGAAGGAGCGCACGGAAAAAAACGAACCCGCACTGAGCGCGCCGAGCGACCAATCCGCGGCAAGCTGCTGCGTTTTGGCCTGCGAAAAGGAAACATTGGCGACGGCTGTGGAACCTTGCAGCGGCACGCCGGTAAGCGAAGACAGCGCCGCCCAATCCGTGACCGCCAGCCGGAACCCGCCGTCCAGCCGCCGTTTGGCGGGCAGGGCGTCCAGCGTGCCGGAAAGCGCCATGCCGGGGGCGTCGAGCCTGGTTTTGTGCAGGCTGAAATGGTCGGGCGCGAACTGCCATTCCGTGGAAAAACGCAGCGGCGCGCCCGCCTGCAGCGTCTTGACGGACGCATCCCGCAGCGTGGCGGCCACGTCGAGCGTCCCCTTGCCGCCCGCGGCCCCGACGGACGGCGTATTGAGGCGCACGCGCAGGCCCTCCAGCGTAGCCGTCTCCACGCCCAGATGCGGGCTGGCAAGCGTCAGTTCGCCGCCGGGCGAAAGCAGCGGCCCGGAAGCGTGCAACTTGAGTTCAAGCGGGCCGGACAGGGAGGGATCCAGCCCCTTCAGGGAGGCCAGCGCGAGGGACAAGGCAGCATCAAGTTTCTTGCCGTCGGTGGAAGCATTTCCCTTGCCGCTGAGCTGTCCGGCCTTGAGCGTCAGATCGCTGACGGAAGCGGAGCCGGATTCCGGCTGTGCGCTGAACGATACGCCGAGCGAAGCCGTCTCGCCCACCGTATCCTGAAGCGGGGCAAGCCCCCAGCGCATATCCGCGAGCTTGAGGCTCAACGTCCCAGCAAGCGGGGATGACGCATCCTCACGGCGCACGTCGGCTTTCACGCCCGCCGTGCCCGCCAGCTCGCGGAACGGCGAATCCGCCAGCAGCGCCGCCACGGGCGGGAACTGCACCAGCCTGCGCAGCGAAGGCATGTCCAGCCGGAGCGCCGCCGCAAGCTTGCCCGTCGCCGTTTCCAGCGAGGCGTCGCCAGTCAGCGCGAGCCATTCCGACTCTATGCGCAATGCCTTTACCGTGAGGCTTTCCGCCGTTTCGGAGGCTTCGGCGTGCAGCGTAATCGGCACTTCGCCGGAGCGCCCACTCCCGTTGCCGTCTTGTGCGGACGCATTGGCGGGCATGGCCTTGCGGACAAACGGGCCGCCGAGGTTCACGACCGCATCAGCCGTTGCGGAAGGTTCGGAAAGCAGGGACCGCACGGCAAACGTCCACGAAGAGGTCACGTCCAGACGGGCATCCGGCTGCGCCGCATCCAAGACGATCCCCGGCACCGAGGCTTTCAGCGCCAGTCCGGGCGCATCCAGCGTCCCTGACAGCGCGGCCTCAAGATTCGCCGAAGCCAGCGGCAACCCGGCCTGCGCCTCACCCGTCAACGCGGCGACAAACCGCATCAGCGCATCGGGCTCGCTCAACCAAACGGACAGATCGCCGCCGACCTTCGCATCATCGAAAAAGAGCCCATGTCCGGCAACCGACCCGCCCGGCACCTCCGCCGTCAGCTCAGGCACGGAAAACCGCGCGCCCGCCAGCATCAGCAGCAGCCGCAGCGAGCCCTGTTCCGGGGCATCCTGCGCCACCTGCTCCCTTTCCCCGCCGTTTCCGGCAGCGTGGGGGACGGCAAGCCGCAGATCCAGCCCCACCGCCGCGTCTGGCCGCTCTTCGGGCTGTGGGCGCTTTACGCCGTCCGACAGCCAGTTTCCCTCGTTGCCGAGGTTCAGGGCGCCGGAAAGGGCCAGCAGCGGATCAGCCGCCCCCTCAGCCTTCCCCGTTTGCGGGCGGTACAGCGTGGACTCCAGTTCACTCCGAAAATCCGTCAGCGGGCCGGAGCCTTCCAGCGTCGCCTCGATGGGGATGCCCGCCACGGCCTGCCCAAGACGGAACCGCTCGATGCGCAGTTTTTCGACCGTCGCCAGCTTCAAATACCCGGCGATGTCAGAGGCCAACGGCTCCAAAAAGGAGGGCCGCAGCAGCTCCAGAGGATCGGACGGCGGAGGCGGGGGATCGGAGGGCGGGAACTCAGGCACGCGCGGCATCCCGGCGTCGAGGATGCTCAATTCCTCCACCAGCAGATGCCCGCGCAGCAACGCACCGGCACCGATGCGCAGCGTGGCTTCGGGCACGTCCAGCCAAACGCCCTGCCCGTCGGCAAGCCGCACATCCCGCAGGTGCAGGGAAAACGGCAGCGGGCCTTCCAGCGAGCCGATCCGGGCTTCGATGCCCGCACTTTTCAGGGCGGAAACAGCCGTATCCGTGATCCAGCGCTCGCCGGGCTGGGTGCGCAGAAACGCCATGCCCCCGGCAAGGGCAAGGAACAGGACGAGGACAAGCCCGATCAGGCTCCAGCCAAAGATGCGCCCGGCGCGCCGAAGGGAAGGAGGTACGGCCATCAGAACGCCTGCCCTATGCTGAGGTAAATCTGGAACGCCTTGTTGTTGTCGCGATCCTGCAACGGCGTGGCAATATCAAGCCGGATGGGGCCGATCAGCGTATAATACCGGAACCCAAGCCCCACGCCCCACGAAAGATCGCGGCCCCAGTCGGGCATAGTGGATTCATAGACCATGCCGCCGTCTACGAACGGCACGATGCCGAACGACTCGGTGATCCTGAACCGGGCCTCAAGGCTCACATCCGTAAAGGAGAGCCCGCCGAGCGGATCGCCGCTCCTGTCATGCGGGCCGAGGGACTGGTACTTGTAGCCGCGCACCGAACCGCCGCCACCGCTGTAAAAACGCAGCGACGCAGGAATATCTCGGACATTTTCACCCGTAAGGCTGCCCGTGGCGGCGCGCCCGGCGAGCACAAGCCGCTCCCAACCCGGAGACCAGTAGCCGCTGGCGTCCAGGCGGGTGCGCACGGTGGTCAGGGGCCCGTTGAACGTGCCCGTGTACGGCGTCACCTCAAGGGTCACGCGCGTCCCGGTGGTCGGGTTCAAGAGGCTGTTGGTCGTATCGCGGCGTACAGACAGGGGAAAACCGAGCAGGCTGTACGTCCGCCTTCCCCGGTAGTTGTCCTTGAGGCTGCCCGCCTCCACCGAAACGCGCGCACTGGCCCACCAGTTGCGCCACTCCTTGCGGAAACGCCGTTCAAGCCCCGCCGCGAAAGACAAGGCGCTCTGGTCGTAGGCGTCGGTCGTTTCGTTGATGGCCCACGCCTCGCCCACCAGCGCCTGATCCCGGATGCCGAAGGCCGGTTTGCGGAACGAGGCGTTCAGCGACTGCGAGTCTTCCGAAATCGGCGCGGTCACGCGGAGCTGTTCCCCGCCGCCGAACAGGTTGCGGTTCTCCCACGCCCCGCGCACGCCGAACCCCGTATCCGTCGAATACTGCAAGCCGCCGCTCACGGTACGCGGCGGCGCATCGCGCACGGTAAGGCTTACCGGGGTAGTCCCGTCGCTCGTCATCCAGATCGGCATGCCGGATCCCGCCGCCTTCTTCCCGCTCCCCCCCGCCGGAGGGTTTGCGGGGGAAGCTGCGGGAGGCGTATCGGAAGAGCCCCCCAGAGGCAGCTCTGAAAAACCGGCCTCGGCAAGCGCCCGTTCCGTCCACCCGGCCGCCTTCGCCTGTTCGGGGGAAAGCCGGGCGGGTTTCATATCAATGGCGCTGAACAGGCCGGTTTCCTGCAGCGTCGTCCTGTATTCCTTCAACAGGTCGTCATTCCAGTACTGCCCCTCAATCCACGGGCTCAGCTTATTGAGGTAATCCTCGTTGACCGCCGGGGCTCCGGGGGCGTCGGGGTTGTCGGCAGGCCTGACGTTCTCTTCCTTGATCACCACCGGCCCCATGCGCAGGAGCGGCCCGGTCTTGATGAGCACGTCCGCCTCAAGGGTATGTGTGGAACGATCGATGATGTATCGGGCCTTGCCCTGTTCCGCGAGCGGATAGCCCGCCTTGCGCATGGCCGTCACTACGGAGGCGACGGCGTTGAGCACGGCCTGCGCCTCGGCGGGGCTTCCCTCCGCGAGCCCGAACGCCTCCAGCGTGTCAGGGGCGTTTTCCATAAAATCGACGCCGCGGACGGACTGGGGCAAATCCTTGTCCACAGGTTCGCCCTCCGGCCCGGTACGCTCGTAGCGCAGCTTTGTCGGCCCCATCACATACCGCTCGCCGGGCCTCAGCGTAATGGAGGCTTCCGGGGGCTGCGCCTCCCAATCGATCCGATAGCGCACCGTACCGTCATAGTACCCCTGCGAATGCAGAATCTTGCGGGCCGTTTCCACATCTTCGAGGGCCCGGCGCTCAAGCCCCACGCGGCTGTCGGGGAGATCGTCATGGAGCCAGACGAGCTGGCTGTTTTCCCGGAGTTCCGAGACGAGATCGCCGTTCTGCGGCTTGGACTGGAGCTTCACGCTGTAGCGTATCGTCTTTTTGGCAGGGTTGGGGGCTTCATCGGCCATAGGCTGCAACATCGCCGTATCCTGCTTGTTCCCCGAACCGAAAAGGCAGCCGGACAACAGCAGACACAAGGCGAATCCCACCGCATACGCGCGGATCGCCCCACTCCGGAAAATGCCCCGGACAGCCTTGCGGCACCATGAATAAAGTACGGATACAAGCATGACGGCATAATGAATTCGGGAGCAACGGACGTCAAGATGATAATCTCTACGAAACATTCACTTCCGCAATGAAAACCGTATTTCAATTCTATGAAATTCAAAATAAACTTTTTAGAAGATCATCGAAAAGGCGAATGTCTCATCTCTACGGGCAGAGGCATACTCGGCGCAGGCACTCCTGAATGGAGCGGATGACGGTTTCATCTCTACGGGCAGGGGCGTACTGTCCGCGCAAACGGCCCCCTTTCCGTTCCCGCTCCGAACTTTTTCCGAAGGCTGTGCCATAAGGAAACGGTTGATGCTTTATTTCTTGAAGCCCCTTCCAGAGTATGCGGTTATTTCATCTCCACAATACACTGAAAATAAAGCCTTTTTATCCAGTTTTCCCATTGACGGAATCCATAGCAGGCCGTGTCGTCAATTAGGTATAATCTGTTGAAGTTATTTAACTATTTTTCAAGCCATAAAAATACTATTTCGATAATTTCAAATAGTTGCATACAAAAATAACGACACGGCCTAGGGCATTTTTCGTTTAGGCTGTGCCATAGAAAACGGTTGATGTTCTATTTCTTGAAATTCCCAAGGAATAACCAATAAAGTGCCCCCATCACGGCGTCCGCCAGCGGAAAAATTGGAGAAAAAGTCTCTATTTTCAACATCCTGCTGAAATAAAACAACCATATGCTATGACAGAGCCTTCGTTTATTCCTTCGGAACTTCAAGGAAAAAAGCATCAACCATTTTCTATGGTACAGTCTTCTTGAAATTCCCAAGGAATAGCCAATAAACTGCCCCATCATGGCGTCCGCCAGAGGAAAAATTGGAGAAAAAGTCTTTATTTTCAACATCCCGCAGAAATAAAACAACCATATGCTATGATAGAGCCTTCATTTATTCCTTTGGAACTTCAAGGAAAAAAGCATCAACCATTTTCTATGGTACAGCCTTCTTGAAATTCCCAAGGAATAACCAATGAATGCCTCCAATCATGGGGCCCATCAGCGAAAACTGGAGAAACAGCCTGTATTTTCAGCATATTTTAGATATAAAACAACCGTATACTATGACAGGGACTTTCCGAAACGAACCCGTACAAGGGGAAACAGAGGCCGGTCATCTGCCGGCGGTTTAAGGATGACGCCACTCCCCCAGCATGGCCTTCATCCAGCGACCACCTTTCTTTTTTATAAAATATATCAATGTATTAAAAAATTCTCTTTCGTTTTGCACAGTTTTTTCTCCCCGTTCTAAAAAAATCGTCTGTTTACTTATACGCAACAATGGCTTAGACGCTTTAGAATAGCAAAAGCGTCTTTTCCGTCCGGGAAGCCGCACTCGCCGGAGGAGGGCGGGGCGGTTACGACGCCGTAACCTTCGATTCGCAGGAGAATGTGCCCCGTGATGGATCAGTTGACTAAAATCGTGTCCGAAATCAATGGGTTTCTGTGGGGGATGTACTGCCTGATCCCACTGTTGTGCGGCGTGGGCATTTACTTTACCCTGAAACTGGATTTCATCCAGATCCGCCGTTTCGGCCTTGCCGTAAAGTCGACGTTCGGCGGGCTGACCCTGCACGGCGAACGGGCCGGAAAGCACGGCATGAGCTCTTTCCAGTCCCTCGCCACCGCCATCGCCGCGCAGGTGGGCACGGGCAACCTTGCGGGCGCCGCGACCGCCATCGCCATGGGCGGCCCCGGGGCCATCTTCTGGATGTGGATCGCAGCCTTCTTCGGCATGGCCACCATCTTCGCCGAAGCCGTGCTCGCCCAGACCTACAAGACCACGGACGATCAAGGCCATGTCACCGGCGGCCCCGCCTACTACATCTCAAAGGGGCTCGGCAGTAAAAAGCTGGCGGCCTTTTTCTCCATCTCCATCATCATCGCACTTGGGTTCATCGGCAACATGGTTCAGTCCAACTCCATCGCCGACGCCTTCCAGACCGCCTTTTCCCTGCCTCCGCTGCTCATCGGCGTGCTCATCTCCGCGCTGGCCGCATTCGTGTTCTTCGGCGGCATGGGGCGCATCGCCGCCTTTACCGAAAAGATCGTGCCCATCATGGCGGCCCTCTACCTGATCGGCGGGCTCATCGTCCTGTTCGCCAACGCCTCCAACATCATACCGGCCTTCAAGATGATCTTCGTGGGCGCGTTCGATCCCGCCGCCGCCACGGGCGGCATCATCGGCGCGGGCGTCAAGGAAGCCATGCGCTACGGCGTGGCGCGCGGCCTGTTCTCCAACGAGGCGGGCATGGGCTCCACCCCGCACGCCCACGCCGTCGCCAAAGTGAAGTATCCCGCCCAGCAGGGCTTTGTCGCCATCATCGGCGTTTTCGTGGATACCTTCATCGTGCTGAACATGACCGCCTTCGTCATTTTCGTGACCAACTCCATCGACGGCTCCACCACCGGCATCGCCCTGACCCAGAAGGCATTTGAAAGCGGCCTCGGCTCCTTTGGCATCACCTTCGTAGCGATCTGCCTGTTCTTCTTCGCCTTCTCAACCATCATCGGCTGGTATTTCTTCGGCGAGCAGAACATCAAGTACCTGTTCGGCACCAAGGGCACGACGCCGTACCGCCTCATCGTCATGGGCTTCATCGTGCTTGGTTCCGTGTTGCAGGTGGATCTCGTGTGGGAGCTGGCCGATATGTTCAACGGCCTTATGGTGCTTCCCAACCTCATCGCCCTCATCGGGCTTTCCAAAATCGTCAGCATGGCGCTCAAAGACTACGACGCGAACAATCCGCGCTGACCTTCCCGCAGCGCGACGCCCAAAGCCCGTCGGAACAACCCGTGCCGCGCTGGATCTCGACGGCGTTTCCGTGACGACGCGCAAAGCCCGTCGGAACAACCGACGGGCTTTTTGCGCTGTTCCGCCCGTTTACGGGGGCGCATGAGACTTTTCAATGCTAATCCATTATAATCATTGAAGACAATCCATACCTGCCGCACACTGGAAGCAGTTCGGGAGCACAACACCTTTCAGTGAGGATACAAGGAATGACACAGGAAGCCGCCAAAAAAGAACGCGTGGCCAAGGTTATTGAAGTGCTGAACAAGGCCCGGAGCATGGAGCTGTATGCCGTACATCAGTACATGAACCAGCACTACAATCTGGATGACCTGGACTATGGCGAATTCGCCAATAAGATCAAACTGATCGCCATCGACGAAATGCGCCATGCCGAACAGTTCGCCGAACGCATCAAGGAATTGGGCGGCGAGCCGAACAGCGAACTGTCTTCCAAGATCACGAAAGGGCAGAAGGTCATGGACGTATTCCCCTTCAACGTAAAGGTGGAAGACGACACCATTGAGACCTACAACAAGCTGCTGGAAACCTGTCGCGCCAACGGCGACAGCGTGAGTGCCCGCCTGTTCGAGCGCATCTTGGATGAGGAACAGGTTCACGACAACTATTTCTGTAATATGGCCAACCACATCGAAACGCTCGGAAATACCTATCTCTCCAAGATAGCGGGCAGCGACTCCCCCGAAATTCCGAGCCGCGGTTTCGTAGACGCCGAATAAGCCCCCTCCCCGGAGCGCCTTTATCCCCTCCGAAGGCGCTTCCTTCCATACCCCTCGCAAAGAGCCCGCGCCGATCGCTCCTCCTCGGCACGGGTTCTTTGTTAAAGATTGGAGGGGGAAGGGGAACCTTTCTGGAGAAAGGTTCCCCTTCCCCCTCCAAACCTCCCCTTTCCCCTCCCAAGACTTTCGACCTTATCGAATCCCTGCCCTCAGCTTTCCCGAATGCATAAATTGCATTTATTATGTTGTTTCTGCAGTAAAAAAGGAAAAACTGGCATAAATGAAACATATTCGGAAGGCGTTGTCAGGCCAAACGATTGAGATTTGGTTTCTTGCAACTCCAAATAAAGAAGGGGCTGTCCTAGCTAAGGGAAAATAGTTAGGACAGCCCCATAAAAAATCAGTAAAGTGTTTCAGTTATAGAGCCCACTAACAGA
Source organism: Bilophila sp. T19-St14 (assembly GCF_059728385.1). Taxonomy (NCBI): domain Bacteria; kingdom Pseudomonadati; phylum Thermodesulfobacteriota; class Desulfovibrionia; order Desulfovibrionales; family Desulfovibrionaceae; genus Bilophila; species Bilophila sp. T19-St14. The sequence goes on from NZ_BAAGFT010000001.1 coordinate 1,867,090, forward strand.
AAACTCTCTGGAACGCTCTTTTTTCACTGTATGGTGTGGATAGGAGACAGGATAAGCCTCTGCCATAAAATACGCCTGATTCGCCTCCACAGCATGATGAAAATATAACCTTTTCTCCTGTTTTTCGTCGTTGGGCTCCGTAGTTGAAGCATTTTATTGGCTATCCCTTTGGAATTTTAGGAAGTAAATCTCCAACCCTTTCTATGACATAGCCTTCACTGTATAGTGTGAATAAGAGACAGGGTAAGTCTCTGTCATAAAATGCGGCTGTTTTGCCCACACAGCATGATAAAAATATACCTTTTCTCCAATTTTTCCGTAGACGGGTTCCGTAGTTGAAGCCTTTTATTGGTTGTCCCTTTGGAAGTTCAAGAAGGAAAGCATCAACCCTTTCTCTGATGTAGCCTAGGCCAACGAATGGATCGTCTACGGCAAATAATTGGCGTTTTATTTCTTGGCTCCCCATCAGGCAATAGACAAAATGTCCCAGCCATGAAGCCCACCAATAAAAAACGAAATATTTTTATTTTCAGTATATTATAAACTTACGACAATCATATCCTCTATAAAACTTTGGCTGTGTCATAGAAAATGGCTGATGCTCTTTCCTTGAAAGTTCCAAAGGAATAACCGGAAAAATGCTTTAGCTGTGGATTCCGCCAAGGGGAAAACTGGAAAAAAGGCTGTATTTTCCACCACACTGTGGAGATGAAACAACCACATACTATAAACAGGGCCTAAAAATTTACAATGTTCAAGTTTAAGCCACGCTCACTCTGGCATTGAACAGCGCAAATACATTGTGCTTATACCTTCACAGCGACCGCCTGCTTCCCGCAGTCGGAAAAGTATTTTCAACGTGAAAACGCTCTGGGCCGTGCGTCATTTTGCATGTAATTATTTGAAATTATTGAAAACAATCTTTTTGCAAATTAAAATAATTAAATTATTTCAATATATTATATAATTAACAACACAACCTAGCCATGAATTCCGCCAAGGAAAAAACTGGAGAAAAAGGCTTTATTTTTCAACATACTGTGGAGATGAAACCACCACATGCCATGATAGAGCCAAAACGGCCATATTCCATGACAGTGCCGTCCCCAAAGGCTATCTTCTGCACCATCCCCCAAAGCGCCCCTTATCGGCATCCAACCAACAGGGAACGCTGACAAGAGGGATTCAATAAGCGCGAAAGTCTTTGGGGTGGGAGGGGTGGGGTTTGGGGAGGGGAGGGAGGCCCTTTCTACAGAAAGGGCCTCCCTCCCCTCCCCAATCTTCACATCTCCCCATCTTCACCGAGCACGCGCCCCCGCCTCCCGGCGAAACCGAAAAACGCGGGCAGGCGGTACGTTGTGCCATACCTGACAGGAACCGACGCACCGGAAGCCGTCCTTGAGAAAGGCATTCACCTTGCGCCACGAGTAAGTATATTGAATGAGCAGGCCGCCTTCGTGCAGCACCTCGAACATGGCCCTGATGATCTGGTTGCGGACGCGCTCGTTCAGGGAAAGAAGGGGCAGGGAGGAAACGATGCAGTCCACCTGCCGATCCCTGGGGAGACAGCCCCCAAGCCAGCGGGCGTCCGCCTCAAGAACCGTCAGATGCGGGAAACGCTCCCGCAATAGGCTTGCCATAACCGGGGACTGCTCCACCACAACCAAACGCCGGGGGGCAATGCCCGCATCAAGCAACTGCCGGGTTACGGTTCCCGTTCCCGCCCCAAGTTCAACCACCAGCCCATCACCCTTGCGGGGAACGAAGGCGGCCATGCTCCGGGCAAGGGGCATACCGCTTGGGCATACCATGCCAACACTCCGCGGCGAACGTACCCATGCCCGGACGAACGCCGAAGAGGTGTCCATCCACTGGCGAAACGACCGAAAAGCCGGAATCGGAAAAAACATGCAGCAAACCTCTCGCTGTGTCATCGCATGGTATTTATGAAACACCAGCAATACAGGCTTCGTCCATGATTTCCGCCCGCTCTGAGCGGATCAGGGAGCCCCCTTGCGGAATGCCTTGTAGCCGAGGCCGAATTTCCGCATCCTCAGCCCCATGACCCGTTCACTGATGCCGAGCGACCGCGCGGCATGCCCCATATTGCCATGATGTTGCCGAAGGGCCTCGGTAATGAGCCGCCGCTCCAATTGATCGAGCGCATCCGGCAGCGTCCCCCGCAGCGAGCAAAACGCGCAGGGGGCCTGCATGGCGGGCGGAAGGAGATCCGGGCGGATCAGGCCGTCCGAGGTCAGGATGACGGCCCGCTCGATGACGTTTTCCAGCTCCCGGATGTTGCCGGGCCACGAGTGGGCCAACAGCAGCGCCTCAGCCTCAGGCGTAACCCTGAGCCCCCGTTTGCCTATCTTATGGCCATATTTCTCAAGGAAATTTTCGACGAGCAGAGGGATGTCCTCCCGCCGTTCCCGCAGGGGCGGCATTGAGACGGGAAACACGTTCAGCCGATAATACAAGTCCCTACGGAATACCCCATCCTTGACCATCTGCTCAAGGTTCCGGCTCGTGGCCGCCACCACGCGCACATCCACCTTATGGGTTTCCATGCCGCCGAGCCGCTCAAATTCCTGCTCCTGCAACACGCGCAACAGCTTGACCTGCGTGGAAACGGCAAGCTCGCCGATCTCGTCAAGGAACAGCGTGCCGCCGTCCGCCGCCTCGAAACGGCCTTTCCGCATACCGACGGCCCCGGTGAAGGCGCCCTTTTCGTGCCCGAAAAGCTCGCTTTCGATAAGCCCTTCCGGAAGAGCCGCACAATTGATCTTGATGAAGGGATGCCCGGCACGCGGGCTGCCCGCATGGATGGTGTTGGCGGCAAGCTCTTTGCCCGTGCCGCTCTCGCCGAGCAGCAGAACCGTGGCGCTGGTCGGGGCTACCTGTGCAAGCTGCGTCAGGACGGCCCGCAGCCCCGGCGAACGCCCCACGAACATCTCCGGGCGGGAGCGTTCCCGCAAGACATCCAGCAGGCGCCGGTTTTCCTCCAGCATCCGGTGGCGTTCCTGCCGGTTCTTCACGGCCTTGGAAATCAACGAGGCCAATACGGTCAAAAGGCGCATGTCCTCCTCAAGCGCTTCGGAGGCCGCGAACAGCCTGTCGGCGGACAGTGCGCCGATGACCCGGCCTTCCATCTTGACGGGCACGCAGATGAAGGAAACGGCCTCCTTGCGGCTGCGGCTCCCTGTCCGGTTCAGAAACAACGGCTCCACCAGCACGTTGGGGATGACCAGCGGCCTGCCGCTTTCAATGACCTTGCCGGTGATGCCCTCTCCGAGCTTGTAGCGGCCCTTGCTCTGCGCCTCCGCCGACATGCCGTAGGCGGCTTCAATGGCGATCTCGCCGTGCGCCTCGTCGAGAAGCGTAATCACGCCGCGCATCATGCCGGTATGTTCGGCCATGACCTCAAGCACGGTTTCGAGATTGCCGGACAAGTCGGAAGCGCTGTCCAAAATCTGCAAGACCTCAAACAGCAGACGGAGTTCCTTGACTTCATTACGGACTTGCACGAACCGGCTCCTTAGAGCAAATGAACTTTAACAAGGTTACAATAGTAAAATTTGGCTGTGTTATAGAAAATGGTTGATGCTTTTTTCCTTGAAGCTCCAAAGGGATAACCGGCAAAATGCCTTATCCGTAGCTCCCGCCAAGGGGAAAACCGGAGAAAAAGGCTGTATTTTCACCGCACTGTGGAGATGAAAAACCACAAGCTATAACAGAGCCTAAAATGTAAGGCCCGCTCGCTTCGGCCTTGAACAACGCAAAGACATTGTGCTTATACCTTACAGCCGCCTGCTTCCTGTAGTCGGAAGCGCATTTTCAACGTGAAAACGCTCTAGGCCGTGCCGTCAATTAGACATAATATATTGAAATTATTTGCTGTGTCATAGAACACGGTTGATGCTTTATTTCCTTGAAATTCCAAAGAAATAACCAATAAAATCCCCCAATCACAGAGCCCACCAGCGGAAAATTTGGAGAAAAAGCATATCTTTTCAGCACATTGCTGAAACAAAACAACCATGTACTATGACAGAGCCAAATTATTCAACTACTTTTCAAGTTGCGAAAACATTATTTTAATAATTTCAAATAATTAAATACAAGACACCGACACAACCTAAGGCATTTTGCCGATTGTTCCTTGGGGACTCCAAGGAAAAAAGCATCAGCCATTTGCTGTGGTACAGCCTTTACCTCAACCTCCGGTTCGCCCAGACGAGGAACTCCACAAGGTTGAATACATGGATCCGCTTGGCGTCCTGCGAAGCAGCGGCCTGCTTGAGCCACGCCAGCGCGCCGGGTTTGTACCCGTTGCCGTCTATGAGCAGGATGATCTCGTGCTCAGGCATGGCCTGTATGCAGTTCAGATACAGGTAAGGGAATTTTTCATCCACGCTGCCCTGTGACTGCTGCCATTTGCATTCAATGCGGACGGCGAGCCCGCGGGAGGCCGAGACCGCCAGGAACTCCGTCACCCCCCGGTGCCCGTAGATGGACTGGTAAGGCACCCGCCGCACCAGCAGATCAGGAATGGGGACGCCGGGCAGCGTCCCCCCTGAGGCGAGCTTTTCGTACTCGGCAAAAGCCACTTCGCGGAAGCCGTGCGAGGCGAACGCCTGCCGCACCTGCTGTTCAAGGATATTGCCCTGCCTGTTGGCGATGGCGCCGCCCTGCTCCGATGTCATAGGAATACCGCCAGAAGTTCGCGCGCGGCCCCACGCCGTGCGCCGTTGCAACTGATGAACCGCTGCACCGGGAACGATTCCAGCCGGGCATCGGCATAAAGCCCGCGGGTAAGCGGCACATCATGGTTGCTCAAAACCACGGGCACGCCCCGTTTCGCTGCGGAGGACGCTTCGGAGGCCAGATCCACCTGCTCCTGAACCCCGAACCCGCCGCCGGTGTAGCTGGTAAAATTCGCCGTGGCGGAAACCGGCGCATAGGGCGGGTCGCAGTATACCACGTCCCCCGGACGCAGCGCGGCGAACGTAGACCGGAAGTCCTGCACGGCGAACGTCACGTCGCACCTGCGGAGCTTGTCCAGAAAGGCCGTCAATTCCCGTTCGGGGAAGTATGGGGCCTTGTACTTTCCAAACGGCACATTATAGATGCCTTTGCTGTTGTAGCGGACAAGCCCGTTATAGGAATGGCGGTTGAGGTACAGGAAAAGGGCGCTCCGTTCTTCGGCGTCCGAGGAGGCGTTGAAGGCTTCCCGCAGGCGCAGGAACGCTTCCTGCGTATTGTTGCCCGGCGTGAACAGGGCCCGCGCCTCCGCGATGAACCGTTCCCCGTCCCGCCGCAACGTTCGGTACAGCCCTATGAGATCCGCATTGAGATCGCACAGCAGGTAGGACGTGAACCCCGCGTTCAGGAATACGGCCCCAGACCCCACAAAAGGCTCCACAAGGCGCGCCCCCGCAGGGATGCTCGGCAAAAGGCGATCCAGAAGGCGGTATTTGCCCCCTGCCCATTTAAGAAACGGCCTCGTCAAATCCATAAGGAACCCCAAAAAAAGCTGTCCGTCGCCCGCCGTGACGGGCAAGAAATGACGCCGGAGGCTGATGCGCCCCCATATGGGCGGCGCGCCGCAGCGGTGGCGTATTGGCTGTGCGAAGAAAGACAGAGAAGTACAGGCTGCAGAAAAAACAAGCAAGCCTTCTCATCGGTGGTGGATATGCCGGGAACCGATCAGGCCGTGAATGATTCCTCCCGCATGAAACTCGCGGCGTCGGGAGGCTCCGGGAACCGATGCCCGTGAAAGACGCTTGCGTCCCTCCTTGTTCCAGTTGTAGCATGCCAACTCCACTCCATCCACGAGACATTCGCCCTTTTGATGATTTTCTAAAGGCTCTGTCATAGTACATGGTTGTTTTTTCAGCAATATATTGAAAATATATGCTTTTTCTCCAATCTTTCCGCTGGCGGGCTCTGTGATTGGGGGATTTTCTTGGTTATTTCTTTGGAATTTCAAGGAAATAAAGCATCAACCGTTTTCCATGACACAGCCTTTCTAAAAAATTCATTTTGAATTTAAGAGAGTTGAAATACGACTTTCATTGTAGAAGCGAACGTCTCCCATCCACGCCATGCCAAGGATTCCGAATGGACATTTCACAGCGCAACCTCCTCGAACTGGCCATGAGCAGCCTCCCCACGGGGCTGTTCATCTGCGACAGGGACGGCATCATCCGGTTCATCAACGACGCCTACGCCAACTACCTGCGCATCCGCCCGGAAGAAGCCCTGGGCCGCCATATCACGGATTTCATCCCCGATTCCGGCATTCCGGCCGTCATCGCTTCCGGCGAGCCGGATCTCGGCGCGTGGCGGAGCATTCAGGGCAGCGAAAGGAAGCTCCTCGTCAACCGCATCCCGCTCCGCGATCAGGACGGGCTTGTCATCGGCGCGTTCTCCCTGACCCTGTTCGATACCCCCGAACAGATACAGGCCCTGCTCCAGCGCGTGGATTTGCTCGACAAGAAGGTGAACTCCTACGCCCGGCGCATCAAGAGCGCCCTCCGGGCAAGCCACACCATCAATTCCATCCTCGGCAACAGCCCCGCCATCACGGTATTCAAGTCGTACCTGCTGCACTACGCGCGGACGGAATCGCCCGTCCTCATCCTCGGCGCGACCGGAACCGGCAAGGAATTGGCTGCCAGCGCGATCCACATGGCAAGCAACCGGCCCGACGGCCCCTTCGTCAGCATCAACTGCGCGGCCATCCCGAAGGAACTGTTCGAGTCCGAAGTCTTCGGCTACGTGCCCGGAGCCTTCTCCGGCGCGCACAAGGACGGCAAGATCGGGCAAATCGAACTGGCCGATCAGGGGACGCTGTTCCTCGACGAAGTGGGGGATCTTCCCCTGCACGCACAGGTCAAGCTGCTCCGTGTGCTGGAAGAGAAAACCCTCTGCCGGCTCGGATCATCACAGCCCCGCGCCGTGGATTTCCGGCTTGTCGCCGCAACCAACCGCGACCTCAAGAAAATGATCGCGGCGGGGACGTTCCGCGAGGATCTGTATTACCGCATCAATCCCATGACCCTCAACCTTCCGCCCCTGAGCGAACGGGTGGAAGACATCCCGCTGATCGCGCGCGATGTCCTCAACCGCATGGGCGGCGAAGGGATCGAGTGTACGGAAGGCGCCATGAATGCGCTTATGCGTTACCGGTGGCCCGGCAACATCCGGGAACTGCGCAACGTGCTCATCCGGGCGCTGAGCCTGTGTTCGGGCAACCAGATCACCCTGACCGACCTGCCCCCGGAACTCCGCCAGCAAGCCATGGCGGAACCGGCGGGCACGGACGGGAAACTCCAGTCCGTCGTCAAGAACAGCGAAGCGCAAACCATCCTCATCGCCCTCGGCGATCACCACTGGAACGTCGCCAAGACAGCCCGCGCCCTCGGCATCTCCCGCGCCAGCATGTATGAAAAGATGCGCAAATTCGGCATTCGGAGGCCTCCAAGCGGCTTTTAGCCCATTTTGTGAACAAGATATTTGGTTCTGCCATGAAATATGATTGTTCATCCCCATGGCATAGGGGAAATATTACATTTTCCCAGTTTTCCTTTGATGCGCTTTGCGGTTAATACGCCTTATTCGTTACCCATTTGGAATTTAAAAAATAGGCTGTGTTATAGAAAATGGTTGATGCTTTTTTCCTTGAAGCCCCAAAGGGATAACCGGCAAAAGGTCTTATCTGTAGCTCCCGCCAAGAGGAAAACTGGAGAAAAAGGCTGTATTTTCAATGTACTGTGGAGATGGAACAACCACAAACTATAACAGAGCCTTTTGTAAAGCCCAAACGTTGGCTGTCATCAATGCATACCTCCCCGCCCATCCCCTCCTCCGATCCGCCTCCCCCTCCCAGGGCGGCAGCGGGAAGTGTCCCCTTCCCAGGCGTATGCCTTTCCATGCATGTCTGGACAGACTGTCTGTTTTCCCATACGCCAGAGATGCCCCACACTGAAGGCCGGCATCTTTTCTCCCGCCGCTAACCTGTTGTATAGACAGGCGGCCATTTCCATATCCGGCTTTCCGGGACATGGCATATGAATTGCTTGTTCTTTTTATTGCAAAGCAATCAGTTATCGGAGGTTTCACATGCATAGGCTGCTTGGTGGGCTGTGTGCGGCCCTGTTGTTTCTGGCAGGCTTGCCCCAGATCGGGCACACCGCTGATCCCATCCCGTTGAAAACGGCATGGCTCGGAGAACATGAAGCCTTCGCTGCTTGGTATGCCAAGCAAAAAGGCTGGGATCTGGAGGAAGGGTTCCGTCTGGAAATGCTTTCGTACGATTCAGGAAAACAGCTTATGGCGGGCATGGGTACGGCGCACTGGGAAATCGCTGCCTGCGGGGCCATTCCCGCGCTGACCGCGTCGCTGGACAACCAAGCCGAAATCATCGCCATCGGCAATGACGAATCGCTCTCCACAGGCATCTATACACGGAAGGACAGCCCTATCCTCGGTCATACCGGCTACAACGCCCTTTACCCGGAAATGGCGGGCACCGGCGGCACGGTACGCGGGAAAACCATCCTGTGCACCACAGGCTCCGCCGCGCACTACACGGTGCACAAATGGTTGAAAGCCCTCAGCCTGACGGAAGAGGACGTTGCCATCAAGGACATGCCGCCCCAAGACGCCTTGAAATCGTTCCTGAACGGCGAGGGCGACGCTGTGGCCCTGTGGTCGCCGTATACCCTTGAAGCCGAACAGCACGGGCTCGCGCCGATCACCCTGTCCAGCCAGTGCGACGCCAGCCAGCCGACGCTGCTCCTCGCCAACAAGGCGTTCGCCAAGGAGCACCCCGATCTCGTTGCCGCCTTCCTTAAGATGTATTTCCGCGGCATCACGGCCCTTCAGGAAACACCGCGCGAACAGCTCATACAAGACTACCGGGCGTTCTATCATGCATGGACGGGCCGGAACCTGCCCCCGCAGGCTACCGCGTGGGAACTGGCGAAACACCCCGTCTACAGCTTGGAAGGGCAGCTCATGCTCTTTGATCCCGCCCAGAAGAAGCTGCACACATGGCTTCAGGAGCTGGCCTCCTTCGTTGGGGGCAAAAACCGGCTCAGTGACGTTACAGACATCTATTTGAAAAAGCTTGCACAATAATATAGTTCCAAGCATTCCGTGCGCGAACGCCAGCCGTCCTGAAAAGACGGCTGGCGTTTTTCTTTACACAGTATGTCTGGATATACAGACATACAAGCGTGCATGTCCAAAAATAAAGACACTTCTGCGCGGCACTTATCACTGCACCCCTTGGGGATTCCGTTTATAACCACCGTATATTCCAGTTGATCCACAAAATTCGTACTTAAAATCACAATCTGGCATGCCCATTGCTATAAAAAGAACAAAGTCAACTGGTACTTTTTAGGATTTCCCATCAACCGGCATACTCAGCGGAGATACCACATGAGTCGCTTGGACAACTGCCTTACTGCCATTGTCGGCGATAGAGTGCCTCTGGAAACCGCGCGGAAGACCTTTTTCTTCCTAGTGGGCATCATCGTCATGTTGATCGTCATTGCACTGCCTACCCCGGAGCCTTTCTATAAAGGAACAGAAGCCATCCCGCTCACGCAAAGCGCCAAATGCGTTATGGGGGCGCTCTGTTTTGCGGTCATCATGTGGATGACGGAAGCCATCCCCTTCCCCGCGACGTCGCTCTCCCTGATCGTGCTCCTGCACGTCATGAACATCGACAAGTTCAGCAGCCTTGTGAAGCTTGGCCTCGGCAACTCATCCATCATGTTCCTCATGGGCGCTATGGGGCTCTCCGCAGCCATGACGGAATCCGGGCTTGCCCGCCGCTTCATGTTGTGGATGCTCACCAAGGTAGGCCGGCGTACTGACCGCATCGTGCTCGCCTTCATTACGGTCGGGGCACTTACGTCCATGTGGGTCACGGACATGGCCGTCGCCGCCATGCTGCTCCCGCTCGGCATGAGCATCCTTCAGGGCAGCGGCTGCAAGCCCTTGGAGAGCAATTTCGGACGTGCCCTCATGATCGGCATCGTCTGGGGCTCCCTCATCGGCGGCACGGCGACCCCCGCCGGCTGCGGCGCAAACGTCCTTGCCATGCAATACGTCCGCGACATCGCACAGCTTGACGTCTCCTTTGCGCAGTGGATGGCTGTCGGCGTTCCCGGTGCACTGCTCATGATCCCCCTCGGCTGGTTCTGCCTCATGAAGCTTTTCAAGCCTGAGTTTAAGGAAATCCCCATCACCCTCGACAGCATCAAGGCCGAGCTCGCAGCCCTCGGCGGCCTGAAGGTCAAGGAAATCCGCACCCTCGTCGTCTTCGTAACGATGGTCTTCCTGTGGCTCGGCGGCTCAAACCTTGAACCGTATATCGGCTTCAAGGCCCCCGAAGCTTTCGTCGCCCTATTCGGCTTCGTCCTCCTGTTCCTCCCCGGCCTGCGCGTTTTTGACGACTGGAAGGAAGCCTCTCGCAGCATCGACTGGGGCGGGCTCATCCTCATCGCGGGCGGCATTTCGGCAGGCATGCTCCTTGCCAGCACCGGGGCGGCCCGTTGGATCGCTTGGGGAACGCTTTCCGGCGTCGGCGAACTGCACCCCGTCCTGCGCGTCCTTGCCGTCATCACGATGGTTGAACTGCTCAAGATCTTCTTCTCTTCCAACAGCGTCACCGGCGCCGTGGTCATGCCCCTCATCATCGCCCTCGGCCTCGACATCGGCATGAACCCGTGGGTGCTCGCCGGCCCCGCAGGCATCGCCACCAGCATGGCCTTCATCATGGTCACGTCCAGCCCTACCAACGTCATTCCCTACTCTTCCGGCTACTTCCGCATATCGGATTTCGCCAAGTCGGGCGTCTTCATGACCATCATAGCCATCCTGTGCGTTACGTTCTCGGTGGCGGTATTCGGCAAGTTTGCCGGGATGGACATCTGGCATTAACATAGGACAATTACAGGCAAACCTTACTCGTCATCATTGCAACTCCACCATAAAGCCGACCAACACACAACGGAGGATTTCATGAAGACCGTCAGCGAACAGATGGAACTGGCCCGCAAGGCGCAAGCAATCGTCAACGACTACACGCAGGAACAGATCGACGAGATATGCCTCGCCATCGGCTGGGAAGTCTACGAAGACGAAAACATCGCCAAGCTCGCCAAGATGGCTGTGGAAGAAACCGGCTACGGCAACGTCCAGAGCAAGATCATCAAGCACAAGCGCAAGGTCGGCGGCGTGCTGCACGACATCAGGGGCGCCAAGAGCGTGGGCCTCATCGAACGCAATGAAGAGACCGGCATCTCCAAATATGCCAAGCCCGTGGGCGTGGTCTGCGCCATCCTCCCGGCGACGAACCCCACCGCCACATGCGGCGGCAAGGCCGTAGGCATCCTCAAGGGCCGCAACGCCGTCATCTTCAAGCCCAGCTCCCGCGCGCTGAAAAGCACCACCGAGGCCATCAACATGATGCGCGCCGGCCTGCGCAAGGTCGGGGCCCCCGAAGACCTCATTCAGGTGCTTGAAGATCCGAGCCGCGAAGCCATCACCGAGCTCATGAAGGTTTCCGATCTCATCGTCGCCACCGGCAGCGGTCAGGTCGTGCGTGCCGCCTACTCCAGCGGCACCCCGGCCTACGGCGTCGGGCAGGGCAACGCCTGCGCCATCGTAGCCGAAGACGCCGACGTCGTCGAAGCCGCCAAGATGATCTGCGGCAGCAAGCTGTTCGACTACGCCACATCCTGCTCGTCCGAAAACGCGGTCATCCCGGTTGAAGCCGTCTACGGCCAGTTCATGGCCGAAATGAAGAAAAACGGCTGCCACCTCGTCACCGGCGAAGACCGCGAAAAGCTGAAGAACCATATGTGGAAGCTCAACGCCAAGGGCAAAATCGCACTCAACCCCGACATCATCGCGAAGTCGGCGCAGGTCATCGCGGACGGCGCGGGCATCAGCATCCCCGAAGGCACGGACATCCTCCTTGTCGAAGGCATGGAACCCATCCCCGACGACAAGTTCCACGACGAGAAGATCTCCCCCGTCCTCACCGTCTACAAGGCCAAGGACTTCAAGGACGCCTACCGCATCCTCGTCGAGCTGACCAACCTCGTCGGGCGCGGCCACTCCTGCGGCATCCATACCTACAAGCGTGAGTACATCGAGTACCTCGGCGAACATATGAAGTCCTCCCGCATCACCGTGCGCCAGTCCATGAGCGCGGGCAACGGCGGGCACCCCTTCAACCGGATGCCCTCCACCGCCACCCTCGGCTGCGGCACATGGGGCGGCAACAGCACCACGGAAAACGTCCATTGGCGCCATTTCATCAACGTCACGTGGGTCAACGAGCCCGTAGCCCCGTGGGCCTTCACCGACGAAGAGATGTGGGGCGATTTCTGGAAGAAGTACGGCAAATAAGAAGATGAACGGGATATGAAGGCTGGGGAAGGGGAGAAGGAACCCTTCTGAAGAAGGGCTTCCTTCTCCCCTTCCCCAGACCCCATCCCCTCATCCTCCCAAGACTTTTGCCTTTATCGAATCCCTGTCCGCAGGTTTTCCAAACGGCAAAAAAAGAAAAAGGCGCGCAGCGGCTTTTTCCCAAAGACACAACAAACACAAAGAGAAACGCCTGACTCCCTCAACAGCTCGCACCTCCGGCAACAGGAGCGCCGCGGCAACGCAGGGGTCCGGGGGGCATCATGCCCCCCGGCGGGGGTCAAGGGGGCAGGGCCCCTTGCCGCCGGAGGCGTCTCTTCCAAAAGGAACTGCCATGAAGCTGTTTGAATATCAGGCGAAGGAAGCCTTCCGCGAAAAAGGCCTGCCGACCCCGAAGGGCGTACTGGTACGCGGTATGGACGAACTGGACGGCGCGTTTGCGGAAATCGGGTTCCCCTGCGTGCTCAAGTCGCAGGTGCTGCGCGGCGGGCGCGGCAAGGCCGGGCTCATCAAGGTCGTGAAGGACGCCGAAAGCGCCAAAGCCACCGCCAAGGCCCTGTTTGAATCCGAACACAATGTCCGCATGCTCCTCGTTGAAGAGGCCGTGGACATCGACCGCGAAATCTATCTCTCCATCACCGTGGATCCGGTGGAATCCAAGATCATGCTCATCGGCTGCGCCGAAGGCGGCGTGGAAATCGAAAAGCTCGCCGCCACTGCCCCCGAAAAGATCGTCACCGTGCGCGTGGACATCGCCGAAGGGCTCGGCGGCTACCACGTCAACAACCTCATCTACGGCATGGGGCTGTCCGGGGATCTCGGCAAGCAGGTCGGCGCGGCCGTGCGCGGCCTCTACAAGACCTTCCGCGCCTATGACGCACAGCTCGCCGAAATCAACCCGCTGTTCATCACCAAGGACGGCAAGGCCATCGCGGGCGACGGCAAGCTCATCATCGACGACAACTCCGTGTGGCGCCAGCCCAACTACCCGCTTACCCGCGACTATTTTGACTCCGAAGTCGAATTTGAAGCCGCGCAGGAAGGCATCCCCTACCTCCAGTTCAACGGCGACATCGCCCTGATGTGCGCGGGCGCGGGCCTGACCACCACCGTATTCGATCTTATCAACGACGCGGGCGGGCACCCGGCGACCTATGTGGAATTCGGCGGGGCCAACTACACCAAGGCCGTCCGCACTATGGAGCTCTGCCTCAAGACTCCGAGCAAGGTCATCCTCGTGGTCACCTTCGGAACCATCGCCCGCGCGGACGTCATGGCGCAGGGCCTCGTGGAAGCCATCAAAGCCCACCAGCCCAAGCAGCCCATCGTTACCTGCATCCGCGGCACCAATGAAGAGGAAGCCTTTGCCATCCTGCGCGACGCCGGGCTGGAACCCCTGACCAACACTGAAGAAGCCGTGCAGCGGGCTGTGGACATCGCTGCCGGGAGGGCATAATGAGCATTTTCATCCATAAGGATTCGCGCGTGGTTGTGCAGGGCGTCACCGGCAAGGAAGGCGCTTTCTGGACGAAGCACATGAAAGATATGGGCACGCAGGTCGTTTTCGGCGTCACCCCCGGCAAGGAAGGGCAGGACGTGGACGGCATCCCGGTGTACCACTCCGTCCGCCGCGGCATGAAGGATCACCCCGCCGACGTCGCCATGCTGTTTGTGCCCCCCAAGTTCACCAAGGACGCCGTGTTTGAGGCCCTCGACGCGGGCATCAAAAAGATCTGCACCATCGCGGACGGCATCCCGCTGCACGAAGCCGTCCAGATCCGCCGGGCCGCGCTTTCCTGCGGCGCGATGGTCGTGGGCGGCAACACGTCGGGCATCATCTCCGTGGGCGAAGCCATGCTCGGCACCATCCCCTACTGGATCGACCGCGTATACAAGAAGGGCCACGTCGGGGTCATGACCCGCAGCGGCTCCCTGACCAACGAAGTCACCGCCGAAATCGTCAAGGGCGGGTTCGGCGTCACGACCCTGATCGGCGTGGGCGGCGACCCGGTCCCCGGAACCCGTTTCGCGGAACTCCTCCCGCTGTATGAAGCCGACCCGGACACCCACGCCGTCGTCATCATCGGCGAACTCGGCGGCACGATGGAAGAGGAAGTGGCCGAAGCCATGCAAGCCAAGGCCTTTACAAAGCCGCTCGTGGCCTTCATGGGCGGGCGTACGGCCCCCGAAGGCAAGCGCATGGGGCACGCCGGAGCCATCGTCACCGGCGGGCGCGGCACCGTGAAGGGCAAGACTGAAGCCATCGTCAAGGCGGGCGGCAAGGTCGCCAAGCGTCCGAGCGAGGTGGGCGCGCTGCTCAAGGAATTCCTCGGATAACCCTGTGGAGCGCCCCGTAAAAGGGGCGTTCCTTTTTCGGTTAGCTGTGTTATAGAAAATGGTTGATACTTTTTTCCTTGAAGTTCCACAGGAATAACCGACAAAATGCCTTAGCCCTGTATTCCGCCAAGAGGAAAACCGAAAAAAAGGCTGTATTTTCACAGCACTGTGGAGATGAAACAACTACAAACTATAACAGAGCCTTTCGGTTAACCAATCAAGGCCACCCGCATAACGGGTGGTTTCCTGTTTCGCTCACTTCGTATTCTCAACAGGCTGAAGCTCACAATAAAAGGCGCCGTCCTCACGGGCGGAGCCTTTTTCATGGATAACCGTCAGGAAAATCAGCGTGAACTTGCTTTGGGAAGCAAGGCTTCCATATGCGGATCGGACGGGATGGCGGAAGTGAGGCGCACTTCCTGCGCCTGCATGGAAAGGCCCCATTCCCACGCAAAGGGCATACCCGGCTCAGGCAGGGCCATGATGTCGATGATCATGACGCTGCGCCCGTCCTTGTCGGCCCGCGACCAGATGAGGCCGGGGGCCTGCGCGTTGACCTCCCCCGCGAACGCCGCGCCGGGGCCGCCGCCAAGCAAAAGATGGTAACGCTGTTCCAACGCTTCGCGGACGGCGAACTCCCCTTCAAATCCCCACGGGCTGATCCCGATGCGGATCGCGGCGTCGGAAGCGGCATCAGCCGCGGCAAGCACCGACGCGAGGAGCTTCGGCGTGGGCGTCTCCGTTTCAGCCGTCCCCCCTGCGGAAAGCGGCGGGAACAGGATCACCGCCACGGGCACCCCGCCGACATGGAACCGCTTCGTTATGGGCCTGCCGCCCACTTCGACGAAATTCCGGGGGCGCGCCGCACCGAACCATGCGGCGGAGGCGGCGGACAACATGCCGCAATCGACATGCAGGGCATCGTACACGGCGCGCACGGTTTCCGGTGAGGCATCGCCCGTTTTCGCGGGATCGGGGAGTTCTGTATCAGGGGAAAATTCGTCCGCCCCCACCAGCGTCAGGGTGGGCACGGATCCGCGCCGAAAGCGTTCGAGAACGGTGGCCCGCCGGGCCACGCCGCCTACCAGCGTGTGCCCTCAGGAGGGGCAGGGATGGAGCGCGCCGTGGGAATCGGCGGCATACAGGATACGCAGGATCGGCTGTGCCGTGGCGGAAACGGAAAACTCAGGGGCCGCCCGGAGCCCCTCACCCTCGTAGAAAAGCTCGGAGGCCGCCGCCGTCCCGATAAAAAAGGACAGCAAAAGGCATAAAACAAGAAAGCCGGGGGAGGCTGGCCCCCCCGGACATCTGCGGGATGTTTTCACGCCGTCCGTATGCACAGGGACGAATTCCCGCATCCCAACTTACGCGTTGAGATATTCTTTGAGTTCTTTCCCGGCGCGGAAGAAGGGGAGGCGCTTGGGCTCCACGGCAACCTTTTCACCGGTACGCGGGTTGCGGCCAGCATAACTGCCGTATTCCTTCACCTTGAAACTGCCGAACCCGCGGATCTCCACACGGCCGCCTTCAAGGAGGGATTCCTTCATGCTGTCCACAAACGTATTGACCACAAGGGTCGCCTCATCCAGAGAAATGTTGGCCTGATCAGCCAAGGCTTTGACCAGCTCGCTTTTGTTCATGACAACTCCGTGAAAAGTGCAGTATTGCTGCAATATACATAAGCCCAACGGCATGGGCAAGAGGATTTCTAACAGAAAATCACTTTTACTCTCACCATGTTGTGAATCTCACAACAGCGGCCCTTCCCGTCCGGGCATCCGCCGCCCCTTCTCCCGCAAGGCTTTTAGAACGGTTTTCGCCGGTTACGGGGCAATGCCCGCCCTGTTCCGCTATACAGCCATCAATATTCAAAAATGGCAAACGGTTCGCGGGCTGAGAGGAATCGGGAGCCGGAAGGGGGGCACATGGCAGGAATTCTCTACGGCATAGTGGAAGGCGGCATGGCGCCATGCTGAAAAAAGCCTTGTATTGGCGCCAGTACCGTTATTTCGGGCAGCGTCCCAACAGGGTGCCCTTTCCCAATGCATCCACTCCCAATGCGCCCACAGCGAAAACCGTATCCTTCCCAAGAAGGCCCCGTCGCAAAGTCTTTATTTTCACTGTATTGTAGAGATAAAACAACCACATATATGAAAGCCCCCAATAAAAGGGTAACCACTTAATATAACATGAAATCAAAGAAAAACCATAAACGGGCTCCACACAAACGCCTTTGGGGAGCGTTCCGGCAGAATAGGGATGGGGGAGGATGCCTTTCCTATAGAAAAGGCATCCTCCCCCCATCATAGCCTTACATCACTTCCTGCGGATGCCGCACACAGAGCGGTTTTCTCAGGCCCGCCGGAAGCTGTCAGCGCTGCTGCTTGGTCGTATGCTGCCACAACAGGTAATCACGGAGCAGCTTGTCGATGCGGCCGTCAAGCACGGCGTCGGTGTCGCCTATTTCGCAATTGCTGCGGTGATCCTTCACCAAGCGGTACGGCTGCAACGTGTACGTGCGGATCTGGCTGCCGAAGCTGATGGCATTTTTGCCCGCATACTCGGCCTGACGCGCGGCATCGCGCTTGCTCAGCTCCAAATCGTAAAGGCGCCCGCGCAGGATGCGCATGGCGGAATCCTTGTTGTGGTGCTGCGAACGCTCATTCTGGCACTGGACGGAAATGCCCGTGGGGATATGCGTGATGCGCACGGCGGAATACGTCGTGTTCACGCCCTGCCCGCCGGGGCCGCTGGCGCAGAAAATATCCACGCGCAGATCCGATTCCTTGATCTCTATTTCGATGTCGTCGCCCGCATCGGGGATTACATCCACCGAGGCAAAGGAAGTGTGGCGGCGTCCCGAAGAGTCGAAGGGCGAAATGCGGATAAGGCGGTGGATGCCGCGCTCGCCTTTGAGGAAACCATAGACGTTCTCGCCGGAAATACGCAGGCTCACGCTCTTGATCCCGGCCTCGTCGCCGGGCAGGAAGTCCAGTTCCTCCACGGAAAAGCCGTGCGAATCAGCCCAACGCAGGTACATGCGCTGGAGCATCTGCGCCCAGTCCTGCGCCTCGGTGCCGCCCGCGCCGGGGTGGATTTCAAGAATGGCGTCGGCGTGATCCTCTTCGGAAGAAAGGAGCAGGTTGGTTTCCGTTTCCTCAAGAAGTTCGGTGAGGCGCTCAATTTCGGCGCTCAACGACTCCAGCGCTTCGGCGGCATCGTCGCCTTCCTTGACTTCCGCGCCGCCGGAAAGCTCTTGTGCCATTTCCTGCCAATCCAGCATGGAGGTATGGCAGTTCCTGAGCGCATCAAGGCGGGCCAGCTCCGTTTCCAGACGGCTCTTCTCGCGCAGCACCGGGGTCAGCTTTTCCGGGGCGTTCCACGCGTCGGGCGCGGAGAGTTCCTTCTCTATTTCAGCGAGGCGTGCGGACAGGGAAGGCTGGTCAAAGACGCCCCCAGAGCGTCTCGAACTGCGAGGACAACGCCGCGATGCGGCTTTTCAAATCAGCAAGCTGAAGCATTGGAAATCCTTGTCGTTCGGTTAGATGTGACGCCGGAACCGCAAAAGGGCCGGCGCGAAACATATGAGGAAAAGGGCAAGCCCGGCCCACGGCAGCCACGGTTCCAAAGTGAAAAAGACGGATGTTTCCGTCAGCGGGACGACCGGATGGGACAGGCTCTCGGCCTTGAACAGGCCGCTGCGGGCTACAACGGTTCCGGCCGGATCCACGAAGGCGGAAATGCCGGTGTTTGTGGAACGGGCCAGCCAGCGGCGCTGCTCCACAGCCCGCAGGATGCCAAGGGAAAGATGCTGCTCTGGAGCGGAAGACCGCCCGAACCACGCATCGTTGCTGATGTTCACCAGCAGCGTAGCGCCTTGGGCAACCTGCTTGCGGGCCAGTTCGGGAAAGATGGATTCATAACAAATGAGCACGCCCAGAACAAGCGGCCCCCGATCCGGCGAAAGCTGCGGCATGGCGGGCAAGGCCAGCGGCCCGGTGGACTCGCCGGGCAAAAATTCGCCCACCCCTTGCAACAAGGGCCGCAGGAACGGCAAATCAAGGAACGGCGGCACGTATTCCCCGAAGGGCACGAGATGTTCCTTGTCGTACCATCCTTCGCCCACCCCGTTTGAGGCTATAAGGTAAGCACGGTTGAAGGCGTCGACAACCCCGCCCCCGCGATTGCGGAACCCCGGCGCGCCGAACAGCAGGGCCACGCCGCGATCTCTTGCAAAGGCGCGGATCGCCGCCGGAAGTTCCGGGGCGCTCTGGTAATCGAAGGGCATGGCCGTTTCAGGCCAGATCAACAGCGCGGGGCGCTCCGGTTCCGGCACGGACAGGGATGCCGCGCTCAGGGAAAGATACCGCTTGACCGTGAGCCGCTGCATGGTTGGTTCCCACTTCACGTTCTGATCAAGGTTGCCCTGCTCCAGGGATACCCATAGCCCTTGCCGGCCTGAAGGCGCGGAAACGAGGGAAACGACGCCGAAGGCAACGATCAGGGACATGCCCGCGAGGGAACCCCCAAGGGCCGGAAGCCAATGCCTCCGAAGCGCATGGGGATGCCGCGCGCGGAGGATCCCCTCCGCGCACAGGCAGGACAAGCCCGCCAGCAGGCCGCCGAGCCCATACGCGCCGATCACCGAAGCCAACTGGATGACGGGCGTCCACGGCGTGAAGGCCGAGGCCAGCGTAATCCACGGGAAACCGGTGAAGAACCAGCCTCGGAAACATTCCATAAGATACCAGCCGAGCCCAAGCGCCACGCCCTTCCTCCACGCCGGTTCCCCCCTCAGGGCATGGGCAAGCGCGGCGAACAGGCCCCCATACAGGCCGATGTACGCGCCCATGAGCAGCGGGCAGGGCGCGGCGAGCGCCCACGGCAGGCCGCCGAAATCATGGACGGGGATGGCCAGCCAGTAGAGGCAGGCCGAAGCCCCCGCCAGGCCGCAGAGCCAGCCGAGCCGGAAAGCGCGTTTCCAGCTTGTGGAACCTGTCCCAAGCAGGAACAGGGAGGCCGGATACAGGAGCGCCGCAGCCGGAAAAGACGCCACGGGGTTGGGCATGCCGATCCAAAGCCCCGCCGCGCCGCAAAAAATCCACCAGAGCATATTCATGGGGAAAACAAGCCGAAAGCGCCTTCAAAAGTCAAGCGAAAAGACGAAAGGGGATTCCCCCAAAGGCGGCAGTGTTACGATACGTCAAAAGGTGTAACCGCAAAATGCTCCCAACCGCCTGTGAAAACATTCCTTAATAAACTGTTTAACCAACCAGTTGCGTCATTTCTTCCTTGACGCCCCATTGCTTTTGATCCATGAAAATAAATCGGATGGAGGGGGGATTTTTTCATGTCCGAACCGCTTTTGACGATTGCGCGGCTGACTTTTCCCTTCCCGGCATCCGCTCTTTTCGGGCCCGACCGTGCCCGGGACGCGAATCCCGCCGGCCGATCCCGTTTTTGTACGGTCCTGAGCGCTCAGGAAACCAAAGGCCCCCGAAGGGGGGCCGCGTTCGGGTCAACCCCGCAAGTCAAGTGAGGCGTCCATGTTGCAATTGCTCCTCTTCGGCTGCATCGTTTTTCCGCTGATCGCGGCTGTCGCTGTAGCCCTGGACAAAGAAGGAACCCTGCGCCGCCGCATCGTCTACGCCGGCACCGGGATCACAGCTCTGTCCGCACTGGGCCTAGCCCTGTACGGCAGCTTCGTGCTGCCCATATCGCCGGACAGTTCCCTCCAGCCCCTGATGACCGTGCTCGATCTCGCCTTGCTCGTGTTCATCTTGTATGTGGCCGTAAATATACGCCACAGGCTGTCCATGGGCCTTGCGCTCGGCCAACTGGCCGGCATGGTCTACCTCGACTTCTTCATGTTGGAAGGCCATCAGGCCACGGCATTCCTTGCGGATCCGCTGGCGCTCGTCATGGTGCTCGTCATCTCCCTCGTCGGCGGGATCGTGTGCATCTTCGGCCTCGGCTACATGCAGGAACATGAGGATCATCTCCGCCTCGCCAAATCCAGGCAGTCCCGCTTTTTCTTCTTCCTGCTGCTGTTCCTTGGCGCGATGAACGGCCTCGTCCTCTGCGACAGCCTCCCGTGGGTGTTCTTCTTCTGGGAAATCACCACGCTGTGCTCCTTCTTCCTCATCAGCCATGACGGCACCCGCGAAGCCAAGCGCAACGCGACCCGCGCCCTGTGGATGAACATGGTGGGCGGCATCGGCTTCCTCGCCGCCATGCTGTTCATGCAGAAGGCCATCGGCACCCTGTCCATCCAGGCCATGCTGGCCCAGTCCGTGGTCATGCACTCCACGGCCGCCATGCTGCCCGTCGCCTTCCTCTGTTTCGCCGCGTTCACCAAGTCCGCGCAGCTTCCTTTCCAGAGCTGGCTGTGCGGCGCCATGGTCGCCCCCACGCCCGTGTCCGCCCTGCTCCACTCCTCCACGATGGTCAAAGCCGGCGTCTACCTCGTGCTGCGCCTCTCCCCGGCCTTTGCGGGGACCATGCTCGCGGGCGTCGTTTCCCTGACCGGCGCCTTCACCTTCGTGGCCGCATCCGCCCTTGCCTGCGGCCAGAGCAACGGCAAGAAGATCCTCGCCTACTCCACCATCGCCAACCTCGGCCTCATCATCGCGTGTGCGGGCATGGCGACCCCGGCGGCCATCACCGCCGCCATCCTGCTCATCATCTTCCACGCGGTTTCCAAGGGCCTCCTTTTCCTCTGCGTGGGCACCATCGAACAGCACATCGGCTCGCGTGACATCGAATCCATGCGCGGCCTGTACAAGATCATGCCCCGCGTGGCGGTCATCACCCTGTTCGGCATCGTAACCATGATGCTGCCGCCCTTCGGCGCGCTGCTCGCCAAGTGGATCGCCATCGAAGCGTCCGCCTCGGCCCCGGCCTTCATGCCCGTGCTCGTGGTGCTCATCGCCTTCGGCAGCGCCCTCACCGTGCTGTTCTGGGCCCGCTGGGCCGGCCTGCTGCTCGGCAGCGACCCGCTGAGCGAAAAGCGCCCCGTCCCCGAACACCTCGACGGCTCCATGAGCTTCGCCCTGCGCACGCTCCTCTACGGCGCCATCCTCCTTTCCCTCTTCGTGCCGTGGATCTTCGGCGGCATCGAACAGAGCATCGCCTCGCTGTTCGGGATTGAAGGCATGTTCGCCTCCGACTGGGGCATCCTGACCAACGGCAGGGGGCTGTTCGCCGTCTACCCCATGTTCTTCCTGCTCGCGATCGGCATGTGGTACGCCCTGCGCCAGTCCAGAAAGGCCGAACGCGGCCCCCGCGCCCTGCCCTACCTTTCCGGCATCCAGTATGTGCAGGACGGCAAGGTGGGCTTCAACGGCCCCCTGAACACCCTCGTGGAACCCAAGTCGTCCAACTATTACATGGAAGCCTGGTTCGGTGAACAGACGCTCACCGGCAGGATCAACACCATCGCCATTGTCCTTATGGTGGTCATGTTGGGAGGTCTGCTCTAATGCTGAAGCTCATTTTCGCCCTTATCGCAGTCGCTGTAGCCGTTCCCGCGGGCGGACTTCTCGCCGGGGTGGACAGACGCCTGACGGCCCGTCTCCAGTCCAGGCAGGGGCCGCCGCTGCTCCAGCCCTTCTACGATGTCCTGAAGCTCCTTGGGAAAGCCCCGTGCGTAACCAACCCGTGGCTCATCTTCTCGTCCTACGTCTGCCTCATGGCTTCGGCCATCGCGCTGCTCATGTTCTTCATGCAGGGCGACATGCTGCTGCTGTTCTTCGTCATGACGGTCGGCGCAGTGTTCAAGGTGGCCGGCGCGCTTTCCGCCGACTCGCCCTACAGCAACGTGGGCGCGCAGCGCGAACTGCTCCAGATGCTCGCCTATGAGCCGCTGGTCATCCTCACCTTCGTGGGCATGTCCGCCGCCACCGGCAGCTTCATGATCTCCGACATCTACGCGCTTGACGTGCCGCTGCTGCCGCATCTGCCGTTCCTGTTCATCGCGCTCGGCTATGCGCTGACCATCAAGCTCGCCAAGTCGCCCTTCGACATCGCCTCCTGCCACCACGGGCATCAGGAAATCGTGCGCGGCGTGCTGACCGACTATTCCGGCCCCCAGCTCGCGCTGCTTGAAATCTCCCACTGGCTCGACGTCATCCTGCTGCTCGGCCTGTGCTCCCTGTTCTGGCACACGAGCATCATGGGCATGGCCGTCCTGCTCGTGCTGACCTACGCGCTTGAAATCGTCGTCGACAACGTCTGTGCGCGCATGACGTGGGGCTGGATGCTCAAGCATGCCTTCGGCATCACGCTGGGCCTGGCCATCTTCAACATCCTCTGGCTCTACGTCCGCTAGAACCGAAGCCCAGACTATCGGGGGTACCCCATGAATTTTTCGGCATTACATGAAAAACTGAACCAATACATCAATAAGGGACGCCTGAAGTCCCCTTGGGTCGTCCATTACGACTGCGGTTCCTGCAACGGCTGCGACATTGAAGTGCTGGCCTGCCTCACGCCCGTCTTCGACGTCGAACGCTTCGGCATCGTGAACATCGGCGATCCCAAGCACGCCGACGTGCTGCTCGTCACCGGAACCGTGAACCAGCGCAACAAGGACGTCCTCAAAAACATCTACGATCAGATGCCGGAGCCCAAGGCCGTCATCGCCATCGGCGCCTGCGCCTGCACGGGCGGCGTGTTTCAGGACTGCTACAACGTCGTGGGCGGCGTGGATCATGTGATCCCCGTGGATGTCTACGTGCCCGGCTGCGCGGCCAAGCCCGAAGCCATCATCGACGGCGTCGTGCTCGCGCTTGAAGTGGTCAAGGGCAAGCTCGGCCTGCGGGACATGCCCCAGACGACCATTTTTGAATAAATCGACGACGCGCGGCCCCGTGCCGCGCTCCGGAGGAACATATGCCCCCATCAGTTGCTCGCCTCGAAGCCGAGCCGATCACGCTTGAAACGGTCCGCGCCGTGGCCAAGGCCAATTTCGACGCCGGGTACCGTTTCGTGACCCTGTCCGTACACAACCTCGGCGACGGCAATCTCGATATCATCTACCACTACGACAAAAACCTGAACATGCGCAGCTACCGCCTCACCGTCCCGCTGGGGCAGGCGGTGCCGAGCATTTCGGACATCTATTTCTGCGCCCTGCTCGTGGAAAACGAAAGCCGCGACCAATACGGCATCACATGGGACGGGCTGATCCTTGACTTCCAAGGCAGCCTCTATCTGGAAAAGGACACGCCGCCGCCGCTTCTCCGCGGCCCTTCCTGCACCCTTTCCACCGTCACCAAAAAGTAGGGAGCGCGTCATGTCCCGTACGATCATTCCTTTCGGACCGCAGCATCCGGTTTTGCCGGAACCGATCCATCTCCAGCTCGTCATGGAAAACGAAACCGTGGTCGAAGCCCTGCCCAAGCTCGGCTATGTCCACCGCGGCCTCGAAACGCTCACCACGCTCCGCGACTACAACCAGATGATCTACATCGTGGAGCGCGTCTGCGGCATCTGTTCCTGCATCCACGCCCTGTGCTTCTGCCGCGCCATCGAGCACCTCATGAACGTCGAAGTGCCGCGCCGCGCCGCCTACCTGCGCATCATCTGGTCGGAACTCCACAGGATGCACAGCCACTTGCTGTGGCTCGGCCTTTTTGCGGACGCCCTCGGCTTTGAAAGCCTGTTCATGCAGTTCTGGAAAATCCGCGAACGCATCATGGACATCAACGAAGCCACGGCGGGCAACCGCGTCATCATCTCCACCAATATCGTCGGCGGCGTGCGCAAGGATCTCTCCCGTGAGCACCAGCGCTGGATCCTCGACGAACTGGATACCCTTGAAGCCGAAATGCGCCGCCTCGAAAAGGTGACCATGGAAGACTACACCGTCAAAAAGCGTACGGTGGGCATCGGCGTAATGACCGCTCAGGAAGCCATCCAGCTTGGCGCCGCCGGGCCGACCCTGCGCGGCAGCGGCGTGGCTCAGGACGTGCGCCAGACGGAATACGAAGCCTTCGCGGAACTTGGGTTCACGCCCGTGTCCGTCCTCGACGGCGACTGCTGGGCCCGTACCAAAGTCCGCTTCCTCGAAGTGCTCCAGTCCATGGAAATCGTCCGCCAGGCCATCAGCCACCTGCCCGACACGGAAATCAACGTAAAGGTCAAGGGCAACCCCTCCGGCGAAGTCGTTTCCCGCGTCGAACAGCCCCGCGGCGAGTGCATGTACTACGTCAAGGGCAACGGTTCCAAGTACCTCGACCGCGTACGCATCCGCACGCCCACATTCGCCAACATTCCGCCCCTGCTCCATATGGTGAAGGGAATCCAGCTTGCCGACGTTCCCGTCGTCGTGCTTTCCATCGACCCCTGCATCAGCTGCACCGAACGGTAGGAGGAACTCGTCATGCTCATGATCAACACCATATTCCGCAACTTCCTCAAGCGCCCCGCGACGCGGAAGTACCCGATGGTGAAACGCGACCCCTTCTCCAACTACCGGGGCCGTCTCATCAACAATGTGGAATCCTGCATCTTCTGCCGCATGTGCTCGAACAAGTGCCCGGCGCAGTGCATCTCCACAGACCCGAAGGAAGCTTTCTGGGGGTACGATCCCTTTTCCTGCGTCTATTGCGGCATCTGCGTGGAAGTCTGCCCGACCAAGAGCCTCTTCATGCTCTCGACCCACCGTTCACCGGTCCCCACCAAGTTCGTCGTATACCACAAGGGTACTGCCCGCGTAGCGAAGCCGCGCCTGGCCTCCGTGCCCAAGGTCGCCCCGAACGAGGTGCATTCCGAAACGCCCCCGCCCAAGGTCGTAGCCGCCGTGGAAACCCCGGCCGAAGCCCCCGTTGAGGAGCCCAAGCCCACCCCGAAGGCGACCCCGCCCGCGACCCCCGGCGGCAAAAAGAAGAAATAAGGGCCTCCGGCGGCAAGGGGCTACCGCCCCTTGACCCTGTCCGGGGGAAATGATTTCCCCCGGACCCCCTCAGGGCCCAACGAAAAGCTCCCCATACGGCAAAGCCGCATGGGGAGCTTTTCGTTGGGCAGGAAGGCCGATTGTGCTCGGCCTTCTACACGGGTGAATCTTTCTAGGCCATGTCGTCAATTAAATATAATCTATTGAAATCATTCAATTATTTTTTCATATTACAAAAAGTATTATTTCAATAATTTTAAAAGGTTATATGTCAAACGACGACACGCCCTAAAATGGGTGGCTGTATCATAGAAAACGGTTGATGCCTTATTTCCTTGAAACTCCAAAGAAATAACCAATAAAATCCCCCAATCACAGAGCCCACCAGCGGAAATATTGGAGAAAAAACATATATTTTCAGTATATTGCTGAAACAAGACAACCATATACTATGACAGAGCCAAATGGGTTCCCCGCCTTCAGGCGCCGCCCTCTCTTTACCCTTGCTCCCAAATCGCGGAGATACGTCCGTTTTCGAGCTGGAGCATGTGGGTAATGGCGGGGAAAATGTCGGCCTTATGATGGGTGACGAGGATCATCTGCACGCCCTGCCGCGCAAGCTGGTTGAGCAGCGTGAAAAACTCATTACGTGATGGGGCGTCGAGGCCTGAGAAGGGTTCGTCAAGCAGCAGGAGATCCGGCTCCCCGGCAAGGGCGCGGGCAAGGAGCAAACGGCGGAACTCCCCGGTCGAACAGGAACGGATCGCCCGTTTCGCCAAAAATTCCAGATGCAGGGATGCGAGGATAGCCTCAACCTGCGCCCGTTCCTCCCCGGAAGGTTCACGGTACACGCCCACGGAATTGTCGATGCCCGAAAAAACCAGCTCCTCGCCCGTGATGTCGTAGGTATAGGTCGCCTGCTGGCGATCCGACACCAGACGGACGCCTTTGCGCAGCACTTCGAGCCGATCCACAACGCCGCCCTGCCGGGGCAGTTCGCGCACGATTTCGCCCCCGTAGGCCACAATTTCGTCGCCCGCCAGCAGGCGCAGCAATGTGGACTTGCCCGCGCCGTTGCCGCCGAGCACGGCCCAGTTCTCACCGGGATTGATGGTCCAGTTGATGTCGTGCAGCACGGGCACGCGATCAATGAACACCGACGCGTCCTTAATGGTGATGCGGGCCGAACATCCCCGGATCCCTTTCAGCTCAGGGGCACCGGCAACCGGAACCGGTTCCTTTTCCGGCTCCGCCGCCGTTTCCAGCATGGGGCCGTCCACGGCCTTCCCGTTTTCCAGCACGATCTGGCGGCTCAGCCAACCGGGGAGCGTTTCGGGGCGATGTGTGGTCATGACCAGCGTAGACAGCTCGGAGGCGCGTCCCAGCGCGTCCAGAAGGGTGCTGCGCGCCCGTGCGTCCAAACCGTCGGTCACTTCATCCAACAGCAGCACTCCCGGCTTGCGGACAAGGGCGCGCGCCACCAGCATCAGCCGAAGCTGCCCTTGGGACATGGCTGTTACGGGCTTTTTCAACAGGTGCACGCCGCCAAGAAGACGCACGAGCTGATACGCCGTTTCACACATTTCGGGCGTAGGCTGCTGCGCGATGTAGATCGCATCGGAAAAGCCGCCGAGCACCAGCCGCTCGCCGTCCACCCGCCATTCCTGGTGGACAACCCGCTCCTGCTGCATGGCCGACACCAGCGACGTCACCTTGCGCCCCGTAAGCGGGGACGAATCCGCCCCTTCCGGCCCATGCCAGAGCACCCGCCCGGCGCGCCGGTGATCGATCTGATCCGGCCACTGCTCGCCGCGCAACAGCCGCAGCAGCGTGGACTTGCCCGCACCGTTGCCGCCGCGGATGACGGCATGCTCCCCCTTGTAGAGGGTGAGGTTACAATCATTCAGGATATGCCGCTCCGTACCCGGATAGGTCACAAACACATGCTCAACTTCAATGAGAGGGCGACGCGAAGGTTCCACAATACGCTCCAAAGGGTTGCAAAGAAAAAAGAGAACCCTGCGATTCCCTTTCATGCCGATGAGATAAAAAACAAGGCCCCGTCATGGGATCTGTTTGTTTGGCCGTGCCCTAGGCCGTATCGTCATTTGACATATAACTATTTAAAATTATCTAAATAAGTTTTTGCAACTTTAAAAATAATATAATAATTTCAATAAATTATATCCAATTGACGACACAGCCTAGAAAATGGTTGATCCTACTTTCTTGAAGGGCTGTGCCATAGGAAGCGGTTGATGCTTTTTCTTTGAAGTTCCAAAGGAATAACCGGCAAAATGCCTTAACCAAGGATTCCTCCAAGGGGAAAACTGGAGAAAAAGGCTGTATTTTCACCGTGCTGTAGAGATGAAACAACCACATACGATGACAGGGCCAAAGGAATAACCCATAAAATGCCCAATCATGGAGCCCCTCAGCGGAAAAACAAGATAAAAAGTATCTATTTTCAGTGCACTACAAAAACAAAGCAACCATATGCCGTGACAGAACCTCTTGGAACTCCAAAGGAATAACCAATACAATGCCGGCCATAGGGCCCGCCAACGGAACCATTGGAGAAAAAGGCCATATTTTCATCATATTGCGAAGATGAAACAACCACATTCCATGACATAGCCGTTGGAAAAAGGGGACAAACAGCCAGCGCCCCTTTTGCCTTTCCGCAAAACGGGACTCCCGCCGCGCGGCCTCCCCACCAGCCGAAAGTCTTTGGAGGGAGAGGGGTGGGTTTGGGAGGGGAGAGGGAGCCTTTCTTCAGAAAGGGGCCCTCTCCCCTCCCAATCTCCTCCCAGCCCTCTAAAAACCGATCTCGCGGGGCTTCCTGTTCTCAAAAATGACGCTGGACGTGTAGCCGTAGGAACGGGCATAGGCTTCCAGCTTGTCGAACGCATAGGCGGGCGTGTTCGGGCAATGCGCATCAGACCCGAAGCTGATCTTCACCCCCAGCTCCGAAGCCAGCTCCATGATCGCCGGGTGAGGATAAATCTCATTGCACGGCTTGCGCAGCCCGGCGGAGGAAACCTCCATCGCCAGCCCGTTGTCGCGGATAGCCGTCAACGCCTCACGGATCAAGGCAAGGCTCTCCGGCATGGCGAGCCATTGATGGAACACGTCTACGGAATACAGCTTGATGATGTCGGGGTGCGCGGCGATGTCCACCAGCCCGCTGCGGGCCATGTCCGCCAGCGTACGGAAATAATTTTCATAGCGCGTATGGCACTGCTGCGGGCTGATCTTCCAGTCGTCCTGCGTGAAGTCGAACCCCCACGAACCAAGGAAATGGATGCCCCCGATGATGTAGTCGAACGGGTACGCCGCAACGGCGGCCTCCATGAAGGCCCGCTCGGAGGGGAACCAGTCCAGCTCCATGCCGAGCAGCACCTTGGGCGAACTCGACAAGGCGCGGAGCTGCATGACCTCACTGGCGTAGCGCACGAAATTCCGGCGCAGATGTTCCCGGTATTCCACAGGATAGGAATACGCTTCGGGACGGGGGGAATGCTCGGAAAAGCCGTATACGGCAAGACCGCGCTCCTTGGCGGCGGCATACATCTCGCCGACGGACGCCTTGCCGTGGGACGCGTTGGTATGGTTATGAACGTCTGCAACTATCATGGCCTGACTCTCGTGGTTTGTTTTGGCCCCGCCGAAAAAACGGGAACGCCGCGCCGCAGCGCGCATCGGCTACAGTTCAAGGAAACAAAGCCGATGTCAAGCACGGAACGTGCTATTTATCCAACGAGCCGTACTCGCTTCCATTGGGGGCGTACCGGGCCCAAGGCTCATAGCCCGCCGAGAAGGGCGTTTTTTCCGGTTTGCTCCCCCCGAACGAAAGCCGGGCAAGCTCCGCCGCGGCATAGGCAAACTCCGACGTCACCCAAGGTTTATGGACGGCCCCTTTCACCCGCCCCACAAACTCGGCGTTCCTGCGCTGATATTCGGGAGAAAACCAGCACAGGAAAGGAATATCCAGCATATGCTTCGAGGGATCATTGGCTATTTGCCCGCGTACCGGGCGCGTATCATACACTTCCTGCCCATGATCCGAAAAATACACCACAAAGGCGTTCCCGCCCTTCCGTTTTACGGCATTGATGATGCCGGACACGATAAGATCCGTGTACAGTATGGAATTATCGTACGTATTGACATACCGTTTTGCGCTTTCCGGCCTCCACGGTTTTGTGGGGATGTCGTCCGTGGAAGAAAACACGCCGAATTCCGGGGGATACCGCAGCGCATACGTCAGGTGGGAGCCCATCAAATGGATAAAGACGGCCTTACGCTCCACCGCGTTGCCGAGCACCTTTTCCAGTTCCGGCAGCACCACCGCGTCATAGCTCACGCTCCGGCCCTCATCACGGGCCATATTGAGGAACGAAACATGCTTTGCGTCTTCAGCGAACAGCCGTACCCCCGTAGCCCCCTCCACATTCACGGCCTGATTGGAAATCCAGTATGTCGTAAATCCCGCGCTGTTCAGAAGGGTCAAAACGGATGGGCTGCTCAGGATAGAATCGCCTTGCCGCAGTTCCGGGAAAAGGAGGACTTTCCGCAAGCTGGGGATGGTATGGGTGTCCGGGCTGATGACATCGTCAAAAATGACCAGCTCATCCCGCATGGCCTCCAGCCTCGGCGTCGTGTTCCGCTTGTAGCCATACAGGGAAAAATGGTTCCGGTTCGCCGACTCCCCGACGATGAACACATACGTCCGCGGCATGGCGGGATCGCCGTCCAGAAAAGCCACAGGAGCCAGCGACAGGCTTTGCCTCTCGGTGCGTACGGCATCCACAGCCCGTATTTCATCGGCATAGCGGCAGAGGGTCGTGCAAAACTGGTATACCCCGTGGGAGGCAAGCAGGCGCGGCCCCTTGCGCACGGCTGAATAGGCGATGGGGATGCAAAGGATTAAGAGCAATACGTGTACTGGAGAGAGAGAGAGAGAGAGAGAGAGAGAGAGAGAGAATGTCTGGCCCGTACCGCCTTCACAAGGAGGAAAAACGGTATCACAAAAACGGCCGCAAGAATGAGCGCATTGGGGATAGAAAAAAAGTCCGTGACAAATTCCCTCGCCTCATTGGAGGTCGTCTCAAAAATGGACTGGATCGCAAAGGTTGATATGGGGGCGCGGTACAGCAGGATATGCACGACATTGGCGAGGGTGACGGCAAGAAAGGGCACGAACGACAGGATGAGGAACCCCACGCCAAGCACACCGGGAAGAAACATCACAGGCAGCGTCAACAGGGTATCGAGCAGCAGCGAACGCAGCATGTCGGAAAGGGGAAACCAGCGCAGCGTGGCCCCGAATGAAATCAATCCCGTCAACAAAGAAAAACCGGCAAAGAAGAGATAAATCCAGCCCCAGTTCCGAAGCTGCTCCCAAAAGGCTTTTTCCAAAAAGAACCGCTTTTGACTTTTGCTGACCCTCACTGGGCACCTCCGCATAGATATAATCCCTCTCAGGACTATCTCTAACGCGGACGATTTTCCAGCAAAAAAAGGCGCCCTCCGCAGAGAGGCGCCTTTTCCGTCCCATAGCCTCAAACGCCGGGCTTGGCGCTTAAAGGGGCATTACGAGGGTATGGCCGTATGCGGCCACGCTCAAACCTTCGCGGCGGTACGGAGATCCGCGACGGCGTCGGTGCGTTCCCACGCAAATTCGGGGAGTTCACGGCCAAAGTGACCGTAGCAGGACGTTTTCTTGTAGATGGGGCGGAGCAGATCGAGGCGCTTCGTGATGTGGTAGGGGCGCAGGTCGAACACTTCGCGCACGGCCTTGGTGAGCACTTCGTCCGGGATCTCGCTCGTGCCGAGGGAGGACACCAGCACGGACACGGGCTCGGCTACGCCGATGCAATACGCGATCTGCACTTCGCAGCGCGGGGCCAAACCGGCGGCGACCACGTTCTTGGCCACATAGCGGCCCATATAGGCGGCGGAACGGTCGACCTTGGAGGGATCCTTGCCGGAGAAGGCGCCGCCGCCGTGATGCCCGGAACCGCCGTAGGTATCCTGAATGATCTTGCGCCCGGTCAGGCCGCAGTCACCCATAGGGCCGCCGACAACGAAACGGCCCGTGGTGTTGATGAAGATTTCGCAATCCTTCTCATCGAACAGGCCGGAGGGTTCCAGCACGGGACGAATGACGGTGCGCTTCACGGCTTCGATGATGTCGGCCTGGGAAGCGGACGCGGCATGCTGCGTGGATACCACCACGTTGTTGATGCGGATCGGC
The DNA here is from genome assembly GCF_059728385.1 of Bilophila sp. T19-St14. Taxonomy (NCBI): domain Bacteria; kingdom Pseudomonadati; phylum Thermodesulfobacteriota; class Desulfovibrionia; order Desulfovibrionales; family Desulfovibrionaceae; genus Bilophila; species Bilophila sp. T19-St14. The sequence goes on from NZ_BAAGFT010000001.1 coordinate 1,899,036, forward strand.
TTGCCGTCGACGTATTCAAAAGAAACCTGCGTCTTGCCGTCGGGACGGAAAAAGTCCACCAGGCCGTCCTTGCGAACCTTGGTGAGCTGCTGCGAAAGCTGGTGCGCCCAGTAGATGGGGGCGGGCATCAGGGTGGGGGTCTCGCTGCACGCGAAGCCGAACATCATGCCCTGATCGCCGGCGCCCTGATTTTCCGGGTCCTCGCGATCCACACCCTGCGCAATGTCGCCGGACTGATGGTCGATGGAGGAAATAACGGCGCACGTCTGCCAGTCAAAGCCCATTTCGGAGCTGCTGTAGCCGATTTCCTTGATGGTTTCGCGGACGACCTTCGGCAGGTCGGCATAGCCCTTGGTGCTGATTTCACCGGCGATGACGGCCATGCCGGTCGTCACGAGGGTTTCGCACGCCACACGGGAATTGGGGTCCTGTTCAATCAGCGTGTCAAGGATGGCGTCGGAAATCTGGTCGGCGACCTTATCGGGATGACCTTCGGTCACGGACTCGGACGTAAAGAAATATCTGCCTTTTTCGGGCTGCATGGGGTAGCTCCTTCATCGGGCGGTGCAACGTGCGCCGCCTGTAAATTGACCTTGTTCCATCTTGATATGCCGGATGCGGAATCTCCGCGCATCTATATCAAGGTATCCAGATATACACATACAGTTGCCTTTTTACCATGACGCTTTCCCGTTGTCCAGTACCTGCGGCATGATTTCCTTTCCCGGAACCCGCCGTCATCCCGGAGGATCGCCCCATAAGCCCCTTTATGGCCCAAAATCCGGTTGACCTCCCTCCCCGCTCCCGGCACACTTCCTCCCCGTGAGGAATTTGCCATGAATCCGGCCTATCAGGGACAACTCGATGTTTTTTGCGCCGCCTATGCGGTCATCAACGCCATGCGGCACATCAACGCCACGCGGCTGCTCGCCTGCCGATCCATCCTGCACGAAGCCTTGCTCGACGCCGCACGCGACGAGGAATCGTTCCGTGCCCTCCTCGATCAGCGGACGGATTATGTGGACTGGGTGGATTCCATGCTGGCACGCTTGGAAAAACAGGGCTCGCTGCTGACGGCCCGCCCCTTTCCGACCCATTTCCCCGGTCCGGGCGCGCCTTCCCCCGCCGCCCTCTGGGACGCCATTGCCGACTGGCTGCGGCGCGGCGAACGCAACGCCGTACTGCTTCAGTTCGTACGGAGCCTCTACCCCACGGAGGCGGTGATACGGCATTGGACTTGCTGCAATGATGTGGCCGGCGATACGCTCATGCTGTTCGATTCCAGTATCGAGCCCGGAGCCCTCCATCAGCTTCCCCGTGAAAGCCTTATTTCCGATCCTGCGGAAGACGGCCCCGGCAAAATCCTCATCGTCCCGTACACCATCCGGTTCCTCAGGCCGCGGCTTCAGGGAGGGCAAAGACGACAGTAGAGCGGGTTGCCTTGCAACGCCCGCCATTCCAAAGGAATCCAGCTTCGGGAACGCTGTAGGGCAGGGAGCCGATCAGAACAAAGGATGAGGGAGGGGCTTTGTGCCGACAAGCTCAGGGAGAGAAGGTTTTTCGGAAAGGCCCTGTCATGGAACGTGGATGTTCCATCTCTACCCATGCGAAGATACAGCTTTTTCCAATTTTTCCGTTGGCGCACGCCGCGCCTAAGGCATTTTGTCGGCCATCTATCGGGAATTTCAAGATTAAAAAGAACCGTCAGCTTTGGCGGAGCTTTCAGAAAAATGCCCTTTCCAGCTCGTTAGACCTAATTACAGCCAATCCGCTAACCCAGCGGCAGTACCGAGGAGAAGACAATGGCAATAGTATTGCGCGCCAAAACAGCGGGATTCTGCATGGGGGTAGGGCTTGCCCTGCGCAAGCTCGATCAGGCCATCGAGGAACACAAGGCCCGCAGTTCCGGCAGGCTGGTCATGCTCGGCCCCATCATCCACAACCCGCAGGTCATGGATACGTACATGCGGCAGGGGGTCATCCTCGCGCACTCCCTTGACGCCGTACAGCCGGGGGACACCGTCATCATCCGGGCGCACGGCATACCGCGAAAAGACGAGGCGCGCCTGCTCGGCCTCGGGGCGCATGTCCTTGATGCGACATGCCCTAAGGTCAAACAGGCGCAGCTCGCCATCGACGAGGCCACCCGGCGAGGGACTTCCCTCTACCTGTTCGGCGAGGCCGAACACCCGGAAGTGCAGGGGCTTGTCTCCTACGCCAACGGCCCATGCCTCGTGTTTGGGAGCTTAAAGGAACTGAAAGAAAAACAGACGTTCAAAGATACCCACGCCGTAGTGCTGGCGGCCCAAACCACGCAGGAACGCGAGGAATTTGAAGCCATCAAAAAATTGCTTGCGGAAAGGCACGCCCTCACCGTGCTTGAAACTATCTGCGACGCGACGCGGAAGCGGCAGCAGGAAGCGCTGATGATTTCGCAACAGGCTGAGGCTATGATCGTCGTAGGGGGGAAAACCAGCGGAAACACGCGCCGTCTGGCCGATGTGGCGGAAAGCTGCGGCATTCCTGTGTGGCACATTGAAGTGCCGGAAGAGCTTCCACGCGAAGAGCTGAAGCGGTACGCTTCCATCGGCCTCACGGCGGGGGCTTCAACCCCCAGAAGCATCATCGACGCCGTTCAGGAATCGCTCAATTCCCTATAAACTTTGCTGTGTTCCAGGCCGTGTTGTTATTTTATATTTAACTATTTGAAAATATTGAAATAATCTTTTATAACTTTTAAATATGTATTAATTTCAATAGATTATGTCTAATTGACGACACAGCCTAGAAAATGGTTGATGCTTTTTTCCTTGAAGCTCCAAAGGAATAACCAGCAAAACGCCTTGGCTATGGATTCCGCCAAGGGGAAAGTTGGAGAAAAGGCTGCATTTTCACCGCGCTGTGGGGATGAAGCAAGCTCATATCGTGACAGCGCCTAAACTTTTCGGGAGGGCCGCCCAACGGCGCCCTCCCGCTGATGAACACGAACCGGACAGCCGTCCAGCCGGGTTAAGCGCGCACCGTGGAACCCATGCCTTCAGCGGGTTCCAGACGATACCCCATTTCCAAGGCCATCTTTTCCAGCGGCGTCACATTGCCGGTGGTCTTCATGATGTGCATGAGCGTTTCGGCACCGAGCTTTGCGCCGGTGTCATAGGGGTTCACTTCACGCAGAAGGGTCGAATAGGGCTTCCCGACAGCCTGCGCGATAGCCTTAGCACCGATAGGGCTTTCGAGAACGAGATCATGGACAGTGGTGATAAGATCGTTCGACATGGTTTTCTCCTGCATAAAGCATACGTTTGAAAGTTGATGGCAGGTTGCTTTGCGAACAGTGGCCGTTTCCGGCCGGCTTCAACCGGAGCACCTCCGGCAACTCACTTCTGGCAAAAAAATAGCTTTTCCGTAAGGAGTATCATAGGAGTACTTATATCAAAAAACCTCACATGAGAGGGAGTATTCTCATGGCAAAAGCGATGCGAAGCGCCTGTACTCCCCCCCAATTACGCCCTCGGAACCTTCCTACCCCCTTGAGCGTACCCCGTAGTGGGATCGAGAAAAATCACTTGATTTTCTTACAGGTTAGAATCAAGGGCCTCATTCGCGGGCATATAGCGAAGCCCTTTCGCCATCTGTTTATGGGGGAGTACTCCCCCATGTACTCCCCCCTTTTTCCCCATTAGAGGAGATCTTCATGGCAACTTTCTTCCGACACTACAAAAACCGTTATTATCAGCTCGTGGGAGAGGCCCTCGACACACGAGATGACACCCTCGTTATCGTTTACCGCACGCTGTACCCCTCCGAGTACTCCCTCTTTACCCGTCCCAAAGAGGAATTTTTCGGCTCGGTGCGGCGTCCCGACGGCTCCGAGTGCCTCCGTTTCTCCCCTGTCGAATATGCCGAGCTGCCCGAAGACGCCCGCGCCCATGTTGTCCATGAGGTAGAAGTCTGGAGGTAAAAATGCCGCGGGGAGGCGGTAGACGTTCCAAAGGAGCTCTCCCCTTTCAAAACCGTCCATAAATGGGACGGAATGACGGTACAGCGGCGGAACCTTGCCGCCCCCTTCCCAAGAGCTGTAAAAGAAGGCCAAGTCATAAAAAATGGCTGACGCTTTTGGCTGCGCCATAGGAAACGGCTGACGCTTTATTTCTTGAGATTCCAAAGGAATAATTCATAAAATGCCCCAATCATGGAGCCCGCCAGCGGAAAAATCAGATAAGAGTTTCTATTTTCAGTATATTACAAAAACAACCATATACTATGACAGAGCCATGTTTTTCCCTGAAACTCCAAAGGGATAACCAACAAAGTGCCTTAGCTAAGGATTCCGCCAAGAGGAAAACTGGAGAAAAAAGCTGCATATTCACCGCGCTGTGGAAATGAAACGACCATAATGCTATGGCAGAACCTAAAAATTAGGCCCTGCATAGCATTATGGTTGTTCCCTTCTCAGCAATATACTGAAAATATATACTTTTTCTCAATTTCTCCGCTGACGGATTCCATGATTGGGGCATTTTATTGGCTATTTCTTTAGAGCTTCAAGATAAGGCATCAACCGTTTTCTATGATACAGCCAAAATTTTACGATTTTTTTAAAGATTAGGTCACGCTTGCTCCGGCATTGAACAGCGCAAATACATTGCGCTTATGCCTTCACAGCGGCTTCCTGCTTCCCGCAGCCGGAAGGGTATTTTCAACGTGAAAACGCTCTAAAAAACGGTTCCGTACCCGGCAAAAACCGGATACGGAACCGTTTCGTTTTAAACGTGTTGAAAAGCGTATGCCCCAAGCCCTGCGAAGCCCCGCCGGGCGAACCGGACACACGGAAAATCCTTATCGCCGTCCCATCCCGCCGCCTTGCCATCGGGACGAACCGGGCACGCGGGAGATTCCGCATCAAAGAAGCTTCCTGGTATGCCCTTGGGACGGACAGAGCCCGCGGAAGGCTTCACCTGCCGCCGCGGGCCCCCTCCTACAGCTTGATGCCGCGCACGGCGTCAAGCGTCTTGGCAAAGTCCTCTTCGGTATGGGCGAAGGACACCATCGCCACTTCAAAGGCGGACGGGGCCACGAAGATGTTCCGTTCGCGCATGGCGCGGAAGAAACGGGAGTACATCTCCGTATCGGAATTCTTCACATCCTCAAAGTTGCGGAGCGGCCCGTCGGAGAAGAACACCGTATACATGGAGGCAAGGCGGTTGACCGTCACGGGCACGCCCTTGCCGCGCAGGATGGATTCCAGCTCGGCGGCGAAGGCTTCCACGCGGGCCTCAAGCGCGGCGTAGTCGCTGGACTTCAGCACGGAGAGCGTGGCGATGCCCGCAGCCATGGCGAGCGGATTCCCGGAAAGCGTCCCGGCCTGATACACGTCCCCGGCGGGGGCCACACGGCTCATGTACTCGCGCTTGCCGCCGAACGCCCCCACGGGCAGGCCGCCGCCGATGATCTTGCCGAGGGTGGTCAGATCGGGCGTGATGCCGAAACGGGTCTGCGCCCCGCCGTACTCGGCGCGGAAGCCGGTGATCACCTCATCCATGATGAGCAGGGCTCCGTGCGTGTCGCACAGGGCCCGCAGCGCCTTGAGGAAGCCTTCCTCAGGCAGCACGAGGCCCATGTTTCCGGCAATGGGCTCCACGATGATCGCCGCGATGTCCTTGCCGTACAGGTGGAAAATGTCCTCGACGGCCCGCACGTCATTATAGGGGGCAAGCAGGGTGTCGCGGACCGTGCTTTCCGGCACGCCCGGCGTGCCGGGGATGGAAAGGGTCGCTACGCCGGAACCCGCGCTGGCGAGGAAGGGATCGGCATGCCCATGATAGCAGCCGATGAACTTCAGCACCTTGGTGCGCCCGGTCACGCCGCGGGCGAGGCGCAGGGCGGACATGGTCGCCTCCGTGCCGGAATTCACCATGCGCACCATATCCATGCCGGGGAACGCATCCACGACCATGCGGGCAAGTTCGACCTCGGCGGGGCAGGGAGCGCCGTAGCTGGTGCCCTTTCCGGCGGCTTCGGCGACCGCCTTGGTCACTTCGGGGTGGGAATGCCCAAGCAGCATCGGCCCCCACGATTCCACGAAATCGATCATCTCCTGCCCGTCCACGGTGGTCACGTGGCTCCCCTTGGCGGAAGCGATGAACAGCGGATCGGCCCCCACGCCGAGGCAGGCGCGCACGGGGCTGTTGACGCCGCCGGGGATCAGTTCACAGGCTTCCTTAAACAGTTTTTCCGAACGAGTCGTCTTCATAATCTCCTCAGAACATTGGGTTAAGCGGCAAGCGCCGCTGTCTTCGCATCAAAAAAGGCCGCCCTTCCGGGCCAGCCGGCTTAAAAATACGTCATGGACGTTTTCTTCAATTCCTCAAGGCTGTCAAGCACGGCGTACTCGTCAAGCGCCGTCTCGCGCCGCAATTCCTCAATGACCTGACGGCATTCCTCCTCGCTGCGCCCGTGAACCATCGTATACAGCGTATAAGGCCAGTCCGGGGCCGAAGTCGGGCGGAAATACACATGGGAAATACGCTGGTTCTTGGCAGCCACCTCGCCGATGGCGTCGCTGTCGGCCTCATCGACGATCCATGCGACCATCGCGTTGTGCGTCCAGCCGGTCTTCTGGTGTTTGATGCTGGCCCCAAAACGGCGGATGGCGCCGTCTTCCTTCATGCGGCGCAGAAGGTTCAGCACCGTTTCCTCATCAGTCCCCACTTCGCGGGCGATGTCCGCATACGGGGTCAGGGTGTCGGGAAGCTGGAACTGGACAATGCGCAGGATGGCGCGCTCGGTGTCGGTAAAAGCTGTGCTCATGGTCGTCCTTAATGTTCGTTGTCGCCGGTGGTGATGAACAGCGGCTTGATCTCGTCGATGCGCCGGATGCCCGCATGGGTCAGCACGATACGGAACCGCTCCAGATCGGAGCCGCAGCGGTGGGTGATCTTGCGCACCATGTCCATATGGTAGACCTTGTCGCCCCCCACCGCATCGTCCATACCGCCCTGAGGTTCGTCAAGAACTTCATCGGCATGCCGCAGAAAGTCCGAAATGTCAAAGCGCGAGATGTCCAGCAGCAGGTTCTTGCCCTCGTGGAAGGGATCGGGCAGCTCCTTGATGTCTATCCGCTTTGAATAATACAAAATATCTTCATTGTGGAACGCATTCAGGATGTCCACGAAATGCGTCCTGTTCCGCAGGACGCGCACGGCCTTGGGGAGCTTGTCCCAGTCCGCGAACCGGAACTGCTCGACGCAGTGCCCCAGACGCCTGCCGTAGCCGTCGCAGACGCGCAGCACCCGATCGGGGATCCATTTGCCGAATGCCTTGAACAGCTTGTGCTTGAGCACATCCTTGATGCGCTCGCGGCAGATGTAGGCGAAGACGGCAATCACGAAGATCGGCGCGCTGAGGGCCCCGGCCCCTTCCCACAGGAGCGTCACGGTCAGCGCGAGGCTCATGGCCACCGCCGCGATCAGGCTGTACAGCGCATGTTCCAGCAGGGAATTTCCAGAGTGCCGCTGCACGTTCAGGAACAGCGGCATGTCCACGTATTTCTTGAGCACCCCCCAACGGAATACGGGCAGCTCGTTGTCGCCTGTCTTGGTGGGCATACTTTCGGGATAACGGTAGCGGCGGTAGGCGCGCTGCGCCCCGAAACACGCCAAAATGTATGTGGAACACTTATGCACGGGCGAGAGGCGGCGCACGATCTCCCCAAGCGTCCTCGTCGTGATGATGGACAGGTACTCGTCGCAATACAGAAACGCCGGGGCCCGCAAAAGGTTTTGCGCCTCCTTCGCCCTCCTGCCGAGCAACTTGCGGTAACGCTTCAGACAGGCCACCGCCAGACGGGTCAGATTATAGGCGGCCCGAGTCCGCTCGTTACCGTCTTCAATAGCCAGCACCGCGTTTTTCCGTGCCAGCAGGGACACCCGGAACGCGATGCAAAACAGTTTGAGGCTGTCCTCATAGCGTTCACGGATCTCCGGCGTGTTTTGCCAAAGCAAATCGTCAAGCAGCCTGGAACAGTCCTCCAGAATATCCGGAACCTGTTCCGGCAGCGTCAAGTCAATGATTTCCTCACCGCCGCCCTCCTCCGCCTCCAGTTTCCGCAGAACCGGGGGCAGTTCGCCACCAAGCAGCGACTCCAGCGGACGGATGGGCACGCCGAGCCGGATATAATTCTTGAGGCTTTGCTGATAATCGGTCGCCGTATAGCTCCAGCGGTTGATCTGAAGGCTCTGCGGGAAGAAAAACCACGTTTCCACAAGATAGTGCAGCTTCCTGTCCTCCAGCGGGCAGGAAACCTGCTGGCGGATTTCAAAGCGGCGCTTGCCGATGGTTCTGACCGCTTCGGCAAGCAGGGAGGCGTTGGGGCGGCGACGGCGGCGGACAATGGAGTAGGACATAATAGGGCTCTGGGAGGTTCACTTGACCATAGCCAAGGGCACAAACAAGATCAAGCGCACTCGATTGCGCCTCACTCCGGCGGAAATCAAGGCTTTATGGAATGCCGGAAACAGGCTACAACAGGCGGGCCGCCGTTCGTGACGCCCACGCCGACGCTCCCGGATGCCCCTTATCCGGCCTCAACCGCTTTGCCCCGGAGAACCCCATGCCCACGCCAACGCTGCATGATCCCAAACTCTGCCAAGCCCTGCTCCGCCGCCTCGAAGACCTCCTCGACCGCCCCATGCGGTTTATGGAAGTCTGCGGAACCCATACCGTATCCATCTTCAGGGGCGGCCTGCGCACGCTCCTTCCCGAACAGGTCACCCACCTCACGGGGCCGGGCTGCCCCGTCTGCGTGACCCACGATCGCGAAGTCGCCGCCTTCCTCAAGCTGGCCGAACAGCCGAACGTCATCATCGCCACCTTCGGCGACCTGATGCGCGTCCCCGGCCCGGACGGGCGCTCCCTCAAGCACGCGCAGGCCGACGGAGCCCGCGTATCCGTCATTTATTCCCCGCTCGACGCCCTGGCCCTCGCCGCCGACAACCCCGGCGCCACGGTCGTTTTCCTCGGCGTCGGCTTTGAGACCACCGCCCCGGCGGTCGCGGCGACCGTCCTCGCCGCCGAACAGCGCAAGCTGGACAACTTCACCGTCTTCTCCTGCCACAAGCTCGTGCCACCGGCGCTTGCCGCCCTGCTCGGCGATCCCGACAACGGCATCGACGCCTTCCTGCTGCCGGGGCATGTGTCCACGGTTCTCGGCCTTTCGCCGTTCCGCTTCGTAGCCGAAGACTGGAAGCGCCCCGCCATCGTCGCCGGGTTCGAGCCCGCCGACATCCTCGACGCGCTCTGCCGCATGGCCCGCCAGTACCGCGAGGGCGAATTCAAGGTCGAGAACGCCTACCCCCGCGCCGTCAACGACGACGGTAACCCCAAGGCACGGGCCATCCTGTCGCAGGTGTTCCGCACCGCCGACGCCCTCTGGCGCGGCCTCGGCGCCATCCCCGGCAGCGGCCTCGCGCTGGCTCCGGCCTACGAGCGTTTCGACGCCCTCGCCCGCCTCGGCCTTTCCCTGCCCGAAACCAAGCCGCTGCCCGGCTGTCGCTGCGGCGAAGTGCTCAAGGGCAAGATGCCGCCCAACGAGTGCCCCCTGTTCGGCAAGGTCTGCACGCCCGCCAACCCCGTCGGGCCCTGCATGGTCTCCACCGAAGGGAGCTGTTCCGCGTATTTCAAGTATGGGTTGTATTGAGGGGAGTTATTGGGGAAGGGAGGGAAAACTTTTCTGAAGAAAAGCTTTTCCCTCCCTTCCCCAAACCCCATCCCTCCCTTTCCAAAGACTTTCGTGCTTATCGAATCCCTTTTACCAGCATTCCCCGTAGGCGGATATCAGTGTACCTTCTCCCGCCGAGGCCAAACCCCATCCACAGGCTCCCTATAGGCGGATACTGGCAAGGGGACAGGTTGGAGTCATGCGGAAACATTCATTGTCGGTAGAAAACGTTGCGTCTTCTCCTCGCCAAGGACAGCCCCATCCCTCCCTTTCCAAAGGCTTTCGTGCTTATCGAATCCCTCTTGTCAGCATTCCCCGCAGGCGAATATCAGTGCATCTTCTCCCGCCGAGGCCAAAACCCATCTATAGGCTCCCTATAGGCGGATACGGCAAAGGGACAGGCTGGAGCCATGCAGCAACATTCATTGTCGGTAGAAAACGTTGCGTCTTCTCCTCGCCAAGGACAGCCCCATCCCTCCCTTTCCAAAGGCTTTCGTGCTTATCGAATCCCTCTTGTCAGCATTCCCCGTAGGCGGATATCAGTACACTTTCTCCCGCCGAGGCCAAACCCCATCTATAGGCTCCCTATAAGCGGATGCTGGAAAGGGACAGGCTGGATCCATGCGGCAATATTCCTTGTAGATAGATACCGTTGCACCTTGTTCTCACCGAGAACAGGCCCCATCTACAGCATTCAGCAGAGGTGGATATCAGCAAGATGGTGTTTGGGGAATGCAAAAAACGGAATATCGGCCTTTTATCCCGACAGCGCCTTCCGAGCACGCCTCACCTGTACATATCTTTTTCTTTCATTGTAAAAACAACATAATAAATATAATCCATGTATCTTGGAAAGCTGCGGTCAGGGATTCGATAAGGTCAAAAGTCTTGGGAGGGGAAGGGGGAGGTTTGGAGGGGGAAGGGGAACCTTTCTCCAGAAAGGTTCCCCTTCCCCCTCCAATCTTTCACCCATCTACCGTTCGACGCCGGGCCGAAGCTGACAGCGGACGCGGATGTCCCGGCCCCCGCGCCCGTACTCGTCGAGCGTGGCAAACAGCTGGGCCTCGGTGACGTCGATTTCGGGAGACGCGGAAACAAAGGCGGCCTGTTCACGGAGAAGCGCGCATGCCTCGGCCTTGGCCTCTTCAAGCGTGTAGCGCCGTGTAATGGACTTGCGGATTCCGAGGCTCGGAACCAGCAGCACGCCTGCCGCCGTGTCCGCAAACAAATCAAGGCTCGCTGTGGGACGAGTGAGCGCCGCACCAATGGCGTTGGCGACAGGGCCAAGCACGGGATCGCCGAGCGTCTCCACGGGAATCCCCAGAGCCTCCCCAAGCAGAGGGGCCACCGCCTCGGCGGGGCCGCCCACAAGCACGGCGCGGGCAGGACGGACGGCGCGTTCCTCAAGCAAAGCCGCCAGCGTGTACACGGGACGGCTGTTCACGTCATCAAGCAGCGAACGCACGGCGGAGGCGACGCGGGAACGGGCATAGTCCAAAACCTGCCGCGAGAGGGATTCCGCACGCAAGCCGTGGGCGGCGGCAAGGGATTCCACACCCGCGCGTGACGCGGCGACATCCCCGGCGTCCGCATGCCCAAGCACGTTGAGGCAGTCGAGGAACGTAGGGCCGTCCGTCCCGCCGAACGCCAGCGCGGGCCCCTTGCGCAAAGGGCCGACCTGAACGCCGGACGTAACCGTCACCTGAGAATCCCCTCCAAGCCCGATGGAAACGGACTTGAGCGCACGCACGAGCGTGGAGCGGCCGTTGACCGCCAGATCGTCAGGCGACAAGACCGGCTGCCCGGCGGCAAGCAAGGCTATGTCCGTCGTCGTTCCGCCCATGTCGAGCACAAGGGTATCTTCGGAACAGGACGGCATCAGGGCCATCATGCCCATGACGCTGGCGGCGGGGCCGGAAAGCAGGGCTTCCACAGGCCGCTCGCGGGACACCGAAAGCGGAATGGCTCCCCCGTCGGCCTTCAAAAGATAGGCGGGCGCGTCGATGCCCATGTCCTTGAGGCTGGCTTCCACAGCATCCGCGAACCGGTTGTGCAGCGTCCAGACCGCCGCGTTCCAGTAGGCCGTGGCGATGCGGCGCGGGAAATTCAGACGCCCGGACAAGCGATGCCCGAGCGCGATCACCGGTTCCGGGCCGTCCGCGAAGGCTTCGCGTATGACCTCCGCCATCGCGTTTTCATGCGCCGGGTTGCGGGTCGAAAATTTGGCGACGCAGGCGAACGCGGTCAGCCCTTCCTCCCGCCATTGGGCCACAACGCGGCGGATCGCCTTCAAATCAGGAGGCACGACTTCCGTTCCCCGATGATCCACGCCGCCGGGCACAAGCGCCGTATGGCTTCCCAGCCCGAACCAGCCCGGATCAAGGCCCGGCCCCGCGCTGATCAGCAGTCCCACAGGCGCGCAGGCATCCTGCACTACGGCATTCACGGCGAGGGTCGTCCCGAACGTCGCCCGGCTCACATCCGCCGGAAGCGCCGCCCCTGACTCGAACAGCGCGTGCAGGGCCTCCCGTGTGGAAACAAGCAAATCCTGATGGTTGGTGGGAACCTTGACGGACGCGAGCAGCGTCCCGCCGCGCAACAGCACGGCGTCGGTATGCGTCCCGCCCATATCCAGCCCGAGCACGACCGTTTTTTTCCTTTCTTCTGACACGTATGGCCTCCTGAGGCGCCTGTTTCCAGAAACGGATCGCCGCGCCCGGCGAAGCGTAACGCAAAACCCCGGCGCAGGGAAACCCCGGCCGCCCTTGCCAAACGGCCCCCCCGACCCTATACTTTCCCCTATTACAAGGAAAAGAACCGGATCGGCAACCGATCCGGGATCGGTCGCAACACCAAAGGAGAATACTTACGTGACCAGCCAACTGAAGACATTCATGTTGCTCGCCCTGCTTTCCGGCCTCATCATCGTTCTCGGAGGCGCCCTGGGCGGCAAGACGGGGATCGTTATCGCTTTCGGCCTCGCCCTGATCATGAACGTGGGGAGCTATTGGTATTCCGATAAAATCGTCCTGAGGATGTATCAGGCCCGCGAACTGTCGGAAAGCGAAGCCCCCATGATCTACAGCATGGTGCGCGAGCTGGCCGCCAACGCCCAGATCCCCATGCCGCGCATCGCCGTGGTTCCCGAAGAAGCCCCCAACGCCTTCGCCACGGGCCGCAACCCCGAAAACAGCGTGGTCGCCGTCACGGAGGGCATCCTGCGCCTGCTGTCCCCGGAAGAGCTCAAGGGCGTGCTTGCCCATGAAATCGCACATATCGCCAACCGCGACATCCTGATCCAGACGATCGCCGGGGTCATGGCCTCGACCATCGTGTCCATCGCCAACTTCATGCAGTTCGCCGCCATCTTCGGCATGGGCCGCAGCAGCGAAGACGGCGAAGAAGGCGGCGGCAACCCGCTCATGGCCATCGTGCTCGCCATCCTCGCGCCCATCGCGGCGTCGCTGATCCAGTTCGCCATCTCCCGCTCGCGCGAATACCTCGCCGACGCCAGCGGAGCGCGTTACTGCGGGCAGCCCCTCGCCCTCGCCGCCGCGCTCGGCAAGCTCCAGTCATGGAACCAGCGCATCCCCATGCAGAACGGCAACCCCACCACGGCGGAAATGTTCATCGTCGCCCCCCTCTTCGGCGGCGGCATGGCCAAGCTGTTCAGCACCCACCCCGACATCAACGACCGTATCGCCCGTCTCCGCGAAATGGCGGGCGTCAGATAAAAAACTCCGGCGGGCAGGGGCATTGCCCTTGCCCTTCCGGGGAAATGCGCCTTGCCTGCCCCGCCGGGCCCTGCCTGTGGCTGCTTCCCGCCCGATGCCCCTCAAAGTGAGCCGCTCGAACGGTCATGGTCAATAGAGCCGAGCGCCGCCTACCAAAAGTTGAAAACAGGCCAGTTGCCTGACTCAATATATTTTTACCTTCACATACAAAGCCCCCGTGCTGGATAGGTGCCAAGCATTGCAGAGTACCTAGATAGCCGGGGCTTCTTGCGTCTATTCCTGTTTTTTGAACCTGCCTAACTCATTTCTAACAACTTTTTAGGCTGCTCTTTTCTTTCGGTAATGCCCTTTGCATTGCCTCTAAGAAAGTCCAGAGCCGTTGTTTTCCCTCTTCAAGCCTATCCTATCGTCTTCCAGACGCGCTATCTTCTTTTCAGAAAAGACTTTTTCTTTCTATTTTTTGATAAGACATATTTTTTAAATAATCATATCCCATCTGACGGGATACGCCTGCCAACACAGCGGCTTTTGGCATATTGGCAATAGCCCTCAATACGCCTCCGTGCAAATTTCTGTCTACCAAGTAACATTATTTACTGCCAAGCTCTGCCAAAGGCTTTTCCAGCTCCAGTTCTAGCGCAACTTCCCTAACAAAATCACCTACATCTACACCTAACGCATTTGCCAGCATGATAACTGTGCCGATGCGAGGTTCACTCTTCCCGTGCTCAATTTGGGAAAGATGCTGGACACTCCTACCTGTACGTTTTGCAAGCTGATATTGAGTTATTCCTAGACGTTGCCTAGTACGGACGAGGACTTTACCGAAGGAGCAAGATGTTTTTTCCATCTTGCCATGAGTAATTGAGAATGCTAAAAGGCAGTAGTAAAGTAATAACTTGATAATATAGTAATAACTTTAGTACAAGGAGGCCTGTTATGGCGAAAAGACTCATTTTCATGTTTTTACTAACAATTCTCATAGGTTGTTCTATTAAAAACAAAACTGAGCTATATAGGCCTCATGAGGACTGTATTCAAGAGTTGGAAATAAAAAGGGTTGGAAATAAATTTATTTCCAATTTAGATAATAAAAATATTGATTATATTACTATAGATGAATCTTTCAAACTTACTGAAAATAATTATAAAGATCCGTTTAATAATAAAAGAACATATTATATATTTTCAAACTTAAAAGGAGCCTCTCTAGCAGTTCCTAAACAGTTCTGAATATATAAAGATGCTGCAACTTTTAAGAATTTTCTAAATTCAAAAACAGATAAATTTGGTGAATATTATTTATTATCAAAAAAAGAATATAACACAAAATGGATGGAGCAATATATGTAAAAAAAATACAAAACCGGAGAATTTATACATGCATACTTTGCATACCATGATAATGTTGGATTAGGATGGCATAATATAGTTATTAGCTATATAGAACCATTACCATTAGATTTTAGATTTGAATATTTCAAAAGACAAACTAAAAATAATAAAAAATTTGTAAAATATTTTGAAAATAGAGCATTAAGTAGCTTTAAAATATTACCAAAGGATTAAAATATGAGCAAATATATACTTATTATTACAGTATTACTATTAGTTGGATGCATAAAAGAAAGATATATCGGAGAATATATAAGTACAACATTTCCTACAATAGAATACATTGATAACTCAGGATCAGGAAGATTATCATTAATATCAAATAAAGGAAATAAAAATGGAGGATTTGACATAGAATGCAGCTTGAATAAGATTTCAGGCAATACATATAATATCCATGCAAATGTCACACCTACCTTTAACACGGAGGGCTATTTGCAGGTAACATTTCACCTGATACTACTTAACTCAGGCCAAATTGTCAGAAACATACTCGTACCCGCAACAGTACATACAGGCAGAACAAATATTATTATAAATAAAAATTTTGAAAACGATGTGCAGTTTGATTCATTTACCTTTTTTTATGAAACGAAATACATCTACTGAGTACAGACTGGCAGGATAGGGCCTTGATATCCATATTCTTATACGTTCGCTATCAACTGACGTAATCTGGGGGAATCCTTTGACTTGCCCTATCTGAAAGGAAAAGGTTCCGTACCCGGCACGAACCGGATGCGGAACCTTTTTTATCCCCGGACAATCAGGCACCCCCTTGGCAGCAGGCCGAAAGGGATATGTCCTTTCCTCCGCTCGAACGCCTCTGAACTCCCCTTTTAATGGGCGTGGGCGCCACCTGTTCGGCCTCTCCTCGAAGGGGCGCACAAAAAAAAACAGGGACGCGGCGGAGGGCATTTTTCCCTTCTTCATGGGGGGTTCCCCTTTCCAGCCGCTTCTATCATCCTTGACGCTGGGCGCATATTCCGGTAGCGAAACAGGCCCTTCGGAAGCATTTTCCGGGCGGCGGCCCCGGCGGGAATGATATGCCCCCGTTTAGATGGACAAGTTGAAAAAGCCCTACTAGGCTATCAACTCTCACCTTGGTCTGCCCCCTGTCCACTTGACTGGGGACAGGCCAGAAGCTGCGGGGCCTTCCGGGAGCGATTCCCAAAGCCGTCCGCCATCCATCCTGAATTATGGCTTTTTCGGTGTTCCTTGGAGTAAACGATGCAATATGGGAGCCTTTCGATAGGTCTGGCGCTTGCGGCCTGCCTCGGCATTTCCGGGTGCGGCGAAAAAAGAACCCTTGGCGAGGAACCCGTGCCGGTGCAGCGCTCCGAATGCGACGGCATTTTTGTTCTCGCGCCCGCGTCATATATGCAGTATATTCAGCACAACGAAGCGACGCTGTTGGCTTCGGAAGGCCGCTATGAGGATCTCCCCGTCTTCTGTACGGAAGAAATGGCCCGGATGCTCGAAGAACGGCTGGAGCACGATCATAAACTCCTCCCCGGCCTCTGGCGCGTGTACCGTCTTGAGGGCGTATGGGAAGAGGATGTCGTGGAAGTGCGGCCCGGCGAATGGCGCATGCGGCGCCCGGCCCAGCTCGTCGCGCTTTAGGCATTTTGAGATTTGATGACATCCCGCTCCGAAGCGGAAGTATGAAACCAACATTTTTGCGTTTTTGAGGAGACGATATGGCAACAGCACACCGTTGTGGATGGGTAGCGCTGATGGGGCCGCCCAATGCGGGCAAATCCACCCTTACCAACGCCCTTGTGGGCCAAAAGGTGGCGATCGTCACGGCCAAGCCGCAGACGACGCGCAACCGCATCGTCGGCATCCTGACCCAGAAGGATGCCCAAGTCATTTTTATGGATACGCCCGGCGTGCACGCCCTGCGCGGCCAGACAAGGGGCCAGCTCGGCAAGATCATGGTTCAGTCGGCGTGGCAGAGCTTCGCGGTGGCGAACTGCATCGTGCTCGTCATCGACGGCGATTTGTACCTGCGCAAGCCCGATTTTATGGAGCGCGATCTCGCGCCCCTTATCCAGCCCCTGTCCGAAGAGGAACGCCCCGTCATCGTTGTGGTGAACAAGGTCGACCTGTTCCATGACAAGTCGCGCATGCTGCCCCTGCTGGAGTCCGTGGCCCAAATGTTCCCGAAGGCGGAGATCTTCCCGGCGTCGGCCCTGCGCCGCAACGGTATGGAACAGCTCCTTGAGCTCATCCGCTCCCACCTGCCCGAAGGCGAAGCGCAGTTCCCCGAAGATCAGCTTTCCACGGCTCCCATGAAGTTCATGGCCGCCGAGATCATCCGCGAGAAACTTTTTGAAAAGCTGTATCAGGAAGTCCCCTACTCCGTCGCCGTGGACGTTGAAGTATGGGACGAAGAAGACGACCGCGTGCTCATCCACGCCGCAATCTACGTAGCGAAGCCTTCGCATAAGGCCATGGTCATCGGCCGGGCCGGGGAAGGCATCAAGGCCATCGGCACGGCCGCCCGCAAGGAAATCCGGGATCTGGTCGATAAAAAGGTTCACCTCGAACTCTGGGTCAAGGTTCGTGAGGACTGGGTCGATGACCCGCAGTTCCTGCACAGCCTCGGCTTTGGAGCTGAAGCGGAGTACTAGCCCATGAATCCGTCAGAAACAGCAGCGCTTGGGGAACGCCTCGAAGCCGTGCGCGAGCGCCTCGCCGGGGCCGCCCGCATCGCGGGGCGCAAGCCGGAAGATGTACGTCTCATTGCCGTGTCAAAGCTCCATCCTGTGGAGGCCATCCTCGCGGCATACGGGTTCGGACAACGGGTTTTTGGCGAAAATTACGTGCAGGAAGCGCTTGCCAAGCAGGAAGCCCTTCCCGATCTTGATGTGGAGTGGCATTGCATCGGCCATGTCCAGACCAACAAGGCCAAGGACGTCACCGGGCGTTTCGCGCTCATCCACACGGTGGACAACTTGAAGTTTGCCGAAACGCTGGCCCGCCGCCTGCCTGAGGACATTCCGGTACAGCGCGTGCTCCTTCAGGTCAACATCGGCAACGAGCCGCAGAAGGCCGGCGTCGACGAGCACGATCTGCCCGCCCTTGCCGAAGCCGTCCTTGCGCTTCCGCGCCTTGAAGTGCGCGGCCTGATGTGTCTGCCCCCGTTCTTTGACGACGGCGAAGCCGCCCGGCCCTATTTCGCCCGGCTCCGCGAGCTGCGCGACGCCCTTGAAGCCCGCCTCGGCATCAAGCTGCCTGAGCTTTCTATGGGCATGTCCGGCGACTGCGTGCAGGCCGTCGAGGAAGGCGCGACCCTCGTCCGCGTCGGGACAGACATTTTTGGCCCCCGGCCTGTGAAGGCGTAGAAGAGAGAGAGAGAGAGAGAGAGAGAGAGAAGATTTGGAGGGGGAAGGGGAAACTTTCTAAAGAAAGTTTCCCCTTCCCCCTCCAAGCCTCCCCTATCCTCTTCAAAGACTTTCGACTGGTGGGGAGGTTACGCGGCGGGAGTCCGTTCCGGCGTAGGACTTGTTAAGGTTGCAAGGCTCAAAGTACATAATGTTACGTAGGTTGTCTCGTTATTTAACATGTAATTATTTGAAATTATTTAAAATACTCTTTGGGCTTAAAAGTGGTTAAATAGTTTCAATGGATTATATCTAATTGAAGACACAACCTAAAAGCCCTGAACATTTTTGTTCAGGGCTGTTTATTTGTGGCTGTGCCATAGAAAACGGTTGATGTTTTTTTCCTTGAAGTTCCAAAGAAATAATCAGCAAAATGCCTTAGCCTTGGATTCAGCCAAGGGAAAAACCGGAAAAAAGGCCGTATTTTCACTGTACTGTGAAGATAAAACAGCCACATGCTATGACAGGGCCTTATTTTTCAATAGGAATAGCCGCCAAGAGGGATTCGATAAATGCAAAAGTCTTGGGAAGGAGAGAGGTGGGGTTTTAGGAGGGGGGAGGGAACCTTTCTGGAGAAAGGTTCCCTCTCCCCTCCCCAATGCTTTCCTTTCCCTCTTACCAAGGCGTCGTGAGCCCGGCGGCGTGGCGCCCGCCGTACAGGACGCCCTTGAAATCGGCGAGTATCTGGGCGTGGTCGAAAACAAGGGCAGGCAAGGCTTCCATCGAGTAGAAGGCAACCTTCGCGGCATCATCACCGGCACGGAGCTGATCAGGGTTCAGGGGTTCGGCGATGAACACGATGGAAATGGT
The DNA here is from genome assembly GCF_059728385.1 of Bilophila sp. T19-St14. Taxonomy (NCBI): domain Bacteria; kingdom Pseudomonadati; phylum Thermodesulfobacteriota; class Desulfovibrionia; order Desulfovibrionales; family Desulfovibrionaceae; genus Bilophila; species Bilophila sp. T19-St14. Next base: position 1,918,082 of record NZ_BAAGFT010000001.1, read on the forward strand.
ATGCTGACGCGGATCGCGGTCGGGCGCGGAATACACGCCGAGCAGCCCGGTCAACTTTACACGCAGATTGGTTTCCTCAAAGGCTTCACGGACGGCGGCTTGCTCGGCGGACTCGCCCAGATCGATGAAGCCGCCCGGCAAGGCGTTGCCGTAGGGGGGATTCTTGCGATCCACCAGCACAAGGCCACGCTCGCGCTCATAAATCACGATATCCACGGTCGGCTTGGGATTCAGATATTTCTCAACAATCGCACCGCATTTCGGACAGGTCAATTCAGTCTTCATCGTCAGTCCCTTGAGTAAAATGAAGGGGATGTTCCCCGTACGCATAGAGGGGAATCCCCCCATTTATCGCCCGCAAACGTTCTTTCTTCCCAAAAGTAGCCGGAAAGCGCAACAGTCTTTTTCGGATTCTGCGCTGTTCTTCAATTATTCCACGGTGAAACAGATTACTTCAGTTCATTTCCTGATAAGAACATTCCCCTCCTGAATGATGCTGCATAGTTTCCCTAATGAAAGGTATAGTTATTCAACATACTGAATATACAATATTTTTGCAAAAATCTGCCATAGAATGTGATTGTTTCATATCTACAGCATAGTGAAAATACGGTGTTTTTATCCCATTTTTCCTTTGAAGGGAGCTGCGGCTAATATGTTTTAGGCTGTACCATAGAAAAGTGTTGATACTTTTTCCTTGAAGTTCCAAAGAAATAACCAGCAAAATGCCTTGACTATGGATTCCGCCAAGGGGGAAAACGGATACAAAGGCTATATCTTCATCGCGTTGCGGAGATGAAACAACCGCATACTATGACAGAGCCATATTTTATTCCTTATCTAATTGAAATATAAAAGAATACAATTTATTTCCGAACACGGCCTTTTACAACCTTTTTATGACCCTATCATCATATTTGATTGATGCCATGTTACAGCAGTGACTTCATTGGGCTTTTTGAAGGTATTTGCTGGCGGGCCCAAAGTAAAAAGAGCCTTCCTCAGTACCTATTGTGGATTGCCTGAAATAAAATATCAACTTTTGCTATGGCTGCACCATAGAAAAGGATTGACGCTTTTTTCCTTGAAGTTCTAAAGAAATAACCAATAAATGCCTTAGACATGAATTCCGCCAAGGAAAAAGCTGAAAAAAGTCCGTATTTTCACTGTATTGTAGATATAAAACAACCACATATATGACAGAGCCTTTGCTGCGGGCCTTTTTATTGGCTAGCCCTTGTCTGAGGCATTTCATTGATTCTTTGCTTGGAAGACTGCTCCATAAAAAATGGTTGATGCTTCCTTTCTTGAGGGTGTTGATAAACTAATGACTTCGCGACATTTATGTGCGATAAGATTACATGAACGAAAAACCGCCATGCCCTAAATGTCAATCAATAGAAGTCGTCAAGAATGGAAAAGTTCAAGGAAAACAAAGATATAAGTGCAAGTCATGTTCTTTGCAGTTTACCAGGCTAACTCCTCGCGGTCGGCCTGCACAAGAAAAGGCCATGGCAGTAACCTTGTACACGCTCGGGCTTTCCATACGGGCTATAGCCAGGCTCATTGGGGTTTCTCCGACTGCTGTTTTGAAGTGGATAAAGACATTCGCCAAAACACACTATGAAAAACCTGCGCCCGGTGATGCCATCATTGTTGAACTCGACGAAATGTGGCATTATCTAGGGTCAAAAAAAACAAGCTATGGATCTGGAAAGCTTATCGTAGAGAAACTGGAGAGCTTATTGACTGGGAATGTGGAGGAAGGGATAAGGGTACGCTATCGAAATTGATGGAACGTCTTTCAAGGTGGAAAGTTGAGCTGTTCTGCACGGATAACTGGGGAGTATATCCTGAAGTGATAGTTGCCGATAAACTCTATCAGAGCAAATCACAAACGGTGTACCTTGAGCAGAACAACGGAAGACAGAGACATTGGTTTGCGCGTTTCAGGAGGAAATCAATAGTCGTATCTAAAACTCTTGAAATGGTAGACCTGACAATGGCACTTTTTGCCAGATTCCATGTCAATGGAAGCTGGAAAGATATTGCGTCATTATTTAGTTGACACCCTCCCTTTCTTGAAATTCCAAAGGAATAACCCAATAAAATACCTCAGACATAGAGTCCTTCAATGAAAAACTGGAGAAGAAAACTGTATTTTCATCATACTGTGGTGATAAAACGCCACATCCTATATGACAGGGACGCTTGGAATTTCAGGCAATAACACACCAATTGTTCGGCCAACATCTGTTAAGAAAAATATCCTGCGGTAAACCCCGCCCTTTTCCAAAGGGAACGCCCATGAAGCTCCCACACCCCATTACGAAAGTCTTTGGAGAGGGAGGGATGGGGTTTGGGGAAGGGAGGGGGAAGCCTTTCTCCAGAAAGGTTCCCCCTCCCTTCCCCAATCCTCCCTACGTCCACTCACCCAAAAGCTCGCGGCACAGCAACCCCGCGTCGAGGTAAGGGGGCTCGGAAACAAGATGCGCCTTGCGGACGCGGACGCCGAGCCGGGCAAGCCACTCGTAGGGGATGCCGCCGGGATAGCGGGACTCGTCCTCGTCCACCAGAAGCCAGTTGAGCGCCTGCCCCGCCAGGCAGCCGTCGGCCCCGAAACGCAGCAGATACGCCACCTGATCCTGCACCGTGAGCCCGAAAAGCTCCGGGTCGGTGCCGAGATTGGGAATGAATACTTTGGGGCAGGCGGCCTCGCGGACGGCGCAGCTTACGCCGAGGGGAAGCAGGTTCGCCATCACGGAAGAGAAGAAGCTGCCCACGGGATAGCAGATAAGATCCGCAGCCCGGATGACGTGGGCAAGGCGCGGCTGGATGGGCACGGAAACGGGGGAAGGATCATCCAGCGAGGCTGAAAGCCACATATCCCGTATGGGTGAGGTGACGGCGGTCGCGGTCTTGCCGGTGAAACGGTGCTGCCCCACGATGACCTCGCCGTTTTCAAGCTGCACGCACAGGTGGGCGCAGGAATCCGATACGGGCATAACCACGCCCCGCGCCTGCACCATGCCGGAAAACACCCGCACCACGGGCTCAAGCTGGCGATCGAGGGAAAGATAGCCGGAAGTCAGGATCAGGTTGCCGATGCTCGCCCCGGCAAGATCCATATCGGCGGGCATCAACGCCCGAAAAGCCGAAAGGTGCTGCGTAACGACCTCGTTCATGGGCTCTGGAATCGCAGCCACCAGCGGGTGCGCGCCGGATGCGAGAGAGGCCAGCTCGCGGTGCAGGGCTTCCGGCCCGGCATCCTTGGGCAAGCGGCAGCCGAGCAGCTCCACGATCTCAGGATTGCCTTCAAGGGAACGATCGGCCAGCGCCATGATCCGGGCCCGGATGTCCCCCACGGCGGGCATGTCGAATATGCGGCGCAGTTCGGCGGAACTGCCCCCGGAATCAAAGGTGGTGATGACGTGGACGGCGTTGCGGGTATGCCGGGAGAGTTCCGCCGCCACCGGAGCCAGCGCCGTGCCGCCGCTGAAAAACAGGATGCGCGATCCTTCGTCAGGCGGAACCATCGCACCCTCCGGGCCTTCCCAAACTCAAGAACAGCAATGCGTCGACCATATCCATCAGTTCCTTGTAAAGGCCCCCGCCCTGCATGGCGGAACCGAACAGCGTCAGGCGCTGCCCGGCGAGAATCTTGCGCGGCACTTCTTCCGGCATGATCGTGGCGAGGCGCAACCCAAGCAGGAGTCCCTCGACGCCCTGCCGGAACAGGGAAAACATTTCGCCGAACCGGACGCGCTGCGAGGCCCAAAGCCTTTCGGCCTCGGCGGACGGGGCCACGCCCGTAAGCACGCACAGCCCCATGAACAGCGTGTTGAGGCCCGACCCCGGAACGCCGGAACGCCACCCCGTCAGCCACGGTGCGCGCTCAAACAGCAGGTTGTGGGCGATGCCGAGCCGGATCAGCTCGCCCATGCCGCGCCGGGCTTCGAGCAGATCGGGATCATGCCACAATACGGGCATTTCGCCGGGACGCCACGCCGGGACGGTATCCGCCCTCGGCTCGAACCCCGTCAGCGTGCGCAGGATGTGCGCAAACCAGCGGTTCGCGTCCGGCGATCCGGGCGTCTCCAGATGGCTGTAGCTGAGCGTATAGCTCCCCTCGCCGTATCGCCCGTGCAGGGCGCAGGGCTGCCCGTTGAGGAACCCCGGCGCCAGCGCGACGCCGTACAGCTCGATCCATTGTTCGAGCACGGCGGGGGACAGCGAGGAAAGGGGCAAATCAGCCACGCACAGATCCGGCGGGCAGGTGCGGGGATCGGAGCCCGCATACCGGGCCAGCACGTCCACGCCGTCGCCGGGGCCGCCGGAGGACGCCGCAAAGCGCCCCGGCCACCAGATGGGAATGGCCGGTTCGGAACCGGGGGGGACGGGATCGGAAAAACATTCCGGGACAAGCGGATGCCCGCCCTGAAAACGGACGCGGACATGCCCGGAAACGAAGTGCTGCACGCGCTCGCCGATTTCGGCGCGGTGCCACGGGCAGAGTTGCAGGCCGGTGCCGATTTCGGCGGTGCGCACGGGATCGGCGGCATCGGAAAGGCCAAGCCCGGCCCCGCCGCAGAAGCCCACGTAGCGCCCTCCGCCGCGCACCCATGCGCGGACGGCCTCCCGCCCTTTTTCCCCCAATGCGGCAGACTTGTGCCGGGCCGTTCCGCCGGGTACAAGCAGAAGAGACGTCTTGTCAGAAAGCGCGCCCTGAGCTATCTCTTTCGCTTTGACCAGACGGTACGGAAGCCCGAACGCTTCGGCGGCCCGCCACACGAGCAGGCCCCAAAGCTGTGAAGCATCCCAAAATATGGCTATGTCAGTCATGGTCCCTTCTGCATAGAACAACCGGGCGCCGTTGACAACACCCGCCCTCCCTCGCTGACACGAGCCTTTGAACCCTTTCATCGGAGCAGGCAATGTCCGAAAACGCGCTACCCAAGGGCTACGAGCCCCATGCCGTGGAAGACCACTGGCGTGAGTATTGGGAAAAGAACAAGACCTTCACTCCCGACCCCGACGGCCCGGGCGAACCTTTCTCCATTGTCATCCCTCCGCCAAACGTCACGGGCGCGCTGCACATCGGCCACGCCCTGAACCACACGCTCATCGACGTGCTCTGCCGCCACGCCCGCCAGAAAGGGAAAAAGGTGCTCTGGCTGCCCGGCACCGACCACGCGGGCATCGCCACCCAGAACGTGGTGGAACGCGCCCTCGCCAAGGAAGGCAAGAGCCGCCACGACCTCGGCCGCGAAGCCTTCGTCGAGCGCGTATGGCAGTGGAAAGAGGACTACGGCAACCGTATCCTCAACCAGATCCGTATGCTCGGCGACTCCGTGGACTGGACGCGCGAACGCTTCACCATGGACGAGGGCCTTTCCAAGGCCGTCCGCAAGGTGTTCGTGGAGCTGTACAAGGAAGGGTACATCTACAAGGGCAAGTACATCATCAACTGGTGCAGCCGCTGCCATACCGCCCTTGCCGACGACGAAGTGGATCACATGCCCGAAAAGGGCCACCTGTACCACGTCCGCTACGACTTCGAGGACGGATCCGGCTCGGTGATCATCGCCACGACCCGCCCCGAAACCATCATGGCGGACACCGGCGTGTGCGTCCATCCTGAGGATGAGCGCTATGCCGGGCTCGTGGGCAAAAAAATCATCGTGCCCATCGTAGGCCGCGCCGTGCCGCTGTTCGCGGATCGTTATGTGGACAAGGAATTCGGCACCGGCGCCCTGAAGGTCACCCCCTGCCACGACCCCAACGACTGGACGCTCGGCGAACGCCACGGCCTCGAATTCATCCAGTGCATCGACGAGGACGGCAACATGACCGCCGAGGCCGGGCCGTATGCGGGCCTGTCCAAGGAAGAGTGCCGCAAGCGCATCGTCGAGGATTTGCAGGCTTCCGGCCAGCTCGTGAAGATCGAGGATCTCGATCACAGCGTGGGGCACTGCTACCGCTGCAAGACCGTGGTCGAGCCGCATATGTCCGAACAGTGGTTCGTGGCTTCCACGAAGCTCGCGCCCCGCGCCCGCGCCGCCGTGCCGGAAATGACCCAGATCTTCCCTGAAAACTGGATGAAGACCTATTACAACTGGCTCGACAACATCCGCGACTGGTGCATCAGCCGACAGATCTGGTGGGGCCACCGCATCCCGGCATGGACTTGCGCCCAGTGCGGCAAGCTCATCGTCTCCGAGGAAGATCCCGCGTCCTGCCCCGATTGCGGCTGCACGGAGCTGGTGCAGGAATCCGACGTGCTCGACACGTGGTTCTCGTCCGCCCTGTGGCCCTTCAGCACCATGGGCTGGCCGGACAAGACCAAGGATCTCGCCACGTTCTACCCCACCTCCGTGCTCGTCACCGGCTTCGACATCCTGTTCTTCTGGGTGGCCCGCATGATGATGATGGGCCTGCACTTCATGGATCAGGTGCCCTTCAAGCACGTCTACCTGCACGCCCTCGTGCGCGACGCGCAGGGCCGCAAGATGTCCAAATCCACCGGCAACGTCATCGACCCGCTGGTGATGATCGAGAAGTACGGCACCGACGCCCTGCGCTTCACCCTGACGGCCTTCGCCGCCATGGGCCGCGACATCCGCCTTTCGGAAGAGCGCATCGAAGGCTACCGCCATTTCGTCAACAAGCTGTGGAACGCCTCCCGGTTCGCGCTCATGAACCTGCCCGAAGACGTGCCCGCCGCCGTGGATCTCGGCAAGGTGCAGGGGCTGCACCACCAGTGGCTGCTCCACCGCCTCGAAGAGGTCAAGAAGGATGTGGACGACGCCATCGAAGCCTACCGCTTCAACGACGCCGCCCAGACCCTCTACAAGTTCCTCTGGAACGAGTTCTGCGACTGGTATCTGGAGCTCATCAAGCCGGACATGAAGGAAGAAGGGCCCCGCAGGGCGGAAGCCCAGTATGTGCTGTGGACGGCCCTGCGCGAGTTCCTCATCCTCATGCACCCGATCATGCCCTTCGTGACCGCCGAAATCTGGCAGGCCCTGCCCGGCGGGGCCGGTTCCGACGTAGCGGTGCAGCTCTTGCCCGAAGCGCGCCCCGGCTGCCTCAAGCCCGAAGCCGCCGCCCGCATGGAATTCGTGCAGGAAGCCATCGGCATGATCCGCACGATCCGCGCCGAGCTGAACATTGCGCCGTCCTACAGGCTGACCGTGCTGCTCCGCCCGTCCGACGCCCACCAGAAGGAGGTCCTTGAGGCGAACCGTGAAGTCATCGTGACGCTGGCCCGGCTCGGCGAGCTCATCATCGACGCCGACGGCGAAGCGCCCAAGGCTTCCGCGAGCCATGTCGCGCAGGGCTGCGAGGTCATCGTGCATTTGTCCGGCGCTGTGGACTTCGCCGCCGAGCTGGCCCGCCTTGAAAAGGAACTGGGCAAGATCGACAAGGAGCTGGGCGGCCTCAACCAGAAGCTCGCCAACGAAGGCTTCGTCAGCCGCGCGCCCGCCGAAATCGTCGAGCGCGAGCGCGCCCGCGTCGCCGAGCTCACCGACGCCCGCGTGAAGCTCACCGCCCTCCAGCAGCGCTTCCGCGATGTCATGTAATCCCGGTTGAAGATTGGGGAGGGGAGAGGGAACCTTTCTGGAGAAAGGCTTCCCTCTCCCCTCCCCAAACCCCACCCCTCTCCCTCCCAAGACTTTCGTAACGGGCCTCAGCCCGTCTTTGTGCGGCGTAACGGGCCCGTCCGGTATATGCCCTTTGTATGGGAAAATCCGTTTGAGCGGCGTCACGCCTTGCCCCTACTGCCTTTTCAAACCCATGTCCCAAAGGCGGGCCCCCCTGCAAACGGGAATGCCGGGGACAAGGATTCGATAAGGGCAAAAGTCTTTGAAGAGGGAGGGAAGGGGGTACGGGGGAAGGGAGGGGGAAACTTTCTCCAGAAAGTTTCCCCCTCCCTTCCCCCGCAAACCTCTTACCCCCTTGCGCCATGAAAGTGTCCACAACGTCGCCCTTCTTCTCCGTAGCGCTGCTGGTGATATCCATGCTGTCGATCCAGTGCAGCGCGTCGCTTGCCAAGTCCGTTTTTCCGATCATCGGCCCTGAGGCGACGACGGCCCTGCGCCTTATGTTCGCGGCGCTGGTGCTGCTTCCGGTGATGCGCCCGTGGCGGGCGAAGCTCACCCGCAGCCAATGGCGGCCCATCATCCTCTACGGCCTGTCTACGGGCCTCATGAATATGTGCTTCTATCAGGCCATCAGCCGCATCCCGCTGGGCGTGGGCGTGGCGCTGGAGTTCACCGGGCCGCTGGCGATAGCCATGCTGGGTTCGCGCCGCCTCATCGACTTCCTGTGGATAGCGCTGGCTGTCGGCGGCCTGTTCCTGTTGTTGCCCATCCACGAATTTTCCGGCAATCTCGATCCCGTGGGCGTGGCCTTCGCGCTCGGAGCCGGGTTCTGCTGGGCCATGTACATCTTCTTCGGCAAGCGGGCCGGGAATGCCGGGGGCGGCGCATCCGTCTCGCTCGGCATGATCGTCGGGGCCTGCGCCATCCTGCCCTTCGGCGTGGCCTCGGCGGGGGCGTCCATGTTCTCCATGTCCGTACTCCCGCTGGCCCTGCTGCTCGGCGTATTCTCCTCGGCGCTGCCCTATGGGCTGGAAATCGTCGCCCTCAAGCAGCTTCCCGCGCAGACTTTCGGCATCCTGATGAGCATGGAACCCGTCCTCGCGGCCCTGTCGGGCATCATTTTCCTCGGAGAGCAGCTCAACGTGGCTCAATGGGTAGCTCTGGCCTGCATCATTGTGGCCTCCATCGGCGCAACACTGACTATCCGCCGCAAAAGCTGACGCGGCGGCCCCTCAAGGAGAAGGCGATGAAGGTTCCCAAAAAACAGGCCGCCGTAATCCGCGCCGCCATTGAGGAATGGCGGGCATCCGGGCTTCTGGACGAAGAAACCGGCAAGCGGCTTCTCGACGACCTGACGCCGCTGTCCTTCGACTGGTACAGGCTTGGCCGCTATGCCTTGTGGGGTGCCCTTGCGTGCATACTCATCGGCGTGGCCGCCCTGCTCGGCAACGAACTGTTCCTTGAACTCATCAGCCGCCTTTTCGACATGACGGAACTGGGGCGCAGCCTGTTCCTGATCCTTGCGGCGGCGGGCCTGTTCTTCTGGGGCGTACGGCGGCGCAGGAGGGCCCCCCGGAAACGGCTGACCAATGAGGGCCTGTTTTCCCTCGGCGTGCTGGCCATTGCGGGCTCGCTCGCCTCACTCGCCGCATGGCTTTATGCCTACGGCGGGGAACATATCGGCTCCAGCCTTTCCAGCCTGTTCCTGCTTGCCGCCGCCATATACGGCGCGCTGGGGCTGCTGCTCGATTCCCGGCTGATCTGGGTTTTCGCCCTGCTCTCGTTCGGAAGCTGGCTCGGTGCCGAAACGGGGTACAGCTCCGGCTGGGGGGCCTATTATCTGGGGATGAATTACCCCATGCGCTTCGTGCTGCTCGGCCTGCTCCTGTGCGGGCTCTCCGTCCTCTTCAAACGCAATGCCCACTGGGGCCGGCTGGCGGCCTTCGAGCGCAGCACGCTCTCGGTGGGCCTGCTCTATCTGTTCATCAGCCTGTGGATACTTTCCATCTTCGGCGACTACGGCGACATGGCCTCATGGTATCGCGCCCGCCATATGGAACTGTTCCACTGGTCTCTCCTTTTCGGAGCGGCGGCCTGTGCCGCCATATGGCTCGGCGTGAAGGACGACGACGCCATGCTGCGGGGGTACGGGCTTGTCTTTTTGGGCCTGAACCTCTACACACGCTTCTTTGAATGGTTCTGGGACAGCCTCAACAAAGGGCTGTTCTTCATCATCGTCGGCCTCAGCCTCTGGGCCCTCGGCGCCCACGCCGAACGGCTCTGGAATCTGGGGAAAAAGCCCTCATCATCCCCAAAGGATGCCTGACATTATGAGCATGATCACGCTGTTTTCCGCCTTTATGGGCCTGTACGTCATCATCCGGCTTATCCTGCCCTCTGGCATGAATTGGCCCCTCAAATTCGTCCTCAGCCTCTTCGCGTTCGCCTGCGCCGAAAAGCTCCTCCTGACCAAACTCGTCTACGGCACGATGGGCGCGTTTATGCCCGAACCCGTACAGCTCGCCTCCGGCTATCTCCATTCCGCCGTAACCATCCTGTTCCTGCTGCTCGTGGTGCGGGACGCGCTCCTGCTCCTCACGTGGCCTTTCCGCCGCTCCGCAGGCCGGCAGCGTAAAATTTTCTACGGGCATAAGGAAAAAAGGCCCGCATCGGGATTCTGGGCCTTCACGCTGGTGCTGCTCGCACTGGCCCTGTCCGGCTACGGCATGAGGGAAGCCCTGCGCGTCCCTTCCGTGCGTGAAGTCCGCATGCAAATCCCCGGCCTGCCTGACGCACTGAACGGGTTCCGCATCGCGCAGCTTTCCGATCTGCATATCGGCCCCACGTTCGGCAAGGCATGGCTGGCGGACGTGGTGGCCCGCACGGATTCGCTCAACCCCGATCTCATCGTTATCACCGGCGACGTGGTGGACGGCTCCCCGTCACGCCTTGCCGAAGACGTGGCCCCCTTAGCGGATCTCAAGGCCAAGTACGGCGTCATCCTCACGCCCGGCAACCACGAATATTATTCCGGGCTCCAACAATGGCTGCCCGTTTTCCAGAGCCTCGGCATGCGCGTACTCATGAACGAAAACACGCAGATCCGGGTCAACGGCACGCCGCTCGCCATTGCCGGGGTGACGGACACGGCCGCCCTCAACTGGGGGCTGGAAGGCCCTGATCCCGAAAAGGCGCTCTCCGGCCTCTCCAAGGACATCGCCAAGATCATGCTCTCGCACCGCCCCTCGCTCGCGCCGGAAAGCGCCAAGGCCGGGGCCTCGCTCCAGCTTTCCGGGCACACGCACGGCGGGCTCGTCCTGCCCATCGCCCCCCTCATTGCGGCGTTCAACGGCGGCTATGTCAGCGGGCCCTATACCGTGGATGGGATGCCGCTTTACGTCAGCAGGGGCTCAGGGCTTTGGGGCGGCATGCCGCTGCGTCTGTTCGTCCCCTCGGAAATCACCTTCATTACACTGACCGGAACGGGATTCGACGCAAACTGACGCCCTGCGGCGGGGGAAAAGATGCCTCCCCCGTCCGCGCCAATCGTTTTTTTGCATTCTCTCATGGGAGAACTTCGCCTTCCCGTTGACACCGGAGGATCGGCAGTGCTAGCATTCTCGCTTATAAATCAATAACTACCGGGCAGGTAAAAACGATGACCGATGACGCGCCCACTTCCAGAGCAAACATTGTCCTGCATCTGGACAACGGGGCTGAGATGCAGTTTTCCGGGCGTCCCTTCGCCGGGGGGTCGTGGTTTGACGAAGAAACCGGCGAATTGACGCGCCAGAAGCTTTATGCCACGGAATCCGGCGAGCATATTTATTCCATCGTGACCGGCAAAGGGCAGCAGCGCAGCCGCCGGGCCTACCGCGTTTCCCTGCATGGCGAAGCCTGTACCATCAACGACGGGCGCACCGAGATGACCCTTGATCTCGATATGCTCATGCTGGCTGTCCGGGCCCTCTCCGGCCTTGAAAAGGACGACGCCCCCACCCTCGACATGGTTGAGGAAACCCTCCGCGCCGCGAATTGCTGAAAAAATTGGGGAGGGGGAAGGGAGCCTTTTGAAAAAGGCCCCCTTCCCCCTCCCCAAACCCCACCCCCATCCCCCTAAAACTTTCATCTTTATCGAATCCCTGACCGCGGCCCTTCTGCAAGCGTCGAGGACGGTTCCTTTATGGGCCTAGAACATTTTCAATGTGAAAATGCTCTTCTGTCTGGGAAGCATGCGGTCACTGGGAGCACAAACACTATGTACTTGCCCTGTTCAATGTCGAAGTGAGCGTTCCTTACATGGTAACATTATAAAGTTTTGAGGCTGTGTCCCAGAAAATAGTTGATGCTTTTTTCCTTGAAATTCCAAAGGAATAACCAGAAAAACGCCTCAGCTATGGATTCAGCCAAGGGGAAAACTGGAGAAAAAGGCTGTCTTTTCACCGTGTTGTGGAGATGAAACAACCACAGACTATGACAGAGCCAATTTTGAAGTTAATTTACTCTAGGTTGTGTCGTTAACTAGATATAATATATTGAAATTATTTAACTATTTTCAAGCTACAAAAAAGATTATTATAAACAATTTCAAATAGTTATGTATAAAAATAACGACGCAGCCGAAAAATGAAGAGAGAAGATATATGGTATCCGTATTATGTGCTCGCAAAAGAGTTCATAATCCGTGCACCTGCTGGTAGGTTGTAAGAAATGGCTGTAGCATAGAAAGGATTGATGCTTTTTTTCTTGAAATTCCAAAAGAATAACAAAAAAATACGTTGGCTATGGATTCCGACAAGAGAAAAAGTGGATAAAAAATCTGTATATTCACCATGCGGTGGATATGAAACAACCACATGCTATGACAGAGCCTAAGAAATGCGCGCGCGCGAGAGAGAGAGAGAGAGAGAGAGAGAGAGAGAGAGAGAGAGAGAGAGCTTGTGTGGTGTCCAAGTGGAAGTGAATGAGTTAAAAAAGTATATTCTCCATAAGATACGAAAGGCTGTGTCATAGGAAACAGTTGATGCTTTATTCCTTGAAGTTCCAAAGGAATAACTAACAAAATGCTCCAATTATGGAGTCCATCAGCGGAAAATCGGATAAAAAGTCTATATTTTCAGTATACTGTAAAATAAAACAACCACATACTTTGACAGAACTACACGAAAAAGCGCGTACGGGGCACACATCTTTACTGCTGAACAGTGTTGAACAATTGGCGAAAATCCATTCACAACTCTCCAAAAGCATCTTTCACCGGCCTCTCCCGGAAACGACAAAGCCGCCCGAAACCAAGAGTTCCGGGCGGCTGCCTCTTTTTTCGCAGAGTTCCTGCGCTTCCCCTTCCCTAATGGAAGATCTCCCGAACTTCCGAACAGGGATTCAATAAGGACGAAAGTCTTGGGAGGGTGAGAGGGGAGTTTGAGGGGGGAGAGGGAACCTTTCTGGAGAAAGGTTCCCTCTCCCCCCTCAATATTTACTTCTTCTTTTTCTTGCCCTTGCCGCCAAGAAGGTTCTCGACGCCCTTGATGATCTTGTCGCCGATGGACTCCTCAGCGCTTGATTCAAACTCGCGGAGCAGCTCTTCCTGACGCGCGGAAAGATTGGTCGGCGTCTTCACGAGGATCTCAACCAACAGGTCGCCGTTGCGCTTCTGGTTGAGATAGGGCAGCCCCTTGCCGGGCAGGCGGAGCACCGTCCCGCTCTGTGTGCCTTTGGCAATCTTGAGCTCCAGATCACCGTCAAGGCCGGGAACCGTCATGGTATGCCCAAGGGCGGCCTTCACAAAGGAGATCTCCCGTGTCAGGACAAGATCCTGCCCCTGACGGCGGAACGTCTTGTCCTCGTCCACCGTAATGAACACGTACAGGTCACCGTTGGGGCCGCCGTTGGTTCCGGCTTCGCCTTCATTGCGGAGGCGGAGACGGGTTCCGGTGTCCACACCGGCAGGGACGCGAACCGAAAGCTCGCGGGTTTCCTGCACCTGCCCCTTGCCCCGGCATTTGGGGCAGGGCTTGGAGATGGTGTATCCCTCACCGTGGCAGGCCGGACAGGGAACCACGAACTGGAAAAAGCCCTGCGAATTCCGAACCTGGCCGGAGCCGCCGCACTGGCGGCAGGTTTCGCGGGATGTCCCCGGCGCGGCGCCCGTGCCGTGGCATTCCCCACAGGTGGTCATCCGGGGGATGTTCAGGGTGATTTCCGCACCCCTCGCCGCCTGCGCGAAGGTGATGTTCAGATTATAGCGCAGATCCGCGCCCGCCGTGGGGCGAGGCCCGCCGCGGCGCGTGCCGCCCATGCTGAACCCGAACATATCCCCAAAGATATCGCCGAAATGGGCGAAGATATCTTCGGCGGACCCAAAGCCTCCGAAGTCGCCGTTGTTGCCGACACCGGCGTGACCGAACTGATCGTACCTCGCCCGGCGTTCCGGATCGCGCAGCACTTCGTAGGCTTCGGCGGCCTCTTTGAAACGCTGTTCGGCTTCGGGGTTGTCGGGATTGTGGTCAGGGTGGTTTTGCAGTGCCATCTTGCGGTAAGCCCGCTTGATTTCGTCTTCCGACGCATCGCGGGCTACACCGAGAACTTCATAGTAATCGCGTTGGGCCATAGCGGTTCAAATCTTTCCAGACAAAAGGGGCTTAGTCGTCCATGTCAAGTTGCGTTTCGCCTACGGGCATACGATACTGGGACATATCCTCAGGGAAGACCTTTCCGGCGGCGATTTCACGCAGCGCGGTCACGGCTTCCTTGTTGCGCGACTCGACCAGAGGCTCGTAGCCTTCACGGTACTGCCGCACGCGTTTGATCGCCATCTGTACGAGGAGAAACCGGTTTTCGACGCGTTCCTGACAGTCTTCAACGGTGATGCGTGCCATAGTGCAGCCTCCAAAAAAGACGGGCTTCTTCCAATCTCATAACTCTAAGCCCGAAAGCATATTTGTCCAGAGGGGAAAAAACCCGGCATAGTGCATTGTGAAAGAGGCAATCAGTAACCCGCTTCCGGGCCCCTGTCAACAGGCTACCATACTTACGGCCAATCCGCCGAGTGAGGTTTCCTTGAATTTACAGCTCATTTCGCGCCCCGTCTCGGCCATTGCCGCGATTGCGGCATCAAGCGAAACCCGCTGTGAATAAGGGTCCGTGCCTGAGGTGATCACAGCCGCATTGTACGCCTTGATCGCGCCCATAGCGTTCCGCTCGATACAGGGGATCTGCACATATCCCTGCACAGGGTCGCACGTGATGCCGAGATGGTGTTCCAGCGCGACCTCAGCCGCGTTTTCGGTCACACGGGATCGGTAGCCGCGCGCATCCGCCACGAACGCCGCCGCCATTGCGGACGCCACGCCGATTTCGCCCTGACAGCCCACTTCGGCCCCGGCGATGCTCGCGTTGTGCTTGGCGATGAAGCCGACCGCAGCCGACGCGAGGAACGCTTCACGGATGGCGCGATCGCCGATGAACATTTCATGCCGCAGGGCATACACCAGCGCGGGCATGACCCCGGCGGAACCGCAGGTCGGCGCGGTGACGATGACGCCGCCGGAAGCGTTTTCCTCTGCCGTGGCAAAGGCATAGGCATTGATCCGGGTCAGGAACTGATCCGGCGAGGAGTGCATCCGGGAAGCCTGCTGCCACAGCATGCGGGCCTTGCGCTGCACCTTGAGCGGCCCCGGAAGCTGGCCTTCGCTGTCCAGCCCGCGCCGGACGCTGCTTTCCATATGATCGATGATTTGGTTTAAGGAATGGATGATGCTCGGACGCGACGCCCCGGTGATCGCCATCTCGTTGTCAAGGATGATCTCGTAAATGTTGAGGCCTTTTTCCTTCACAATGGCGCGCAATTCGGTCATGGTCGAATAGCGGTGGACAGGTTCCCCAAGAACGGGCGGTTCCCAGCCCTTCCACTGGATGAACCCGCCGCCCACGGAGTAATACTCCTGCGAATGCAGCACGTTGTCTTCGGCATCCACAAGCTCGATTACCAGCGTATTGCTGTAGGGGAAATCATGGATGATCGAGTCATGGCTCACGTCATCGACGCAAACCGACGCCTGCCCGTCACCGAGCGGACGTTTCCGGCGCGTATGGGGATCATCCATAAGCTCCTGCAGCAGGCCGGCGGGGCAGCTTTCCGGGGCCGTACCAAGCAGGCCCGCGACGACGGCGGCGTCCGTCCCGTGGCCCGTGCCCGTGGCGCTGAGGGAACCGTACAAGCGCACCCGGAAGCGCACGGCGCGCACCAGCAGATCACGCGGCAGCCCGGTGCAGGCTTCCGCAAAGTGATGTCCGGCCTTCATGGGGCCGATGGTGTGGGAACTGGACGGCCCAGGCCCCACTTTAAACAGGTCGAACAGCGTGGTATCAATGTATCGCTGAGGCATGGACATCTCCTGAATCCGGGCCTCCGGGCCCTTGTGTTGCAAGCCTCCGCCGCCCGGAAAGGACGGTCGGAAAAGCCGCTGATTTTCTCTGAACAAAAAAAGCTGAAAACCCAGCGTGTTGCCCTTGAACCCTAAAAAAAGCTCTTGAACTATCCCACGTTCCTTGTATGGTGGCCCGGCTCATTGAACAACCAATCAAGAAATGCGCCCGGTGCGAGCGATCCCCCGCGCATTCAATAACCGCTTTGCGGGGTAGTGAGAAGACGTATGGATTACAGTATCGGAGATTTTTTCAGTTCGGTCATCAAGCTTTTCGCCCTGCTGACGCCCCCCGCGGCCCTGAGCGCCTTTCTGAGCGGAACGCAGACCTACGGCGGACGCCGCAAGCGCCGCACGGCCCTGCGGACGGGGGTAGCGGTCTTCATCGTGGGGACGGTGCTGTACTTTTTCGGCGAATCGCTGTTCAGCGTATTCGGCTTCACGCTGGACGCCTTCCGCATCGGCGCCGGTGCGCTCCTGTTCCTGACGTCCGTGGCCCTCATGGGCGAACAGCGCGAGTCGCACACCCCCGACAGCCCTGACGAGGACATCAGCGTGGTTCCGCTCGCCATCCCCATCTGCATGGGGCCCGCCAGCATCGGTACGCTGATGGTTCTCGGCGCGTCCGCCCACAGCATGACGGAACGCATCATCGGTTCCGCCGCCCTCTTTGTGGCTTCGGCGCTCATCACGCTCATGCTGCTCATGGCGAACCATGTGCAGCGCATCCTCGGCAAGACCGGCCTTGCGGTGCTTTCCAAGCTCACCGGCCTGCTGCTCGCCGCCATCGCCGCACAAGTCGTCTTTACGGGCGTGAAGAATTTCTTGATTGTAGGATAAGGCGGGGGAGAAGATTGGGGAGGGGAAGGGGAAACTTTCTGGAGAAAGTTTCCCCTTCCCCTCCCCAAACCCCACCCCTTTCCCTTCAAAGACTTTCATCCTTACCCAGTCCCTGCCCTCGGCTTTCCCTGTCGGTGCTGTTAACGGCGGTGGAACAACCACATCCTGTGGTAGAGCCTAACGGATCTTATCCAACCGTTTTACATGAAAACCTGCCGAATAATCTTGTTCAGCAGACCTGTTACGTTAAAGGCGTGCCATAGAAACGGTTGATGCTTTCTTCCTTGAAATTCCAAAAAAATAGGCAATAAGGCTGTGTCAGAGAAAATGTGTTGATGCTCTTTTTCTTGAAGTTCCAAAGGAATAACCAGCAAAACACGTTAACCGTGGATTCAGCCGATGAAAAAACGGGAGAAAAAGGACATATTTTGACCTACTGCGGAGATGAAACGACCATATCCTATGGCTGAGCCTTTCCATAAAGAATGGCAACGGAACAAGATGTTCAGCCGCCCTTCCGCTTTCAAGAAAAAATGCCGCGCCGTGTCCCCTGACAAAACGGGAACGCCGCAAACAGGGATTCGATAAGGCCGAAAAGTTTAGGAGGGAGAGAGGAGGGGATCCGGGGGAGGGGAGAGGGAACCCTTTTTAAAGGGTTCCCTCTCCCCTCCCCCGGTTCACTCCCTCATTCTTCCTCTCCCCCCTCTACGTTCCCAGCTTCTTCGGCTTTCTTCTTTTGCGGCTTTTCGGTGAGCTTGCGGAAAACGAACACATCGACGCTGCGGCCCTCGGTCGCCTCAAGGGGAAATTCGGCACGCGCGAGGGCGCGGTGCCCACCCGCATTACCGAGCGCACCAAGGCGTGAAGCGGCGAATTCACCAAGATCGACATGCCCGTCGCCCCGGAAGATGACGACGACCGTATCCTTGTACACGCCGCAAACGCCAACCCACTTGATGCTGTGAACATGCGTAAAGAAATCCGCAACTACCACAAGTATATCGGGGTTCTCCACCGTATCCAGATAGCAGTAGGCCCCAGAGCCGCACTGATGCATGGACGAAAAGGCGCGCGCAAAGTATTTGAGCCACTCAGGGAGGTATTCGCTGCGGGTGATGCGCGTAAGCAAGGCGGTGTCCCCATGAGCGGCAAGATACTGATAGGCCCGCAGGTCGATTTCCGTGCCCGTGCGGGTGAACGTGGCGGTATCCGTACGGATGCCGTATTGCAGGGCGGTGGCCAGCCGGATGCCGGGCCGGATGTGGTAAGCCCGCAGGTACTCGGTGAGCAGCGTGCTCACTGCGCCGTACTGGGGCCGGATGTCCACATAGGCGGCGTCCACGGGATGCTCAGGAACAGCCGGGTGATGATCGATGACGATGGAAAACGGGATGCCCGCAAAGGCGGGGTTGTGATGCGGCTGCGAATCGACCATCGCAAAATGCGAATAGAGGTCTTTCAGCTTGTCGGTCAGCGGAAGCATGGGGATGCGCAGATACCGGATCATCGCCAGATTGTCCGGCCGCGAAATTTCATTGATCCGGGCGATGGTGACTTTCCCGGTACGATGGGACATGATCCGCTTGAGGGCCATAGCCGACGCCATCGCGTCGGGATCGGCATTGATCACGATGAGCCAGTCGTCATTGCGGTTGAATAATTCCAACAACTGCGTAAGACGCGAACTGAGTTTGCGGGTGGACGACATGATGACTCCTTTCAGATTTCCCTGTGAAGTCAGGCTAGCGCCTTCCGCAAACTTTTTCCAGTAGCATAAAGACGAAAAGGACTAAAACCGTGCAGAAAACCATGCCTTCCGGCGCATTCCGCGCTCTTCGCCCCATTATCCTCGCCTCATCCTCTCCCCGCAGGCGCGAGCTGCTCGGCAGCCTCGGCATCGACTTTGCCATCAAGGTTGTGGACGGCTCCGAACCCGCCCCCACGCTGGAAGACGATCCCGCCGCCTATGTCATGCGGGCGGCGCAAGCCAAGGCCGAAGCCGTAGCCCGCGCCGCCGCGCCCGAAACGCCCGATGCGGTGATCCTCGGCTCCGACACCATCGTCGTGCTGCATGAGGAGCACGGCCCGATCATCCTCGGCAAGCCCGCCAACCGTGACGAAGCCCTCGCCATGCTGCTGCACCTCTCAGGCCGGACGCATACCGTATATACGGGGTGCTGCATCATCGGGCCGTCGGCTCACGGGGAAAAATGGGTGGAACTGTTTTACGACGCCGCCGACGTGACGTTTGCGGAATGGCCCGAAGACGTGCTCCGCGCCTACGCAGCCACCGGAGAATGCGACGACAAGGCCGGTTCCTACGCCATACAGGGCCTCGGCTCCTTTCTTGTATCGGAAATCAAAGGCCAGTGGTCGACGATTGTGGGCCTCCCCGTGCTTGCCGTGGCGCAACGGCTTATGGCTGGGGGAAGCATTGGGGTGAAAAAAACAGCTTCGCAATAATATTAGGCCGTGCCGTCAATCAAATACAATCTATTGAAGCTATTTAACTATTTTTAAAGGCTGTGTCCTAGAAAATGGTTGATGCTTTTTTCCTTGAAGTTTCAAAGGGATAACTAGAAAAATGCCTTAGCCATAGGTTTCGCCAAGGGGAAAACTGGAGAAAAAGGCTGTATTTTCACCACACTGTGGGATGAAACAACCGCATACTATGACAGAGCCTTTTTAAATCACAAATATTATTTGGCTGTGTTATAAAAAGGCTGTGTTATAGAAAACGGTTGATGCTTTTTTCTTTGAAGCTCCAAAGGGATAACCGACAAAATGCCTTATCCGTACTCCCGCCAAGGGGAAAACCGGAGAAAAAGCCTGTATTTTCACCGCACTGTGGAGATGAAACAGCCACAAACCATAACAGAGCCTATTATTTTAAATATTTTCAAATAAGTAGATAAAAAAACGACACGGCCTAAAAAGTGAAATCTGAATGATGTATTGTTATTTCACCTAACGCATGGCTTCCATCAAAGGCAGATCCCAATCCATTGATATTAAGGCCCATCCCTTGGGCCACTTTTTTTGCGGCATCAAGGACATCCTGATTCCTATTGGCGTTTTTTGCATCGACAATTCTTATATTTTTGTGGGATGAGTCCGTAAAATACACCGTATTGATAGCCACCTCATCAGACCCGGCGTATTTTGTAAACTGGATATCCATTTTTTCGTTTGTCAACGTATTGGTAAAACAAACCTTCATCATCGCACGATTGTCATCGCCGAACTGATCCCCTCCGCCCTTTCCGAGACCCGCCATAATGCCATTTCCAAGATCAAACGCCCTGTTCAGGTAGTTGTCTTGAAACTCTCGGCTATCTCTGCCATGCTCAGGCTCTTTGCCGCCTCCCGTATGGTTATTGTTCCCATACATGAGCAGATACTCTGCCACTTCGCGGAGCGTCGTATTCAAAAACGCTGCGGCCGCTGATTCTTCATCAGCGCATGACGGCAAATACAGCTTCCCCCCGGTATCCACCGCCGCATCGTTGACGTTACGCTTGGCATACACGGCCACCCCGGCGGCCGTAAGGGGCCCGCCGCCGGCCTCACCGTCAACGCCGAGGAAAAACGCACCGAACCTGTTGTCATTATGGTCACTCAACTTACGGATTTCGTTGACTTCCTCCACAGCCTCATCACATGGCTTGCCCTGCAAAATCTGCTGCCCGAAAGAAAGCTGGATGCGGGACTGCGCTTCGGCTACGGCGGAAAGGGCGGCCTTTTTCTCGGCGTCATCCTGCACGGAAAAATATTTGGGGACGGCAACAGCCGCGAGGATGCCAAGGATGACCAGCACGGATATGATTTCGATCAGGGTAAACCCCAAACGGCAAGAAAGCCCGCAACTGATACGTCCGGAAACGTATGATACGGTAAGACCCAGACGGCAAGGAGAAGGCTTCATGAATTCCCCGGCATGGCGGTAGGGTGACAATGGGGCGGGACTGCTTATCTGTACACATAACAGATCGGCAAAGCTCTGCAAGATCACCCGGAAGAATCTTTTCCGGCTTCAAATGAGCGCAGCGCGTTTTCAAAATCCTCCCAGCTCCGGCAGGCGATGATATCCGCCCTGAGCTGTTTCGAGCCTTCGATGTGCCGGACGTAACGCGGCACGATAGTGCGCATCTTGAGCAGCGCCACCTTTTCCGTGCTGAGTTCCTTGGCGAGCCGCGCATGTTCCCGGATGCGGGCGAGCAGCGTCGCCACATCGGCAACCTCCGGTTCGCGCCCGGCGAGCAGATCGAGGTGCGCCTTGAAAATCGCCGGATCCCGCAGGGCCCCGCGCGCGTACATGACGGTGTCCACGCCCGTTTCAGCAAGGCAGCGTACCCCGTCCTCCGCCGTGAACAGGTCGCCGCTGGCGATGACGGGCAAGGAAACAAGCGATTTCAGTTCGCTGAGGCATTCCCAGCGCGCCGTCCCGGTGAACCCCTGCTTCGCCGTGCGGGGGTGCAGCGTCAGCCAGCCCGCGCCCAGCGCCTCCAGCGCCGGGGCCAGCACACGCCACGTTTCGGCGGCGGGGGAACGCCCCGGCTCATCCCAGCCGAGACGCAGCTTGAAGCCCACGCGCCCGCGCCCGGCGGCCCGGATCAGGGCTTCGGCAACGGACAGCGCATTGTCGATGTCCCTGCACATCGCCGCGCCCGCCCCCGTGCGCGCCACCTTGGGGACGGAACAGCCCATGTTGCAGTCGAACCAGACGAACCCCTTGTCCCTGAGCTGCCCGGCCGCCTCCTCCATGAAAGGCGCTTCGCTGCCGAAGAGCTGGACGACGACGGGCCCGTCCTCCGGGCAGGTGGCGAACAATTCCGCCGTACCGGGGCTCTTGTAGATGAGCCCCTTGGCGCTGATCATCTCAGTGCAGCAGACCGCCGCGCCGAACCGGCGGCACAACAGGCGGAAAGGCAAGTCCGACCATCCGGCCAGCGGCGCGAGCCACGGCTTGTCGGGAGCGAAAGGCAAAAAAACGTCGTTCGGCAAGGTGGTCACCATCGGCCGCCCGTCCGCCGCGCGGAGGTTCTCCGTCCCGGCGGCCCGGCGAGGCTTGCGTACAATCTGTACATTATTGTTCGGACAGGGTATTGATAGGGCCTCAACATAAAGGCCCAGCCGCTTCTTAACCCGTTTTAACAACGAATGCCAACCCATATACGAGATCATACATGGCTTTGAAAATAATCACTTATCCCAATCCGCTTCTTGGCAAGCCCAGCCTCCCCATTACTGAAGTCACCGACGAGATCCGTAAGCTCGCCGAAGATATGACCGAAGCGATGTACAAATCGGACGGCATCGGCATTGCCGCGCCGCAGGTGGGCCGGCTCGTCCGCCTCGTCGTCATCGACGTCACGGGCCCCGAAAAGCGCGAAGGAAAAATGGTGCTGGTCAATCCCGTATGGACGCCCCTCCCGGACGCCGGATACGTGGAAAGCGAGGAAGGCTGCCTCTCCGTGCCCGACTACCGCTCCAAAGTCCGCCGTACCGCCCGTGTCCACGTTGAAGCCACCGATCTGGACGGCAACCCCATCAGCTTCGATGCGGACGATCTCCTTGCCGTCTGCGTCCAGCATGAAATCGATCATCTGGACGGCAAGCTGTTTATCGACCGGATCAGCCGCCTCAAGCGGATGATGTTTGAAAGCAAGCTCAAGAAAGGCACCCGTCAGAGTCAGGTGAAATAGATGGCCGCCCCGGAACAAAAAATGCGCGTCGTATTCATGGGGACGCCGGACTTCGCCGCCACGGTGCTCCGCCATGTGGCGGCATGGCCCGGCTGCGAGGTCGTCGCCGCCTATTGCCAGCCCGACCGCCCCGCCGGGCGCGGGCATAAGCTCCAGCCGCCCGCCGTCAAAGTGCTGGCGCAGGAACTCGGCATCCCGGTCTTCCAGCCGCTCAACTTCAAGGACGAAGCCGACCGCGCCGCGCTCGCCGGGCTCCGCCCCGACGCGCTGGTCGTCGCCGCCTACGGCCTCATCCTGCCCCAGTCCGTGCTGGACATCCCGACCATCGGGCCTTTCAACGTCCACGGCTCGCTCCTGCCCCAGTACCGGGGCGCGGCCCCCATCCAGCGGGCAATCATGGACGGCAACCATCTCACGGGCATCACCATCATGCGTATGGAGCGCGGGCTTGATACGGGCCCCATGCTGCTCCAGCGCGCGCTCGGCATCGGCATCGACGACACCGCCGCCACCATGCACGACGAGCTGGCCGATCTCGGCGGGCGTCTCATGGTGGAAGTGCTCCGGCAATACGCCGACGGCGATCCCTCCACGCCCATCCCGCAGGAAGAGGCGCTCGCGACCTACGCCGCCAAGCTGACCAAGGCCGACGGGCACATTGACTGGGATGAAAAAGCCGCCGTCATCCATGCCCGCATCCGGGGCGTGACCCCGTGGCCCGGCGCGCAGACGGTATTTTTGCTGCCGGGGCGCGATCCCCTGCCCGCGCTGCTTCAGCCGGGCCGGGTGGGTGAGGCGTTCACCGGCGGGCAGCCCGATCCGGGAACCCTCATAGCCTTGCGGGACGGCAAGCTGCTCATCGCCTGCCGTGACGCCCTGTATGAGGTTTCCATGCTCAAGCCCGCCGGAAGCAAGCCCATGTCCGCGGAAGCCTTCTGGAACGGCTACTGCCGCTCGGCGGGCAGGGACGGCTGCGGCCGCGCCGTTTCTCCGGGAACTGCATGATTCATATGGGGGAGGGAAACCCTTCTGGAGAAGGGTTCTCCCTCCCCCATACCCCCACCCTTCCCAAGACTTTTGACTGGCGGGGCGGCAGCGCGGCGGGAGTCCCGTTGTGCGGAAAAGCGTCTTCCTTGATGTTCCTCAATCCTTTCACCTCATTCGGGCGAACCCAAGGTGAACATCTCCAAATCGGCATTTTCCCTGTCCAAGGATGAATACGAAGGCACCGGCAAACGGCTGTTCATCGGCCTGGTGATCGGCACGGCCATCCTGCTCTGCGTGCTGCTTCTGCTCATCTGGCTTGTCCCGACCATCGGGTTCGCGGCCATCCACCCGTGGCTCCCGTTCATTGCGGGCATCGCCTTCGGCGGGGCCATCCTCGGAATCCTTTGGCTTTCCGTGGGGCTGGTGCTCCACGCCTATACCGGAAAGCCCATACTCGGCACGTCACGCCTGCGCGGAATCACCATACGCCTGCTCCTGCCAATCATGGAGCTCATGGGCCGGGTGATGCGCATCCCCGTAGCCGCCGTGCGCCGCTCCTTCATCAAGGTCAACAACGAGCTGGTCCTCAGCAGCGGCATCCAGTGCGAGCCGCGCCAGCTTCTCGTGCTCCTGCCCCACTGCATCCAGTCGAGCCGCTGCACCCACCGCCTCACCTACCACATCGACAACTGCGTCCGCTGCGGGGCCTGCCCGCTCAAAGACGTGCTCAGCCTGCGGGACACCTACGGCGTGCAGGTCGCCATCGCCACCGGGGGGACCATCGCCCGCCGCATCGTCGTGCAGGCCCGCCCCAAGCTCATCGTAGCCGTGGCCTGCGAACGCGATCTGTCCTCCGGCATTCAGGATACGCACCCCTTGCCCGTCTTCGGCGTCATCAACGAGCGGCCCAACGGCCCCTGCCTCGACACCTTCGTCAGCATCCGACGGCTCGAATCCGCCATCCGGCATTTCATCGGCATGAAATAGCGCGGGGCACGCCTCCGGCGGCTGGGATGCTCTTTTTATCTTGGCTGTATCATAAAAAATGGTTGGTACTTTTTCCTTGAAATTTCAAAGGAATAACCAATAAATGCCTTAGATATGGATTCCGCCAAGGGGGAAACCGGATATAAAGGCTGTATTTTCACCGTGTTGTGGAGATAAAACTAGCCTCTCCGCGCCGACCGGGGCAGTCAGGCGGTTTTCATCGCGCTGCGGGGATGAAACAACCGCATACTATGGCAGAGCCCTTACCTTCAAAGAACTGGTTCAAATATCTGGAAGTCTTTTTCGCCTCTATTGACTTTTATTATCATCTGTAAAATATTCAAAGCCTCATCAACCCCAAATCTTCGTGCGTGAGGCCCACATGCTGAAAGCAATCTCCACTCCGGCGTCCCTGTTGCTTCTTTCGTGCAGTATTCTCATTTTTACAGCGACGTACGCCTTCATCAACAGGTATCAGTTCCTTGCCACCGAAACCCAGCTCATTAAATACGACACATTTACAAATACCATGACGAGTTACCGAGGCACTACCGCGGAAGAAGTCAACCTCGGTACCGGGGAGTATCGCAGCTATACCATCATCAAAGCCGCACGCTGATTTTCTCAACGGAAAAGGCTGTTCTGATATCCGGTTGATGTGTCCTCAAGGCTCCCCAAAGATAGCCAAGAATGGAGTCTATCAGCAAGAAAATTGAAGAAAAAGCCTTTCTTTTCATCATACTACGGAAATAAAACAACCATGTACTCTGACAGAGCCAACGAAAAAAGCTCTATCTTCACCATGTCGTGGAGATGGAGCAGCCATATTCTGTGGCAGGGCTGCGGAAAAAAGCCGGGGGCGGTGCCTCCGGCTTTTTGTAAGCGGTTCCGGGAGACGTACGCCTCAGCTACGCCATAGGAAATGGCTGATGCTTTCTTGAAATTCCAGAGGAATGACCAATAAGGCTCTGTTATAGTATGTGGTTGTTTCATCTCCACAGTACGGTGAAAAATAGAGCTTTTTCCAGTTTTCCCCTTGGCGGGATCCACGGCTAAGGCTTTTTTCCGGTTATCCTTTGGAGTTTCAAGGAAAAAAAGCATCAACCATTTTCTATAACACAGCCACCAATAAAATGTCTCAGCCATAGCCCCCCCCAACAGAATAAATTGGAGAAAAAGGCCGTATTTTCATCATACTGTAACGATAAATCCCCCCTATGACACAGCCAAAACGAAAAGGCTGTGCCATAGGAAGCGGTTGATGCTTTATTTCTTGAAACTCCAAAGGAATACTTAATAAAATACCCCAATCATGGAGTCCATCAGCAAGAAAATTGAAGAAAAAGCCTCTCTTTTCATCATACACGGAAATAAAACAACCATATACGCTGGCAGAGCCAACGAAAAAAGCTCCATCTTCATCATGTCGTGGAGATGGAGCAGCCATATTCTGTGGCAGGGCTGCGGAAAAAGCCGGGGGCGGTGCCTCCGGCTTTTTGTAAGCGGTTCCGGGAGACGTACGCCTCCGAAACGAAAATATGCGCTCCCCATGCCCGCCGTTAACCCATACGAAAGTCTTTGAAGGGAAAGGGGTGGGGCTTGGGGAGGGGAAGGGGAAACTTTCTGAAGAAAGTTTCCCCTTCCCCTCCCCAATTTTCAAAATCTACATCTTCCCGCCGACCAGATCGATCAGGCGAAGGAGCTGGTTGGTGAACCCGGCTTCGTTGTCGTACCAGATGAGCACCTTGAGCATGTTGCCGCTCATGACGGAGGTGGAAAGCAGGTCAACGACGCCGCCGTGGGTGTCGCCGTTGTAGTCGATGGACACCAGCGGCTCGGCGGAAACGCCGAAATGGTCGTTCGCGGCGGCGGTCAGGGCGGCATTGACCTCATCGACGGTCACGTCGCGCTTCATGACGCAGTTCAGATCCACGATGGACACGTTGGGCGTGGGGACGCGGATGGCGATGCCGTCCAGCTTGCCCTTGAGCTCAGGCAGCACGAGGGCCACGGCCTTGGCCGCGCCGGTGGTGGTCGGGATCATCGACATGGCGGCGGCGCGGGCGCGGCGGATGTCTTTCTGGGAGCCGTCGAGGATGCGCTGGCTCATGGTGTAGGAATGGATCGTGGTCATCAGGCCGTGCTCGATGCCGAAGGTGTCGTTCAGCGCCTTGGCGACCGGGGCGAGGCAGTTCGTGGTACAGGAAGCGGAGGAAACCACGTCATGCTTGGCGGGATCATAAAGGCCGTCGTTCACGCCCATCACGATGGTGATGTCGGCGTCGGACACGGGCGCGCTCATGATGACCTTCTTCGCCCCACAAGCGATATGCTCGGCAAGCCCGGCGCGCTTCTTGATGGTCCCGGTGGATTCCACAACCAGATCCACGCCGTAGTCCTTCCACTGCCATTCGTTGGGCTTGCAGCGGGTCACGGCGATATGCGTGCCGTTGATGATGATGCCGTTTTCGTCATGGCCAACCGTGCCCTTGAAGGTGCGGTGGACGGAGTCGTATTTGAAGAGATGGGCCAAGGAAGCGTTGTCCGCACGGGCGTTGATCACCACAGGGAGCTCGTTGCGCTCAGCCATGAGGCGGACAAGATAACGACCGATGCGGCCGAAGCCGTTGATTCCGATGCGAGCCATTGGGGTACTCCTTCGATACGCGAAAAGGTTTGCGGCACAATCCTGATGCGCCCGACGACCGGGCCGGCGCGTCCGCATAGGGGAAGGTGGAACGCCGTATGAAACAAAGGGGAGGCAACCGCGTTACAAGCCAGTGTACCTCCCCCGTGTGACAATTTTATGCCTTGCCGGAACAACCCAGCACGTGCTTGATCTTGTGCTGGACCATGTCCTTCACGGCCTGCCGCGCGGGTTTCAGGTAGCCGCGCGGATCGAATTCCTCAGGATGTTCGACGAGCTGCTTGCGGATGGAGGCCGTCATGGCCAGCCGGATATCCGTATCAATATTGATTTTGCAGATCGCCATGCCAGCGGCCTTGCGGAGCAGTTCCTCCGGCACGCCCGCAGCCCCGGCGACCTTCCCGCCGTAGGCATTGCACATTTCCACAAATTCCTGCGGCACGCTGGACGCGCCGTGCAGGACGAGCGGATAGCCGGGCATCAGGCCGCCGATCTTTTCGAGGCGCTCGAAGTCGAGCTTGGCCTCACCCTTGAATTTGTACGCGCCGTGGCTGGTGCCGATGGCGATG
This sequence comes from Bilophila sp. T19-St14, assembly GCF_059728385.1. Taxonomy (NCBI): domain Bacteria; kingdom Pseudomonadati; phylum Thermodesulfobacteriota; class Desulfovibrionia; order Desulfovibrionales; family Desulfovibrionaceae; genus Bilophila; species Bilophila sp. T19-St14. The sequence continues at coordinate 1,945,847 of NZ_BAAGFT010000001.1, forward strand.
GCGAGCGAGTCGCAGCCGGAACGCTCCACAAATTCCACGGCCTGATCGGGATCGGTATAGATGCTGTGCTCGGAAGAGACGTCTTCCTCGACCCCGGCAAGGCGGCCCAGCTCGGCTTCCACCCATACGCCGTGGTCGTGGGCGTATTCCACGACCCGCTTGGTCACGGCGATGTTCTCTTCAAAGGAATGGTGCGAACCGTCGATCATCACGGAGGTGAAGCCGCCGTCCACGCAGGACTTGCAGATGTCGAAATCCGCGCCGTGATCCAAATGGAGCACAACCGGGAGATCGGCTTCCAGCAGACCGGCCTCAATGAGCTTCACAATATAATGCTGTCCCGCATACTTGCGGGCCCCGGCGGAAACCTGGAGGATGAGCGGGGCCTTTTCCTCGGCTCCCGCCTCCATGATTCCCTGAATGATTTCCATGTTGTTGACGTTGAAGGCGCCGATGGCATACCCTTCTTTGTAGGCCCGTTCAAACATGGCTCTGGGAGAGGTAAGCGGCATAGTTGCTCCTCGCCTCAGCCTTGCGGCTGCGATTGGGATGGTGAAATAAGGCGGCCCCCGCACCGGAAGACCGCAGCGGCGACCCCGCCGCACGTATTGATAATCCTATTGTAGCCTATTTTACGGAGGATTGGAACCAGAGGCCGAACCGCTCCTGCAAGCGGCCGAGCAGTTCCCGATCCGTCCGATCCACCTGAAGCGGCGTGACCGTCACCCAGTTGCCTTCCATCAGGGCGATGTCCGTATCGTCGCCCCCGCTGTCCCGCTTGAGGAAGTCGGCGATCCACCAATAGGGGCGTCCGGCGGGGTCTTCACGGCGTTCGTAGTTCTCGGCCCAGCGGCTCTCGGCCATGCGCGCGGCCCGGATGCCCTTGATTTCGGCGACGCGGCAGCGCGGATAGTTGACGTTCAGGACTTTCCCGGCACAGCAGCGCCAGTCCACGGCATCCACCAGCGAGGCGGCGTGCCGGGCCAGCGCCTGCGGCGGCTCAAGTTCGGGGCGCGGGCGCGAGAAGGCCACGGCGGGCAGCCCGCACAAGGCGGCTTCGGTCGCCGCGCCCACGGTTCCGCTGTAAAAGACGTCCACGCCCTTGTTCGCGCCGTTGTTGATGCCCACGACCACCAGATCCGGCGGCTGCGGCAAAAGCGTGGTCAGGGCGAGCTTCACGCAGTCCACGGGCGTCCCCGCGACCGCCATCCCGCTGAAGCCGGGCTCTTGCACCGGGTACAGGCGCAAGGGGTTGTGCAGGGTGACGGAACAGCCCACACCCGACTGTTCCGTGAGCGGGGCGACCACGTCAAGCTCGTGCCCGGCTTCGCGCAGCGCGTCGTGCAGCGCGCGGAGGCACGGCGAATGGATGCCGTCATCGTTGGAAAGCAGGATACGCACGCAACCTCCCGAAACAGCAAAAACAGTTTCCCCACAGGAAACGGACGGAACGCCGGGGCCCGGACGGGCCGCAGGCTTTCTGTTGACAACATAGACGAAAACGGGTGAACTCCCGCCAAACATTCCAACTGTGCGGCGGCGCTTTCCGCACGGAAAGCCGATCGCACGGTTTTTTATTGTAGGTTGAATATGCAGAAAATACAATCCGCGCCCGACCGCCGGTGGGCCAAAGACGTGGCCCCCGGCGACGAAATCAAAGCGCTGTACCTCATCGCCTCGGCGTCGCAGCTGCAAGCCAAGAACGGCCCGTTCTGGCGGCTTGAGCTGAAAGACGCCTCCGGGGATCTTGAGGCCCGGATATGGAGCCCCCTCAGCCAGCAGTTCGCGGAGATCCCTTCCGGCGTCATCGCCGAAGTGGAAGGCCGCGCCGAAAGCTTCCGCGACAAGCTGCAGGTGAATGTCAACGCGCTGCGCGTGCTCTCCCCGGAAGAAACGGCCTCGGTGGACACGTCCGCCTTCATGGCCTCCAGCAGCCGCCCGCCGCAGGAGATGCTCGACGAGCTCGAAGCCCTCTGCCGCAAGGAGTTCACATACAAGCCGTGGCGCAAGTTCATCCTGTCCGTCCTTGAGGACGAGGCCATCCGTATCCCGCTGCTCACCGCCCCCGCCGCCAAGAGCGTTCATCACGCTTGGGTCGGGGGGCTCCTTGAGCATACGCTTTCGGTGGCGACGCTGTGCCTGCGTTTCTGCGACCATTACCCGGATCTGGATCGCCAGACGCTGCTCGCCGGGGCCATTTGCCACGATCTCGGCAAGATATGGGAATTCTCCGGCGGCCTCGCCAACGACTACACCGACGCCGGGCGGCTGGTCGGGCACATCAACCTGTGCCTTGGGAAGCTTGACCGCCATCTCGCCAAGTCCGGGCTCGACGAGGAGCTTATCCTCCATTTCCAGCACCTTATCCTGAGCCACCACGGGCTGTACGAGTACGGCTCGCCGCGCCTGCCGCAAACGGCCGAAGCCTTCGCCCTGCACTACGCGGACAACATCGACGCCAAGATCACCCAAAGCCGAAGCCTGTTCGGGGCACTCGAAGACGGCGGAAGCGGCTGGTCGCCCTACCAGAAGTCGCTGGATCGCCAGTTGTTCCTAGCCCCCAAGACCCCGGCGGCCGAACCCCGTAAGCCCCACGCCCCGAAACGCGCGGCGGAACCCGAAGCCCCAAGGTTGAACCAGTGTTCATTACTCTAGAAGGCATTGAAGGCGCGGGCAAAACCACGCTCATCGAGAACCTTGCCGACGTGTTCCGCACCCTGAACCATGAAGTGCTGGTGACGCGCGAGCCCGGCGGGTGCACGCTGGGCCGGGAGCTGCGCCGGATGCTCCTGAACCCGGAAACGGCCATCTGCCCTGAGGCGGAACTGTTCCTGTTCCTCGCGGATCGGGCGCAGCACGTCGCCGAGGTCATCCGCCCGGCGCTGCAGCGCGGCGAGGTGGTGCTTTGCGACCGCTATGCGGACTCCACCGTGGTCTATCAGGGCTACGGGCGCGGCCTCGACATCGAAAGGCTGCGCGCGCTCAATGACATGGCCATAGGCGGCCTCTGGCCCGACAGAACCTTCGTGCTCGACATGGACCCCGCCGATGCGCTGAAACGCGCCCGCCGCCGCAACGCGGAGCTGGGGCTTTCCCAAAAAGAAGGGCGTTTTGAAGCCGAACAGATGTCCTTCCACACCCGCATCCGTGAAGGCTTCAAGCTCTGGGCCGCCCACAACACCAAGCGCATCATCGTCCTTGATGCCGCCGACTCCCCGGAGGGGCTTATGCATCAGGCTCTGGCGAATATCGATATGTTTGAATAAAATGTGGGGATGGGGAGGAAAGGGGGGAGCCTTCTGGAAAGAGGGCACGCCGTTTCCTTCCCCATTCCCTCCTTTTCCTCCCAAGACCTTTGCACGGGGCAGCGGGTTCGGGCCGGTTTTCTCTTTTCCGGCCAGCGTCTCCGGTTTTGCGCCTAAAAGAAAAATTATGCGGAATGTAACGATATTTACGGACGGATCATGCCTCGGCAATCCAGGACGGGGCGGCTGGGGCTGCATCCTGCGCTGCGATGGGCATGAAAAGGAGCTCTCCGGCGGCTACGCGCACACCACGAACAACCGTATGGAAATCATGGCGGCCATCGCTGGGCTCGAAGTGCTGAAAGAGCCGTGCGCGGTCACGCTGTACACGGATTCGCAGTATCTGCGCCACGCCGTGGAAAAGAAATGGCTCGCGGGCTGGCGGAAAAACGGCTGGAAGACAGCCGCCAAGAAGCCGGTCAAAAACCGCGACCTCTGGGAACGCCTGCAAGTCCAGCTTGACCGCCACAGCGTCACGCTGGAATGGGTGCGCGGGCACAACGGACACGCCGAGAACGAACGCTGCGACGAGCTTGCCCGCAGCCAGTCCGCCCGCCACGGCTTGCCGGAAGACACGGGGTACGAGCCGGAATAATACGCTTGCCCCTGCCGGGGAGCGTGGCCGTTTCGTCCCCCAGTGCAGTGGAACGAGAGTTTTCCAGCTTTTCGCCGGCGGACTTCACAGCCGAAGCCGTTATTGGCTTTTCGGGATAGTAAGGCAAAATAGCCATTTCCTGCTGCGGCATAGCCGGATGTTTTGACGCTGAAAGGGGCATGGCCCCAAGAAGTTCCTACGGCCCTGCCGCTGCGGGGTGCATAGCCGGATCTGAAAGCCTCTTCGGGAGGCCCCCGGCTTTGTCGCTGCTGCGCTTCCGGTTTCAGGGCGATGTTTCCAGTGCCTGTTTCAGCCCTCCGCCGCTCCGAACGCCCCGCCGCAATGCTTCCCGCCGATTGGACGCCGCAACAATGCTGAGGGGAGACGTTTTCAAAAGGCCCTGTTATGGTTTGTGGTTGTTTCATCTCCACAGTGCGGTGAAAATGCAGCCTTTTTCTCCGGTTTTCCTCTTGGCGGAATACAGGGCTAAGGCATTTTGCCGGTTATCCCTGTGGAACTTCAAGGAAAAAAGCATCAACCATTTTCTAGGACACGGCCTTTCAAAAATCCCCTCAGATTTTTTCTTCTCCGGCCCCTTTATCATAAGTGGACAGAAAACGCGGCGATCACGCAAAAAGGCCTTTTCTTCACGCGGCGGCAGCCCTTGCCAGACGAAACGATTCCTGCTATGGATGACGACCTGCAAAATATGCAGGAAATTGATGTGGCCTGGAGGCTGTTTAATGGAAACCATGGAAAACCACGGTATGGACGCGGAATTTAATTTTGAAAGCGCGCTGGAAGACTACCTCAGCACCGATTTCGGTGATCTTGAGGAAGGAACCATCGTCAAAGGCGAAATTGTCCGCGTGGATGACGACAATGTGCTTGTTGACGTGAATTTCAAATCGGAAGGCCAGATCCCCACTGCCGAATTCCGGGATGCCGAAGGCAATCTCGTTGTGAAGGTGGGCGACCGTGTGGACGTCTTCGTCGCTCGCAAGAACGAACAGGAAGGCACCATCACCCTGTCCTTTGAAAAAGCAAAGCGGATGCAGCTCTTCGATCAGCTCGAAGACGTGCAGGAAAAGAACGGCGTCATCAAGGGCCGTATCATGCGCCGCATCAAGGGCGGTTACACTGTGGATCTGGGCGGCGTGGAAGCGTTCCTCCCCGGTTCCCATGTGGATCTGCGCCCCGTGCCGGACATGGACGCTCTGGTGAACCAGGAATACGAATTCCGCGTGCTGAAGATCAACCGCCGTCGCAGCAACGTCATCGTGTCCCGCCGTGTGCTGCTTGAAGAAGAACGCGACTCCAAGCGTCAGGATCTCCTCCAGACCCTCGCCGAAGGTCAGGTCGTTACCGGCAAGGCCAAGAACATCACCGAATACGGCGTGTTTGTGGATCTCGGCGGCCTCGACGGTCTCCTTCACATCACCGATATGTCTTGGAAGCGTATCCGCCATCCCCGCGAAATGGTTACGCTTGGCCAGGATCTCGAACTCAAGGTGCTCTCCTTCGACAAGGAAAACCAGAAGGTTTCCCTCGGCCTCAAGCAGCTCGTGCCCGATCCGTGGCAGGACATCACCGCCCGCTTCCCCGAAGGTTCCCGCCACAACGGCAAGGTGACCAACCTCGTTGATTACGGCGCGTTCGTCGAGCTGGAACCCGGCGTCGAAGGCCTCGTCCATATCTCCGAAATGTCCTGGACCCGCAAGCTCCGCCATCCTTCCCAGATGGTCCGCCAGGGCGACGAAGTTGAAGTCGTCATCCTCGGCGTCGATCCTGAGAAGAAGCGCATCTCCCTCGGCATGAAGCAGATCAAGCCGAACCCGTGGGAACTCGTGGGCGAAAAGTACCCCGAAGGCACCATCCTTGAAGGCGTCATCAAGAACATCACCGAATTCGGCATGTTCATCGGCATCGAAGACGGCATCGACGGCCTCATCCATGTGTCCGACATCAGCTGGACCAAGAAGATCCGTCATCCCAACGAGCTCTTCAAGGTCGGCGACACCGTGCAGGCCAAGGTGCTCACCGTGGATCAGGAAAGCGAAAAGTTCACCCTCGGCATCAAGCAGTTGACCGAAGATCCGTGGACCAACGTCCCCACCGCCTACCCCGTGGGCGGCATCGTGAAGGGCATCATCACGAACATCACCGATTTCGGCCTGTTCGTTGAAGTGGAAGAAGGCATCGAAGGCCTCGTCCACGTGTCCGAACTGAGCAACAAGAAGGTGAAGACCCCCGCCGAACTGTACAAGGAAGGCGAGGAAATCCAGGCCAAGATCATTCACGTCAGCGCTGAAGATCGCCGCCTCGGCCTCTCCATCAAGCAGCTCAAGGACGACGAAGAACGCAAGAAGCCCCGCGAATACAGCCGTTCCGGCCCCGAAGCCGGCCAGAGCCTCGGCGATCTCCTCAAGCAGAAGTTTGAAGAGTCCGAAAACTAAGCCGTCCGCGGCTTAGCCGACAGCACAGAAAGGAAGCCCGGCGCCTCATGGTGCCGGGCTTCTTGATGTTTTTTCAGGAACAGGAAAACGAAATCGGAGGGGCGAGGGAAATTTTCTCCAGAAAGTTTCCCTCGCCCCTCCAAGCCTCCCCACTCCCTTCAAAGGCTTTCCCCTTCGTCGAATCCCCCTTGACCGCTTTCCCTGTAGCTTGGAAGTTCACCATTTCCGCGCGGCGTTCTTTATCTTGTCAACATATTCCAAAAGCCTTCCCCACCGAAATAAGCTGCCGAAGGGGATTCGATCCCCCTCACGTCAAGATCGTGCCCGAGGCAGCATCTCCGCGATATCCGTCGCCGAGTTGCCGCGCTTGGGGAAGGCCCCACGCAGCAGCCTGCCCGCCCGCGCATGGAGATAGACGCCCATGCACGCGGCGAGGAAGCTGGAGCTTTCGCAGCCCTCGGAAGGGTGCGCGGCGGTCTGCGCCATCAGCGTGCCGAGGCAGCCGGAGAGCACGTCCCCTGAACCGCCCACAGCCAGATTGGGCTCCGCGTAGGGGGCGATGGTCACGGGCTGGCCCGCCGTGCCGATGAGCGTCCCCGCGCCCTTGAGAATCCACACGGAAGGGGCCAGACGCCGCAGCCCCGCCAACGCCGCGAAACGATCCGCCTGCACCAGCGCGGGCGTCGTATGCAGCAGGGTTGCCGCCTCGCCGGGATGCGGGGTCAGCACGTCACAGGCCCGCAGGGAAGACAGCGCGTCAGGGTGCATGGCGAGCGCGTGCAGCGCGTCCGCGTCCACCACGGCGGACGGGCGCGAGGGGCACGCCAGCAGGGAGTGTACGAATGCCGCCGTTTCCGGGCCGCGCCCGATGCCCGGCCCCAGCACCATCGCCCCGCACTGGCGCAGGAACGGCAGAAGTTCCTCAAGCAATGCCGGGCTCCACCGCACGCTCCCCGCAGGGCCGAGGGCACGGGTCATGATGTCCGGGCAGTCCGCCTTGATGTCCCGGCACAAGCCGTGCGGGGCGGCGACGCTGATCAGCCCGCCCCCGGCGCGCAGGGCGGCCCGTGCCGCCAGATGCGGCGCGCCCGTAAGCCCTTCCGAACCGCCTACAATCAAAATGGCCCCGGCGGTTCCCTTGTGCCACCCCGGAGCGGCTTCCGGGAAAGCTCCGGCAAGGGCATCCGTAATCATCTGATAGGAAGCGGGATGCGCCCTCCGCACCGCCGCGGGGATGCCGATGGGCCGGATGTGCAGCCTGCCCGTGTACGGCGCGGCCTCCGGCAGAACAAGGCCGGGCTTCGCCGCCTCAAAGGTCACCGTAGCGTGCGCGCGCACGGCGACGGGGCAGGGGCGCCCGGTCAGCCCCGAAAGCCCGGACGGAATATCCAGCGAAAAAAGGAAAGCCCGCTGCGCCAGCGCGTTGATCCGGCCCACCAGCCCCAATTCCAGCGGCCTGAGGCTGCCGGAAAAGCCCGTGCCGAGTATCCCGTCCACGACGATGTCCGGGCCGCCCCGCCCGCAGCCGGAAGCGTCGGCATACACATCCCACGGCGTATTGCGGTACTTTTCGGGCCAGCCCGCAGCCGGGGCAAAGGGCACCCCGCAGCGCCGGGCCAGCCGCACATGCTGGCCCGTCACGCCCCGGCAGGCCCCCAAAGGCCGGGTATGCAGCACAAGCACCTCCGCGCCCCCGTCGTGCAGATGCCGGGCAAGGCAAGCGGCATCCCCGCCGTTGTTGCCGCCGCCCATGAACAGCAGGACACGCTTGCCGCGCACGGGCCCGGTCTCGGCCGCCAGCGCATGCATGGCCTCGCGGGAGGCGTTCTCCATCAGCAACAGTTCGGGCAGGCCCAAATCAATGGCGGCCCGATCCCAGCCGGACATTTCCGCCGGAGCGGGAAGCGGTGCGAACATACGAAAAACCTCCCGGAGGCCCGGTTGCCGTAAAGGGGCACGCGGGCCGTTTTCTTCTGTCTTACGGGCCGGAAAGCGTGGGGTCAAGCGGCCTTAACGAGGCACGGCAACAGGATAAAAGGTACGCGTGAAAGCCTTCACTATTTGACCTTCCCCCAGACATACAGTAATGGTGAATATCACGCCGGATTCCATTCTCAACATCCGGCGGAGCCTTATGGGGCAGCCGGGAGCTGCTGTCGCCAGAACCCCGTCTTTCCTGTGCGAACTGTATCCGGGCCTCGCGGCCCCCCATATACAGCCCCCCTCACCATCTGATCCGGAGGAAACCATGCCCAGCGCATCCCTCGTCAAGGAATTTGAAAACCTCATCGGCAAAGAGAACGTCTTTACCAGCGAAGCGGACAGGCAAAGCTACGCCTATGACGCCGCCGTGCTGCCTTCGGTCGTTCCCGGCCTTGTCCTGCGCCCCACCTCCACGGAACAGCTCGGCGCCCTCATTGAGCGCTGCTACGCCAACGGCCTGCCCATGACCATCCGCGGCGCGGGAACGAACCTCAGCGGCGGAACCGTGCCCGATGCCGACAAATCCGTGGTCATCCTGACGCAAGGACTGAACAAGATCATCGAAATCAATGAAGAAGACCTCTTCGCCATCGTCGAGCCCGGCGTTGTGACGGCCCAGTTCGCCGCTACCGTGGCTTCCAAGGGCCTCTTCTATCCCCCGGATCCGGGCTCTCAGGCCGTCTCCACCATCGGCGGCAACATTGCGGAAAACGCCGGCGGGCTGCGCGGCCTGAAATACGGCGTCACCAAAGATTACGTCATGGGCCTCGAATTTTATGACCACACCGGCGAACTGGTGAAAAGCGGCTCCCGCACCGTCAAGTGCGCGACCGGCTACAACCTCGGCGGCCTGCTCGTTGGCTCCGAAGGCACCCTCGGCATGATCAGCCGCGCCATCCTCAAGCTCGTACCCCCGCCGCAAGCCTCCAAGGCCATGATGGCCGTGTTCGACAACGTGCAGAAGGCTTCCGAAGCCGTGGCCCGCATCATCGCCGCCCACATCCTGCCCTGTACGCTGGAATTCATGGACAACATGACCATCAACCTCGTCGAGGACGACGTGAAGATCGGCCTTCCCCGCGACGCGCAGGCCATCCTCCTCATCGAAGTGGACGGCCATGCCGGTCAGGTCGCCGATGACGCCCTCGTCGTCGAGGAACAGCTCAAGAAGAGCGGCGCCACGCAGATCGTGGTCGCCAAGGACGCCGAGGAAAAGAACCGGATCTGGGAAGCCCGCCGCAAGGCCCTGCCCGCCCTGGCCCGCTTCAAGCCCACGACCATCCTTGAAGACGCCACCGTGCCCCGCTCCAAGATCCCGGCCATGATGAAGGTCATCAAGGACCTCGGCGAAAAGTACAACCTCACCGTCGGCACCTTCGGCCACGCCGGGGACGGCAACCTGCACCCGACCTTTATGTGCGACAAGCGCGACAAGGACGAATTTGAACGCGTGGAACGCGCCGTCGACGAACTTTTCAACACCACCATCGAAATGGGCGGCACCCTTTCCGGCGAACACGGCATCGGCACCGCCAAGCAGAAGTGGCTGGAAAAGGAAACCTCACGCGGCACCATCGGGTACTCGCGCCGCCTGCGCAAGGCCATCGACCCGAAGGGCCTGTTCAACCCCAGCAAGCTGGTTGGAGTTTAAGTCATGGATGAGCTGACCCTCCTCGCCAACGCCCTCATGGCGCTTGACGACAAGCTCGCCGCCTGCATGAAATGCGGCATGTGCCAGTCCGTGTGCCCGGTTTTCGGCGAAACCATGATGGAAGCCGACGTGACCCGCGGAAAGCTCACGCTGCTGGAAAACCTGGCTCACCGCCTCATCGAGGATCCCGAAGCGGTCAACGAAAAGCTCAATCGTTGCCTCCTGTGCGGCTCCTGTCAGGCGAACTGCCCTTCCGGCGTTTCCATTCTGGAAATTTTCATGGAGGCCCGCGCCATTGTCGCGTCCTACAAAGGCCTTTCGCCCCTCAAGAAAGCCATCTTCCGCACCCTGCTGCCGAACCCGAAGCTGTTCGGCTTCCTGCTGAAGATCAGCGCCCCGTTCCAGGGCCTCGTCATGCACGAGGACAACAACCCGCAGGGTACCGCCATGTGTTCCCCGCTGCTGCGCCCGTTCCTCGGCGAACGCCACATGCAGCCCCTCGCCAAGCAGCCCCTGAGCGCCAAGATCGGCGCGGTGAATACTCCCGCCGGGAAAAGCCGCCACAAGGTGGCCTTCTTCCCCGGCTGCATGGGCGACAAGATCTTCACCAATGTTTCCGAAGCCTGCCTCAAGGTGTTCGATTACCACGAAGTCGGCGTCTATCTGCCTACCAACTATTCCTGTTGCGGCATCCCCGCCCTCTCGTCCGGCGACCTTGAAGGTTTTGAAAAGATGGTCATGCACAACGTGGACGTGTTGAAAGAAGGTTCCTTCGATCTCATCGTCACGCCCTGCTCGTCCTGCACGGAAACCATCCGCTCCCTGTGGCCCAAGATGGCGGGCAAGATGCCCTACAAGTACCGCGACGCCATCAACGAGCTCTCCCAGAAGGCGATGGACATCAACGCCTTCCTCGTGGACGTGCTCAAGGTGAAGCCCCGCGCGTTCGGGCGCCACGGCCAGACCAAGGTGACCTATCATGAGTCCTGCCACCTGCTCCGCTCCCTCGGCGTCAGCGCGCAGCCCCGTGAGCTCATCCGCATGAACCCGGATTACGCTCTCGTGGAGATGAAGGAAGCCGACCGCTGCTGCGGCTGCGGCGGCAGCTTCACCCTCTCGCACTATGATCTGTCCCGCAAAATCGGCCAGCGCAAGCGCAACAACATCGTCGCCAGCGGTGCGGAAGTGGTCGCCACCGGCTGCCCCGCCTGCATGATGCAGCTTTCCGACATGCTCGCCCAGAACGGCGACAACGTGGTCGTCAAGCACACCATCGAGATCTATGCCGACTCGCTGAAGTAAGAAATGCCTCCGGCGGCAAGGGTGGCTACCGCCCCCCTTGCCCCCCTGTCTGGGGGGAATAATTCCCCCCAGACCCCCTTGGGGCCTAAAGAAAAGGTTCCGCATCCGGCTTATGCCGTATGCGGAACCTTTTCTTTAGGCTCTGCCGTAGCATTATGTCATAGTATGCGGTTGCTTTATATCTAAAATATGCTGAAAATACAGACTATTTTTCTCAGTTTTTCGCTGATGGGCTTCCATGATTGGGGAGATTTTATTCGTTATTCCTTTGGAATTTCAAGAAATAAAACATCAACCTGTTCCTATGGCGCAGCCTTTCTTTATGCTGGGGAAACGCCAAAGGGCAGTGAAGAAGTGAAGAAAGGCTGTGACTGTAAAGAGTTGATGTTTTCTTTCTTAACATTCTAAAAGGCCCTGTTATAGTTTGTGGTTGTTTCATCTCCATAGCGCTGTGAAAATACAGCCTTTTTCTCCGGTTTTCCCCTTGGCGGGATCCACGGATAAGGCATTTTGCCGGTTACCCCTTTGGAATTTCAAGGAAAAAAGCATCAACCATTTTCTATAACACAGCCTTCTAAAAAACAAAATGAATCAGTCATGAAGCCCACTAAAGATGAAAAGGCTTTGTTGTACCATTTGATTGGATACGATATTGTAGGAATTGCTTTCGTTAAACTTTTGGCGCTGTCATACTATGTGGTTGTTTTATCTCCACAGTATGGTGAAAATACAGCTTCTTTCCAACTTTTCCGTTGCCGGACTCTATGGCTGAGGTATTTTATCGGTTCCCCCTTTGGGCCTCAAGAAAGCATCAACCATTTTCCATGGCACAGCCACTTTTTAAAGGCATTTGCTGGCGATTCCAATGACAAAAAAGATTTCCTCAGCGTTTGCCTTGAATTATATGAAACAGCATATCAATCTTTTGCTGTCTCCAAACCAACGAAAAACTGAAAAAGGCCGTATCCACACCATATAAAAGATGAAACAGCCATGCCCCATTACGGCAGGACATTTTGAAAGGCTGTGTTTAAGTTTGTGGTTGATACAAGATTCCAACTGGAAAGGAAGAGTTCTTTGGAAATTATTTGGAGGTCTCGCAACAATTCTTCAAAACTGGATTTTATGTAATGAACAAAAATGAGAGAGGCCCACATCACTAGATGTGGAACGAGCTTTTATCTATTGATTTTCATTGAAAAAAAATCATCAACCGTAAAATTGAACACAGCCTTTTGAAAAAATGGATTGGATCTGTCATAGAAAATGGTTGATGCTTTTTTCCTTGAAAATCCAAAGGAATAGCCAGAAAAATGCCTCAGCCATAGATTCCGCTAAGGGGAAAACTGGAAAAAAGCTGTATTCTCACTGCGCTGTGGAGATGAAGCAAGCACATACTATGACAGAGCCAATGGATTTATAAAGAAGGAGAAGAAAACTCCAGAACCATGTCATACCAGACGGCCCCGCCGTGTTTTGAGAGGGAAACGCCCAGATTCTTGAAGCCGAATCGGGCATAATAATGCAGAAGATATTCCTTGCATGTCAGGATGCAGCCGCAGCGCCCGTCTTCGCGGGCATGATCGATGAACGCCCGCATGAGCTGCCCGGCATACCCGTTGCGCCTGTATTCCGGCAACACGTCCAGCCCGAACACGCTCTGCCATTTCCCGCCTTCCTTATGGAGCTCGGCCTTCTCGAACATGACGTCGGAAATGGTGCGGTCATCCGTCACCATGCCGTTTACAAAGCCGATGAGTCTCCCCTCATCCTCCAACAGAAGGAAGTGACGGGAAAAAAACTTGAGCCGGGCGGCAAACGATTCCCGTGTGCCCGCCTCGCTCGCGGGAAAACAGATTGCCTCGACCCGGCAAAGAGCATCCAAATCACTCTGTGTAGCTGTCCGTATCCGCATGAACTCCACCTGTTATCAATATATTCCTAACGCCCTGTCATAAAATGTGGCTGTTTCATCTCCACATCCACAGTATGGTGAAACTATAGCCCCTTTCTCTCATTTTTCCGTTGATGGGCTCTATGGTTGGGGGATTTTAGAGCCGTTCATCTTTTCGATAATTTTCTAGGTCGTGTTGTTAACTAGATATAATCAATTGAAATTATTTAGCTATTTTTAAAATTACAAAAAAATTATTTTCGATGATTTTAAATAGTTATATATAAAATAGCGACATAACCTAAGGCTGTGTCATAGAAAATAGTTGATGCTTTATTTCTCGATATTTTAAAGGAATAACCAATAAAATATCCCGAATCATGAAGTCCATCAGCAGAAAAAAATGAACAAGAAGCCTCTATTTTCAGCATACTGCGGAAATAAAACAACCATATACCATGACAGAGCCTTTTCTAAAAAATTCATTTTGAATTTCAGATAGTCGAAATTCGACTTCCATTGAAAACGTGAATCTCTCGAATTTTATTGGTTATTCCCTTGGAGTTTCGGGAAATAACGCATCAACCGTTTCCTATGGCACAGCTATTCCTAAAACCCAATCCGGCTTTCAGAAAATCGCTTTTCCATCCCGGTTCCCTTTCCCTAAAGGGGCACCAACCCTAGGACGTGTCGCCATTTGGAATATAATCATTTGAAACTATTGAAATAACATTTCTGCGACTCAAAAATAGTTTAATAATTTCAATATATTATATCTAATTGACGGCATAGCCTAGATTCTTTCAAAATCATACATGATTTCAATAAAATAAAAAACATTCAAAGGCCAATACGTTCCCTTCCCAATGATACGCCGGACAAAGATAAGCCTCCAAGCCTCCCCCAACCGGACAAGAGGGATTCGATAAAGCCAAAAGTCTTGGGAGGGAAAAGGGGGAGGTTTGGAGGGGGGAAGGGGAAGCCCTTCTCCAGAAGGGTTCCCCTTCCCCCCTCCAATTTTCCCCCCCCAGCCCCCCTAACGCGCTTCCCTCCACCACCACTGGGCGCGCTGAACCAGCACGTTGACATCACCGCCCGCGGCGACGTTGAGGAATGAACGATACTGGCGGATGGACTCCTGACTCATGGGGTTGGCTTCAAAAAGCCACTCGAACAAGGGGGCGTCCTCGGTAAGGAGCTTGCGCGAGGCCTCCAGACGCCGCCTGAAGGAAGGCGTTATGAAAGGCAACAACTCCTCGTGCTCGGCAAGCGTCGCAAAATACGCCAGACTGGAAATGAAGTTCAGCCCCTGAATCGACGCGGCGGCACTGTCATGGGCCTCGGCGGTCGAACGGAAGGCCGAGCACCCCATGTCTTTAAAAAGCCCCTCCACAAGGCCGATATGCGCCTCCGTCGCCGCAGCGCCCGGCGTAATGCAGACGCGGAGGTCGGACGGCTGCGGCTTTGGGCCGAAAAGCGGATGCGTGCCCACTACCGGCCCGGCGTAGGCCCGCTCCATTTGGCCCAAAGGCTGCATCTTGACGGAAGTGATGTCCGCAAGGATCTGCCGGCCGTCCAGATGCGGCACGAGATGCGGCAATACTTCAGCCATAGCCCCGGCGGGGATGCACAGGAAAACGGCGTCCGCACCGGGCAGGGCCTCGGCGAAAACCTCATCGGTCAGCGGCAGATCCACCCCCGCCACCGTATACCCCGCCGCGCTCCAGCGCGCGGACAGCAAAGCCCCCATCCGGCCCCGGCAGCCGACGATGACCAGACGCCGGGGCGTAAAACCACTTTCAGCCGTGTTGCCGCTCATGCCCGCACCTGTCCCCAGCATTCCCAAAAATTCGGGAACGATTTGCTCACGCAAGACGGATCGTCCAGCGTCAGACGCCCTCCCCGCAGCTCCAGCAGGGCCAAACTCATGGCGATACGGTGATCGCCGTGTGCCGAAAACGCAATGCCGTCAAGCGAATGCAGGCGCGACGCCAAAGCGGGATCGCCGTGTATGGTCAGGCCGTCGTCGTGCTCGTCGCACCGGACGCCCACCTTGGACAATTCCTGAGCCGGAACCGCGATGCGGTCGCACTCCTTGATGCGCAGGTGTGCCGCGTTCCAGAGGCGGGTCGGGCCTGAAGCGTGCGCCGCCACCACAGCCACCGTGGGAACCAGATCCGGGCAGCGGCTCATATCCGCCACCACGCCGCGCAGCTCCGAAGGGTGGACGGTCACCGCATCCGGCTCAATGTCGATCCGCGCGCCCATATCGCGGAGGATGTCCAGCATCACGCGATCGCCCTGCAACGAATCCGCCCGCAGCCCTTCAATGCGCACGGGGCGGGGCCCGATGGCTCCGGCGGCAAGCAGGTAGGACGCGCCCGACCAGTCGCCTTCCACGGCGTAGCGCCCGGCGCGGTACATGGCAGGAACCATACGGAAACGGACATTCTCCGGCTCGGCCTGCTCCAGCGTATGCCAATCAATGGTGCTCCACGCGCCGCCTTCCTTCCGTTCCACGGTAAACGGCACGCCGAAATTTTCCAGCGCCTGAAGGGTCAGGCCGACATAGGGCCAAGAAACGACCTTGCTGCCGCCGATATTGACGGTCAGGGGAGCACGCGCCAGCGGAGCCGCCAGCAGCACGCCCGAAAGGTACTGGCTCGACTCGTCCATGCCGATGCCCACTTCGCCGCCGTCCAGCCCGCGCGTTTTCAGGACAAAAGGCGGGAACCCCGGCTTCCCCTCGAAGGTGAAGGATACGCCGAGCGTCTCCAGAGCGGCGGTCAGTTCCCCAATGGGCCGTTCGTGCATGCGAGGCGCGCCGTGGATGCGGAAACGCCCCATCCCGGCGGCGAGCACGGCGGTCAGCAACCGGCAGGTCGTGCCGGATTCGTGCACGTCGCAGGACAGCGGATCCACCGAGCCGCCGTGCGGCTGCCCGCCCACGCCGGAAATCGCATATTCGCCCTCCCCGGTGCGGACGATGCCCGCCCCGGCCCCCTTGAGGATCGCCATCGTGCGTTCCAAATCCTTGCTTTCGAGCACGCGGCTCACCACGGAATCCCCCTGAGCGAGGGCCGCGCCCATAACCATGCGATGCGATACCGACTTCGACGCCGGGGCCTGTACTGTGATCATCACTCCAACCCGCTTGCTGCTGATGAAAAAACAAAAAGGGCCGCGAACACTCCGTTCGCGGCCCCCAATCAACGCTTGTCCTGACGCTACACCGTCAGACGCACGCCTCAACGCCGCTTCTGCCCCTAAAGTAATAGTAATAGCAAAGACCCCAGTTCATGGGGGCTTCACTCAGGGAAAGGGCGGCATTCAACGAAAACATCTGTCGGTTCCTTTGTGTAAAAAACGTGGGATTCACCCTAAGACCAACGCGGCGGGAATGTCAAGTTCCGGTTCCGCGACAGTGGGAAGCCCCCAGAGATTTCTTTTTCCTATATCTTCCACTCTGACCAGTGCCCGGCATCGGCGATGCGCCGCATGGCTTTTCGCGTGTTTTCATGGGAACCGAACGCCGTAAGTCGGAAATAGCCTTCACCGCTTGGGCCGAACCCCACGCCGGGAGTCCCCACTATACCGAAACGGCTCAAAAGCGCCTCAAAAAAACGCCACGAATCCATGCCGCCCGGCGTCTTCAGCCAGATGTACGGAGCGTTCACGCCGCCATAAACGTCCAGCCCCGCCGCCTCCAGCCCGCTGCGGATGGCCGAGGCGTTTTCCATGTAATAGCCCACATTGTCGCGCACATCCCGCCGCCCTTCGGGTGAATAGACGGCTTCGGCGGCGCGCTGCACGATGTAGGGGCAACCGTTGTACTTGGTCGTCTGGCGGCGGTTCCACAGCGGCTTGAGGGGCAGCATCCGGCCATCGGCGGCGCGCGCCTTTACGGTTTCGGGAACCACCACATACCCGCAGCGCAGCCCGGTAAACCCGGCGGGCTTGGAGAAACTGCGGAACTCCACGGCAACCTCTTTGGCTCCCTCCAACTCATAAATGCTGTGGGGAATGCCGTCTTCCCGAATATAGGCCTCATACGCCGCATCGAACAGGATAACGCACTGATTGCCGCGTGCGTAGTCAACCCAGCGTTGCAGCTCGGAACGGCTCAAGGCCGTGCCTGTGGGGTTGTTCGGCAGGCACAGGTAGATGACGTCGGGCCGCTTCGGAGGCAGGGCCGGGACAAAACCGTTTTCAGCCGAGCAGGGCAGATAGACGATGCCCGACCAAGCCCCCTTTCCATCAAATGTCCCGGCGCGGCCTCCCATCACATTGGAATCCACATACACCGGGTATACGGGGTCGGTCACGGCGATGACATTCCCGCGCCCGAACAATTCCTGAAAATTGCCGAGATCACACTTCGCCCCGTCGCTGACGAAAATGTCATCGGGATCGATCTCCACGCCGCGAGACGCGAAATCCCCTTGCGCGATGGCCTCGCGCAGGAAACGGTAACCTTGTTCCGGCCCGTAGCCGCGGAACCCCTCCGCGGTCGCCTGCTCATCCACGGCCTTATGCAGCGCCTTGATGACGGACGGCGGCAAAGGACGGGTCACGTCACCGATCCCAAGGCGGATAAGCTCCACTTCCGGGTGGTTTTCCTTAAACGCATTCACCTTGTGCGCGATATCGGCAAAAAGATAGCTGCCCGGCAGCTTGAGGTACTCATCGTTGATCTGTGCCATTTGGTATTCTCCTGAATAAACTAAAGGCTGTACCATAGGAAATGGTTGATGCTTTTTTCCTTGAAGTCCCGAAGGGATAAGCGGCAAGGCTCTGGCATAGTACATGGTTGCTTCGTTTTATCAATATACTGAAAATACATACTTTTTATCAAGTTTTCCCGCTGGTGGGCTCTGTGGTTGGGGAATTTTATTGGTTATTTCTTTGGAATGTTAAGGAAATAAAGCATCAACCGTTTTCTATGACACAGCCACCGACAAAAGGCATTAGCCACGGGTTCCGCCAAGGGGAAAACCGGATGAAAAGGCTTTCACCGCGCTGCGGAGATGCCCCCCCCCCGTGCTGTGACAGAGCCAAACGAAAAAACTTCCGTAAAGGACATCCCCGCCAAAGCCCCCGCCTCCCCCCAAAAAAACGAAAGCCTTTGGAGAAGGGCGGGGGGAGGTTTGGAGGGGGAGAAGCCTTTCTTCAGAAAGGTTCTTCCCCCTCCAAGGGCTCTAGCCCAGCCATTCCCCAGTAAACACCGTCACCGCGCCGCCGGTCATGAAGACATGGTTGGTGGCCTCATCCCATTCGATGTCGAGCTCACCGCCAAGGAGCTCCATGCGCACCTTGCGCTCGGTATTGCCGGTCAGTACGGCGGCGACCACGGACGCGCACGCCCCCGTGCCGCAGGCAAGGGTTTCGCCCGCGCCGCGTTCCCAAACCCGCATCTTCAAATGATGCCTGTCGACGACCTCCACGAACTCGGTGTTCGTGCGCCGGGGAAACAAGGGGTGATGCTCAAACTGCGGCCCGATGCCGGGCAAATCCAACTTGTCGATGCCGTGCATGAAAACGACGGCGTGCGGATTGCCCATCGAAACCGCCGTGACGTTCCAGACGCGGCCCTGTACCCGCAGAGGCCGGTTAATGAAATCCTCGCCGGGTTCGCTCACCGGGATATCCTTGGGGGCGAGGCGGGGTTCCCCCATATCCACCGTCACCGCTTCCACTTTTCCGCCGGAGACATGAAGCCGGAGCGTCAAAACGCCCGCCAGCGTCTCGATGCGGACCCGTTCCTTATCCGTATGCCCGTTGTCGTAGACGTACTTGCCTACGCAGCGGATGCCGTTGCCGCACATCTCGGCCTCCGAGCCGTCCGCATTGAACATCCGCATCCGAAAATCCGCCGCACCGGGATCGGAGGGAGGACAAATGAGAATGAGCCCGTCGCTGCCTACGCCAAAGTGCCGATCGCTGATGCGGCGGGCCAGCGCTTCCGGGCTTGGAATGGGCGCCTTGAGCGCATCCATATACACGTAATCGTTTCCGGCAGCCTGCATCTTGGTAAACCGCATTGTCTTTTCCCCTATCGTTGAAAACCGCCCCCAGCGCCGTTCCACAGAAAAAACGGGCGGGGCCTCCAACAGGCGCATAACGGGCGCCCTCCTCACCTCAACGGAACAACCATATGGAACAGTTTGAAATCGGAGCGCATCCCCCTTCGGCGGATGAACCTTTCCGGAAACCGAAGTCCGATATGTGACTTGCTTTTTTCGTCCAGTACGGGTATTCAAACCCTGTCCTGAAAATGTTTCAGGGTGGGAGTAGAGAGGCAGTCTTTTTCTTCGGAAAGAGGCTGCCTCTCTCGTTTCCGGCGGCTGGGCCGGAAAAAGGGAAGGCCTTCCCGGAAAGGCTTCCCTCTCTCCCGTTCCCTCCGGCAAAGCGACATACTGCACACGGAGCCGCCACCGGAGAACAGGGCGCCATACCCAAACAGGCCCCAGCGGGATATTTTCAGCAAGCGGCGGGACAGCCCTCCCGCCAGCCCCGGAAAGCGGAGAAGCGCCCTTCCCTGAAGCCTAGTGGAGCCACAGCAGTTCGGCGTAGCTCGGCAGCGGCCAGTCATGGCTGGAGCACAGGCATTCCAGCGCATCGGCATGGCTGCGGCACGCATTCATGGCCGGAAGCACGGTGTCACGGGCGTAGGCGGCGCGTGCCAGCGCCGTGCCGCCGAAATCGGCGTTGACGGCGGCTTCAAGGGTGTCCAGAGCGGACATCAGGCCGCACACCTGCTCGCGTACCCGTACAAAATACGCCTTTTCCTCCGCCGCATCGTCCACAAGGGCCGCTGCGGACGAAGCCGCTTTCGCCAAACGGGTCTGATACGCCAAGGCGACGGGCAGGATGCGGGTACGCCCAAGCTTCAATGCAGTATGCCCTTCGATTGATACGCTGTGCGTGTAGTTCTCCAGCAAAATTTCCTGCCGGGACAACATTTCCCTTGGGCTCAGGACGCCGTGGCGTTCAAAAACAGCCATCACATCCTTGTCGCTGTAGTGGGCAAGGGCCGCCACGGTGTCCTTGAGGTTCGGCAGCCCGCGCTTTTCAGCCTCGGCAAGCCACTCGTCGCTGTACCCGTTGCCGTCGAATACGATGGGCATGTGCTCGGCGAACAGCTTGGCGAGCAGGCCCTGAATGGCGGCGTTGAGCGGCGTCCCTTGGGCAAGCTCGGCTTCCAGCATGGAGGCGATGTCGTCCAGCGCGCAGGCCATAGCCGCATTCAGGGCAATATTTGCCGTGGCGATGTTTTGGGAGGAGCCGAGGGCGCGGAATTCAAACTTGTTGCCGGTGAACGCGAACGGGCTGGTCCGGTTGCGGTCGGACAGATCGCGCGGGATGTTCGGCAACACGGAAACGCCTATCTGGAGCGGTTCCGAGCAGCCTCCGGCGGCCTCTTTCCCGTAGGCGATGGCACGGATGATCGCGGAGAGGCTGTCCCCAAGATACACGGACAACACGGCGGGCGGCGCTTCGTTGGCGCCCAGGCGGTGATCGTTGCTGGCCCCGATGATGCCGAGGCGCAGGTTGATGCCGTGCTTGTGCACGGCGCGCAGGACGGCGGCGAGGAAGATGAGGAACTGGGCGTTCTTCATCGGGGTTTCGCCGGGATTCAGCAGGTTGTGGCCGTCGGAATCGCACAGCGACCAGTTGTTGTGCTTGCCCGATCCGTTGACGCCCGCGAACGGCTTTTCGTGCAGCAGGCAAACGTAGCCATGCCTCCGGGCCGTGCGGCGCATCACTTCCATCGTCAGCATGTTGTGGTCCGTGGCGATGTTCACATCCTCGTACACGGGAGCGATCTCAAACTGGCCGGGAGCCACTTCGTTGTGGCGGGTGTGCGCGGGGATGCCGAGCGCGAAAAGGCGCTGTTCCACATCCTGCATGTAGGCCAGAACCCGGCTGGGGATGCTGCCGAAGTAGTGATCCTCCATTTCCTGCCCCTTGGCGGGCTTTGCGCCGTAAAGGGTGCGCCCGCACATCATGAGGTCGGGCCGCTGGACATAGAGGCGCCGATCGACAAGGAAATATTCCTGCTCGGAACCCACCATCGCCTGAACGCCGGTAGCCGTCGTATTGCCGAGCAGACGGAGGATGCGCAGGGCCTGTGCGGAAACGGCCTCCACAGAGCGCATCAGCGGCGTTTTGCGGTCAAGGGCCTCACCCGTGTAGGAATAGAACACCGTGGGGATGTACAGCGTCTTGCGCCCGTACTCGTCGCCAAGCAGGAATACCGGCGAGGTAGGGTCCCACGCCGTGTAGCCGCGGGCCTCAAACGTCGAACGGATGCCGCCGGACGGGAAGGAAGAAGCGTCCGGCTCACCCTTGATGAGCATTTTCCCGGAAAACTCGCCGAACACCTGCCCGTCCGCCGTGGGAGACAGAAAGGCGTCGTGCTTTTCAGCGGTCAGCCCGGTCATGGGCTGGAACCAGTGGGTGTAATGCGTAGCGCCATGTTCGAGAGCCCAATCCTTCATGGCCCCGGCGATGATGTCGGCATCGGCAGGATCAAGCGGGGTGCGGTGGGTCATGGTCCGCATGAGGCGGTCATACACCTCGCGCGGGAGCCGTTGGCGCATGACGCGCGTGTTGAAGACATCGCAGCCATACCCGCTGGCAAGAGCCTTGCCCTGTTCCGAAGCCGGAAGGGGCGCGACAGGCTGGGCCGTGGAAATATGATCAAGGGCTGTTTCACGGACGGTGGAACTCATGAACTCACTCCTCGAATAAGGTTGATGCCCGGATAAAAGCAAAATCGGGGCCAACATCCTCAAAGTGCGGGCGGAATCCATGCCACTCAATCAATATACTGAAACTACAAGATTATTTTATACACATCCTGAAACAGGATTCCGTTTGCCCCTCCCTTAGAAAATGAGAAGCAAGGCGCTCATGAAAGATCCTACCTTTATGTAGAATTTATTTATTTCTTTGATTTCATAGATTTTTTATCCTAACCCCTTCCTCCCGTCCGCCAAAGCCCACTCCTTGAACGTCCAATCAAATGGAATTCCGTGGGGTTTTCACAAAAAAGACCTTTTTGTAGGAAATGCCCATCAATCTACATTTTTGTAGATTGATGCCATTGTGCCAGTGCAAAGCATGCCGCCTCTTCGGAGAGGCAACGCGCGGGCACAACCCGCCCGGCATACCAACCATAAAAGGAGAGGATGGAACCTTTTCGCCTAAGCCCTGTAAAAAGATTCCCTTTTACAGGGGTTAGGTGAAGAGGCCGCGCCATTTGGAGGCGGCTCCCGCCAATATCTTTGCGGCACAAAAAAAGGAGGGAACCGAAGTTCCCTCCCGTGAAAGGCATGATGGGCAATGGCTATTTCGCGTAGCCGACGGCCCGGCGCTCACGGATGACCGTAACGCGGATCTGTCCGGGATAGGTGAGGTTTTCCTCAATTTTTCCGGTAATGCCCTTACAGAGCATATACGTCTGATCGTCGTCCACGTTTTCGGAATTGACCATGACGCGGATTTCGCGCCCGGCTTGGATGGCGTACGCTTTGGATACGCCGTCGAATTCGGAGGCGATGTTTTCCAAGTCCTCAAGGCGCTTGACGTAGCTTTCCAAGAGTTCCTTGCGCGCGCCGGGACGGGCCCCGGAAAGGGAGTCCGCGGCCTGCACCAGCACGGCCAGCGCGGTTTCAGGACGCTGATCCTCATGGTGCGCGGCGATGGCGTGCAGGATTTCCTTGCTTTCGTTGTACTTTTTGGCGAGATCCGCACCGATGAGCGCGTGCGGGCCTTCGACCTCGTGGTCGACGGCCTTGCCGATGTCGTGCAGCAGGCCGGCACGCTTGGCTTTTTTGATGTCCATGCCGAGCTCGGCGGCCATCATGCCGCACAGGGCGGAAACTTCCAGCGAATGCTGGAGCACGTTCTGCGTGAAGCTGGTACGGTAGCGGAGCTGGCCCAGAAAGCGGACGAGTTCGGGATGGATGCCGTGTACGCCCGCGTCGAACGTGGCCTGTTCGCCCACTTCGCGGATCTGCACTTCAAGCTCCTGCTCGCATTTGTGGACAACATCCTCAATGCGGGCCGGATGGATGCGCCCGTCCTGAATGAGGCGCTCAAGGGCCATCTTGGCGACTTGGCGGCGCAGGGGGCTGTATGCGGACAGGATGACCGTTTCGGGGGTATCGTCGATGATGAGATCAACGCCGGTAGCCGCTTCCAAAGCGCGGATATTGCGCCCTTCGCGGCCGATGATGCGGCCTTTCATGTCTTCGCTGGGCAGGGTCACGGCGGTGACGGTATGTTCGCCCACATAATCGCCCGCATAGCGCTGGATGGAACAGGCGATGATTTCCTTCGCCTTGCGGTCTGCGGTTTCGCGGGCTTCGGCCTCAATGAGGCGCATCATCTTGGCGGCCTCGTGGCGGGTGCGGGACTCGATTTCCGCAAAAAGCCGCTGCCGGGCCTCCTCAGCGGTCAGGCCGGAGACTTCCTGCAGACGGTGTTCCTGCTCGTCGATGCGTTCGTTGAGCGTTTCCTCAAGCTCGGCAAGCTTCCGCTCCTTTTTGGCGAGATCTTTTTCGACGCTCAGGAGTTCGTGTTCTTTTTCGGTCGCTTTTTCAAGCTTTTCCTCAAGCCGCTCTCCCTGCTCCTGAAGCTTGCGGTCACGGGCCTTCAGCTCGCGCTCGCGTTCCTTGAACTCGTGCTCAAGTTCGCGCTTCTGGTTGAACAGCTCGTCCTGCCCCTGAAGGAGGATTTCCTTCTTCTGCGCCTGGGCTTCCTTGCGGGATTCTTCGACTATGCGGGTCGCCAACTCGGTAGCGTCGCCAATCCGCTTGGCATTGAGGTGCTTATTGAGATAAAAGCCTACGCCCCCGCTGACGCATATCGCCGCAAGGACGCTCAAGGCGGTAAAAAGTTCCATAAATCCCCTCCCTTTATAGTGTCGGGCCGAAGCCCGTTTATGCGATGTCACGAAGCTGCCGGCAAACAGCATCGTCCAGGACATGGGGAGGACATTCTGATGGGAAAAGAGGAAGACAACACGATCCGCACAATGGAAAAGACGGATCTGTATAAGCGGCGTCCCAGAACAGAACACCAGAAATGACCCCAGAGCGCCGTGTCAGAATACCGGTGCGGAACCTGGTCTCCCAGGGGGGTGCCTTGGACAGATCTTCAGACTTCCCGACACGTCGGGCATGCACACCAATCTCTCGCTCGGCTCCCAATTTCTTAAGCTTGTGAGGTCAGCACCAATAGGCGGATCACGAACGCTCCAGGGAACATTTTGCCAACAAATTAATCCGTTTTCTCTATAAGCTCCAGCAAGTTGGCGAGGCGGGTCTCCACTCCGTCAAGCTGCTGCTGTGTTTGCAACAAGTCGTCTGCAACTCCCAAAACCAGAAGCGTCAGCAGTTTTTCCCTGCCGAACTGCCCTCCTTGGTTTTTCAATCTCTCATACTGCTTCTCGACGAAGGCCTGAGCCCGCTCGACACGGGCGGAATCGGCATTCGTGCGGAAGGAAATGTCCATGCCGAGGACATTGAGCTGAAAGCTGTGCATACGGGTATCGGTCGGTTACGCTTCGGCCGTAAACTCGCGAATTGTCGAGAGCAACGTGTCGATGCGGCCGTTAATCTCTTCCTTGGTGTGCTGCTCCTGCTCCAAAGACTCCTTCAGAGTCTTGTTCTCCTCGTCGAGAGCGTTTACTTTTTCCTGCAAGGTCTTGTTTTCCTCGCGAAGGGTATCAATCTGGCCGAGAAGCTCAACCACGCGGGTTTCCAAGAGATCAAAAAGTTCCATGCGAAGACTCTACTCTTTTTGCCGTTTCATGGCAAGATTGAGGGTGAGAAGAAAAGGGTACGATACAGTTTTCGCAAAAGCGGCCGCTGTGCCGACGGCAGCGCCGGAGGCCGCCTTTTCGGGAATACGCGCATCAAATCCGTTTGTCATAATCCGGAGATGTTCTTTTAGTAACGGAATATCCACAGTTCTTCAAGACGCTGGAAGCCTTGTTCCCGCATTACCCGCCGAATGCAGCTCCCCTGAGCGGCATCTCCCGGCGCAATCCTCTGATATAACCCCTGAAACGCACCTATTTGCGGCGCATATTCGTCTGCTTTCCGCGCGCGACGGCCAGATTGCCGTCCGGCACGTCCTTCGTGATGACCGATCCCGCGCCCACGAGCGCCTCAGCGCCCACGGTGACCGGGGCCACCAACGCGGTGTTGCTGCCGATGAACGCGCGCTCGCCGATGACGGTTTTATGTTTATTCACGCCGTCATAGTTGCAGGTAATCGTCCCCGCCCCGATGTTCGCCCGCGCGCCGACCTCAGCATCCCCCAAATAGGTCAGGTGGTTGGCCTTGGCCCCTTCACAGAGGCGCGCCTTCTTCATCTCCACAAAATTGCCCATATGCGCGCCGCGTTCCATCACCGCACCGGGGCGGAGCCGCGCATACGGCCCCACGAGGCAGTCCGGCCCGACTTCGGCGTGATCCATGTGCGAGAAGGAATGCACCACCGTGCCGCTTTCCACGCGGCTGTCCCGGATCACGCAGTGCGATTCGATGACGACGCCTGAGGCGATGTGCGTATGCCCGTACAATTCACAGGGGCCGAACAGTTCCGCGCCCGGCTCCACGGTCACATACGGCCCCATGCGGATCATCTCCGGGCCGTGCATGACCACGCCGGCCGCCAGCCGTTCCCCCACGATGGCACGCCGCCGCAGTTCCTCGGATGCCGCCAGTTCCGCAGGGTTGTTGATTCCCAGCAAATTCGGGTCGCTGCCGCAGGACAGCCCGCGTACCGACATGCCTTCGGCTACGGCCATGCCCACAAGGTCGGTGATGTAATATTCGCCGCTCTTGTTCTCGTTGCCGAGCTTCGGGACAAGGGTTTCCACGGCTTCAAGGTTCAGCATGTAGATCCCGGCGTTGATCTCGCCGGTCGGCTCCCCGTGGACGGCGGCATCAAAATCCTTCGCTTCCACGATGGCACGCAACTCCCCGTTCTGGCGGACGATACGGCCATACGCGCCGGGGTTTTCCAGCGTCAGCGTCGCCACGGACACGTCCGCGCCTTCCGCGTAGAACATGAAATCGCGCAGCGTATCCGTCGTGATCAACGGGGTATCCCCGTTGACCACAAGCACTTTCCTCATGCCCGCCCGTTTCAGTTCCGGCAGGGCGACCATCAGGGCGTGCCCGGTGCCGAGCTGCTCCTTCTGCTCCACGAAACGCAGCTCGCGGCCAGCGAACGCCGCCCGCACCATATCCGCCTCATGCCCGATGACGGCCCATACCGCCTCTCCGAACAGGGGCCGCAAGGCTTCCGCCACATGCCCAAGCAGGGGTTCGCCCAAAATGGTGTGCAGCACCTTGGGCTTTTTGGAGTGCATACGGGTGCCTTTGCCCGCCGCAAGGATCAGGGCGCAGCAGGAAGAGGAAAACGCGCTGGAATCGGACATCATATCACCTCATGCGTATCTTTCGCTCCGGGACGCCCCGGCGCGGCATCGTCTCAAATGTTCCCGCCACGCGGACGGAGGGCGTCCATACGGCGGCATGGCCTTACAGTACGCTACAACTCATACGCTTTACAAGCTCCCGCTCCCTGCGTTAGAGCAAGTGGCCTTTGGAACATTCTGGAAGAATTGGGAAAGGAAACTTTTTCGAGAAAGGCGTTTCCCTCCCGAAAGCCTGCCAAAACGCGCCCCTCCCTTCCCCAAGCCATCCGCGTTTATCGCCCCCTGCCCGCAGCGTTTCCCTCAAAGCGGGCCCGTTTGGAAGGGCGCGCCGTTCAAAGGCCCTTTTTCCAACACCAAGCCAAGGCTCAACGACGCCTTTTCAGGACAGCATATGACCAGCAATACCGATTCTTCGGCCCTTGTCATTTTTTCCGGCGGGCAGGACTCCGCAACCTGCCTCGGATGGGCCCTCAACCGTTTTGAGCACGTCTTTACGGTCGGTTTCGACTACGGGCAGCGGCATCATGTGGAAATGGAATGCCGCCGGAACGTACTGGAGGCCGTCCGCTCGGACGCCTCCCTGCCCGCATCGTGGGCCGGCAGGCTCGGCGGGGATACCCTGCTCAGCCTTGGCCTGTTCAACCAGATCGGCGAGACGGCCATGACCAGCGATATGGAAATCGCATTCAATGAGCAGGGCATCCCCAATACGTTCGTGCCGGGCCGCAACCTCGTATTCCTCACCGCCGCCGCTGCGCTGGCGTGGCGCAAGGGCATCCGGCATCTGGTGATGGGCGTCTGCGAAACCGATTTCTCCGGCTATCCCGACTGCCGCGACGATACGATCAAAGCCATGCAGGTGGCGCTCAACCTCGGCATGGATGCCCGTTTCGTCGTGCATACCCCCCTGATGTGGCTGGACAAGGCCCGCACATGGACACTCGCCGAGCAGGAAGGCGGTGCGCCTTTTGTGGAGTGCGTCCGCACCGTGACGCACACCTGCTACATCGGGGATCGCGGCGAGCTGCACCCGTGGGGCTACGGCTGCGGCGAGTGCCCCGCCTGCAAGCTGCGCGAGCACGGGTGGAAAGGGTATGTGGAAGGGAAGTAAGTGAATCGAGGAAGTGAATCGGGGAGGGGAAGGGCACCCTTTTGAAAAAGGGGTGCCCTTCCCCTCCCCGAACCCCTCCCCTTCCCTCCTAAAACTTTTGTAATGGAGGCCGGGCGGATATGGCGCCCGTGCCTTTAATAAAGGCTGTGTTATAGAAAATGGTTGATGCTTTTTTCCTTGAGGCTCCAAAGGGATAACCGGCAAAACGCCTTATCGGTGGATCCAGCCAAGGGGAAAAACAGAGAAAAAGGCTGTATTTTTCACCGCACTGTGGAGATGAAACAACCATAAGCTATAACAGAGCCTTTAATAAAAGGCTGTG
The DNA here is from genome assembly GCF_059728385.1 of Bilophila sp. T19-St14. Taxonomy (NCBI): domain Bacteria; kingdom Pseudomonadati; phylum Thermodesulfobacteriota; class Desulfovibrionia; order Desulfovibrionales; family Desulfovibrionaceae; genus Bilophila; species Bilophila sp. T19-St14. Next base: position 1,973,928 of record NZ_BAAGFT010000001.1, read on the forward strand.
CCATAGGAAACGGTTGATGTTTTATTCCTTGAAACTCCAAAGAAATAACTGATACAATGCCCCAATCATGGGCTCATCAGAGGGAAAATCGAGAAAAAGCCACACTTTTAGTATAGTAAAAACAAAAACAATCATATTCTGTGACAGAGCCTAATAAAATTGGCTTTGTCACAGAATATGGTTGAAACATTTACAATATATTGAATACAGCGTTTTTTCATACCGCTTTCATTGAAAAACTCATAACTGGGGCGGTTCATTCATTCGCTGAATGGGATTTCAAGAAGCAAATATCAACCATTTACTATGATACCGTCATACAGTTAAGGGCCCTGCATAGCAGGCGGCTGTTTTATCTTCACAGCATGTTAAAAATACAGCCTTTTTTCCAGTTTCCCATTGGCGGAATCCACGGCTAAGACAGTTTATCGGTTATTCCTTTGGAACTTCAAAAAAGCATCAGCCGTTTTCTATGACACAGCCAAATAACATTGGTTCATGATTCATTTGCTTGAAATCGGCAATAAAAATACCATCTTCATATAACAAAGCAGGAAAACATGGCATATCGGGTCAAGGAAATCTTCTATACGTTACAAGGCGAGGGCGTACAGGCCGGGCGCCCGGCGGTATTTTGCCGCTTTTCCGGGTGCAACCTCTGGTCGGGCCGCCCCGAAGATCGGGGTACGGCGAAATGCCGGTTCTGCGACACGGATTTCGTCGGTGCGGACGCCGGGGTTTTCGCCACGGCTGAAGTGCTGGCGCAAACCATCGCCGCCACCTTTCCGGCACTTCCACCCCAAGCCTACGGCGGGCGCAAGCCCTACGTCGTGTTCACGGGCGGCGAACCGGCCTTACAGCTCACAAGTGAACTTATCGAACGTCTGCATGTGCTTGGTTTTGAGCTTGGCGTGGAGAGCAACGGCACCCTGCCCCTCCCCGATGGGCTGGACTGGATCACCGTCAGCCCCAAAGGTTCCAACCCGTTGGCTACGACTTCCGGCCATGAGCTGAAGCTTGTCTGGCCGCAGCAGGGGTGCTCGCCTGAAGATTTCGAGGAGTTGGATTTCCGGCATTTCCTGCTCCAGCCATGCGACGACCCGCGCAACAAGGCCAACACCCGTGAGTGCATCGCCTACTGTCTCCAGCATCCCCGCTGGAGCCTCGGTTTGCAGACCCACAAGTGGGTTGGAGTGAGATAGGGAATTGGAGGGGGAGGGAGGCCCTTTCTGGAGAAAGGGCCTCCCTCCCCCTCCAAGCCTCCCCCTCCCACCCCAAAGACTTTTGTATGCGGGCCTCAGCCTGATACCCCATGCAGGAACGGGCCGCCCCCGCCTCCGAAACGTAACCAGCCCTACAGCCTTATGATGCCCATGCAGGAATGGGCCGCACTTTTTCGGGCATCCCGCAGGCGCGGATGCGTTGCCGATGCCTCTGTAAGGCGGGTTATGCGAAAAGGAACCCACCGGCATAGCCGATGGTTCTTCATGTACACCTTAAGGCTCTGTTACCAGCAGCGCCCTAACAGGTGCATAGCGGATCTGGCATCGGCATTTCTGTTACTTGCGGCCCGTAAACGGGCTGTCCGGGTAGGGAAGGCAAAACTGCGTACCCAGTTTATCCTTCATTATGGCAAGAAATCGTGGCTGTACCATAAAACGGTTACTGTTTTTTCCCTTGAAGTTCCAAAGGAATAACCGGAAGGCTGTGTTTAAGTTTACGGTTGCTGATTTTTTCAATGAAAATCATGAATAGATAAAAGCTCGTTTCACGTCTGGTGATGTGGGCCTCTCTCATTTTTTGTTCATTACATGAAATCCAGTTTTGAAGAATTGTTGCGAGACCTCCAGATAATCTCCAAAGAGCTCTTCCTTTCCAGTTGGAATCTTGTATCAACCACAAACTTAAACACAGCCAACCGGAAAAATGCCTTGACCATGAATTCAGCTAAGGGGAAAACTGGAGAAAAAGGCTGTATTCTTCACTGTGTTGTGAAATAAAACAACCATATACTATGACAGAACCCAAATCGTTATGGTATTTTGTGCAGCCCAAGGTAGGCAAGGAAACCCTTTTTGCACCGCCCCATCAGCAAATCCCTTCAAAAGCTCAATGAAACCAATGTGGTGAGGCAGCATCAACCACATAAGTATAACAGGGCATTACGAAAAAAGGATGCTACCACTTTTTAAAAATAAAAAAGGCCGCGAGAATAATCAGGCTGAACCCGACAAAATGGTTCCAGCGGAGGGATTCGCCGAGATACAGGGTGGAAAAGAAGGCGAAAACGGACAGGGAAATGATTTCCTGAATGGCCTTGAGTTCCGCCGCGCTGAAATAGCCGTAGCCGACGCGGTTGGCGGGAACCTGCAACAGATATTCAAAAAACGCTATGCCCCAACTGATCACAATGGCGGCGAGCAGCGGCAGCGCCTTATAGCGCAGATGCCCGTACCACGCGAACGTCATGAACACATTGGAAAGAATCAATAAAACGATGGTCGCTACCGGAACCGGGACAGGGAGATTCATGCTGTCATTCCTCTTCACAAAAAGTTCCGGCACTGTACTCGCCCAATCGCCGTCATGCAATACTTCCCAGCCCTATTCCCACGCGTTACACCGAAACGCCTTGTTTTCAACCATCAACGATCCGGCCTTCCCTCTCGCACACATGGGGAAAGGCTTCCACGCTTTGAAAGGCATGGCCAAAAACCTTCAACACTATCCGGCTTCCACACGCACTCCTGCGCGGGACCTCACCGTCGAGTGCACTTTTCGTGAAGTCCCATGAATCCACACGCACACCTGCGCGGCACTTCAACCAACACCATACAACGGAACTCCCGACGCGCCGCCTCCCCACCAGTCGAAAGTTTTAGGGGGATGGGGGTGGGGTTTGGGGAGGGGGAAGGGGCCCTTTTCCAAAAGGGGCCCTTCCCCCTCCCCAATCTCCCTCACCTCTCCATTCCTCCCCCTCACTCCTCCTTCAAAAATTCCCGCCAGCGGGCGGAGTGCTGATAATAGCTGATGCCCTCGTCAAGCACCTGCTGTAACGAGGCGTCGGGGGCCTTTACCCTGTCCTGCGGCTTTGCGGCCGCGGCGGAACCGATCTGCCGCCCGTCACGGTAAAAATGCACCCCGCGGACGGGCCGCATGATCACCGTCTCGTTGCCTTTGACGTAGGCCAGCTTCTGATAATTGCTCAGGAACAGGCGGGACACATAGCCGGGATCGAGCGCATTCATGCCGTAGAATTGGCCCGTGTACTTGAAATGGAGCAGGGAAAGCAGCGTCGGCACGGCGTCGATCTGGCTGATCGGCTGATCGCGGCGCTCCGGCTTGATGAACTTCGGCGCGTGGATGATAAGCGGAATGTGATGGTTCCCCTGCTTGATCTCCTCGCGCCCGGAACTGCTCGCCCCGTGATCCGCCACAAACACGAACACTGTATCGTCAAACCACGGATGCTTGCGGGCCTCTTCCATGAACCTGCCGATGGAGTAATCCGCATACATGACCCCGCCGCTGCGTCCCGACTTGGATGGAATTGGAATCTTTCCATCGGGATAAGTGTATGGGCGGTGGTTTGAAGTCGTCAGCACGAAGTTGAAGAACGGCTTGCCCGCCGCATGGGAAGCGTCAGCCTCCTTGATCGCGCGGGCAAAAAGGTTCTCGTCGCACACGCCCCAGATATTCGAGAACGTGATCTCTTCCGGCTGCATCACCGTCCGATCCACCACAGTGAACCCGTTCCCGGCGAAATAGGCGTTCATGTTGTCGAAATAGCCGTAGCCGCCGTAAATCCATTTGGTGTCATACCCGCGCTCACGGAACACGCTCCAGATGCCGCGCAGGTTGTCGTTGCCCTGCAGCCTCACGATGGGCATGCCCGGCAGGGGCGGGCGCGCCAGCGTGAGCGCTTCGATGCCCCGGACGGTACGGGTTCCCGTCGAATAGACATGGCTGAAATAGAGCGACTCGGAAGCCAGCTTTTCCAGCTCCGGAGTCAGCTTTTTCCCATCATCGCGGAATTCGCTGAAAAATTCCGAACCCATGCTCTCCATGAGCACAATGATCACATTCGCCCGGATTTCCTTTTCATGCGGCGTCACCTCATAGGCCAGCGACGCGGGATCGCCCACCCGACGGGCATCCGAGGCCATCAAAGGGGCCAGCGTCGCCACGGTATCCGCATCAGGGCGCATCAGGTAAAAGTCGTTGTAGGAAAGCTCGTTGGAAAAGAACGCATGGAACAGGCTGTACAGCCCGTCCTTGGACAGCTCGGTGAGATACCGATCGCCGGTATCTTCAGATATATCCATAAAGTTGACCACATTGAGCGAGCACGCGCACAAGACGAGCAGGGCCGCGGCGGTAAAACGCATGGGGAGCCGCGGCGCGGTACGCGCCGTGGAAAGCCAGCGCCGGGCCAACAGCGTAATGACTCCCGCCGCCACGGTGATCCCGCCCAAAAACAAGGCTACGGGATAGGACTGCCTGATGTTCCCGATCACTTCATTCGTATAGACAAGATAATCCACCGCCACGAAATTGAAGCGGGAAGTGAATTCGTCCCAGAACAACAGCTCCGCGACTTCCTCAAACAAATTCCCCGCCGTGAACAGGAAGAAAAAGGCGATGGAAAGCCGCCTGTCCCACCGTCCGCCGTGCCGCTTCCGGGGCAGGATCAGCAGATACGCCAGCATGGGCAGGATTGAGAAAAGGCAGGAAACCATCGTCGTCCCCACCCAGACCGGGAAGGAAACCAGAAGGCCTTTCAGCGACAAATGCAGGTTGGAGGATTCCCGCAGGGCCAGTATGGAAAGTTCCATAAGCTCCGCGAAAAAGTATATGCCTATGAAGGGAAGCAGCCGCCGCACAAGGTAGCGGACGGCATCCAGAAACGCATGCATGATGGAGCCTCTCTTAAAGGAAAGTATCCTGTTCGGAGAGTGCGTTGTGGCATATGAACTGTTACGATTCCATGACAACCGAGGGAGAAGTTCAGGACAAATATTTATACTTAAACCTGTTAAGAGAAAAACTACGCAGCGCCCATGTGACAAGCAGGATGATCATCCATGCGCCGATCATTGTGAACAGCGTATGCGAGAGGAAATGCTGCCCCCGCAGCATCTGGTAGAATCCCATGCACCAGCCCGCGGCAAGCCCGGCCCCCAGGCCGGCCCACCGTGCCCGGCGCGACCGGAAGCAAAAGAACAGCATCATGAGCGCAAAACCGCCCGAAGCGTGCCCCGCCGGGAAGCACCTGCCGGGGGAACGGCCTTCATTGGCGGGGTTCCGGCATTCCAGCACGCCCTGATGGACGTATTCGCCCCCGAACGCCTCGATCTGCTTGGGGCAATAGACATTGGTGAACTGCTTTGCGCCGCCGAGCAGCATCGGGACAAGGGACAGGCTGAGGAGCAGCAACAGGCACCCCCTGCGGCATTCCGGCGGCAGGTTCCACCGTGCGCCGCCAAACACCCCGGCGATGCAGGCTATTCCAAGAGCCACCAGCAGGATTTTAGGGCCATCGTAGAAAAACCACGTCAGCCGGGTGTGGAGCGCGTTGGATACCATCCATTCATGCGTGGCGGAATCGAACCACAGGCGTTGGGCCGCCATATCCCAATCGGTATAGGATTCCATCAGCGCCACCAGCACGAGGAGCAGCGCCCCAAGGGAAAGCTGGGCGGCGATCATGCGTTTCGTCATGTGCCGAGAACCTCTTCTGACAGAGCGATACGCTTGATATACGGCGTGATTGTGACGATTTCGTGGCGGTGCGCCAAAGGGGAGGCCGAAAGGACGGGCAAAGCCGGAAAACAGGATGCGTACCGCCCGCTTTCGGCAGAAGGAGCCGCTGGCGGGTAGCCGATGCAAAGGAGCGTAGAGAAGAGAGAGAGAGAGAGAGAGAGAGAGAGAAGGCTCTGTCATGGCATGCGGTCGTTTCATCTCCACAGTGCGGTGGACATACAGCCTTTTTCTCCAGCTTTCCCATTGGCGGGATATGCGGCTAAGGCATCTTGCTGTTATTCCTTTGGGGCTTCAAAGAAGGCTGTGTTAAAGTTTCCGGCTGATACGGCAATCAGAGGTCGTTCATCTGCCCCTGTTTCAGCGGAACATTCTCTGCCGTGGAGACGGCCGCACTTCCAGCGCGGTGAAAGGTTCCCTCCGGCAACGGCTGACGGCGCTTCGTCTCGCGTGGCTTCGCCGCTCTCGACCGCGCTTCGCGGGACATTTGGCCGCTCCTCACCCCCTTCATGCCGCATTGCCATGCGGCGGGGGACGTCTTCAAAGTTCGCTGACGCTCGCGCCTCCGGCGGTTAAAGGAGCGTACTTCTCTTTATCAACCGTAAACTTGAACAGAGCCTCAAAGAAAAAGGCTCTGTCAGAGTATCAGGTTGTTTTATTTCAAAAGAATGCTGAAAATAGAGTTTTTTTCCCCAATTTTTCCGCTGACGGGCTCCATAATCGGAGCATTTTATCGGTTATTCCTTTGGAATTTCAGGAAATAAAGCATCAACCGCTTCCTATGGCACAGCCAAGAAAAAAGCATCAACCATTTTTATGGCACAGCCCCAAAAAGGAAAACAGGCTGTACCGGGAGACATTCGCCCTTTCGATGACTTTCTAAAAAATTCATTTTGTATTTCAGACAGTTGAAATGCAGCTTTCATTGCAAAAGCGAATGCCTCCGTATTGGGAGGAGGGGCCGTCCGGCGGATGTCCCCCAAAGGCCCTCTCCCCGGCGGGAATGCCGTTTCCCGTTTCGTCAGCGGAGAACCTGAATCCGTCCTCCGGGGCCGACCTCCACGGGGGCCTTGGCGATATAGTCGCGCAGGCATTCGCTATGGGCGCGGCCCGTGTACTGCCATCGTATTTTCTTGAAGGCGGCGAAACCGTCACCGCCCTCAGCCACATAGTCCACCGTGACGACGCGGTACACCGCTTCCGGGCGCAGAGGTTCCCAGCCGCCCGCCTTTGTACGGACGGACACGGCGGAAACGCGCTGTCCCGCCGGTTTCGCGGGTTCCACCGAATACGTGAGCCCCGCGACCTGAAGAAACCGCCCCGCCCCGCTTTCGTAGCCGGACGCCCCATGTTCAAGCGCCTCAGCCAGCTGTTTTCCGGTCAGGTCGCCGACAACAAGGGTGTTGTCGAACGGCATGGCCGTCAGCAGGTCGCCCATCGTGACCACGCCGGTATGCAGGGGGGAACGCACGGATCCGCCCACGGACAAGGCGATGGACGCGCCGCTATCCCGTGCCCCCCAGAGCAGGGAATCCACAAGGACGTCGCCGGACAAACATTCCTGCACGCGGCAGAGACGGGCATCTTCCTCAAGGTCAACCTGCCTCCCGCCCGTGTCCCCGGCAAGCAGAATCTTGCCTACGGGCTGTCCGATGAGCGACCGCAGCCGGGCGGCATAGCCCTCCAGCCGGGCGGAAAGCTCCGCATCGGGCGGAACGGCGACGTTCCGGCCATCCAGAACAATGGGTTCGCCGCTCCAGCGCCGTGCAACGCCCGCGTCGTTGAAATCCACCGTAATATGCCCAAGCAGCTTGCAGGAGGACGCCGCCGTCACGATCAGTACGGGCTCCCCGGACGGGGAGCGCTTCACAATGGGGTACGGCCCGGCGGCCTTGGGGTCCGTATTGGAAAGCAGGGAATGCGTATGCCCGCCGACGAACACATCGACGCCCTCCACCCGTTCCGCAAGGGCGCAGTCGGCGTCCAGCCCCAGATGGGTCAGTGCGATAATGATGTCCACCCCCTGCGCCCGGAGCGACGCGACCGCTTCGCGCAAGGCCGTTTCCGCCGGGCTGAACCGGGCTTCCTTACAGGGGGAGGCAAGGGAAGGCGTTTCCTCGTTGGCCAGCCCCACAATGCCGATCTTGCGGCCTTGGCGTTCCACGACAATCCACGGGCGCGTGAGCGGCCTGCCCCCGGATACGGGCGGAAGCGTCAGGTTGGCGGCCAGCACGGGAACGCGCGTCCGCTCCGCAAAACGCCTGAACTCGCCGCAGCCGTCATCGAACTCATGGTTCCCCGGCGTGAAGGCCGTATAGCCCAAGGCGTCAAGCATCTCCGCCGCCACGTCACCCTTGAACTGCGTATAGAACAGCGTCCCCTGAAATTCGTCCCCGGCATCAAGGAGCACCACATTCGGCTTTGCCGCGCGTACCGTATCCACGGCCTGCTTCAGGCGCACGCCGCCCCCGGCCCCGCCGGGGCACCGGGCCGCATAGCAGGCCGTCCCGTTTTCCGTCGTCCCGCCGTACATGGCATGGACATCGTTGGTATGCAGGATCGTCAGCTCAAACGCCTGTGATGGCGCCGCAAGGCACAGCAGGAGCAAAGCCGGCAACGGCAAGCGGATCTTCTTCATTCTTTTTTCCTTGTTGTGGGCGGGCCCCGCCGGCACGCAGCGCGTTTGACAATCGGCACGGGCAATGGAATCCTTCCGCGGAAAAGGCACGGCAGGGCTTTTCTGGAAACGCCCGCAAGCCCGGCAACATCCCCGAATACGGGGGCGAAAGCCTGAGGCCGCCGGATCCGTGCCTACCGGTTCCCTTTCCTTTTGCCAAGAGAAAACTATGGATACCATTCGCCTCGTTTCATGGAACGTCAACGGGTTCCGCGCCCTGAGCGGCAAGCCCGACTGGGACTGGTTCGCCACCACCGACGCCGATGTGGTGGCGCTTCAGGAAACCAAGGCCGACCCCGCGCAGATCGCCGAAGAACACCGCACCCCCGAAGGCTGGAATGCCGAATGGCTGGCCTCACAGGTCAAGAAGGGCTATTCGGGCGTCGCGGTCTTCTCGCGCCCAAAGGCCGCCCTCGAACCGCTCGCCGTACACCGCGAGCTCCCCGATCCCCGTTATCAGGGGGAGGGCCGCCTTTTGCACATCGAATACCCTGCGTTCCATTTCTTCAATGTCTACTTTCCCAACGGAACCAAGGACGACGGGCGGCTGGCCTATAAAATGGGCTATTACGACGCGTTCCTTGCCCATGCCGAAGAGCTGCGCCGCACCAAGCCCATCGTGGTCTGCGGCGACTTCAACACGGCCCACCGCCCCATCGACCTTGCCCGGCCCAAGGCCAATGAGGAAAACTCCGGCTTCCTGCCCATCGAGCGCGCTTGGGTGGATTCCTTCATCGCCGCCGGGTATGTGGACACCTTCCGCCGCGTCCACGGCGACGAGCCGCACCAATATTCGTGGTGGTCTTACAAACAGCGCGCCCGCGTCAACAACGTCGGGTGGCGCATCGACTACTTTTTCGTTTCGGAGGAATTGGCCCCGGCCATCCGGGACGCGTGGATAGAAAACAACGTCTATGGTTCGGATCACTGCCCCGTGGGGCTGGAATTGGCCATAGCATAGCGCGGACGGCGGAACCTCCGCATCATATGCGGGGATCAAAAACGATGCGCACGATAAAAAACGGAACACGGAGCCGCCGCGCCACCGGGTAGGCAACGGGGCGGCGGCTTCGTCCCTTTTCGGGGAAAACCGGAAGGCGCGGCAGGGGAAAGGAAGCCCTGCCAGAGCAAAAGATTGCCACTTCATTCCATGTAGTTAAGATAGATGCTGTAAAAAGCATCTTCACCGTTGGGCCCACCAGCAAACGTCTTCAAGAAACGCAATGCAATCAACAGCGGCTGTTTTTTATTAGGATGCCTCCGGCGGCAATATGAAATGGCATCACCCCAATGCGCTATGACAGGGCCAAAACGGAATGCGGAGCCGCCGCGCCACCGGGTAGGCAACGGGGCGGCGGCTTCGTCCCTTTTCGGGGAAGAACCGGAAGGCGCGGCAGGGGAAAGGAAGCCCTGCCAGAGCAAAAGATTGCCACTTCATTCCATGTAGTTAAGATAGATGCTGCAAAAAGCATCTTCACCGTTGGGCCCACCAGCAAACGCCTTCAAAAAACGCAATGCAATCAACAGCGGCTGTTTTTTATAGGATGCCTCCGGCGGCAATATGAAATGGCATCAACCCAATGCGCTATGACAGGGCCAAAACGGAATGCGGAGCCGCCGCGCCACCGGATAGGCAACGGGGCGGCGCTTCGTCCCTTTTCGGGGAAGAACCGGAAGGCACGGCGCGGGGGAAACGAGGGCAGAAATGAAAAAACCCTGCCGAAGCAGGGTCTTTCAAGACAAGTGAGTGGGGCGAATGATGGGACTTGAACCCACGGCCCTCTGGGCCACAACCAGATGCTCTGCCAACTGAGCTACATCCGCCACATGCAGCTGTGGTCTTTATATCAGAGCCACATTAACGTCAAGCCTTTCCGCAATATTTTTCCGATTTCCGCATTCCGGGGCATCCGGCGGGCCCGAATATGCTCCTTGACCAGCCAAGGAACCCGATAGTATCTTATATCCTTTCCCCAGCTTCCGCAAACGGATCGCGCCTGCGTCCCATCCGGTAGCTTCGGCAAGCTGTACGGTTTGCGCCACAAGCGGATCGCGCCGCATCCGCCCCTGCGCGGGGCACCCTCCATCCAACCGGCAACACCCGGCTTTTCCGGGCCCACATACAGGGACAGTTCATGGACAAACTGATCATCGAAGGCGGCGTTCCGCTGACCGGCGTCGTGCATGTGAGCGGCTCCAAAAACGCAGCCCTCCCCATCCTCATGGGCAGCATTCTGCTCGACGAACCCGTGACCTACACCAATGTCCCGGATCTGCGGGATATCCGCACCACCTTCAAGCTCCTTGAGCTGCTCGGCTGTCCGAACGCCTTTGAAAACGGGCAGGTCACCGTGACCCCCGGCGCGCTCAACCCCGAAGCCCCCTATGAACTGGTCAAAACCATGCGCGCTTCGGTGCTCGTGCTCGGCCCGCTGCTGGCCCGGCTCGGCGAAGCCCGCGTAGCCATGCCCGGCGGCTGCGCCATCGGAGCACGGCCCGTAGATTTGCACCTGTCCGCCCTTGAAAAGATGGGGGCGCGGTTCGATCTTGAGGACGGGTACATCCTCGGCCGCTGCCGCAAGCTCAACGGCGCGCACATCCATTTCGACTTCCCCACCGTCGGCGGCACGGAAAACCTGCTCATGGCCGCCGCACTGGCCGATGGCGAAACCATCCTTGAAAACGCGGCCCGCGAGCCTGAAGTCGTCGATCTTGCCCGCTTCCTCATCGCCTGCGGCGCACGCATCGAAGGCCACGGCACCAGCGTCATCCGCATTCAGGGCGTCCCGCGCCTCGGAGGGTGCACCTACCGCATCATGCCCGATCGCATCGAGGCGGGAACCCTCCTCGCCGCCGCCGGGATTACCGACGGCGAACTGCTGCTTACGGACTGCCCCTTTGAGGAGCTTGACGCCGTGATTGCCAAAATGCGCCAGATGGGCATGGAAATCGAACCCACCGCCGACGGCGTGCTGGCCCGCCGCTCCTGCGCCCTGCGCGGGGTGGACGTGACCACGCAGCCCTTCCCCGGCTTCCCGACGGACATGCAGGCGCAGATCATGGCCCTCATGTGCCTTTCCGAAGGTTCCGGGGTCATCAGCGAAACCATTTTTGAAAACCGGTTCATGCACGTGCAGGAACTCGTCCGCATGGGCGCGGATATCCGCCTTTCCGGGCACACCGCCGTCATACGCGGCGTCCAGCGCCTTACCGGGGCCCCGGTCATGGCCTCGGATCTCCGCGCCAGCGCCTCCCTCGTGCTCGCCGGGCTCGCCGCCAAGGGAACCACGACCGTACAGCGCATCTACCACCTCGACCGCGGCTATGAACGCATCGAAAACAAACTCAACGCCGTAGGCGCACGCATCCGCAGGGAAGCGGAGTAACGAAAAGAAAGGCGGGGAACTCCCCGCCTTTTCATACTCTTTAGGAATAGCGCAATATTGTAAGGAGTTCTTCCATGCTTCAGAGAGAGAGAGAGAGAGAGAGAGAGAGAGAGAGAGAGCCTTACCGCCAAACCCTCGTCGCACTCTTTGCCTTTTTGGCTGTCTTACTCTCCTGTTCGATAGTTAACGGGTACGTCCTCTTTTCCAGCCATGCAACCGCATCCGTCTTTAAATATGTAAGACGCGATATTCTGACAGTCCTTATTCTCACTCTCCCCATTTTAGTGCCCGGCTTCATTTCTACATGTTATGGCATACTGATTTATATGGCAGCGCTGGTTTTTACGCTTGCCAATGTCATTCACTTTTACTTGTATGAAATGCCAATCAGTCCATATGTCTTACATGTGCTCAACGAAACCTATCTTACAGAATCACTTGAGTTTATACAGCAATATTTTGATGCCGCAATAGTGCTCATCATCCTTTGCGGGATAGCCCTTACACTTTCCCTTTTCATGCTTTTCTTGAAAAATAAAAAAAGAAACTGGAAGCTATCCATCCTTATTGCCTTAATATTCATCAGTTTTTTTGGAATCGCCGTCTTTAAAGACGGATTTGAAAAGGTCCTTCGCTGGAATTATTATATACATTTTATTTACCTGTCTAAAGAAATAAGCTATGAAAAAGAACTTCTTAAAAAGTATATCGCTTCAGAGAAAAATATACCAAAAGATATTGCCTGCAATGCCTCTGAAAACCAGCTTCTTGTTGTCGTCATTGGAGAATCTTCAAACAGAAATCACTATAGCCTATACGGCTATCCAAGAAAAACCACTCCCCACCTTGACAAGATGGCAAAAGAACTCCTTATATTCAATGATGTCATTTCACCACATGCACATACCTCTGCATCTTTGTCCAAAATCATGACGTTCCGCAGCCATACGGAAAAAGATCCCCGGTGTACGGTAGTTGACGTCTTCAATGAGGCTGGCTTTTCTACCGTCCTTTTATCAAACCAAGCCTATTTAGGCATATTTGAAACTGCCACAAGCGCCTTGTTTGTCGCTTGTAAAACCAAATATTATAGCAATATACAATCCACGTCATCTTATCAGTCCGCATATTACGACGATGTGTTGCTTGAACAATTTGAAAAACAGCTTTCCCAAAAAGGGAAACGTGTTGTCTTTTTACACCTCCTCGGCAACCACGGGAAATATGAAGCTCGTTACCCACACGATTTTTCATATTTTCATGACGCTCCACCCTATGGAAAAGCAGAGCAGTTTTCTACCATCAATCATTATGATAACAGCATCAGGTTTACCGATTTTATCCTTTCTCAGATCATCAGCAAGTTAAAAATGCTCAACAGGCCATCCGCCATGATCTACTTCTCGGATCATGGGGAAGCCATGTATGAAGATGGGCATACCGCCGGGCATGCGGAGACGGCAAAATCCCGCTTTATGTTTGAGGTTCCGTTTATTGTATACCTCTCGCCGGCCTACCGTGAGCAACGCCCTGACTTCGCCGGAGAGCTGTCAAAATATACCAACCGCCCTTGGCAAACAGATAACCTGAATTATTCGTTGTTTACACTGGCAGGGATCACATTTAAAGATTTCCGGTCAGAACGGGATATTTTTTCACCTGATTTTGTTCCGACCAAACGGTTCCTTGCGAAAGATGACTATGACGTGCTCTTTCCAGAGCCTTTCGTATTTCAATAACAACTTTGACAAAATCTCCCCATAAGGAAAGGCTGTGTCATAGAAAATGGTTGATGCTTTTTTCCTTGAAGTTCCAAAGGAATAACAAACTGCCTTAGCCATAAATTCCACCAATGGGAAACCGAATAAAAAGTCTGTATTTTCATCATATTACAAAATTAAACAACCATATACTATGACAGGGCCTAAGGAAAAGCCGTCCCTAACCACAGGAGAAAACGATGGATACCACAAAGATTCTGGCCGACCTCAAGAAGCGTCCCGGCTTTGCCGAAAACGTGGGCATGGTGCTGGTGCACAACGGCGTCGTGCGCGGGTGGGCGCGGGCCGACCATGCGCCCGTGAAATCCATGAAAGTCTCGCATGACCGCGCCAGGATGGACGCCATCTGCCGCGAGCTGGAACAGCAACCCGGCATCTTCTGCATCCATGCCGAAGCCGTGGAAGGCGAACTGAAGCCCGGCGACGACGTGTTGTTCCTCGTCGTGGCCGGGGACATCCGCGAACACGTCAAGGCGACGTTCTCGGAACTCCTCGACCGCATCAAGGCCGAGGCCGTGATCAAACAGGAATTCACCGAGTAAGCCTGTTCGGGAAAGCCCCGCCCCGTTTTGCCGTATTGAAGCCGGGGCAGGCGCTTTCCCGTGCAGCGCGACGGCAAAAGCCGCAATCCTCCACGGGCCTTGACGCGACATACGGCGGCAAGGCCCCAAAAAATGCCCTCAAGGGGCCTTTCCATGAGCAAGAAAAAAGATACGCCGCGTCCGCTTCCCGATACGCTCGGCCTTCCCCCCACAGGGGCCGACTCCCATGCCCACCTCGACTCAGAGGGAATCATCGAACGGCTTCCCGAAGTTATGGAACGGGCCCGGAACGCGGGCCTTGCCTCCATCGGGCAAGTGTTCCTCGGCCCCGCCGCATACCACGCGAACAAGGACACATTCGCCGGCTATCCCGGCGTGTTCTTCCTGATGGGCATCCACCCCTGCGACGGGCAGGAATGCACCGGGGCCACCCTCAAGGCCATGCGCGAAGCCTTTGCCGATGATCCCCGGCTGCGGGCCGTCGGTGAAATCGGCCTCGATTTTTACTGGAAGGACTGCCCGCCCTTCATTCAGGAGGAAGCCTTCCGCGTCCAGCTCGCCCTCGCCAAGGAAACGGATCGACCCGTGGTCATCCATTCGCGCGACGCGGCAAAGGACACCCTGCGGATTCTGGAAGCCGAAGGCTTCGCCGGGCGCCCCGTGCTGTGGCACTGCTTCAGCGGCGACGCCGTGGAGTTCCTTGATCGTTTCCTTGCCAACGGCTGGCACCTTTCCATCCCCGGCCCCGTGACCTACCCCGCCAACCACAGCCTGCGCGAAGCCGTAAAGCGCATCCCGCCGGATCGCCTGATGGTCGAAACCGACTGTCCCTATCTTTCGCCCGTTCCGTGGCGGGGCAAGCCCAATGAACCGGCGCTCGCCGCCTTCACCGCCGAAACCGTGGCCCTTGAGCGCGGCATGGCCCCCGCCGAACTCTGGACGCTCTGCGGCGACAACACCCGGCGCTTCTTCAATGCACCCGACAAGGGGCTATAACCGGCTACCCCCTTAACAATCTCCAACAAACGCCCATACTGCCGCCACCGCCGCGAAGCGTTTCAGCCCCAAACGGGCCGGGGCCACACCGGAGCCATGCCATCCCTCCCCGCTTCCCTTCCATCCCCGACAGCCCTCCGCGCCATCCCTCCCTGAAAGCCGGAAAGCCTTCGCTGACGGAAACACCCGACCGCCCGGCGCGCCGCCCCCTCCCCAAACGCTTGGGGATGAACCCGTCGCCCGTCCCCGACCGCCCGGCGCGCCGCCACCCCCTTGAACAGGGATTCGATAAACCCAAAAGTCTTTGAGGGATGAGGGGAGGGGGGAAGGGGGCTTTCTTCAGAAAGTCCCCTTCTCCCCTCCCCCGCATTATCAACCCTCCCACACGAAACAAGGAACCGTAGACGCTTCGTCGCAAATACGATAGGTTCAACCTACCTTGTATGCAGGCAACGCCACGGATGGGAAAGCGGCGTTCCGCGGCAGGGCATTCCCGAACTGCCGGACGGCCCGCCGCCCGTGCAGCGGATCCGACAAACCGTCCCCTCCGGCGGCCTGAGGCCGCCTCTCTGAGCTTATGCAAAAACCCGCATCGTCAACGGCCTTTGTGGAAACCCTGTCCTTTGATGACCCGACATTGGCCAATGCCCTGTTCGGGCCGCACAACGCCCACCTCAACGCCATCGCCGAGCGCACCGGGGCGGATCTCTCCACGCGGGGGGCCACGCTGTCCGTGGCGTCCGACGACCCCGCGCTGCGCGAACGCATCCTGAACCTGTTCACCCAGTTTTACGGCCTGCTGCGAAGCGGGCACGCGCTCCAAAGCTCCGATCTGGAACAGGGGCTCCAGATCCTTGAAAGCGATCCGGGCTCGGATCTGCGCCGCTCGTTCCGCGATGAGGCCGTGCTCTCCCTGCCCAAGAAGACCGTCACCGCCCGCAACGCCGCCCAGCGCGCCTACCTGGAAACGCTGCGCAGCAACGAAATGGTCTTCTCCGTGGGCCCGGCCGGAACCGGCAAGACCTACCTTGCCGTGGCGATGGCCGTACATATGCTCAACACGCGGCGGGTGCGCCGCATCATCCTGACCCGCCCCGCCGTCGAAGCGGGCGAGAAGCTCGGCTTCCTTCCCGGCGATCTCGCCGAAAAGGTCAACCCGTACCTGCGCCCCCTCCACGACGCCCTGCTTGATATGCTTGGGCCCCAGAAGATGGCTTCGCTTCAGGAAACGGGCATCATCGAAGTCGCGCCGCTGGCCTTCATGCGCGGCAGGACGCTGAACGACGCGTTCATCATCCTTGATGAAGCGCAGAACACCACGCGCGAACAGATGAAAATGTTCCTGACCCGCCTCGGCTTCGGCTCACGGGCGGCGATCACCGGCGACATCACCCAGATAGACCTGCCCGCTCAGGGCGAGGACAGCACGTCCCGTTCCGGTCTGGTACATGCCCTGCATGTCCTTAAAGGCGTCAAAGGCGTTGCTTTCCGGCACTTCACTTCCGCCGACGTGGTACGCCACCCACTGGTCGGGCGAATAGTACAGGCCTATGATGACTACGAGAAATTCCCCTCTTCGCATCAATGAGCTTTCCCGGATAACACGGACGCTGTTCCGGCAGCACCATCACGGCACGGGGCTTGCCGTCCTGATCGCCACCCTGTTCGTGCTCTCGTTCCTGGCGGGCCTCCAGCCGCCCATGCAGTTCCGGGTGTTCATGGCCGGGGAGGTGGCCGACAGCGATGTCGTCGCGCACCGCAGCCTGACGGTGGAGGACACCGAGGCCTCCAAGCTCAAGCGCAATCAGGTCGCCATGCTCCAGCCTACGGTGTTCGACCTCAGCGTGACCGAAATCGCCGCGCTGCGGCAGAAGATTTTCGGCATACTCAAGCTGATCAACGGGCAGGAGGCCTCCCCGGAGGCACAGGACGCCTTGCGCGCTTCGCTTGCGGAAAAACTCGCGACGCCGGTCAGCACGGATCTGCTCGCCCAATGGATGAGCCCCGCCGTACAGGAATACATCCTCTCCACGGGCCTGCCGTGGTTTGAAGACCGCCTGCGCGAGGGCGTGGTGGGCGACGTGCGCCTTGCCCTGCCCTCCAAGAACGGGATCATCGTCCGCGACGTGGACACAAAGGCGGAAACCCTGCGCCCCAACGTGTCGGATATCCGTGACGTGCCCGCCGTGCTCGCGGCCTTCACGCAGAAGCTGCGCTCCGCCGAAAAGCTCACCCCGCAGGGCCGCCGCGCCGTGCTGGTCCTGTTCTCGCCGCTGATCATGCCCACCCTCACCCTGAACCGCGAGGCCACGCAATCCCTCGGCAATGCGGTGGCCCAGACCGTGGAACCCGTCTACTACCATATCCAGAAGGGCGAAGTCGTGGTTTATCAGGGCGAGCGGGTCACCCGCGAGAAGCAGCTCAAGCTCCAGAGCCTCTACCAGAAGCAGGAGGGGCTGATCCATTCGCGCACCGTGGCGGGGACATTCGTCTTCTCGCTTATCCTGACGCTCGGCCTGTTCATGGCCCCAAGCGGAAAACCAGGCACCCCCCTAAGGAAAAAAGACTTTCTGTTCATATCGCTGCTGGTGTTCACCTTCGGCATCGCGGCGAAAGGCACCTATATGCTCGTGGGCAAAGTCGTCCAGCCGCAGGACATCGCCCTCGTCATCCACTTCTTCCCCGTGGCGGGCGCCGCGGGGCTGTGCGCGCTCATCTTCGCGGCCCGGCGCTATTGCGTGGTGGGCCTGCTGATATCCCTGTTCGCCTGCGTCATGCTCAAGGCCGACCTGCCGCTGTTTTTATTCTTCTTCCTCTCCGCCATGCTGAACACCTGGCTCGTCATCCGGGCGCAGAGCAGGCAGGACGTGGTCATCGGCATCATCCCGCTGGCGCTTGGGCAGATCGTCATTGCCCTCGGCAGCGGCTGGCTGGAGGGTTTCCGGGGCGGCAACACGTTCCTGTGGCTCTTCGGCATCGTTTCCCTCAACGCCTTCATTTCCATAGCCATCCTGTTCGCCATCAGCCCGATCATCGAAATGGCCTTCCGGTACACCACCCGGTTCCGGCTCATGGAGCTGATGAACCTTGAACAGCCGCTTCTCCAAGACCTCATGGTGGCCATTCCGGGAACCTACCATCACTCGCTGGTCGTCTCCAACATGGTGGAGGCCGGGGCCAAGGCCGTGGGCGCGAACAGCCTGCTGTGCAAGGTCGCGGCCCTGTACCACGACATCGGAAAACTGGCCTATCCCGACTATTACATCGAAAACCAGTTCAACGGCCCCAACCGGCACGACAAGCTGGCTCCGGCCATGAGCGCTCTCATCCTGCTTTCGCACGTCAAAAAAGGTTCGGAACTCGCCGCGCAGCACCATTTGGGCGATGAAATCGGGGACATCATCCGCCAGCACCACGGCACCGGGCTGATCAAGTTTTTCTACGCCAAGGCCAAGGAATTGGGCGAAAATCCCCGCATTGAGGACTATTGCTACCCCGGCCCGCGCCCGCAGACCCGCGAAGCGGCCATCGTCATGCTTGCGGACGCGGTGGAGGCCTCCAGCCGTACGCTCACCGATCCCACGCCCGCGCGCATCAAAACGCATATCGACACGATTATGAAGGGGATCTTCTCCGAAGGCCAGCTTGACGAATCCGAACTGACATTCAAAGACCTTCATAAGCTCTCGGAGAGCTTCGCCCGTATCCTGACGGGGCTTTTCCATCAGCGTATCGCCTACCCCGACTTGAACAAGGACAAAAAAACGGCCTGCGACAAACCCGAACAGGCCAAGATGCAAGCCAAGCCCGAAGAAAAGCCGGAGCAGCGCCCCGACGCCAAGCGCACGGCCCTCTACGCGGCCTCCAGCATGATGCCGGGTCCCTCCGGTACGACGGCAGCCGCAAACGGGCCGGGGCAGCAGGGCGCGGCGGCTCCGGCGGAGCCCCACACGCCCGTGCCCCCTCCAGCGAATCCGGGCACGCCCATTGACCTTGTCTATCCCGTCGTTCCCGGCCAGCCGAAACCCGCCGACAAAGGGCCGCTGACCATGAAGCCCACGGGGAAACGCCCATGAGCACACACGCCCCCTTTATGCCGGGCCAAACCGATGCCCCCGCCGCTCCCGGCAACCTCCGGCTCAACCTTTCCGGCGGCGGGCTGTGCTGGCGGCTCCCGTTCTGCAGGGCGGAACTGCACCGGGCGCTCTCGGCCATGCTCCGCGCCGCAGGTTCCGGGCCTGCGGAGCTGGATCTCATCCTTGTGCGCGATGCGGGCATGGCGGGCTACAACCTGCGGTACATGGGTTGCCACGGCCCCACCAATGTCTTATCTTTCCCAATAGACGAGCAGATCGCCGGGCCGGGGGGCGAAGGCGCCCCCGTCCAGCTCGGAAGTCTCGTCTTTTCCGTCGACACCCTGCACCGGGAAACGCTCCTGTACGGGCAAGAGCCCAAGGAACATTGCCTCAGGCTTCTCGCCCACGGGCTCGGGCATCTGGCCGGCTACGACCACGGCCCGGAAATGGACGGATTGTGTTCCGAAATGCTCTCAGCGGCACTGGCTTGGCTGAATGCCCAATGAAGAGCAAAAGGGGAACAACTGCTTGCCATTTCCATAACGCTGTGATAGATGCCCTCCAATATGGAAGCGCCTCAGATGTGCCCCCACACATCCGGCTGCTTTCTGCGGGCTCTGCACTGGGGTCCGTCGAGTGGTGAGTGATTCCATCAGATTTTTCGATTTCATTCTGTATGGAAAAGCGTGACAGGGTTTCCTAGTCACATAAACTGTCCAAGGAGGACGCACACATGGCTGAAGTCACCTACAAGGGTAAAACCTTCGAAGTTGATGAAGACGGCTTCCTGCTCAAGTTCGATGAGTGGTGCCCGGAATGGTTGGAATACGTGAAGGAATCCGAAGGGATTACCGAACTGAACGAAGACCATCAGAAGATTCTTGACTTCCTTCAGGACTACTACCGCAAGAACGGGATCGCTCCTATGGTGCGCATCCTGTCCAAGAACACCGGCTACAAGCTGAAAGAAGTGTACGAACTCTTCCCCTCCGGCCCCGGCAAGGGGGCCTGCAAGATGGCTGGTCTGCCCAAGCCCACCGGCTGCGTGTGATCCCATCTTAGGGAAGATGACGCGCCGTAAAGCCTTTCGGCAAGCGGCTGCGTAGGCATTGTTCCCATACAGGGCGAGAGGTTTTCTCTCGCCCTGTTTTTTTATTGCCATCTCTCATTGAAAAGACCCTGTTTCGGGAAAAAAATACAAGTAAGGCTCTTTACCTTTGCACAACCCACAGGTAGAGTCTCAGTCAAGTGAATATGGCAATGCCGAAAGAACGGTTTCGCCGGCCGGATGACGTTATGAGGATGCCCGGCCGGGACGACATTGCAGCACCTCCTGAGCAAGGGAAAGGCCAAAGGGCCTTGCCGCACATATTCGCTGTCAATTTTTGCAGGACGCTTTGCCCTTGCCGCTCCGGCCGGGGTGAAAACGCCTAACTCAAAGAAACGGAGGCTCACATGAAATTTTCCCGTTCTATTGTCCTCGCCGTCGCCCTGATTTTCGCTTGGGCTACGGCCGGTTTTGCGGCCCACTCGGTCGAAATCTGCCAGAAGCGCATTGAAAGCTTCAACTATCTGGTGGACTACTCCGGCTCCATGATGATGAACTTCCCCTCCGTCGGCAAGACCAAGATGGCCGTTGCCAAGGAAGTCATCAAGCGCGTCAACGCCGTGGTGCCCGATCTCGGCTATCAGGGCGGCCTGTACACCTTCGCCCCTTACGGCGCGGTCGTGAATCAGGGCCCGTGGGTTCCCTCCACCCTCGCCGCCGGCGTCGACAGCCTGAAGGACAACCTCGAAACCTTCGCCCGCTTCACGCCCATGGGCGACGGCATCCAGGCCCACAACGGCATCATCAGCCAGATGACCCCGCGCGCTGCCGTCATCCTCGTGAGCGACGGTGAAAGCAACCGCGGCATCAGCGCCATCGACGAAGTCAAGGCCATCTACGCCGCCAATCCGAACGTCTGCTTCCATGTGATCTCCGTTGCCTCCTCCCCCGAAGGCCAGGCCACTCTGGACGCCATCGCGGCCCTCAACGCCTGCTCCGTCTCCGTCAAGGCCATCGACCTTCTCAAGAGCGACGCCGCCGTCGACAAGTTCGTGGGCGATGTGTTCTGCCAGGAACGCGTGGCCGTCGTTGAAGACGTTGTCGTCCTCCGCGGCGTCAATTTCGCCTTCGACAAGTATGACCTGACCTCCGAAGCTCAGGGCATCCTGAACGAAGCCGCCCGCATCATTATGGAACACCCGGACATGAAGGTGCAGCTCCTCGGCTGGACCGACAGCATCGGCACCGACGCTTACAACCTGAAGCTCTCCCAGCGCCGCGCCGACGCCGTGAAGAACTATCTCGTTACGCAGGGCGTGCCCGCCAGCCGTATGATCGCCATCGGCAAGGGCAAGTCTTTCCGCTATGACAACAATACGGAAGAAGGCCGGTACATGAACCGCCGCACCGAACTGGTCTTCATGGACTAGTACGCAGGCAACAATCAACAAAGGCCCGGCGGAGTCCCGTCGGGCCTTTTGTGCTCAAGAGGATCTTTCCCCAATGCAGTTAATCAAGAAATCCGCACTGTTCGCTCTGGTTCTTTCGTCCTCCCTGATCTGCGGCCAACAGGTTCAGGCCGCTAAGCCCAGCGCCGCCCCCGCTCAGGAAACCACCCTTGAAGTGAAGGCCAAACTCGACGCTTTCGCCAAGAACCATGTGGCCCGCGCCAACGACACCCTGAAGAACAACCGCAAAAACATGCTGGTGACCAAGCAGGGCAAGGGCTATGTGGCCCGTTATACGGAAGTGGACGCCTCCACCATGACCACGGAAATCTATCCCGGCAAGGGCCCCGGCTGCGAATATGTGGGCCACATCGTGTATCTTGAAAAGGTATATGAATGCACCGGCAAGACCATCTCCGAGGCCAAGACGGGCACCTTCACGGCCCCGAAAGCCCGCCGCATCCGCGAACTGACCCGTTATGACGGCAAGAAATGGATCTACTAGCTGAATGAGCCGGGGCGCTGCCCCGGAACCCCGGCAGGGTTCCGCCCTGCACCCGCCGGGGGGAATGATTCCCCCCGGCCCCCTCAAAAAGCATAGGAAAAGGCCGGACGGCAATGCCGTCCGGCCTTTTCATATGCTTTGGCGGCGCAAAACCTTACTTTTTAGCTCTGTTATAGTTTGTGATTGTTTCATCTCTATACTGTGTTAAAAATACAACCTTTTTCTCCGTTTTTCCCCTTGGCGGGAGCCACGGATAAGGCATTTTTCCGGTTATCCCTTTGGAGCTTCAAAGAAAAAAGCATCAACCATTTTTATAACACAGCCTACTTTTTTATAGGCTCTGTCATAGTATGTGGCTATTTCATCTCCAAAGTACGGTGAAAATACGGTCTTTTTATCCAGTTTTCCCATTGGCGGAATCTAGAGTTAAGGTATTTTGCTGATTATTCCTTTGGAACTTCAAGGAAAAAGGCATCAGCCATTTTCTAGGACACAGCCTTTTTATAAAGGCCATGCCGCAACAAATCGATATTTTAGAGCAAATGAACTTTAAAAATGTACAATTTTAAAGTTTAAGACACGCCCGCTCCGGCATTGAACAACGCAAATACATTGCGCTTACACCTTCGCAACAACCGCCTGCTTCCCGCAGTCGGAAGAGTATTTTCAACATAAAAACGCTCTAGGTTGTGTCGTCATTTTACATATAATTATTTGAAATTATTGCAAACAATCTTTTTACAACCTTAAAAAATAGTTACATAATTTCAACAAATTATATTTAATTGCCGACACAAACTAAGGCATATTCACACTATGCTGAATTTTTCCAATGGCTGAAGCGGGTTGCAAGGAACATTCAGCATGCTAGAAATTAGATATAACCATTTGTAAAAATATATTTATTCTTTATTTGTATGGGCACACCCCAGCGTGCGGCCTCCCCACCACTCGAAAGTCTTAGGAGGAGAGGGGGAGGTGCAGGAGGGGGAGAGGAAGCCCTTCTTCAGAAGGGTTCCTCTCCCCCTCCTGCTGCCTTCACCCCTCAGCTCAAAAGAAGCTGAGGGCCGTCCCTCAAGGGCAAAACGCGCCCGATAAGCCACGCGGGTTCACCGAGGGCGGCAAGACGCTCCTGAGCCTCCTCCACGCGCTCCTGAGGCACAGCCAGCACCAGCCCCCCGGACGTCTGCGCGTCGAATACGAGGGTGGCCCTCAGGCTGTCCACACCGGGGCCCACATGCGTGCGGCAGGAACAATGCCTGCGGTTGGCGTAACTGCCTGCGGGGATCAGGCCGTCAGAGGCGAACTCCTCCACATTGTCGATAAACGGCAGCGAGGCGGTATCCACCTCGACGACGGCTTGGGAACCCCGCGCCATCTCCAGCAGGTGCCCGCCGAGCCCGAACCCCGTGATATCCGTCGCGGCCTTGAGGTTCATGGCCCGCAGCACTTCGGCGGCGTTCGCATTCAGATGGGTCGCCCAACGGTAGAGATCGGCTTCGGCCTTGTCGCTGCCGTCCCACTGCGCCTTGATTGCGGTCGCCAGCACGCCCGTGCCGAGCGGCTTGGTCAGCACGAGCGCATCTCCGGGGCGCAGCCCCGCATTGCTGGCTACGGCGTCAGGAGCCACATAGCCGGTCACGGACAGGCCGTATTTGATTTCCGCGTCTTCCAGCGTATGCCCACCGGCAAGCACGGCCCCGGCCTCGGCGATTTTTTCAAGGCCGCCCGCCAAAATCTCGGCAAAGACCTCCAGCGGCACATCCTGAGCCGGGAACGCCGCGATATTCATCGCCGACCACGGAAACCCTCCGACGGCGTACACGTCCGAAAGCGCGTTCGCCGCCGCAACCTGACCGAACAGCCGGGGATTGTTTCCGAGAGGGCTCAGCACATCCACCGTCTGCACCAGCGCCATCCCCGCAGGCGGCGTGCGGAGGATCACGGCGTCTTCATTGTGCTCGAAACCGTGCAACACGCGCCCCTCCGGATCCGGTACCCCCGGCAGGGACGACAATACCTGCTCCAGCAACTCTGGAGCCGTCTTCGCCGCTCAGCCGGCGGCCCTGGCTTTGTCCATCAGTCTGAACGACATGACATGCTCCTTGAATGAAGGTTGATGATGGAAAAACGAAACAATGAGGGGAACGCACGGCCCGTGCCAGCTTCCCCTCAGACAGCCCATCCCCGCCGTTTGGGGGAGGGCCTAGAGATCTTCCCTGTCCAGCACGCGGCAGCCTATGGCCTCAGCCAGATGGGGAACCCCGATGGATTCCGCCCCGGCGAGATCCGCAATCGTCCGGCTTATCCGCAAGATCCGCGTATAGGCGCGGGCGGAAAGCGCCAGCCGCCGCACGGCTTCCCGCAGGAAAGCCCTTTCCGGCGCTCCCATGCGGCAGTGCTCCTCAAGAAGGCTGCCGAAAAGATCGGCATTCGTCCGGCAATAGGGAACCTCCGCATAGCGCGCTTGCTGCACGGCCCGCGCAACAAGCACACGTTCGCGCATCCGGGCCGACGTCACAGGCGAGGCCCCTGCCTGCAACTCCTCATACGGCACGGCGGGCACGTTGATGTGCAGGTCGATGCGATCCAGAAGCGGCCCGGAAAGCCGCGACCGATACCGCCGGATCAGCCCCGGCGAACAGACGCACGTATGCCGGGGATCGGTAGCATAGCCGCAAGGGCACGGGTTCATGGCCGCCACCAGCATACAGTCAGCCGGAAAGGTTACCGAATGCGCCGACCGGGATACCGTCACCGTACCGCCCTCAAGCGGCTGCCGGAGCATGTCGAGCGTATTCTTGCCGTATTCCGGCAGCTCGTCGAGAAACAGCACGCCCCGGTGGGCGAGAGAAACTTCGCCGGGCCGGGGATACATCCCGCCGCCGACCAGCGCCGCATCGGATACCGTGTGGTGCGGTTCGCGGAAGGGCCGCTCGGATACGAGCCCCTTGCCGCCGAGCATCCCCGCCACGCTGTAGATTTTGGTCACTTCCAGCGCCTCATCCGGCGCAAGGGGCGGGAGTATGGACGGGATGCGCTTGGCGAGCATGGTCTTGCCGCTTCCGGGCGGGCCGATGAGCAACAGGTTGTGCGCGCCCGCCGCCGCAATTTCGATGGCCCGCTTGGCATGCTCCTGCCCTTTGACGTCAGCGAAATCCAGAATCCCCCGCGCAGGGCCGGCATCAGATACGGGCGGCGCGGCGGGCGTCAGCTCGCATTCGCCCGTGAGGAAGCGCACGGCTTCGTCCAGCGTCGCCGGGCCATAGACGGGAAGCCCCTTGACCAAGGCCGCTTCAGAGGCGTTTTCCGGGGCGGTGACGATGCCCTTTGCGCCTTCGTTCCGGGCCAATATGCCGAGCGGCAGGATACCGGGCACAGGCTTGATGGCGCCGCCCAGCGAAAGCTCACCGGCGAGGAACCAGCCCTCCAGCCGTTCCGCAGGCAAGATGCCCGCCGCGCCCAGCAAAGCCACAGCCAGCGGCAAGTCATAGGCGCTTCCGGCCTTCCGGCGATCCGCAGGCGCCAGATTGACGGTGATGCGCGCCGCAGGCAGCGTGAACCCGCACGAACGCATGGCCGCGAACACCCGTTCCTTGGCTTCGCGTACGGCGCCTTCCGCAAGCCCAACCATCACAAAGGCAGGCATCCCCTTCCGCAGGAAATCCACTTCCAGATCCACCCGGAAGGCGTCCACGCCCTGCAACGCCCCACATGCCAGCCTGACGATCATACTTTATCCTTTACCCAGTGTCTCCGGCGGGCCCGTATACATATGGCACCCGTCCCGCCCAGCGTCGGGGCAAACGCCAACGCCCCATGCACAATATCCGCCCCAAAACTAGCATACAACCGCCAAGCAAGACAAACGGCCGCCTGCGCGCCGGACGGCCCTCCTTTTCCCCCTTCACCGCAGGCCGCTTTTTTCCACGCCCATCCCAAAGGCTCTCCCATAAAAAAAGCTCTGTTATAGTATGTGGTTGTTTCATCTCCACCGTGCGGTGAAAAATAGAGCTTTTTTTCCAGTTTTCCCCTTGGCGGGATCCACGGCTAAGGTATTTTTCCGGTTATCCCTTTGGAGTTTCAAGGAAAAAAGCATCAACCATTTTCTATAACACAGCCTAAAAAAAACGCCCGGACGGCATCGTCCAGACGCGGCCCGCCGGGAAAACCGGCGGCAACGGCCCGATAAACGGGGAGCCTTTGGAAAGGCACGGGCCAGCCCAACGGTTTCGGGAAGGGGCGGGAAGGCTTTCTCCAGAAAAGCCCTCCCGCTTCTCCCCGATCCCATATGGCGATCTACTTCCGTTTCTCTTCCTCAAGGATCTCTTCGGCGCGCAAAAGTGCCTCGTCAAGCGACGGGTAGATGTTCTCCTCACCAACGGCGCGGAGGATACCGACCCGCTGGAGCGTCCTGCGGGCGGGTTCCTGCACGGCGGCAAAGAGGACGCGGCAGCCTTCCTGACGGCGCTCAAGGAACGCCTCCAGCGCGTGGATGCCGGTCATGTCGATGGCGGGCGTGTTGTGCAGGTACATGATGAACACCTTGGGAGGCGTCTCCATCGCATCCAGCGTGGACTGGAACCGGTCGGCCACCCCGAAGAACAGCGGCCCGTTGATGGCAAAAATCTCCACGCCGTCAGGCACGGCTTCCTCATCGGGAAGCGGGATGTCGTGCGCGGCGGCCTCTTCCTCTTCGCCGGAAACGCAGGTGTGGATGCCCGTCAATTCGCTCATGCGGCGCATGAACAGCAGGGAAGCCAGCATGACCCCGGTATACACGGCTACGGTCAGATCGAAGACCACCGTCAGCGCGAAGGTCAGGATCATCACCGACCAGTCGGACTTCGGCCCCTGGAAAATATGCCGCACCGTCCGCAGATCGCTCATGTCATAGGCGACCATGACCAGCACGGCGGCGAGGGCCGCCAGCGGGATATACTCGGTCAACGGCAGGAGCCACATGACCACCACGACGAGGAACAGGGAATGCACGATGGCGGAAATGGACGAATTCGCACCGGCGCGCACGTTGGTCGCCGTGCGGGCAATGGCGCCCGTGGCGGCGAAGCCGCCGAAGAACACCGAGGCCACGTTGCCGATGCCCTGCGAAATCAGCTCCATGTTTGAATTATGCCTGTCGCCCGTCATGCTGTCCGCCACCACACAGGCCAGCAGCGACTCGATGCCCGCCAGCAGCGCGATGGTCAACGCATCGGGGAACAGCTCGCGGATGCGCTCGAAGGTGATCCCGTACGGCAAAGTGAACTCAGGGAAGCCCGTGGGCAGCGAGCCGAACCGGGAACCGATGGTATCGGTGGGCAGGGAGAACAGCCACACCAGCAGCGTGGACAGGAACACGGCCACCACGGGCGCGGGAACTTTGGGGATCTTGCGCCTGACGATCAGGATGACCAGCAGCGTGAAGGCCGCCACCCCGAACGTCGCGGGGCTGAAATCCATGGCGTTTTGGGCATAAGCCCCCCACTTGTCGAAAAATTCCGGCGGCGTATCGACAAGCGGCAGCCCGAAGAAATCCTTCATCTGAGAGGAGAAGATCAGCAGCGCAATCCCGGCGGTGAACCCTGTCGTCACCGGGTAGGGGATGTATTTGACCAGCGCCCCCAGCCGCAGGAACCCGAAGATGACAAGCAGGATGCCCGCCATCAGCGTGGTCAGGACAAGCCCCTCGTAGCCGTGCCGGGACACGATGCTGTAAATGATGACGACGAACGCGCCCGTCGGCCCGCTGACCGGGAACCGGCTTCCGCTGAAAAACGCCATGAAGAAACCGGCGACGATGGACGTGTACAGCCCCCGTTCCGGCGTCAGACCTGAAGCGATGGCGAACGCAAGCGCGAGCGGAAGCGCCACCACGCCCACGGTGATCCCCGCCGAAATGTCCTTGGACAGCATCCCAAGGCTGTACCCGCTGCGGATTGTCTTAAAAAGGCTCGGAACAAGCGGGGACTTGTGCTGTGCCGGCTGTGCGCTGGACATGAAACCTTCTCCTCCCAACAAAACGAGGCATGAAAAGATGAAATGAAACGGCCCTACACGAGCGGATCCGACGGAACCGCCGGGACGGAGCGCCTGCCGATCATGAGCTTGCGCTCATAATAGCGGAGCACCGCGGAAATGCTCAGCGTCATGGCCAGATAGAAGATGGCGACGGTAATCCACACTTCAAAGGCCCGGAAGTTCACGGCGATGATTTCCTGCCCCTGCCGGGTCAGCTCTCCCACGCCGATGACGACGAGCAGGGAGGTGTCCTTCAGCGAGATGATGCACTGGTTGGTCAGCGGCGGGATCATGCGCCTAAAAGCCTGAGGCCAAATGATGTAGAGCATGGTCTGGGCCTGCGTGAGCCCGGTGGACCGTCCGGCTTCCATCTGCCCCTTGTCGATGGACTCGATGGCGCCGCGCACGATTTCAGCGATGTACGCGCCGGAGTTCACGCCGATGGCGATGACGCCCGCCACGTCGGGGGGGATGCGCATGCCAAGGGCCAGCGGCAGGCCGAAATAGAGGAACATTACCTGAACGATAAGCGGCGTCCCGCGGATCGTTTCGATGTAAATGATGGCGATGCCGCGGAGGAGGCGGTTCCGAGAGGTATTGGCAAGCCCGGTGATGATGCCGAGCAGCAGACCGACGAGCAGCCCGCCCAGCGTGATGATGAGCGTCAGCTTCATCCCGCCGAGGAGCTGGGGCGCGGTTTCCAGAATGATCGAAGGTTCAAAATCAAAAGCCATGAGGCACCCGATGGATTAAAGGAGAAAAAGGGACGGGGAGGCAGAAACCTCCCCGTTGCTCTATTCCAGCGAATAGAGACACCCTACATATCGGATTCCTTGGGTGCGAAACCGAACCACTTTTCATACAGCTTGGCGTAGGAGCCGTCCTTGCGCATCTGCGCAAGGACGCCGTTGACCTTCTTCACCAGCTCTTCGCTGCCCTGGGTAAAGCCGATGCCGTACTTCTGGCCTTCGTACAGGGGGCCGACGACCTTGGCCTTGCCCTTGCCGGCGGTGGTGGCGAACGCGGTCACCACGGGCATGTCGAACACCACGGCGTCGACGCCCTTGCTGAGCAGTTCAAAGAACATGCCGTCGTTGTTGGGGAACTGCTTCAGTTCCTTCGCCTTGCCGAAGTCCTTCATGAACGGTACGGAAGAGGTGCCGGTCTTCACGGCAACGACCTTGCCGGCGAGATCCTCAACCTTGCTGATGTTCTTTTCGTCTTCACGGACGAGGATCTTGAGGCCGGACGTGTAATAGCCGTCGGAGAACTGCACGACCTTGGCGCGTTCAGGCGTGATGGTCATGCCGGCGATGCCCACATCCACGTTGCCGGTCTGGAGGCCGGGGATGATGCCGTTGAAGTCCATAGGCTGAAACTTGTAGGAGAGGCCCAGCTTCTTGGCGATGGTTTCCCAGAGTTCAATGTCAAAACCGGTGAACTTGCCGTCCGGCCCCTTGAATTCAAAGGGCATGAAGTTGGTGTCGTGAGCGACGACAAGTTCTTTGGCAGAGGCGGGGGCGACCAGCACGGTCATGAGGGCAAGACCCATGATCAGGGCAGCGATACGTTTCATTATCAACCTCTTTAGGTTAGGGGAGAAAGGAAGGGCCGCATCCGGAACCTTCGGAAAAACGGCGTGGCCTTTTCCACTGCGGAGGGACGGACCCGTCCCGGCGACGAAAACCGGGAGGCACCCACGCGATTCCTCCAACGCGGGCCCCCCTGTTCCGGGGAGGGGCGTTTCCCATGCCGCCGGAATCCCCGACTCCTGCGGCACACACCCTTCCCCAGCATATCAACGCCTAGAATCACGCATCCATCAACAAAAATCAAGAGCAGATGCCGTATTTCCGTAAAGCCGCGCCCCGCGCCGGATCACGGATGCCGCATTCCTCCTGTTGCGCCCATCTCCCTGCGGCCGCTTTTCTTTTCTGTTGACGCGCCCCCTGCTCATGCCTAATACTCCTTCCTTATTTTTAGGAGGAGAAACCATGTTTCGTACCGTATTGACCAGCCTTCTCGCCGTATTGGTGCTTTGCGGCTCCGCATTCGCCGCAGAAAAAACGCTCATCGCCGCCGCCAACCCCACATGGCCGCCCATGGAATTTCTTGACGAAAACAAGAACATCATCGGCTATGACCGCGACATCATTGCCGCCATCGCCGAAGAAATCGGCATGAAGAGCGAGTTCCGCAACATCGCGTGGGACGGCATCTTCGCGTCGCTCGAATCCGGGCAGGCCAACGTCATCGCTTCCTGCGTGACCATCACCGACAAGCGCAAGAAGGCCTATGTGTTCTCCGATCCCTACTACGAAGTCCATCAGGCCGTCGTCGTCGCCAAGGACTCCGCCATCAAGAAGCCCGAAGACCTCAAGGGAAAGAAGGTAGGCGTGCAGATCGGCACCACCGCCATCGAAGCGCTGCGCAAGATGAACGTGGACATCGACCTCCGCACCTATGACGAAGTCGGCCTTGTGTTTGAAGACATGCGCAACGGCCGCCTCGACGTCGTGGTCTGCGACGACCCCGTCGCCCGCTACTACGCCAGCCGCAAGGAAGGCTACAAGGATCTCATGAAGGTCGCCTTCCTCACCGAAGACGCCGAATACATCGGTTTCGTGTTCAGCAAGGACAACGCCGAACTCGCCGCCCAAGTCAACAAGGGCCTCAAGGCCATCCGCGAGAACGGCAAGGAAAAGGCCATCCGCAACAAGTGGCTTGGCGAATAGTTTTTTTGAATTGAAGATTGGGGAGGGGAAAGGAAAACTTTCTGAAGAAAGTTTTCCTTTCCCCTCCCCAAACCCCACCCCTTTCCTTTCAAAGACTTTTGCCCTTATCGAATCCCTGCTGCCGGCTTTCCCTGTCGGCAAGAAGCCCCGCCCAAACGTATCCGTTTGCGCGGGGTGTTGTTTGTTGGAAAGGCGTTGCGGCGCAAAGGGGATGCACCCGGAAGGAAAACGTGAAGTTGGCGGAAAGGTGGCGCTGGCGGAGAAGCATTGCCGCAAAACAGACATCTCCCATAAGGCGTTGTGCCGAAAGAGTATGCCCCGTCCGGTACGGCCCCCTACAAGATGCTTACGCTGAAACGATGGTGAAATACGGGCCGCAATGGGGCATCAAGGGTTCGGAAGCACGACGGCCAGTGCAAAACAAAAGGCTGTGCCATAGGAGCCGGGTGATGCTTTCCTTCTCGAAAATCCAAGGGAATAACCAATAATGTGCCGCAG
This sequence comes from Bilophila sp. T19-St14, assembly GCF_059728385.1. Lineage (NCBI taxonomy): Bacteria > Pseudomonadati > Thermodesulfobacteriota > Desulfovibrionia > Desulfovibrionales > Desulfovibrionaceae > Bilophila > Bilophila sp. T19-St14. Next base: position 2,005,401 of record NZ_BAAGFT010000001.1, read on the forward strand.
CCATAAAACATCAACGGAAAATAAGAAAAGTCTGCATTTTCACCATGCTGTGGAGATAAAACAACATATCCCATGACAGGCCAAAGAAAAAGGCTGTGTTATGGAAAATGGTTGATGCTTTTTTCCTTGAAGTTCCAAAGGATTAACCGATAAAATGCCTTAGCCGTAGATCCCGCCAAGGGGAAAACCAGAGAAAAAGGCTGTATTTTCACCGCACTGTGGAGATGAAACAACCACATACTATGACAGAGCCAAACTTTTTGAAAAGGCTCCATCATTAGGCTATGATTGTTCCATCTCCCCAATATGGGGATACGGCCTTTTTCTCCAGCCTTTCCGTTGGCAGGATCCATAGCGGAAGTATTTTATCATCCATCTGACTATAACTAAAAATAAAATATCAATCGATCATTGTAACGGCCCCTTTGGAAAACTGTTCCAAGCCAGTCCCCGCGCTTTCTGAAAGATACCGCGGCGCGGCCCGCCGCACAGCTTTTGCGGGGGGAGGGCTCCTTTTCAGGAGTTTTTCCATGCACGTCGAACGTCTTTTCCAGATCGTTTTTTTGCTCATGAGCGGCTCATGCGGTACGGCGAAAGAACTGGCCGAGCATTGCTCCGTCTCCGTCAGAACCATCCAGAGGGATTTGGATGCCTTGAGCCTTGCCGGTATCCCCATCTTTTCCAACCGGGGGCGGGGGGGCGGCACAGGACTGCTCAAGGAATTCACGCTGGACAAGACATTCATGACCGAGCAGGAGCAGGCTGATATTCTGCATGGGCTCCAAGCCCTTGAGGGTGCGGGATACCCCGGCGGCAATGCGGCCCTCCACAAGCTCGCCGCCCTGTTTCGGAGAAAGGCTGAAGACCGCTGGCTGCGGGTGGATTTTTCCTCGTGGTGCGGCTCCGGGTTCGGCAAGGAAAAGTTCCACCATCTCAAAGAAGCCATCTTGGCGAAAAAAGTTATCCGCTTCACCTATTTCAGCTCAGAAAACCGGGTGTCCGAGCGTTTTGCGGAACCGTTGTGCCTGCTGTTCCGTGAACGGGCTTGGTATGTTTGCGTCTTCGACAGGCAAAAAGGCCGGGAAACGGTGCTGCGGGCCTCACGGATCCGCGATTTGCACGTCATGGAAGAAACGTTCGAGCGCACCATGCAGGCTGATCCGATGGCGACGCCGGACTACTCAAAAAGCTATACCCTGCAACGGGTTGTGCTCCGTATAGACGCCAAATGCGCTTTCAGGGCATTCGACGAATTCCCGGAACAAGATATCCGCCCACAGCCCGACGGCTCTTTTTTGATTGATGAGGAAATGCCCATCAACGAATGGCTGACGGGTTACCTCCTTTCCTTTGCGGACGGCCTTGAAGTTATCGAGCCGGCAAGCCTCCGAACGGCCCTGAAAGAAAAAATCCGCTCCATGCAGAAAAAATATGACAAACAGTTGTCCGGTTCCTAGCGTACAGTCCCCCCATACATCTGCGAAATATTCAGATCATGGAGGTAAAAATGGACGTATATGAAGCAATCAGGGCCCGGAGAACCATCCGTGACTTCAACGGCAGGCAAGTTGGAACGGACGCCCTTGAGCGGATCATCGACGCAGGCTTGAAAGCCCCGACCAACAACCATCTGCGCCAATGGGAGTTCGTCATCGTAAACGGCAAAGAAGAGAGGGCCAACCTCCTCCGGGTAAAGAACATGACCAGCCGGGACGAGTGCGAAAAAATGCTCGACGGCTTCGGCATGACGGATGAGGTTCAGCGCAATATGTATCATGAGGCCATGCCCAGACAGTTCTCAATGCTCTATAATGCCGGATGCCTGATACTTCCCTTTTTCAGGGTGCGGGAACCGCTGCTCCAACCACGCTCGCTGAGTTCCCTCAATGACTTTGCCTCAATCTGGTGCTGCATTGAAAACATACTCATCGCCGCCGCTTCCGAAGGGATATTGGGCGTAACCCGTATTCCTATGGCGGAGGAATCCGAACACATCAAAAAGATTGTCGGGCATCCTGAAAACTATGTCATGCCCTGCTACATCGCCTTGGGCTATCCTGCGGAAAACGCATCTGTACCGGCTCAAAAACGTATTTGCGTAAAAGATAAAATACATATCAACATATGGTAATATCACCAACTGGCATCTTGCTTTTTTCCGCCGGGCGACCGCAGGATACCGGCAAGAAGGCATAACAGACCCGGCAAGCCTTAATTCCCAAAGGCTGTGCCATAAAAAATGGTCGATGCTTTTTTTCTTGAAGTTCCAAAGGATTAACCAGAAAATGCCTTATCCGTGGAGCCCGCCAAGGGGAAAACCGGAGAAAAAAACTGTATTTTCACTGAACTGTGGAGATGAAACAACCACAAACTTTAACAGAGCCTCCAAAAAACAATAAAATCAACTGATCTCAACTTGTATCCGTCTGCCAAATGTTGTGACAGAGCCAAAGCTCACCCGTGTGCTTCAAAAAAATCCCGGCTTCCCGCCGGAACGGACTCCCGCCGCATAACCTCCCCACCAGTCAAAAGTCTTTGGGGGGAGTGGGGGAGGCTTGGAGGGGGCCTTTCTGGAGAAAGGCCCCCTCGCCCCCTCCAAATTTTTTCTACTCAGCCTTGGCGTGCAGCACGTGCACGGCGCAGCCAAGTCACGGGTCGTAGGCGCGGATCACTCGCCCGATGTTGACGGGGCTGCCAACATCGGGAACGGGAACGCCGATAAGCGCCTCCTCAACGGCCCCGCGCTTCCCGGCGTCGTCCCGCGGCGAACAGTTCCACATGGAGGCGGCGACCACCGCGTAGTCGTCGATCACGCCGTTCTTCACGCGCATGTAGTGGCACAGCGCACCGCGCGGCGCTTCGGTAAAGCCGATGCCCTCCCCGGCCTGCGGGACTTCCGGCAAGGCGAAAGTCTGCGCGCTCGGCTCCAGCTCATGCAGCCAATACTCAATCATGCCGAGGAGCTGATACACCTCCTCGACGCGCGCCACGTTGCGCCCCATGATCGAAAAAGCGGGGTTCTCCCCAATCTCGCGGAACGTCTCCGCACGGATGCCGAACATATCGGCAAAGAACCGCTGACCAATGGGCGAAAGCGGCTTGTCGTTGATCCACATGCGCGCCAGAGGGCCGACTTCGACCCGATGCCCGGCATACAAGGGGGCCTTGATGAAGCTGTACGCGCCCTCCTTGCCCACCTGCGGATTGGATTCCGATTTCTGGAGCGGCGTGCCGGAAGACGCGGGCTCGAACCATGAATAACGCACATCCTCAAGGATGCGGTTCCCGTCGAACGGCTCGTCACGCCCGTTGATGTAGGCCCCGGCATTGAAAAACTGCTCGCCCTTCTTCGCCAACGGAAAAACGCCCACGCACAGGGCGTTCTTGTAGCCGTGCGCCATCCCGAACATATCCATGTAGCGTGAGGCGATGGTGTAGACCAGCGGCAGGTAGCGGCTTTCCACGAACTTCCGTACCTGCTTCATGCGCGCCGCGTATTCGAGAATCGTCCCGCGGTCGGGGATCTGCGCCGCGCCGCCGCCGAGGATGCCCTGCAAGTGCGGCATACGCCCGCCGAACAGCGCCACAAGCTGGTGGCAGACCTGCCGGACTTCCAGCGCCTCGATGTATTCGTCCATCGCCAGCGTGTTCTGCTCTTCGGAAAGCCGCAAATCGGGATTCCGGTAGCGCGGGATGAACGGCACGGTATCCGGCCCGTGGAAATAGTCCTGCCCACCGAGATGGTAAAAATGCAGGATGTTGGACTGGAGATAGTTGCCCGCCAGCATCAGGTTCCGGGCGATGCGCCCGTTTTCGGGCACCTCGACGCCGCACACGGCCTCAATCGCAAGGGACGACGCCGTAGCGTGCGCCACAGGGCACACGCCGCAGATGCGCTGTACGATCTGGGAGGCGTCGCGGGGGTTCCGCCCGCGCAGGATGGCCTCGAACCCCCGGAACATGCCGCCGGTGATCCACGCGTCGGCGACTTTGCCGTCCTCCACCTGCACCTCGACCTTGAGATGCCCTTCAAGCCGGGTAACGGGATCGATGGCGATAACGGTCTTGCTCATGCTGCCTCCGGGCGATCAGTTTTCATAGAAGGGGGACATGCCGTCGGGAAAATTGGGCGATGTGCAGCCCACGCAGGTGGCGTTGGCGATGCACCAGTTGACCCCGCCGTTCCACTTCCGCGTGGCGGAGTCGCAGCCGCTCCACGGCCCCCGGCAGCCGAGCTCGAACCGGCAACCCTTCTTGTCCGTCATGGACGGGGAGAACACACCGTCCTCAAAAGACCCCAAATACGGACAGCTCAGATGCGTGTTCGGATAAAACACCTTGGGCCGCCCAACGTCGTCAAGCCCGCGCATGATCTCCAACACGCCGCCTTCCGTGCCCTTGCGCTTCATGGCGTCGAGCAGGAGGGCCAGCGTCCCGACCATCCAGTCGGGGTGCGGAGGGCAGCCCGGAACATTGATTACCGGGGTGGGGATGCCCCGCATCTTCAAAAATCGGCTTACGCTCACCGCTTCCGTCTGCTGCCCGCGCGCCGCCGGAACCCCGCCGTAGGACGAACACGTCCCGGCGGCAACGACGGCCGCCGCGCTCCGGGCCAGAATGTCCGTGGTTTCAGCTACGGTATATTCATGGTGGTCCACTTCCCCCACGACGCAGTATTTCCCATTCGCCTTCAAGGGGATGGAGCCTTCGACGATAAGCACGTACCGGCTGTTGAACTCGTTTGATTTGTCCAGCATGCTCTGAAAGGCGAGCTGTCCTTCGGCGGCCATGATCGTGGGGTGGAAATGCATGGCGATGATTTCCAGCAGTACCTTGGCGATGCCGGGGTGGGCGTTGTTGAGCAGGGACACGGTGCAGCCCGTACACCCCTGCCCTTCGACCCAGAACACCGGAGGGCGCTGTCCGGTCAGCGTTTCCGCAAGCACATCCCGCACGAACGGGTGAAACATGCCGGAAACCCCGATTCCCGCCACCGTCCCGGTGCAAATACGCACGAAGTCCCGTCGGGTAAGTTCCATAGGAAACCTCTTGTTTCGGTTACAGACGTATTCGGGGGAGGAGCCCCCCGCAGGAAGGGCGCCTCCCCCATTCCCTCCCCCCAAATATCCGACAGCGGGGAAGGCCAGCGTCGCCCCGGCGGGAGAGTGCGCCGGGGGCTCCGCCTCTCCAACGTATCGTGAGGGGGCCGTGAATCAATGATTATAAGGGGTAAAGAGAGAGAAGGGAGGGAGAAAATCGGGGGAGGGCAACGCGAAAGGAGTTCGTCCCGATGCAAGAATACGCCTCAGAAGGGATTGAGCTGGTTCTGCATAGGGCGCGATGTTTCACAGTGTATGGTGTAAATGCAGCCTTTTTCCAGCTTTTCCGCTGGCGGGCCCCAGACTAGGCCGTGTCGTCAATTAGATATAATATATTGAAATTTTTTAATTATTTTTAAGTTGTAAAAGATTACTTTTAATAATTTCAAATAGTTGCATGTAAAATAACGACACAATCTAAGGCATTTTGTCGGTTCTCTCTAAAACTTCAAGAAAGGAAACAACAAACATTTACTGTGGCGTCACCAAATATTCCCGAAACCCTTCCATAATAAAAAGGCTGCGTCATAGAAAATGGCTGACTCTTTCTTAAAGGCTGTGTTATAAAAATGGTTAATACTTTTTTCCTTGAAGCGCCAAAGGGATAACCGGGAAAATGCCTTATCCGTGGATCCCGCCAAGGGGAAAACGGGAAAAAAGACTGTATTTTCCACTGCACTGTATAGATGAAACAACCACATACTATAAGAGCCTTCTTAAAATTCCAAAGGAATGATCCATAAAATGACCTAAGCATAGAATCCATAGACGGGAAAAACTGGAGAAAACATCTGTATTTTTCAACATATTATAAAATAAAACAACCGCATACTATGACAGAGCCAGTACTCCCCGAACATCTTTTACCGGAATATGTTTCTTGGACTGCCGAAAGGCTCCATCATAGAATATGGTTATTCTGTATGGCTGTGTCCGAAAAAATGGTTGATGCTTTTTCCTTGAAGCTCCAAAGGGATTACCGGCAAAATGCCTTATCCGTGGATCCCGCCAAGGGGAAGCTGGAGAAAAAGGCTGCATTTCCACCGCACTGTGGAGATGAAACAACCACAAACTATAAACAGAGCCTTCTGTATTCAGAACACGCTAATAATACCACATTGTTATATCATTATCCCTTTGGAGAACTCCAAATTAAGGCATTTTGTTGATTCGCTCTTTGGAACTCCAAAAAAGAAAATATCACCATCTAACTAGTATGGAGCAACCGAGTATTCTTAAAACCCTTCCGTAATAAAAAACGCCCGAACGTTTTCTGCCGGGGCGTCTTTTTTGGATGGCCCTGTCATAATATAAGGCTGTTTTATCTCCACAGCATGCTAAAAATACAGAGCTCTTCCCAATTTTTCCGCTGATGGCCTCCACGATTGAGGCATTTTATTGACCATTCCTGTGGAACGTCAAAAAATCAAGCATCAACCGTTTCCTATGACACAGCCTTCTGGATTACCGAAAACTGACGACAGGGATTCGATAAAGTCAAAAGTCTTTGAAGAGGAGGGGGTGGGGTTTGGGGAGGGGGAGGAGAAACTTTCTCTAGAAAGTTTCTCCTCCCCCTCCCCAATTTTCCTCTATATCCCCAGCTTTCCCGCCACATCGCGCCACACGGCTTCAACGTCGATGTCGACCATGCAACGGTGATGCTTCTTCGGGCAGTGATGCGGCCCGTGCAGGCCGCAGGGACGGCACTCAAGGGCAACCTCAAAGACCTTGGCGGAATCGCCGCGCGGGAAAAAGCCGAGCCCACGCACCGTCGGCCCAAACAATGCCGTAACCGGGGTACGCTGCACCCATGCAAGATGCATCGGGCCGGAATCGTTGGAAACGTAACAGTTCAGCATACGCAGATAGGCGGCCAGTTCGGGCAGCGTCAGGGCGCAGGACAAATCGTGCAGAAGCGGGTTGTCCTTGAGCTCCGAAAGGGCGATCACGTCACGGGCCACGCCTTCCTCGCCGGATCCGGCGAAGACAAGCACATGGACACCCTTGGCGGCGGCACGGCGGGCGATTTCCGCAAAGCCGGACGGCAGCCAGCGTTTCGTGCCCCAGACCGAACCGGGGTGCAGCCCAAGCAGGACGGGAGCATGATCGCCTTGCCGGAGCGACTCGCGGAAGGCGGCGGCCTTCTCCAGCGCCTCCGGGGGAAGGGCCAACTCAGGCCAGTGCCGACGCGGGGCTTCGGGCGGCAAGATGGGCTTCAGCAGCTCAAGAAGCCGCTCGATCTCGTGCAGCTCGGAAAAGCGGCGGGATACGCGGCGGTTGTAGCAGAGCGCCGCGACGGGCCCCCCGGCGTATCCCACGCGCAGCGGCGCGCCGCTCAAACGGGCCAGCAACGCGGAACGGGGGCTTGAATGCGCACCGATCCAGACGTCATAACGCCGCCCGCCGAGGGCACGCCCGGTCTTGAGCAGCGCGGACAGGCGGTTGTTCCCGGAAATGCGGCGCTTGTCGTACTCATAGACGGCATGAATGGACGGGTGGGCCTCGAACAGGGACGCAAACCCCCGACGCACGTAAAAATCAACCTCCGCACCGGGAAACGCATCCGCCAGCGTCTGGATCAGCGGCAGCGTCAGCACCGCATCCCCCAAAAAAGCCGTATTCCATACCGCGATCCGCTTCATAAGGCGCCTCCTTTCGGCCAGACTCCAATCCCATACGGGAAAAACCTCAATGCCTCTTCCGCAACGGCACCCTATCCCGTGTCCCCCGCCCGCACAAGGGACGAAAAAAGCCCGGATGTTGTCCGGGCTTTTTCAACGGGAATACTTTCCCGCCTTACGGAGCGGAAAAGTTGGGGGAAGGGGCGGAAAGGAAGGGCCTAAAGGCAGGCTCCTCCCCGCCCCACGGAATTAAGCCTCGCTCAGAGGCTTGAAGTTCTTCTTGGATGCCCCGCAGACGGGACAGGTCCAGTCTTCGGGAAGGTCTTCAAAACGAGTGCCTGCGGGGATCTTGCGGCGCTTGTCGCCCCGGTCGGGATCGTACACGTAGCCGCAGTTGCTCACCGGGCACCGATACATATCTTTCGGATCAGCCATGACGTACCCCCTTTACCGGCTTACCACGGGTTGTGGAGCACTTCAAAGTGAGCGGTGGGGTGCGCACAGGCGGGGCACAGGGCCGGGGCGTGCGTGCCGGTCACAAGACAGCCGCAGTTGCGGCAGCGCCACACGACAGGGGTTTCGCGCACGAACACGCGGCCTTCCTTGATGTTCTTGGCGAACGCAAGGAAACGCTCTTCATGGTACTGCTCCGCAATGGCGATATTGCGCATCACGCTGGCGACTTCGGAGAAACCTTCGGAGTCGGCGATTTTCGCAAAAGAGGGATACATTTCGGTGTATTCATGATGCTCACCGGCAGCGGCGGCGTACAGGTTGGCTTCCGTGCCCGTGATGATGCCGGCGGGGAAGGCCGCGGTGATTTCCACGTCGCCGCCTTCAAGGAACTTGAACAGGCGCTTGGCATGTTCTTTTTCCTGAAGCGCGGTTTCGGTGAAGATGTCGGCGATCTGCACAAAGCCGTCTTTTTTGGCAGCACCGGCAAAATAATCATAGCGGTTGCGGGCCTGAGATTCACCGGCAAAGGCGGCGAGGATATTCCTTTCGGTCTGCGTACCCTTCAAAGATTTCATAGAATCTCTCCTTTTGGTAAGAAATGAAGGGGGATAAGCCCCTTTAAACCGCTTGAGCGCATCCGCTGCGCCCACTCAATACATTCTACGATAACGCTAAAAAGCGCATGAGGGAACCCCACTATAACCCGGCGGGGCTCCCCCATAAGCTTAGGACGCCTTGCGGGCGCATTCTTCGCAAATGCCTTCGTATTCAACGCGGGCTTCCGTGATCGTGAAGCCCTCGACGGAAACGCCTTCAACGGAAGGCGTCGGCACGGGAGGAATGACATCCCCGATTTTGCCGCAAACCCGGCAGCGCACATGCTGATGAGGGCGGGTATCGCCGTCGAAACGGCGGATGGAGCCGGCCGACTCCAGTTTGAGTATTTCTTTGGATTCCGTCAGAAAATCGAGGTTACGGTAGACAGTCCCAAGGCTGATGCGCGGCATGCGGGTACGAACCATCGCATACAGCTCGTCAGCCGTGGGGTGAGTCTTGACCTTTCTCAATTCCTCAAGAATAACCATACGTTGCCTAGTCATACGAGTCTGTGGCTGTGACATATTCATACCTCTTTGAGAACAATTACTGTTATGTTTAAAAAATGTCAAGTTTTTGGATTGCATATTATCGGCGGAATGAATAAAACTGTCAAACGGCCCGCATTGTTCCGTCAAAGCCCGTTTGCGGACGCAGGCGGGGAAAGGTTCCATTTTCCCGTTGCATCCATAGGCAGAGACGCTTATTACCGGGCGAGTGAGCAAGCGTTTTTCCGATAGCGCTCCGGCGCTGTCGGGACTTTTGTTATGGCAGGAGCCCGGCGGGGCATGCCCGGAGCGGCAACGCCGTTACGGCGTTTTTTCCCAAAAATACAGACGTACCAAGGTGTGACGTTATGGATTTGAGCATTCTTTCCCTTCTTGCCCAAGCCACGCTGGTAGCCAAGGCGGTCCTCGTGGCCCTGCTCTTCATGAGCGTATTCAGTTGGGCCTTGATGTTCCGTAAATGGATGAACATCCGGGCGGCGCTCAAAAAGGCCGCCGACGGCATGGACCGTTTCAACCATGCCCGTGACCTGCGCGAGGCCGTGCAGTCCCTCGGCGGCGATCCCGACTCCCCGCTGTATACCGTCGCCCATGAGGGCGTGACCGAATTCAACCGCTCGAAAGAGGCCGGGAACTCCGAAGACGTCGTGGTCGACAACGTGCGCCGCGCGCTCCGGCAGGGCGTGGACATGGAAATGACCCGCCTCACAAGCTCCCTGTCCTTCCTGGCGACCTCCGCGAACACGGCGCCGTTCATTGGGCTGTTCGGCACCGTCTGGGGCATCATGAACACCTTCCACGCCATCGGCGCCATGAAATCAGCCTCCCTCGCCACCGTCGCGCCCGGCATCTCCGAAGCCCTCATCGCCACGGCTATGGGCCTTCTCGTGGCCATCCCGGCGACCATCGGCTACAACACGTTCCACGGAAGCCTCGGCGTGCTCGAAACCCGCCTCGTCAACTTCGCCGGCATGTTCCTCAACCGCGTCCAGCGCGAGCTGAACGCCCACCGCCCCGTGTCCAGAAGCGGACAGGCCGAGTAGAGGTGCCTCATGGGAGCTTCTGTCGGCGGCAAGAAAGGATTCGTGTCGGAAATCAACGTGACGCCGTTCGTCGACGTCATGCTGGTCCTGCTCATCATCTTCATGGTCACGGCGCCGATGATGACGGAAGGGCTTGACGTCGACCTGCCCCAGACGCGGGCCGTCGAAACCCTGCCCACCGAATCGGACAACATGATCCTGACGATCCGCAAGGACGGCGTCATTTTCCTCGATTCGTACGAGGTGGGGCTGGATGAGCTTCAGGATAAAATCGATCTGCTCGTCAAGCAGCAGAACAAGCAGCTGTTTCTCCAAGCCGACAAGGACGTGGCCTACGGCCTTGTCGTGGACGTGATGGGCCGCATCCGTGAAGCCGGGGTCGACAAGCTCGGCGTGGTGGCCCTGCGGGAAGATGCGCCCGCCGTTCCGGCAAAGAAGGGCAAGAAGTAAAGCCCCGGCCTTCCGCCGGTCGCGTACAACGGATAGAAGGGCCCCGGCTTCCTCAGCCGGGGAAAAAGGCAGACCCACCAATGTTTGGCAGTTATTTCTTTTCCATCCTCCTGCACCTCGCTCTGGCGCTGCTGATTTTCTTGTGGCCGAGTTCCCCGCCCATGAAGCTTGATCAGCCCATGATGCAGATCAGCGTGAACATGGGCGCTCCGGGCGGCAACCGGATGGCTTCGCCCGTGCTCGGGCCGCAGGGCAAGCCCATGCCGACCAAGGCCGCACCTCAGCCCGCCCCGGCGGAACAGGCGGCCAGCGCCGTCCCCGTAGCCCGCGAGGACACGGCACAGCCCAAGGCCGAGCCCAAGAAGGAATCGCAGCCCAAGCCCAAACCGAAACCCGAACCCAAGCCGGACGAGGTCGCGCTGGCGCAGAAAAAGCAACCCAAGAAGCCCAAGGACGAGGAAGAAGAGCCCAAGGAAAAACCGAAGGAAAAGCCTAAGGACGACGGCAAGAAGGACAAGAAAGAAGCTTCGGAGAAAGCCAAGAAGGCGAACGACAAGGCTAAGCCAGCCAAGGAATCCGACAAGAAAAAGGACGGCGTAGATCCGAGCAAGGCCCTTGCCGACGCGCTGAACGACGCCAAGAAGAAGGCCGGAACATCGCAGGGCTCCAAGGAAAAAGGCGGCAAGTCGTCCGTTGCGGGCGCCCTCGCCGACTTCAAGAAGAGCGCCGGGGGTGCCGGAGGCGGTGGCGGCGGCGAAGGCGACGGCCCCGGAGGAGGCGGCATTTACGACGTGTATATGGGGCAGGTCATCCTTGCGGTGCGGCCGAACTGGAGCATGCCGACCTACTCCCGCGTGAACCTTTCCGTGCAGGTCAATGTAAAGCTTGATCCGAGCGGCAAAGTCCTCAGTTGTACCGTCGCCCGCAGCTCCGGCAGGGCCGAAGTCGACGCCTCGGCAGTCAACGCGGTCATCAGGACGAAGGTGCTCCCCGCACCGCCCACGCCCGATCAGCAGGAACTCCTCCTCACCTTCAATACGCAGGAAATGATGGGCAGAAGATAACACGCCTTGGGGAAAGGTAGTAAAAGGGGCGGGGAAAGCCTTCTCAAGGAAGCTTTCCTCGCCCCTTAACGCTGCCAGAACGCCCCGCGCCCTCCCCCAAGGCTTTCGTCATACGGGGGCGATTTCCCTTGGCCCTGTCATAGCATTGGGTTGTTTTATCTCCACCATATGGTGAAAACTGACTTTTTCTCCAATTTTTCCGCCGAAGGGCTCCATGATTGGGGCATTTTGGGTTATTCCTTTGGAATTCCAAGAAATAAACCATCAACCGCTTCCTATGGCACAGCCGTTTCCTTTTCTCCAGAAGCCCCCTCTTCCCCAAGGCTTTCGGCCCTGCCGAGCCATCCATCCCCGCTTTTTTGGGGGGTGATGAAAAGCGTCCCTCTCCCCACCGGAGCGGGAGATATTCGCTTTCTCAATGATTTTCTAAGGCTCTGTTAGAGTATGTGGTTGTTTCATCTCCACAGTACTGTGAAAAATATAGCCTTTTTATCCGGTTTTCCCCTTGGCGGGCTCCAAGGCCAAGGCATTTTGCCGGTTATCCCTTTGGAGCTTCAAGAAAAAAGCATCAACCATTTTCTATAACACAGCCTTTTTCTTCCATCGGAACGAACTCCCTACGCGCGGCCACCCCACCAGTCGAAATTTTTGCGGGTGGGGGTCCGGGGGAGGGCGCTTTTTATAAAAAGCGCCCTCCCCCGGCCTTCCCCGCCTCTAGGGGGCTGGCCTTTTGGCGAAGCGTCCTATAAAAGGGACGTATACACTTCAACACGCAAGAAAATTTCGGAGCGAACGATGCCTCAATCAATGCTGCGCCTGCTGGCTGCGTTTGGATTCATACTGTGCTCCACCCTGCCGGGCATGGCGGAACCGACGGGCATCCCCCTCATTGCCGGGGCGGACACCGCGGGCGGGTACGCCGGGGATGTCCTCGTCAAGGTGCTGCCCGCTTGGCAGGCTCCGGCGGGCGCTTCCGGCATGGTCACCATCTCCCTGCGCATCGGCAGCGACGGACGCCCGCTGTACTGCGAGGCCAGCCGCAAGTCGGGCAATACCGCACTCGACGAATCCGCCTGCCAAGCCGTCGTGCGCGCGGGGACGCTCCCCACGCCGCCGTACGGGGCCATCACCGAAGTCTATCTGACGTTCATGACGGATCCGGGCGCCATCAAAGGGACTGCGCCCCAAGAACAGGCTGCCGCGCCCAAGGAACGCAGCTACGCTGAAGAAATCATGTTCCGGGCCAAGCCCTACATCCAGATCCCACAGGGCGTCCACGGGGAATACAGCGTGGAGCTGACCCTCCGCGTCAACGAAACCGGCGGGATCGAGCAGATGTCCGTCTCCAAGTCATCCGGGAAGGCCGAAGTGGACAACGCCGTCCTGACCGGAGTCATCCGGGAAGGGGTCATCCCCCCGCGCCCGGCGGGTTCCGAACCTCTGACCATGCGTCTCCTCTTTACCCTCAAAAACAATTGATCTAGACTGCGCCGCGTAAGCAAAAGGTCTTCCGTGGCAAAAACGGAAGACCTTTTTACCGAAAAAGCGGTAAGCCAAACCCTGCGGGAGGCCCTCCCGTTCACCTCAACCCCTTTAAAGGCATCATGAAACCATTCCGCCTGTTTTCCCAAGTGCTGCTTCTGCTCGGCCTTGTGATGGCCTGCGCCGCCGGCTCCTCAAAAGCCGCCATGCAGATCGACATCTACGGGCCCGGCCAGAACATCGTCAATCTGGCCATGGCCGCCCCGCTCAGCACCGGCCAGCCTGCCCAAGGGCTTGGCAAGGAGCTCGACGCCGCCATCCATGACAACTTGAGCTTCCTGCCCTTCATGCGGCTGACGGATCCCAAGGCCGTCCTCGGCGGCACGATCCTCCCCGGCTACCAGCCCCCGAACGTCGATTTCAAACGCTTCCAGCTTGCGGGGGCAGACCTGCTCGTCACCGCCGGCTGGCCTCAGGGCGACAAGCCCGGCTCCACCGTCGAACTGCGCGTTTATGAAACCTTTTCCGGGCAGTTCGTGTTCGGCAACGCCTACAGCGGCGTAACCAAAGGAGAAGTGCAGGATGTGGCCGACCGCTTCTGCGCCGACCTTATGAAAGCCCTCACCGGACACGGCGACTTCTTCCTTTCCACACTCGCCTTTGTGAAGAACAGCGGCAAGAACAAGCGCGACGTGTGGATCACCAAGCCCACCGGCCGCAACCTCCGCAAGATCACCGATATCCCCGGCATCGCCATGTCCCCGTCGTGGTCGCTCGACGGCCGCTTCATCGTATTCAGCCACATGGACGACAAAAGCCACGCCCTCGGCGTGTGGGATCGCCTGACCAACCGCGTCCAGCGTATCCGCTTCCCCGGCAACACCGTCATCGGCCCCACCTTCACCCCCGGCAACAAAGTCGCGGTAAGCCTCTCCACCGGCAAAAACCCCGACATTTTCATGCTCAACCACGCCTTCCAGAAGGAACGCACGCTTGAAGCCAACGGCACCATCAACGTGTCGCCGACCTTCGATGCCGCCGGCACCAAGATGGCCTTCACGTCCAACCGCATGGGCGGGCCGCAGATCTTCATGAAGGATATGGCCTCCGGCTCCGTCTCCCGCGTGACCAAGCAGGGCAGCTACAATACCGAGCCCAGCATGAGCCCCGATGGGACGCTGATCGCCTTTTCGCGCCTCACCTCGGAAGGAAACCGCATCTTTGTGCAGGAGCTGACCACAGGCACGGAACAGCAGATCAGTTTCGGCCCCGGCAATGACGTGCTGCCCTCCTTCGCGCCGGACAGCTATTTCATCGCCTTCACCTCCAACCGGAGCGGCCAAAACCAGATTTACCTGACGACCCGGCACGGCGGCGACGCGAAGAAAGTGCCCACGGGCAGCGGAGACGCCTCGTTCCCCCGTTGGGGCGCAATCCCCCGCTAGCCGGGCTTGACGGAAAAGGGAGCGTTTTTTAGATAGGCGGAAATGGGCGGGAGCGGCCTTCCGCAGCCATGTTTTTTCCTCGTAAATCTTCGCGGGAAATCACTGAAACCGTCTCCCACTCGCTTGACAATACAGGTTTGCCGGAATAACCTTCAGCCCTTGCGTGTGCAGGGTAGCATACGCAAGGAAGAAGGAATTTTATCAACCGTTTTTCTGTGCGGGGAAACTCGCTCAGGAGGAAAAAGAGATGAACACTTTCAAACGTTTGGCTCTCGTTGTGACTCTCGTTGTGGCTATGGGTGCTGGTTTTGGTTGCGCGAAAAAGCAGACTGGCGCTGATGTGGCTCCCGCCGTCACCGCCGACGACAACAGCGCCGCCAACGCCGCTATCGAACGCGCCGCTCAGGCGATCACCGATGGTGTCGTGTACTTCGACTTTGACAAGTCCGACATCAAGGCCGAATCCCGCGACATGCTCCGCCAGAAGGCTGAGCTCATGAAGGCTTATCCCAGCATCCGCGTGCGCATCGAAGGCAACTGCGACGCCCGCGGCACTCAGGAATACAACCTCGCCCTCGGCGAACGCCGCGCCCGCGCCGCTTACGAATACCTCGTCATGCTCGGCGTGAACCCCGACCAGATGGAAATGATCTCCTTCGGTAAGGAACGTCCCGCCGTTGAAGGCACCGGCCCCGCCGTGTGGGAAAAGAACCGCCGCGACGACTTCCGCGTTATCGCGAAATAAGTTTGCTTTCTGAATGCTCACGCCGTCTTGCGGGACGGCGTGAGCCGTAACGGAGCGTGGCGCAGTTTGGTAGCGCACCTGGTTTGGGACCAGGGGGTCGCTGGTTCGAATCCAGTCGCTCCGACCAGAACAACGCAGAAGGATTCCAGCACAGCCGGAGTCCTTTCTTTCTGCCCGCCGTTCTCCCCACCCGCTGCTCCCGGCCTTCCCCCGCCTCTCATGCATGAACAGTTTCCTCCCCGCCTCCTAAACCTTGCGGCCCCTTTGTCAGCCCCGCAACCTCCCCATCCCCTTTTCATCTCCTCCAAGGGCACCTGACACTCTCATCGAAACAATCATTGTTTCGCCCCGTTGCGCCTCCTATGCTCTTGGGAACAATACGTAACGGAGGTTTGGGATATGCGTCCTTATCTGAAAGCGTTCCTTTTTCTGGTTCTGACGGCTTCCATTGCCTGCGTCGGGGCGGACTTCGTTCAGGCCGCTGAAACGGCCCCTGCTGCTGCCGTCTCCGCTGGGAACGGCATGATGCCGCCCGTCGGCGCCTTTGACGGCAACGCGGCCTACCAGTCCCTGACGCCTGAAAAGCAGGCAAAATACAACGAAATAATCAAGTCGGCGGAGGAGGCCATGCTGCCCTTGCGCGAAAAGATGATGGCCAAGCGCCTTCAGCTTGATACGATGGCGAGCATGCCCAACATGAATGAGGAGGCCATTGCCAAGGCAGCCGCCGAGGTCGCTTCGCTTCACACGCAGATGATCAAGGTTCACGACATGATGGCTGATCGCCTCGCCAGCGAGCTCGGCCTTTCCATCCAGCGCGGAACCTGCTCGGACGGCTACACGCCCTGCCCGATGCACCGCGGCATGATGCGCGGCTATCATCGGATGATGCCTATGCATTGAGCGGAAATGGGGATATTTTGGGGGAGGGGAGAGGGCCCCCTTTAAAAAGGGCTCCCTCTCCCCTCCCTGTATGCAGACACTAGGTTTACACTTCTTTGACACATGAAATGCAACTTTCAATTTTCTAAGAAAGGGCACCTCGTTGAGAGATGCCCTTTCTTTTCGAGAAGGGAACTGAATGCCAAAGCACAGTTCCCAGAGAACAGGCGGCGGGGCCTGGCTTCCGCTTTAGCGGCAACCCCGCAATGCGCTCCGGTTTCCCGTGCTACGGCGGCCAGAATATCACCGTGTCGCGCCTGTTCGGTGGTGGATGGTGGGGCCCCCCGGCCCGCTTTAGCGGCAACCCCACATAGCGCTCCGGGTTGTCCCGTGCTACGGCTGGGAGAATATTACCGTGTCACATCCGCTTAAAAAACAGCTTACCCGCACTTTTCAGCACGGGCAAGCTTCCAGGAGCACCTCTAACCACAGAACCGATACTGTGGTTCCAGAACGGGCTTAAACCGCTTTTTCGGACTCTGGAATCCGGGTTGGCCTTTTTTCGCCGTGTCGTTCCTTAATCGCGGCGCTGCCTCGTATTAAGGCCATACCAACAGGCAGTTTTCCGACGTTACAGCCAGGGAGAAACCAGAAGTTCCGCCGAACCGTGCCAGGGATTGGAGGAACTGTTGATCTGCTCGCAGTTGAGCAAAAGGCGGGCATCCTTTTCCAGTTCGGAAGGCACCACCAGCAAATCGGGAACAATGCCGAGCTTCTTTCCGTTATCCGCTATATAGGAGGCCATTGTGGAGCGAGCGGCGGCGTAGCTGTCGGCGTCCAGGCCGAACGTGGAGCATACGGCAAGCTGCCAAAGGCCGTATCCGGCGTTTACGCGGGCATCAATGCCGTAAAGGTATTCATTCCGGAAAAATACGTTTTCGTCGTTTTCCTTGTCCAGAGCCACCAGCTTATACTCCCGGCGCTTCTGGAAAATGAACGGACGCATGGCGCGGGTTGTACAAAGCAGATACCACGCGGGGCCTTCGGAGGATTCGGGCTGCAACAGGTTGGAAACCTTTTGCGCCTTGTTGTCCACGATTACGGGGTGTTCCGTGCTGAAAAACGGCTTTCCGTCATAGCATGTCTGCACGGTGCCTTCGGACATGAGGCCGTATACGAGTTTGTCGGGATGCGTGGCGGCCTCTTCGCCCAATGCCCTGAAAATCGGGCCGTAAACGCCGTATCTGTCGTCTTCAATATTGTTCCGATTGACGGATACGGTGGATTCGAAGTTCTTGTTTTTGATGGTGTAGGAATGAGCTCTCAGGTTCTTGATCAGGCGATCGCCGAGCCATTCCCGCATTCCGGGAAATTGCCCGAGCCAAGCGTATTCATTTTCCGACGTCTGGGAAGGAACGTCCAGACAAAAACGGCTGTACTGGCTGGTTGCGCCGTCCCAACCTTGCTGGAATGCCGCGGAGAAACCGAAAAAAAGATTTTGGATATTGGAAGCGTTAATAAGCATAAAATACCTCTGTAAAAAATAGTTAAACTCTTTTTAAAGGGTCATTGGCGTCGGGATGACCGGATGGGGGATACGATAAGCCGCACATAGCGATCGCTTACCTTCACCTCCCTGGCGATTTCCGTATTCGTCAATCCTTTCGCGAATAAAGAAATAATCTGCTCTTTTTTGTTGATTGCCTTCCCCGTTCCGGCAACGGTTATACGGCATCCCCCGTATTCCCTGCATAACGTGGCCATGTGCTCCATTCCCATGACCTTGCATACGGAATTTTCAGCAATGATCTTCTGGGGAATCAGGAAGGTAGTGCCGCAGAAATTGTCTATGAATTTGCGTCCGTCCTCCTGTCCAAACATGCCGATGCAATCGGCTTCCGAAACCCATACGGAACTCATATCGCCTCGTTATTGGGCGTCCGGGGGGGGGGGAAATTCTTTAACTGCCGCCTTGAGAAGATTGTTGGTATCCGAAAGAAGCGTTGCCAAACCGACCTGAGCTTCTTCCGTAAGCGTCATCTGTGCGTAACCGCAATGCTCCATCAACTCCATGATCAGAGCGACGGCGCAGGATTGCCTTTTAAGGTCAGCGGAAAGCAATCTGGGATCATGGCTCATGCTATTTTCCCCTCTGAATGGTATGGCTGACATCTTCAAGTGTTTTTACGATCCCCCCTAGAAGGAGACAGAGCCCACAGCGACCAATCGCGGAGAGATTAAGATCGCTACCGTCTTTACCGGATTCAAGTAATTCACTGAACATAATCAATTGAGATATGACATTCTCAATTTGATCAACTTGTTCAACCAAATCAATATTCACTTTTCTGATGTCGCCTTCCATATCTCCCCATCCTTTATTGGCTGCTCGTCAGTATCCGGCCACCACGCCGGACAGACGGCCCCGAAAGGGCCGTTTCGCTTCAAGCGGAAATGCTGAGGAAAGGGGCAATCCGCCGGGAAAGCGGGTTATCGCCGTCCATGACCAGCGCAACCAGTTCCTGGGCGGCGTTTCGTCCGTGCCGGACATACCGCCCGAACTGTTCGCCGAGAACGGACTTCAAGCCCGCCATATCTTCAATAACCACCTGAGAAAACATCGTTTGCATCTTCATGGGAGACCTCCTAGATCGTTCCGCCAAGCTCCAGCCAGGCAACCTGTATCATGTCGTAATCAATGGCTTCTTCCGGTGTTTCGCGGGTCATGCTGGCAATACGAAGAACCTTGGTAAGGCTGCGTAACGCCCCGGCCCGTGCCGCGATTTCGGAGCAGAAACGGCGCGCTCTTTTCTCCTGGATGTGCCATGCGTCAAGAATGGTTTCCACATCGGCGGCGGAAGGCGCGGAAAGGTTGACCCTGTATCCTATTCTGCTGAAAAGCTGCGCAAAATTGGCCTTGCGGCTGCCGCCCGTGATTCGGGCGTACACCGTTTCATTGCCGATGAGGGCAAGGCCGATGCCGCTCGCGTCGTGAATGCTGCGCAATGCCTCAACGCCGGAAACGGCAAGATGTTGGGCTTCATCCACGATCAAAAGCCCACGGCTACCCGTCAGACGGGCCACAATCGCCGTTTCCGCCCTTGAAGCGCCGCTTGGTATCTCCAGTATCCCGATGGATGCGCAAACGCGCTCCAGGACCGCCGTAACGCTGGAAAGGGCCGGGCTCATGGTGGCAATCCAGACGTTGAGATTGTTTTCCCTGTACTGGTTCGCCGTGCAGGTCTTTCCAACCCCCGCTCCGCCGTAAATCAGGGTTATATCGCCGTTCGCTTGGGCGAAACGGAGCGTGTCGAGAATCCGCTTTGCGGAAGGCGTCCGCTGCCATTCGGGGGGAGCCGCGAGAATCCCGGAAACCTTTTGTTCCCGGCGCTCTACGGTGAGCTTCAACCAGCGATCCAGCTCGCGGGCAACGGCCTGGTTGTCACCTCTGTACTTCCCGCCAAGCCACTGCGAAAGCCGCGCCTGATTGATGCCTGATTCCTTGGCAAGCTTGGTCTGGCTCATGCCGCTGCGGGAAAGTTCTTCCAGAACCGCCGCCCGCAAGGTTTCCTCATTGAGGGGGGATTGTCCGTTTTCGGGAGAGATTGTACAAGGTTCCATGCGTCCGTCCTTGCAAAAAAAGGGTTTTTCATCCTGTCGCCGGATGTTTCCATCAGGCAACGTCTCTGACAGGTTCCCCGCCCATATTCCGGCGCAAGCGTTCCTGAAGGGCAACCTGCTTTTCCGTATCGGCTACGCCGTCAAGCTTCCTCTGCACCTCAAAAGGCGCGAGAACGGTAGTTGAATGGGCGGGTTGGGAAATTTCGTTATAAGGAACGGTGGCGTTCAGCTGCTGGCGCTCAATGTCGCTGATACGCTTGGCGGAAGCGACGGTCTTCTTGACGAGCTTGTTGTGCCGCTTGCGTTCGCGGGAAAGCTCGCGTCCGGCGGCCTTGTCCTTGAAGCCCACGGCGGGAAGCCAGCGGGCTTCGCACAGGTACTTTCCGGCCAGGCTGTAAATCCGCACGGGAACCGTCAGATCGTCGGGGTTGAACATGACCGCGACGTGTTCGCCGACGAACTGCGCAAGCATTTCGGCGTAGTATCTATGACTGTCGTCGCCGCGTCCGGCCTTGATGCGGACGGTGGCCTCGCGAGAAACCTTACACACTTCCTGATCGTGCAGCAGCAGGCGGCGGATTTCCGGGGAAGCTTTACGGGCGGCGGCTTCGGAGAAGTCCGTGTTGAACACCTCGTCAAAGCTTCTTCCGTTGCAGATACCGCCACGGCGTCCGGTCTTCGCGTTGTATTCGCGTACAACCAGTTCAAGGCATTCAAGGAATTCTTCAAGATGAATCGCCGTATTGAGCGAATGCCCACGCCCGGCCAGAGAAGGCCACGTACGCAGCCGCTCATGGATGCCGCCGATGCCAAAAGCCCGTTCAATGGGCTTCGCGCCGGGGTTGGACATTTCCTGATCGGGATTGGTGAACTGGGGAATCATTCCGGCAAGCTTCAAAATGCCCACGGGGTCCGTTTCCTGATTCGTGAAGCGGTGGCGGTTGTCAGCCTGTCCGGTCATGCTCTTGTTCGCGGCGACACGGGTATTGTCGAGCCACGCATACCTGGGAAGACACACCCCGGTCAGCTTGTACGTAGCCTTGCGGAACATATCGGTATTTTCCGTCTTGTCCACTTCGTAGGCGAGAATCTTACCGGAATAGACATCTTCCCAGAACCAGCCCGTGGTGGTGCCCACCACTTCGCCGTCCGGGAAAATCACATAAAACGAGTCGAACTTGAGGCCGTCGCCGGAAACCGCTTCACCAGCCCGAAAGGAATCACGCCTGCGCTCTTCCCGTGGGAAGGAGTACGCAAGCGTTCCCTTGCGGGCATAGGTGATTTCGGCTTGGGTGTATTCCCGCTTCATACGCCGCCTAAGCGTGCGTTCACAGGGGATTTCCCAACTTTTTTCGGCGGCGAGCCGGGCAAGGCGCTCGTAGGAAATCGTGAAAGGCGGCTCTTCACGGCGGAAAAAGTCCGCCACAAGCCACTTCCAGGCCTCTTCGGAACAGGCGGCGCAAGCAGTACGGCCCTTGTAGTCGTCCGCCAGCACGGGGAGCCAGTCTTTGGGGTCAAGGCCGCGTACGCCGGGCTTGTGTCTCGTGCCGTAGTACCAGCGTCTGAGGTTCGCCACGCGTTCATCGTACTTCGCCGCCACCAGCTCAAAAGCCGCCTTCATGGTCGAGCCCTCACAATGGAGTTCCCAGGCTTCAAAAAGCAGCTTGTAGCGGTACATGGCCCGCTCCTTCGCCTTCGCGGACTTCTTTTCGTAGCGTTCCCAAGCGTCCTTCAACATGACTTTCTGAGCCGCCAGAGCCAGCGGATCAGGTATAAAACGCTTTTGCGGATCATTCAGTACATACGTGCTGATGCGGTGCTGTTCCTCTTCGCTCATGCTGGCGAACTTCCAGACCTTTCCTCCGCCTCTTCCCATGCGCTTCTCGGATTCCCACTTCACGGCGCGCTTCAAGACCGCCTGACGAGTGATGCCGAAAATATCGGCAAGCTCGGCGGTGCTGAAAGAACGCTGGCGAAGAGGCATATCCATGATGCGAATCCTGGAAAAAGGTGTTATACCTTGTCTCTCTTGGCAAATTCTGGGAAAAGAGCCTCGGTTCCCTTGGCGTAGTAGTTGACGAACGCCATAACCTGAACCTCACGGACACACAGGAACGCCTCCCTTTCCTTTTCGGAAGGAACCACGCGCTCAATGAGTCCGGCCAGAAAATGCTCGGGGCAACCGTAATACACGCATACGCATTCCATCATTTCGTAGAAATCCTTGGCGAGACACTGTGAAAGGTCCCACGCATACGAAAGCATCTGAGCGCGATAAAACGCCGCCATCAGCACGTCCCGCTTGATTTCCGGAAAAATTCCCTGCATCGTTCCGGCAAGGTGATCGCAGCGCATGAGAAGCGGCGGAACGTCGCCTTCCTCAGCGTCGAGAAGGGCGTACGCAAAGAAGTTGAGCGTTTCTTCCGGGAAATCGCGCACGTCATAGAGGGTCTTCTTACTGTGCTTGACCCCCCCTTCCCAATCGGTATGAGTCGTCTCGGTAACCATTTCCTCAAGGCGATGCCCCTTGATCATGTTGTTACAGGACTTCAGGGGAACCTCGAGAAGCTCGGCAATCTCAACCGGAGTGAACCAGCGGTTGTATTGCGTTTCGGCGATGGTGGACATGGTGTTTTGCCTCCTTTTCCGTGTGGTTGCGGATGAAGGCACGGCGGGCGTCCGTGCTGTAAATGAGGAAGGGCGACGACAGCCTGGACTCGAACGCTTCACCCCGGACGCTTGGTGTCGCGTATTGATCCTCTTCTGGCTGGCATCGCCCATATGATGAAACCGAAAGGGCTTTTCGCTTGCGCGCCCGATGCTCTTTGGTTTCGATGGCTTTTTTTGGGGGGCGCATCCGGGCTTGTTGACCGGGTGCGCCAAGGCAGGTATCCTGAAAAACAGGAAAGGTTTTAAAGATACCGCTTAAGGTATTTTTTATTCATTTTTTGTTTTTTGTCAAACAAAAAAAATGAATGATGATACCTTTTGTGGTATTCTTATGTAATTTTAGGAGGATACCATGAATAGTATAGCTTCTCGGCTAAGATATATCCGTGGAAATTTATCTCGAGATGAATTTGCTGAAAAAATTGGTGTCCACAAGAACACCGTTGGTAGGTACGAAAGAGGAGAAAGCGAGCCAGATTTAACAATCTCTTCTAAGATTTGTAGAATTTTTAACGTAGATTCTGACTGGCTACTTTTTGGAAAAGGTATTCCTCCTTATGTATCTGACACTGAATCTGTGCAAATATTTGCCAATAAACAGCAGCCTAATACTACTATATTTAAAGAATATGGTTCATATACTGACAGTGAACAGCAAGATATTTTGTGTTTATTAGAAAGGATAGTATCTAATTTGGCAGAAGAGTTTGAAATCCCTCTAAGTATATATCAAAAAAAAGCTGTAGCAAATTTATATTTTCACGAAATGCGTGATGAAATAAAAAGAATATCTGAAAAAGTAATGCAAATTACTTCTTAGATCCTATAAATATATATTAACAATCCGGTTACAAATAATCACTCAAGATTTGTAACCGGATTTTTGTCTATAGGAGTTGCCGTGTTAGGTTGTAGATCTCTTGGGTAATAAGAAGACAGGGATGAGGTGTGAAGAATAAGGTTGCCAGTTCCGGTTGCTGGTTTCCAAAAGGGAGCAGCAACCTTTTTGTATAGGTTATAGGTGTTCTTTTTGTACCCTTAAAAGGCAATCATACATTATAATATAACGTTATGAGTAATACCCCCGTCAGCTACTCCAAAAAGGTAAAAAGTTGACGGGATTCTCGAACCAAGAGACAAAAAGAGGGCCGGTTGTCACGTGGCATTGACTCACGACAACCGACCCCTGAACACCAAAGGAAAAGGCGGTATCCCTTGACGCGCAAGAGGTACCGCCAACCCTATTTCCCCTTTATTCCCATAAATTCCCGGTTTTCTCTAAAGATTAAACCTAGTGTCAACCTACACCCCTCCCCCAAGCCCCCTCCCCTCACCCTCCTAAACTTTTCGACTGGTGGGGAGGCGGCGCGGCAGAAGTTCATAATCGCAACAGGAAACAGAAAGATGATGTCATGGGGCGTGATTGTTCCATCTTCACAATAAGAAAAAGCTGGCTTTTTTCAGTTTTCCCGTTGGCGGAGTCCAAGGCGGCTTCGGATTATCTCTTTGAATTTCAAATAAAAAAGCAGGGAGGAACTCCCCTGCCTTTCTAAAGAAACTGTGTCATAGTATGTGGTTGTTTCATCTCCACAGCACTGTAAAATACAGCCTTTTTCTCCAGTTTTCCCCTTGGTGGAATCTATGGTTAACGTACTTTGTTGGTTACTCCTTTGGAACTTCAAGGAAAAAAGCATCAACCATTTTCTATGACACAGCCAAGAAAAAAAGCAGGAAAGAAAACTCTCCTGCCTTTCTAGGTTGTGTCGTCATTTTTCATGCAACCATTTAAAATTATTGAAAAATATCTTTGTAACTTAAAAATAATTAAATGTTTTCAATAGATTATACATAATTGACGATACAATCTAAAAACTGTAATTGTTTCTGGCTATAAAAGACTCCGCACAGGAGCCGATGATGCTGTCAGGGCAAAAAACGGCTATTCAATTTCATGCCATTCAAAATAGACACCGTGGAAAGCGCTTTTCACCGTTGGGCCCGCCAACAATCACCTTCAAAAAAACAATAAAATCTTTTTGCTAAAACAGCATAAATCAAGCTGTGACAGAACCAAAAACAATAGGCACTGTCATACGATGTGGTTGTTTTATCTCCACAGTATAGTGGAAATACAGACTGTTATCCATTTTTCCGTCGGTGTGCTCATGGCGGAGGTATGGCATCGGTTATTCTTTTGGAACTTCAAAAAAGGCTGTGCCATAGGAAAGGGTTGATGCTTTTTTCTTGAAACTCCAAAAGAATAGCCTAGGTTCCGCCGCTATTTATATGTAACCATTTTAAATTATTTAAAATAGTTTTTGCATTTTTTTTAAAAAATAGATAAGTATTTTCAATATATTATATCTAATTAACGACATGACCTAGAACTCAGCCAAACAAAACAACCATAGACTGTAACAGAGCCCCAAAAGAAAGCATTAATCCTTTCCTATCCCAGTACAAAAGCAATAAAACGCCACATGCGAGATATCCGCATTTCCAATGAAACGTGTATTCAACCACATGAAATTTAAAATAATTTCTTAGACATCAAAAAGCTGAATATCTCCCACATACAGCCGCCCCGCTCTCTCCGAGCGGAACGAACTTCCGCCGCGCAGCCTCCCCACCAGTCGAAAGTCTTGGGAGAGGATGGGGTGGGGTTTGGGGAGGGGAAGGGGAACCTTTCTCCAGAAAGGTTCCCCTTCCCCTCCCCAAATCTCTCCACTCCCCTCCGCGCATCAACCGCTTGAGGTGACTTTCCTGACCAGCAGGCTGTCGTGGGGAAGAACGGCGCGATCGGGCGTGAGCAGCTCGCGCCCGCGGGCCACGAGAGCGGTGCACTCGCGGATGCCGAGATATTTGAGGAGCTGTTTCACATTCTTGACCTTGTGGCGGGGGATTTCAAGAACCTGCTCCTCCGGCTGGAGCAGAACCGTCACGTTGGGTATTTCAAAAGGCAGAGGCTGATCCATTGCTATCCCTTTGTATGCAAATATGACCCGGAATGGGGACGCCAGAGTACGTCGCTTTACACCAAAAGGAAAGCCTCCCGGCAGGAAAGAAAGGATTGTCACGGAACAGAGACCGCACCTCTTGACCCCCGCCCCGCTTTCACTTAGCGTAACGGATCGCAACGCTTCATCTACCGGAGCGTACAAACGAATTCACCCTGCGGGGTTGTAGAGGTAATCCCATGTTTCAGAAAACGGAATTCATCTGGTTTGACGGAAAGCTGGTCCCTTGGGATCAGGCCCAAGTCCATGTGCTTGCCCACGGTCTGCATTACGGCACCGGCGTCTTTGAAGGCATCCGCGCCTACGCCTGCCCTGACGGTTCTTCCGCCGTCTTCCGTCTACCGGAGCATTCCAAGCGCCTCGTCAATTCCGCCAAAATCCTTGGCATCGACATGCCCTATACCGCCGACGAAATTTCCAAGGCGATTGTCGAAACCGTTGTGGCCAACAAGCTTTCCGAAGGCTACATCCGTCCTCTCGCCTTTGCCGGCGAGGGCGACATGGGCGTGTTCCCCAGCAACAACCCCACGCACGTCATCATCGCCGTGTGGCCCTGGGGCGCCTACCTCGGAGCCGAAGCCCTCGAAAAGGGCATCCGCGTCAAGACCAGCTCCTTCGCCCGTATGCACGTCAACACCCTGATGAGCAAGGCCAAGGCCGCCGGCAACTACGTGAACTCCGTACTCGCCAAAATGGAAGTCAAGCAGGACGGTTATGACGAAGCCCTGATGCTCGACACCAACGGCTACGTCTGCGAAGCGACCGGCGAAAACTTCTTCATCGTCCGCAACGGCGTGATCAAGACCCCGCCGCTGACCGCCATCCTCGACGGCATCACCCGCGACTCCATCATCAAGATCGCCCGCGATCTCGGCTATACCGTGGAAGAGCAGCTCTTTACCCGCGATGAAGTCTACTACGCCGACGAAGCGTTCTTCAGCGGCACCGCCGCCGAACTGACGCCCATCCGCGAACTCGACAACCGCACCATCGGCGAAGGCCATGCCGGCCCGGTGACAAAGGCCCTCCAGACCGCCTACTTCAAGGCGATCAAGGGGCAGGATCCCCGCTACGGCCACTGGCTGACCAGCTACAAGTTCTAGAGCCGCCCACGGGGGAGGGCCTCCTCCCCCGTTCCGGCTTCGCCGCACGGCGCAATACGATACCGCATGAGCCACGCATCCCTCGCAGCCCGCTACCGTCCGCAGACATTCGCTGAAGTGACGGGACAGGAAACCGTCAAGGCCATCCTTTCCCGCGCCGCCGCGGAAGACAAAGTTGCGCCCGCCTACCTGCTGAGCGGGACGCGGGGCGTGGGCAAGACCACCATCGCACGCATCTTTGCCAAGGCGCTGAACTGCGTACATGCCCCCACCGGCGAGCCCTGCAACCAGTGCGAGCAGTGCCGCCGCATCACGATGGGCAACCATGTTGACGTGGTGGAAATCGACGGTGCATCCAACCGCGGCATCGACGACGCCCGCCGCCTGCGCGAGGCCATCGCCTACGCGCCGATGGAAGGCCGCTACAAGGTCTTCATCATCGACGAAGCGCACATGCTCACGCGCGAGTCCTTCAACGCCCTGCTCAAGACGCTGGAAGAGCCGCCGCCGCGCGCGACGTTCATCCTCGCCACCACCGAGGCCCACAAATTTCCGATCACGATCGTCAGCCGTTGCCAGCATTTCATTTTCAAGGCCATCCCTGAAGCCGAACTGATGGCCCACCTGACGCGCGTGCTCAACAAGGAAGGCATCCCGTTCGAGGAAAACGCCGTCCGCCTCCTCGCGCGCCGTGCCGCCGGAAGCGTGCGCGACAGCATGTCCCTGCTCGGCCAGACGCTGGCCCTCGGCGGCGACAACCTGACCGAAGCCTCCACCCGCAGCGTGCTCGGCCTTGCCGGGCAGGAGCTCTATGAGCGCCTTCTCAACGCGCTCAAGGCTCAGGACTGCCTCGCCGTCGCCGCGCTGACGCAGGAGCTGCTGGAACGCGGCGTGGATCTCGGCTTTTTCCTCCGCGAACTGACCACATTGTGGCGCAATTTGTTCCTCATCCGTCAGGCCGGGGCTGCGGCAGCCGCCGCGCTCGACATGCCGGACGCGGAAAAGCAGCGCCTGCTGGATCTCGCGCCGCAGTTCGATCCCGCGTATATCCATGCCGCATGGCAGATGGTGCTCGAAAGCCAGCGGCAGGTGCTCACCAGCCTTGAACCGTCCGCCGCGCTGGAACTCCTGCTCCTGAACCTCGCCCTGCTGCCGCGCCTCGTATCGCTGGAAACGCTCTCCCGCACCACGGCCGCCCCGGCTTCCGGGACACCCGCCGCCCCTGTGCCGTCCGCACCGGCCGCGCCTCAGGCAACCCCCGCCCCGGTGCCCTCGCCGCCCGTTTCTTCCGCGCCCGTGCGCCCAGCGCCTGCCGCCCCGGTTTCATCTCCGGCCACACCGCCCGCGCCTGCCGCAGCCCCGGTGCAACCCACGTTTTCCGCGCCTCAGGCATCCCCGGCAAAACCTTCCCAGGCTTCGGCAATCCCCCCGCGCCCGGCTCCGGCAGCGTCCCGCCCGCCGGTCCCGCCCCGCCCTGCGGCGGCCCCCGCCCCAGCCCGGTCTGCCGCCCCGCAAGGCACGCCGCCGTGGGAAACGGTTCCCCAGGCCGCCTCGGAGCAGCCCGGCCCCTCTGCGACGGTCGCGCCCATAGACGCCCCGCACCCTCTGGACACGGGCCCGGCGGAAAGCCTCGCTCCGGCGAAGGATGCCGCCCCCGCAAAGTCCAAGAAAAAACAGGCTTCCACCGTGCCCGCGCCTTCGGAAGCATGGATGGATTTCGTGGAATTTTGCCGCAGGAACCAGAGCGGCGCCACGCTGTCCCTTCCGGCGCTCACGCAGGCGAACGGCGTATTTTCGGAAGGAGTCCTGACGCTTGCCACAACCAGCGCCATCCAGTATGAACAGCTTTCGGCCCCTTCACGGCTCTCCGAACTGGAACGGCTGGCCAGCGACTATTCCGGCAAGTCCGTCTCCGTACGGGTGTCCGCCCCGGAACGGCTGCACAAGACCGAGGCCGAACTGAAAAAAGAATTTGCCTCCCACCCCGTGATCAAGTCTCTCACCGAGACTTTCGGCGCTTCTCTCATTCGGTGTATCCCGGTGGAGCACACACGGAGTTGAAGGGGCCCCTCGTAGGAGGTTCCTCGGAAACCTCTCCTCAACCGATCCTTTCAAGGAGACCGCAATGCGCAACATGAATGATCTTGTACGCCAAGCCGGCGTCATGCAGAACAAAATCGCCAAGATGCAGCAGGAAATGGCTGAACGTACCGTCGAAGCCTCCAGTGGGGGCGGCATGGTCAAGGTCGTCGCCACCTGTAAGCAGGACATCGTGTCCATCACCATCGATCCCAAAGCCCTTGAAGGCGGCGATGTGGAAATGCTTCAGGATCTCGTCCTGACCGCCGTCAACGAAGCTCTCCGCATCGGACGCGCCACGATGGACCGCGAAGTCAGCGCCATCACCGGCGGCATCAAGCTGCCCGGCATTATTTAAAGTATTGGGGAGGGGGAGGAGGAACCTTTCTGAAGAAAGGCTTCCTCCTCCCCCTCCCCAAACCCCACCCCCTCCACCTCCCAAGACTTTCGCGTTTTGGGGACGGGGCGGGGCGAAGGACATGCGTTTTGCCCCCGGTGGGCTGCCAGTCGCCCGTCGTCCGACCGTGGATGGCGGGTTGTCGCGTCCCTGAGGGAGGCGTTTTCCTCAAATCCCCCTTCCTCTCCCGAAAAGCCTCCGTTCCCGAAGCGATGTGCGGAACAGGAGCCCGATGTGTCAAAAGCGTTGGGAAGGAGAAGAGGATGGCGCGAGCGAGGGGGAGCAGCCGGATGGCGGCCCGGAAAGAGGGGAGGCATTCACCTTTTCAATGATTTTGTAAAAGATTTATTTTAAATTTTGCTGTGTTATAGAAAATGGTTGATGCTTTTTTCCTTGAAGTTCCAAAGGGATAACCGGAAAATGCCTTAGCCGTGGATCCCGCCAAGGGAAAACCGGAGAAAAAGGCTGTATTTTCACCGCACTGTGGAGATGAAACAACCACAAACTATAACAGAGCCTTAAGTTTCATATGGATGAATATGGGGTTCATTGGAAAGGCGAATATCTCGAAACGGGCGTGCCGTTGACGGGCCTCCGGGGGTTACGGCATCAATAATAGGGTTGGGGCTTTCTGGAAGGCTGTGCCACAGAAACTGGCTGATGCTTTTTTCTTTGAAGTTCCAAAGGGATAACCGGAAAAATGCCTTGGCTGTCGGATTCCGCCAGTGGGAAAACCGGAGAAAAAGGCCGTATTTTCACCGTGCTGTGGAGATAAAACAACCACAAACTATAACAGAGCCTTAAATTTCATATGGATGAATACGGGGTTCATTGGAAAGGCGAATATCTCGAAACGGGCGTACCGTTGACGGGCCTCCGGGGTTTACGGCACCAATAACAGGGTTGGGGCTTTCTGGAAGGCTGTGCCACAGAAACTGGCTGATGCTTTTTCTTTGAAGTTCCAAAGGGATAACCGGAAAAATGCCTTGGCTGTCGGATTCCGCCAGTGGGAAAACCGGAGGAAAAGGCCGTATTTTCACCGTGCTGTGGAGATGAAACAACCGCATGCTATGACGGAGCCTTCTGAAAAAGGTTCCTTCCCCAATCTTTCTGTCCACCAAAATGAGGAAGTATGGATCACAGAATCCCTGAACCGCTGAAGGCGCTCGTGGAACAGTTGGCCCGGCTGCCCGGCCTTGGGCCGAAATCGGCCATGCGCGTGGCCATGACGCTGCTCAAGTGGCCTGAAACCGAAACGCGGCGGCTCGGCAAGGGCATCCACGACCTGCGCGACAACCTGCGGCTGTGCTCCCGCTGCGGGGCGCTGACGGAAACCGATCCCTGCAGCGTCTGTTCGGACAAGGAACGCGACGACTCGCTGCTGTGTGTGGTCGCGGAATGGGACAGTATGCTCACGCTGGAAGAGGGCGCGTTCTACAAGGGCCGCTACCTCATTTTGGGCGGCCTGCTGGCTCCGCTCGACAACCTGAGCGCCGAAAGCCTCGAACTCGATCGGCTCACCAAGCGTCTGGAAGAAGGGCAGGTGCGTGAAGTCGTGCTCGCCCTCGGCGCCACGGTGGAAGCGGAAACCACGGGCGCGCTCGTCAAGAGCCTCGTCAACCGCCGCTTCCCCGGCGTGACCGTCACCCGGCTCGCGCAGGGCATCCCGCTCGGCGCGGAAGTGAAGTTCATGGACCGCGAAACCCTGCGCCAGTCGCTCCAGTACAGGCAGGAAATCCGCTGAGGTTGCAATGCCGGGCACTTGCGCCATAGCCTTTTAATGACTATTATCCCAAAAGGTATTTCAGAGTTCTCTTACCCCCATTTTTTACGGAGGTTTTATTCAATGGAAAGCTTGCGCGATTCCACTCGGTCAGCTAGCATCAGCGTCGCATCCGTCTTTATGCGCCATGTGTACCAGTGGATGACGGTCGGCCTGCTTGTCACGGCGGGGACCGCCTTTTTCGTCGCGTCCTCCCCGGCCCTTCTGTCCGCCATCTTCGGCAACACCTTCGGCCTGATCATCCTCGCCATCGCCGTGTTCGCCATGCCGTTGGTTCTGAGCGGCATGATTTCCCGGCTGTCCGCGTTTGCCGCCACCGCCCTCTTCGTCGTCTACAGCGCGCTGATGGGTGCGTTCCTGTCCTCGGTGCTGCTTGTGTATACGGGCGCTTCCGTCATGTCCACGTTCGTCACCTGCGCGGCCATGTTCGGCGGGATGAGCATCTACGGCACCGTCACCAAGCGTGATCTCACCGGCATGGGCAGCTTCATGATGATGGGCCTCTTCGGGCTGATCATCGCCATGATCGTCAATATCTTCCTCCAGAGTTCGGCCATGACCTTCGTGATCAGCGCCCTCGGCGTGATCATCTTCACCGGCCTGACCGCTTACGATACCCAGAAGATCCGCGCCTTCGGCGAAAACGCCCCGCTTGACGACGCCACCGCCATCCGCCGCGGCGCCCTGCTCGGCGCGCTGACCCTCTACCTTGACTTCATCAATCTGTTCCTGATGCTGCTCCGCCTCATGGGAGACCGCCGCTAATCGGATCAACCTGGGGGAGCCGTCCCCTTACGCCCGCCGGTTCCGCTCCGGCGGGCAACGGGAGCCTTTCATGACCGCATCCGGGATGTGAAAGGCTTTTTTGCTACCCGACACAGGAAAAGCGCATGGCTTCCAAGCAACGCAAGCGGCGCAGGAAACGCCGCACCGCCCAAAAAGCCCCTCAACGTCCCCCCATTTCCGCGCAGGCCGAGGAGGAAAAGGCCCGAAGCCGGGGACGGCGTTCCGCCAAAGGCTGGCGCGCCTGCCTTGTCGGGATCGGCTTCCTCTGCGCCCTGTGGACGGCCCTTGCCGTTTCCCTTCCGCCCTCGGTGCTGCGCGGCGTCGTGGAAAGCCGGCTCTCGGAGGCCGTCAACGCCCCCGTCACCATCGAATCCCTTTCGGTCAACCCGTTTACCCTCGGCATTGCCGTGCGGGGCATCCGCGTCCCCTACCTTGAAGAGGTGGGGACGCCCGACGGCGCATTGCTGACCATCGAACGGCTGGACATCCGGCCACGCCTCCGGCTTTTCGCGGACGCCGCCCCCATTCAGGCGGCCCTCCGCGTACACAATCCGGTGCTCGACATCACCTATCTCGGTAATGGGCTGTTTTCCTTCTCCAAGCTGCTTCCCGCACCGGACGGGGCCGACGCCGGACCCGATGCCCCGCTTTTCGCCGTAAGCGATCTTGATCTGGAAGGCGGAACCATCCTGCTCCGCGACGGCCCCGTCGGTATGCTCCATACGGTCAGCGACGTGGGCTTTCATGTCCCGCTCCTGCATTCGGCGGATCTCCCGTTTGCGCCCACGCTCTCCGCGCTGGTCAACGGCACGCGCATCAACGTGGAAGGCCGTACCGAACCCGATGCCGGAACGCTCCGCACCACGTTCGCCATCCACACGGCCCCGCTGCACATGGAGCATTTCAAGCGCTATCTTTCCGATTTCACGCCCCTGACCCTGAACAGCGGCACGGTGGCGCTCGACATGCGCTTCACCCTGTCGCAGCCGCATCTGGGGAAGGTGGAGAGCAGCTTGTCCGGTACGGTCAAGATCGAGGATGCGGAAATCGCCGCCCCGGAAGGCTCCATCGTGGGCAGGCTCCGCAAGGGGCAGGCCAGCCTGAACGATTTTACGCTGTCCGAGCGGCGCATCCGTCTGGACGGGATGGAACTCGACGGCCTGTACCTGCGCGTCAGCCGCGACAAGGCCGGGCGCATCGACTGGGCGGACTGGCTGGGCGGGACGGACGCGAACCCCGAAAACCTTTCTCCCGAAACGCCGTTCGTAGTGGAAGGCGCGGATCTCATCCTCAGGAACTCCGATTTCACATGGGTAGACGCCGGCCTTGCGGACACGCAGCAGATCGAGATCACCGGCGTGGACGGGCGCATCGCGGAATATTCCACCCGCCCCGGCGCACGCACGGCCATGCGCCTCTCCTTCGGCATCAGCACGGAAGGGGTGCTCGCGGTGGACGGCGAAGGCACGCTCAACCCTCCGAGCCTCAATGCCTCCCTGTGGGTGGACGACCTGCCGCTCATGGTGCTCCGGCCCCTGCTTGGGGAAACGCCCCTCAACGACATTCTGGGACGCATTGCGATCAAGGGCGGCGTCCGCTTCGGCCCTGACGGGAAAACGCCCGGCACCCCCGGATCAGGAACCTTCCTTGCCGTCACCGACGCCGAAGCCTCGGTAAGCGCGCTGTCCTTCGGGCGCGGCAGCAGCCTTTCCGCAGCCGACCGCAAAGCCGGGAAAGATGCCGGTTCCCCCGCCGTCCGGGTACGGGCGCTCACCTTCAATGGCCTGCATTTTGACACGCAGGCCCGTTCCGCCTCGGTCAAAGCCTTGTCCGTCGAAGCCCCCAAAGTCCGCGTGGCGTCTTCCGGCGGCATTGGGCTGGCTGTCCCCGGCGCAAAGAAACCCACAGGGAAACCAGCTCCCGCCGCCCAAACGCGCCTCCCTGAAGGGATGTTTGCCGCAGCCCTGCCGGACGCCGCAAAAACCTTCCTCTCGGACTGGAAACTCAAGGCCGACGGCTTCCGCATCGCCGAGGGCAAGCTGGAGCACGTCTCCGCAGGGAAGGCCGAAAAGCTCATCTCCAGCCTCGATCTGGAAACCGGGCCTCTTTCCGGCGACCTGAACAATACCATCAGCCTGACCCTGCGCGCCCGCGGCGCATCGTCCGGCAGCCTGAACCTCAAAGGGACGCTGCGCCCCGTCCCCCTGCGCTTCTCCGCCGGCATGGACGCTGCGGATCTGCCCCTCGAATGGTTCGATACGCCCCTGCGCGCCTCCACGAACCTCTCCCCGTCCGGCAGGCTCTCCGCGAACCTCGACGCCGCGATCACGGAGGAAAAAGGAAAGGGCCTCGACATACTGGCTTCGGGCTCCCTTACCGTGCGCGACCTCCGGCTCAAGGACGCCCGCACCGAGAAAGTGTATGCCCTGCTCCGCCGCCTTTCCGCGGACACGTTCCGCTTTTCTTCGGCTTCCTCAAGCTTCGAGGCCAAGGCCGTGCTGCTTGATCTCCTGCGTATGGACGTGGCCCTCAATGCCGACAAGACGCTGGACATCCTGGACTGCATCCCCAAGCAGACGGCCCCAAAGCCCACCCCCTTCCGTTTTTCCGTAGCCTCCCTGAGGCTTCAGGACGCCGCCCTGCTGTTCCGGGATCAGGCCCACGGTTCCATCTCCGCCGTTCAGGATATCAACGCGGCGGTCAACGGCCTTTCCTCATCCGGCGGCTTGCCCGACATCGTCCTGACCGGGCAGCTTGGGGGCGCGCCCATTACCCTGTCCGGCTCCTGCAATCCGTTCTCGACTCCTCCGGCGGCCAAACTGGCCTTCACCGCCAAGGGCGTGGATCTCGCCCGCTATTCCGCCTATACGCGGGCCTATCTGGGGCATCCCGTCGTGCAGGGGCGCCTTGATCTTGAAAGCACCTTCACTACGTCCGGCTGGACATTTTCTCTCGACAACCACATCCGGCTGGAAAAGCCCGTGCTCGGCCCCAAGGACACACGGCCCGGCGCGCCGGACTATCCCGTCTCCCTCGGCTTTGCCCTGCTGGAAGACCTGCGCGGCAACATCGCGCTGGATCTCCCCATTTCCGGGCGGCTCGACGACGCCGCGCTGCAGGTCGGCGGGCTGGTGGGCAAGGCCCTCGGCGGGCTGTTCACCAAGGTTGTGACCTCCCCCTTCGCGCTGCTCGGCGGCATCATCGGGCTTGTGACGCCGGACGATCCCGCGCTTCAGGTCATCGCCTTCCCTCCCGGCGACACCCGCATCAACCCCGCCGCCCAAGAGCGCCTCAAACGCATCGCCAAGGCGCTTGAAGAGCACCCTCGCGTCAAAATCGAGCTCGTCGGCATGTATGAGCCCGCCAGCGACACGCGCGGCCTGAAACGCCTTCGGGTCATCCGTAAGGTGCAGGCCCGGCACCACGCCGCCCTGCCCGCCAAGCAGCGGGCGGCCAACCCCGCCGGTACCATAAAGCTATCACCCGGCGAGTATGAACGTTTCCTCCTGCACGTCTACAAAGACTCCCCCGCCGGGCGCAAAGCCGCTGGCGGCGAGGAGCCTGACATCATGGAACAGAAGCTGCAAGCGCTCGAAAACGTAACGCAAGCGGACTTGGAAGCGCTGGCCCGCAGCCGCGCGGAAGAAGTGCGCGCCTTTCTCCTGAAGCACGGGCCGGGGTTGGGGAAACGCGTGGGCATCGCCTCCAAGGGCGGCCTCCCCGACGTGCGGCGCGGAACGGCGCAGGTGGAGATCCAGTTACGCTAATCCACTGATACAAAAAGATAAAAAACGATTTCAGATCCTGACTGCATTTATGGTATACAGGCTCATGTTTTCGGAGAAAGAACCCTTTCCATTTGTAGGAGGTTCCATGGACTTGCCTTACATGCCCGGCGCCCGCCGCGTCTCCCCGGCGGGCTTCCCATGCGCTCCGGGACGCGTAGAAAACGGCGTGCGCAAACGCTTCCGGCTCATTGCGCTGCTCACGCTGGCCGTCTTCATGGTGGGGGGGACTGCGGCGTCCGCCGCGACGATTGCCAACCATATGGACTATCCCGTCGAAGGCTTTTCCCTTTGGTGTCAGGATCCCCAACAACAGTGGATCGAACGGAAGCTCACCGGGCATCTGGACATGGAACAGCAAGCCGCCGTCACGCTGCCCGAAGCCCCCTGCTTCTTCCTTGAGGCGGACATGGGCGACTATCTCCTGAGTTTCCCGATCAAGCAGGAGCTCCAAGCGGAGGATCTGCTCGATACCAGCTGCATGCCCGACCCCACGCTTGAGGTCTACCGGAAAGCGGAACCGCTGTTCATCGCTGACGGGGAGGAAAAAGATCGCGGGCTTGAGCGCGATCCCGACCGGAACCCGCCGGAAGTCATCCCCATCGGGCCCTTGCTCGATACCTTCAAAGGCGGCATGAGCGAACGGGAGTGCCTCATGTACGGCATCCCGCTGCGCCGGGAAAGCTACAACGACAGCCAAAATTTCTCGATCAAGACCGCGATGGCCAGCGACGGGGTCGTCTGGCGCGGGATCATCTCCCTTTACAAGGATACGGAAACCAACATCATAGGCTTGTCCCTGACCACGCCGCTCAACGAAGGGGCATTGGAGAAACTGTTTTCCGCGCTGTCCGGCAAGGCATACAAACACGTGGCGCTCGGCGACGACGGCCCCGTCTATATGGATGATCCGATCATCAGCCCCGATCCCGCCGTCCGCAAGGAAGCCATCCGAAACATGCTTGTCCAACTGACGGCCCCGAACGCCGATCCCTATGACACGCATTTTGAACCCGATTCGCCCGAATGCCGCGAAAAGGACGCCAAGAAAGCGCAGGATGAAGCGCAAGCCGCCTGCAGGGAACTGAGCGCGGATATCCGCATCGCTCCCGGCAGCGACCGCATCGAACTCTTCCTTCAGGAAGGGGAAGAGTCCGCCGAATAGCCGTCTGAGGAAGAAGGAATTGTTGAAGGGGGGAGGGAACCGTGTTCCTTCCTCCCTTCAAGCATGTACAGTAGGGTTTGCTTGTTTCGCACCGTTGGCGGACTGAAACGCGGGAGAGAACCCTCAGGCTTTTCAGATCATGGCAAGGCTGAGGAACCGCGCGCGGAATTCGGAATAGGCGGCGACGCGGCAGCGGGAGGAACCCGCGCGCGCGAGAGAGCACCTGGAATTCCGCCACCCTCTCCGGTACTCAGAGGAACCCGCGCGCGCGCGCGAGAGAGAGAGAGAGAGAGAGAGAGAGAGAGAGAGAGAGAGAGAGAGAGAGAGAGACCCCAAACGCCGTTACTGGCGTTCCAGTTGCGAACCGCGCGAGAGGCTTTGGCAAAGGCGGAAAACGGAACTGTCCGAGGTTCAGATGTCCACGAACGAAACGGCATTGCCGTGGCTGCGGATCAGGGATTCCAGATCGGCGAGCGGCAGGAAGACGGTGGCGGTATTGCGGTTGGGATGGACGCCGAGGGCAGGGAGCCCGGCGAGATCGCGGTCAAAGAGCACTTCCACGGCGCGGGCCTCGTCGTTCAGGATACCCAAAGGCGTCACGGCCCCTTTTTCCAACCCCAGAAGGCGATTCAACCGATCTTCCGAGGCAAAGGACAGGGCGCTTGTTCCGAGCCGCCTCCGCAGCGCCTTGAGATCCACAACCTTGTCCTTGGCGAGAACCACAAGGAAATGGCGCTTGCCCCGCGCATCGCGCAGGAAAAGGTTCTTGGCGATCAGGGCATCGGCATCAAGGTGCAGGCGCTCCATTTCTTCAATGGTATATACGGGATCATGCGAAACCATACGGTAACGGATGCCCGCATTCTCCAACACGTCCAGAACCTTGCGGATCTCTCTGTCTTCCATGACCTTCCCCGCTATGGGCCAAATGTAAAGGCCCTGTCATGGCATGTGGCTGTTCCATCTCCACAGCGCGGTAAAAATACGGCCTTTTTCTTCAGTTTCCCCTTGGCGGAATCCACGGCTAAGACATTTGCCGGTTATTCCTTTGGAACTTCAAGGAAAAAAGCATCAACCATTTTCCATGACACCGCCAACGCAAAAACCCCGCGGCAATCATGCCACGGGGAAGGGAAATCAACGCAGGTCAGGGCTACTTCATACGGTAGGTGATGCGCCCACGGGTCAAATCGTAGGGGGAAAGTTCCACCTTGACCCTGTCGCCGGGCAGGATGCGGATGTAAAACTTGCGCATCTTGCCGGAAATGTGGGCGAGCACCGTGTGCCCGTTTTCAAGCTCAACAAGAAACATCGCGTTCGGCAACGCTTCCTGAACCACGCCGTCAACTTCAATGGCATCTTCTTTCGCCATGGAGCCTCCTCAAAAAAATCCTTGATATGTATGTCCACACCCCTGCAAAAGGCGTTGGATTCAATGACCCGTTACAGTGCCCCGAAACGGCTATCCTTGTCAACCGCGCAGGACGAATTCACAAGCCTTTCCCCATATTCCGCCATCCAGCCCAAACAACCCCGCTCCCCTGAAAAAACTTTCCCCCAAACCGTGCCCCCGCAAAGGGTCGGCGTTTTCTTTCCTGAAACTCCAAACAGATAAAGCCCATTCATAAGATATGGCGCTTCATCTCCGCAGTATGATGAAAATACCCATGATGAGGCCCGTAATCTGCATCGCTTTCTTCCTCTCCACAGTATGGTAAAAATACGGCCTTTTTCTCCA
The DNA here is from genome assembly GCF_059728385.1 of Bilophila sp. T19-St14. NCBI lineage: Bacteria > Pseudomonadati > Thermodesulfobacteriota > Desulfovibrionia > Desulfovibrionales > Desulfovibrionaceae > Bilophila > Bilophila sp. T19-St14. The sequence continues at coordinate 2,043,935 of NZ_BAAGFT010000001.1, forward strand.
GTTTTTCCGCCGAAGGACTCCACGGCTGAGGCATTTTATCGTTTATTCCTTTAGGTTGTGTCGTTATTTACATACAATTATTTGAAATTATTGAAATAATATTTTGCGATTTAAAAAATAATTAAATACTTTCAATATATTATATCTAACTAATAACACGACCTAGCAGTTCAAAAAATAAAGCATCAGCCATTTCCCATGACGCAGCCGTGGATGGCTGTTTTCCCCCTTAACCTTAGAATTCACCAAAAGAAAAATACTGCATTTTGACCATGCTGTGGGGATGAGGCAATTATACATGCCATGACAAAAGCTCCCTTATGAGAAAGTTCCTCAAGCCGGGCCTTTTCCGCTTCCCACAAGAAATTTCAGTGCGCAAGCAACTTACACTGTATCGTACAGTGTAACGACATGTCCTTCAGCGCGAGATATATGCCAATAAATAAAAATAAAGATGCTACAATTTAAAAGAACTCCCGCGAGAGCGCGCGTAATATACAAGGCTGTGCCGTAGAAAACGGTTGATGTTTTTTCCTTGAAGCTCCAAAAGGATAACCAGCAAAATGCCTCAGCTGTAGATTCCGCCAAGGGGAAAACTAGAGAAAAAGACTGTATTTTCACCGAGCTGTGGAGATGAAACAACCACATGCCATGACAAGGCCATACAGAAAAGCCATTATCGTATCCTAGGCTGTGTCATCATTTTACATGCAACAATTTTAAATTATTAAAAATATTTTTGTAAATCAAAAATAATTAAGTAATTTTAACATATTATACAATTAACGACACAACCTAGAACTCTCTCGCGAGAGCACCACCAAAGCGATACCGATGATGCCGAGAGAACTCCAGAGGAGAGAGAGAGAGAGAGAGAGAGAGAGAGAGAGAGAGAGAGAGAGAGAGAATAAAAAGCTCCGTTATAGCATATGGTTATTTTATTTTTCACAATATGATGAAAATATAGGCTTTTTCTCCGATTTTTCTCGCTGGCGGGCTCCATAATTGGGGCATTTTATGAGTTATTCCTTTGGAATTTCAAGAAACAAAGCATCAACCGTTTCCTATGACACAGCCCCAAAAGAAAACCCGGCTCCCATCGGTGGGAAAGCCTGCCAATAGGGATTCGATAAACGCGAAAGTCTTGGGAGGGGAAAGGGAGGGGTTTGGGGAGGGGAAGGGGAACCTTTCTCCAGAAAGGTTCCCCTTCCCCTCCCCAATGCTTCATGCCTTCACCGGCCTGAACAACAGCCAGAACCCAGCGATGAGCAAAGGAACACACAAAAGCTGACCCATCGTGAGCCAGCCGAAAGCCAGATAGCCGAGCTGCGGATCTGGCTGGCGGACAAACTCCACGGCAAAACGGAATACGCCGTACAGCACCGCGAACAGGCCGGAAACGCGCCCGGTGGGGCGGATCTTGGACGAATAGGCCCACAGGACGGCGAACATGACCAGCCCTTCAAGCCCGGCCTCATACAACTGCGAAGGATGGCGCGGCAGCGGGCCGCCCGTGGGGAACACCATCCCCAAGGGGCCGTCCGTAACCCCGCCCCACAGCTCGCCGTTGATGAAGTTCCCGATGCGCCCAAAGAACAGGCCCGGCGGGACGAGGGGCGCGACGAAATCCACCACGTCCATGAACTTCTTCTTGTTGCGGCGGCTCCACCACCAGCCCATCAGCAGCACGCCGATGAGCCCGCCGTGGAACGACATGCCGCCGTTCCAGATCTTGAAAATCTCGGACGGCTGATCGAGATACGCGGGCAAATCGTAAAACAGCACATACCCGAAGCGCCCGCCCGCCACCACGCCGAGCATGATCCACGTCAACAGGTCATCGACCTTCTGCCCGCTCCAGCCCGCCGCAGCCCACGCGGGACGGGACGCACGCCAGCGCGCCAGCCCCCACCCGGTCAGAAAGGCGAACAAATACATAAGCCCGTACCAGTGAACCTGCACGGGGCCAAGGCTCAGGGCGACCGGGCTGATGTTCGGATAGGCCAGCATGATCAGGGCCGCCCCACGGAGGGCTTGCGGCGCTCGAACGTGCCCGTGCGCCCCCCGGATTTGTGCACAAGCCGCACGTCGCGGATAACCATATCCTTCTGAACGGCCTTGCACATATCGTAAATGGTCGCCGCCGCAACCTGGGCGGCGATGATGGCTTCCATCTCCACGCCGGTGCGGTCGCTCGTCCGGGCTTCGGATTCGATCAGCACGGCGGGCGGCTCATCCTGAATCTCAAAGCGCACGTCCACAAAACTCAGCGGCACGGGATGGCACAACGGGATAAGCTCCGAAGTCCGCTTCGCCGCCATGATCCCGGCGACCTGCGCCGTGACCAGCACGTCGCCCTTGGGCAGGGCGTGTTCCTTGAGCAGGCCGAGCGTATGGGCGTTCATCTCCACGGCCCCGCGCACGATGGCGATGCGCTTGGTGACGTCCTTGCCCCCCACGTCCACCATGCTGATGGAGCCGTCCCCGGCCATGTGGGAAAACGCGGCGTCGCGCACCCCGGAAGCGGCACCTTCAACGGCATCTTTCGGGCAGCAGCGCACTTCCCGCACGATACGTTCCGAGGAGGCCGCCACCGTATCCGTCAGCACCTTCAGGACGCCGTCAATATCGAGATCCGAGGTATCGACGATCACGGCGTCGGCGGCGGGCTTGAGGGGCGCGACGGCCCGGTTGCGATCCATGTCGTCGCGCTGGCGGATCATTTCGGTGATCTGCGCGAGATCGGCGGGTTCGCCCTTGGCCTGCAACTCCTCAAAACGGCGCATCCCGCGCACTTCCGGCCTTGCATCAAGGAAGAACTTGAACCGCGCCGTGGGGAACACCACGGTGCCCATGTCGCGGCCTTCGGCGACCAGACCGGACTCCCCAAGCGACCGCTGGGCTTCTTTCAAGTAATCGCGAACCACCGTGGACGTGGCGAGACGCGAAGCGAGCCGCCCGACTTCTTCGGTGCGGATTTCGCGGCCCACGGGGACATCGTTGCACAACAATACGGAGCCCTCCCCGCCGCCCTGCAACTTAAAGCGGAAGGCGTTGCAGCGCGCCCTCAGTTCGTCTTCCGGCAGCGTTTCCGCGCCCGGCCCGAGGCGCAGGGCTATGGTACGGAACATGGCCCCGGTATCCAGATAGGGAATCCCCAGAATGGTGGCGAGGCGCTTGGCGAGGGTGGATTTGCCGACCCCGGCGGGGCCGTCCAATGTGATGATAGGCAGACACTTCATGATTACAGCAGTTCCCGCATTGCGTTGATAAGCATGGCATTTTCTTCAGCCGTCCCCACGGATACGCGGAGGTTCCGGGGCAGGCCGTAGCTGGTCAGCGGACGCAGGATGATCCCGCGGCGCAGCAAATCCTCAAACAGGGCGGCGGCGCTGGGGCCGTCCGCCGGAAGCTCGAACATGAGGAAGTTCGACTGGGAAGGAAACACGCGGCATCCGAGCTTTGTGAGCTCCCCGGTGAGCCACGCGCGGCCTTCGCGAACCACCCGTATGGTCTCATCATGGAACGCCACGTCTTGCAGCGCGGCGATCCCGGCCTCCTCAGCCATCAGGTTCACCGAGAAAGGCAGGCGCACACGCCAGTAGTGATCGGCCAGCTCCTCCGGCACGATGGCGTAGCCGAGGCGGAGCCCGGCCATGCCGAAGCTCTTGGAGAACGTGCGCGAAATGATCACGTTGGGGAATTCGTCCAGCCGCTTCGCCAGCGAGTAATCCGCCTCGTCGTCGGTGAAGTCCATGTAGGCTTCGTCCAGCACGAGCAGGCAGGTGTCGGGCAGCGCCTTCGCCAGCCTTTCGAGTTCCGCTGCCGGAGGCGTGTACCCCGACGGGTTGTCGGGCGTGGTGACGAACACGAGGGACGTATTGCCGTCCACCAGTTTGAGCAGGTTATCCCACGGGAACGAGAAGTCGGCGTTCACCGGGGTCTGGCGCAGCTCCACGCCGCACAGGGCGGCCTGCGTCGTGTAGATGCCGAAGCAGGGCTTGAAGGCCGCCGCGTTGTTCACGCCCGGCTCGGCGCAGATGCGGAACAGCAGGTCGATGACTTCATCGGAGCCGTTTCCCACGATGACACGGGAGGGCGATACGCCGTGATGGGCGGCGATGGCCTTCACAAGGCGGGGGTTTCCGGCCTGCGGATAACGGAATGCCAGTCCCGCATGCGTTTCCAGCGTATGCTGAACCAGCGGAGAGGTTCCGAGAGGGTTTTCATTGCTGGCGAGCTTGATGACCCGTTCGATGCCGTACTTCTCGCGGATCTCGTCGATGGAGAGCCCTGCCGTGTAGGGCTTGAAGCCCCGGACCAGTGAACGCATGGGAATGGGAGACATGGCAAGTTCCTTCTATGGTTGTAAAGGAGGAAGTTTCCTTTTTTCCGCCCGTATCGTCAAGGCGAATGACAGGGGGGTGGATAGATGGATGGGTGGGACTTGGAGGGGGGGAGGGAACCTTTCTGGAGAAAGGTTCCCTCCCCCCCTCCAAACCTCCCCCTCTCCCTCCCAAGACTTTCACGCTTATCGAATCCCCGCTTGCGGCCTTCCCCGGCGGCGAAAGGAGAGGCACGGCGTGGGAAAAGGCATATGCCCATGAAGGAGAGCGGCGGCACGGGGCCACGCTCCCTCATGCGTCCGCCTCCATGCCGGGCGTCAAAAGCAACCGCCGCACAGGGGCGCACTGCCGGGTGCGGGAAAAGGCCGGGCGCAGGTTATGACGAGCCTCCCCGGATGGGGTTCCCCGCCGGGTGTGGAAAAACATGGCCCTGTCATGGCATGTGGTTGTTTCATCTCCACAGTATCGAATCTCCGCTTGCGGCCTTCCCCGGCGGCGAAAGGAGAGGCACGGCGTGGGAAAAGGCATATGCCCATGAAGGAGAGCGGCGGCACGGGGCCACACTCCCTCATGCGTCCGCCTCCATGCCGGGCGTCAGAAACAACCGCCGCACAGGGGCACCCTGCCGGGTGCGGGAAAAGGCCGGGCGCAGGTTATGACAAGCCTCCCCGGATGGGGCTCCCCGCCGGGTGTGGAAAAACATGGCCCTGTCATGGCATGTGGTTGTTTCATCTCCACAGTATCGAACCCCGCTTGCGGCCTTCCCCGGCGGCGAAAGGAGAAGCACGGCGTGGGAAAAGGCATATGCCCATGAAGGGGAGCGGCGGCACGGGGCCACACGCCCTCATGCGTCCGTCTCCATGCCGGGCGTCAGAAGCAACAGCCGCACAGGGGCACCCTGCCGGGCACGGGAAAAGGCCGGGCGCAGGTTATGACGAGCCTCCCCGGATGAGGCTCCCCGCCGGGTGTGGAAAAACATGGCCCTGTCATGGCATGTGGTTGTTTCATCTCCACAGTATCGAATCCCCGCTTGCGGCCTTCCCCGGCGGCGAAAGGAGAGGCACGGCGTGGGAAAAGGCATATGCCCATGAAGGGGAGCGGCGGCACGGGGCCACGCTCCCTCATGCGTCCGCCTCCATGCCGGGCGTCAGAAGCAACAGCCGCACAGGGGCACACTGCCGGGTGCGGGAAAAGGCCGGGCGCAGGTTATGACGAGCCTCCCCGGATGGGGCTCCCCGCCGGGTGTGGAAAAACATGGCCCTGTCATGGCATGTGGTTGTTTCATCTCCACAATACGGTGAAAGTATGGCCTTTTTCTCCAGTTTCCCATTGGCGGGACTCACGGCTGAGGCATTTTGTCGGTTATGCCTTTGGAACCTCAAGGAAAAAAACATCAGCCACTTTCTGGGCTGTGTCGTCAATTAGATATAATCTATTGAAATTATTTAATTTTTTTTCAAGCCGCAAAATGATCATTTCAATAATTTTCAAATAATTATATGTAAAATGGCGACACAGCCTAGGACATGGCCAAAAACATCCGCGGCGCGCGAGGCCGAATTTATCCTTCATGGGGCTCCCCGCCAGCGTGGAAAAACAAGGCGACAAAAAAACCGGGAATGACCAGCATTCCCGGTTTCCGCAACTGCCCCGGCGGAGGAGCGCAAGGGCGAGGTGAACCGCAACATGACATCATGGGCCGTTTTCGCGTTCGGATGGCGGATGCCGGCGGACGCAAAATCTGGGAAAAACAGCCCTGGGAAGGCCCCTCATGCATATTCTCAGAGGTTCACGAGGGAAGGCGGGGGGAGGCCCGCGGAGGGGCTCCTCCCCAAGCGCATCAGTTATTCGCCTTTCACAACCTCAATCTTGCGGGCGGCGGGCTTTTCGGGTTCCTTGCGGGGGATCTCGATGCTCAGCACGCCATCCTTGTGGGTCGCGGTGATCTTGTCGGTTTCGACGTCTTCCGGCAGGGAGAGCACGCGGCGGAACGAGCCGTATGAACGCTCCATCCGGTAATAGCCCTTCTTTTCGTCCTTATCCTCGGTTTCGTTTTTCTTTTCGCCCTCGACAATCAGCATGTTGTCGCGGACTTCGATATTGACCTGATCCTGCGGCACGCCGGGGAGCTCAACCGTGGCCTTGTACGCCGTATCGGTCACGGACAAATCCATATGGGGGATCAGCATATCGGGGGCATTGTCGGCAGCCCGCGGGGCCATGCCGGAGAACGCCCTCCACGGCGAGAAGAACCCGCCGAAAAAGTCGCCAAAAAGCCTGTCGATTTCATTGTGGAGCTGATCCACCGGGGTATAGCCCTGAGGGGCGGGGGCGGCTGTACGGTGGGCAGGAGCGGAAGCAGCGCCGTGATGACCGCAGCACGAACCATGATTACGAGTAGTTTCCATAACAACAACCTCCTGTGGATAACTTTTGTAACCAAGAGATAATGCTGTATTCACTTATGTCAATTCCTGTGTATAAAAATAATTCCAATTCTGGAAAACGCTCCACGCCCGCATCCGTGGAGGATTGACAGGATGGGGGCGCCCGCCTACACTCCTGCCGTTCTCAGGGCGGGGTGAAAGTCCCCACCGGCGGTATTCCCCAGATTCGGGGAGAGCCCGCGAGCGCCCTCCATGTGGAGCGGTCAGCAGATCCGGTGAGAAGCCGGAGCCGACGGTAACAGTCCGGATGAAAGAGAAATGGACAGCCGGCGCATCCGTGCGCCGCGAGAGCCTCAACATGCACAGCTCCCGGGCTGCGGCGTTCCGCCGCGGCGCTCCTGTCTGTCGCCCTGATGCTGCACATCCAACGCATTGGAGAGCATCATGAGCCAGCATCAGTTCACCACCACCCCCAATGAACGCGTGGAAGCCGCCGTCGCCGCCGTCCGCAAAGGCCGGGGCGTCCTTGTCGTGGACGATGAGGATCGCGAAAATGAAGGCGACATCATCTTCCCCGCCGTCTCCATCACCAACGAGCAGATGGCCCTGCTTATCCGCGAATGCAGCGGCATCGTCTGCCTCTGCCTGCCGGAAGACAAGGTTCGCCAGCTCGAACTGCCTCAAATGGTGGCAAACAACACCTGCAGGAACCGCACGGCCTTCACCATTTCCATTGAGGCCGCCGAAGGCGTCACCACCGGCGTTTCCGCCGCCGACCGCGTGAAGACCATCCGTACCGCCATCGCCGACGGTGCCGTCCCCGGCGACCTGAACCACCCCGGACACGTGTTCCCCCTGTGCGCGAGATCCGGCGGCGTGCGCGAGCGCGCCGGGCACACCGAGGCCAGCGTGGATCTCATGCGCCTTGCGGGGCTGCCGCCCTACGGCGTCTTGTGCGAACTCACCAACCCCGACGGCACGATGGCCCGGCTCCCCGAAATCATGGCCTTCTCCCAACTGCACGATATGCCCGTCCTTCAGGTACGGGACTTGATCGAGTACATGGAACGCTAACCGAGGAAACCTCACCATGAACAACGCCATTCCGTTCCGCGCCGTGCTGGGCGTGCTGAACCGGCTCGAATCCGAGGCCGCCGGGGGCGCTCCCGTCTGCGCCGCCGTCGTCAACCGCACGGGCAAGCTCGCCGCATTCCTCAGTCTGGACGGCACCCCCGAACGCGCCGAAGCCATCGCCCGGAGCAAGGCATACACCGCCATGCGCATGGAATCGACCACGCAGGCATTCCACGACCGCCTCGTCCGGGAAAACCTCTCCATCGCGGACTTCTGCGATCCGGGCTTCTCCGCGCTGCCCGGAGGCGTGCCCGTATTCGACGAAACGGGGTGCTGCATCGGCGGCGTCGGCATCAGCGGCAGGAAACCGCAGGAAGACGCCGAACTCGCCGAACATTTGGCCCGGCAGCTCATGGGAAAGGAATAGGGCGACAAACGCAGGGGCGGCGGGCCAAAAGGCAAGCCGTCCTTGCCGCTTCAATCCGTACTGACGGCAGCCTCGCCGCAACGGGCCGGGAAAACGTTTCCGGCCCGTTTCCCGTATCCCCGCAAGGCTGGCGCCCATCTTTTCGCGCGGACAAAGGCCGCTGTCCGCTTTCTTGCCCCTGAAACGGCAGGGCATGCATCTTTCCATACGGCCAAGAACCACTGGGAAGAAATGGCGGCGGGGAAAAGGACATGCCTGACAGCCCCAAGGGACGCCCATTCTTGGGAACGGCCTGCCGTCCGGCAGCATTTTCCCCGGCTTGTGCGGAAGACTGCGATATTCTGCATTCCTTATTAGAGGTCTTTCAATTTTCCCCAGTTTGTGCGGAAGACGGCCTGATCCGTCTTACGCGCTTGGGCCGGAGCGGATTTTCCCCGGCTTGTACGGAAGGCTGCGCCGTAGGAAACGGTTGATGCTTCATTTCTTGAAACCCCAAGGGAATAACCGGCAAAAGGCCCCGGGCGCGGAGTCCATCGGCGGAAAATATGGAGAAACTCCCTGTAGTTTCACCGTACGGTAAAGGGAAAACAACCGCATGCTATGACGGAACCATACGGAAAAGAAGAAAGGTTCCTTGGCTGAGAACGCTGATAATCCCCTCTTGACCACTCTACGGGTCGATGTCATTCAGAGAAATATACCATTGCGTTATTCTTTCCCGTAATGGCGGCGGGCGGCTGCGGCCGCCCATGTGAACGGACTGCAGCGCTCCGGGGCAAAGCCGCCGGAGAAGGGAGGCCCGGAAGGAAAACGCCCGCTGTGCGGCGGGCCCTTTCTCCGAGCCTTTCTGCGATATAAGGAGATCAAGATGAATACCCACGGCTTTAGCCTCGTGCGCGAGGAAAGGCTTTCCGAAGTTTCCGGCACCGTCAAACTGTGGCGGCACGACGCCACCGGCGCGGAGCTGCTCTCCATAACCAACAGCGACGAGAACAAGTGCTTCGGCGCGACGTTCCGCACCCCCCCGAAAGACTCCACCGGCGTAGCCCACATCCTCGAACACTCCGTGCTCTGCGGCTCGGAAAAGTACCCGGTGAAGGAACCCTTCGTCGAACTGCTCAAAGGGTCGCTCCAGACCTTCCTCAACGCCTTCACCTTCCCGGACAAGACCTGCTACCCGGTCGCCAGCGCCAACCTTCAGGATTTCTACAACCTCGTCGACGTCTACCTTGACGCCGTATTCTTCCCCCGCATCGACGAGAACTGCTTCCAGCAGGAAGGCTGGCACATCGAAGCCGACAGCCCCGCCGGGCCGCTCCGCTACAAAGGCGTTGTCTTCAACGAAATGAAGGGCGTGTATTCCTCGCCGGACTCCGTGCTGGCGGAGCACTCCCAGCAGTCCCTGTTCCCGGACATGACCTACGGCCTCGACTCTGGCGGCAACCCCGAAGTCATCCCCCAGCTTACCTACAAGGCCTTCAAAGCGTTCCACGAGTCGCACTACCACCCGTCCAACACCCGCTTCTTCTTCTGGGGCGACGACCCCGAAGAACGGCGTTTCGCGCTGCTTGAGCCGTACCTGTCGCGCTTCACGGCCCGCGAGACCGACAGCGCCGTGCCGCTCCAGCCGCGCCTCGACGTGCCCCGCCAGCTTGAATTCCCCTATGCCTCCGGCGAAGACGGCGACAAGGGGCATGTGACCCTCAACTGGCTGACGTGCGAAACCGCCGACACGGGCGAGCTCCTCGTGCTGGAAATGCTGGAGCACATCCTCCTCGGCCTGCCCGGTTCGCCCCTGCGCAAGGCGCTGATCGAATCCGGCCTCGGAGAAGACCTCACCGGCGGCGGCCTTGAAACGGATCTGCGCCAGACGTTCTTCTCCGTGGGCCTGCGCTCCATCACGCCCGGCACCGCCGGGGACGTGGAAATGCTGGTCATGGAAACGCTGGCCGAGCTTGCGGAAAACGGCATCCCCGCCGCAGCCGTGGAAGCCGCCGTGAACAGCGTGGAATTCGACCTGCGCGAAAACAATTCGGGGCGGTTCCCGCGCGGCCTCGCCGCCATGATCCGCAGCCTCGCCACATGGCTGTACGACGGCGACCCCATCGCCCCGCTGGCGTGGGAAAAGCCCCTCGCCGCCCTCAAGGCCCGCCTCGCTTCCGGGGAAAAGGTCTTTGAAGGCGCCATCAGGCGCTGGTTCCTCGACAACGGGCACCGCTCCACGGTCATCCTGACCCCGGATTCCGGCCTTGCCGCCGAGCGCGAAGCCGCCGAAGCCGCCAGGCTCCAGCGCATCTACGACGCCCTTTCCGATGAAGACCACAAGGAAATCGTGGCCCGCACCGAAGCCCTGCGCGCCAGCCAGCAGGCCCCGGACAGCCCCGAAGCCCTCGCCGCCATACCGAGCCTGACCCTTGCGGATCTGCCCCGCGAGAACGTAATCCTGCCCAAGGAAGAAGGCAGGGCGGGCGATCTGGCCATCCTCGCCCACGACATCGACACGTCCGGCATCCTGTATGCGGAAATCCTCTTCCCGCTGGACGCCGTGCCCGCCGAACTCCTGCCCCTCGTCCCGCTCATGGGCCGCAGCCTTACGGAAATGGGCACGTCCAGGCGCGATTTCGTGGAGCTCGGCACCCTGCTGGCCTCCAAGACCGGCGGCATGGACGCCGCGCCCCTCGTCGCCACCATGCGCGGCACCCGGATGCCCGTCGCCAAGCTCTGCCTCGGCGGCAAGGCCACGGCGGACAAGGCCGACGACCTGTTCTCGCTCATGGCCGAAGTCCTCACCGACACCAACTTCGACAACCCGCAGCGGTTCACCCAGATGGTGCTGGAGGAGCGCGCCCGCCTTGAGCAGTCGCTCATCCCCGCCGGGCACGGCACGGTCATCGCCCGCCTGCGCGCGGCCTACAGCCTTGCCGGACGGATCAGCGAAGCCATCGGCGGCATCACCTACCTTGAAGCCATCCGTGCCCTGTCCGAGCGCGTGGTCAGCGACTGGGACAGCGTGCGCGCGGATCTCGAAATCCTGCGCGGCCTCATCCTGAACCGTCAGGACGCCATCCTCAACCTCACCGCCGACGCGGGCACCCTCGCCGCCGTGCAGCCCTACGCCGCCGCGCTCGGCCGCGCCCTGCCCACGGCCTTCTCCGTGCCGCTGGAACGCGAACCGCTCAAGGCCGCGGCGAACGAAGCCCTCATCGTGCCCGCGCAGGTCAACTACGTCGGGAAGGGTTGCAACATCTACGATCTCGGCTATACGTGGCACGGTTCCGCGCACGTCATCACCCGGCACCTGCGCATGGGCTGGCTGTGGGATCAGGTTCGCGTGCAGGGCGGCGCGTACGGCGCGTTCTGCGCGCTCGATCGCATGAGCGGCTCACTGGCGCTGGTTTCCTACCGCGACCCCAATGTCGAAAAGACCCTCGCCACCTACGACGCGACCGCCGATTACCTGCGGAAGCTGGATCTTTCCGACCGCGACCTGACGCTTGCCATCGTGGGGGCCATCGGCGATCTTGATACCTATCTCCTGCCCGACGCACGGGGAGCCGCGTCGCTGTCCCGCCACCTGACGGACGACCGCGACGATCTGCGCCAGCAGATGCGCGAGGAGATGCTCGGCACGACCCGCCGCCACTTCACGGAATTCGCCGACGTCATGGCTGAAGCGGCCAAAGCCGGGACGGTATGCGTCCTCGGCGGCTCCGCAGCCGAAAACGCGGCAACGGAACATGGCTGGACGAAGAAAAAAGTCCTGTAACCGCCCATGACGCGGCCCGGGAAACGACATTTCCGGGCCGCGTCCGGCGATGTCCTCTGCAACACCGGCAAGCCTTCCGCCGGAGTCGTCGTATAGGAGAAGTCATGGAAACAAAAGGGACTGCCCCCGCCACTCCCGCCACAGAACGCCGCCAGCGCACGCCTCTCGCCGTCACCCGCGAACGGGTTCTCGGCATCGCGGAACGGATGTTCCGTCAAAGCGGCGTTCAGGCCGTAAGCGTCGACGCCATCGCACAGGCCGCAGGCATCAAAAAAATGACCCTTTACCGCTGTTTCCCTTCCAAGGAAGAACTGGTCTTGGCCTGTATGGATCAGTGGGAAGCCGCATTCCGGCGGATTTGGGATCAGGCGCAGGATCAATATCCCAATGAACCCGCCCGCCAGCTTCTGGCGTTTTTCCAGTCCATTCATGAGCTTGTCTCACAGCCCGGATACAGCGGCAACGTGTTCATGCACCTGATGACCGATTATACCGACCCGGAACACCACATCTGCGTGCGCGTGCGCGAACAGCGGGCTTCCTTGCGGGCGGACGTGCGGAACCTGCTCGCCAAGGCGGAGGCCCCCGACCCCGACCAGCTCGCCGATACCTATTGCCTGCTGCTTGAAGGGCTTTTTACCACGGCCCGCACCTACGGGTTCGACAGCGGGCCTGTCCGCAGCGCCCCCGCCATCGCCGAAAAAATGCTCCGCCAAGGCTGCGGCTCCCGCGCGTTCCCGCCAGAGCCGCGCAGGTTCCGCCGCTGGTAGGGCGTTTCACAAGAAAAGGCGTTCCCTGCAAGAAAACGGTTTCGCATCGAAGGTGCCCGATGCGAAACCGTTTTCTTGCGGGTATGCCCCTGTAAAAACAAGGCCCCTGTCAGGGTATATGATTGTTTTTATCACCACAACATACTGAAAATACAGCTTTTTGTCCGGTTTTCCCTTAACGGAATCCATGACTAAGGCATTTTATTGGTTATGCCTATGGAACTTCAAGGAGAAAGGCATCAGCCATTTTCTATGGCACAGCCAAGGCAAAAAACTAAGGCTCTGTTATAGTTTGTGATTGTTTCATCTCCACAGTGAGGTAAAAATACAGCCTTTTTCTCCGGTTTTCCCCTTGGCGGGATCCACGGTTAAGGTATTTTGCATGTTATCCCTTTAGATCTTCAAAGAAAAAAGTATCAACCACTTTCTATAACACAGCCAAAACTAACGCTTCAAAAGCCCGCTTTTCATATTTGCTATATAGACGCCGAGCAGTATTATGAGCGTCCCGTAACATTGCATAGCTGAAAAATCTTCATCAAGCACAAAAACACCGGCCAATATGGATACTGCCGTTGATATGCCCACAAACGATGAGGCTTTATTCGTTCCAATATATGATATTGACATATTGAACAATAAAAAAGACAGGACGGAAGATGCGATCCCAAGATATATAACGGAAAACAGGAATTCCGTATTTTGAAACGGCAGCATGAACCAATCAACGGCAGTACCTGCGGCTATGCTCATTCCTATCGCCATAGTAGTAAAAAAGCAGGCTCCGCACGCGATCATGGCATATGTCTTTTCAATATTTGTTATTGCATATGCTTTTTCAGCAGAAACGCAGTACAAGCTGTAAGACAATACGGCCATACATAGCATTATATAGCCGATCCCGTTGAAAGAAGACTCGAATCCCTTTGCAATTACACAAACGACCACCCCAAGCACCGTTAAGCAAATGCCGAAAGTTTGAAACCTTGTCGGTTTTTTGTGCAGAAAAAGGATTGATGCGGCGAGTGAGGCTATTGGGATACTCGCAATGATGGCCCCGCTCTCTGAAGCCGTCGTCATCTGTATTCCAAACGTCTCACATGAAAAATAGGCTATCGGCTGAAGAAAGGCTATCTTTAGCAAAGATGGCAAATGTTTCTTCTTTATGTTTATATTTATATATCCTGTAGCCAATAAAATATTCATCATGATGAACGCCAGTAAAAAGCGCCACCCCAGCAACGTCACAGCATCGACGTCCGATGTTATTTTCTTTGTAAATAAATAGCTAAGGCCAAAAAGGGTTTCGCATGACACAGCACATGCGCACCCGATAAGAGTTCTTTTTTGTATCTCGGTCATTCCAGCTCGAATCCTGCCGCTTTCCTGCGCCCTGCCCGTCGGCCCACCATGCTCAGGCTGCTTGTCAGGCATCATCCCCCGTTCCCTGCCGGTGCGGGAGGCCGCCTCCTTTGCCGACGCCTCCGGGTAGCCGTTTTCGCCGTCCATGCCCCGGTTGTCCGTGTCCATCCCGCCGATGGCGGCTGTGGCAGCCGGATTTTTCCCAAGCACGCAAGCAGTTCGTCGCCCCTTGAGGCGTTCAGCTTTCCGCACAGCGGCCAGCGTGCCGTTTTCCCGCGTCACCCGCTGTTGCCGCAAGGTTTGGGCCGGGCCCCTATTTCTTCATATCCCAGAGCGTGCCGATAAAATCGGTGAGTGCCTGCCGATTGATGCCCGCGGGCGGATAGGGGAGCTTTTCATCCCCCGCCCCCTGCCGATGCGGGAGGCCGCTTCCTTTGCCGACGCCTCCGGGTAGCCGGTTCGCCGCCCATGCCCCGGTTGTCCGTATCCACCCCGCCGATGGCGGCTGTGGCAGCCGGATTTTTCCCAAGCACGCAGTTCCGCCGCCCCTTGAGGCGTTCAGCTTTCCTCACGGCGGCTGACGTGCCGTTTTCCCGCGTCACCCGCTGTTGCCGCAAGGTTTGGGCCGGGCCCTCTTCATATCCCAGAGCGTGCCGATAAAATCGGTGAGCGCCTGCCGATTGATGCCCGCAGGCGGATAGGAGAGCTTTTCATCCCCGCCCCTGCCGGTGCGGGAGGCCGCTTCCTTTGCCGACGCCTCCGGGTAGCCGTTTTCGCCGTCCATGCCCCGGTTGTCCGTGTCCACCCCGCCGATAGCGGCTGTGGCAGCCGGATTTTTCCCAAGCACGCAAGCAGTTCGTCGCCCCTTGAGGGGTTCGGCTTTCCGCACGGCGGCCAGCGTGCCGTTTTCCCGCTTCACCCGCTGTTGCCGCAACGTATGGGCCGGGCCCCTATTTCTTCATATCCCAGAGCGTACCGATAAAATCGGTGAGCGCCTGCCGATTGATGCCCGCGGGCGGATAGGGGAGCTTTTCCTTGGGCCGGGGAAGTTCCACGCCGCCGTTTTTGGGATCGCCGTTCAGCAGTTGGAAGGCTTCCAATGCCCTTGCCTCGAAAGCCGCCAGCAGGGGGATATTGTCCTCAAGCGGCATATCGGAAGGCGCGGGGAGGGGCTCGCGGTATTCGACGATGAGCTTGGCCTTGTAGAACCACAGGACAAAGGTAAAGCGGCGGACGAGGCTGCCGTTCTCCCACAGTCCCGGCTCGTCGGAAGCCCACGGGTCATCCTTCGAGTCCAAAACATAGGTATCCGCAAACCCGGAAAAACCATTGATGTCCTGCTTCTTGTGCCTGATCGGGGGGAAACCGGGTTCCGGTTCCACGGGCCATGTTTCGCCGTTCTGGGAAACCGCCAGGAGCGCGACAAGGTGCGCCGGCGCCTGCGGGCGGCTGTACATGGCATACACGGCCTGTACCGAGGTAGCCTGAAGCATGCCGTTCTGTACCGAAGGCGAAAGATCCACGCGCCGGGCGTCGACGGAGGCAAAATCGGCGGCGGGCTTCACAGCCACGGCGGGACGGGCGGGCGATACCAACATGCCGTCGGCCACGCCCCGGATAAGCCCGCCCTTGGCGTTCATGCCGACAAAGGCCGCCAACGCGATGACCAAAATGGGAATAATGATTTTGAACATCTGCTGTCTCCACTCAGAAATGCCGAAACGGATCACGCCGTTTCGCCGTCAAGCAAACCACCTGTTTTCCAAACGCCGCATAGACACCCACCGGCCTATCCCTCCGAAAGCGGCAGGGGAAGGCTCTGCGGGGCAGATGAGCCCCCGGAGGGGCGCAATCCCTTATTTAGAGGTTGAGCTGTGTTGCAGGGAGCCCCGGAGGGCATGGGGCAGCCAAGCTGCCCCCAGCCTAGCCCCAAAGAAGGCTGCGGGACAAAGGAGCCTCCCCGCCCTTCGGAAAGGCCCTCTCCCCCTGTGCCTACCACTTCACGCCCGGTTCCTCGTGGAACGCGGCGCGGTGGCGGGCGGCGAAATCCTCATAGGTAAACACATGCTCCTGCGTGCCCTGATGTTCGATGCAGTAGCTGGCGCACGTCGCGCCGAGCCGGGCGGAAGCGAGCACGTCGAGGCCGTGCAGGAGGCCCTTGAGCAGGCCGGAGCGGAACGAGTCGCCCGCACCGGTGGGGTCGGCCACGGTTTTGGGCGCGGCGATGCCCACGGTTCCCCCTTCGCCATTGTTGATGACCGACCCCTGTTCGCCGAGCGTGGTGATCACGCCGCCGGTCAGGGCGCGCAGCTCGGCGCGGGTACGCCGCGTGGCCTTGCAGATCATCTCCAGCTCATAGTCGTTGGTCACGAGCAGGGCCGAACCGGTGATGGCGTCAAGCAGATCGTCGCCGGAAAGCGCCGGGATCTGCTGGCCGGGATCGTAGATGTACCGGATGCCCTTTTCGCGGAACAAACGGGGAAGCACCTTCATGTCGTCAAGGTTGCTGGGGGATACGATGCCCCAGTCGGCGGAAGCGTCGGCGTGCGGGAACGCGTACTCGCACGGGAACCCCATCGCGGCGGGATGGAACCCGTTGATCTGGTTGTTGTTCTTGTCGGTAATCAGCGTGCAGCTCGCGGTAAACTCATCCTTCATGATGCGGACGCCTTCGAGCGAAATCCCTTTCGATTCGAGGAACGCGCCGTATTCGGAAAAGTTCTTGCCCGCCGTGGCGAGGATAAGCGGCTTTTCGCCCATCAGCGCCAGCGTGTAGGCGATGTTCCCCGCGCAGCCGCCGCGTTTTTCCACCAGCCCGTCGATGAGGAAGCTCACGTTCAAAATATGCAGCTTGTCGGCAAGGATGTGGTCGGCGAACGCGCCGTTAAAGGACATGATGCGGTCAAAAGCCAGCGAACCGGCGACATAAATGGACATTATTCCTCCGGGTGTGTTGATTGGGTGATCCAGGCGAGAAAATCCGCGTCCCCCCGTGCCACGGGCAGGGCCACGATGCAGGGGGTCTCATAGCTGTGCAAGGCACGCACCCGGACGGCCAGCGCTTCAAAACGATCGTCGTCCGTCTTGGCGATGAAGGGGATCTCTTCGGAACGGCAAAGTTCTCCCTTCCACGAATAGACCGAGCGGATCGGGGCCATGATGTTTACGCAGGCCGCAAGGCCGTTTTCCACCAGATCCCCGGCGATGCGTTCCGCCTCGTCCGCCGAAGCCGCCGTCATATAGACGAGAAGCGCCATATCCCCTCCCTTCACAGTGCGTTGGGCAGAAACGATAGCCGTTTCACACCGTTCTGGCAATCGAGCCGCCCAGCCCGATCACGGGCCTTTTTGAGAAAATTTTTTGTTGTTTGATTGAACAGAACAGGTTGACGCCTACGGCATGGGGGGCTATCAAATATATAAAGGTAACTGTTTTATAACCCTTTTCTCTGGAGGAGAGCCATGTCTGCCTATGGAAGCACTGTTTCCGATGTCATGGTCGAGGGCGGCACGCGGTGCAGGCTGGATACCGTTACCTACACCTCGCCAGAATTCGACGAACTGGAAACCATCGTTGAAGTGTGCGAACCCCTTTATGAAACCGAAAAGCCCACCATGCAGGCCCCTGTGGAACAGGGCCCTGAGCCGGTCATTTTCGTTTCCCCTGAATTCGACGAAATCGAAACGCTCATGTAAGCACCCGGTGAGTGAACAGCACTCCCGCATGGGCGGGAGGTCTCTTCACTCACCGGCCCCCGGCATGGCCCCGCCGCTTGGCTTTTCGGCATCCCGATCTTATGGTTTTGTTTCCGGCGTTCCGGGCGGAATATCCGTCCGGGACACGTTGCCGCGCCCCTTGCGGCGCGCCACCCCGAATGAAGGAAACGACCATGACAGACAAACAACGGGCTGCAAAAGTCCTTGAACTGCTCGCCGAACGCTATCCCGATCTGGAAACCCACCTTATAGCCGAAAACCCGTGGGAGCTGCTCGTCGCCACGGTGCTTGCCGCGCAATGCACGGACAGGCGCGTGAATCAGGTTACGCCCGAACTTTTCCGCCGCTGGCCCGATCCGGCGGCCCTCGCCCAAGCCACCATCCCCGAACTTGAGGAAGTCATCCACTCCGTCGGCTTCTATCACAGCAAGGCGAAACACCTCATCGCCGCCGCGCAGATCGTCGTGAAGGAGTTCAACGGGAAAACGCCCAACACCATGAAGGATCTCATCAAGCTTCCCGGCGTGGCCCGCAAGACGGCCAATGTGGTCCTGTGGGGCGGATTCGGCATCAACGAGGGCCTTGCCGTGGACACGCACGTCAAGCGCATCTCCGGGCGACTTGGGCTCACCAAGCATACCGATCCCGTGGACATCGAAAAGGATCTGATCAAGCTGTTCCCGCAATCCGAATGGGGCAACGTCAACCATCGGATGGTATGGTTCGGCCGCCATGTCTGCGATGCGCGGAAGCCCCTGTGTGACGAGTGCGAGATGGCTTCGTTCTGCCCCAAGGTAGGCGTGGAGTAGAATCATTCCGGCAGCCTATTGATTATCATGGCATCATTTTCCCCTCATCGTACCCTGAACGTATGGATTACGTTCCTGCATCCGAGGGGCGCAGCAGAGTCCGGGGCTGCGGCCCTTTTCAGGAAGCGGTCGGTACAACCTGCCCGGAGGAAGAGGAGAAACGCCATGAAACGCCTCATCGTCGCTCTTGCGCTCGCCGCATCGCTCGGCATGGCCGGGAATGCCCTTGCCTTGGACAAGAAAATCAACATTTTTAACGGTGCCCAGTATGACATTTATACGCTGTACCTCTCTCCCACCAACGCCAATGATTGGGAAGAAAACCTGTTGAAGCAGGAAACCCTCCCCAACGGCGACAAGGTGGACATAGAGGTCAGCCGTACCGAAAAGGCCGAAGCCTGGGACGTCAAAGTCACCAACAAGGCCGGCGAAACCATGACATGGATCGGCGTGCCGCTGAACAAGGCCGGCCAGATCACCCTGCTCCCCGACGGGAAGTATGAAGCCCGTTAATGGGTTGGGGTAGAATAATTGGGGAGGGGGAGGGAACCTTTCTAAAGAAAGGTTCCCTCCCCCTCCCCAAACCCCACCCCTCTCCCTCCCAAGACTTTCGCCCTTATCGAATCCCTCCTGTCGGCCTTTCCGCATAAATGCAG
This sequence comes from Bilophila sp. T19-St14, assembly GCF_059728385.1. NCBI lineage: Bacteria > Pseudomonadati > Thermodesulfobacteriota > Desulfovibrionia > Desulfovibrionales > Desulfovibrionaceae > Bilophila > Bilophila sp. T19-St14. The sequence continues at coordinate 2,063,248 of NZ_BAAGFT010000001.1, forward strand.
GCAGCGCCGCCACATCGGGCGTGCAAAAGGAAAATTGAAGGCTTTCCCATGCAAGTTACAGGTTGAAATGATGTATTGAAAGGCTGTGTTATAGAAAATGTTTGATGCTTTTTTCCTTGAAGCTCCAAAGGGATAACCGGAAAAATGCCTTGGCCGTGGCTCCCGCCAAGGGGAAAACAGGAGAAAAAGGCTGTATTTTCACCACACTGTGGAGATGAAACAACCACATATATAACAGAGCCTATTGAAATACCGCGTATCAGGATCGGCTTTTCCCGTACGAATAGGCTAAAGCTGTGAGTTGCATCAGTATGCTGTGGGGGTTCATCAATCTTTGGTGGATTCCCTTTAAAAGGCATGGTGGAACCCATCGCTTTTTTATAGGGAAAACAGGAGAAGGTTATTTTCTCTACACAGCATGGTGAAAAATACAGGCTTTTTCTCTAGTTTTCCGTTGTCAGACTGCATGATTGCGGTATTTCGTTGCTTATTTACTTGGAATTTCAAGAAATAAAGCATCAGCCATTTCCTATGGCACAGCCTTTCCGCATAAATGCAGGCAGTACCGCCACATCGGGCGTGCAAAAGAAAAATTGAAGGCTTTCCCATACAAGTTACAGGTTGAAATGATGTATTGAAAGGCTGTGTTATAGAAAATGATTGATGCTTTTTCCTTAAAGCTCCAAAGGGATAACCGGAAAAATGCCTTGGCCGTAGTTCCCGCCAAGGGGAAAACCGGAGAAAAAGGCTGTATTTTCACCACACTGTGGAGATGAAACGACCACATACTATACAGAGCCGTTGAAATACCGCGTATCAGGATCGGCTTTTCCCGTACGAATAGGCTGAAATTGTGGGGTTCATCAGTATGCTGTGAGGGTTCATCAATCTTTGGTGGATTCCCTTTAAAAGGCATGGTGGGACCCATCGCTTTTTTATCGGGAAAACAGGAGAAGCAAGGCGGCCTTCCCTATAAGGAAGCGGCCCCATGTCCGGTACAGGCCGGATATGGGGCCGCCTCATCATATTTTGAAGGGAACCGAGAGCTTCATGCCGTCAAAAGGATGGGGCACGAGGCGGGCGGGCCCTTTGCCCCTTCTCCAAGCGTTCCCGGGACGTATTTCAAGCAGGAAAAGATAGGGCCAATGGGTGCTCCTTGCGCTTCTTCTAGGGCGTGTTCACACTATGCCGAGCTTTTCCAATGGCTGAAACGGGTTGGAAGGAACTTTCAGCACCGAAAAATAGATAACTATTTGTAAAAAATATATTTATTTTCGTGAACAGCCCTAGCGTTCCCGGACACATTCGGGGCGGAGCACATCACGGACGCGCAATTCAAAATCGGTCAGCGTGCAGTCCTTGCCGTCCTCATACGGGCCGCACCACGGCACTTCAATATCCTGCCTCAGAACCCCGCCCTTCATGGCGGGATCGTGCAGCGTATCCAGCGACTGTCCAATCATCCCGGCCCGGAGCCGATAGACGTCGTTTTGCAGCCACAGCGTCAGCACCAGCACGCTCGCCGGGGGAATTTCATCGGGCGCATAGCCGGGGAGCTGCCAATGCAGGCCGAGCATGCCGCCGATGTTCGCAATATTCGTATCGTGCCCAACGAACACCACAACCTTCGCCTTGTTGACGGCGGGATCGGCATACCGGCCCGTAAGCGCGTTCGCCATATCCAGCAGCAGTTCACTGCCGCGCCCGGCGGCAACGGAAGGCGCGCGGTTCACGGCGTCAAACACCTTGCTGTGCACCGGGAGCAGGCGTTGCAGCGCCGCCTTGTCCACGGCCCCCCATCCGGCGGGATGATCCCACTGCCCATACTCCAGCAGCATGATTTCCGCCGCGCTTGAAGCCGCCCCCAGTTTGCCGTCGAGGTGGACTGTACGGTTATCCTTGGCAAGCGTCAGGCGCGTGGGCACATCCATTGCCGTGCACCCTTCGGGCAATTGATGCCTGCGGCAAAATTCGGGAGATGCGGGGCCAAGGATGGCTGCCAGCTCCCCTATCGGCGCCGAAAGCGACTGCTCAAGCCCCTCAATCGTGCCGACGGGGATTTCGTCCCGAACAACGGCGGGATCGAGCGTGCAATATCCGACCTCCAACGGATGGAACAGCGGATCGGGCTGTGCCTTTTCATTCACGACAGGCTTGAACCCGCACCCCGGAGCCAACCCCTCAAGTATGGCTTCCCCCGTAGCCCGCGTGCGCTGATCCCGGTCGGCACGGACGGCTATCGTCCCGGCCTCCGGGCAGCCTTTTGAAGGCAGCAAACCGGCCTCGCGCAACAACGCCGCCTCCTGTTCCCACATCGCGGTAACCAGCTTGGCCCCGCGCGGGGTCAGCCCGCCGCGCTCCACGGGCCATTCGGGCCAGTCCTTGCGGCTCCAGCTTTCAAGCGTTTCGGAGGATTGCGTGGGCGAACGGACGCCGTGCCGCGACAATACCACCATTTTCAAAAGTTTTGCGTCGCCGCCGCCCTGATCCGCAGCCCCGCCCTCCGGCGCGGCTGCGGCAAGCAGCGCGCACAGCGCCAATATGGACAGTCCCCATTTCATGATTATCCTCCTTTGTTAGTGGCAGGCTACGCGTATTCCCAGCTTGCAGCCACCCCATGATAATCCGCATCCTTCCGCCGACAGGCCCCTCCGAGGCCCGCCCCTTTTTCAAGGAGTCCACGCTATGATGAAACGGTTCGTTCCGGTATTGGCCGCCTGTCTCTTCCTCATGTTCGGCACGGCGCAGGCCGCCACCTCCCTTGCCCTCCCCCCTCCCGATACCAAAGGGGGGAAGCCGCTCATGCAAACGCTCAGCGGACGGGCGACAAACCGCACGTTCACCGCAAAACCGCTTTCAGACAAACTGCTCGGCGATTTGCTCTGGGCCGCGTACGGCGTGAACCGCCCCAACGGGAAACGAACCATCCCCACGGCCCAAAACCGGCAGGATCTTGAAATCTACGTCCTCCGCAGCAGCGGGGCATGGCTCTACGACGCCCCGAAACACAGCCTCAAACAGATCACTTCCTCCGACCTGCGCAGCTTCCTCGCCGGGCAGGGCCTTGTCCGCGAAGCCCCGGTAGGGCTGGTGTACGTCACCGACACCCAGAAAAACGGCAAAGAGTTTTTTGCCGCCATGCATGCGGGTTCCGCCTACCAGAACGTGGGCTTGTTCTGCGCTTCCGTGGGCCTGCACAACGTCGTCCGCGCTTCCTACGATGCCGAAGGCCTCGCTTCCGCCCTCGGCCTCCCCAAATCCAAACGTATCCTGATTTCCCAAAGCATCGGATGGGGCGAATAGAAAAAAGTAGGCTGTGTTATGGAAAATGGTTGATGCTTTTTCCTTGAAGCTCCAAAGGGATAACCGGAAAAATGCCTTAGCCGTGGATCTCGCCAAGGGGAAAACGGGAAAAAAGGCTCTATTTTTCACCGCACTGTGGAGATGAAACGACCACATTATAAAGAGCCCCAAAATATCCCATAATGAACGGCAAAGAAAAAAGCCTGAACGAAATACCGTTCAGGCTCTTTTTTCAAGATCCGCCGCTTCCGCCCGGAAAGGGCTCCCTCCGCGCGGCCTCCCCGCCAATCAAAAACCTTGGGAAGATGCGGGGTGGGGGTTCTTCTCGTTTTCCTCATTTTCCTCGGTTCCGTCCGCCTCTTGTCCCTCCATCCCGCCGCTCTTTCCCGTGCGCTGATCGCATTCCTCGTTGACGACCTGCACCCATGTGTCGAGCCCGGCCTGAATGTGGTCGGGGATACGGAACGGCCCGGGCGCTGGCTCGTCGATCAACGCCTTGATGCGCGCGGCGAGATCCTCGGCATTGCCGGGATCGGGGGTGACGTGCTCCTGCGGCAGAAACACGCTGGAACCGTTGGCGGTTGTGGACAACACCTTGAGCCCGCAGGCCAGCGCCTCAAGCACCGCGTTGGAACAGGCGTCATAAAACGAAGGCAGGACAAACAGATCCATCGCCCGATACAACGCGGGCATGTCCTCCACCTTGCCGAGGAAATGGATGCGCCCGGCCACGCCGAGCCTTTTCGCGAGCCGCTGATAGGGCTCGGAATCCCGTCCCCCGGCGATGAACAGATGCACGGTATCGGGAAGCATCGCCACCGAACGGATGAGGACGCCCGTGCCCTTGAGCGCGAAATTGCTGGTCGCGGTGGCGATGGCGACATGATTGTTGTCGATGTTCAGGGCGATGCGGGAAAGCAGCTTCTGCTCAGGCGTAGGCGGCGTGAAGCGGGAAAGATCCGGCAGGTTGTAGATGACCTCCGGCACGGGGATGCCGGGATACGCCTTCTGCGTCCAATGGCGCACCGCGTCGGACACGCAGATGATCCGGCAGCCGCTGCGGTACTGGCGGTTGTCGATGATCCGGGTCAGCCAGTTGGAAGGCAGCAGGCGGCGGCGCAGGTGCTTGAACCAACGGGGAAAACCGGCGGGCCACGCCTTCTCGGAAAGCTCCCAGAATGTCTTCTGCGGGCCGCCGCCCACGCGCATCATGTCCTGATTCCACGTCTTGCCGAGGCTGATCACCAGATCGTAGTTCCCGCGCTTGCGCACCTGTTCGGCCCGGATAAGGAACCAGAGCATCTTGATGAACTTCAATCCGCCGGGACGCCCGACGACGTGCGTCCGCACGCCGACCGGCGGCAGGCACTCGGAGCGGGCGCAGATGAATTCCACCTCATGTTCGCTGTTGCGGGTTTCCGCCAGCGCTTCGGCAAGGCGGAAGGCAAACTGTTCGACGCCTCCGTAACGGCTGAGGCGGGGCAGGATAAGGGCGATTCGTGCCATGATGTCTAAGCGCGAGGGCGCGGGAAAAGGGTTGACGTGACCGTCCCGTTGTACCCTCCAAGCCGGGAAAAGCAAAGGGAACGCACAAGGGAGGCATTCGCGTTTCCAATGAAACTTATACTCAACCGCATGAAACTTAAAATGAATTTAAAAGGCTCCGTCATAGCACATGGTTGTTTTGTCTCGGCAATATTGAAAAATATATGCTTTTTTCCAATTTTCCGCTGGCGGGCTCCATGACTGGGGGATTTTATTGGTTATCCATTTGGAATTTCAAGAAATAAAGCATCTACCGTTTTCTATGACACAGCCATTTAAAAAGGCTCTGTCATAGTACATGGTTGTTTTATCTCAGTAATACATTGAAAATATATGCTTTTTATCCAAATTTTCCGCTGGCGGGCTCCATGACTGGGGGATTTTATTGGTCATCCATTTGGAATTTCAAGAGATAAAGCATCAACCGTTTTCTATGGCACAGCCATTTAAAAAAACATCAAAAGGGCGAATGTCTCCGCAAGGTTTTCATGCCGCCCCCACTGGGATCGGAACCCCGTCTTTCTTCCGGTTTTCCCTCCCTCTCCGGCGATCAAAGCGGGAGGCCATCGCCGAACGGCGGAGGATCAGCCTTTCCTTCCGGTTTTCCCTGCCTTATAGTGGCGGGCATGTTTGATCTTACACTCCCCGCGCGCACGCCGCTGCCGCAGCCGCCGTTTTTGCCCACCACCCGCGCCGAAATGGACGCCATCGGGTGGGATTCCCTTGATATTCTTCTTGTCACGGGCGACGCCTACGTGGATCACCCTTCCTTCGGCGTGCCCCTGCTGGGCCGCTGGCTGGTCGGGCACGGCTACCGCGTGGGCATCGTGGCCCAGCCGCACTGGAAGGACGAGGGACAGGGCACCGCCGACCTCGCCCGCATGGGCCGCCCCCGCCTGTTCGCCGGGGTGAGCGCCGGGGCGCTGGATTCCATGCTGGCGCACTACACGGCGTTCCGCAAAAAACGCCACGATGACGCCTACACGCCCGGCGGCAAGGCCGGGGCGCGCCCCAACCGCGCCGTCATCGTCTACGCGGGGCTGATCCGCAAGGCCTTCCCCGGCCTGCCCCTGCTCGCCGGAGGCATCGAAGCCTCGCTCCGCCGCATCACCCATTACGACTTTTGGGCCGACAGCCTGCGCCGTTCCATCCTGTTCGACGCCCGGCTGGACATCCTTTCCTGCGGCATGGGCGAGCGCGCCCTGCTCGACGTCGCCCGGCGGCTCGACGCCGTGGCCGAACTTGTGGGCGATCTGTCCGTGTTGGAACCCGTGGACGGTGAAATCTGGCCGGATCTCTGGGCCGGCATCCCCGGCACGGCGCGGCTTGTCAAAACGGCCTCCATCCCCTCCGATGCCGGGGAACTGGACGGCCTTGAGCTTGTCCGCCTGCCCTCGCACGAGGAGATGCTTGCCGAGCCCCGCGCCTATCTGGACGGCACCGTCCGGCTTGAGCGCGAGACGCACCAGTCCCGCCGCATCCTCGCGCAGCCCAACGGCGACCGCACGGTTCTCCTCACGCCGCCCGCCGCCCCCCTGACCACCGAAGAGCTGGACGGCCTGTACGCCCTGCCGTTCTCGCGGCGTCCGCACCCTTCCTACAAGGAGCCGATCCCGGCGGTGGAAATGATCGCCACGAGCATCACCACCCATCGCGGCTGCGGGGGCGGGTGCTCGTTCTGCTCGCTGGCCCTCCATCAGGGCCGCCGCATCGCCTCCCGCTCCAAAGCCTCCATCCTCGACGAGGCAAAACGCATTGCCGCCATGCCGCGCGGCGGCTCCATTTCCGACGTGGGCGGCCCAAGCGCGAATATGTGGGGCGCGTCCTGCCGCCTCGATCCTTCCAAGTGCCGACGCGACAGTTGCATGTATCCGTCCATCTGCAAGGGATTTTCCGTGGATCAGCGCGCCTGCATCGCTCTCCTCCGCGACGTGCAGGCCACGCCCGGCGTGAAGCATGTCCGGGTTGCCAGCGGCGTGCGCTTTGATCTCGCGCTCAAGGATGCCACCGCGCTTGCGGCCTACACCGGCGAGTTCACCGGCGGACAGCTCAAAATCGCGCCTGAGCATTGCGTGCCCGAAGTCCTCGACCTCATGCGCAAGCCCGGCATGAAGCCCTTTGAAGCCTTCCTCGAAGCCTTTGCCCGCTACTCCGAAGCCCACGGCAAGGAACAGTACGTCATCCCCTATCTTATGAGCGCCTTTCCCGGCTGCACCGATGCGCACATGCGCCGGCTTGGGGACTGGCTTGCCGCCCGGAACTGGTCGCCCCGTCAGGTACAGTGCTTCATCCCCACGCCGGGCACGGTGGCGACGGCCATGTACTACGCCCGCTGCACCCCGGACGGCGCGCCCATTTATGTGGCCCGGACGGATGAGGAGCGCCGCCGCCAGCATGAAATCCTGCTCGGAAAGCCCTCCGGCCAGCGCCCCCGCACGCAGGGGCAGGGACAGGGCAACAGGAAAGCTTTTGCGGAGAGGGGCAGGAGGAAGAGGTAAGATTGGAGGGGGCGGGGAGGGCTTTCTGGAGAAAGCCCTCCCCGCCCCCTCCAAACCTCCCCCACCCCTCCCAAAGACTTTCGTGTTTATCGAATCCCTGTTCCCAGCGTTCCCTGTTGCTCTTTTTGGAGGTTCCAATATATTCGAGACATTCGCCCTTTCGATGGCTTTATAAAAAATTCATTTTGAATTTCAGACAGTTGAAATGCGACTTTCATTACAAAAAATAAATGCTCATATCTTCCATTCTATTGATGACGAAGCAATGTTGTCATAAAGAATCTTTTGGCTGTGTCATAGAAAACGGTTGATGCTTTATTTCCTTGAAATTCTAAAGAAATAACCAATAAAATCCCCCAATCGCAGAGCCCACCAGCGGAAAATTTTGGAGAAACAGCATATATTTTCAGCATATTGCTGAAACAAAACAACCATGTACTATGACAGAGCCAATCTTTTTGGCTCTGTTATAGCATGTGGTTGTTCCATCTCCACAGTGCGGTCAAAATACTCCTGTTTTCCCCTTGGCGGGATCCACGGCTAAGGCATTTTATCTGTTAATCATTTGGAATTTTAAGAAAAAAGCATCAACCTTTTTCTATAACACGGCCATCTTTTTTGATCGGAAAAGCCGACATGAGGGATTCGATAAAGCCGAAAAATTTTGAAGAGGGAGGGATGGGGTTTGGGGAAGGGAGGGGGAAACTTTTTTAAAAGTTTCCCCCTCCCTTCCCCAAGTCCCCCGCACAACCAATGACCACAACACGCTCTCCACTCCCCGCCGTCGTGCTCGCCGCAGGGTTCTCCCGGCGCATGGGGCGCTGCAAACTGACCCTGACGCTGAACGGGGAACCGCTCGTGCGCCGGGCCGTCCGCGCCGCGCTGGACGCCGGGCTTGCCCCCGTGTTCGTCACCGTGCGGCCCGACGCCTCCCCGGAATTGCTCAAGGCCGTCTCCGACTTCGATGCCCGCGTGGAGATCGTCCCCGCCCCCGACGCCCACCTTGGACAGGCCGAATCCCTCAAGGCGGGCATCCGGCGGCTTGTTGCACGCTTTGCCTACCCTCCTCAGGGCGTCGCCGTCCTCCTTGGGGATCAGCCGCTGGTCGGGGCGGAGCTGGTACGGGAACTGACGGCGTTTTACCTGCAAAAACCGGAATGCGCGGCGGCCCCGGCGTGCGGCGGCGTCCGGGGCAACCCGGTGATCCTGCCCGCCGGGGCATTCGGCGAAACGCTCCACCTGAGCGGCGACAAGGGCGCCAGAGACATTCTCGCCGCATTCGGCTTGCGCCTCATGCCTACCAATGATACGGCAGCAATAACAGATGTTGATACGTGGGAGGCTTACGAAAGCCTGTCCCGTGCAAAGCCTTTGTAAGGAAGCCTCCATGTCCCAATCCGCGAGCGAATACGCAGTCCATTTCGTCACGCCTCCCCTTCGGAACGGCAAGCCCTACGAAAATCCGGCCCTTCCCGAACTTCCCAGCCTGTGGAGCCTCGACCACCCGGATACCGCGCCGATCCCCGACGAGGCGGCCTGCCGTGCCCTATGGACGCGCTACGCCATGTTCTCCCATATCGAACGGCACAGCGAATGCGTAGCCGATATGGCCGAAGCGTTGGCCCGAAGAGCGATTGAAACGGGCGCATCCAGACACCCCGAACTCGTGGCCCTGTCCCGCGCGGCGGGCCTGCTGCACGACATCGCCAAGTCCTATACCGTGCAGTTCGGCGGCAGCCATGCCCAGATCGGCGCGTCATGGGTAATCGATTCCACGGGCAGCCATAAGGTCGCCCAGGCCGTCTACCACCACGTCGAATGGCCCTGGCCGTTGCCCGAAGATCTCATCCATCCTGTTTTTTTCGTCATTTATGCGGACAAGCGGGCCCGCCACGACGAAATGGTATCGCTCGACGAGCGCTATGAAGATCTGCTTGTCCGCTATGGAAAAAGCGAACACTCCCGCGCCGCCATCCATCGCGGCTGGGAACATTCCAAAAACATTGAACGCGTCCTTTCGGCGCAACTGGAGTTTCCTCTCCATGAAAGTACTGTTGTTGGCGGGCGGCTGGTCTCCCGAACGTGAAGTTTCCCTGAAGGGCGGCGAGCAGATCGCCGCCGCCCTCAAGGAACGCGGGCACAGCGTAACGCTCTGCGATCCGGCCAAGGATTTTGAACGGCTTATGGACATGGCCCGCGGACATGACGCGGCCTTCATCAACCTGCACGGCGCGCCCGGCGAAGACGGCCTCGTACAGGCCATCCTCGATCGCGTGGGCTGCCCGTATCAGGGGGCCGGCCCCGCCGGTTCCTTCCTCGCCCTGCACAAGGCGGCGGCCCGGCAGATCTTCCGCGATGCGGGCCTGAACATCCCCGACGGCGTGTTCCTGCCCCGACATCCCGGCCCGAACTGGAAGCCCGATCTGCAATACCCGATGTTCGTCAAGTCGAACACCGGCGGCTCAAGCCTGCACCTTTCCCGCGTCACCAACGAGGAGGAACTCTACACGGCCCTGAATTCCCTGTTCTCAATGGGGGAAGAAGCCATTGTGGAAACCGCCGTCGCCGGCCGTGAAGTCACCTGCGGCGTGCTCGGCGAAGAGGCGCTTGCGCCCATCCTCGTCGTCTCCAAGGGCAACTACTTCGATTACCACAACAAGTACGCGCCCGACGGCGCGCAGGAAATCTGCCCCGCGCCCATTACCCCCGAAGAAACCGCCAAAGTGCAGGATGCAGCCCTCCGCGCCCACCACGCGCTTGGGCTCAAGGGCTACAGCCGCGCCGACTTCATCCTTCAGGATGACGGCACGTTGTACATCCTTGAAGTCAACACCACGCCGGGTATGACCTCCACCAGCCTCGTCCCCCGCGAAGCCGCCGTCAAAGGCATGTCCTTCGCGGATCTCATCGAACGCCTGCTTGAACTCGCCCTGAAACGGTAGGGCAAACAAGACCCCCCGCGGGGGAAGAGGGAACCTTTCCACAAGGCTGTGCGCCAGAAAAGAGTTGATGCTTTTTTCCTTGAGATTCCAAAGGAATAACAAGAAAAACGCATCAGCTATGGATTCAGCCAAGGGGAAAACCGAAGAAAAAGGCTGTCTTTTCACCGTGCTGTGGAGATGAAACGACCACACGCTATGACAAAGCCTTCCAGAAAAAGGCCCCCTTCCCCCGCCGCCTTTCAAACCAAGGATACCTTATAGTGAAACGCAGCGTGCTCCGCGCCCTGTTGAGCGGCGCATACGGTTTGGCATGGCTGGCGGCCCGTCCAGTCCTGCGCCGCCATAAACGCCTTCAGGATGGCTTCCCGCAACGTCTTGTCCCTGACGGGTGGCCCGGCCCGGCGCTCGGCACGGAAACGGACGGCGGAAGTGCAACCACCTGTACAAAGGCGGACATCTGGCTTCAGGCGGCATCCGGCGGCGAAGCCTACCTTGTCTGGGAACTGCTCGCCCATCTTGCCGTACTCCGCGAGAGGCAAGGCGATCCCGAACCGCTGCGTGTGCTCGCCACCACATGGACACGGCAGGGGCTCGACATTTTGCGGAATATGTCGGGAAAACTTCATGAGAAACACCGGTGGCTATCCGTCCGGCCCACATTTTTCCCGCTGGACGATCCGAAGCTCATGGAGAAGGCGCTCGAACAAGCCCGCCCCCGTGTGGTCGGCCTGCTGGAAACCGAACTCTGGCCCGGCCTCATGCTGGCTTGCGAAAAACGAAATATCCCCATGCTGATCCTCAACGGGCGCATGACGGACAAAAGCCTGCGCGGTTACCTCAAACTTGGGGCCGTCGTCCCCGGCTTTTGGGAATCCATCGCACCCAAGCATGTCTGCGCCATCTCAAAAACGGACGCCGGACGTTTCGCCCAGATCTTCGGCGGCGACAGAGTGGAGGCCGTGCCGAACATCAAATTCGACCGGGCCACCGCCACAGCCATGCCCGCCGTCTCCGCCCCCCTGCTGAAGCTCCTGCCTCCCGAACTTCACGCCCGGCAGACCGTCCTGCTGGCCTCCGTCCGTGAACAGGAAGACCCCGCACTCCTTTCCGTCATCCAAACACTGCACGCGCACGGCGCCCCCACCATCGTCATCGCCCCCCGGCACATGCACCGCGTCAAACCGTGGCAGGCCCTTCTGAGCGGCGCGAAACTCCCCGCCGTCATGCGCTCGAAACAAACGGAAACCATCCCCGCAGGCTCCATCGTCATCTGGGATACATTCGGGGAACTCGGCCAGCTTTACCTGCTTGCGGACGCCGTTTTCGTCGGCGGCAGCCTTGCCCCCCTCGGCGGCCAGAATTTCCTCGAACCCTTGGCACTGGGCAGGATTCCCTGCTGCGGCCCGCATCTGGACAACTTCGCATGGGCACTGGAACCTTCCGGCGAAGCCGAACGAGACTCTCTCGAAACCCTCGGCCTTCTCCAAATCGGGGAAAACGCCAAGGCCGTCGCGACACTGCTGCAACAGCAACTCGCCGCACCAACGCACCATGACGCCGTGCGAGAACGCTTCCAACGCTGGCTCGCGCCCCGTCTCGGCGGCTCGGCCCGCTGTGCGCAGAGATTATTGGATGAAATGGTGAAATGAGGTGAAAGAACGGGGGAGGGAACTTTTTACAGAGGCTGTGACATAGGAAACGGTTGATGTTTTTTTGAAAGGCTCTGTCATAGCATTTGGCTGTTTTATTTCAGCAGTATGCTGAAAATACAGCCTTTTTCTCCAATTTTTCCGCTGATGGAGTCCATGATTGGGGGCATTTTATTTGGTTATTCCTTTGAAATTTCAAGAAGGCTCTGCCATAGTATGTAGTTGTTTCATCTCCACAGCGCGGTGAAAATGCAGCTTTTTCTCCAGTTTTCCCTTTGGCGGAATCCACGGCTAAAGTATTTTGCCGGTTATTCCTTTGAAACTTCAAGGAAAAAGGCATCAACCATTTTCTAGAACACAGCCTTTTGAAGTTCCAAAGAAATAACCAGCAGAATGTTCCAATCATAAAGCCCATCAGCGAGAAAATCTGAGTAAAAGTCTTTATTTTCAACATACTAAAAAACAACCATATACTCTGACAGAGCCTTTACAAAAAGCTCTCTCTCCCGGCCCTTCCCGCAAAACTGCGACGAATGGAGAGGAGACGCGAAAGGAGTCCGCTCCGCTCACGGTCTGTACCCCTTTCTTTTCCCTTAAGGAGCTGTCATAGTATGTAGTTGCTTTATTTCAGCAGTATGCTGAAAATAGCGGCTTTTTCTCCAATTTTTCCGCTGATGGGGTCCATGATTGGGGGCATTTTATTTGGTTATTCCTTTGAAATTTCAAGAAGGCTCTGCCATAGTATGTAGTTGTTTCATCTCACAGCGCGGTGAAAATGCAGCTTTTTCTCCAGCTTTCCCCTTGGCGGAATCCATAGCCAAGGCATTTTACTGGTTATCCCTTTGGAACTTCAAGGAAAAAAGCATCAACCATTTTCTAGGACACAGCCTCCAAGAAAGCATGACCGTTTTCCATGACGCAGCCAAAAACAAAAGCCTGAACCTATCCTTGTTCAGGCTCTTTTCATATCTTCAGTGAAAACTGTCGGCAGGCTCAACGCGAAACGCCGATACCCTGCTGTCCAGATCTCCAGTAAAAACGGGAAGAAGACGGACAACCGAGATAATCAGCAAGAGAACCGGCTCCTTCCCTCTTTACAGGGAAGACCGCTCCCCAAGAACGCCGCGCCGAAGCGCTTTCCATACCTACAGGGAAGGCTGGCAAGAGGGATTCGATAACGTCAAAAGTCTTTGGAAAGGGAGGGATGGGGTTTGGGGAAGGGAGGGAAAAGCTTTTCTCCAGAAAAGTTTTCCCTCCCTTCCCCAATATTTCTACGCTCCTTACGCTAACTCAACTTCAATACCGTCATGCCGCCGATGAGCAGCACCATGCCGAGCCATGCGCAGGGCTTGAGCCTCTGGCCGAGCAGGAACCAGCCGCCGATGGAAGTCCCAAGGATGCCGAAACCGCCCCACATGGCGTAGGCCACCGCGAGATCCATATCCCGCACGGCGAGCGAAAGGGAGTAAAAGGCCAGCCCAACCATGCCGAGCGAAGCGAACCCTATGAACTTGCGCCGGAACCCCTGCGATTTGGCAAGCAGCAGGTTGGCCACAATATCCAGCAGTGCGGCAACGATCACCGCCAACAGCGAGAGCGAAAAGAACGAACTCATGACGCCGCCCCCGCCTTGGCGGAACGCTGGGCGGGCCCGCCTTCGGATGTACCGTGATGGATCAACAGCGCCCCGCTGAGAACGGCAAGCAACGCCATGAAGCGTTGCAGGTTCATGGCTTCACCGAGCAGGAAGACGCTTACGAGCGTGATCATGGTCAGCCCGAGGCCTTCCCAGAAGGCATAGGCCACGCCGATGGGAAGCCCGGTCGCGGCAAGCGCAAGGCAGTAGTACGAAAGCCCGATCAGCGCGAACATGGCTATAAGCCCCGCATTGGGGCCGAGGAGCCAGCCTTCGTGCTGGGACATCTTCATCACCGAAGTCCCGCCCACTTCAAAAAGAATGGCACAGAACAAAAAAAACCAATGCTTCACATGCGATACAGAAGACATAAAAACTCCGTCGTCTTGAGGCGCATACACGCGAACACAGCGCGGCAACGCCCGAATGGCAAAAAAGAAAGAACAAAGACGCGCGGAGGGCGACTTAGAGCAGGCTGATCCAAGTCCTTTCGGCTGAGGAGAGGCCGCATTGCAGCCAACGCGGATAGAGAGCAGATGTCGTCATAATAAAAAAAGATAAAGCATGTTGGCATAGAAGGCAAGGCGACGTTCTCACCGGGACGAAATATTCCCGTGCGCCGGCAGCCGAACCTCCCAAGACAGGAAAAAAACAAGGCTGCGCCATAGGAAACGGTTGATGTTTTCTTGAAATTCCAAAGGAATAACCGATAAAATCCCCCCAATCATGGGGCCATCAGCGAAAACCGGAGAAAGAACCTATATTTTCAGCATATTTTAGACATAAAACAACCAGTTCCCCTGACAGAGCCGGAAACAATGCTATGGCGGAGAAAAGATCCCAAAACGGCGTTCCGGGCGCAGCGGCGTACGGACGTCCCCTTTTCTCCGCCGGGGAAGCTATTCGTCAACCCGCTTGGCAATCCATGAGGCGTGGTTGGGCGGGCCCGCACCGAGCCCCGGCGCGTACCCGTGGCGCAGGCAATGGTTCAGGAACTTCTGGGCGTGCACGATGGCATCCCGGATTCCGAGCCCAAGCCCCAGATAGGCCGCAATGGCGGCGGACAGCGTGCAGCCTGTGCCGTGGTTGTTCAAGGTCTTTACTCCGGGCTGCCTCAACGCAACAAGCGGTTCGCCCGGCAGGGCCAGCCAGTCCGTGAATTCGGCATCGGAGGCCGAGCCGAAATGCCCGCCCTTGATGAGCACGGCCTTGGGGCCCATATCGAGGAGCTTGCGCGCGGCGACGTCAACATCCTTTTCCGAATCGATCTTCATGTCCGCGAGCAGTTCCGCCTCCGGGCGGTTGGGCGTCAGGAGATCGGCCTTGGGCAGAATGTGCCAGCGCAAGGCATTGACCGCATCCTCGCGGAGGAGCCGCTGCCCGCTCTGGCTTACGCAGACGGGATCAACCACAAGCGGGAACTCGCGCCCCTGCAATCCGGCCTCGACCGCCTCAATGATTTCGGCGGAGAACAGCATGCCGGTCTTGGCCGCGGCGATGGGGAAGCCTTCCCGAACCGTTTTGAGCTGAAGCCCCACAAAGCCCGGTTCCGGGGCATGGATGCCCGCGACGCCCACGCCGTTCTGCGCGGTCAGAGCGGTGATGACGCTCATCCCGAACCCGCCGATAACGGTAATGGTTTTGAGGTCGGCCTGAATGCCCGCGCCGCCGCCGGAGTCGGAACCGGCGATGGTGAGGATACATGGAGGAGTAGGCATGGCAAACGCTCCTTTGATGGTGCGATTATCTGTAAAGATCTTTCCCGTCGGGAAATACGGGGCCACCATAGCTTCCCTCACTCCGGCGGACAAGCCCCATCCGGTTATTGTTCCGGGTCAGGGCCAAGCCGAACATGAAGAGCGTTTCGGAAAGCGGACGCCCAAGCAGGAAGGGAAGACAGCTTTCCGGGATGTTGCCGCGTTCCACGCACAGTTGGCGGAACGAAATATCGTAGCGCACCGTTTCCAGCAGGGCTTCGGTGGCTTCCTTTTCGGCGGGCGTGCCGGGATTGATCGGCGGCATGACAAGCTTCGCCAGCGGCGCGATGCGCGAATAGGCGCACATTTCCTCATAGGCGGGGAACAGGCCAAGCCATTCCTCCGGCGCGCCCACGGCCCGCATCACATCCGCGCGGGAAGCCCGGTCATGGGCGTACAGCTCGGCGATGCCCCGCGTGTCGGAACAGTTCAGCGCCCGGCACTGGGAAGGGCGGCGGCCATAAATCGCACATCCGGCGTCCCGGCCCGGCAAGGCGTCCGGCATACGGACGAGAAAACGGCATTCCCAATCCGTCCGGCCCCTGGACGGGGCCAGCTTTACGCATTCGCCCTCAAGAGGCGTCAGGGTGCCGAGCACATCGTCACGAACCAGCTCGCCGGTACGCAACGTGACCAGATCGGCCATGCCGAACGGGACGGTTTCCTTGGCCGGGGCATCAAGGCGATCGAGCAGGGACAAGTCGTCCTTGTGCAGCACCGGCCCCCCAAGGCGGCAACATTGGCCGCAGCGTTTGCAGGATGACATCAGGCACTATCCTTCCTTGTTGAATGTCTCCGCCGATGGTAAGGGACTCCGCCCCCGGCGGCAAGAACAACTTCCTATCGAGGAGCTTGCGTTTTGAAACGGCATAACGGCATTGAAAAAGAAGGCTGTGCCATGGAATTGATGCCTTTTCCCTTGAGCTTCAAAGGAATAACCAGCCAAATGCCTCAACCATAAAGTCCGCCAAGGGGAAAACTGGAGAAAAAGGCCGTATTTTCACCGTGCTGTGGAGATGAAAGCCACATACTCTGACAGCCCCCAAAAGAAACCCTATCCCCAAAACAATACGCCCCATTCCCCCCAAAAAACGGCCCCATCCGTCCCCCGGATGGAACCGTCCCCTTTTGTCCCGCCTCAACCAATCCCCTGCAAGCCACAGGCAAAACCGACAAGGGGGATTCGATAAGGCCGAAAGTCTTGGGAGTGGAGGGGGTGGGGTTTGGGGAGGGGGAGGAGAACCTTTCTCCAGAAAGGTTCTCCTCCCCCTCCCCAATCTCATATCCTACTCACCCACCCGCAGCCCGTCACCGTGCCCGCCGTACCAGCAGACGTCACGCCAGACGCGGGGCGAGGTGTCGCCTTCGGTGCTGATGAGCATGACGCGGGAATCGGGGCCGAGCCCAAGGGCTTCGCGGAGCGGCGCAAGGGCGGGGTTGCGCATGATGTGATCGAGCGCGCCGAGCGGCGCCGCACCGGACTCGCCGGAAACGATGGGGGCGTCACCGCCGCGCGCGGCGGCGTAGAGGCGCATCCCGTTGGCGGCTACATAATCGGGGCAGGAAACATAGGCCGAGGCATAGTCGCGCAGGATGGGCCACCCCACGGTGCAGGGCTCGCCGCAGGCCAGCCCCGCCATCAGCGTGGAAAGATCGCCCGTGACGTTATGCGGCAGGCCGTCCCCGGCAAGGGCGGAACGGTAAATGCAGTCGGCGGCGTGCGGCTCTACAATGATCGTCTTGGGGAGCGCGTCGCCAAGTTCCGAGGCCATGTAGCCGAGCACGCCGGACGCGAAAGAGCCGACTCCGGCCTGAAGGAAAAGATGCGTCGGGGGCTCAAGCTCTTCGGCGCGCCACTGGGCGAGCGCCTCAACAGCAAGCGCGGCATAGCCCTGAATGATCCATGTGGGGATGTCCTCATAGCCGTCCCAAGCCGTGTCCTGCACCATGACCCAGCCGTTTTCACAGGCCATCTTCCACGCGAGGCGCACGGCGTCGTCATAATTCAGATCCGTGATGCCGGCTTCCGCGCCGTGGCTGCGGATGTTCTCCAGCCGCGCCGGGTCGGAACCCTTGGGCATATAGATGACGGCCTTCTTGCCGAGCTGCTGCGCCGTCCACGCTACCGCCCGGCCGTGGTTGCCGTCCGTGGCGGATACGAAGGTAATGGGCCCAAGCCGCTCGCCCACGGCGGGGGAACAGAGATCGGCGGGCGTCAGATCGTCGATGGGTTTTCCGAGCCGTTCCGCAAGGTAACGGCCCATCGCATAGGAAGCGCCGAGCACCTTGAAGGCGTTGAGCCCGAAGCGTTTCGACTCGTCCTTGGCCCGGATGTTCCCAAGGCCGAGCGTGGAGGCCAGATACGGCAGGGGGACGAGGGGCGTGGGCGCGTACTGCGCGAAACCGGCATGGAAACGCCGGGCGCGCCGGGCTTCGGCGGCGCTCAGCATATCCAAGGAAGCGCCTGAGCCGGGCCGCAGGCACTGCGTATTGATGTGATAAAGCATGGCATTGTCCATTGCGAACCTCCCGATGCGGCAGCAGGGTAAACGGGGAACATCCGGGCACATCCCGGAATGCCCCTCCAAAGCAAGGATAGGGCCAATGTGGTGTTTTGCTATCATCCCCATTTTGAAGCGGATTTTTCAGCATTTTCAGGTGCCGCCGTTCCCGAAATGAGAATTCTCCCGGATTGCGAACGCTTTTTTCTCATTACGAGAACAAGATCCCCCCAGAGCGGAAACAAAAGGCTCTGCCAGAGTACATGGTTGTTTTGTTTAGCAACATACTGAAAATATATGCTTTTTACCAAAGTTTTTCCGCCAGCGGGCTCTGTGGTTGGGGGATTTTATTGGTTATTTCTTTGGAATTTCAAGGAAATAAAGCATCAACCGTTTTCTATGGCACAGCCAAACAAAAAAAACGCAGGCCCCGCGAACGAAGCCTGCGCCATATGGATGCCTTTCAGTTGCCTGCCCTTGCTGCGGGAGGCCCCCTCTTATCCGCCGCTAGTCGAGCGCCGGGGCCGTCTTCGGATCCATCATGCTGAGATCCAGCGGGTAGAAGACCACCACGGTCTTGCGGTTCTGGAGGCCGAGCGCGCCGGGGGGCGTGTTCAGGCAGACCACAAGATCCTTGGTGCCGTCGTTGTTCGGGTCAGCCAGCGCGAAGTCCACAACGGAACCCTTGATGCGGCGGGTCTTCCACTGAAGGCTGAGGCCCACGCCGTCCCAATACAGGGATTCGACTTCACCCTCAGGGAAGAAGCGGTAGTTCTCGAAGAACTGCGCGGACACCGAAATGGGCTTGTTGACCAGCAGTTCCCAAGTGCCGTCCTGTTCCAGATCCGAGGGGATCATGCGCACCGGCACGAAATACTTGGACGGGATCAGGATATTGTCCTTGCCCATGCCGGGCATCTGCGTCTGTTCGGCGATGCCGATGGCCGATCCGGAGAACTTCTCGTCCGTCTGGTTCAACTGCGAGCCGTTGCTTGAGAACACGCGGAGGCGTTCCTCATCGGTCAGCACCACGAGCTTTTCGGTTTCCTTGCCCGGCGTTCCGGGCAGCCATGCGAAGTTCAGGGCGTTCACGCCGCTCGGCAGATCCAGCTTCTTGCTCTGCACAAGGCTGTTGCCCTGCTTCATCATCTCATACACGCCGCCACGCGAGAAAATGCGGGACGGATCACCCTTCTGGCCGATCAGGGTGGGCATGTAATCCGGGGGAATGCGCACCACGTTCAGATAGTAGGGAAGGCGTTCCGCCACTTCGGTGAAGGTATTCCCCTTGAAGCTCAGGATCATGGAATACGGCTGCGTGTAGTCTTCCTCATAGGCGGTCAGGATGATTTCCTCAGCCCTGTCGCGGTTCAGATCGATGCTGCGGAGCGCAAGCGGCATCATGCGGGTGGGGATTCTGTATTCCCCAAGCTGCACGAGGCGCTCGTTCTGCCACTGATACACGTAAAGGCGCTTTTCGCCGAGCACGACCACCTCGTTCTTGCCGTCGCCGTTCACGTCGGCAACGATCATGCCCACAGCCGCATAGGGAAGCGTCTGGCTGCGGTAACGCGTGCCGTCGCTGCCCTGATAACGGAACTGCGGGTTCAGGTAGACCTGGCTCTGCGTGGCCTCCTTCTGGACAAAATTGGGGTTCGCCTGCCCGGCGCTCGCAGCCGGGGCCGCCGCAACGACGCCGGAACCACCGCGCCCGAAGACTTCGGCGTTGATGCTGTCGGAAACGCCCTGAAGGGTGGCGATAAGGTCATTGACGCGGGTTTTCGCGCCCTTGCGCCATTCCTTGCCCGCCTTGTCACGGACGCGGACATCAAGGCTGGCGCTGTCGCCTATAATCGTCACGTCACCCCAGACAACATAGTCGGCACCGGTGGCGGAAAGGGCCTTGGCGGCGCTTCCGGCATCGCTTACGGCCCCGGCCTTGGCGAGTGCGGCGTCGGCAACGGGCTGGAAATGTCCCTGCCAGTACAGGCGGGAGTTCAGCATGGACGGAATGGCCTTTTCCAGATAGGTGAACCCGCTGGAACCACTCACTTTAAAAGGCAGCACCGCGTAGCTGCGCACATCGGCGGCAAGGGCTTGCGCCACAAATACCAGCATTGTACACAGCATCAGAGCCGTACGGAATATCAGATGCATTCGTAAACTCCTTGGAAGGATTCGCCGGTTCAGCCCGGTCGACTTTTTTTACCATACTATAGACTTCCCCGTCTCCGCAAGCGCAACGCCGGAAACGGAAAGTGCCAAAAACCCTTTATCGCGTTTTTTCTAAATAGGATAGTATGACCGACACCCCCGCCCTCCGCCGTTCTTTCCGCCTCGTCTGCGGCCCGGAACAGATCCCGTCCGTCGAGGCGCTGCTCAGCGCACAAGGCTTCGTTTTCGAGCCGGAACCGTTTTCTCCGCTGGCAAGGCGGCTGCTCCGGGAGCCGTTCCCGCTCGGCAGGAGCCTCGCCGCCTTCTGGGGGTACGTCTACATTCAGGATCGTTCGTCCATGCTCCCGCCGCTGGCCCTCGCGCCCGGCGAAGGGGCCCGCGTGCTCGATATGTGCGCCAGCCCCGGCAGCAAGACGGGCCTCCTCGCGCAGCTTGTGGGCCGCGGGGGGCTGGTGCTCGGCAACGAACCGGCCCGCCCGCGCCTCGCGAACCTGCGCCGCAACCTCGCCGCGCTCAACCTCCTCCAGGCCGTGACCTGCTCATGGCCCGGCGAGTCCCTGCCCCTGCCCGACGCCTCGTGGGATGCCATCCTCCTTGATCCGCCCTGTTCCGGCTGGGGAACCACGGACAAGAACCCGCAGGCGATCAGGCGTTGGCAGGGCGACCGCCTCAAGCCCATGCTGGATCTGCAACGCAAGCTCCTGACGGAAGCGGGCCGCCTGCTGCGCCCCGGCGGAAAGCTCGTCTATTCCACCTGCACGACCAATGTGGACGAGAACGAAGGGCAAGTCCGTTTTGCCGTTGAAGGGCTCGGCCTTGAACTGATCCCGCTGGAGCCGTTCCCCGGCTTCGTTTTCGCCGCGCCGGAACTCCCCGGCTGCGAAGGCACGCTCCGGGTGGACGAGGACGCCTCCAACGCGCAGGGCTTTTATATCGCCCTGCTGCGCAAACCCGGCGACTCCGCCGCCGCGCCCGGCCTCGCCCAAGGGGAGGCGTCCACGGCGGCCTACCGCGCGATCCCCCCGGCTTTCCTTGAGGAGTTCGGGCTGTCCCCCTCCCTGCTCCCCCCCGGCGATCTGGCGGCGTTCGAGGATTCCCTCCACTTCCTGCCCGCCCCGGCGCTGGCGCACCTGCCCGCCGCCGTGCGCTGGCAGGGCATGGCCCTCGGCAAGGCGTCGGCACAGGGGCTTATCCCTTCGGCGCGGCTCAGGGCTTTGCTTGATCCGGAACCCCGCCGCACTCCCCGCCTCGACGTCGACGACGTGCCCGCCCTCGAACGCCTGCTGCAAGGCGGAAGCCTTGACACGGGGCTGCCCGGCAAGGAAGCGTCCCTGTTCTGGCGCGGGCTTCCCCTTGGTCGCCTCCGCCTCAAGGCCGGGCGCGCCGTGTGGAGCGACCGGTAAACGTATATTTCAGGAATAACAATGTGTTGATGAGGGGAGGAGAAACTTTCTGGAGAAGGGGGGAGTCCCACGCTTCTCTGGGACATTTACTTTGAAGCTGCAAAGGAATAACCGACAAAATGCCTCAGCCATGAAGTCCGCCAAGGGGAAAACTGGAGAAAAAGGCCGCATTTTCACCGTGCTGTGGAGATGAAAGCCGCATGCTTCATTGCAAAAGCGAATACCCCATCTCTTCAAAGGCTTTCGCGTTTATTGACCCCCTATCCGCGGCATTCCGTTTGGCTCTGTTAGGGTATGTGGTTGCTTCATCTCCACAGTGCGGTGAAAAATAGAGCCTTTTTTCCCGTTTTCCCCTTGGCGGGATACACGGCCAAGGCATTTTGCCGGTTATCCCTTTGGAGCTTCAAGGAAAAAAGCATCAACCATTTCTATAACACAGCCTTCCGTTTCCACTGGCCCCGAACCGCGGCACCGCGTGTTCCCGGCCTTGCAAAAAACCTGCGGTATCCGCTAGGATGGGGCTCAAGGAGTCTTCCCATGCTGATAGAAATACGCCGCTTCGCAACGCTGCCCCCGCACACGCCCGAAACCGGCAGGCTGGACGTGGCCGAAGGAACCACGGCGGGCGAAGCCATGCGCGCCCTCAACATCCGATCCGCGGGAACCCTGCTCCTCGTCAACGGGGTTCATGCCGAACCGGATCGCATCCTGAACAACGGCGACAGGCTCGCCTTCGTCCCCTCCGCAGAGGTGGCCAACCCATGAATACCCCTTTGTCCTACTCCGTCACCCGCTGGAAAGACGGCGGGTGGCAGCATATCGACGACGCAGTCAGCCCGGAGGAACCCGTATACGTCTCGTGGCATGGAAGCAGTTGCCGCCTGTGGGCATGGCCCGACGATCTTGAGCCGCTGGCGATTGGGCACGTCCTGCTCGACCGCCGGCATCTCGGCCCCGAAGCAGGCCCCTCGCCGTTCCGCATGTCCGGGAGCGTGCGCGCCGTATCCGTCCCGCCCGGCATCGACGCGAAACACGCCTTTGCCGTGGAGCTCAAGCGCATGGAGAAAAAAGGGCACGACGAAACGCCCTCCATCGTCATGACGCCCGACGCCATCGTCAAGCATATGGACGCATTCCTGACGCTGGAAGGCTCCTGCCCCCTGCTCTGGGAATCCACGGGATGCTTCCACCGCGCGGGCATGTTCGATCCCAAGGCCGGGGCCTTCCTCCGCCTTGCCGAAGACATCGGGCGGCACAACTGCCTCGATCGGCTTGCGGGCTGGGCCTGTCTCAACGGCATCGATCCGGCGGAAACCGTGCTCTTCGTCTCGGCCCGCATCACGTCCAGCCTCTACGCCAAGGCGCGCCGGGCGGGGTTCTCGTTCCTCATCAGCCGCAGCGCCGTCACCTCCACGCCCGTGGAAATGGCCCGGCAGCAAAACAGGCTCCATCCCGCCCATCCCGTGACCGTCGTCGGCTTCTGCCGTCCCCGCGAGGAACGGCTCACGGTCTTCGCCGGAGAAGGCAGGATCGCATGATCGGCGTCGTGCTGGCCGGGGGGCGCTCCACCCGGCTTGGGCAGGACAAGGTACGCCTGCGCCTGCCCGGTGACGGGCGGGACATGCTGGCCCGCACAGCCGATCTTCTCGCCGCGTGTACGGACGGCGTAGCCATTTCGTGCCGGGCCCCCGCGTCAGGGGAAGCTGTTCCGGCCCTGCCCGGCATCCGTTCCATCCCCGACGCGGAACCCGGCCTTGGGCCGTTCGGCGGGGTATGGGCCGCGCTCCGGGAGCTCCGGCAGCCGCTCCTCGTGCTCTCGTGCGATCTGCCGTTCATGGACGCGCCCACGCTGCGCCGCCTCATCGACGTCCGCAACGCCCGTTCCCCCGAAACGCTGATGACGACGTTCCAGCAGGCGGAAACGGGATTCATCGAGGCGCTCGTCTCCATCTACGAACCGGCCTGCCTGCCCTTCTTTGAAAAGGCCCATGCCCGCAGCCTCCGGCAGCTCAACCTTGTGATCCCCGAAGGGCGGCAGTCGCGCGTCGCCTATACCAAGGCCGAAGCCCTGCCCTTCTTCAACATCAATTTCCCGGACGAACTTGAGCGGGCCAAACGTATGGCTGAAGCCGCATGTGAGCAAAGGTACGGTACGGCTTGCCACGCCGCCGAGGAGGGGGTACGGTAAAGGCTTCCCCCACCGCGCCGCCCCTTACGGCGCACAACCACCGGGCAGTCCCATGAATGCAATCCCCCCCTCCGCCCATCCGTGCGAACCCGCCGCCTCGCTGGAAGACGGCCACGGCAGGGCCGTCCGCTATATCCGCCTTTCCGTCACCGACCGTTGCAACCTGCGCTGCACCTACTGCCGCAGCGGCATGGAGACGTTCATTCCCCACGAATCCGTCCTGCGTTATGAGGAGATGGAGCAGCTTGTGGACATGGCGATGGACATGGGCGTGGAAAAAGTCCGGCTGACGGGCGGCGAGCCTTTCGCACGCAAAGGGTTCGCCGAGTTCCTCGAACGCCTGCGGGCCGCACACCCCGCCCTCGACATCCGCGTGACCACCAACGGGACGCTGATCGGCCCCCATATCCGCACTCTGAAAGCCATCGGCCTGAACGCGGTGAACCTGTCCCTCGACACGTTCGACAGGGACAAGTTCGAGCGGGTTACGGGCCGCGATCTGTTCCATAAGGTTCGGGAGAACATGGATGCCCTTCTCGACGCGGGCATCCCCTTCAAGCTCAACGCGGTCGCCATGCGCGGCTTCAACGACGACGAGTTGCCCGCCTTTGTCGATTACGCCATGCGCCACCCCGTCGATGTGCGGTTTATCGAATTCATGCCTATGGGCGAAGGCACGCGCTGGTCGGACAGTTGTTTCTGGCCTGCCCCGGACATCCTTGACGCCGTCAAGGGGCTCGTCTCCGTCGCCCCTGTGGAGCAGGGGCAGCGCAGCGGCGGCCCCGCCCGGCTCTACGCCCTCTCCGGCCCGGACGGCCCCGGCCTTGGGCGCCTCGGCCTGATCACGCCGCTTTCCAGCCATTTCTGCACGGACTGCAACCGGCTCCGCATCACGTCCGACGGTGCGCTGAGGACATGCCTGTTCGACGACCGGGAATACCGGCTCTGCAATGCCCTGCGGCATCCCAGGCTCGGCATCGAAGCCGTCCGCCGCATCGTCACCCTCGCCACACGGGAAAAGCCCATCGGGGCGCGGCTCCTCGAACGCCGCCGCAACGCCGTGGCCCAGCGGCGCATGACCGCCATCGGCGGGTAGGCGGGTAATAAGGCTATTGGGAAATTGGGGAGGGGGAGGGGAAACTTTCTGGAGAAAGTTTCTCCTCCCCCTCCCCAAACCCCACCCCCTCCTCTTCAAAGACTTTTGTACTTATCGAATCCCTGTTCGCAGGCTTTCTTGAGTCCGTTTTCATGTTGGGGAATGTGTATTTCAATGGTGAAGGCTGTGTCATGGAAAACGGTTGATGCCGTATTTCTTAAAACTCCAAAGGAATAAACCAATAAAATGCCCCCAATCATGAAATCCATCAACGAAGAATTAAAAAAACTTGTATTTTAGACCGTGTCGTCATTTTGAATATAACTATTTAAAAATACCAAAAATAATCTTTTGGTTGTCCTAGCTAAGGCTAATGTTTACTCAATACTTTAACTGGGTTAAGAGCTCTTTATGGTTGCCGCCGTTGAATCGCCATTCACACTCTTTCAGGAACCAGTAGAAATGTTCTGGCTTGATGCCGTTAAAGCGGCGCAAATGCCGTTTTGCCTGGTTCCAAAAAAATTTTCTATCTCATTGATATGATTCACTCGTTTGGCAAACAGCCTGTTATGATTGATTCGGTGATGATGAAAGCAGCTTACGTCCAACGCATTATACGCCTTGAAAGTGTCTGTGTAGACGATGCTGTCCGGCTCAACCTGCTCCTCAATGATAGGCATCAGCGTTTCTGTGCGGGCGTCAGGGATTATGGCCGTGTAAACCTTGCCACTGCGTTTTAACAAGCCCAAAAACACTATTTTTCCCACTGCCCCGCGCCCGCGTTTCCCTTTCCTGACCCCGCCAAAATAGCTTTCATCGGCTTCAACCTCCCCTGACAGGCGATAACTGGACAAATGAGCGGCAATCAGGTGCCTGAGACGCATAAAGTAGGAAACCGCTGTGTTGTGGTGAACGCCCACAAGTTCCCCGGCAGTGCGGGCTGTTGCCCCTGCCACGAATAGTGTTATCAATTCAGACTGTTGACGCAAACTTAGTCTGCTTCGCCGTTCATACATGAGCTATCCTAACTATTTTCCCTTAGCTAGGCCACCCCTTAAATAATTTCAATGTATTATATCTCATTGACGGCACAACTTAAGTATACTGTGAAAATAACACAGCCACATGCTATGGCAGAGCCATGTTAAAAATTTTCAAGCGGGATTCATATTAAACTACGCCCGCGAAGAGATGCCGTTTTCCACTGGCCCGCTGCAAAGGTACAGCTGCATCGTAGTAACTTGTTGATAGTTTATTTTTGGCTCTGTCAGAGTATATGGTTGTTTTGTTTCAGCAATATACTGAAATATATGCTTTTTCTCAAAATTTTCCGCTGATGGGCTCTGTGATTGGGGAATTTTATTGGTTATTTCTTTGGAATTTCAAGGAAATAAAGCATCAACCGTTTTCTATGGCACAGCCTTATTTTTTACATTTCAAACAATGAAATACAGTTTCTCAGCCATGAGGTTTGCCGACCAAAAGGTTGGGGGGAATTCCGTATAGTCACCCTCTTGATGAATATGCCAATCATATCCTCCGGCAACGGCAACACATTGCTCCTCAATGCCAAAGGAAGCACTTTTCCGCCGCCGCAGGAAAAACGAATGGGCGGGATTCGTAAAGGAAAAAGCCTTTGAAAGGAACGAGGAAAGACGTGGCGGAAGAGAGAGAGAGAGAGAGAGAGAGAGAGAGAAGGGGCGAGGAAAACATGGGGGTGTTCCCCCTTCTTCAAAAAAGTTTCCTCGCCCCTCCAGTTAAAGTTCCGCCGGGCTATTTCCTTCGCAGCAGCAAGGGGACAAGCCGCCAGAACGCAAGGAACAGCGCAATGATGTTCGCGGTCCACGCGGCGAGGAAGGGGTGCAGGATGCCGCGTTGTCCAAGCGTCGTGCCGAGGGTATACACCGCGAAATACAGGAATGTGCACAGCAGCGCCACGGTCACGGCGATATAGATGTTGTCCTTCCACGAGACGATGGCCGTCGCCACGAAAGCCATGACCAGAATCGACGCCGCATAGGCCAGCTTGGCGTGCCACGCCGTACGGAGCGCCTCCACGTTGGAACCGGAAGACTTCAGTTGGCTGATGGCGTCCCCAAGCTGCCAGAGCGGCAACTGCTGCGGCTTCGTGCCCGTATTGACGAGCCGGAAGGTTTCGGGATCCTGCCTGAGCGGGATGACGAAGTCCGGTTCTTGCACCTGCGTGAAGGTGTCGGGCGTATAGACGCGCACATCCCGCAAGGCCCAGTGGTTGGGCGCTGCGGTGAATGTGGCCGCCTGCACGATGCGCTTGATGCTCAGGCCGTCCTCGGACAGTTCATACCCGGCGAAGCCCGTGCCGTGCGCCTTGGGGTCAAGCGTTCCGAGCGAGACGATCCAGTCCCCGTCCGTAAACCAGACGTCCTTGAGTACCGTTGCCGCGAGGTTCTTCTTGCGGACTTCCTCCTGCCAGATGCGGGCGGACTCGCGCTCCCCGGCAACGCCCAGATATTCGGAAAAGCCAAGCTGGACGGAACCCCAGAAGATGCCGCAGAGGATCATGGAGTTCGCCACCACGCCGAGCGAGATGCCCCCGGCCTGCAATGCCGTCAATTCGCGGCTGCGGGCCATGATGCACAGTTGGATGACCGCGGACAGCAGGAAAATCACCGGCAGGATCTGGGAAATCACAAGCGGCATTTTCACGATAAAGTAAGTGAGCACCATGCCCACGGACAGCCCGGCCTCAATGAAGTTGTCGAGCCGCTCGAACAGGTCTGTGAGCACGTACAGGCCGATGCCGACGGCAAGGGTCGGCAGCAGGATCATCGCGTTGTTCTTGGTCAGATACCGGAAAAGCAAACTCATGACGCCCTCCGTACCCGCAAGTTGCGGAAGAAAGTCGCCAAATGCGGCGTTCGCTCATGCGCCGTCAGCCAAAGCCCGTAGATGCCGAGGCAAAGGAACAGGATGTTCGGAACCCACAACCCTATGGAGGGGGGGATCGCCCCGGACTCGCCCGTACTGAAGCCGAGTGACATCAGGCTGTAATAAACGAAGAACATGGCGAGGGCCAGCATAAGCCCCGTCTGCCTGTGCAGCCCCTCAAAGGCCGAAGCCAGCGGCAGCACAAAGAGGGTCAGGGCGATGCACGCCACCGGATAGGCCCAGCGCTTATGGCGCTCCACCTCCAGCTTGTTGGCGTAATTCACATCCACTTTGAGGGCCTCCTCCCGTGTGATGCTGGAGAGCTTGCTCCATGACATCTCGCGGGGCCGCACATCCCCAAGATCAAGGCTCTTGAAAAGGGAGTCCAGCGGCAGCCGCACCTTATATTCGTCAAAGGCCAGCACCGAGGAGCCCTTCTTGTCCGTGGTGTAGATCTTGCCCTCCTTGAGCAGGAACACCAGCTCGCCGCGTTCGGTATCGGTATCGAAACGCCCTTCCGGGGCGAGGATGGTCATGTGGCGTTCGGGGTGCGAACGGTCGTCCACCAGAACCTGCGCCATATCCCCGTCACCGGGGTTCACCTGCCGGGCGAAAAGCACCAGATTGGGGAAGTCCGTATTGAAGACGCCGGGCTGCACCACGACGCGGGCGCGGGTATTGGCGATTTCAAGGATCGTTTCCCGGAAATGCCCCATGCCCCACGCCAGCCAATGCAGGGAAACCCAGAGCGTCAGCAGCATGCAGATCACGCTGAACAGAAGCGGCGCGGGAAGCATCTGATAAATGTTGATGCCCCCCGCGCGCAGGGCGACCAGCTCGCGATCCGTGCTCATGCGCAGGAAGGTCAGGAAGACGCTGAGCATACAGGCGATGGGGATCACCAGCATGAGGAACAGCGGGGTCATGTAGCCGAACAGCAGGACGGTATCCAGGATGCCGAGATCCAGCCCCAGAAACAGTTCCCGCATCTGCACCGCCCGGCTGATGAGGATAAGCGTCAGCAGCACTCCCACGGCGAGGACGAACAGGTTGGCGATTTCTTTAAATATCTGTCTCTGAAGAAGTGAAGGCATCGGGCAACGTCCTGTAGGGATGCGAAGTTAGCGTTTGCACGGGTCGGAAGGCTCCTGTCCTTTTTCGGAAAAAAGGCGGGCAAGCTGGGCCGCGTCCAACGGCGTCAGGTTGAAGCGCATGCCCGCTTCGTCAAGCAGGGAGGAAAGCGGCGCATCCGGGCGGCGGCAGCGTTCTTCCTGCACATATTCCAAGGCGCGGCGAACCAGTTCGCCGTGTTCGATGATCGTCATGGGGCACCTCCGTGCTCAGAACGCGGTGCTGTCGCCGGGCTTCATGGAGACAAGGCGGACGTCGGGGGCCACGGACGCAAGGTGTGACGCAAAAGCCGAGGGGTCTTGTGCAAGAACCGGGAATGTGCCCCAATGCATGGGGATCACGGCCTTGGGCTTGAGCAGGCGCGCGGCATGGGCGGCCTGCAGCCCGTCCATCGTGAAGAAGCCGCCCACGGGCAGCAGCGCAAGATCCAGCGGATACAGCGAACCTATCAGCTCCATCGAAGAGAAAAGGCCGGTATCGCCCGCATGGTAAAAGGTAAAGCCATCCGGCATGGTCACGACATACCCTGCGGGGGCCCCGGATTCCGAAGTGTGGAAAGCCTGCGTCATGGTGACGCGGACGCCCTTCACTTCGATGGTGCCGCCGATGTTGAAGCCGATCCCGGCGGGGATGCTGGCTTGCGGCATCCCGGCATCGATCAGGCGTTCGGCCGTACCGACGATACAGCCGCAGGTCGCGCCGCTGCTTTTGCAGATCGCCACGGCGTCACCCGTATGATCGCCGTGGTCATGGGTGACGAGCACCAAATCCGGCTTCCCGGCCTCATTCCACGTCACGGGGCAGGAAGGGTTGTGCGTGAAGAAAGGATCGATGAAAACAGTCACATCGCCGCAAGAAACCTTAAAATTGGAATGACCGTACCAAGTAACGGAAACGCTCATGGGATACTCCTTAAAGATAAAGAAAAAGAAGGGGGAGCATAACAAAGGGATGGACACGAAGGCACGGCTCCGACACGGAATAAGCCGCGGCACGCTCCCGGTACCGGAGCATACAGCTTGACAGGACGCGGCACAAGAGCTAGCTTCCCAAGTCTGTGGTGCCCCCTTACGGGGAAACTCCGCGCCCGTAGCTCAGTCGGATAGAGCGTTAGCCTCCGGAGCTAAAGGCCGTGCGTTCGAATCGCGCCGGGCGCACCAGTGAAATCAACCCCTTGCAGATGGCAATCTGTGAGGGGTTTTTCTTTTCCCCGCACCATTCCCCGCACGAATACAAAAATCAGACTTTTTCATCCCCCTTTTCCGGGCATCCACGCCCGGCCTGCGGCCTCCATGCGGGGCAGGTGCGGCGGCTTGGATGCGTCAGGGCGTCCATCCTGAAACGTCATGTGCTTGCAGTTGCCCGACATCATGTCGGGCAAGTCGGGCATGTCGGGCAGGTCGCCAACAACAGCGAGGCATATCAACGCTTTTTCCTGCCCGACATGGCTTTCCCTATGTCGGGCGTATGTCGGGCATGTCGGGCGCGCCCGACTTCATGGGGACATCAGACGGGACGGATGGAAGGGCATGGGCCGGATGCGGCCCGTGGGAGGCATGGGAGACACGCGCCGCACCGGACGGCCTTTCCCTTGGCGGCTGGCCTTTCCGGGCGTCCACGCCCGGCCTGCGGTCTCCATACGGGGCAGGTGCGGCGGCTTGGATGCGTCAGGGCGTCCATCCTGAAACGTCATGTGCTTGCAGTTGCCCGACATCATGTCGGGCAAGTCGGGCATGTCGGGCAGGCCACCAACAACAGCAAGGCATATCAACGCTTTTTCCTACCCGACATGGCTTTCCCTATGTCGGGCGTATGTCGGGCATGTCGGGCGCGCCCGACTTCATGGGGACATCAGACGGGACGGATGGAAGGGCATGGGCCGGATGCGGCCCGTGGGAGGCATGGGAGACGCGCGCCGCACCGGACGGCCTTTCCCTTGGCGGCTGGCCTTTCCGGGCGTCCACGCCCGGCCTGCGGTCTCCATACGGGGCAGGTGCGGCAGCTTGGATGCGCCGGGGCGTCCATCCTGAAACGTCATGCGTTTGCAGTTGCCCGACATCATGTCAAAGGCACAACAAAAACCCCGCAAGGGCAGGAATTGAACCTACATACCGCAGACATAAACACGCCCGCGCCCCTTCCCAATCGGGGTACACTTGCGGGGAATCTATAAGGCTGGCATGTCTGCCGCGTGCCGTCAACAGGTCTTATTTCCTAATTTCTGTTCAAAATTTTCTCACATTCCGTCTATAATGCGCACGTTGGCGCTTATTTTTGCTTATTTTCCACCATTTTTACGGGTACGGCACGAAAACCAGCCATATCATACAACCGTTTACCATTGTACAACAAAAAACCGCATCCCCGCGCCATGCGGTATACGGCAAAATGAGTGTTACCCCGCCTTTCACGCGGCGGGCACGGCAAAAGGCCATCCGTAGCCCCTTTGACCTTCCGGGCGCACTGTATTATTTTTTTCGCGTCTTGTTGGTTCGGGCGCGAAACCGTGGGCCTGCCGGGGCAATGCACGGCTGAAAGCCCTTGCAATGCCGGAGATTCATTGACAAGGGGTCTAACACCGAATCAACGGCACAGAGCCGGAGCGCCAAGAGCGCCAGCGCGGGAAAGGCTTCCTATCCACCGGAAGCCTTTCTTTTTCTCACAACACGTTCCGTTCCATCCCCGTACACATGCCGGATTTCTCCACCCACAATCACCACCGTGGGCAATTCCCCCGTTTCCGGGACGGGCCACGGTTCCCACCAGTGAAAACGCCTACAAAATCGCCGTGTGGTTCCGCGATATTCAGCGCACCCCACACACCGGGCCGGATACCCCAGACAGGATGCGGCGGCGTCAATTGTGATTGGCGCTTCCACGTCGGGCTTGTCTGGCGCGTACACCATATCCACCACAAGGGGAGGCTTCCTTTCCGGGACAGACGGGCATATCGGACGCGGCGGCGTCTCTTCCTCTGCCTTCCGTAGCTTCTCCGCGAAACATTCAAGCATCGTCGTCAACCTCCACAGGCAAACGGATAGCGTAACAGCGTACGCGCCCAAGTCCGGGGAGGTTCCTCTTCACTGTGGCGTCCCGTTCTGAATCCCGTACCAGCCATCCCGCCGTAGACAGAACGCGGACGGCCCTTGTGGGGTTGTGCCCCGCTATCACTTCCACCTTGAACGCTTCCGGCAAAACGAGGTATTCCGTTCTCCCGTCCTCTATGCTTCGTCGGAATCCAACACGGTTGATGCAGGTTGTTGTGGGATTGTCCATATCCTGAAAACGGCTTACGCCGTACTGTTCTATGAAAAGGCGCGTGGTAGACTCTACCGCCGCATCCTCAGACGCCCCGGCCCCGCCACGGTTTCGCAACCACACGGCAAAACACTGTTCGGCGGCTTCAAAGGCCGTCCCCGGCTTCCAAGGGACAATCCCCCAATCTTCCGCAAGGCTACCCGCCGCCGCGCACACAGCAAAACGCAAGGCCACGCGCTTGACCTGTCCGTCAGCATTGGCGGGGCAGATACGGGAAACAAACAAAGGCAAGACTTCCCGGAGCCTGTCCCGCACCTCTTCCCGGTGTTCCGTCAGCCGTTCAAGGAACAGCCGCCCCGCGTGCCCGTGGCATCGTTCCGACTCTTCCCGGATGTGAAGGGATAACGCCCCCGCATCCGGGAAGCCGTGCAACTCCTCAAAAATCCCCATACCACACCCGGCATCGGCGGGAATGTCAGCAAGGCGCACCTCCTGCCCGGCCTTTGTGCGTTGCCCTATTTCCGCCATCTTGTCCGAAAGCCCAACCTCGCCGGACGACAGGAGCAGCAAACACCATTGATGAGACGTGCGTGCGCTTCCATCCCTCCCGGAGCGGGCTTTCCCTTGCCCGTTGGCGAGCATATACGCCGCTTCCGAAACGGCGCGGGCGGATGCCTGCCCCAATTCGTCAAGAATAAGGGTTGTGTCATTGTGATGGACGGCGATGCTTTCGAGCGCGTTGTCCGTTGTTCGCCAACTTCGGAGGTGTTCCTTGCCTCCCAATACAGACGCGGCTAAACGCAGCGCCGTAGTTTTCCCTGTGGACGAACCACCAACGAAATTGAAGCCCCCGGACTCAATCCCTGCGGGACGCAAGAGCGTTCCGGCAAAGGCGGCGGATACGGCAAGGGCAAAGCGGCTGTTTCCTTCCGCGAGCCCGGCAAGTTTCCGCCAGTCTTCCACCGTCCCCCCCGTATCATAGAGGCGGGCATGATTGGCTGATTGGAGCACTATTGACTCCCCCACGGCACCATAGGCCACATCTGGCAATACAAAGGCGTCCTTGTGCCAGCCCACGCAGGGAACGCACCGGACACGCTCCTTTGGGCGCACCATAGACAAAAGCGCCGCTACCTTGCTCTTGTGGCGCGGGTCTCCAAGCCAGCCGCCGCGAACAAGGGTAGCGTGCCAGTCCGAATTGTACCGGGAAAGAAGCTCAAGAGGCATCGCCCACTGGTGCAATTTGCCGTCCGGGTCATTCCATTCCAGCCACAATCCCCATTCATTGCTGTCCGCATCCCGTGTCATGCCCCGAATAAACAGCGGCGGCCCTAAGCGCACTTCCTGTTCTTCGCCTCTTCGCCGCTCAACGCAGTACAGGCCAGCCCGTGGGCCGTCCGCTATCAGAAAATACCCTTCCGGCAAGACGGAAGCGGGGAGACCGTTCCCGATTGCGGCAGATGAAGGCGTACTTTCCCCGGAGCCGTCAGGCGCGGTCATGTACTCTTTTTGTGGCTGTTCGTCGTCTGGGGTGCGGGCGGAAGTGAGGCAACGCCATACGGCATCAATGCCGCCCTTTTGATGCAGGTCATTTATATCAGACGCGCCGGGGATGCCCCGGACGGGAGGCACGGCAAGCCAACCGCCAACGCGCCGGGCGGCCTCTTCCGCCGCCTTCAATCCGGTATTTTTCCCGGTTTTCTCTTCCGTCTGCCAATCGTCGTCAGCAACCACAATCAGCTTGGATTCCGGGAACAGCCGCCGCGCCCGCATTGCTACAGACAAGAGGTTTCCCGCATTGAAAGCCACAAACGCCGCATAGCCCGACGCCATGCACGCGGATGCGGCTGTGGCGTAGCCCTCGGCAATAAGCACGGTAGCCGTCTTTCCATCCCGTGCCGGAATGAAGAACGCGCCGCCCCGCGTCTTTCCGCCAGCAAGAAAACGCTTCTCGCCGTCCGGGTCTATGCTCTGGAGGGATACCAGCTTTCCGGCTTCATCATGGAGCGGGATAAGCAACTGATTTCCCCACAGTCGCAACCCGTAGGAACGCACCATCTTACGTTCAAGGTAAGGGTGGCTGTCGGGCGCGTCGCTTGCCTCACTCCAGCGCGTTGCGGCGGTTTCGGCGGCCTTTGCGTGCCGCCGCTCCTCTTCCGCTTCGCGCCGGGCACGGGCTTCCGCAATCCGCTTTTTCAGCGTGTCCCGTTCGGCGGCGGTCATAGTGCCTTTCTTGACGGGGCAATATGTGCCGTCTTCCCCCGTCTGCCAGTTCTGCCACCAGATGGAAGCTGGAGAATCGGCATGGGCGATATAAGCGCCATCCTTCCCGCCCGGCTTGGCAACCGTCCCGCAACGGTGCAAAAGGCCGTCCATCTCCACCTGCTCAACGGCAAGCCCGGCCTCCCGGAGCTTATCCCCAAAAATCTGGTTGAGATCGTCTACTGGCATATCAAAACCCTCATATCCTGCACACGGTCAACGTAACCAATCCGCCGAAACCGCACGCGGTTCCATCAACATGGCTTCCCGAAAAGGACATTCCGGCAATGTTGCGAACTCTTCCCGCGTGTACAGCGCCCCCACTGAAAGGTTGGTACACATGGGAGGGTTCCGGCTGAAAAAGAAGCATTCGCGGCACTGTTCCCGTGAATGATGGTAAAATGTCCACTGTCCAGATTCCGCCGTTTCCTCTTCCCGGAAAGGGCACTCTTGCGTTTCGTCGGCCTCTTCCGGCAAACGGAGGAAATGCCTTTCCAGACTGTTGCACACGGGCGGCCTCATGCCGTAGTGGACACAATCCCGGCACTCTTCCCGCGAATGGGGATAGGATGCCCGCCTTGCCCATTCTACTTGATTGAAATCCGGCCTCTTCTTTCTCGCCATGCCTCACCCTTCCACCTTCGGGTTCACAACGCAGGAATTGATGTAGTCGACAATATCCGCCATGCGGTAACGGATGAATCGCCCCGTCTTCACGTAGGCGGGCGGCTGTTTCAGCCAGCGGCGTTGTTGCATGGTGGATTTCTTCAATCCCAATATGGCGGCGGCTTCCTCTTCGGTAATCAGGTCAACGGTGATTTCCTTGGGGCAACTGACAATGTTTTGGCGATGGGTCTTTTTCATGTTTTGATGCCTTTTTCAAAGACTTATAAGAAATGCCCGGTTGAGTTATCAACTTTATTTATAAATAGACTCCTTAACCGATACAAATACATCCAAACACTAATTGACCCAAACATAGCAGAATGGAAAAGATGTTATCAAGTGCAGCTGTCTCAAATTGCGCACTAAACTGTGCAAAATCGCGCGCTAAAATTATGGTAAACTTTTACTCTGTAGATGTTTACTTGTCAGCTGCGTTGTCAACCTAGTTTAACATAGTGCAAAAATATACTAGTTGTAATCAATGACAAATCAGAATTCATGAAACACCTTTTGTCCTAAATTGCCCGCCACGTTAAAGCAAATAAATTGACCAAATTCTTTACTCCGTTAAAAATGCTCATTTTTTAACATTTATCCGTTAAACGGTTCGATTTTTTACAAATCGAAAAAAGATCGAAAAAATTTTAAGTTGTACCTTCATCTTTTTTTATGATTTCGTAACATATTGAAATAATAAAGGCGGCGGTGTGTTCAATTCTCCTACATGGTGCGCCCGGTATGAGTCCGGGCGCACCGTTTGAGGAGGCGGCTACCCTATTTCAAGAGCTTGGGGGACAAACTCGCACGCATAGCCTTTTCGGACATACACCTTGATTTCCTCGGCTTGGCTTCGCTCAATGAGTTGCGCAACAGCCTTCAGCCTGTTTTCGGCATACTCCGTCAAAAGAGCGCACACTGTCGCTATATCGCCAACTTTCGCGGACGGAAAACCACATTCCTTGTTACCGGAACAAGCCGCATCGGAAAGGATTTCAACAAAAGCGCTGCACGGATAAAAAGACCTTTCCACAAATGTGGTAAGGGATTCCTGATTGTAGTTTTCTTCGAGCTGTTCTTTGGTCATTTTCTGATTCTGAAAAGTGATAATCTCGCTCATTGTCCTATCTCCATCGCCTTGCGGCTTGCGTTTATGGTGTATGGCGGCGACATGACACGCCCGGAGACTCCCGACCGTGACCGTTCGCGCCAAGGAAGCGGGCAAGATGTCCGCGCCTTTGCTTGAGGTCACGGCCCTACAGGAAGAGTTCCGGGGCGGCGCAGATAGCCAGCAGGACGCCAAGGAAGGCCACCACAGCGGCCTTGCGGATGGAGCGGGTGAGGAAGGAAGAGAGGCGGTACCGGAACCGCAAGAAGCGGGAAGAGAGAAGGAATCTAAGCATGATGCACCTCTAGGTTTTGGGATTGCGTACAAAAAAAGGCGGAAACAACGCTCCCCGGCCCTAGAGAGGCCGCCAGGGTCTCACGAACACCCGGACGTTGTTTTCCGCCAATATGTAACCGCAATCCCCATAGGCCCATAAAGGCCAGAGGGTGCAATGGTGGCAGGAAACAAGAAAGTCCGCTCTTTTTGCCAATCGGGGGAGAATGGCAAAGGCGACGGATGCGCCTCTCTAGGTTTTAGGAAGGTCAGAATTGCCGAAAGGTGCGGCGGAAGTCAAGGGGGAAAGCGTGGAGTTAGGACGGCATTGACGTGCATTGTCTCGGTTAAGTACGGGGAAAAGTGGTCGTCATATTCCTGTAATCAGGTAACGGGCACTTCAACATGCCATTTCATGTTGTGGTGGTATACGGGTTCAACTCCCGTTGTGGCGGCCTCTTGCCAAGTACGCGTGGAGTCGCTATCTGACAAAGAAGGGCGGCAAGTGCTGGTAACACCCGCCGCCCCGTGGGGCACGTCCCCCGCAAATCATAGTGGATTTACAGTTTTTGCGCCCCGGTAGGAATCGTCACTTCCTACCGGGGCAACTTGCGTTATGCCTCACAGAGTGCCCGCCGCACCACATCCGGGGCAACTTCGATAACACGCAGATAGGCACGCGCCGCCGGGTCAGGTTGTCTTTTTCCCTGTTCCCAATTGCGAAGGGCATAGAGGGAAAGGCCGAATGCGGAAGCGAATACTGATTGTGAGAGGCCCATTTTTTGGCGGATAGCCTTCACGTCCACCCGCTCAGGCGCATTGACGGGGGTGAAATCGTGAATGCCGAATTGTGCCTTATCCGCCGTTCCGTCCATATAGCCCACGGCCTCAGTCAGGCCAGCAATAATTTCCTGTCCTATCGTACTCATGACTTTTGTCTCCCATATGCCGCAAGCAACGCCGTCAAGCGGCGCATATCGTTTTTTTCGGCTTGTGTCAGGTTCGCTTTTTCGTTCTTTCCGTATATCAGCAGGGCAAACAAGGGAATGTGCTCAGAATGGAAATAGTAAATGACCCTGTAGCCGCCGCTCTTGCCTTCCCCTTCTCTTGCCCACCGCACCTTGCGAACGCCGCCCGTGCCTTCCATGACCTTCCCAATATCGGGATTTTCAGCGAGGTATGCTACCAAATCGGCGCGTTCTGATTCGGAGAGCAAACCTTTTGCCCTACGGAGGAAAGAAGGGGTCTCAACAACGGTCATAGGTGGGGTATTCATAACTAAATTGTAAGCCATTGACGTATAGAGTCAAGATATTCTTCACGTCAACTCTTCACCTTGCAAGCCCCAAGCCGTCGCACCTGCCCCGCATGGAGGCCGCAGGCCGGGCGTGGACGCCCGGAAAGGCCAGCCGCCAAGGGAAAAAAGCCGTCCGGTGCGGCGCGCGTCTCCCCATGCCTCCCACGGGCCGCATCCGGCCCATGCCCTTCCATCCGTCCCGCATGGTACCCCATGAAGTCGGGCGCGCCCGACATGCCCGACATGCGCCCGACATAGGGAAAGCCATGTCGGGCAGGAAAAAGCGTTGATATGCCTTGCTGTTGTTGGCGGTCTGCCCGACATGCCCGACTTGCCCGACATGATGTCGGGCAACTGCAAACGCATGACGTTTCAGGATGGACGCCCCGACGCATCCAAGCCGCCGCACCTGCCCCGCATGGAGGCCGCAGGCCGGGCGTGGACGCCCGGAAAGGCTAGCCGCCAAGGGAAAGGCCGTCCGGTGCGGCGCGCATCTCCCCATGCCTCCCACGTGCCGCATCCGGCCCATGCCCTTCCATCCATCCCGTATAATGCCCCATGAAGTCGGGCGCGCCCGACATGCCCGACATGCGCCCGACATAGGGAAAGCCATGTCGGGCAGGAAAAAGCGTTGATATGCCTCGCTGTTGTTGGCGACCTGCCCGACATGCCCGACTTGCCCGACATAATGTCGGGCAACTTCAAAAAGAAAAAATCACTTTTTATCGTCTGGCGAGGTGTTTACCTCAAGCATAGCATCCGCAACACTGGCGGCGCGCATCAGAGCATCATCATGCAAATGGGCGTATCGTTGTGTCATTTGTGGTGATTCATGGGTGAGGAGACGTTGCAGGGTGTACATATCCACCTGTCCACTTGAAGCCAAACGGGACGCAAAATTATGGCGTAAGCCATGAAGCGGGCGGAAATCGTCGGGCAATCCGGCCTTTTCCTTTACGCGGCGGGCCATGCGGCGGAAGTCTGTACGTTTGCCTCCATCCTTACCAGGGAAAATGTACGGGCTTTCCGTACGCTCGATGGCCTCCAGCACGGTACGGGCGGCGGCGCTCATGGGGATATGTTCCGTTTTCCGTTTCTTGGCGGCTTCTCCCCGTAAGGTGATGCGCGCCCGTTCAAAGTCGCAATCATCCCACCGGAGGGCCAAAAGCGCGCCTTTTCGCATTCCTGTTACCAACGCCAACCGCAAAAGGGCGGCGGCGTTCTGGTCTGGTTCCTCGTCAAGTGCTCTTTGATAACGGGAAAGCTGCTCGTCTGTGAGTACTTCCGTCTTTTCGTTGTCCACACGGGGCATTTCAAAATGGAGATGTTGCGGCATAGGGAAAAGGTCACGCTTCACGCCAAAATGCACCAAACGCCGCAATAGGCCCAATACGTGCTTTTGGGTCTGTGCCGCCAATGGCACGGGCTTCCCGTCTTTCAGGCGCGGGCTTTTGGTTCCGGCAAGCCTACGGCGCAAGGCATCCACATCTTCGGTTCTCAGGCTGGCGGGTTCCCTGTCCGCCAGATTGGATAGATACTTGTAATAGCTCCTGTCAGGCACAACAGACGGCTTGCCCGCGTTGGCTTCCTCGTACCGCCTCCAAAGGCTTTCCACCGTCACCCGGCTTTCATCCGCCAGCCGTGCCGCCTCTTCCGCCTTACGCCGCTCTGTGTTGGCTTGCTCAATTCCGGTCGCACGCATGGCGCGAATACGGTTCGCCTTGGAAGCGGTCATACTTTCGGATTCGCGGCCCACAGGCTCTTCTATCTCTTTGGAACCTCTTCCACCTCGACGATACCGGATATAGTACATCCGTTCTTTACCGTATCCATCCAACCGGGCTACCATCCGAAAGGTTACGCCTGCGTAACGCGTCTTTTCTCTCTTGGCTGTTACCACTTTGCCCCTCCAACCGTCTTTCCCCGCACCATTCCCCGCACGCAAGAACAAACAAAATAGAAATTGACAGAAACCAACAGAAAAACTAGTCTCCATTTATCATATAAAAACAGAGTGATAAAGAATTAAATAGAAATTCGTAGAAATACAAAGAAAACCAGTCCTATAGACTCCGGAGCTAAAGGCCGTGCGTTCGAATCGCGCCGGGCGCACCAGTGAAATCAACCCCTTGCAGATGGCAATCTGTGAGGGGTTTTTCTTTTCCTAAGCACGATCTCCGGCAAGGGCCTGCTTGTTTTTCTCTGTCCGGCAGGCTGCAACGCGCTCGCTACGCGGTTGGCCTCCACGCGCTCGGCACAGCGCAAGCTCCGTTTATACGGGTAAAGGAGGCCAAGCCGCATGAGACGCCTTATCGTCTTGACGCTGCTGACGCTCCTTTGTCTGGTACTCCGGGCTTCGTCCCGAATGTAAAACAAAACAAAGGCCCCGTCCTGCTAGCACCAGGACGGGGCAACATGTGTAACCTGACAACCGTGTAGTTTAAAAGGGTGCGCTCACGCGCTGTGCCTGCCGGGGGAGTGTTGGCGCACTGTCCCGGCACATTTTTAATAGCCGCTCCGCTCGCCCTTGACAAGGGGCTGGCACCCTGCGCGGCCCCCTTAGGGTTCCATCCTCCGGTTCCCGGATTTCGCCCGGCGCCAGAAACTTCTTGTCCACTCGGACGGCATAAAGCCTCCACCCGCCAACCGGCTGAAAAAACAGCCCTCCATCAGCTCTAGGCCGTGTCGTTATTTTACAAGTAATCACTTAAAATTATTTAAAATATTTTTACAATCTAAAAAACAGTTAAATAATTTCGATATATTATATAATTAACAACACAACCTCATCGTCTACTCTTCCTTCAGTTGCCTCCCCATGAGGGCCTGCACCGCTTCGCGGGGCGCGAATCCTTCATAGAGTACGCTGTACATCGTGCCGGTCACGGGCATGTCCACACCGAGGCGCTGCGCCAGCCGGTACACGGCCTGCGTGGTTTTGACCCCTTCAGCCACCATGCTCATGGATGAGGCGATGTCTTCCAGGCTCTCCCCTGCCCCAAGGCGCAGCCCGACCTGGCGGTTGCGGGACAAGTCGCCCGAACAGGTGAGCATGAGATCCCCAAGCCCGGAAAGCCCCATAAACGTCGACGCCCGCGCACCGAGCGCCATACCGAGGCGGCTGGTTTCCGCAAGGCCGCGCGTGACCAGCGCCGCCCGCGCATTCAGCCCAAAACCGAGGCCGTCGCTGAGGCCCGCTGCAATGGCGATGACGTTTTTGATCGCGCCGCCAAGCTCCACGCCCGGCACGTCCGTGCTCGAATAGGCTCGGAACCACGGCGTGGCGAACACCTCCCGCAGCCGTGCCCCAAGCCGCTCGTCGCGGCAGCCGAGCACCACCGCCGTGGGCTTGCAGCTCGCCACCTCAAGGGCGAACGAAGGCCCGGAAAGGACGGCGTACCGGTCTGCGAATCCGGGCAGCTCTTCCCGAACCATGTGCTCCGCCGTAACCAATTCGGAAACCTCAATGCCTTTTGCCGTATTGACGAGGACGCAGCCCGGAGGCACAGCGCCCGCCAACCGGCGAAGCGTCCCCCGCATGGCCTGGCAGGGAACCGACAGGACGAGGATGGAGACGTCCGCCAGCACTTCCGCCTGTTCCGGGCCGCCGGTATCCCCGGCCACCGCCCGGATGCCCGGATGCAGCGGCACGCCCCGCAGGTAGCGCGGATTCTCATGATGCGCGTTGATGTGCGCGGCCTGCGCCGCATCCCGCACCAGCAGCGCCACGGAATGCCCGGCATGGGCCAATAAATGGGCCAGCGCCGTACCCCAGCTCCCGCCGCCGAGAACCGCTATCGAAGTTTTGCCCGACATATCACCCTCCCGTGGAAAAATCGGTG
The DNA here is from genome assembly GCF_059728385.1 of Bilophila sp. T19-St14. Classification (NCBI taxonomy): domain Bacteria; kingdom Pseudomonadati; phylum Thermodesulfobacteriota; class Desulfovibrionia; order Desulfovibrionales; family Desulfovibrionaceae; genus Bilophila; species Bilophila sp. T19-St14. The sequence continues at coordinate 2,104,682 of NZ_BAAGFT010000001.1, forward strand.
GAAAACCGCCGGAACGGGCCGCTTGCTCCGGCTTGCGGCCCGGACGGATTCAACATACAATGCCCGCTATCGTTTCCTAAAATCACCCAATGAGGCTTTTCCTATGTATCGCAATACAAAAAATGTTCCTTACTATGTGTTTGGGCGGGGCTCCCTGGCCCAGCTCGGCGACTTGCTGAAACCCCGCCGCGAAGCCGTGGACGGCCCGGTCGTCTATTTCGTCGACCACTTCTTCCGCGATCATGAGCTGATCGGCCGTCTGCCTATGGAAAAGGGCGACCAGCTCCATTTCGTCGACTCCAGTTCCGAGCCGGAAGTCACCCGCATCGACGCCTTCAAGGAAGCCGTATCCGCCGCCGACAGCCGCATCCCCTGCTGCGTCGTGGGCATCGGCGGGGGCAACGCCCTCGACACCGCCAAGGCCGTCGCCAACCTCCTCACCAACCCCGGCAAGGCCGAAGACTATCAGGGCTGGGAGCTCGTCAAGAATCCCGCCGTCTACAAGATCGGCATCCCGACCCTTTCCGGCACGGGTTCCGAGTGTTCCCGTACCTGTGTCCTTACCAATATCCCCAAAAATCTCAAACTGGGCATGAACAGCGACTACACGGTCTATGATCAGCTCCTGCTCGATCCCGACCTGCTCGCCACCGTTCCCCGCAACCAGTATTTCTACACCGGCATCGATACGTTCATGCACTGCATCGAGTCGCTCCAAGGCAGCTACCGCAACGCCATCATCGACGCCTTCTCCGTGCGCGCCGTGCAGCTCTGCGAGGAAATTTTCCTTTCCGACGACATGATGAGCGAAGAAAACCGCGAAAAGATGATGATCGCCTCCTACATCGGCGGCATGGCCGCCGGGAACGTGGGCGTCATCCATCCCTTCTCCGCCGGGCTCGGCGTCGTCCTGCATGTGGCCCACGGCCTCGGCAACTGCCTCGCCCTGAACGTTCTTGGGGACATCTACCCCAAAGAATACAAACAGTTCCGCACCATGATCGAACGGCAGGGCGTCAGCCTGCCCACCGGCATCTGCAAGGATCTCACCGAAGAGCAGTACGACGGCCTCTATCGCGGCTGCATCGTCCACGAAAAGCCCCTCACCAACGCCCTCGGCCCCGGCTTCAAGCAGATCCTTACCAAGGAAAACCTCATCGAACGCTACAAGAGCATCTAGCGGGGGCGCCTCCGGCTGGCCCCGCAAGGGGCCGGCCCCTACGACAGAGGCATGGAGGCCCCTGCCGCAGCGCCAATTGTCCCGATAAACATGAGGGAACCCGAAACGGCCGTACCGCTTCGGGTTCCGCACTGGGCAGCCAGAGACAGGACATCTTATGGACATCAAAGTGAATTTCAGCGGACGTGCGATCAAGTACACCGAAGAAGAGATCGCTGTGGTCGTGGAAGCCATGCGGAACGCGGAACCGCTGACGCAGGGCAAGCATCTGCAAGCCTTCCAGAAGGCGTTCGGCGAATACATCGGAGCCGAGCATTGCTTTGCGGTGATGAACGGCGTGTCCGCGCTTGAGCTTTCCGCGCAGCTCTGCAACTTCAAGCCCGGCGATGAAGTCGTCATTCCTTCGCACACCTTCACCGCCTCGGCCTACCCCTACGCCAAGAAGGGCGCGAAGCTCGTCTGGGCGGACGTCGATCCCGTCACGCACGTGGTCAACGCCGAAACCATCGAAAAGTGCATCACGCCCAGAACGAAAGCCATCGTCGTCGTGCACCTGTACGGCTACGTGGCGGACATGCCCGCGATCATGGAAGTGGCGAAGCGGCACAACGTGCTCGTCATCGAGGACGCGGCCCAGTCCATCGGCGCGGACGTCGGCGGCATCAAGTCCGGCGCGTGGGGCGACATGGCGATCTTTTCGTTCCATTCCCACAAGAACCTCACCACGCTCGGCGAGGGCGGCATGCTGGTCGTCAAAGACCCGAAGCTCGCCGCGCTGGTTCCCGCCCTGCGCCACAACGGGCACTGCGGCTACCCGGAACCCCGGCCCAACTACTGGACGCCGGCGATGGGCAATGTGGACATGCCCATGCTCGACGGCGACATGCTCTGGCCGAACAACTACTGCCTCGGCGAAATCGAGTGCGCCCTCGGCGTCAAGATGCTTGAGCGCATCGACCGGATCAACGCCGAAAAGCGCGCCCGTGCCATCCGTTTCATCGACGCGCTCAAGGATTACCCCGAACTGGAATTCCTCCGCGAAGACACCACCCGCCACAATTACCACCTGCTCGTGGGCTGCATGAAAAACGGCAAGCGCGACGCCTTCATGCACGCCATTTCCGAAGAAAAGGGCATCAAGTGCGTGGTGCAGTACATCCCGCTCGACCGTTACGATTTCTACAAGAAGATCGGGCTTGGGGAAGCCGACTGCCCCAACGCCGACGCCTTTTTCGACGGCCAGATCTCCTTCCCCTTCCAGCACTGGCTCAGCGAAGAGGACTTCGCCTACATGCTGAAGTCCACCCGCGAAGTGTTGGAAGGCTTGAGGTAGGAAGAGGGATTGCGAGAAGATTGGAGGGGGCGGGAGGGCCTTTCTGAAGAAAGCCCCTCCCGCCCCCTCCAAACCTCCCCCACCCTCCCCAAAGACGTTCACAAATGGGCCCATGCGTGGTTGCGTCTTCGCAACGGGCTGTTCTTTAACGCAAGTTCCCCGGCTGTTCCCTTTTCCTTTTTGCCGGCCTTCACGGGGGACGCCCGCCGGATTGCCGCGGTGCGCTTCGTTTGAAACGCCGTTTCGCCCGAAGCGCATCACGGCGGACTCAAAGGGTTCGGGGGCATCATGCCCCCCTGTAGGGGCCAAGGGGCGACGCCCGCCTTGCCGCCGGAGGTATTTTCCCATGACAGAAACGCGACGCTGCATCGTCATCCCGGCCATCAAGAAAAACGCGGTCATCCCAGACCAGCTCGTCAAACGCCTCGCGGGGGTCACGCTGATCCAACGGGCCATCGACACGGCGCGCGGCGTCGTCCCGGCGCACGACGTCGTGGTCGTCACGGACAGCCAGGAAATCAGCCTGATCTGCGAACGCAACGGCGTACGCGCCCACTACAACGCCGGGCTGCGCTTCACCTCGCTGGACATCATCACGGAGATGAAATCCATCCTCCGCGAACTGGGCAACGATTACGGGCACATCATCATCTATCGGGCAAGCTGCCCCCTGTTGACGTGGGTGGACATCGACGACGCCTACAAGACATTCGTTGAAAACGAGGCCGACTGCCTCGTCACCGTCAAAAGCGTCCGGCACCGCATCTGGGAAGTCCATCAGGGGCGGCTGGAATCCTTCATGTCCGAAGACGAATCCGAACTGGTGGTCGAGAGCAAGGCCCTCATCATCGTCAAAAGCGACGCGCTGGAAGGCGGTACCATCCGGCAGGCCGTACCGTATTTCCTCAATGACCGGGCGATGGAGATCAACAGCTATCAGGACTGGTGGCTGTGCGAACGCCTTCTGAAGCAGCGCCGCGTGGTGTTCGTGGTCGCGGGCTATCCCGCCATCGGCATGGGGCACGTCTTCCGTTCGCTCATGCTGGCCCACGAGATCGCCAACCATAAGGTCTTTTTCGTCTGCACCAAAGAAAGCGAACTCGCCGCCTCCAACATCGCCGCACGCGATTACAAGACCGTCATCCAGCGGGGCGAACTGTGGGAAGACGTGCTTGCGCTCGAACCCGATCTTGTGATCAACGACATGCTGGACACGCCCCGCGAATATATGGAGCACCTCAAGGCCGCGAACATCCCCGTGGTCAACTTCGAGGACGAGGGGCCCGGTTCGGTGCTGGCCGATCAGGTGGTCAACGCCCTGTATGAAGAGCCCCAAAACGGAGCGGACGGCAAGCAGCCGGAGCGCTTTCTCTATGGGCACAAGTATTTCTGCCTGCGCGACGAGTTTTTGCAGGCAGAGCAGAATGTGTTCCGCCCGGCCCCGAAATGCGTCCTCATCACCTTCGGCGGCACGGATATGCCCGACTACACCCGGCAGACGCTGGATGCCGTCGAGCCGCTCTGCCGGGAACGGGGCATCGCCATCCGTGTCGTGACCGGGCCGGGCTACGCGCACCGCGACGAGCTGGCCAGGCACATCAAGGCCATCGGCAACCCGCTGCTCCGCTTCGAGTACGCCACCAACATCATGTCGCGCATGATGGAAGGCGTGGATCTCGCCGTCTGTTCCGCCGGGCGCACCGTCTATGAACTCGCCCACATGCACATCCCAAGCATCGTTCTGGCGCAGCACGAGCGCGAGGCGCGGCACACCTTCGCCCGCGCGGATCACGGATTCGCCTACATGGGCATCATGCGGAAATTCAACGCCGGACGCCTCCGCAAAACCTTTATGGAGCTCATCGACGAACCCGAACGCCGCAGCATCCTGTATCAGCGCCAGTCCCGCATCCATTTTGAAAAAAACAAGGCCAAGGTCGTCAGCGGCATCCTGAAGCTCTTGAAGAAAGAAAAAGAAAACTGAAGACAGGGCGAAGGAACAGGGCCAAGGGCGGGGCAAACGGGCTCTCACGCCATTGCTGATACATCCCCCGGCTGGTACGAAGAAAGGACATCCCCCGCCGTGCCCCGACAACCTTCGGCGACCGGCAACACTCCCGGACAGGGATTCGATAAGACCAAAGGCTGTGTTATAGAAAATGGTTGATGCTTTTTTCCTTGAAGTTCCAAAGGGATAACCGGCAAAATGCCTTGGCCGTGGATCCCGCCAAGGGGAAAACCGGATAAAAAGGCCGTATTTTCACCGCACTGTGGAGATGAAACAACCACAAACTCTAACAGAGCCAAACCAAAAGTCTTAGGAGGATGAAGGGAGGGGGCTCCGGGGGAGGGGAGAAGGAACCCTTCTGGAGAAGGGCTTCCTTCTCCCCTCCCCCGATTCCCCTTCCCGCCCACCCCTCCCCAAAGGACACAGCCATGAAAACCGTCATCGTCATTCAGGCACGGCTGGGATCAAGCCGCCTGCCCTGCAAAACCTTGCTGAACCTGCACGGCCTGCCCGTCATCGACTGGGTGGTGGGGCGCTGCGCACGCTCGGAACTGGCCGACGATCTGGTCGTCGCCCTGCCCGACACCCGGCGCGACGAAGTGCTTGCCCGCCACTTGCGGGCGCAGGGCGTCAACATCTTCCGGGGATCGGAACAAGACGTGCTCTCGCGCATGCACGGGGCCGCCGCCGCGCACGGTGCGGATCTCGTAGTCCGCGTGTGCGCCGACAACCCGCTGATCTGGGGCGGGGAAATCGACAACCTGATCCGCTTCTACCAGCGCGAACACGCCGCCGGGAACTGCGATTACGCCTACAACCACATCCCGCGCAACAACCTTTACCCGGACGGCCTCGGCGCGGAAATCGTCTCCTTCGAGCTGTTCACCAAAGCCATGAACGAGGCCACCCTGCCCGCCCACCGTGAGCACTGCCTCTCGTATATCGTGGACAACCCGGAGCTGTTCGCCATCCGCACCTTCGACCCGCTCGATCCGGCCCTGCACCATCCTGAAATGAAGCTCGACATGGACACCGCCGACGACTTCATCAACCTCGCCCTGCGCGACATCCGCCCGGACATCACGCCCCGCGAAATCGTGGAGCTGTTCCGATGAAAAGCGCCCTGTTCATCATCCTGCTGGCAGGCTGGGTCGTCTGGGGCTTTCGATGGATGATCGGCAAAAACCGGCGCTCCGTGCCGAGCTGATGCCCCGACGCCCACGCCCTCGGTCAGGGGGCGCACGACGAAAACAAAAAGGAGACGCCGCCCGATCAGCCCTCAAGCTGACATGGCGTATCCCTGCGCCGCTTCACTCCGCTTTCCCCCTTCCGCCGCCGCTCCGGCAAACAACAGCGGGTTGGGGGAACCCCCTTTGAAGGAACATACGGGAGGCGGGAACGCCCTTTTCAGAAGGTTCTGTTATAGCAGTGGATTCATCTCCACGGTACGGTGAAAAGACAGCCTTTTTCTCCGGTTTTCCCCTTGGCGGGATCCACGCCAAGGCATTTTTCCGGTTATCCCTTTGGAGTTTCAAGGAAAAAAGCATCTGCCATTTTCTATGGCATAGCCTTTCCAGAAAGCGTTCCCGTCCCCCTCACTTTGCCTACCACTCCACCACAACCCTTACCTGCTGCCCGGCCTTGTTGGTGAACAGCAGATAGCCTTCCCTGTGCCCGAACAGATACACGTCGCGGGTGATCTCCACGTCCTTGCGGCAATATTCGGCGATGGAGGCGAGGTTGCCTTCCTTCCACCATTGCAGCGCCTGCATCCCGTCCGCGCTCTTGGGGGCGTTCAGGGTGGCACGGGCCAGATTATCCAGCGAAACACGGTAGGAAAGCCGCTTTTTGACCTCCACAAGCATGTCCAGCGTGGGCAGGGAACGCAGATCGTACCCGGCGAACGGCTGCAACACCGCGTAGTCGAAGCGCGACGAGTTGAACCCGATGACCAACCCAGCCTCCCTCAGGCGCTCGAACATGGTCGGGAGATCTTCCTGCTCGTATTCGGTGAAGCAATCACCCTTGGAGTCGTACAGAACCGCCACGCTGACGCCCATACGATCCGCCCGGTGCCAGCCGCCCACCTCGGCCGCCGAACGCCGGGTTTCCACGTCGAGCACCATAAACCGCTCAGGAAGCGGCGCAACGATACGCTTGCCCGCCGCCGGGCCTCCCAATTCAATATCCGCCGCCATAACGGTCTTCTCCTTCGGCTGTTCCGATTCCAGCCCGCTCACAACCATATCCCCGCCCGGAGCGGGGGCCTCCATGATCCGCTCCAACAAAAACAACGCCCCCGCCTTGTCGATGGGCCGGTTTCCCGATCCGCACTTCGGCGAGTGTACGCAAGACGGACAGCCGAGCTCGCAGGGGCAGCGCAGCAACAAATCCCGCACCGCCGCGAACAATTCCGCAAGGCGCGGGAAAGCCGAACGGCACAGCCCCGCGCCGCCGGGCAGCCCATCATACACGAAAACGGCGGGCATGCCGAGCTGGGCGTGCATGGGTGTGGAAATGCCGCCGAAATCATTGCGATCCGCCATGACCATCAGCGGCATGAGCCCGATACCCGCATGTTCCAGCGCATGGATGGAACCCATGAAATGCATGAGGCCGTCCTCAGTGGCCCGGCGCGGGCCGTCCGGCACGCAAAACCACAAGCCCTCCGTCTCGAAAACCAACGGGGGCAGATCCAGCGGCACGACGCAGATCAGCCGATTGTCGGCAACGGAGCGCTGTTCGTAGCCGGTGATGGTTTCCGTAACCCGGAGCCGCCCGAACGCAACGGGCGCACCAAACGCCGAGCCCGAAGCCTTCACTTCAATGATGGCGGTTTCCTTGTGGCTTCTGACCCTGGTATGCCAGTTTACCCGCTGCTGCGGCACTTCGCAGCGGACAATCCGCTCCGCCATGTCGAGGCTTTTGACCACATACGTCTTGCCCCGGTGCAGATAGACCGCGCCGGGGTGCGTCTCCTTGTACGCCTGATGCCCGTCCACGCTGCCGATGGGCTTGCCCTCGGCGTCCACAATGGTGCATGACGCGCCGCAGCCGCGCAGATCCACATGCCGCTGCGGGCGCTTGCGGGCCGCCACCCATTCCCTGCCGTCCGCCGACTTGAGAAGCAGGCCTTCTTTTTCCAGTTCTCCCAGCGCCGCCCGTGCGCCCTCGCCCCTCAGCCACGGATCGCCGCAAGCCAAAGGCAGTTCCGCCGCCGCGCATTCAAGGTGCCGTTTGACGATGACTTCGTTGTCGGGATTGATGACCGCCCGTTCCGGCTCGCGCCCGAAAAACGCCTCAGGCTGGTGGATGAAATACTGATCCAGCGCGTCCTCGCCCGCGACGAGCAGCACCGCGGATTCCTGCCCGGCCCGCCCCACGCGGCCGCCCCGCTGCATGGTCGAAATGACCGTGCCCGGATACCCCACAAGAATGCACACGTCGAGGCTGCCGATATCGATCCCCAGTTCCAGCGCGCTGGTCGTAACCACAGCAAGCAATTGCCCGTCGCTCATGCGGGCTTCGATCTCGCGCCGTTCCTCAGGCAAAAAACCCGCCCGGTACGCGCTGATGCGGCCCGCGTAGCTTCCGGCCTTGTCAGCGGCCCACAGCGCGATGAGTTCCGTCATGCGCCTTGAACGGCAGTACACGATAGTCCGCAGCCCCCGCGCCAGCGCCGCCTTCAGCAGCGCGATGGCGGTTGTGGAAGGGCTGTCTTCCGGGTCGATGAACACCATATGCCGCCTGCCCGTCGGCGCGCCCGATTCGCGGATGACGGGGATGTCCGCCGATTCATGGAAGGCGCCGGGCGTTTCCGTCCCCTGCGCGGCAGGCTCAGGGGAGGGCAAAGGGGCAACCGGAGGGGAAGCGGGGCAGGCATCCTTTTGGGAAGGCCCCTTCTCCCGCACCAACACCCTGCCCAGCAGATTGCCCGCCAGTTCCTCCGGGTTGCCGACCGTCGCCGTGCAGAAAACAAAATTGGGGCGGGCGGCGTAGCGGGCGCAGATCCGGTTCAGGCGGCGGAAAAGCTGGCTGATGTGCGATCCGAGCACGCCGCGATAGGTATGCGCCTCATCCACGACCACCAGCGAAAGCGACGCGAGGAACGTCGTCCATTGCTCATGGAAGGGCAAAATCGCCAGATGCAGCATTTCAGGGTTGGTGATCAGAACATTGGGCGGGTTCCTGCGGATCTTGCGCCGGAAATGATCGGTCGTATCGCCGTCATAGATGGCGATGGACGGCCTCGCCGCTTCGGGCCAGTGCCCGGTCAGCTCCCCAAACGCGGCAAGCTGATCCTGCGCCAGCGCCTTCAGCGGGAACAGCATCAGCGCGCGGCTGTCCGGGTTCTGCAAGCATTTTTCCAGTATCGGAAGGCTGTAGCACAACGTCTTGCCGCTGGCGGTAGGCGTGGCGACGACCACGTCGCGCCCGGCGCGGACAATATCCGCCGTCAGCGCCTGATGGCTGTAGAGCGACGCGATCCCCCGCTCGCGCAGCACCTCCGCAATGGCGCGGGGCCACGGGCGGCGCGCCTCGCCATAGCGGGCCTCACGCGCGGGCAGCACCCTATGGTGCGTCACCTGCCTCGCGAACCGTTCGGACGCCAGCAGCGACCGGATGTAATCAGCCACGTTGTTTTGCATAGCAACTTTATTTTGAAAGTGGAGAGAGGCAGTTGGGGAAGGGAGGGAAAACTTTTCTGAAGAAAAGCTTTTCCCTCCCTTCCCCAAACCCCATCCCTCCCTTTCCAAAGACTTTTACACTTATCGAATCCCTGTTCGGAAGTTGTACCGAATAATTTTGAACTATGAATCAAACTCTGTTACGGATGGTTGTTTTATTTGGCTCCGTCATAACACATGGTTGTTTTTCTTTAATAACATGCTGAAATATATGTTTTTCCAACTTTTTTGCCGGTAGACTCTGTGATTGGGGGATTTTATTGGTTATTTATTTGGAATTTCAAGGAAATAAAGCATCAACCGTTTTCTATGACACAGCCTTTTATCTCTATAATATATTGAAAATACATATTTTTATCTAGTTTTTCTGCTGGCGGACTCTATGGCTGCGGCATTTTATTGGTTATTTCCTTGGAGTTCCCAAAAAATAAGGTATCAACCATTTCCGAGGCATTCACGCTTTAAATGAAATTTATACTTAACTATATCAAATTTAAAATATTTTTAAATACATCGAAAAAGTGAATGTCTCCCATTTCCTATGACAGAGGAATGAATCAGGCCCTGTCATGGCATGTGTCCGTTTTACCTCCATCGTATGGTAACAACACGGATTTTTCTCCAACTTTTCCGCCGATGGGCTCTACGGTTGGGGCATTTTATTGGCTATTCCTTTGGAATTTCAAAAGTTCTGTTATGGTATACGGTTGTTTCATCTCCACAGTGAGGTGAACAATACGGCCTTTTTTCCAGTTTTCCCCCTAGCGGGATCCACGGCTAAGGCATTTTGCCGGTTATCCCTTTGGAATTTCAAGGAAAAAAGCATCAACCATTTTCTACAACACAGCCATTTCAAAAAACATCAACCAGTTCCTACGACACGGCCATAAAAGAAAGAGGGCTGCTTTCAAACATGGATATGCTCAAAAAACATTCTGCCAAAAAAGGATTTGCCTTTCTACAGCAGCCGCCGGGGGACGAATGCCAAGGGCCAGCCGCACAAGCCGCCCGTCACGCCATTGACCCTTGCGAAAGTCTTTGGAAGGGGTGGGGGAGGTTTGGAGGGGGCGGGGGAAGCTTTTCTTCAGAAAAGTTCCCCCGCCCCCTCCAAGTCTTACTCCCCAACCTTCACAATCCTGGCAGGCACCCCGGCGACGACGGCCTTTGCAGGCACATCGCGGACGACGACGGACCCGGCGGCGATGATGGCCCCGTCCCCGATGGCCACGCCCTTGAGGATAAGGGAATTCATGCCGATCCAGACGTTCGCGCCGATGGATACGCCGCGATCCAGCTCAAAGGCCGGTTCGATGTGCCGCGTCTCGGCAGGCCAGTGCGCGTGGAAATCGGAATCCGTGATCACGCAGTTCGGGCCCACCATCGTATCCTTGCCGATGGAAATGGTGCATGAGCGCGCCGTGATCGCCGTGCCGCTGAGCTGGACGCCTTCCTCCAGCTCGATGCGGGCTGTAGGGGCATAGGTGCGGAGACGGACGGGCGCGTACAGCGTGGAGGCCGTGGCGCGCCGCGAGGAGGAAATCAGGCTGCACCCCGCGCCGAGGCGGATATGGCTGCCGGGCCAACGCCCAAGGATCACCGATCCGCACGCCGTAACGCCGGGCCCTACCTCAATGCCGAACAGCCGCGCCTTGAGCCGCAGGGCCAGCGTGCCCCAATCCTTCGACCAGCGGCGCTGCAACGTGATCGCGGCATAGGAAAGGATGTCCTGAGCCGAAAGTTTGCGCTCGATAGCCTTGCGGAGTTTGCCGATCATGCCTTGTTCCCGCCTTCGGACTGCGCCAACTGCCAGCGGCACAACCCGTTGAAAAGGTTTGTCTTGAGCATCTTGTCACCGCCGTGCAGCGCGTCGATCTTGGCTTGGAAATTCGCCCGGTTGGTCTTCCCGGCGGAAGGACAGGGGTTCGACCAGACGGGCAGCTCCCAGCGCCGCGCCGCCTTGATGATGTCCGGCTTTTCCACAAGGAGCAGGGGCCGGATAACCTTCAGCGCCCCCTTGAAAAAGTCGTCGCACATGCCCATACCCTCAACGCGCCCGTTCTGGACAAGATTCATGAAGAACGTCGTAACCAGATCGTCGGCGTTGTGCCCGAAGGCGAGATGGGTCAGCCCATACTGCTGGCATACCTCGAACAGCCGTGTGCGGCGCAGCATGGCGCAATAAAAACAGGCGGAATTGCGGCGGTTTTCCGGCGAGTGCCCGCGCGGGCCGTGATCCGTGACTTCGATGTGGCCCGCAACGCCGTGTTTCGCCAGATACTCGACGAGCGGCGCGTGGTTTTCCGCATCAAAGCCGGGATTCAGATGGATCGCCATGATGTCGAACCGGAACGGCACGATGCGCTGGCGCCGCCGGAGCACTTCCAGCAGCACCCAACTGTCCACGCCGCCCGAAACGGCGACCCCGACCTTTGCGCCGGGGCCGACCATCCCGGTGCGCTGCATGGCCTTTCCCGCGCTTTTGACGCAAACCTGCTGCGCATAGGAGAGCTTTTCTTTCGACATCAGGACAACCGCATCTTGAAATCTTCGTAGCCGAATTCCCGGACAAGGCGCGTCCCGTCGGTTTCCGGGTTCCAGCGCACGATGGAGGGCAGGCGCAGGCCGTTGAAGGTCGTGGTCTTCACCATGCTGTAAATCGCCATGTCCGTAAAGACCAGCCTGTCCCCGGCCTTGAGCGGCTCGTCGAAACTGTATTCGCCGATCACGTCCCCCGCGAGGCAGGACTTGCCCGCAAGACGGCAATTCCAACGCTTCCCGCCGGGCTCGCCGGAGCCGATGACCATCGGGCGGTACGGCATTTCCAGAACGTCCGGCATGTGCGTCGCCGCCGAAGTGTCCAGAATCGCCACGGGCATATCCGCCCGCACCACGTCGAGCACGGTGGACACCAGCACGCCCGCGTTCAGGGCCACGGCTTCGCCGGGCTCAAGATAGACCTGCACCCCGTAGCGGTCGCGCACCCGCTCGATGCACTTGCAGAGCAGGTCGATGTCGTAGCCCTCTTTGGTGATGTGGTGGCCTCCGCCGAAGTTCATCCACTTAAGGCCCTTCAAATACCGGCCGAACTTCATTTCAAACGCCTTGAGCGTCCGATCCAGCGCGTCCGCGCCCTGTTCGCACAAGGTATGGAAATGCAGCCCCGAAAGCCCCTTGAGGCCGGGAGGCGGCGTCTGGGCGGGGCAGCCGCCAGCGGACGCGAAACGCTCGAACTCCCGCAGCCGCACGCCGAGCCGGGAGCCCAGAGCACAGGGATCGTACATGGGCACCGCGCCCTCGGAGTGCTCCGGGTTGACCCGGATGCCGCATTCGATGGGCGTCGCACGCCCGGCGTTCTTGGCTTCGACCATGCCCTTGAAGCGTTCCCACTGCGCGAATGAATTGAACAAGATATGGTCAACTGTTTCGAGCAGTTCCGTCATGTCAGCTTCCGAGTAGCCCGCCGCGAACGCATGGACTTCGCCGCCGAAGCATTCCCTGGCAAGCCGGGCTTCGTCGGGGGAGCTGGCGCAGCAGCCGTACAGCGCGCCTTCCCCGCTGCGGGAGATGATCGGGAAAACGTCCCACATGGCGAAGCATTTCAGGGCCATCAGGATCTTCGCGCCCGTGCGCCGCTGCACTTCGTCCAGAACCGCCACGTTCGAGCGCAGCTTCGCCTCGTCCACAACAAAGCTCGGCGACGGGAACCGCTCCGGCTTCAACTGTTCAAGATAGGTTTTAGTCATAGGAAGTAGGGGAAAAAGGTATCAGGGGAGGGGAGGAGGAAACTTTCTGGAGAAAGTTTCCTCCTCCCCTCCCCCGAACCCCCTCCTCTCCTCCTTCAAAGACTTTCGACCTTATCGAATCCCTGCCCTGAAGCTTTCCCGGCGGACCTTGAGGGAGAAAAGAAAGAGGGTTCTTTTGGTGAAATACCGGGGGACGCATCAATAAGGGCCAGATGACAAGCCGCCCGGCCCGGCATCGACCTTTACAAAAGTCTTTGGAAGGGGTGGGGGAGGTTTGGAGGGGGCGGGGGAAGCTTTTCTTCAGAAAAGTTCCCCCGCCCCCTCCAATCTTTCTCAATCAGCCTTCCAATTCCAAACTACTCCTGCACGACCCAGGGGAGACCGCGGAGGTTGAGCTGCTCCATGAACGGATCAGGATCGAGCTGTTCCATGTTCCAGACGCCGGGCTGCATCCACTTGCCGGTCACCATCATCATGGCGCCGATCATGGCGGGCACGCCGGTGGTGTAGGAAATGGCCTGGCTGCCGACTTCGGCGTAGCAGGCTTCGTGATCGCAGATGTTGTAGATGTAGGCGGACTTTTCCTTGCCGTCCTTCACACCCTTCATCACGCAGCCGATGCAGGTCTTGCCCTTGGTCAGCGGGCCGAGGGAGGCCGGATCGGGCAGGAGCTTGCCGAGGAACTGGATGGGCACGATCTGCTGGCCCTGGAACTCCACAGGCTCGATGCCGGTCATGCCGACGTTGCCGAGCACTTTGAGGTGGTTCAGATAGTTCTCGGAGAAAGTCATCCAGAAACGGGCGCGGCGGATGCCCTTGAGGTTCTGGACAAGGGACTCAAGCTCCTCGTGATACATGAGGAAACACTTCTTGGGCCCGATGCCGCCCGGAAAATCGTAGGTCATGGACCACGAAAGCGGATCGGTTTCCACCCACTCGCCGCGTTCCCAGTAGCGGCCCTTGGCGGTCACTTCGCGGATGTTGATTTCCGGGTTGAAGTTCGTGGCGAAAGGCTGCCCGTGGTCGCCCGCGTTGCAGTCGATGATGTCGAGGACGTGGATCTCGTCGAACAGGTGCTTCTGGGCATAGGCCGCGAACACGTTGGTCACGCCGGGGTCAAAGCCGCTGCCGAGCAGGGCCATCAGGCCGGCGTCCTTGAACTTCTGCTGATAGGCCCACTGCCATTTGTATTCAAATTTCGCCACATCCAGCGGCTCGTAGTTGGCGGTGTCCATGTAGTGGACGCCCGCTTCAAGGCAGGCATCCATGATGGTGAGATCCTGATACGGCAGGGCCACGTTGATCACCATGACGGGCTTGTAACGCTTGATCAGCGCCACCAGTTCGGGCACGTCGTCGGCGTTCACGCGCGCCGTCTCGATGATGCGGCCCGTGCGCTCCTTGATGCTCGCGGCAATGGCGTCGCACTTGGAAACCGTACGGCTCGCCAGCATGATCTCGGTGAAAACTTCGGGATTCTGCGCGCACTTGTGCGCCACAACGCTGCCGACGCCGCCCGCGCCGATGATAAGAACTCGTGCCATTCTTTTCTCCTTTTTCCGGGGGCTCTGCCCCGGCCCCTGCAAGGGACTCAATCCCTTGGCCCGGCTTGATGGTCAATCACCATCTCCCGTTTTCGGGAAACAGCATCAATCATATGCTCCGAACACCCCGGCACGGCATACGGCGGCATTGCCGCCGCCCATCCATGACCGAGGGGGTCCGGGGGGAATCATTCCCCCCGGACAGGGGGTCAAGGGGGGCGGTAGCCCCCTTGCCGCCGGAGGCATTCTACCGCTCGAAGTAGGTATAGCCGCGCAAACCGTCTTCAAAGGTTTGCAGGATCTTGTAACGCTCCGAGGGAGTGATGCGCTTTTCGCGCACGGCCCGCTCGGCGGCTTCACGGAGATCCTCAAGGATGCGCCGGGGATCGTATTCCACATAGTCGAGGATGTCGGCTACGGAATCGCCCCGGATCTCGCGGACGAACTGGTAAGAGCCGTCCTCACTGATGCGGATGGACACGACGTTGGTGTCACCGAGCAGGTTGTGCAGGTCGCCGAGGGTTTCCTGATACGCCCCCACAAGGAACACGCCGAGATAATATTCATCGCCGTCCACAAGGGGATGCAGATCGAGGGAGGCGCGCATCCCCTGCGGGTCGATGAACTTGTCGATGCGCCCGTCGCTGTCGCAGGTGATGTCCGAGATGACCGCCTTGCGGGACGGGAATTCCGTCAGGCGGTGCACCGGCATGACCGGGAAGAGCTGATCGATGGCCCATGCGTCGGGAAGCGACTGGAACACGCTGAAATTGCCGTAATAGATGTCGGCAAGCGTGCTGTCGATGTCCGCGAGTTCCTTGGGCGTATGCTTGAGCTTTTCCTTTTCCTCGGAGATGCGGTTGATGATCGCCCAGAAGAACTTGTCCGCAAGCGTCCGCTGACGGAGCGTCACGCGCCCGGTGATGAACAGCTGGCGCATTTCGTCCCGGTAGTAGACGGCGTCGTTGTAGCACTCTTGAAGGTTGCGCACGGAAAGGCCCTGCAGGACTTCACGGAGGTTGACCACCGGTTCCGGCACGTCTTCGGGCAGGACATCGGGGATGCTCTCGCCCGTTTCGGCGATGCTCACGTCGAGGATGTTGAACAGAAGGATGGAATAGTAGGCCACGGTTGCGCGGCCCGATTCCGTAACGATGTGCGGGTGTTCGATGCCCTGCTGGTCGAGGATGGTCATGACCGCTTCCACAACGTCGGTACAGTATTCATCCATCGAATAGTTGCGGCTGCTCACATAGTTGGTGTGCGAGCCGTCGTAGTCCACGGCGAGGCCGCCGCCGAGGTCGAGATACCCCATTTTCGCGCCTTCCTGCACGAGGCCCGCATAGACGCGGGTGCTCTCCATGACGGCGGTGCGGATGTCGCGGATGTTGGGGACCTGCGAACCGAGGTGGTAGTGCAGGAGCTGGAGGCAGTCGAGCATGTCGTGCTGCTTCAGAGTGTCCACGATGTCCACCACCTGCGCCGTGGTCAGGCCGAAGGCGGAGCGTTCGCCGCAGGAACCGGCCCAGTGGCCGCTGCCCTTGGTGATGAGCTTGACGCGCACGCCGAGGAGCGGGCGCACGCCGAGCGCGGCGGAGCGTTCGAGGATAAGCTCCAGCTCGCCGGGCATTTCCATGACGAAAATGCACTTGAACCCCATGCGCACGGCGGAGAGGCCGAGGTCAATGAACTCCTCGTCCTTGTAGCCGTTGCAGATGAGGCAGGCTTCCGGGTCTTTGAGCTGGGAAATGGCGGAAATGAGTTCGGCCTTGGAGCCGACTTCGAGGCCGTGGTGAAAGCGCGAGCCGAACTGGGCGATCTTCTCGACCGTGTGCTGCTGCTGGTTCACCTTAATGGGGAAGACGCCGCGGTATTCGCCCTTGTAGCCGAGCGAGCCGATGGCCTTGCGGAACGACTCGTGCAGCAGGGTGATCTGCGAATCAAGAATGTTTTCAATGCGCAACAGAACCGGCATGTCGTAGCCGCGCTCGCGCATGCCCCGAATGACCTCAGGGACGCTGACGGCCACGCCCTTGCTGTCGCCGGAAGGATAAATCACGACATCGCCCTCGGGCGAAACGCCGAAGTAGCCGGCCCCCCAGTTGCGGATGCCGTACAGTTCGGTGGAATCTTCCACACTCCATTGCTGGAGAGTGCGCTTTATCGCCACGTAACGGAACCTCTCAAGGTAATCGGTTGAACAGGCGCGGGATCCCTGCCCCGTGACACAGCCATCGCAGCGCAATCCGAACCTACGCCCCCCATGTGGCCGCGGGGTGACATTTCCGCGCCGTTTGGCGGACAATGCGCTTCGGAAGGAAAACGCCCCGTTCCTCGGGAGAAAATCCGGGGGAACCGGGGCGTTTTGCGCGTACGAAAAACAGTCCAAATACGGGTTGGAATATACCTTCAAAAAGACAATATTGTCAACAAGCCAGAGCGCCGCCCCCCCATGCGGGGAGGCGCGCTTATGACTTGCCTTTCCAAATCGTTGGGCACAAAGCCGTCCCCCATGCGGGGGGAGCGTTCCCGCATGGGGTTCCGCCCCACGCCGGGGCGGGGCGTCCGGGCGCGGCATGATTGCGCGGCAAAAATATCTGTGCTAGGGGAAAGGTTTGGAATCAGCCGGACTTCCGCTTCGGCCGCTTCCGGAAGCGTCTTGTGTTTTCCTGTCCGGTTTTAGGTGCAGGTTTGACCACGCCCAACCTTCAGTGAGGAAAAAATGAAACGGATTGCTCTTCGTTGGCTCGGAGCCCTGCTGCTCTCCATCCCCCTTGCCGCCCCCGCCATGGCCGCCGGCAAGCACCTCATCAACGGCATCGACGCCAACTATCCTCCGTTCGCCTACGTGGACGAAACCGGCAAGCCCGCCGGGTTCGACGTCGATTCCATGAACTGGATCGCCAAGAAGATGGGCTTTACCGTGGAACACAAGCCGATGGACTGGGACGGCATCATCCCCGCCCTGCTCGCCAAAAAGATCGACATGGTCTGTTCCGGCATGAGCATCAGCCCCGAACGCAAGGCTCAGGCCGACTTCTCCGAGCCTTACTGGACCATCCGCAAGATTTTCATCGCCAAGAAGGGCTCCAAGATTACCGAAGACCAGATCTACAACGGCAAGATCAAGCTCGGCGTCCAGCGCGGCACCAACGAACACGACATGCTCCAGAAGGCGCAGGCCGAAAAGAAGTACAACTACCAGCTGCGCTTCTATGACTCCGGCCCCATGGCCATCGAAGACCTGCTGAACGGCCGCATCGACGCCATCGGCCTCGACGCCGCCCCCGCCGAAGACGCCATGCGCAAGGGCAAGCCCGTGCAGGAAGTGGCCGTGTTCGGTTCCGACGAGTTCGGCGTAGCCATCCGTAAGGGCGATGCCGAAACCATGAAGCTCGTCAACGAAGGCTACAAGCTCCTCAAGGCCGATCCCTACTGGAAGGAACTCCAGGCCAAGTACCTCGGCAACAAGTAATGACGCTCACGCCGGGGGCCATGCGGCCCCCGGCGTTTTCGACGCGCTTACGCAAGACCGGCGACGCGGCCTCCCTCCGCCGTCGCCGCCTTGTTGTCAGGGCTTCCCTCTTCGGGAAGACTGGCGTATGCTGGAACGCTTTTCGCGGAGCGGGCGCGGCCTTCGGCATCCGCCCAGGCCCTCCGGTTCCGGGCGCGCAGGCGCTCCGCCGCCCGCCCAGGGAGCCTTTCCTTGAAAAAAGGCTCCGCGCACCAAAGCCGTTCAGCCGGAAAACGCCGTTTTCGGCGGAATCCAGGCCGCATTGCGGCGCGCCGGGCACAGGCTCGGCGTTCGGGCATTCCCATTTGGGAACGCTTTGACCCTCAACCCCCATTCCGTGAGTCGAGATGCTGGAAATAGTGGACAAAATCCCGGTTATTCTCAACGCATTGCCCTACATCCTTCAGGGCGGCGTCGTAACCCTCATCACCGTCATCGGATCTCTGGCGCTTGGGTTCTGCATCGGCCTTCCCCTCGCCGTGCTGCAAGTGTACGGCCCTTCGTTCATCCGCCGCATCATCGGGGTCTACGTGTGGTTCTTCCGGGGGATGCCCATCCTGCTCCTGCTGTTCCTGTTCTATTTCGGGCTGTTCGAGGTCATCGGCCTGAACCTGTCCACCATCACGGCATCCTGCCTCGTCCTCGGCATGGCGAGCGCGGCCTACCAGTCCCAGATTTTCCGCGGCTCCATCGAGACGCTCCCGGTGGGCCAGTTCCGCGCGGCCCGCGCCCTCGGCATGAACGACGGGCAGGCCATCCGGCATATCGTCCTTCCGCAGGCCCTGCGCCTGTCCATCCCCGGCTGGTCCAACGAATTTTCCATCCTGCTCAAGGACTC
Organism: Bilophila sp. T19-St14; assembly: GCF_059728385.1. Taxonomy (NCBI): domain Bacteria; kingdom Pseudomonadati; phylum Thermodesulfobacteriota; class Desulfovibrionia; order Desulfovibrionales; family Desulfovibrionaceae; genus Bilophila; species Bilophila sp. T19-St14. The sequence goes on from NZ_BAAGFT010000001.1 coordinate 2,123,530, forward strand.
GGCCCTGTGCTTCGTCCTAGGAACCCCGGAAATCATGGCCCGCACCCACTTCGTGGCCTCGCGGACTTATGAGCACCTGCCGCTCTACATCACGGCAGGCCTGTTGTACTTCGGCATCACCCTTGTGGGCGTGCACCTCCTCCGCGTGCTGGAACGCAAGGTCCATATTCCCGGTTACGCCGTCAGCGGCTCCATGTGAGGCACGTCACCATGAACACTACCCCTATCCTGCGCGCCACCAACATCGTCAAGAAGCTCGGCGGCAAAACGATCCTCAACGGCGTGTCCCTTGACGTGCACAAAGGCGACGTGAAAGTGGTCATCGGCCCTTCCGGCGCCGGCAAAAGCACGTTCCTCCAGTGCCTCAACTACCTCCTGCCCCCGGATTCCGGCGACATCTGGCTTGAGGGGAAGAGGGTCAACGCCCGCGACACAAGGGAACTGTGCGCCCTGAGGCAGCAGGTCGGCATGATCTTTCAGGATTTCAACCTGTTTGATCACCTTACCGCCGAAGAGAACGTCTCCATCGCCCTGCGCAAGGTCATGGGCTTCAGCAAGGCGGAAGCCCGCAGCCGCGCCCTGACCGAACTCAGCCGCGTGGGGCTCGCCAAGCGCGCCGCGCTCTACCCCGCCCAGCTCTCCGGCGGGCAGAAGCAGCGCGTCGCCATCGCCCGCGCCCTCGCCATGGACCCCAAGGTCATGCTCCTCGACGAGCCGACCTCAGCCCTCGACCCTGAACTTGTCGGTGAAGTGCTCTCGGTCATCCGCGATCTTGCGGACGGCGGCATGACCATGATCATGGCCACGCACCAGATGGATTTCGCCCGCGCCCTCGCCACGGACATCCTGTTCATGGAACAGGGCAAGATCATCGAGCAGGGCGCGCCCGACGTGCTGCTGGCCCCCGGATCCGGCACGCGCACCAGCGATTTCTGCGGCAAGCTGTTCGACCTGCGCGGCGCCGAAAAAACCGGCGGGCCCACGGTCAGCGAACTCCTCACCGGCGACCTGTCCCACGACATCACCGACGACGGCAGCGAATCGTCCATGATCCCCGACGCACCGAAAAAGGACTAGACGATGCAGTGGCTTGATCCCGACTTCATCTTCCAGACAGTCCTCCCCGCGCTCAACCGGGGGCTCGTCATGTCCATCGCCCTGATCGTGCCCTCCGCGACCATCGGGTTCGTGCTCGGCGTCCTCACCGGCGTGGCCCGCGTCTTCGGCCCCAAGTGGCTCCGCAGCCTTGGGAACGGCTTCACCACCATCTTCCGCGGCGTACCGCTCGTGGTGCAGCTCATGATCCTCTATTTCGGCCTGCCCAACCTCGGCATTTACCTCGAACCCTACCCGGCCTCCGTGCTCGGCTTCATCCTCTGCACGGGCGCGTACCAGTCGGAATACGTCCGCGGCGCGCTACTCTCCATCCGGCAGGGGCAGATCAAGGCGGCCTATGCCCTTGGGTTCACCAAATTGCAGACCATCCTCTGGGTGGTCATCCCGCAGGCGGCCCGGCGCGCCCTGCCCGGCTGCGGCAACGAAATCATTTATCTGATCAAATATTCCTCCCTCGCCTACATCATCACCTGCATCGAGCTTACCGGCGAGGCCAAGGTACTTGTTTCGCGTTCGTTCCGGCCCACGGAAGTCTACATTGTGGCGGGCATCTATTATCTTGTCCTCGTCTCCTTCGCCACGTGGTTCCTCCAGAAGCTCGAACGCAAGTTCGCCATTCCCGGCTTCGGGAAGAAGTAAGCGCAGGGCGCCGCCCTGCACCCGCTGAGGCTCCGCCTCAGACTCCGCCGGGGGGAGAGCCTCCCCCCGGACCCCGGCGTAAACGGAAGCGCCCTGATTACGGCGGTTGACTCCCAGTCGGATCGGCCCGGCCCCCGGCGTAAGCGGAAACGCCGGAAGTGGGTTCTTTCATCAACAGAATAAACGGCGCCGCCGTTTATTCCGCTTTTTAAGGAAACAATACAACCGATATAAAACCTCAGCCTCTCGCGTTTCCATAACCGAGGGGGTTTGGGGGGAATCATTCCCCCCAAGCAGGGTCAAGGGGCGGCAGCCCCTTGCCGCCGGAGGCACCACCCATTCTTGAAAAAAGGACATGCTTCAATGCCCGTACAGGAACATATCCGCAATTTCAGCATCATCGCCCATATCGACCACGGCAAGTCCACGCTCGCCGACCGTATCCTTGAGCTTACGGGGCTGGTGTCGGAACGCGAAAAACGCGACCAGTACCTTGACCGCATGGACATCGAACGCGAGCGCGGCATCACCATCAAGGCGCAGAGCGTCCGCATCCCCTACACCTCGAAAAGCGGCAAGCAGTATCTGCTGAACCTCATCGACACGCCCGGCCATGTGGACTTCAACTATGAAGTCTCCCGTTCGCTGGCGGCCTGCGAAGGCGCGCTGCTGGTGGTGGACGCCACGCAGGGCGTGGAGGCGCAGACGCTTGCCAACGTCTACCTCGCCCTCGATCACAACCATGAGATCATCCCGGTTCTCAACAAAATCGATCTCCCCAGCTCCGACGTGGAGCGGGTGAAGTCCGAAATTGAAGAGGACATCGGGCTGGACTGCTCCAGAGCGCTGCCCGTCAGCGCCAAGACCGGCGACGGCGTGCCCGATGTGCTCGAAGCCATTGTGGAACGCCTCCCCGCGCCCGAAGGCAACCCCAATGCGCCGCTTAAGGCGCTTATCTTCGATTCGTGGTATGATTCCTATCAGGGCGTCGTGGTCATGTTCCGCATCATGGACGGGACGCTCCGCAAGGGCGACAAGATCGAACTGTTCGCCACCAAGAAGACCTACGAAGTCATCCGGCTCGGCGTGTTCTCCCCTGAGTCCCGCGATATGCCCGAACTCTCCGCGGGCGAAGTGGGCTTCCTCTGCGGCAACATCAAGGAACTGGGCGACGCCAAGGTCGGCGACACCATCACGCTGGCCGAACGCCCCTGCGACGAAGCCGTGCCCGGCTTCAAGGAAGTGAAGGCCGTGGTCTTCTGCGGCCTTTACCCGTCCGATCCGAGCGATTACGAACAGCTCAAGTTCGCGCTGGAAAAGCTCCAGCTCAACGACGCGGCCTTCTCATGGGAACCGGAAACCTCGCAGGCCCTCGGCTTCGGCTTCCGCTGCGGTTTCCTCGGCCTCCTGCATATGGAGATCATTCAGGAACGCCTCGAACGCGAATTTCAGGTGGATCTCATCGCCACGGCCCCCTCGGTCATCTACCGGGTGGAGACGACGGACGGCAAGACCACGGAAATCGACAACCCGTCGAAGCTCCCCGATCCCGCCCGCATCGCCAACCTCTATGAGCCCTACGTCCGCATCGACATCCACGTGCCGAGCGACTATGTCGGCAACGTGATGAAGCTCTGCGAGGAAAAGCGCGGCATCCAGAAGAACATGGGCTATCTGGCCCAGAACCGCGTCGTCATCACCTACGAGCTGCCCTTTGCGGAAATCGTGTTCGACTTCTTCGACCGCCTGAAATCCGCCACGCGCGGCTACGCCTCGATGGACTACGAAGTCATCGACTACCGGGCCTCGAACCTCGTTCGTCTGGACATCCTCTTGAACGGCGAAGCCGTGGACGCCCTCGCGGTCATCGTACACAAGGACAAGTCCTACGCCTACGGGCGTGCGCTTGCCCTCAAGCTCAAGCGCACCATCCCGCGCCAGATGTTTGAAGTGGCGATCCAGGCCGCCATCGGCCAGAAGGTCATCGCCCGCGAAACCATTTCCGCACTCCGCAAGAACGTAACCGCCAAGTGCTACGGCGGCGACATCACCCGTAAGCGCAAGCTCCTCGAAAAGCAGAAGGAAGGCAAAAAGCGCATGAAGCGCATGGGCAACGTCGAGCTGCCTCAGGAAGCCTTCCTCGCCGCCTTGCAGGTCGGGGACGAGTAAGGAACAAGAAGGGGCGCACCTCTTCCGATTCCATAACATAAGAAAAGGACAGATTCTTGGAATCTGTCCTTTTCTTATGGCCCTGCCATAACAGCCGTCTGAATCCCTATTTCTTACAATTCCCAATAGACAGCCAACCCAATCCCTCAGTCATGGAGCCCGCCGACAAAAACAGGGAAAAAGGCCGTATCTTCACCATGATGAGGTAATGAAACGGCCACACGCCATGACGAAGCCTCCCTTCTTGAACCACTCCATTCAGCGGATTGATCCGGATACCCCTTCCTTTCCGTCCACACCGTAAACCGAAAGGCTGTGCCATAGAAAACAGTTGATGCGTTTTTCCTTGAAGCTCCAAAGGGATAACCGGCAACATGCCTTAGCCGTGGATCCCGCCAAGGGGAAAACCGGAGAAAAAGGCTGTATTTTCACCGTGCTGTGGAAATGAAAAAACCACAAACTATAACAGAGCCAACCGAAAAAACAACGCTGTCATAGAATGTGGCTGTTTCATCTCCACCACATGGTAAAGGGAGGGCTTTTCACTTCAGTTTTCCCGTTGGCAGGCCCCACGTCTGAGGCAATTGCTTATCCCTCTCTGGGACGAAAGAGGACATGAACCATTTTATGATACAGCCGAAACCAATACCCCGCCCAGCCTTCCGCCACAGGGAAAACCTTCTGAAACGCCTGCACAGCAGATACCGCCGATAACATCAAACGGCCTGTTGTTCATGGCTGTGCCATAGAAAACAGTTGATGCGTTTTCCTTGAAGCTCCAAAGGGATAACCGGCAACATGCCTTAGCCCTAGATCCCGCCAAGGGGAAAACCAAAGAAAAAGGCTGTATTTTCACCGTACTGTGGAAATGAAACAACCACATACTATGACAGGGCCTTGTTCATCATTTCCAATCCGCCTACACGACGGATAAACCGCCAACGATTTTGACGATTATAACAACAAATTTTTAAGCGACCTCATACGGCGGATAAAACCTATCCCCGCCATGCCGACTCCTAACCCAGCTTATAAGCCGCCCACACGAATAACCGGAGCGGGCCGGATATTCCTAATCGGCCTATGCGGTGGACAACACGCCTTGAGGAACGGCTCGGCGTCCGGCCATTTCTAAGCGGACTACACGGCGGATACCCCAAACCGCCCAGCTTCCGCCCACAGGGAAAGCTCGGAACAGGGATTCAATAAACCCGAAAGTCTTTGGAAAGGGAGGGATGGGGTTTGGGGAAGGGAGGGAAAAGCTTTTCTTCAGAAAAGTTTTCTCTCCCTTCCCCAATCTTCCCCTTTTACTTCCCCATCAACCCCGCGATCTCCTCCCGCAGGACGCGGGCGGCGGCTTCGGCGGCGATGCGGTCAAGCTCGTTCTGAATACGGCTCATGACGTCGGCGGTGATGGCTTCCGCGTCGGGGAGATCCGGCAGGATAAGCTGCGGAAGCGGGCGGCTCTCCAAGTCCTGCACGCGCCGCTCCAATTGCCCCAGCGCGCGGGCAGAAGCCTCCTGCTCCTCGGAGGCCTTTTCCATGTCCACACGGACGAGGGCAAGGACATCCTGCACGATGCCGGCGGCGTCGGGAGCCTGCACGGGGCGGCTCTCCAAGAGCGCAAGCCGCCGCTCCAGCGATTCCAGCGCAAGGCCAAGCACATCCGGGCCGTCATCGGGATCGGCTTCCGAAGAAGTGGACTCCCAAGGGATCTCGGCGGAACGGGAGGGAACTGAAGGGGAGGCGGGCTCTTCAGGCGCCTCGGCGGATGCGCCGGGAAGCGGTGCGGCTTCGGGGGCCTCGGCGGGGACGTCCGAAGGCGTCAGCTCCGCCGCGAGCGATTTCAACTGGCCGCACAGGGCATTGCCTTCCGCAAGCAGGGACTGGATGTCGCCGGAGAGCGCGGAAACGCTGAGCTCCTGCCCAGCGGCGTCATCTACGCGCTGCTCCAAGGCGGCTACCCGTTCGTTGAGACGGCTCAAGGCTTCCTCCAGCCGGATAATACGTTCTTCCATTCCATGCCCGCAGGAGCCAGGCTCCGCTTGCGGCACGGCGGCACTGACGGGAACGTCCGGCACGGCGACGGGCACGAAGGCAAGCGCCCGATCCGTGCCGTCCTCGGAAACTTCCGGCAACGGCCCGGCAACTTCATCCACTGATGCGGGAGAGGGCAAGGCTTCCGGCGGCTCCCCAACAGCCCTTTCCGGCGCGGCCTCGGCCTGCCGGGAGGGGGCGGGGTCAGCTTCCAAGCCATCCTCCCCTTCCGGGGAAATCAGCATGGGAACCTCCAGAGCGGGCCCCGACGCAATCGGCGAGGGTTCAACCTGTGGGGCATCCGCAGCCGGAGCGTCACCGGACAGCAATTCCAGATCCTCGGCATACGTCCTTTCAGCGGGTTCCGGGGCGGGGGCCCCCTGAGCCCCAACGGACGGCTCGGCACATTCCGGCCCTGCGGCGTCGGCGGATGGGGCTTCCGTCCCGTCCGGCCCCCCGGAGGCATCGGCCACGCCGGGAGCCGTTTCCACACCATACTCGTGTACAACCGCCCCTGCCTTCGCCATTTCCGCTTCAAAGGCGCGGATCAACGCCTCGTCCGGCTCTTCGCGGACGGGCTGGCTCTCGGCGGGAGCCTCTTCTCCCGCGCCATCCGAAACGGGCTCCTCCGGCAACGCGGAAGCCCCGCCCTTCGGAGGCAGCAGCGTCATGAGGGGCGTCTTTTCGATCTCTTCAAGGAAATCATCGCTGTTCTCAAAAGGATACCGCGACACCACACGTTCGCCCTCTTCCCTCGGAGGGCTTTCCGGCTCGGCCGTTTCGGGCTGTCCCGGCAGGGCCTGCCCGCCTTCATCATGAAGAGCCCCGCGGGGCTCCGGTTCAGGAGACGCCTCGGGGTCATCGACGATATCAAAAAGGTCTATGATGCCTTCTTCCGGGTCGTAGGGATCTTTCCGCGCCATACTGGCCTCTCGTCGGCAAAAAATATAAATGGATACGAGTAGAGTACACGCATCCGGCGCGATCTGGCAAGCGCCAACCGGAGGGCGGTTTACAGGCCGCCCACCACCCTGTAGACTGGATGCGGCCTTTCATCCTGCCTCTTTTTCAGACTTTTTTTGGAGATCGCATGGAGCGCCCAGCATCCTCAACCCTTCCGATCACGCCCGGCATCTATATCTATAAGGACGCGCAGGGGCGGATCATCTATGTGGGCAAGGCCCGCAACCTCCGCAAGCGCATCCTTTCCTATTTCCGGGAGGCTTCGGCCCTGACCCCGAAAACCGCCGCCATGATCGGGCACGCCGCCTCGCTGGAGACGCTTTCCACCACCACGGAAAAGGAAGCGTTGCTCCTCGAAGCCAGCCTTATCAAGAAACACCGCCCGCACTACAACATCGTCCTGCGCGACGACAAGCAGTATGTCCTGTTCCGCATCGCCAGGGACGCCCCCTATCCGCGCCTTGAGGTCGTGCGTCAGGCCCGGCGCGACAACGCCCGCTATTTCGGCCCCTTCACCTCCGGGCAGGCGGCCCGCGAGACATGGAAGAGCATCCACCGGGTCTTCCCCTTGCGGCGCTGCGTGGACCGGGCCTTTAAAAACCGCGTCCGGCCCTGCCTCTACCACCATATCGGGCAGTGCCTCGCGCCGTGCACGGAAAACGTCCCCGCTGAAGAATACGCCTCCCTCATACACCGCGTGGAACTGCTCCTCTCCGGGCGCTCCCGTGAATTGCTCGATACGCTGCGCCACGCCATGACGGACGCGTCCGAAGCCATGAACTACGAACAGGCCGCCGTGTTCCGGGATCAGATCAAGGCCATCGAACGCACGGTGGAACGCCAGAGCGTAGTCTTGCCGGAAGGCGGCAACATGGACGTAGCGGGCGTGGCCCCCGCCAAAGGCGGCCTTGCCCTTGGGCTCCTCTTCGTGCGCGAAGGGCGGCTTGTGGATGGGCGCACCTTCTTCTGGCCGGATCTGGAACTGGCGGAAGGCCCGGAACTGCTCTGGAGCTTCATCGGGCAGTTCTACGGCCCGCAGACATCCATCCCGCCGCGCATCGTCGTGCCGTGGCTGCCCGAAGATACGGCTCTGCCGGGGATGTCCGGCGGGCAGGACGCCTTAGACGCCGCCTCCCCAGAAAAAGATCACATTGCGGCACCCGAAGGCGAAGCGGAACCGCCTCACGCCGCCGGGACGGATTCCAACGGGCACGCCACCGACGAGGTGGAATCCCTCGAAGCGCTGGAAGCGGCCCTTGCCGACGCGCGCGGGGGCATCGTCCGCATCGCCAAGCCCCGCAATGCCGCCGAAGCCCGGCTCGTGGACATGGCCGTCTCCAACGCCCGCGAAGCCGCCGTCACCAAATCGGAAGTCCCCATGTCCGACCGTCTTGCCGCCGCCTTCGCGCTGGACAAGGTACAATCCGCCCTGCCGGGGGCCGTCCCGACGGCATCCCGCCCCATCCGGCGCATCGAGTGCGTGGACGTTTCCCATACGGGCGGCACGTCCACCCGCGTGGGCATGGTCGTCTTCGAGGACGGGCAGCCCCAGAAATCCGATTACCGCACCTATGCCCTTGAAGGCGAAGCGGCCTGCAACGGCGACGACTACGCCGCCCTTGCCGAGTGGATGCGCCGCCGCCTCGAATCCGGGCCGCCGTGGGCGGATCTGGTGCTCATCGACGGCGGGCGCGGGCAGGTTTCCGCCGTGCAGCGCATCGTCAGGGAATCCGGTGCCGAAGGGCTGTTCCTGCTGGCGGGCATCGCCAAGGCCCGCGACGACATGGGGCGCGCCGACCGCCGGGCCGGGAATGTGGGCGACCGGATTTTCCTGCCCGGCAGGAGCAACCCCCTGCCGCTGCGCGACGGTTCCGCCGAGTTATTGTTTCTCCAGCATGTCCGCGATACGGCGCACCACTTCGTCATCGGGCGGCACCGCCGGGCGCGGGCGGGCGCGGCGCTCTCCGCCGAACTGCTCCGCATCCCCGGCGTCGGCAAGGCTACGGCCAGGCTGCTCTGGGATCATTTCAAGGCCCTTGATGCCATCATTGCCGCCACGCCCGCCCAGCTTGCCGCGATCCCCGGCATCGGCCCCCGCAAGGCCGAAGCGCTGGCGGGTAGTCTGAAGAGGCTGAAGGAGTGAATTGGGGAGGGGAGGAGGGGCCTTTCTGGAGAAAGGCCCCTCCTCCCCTCCCCAAACCCCACCCCTCCTCCCCCAAAGACTTTTGTAAAGGTCTATGGCGGAACGGGCGGCACGGGAAGCCAAACCCTGGCGCACGTCTCCCGGCAAGGCTGCAAAATGTGTTTTATTCACATAACGAATTATCATGAAACGTAATATCTATCTCAAGACAATCCCTCCCCCAAAGGCTTTTGCAAAGGCCCATGGCGGAACGGACGGCACGGGAAGCCAAGCCCTGCCGCACGTCTCCCGGTAAGGCTGCAAAATGTGTTTTATTCACATAAGGATTTATCATGAAACGCAATATCTACCTCAAGACAATCCCTCCCGCGGAAGCCGTCGCACGGGTGAAGGCTTCCATAGACCGCGAAGCGCTGATCCGCGAGGAAACGATCCCTTCGCATGAAGCTTCGGGCCGGGTGTTGGCGCACGCGGTGCACGCCCGCTATTCCGCGCCCACCTTCCATTCGGCGGCGATGGACGGTTACGCGGTCAACGCCCGTTCGACCTTCGCGGCACGGGAAGGGCACCCGCTGACGCTCAAGGCCGGGGAAACCTGCTTTGCCGTCAATACCGGCCACCCCATGCCCGAAGGCTGCGACGCCGTGATCATGATCGAACAGGTCGTGCTGGACGGCGACGGCGTCACCATTGAAGCCCCCGCCTTTCCGTGGCAGCACGTCCGCCGCATCGGGGAGGACATTGTGGCGACGGAGCTGCTCTTTCCGCGCAACCACCAGTTGAGGCCGTGGGATGTGGGCGCGCTGCTTTCCGGCGGCATCTGGGATGTGCCCGTCTGGGAACGCGTCACTGTCCGCATCATCCCAACAGGGGATGAGGTGCTCGACTTCGCCACGCACCCCGATCCCGGCAAGGGGCAGGTCGTGGAATCCAATTCCCAGATGCTGGCGGCGCTGGCCCGTGAATTGGGCTGCGTCGTGGAACGCGCCGCCCCCGTCCCGGACAGCCCGGAAGCCCTGCATCAGGCCCTGAAGGACAGCCTTGACGCGGGCAGGCACCTGACCATCTTCTGTGCGGGCTCGTCCGCAGGCTCCAGGGACTTCACCCGCGCCACGCTGGAAAAGGAAGGCGAAATCCTCACGCACGGCATCGCCGCCATGCCGGGGAAGCCTTCCCTGCTCGCCAACTGCCGGGGCCGCCTCGTAGCCGGGGCGCCGGGGTATCCGGTAAGCGCGCTGGTCTGCTTCAAGGAACTGCTCGAACCGCTCATCTCGTGGCTTTCGCACCGCGAGCCGCCCGCAAAAACCGTCGTCCCCGTCGAGCTGACCCGTACCGTGCCCTCCCGTCCGGGCGTCGAGGAGCACGTGCGCGTGTCCATCGGGCGGGTCGGCGACAAGCTGGTCGCCACGCCGCTCGGACGCGGGGCCGGGAACATCACCACCGTCACCCGCGCACAGGGCGACGTGCGCATCCCCGAACAGGCTGAGGGCCTGAATGAGCACGCCGTGGTTCCCGCCGAGCTGTCCGTTTCGGAAGCGGAACTCGACCGCATCCTTGTCTGTGTGGGCAGCCACGACAACACCCTTGATCTGCTCGCGGACGAACTCATGGGCCTGCCCGAACCCTTCCGGTTCGCCTCCACGCACGTCGGCAGCATGGGCGGCATTACGGCCCTGAAAAACGGCTCCTGCCATCTCTCTGGGATGCATCTTTTCGATCCCGAATCCGACGACTTCAACTTCCCGTTCATCAAGAAATTCCTGCCCGATGCGGACGTAACGGTCATCAACCTCGCCATCCGGCATCAGGGCATCATCGTCCCGCACGGCAACCCGATGGATATTCAGGGCATCGACGATTTCACCCGTGTCCGCTTCATCAACCGCCAGCGCGGGGCCGGGACGCGCATCCTCCTCGACTGGAAGCTGAAGCAGGCCGGGATCAAGCCTTCCGACATCAAAGGATACGACAAGGAAGAGTTCACGCACATGGCCGTGGCGGTAAACGTGCTCACCGGGGCGGCCGACTGCGGCATGGGCATCTACGCCGCAGCCAAGGCGCTTGGCCTTGACTTCGTGCCGCTCGCCCTCGAACGCTATGATCTCGTCATCCCCACGCGCTTCCTCGATGATCCCCGCATTCAGGCCGTCCGCGCCCTGCTCGACTCGCCGGCATTCAAGGCGCGCATCGAAGCCCAGGGCGGCTATGATACGCCCCTTACCGGGCAGATCATGGTGGAAGGCGAAAAACGGATGTAGGAAGAGGGGAGGGGAACCCTTGGGGCAGGGGCGGCGTTGCCGCCAATGTCCGTAAGGCAGGGGCCCCGCCCGACAGCCAAGGCACCTTGCCGGGCCATCCGTGCGGGGCCGTCTGTAGAGGCCCCTCCCAACCTCGGCGCAGCCGCCGGAGCGTAAGATGCGGGGGCCATCCGTGGGGAAGGCTCTGTTCAAGTTTACGGTTGATAAAGAGAAAGGCTCTGTTATCGCTTATGGTTGTTTTATCTCCACAGTGCGGTGAAAAATAGAGCCTTTTTCTCCGGTTTTCCCCTTGGCAGGATCCACTGATAAGGCATTTTGCCGGTTACCCCTTTGGAACTTCAAGGAAAAAAGCATCAACCATTTTCTGTAACACAGCCGTGGGGAACCCCTCCCCCGCCAAGATTCACCCCTAACCCGTTTCCTTATCAGGGAAACCGATCAGCACAGCCAAGGAAAGCCTCATGATTCGCCCTGCCACAGAAGCAGACCTGCAAGCGATTTTGGATATTTATAACGATGCCGTCATCAACACCACGGCCGTCTATACCTATAAGCCGCATACGCTGGACATGCGCAGGCGGTGGTTCAACGAACACCGTGAGGCCGGGCTTCCCGTTTTCGTGCTGGAAGAGGACGGCGTGGTAGCCGGATTCGCCACCTATGGAAATTTCCGTCCGTGGCCCGCCTACAAGTACAGCATCGAACATTCCATTTATGTGCATAAGGACTTCCGGCGGCGCCACATCGCCACCCGGCTGATGGAAAAATTGCTGGAGGCCGCGAACGGGGCAGGCTATGCGACCATGATCGCGGGCATTGATGCCGACAATGCCGCCAGCATCCGCATGCACGAGCGATTCGGGTTTACGTTCGCCGGAAAAATCGTCAAAGCGGGGTACAAATTCGGCCGCTGGCTCGATCTCGTTTTCTACCAGAAGCTTCTCGACGGCCCGGAGCAACCTGTTGGTGAATGAGAGAGGAAAGAATTGGAGGGGGGAACCTTTCTCAAGAAAGGTTCCCCCCTCCAATTTCACAACAATTTATTTGGCTGTGTTTAAGTTTGTGGTTGATACAAGATTCCAACTGGAAAGGAAGAGTTTTTTGGAAATTATCTTGAGATCTTGCAACAATTTTTCAAAACTGGATTTCATGTAATGAACAAAAAATGAGAGAGGCCCACATCACTAGACGTGGAACGGACTTTTATCTATTGATTTTCATTGAAAAAAATCATCAACCGTAAAATTGAACACAGCCATTTATTTCCCAAACGTCACGCGCATGTCGCTGTCGACGAACACATCCGCCTGCATGTTCTTGCCGACGGCCTGCGCCGCGGCGGTGGCAAGCTGAGGGAGGATTTCGTAAGTATTGCCTTTCGACCCGCCGCTCGTCACCACAACGCGCCAAAGCACGGCCTCATCCGGGACGCCCTGCGAAGCGGAGGCCAGCAGCGGAGGCGCGTAGGGCGGCTCCCGATCGGGATCGGCCCCCGTCGCCTTCAGCGGGGCGGCATAGGGGGGCTTGCTGAGGGCTTCCCCTTCAAGCACAATCGGCGGCGCATACGGCCCCTTGGAAGGATCGCCGCCCTGCTCCGCCGCAGGCATGGGCTTGGAGGCGATGCCCGAAGGCTTCGCGGCGGGGAGCAATGCCTCCAGCGTGGCCTTGGGCAAGGCGTCGGCACGCAAGGCTTCCACAACCAGTACGCGGGAATAGACGGCCTGAATGGCCGGTTCGGGCACATAGAATGCCTGCCGCGCATACCCGAACGGCCCCCTGCGCCACGGGGAAGAACCAAAACCAATCCCGGTACCGAAGCTCAGGCCGGGCCGATAAAAAGGATCGGCCCACTCCCTGATATACTGCGGCCCGCCGGTCATCCACCAGATCCGCACCAATACGTCGGCTTCGGCGGCATGATCGGGATTGGAAAGCCACTTCCAGTTATAGAGCGAAAGCGCCGTGGCAAGCGGCACCGACACCGTCTGGAGCCCGGAAACGGTTTCCGGGGCGGAGGCCGAAAGCCCTGGCCCCGGCACAGCCGCCCATGAGAGCTTTGTAGGCACCGGGGTTGCTTCCGCGTTGGCCTGAACCGTAGCCGCAACCCTGTATCCGCAACCGGAAGCCATCACGGAAACAAGGCTCAAAATAAGCCATAGGGCAAGAATCCCTGAACGCTTCATGTTCGCCTCCCTGCCCCGTCCCGGAAACGGCGCGTTTCCGGCGGGCGCTCCTGCGCGACGGCAGGAAGGGGATCATACGGGAAAGCGCAACAGCCCGCAATTGTTCCTGACCGGCGCGCCCCCGGAACCGAACAGGGAAAGGTTCAGCGCGACAAACGCTCAGGGAGCCGTTTCCAGTACCACGAGCCCACTTCCGTTTCAGGATCGCCCCACTCTTCCGACGCCTCAAAAAACTCCAACAGGCGCCGTTCTTCCCCTCCCTCAGGCAGATCGGGGAAAGCCAACCGTTTCGCGCGGAAAATCAAGGCCAAATCCTCCAGCAGATTCATCCAGTGGCTTTCGTCATCATGCGGAAGGGTTGCCAATTCGTTGAAAAAATGCTTAGCAAACGGCATGTCTTCGGTTATGCAGGAATCGAGCGTGTCGGCCAATTCGCAAACGCGGCGCAGCCCTGCAAGAACCAAGGCACCCATCCGGGCCTGTTCCACAGGCAAATCCGAAAGCCGGTCACGGGCAACCTTGATGGCCGATATTTTGTATTGAAACATCATTACCTCCGGGGTTACTATATGATAATGAATATAGAAAGTTTTAACATTAGTAAAAGTGTTCTATATAAGCTTATCAATAAAATCAATCCTGTCCGATTCCGGGCCATTGCGGGGGGGCTGGCCCTGCTGTCCATCCTCACGCTGCCCGGCTGCTCGCTGCTGGAGCCGGAAAAGCTGCCCCCCAAGCCAGCCAACCCCACGGGGGTATCGGGCAAACATGACCCGCAGGCCGAGCAGCTCTTCGCGAAGGCGCATATCCTTTGGAAAGGCGAGACGTGTACCGACCCGGAAAAGGCGCTGGAATACCTTGACGAAGCGCTGAAAATCGAGCCCGATTACCCACAGGCGCTGATCCGCCGCGGGCTGGCCCTGAGCCAGCTCGGATACGCCGACGACGCCTTCGATGATCTGACGAAAGCCATCCGGATCGAACCTTCCGCCGAGGCGTACCTCTCGCGGGGGATCTGCCTGTTCCAGCAGGGGAATACCGCCGGGGCCCGCAAGGATCTGGAAGAAGCCCTGCGCCGCGACGACAGCTCGTATCGCGTATGGAACATCCTCGGAGCGGTCGCCCTCAAAGAAGGCAAAGAGCAGGAAGCCTGCGAGTCCTTTGAAAAGGCCTGCTCAACCGGCGACTGCGCGGGCATCGAAGCCGCCCGCCGCGAAAAAATCTGCAAATAGCCTCCGGCCTCCGCGCGGCCCCGTTTTCCCGCCGTTTTCCCTGCGCAAGCGGCGCGGCTTTACCTCCGCTGCCAAAGTCGGTAGAGAAAACGGGAACACGCAGCCGCCGCAGGGGTATCCCATCCCGCGGGCCGCATCACCGAGGTACTGGCATGTTGACGAACCGCTCCCACAGCCCGCTGTATCTTCCCCTGCTGATTGCCGTTTGCGGGATCCTCTTTTCCGTCTGGAACGCATTGGATGCGGCGTCCGTGCCCTGTGTTTCCGCAGGGTGTACGCTCTATCAGAACTTTTCCATCAACGGCTATTCCCTGTGGTGGGGCGGCGTGGGGATCTTCTCCCTGCTGGGGCTGCTGGCCATTACCGGGCACGCGGCGCTCGGCCGATGGCTGGCCGGGCTTGCCGTCCTGCTGGACTGCGTACTGCTTGGGATCATGATCCTGACGCTCCCCTGCGTCGCCTGCATGGTTGCCGCGCTGTTCCTCGCGCTCTCCTACAGCGCATTCCGCGCCGCCACGCTTGCAGACGCCCACCACGGCGCCTTGCGCCACGCTTCCCCCCTGCTTGTCGTCTGGGGTGCCCTCTTCCTCCTGACCCTTGGGGGGCTCGCCCGGAGCGAAGTCGGCCCGTGGGCGATCCAATCCCCTGAGATGGAAGACGAAGCCACCGCCCGCGTTTTCTTCTCCCCCTCGTGCAGCGCCTGCCGCCAACTGGTGATGGGCATGTCCGAAGCCGACGCCCGCAAGATCATCTGGTGCCCGGTTGCGGAAGAGGAAAAAGATCTCGCCATCATCCTGAACCTCAAAAAACGCATCGAGATGGGCACGCCGCTGCCCCGCTCTTTCCTGCCGTCTTTGGAGACGCCGCCCTTGGGCCTCTGGGATCTGTTCAGCCTCGACGTGCTGGCAACCCAGTTCCGGCTCTGGTGCAACGATGCGCGGGTCATCAACTCCAGCGAGGGACGTTTGCCGCTGGTGGAATTCATGGGCGTCCCCTCGGCGCTCGTCAAGGCGAAGTCCCCGGCCTCCCCCGCGGTACGCCCCACGGCCCCGTCCGCGCCTTCCGAACCCATGTTCGGCGGCCAGTCGGTCTTGCCCGGACAAGCCGCGCCGCAGGATTATGGCCTCCCCTTCGATATGGGGAACTCCGGCAGCTGCGGCGGCCCCAGCGCCGTGCCCTGCCCCTGATGCCAAAAGGGACATTTCGAGAGGCTGTGTTATAGAAAATGGTTGATGCTTTTTTCCTTGAAGTTCCAAAGGGATAACCGGCAAAATGCCTTGGCCGTGGATCCCGCCAAGGGGAAAACCGGAGAAAAAGGCTGTATTTTCACCGCACTGTGGAGATGAAACAACCACAAACTATAACAGAGCCTTTCGAGAAAGCCGCCTCTCCCCACGTATAGAAAAGCGATTGATTCCCCCTAAAAACCAAACGGAAACGGTTCCGCGCCCGGATTGTACCGGATGCGGAACCGTTTCCGTTCGGCTCGGCGATCCCATTCCTCGGTTGGAAAGAAACGGCCTTTGGATTCCGTGGCCTCTCCCCACAATCCGTTTCAGGGAACGCTGCGAACAGGGATTCGATAAGCGTAAAAATCTTTGAAGAGAAGGGGGTGGGGTTTGGGGAGGGGGAGGAGAAACTTTCTAAGAAAGTTTCTCCTCCCCCTCCCCAATCGCTTCACATGCCCTTCAAAACGCCGAACCCGGCCCTAGTCTTCGTCAGGATAGACGATTTCGTCGGGCATTTCGGATTCGGGGGTATGGCTGGCCAGCACGCGGCGGCGGGCCGGGCGGCTGCTGGCCACGGGCGCGGCCTCTTCCTCATGCCCTTTACGGGCCATCGAAGGAGTCGGCAGCGTGTTATAGATATTCCAGTAAACGGGCAGGTAGTTCGTGACGATGCCGGGGTTGCTCAGCTTGATGTTCGGACGGAGGAAGGCCGCCAGAGAAAGCGCCAGAGCCCACTGCACGGTCGGGCTGGCCCACGGCGTGGTGGAAGGCTCGATGGAAACGAGCCGCCCGTCTTCGCAAGACAGGCCAAGCTGGTTCAGGAAGCTTTCCACGAGGATCTTATCCACGCTCTCAGGCAGTTTGGGCATGGCCCCCCCCTTCGCACGCACGGCGGGGATCAGGGACAGCGCCAAGCCAAGCGGCAGAAGCGCGGAAGGCAAATCCGTGAGATCATCAACCGGATTGGGCGACGGAAGGGCCTCACCCTCGGCAACGCCTTCGCCAAAGGAGGCGGACACTTCGCCGTCGGCGACGGAGAGGTTCACGCCCAGCTTGGAGAACAGGCCCTTGACGACGTCGCCGCTTCTGGCGTCGCCGGTGGCTTCCCAGTGGCCGGAAAGCTTCACGCGGCCGCCGACAAAGGCGGGCATGGCGAGCAGCGTCGCCGCGGCGACGACATTGATGCCGGGAAGCAGATCATCGGGGAACTGGGCCTTGCCGGGAACCACATGCAGGGAAAGGGCCCCTTCGGTATCCGTGAGGCTCGCCTTGATGCCCGCGCTCTGGAGGATGGGCAGAACCTTGGAGACGATGCTGCGGCCTTCGGCGTGCCCGCTCAAGTCGACCGTAACGTCACGCTCCCACCCTGCCGTAGCCACGAGCAGGGCTTCCAGCGCGTCGGCGGGCAGTTCGGCGGGCACGGCCACCTCGGACGGCAGCATGGCGGAAGATTCCAGACGGGCGGGAAGGCCTTCCTGTCCGGGAACCACGCTGGTCAGGCGCGCGCCGAGCAGCGGCAGGAAATGGCGGATCGGGGCCAAGTCCACAAACTTGAGGCCGCTTTCGCCGATAATCTTGAGGCGCGCGGGCCGCGTCACCATCTGGAACAGCATCAGGTACAGGTTGAACGGGTCGTCGCCGACGTGCACCACCTTGTCGAGGATGGACTTGTTGTAGCCGGAAACCGGCTCGCCGCCCTGACAGAGGATGCGCCCGTCCTCTTCCCAGCGCAGGCGGGCGCCGACCTGATTGAGCCCTTTCAGGCACTCCATGACCGGGCCGTTGAGCGGCACGCCGTGAAGGGTACATTCGGCGGCGCCGCTGGCCGCGAGCACCATGCGGACGCGGGGCAGGCGGTCGGAAGCGGGCGCGGGCAGATCCACGGCGAGCGTTTTGCGGGCCGGGGCGAGATTGAAGGCCGAGGGCTGCTCCATATCGGCGGGGGCGACTTCCACTTCCTGAAGCAGGGCGAAAATCTGGCGGATGAGCTTGGGATCGCGGCTGACCGCGGCAGCGTTTTCTTCCCACGAAGTACGCAGTTCGCGTTCGTGATCCGACGTTCCGGCATTGGGCAGGCGGGTCAGCATACGGCTGCGGCGGGCGATCATCTTGATAAGATCGCGGTCGAGTTCGCGCAGTTCGGCGATGAGGCCGGCCCCTCTCTGCGGGCGGGGGCGGTCGCCGTTTTCAAAACGATCGCGGGGGCGGCGCTGTTCGCCGCGGACGGCCCAGTCAGGGCGCGGGGCCCGCTCGGAACGGTCGCGGTTCGACCATTCGGGGCGATCGGAACGGCGGGAGGCCCATTCGGAGCGTTCGGGGCGTTCCGTCCGTTCGGAACGCTCCTGCGGCTTGTTCCGCGGGTCGTTGAAATCTCTGGGGTTGCGGGAATCTCGGGAAGAATGGCTTTTGATGGTCATGGAGGGGTACTCGTAAGAGGTCTGAGTTCAAGACGGGATATGCAGGCTCCACAGGCAAGGCGCAGCTTCGGAACGAACTGTCATATAAAGAACTCATGATACCTCGAAAAGCCCTCACCCGCAAGCGCAGCCCAATGTTCTTTCCGTCCTGCAGCCCACTTGACAGGGGGCTTCCGCCCACGTTAGGCCGATCCCTAGATGCCCCGCCCACACAGGGCGTTTTCCGGGCCGGGCATCCTTCCCCCGCAGCCCTGAGGAGGCCCCATGTCCGGCTTCACCCCGCTTCTGTTCACCTATGTCTTTGCAGCCGTTTTTCTGGCGGGCATCGTCCGCGGTGCGACGGGATTCGGCTTTTCCATGATCATGATCGTACTCCTGACGCTGTTCTTCCCCCCTGCTCAGGTGGCTCCGGTCATCCTGTTCTGGGAAGTGCTGGCCAGCATCGGACACCTGCCCTTCGTCTACAGGCAAGTCCACTGGAAATCCCTCCGCTGGCTTGCGCTCGGCGTGGCGCTCGGCACGCCTTTCGGGGTTTACTGTCTGGTTTCCATACCCGTGGACGCCATGCGCCTGATCATCAACGCCGTAGTCCTCATCCTCACTTCCATGCTTTATTGCGGGCTGCGGCCCAAGAACGCGCCCACGCCGCCCCAGACCACGGGCGTCGGGCTCCTCGCCGGGATCATCAACGGCGCTTCCGCCAACGGGGGCCCGCCGATCATTCTCTTTTTCCTGTCCAGCCCGCTTGGGGCCGCCGTGGGGCGCGCTTCGCTCATCGCCTTTTTCCTGTTCACGGACGTCTGGGCCTCGCTCTTTTACTGGCAGCAGGGGCTCATCAGCCTTGATACCGTCATCTTTACCCTTGTCTTTATGGTTCCCATGTTCGGCGGCATGTGGTTCGGCAACCGCTGGTTCTCCACCGTCGACGAGGCCCGCTTCCGCAAGGTTGTCCTTGCCCTGCTCATGCTCATTTCCATCGTCGGGCTTGTAAAGGCGCTGTAGCCGGGAATGCGGTGGGGGAAGGGAGGAGAGGCCTTTCTGAAGAAAGTTCTCTCCTCCCTTCCCCCACCCCCCCCCATCCCTCCTCTCCCAAAGGCTTTCGACTGGTGGGGAGGCCGCGCGAAAGGAGTCCGTCCCCGCGACAGGTGAGTGGCTTGAAAGGCGCTTTGTTGGGAAAGAGCCCTCCACAGCGCCCGCCCTTTCAAGGCTCATCTGCCGGGCGGCGATGCCTTGCCCGTCCTATATCGGCTTCTGCGGCGACACGCCGATGGTGCGGAAGGGAAATATGTTGTCCATATGGCGCACCACAAGGGACTGTGTACAGGACTAGGAGGTCTTTGGGGAGGTATGGCGCACGGCGCGGCCTCCAATGGGTTGCAAGAGGACAGATGTCCCGACTGTCATGGCCCCCAAAACGGGGGAGGGCATATTCAGGAACCGCCCGGCTAAACCCTTGGTGGCTGCGGTGTTGTATGGGCACTGGCTGAACATGGACGCATCTGCAATGCCAAGCGGGAGGGGCGGCATCATCCCACTGAAGATGGGGCCCGTAAGCGTACCGGCAGCTTCGGATGCCTTGCCGCTCCTGTGGCGCACCTCCCCCTTACAGCAGGCCGTAGTATTGGAATGCCACGATGAGCAGAGGGATGCTCACCGCCGATAAAGCCGTATCAACCACGATGCCGAGCGAAGAATCTTCTGTAGCCACCTGATATTTTTCCGCAATGATATAAGCCGCCACAGCCGTGGGCATGGCTGCCACAATGGTTGCCGAGGCAAGCGCGATGCCGCGCACGCCGAACAGGTAGAGGACGCCGAAAATGAAAAGCGGCTCCACCGCCAGTTTCAGCACATGCAGAGGGAACTGGCGTCTGGCCCATCCCTTTACGAAGCCCTGCGAGGAAGTCATCTGCTTTGAGAGGATCATGCCCATGCAGAACAGCGCGCAGGGGGCGGACGTGGAACCGAGCATGGCCGACATCGACAGGATCGGCTTTGGGACGGCGATATGGAACAGGCTCACCGCCGCGCCGAGCGCCGAATAAATGAGCAGGGGATTGTGGAGCAGCGAGCGGAGCAGGGACAGGAACACCTCCTTGCGGCCTTCGCCCTTATGCTTCCCGGCTTCCAGCCTGCCGTCCGTGAAAAGCAGGTTCGCGGAGGTCATCACCGCGCAAAGGCTGGCGACGATGGCGGCCTCGGAGCTGTCCGGCAGCAGGAGCACCACAATCGGCAGCCCCATGAACGCCGCATTCGGGAAGCTCGACAGCAGGGCGAACACTGAGCTTTCCTCCCAGCGCCTCCGCAGGAAGTTTGAAAAGAACACGTATGCGAACAGGTAGGTGATCCCGTAGCCGAGCAGGATGCCCCCGACCATGCCTCCCGACATCTGCCCCGCTTCCATGCGGGCAAGCTGGTTGAACAGCATCATGGGCAGGCCGATCCAATAGACGAACTGGTTGAGGCAGCCCGATGTCTCTATGGGCAAAAACCCCATCCGTTCAACGACGATGCCAAACAGGATGATGCCAAATACGGGAACCAGCGTGGAAAGGATGGACAACATGGGAGCCTCGGAAGGATACTGTTTGTTCAATCAATCAGAGTCCGCAAGCTATATACCGTGCGCCGTCGGCATGCAATGGAAAAAACGGCGCCCTTTACCGTGCCTTGGATATCCCGGAATGTCCACAACGCCTTTCTCACCCTCTCACGGGCATCCTTCCTTGTTTTTTCTTTTTCCCGTTGGTACTCTTGACGGAACTGGCGCAGCGGCGCAAAAAACCTCCTCCCCACTACGGCATGGACACAACACGACAGCCAAGAGACAAAAGCAAGACGACTCATAAAAACAGCCTGTTCCTTTCATGGTGCATTCTGCTGGCGTTGTGTTTCGCGTTCGTATCCGCCGCCCCCGCCGCTGCCGGCCCCAATCCGGCAAAATACGATAAAGCCATCCGGGATATGGCGCAGCTTCAAAAATCCAAGAAACGGCTCCAGCGTGAGCCGTGGGAAAAGCTTGCCGAAACCTTCCTGACCGTCTATCGGGTCGAAAAAAAATGGAAAGAGCGATCAGCGGCCTTGTTCCGCTCCGCCGAAGCGCTGGATCATTTGGCCCGCTGCGCCTCCAATGCCAAGGATGCCCGGCGCTCGGTGGATCGGTACCTCCAGCTCGTCCGCCTCTATCCCAAAAGCTCGCTGGCAGACGACAGCCTGTACCGGGCGGCGCGGCTGCGGGGCCAAATCCTCCGCGACAAGGCCGGGGCGCAAGAACTCCTCAGGCAGATCCTCAAGAAATACCCCTCGTCCAATACGGCTAAAGACGCCTCCGGCTACCTTGCGGCGCTCTCGCCCAAAGAAAAAAAACGGCCTCCCTCCGCCGCCAGCAAAGTAAGCAAGGGGAAACAGCCTAAAGGCAAACCGTTCCGCCTCGGTGTAAAAACAGTGCTCATCGATCCGGGGCACGGCGGCAAAGATCCCGGCACGCACCACAACGGCATCAGGGAAAAAGATCTTACGCTGGACATCTCCAAGCGCGTGGGGGCAATCCTGTCCTCGCGCGGCCTCAACGTCCGGTACACGCGCCGCTCCGATACATGGATCACGCTGGAGCAGAGGGCCGACAAAGTCCGCACCAACAAGGCCGATCTCTTCATTTCCATCCACGTCAACGCCAACCCCTCCAAGGGCGTGCAGGGTTTTGAGACGTACTATCTCGACGTTTCCCGCACCTCGGCGTCAACCCGCCTTGCCGCCGTCGAAAACGCCCTCCGTGGCCGCAGCCGCGCCGCGCGGGAAAAGCTGCCGCCCCACCGCCTCTTCACCATCCAGAAACAGGAATCCCGCCGCCTTGCGCGGAACGTCCATGAGACGACGCTCAAGTATCTCAGGAAAAAGAATTACCGGACTCACGACGGCGGCATCAAAACCGCCCCCTTCCATGTCCTTCGCCGCTCCGGGGTGCCCGGCGTGCTGATCGAGGTGGGCTACTGCACCAACAAGGCCGAGGCCGCACGTCTGGCCATCGACGCGTACCGCGCCTCCATCGCGCGCGGCATCGCCAACGGCATTTTGGTTTATACGGGGAAGATGTGAGATGTGGGGGAAGGGAGGAGAGGCCTTTCTGGAGAAAGCCCTCTCCTCCCTTCCCCCACACCCCCATCCCTCCTCTCCCAAAGACTTTTGACGGGTGGGGAGGCCACGCCGCGGGAGTTCGTCCCGGCTCAGGTCAAGAGTCTGGGAAGGCGGGGCTGCGCTCAAACAGGATGTGGAAATCCCGTTCCCGGATGCGTGTTGGGCGACATGCACCTTTTCGGTGATTTCCTAGGCTCTGTTATAGTTTGTGTTTTTTCATCTCCACAGTGCGGTGAAAAGACAGCCTTTTTCTCCGGTTTTCCCCTTGGCGGGATCCACGGCTAAGGCATTTTGCCGGTTATCCCTTTGGAGCTTCAAGGAAAAAAACATCAACCATTTTCTAGAACACAGTCATTTCCTAGAAAATTCATTTTAAGTTTTACCTAGTTAAATTCAAATTTTATTGAAAGCGCGAATGGCCCGTGTTGGAGCCGCCTTGACGCACAGCCTCTTTTTGCTTATTTGGCCTTTTAAACAAAGAAGAAGCGCTATGGACGAAAACAAAAAACGCTTTCTTGCAGAACAAGCGAATATTTTCAAAGCATTGGGGCATCCAAGCCGCCTTATCATGGCCGAAGCCCTGACGCGGGGGCCTCTGTGCGTCTGCGATCTGCACAAGCTGGTCGGCGGCGATCTCTCCA
Organism: Bilophila sp. T19-St14; assembly: GCF_059728385.1. Lineage (NCBI taxonomy): Bacteria > Pseudomonadati > Thermodesulfobacteriota > Desulfovibrionia > Desulfovibrionales > Desulfovibrionaceae > Bilophila > Bilophila sp. T19-St14. The sequence goes on from NZ_BAAGFT010000001.1 coordinate 2,146,691, forward strand.
CCGTATCGCGCCATCTCGCCGTTATGAAGGAAGCCGGGGTCGTTGACGACGAAAAGCGGGGCACGAATGTTTTCTATTCGCTTTCCCTCGGTTGTCTGGATACTTTTTTACGCTGTACGGGGGACGTAGTCAGAACGAGGCTTCTCACACGGCTCAAGGGCGTCATGCCGGATCGTTCCGGCACGGCCTGATGCGGGCGCCTGCCGATGGTGCGGGCGCCGTTTTTTTGGCTTTATTATTTGTATAAAAGGCCAAATAGCAAAGGAGTGTTCGTCATGAATCAGATTGGATTTTGGGGAAAGGGGGCGGCTGCCGTCGCCGCTTGGATCGCGGCCTATACCATCAATCAGCCCCTGGCCGAATGGCTGGCGTACGGGCTATTTGGGCTGGCTCCCGGCGGATCGGCGGGCGGGGCTGTTTCGTTCTTTATTTACGACACCATAAAGATACTTCTGCTGTTGGTGTTCATGGTATATGGCGTGGCGTTCTTCCGGGCGGGGCTGCAAACGGAACGCCTCCGCGCACGGCTCGCGGGAACCCGGCGCGGCTTCGGCTATCTGCTGGGGGCGGGGTTCGGAGCCGTGACGCCGTTCTGCTCTTGCTCCAGCATCCCTCTGTTTCTAGGGTTCACCACGGCGGGCATCCCCTTCGGCATCACCATGTCGTTCCTCATTACCTCACCGATGATCAACGAAATCGCCGTAATCCTGCTCGGAGGGCTGCTCGGCTGGCCGTTTGCGCTGGCCTATGTATGCACGGGGCTTCTCGCCGGGATCGCCGGGGGGATCATCATGGACGCAGCCGGGGCCGAACGCTGGCTGAAACCGCTGCTGCGCCGGAAACCCGAACTTCAGGAGCTGCGCCCGTCCTGCGCCTGCGGAGCCATCCTTCCCACACGGATTTCCCTTGAAGGAAGGCATCGGTTCGCACTTGCGGAAACGCGCAGCATATTCCGCAGGGTGGCCCCGTGGGTCGTGATCGGCGTGGGCGTCGGTGCGCTTCTGCACGGGTATGTCCCTGATGAATGGGTCGTCACGCACCTCGGAAAAGGACAGTGGTGGACTGTGCCGTTGGCTGTCGTGGCGGGCATCCCCCTGTATGCCAATGTAACCGGGATAGTGCCGATCCTTGAAAGCCTGCTGCTCAAGGGCGTGCCTGCCGGAACCGCGCTGGCCTTCTGTATGGGCACCGTGGTCGTAAGCCTGCCGGAAATCCTCATGCTGCGGCAAATCATGCGCTGGAAGCTCATTGCGCTTTTTCTCGCCGTGTTGCTGGTTTTCTGTACGGCTGCGGGATGGCTGTTCAACGGCTTGCCGTTTGCCGCCGGAACAGGCTTATGAGGAAGGCTGTGTCCTAAAAATGGTTGATGCTTTTTTCCTTGAAGTTCCAAAGAAATAACCGGCAAAATGCCTTGGCTATGGGTTCCGCTAAAAGGGGAAATCGTGATAAAAAATCTTCATTTTCACTGTGTTGCGGAGATGAAGCAACCGTATGCTATGACAGAGCCAGGAGGGACACCCCAAGAAAGGATGAACGCGATTTCCGAACTTCCATCCCATTGCCTCAGGAATGGCCGCCCCCTCAAAGGGACAGCCATATCCCACGGCAGCCTCCCGCCATACAGACACGCCCTGGGAGCGCAAAAAGGCGGCTCCGGCTTGCTATTCCGAAGAAATGTCAATGACGACAATTGGCATTATATTCTAGAAGATACGAACGACATGAAATTAAAATCATAATTTCAAATTTTGATTTGACTTAATACTCAATTTTTTCTAGAAAAAATCAGGCAGGGCATGCGGGAAGCGCCTGCGCTCCACCCGCACAGAGGGAACTGCAGGGGTTAGAGGCAGTAAAGAGATCTCCCCTACGCGTCCGAGGTGCATGAAGGAACACATTTCCATCAAGGCTATTGCCCGCCACGCCAGCTATGCGCCTCGCGCATGAGAGACATTCTTCACGTTGATCAGGCGGGCAGCACGGGCGCGATGCGCCCTGCGCGCATACAGAAACATCACGGCCTTTTTCTCCGTTTTTCCCTTTGGCGGATGCACCCTACGCGCATGAAGGAACATACCGAAGGGCGCACTTTAGGCCGTGTCTTCAAAAATATAATCTATTGAAATGGCTGTGCCATAGAAAATGGTTGATGCTTTTTTCCTTGAAGTTTCAAAGGAATAACCAGCAAAACGCCTTAGCCATAGGTTTCGCCAAGGGGAAAACTGGAGAAAAAGGCTGTATTTTCACCACACTGTGGGATGAAACAACCGCATACTATGACAGAGCCATTGAAATTATCTAACCATTTTTCAAGCCACAAAAGATTGTTTTGAATAATCTCAAATAATTATATGTAATACAACGGCACAGCCCAGCAAACTGCGTTTGCTGTGGCTCTGTATGTGGAGAGACAGCGGTGCTCGAATCGGGCCGGGCAAACTTTTCGCGATGTGCTCCATGCGCATGGAGAAGAACTGTGCGCCACGCAATCTGACAGGGGTGTGTTATGGATGTGCTCCATGCGTATGGAGAAACAGCCAACGGGCCCTCACTGTTCGCCGACGTCGGGCAATCTGCTCCATGCGCATGGAAAAACGGCAACAGGGATGGAAAAACGCGATCCCGGCACGCATCACTCCATACGTATGGAAGGACAGCAGCCATTGCAACGTGTTCCCCACACATGGATTTCCTAATACAGGCCGTCCTTGACCTTCACGAGGCTGCACGTGTGTTCCCCACCCACATGGATTTCCTTCATGCGCATGGAGCAACTAGGCGCTCCGATTGGCTAAAAATACTCCTCCTGCGGCTGCTCATGGGATACTCCAGAGCCTTGCGGATCAAAACGGAAGCTGTGGCATAGTATGTGGTTGTTTCACCTCCACAGCGCGGTGAAAATAGAGACTTTTTATCCGAATTTCCCCTTGTCGAAATCTGCGGCTGAGGCGTTTTGTTGGTTATCCCCTTGGAACTTCGAGGAAAAAACATCAACCATTTTCTATGGCACAGCCAAACGGAAAGGGCCTCTTGCGGCTCATGGTGGGGTACCTTTGGATGATCAGGGCGTCGGTGTCTCCCCGGTTCTGGAAAGCCTGCCGCCAAAGGTGAGGCCGGCGGAAGCGGTTCCGGCTCTCCGCATGAACCCGCAAGGCCGCGCCCGCAGCGCTCCTTGTGCCGCCTTGGAAGCTGCTGCGGAAATTTTTTTACGCGTCCGCCCTCTGTACTGCCGATCTGCGGTGCTCTTGTAATCGCCTGTTCAAGCGTTTCCCGCTTGCCATTGGAACCAAAACCATGTGAAATGGTGGCATCAGATACCTGAACAGGGCACATTTGCCGCATATTGTCGACATTGGAATACAATACATTGATACTCTGTACTTTTTTAGTATCATTGGGTATCTGGTTAAAAAAAGACACCATGTTATGTGCAAAGATAAAGGCGCCGTTCCTTTTTCCGAGCCGTTTTCCGATGGCAGTAAAGAAGCGATGCAGTCGCTTATGGAGGTTTCCGCTGTCAGCGGCGGGCTCTCCAGCAATGTAAGGAGATCCATGATGGAAAGAAGCGTATTTCTGGGGCTGGACATTGGTTCAACCACGGCCAAACTCGCGCTCGTCGCCGCAGACGGCAAGCTGCTCGAGGCGCAATACCTGCGCCACGGGGCGGCCGTCCGGCAGACGCTTTCCACCATGCTCGACCAACTGGCCCTCAAGTATCCCGGCATGGCGGTCTCGGCGGCGATTACCGGCTCCGCATCCCTCGGTCTCTCGGAAGCCCTTGGGCTGCCGTTCGTGCAGGAAGTCGTGGCCGCTTCACGGGCCATCGCCGTGCTTGCCCCGCAAACCGACGTGGCCGTGGAGCTCGGCGGCGAAGACGCCAAGATCCTCTATCTCAGCCAAGGCATGGATCTGCGCATGAACGAAGCCTGCGCAGGCGGCACCGGGGCGTTCATCGATCAGATGGCGGCGCTGCTCCACACCGACGCCTCCGGGCTGAACGAGCTCGCCGCGAACTACAAGACCCTGTACCCCATCGCTTCGCGCTGCGGGGTGTTCGCCAAGACCGACGTGGTCCCCCTGCTCAACGAAGGGGCCGCGCGGGAAGACCTCGCCGCCTCCATCTTTCAGGCCGTGGTCGAACAGACCATCGGCGGGCTGGCCTGCGGGAACCCCATCCGGGGCAAGGTCGCCTTCCTCGGCGGGCCGCTGCACTTCCTGCCCGAACTCCGCAAACGCTTCATCGCCACGCTCAAGCTCACGCCCGAAGAGGTGGTGCCGTTCCCGAACGCCCAATATATGGTTGCGCTCGGCACGGCCCTGAGCCTTGTGGAGCTGCCCGGCGCGGCACGCATGGCCCACATGGAGCCCGTCACGCTGGACACGCTGGCCGGGCGCGCCCGCGTGCGGGGCGATGCCGGGGATCGGGCGGCCTCCCTGCCCCCGCTGTTCGACAACGAAGCCGACTACGAGCTGTTCCGCGAACGCCACAGCCGGGACGCCGCCCCGCGCAAGCCGCTGGAAACCGCGTCCGGCCAGCTCTTCCTCGGCGTCGACCTCGGTTCGACGACGGTCAAGGCCGTGCTTGCCGATGCCGGCGGCGCTGTCCTGGCTTCATGGTATGAGCGCAATCAGGGCGATCCGCTGGCGGGGCTTTTGCCTTACCTTGCCGATCTCATCGACAGCCTGCCTGAAGGCGCGTGGATCCAGTCCAGCGTAGCCACGGGCTACGGCGCGCAGCTCGCGCAGGCCGCCCTCGGCTCGCTGTCCGCCGAGGTGGAAACGGTGGCCCACCTGAAAGCCGCCTGCCGCCTCGTGCCCGATGCGACGTACGTCATCGACATCGGCGGCCAAGATATGAAGTGCCTCAAGGCGCGGGACGGCCTCATCGCGGGCGTGACCCTCAACGAAGCCTGCTCCGCCGGATGCGGGGCCTTCCTCGAAACATTCGCCCGCAGCCTCAACCTGGGCATGGAGGCGTTCGTGCGCGCCGCCCTGTTCGCCCGGCATCCCGTGGATCTGGGATCGCGCTGCACCGTGTTCATGAATTCCAAGGTCAAACAGGCGCAGAAGGAAGGCGCGGACATCGGCGACATCGCCGCCGGGCTGTGCTACGCCGTGGCCCGCAACGCGCTGTACAAAGTCCTGCGCCTGCGCACGCCCGCCGAACTGGGGGACCGCGTGCTGGTGCAGGGGGGCTCATTTTTGAACGATGCCCTGCTGCGGGTCATGGAACGGCTCCTTGACCACCATGTCTGCCGCCCCGACATCGCCGGGCTCATGGGGGCCTACGGCGCGGCCCTGCTCGCCCGCAGCCGCACGCCCGACGGCGCGGCCCCCACGCCCCTGACGTCGGCATCCCTGCGCGCCCTCAAGATTTCCGCCAAAACCCTGCGCTGCAAGGGATGCGGCAACCACTGCCTGCTCACGGTCAACCGCTTTTCCAACGGCCGGAAGCTCGTATCCGGCAACCGCTGCGAACGCGGCGCGTCCGGCGGCGAAGCGGCCCCCCCGTCCATGCCCAACCTGTACGCATGGAAGGAACGCCGCCTGTTCGGATACGAGCCGCTCCCGCAGGACGGGGCCCCGCGCGGGCGCATCGGCATCCCCCGCGTGCTCAATATGTATGAGCATTACCCGTTCTGGTTCACGCTGTTTACGGAGCTGGGCTACCGCGTGGAGCTGTCCCCGCCGTCCGGCAAGGAGCTTTTCGATCTCGGCCTGTCGTCCATGCCCTCGCAAACGGTCTGCTACCCCGCCAAGCTCGCGCACGGGCACATCGCCTCGCTCCTGCGCAAGGGGCTCAAGCGCATCTTTTTCCCCTGCCTGCCGCGCGAGCGCCGGGAAAGCAAGGACGCCGCGGACGGCTACAACTGCCCGGTGGTGGCCGGGTACCCCGAAGTCATCCGCCTGAATACGGACGAACTGCTGGAACAGGGCTGCACCCTGTACACGCCGTTCGTGTCGCTGGAGCACCCCGACACGCTCGTCGCCGCGCTGCATGATCTGTTCGGCATCCCGAAAAAGGAACTCCGCGCCGCCGTGCGCGTCGCCTCCCTTGAACAGGAAGCCTACCGCGCCGAGCTCCGGGTCGAAGGCGAACGGGTGCTCGCCGAACTGGAACGCACCGGCAGGCTCGGCATCGTGCTGTCCGGGCGGCCTTACCATGCCGATCCGGCTGTCCATCACGGGCTGCCCGAACTCATCGCCTCCCTCGGCGCCGCCGTGCTCAGCGAGGACAGCGTGGCGCACCTTGGGCACCCCGCCGAACCGCTCCGGGTGGTGGATCAGTGGGCCTACCACTCCCGCCTGTACCGGGCCACGGCGCTGGCCTGCACGCGCCCCAACCTCGAACTGGTGCAATTGACCTCGTTCGGCTGCGGCCTCGACGCCATCACCGCCGATCAGGTGGCGGAACTCCTCACCCGCGCCGGGAAGCTGCATACGCTCATCAAGATCGATGAGGGCGCGTCCCTCGGCGCGGCACGCATCCGTATCCGCTCCCTGCTCGCCGCCGTGGAGGAACGGCGCGGCACGCCGCCCATGCCCCGGCACGCCGCTCCCGCCTCCCGCCCGGTGTTCACCAGGCCGATGCGCCGGACGCACACCATCCTTGCCCCGCAGATGTCCCCCCTGCACTTCGACATCATCGGCAAGGCCATTTCCAGCGCGGGCTACAATCTGGAAGTCCTGCCCACGGTCAGCCGCGGGGCCATCGAAACCGGGCTCAACTATGTGCACAACGACGCCTGCTACCCCGCCATCGTGGTCATCGGGCAGCTTATCGACGCCCTGCAAAGCGGGCGGTACGACCCCAAGCGCACGGCCCTTATGCTGGCGCAGACCTGCGGCCCCTGCCGGGCGACCAACTACCCGGCGCTGCTCCGCAAGGCCCTGTGCGAAGCCGGGTTCGGGGATGTGCCCGTCCTGACCCTGAGCGGCGGCTCCCTGAACAGCCAGCCCGGATTCTCCGTCTCCGCGAGCCTGCTGCACCGGCTCATCCTGGGCTGCCTCTATGGGGACATGCTCCAGCGCGTCTCGCTGTCCGCGCGCGCCCATGAGCGCAACGCCGGGGATACGGACGATCTGCTGGCCCACTGGATGAACCGCGTAAAGTTCAGCGCGGCGCGGGGCGACAGCTCCCTGTTCAAGTCGCACATGCGGAGCATCGTGCGGGATTTCTCGGCCATCCGCCAGAACCACGCGCCCTTGCCCCGCGTGGGCATCGTGGGCGAAATCCTGCTCAAGTACCACCCCGACGCCAACAATCAGGTCATCCGCCACATTGCGGAAGAAGGCGGCGAGCCCGTCCTGACCGATCTCATGGACTTTTTCCTTTATTGCCTGCTCGATCCCGTCTACCTGTGGCGGCACATGGGCGGAAAGGCTCTCCCCGCACTCGGCAACTGGCTGATCATCAAGCGCATCGAATCCCTGCGCGACGCCATGCGCCGGGCGCTCGAAGGCAGCCGGTTCCTCCCCGTTTCCCGGATTGCGGATCTGGCCCGCAGCGTGCGCGGCATCGTCTCCACGGGCAATCAGGCCGGGGAAGGCTGGCTGCTCACGGCGGAAATGCTGGAGCTCATCGACCACGGGGTGGGCAACGTCCTGTGCCTCCAGCCGTTCGGCTGCCTGCCCAACCATATTACGGGCAAGGGCGTGCTCAAGGAATTGAAGCGCATCCGGCCCCACGCCAACCTCATGGCCGTGGACTACGACCCCGGCAGCAGCGAGGCGAACCAGCTCAACCGGATCAAGCTGTTCATGACCGTGGCCCGCAGCCGCATCCCGCAGGAGGCGCAGGGCGATCACGCGCCCGCCAGCCTCAATGAGTCCGTCGCCCAGCTCGCCGGGCGCCTCCGCGACAACCTCAAGGGCAAGCTCGAAAACACCATCGGTGGAAGCGGGAACAGCGGCGACGAAGTGACGAACCCGGCGTGAACGGGGATGGCTGGGGCATGAGGGAGGGCCCTTTCCGAAGCCCCTCCCCCAAGGCTGCCGCCCGCCGCACCTGAAAACAGGGCCATAAAGGGGCACGTCCCGGTTGTGGAGCCTGAAAGCCGCATCATAAAAGCAAGCCCGGCTGCGGCGGACAATGCCGTAGCCGGGCCTGCCCCCTTTGCTGCCCTGAAAGGGACGAGTGAGGGCCGTGCATCCCCCGCCGCCCTCCGGCAAACAGGCTTGCCCGGCGGGGCCGGATGCCCCATCGGACATGGTGAAGCCGGACGCGGCAAATAATCGTGCTAAAAATATTATTTTATTTAGTTCCAGAAGATTATACGCTGTTTGTCTGAACAGCCAAACACTCCCCTCTCAAGCCGGTATTGTGAAATTCGCCAAAATCGCGTAAGGGTGCAGACGGCGTATGATTTTCAGGTTCGGAGGCACTCGACGGAACAGGCGGGCCGCAACCTTTCGGGGCGGACGCTTTTGTTTTGATCGTGCGGCGCAGGAGAACCAAATCCCCTTCTTAACCTTGATGTGAGCAAGCATGAGCACTGAAGACATCATCTCGGCTCGGCGCGACGCGGCTATCCAAAAATGGACTGAAGCCGTGTTCGCCACGTATCCTTTTGAGACCACCGGTTTCATTCGGACGCAGCGCGATCGGTTCGCCAATCCCGTCGGCCACGCCACCCGCGCCGCCGGGGAACTGATCTACGATGCCGTCACGGGCCGGGATGTCGACTTGGACAAGGTGCACGCCGCCGTAGCGGAACTGATCCGCATCCGCGCGGTGCAGGATCTCAAGCCCGAACAGGCCGTCGGCGTGCTGTACCTGTATAAGCCCGTGCTTCGCGAACTGCTCCTTGCGGACATGCTGGCCGCAGGGGATGTCCAGGGGTTCCTGGACATGGGGGATCGTTTGGACACGCTCTGCCTCATGGCCTTCAACCTGTACCTTGCGGATCGGGAGCAGGTCTACGCCGAGCGTGTGGCCCAACAGCGCAGGGAGGCGTCTCAGATCAGGCGCTGGGCGGCCAGACATGGCATGGCGGAAAATCAGGGCGGGGAATAGGCCCTGCTTCCTGTTTCCCTTTCGGAATCCTTTTTATTGTGGTTACGGATTTGGATATGTCAAACTTTAAGCCTGGAGTGAGGTAGGGAATGATAGTTTCACTCGTGGCAGTCCTGCTCATCGGAGCCATCGCCTGGTCGGGGGCGGTCGCCGGATTCCAGTCTCTGCTGGGTGTGGCGCTGCCTCTGTTGGCCGCGGTCGTCTTCGTCTGCGGGATCATCTGGCGCATCACCTGCTGGTGGGCGAAATCGCCCGTGCCCTTCGCCATCCCCACTACGGGTGGTCAAGAGCGTTCTTTGGACTGGATCAAGCCGAACCGCCTCGACACGCCCATGAGCAACGCCGCTGTCGTAGGCCGCATGATCCTTGAGGTGCTGCTGTTCCGTTCGCTGTTCCGCAACACCTCTGCGGAAGTCAGCCCCGTGGGGCCGCGCGCTACCTATTTCTCCTCCAAATGGCTGTGGGTCTTCGCGCTGATCTTCCACTACTGTTTCCTGGTCATCTTCATCCGGCACTTCCGGTTCTTCATCGAACCCGTCCCGGTCTGCCTCACCTGGCTCGAATTCGTTGACGGCATCATGCAGATGGGCGTGCCGCGCCTGTTCATGACCGACATGCTCATCGTGGTGGCCGTGCTGTTCCTCTTCGGCCGCCGCCTGGTGAACCCGAAGGTGCGCTACATCTCCCTCGCCAACGACTATTTCCCGCTGTTCCTCATCATGGGCATCATCGGCACCGGCATCTGTATGCGCTACTTCGACAAGGTCGACATCGCGCAGGCCAAGGTGTTCATCATGGGCATCCTGCACTTCACGCCGCAGTCCGCCGAGGGCCTGAACCCCCTGTTCTTCACCCACGTCGCGCTCGTCAGCGTGCTGCTCATCTACTTCCCCTTCAGCAAGCTGATGCACATGGGCGGCATTTTCCTGTCCCCCACCCGCAACATGCGCTGCAACACGCGTGAAGTCCGTCACGTCAACCCGTGGAACAACCCGGACGCCCCTTACCGCACCTATGCGGAATATGAGGACGACTTCCGTGACCTGATGGCTGAGGCTGGCCTGCCCCTGGAAAAGCAGCCCGAAGACGTTGAACCCGCGGCCCCGGCCCCGTCCAAGTAAGGAGTTTCCCTAATGGCCAAAATGCCAAAACCGGAAGAAATGATCGCCTCCCGCGCGAGTTTCCCCGACAAGAGCTGGATGGACGTCAAGACCGAAATCAAGCCCGGTATGTACGCCTATCCCGCCAAGGTGGAGATTATGGAAGGGCTCCACATGCCTCACCCGCATGCGTGGCAGCCTGAGGATGAGGATTGGAACCTGCCCGAAAACTGGGAAGAAATCATCTATAAGGCCCTGAAGGAGCGTCTTGCCAAGCACCGTTCCCTCAAGATCTTCATGGATACCTGCGTGCGCTGCGGCGCCTGCGCCGACAAATGCCACTTCTTCCTCGGCACCAACGATCCGAAGAACATGCCGGTGCTGCGCGCGGAACTGCTCCGTTCCGTGTACCGCCGCGACTTCACCACCGCCGGGCGTCTCCTCGGCAAGGTTGCGGGCGCCCGCAAGCTGACCACCGACGTCATCAAGGAATGGTTCACCTACTTCTACCAGTGCACCGAATGCCGCCGCTGCTCGCTGTTCTGCCCCTACGGCATCGATACCGCCGAAATCACGGCCATCGTCCGCGAACTGCTCCATGAGCTCGGCCTCGGCATCAACTGGATCATGGAACCGGTGTCCAACTGTAACCGCACCGGCAACCACCTCGGCATCCAGCCCCACGCCTTCAAGGAAATCGTTGAATTCCTCTGCGAAGATATCGAAACCATCACCGGCATCCATATCGATCCGCCGTTCAACGAGAAGGGCCACGAGATCCTCTTCATCGCGCCTTCCGGCGACGTGTTCGCGGAACCCGGCATCTACACCTTCATGGGCTACCTGATGCTGTTCCACGAGCTTGGGCTGGACTACACCCTGTCCACCTACGCTTCCGAAGGAGGCAACTTCGGCTCCTTCGTGTCCTTCGACATGGCGAAGAAGCTGAACGCCAAGATGTACGCGGAAGCCAAACGCCTCGGCTCCAAATGGATCCTCGGCGGCGAATGCGGCCATATGTGGCGCGTCATCAACCAGTACATGGCGACCTACAACGGCCCCGCGCCCGAAGGTATGGTGGACGTTCCCACCTCCCCCATCACCGGCACGCGCTTTGAAAACGCCCGCGCCACCAAGATGGTGCACATCGCCGAGTTCACGGCCGACCTGATTCACCACAACAAGCTGAATCTCCGCCCCGAACGCAACACCGGCATCATCACCACCTTCCACGACTCCTGCAACCCGGCCCGCGCCATGGGCATGCTCGAAGAGCCCCGCGCCGTCCTGCGCGCCGTCTGCCCCGAATTCGTGGAAATGCCCCCGCACACCATCCGGGAAGAAACCTTCTGCTGCGGTTCCGGTTCCGGCCTCAACACCGAGGAAATCATGGAGCTGCGCCTGCGCGCCGGCTTCCCCCGCGGGAACGCCCTCCGCTACGTGCAGGAAAAGAACGGCGTCAACTGGATGTCCTGCATCTGCGCCATCGACCGCGCCGCGCTGCCGCCTCTCGCCAATTACTGGGCGCCCGGCGTCACCGTCAGCGGCCTGCACGAGCTGGTCGCCAACGCGCTGGTCATGAAGGGCGAACAGCCCCGCACCATGAACCTGCGTCAGGAAGACCTCGAATGCCCCGACCCCGAGCCGGAGGAAGAGGCCGTTGAAGAGCTCGCCGCTTCTGCCGAGGAGGACAACTAAACCATGTATAATGCCAAATACATCATCCCCGGCGTCCTGATCGCCGTAGCGGCGTTCACCTCGCCCTTCTGGCTGAACCTCGGCGGCAAGACCTACGTCTACCCCGAAGTCGCCCTGCCCACGGGCGAAGGCAAGGACAAGTGCATCGAGTCCAAGGAATGGATGCGTGCCGAACACATGGCCCTGCTGAACACCTGGCGTGATGAAGCCATCCGTGAAGGCAAGCGCGAATACGTCGCCACCGATGGCCGCAAGTGGGTCATCAGCCTTCAGGATACGTGCATGGCCTGCCATACGAACAAGGCCGACTTCTGCGACAAGTGCCACAACAGCAACAACGTCGATCCGTATTGCTGGACCTGCCACGTCGAGCCGAGAGGGAACAACTAATGAAAAGCAGAAGAGACTTTCTGAAGATAGCCGGTCTCTCCGCCTTTGCGCTGGGCACGGCTTCCGCCCTGACCCTCGCAGCCGGGGGCAAGGCCAGCGCCCTCCCGGCGGGCACCGCGCCCGCCAAGGGCAGCTACACCAACGAACCTGATGCCCTGCACGCCAAACGCTGGGCCATGGTCATCGATACCCGCAAGTTCACCTCGCCGGAACACTTCCAGCGCGTGATCGACGCGTGCCACCATGCCCACAACGTGCCCACCATCCCCGGCAACCAGGACATCAAATGGCTCTGGACGGACAAGTACGCCCACGTCTTCCCCGACGACGTGAACCCCTACATGCCCGAAAAGTTCCTGCACGGCGATTTCCTCCTGCTGTGCAACCACTGTGAAAACCCGCCCTGCGTGCGTGTGTGCCCCACCGCCGCCACCTTCAAGCGTGAGGACGGCATCGTGGTCATGGATCCGCACCGCTGCATCGGCTGCCGTTTCTGCATGGCCGGCTGCCCGTTCGGTGCCCGCAGCTTCAACTTCCGCGATCCGCAGCCCTATGTGAAGGACGTGAACCCAGAGTTCCCCATGCGTACCCGCGGCGTGGTCGAGAAGTGCACGTTCTGCACCGAACGTCTGGCGCAGGGCAAGCTTCCCGCGTGCGTGGAAGCCTCCGAAGGCGCGATGATCTTCGGCGACCTGAACGATCCGGATTCGCCCGTGCGTCAGGCCCTGTCGAAGAACTTCACCATCCGCCGCAAACCCACTCTGGGCACCCAGCCCGGCGTGTACTACATCATCTAGGAGGCCGCCATGCTCGAACTGATTCTCAAAGGCCGGCCGCGCTTCTACTTGTGGCTCTGCTTCCTTGGCGCAATCTTCGGCCTCGGCTTCATTGTGTACATCTTCCAGGCGAACATCGGCCTTGCCCTCACCGGCATGAGCCGCGACGTGTCCTGGGGCCTGTACATTGCCCAATTCACCTACTTTGTCGGCGTGGCCGCGGGCGCTGTGATGCTCGTGCTCCCCGCCTACTTCCACCATTACGAGAAGTTCAAGCGGATCATCATCTTTGGTGAATTCATGGCCGTGGGCGCCGTGATTATGTGCATGCTCTTCATCGTGGTCGACCTTGGGCAGCCGCAGCGTATGCTCAACGTGATGCTGCATCCCACGCCGAACTCCGTGATGTTCTGGGATATGACCGTGTTGTTCGGCTATCTCATCCTGAACATCGTTATCGGCTGGGTCACCCTTGAAGCCGCCCGCAACGACGTGGCTCCGCCGAAGTGGATCAAGGTCCTCATCTACATCTCCATCATCTGGGCCTTCTCCATCCACACCGTCACCGGTTTCCTGTACGCCGGCATTCCGGGCCGCCACTACTGGCTCACCGCCATCATGGCCGCCCGCTTCCTCGCCTCCGCGTTCTGCTCCGGCCCGGCCATCCTGCTGCTGCTCCTGCTGGTCGTGCGCCGCGTGACCGGCTTCGAGCCCGGCCGTGAAGCCATGAAGACCCTGTCCACCATCATTACTTATGCGATGTGCGTGAACGTGTTCTTCTACCTGCTGGAAATCTTCACGGCTTTCTACAGCGGCATCCCCGGACACCAGCACTCCATCCTGTACCTCTTCGTGGGGCATGACGGACATATGGCGTGGATCAACAGCTGGATGTGGACGGCGGTGGTCTTCGCCGCGCTGTCCCTGCTCATGCTGATCCCCCCGGCACTGCGCTACAATGAAAAGATCCTGCCTTGGGCCCTTATCCTGCTGGTGATTGCCTCGTGGATCGACAAGAGCCTCGGCCTGCTCATCGGCGGCTTCGTGCCCAACATGTTTGAAACCGTCACCGAATACACCCCGACGGTTCCTGAAATCCTTATCGCCCTCGGCGTCTACGGCCTCGGAGGCATCATTGTCTCCGTACTCTGGAAGATCGCCATTGACGTGAAGAAGGAAAACGGGACGTTCGCGTTGAAGGGCAATTAAGCCTTAAAGAAGAGAGGGAATCCCTTCTCAAGGGGTTCCCTCGGCCTCTCCCCGTTTTGGGGTGAAGGCGGCCTTTCCAAAGCCCCTGTGTGGAAATCGCACAGGGGCTTTTCATTGGGGAAGGCCATGCCATAAGGCTGTGGAGCGTTTCCCCCTCCACAGCACGGGGAAGGCCATTGATTACGCTTCCGGCAATCCTGAGCTAAGGTTTCCCCTCCACAGTACGGGGAAGGCTGCCGTCATGCCGCACTTGTGGCCGATGTGTGGAGTTCCTCCCCGCGGTACGGGGAAAATTGCTCGCCCTGCATGTCGGCAAGCGGAACCCAATGGTTTTAATTGTCCCAGGCGGGGATGTCGCGCCGGGAAGCAAGAATTCCTCACAGGACGGGGAAGATTGTCCGGGCTCGCGCCTACCAATACGTTCTGGAGGCTCCTCCCCACAGCACGGGGAACATGCGGTTTTCCCCGGCTTTCCGCCGGTGGGTTCCATAACGGAGGCACTGCCGGTTATCCCTCTCGAACTTCAAGAAAGAAAACATCAGCCGCCTGCCGTGGTACGGCCTTGGGAAAAAGGGGGCTCTCACCCGCTTGCCAAGGCTGCTGGGCTTTGACATCCTAGAGCGCGTTGCTGAACGGCAATGTTTCCTCCCCGGTTTTTCGCGCGGGAAACGCCCGGCGGCGCGCCCGCCCGATTTCAACCCAAAAGGAAGGGCCGATGAACTTCACGTTTCAACGCAACCCCAAACGGCTTCTGGAGCTGTGCGGCATGTCCGCCGTCCGGGACAGGCGGCAGGAAAAGCTTTTCATGGAAAAAGCGGCGGCCCTTGACGCGCAGGCCCTGCGGCCTCTGGTTCTGGTCATCGGCGGCTTCCTCGATCAGATCCTCGGAAACAGTTATGCCGTCAGTGCCCGCTATCCCGCCGATCTGCGCGCCAAACACGATGTCTGGTTCCGCGAACACTACGAAAGCCGCAAGATGCGCGGCATCGTGAACCTCTACGCTTCCAAGGGCCATTCCGTGGCCCTCATCGGGCACAGTTGGGGCGGGGATGCGGCGGTCAACCTCGTCGCCCGTAAGCTCGACGCGCCCATTGATCTGCTGATCAGCCTCGATCCCGTATCCCGCAAGGGAGCGCCCCGCCGGAAGCTCCCCAACGTCCGCCACTGGCTGAATATCCATATCGACTACAGCCGGAGCACATGGTTCGACATCCCCAACCTCGTGGCCCGTATCGGCGGCCCGTGGGAAGCCGCGGAAACCGCCGATGCGAACGTCTCCTGTCCCCCGGATATGACTCATGCGTGGGCGTGGGGGATGTTTGAGCGCTACGGCGAAAAAGTCCTGCGGGAACGCGCCGAAGGCTGGAAATAAGAAAAGAATGGCCCCGCCACAGCATTTGGCTGATGCAATGTTCACGCATGGCTGTGCCATAGGAAATGGTTGATGCTTTTTTTGGCTCTGTTATAGGTTGTTTCATCTCCACAGTGAGGTGAAAATACGGCCTTTTTTCCAGTTTTCCCCTTGGCGGGCTCCACGGCTAAAGCATTTTTCCGACTATCTCTTTGGAGCTTCAAGAAAAAAAGCATCAACCATTTTCTTTAACACAGCCTCTGAAAACAGCACTCTCCAAACTTATCAATCGTCCATAACCCGCTTCGTCTTCCAACGGTTGTGCATCCAGAACCATTGATCGGGCGCGCGGCGAACCATGCGTTCAATGGCCTCCGTGTAATACGTGGCAGCCATGAGCGCTTTTTCATCGGCAGTGCCCTCAAGCAAAGCCGTATCCAGCGGCTCTTCCATAAGCATACGGTAGCGATCCCCATCGCGTATCAAAACAAGGGGCCAGACAAGGGCCTTGGCCCGGACGGCGAGGACAGCGGGCCCCTTGTTGACGGCGGCCTCCTCGCCAAGGAACGGCAGGAAAAGCGCTTCGCTCCTGCTGGTATTGTGATCCGCGAGGAACGCCGCGTACCCGTTCTTTCTGAGTACCCGCAGTACCGGAAAAGTCGCTTCCCGGTGTCCGACGACGCCCGCCCCGTGCGCGGAGCGCAGCCGCGTGGTGACGTAATCCATCACCTTGTTTCTGTACGTCCGCACGACCGTCAGGCGCGGATGATCGGATACCTCCCCAAGCATGCCGGCCAACAGCTCCCACGCCCCAAGATGTGCCGTCGTCGCCACACAAGGGCGCTCCCCACGCTTAAGGCGCTCCAGCAGATCCGGGCGCTCCACATCAAGCAAAGGATGGGACAGGCCGAACTGGGGGACAAGGACGGACTCAAGGAACGAGCGGGCGTTGTGCATGAAGCTGGCCCGCGCCAACGATTCCGCCGTTGCCTGTGAAACCTCAAGGTGCC
Source organism: Bilophila sp. T19-St14 (assembly GCF_059728385.1). Lineage (NCBI taxonomy): Bacteria > Pseudomonadati > Thermodesulfobacteriota > Desulfovibrionia > Desulfovibrionales > Desulfovibrionaceae > Bilophila > Bilophila sp. T19-St14. The sequence continues at coordinate 2,163,241 of NZ_BAAGFT010000001.1, forward strand.
GGGCGATGCTCTCCGTGGCGAGGCGGCGGCGCTTGGGCAGGCAGGCCCAGAGCAGGGAACCAAGCCCCTTGGCAAGCGTGCGGATCCGGGAAAAGCCGAGCTTGCCGAGCAGAAGGGCGAAGCCATACCCCACCCGGCACATGATCCAAGAAAACGCTTGGGAAACCTGGTGCGGCAAAGAAGGGGAAGGCGGCACATCGGGCGCTTTCAGCCCCTCAAGCTTTTCTTCAAGGCGGCGGCACTCGCGCGCTACGGCTTCGGGATCGCGGATATCGCATTCAACGTAATAGGCGTCGGCGCACACCATCGAAACCCGGCTGAACGGCAAAGGAAGCTGGAAGCGATCCCAGCTTTTGAAGACCTTACGCCGCTCCATGAACAGACGGATGGGCACGATGGGCGCATTTGCCCGTGCCGCGAGGAATATCGCGCCTTCTTTGACCTCATGGCGCGGGCCGCGCGGGCCGTCCACGGTCACGCAGCCGCAGATCCCGGACTCGCGCATCCGGTGGGCGGCGGCAAGGAGGGCCTTCACCCCCCCCCTGGAACTGGAGCCCCGTGCGGTTTCAAGGCCCATGCGTTCCAGCACCCCGGCGAGGAGATCGCCGTCGTCGCTCTGGCTGACCAGCGCGATGATGTTGAGCTGGCGTTTCAGGTAAATCAGAGGAAAGAGCTCATCATGCCACAGCGACAGAACCACGGGGCGGCCCTGATCGGCCGTGTTTTCGATGGTGGCGCGGTTGATTTCGGTATAGCGCAGCGAGCGGCACCACAAGCGGTACAGCCAATACACGGGCGCGGAAAGGCCCCCAAGCAGCGATTTTCCAAAATAGGGCATCAAGACTCCACAATATCGGTTTCACACACGCAGACGTCCTCATGCGTACGGAACTGCATGTTGTACAGTCGGGTATACAGTTCGCAGCGCCCAAGCAGCTCCTCGTGCCTCCCGATGTCCACGATGCGCCCGCACTCCATGACCACGATGCGATCCGCTTCCAGAATGGTGGAAAGCCGGTGCGCGATGATCAGGCTGGTGCGGTTGAGCATGAGGTTGTCGAGGGCCTTCTGAACCATATGTTCGGATTCGGAGTCAAGGGCGCTGGTGGCCTCGTCCAGAATGAGCAGGGGCGCATCCTTGAGCAGGGCGCGGGCAATGGTCAGGCGCTGCTTCTGGCCCCCGGAAAGGCGCACGCCGCGCTCCCCGATGGGCGTTTCGTAGCCTTCGGGCAGCTCGCTGATGAAGCCGTCGGCATAGGCGGCCGCGGCTGCGGAACGCACGCGCTCCATATCCAGATCCGAGGAGAGGTCGCGCCCATAGGCGATGTTTTCGGCGATGGTCGTGTCGAACAGGAAGGCATCCTGTGAAACCATTGATACCGAGCGCCGCAGGGACGCCAGCGAATATTCCTTGATCGGCTTGCCGTTCAGGAGGATTTCGCCGTGCTGCGGATCATAGAAGCGGGGGATCAGGTTGACGAGCGTGGTCTTGCCCGCGCCGGAAGGCCCCACGAAGGCGATGCGCTCCCCGGCCTTCACCGTAAGCGAAACGTCCCGGAGCGCGGGCGTGCCCTCATCGCCGTAGTGCAGGCTCACGTTGCGGAAGGCCAGCTCGCGGAAAGGCTCGTCCAGCGGCAGCGTGCCGCCGCGTTCGGTCTTGAGGGCGGGATCGTCGAGGATGGCGAATACGCGCTCGGCCCCGGCAAGGGCGTTCTGCACGTTCATATTCGCACCGTTCAGGCTTTTGAAAGGCGTATACAGCATGGCAAGCGCGCCCATGAAGGCGAAGAACGTGCCCGGAGTCATATCGCCCTGGATGACCTCGCGGCCGCCGTACCAGATGACCAGCCCGATGCCGAGGGCGCCGATGAGTTCCATCACCGGGGACGACAGCTCGGACACGCAGGACTGGCGGAAATTGATGTTGATGATCCGGGCGTTTTCCTTGTTGAAACGCCCCGTTTCCTGCTTTTCGGTGGCGAAGGCCTTGATGACCCGGATGCCGCTGAGCAGTTCCTGCAACATGCTGGAGATGCTGGCGTTCACCTCGGCGTTCTTGCGCCCGTACCGCCGCAGGGCCCGGCTGAACAGCGACAGCGGGAACCCGGCGATGGGCAGGACGATGACGGCCCAGCACGCCAGCTCGAAATTCTGTTGGAACACGACGTACAGCAGGCTGATCATGGTGATCACCTGCCGGATGATCTGGATGAACGCGGGCAGGCTCTGCCGGATCATGCCCACGTCGTTGATGACGCGCGACATGAGCGCCCCCACCTGCGACTCCTCATAGAAGTGCAGGGGCAGGGTAATGATTTTCTGGAACAATTCCTGCCGCATGGTTTCCAGCACATGCAGCGCGCTGTAGTGCATGCACCAGTTTTGCAGGTAGCGCCCGGCGCCCTTCAGGGCCGTCAGCACGATGAAGGCCAGAGGCACGTACAGAAGCGCCTTGCCGTCCTGCCGGATGAAGATGTCGTCGAGCGCGGGCTTGATCAGCCATGCCGTGCCTGCCGTAGTTGCGGAAACGACGCCGGAAGCCAGCAGCGCGACGACCATGGCCCACTTGTAAGGGAGGAAGTACCGGAACACCCGCAGAGCCAGCCGGAGTTCTTTCCTGCGGCGCTCGGAGCGTTCCTCCTTGGTCTCTTTCTTTTTACTCATTCGCATATTCCTTGACGAAAGGGCATTCTAGCCCACATTATCGGCAAGCGCCAGCGGAGAATCCCGGCCCGCGCCCAAGAGCTGCGGGGAGGCGCTGCGCCGCGCTTTTCAGGAACGGCCCAGCGCACGCGCACTTAGGAGTATCATGGAAAAGACCGTACGAATCAACAAGGCGCTGGCGGACGCCGGCGTCTGTTCCCGCCGCCGGGCCGACGAGCTCATCGCCGCCGGGCGCGTCAGCGTCAACGGCGAGCCCGTCGCCACGCCGGGCCTCCAGGTCAGGCCCGGCGCCGACAGGCTGGAAGTGGACGGCAAGCCCGTCCGGCCCATTGCGCAGTCCCCCTGCTACCTGCTGCTGAACAAGCCCGTGCGCGTGGTGTCCACGGCCTACGATCCCGAAGGCCGGACCACGGTGCTCGATTTCGTCCCCGCGAAGTGGAAGGCACGCCGCCTTTATCCCGCCGGGCGTCTCGACTTTTTTTCGGAAGGGCTTGTCCTGCTCACCGACGACGGCGAACTGACCAACCGGGTCGTGCATCCCCGGCACCACATGCCGCGCGTGTATCGCGTGCTCATCCGGGGCGGGGTGTCCGACCGCGCCTTGGACGTCATGCGCAAGGGAATGACGCTTGCCGAAGGCGAAAAGCTCGCGCCCGTGGAAATCCGCGTCCTGCCGGGGCAGGTTCATGACCTGTCCGGGATTTCGCGCAATGCCGAATCTCCCACGGGGCAGCGCGGCACACTGCTCGAAATGACCCTGCATCAGGGCCTGAACCGCCAGATCCGCCGCATGTGCCGCGATCTGCATCTGACCATCCTCCGGCTTGTCCGCGTCGCGCAAGGCCCCTTGCGCCTCGGCGTCATGAAGCCCGGCGAAGCCCGCGAGCTGACCCCCGCCGAAGTGGCGGCCCTGAAAAAAGCTGTGGGGATGTAAGAGGAAATTGGAGGGGGGAGGGGAAACTTTCTGTAGAAAGTTTCCCCTCCCCCCTCCAAGCCTCCCCCCTCCTCTTCAAAGACTTTCGGCCTTATCGAATCCCTGTTCGCCGCTTTCCCCGTAGGCATGTAGGGTGGGGTTGCACTGTACGATGCCGGGAGCCACAGTGTCGGCTTTCCCCGTAGGTATATAGGGTGGGGGAGATCCTCGCCCCGGCGGGCGATACGCTGTCAGCTTTCCCTGCAGGCGCGTAGGGTGGGGAAAGATGGGGGATCTTGCCTGAAAAATGGGCGCACCCTGCTTGTTTTTTGGTGAAAATCGTTTTTGCCCGTTTTGAGGCATTCGCCCTTTCGATGAGTTAAAGATTTCATTTTGAATTTCACGTAGTTGGAATATGGATTTTATTGCAAGGCTGTGTCCTAGAAAATGGTTGATGCTTTTTTCCTTGAAGTTTCAAAGGAATAACCAGCAAAATGCCTTAACCATAGGTTTCGCCAAGGAGAAACCTGAAAGAAAAGGCTGTATTTTCACCACACTGTGGGATGAAACAACCGCATACTATGACAGAGCCTTTCTCTTTATCAACCGTAAACTTGAACAGAGCCATTGCAAAAGCGAATATCTCCCGTTTTCAGGATCTTGATTTGCCGCCCCCGGTATGGGAAACTTCTGCCTCCTGAAAAACAATGGGGCTCCCCCTCTCAAAAAGGCCGACTCTTTGGGAAGGGAGGGGGTTCGGGGGAAGGCTCCCCCTTCTCCAGAAGGGTTTCCCTCCCCCGTCCAAGCCTTTCCCCGGAGTCTCGCTATGCGCAACCCAGTCCCCAGAATCGCCGCAATCCATGATATGTCGGGGTTCGGGCGCACCTCGCTGACGGTGGCGATCCCGATCCTCTCCTGCATGGGCATACAGGTCTGCCCGATGCCCACGGCGGTGCTCTCCACGCACACGGTGGAATTCACGGACTATACGCTGTGCGACCTCACCCCGGAACTGGGCGGCATCCTCGACCACTGGGAAAGGCTCGGCCTCCATTTCGACGGCGTGTACTCCGGCTTTATGGCCTCCCCGGAACAGATGGATTCGGCAGCCCGGTGCATCCGCAACTGCCTTGCCCCCGGCGGGCTGGCGGTCGTGGACCCGGTGCTTGGGGACAACGGCATCCTTGATCCCACCATGACCCCGGAAATGGTGGAAAAAATGCGCTGGCTCATCTCCTGCGCCGACATCATCACCCCGAACATCACCGAAGTCGCCCTGCTCCTCGACGAGCCGTTCACGCCCCGGATCTCGCCTGAGGAAATCAAGGGCCGGCTGCGCCGCCTGTCCGCAATGGGGCCTCAAACCGTGGTCGCCACAAGCGTCCCCCTGCTGGAAGGCGGCAGGGACCCCGGACGCAATGCCTCGGTCATTGCCTACGAACGCAACGAAGACCGTTTTTGGCGCATTGACTGCGCCTACATCCCCGCCCACTACCCCGGCACGGGGGACACGTTCTCCAGCGTCCTCACGGGCAGCCTCATTCAGGGCGACAGCCTGTCCATCGCGCTGGATCGCGCCGTCCAGTTCGTCACCCTCGGCATCCGGGCCACATTCGGGCAAGGGCTGCCTTCGCGCGAAGGCATCCTGTTGGAACGCATCCTCGGCAGCCTGTTCGCGCCCGTCTCGGCCTGCAAATGCCGGCTCATGGACGGGGACGGCTGCCATACCCCGGCGGCCCCCTTTGAAGGCTGACATGGGCCCCGCCTCCCGTCCCAAAGGCGCACGATCGAAATCGCGGACGGCGGGACGCCCCGGACGCGAACGCCCCATCCGGTACGGCGGCATGGGGCAAAGGATATGCTGATGACTACGGAACAATGCGCCCAAAGCCAACTGCCCATTGGCCTTTTCGATTCCGGCGTGGGCGGCCTGACCGTCCTTGACGCCATGCGCCGCCTCATGCCCGGCGAGGATTACCTGTTCCTTGGAGACACCGCCCGCGTGCCCTACGGGGCCAAGAGCCAGAAAACGATTGTCCGTTATTCCCTTCAGGCCGCCGCCAAGCTCATCGGCCAGCGCATCAAGCTGCTGGTCATCGCCTGCAACACGGCCACGGCCGCCGCGCTTCCCACCCTGCGCGAAACATGGCCCGACATGCCCATCATCGGCGTGATCGAGCCCGGTTCCCGCGCCGCCTGCGAAGCCTCGCCCTCCGGCGACATCGCGGTCATCGCCACCGAATCCACCATCCGCAGCGGGGCCTATGCCGAGGCCATCCTCCGCCGCCGCCCCGAAGCGCAGGTCCGCAGCCTTGCCTGCCCCCTGTTCGTGCCGCTGGCCGAAGAAGGCTGGTTCGACGGCCCCATCGCCGAGGGCGTGGTTTCACGCTACCTTGAGCCGCTGTTTAAGAAAGCGCCCGCGCCCGACTGCCTCGTGCTCGGCTGCACGCACTACCCCATGCTCGCCGCCGCCATCCGCAAGGTCGTCGGGCCGGAAGTCCATATCGTGGATTCCGCAGCGACCACGGCTGAAGTCGTCAAGTGCCGCCTCGCCGATGAAGGGCTGGCCCACCCGCAGGCCGGGCGCACGGGGCGCATCCGCTTTTTCATCACCGACGACCCGCAGCGGTTCACCCGCACGGGCAGCCTGTTCCTCAACATGACCATCACGGACAGCGACGTCCGGCTTGTGGATCTTGAAAACGTGCCCCTCCCCGACGCCGCCGAAACGCCAACACAAAGGAAACCATCATGAGTTACGCCCCCATTCCTATGGTTCCCGGCCCGGTCGCCCTGCATGAAGACGTCATCGCCGTCCTCGGCAGGGATTACGGATCGGGGCAGGTCGAATCCGATTTCCTGTGCCTTTACGACGCCGCCAGCCGCAGCATCGGCAAGCTCATGGGCACAAAGGACGATGTCGTCCTGATGACCGGCGAAGGCATGCTCGCCCTCTGGGGCGCGTTGAAAAGCTGCCTGAAACCCGGCGATCATGTGGTCAGCGTCGGTACCGGCGTCTTCGGGGACGGCATCGGCGAAATGGCCGAATCCTTCGGCTGCATCGTGGAAAAAGTATCCCTCCCTTATGATTGCAGCATCCGTGAAAGCGACCTTGCCGCCGTGGAGGAAGCCATCCGCCGCGTCAAGCCGGTCATGCTGACCGCCGTGCACTGCGAGACGCCGTCCGGCACCCTGAACCCCATCGGGCTGCTCGGCAAGCTCAAGAAGGATCTCGGCGTGCCGCTGTTCTACGTGGACACGGTGGCGGGGCTCGGCGGGGCACCCGTACACATGGACGAATGGAACGTCGACCTGATGCTCGGCGGTTCCCAGAAATGCCTGAGCTGCCCCCCAAGCATGAGCATGGTGGGCGTCAGCGCCGCCGCGTGGGAACGCATGAAGGAAGTAAACTATCAGGGTTACGACGCCATCCTGCCCTTCCGCACCGTGCGCACGGACGGGCGCTGCCCCTACACCCCGAACTGGCACGGCGTGGCCGCGCTGTACGCCGGGACGCAGGCCATTTTTAAGGAAGGCATGGACGCCGCGTTTGCCCGCCACGAAGCGGTGGCGGCCCAATGCCGGGCGGGGCTGGCCGAACTCGGCATCAAGCTCTGGACGGCCCCCGACGCCGTCAACGCGCCGACCGTCACGGCGGCCATGATCCCCGACGGCTTTACGTGGCCGGAATGGAAAGAAGCCCTCCGCCGCCGAGGGCTGATCTGCACCGGCAGTTTCGGCCCGATGGACGGCAAGGTCTTCCGCCTCGGACACATGGGTACGCAGGCCCAGCCGTACCTCATGGAACAGGCCCTCGACGCCATCGCCGCCACGCTGAAAAAATAGCCCGCTGAGGCAAAACGCTTTCGGGGAGGGCCCAGCCCTCCCCCTTCCGGGCGTCTTAACATGCATCTTAAGGTGCATTCCACAAAAGGATATGACAGGGGCAGGGCCGTATGAAATGCCTTTCCTCAGCGAAGCCCTTTCAAAGGGCCCTGCCGTAGGCACATGATTGGCATTTTGCATAACTCAACAATTATACAAGCCTTTTTCCTTTGAAAAAATATGGCTAAGGCACTCCGTTTTTTGGGCTGCATCATAAGGAAATGCTTGATGCTGCATTTCTTGAAGCTCCAAAGGGATAACTGATAAAATACCTCAGCCGGAGAGTCCGCCAACGGAAAAATTGAAGAAAAAAAGCTGTTTTTTCGCCATATTGTGGAGATGAAACAATCACATTCCATAACAGGGACTTGGGTTTATTTGGAATTTCAAAAAATAAAGGCTGTGTCATAAGAAACGGTTGATGCTTTCTTTCTTGAAATTCCAAAGGAATAACCAATAAGATGCTTCAATTATGGAGTCCGTCAGCGGAAAAATTGGAGAAAAAGTCTCTACTTTCAGCATACTGCTGAAATAAAGCAACCATGTTGCTATGACAGAGCCAAAATAAACTATAGTGTCGTCATACCATTTGACTGATATATTTTTCAGTGGCTGCTCTTATTGAGCGCCTTTTAAAGGCATTTGCTGGCGTTCCCGACAACGAAAAAGTTTTCCCCAGTTCCATCTTGAATTGCATAAAATAGAATACCAACCTTTCCCTCTGGCAGAACCTGAAACACCAATCCCTTGCTGTGATGCAGCCTAACCCATCAACCGGTTGCCCTAGGCTGTGTCGTCATTGTATATAATTATTTGAAATTATTAAAAAATAATCTTTTTTGCAACTTGAAAATAATTTAATACTTTCAATAAATGATACATAATTGACGACACAATCTAACAGGACCTTTCAGAAAAATCCGGTAAGCGCACCCTGAAAAGGCCCCGCATCGGCAGGCTTGGGAACGGGAGGAAAAACGTAACGGCCCCTTTCCCCAGAAACGCGCCTCCCCTTTTCCATCTTCCTTCTCCTTCCCAAAACAACTTGCGCCATGCCGACAAAACAGCCGATGCCGCCCGTCCCGCCGCTTCAGCCGCTCCTGTTCTGGGAAACCGGCGTCTTGCTGTTCGCCGCGGGAATCGTCGCGGCCCGTTTCCCGATTCCGGCTTTGACGGCCTGCGCCCTGTTCGCATGGGCGGACAGCCGGACGCGCCGCCCCCTTTGCTGCCTGCTGGCGGCTGCGTGCGTCATCGCGGGCTGGTGGATCGGTGGGAAGTCCGCTCCGCGCGTCCCCCAAGAGTATCCGGCATGGCTGGAAAAAAGCCTGTCCTCGCGGCGGGCCGTCACCGTGGAGGGCGTGATCGTCGGTTCCCGCGGCCTGCCGGATCAGCGGCTGCAAATCATTCTGGACGATGTAGGCCCCGCCGAAAAGGAACCGCTCCCCGGCAGGCTGGCCCTGACGTGGCAGGACATGCCCGACGTACCCCGCCCCCTGCCGGGGCAACGGATAACCGCAAACCTGAAAATCCGCCCGGTTCACGGCTTCCGCAACCAAGGCGCGTGGAACAGTGAAGACTACTGGCATCGCCAAGGCGTGTTCTTTCAGGCGTGGGCCAAACAGGATGACGCCGCCATCCGTACATCCGGCACGCCTTCCGCCGGAGCCGGGCTGCGGGAACGCCTGCGCCTGCGTGTCGCCGCCGCGCTGGGTTCGCCGGAAGAACGCGGCCCCCGCACGCTTTCCCCTTCCAGTGCGGACGGAAACACTTCCCGGCGGTCGGCCCTGCCGCCCCCAGCCGCTTGGAACGAATTGCCTCCTGCCCCACGGGAGGAGAACCTCCCGTCCGCCCCTGAGCGGGTTGGGGCCGTACGGATTGGCGAGGTTCGGAACCATTCCGGTTCACCGGCGCACTCCGCAGCGCCGGCGGATACGAGGCCCTTTTCAAGGATGCGGGACGGCGGCTCTTCCATCATCCCGGCCTTGCTGTTCGGGGATCGCTACGGGCTCAACACGCCGGACATGGAACGCATCAACGCGGCGGGGCTGATGCACAGCCTTGCCCTGTCCGGGCAGCACCTTGCCGTCGTCGGCTTGGGCGCGTTGGCGCTCACAGGGATGGTGGGGCTTCTCGCGCCGGGGCTGTTCCTGCGCTTCCCGGCCTACAGCCTCATCGGGCTCCTGAGCCTGCCGCTGGCCTACGCCTATCTATGGCTTGGCGATGCGCCGCCTTCACTGGTGCGGGCCGCCCTGATGCTCACCATCGTTTGCCTGCTGCACTGCGTGCCCGATCTGCTTCCCGAACGCTTCCGCCGGAACCTGCGCCCGGCCTTCACCTTTGCCGACGTGCTCCTGCTCGCCCTGCTCTGCATGGTTCTGGCCGATCCCCTGTGCCTTTACGATCTGGGCGTGCAGCTCTCTTTTTCGGCGGTGGCGGGCATCGCGCTTTGTTCCCCGTGGCTCAGCAAGCTCTGGAACGACGGCCCGTTTTCCTTCTCGCCGCTCAAAGCCCTGCAAGGCGGGATCTCGCCCATGCGTGCCGCCATGAGCCGTTTCGCCCGGCTTCTCTGGCTGACCCTCGGCTGTTCCGTTGCCGCGCAGCTCGCCACCCTCCCCCTCGTGCTGGATGCCTTCGGGCGCTCGACCCTCTGGTTCCCGATCAACCTGCTCTGGCTTCCGGCGCTCGGCTTCATCGTCCTGCCGCTGTCGTTCCTTGGGCTTATCGCCGCGGCAGCCGGGTTGGAACAGGCTGCCGCTTTCCTGCTCCATCTGGCGAACATCCCTTGCGAGGCCCTTCTGTACGGCCTGCGCTGGCTACAGGCGCACGCGGGTCTGGATCTGTTCGTATCCCCGCGCCCGCACTGGACCGCCATCCTCGGCTTCGGGGCGGCTGCCGTGGCGCTGGCCATGCGCGTACACCGGGATCACTTCCCGCACGCGGCGAAACGCCTTCTGATCTCCGGCGCGCTCCTGCTTTCCGTCGGGCCGCTGCTCTGGATACATGCCTTCTTTGAACCCAAAATTTCCCTCAGGGTGCTGGATGTCGGGCAGGGGCAAGCCATCCTTCTGGAATGGCCCTGCGGAGGGCGGGCGCTGGTGGACGGCGGCGGGCTGTTTTCCGACCGTTTCGATGTAGGGAGGGATATCGTTTCCCCGGTGCTCACCGCCAACAACCTGCCCCGGCTGGACTTCATCGCCGTAACGCATCCCGACCGGGATCATCTTAAAGGCTTGCTGTTCATCGCGGACAATTACGCGATAAAAAAGGCTTATACCGCTCCGCTTGAAGGCATCGACACGCCGCGGCAGGGTTCGCCCCGGCCTCTCTCCGAAGCGTTTGCCGCCATCCTTGCCTCGCGCGGCATTCCCCGTCATACTTTGCGGGCGGGAAACGTGCTCCCCCTTGCGGGCGGGCTGGCGCTTGAAGTGCTGGCCCCGGCCCCCGGCGTGACGCCTTCGGGCAATAACGGGCTGGTGTTCCGGCTTGCCCTCAACGGGCACAGCCTCGCCTTGCTGCCCGGAGACGCCGAAGCCCCGTACCTGCGGGCCCTGCTGCGAAGCGGCGCGGATCTTTCGGCGGACGTGCTCGTCCTGCCTCACCACGGTTCCGCAGGCAGCCGTGTCCCGGCCCTGTACGACGCGGTATCCCCAAAGCTGGCCATCGCCAGCGCCGGGGCGTACAACCCTTACCGGCTTCCTTCCCGGAAAGTCCGCGACGCATTGGAATGGCGGGATATTCCGCTTTACATCACCGGCGATGAAGGTGAAATTGCCGTCCATTGGGCCCTGAAAAAGAATGTTGGGAAGAACCCCACCCTTCAGGAAGGCTTTCCTCCACAGCCTCGCCTCTCCCTATATGGCCAACCTCTGGAGAGGGCAAAGGCCCTCCCGCCGGAAATACGGAATGGCGGCAGCATCCCTTTACCCTAAAAAACCGTTGGAGGACGGGAACGGATGCCGGGCAGGGAAAAATAGGGCTCTGTCACAGCACATGGTTGTTTTTTCTCGGCAATATGCTGAAAATATATGCTTTTTCTCCAATTTACCGCTGGCGGGCCCCATAACTGGGGGATTTCATTGGTTATCCCTTTGGAATTTCAAGAGATAAAGCATCAACCGTTTTCTGTGACACAGCCCAACATATTCCCCGGAAAGCCCTTTTCCCGGTTTGAACCTCCAATCATAAGGATAACCAGTGCGACTGACGGCAACGCATAAAATGGGCATAGCGGCCCTGATCATGGCGGGCAGCGTGTTCCTGTCCCGGCTCATGGGGCTGGTACGGGATAAGGTGGTTTCGTGGCAATTCGGGGCGGGTGCGGAGTCGGACGTCTATTTCGCGGCCTTCGTGATCCCGGACTTCCTCAATCACCTGCTTGCGGGCGGTTATATCTCAATCACCCTGATCCCTTTGCTTTCCAAACGGTTCGAGGAGGATGAGGCCGACGGCTGGCGGTTCTTCTCGGCGGTGTTCTGGTGGGCGGCACTCAGCATAGCCGTCCTGACCGCCGTGGCCTGGATCTTCGCCCCGGAACTCTCCCAACTCGTCGGGCCGGGATTTTCCCCGGAAAAACAGGCACGGCTGTCCCATTTCCTGCGCATCATCCTGCCCGCACAGGTCTTCTTCCTGCCCGGCGCGTGCGTATCCGCCCTGCTCTACATCCGCAAGCAGTTCCTCACCCCCGCGCTCACGCCGCTCATCTATAACGGCTGCATCATCGCGGGCGGCCTCCTCGTGACCGGGAGGGACATGGAAGGCTTCTGCTGGGGCGTCCTGTTCGGCGCGGCCCTCGGCTCGTTCCTGCTGCCCGTCATGGCGGCCCGCTCCTCCGGCGCGCCCTTGCCCGAAGGCATCCCCGCTGGGCTGCGGCTCCGCTTCAACCTGCGCCACCCGCTCCTCAAACGGCTTCTCCTGCTGGCCCTGCCGCTTATGCTCGGCGTGTCCATTGTGGCTATGGATGAACAGTTCGTGCGTATTTTCGGCTCCATGGCGGGAGAAGGGGCGGTGAGCCTCCTGAGCTATGCCCGGCGCATCATGCTTGTCCCCGTGGGCGTGGTGGCGCAGGCCGCGGGCGTGGCGTCCTTCCCGTTCCTTGCCGCGCTGGCGGCCAGGGGTGACGACGCCGGGTTCGACAAGACCCTTGGCACGGCCCTGCGCGGGAGCATGCTTGTGGTCATCCCGCTCACGGCCTATATGATGGCCGTTGCCCTGCCCACGCTCGGATTCATCTTTGAAGGCGGGCAATTCTCCGCCGAGGAAACCATCCTCGCCGCGCCGCTGCTCCAGATGCTGCTCCTTTCAGTCCCCTTCTGGGTCGTGCAGCAGGTTATCGGAAGGGCTTTCTACGCCCGCCAGAATACCCTCACCCCGGCCATCGTAGGCACCGCAGCGACCATTGCGGCCCTGCCCGTCTATCCGCTCGCGGTAAAGCTCTGGGGGGCGTTCGGCGTTGCCACGCTGACGACGCTCTGCCTCTTCGCCTACACCCTTGCCCTGTCGTGGTTCTGGATCCGCAAGCACGGCAGGGGCGCGTTCGACGGCATGGGGCGCCTGCTCATCAAGGGCTGCCTGCTGGCCCTGCCCGGCACGCTGCTGGCCTTTTCCGCGGTCTACGGGCTTTCAGGCCGCCTGCCCCTCTGGTTCCCCTCCCTGTACGCCTATCTGCCCGCAGCTATGCGTCACGCCGTCATATGCGGCATCGCCGGGGTCATCTTCGCCATCCCCTATCTTTTGCTCGCCAAGCTGTTCATGCCCGAAGCATTGTCGTTGAGAAGGGGAAGGTAGGGATTGAAGATTGGAGGGGGGAGGGGAACCCTTCTGGAGAAGGGTTCCCCTCCCCCCTCCAAACCTCCCCCTTCCCCTCCCAAGACTTTCGGCTTTATCGAATCCCTGCTGCAAGCCTTCCCTGAAGGCAACAAAGCCGCCTGAACGGTGTTCAGGCGGCTTCTTTTTTTGGGGAATTGGAAAAGGCGTTTTACGAAAAATTCCAATATACTCTTTTCGCTTGGAACATTTCCGCTTTGCAATGTGTCTTGCTTCAAAAACAATCCGCGCCGGAAAAACTCAAGGACAGGGATTCGATAAACACGAAAGTCTTTGAAGAGGAGGGGGTGGAGTTTGGGGAGGGGGTGGGGAAACGTGGGGGTACTCCCCCCTTCTTCAGAAAGTTCCCCTCCCCCTCCCCAATACTATCCTCCGCCATCCGCACTAAATCCCGATGGTCTTGCTCTCCCCCCACGTAACCGCCGGATGCTTGGGATCGGCGTTCCAGAGGGCTTCGCGCACGGTCATCTTCCGGGCGTCGGTATCAATGCTCACCACCTGAAAGGAAAGGCGTTTCTCGTCCTTGCCGGACACATTGCCCTTCATGGGAGAATCCACGCGGAACACGGGCATGGCGATGTCGTTGTCCGGGCCGCCCCACGTGTAGAACTCGTTGTAATTCTCGTTGCCGTGAAAATACGCAACGATGGCGGGGTGCTTCTTGAGGAACGCCGCAAGCTCCCGGTGTTCCTTGACCGGGACTTCCTTGGCCTTGCGAACGCTGGACACGTCGGAAACCAGATTCTCGAACTTGTCCTTCGCGTTGATGTCCCCGGAACCGTTGGGGTTGATGAGGTGCTTCGCCTCAATGTCCGGCTGATCGTGGGTGAACAGCAGCACCGGCTTGCCGGAAGGGATGCCGGCCAATTGCGCGCCGAGCCATGACCGGGCCGCGCTGTCAGGCCACATCTGTACGAAAAGCAGACGTACGCCGCCGTATTCCCGGCTCAGGAACACCTTGTCCCGCTTCGCGTCAAAGGCTTCGGACGTCAGCGAGGCGTTGTTGGCGCGGTTGTACATGGCGAGCAGGGAGCCATTGTCCTTCGCCGGGGCCATCGCCCTGTAAAACCCCACGGCATTGGTCACGTCGTGGTTGCCGGGAATAGCCAGCACTTCAGCCGCCTTACCCGCACGGTTTTTGAGCGAGACGCCGTTGATGTACTGCTGCTCGAACAGGGCCCAACACTCCGAAGCCGAAGGAATCAGGCGCTCGTCGGTTCCTTCCATGCGGTTGGCGATGTCGCCGGTTGAGATCACCGCATCGGCCCACTGCACGGGCTGCCCGGCCCGGACGCCGCCGTCATCGGGAAGCGTGATCCCCGGAAGCGTATTGATGGCCTGCACCATCGCCGCATTGACTTCGCGGGAAGACACCTTATCCAGCCCACGGAATGCCTTGCGGGTGATCCCATAATGCTGGTCAGAGGTATAGACAAACTGAACCAGCTCGGCCCGCGCCGGAGCCAACAGCCCCATCAGCAGAAGCAGTGCGGCCACGGCACCCATGAGGCCCTTGTTCAACAGCCTGCCGGAAAGTCGATACGTCATTTTCATTCTCCGAATAAAAGTTTGGCCCGTCAGAGAGACAGACCAAACTGATACGCCGTTTCCGTGACGCCTTGGCGAACGGACGGATACAATTCCGAGAAGCCCCCTCCCCCGTTTGGACGGGGCGATAGGCCCGCCAAGGTTCCAAAGCCTTAGCCTGGGGCCTTTTTCCTTGGCTGCGCTATAGAAAATGGTTGATGCTTTTTTCCTTGAAGCTCCAAAGGGATAACCGGAAAAATGCCTTGGCCGTGAATCCCGCCAAGGGAAAAACTGGAAAAAAAGCCGTATGTTTCACCGCACTGTGGAGATGAAACAACCACATACTTAACAGAACCTTTTCCTTTGTCCTCCATGAGGATGCCTAGGGAACAGGAGGGGGCGTTACTCCGCCACGTACCCCTGCGCCTCCGCAAGGCCGAGGATCGTATTGGCGTAGATGTCGATACGGTTATAGGTCTTGATGACCTTCTGCTTTTGGGCGCGGGTCGCCGCCTTGTTCCAGCCGTGCCGTGCGAGGTAGTTGGAAAGGCTCGCCACGGCATCGGGCACGTCAAACAGGTTCACCACGCCGTCCCCGTTGCCGTCGGCCCCGTAGTGGCTGATATTCGTGGGCATGAACTGGCACAGCCCGACAGCCCCGTAAATGGAGCCCGGCATGGACAGCGCGTCCTCGCCGGATGCGCGGATATTTTTGAGCAGGGCGACCAGTTCCTTATAGGCCCAGTCCGAACGCTGCTCCATGCGCTGCTGGATCCAGCTTTGGCGATTGGCCGCCGCGGATCCGGGAAGCTGCGCCACATACGTGGAAATGGCCTCTGGCCGCCGGGATGAAGCCATGCTCGCCAGCGTGTAGAACGCCTTTTCCTTGCCCAAGAACGTGCCGAGGCGGGTTTCCACGAACAGGAGCGACACGGAAATCTGGCGCGGCACGCCGAACGTCCGTTCGGCATAATCGAAGGCGGGCTTGTTGGCCTCAAGGAAGGCCCGGCATTTCTCCACGTTCCCGGCGGTGATCACGCCGGGATAGACCAACGGCTTGGGGCGGGCGGGGGCTGCGGGCTTTGCGGAGGGCGGCGCCGGCTTTGGCTTGGGGGCGAAGGCCTTGGTATAGAGCTCCTTGATCTTGCGGCCCATCGGATCCTGCGACGGCATCCCCATCGAGGCAAAGAGAACCGGAAGATCCGGGCCGTCCAGCCCGTCGGCACGCAAACGCTGGTACAGGGGCAGCCATGCCGGGGGGATCGCAGTGCCCGTATACGAGCCCTGATAAGAGGGATATTGGGGCGGCTGCGCTTGCGCGCCGGGCTGCGCGTACACGATCCTGTTCTGTGAGCACCCCGCCCCAGCCAGCGCCAGCAAAAGCAAAACGGCGCTCAACGCACGCCGTATCATGGAACTCTCCAAAGCATTCTCCTCTTTTTCATTGAATCGTGAAACGGCCCTTTTCCAAAGGCCCCGCCATAGGACGCGGCTGTTCCATCTCCACAGTATGGTGAAACTACAGCCTTTTCTCCAGCTGTTCCGTTGCCGGGCTCCATGCCTGCGGCATTGCATCGGCTTCCCTTGGAACTTCAGGAAGGCATCAGCCATTTCCCATGACGCAGCCTTTCAAAAAGGCTCTGTTATAGTTTGTGGTTGTTTCATCTCCACAGTGCGGTGAAAAATACAACCTTTTTCTCCGGTTTTCCTCTTGGCGGAATACAGGGCTAAGGCATTTTGTCGGTTATCCCTGTGGAACTTCAAGGAAAAAAGCATCAACCATTTTCTATAACACAGCCTTTCAAAAAGGCATCCCACGAGCTCTCCCCAAACATTGCCAGCCCTCCCAGTCCATAAAATCCCTGCTCCCGGCCTCCCCGCAGGCCAACAGGCCGACAGGGAAAACCGCGAACAGGGATTCAATGAACGTAAAGCCGTTATACGTTGGGGCCGGGCGAGGGGCTTTGGGAAAAGGCCCCTCACCGGTTATACATTACACATTCTGCAACACCCAGGACACCCTGCCGAGGATGCGGCCCGGACAGTCCTGAGGGAGAAGCACCACGCCGGGATGGGCGGGCTGTTCCGTCCTCAGGATGAAACGGTCATGATCGCCGTCGAGGAACAGGCGTTTGAGCGCCACGCCCTCATGCGGCATATATACGGCGTACACTTCGCCGGAAATGGGATGCGCACGCGAAGTATCCACCCCGACATAGGCCCCGCGGCGGATCAGCGGGGAAAACGAATCCGATTCGATATGAAACACGAGCGTCTGCGCATTGACGTAGGACTGCGGCAGGGCAATCTTGCCCGAAGTCTGCAAATCCGGGGCGGGATGCCCCTCTTCATACGCGCATTGCGTCGAATAAACCTTAGCCAGCGTGCTGATGGCGTTGGGGTCCGCATAGTGGGCCGGTTCCTCGCGGAACCCTTCCGGCGGGCCTTCAACCGGCGTATAGACCTGATCGATCTTCAGGAACATCGGGCCGGTGCCGCTCTTGATCCAATCGGGGTTGAGCCCGAACTTTTCAAACAGTTTCATGTACCAGTCGGAAGGGATCGAATTCCGACGCTTCGCATCCGAAATGCTTGACTGCCGTATTTCAAGCACGGCGGCCAGTTCCGTTTGGGTTCTGGCATTCGTCGCACAACGGATGCGGTCATAAACTTCCTGAAAAAACGTCATTGAAGAACTCCATACCCCCGGGGTTATCTGATGGGGGCGAGGAAAGGGTCATCGTTCGTAATCACAATGCGGGAATTTTGCTCGAAGCCCTTCTTGAGCGCTTCAAGCCCGCGCTGAAACTTATAGAAGTCCGGGGCGCGGGAAAAAGCTTCCGCAAAAACCCGTGCCGCCGTCGCATCGCCCTCACCGCGGATGACGGATGAACGGCGGTTGGCCTCTGCCAGTATCACTGCCCGTTCCCTGTCTGCTTCGGAACGGAGTTTTGTCGCTTCTTCGACACCTTCGGAGCGGTACTGCTTGGCCTGGCGCTCGCGTTCGGCCCGCATCCTTCCGAAAATGGCCCGCTGGTTTTCGGCGGGCAGGTCGGTGCGCTTGATGCGCACGTCAACAACTTCAATACCATACTCTTTCATGATGTCCGAAGCGCGGCGGGTCACGTCGGCCATGATGCCGCTGCGTTTGCTCGAGACGACCTCGGTCAGGCTGTGCCGACCAACCTGGGCGCGCAACTGGGAGTACACGACGTCATCAAGGCGGGCCTGGGCCCCCGGTATCGTGCGCACCGATCTGTAGAACTGTAAAGGATCGATGATCCGCCAACGAGCGTAGTTATCGAGAACTATAGCTTTTTTGTCGCTGGTCAAGGCCTCTGCGGCCCTTGCCTCATAATCTAATACGCGCGCGTCGAAACGCACGACGGTTTGGATAAGCGGAATCTTGAAATGCAGGCCCGGCCCAAACACCCTGTCCACAGGGTCGCCGAGCTGGATCACCAGCGCCTTTTCCGTCTGGTTGACGATGAAGATGCTCTGGGAACCGATCAAAACCAGAATGATGATCAGGCCGATCAAAAAGGGAAAACGCTTTTCCATCAGTTGTCCCCCCTCGGTCTGCTCAGGGTTGCTTCCGGGAGCCGTCCCCCGGAAAGGTGTTCTTGGGGCGCAATCTTTCCGGCGGACGGGGCGGGCTGCATGAGCGGCAAAAGCGGCAGCACGCGATCGGCGGCGTCCTTCGGAAGAACGAGTTTTTCCATGCCGGGGCGGCTGAGGATTTCTTCCATGGCTTCAAGATACATGCGCTGCTTCGTGACGTCCTTGGCCTGCTCGTACTCCTTGAGGAGCGCGAGGAAGCGGTCGGCTTCGCCCTCGGCATTGCGGATACGGGTTTCCTTGTAGGCCTGCGCCTGATTCTCCACCTCGGCGGCGAGGCCGCGCGCCTTGGGGATGAGCTCGTTGCGGTAGGCTTCGGCTTCGTTGATGATGCGGCTCTTGTCCTCGCGGGCGCTGGCGACGTCCTTGAAGGCGTCGCTGACTTCCTTGGGCGGGTGGACGTCCTGAAGCTGGACGGCTATGACGCGCACGCCGACCTTGTAGCGGTCGAGGATTTCCTGCAGAAGCTGCGTGGCTTCCGTCTGGATCTGGAGCTTGCCGTCCGTCAGCGCGGAGTCGATGAGGCTGTTGCCGATGACTTCGCGCATGGCGGCTTCCGCGGCGTTTTTGACCACGGCGGCCTGATCCGTCACGTTGAACAGATATTCCACCGGATTCTTGATCTGGTACTGGACGCTGAACTGCACGTTGACGATGTTCTCGTCGCCAGTGAGCATGGAAGCCTCTTCAGGCAGGGAACGGTTCGCGCCCTGCTGGAAGGTGCGCCCCTGCCCTACGGAACGGAAGCCCACTTCCACACGCTGGACTTGCGTGACTTTGGGTTTGTAGACGGTTTCTATGGGAAAGGGCAGCGCGTAATGCGGGCCGGCCCCGACCGTGCGGTCGTATTTGCCGAAGCGCAGGACAACGCCCTCTTCATCGGGGTTGACGATATAGATGCCGGAAAGCAGCCATACGGCGACGAGCGCGACAAGGATCCACTTGGCCTTGCCGCCGGCGGGCGCGGAGAGGTGAGGCAGGCGCTTGAAGGCGTCGGAGAGCTTCTCATAGTCCGGCCCCCTGCCTCCGTTGCCGCTCCCGCTGCCGAAAGGCGGCTCTTCTTCGTTATTATTGCTGTTGTTATTGTTGTTACCCCAGTTCTGCCTCTGCCGTTTCTCTTGGAGCTTGTCCCAGTCCCAGTTCATCAAGATTCCTTCATATGGCCAGAAAAACTCCTCCGTACCGGGGCATGCGGGGCGCACCGGCACGGGCCGGGCATCGCATCCCCCTTCGGAGGGGGGCAAATCCATCCGGGCGCAGGCGGGATTCCGTCCGTTCCGGGATTGCCTGCCAAATGGATTCAGAGTCTACAAAATATAGGTCATCCTGCACAGACGGTCAAGTTCATTTAGTTTTTTTCTTCCAAGAACGCGACTTTCGCCGTTCTAATGACTAAAGTGCGCGTATTGTCCCGTTGCCGCCCGTCAAGGCTTTTTCCTTCTCATTTGCGGGCGGGAGGGGTGTCTGCTATAAAAAGGGCTGCGGTTGTTCAAACCTTCAAACGCATCAAAACGTATACTACGGAAAACGGCCAATACGGTTCTTTATGCACCCAGCGCCTCTCTTTTCTGCCATAGCGTATGTTCTTCGCACGCCATACGACAAACAGCGGGCTATGCCCGGAGGAAAAAAATGAACGCAGGCAACGTATTCCGCGCTTATGATATCCGCGGCGTCGTGGACAAGGACTTCAACGCCGAATGGGTGACCCATCTTGGGAAAGCCTGCGGCACCTATCTCGCAGGCAGGGGCATCAGCAGTGCGGTCATCGGCTATGACTGCCGCCATTCCTCGCCCGCGTACCACGACGCGCTTGTAGCGGGCCTCCTGTCCACCGGGATCGATGTGATCAGCATCGGCATGGTGCCCACCCCCGCGCTCTATTTTGCGGTCAAGCACCTCAACCGGCAGGGCGGCATCATGATCACCGCCAGCCACAACCCGCCGGAATACAACGGGTTCAAGGTATGGGCCGGACAGTCCACCATCCACGGCGAAGAAATCCAAAAGATCAAGGCCATCTTTGAGGCGGGCGACTTCGCCGAAGGCACGGGGACGGCTTCCCGCATCGACATTATCCCCACGTACAAACAGGATATCCTCAGCCGCTTCAAGCTGGCCCGCCCGGTCAAAGTGGTGCTCGACGGCGGCAACGGCGCGGGCGGCGAAATCTGCGCGGACATCCTCACCAAGCTCGGCGCAACGGTCATCCCCATGTTCTGCGAGCCGGACGGCGATTTCCCCAACCATCACCCCGATCCCGTCGTAGAGGCCAACATGCAGGCGCTTATGGCCCGCGTGAAGGAAGAAAAGGCCGATCTCGGCATCGGGCTGGATGGCGACGCCGACCGCCTCGGCATCGTCGATCCCGACGGGCGGCTGCTTTTTGGCGACGAAGTCCTTTCCCTCTATGCCCGTGAGCTGCTGTCCCGCAAGCCGGGCTCCACGGTCATCGCGGACGTGAAGTGCTCCAGCCGTCTGTTCAATGACATCAAGGCGCACGGCGGCAATCCCCTGATGTGGACTACCGGGCACTCCATCATCAAGGCCAAGATGCAGGAAGTCGGCGCCCCGCTCGCCGGCGAGATGTCCGGCCATATGTTCTTTGCCGACAACTGGTACGGCTTCGACGACGCCATCTATGGCTCGGCCCGGTTTGTGGCCCTCTTTTCGGCGCAGGACAAGCCCATGACCGGGCTCCCCGGCTGGCCCGCGTCCTTCGCCACCCGCGAGATCAACATCCCCTGCCCGGACAACGCCAAATTCGCCGTCGTCGAGAAGGTCAAGGCCCATTTCCGCGCCCTTTACGACACCATTGAGCTGGACGGCGCACGCGTGAATTTCCCCCACGGCTGGGGCCTTGTCCGCGCGTCCAACACCCAGCCCGTCCTCGTCACCCGTTTTGAAGCGGACAGCGCTGAAGCCCTCGCCGCCATCCGTGAAGAGATGGAGACCCCGCTGAAGAAGTGGATTGGGGAAGCTGAGTAAGCATGGAATTGGGGAAGGGAGGGGGAAACTTTCTAAAGAAAGTTTCCCCCTCCCTTCCCCAAACCCCATCCCTCCCTCTTCAAAGACTTTTGACCTTATCGAATCCCTCTTGTCGGTTTCGCGTAAGAAAAAGGCTCTGTCATAGTATACCTACAGTGCGGTGGAAAATACAGCCTTTTTCCAGTGGCTGTGTCATAGAAAAAGGAATAACCAACAAAATGTCTTAGGCATGCATTCCGTCAATGGGAAAACAGGATAAAAACTGTATTTTCAGTGTGCTGAGGAGATAAAACAAGCACATGCTATGACGAAACCTTCCCAATCATGACCGCCCCTTGAAGGGGCGGTTTTCTTTCTATACAAAAAAACGGGGAAAAGGCTGGCCTTTTCCCCGTTTTCGGCATCTTGCTACCCTTTTTTATAGCCCATGCCGGGCTCTCCGGCCTTGACGAGACGCTTGCCGGAGATATGCTCTATCTTCAGGCGGAACACCCGGATCTTATCCACGGCGCGGTTGGCGTACCCTTCCGAGCTGATGGTGGAATACTTGTCGCCGACGACCTGCGCGCAACGGACTTTCTCCTCACGATCTTCGATCTCTTCAAGGTTCCCGGACACCATGACGCTCTTATACTCGATGGAAAATTCTTCGGGCAACACATTCGTTTCCTGCACCGCCACAAAATGCGCCCTCGGATTCACGGCAAAGCAGTCCAGCTTGTAGCCGTCGCGCGCACAGTGGAACACGAGGCTCTTGCCGCCTTCTTCAACCGCATACGTCAAAGGTATGCCATAGGGCTCTCCGTCCGGGCCGACAGTGGACAGCACGCCGTATACTGAGGCTTTCAAATACTCCATCGCTTCTTCGGCGGATACTTGCCGATCCTTGCGCCGCATCGCTTTCATAAGCAACCTCCGTGTTTTTCTCCCCCTATCCTATTCCTCCCCGCCTGTCATTCCCCGCCTTTTCTAAAGGTTCCGTCATAGCCTATGGTTGTTTTATTTCCGTAGCATGTTGAAAAATATACTTTTTATCTCATTTTCCGCTGATGGGCTCTATGATTGGGGCATTTTATGAGTTATTTCTTTGAAATTTTAAGAAATCAGGCATCAACCACTTCCTATGGCACAGCCTTTCTAAAAAATACCCCGTAATAAAAAAGCTGTGTTATAGAAAATGGTTGATACTTTTTTCCTTGAAATTCCACAGGGATAACCGACAAAATGCCTTAGCCCTGTATTCCGCCAAGAGGAAAACCGGAAAAAAGGCTGTATTTTCACAACACTGTGGAGATGAAACAACCACAAACTATAACAGAGCCAATAAAAAAGCCTGCCATAGAATATGGCAACCTCATCTTTACAGCATGGCGAAAGGGAAATAGGCACGAAAGCTTATCATGGGGGAGAATATACCCCGTACTAGCAGGCTTGAGGAGAGAAAGAGCTCCTTTGAAAAGGAAAAGTGTTTCTTTTTCTATGGATGCGCCACAGTAAATGATTGGTATTTTATTTTTACATTTGGCTCTGTCATAGTATATGGTTGTTTCATCTCCACAGTACACTGAAAAATACAAACTTTTTCTCCAGTTTCCCCTTTAACTGAATCCAAGACTAAGGGATTTTGTCGGCTATTTTTTTGAAAATTCAAGAAAAAAACATCAACAGTTTTCTATGGCACAGCCTTTAAAAACACCCTTTCCTCAAGCAACAAAGTTGTTCCACAATAACTGATTGATATTTTTTCTTTTGAAACGCCAAAGAAACAGCCAACAAATGCCTCAGGATGGAGCCCTCCACTCCCAAAATGGGGGAAAGGCTGTATTTTCACTATACTATGAAGATGAGACAATCATAACTATGACAAAATCTTTTTGAAAAGTCTCTGTTATATATAGATGTGGTTGTTTCATCTCCACGGTGCGGTGGAAAATACAGCCTTTTTTCCAGTTTTCCCCTTGGCGGGATCCACGGCTAAGACATTTTTCCGGTTACCCCTTTGAAATTTCAAGGAATCAGACACCAACCATTTTCTATAACACAGCCTTTGAAAATCCCCCTCCCCTCAAACAGCAACCACCCGACGCGATCAGAAACGGCCTGAAAGCCCGAAACGCCCGGAACAAAAGTTCCGGGCGTTTCGGGCTTTCAGGCCGTACTGTCGGGGTCTGGGGGGCGAGTCGCCCCCCAGCCGCCGGAGGCACTGCCTTTCCTCTTATTACTTCGATTCGGTGAAGTCGGCGTCGATCACGTCGTCGTCGGCCTTCTTGCCGCCAGCCGCGCCAGCTCCGGGCTGGGCGCCCGCGGCGGCGTCAGCTCCGGGCTGCTGGCCCTGAGCCTGCGAGTAAAGCTGTTCGGCCAGCTTGTGCGAAGCCTGAGCCAGTTCTTCGGTCGCCTTCTTGATGGCTTCGACGTCTTCGCCTTCCATGAGCGTCTTGAGGGAGGCAATCTTGCCTTCAATGTCGCTCTTGAGGGCCGCGTCAAGCTTGTCGCCGAGATCCTTGATGGACTTTTCAGTACCGTAGATCAGGCCGTCGGCCTGATTGCGGGCGCTGATGAGCTCCTGCTTCTTCTTGTCGTCGGCGGCGTGGGCTTCGGCTTCCTTCACCAGCTTTTCGATGTCGGCATCGGAGAGGCCGGACGAAGCGGTGATCTGGATGGACTGTTCCTTGCCCGTGCCGAGATCCTTGGCGGACACGTTCACGATGCCGTTGGCGTCGATGTTGAAGGCCACTTCAATCTGCGGCACGCCGCGCGGTGCCGGCGGAATGCCGGTCAGGTCGAAACGGGCCAGCGTCATGTTGTCGGCGGCCATCGGACGTTCGCCCTGCAGCACGTGGATGGACACGGAGGGCTGGTTGTCCGCGGCGGTCGTAAAGGTCTGGCTCTTGCGGGTCGGGATGGTCGTATTGCGATCGATCAGCTTGGTGAACACGCCGCCCATGGTTTCGATGCCGAGGGAAAGCGGGGTCACGTCGAGAAGCAGTACGTCCTTCACGTCGCCGGCGAGGATGCCGCCCTGAATGGCGGCGCCCATGGCGACCACTTCATCGGGGTTCACGGAACGGTTGGGTTCCTTGCCGAAGAAGTCGGCCACGGTCTTCTGGACCAGAGGCATACGGGTCATGCCGCCCACGAGGAGCACTTCGTCAATGTCGGAAGGCTTCAGGTTGGCGTCGGCCAGAGCCTTGCGGCAGGGTTCCAGCGTCTTCTGCACCAGGTCGGCGACCAGTTGTTCCAGCTTGGCGCGGGACAGCTTGATCAGCATGTGCTTGGGGCCGGTCTGGTCGGCCGTGATGAACGGCAGGTTGATTTCGGATTCCATCGACGTGGACAGTTCCTTCTTGGCGGCTTCGGCGGCGTCTTTCAGACGCTGGAGGGCCATGCTGTCCTTGGCAAGGTCGATGCCCTGTTCTTTCTTAAATTCCTCCACCAGATAGTTGATGACGCGCTGGTCGAAGTCTTCGCCGCCGAGGAAGGTGTCGCCGTTGGTGGCGCGCACTTCAACCACGTTGTCGCCCACTTCGAGGATGGACACGTCGAACGTGCCGCCGCCGAGGTCGAACACGACGATCTTTTCATTGGCCTTCTTGTCAAAACCGTAGGCAAGGGAGGCCGCGGTGGGTTCGTTGATGATGCGCTTGACGTCGAGGCCGGCGATCTGCCCGGCGTCCTTGGTGGCCTGGCGCTGGGCGTCGTTGAAGTAGGCCGGGACGGTGATGACGGCTTCGGTCACGGGTTCGCCGAGATAGGCTTCCGCGTCGGCTTTCAGCTTGCTCAGGATGGTCGCGGAGACTTCCTGCGGGGTGTACTGGTGCCCGTCGATTTCGACCACGGCGGCACCATTGGCGCCGGCCACGATCTTATAGGGAGCGTGCTGCTTCCAATGTTCGACTTCGGGAGAATTGGCCATACGCCCCATCAGACGCTTGACCGCAAAAACGGTACGGCTGGAGTTCGTCACGGCCTGACGCTTGGCGGCGTCGCCGACCAGACGCTCCTTGTCGGTGAAGGCGACCACGGACGGGGTCGTACGGCCGCCGTTCGGGTTGGTGATGCATTTGGGGTCTTTGCCTTCCATAACATAGACACAACTGTTCGTCGTGCCAAGGTCGATTCCGATGATTTTGCCCATAATAGGTTCCTCCTCGAGGACTCACACCCTGTAAAGAGGTGATGATGTCATGTTTTATGCGAAAGAAATAAAGCATTCCTCGATGTCGTCCAGAGGGGGGAGCCTATTTTTTTTACACTCTCATGGCGGCCGGGTTGGGGTATAGGCATAACAATATGGAATATCAAAGAATTATGTTCCTGATGAGAAAGTGGGCCCCGCTGGGGCCTTTCGCCGGGAAACCCGCCTGTTTTCCCTTGTCATCGCAATCCGGCTGGAATAAGGTTCTTATCTGATTCCCCATTTCCCTAGACACGGTTCCCGGAGCGTATCCAGCATGTCCACCCCCCTGCGATCCAAATGCCGCTTCCTGAGAATCCCGCTTTTTGCCGGATTCCTCCTCATAGCCGCCTCCCTCATCCTTGCCCCGGCCGCGGAAGCCCGGAGCGCCCGGAAAGCCGCCACCGCCCAAAGCGCCGCTTCCGGGCGGCTCCTCAATGTCCGCTCCGCCGTGCTCATGGATGCCCGCACGGGCAAGATACTCTATTCCCAAAACCCCGACGCGCGGATCCCCCCGGCCTCCCTCACGAAAGTCATGTCCATGATGGTGACGTTCGACGCCATCCGTTCCGGCAAGGTCAAGCTCTCCGACTCAATCCGCGTCAGCCGGCACGCCGCGCGTCAGGGGGGCTCCCGTATGGGCCTGCGCGCAGGGGAGCGCGTTTCCCTGAAACGCCTGCTTATGGGGATGGCCGTCTCTTCCGGAAACGACGCTTCGATGGCCGTCGCCGAGCGCGTGGGCGGTTCGGGCCGTGCCTTCGTCAAA
This sequence comes from Bilophila sp. T19-St14, assembly GCF_059728385.1. Taxonomy (NCBI): domain Bacteria; kingdom Pseudomonadati; phylum Thermodesulfobacteriota; class Desulfovibrionia; order Desulfovibrionales; family Desulfovibrionaceae; genus Bilophila; species Bilophila sp. T19-St14. The sequence goes on from NZ_BAAGFT010000001.1 coordinate 2,189,599, forward strand.
ATGATGAACAGGAAGGCCCGCCAGATCGGCATGTCCTCCAGCACGTTCAAAACGCCCAACGGCCTTCCCGCCGCCGGGCAGTACACCACAGCCAGGGATATGGCGCGGCTTGGATACGTATATCTTAAAAACAACCCCTCCGCGCTCCAATACCACCGCGTCCGCGTGCTCAAGCACCGGGGGGCGGTCACAAGGAACAAAAACCCGCTGCTTGGGGCCTGCCCCGGCGCCGACGGCCTCAAAACCGGCTGGGTCACGGCTTCCGGCTACAATATCATTTCCACCGTGCGGCGCGGCAATACCCGCCTCATCGCGGTCATCCTCGGCGCCGAATCCGCCGGGATACGCAGCCAAGAAGTCCGCAGGCTTGTGGAGGCCGGTTTCAAATCCCGCACCAAAGGCATCACCGTGGCCTCCGCCCTCACCAAATACAAGCCATCCAGCAAGGCCACAGCGTCGTCCGTCAAAAAGCAGAAGATCCGCCGCGACAAGGCCACAGCGCAGGCCTCCCGCAGGACGGGGCGGAGCTGAATAGCCGGGGAAAGGCTGCGCCGTAGAAAACGGCTGAGGCTTTACTTCTTGAAATTCCAAAGAAAGAACCAATAAAATCCGCCAATCATGGAGCCCACCAGCGGAAAAATTGGAGAAAAAGCATATATTTTCAGTATATTGCTAAAACAAAACAACCATCTACTCTGACAGAGGCTCTTGAAAGGCTGTGCCACAGGAAATGGTTGTGCCTGATTTCTTGAAATTCCAAAGGAATAACCAGTAAAATACCCCAAGCACGGAGCCCATCGGCAGAAAAGCCAGAGAAAAAGCCGGTAGTTTCCCATGCTGTGGAGATAAAACAATCACATACTATGACAGGGCCAAAGGAAAAGACTGTATCCTGGAAAATGGCTGATGCTTTTTTCCTTGAAGTTCCAAAGGAATAACCGGCAAAATGCCTTGGCTATGGATTCCGCCAGGGGGAAAGTTGGAGAGAAAGGCTGCATTTTCACCGTGTTGTGGAGATGAAGCAACCACATACTAAATAGCGCCAAGGAAAAAAGTTCTGGGGAAGGGGGGAGCACCCCCTTTCTTTTTGGCCCGCCGTACGCACCGGAACGGGGCATTCGCCTTTTTGATGATTTTCTAAAAAATCTGTTTTGAATTTCATATAGTTGAAAATACAGCCCTCATTATAACAATAAACGCCTCCCGGAACGGGCGTCTTGACCATCCACAACCGCCGATGGTAATTTTTTCTTTTTGCCAACCTCTAGCCGAAAGGTTCTCCTCATGCTCACCACGGATCGCATGGCGCACCTTGCGAGACTTGCCCGCCTCGCCCCCGAAGAAGGCACGCTCGCCAAATTCGGAGAACAATGCGCCGACATCATTGCCTATATGGATATTCTCGCCGAAGTGGACACCAGCGCCGTCGAGCCGCTGTACAGCCCTGTGGAGCACTCCACGCCCTACCGTGCCGACGAGCCCATCCAGAAAAACATGCATACGGACGTTCTCGCCAACGCCCCGGAAACCGACGGGCAGTTCTTCGTCGTGCCCCGCATCGTCTAGGAGCGTCCCATGTCTGATCTGATCCAAGCCTCCCTTGCCGAAATCCGGGCGCGCCTCGCCGGGGGCGACGTCACCGCCGAAGCCGTGGCCAAAGCCTGCCTCGACCGCATCGCCGAGACGGAACCGTCCATCCATGCCCTGATCACCGTGCGCGAGCAGGCCCTTGAAGAGGCCCGCGCCCTCGACGCGCAGGGCCCGGACGCCTCCAAGCCCCTCTGGGGCGTGCCCGTCACGGTCAAGGACGCCATCGTCACCAAGGGCACGCGCACCACGGCCGGCTCCAAAATCCTCGGCGGCTTCAATCCGTTTTATGACGCCTTTGTGGTCGAACGCCTGAAGGAAGCCGGGGCGGTCATCGTCGGCAAGAACAACATGGACGAGTTCGCTATGGGCTCCTCCACGGAAAACTCCGCCTTCGGCCCGACCCGCAACCCCCGCGATCCCGAACGCGTCCCCGGCGGCTCCAGCGGCGGCTCGGCCGCCAGCGTCGCCGCGAACCAGTGCTACGCCTCCCTCGGCACGGACACCGGCGGCTCCATCCGCCAGCCCGCAGCCCTGTGCGGCTGCGTGGGCCTCAAACCCACCTACGGGCGCGTATCCCGCTACGGCGTCATCGCCTACGGTTCCTCGCTCGATCAGGTCGGCCCGCTGGCCCGCACCGTGGAAGACGCCGCCCTTGTGCTTTCCGTCATCGCCGGGCACGACAAACGCGATTCCACCTCTTCGCCGCGCCCCGTAGAGAACTACGCCGACTTCTCCCGTACCGACCTCAAAGGCGTGCGCCTCGGCGTGCCCCGCGAATTCATGGCCGAAGGGCTGGACGGCCCGGTCGCCAAGGCATGCCAAGACGCCCTTGACCATGCCCGCGACCTCGGCGCGGAACTCGTGGACGTATCCCTGCCCCACGCGACCCGCCACGCCATCGCCGCCTATTATATTGTAGCAATGGCCGAAGCCAGCTCGAACCTCTCCCGGTTCGACGGCGTGCGCTACGGCTACCGCGCCGCCGATCCCAAAAATCTCGACGACCTCTACTGCCGTTCCCGCAGCGAGGGCTTCGGGCAGGAAGTCCAGCGCCGCATCCTGCTCGGCACCTACGTCCTTTCCGCCGGGTACTACGACGCCTACTACAAGAAGGCCGCGCAGGTCCGCCGCCTCATCCGCCAGGACTACCTGAACGCGCTCGGCTCCTGCGACGCCCTTTTCGGCCCGGTCTCTCCGGTCACGGCGTGGAAACTCGGCTCCATCATTGATGATCCGCTCAAGATGTACCTCATGGACATCTACACCGTGTCCCTGAACCTCGCCGGGCTCCCCGGCCTCTCGTTCCCCGTGGGCGAAGCGGACGGCCTCCCCGTCGGCATGCAGCTCATCGGCAGGGATTTCGACGAGGCGGGCATCCTCGGCATCGGCAACGTGTTGAGCAAGTAACGGGAACTTGGGGAAGGGGGAGGGAACTTTTCTGAAGAAAAGCTTCCCTCCCCCTTCCCCAAACCCCATCCCCCTCCTTCCAAAGACTTTCCTAAACGGGGCAAGCGGCGTTTCGGGCGGCGTGGTTCCTTTCTTTCAGGCGGCAGTTCCCCGGAGCGGCCTTTTCGTTCTTTCACTTTCAAAAGCGGAAACTCCTGACGCCCACAGGCCCGCCGCGCGGTTTTCGGACGAAGCGGCGCTTCGGCTGAAAACCGCGCGGCGGCACCGAGGGGCCGGGGGAAATCATTTCCACCGACAGGGGTCAAGGGGGCGGCAGCCCCTTGCCGCCGGAGGCATTGCTATGGCTATCGTAATGGGAACGGCGGGTCACATCGACCACGGTAAAACCTCGCTTGTGCGCAAGCTGACCGGGATCGACTGCGACCGCCTCGAAGAGGAAAAACGCCGCGGCATCACCATTGAGCTCGGCTTTGCGTTCTGCGATCTGCCCGGCGGAGGACGGCTCGGCATCGTGGACGTGCCCGGCCACGAAAAATTCGTCAAGAATATGGTCGCGGGCGCGTCGGGCATCGACTTCGTGATGCTGGTCGTCGCCGCGGACGAAGGCGTCATGCCGCAGACGCGCGAGCACCTCGAAATCTGCTCCCTGCTTGGGATCAAGCACGGCCTCGTCGCCGTGACCAAAACCGACATGGTCGATCCCGAACTGCTCGAACTCGCCGTCGAGGACATTTCCGAATTCCTCAAAGGGACTTTCCTCGAAGGCGCGCCGCTGTTCCCGGTGTCGTCCCAGACCGGCGAAGGCGTGGACAAACTCCGTGACTATATCATCAAACAGGAAAAGGAACTCGCGCCCCGCCGCCGGACGGATCTGTTCCGCCTGCCCGTAGACCGGGTATTCACGTTGAAGGGCCACGGGACTATCGTGACCGGAACCATGATTTCCGGCTCGGTCAAAGTGGGCGACGCGCTGGAACTGCTCCCGAAAAAACTCGCTACCCGCGCCCGCAGCCTGCAAAGCCACGGGGAATCCGTGGAGGTGGCGGAATCCGGCCACCGTACCGCCGTCAACCTGCAAGGGCTGGATGTGGCGGATGTGGAGCGCGGCGATGTGCTGGCCCTGCCGGGAACGCTGTTCCCTTCCGATCGCTGGCTGGTGCGGCTGACCTGCCTTGGTTCCTCGCCCCGCGCCCTGCGCCACCGCGCCGAAATCCATTTCCACCACGAAGCCCGCGAAGTCGCCGCCCGGCTCTATTTCCTCGACCGCGACAAGCTCGGCCCCGGCGAAACCACGCTGTGCGAAGTCCGGCTTGACGAGCCGCTGGTGGGCGTATTCGGCGACCACTGCGTCGTGCGGGCCTTCTCGCCGCTGCGTACCGTAGCGGGCGGCGTCGTGCTCGACCCGATCAGCGCCGGATTGCGCCGCCGGGATGCCACCCCCGATCGCATCGCCTCCCTGCTCGGCCTTGAGGCCGCTTCCGATGAGGAGCGCGTCCGTATGCAGATCGAGCTTGCCGGGAACCGCGGCGCGAACATCGCGCAGCTTTCCGTGCTGACCAACCTCGACTCCAAGCGGCTCGACAAAGTATTGCAGGCGCTTTCCGGCAAAGGGAAAATCTTCTGCTTCGACCGTGAGGAAAAGGATTACGTTTCTGCCGGAGCTTCCGCCGAACTCGCCAAGCGTTGCCTTGCCGTAGCCGAAGCCTTCCATAAAAAGGAACCGCTCAAGCAGGGCATGGCGCGCGGCGCGCTCCTCTCCGGCGGTACGGGCCGCGAAGCGTGGAGCAAGGGCATCCCGCCGAAGCTGGCTTTCTTCGTCGTGGAGCGCCTGCTGCGTTCGGGCGAGCTGGTTTCCGAGGGCGACGTCATCCGCATGGCCTCGCACACCGTCTCCCTCAAGTCGGATCAGGCCGGGCTTCGCGACGCGCTGCTCAAGGCGCACGTGGACGGCGGATTCACGCCGCCGAACCTCAAGGATGTCCTTGAGGCTCTCAACGTAGACGCCAAGGCCGCGGCCCCGGTGCTCAAGCTGCTCTGCGAGGACGGCAGCCTCGTGAAGGTCAAGGACGGCCTGTATTTCCACGGCCCCGTCATTCAGGAGCTCAAGGCCCGGATGCAGGCGTGGTTCACCTCCCATGACGATCTCGATCCCGCCGGGTTCAAGGAGCTTTCCGGCGGCCTTTCCCGCAAGTACGTCATCCCGCTTCTCGAATATTTCGACCGTGAGCGCGTCACCATCAGGGTGGGCGACAAGCGGCAGTTCAGAGGGCGGGGGTAGGCAAGGTTAGGGAAGATTGGGGAGGGGAGAGGGAACCTTTCTGGAGAAAGGCTTCCCTCTCCCCTCCCCAAACCCCACCCCTCTCCCTCCCAAGACTTTTATAAGGGTCGATGGCAGGACGGGTGGGCTCAAAGCTGGCCCTTGGCGTCCGTCCCCCGGAAACGCGGAGAGCCATTTTTCTGAAGGCCCTGTCATAGTGGTTGCTTCATCTCCACAACACGATGAAAATGCAGCCTTTCTCTCCAGCTTTCCCCTTGGCGGAATCCATAGCCAAGGCATTTTGCCGGTTATTCCTTTGGAACTTCAAGGAAAAAAGCATCAACCATTTTCTAGGATACAGCCTTTCTGGAAGGCCGAACGTGAGTAATGCGGAGCCTGTCCTCTGGAAAAGTGGAAGGCCGAAAAGAATGGAAACCGCTCCCCATAATAAAAACCGCCTGTTGGTTCAGGCGGCTTTTTGCTTGATTCGCGACAACGGGCGGCGCTTTTCCTATCGGCAATCAACCTGCGACCAGACAGTTACGACGGTTGGGCAGGCCAGCAGATCCTTGGTGCGTTCCTTGTAGGCCAGCATGTGCGGGGTCTTGCCGTGGGCGTCGAGGGCTTCCGGGCTTTCCCAGATCTCATAGAAAAGGAACGTGCCGTCTTCGGAGCGGTTCTTGTGGAAATCGTACCGGATACAGCCCTTTTCAGCCCGCACGTTCGGAATGTTCTTTACTACTTCCGCTTCAAGCTGCGCTTCCATGCCTTTCTTCGCCGTCAACTTGGCGGTCACAAAACACACGTCCATACGATACTCCTTTTTATTAAGATGTCCTTCGTCTGAAAAGCACCTCTTCCGTAATCCGAAAAACGCTGGGAAACGTCCGCTCTTAAAAAGGCTGTGTTATAGAAAATGGTTGATGCTTTTTTCCTTGAAATTCCAAAGAGATAATCGGCAAAATGCCTTAGCCGTGGTTCCACCAAGGGGAAAACCGGAGAAAAAGGCTGTATTTTCACCTCACTGTGGAGATGAAACAACCACAAACTATAAACAAAGCCCTTAAAAAATAGGAATGAACAGGCTCATGTTTTTCATAGAGTTGCCGTAGGATATTGGCTGTTCCATCTCGCAGTATGATGAAAAATACAGCTTTTTTCAGCTTTCCGCCAGCGGATTCCACGGCTGAGATACGTTATTGCTCATTCTTTTGGGTTTCAGAAAGAAAACAGCAACCATTTCCTACGGCACAGCCTTTTTCAAAATTTACAACATCTCTATAAAAGAGAAGGTTCTTTCAAAGTAAATGGTTAATGCTTCATTTCCTGAAATTTCAAATAGCCAATAAAATATTTGGCTGTGCTATAGAAAATGGTTGATGCTTTTTTCCTTGAAGTTCAAAAGGATTAACCGATAAAATGCCTTAGCCGTAGATTCCGCCAAGGGGAAAACTGGAAAAAAAGCTGTATTTTGACTGCACTGTGGAGATGAAACAACCATATACTATAATAGAGCCAAATATTTTGCTCATGGAGGCCGTCAACAGACTCTAAATAGAGTCTTTTCACCATATCATGCAACTCTATCGAAGCATTCGCCTTTTCGATGATTTTCTAAAGGCTCTGTCATAGTATATGGTTGTTTTATCTCCACAGTATGGTGAAAATACAGAATTTTTCTCAAATTTTTAGTTGATGGGTTCCATAATTGTGGCATTTTATTGGCTATTCCCTTGGAATTTCAAGAAATAAAACATCAACCGTTTCCTATGACACAACCTTTCTAAAAAATTCATTTTGAATTTGATATAGTTGAAATACGGCTTCCATTGCAAAAGTGAATGTTTCAATATATCAATCCTGTTTTCTGACAGAACCAAACAACAGCCTCAAAATCATTCAAGACTTCATTTTCCCCAAAGAAAAAGACTCTATTATAATAGTATGTGGTTGTTTCATCTCCACAGTACGGTGGAAAATACAGCCTTTTTCCAGTTTTCTCCCTGGCGGGATCCACGGCTAAGGCATTTTTCCGGTTATCCCTTTGGAACTTCAAGGAAAAAAACAGCAACCGTTTTCTATAACACGGTCAAGAAAAAACATCTATCGCTCCCCCTCCATCTTCACCTATGCCCCATCCTCCCAACAGGGATTCGATAAGGTCAAAAGTTTTAGGTGGAGAGGGGTGGGGTTTGGGGAGGGGAGAGGCCCCCTTTTTCAAAAGGGGGCCTCTCCCCTCCCCAGTCTTCAATTCCCTTCTTTCCCCAACCCCTCCAGCCACTCGCCAAACGCGGCACGGGCGCGATCCGCATACCACTGCTTGCGTTCCTTCTTTTTCACGCGGACTTCGGGCTCCGGCATGAGCCCGAAATGCACATTGGACGGCTGGAAATGCTTGGCGGGCGTAACCAGATGGTTGAGCAGCGCGCCGAGGGCCGTCGTTGCCGGAGGCTTCGGCAGGGAACGCCCCGCCAGCTTCGCCGCCAGCATCAGCCCCACCCACAAGCCGCAGGCAATGGACTCGACATAGCCTTCCACCCCGGTGATCTGCCCGGCAAGATGTACGTTCGGGCGGGACTTGAGGGCAAGCTCTTCATTCAGGGCCACGGGCGCATTCACGTAAGTATTGCGGTGCATACTGCCGAAACGCACGAATTCCGCGTGCTCAAGGCCCGGCACCTTGCGGAAGCAGACGGCCTGCGCGGGATAGGTCAGCTTGGTCTGGCAGCCCACCAGATTGAACATCGTCTTGTTCCCGTTTTCGGGACGAAGCTGAAGCAATGCGAAAGGACGCCGCCCGGTACGCGGGTCCGTGAAGCCCACCGGCTTGAGCGGCCCGAAGGCCAGCGTCTTCTCGCCGCGCGCGGCAAGCGCCTCCACGGGCATACAGCCCTCAAAATGCTTCTCCTGCTCAAATTCGCGGCTGGCAACCTTTTCGCCGTCGAGCAGGCCCTGATAAAACGCCTTGTACTCTTCCTCATTCATGGGGCAGTTCAGATAATCGCCCTCGCCCGGCTCGCCGTAACGGGAACCCCAAAAGGCGATGCCCATGTCGATGGAATCCGCCGCCACAATGGGCGCGATGGCATCATAAAAATAGAGGTGCTCCGCGCCGACGGCCCGTGCAATGGACGCCGACAGGCTTTCGCTCGCCAGCGGCCCGGCGGAGATGACCACCCGCTCGAATCCCTCCAAAGCGGGATCATCGAGATCGGCGATGGCCTTGCGGACAAGCGTGATATTCGGCTCGGCTTCCACAAGCTCCGTCACCTTTCCGGCAAACAGCTCGCGATCCACGGCCAGCGCCTTGCCCGCAGGGACGCGGGTAGCGTCGGCCACGGCCATGAGCGCGCTGCCGAGTTCGCGCAGTTCCTGCTTGATCAGGCCGACACCGGATGCCAGCTCGTCGGAGCGCAAGGAATTGGAGCAGACCAGTTCCGCAAGCTGCGGCATGGAGTGCGCCGGGGAATAGGCTTCCGGCTTCTGCTCGAAAAGAGTGACGGCAAAACCGCGCCGGGCCAGCTGCAACGCGCATTCGCAGCCGGCAAGCCCCGCACCGACAAGAGCTATTCGCTGTGTGGTCATGGATACTCTGGGGAAAAAAGTTCACGCGCCCCAATCCGGGCGCAACGGGAAAGGCTGGCGGGAAACCGCCGCAGGAGCCGGGAGCGTTCCCTTGCTCAGCCCTCTCCTTTACGCTACACTTCAAGGCATCCGCAACCATTTCAACGCTGGAGCCCCATATGGATTTCATCTGGTTCTTCCTCGGCATCGCCGCCGTAGCCGCTGGCCTGACGTACATCAAGAAATCTTCCCCCAACAACCACTAAGCCCGCCCCATGCCCTCTTCCGCGAACCGCCCCCAAAACGGCGGCATCTCGTTTTGTGTGCCTGAAGAGGCGCGGGGCTGGCGTCTGGACAAAGCCCTCGGCCTCTTGCTGGCCTCCCCTTCCCCCGAACAGCAAGCCGCCCGGCCCGACCTGTTCGCGCTGGCGGATCGCGGCCTCCGGGCGCGCCGCCGCCTTTGCGACCGTTCCCTCGTACTGGTGAACGGCAAACCCGGCATCCCCGGCCTCAAGCTGCGCGCGGGGCAGGAAATCACCATCCTGCCCGACCCGGAAGGCGCGGCCCTCCCGGAAGACGCCCCGTCCCTTGTTTATAAGGATGATGGGATTGCTGCGCTCTACAAGCCCGCGGGCATGCACACCGCAGCCCTCGCGGGAAGCCTTTCCCCAAGCCTCGAAACCATGCTCGGCGACCTGCTGCCGTCGGAAGAGGAAGGCTATGCCCCGCGCCTGCTCAACCGTCTGGACGCACCGACCTCCGGCCTTGTGCTCGCATCCCGCACCGAAGAAGGCGAGCGCCGCTGGTACCGGGCCGAGCGCATCGGCAATACGGACAAGCTGTATCTGGCCCTAATAGAAGGCCAGCCGCTCTATGATTTCACCGTGGCCCGCCGTCTGGATACGGACACGCGGAACAAGACGCGGGTGCGCCATACCAACGATCCCGATCCGGTGCGGCATACCGATGTCACCCTGCTGGCCCCCCTGACCGCTGGGGATGTCCCCGGCCTCGTCGAATCCGATGATCCCGATGCCCCGCTCATGCTCGTGGGCTGCCGCATCCGCAAGGGCGCACGCCACCAGATCCGGGCGCATCTTGCCGCCGCAGGGCATCCGCTGGCCGGAGATTCCCTCTACGGCGCGGGATTGTCCTGCCCTTCCGGTTTTCTCCTGCATCACGGGCGGGTATCGCTTCCCGATTTCCAAGCCTTCCACCTTCCCGCGTGGTTTCCGCTGCTTCCTCAGGAGGCGCAGGAGAAAGCCACGGCGTTTTTAGGAATGGAAGGAGAATGACAATTGGAGAGGCAGGGGATTTTCTAGGCCGTGTCGTCAGTTATATATAATTATTTGAAATCATTTAATTATTTTAATCTACAAAAATATCATTTCAATGATTTCAAATAATTATATATCAAACAACGGTACAACCTAAGAAAGCTCCCCCTCTCCGAACATCTCCCCTTTCTCTTCAAAGATTTTCGTTTTTATCGAATCCCCACCGCCAATTTTTCCAATGTATAAAAAACGTATTGAATCCGAAAATCTTTAATGCCCACAGTTGCCGTGTCTCCGGCGTATTCCAAAGATATGTCCTTATCCATATCTGACGTCTCTTCCGAAAAAATTTTCCATAACGAACCCTTTGATCCTCCTGTCGACTTCTCCTGTTTGCTTGCCCGATCCATTTCTTTCCAGTACAACGGCGGCATTTAAGAATCAGGCCTTTGAGGAGGTTTCATGCTAGCGCGTTTCTTGCCCCAGACGGTTCCGTTTTTCAAATTGCTGATGGAACAGAACGCCGTCCTGCAGCGGATGGCCCAAAGCCTCATCATCGTCATGGAAAACACGTATGAATCGGAAGAACACCTCAAACAAATCAATCTGTTGGAAGAAGAAGCCGACAAGCTCAACCGGAAAATAACATGGCATCTCTCACAGACTTTCATTACTCCCATCGATCGTGAAGACATCCACGCAATCAACCTCGCACAGGAACGGGTGGCGGACGGCATACAAAACCTCGCCAGCCGTTTTTTTATGTGCGGCTTCATGTACCAGCGTTTCCCGGCCCATATGATGACCCGGAACATCAAGGGCATGATTGAGGATACGGGGCTCATGCTCGGGCAGCTTGAAAAGAAAAAGGACATATCGGGGCATCTGCACTCCCTGAAGTCCCGCAAATCGGATTGTGAAATGTTGCAGGCCGCAGGCATCTCGGAAATGATGGACGGCGAAATCCCCAACTTTGAGAAAGTGCGCGAGCTGATCCTTTGGAGCCAGGTCTACGAACGTATCGAGCGTGCCGTGGACATGGTTTCCGACCTCGGCGATACGCTGGAAGAGGTGGTGCTCAAGTATGTTTGAGGTACCCGTGCTGCTTGTGCTCATTGTCGTGATGGCGCTGATCTTCGACTTCACCAATGGGGCCCACGACTGCGCCAACGCCATCGCCACGGTGGTCTCCACCAAGGTGCTCAGCCCCCGCGTTGCGGTCATCATGGCGGCATCGCTCAACTTTATCGGCGCCTTCCTCGGCACCAAGGTCGCCACGACCCTTGGCGCGGGGATCGTCAACACGGACATGGTGGCGAACTGCCAGCCGCTGGTGCTCGCCGCGCTGATCGGGGCCATCGCATGGAACCTCATCACGTGGTATTTCGGCATCCCCTCCTCATCATCCCACGCGCTCATCGGCGGCCTGATGGGGTCCGCCGTGGCCTACGCCGGTTTCAGCACGCTCAACGGCGCTTCCATTGCCGAAAAGATCCTGCTTCCGCTGATCCTGTCGCCCCTCGCCGGTTTCGGCGTGGGCTTTCTGACCATGTTTCTGATCATGCTCCTGTGCGCCCGGGCCAACCGCAACAAGCTCACCCGCGCCTTCACCAAGCTGCAAATCGTTTCCGCCGCTTTCATGGCGACGAGCCACGGCCTCAACGATGCCCAGAAGACCATGGGCGTGATCACCCTCGCCCTTTTCATTTTCAACAAAATTGACACGATTGCGGTTCCCTTCTGGGTCAAGTGCGTCTGCGCGCTCGCCATGGCGATGGGCACGGCGCTCGGCGGCTGGAAGATCATCAAGACGATGGGCCACAAGATCTTCAAGCTGGAGCCTGTGCACGGCTTCGCCACCGAGACCTCCGCGGCAGCCGTCATCTGTGGGGCGTCGCTTTTCGGTGCGCCCGTCAGCACCACCCACACCATCACCGCCTGCATCTTCGGCGTCGGCTCGACCAAGCGGCTCTCCGCCGTCCGCTGGGGCGTAGCCGGGAACCTCGTCATTGCATGGATTCTTACCATCCCGGCCTCCGCCTTCATCGCCGCCATTTCTTTTTGGTGCATGAAGGCTGGGGGGATAGTGTAGGGAGCGGAAGATTGGAGGGGGCGGGAGGGCCTTTCTGGAGAAAGCCCCTCCCGCCCCCTCCAAACCTCCCCCACCCTCCCCAAAGACTTTTGACCTTATCGAATCCCTGTTGACGTCTTTTTCAGACACGAAAGCCCGGAACATATTCCGGGCTTTTGGTTTCCATCCCCTGTTTAGAGCAAATTAACTTTAATATTTTACAATGTTAAAGTGTAAGGCACGCTTGCTCCGGCATTGAACAGAGCAAATATATTGTGCTTATGTCTTCGCAACAACCGCCTGTTTCCCACACTCGAAAGAGTATTTTCAACGTAAAAACGCTCTAGGCCGTGTCGTTATTTATATGTAACTATTTAAAATTATTAAAAACCATCTTTTTATAACCTTAAAATAGTTAAATAGTTTCACTCGATTATATCTAATTAACGACACGACCTAAGGAAAACACAGGGCTAAAATATATTTTTGCTTGGTTCTGTTATAGTTTGTGGTTGTTTCATCTCCACAGTATGGTGAAAAGACAGCCTTTTTCTCCGGTTTTCCCCTTGGCGGGATCCACGGCTAAGGCATTTTTCCGGTTATCCCTTTGGGGCTTCAAGGAAAAAAACATCAACCGTTTTCTATAACACAGCCTTTTGCTTTTATCCTCGGCTGTACCAAAGGAAATGGTCAATGCTTTATTTTTGGAACCGGGCAAAGAGGCATTTACGGCGTTTTGACGGCATCAAACCGGAACATTTTTACTCGTTTCTGAAGAAATGCGAATGGCGCTTCAATGGAGGCTGCCATAGCCATCTTCTCATAGAGCTAAATCATTTAGCTAATCTTAACTAGGTTGTGTCGTTATTTTATATATAATTATTTGAAATCATTGAAAATAACTTTTTGTAATTTAAAATTAATTAAATAATTTCAATATATTATATATAATTGACAACACAAGCTAGGACATCCCCTTATTTTTTAAGGCTCTGCCATAGTATGTGGTTGTTTTATCTCTACAGTACGGTGAAAATACGGCTTTTGTATCTAGTTTTTCCGTTGGCGGAATCTATGGCTAGGGCATTTTGTTGGCTATTCCTTTGGAACTTTAAACAACCAGTTTCTATGACACAGCCTTTTTTAATCCTAAAAGAATGAGCAATAAAATGCCTCAGCCATAAAGCCCGTAAACGGAACAACTGAAGAAAAAACGGTATGTTCTCACTATACTGTGGAGATGAAACAACCACGCCCTCTGACAAGGCCTTCCGCTTTTATCCTTGACTGTACGATAGGAAATGGTTGGTGCCTTATTTTTGGCTGTGCCATAAAAAATGGTCGATGCTTTTTTCCTTGAAGCCCCAAAGGAATAACCAACAAAATACCCTAGCTATGGTTTCCGACAACGGGGAAACTGGATAAAAAGGCTGCATTTTCACCATGTTGTGGAGGTGAAATAACCACACATATATAATAAGGCTGTGTTTAAGTTTGTGGTTGATACAAGATTCCAACTGGAAAGGAAGAGCTCTTTGGAGATTATCTGGAGGTCTCGCAACAATTCTTCAAGACTGGATTTCATGTAATGAACAAAAAATGAGAGAGGCCCACATCACTAGACGTGAAACGAGCTTTTATCTATTCATGATTTTCATTGAAAAAATCAGCAACCGTAAACTTAAACACAGCCTATAATAAAACCTCATCCTTCCATCCGACAGGGACTCCCTGCGCGCGGCCTCCCCACCAGTCGAAAGTTTTTGGAGGGAGAGGGGAGGGGTTTGGGGAGGGGAGAGGGGGCCTTTTTTCAAAAAGGGCCCCTCTCCCCTCCCCAATATTCCCTTCACCCCCTCACGAATTCCACAAAATACGCAATGACGGTGCCCAAAAGGATGACGACAAGCATCCACTTGAGAAACACGGGCGAGATGCACTTCTGGAATTTCGCGCCGAAATACATGCCGAGCAACCCGCCGAGGCTGAGAAGCAGGGCCATGCCCCAGTCGGGGGCAATGCTCAGGTCGGGATAAAGGGGCGAAATGGCTATGTAGAAAAGGACGCCGGCCAGCGCATTGACGAAGGTCGCCGCCAGCGTCGCCCCCGCCACCGTGTAGATGGGCAGATGGAAGACGGAAACGAGGAACGGTGCGATGATCGCCCCGCCGCCGATGCCGTAGATGCCCCCGACAAGGCCGACCGCAATGGAATAGAATAGGAGGATCGGCACGGAAAAGGAATAGAGATACCCGTCAAACGTGTAGGATACGCGGGACAGGTTCCGTTCCACAACCTCGACATGGGGCTTGGGCGGGGCTTGTTCGTATCTTGGGGCGGGCTTGAAGCGCATCCATCCGAGCAGGTCGCGGATCATTTCCAGACCGATGCCGAGCAGCACAAGCGCCACGAACAGCTTGAAAGGCCGGACATCAGCCAGCCAGTTGATGCGGACGATGCCGCCGATGACGACCCCCGGCACGGCCCCGGCCATGACAATCCACGACAGCGGCCAGAGCATCCGTTTTTCGCGGTAATAGCGGAACACGCCGCCCGGATTGGCAAAGACGTTGTAGAGCTGGTTCGTCGCGCTGACCGAGGTATTGGTGTAGCCAAGGAACGTCATCTGAAAAGGCAGCAGCAGGAACGCGCCGGAAATCCCGCCCATCGACGTGAAGAAGGAGACGACGAACGCGACCAGCGGCGGCACGAGCGGCGAAACTTCGATTTCCGCAGTAGGGAAATACATCTCAGGCATCCTCCCATTCGGGCGGCAGGTGCGCAACGCGCCACGGGCCGGCCCACGGCGGCAAGGCCGTATAGGTTTCCTTTCCCACCCGCAGCCGCACGGCATGGAGCTTGAGCCCATCCCCGCAGCGCGGGCCTCCGTATTTCACATCCCCCACGAGCGGAAAACCCCGCTCCGAAAGCTGTACGCGGATCTGATGCGTCCGCCCCGTATGCAGGCGGATCAAGACAAGGCTCCGGCCTTCACGCACGGCCAGGCAGCGGACCGTCAGGCTCGCGTTTTTTTCGCCGGGCTCACCCACGAGGGATTTCCCGGCAACGACCTTTTCGCGGCCCTGTGCGCCGACCGTGCGTTTTGCCAGATGATCCTCAAGGCGTTTCGGGCGGCTCCACGGGCATTCCCCCTGCACCCATGCAAGGTAGTCCTTGGCGACGCTCCCGTCATGGGCCGCCAGCGCATCCGAAAGGCGGCGCACGGCGGCATACGTCTTGCCCACCAGCAGCAGGCCGGAGGTATCCCGATCCAGCCGGTGCACAGGGGCGGGGATAAAAGGCGATCCGGCAAACGCCGCTTCAAGCCGTGCCGTCAGGCTGTCCGTATGCCCCGTGCCCGGATGCACGGGCAGGCCGGACGGCTTGCAGAACACGATGACGTCATCCGTCTCCGCAACGATGGGGGGCAATTCCACGCCGCCCGACGGCGCGGAGGCGCGTTCCGTTTTCGCCCCGGCCCCGGCAAAGGGCGGAACCCGGATTTCGTCGCCCAGTTCCACCCGGTCAAACGGTTTGGCACGCCCGCCGTTGATCCGAACCTGCCCAGTACGGATCCAGCGATGCAGGACGCCCTGCGGCTCATCAAAACGCCGGGACAGGAACTGAAGCAGCTTTTGCCCGGCTTCCGCCGCCGTCACTTGCAATGGTTCAGGCATGATATTCCTTAAAAAATGGCCCCTCTGGAGGGGGTTCGCCTCCCTTCCCCCAGCATCCCATTCGGGAAAGGCTGTGGAGGGTTCCCGTGCCCATGCGCAAGCCAGCGTTGTACATCCTTGGCGATGATCTTTTCCAAGGGTTCCTGTGCCTGCGCATAAACCGGAATCTCCCGCCCGCCGACAACGCTCCTGACGGGCGGGAGACTGGGCAGGACATCCTGTCGGCCCGGCTCACAATCGAAACCGGCAAAACCGATGCCCGCCTGCAAAAACATTGAAGCATGAGGGCATTCCTTACGAGGAGGCACCTTTCCGTGAAAAGGAGTGTCCCCCACCTCTCTTCCTTTTGAAGCGCGCCGTATCCCCAAAGCAGCCTGCACCGGAAAAACTGCGGGGAGGGGCCGACACCCTTTGAAAGGGAGGGGAGCCCTGACGGAATGTTGGGGAGGAAAACGTTTCTGGAAAATGTCCCCTCCCCAACATGGGTTCACGTCATGTAAAAAAGCATCCGCCCTAACTGCGGTAGTCGGCGTTGACGTTCACATACTCATGCCCAAGGTCGGAAGCGAGCAGCGTATAGCTGCCGGAACCGGAACCCAGCACGATGTCGATGGGCAGATCGCGCTGCTTGAGGGGCTCTTCAAGCAGGGCATCGAAATCCAGATCCGTGGGCTGCCCCTTGCGGAACAGCTCTACGCCGCACAGGGTCACCACCACATCGTCGGGGTTGAAATCCGCCCCGCTGCGGCCCACGGCGGCGACGATGCGCCCCCAGTTGGCGTCGCGCCCGTACAGGGCCGTCTTCACCAGTTGGGAATGCCCCACCGTCCGGGCCACGCGCTCGGCGTCGGCGTCGGATGCCGCCCCGGCCACATGGATGCGGGCGACCTTGGACGCGCCCTCGCCGTCCTTCACCAGCATATAGGCCAGATCCCCAAGCACGGAAGTCAGCGCGGCGGACAGGGCCTTGATCGCTTCCCCGCCGGACGCGGGCACGCCCGATGCGCCGTTGGCAAGGCCATACAGCGTGTCGTTCGTGGAGGTGTCGCCGTCCACGGTCACGCGGTTGAAGGTCAGATCCACGGCGTCGCGCAACATTTTCTGCCAGACGGGGGCTTCCACCTGCGCGTCACACAGCACGACGGACAGCATGGTCGCCATGTTGGGGCAGATCATGCCCGCGCCCTTGGCCATACCCACGAGCCTTACCACGCCGCCGGGAAGGGAGACTTCGCGGTGCGAAATCTTGTGGAAGGCGTCCGTGGTCATAATCGCCTTGGCAAAATCCTCCGGGGTCGCCTTGCCGAGGTTGGCGGCGAGGGCGGGGGCGGCCTTCTCCCAAAGATCCATCTTGAGCTGCGCGCCGATGACGCCCGTGGACGCGGGCAGGACATCCGACGCTTCAAGCCCAAGGGCGCCGGCCACCAGTTCTTGGGTTGTGCGGCAGTTCCGCATGCCTTCATCGCCGGTGCAGGCGTTGGCCTGCCCGGAATTGATCACCACGGCACGGGCGGCGGGGCGCCCGGCGAGCATGGCCTTGGCGACGAGGACGGGTGCCGCCGGGAAACGGTTCTGCGTAAACGTCCCTGCGGCGACGGCGGGGACGTCGCTGACGAGAAGGGCGAGATCCGCACGGCCTTCCTTGCGGAACCCGGCGCATACTGTAGCGAAACGAAAGCCTTTGGGAGCGATGGACATGTTGCAATCCTCACAAACAGATAGATATAAAAGAAAAGTATGCCACGCTTGCATTGCACAATCAAATAAAACCGGAACCCCCATCCCGGCGAAATTCAAGGGAATTGCAAAAGAATTCTCTAGCCCCTTGACCGTAGGGGGGCATACGCACTACAAAACCCCAAAGCACTTGTATCAGACAGGAAGTTCGCACATGAGTCAGTCCGCGTTTTACGACCTGGCGGTTATTGATAATGTTCCCTTCGGACTCACCGGATCGCAGGGACGTTTTTTTGCCCTGCGCCTCGAACGGCCCGATTGGAAGAGTTGGGCGCCGGGACAATTCGTCATGCTCCGCCCTCAGGGCTGGGCGCTCGATATGCCTTGGGCCCGTCCGTTCTCCATCTGCCGGGTGAGCACCAATGAGCTCGTCATCTTTTTTCAGGTGGCCGGCAGAGGCACCGAAAAAATGGCCAAACTCCGGCGCGGCGACAAGGTGCACCTCTGGGGGCCCCTCGGAAACCGTTTCGCCGTGGAAGGCGGAACCCCGACGCTGCTCCTCGCGGGCGGCATCGGCATCGCGCCCTTCGTCGGGTATGCGGAACGCCACCCCACGCCGGGCGTCCTTTCGATGGTCTTCGGCCACCGCCTGCCCGAAGACTGCTATCCTGTGGAAAGCCTCGGGGAACGCATCGACGTGGAATCCTTCCATGAGAACACCGGCGAAGACCTTGAGTGGTTCCTCAACCATGTCCGCTCGCGCATCGAAGCCTATGCCGAACGCAACGGCCTCGTGCTCGCCTGCGGCCCGGCCCCGTTCCTCAAGGCGGTGCAGGGGTTCGCGCTGGAGGCCAAGGCGCGCTGCCAGCTTTCCCTGGAAAGCCGCATGGCTTGCGGCGTAGGCGCCTGCCTCGGCTGCGTCACCAAGACGACGGAAAAGTGGCCCGTCGAAGAAAAGGCCGGAACCCCCGTGCAGACATGCACGCATGGGCCCGTGTTCTGGGCCGATCAGATCACCTTGGAGGCTTAGCCATGGAACGCTTCACCGTACGACTTTCTTCATCCCATAAGCCTTCCGGGAACACGAGGCCGCTTGTCTTCAAGAACCCCGTCCTGACGGCCTCCGGCACGTTCGGATACGGCGTCGAGTTCGCCGGTTACGGCGATCTCACGCACCTCGGCGGCATCGTGGTCAAAGGGCTTTCCCTGAAGCCGCGCCCCGGCAATCCGCTGCCCCGCGTGGCGGAAACCCCCTGCGGCATGCTCAATGCCGTGGGCTTGCAGAACGACGGCGTGGAATCCTTCCTCAAGAGCAAGCTGCCCCGCCTGCCGTGGCATGAAACGCCGGTCATCGCCAACCTGTACGCCACCTCCCCCGCTGAATTCGCGGAGCTGGCGGGCATCCTCGCCGCCGAGGAAGGCATTGCCGGACTGGAAGTGAACATCTCCTGCCCCAATGTGAAAAACGGGGGCGTGCTGTTCGGGCAGGATCCGGCCCTCGCCGCCGAAGTGACCGAAGCGGTCAAAAAACATGCGGGGAACCTGCCCGTCATTGTGAAGCTGTCGCCCAACGTGACGGACATCACCGTCATCGCCAAGGCCGCTGAACAGGCCGGGGCCGACGCCATTTCCTGCATCAACACCATCACCGGCATGGGCGTCGACGTGAAGACGCGCAAGCCCCTGCTCGCCAATGTGGTGGGCGGGCTCTCCGGCCCCGCCGTAAAGCCCGTGGCCCTGCGCTGCGTCTGGCAGGTCTGCAACGCCGTCAAGATCCCGGTCATCGGCATCGGCGGCATCACCTGCGCACAGGATGTTCTGGAATTTATCCTCGTCGGCGCGTACGCGGTGGAAGTCGGGACCATGAATTTCGTCCGCCCCGACGCCGCCTTCAGGATCGCCGAAGAGCTCCCCCATCTGTGCCAGCAGCTCGGCATCAAGAACCTCGCCGAGTTCCGCGGCACGCTGCAACTGTAATTGATTGATGCGCAAAGATGGGAGGGGCGGGGGAACCTTTCTGAAGAAAGGCTTCCCCCGCCCCTCCCATACCCTCCCCACCCCTTCCAAAGACTTTTGCCCTTGGAGGCAGCGAAACGCCGCCGGTGAAGGGTAAGCGTCGAAGCGATTCTAGTGACTAGATGGTTACTTTGATGGGCTGACGGAAGGGCCCGTATGCGCCCTCCCCGCCAATCGGCGTTTTACGGAGGAGGGCCGGGGGAACATGGCTTTCGCAAAAGGCTGCATTGCAATGTACGGCTGATATCATTTTGCGGTATGCCAGTTTCCCTCTACAAATAATAAAACGCCCTCCTCCTGCAACTTCCAACCCTACCGACACGCCATGCCGCCGAAAAAACGTTACCAGTGGGATACAAAAGGTTCCGAGATCGAGGATGACCGCCCCAGCCGCTCTCAGAAAAAACGCGACAGTACCGCTCTCCAACATATGGGTGAAGAACTCACCCGCCTCAGCCCATCCGTACTCGCCAAGATGCCGATCTCGCCCAATATCCGCGAAGCCGTCCTTGAATGGCAGCGCCTCGGCTCACACGAAGGCCGCCGCAGGCAGTTGCAGTACATCGGGCGCCTGATGCGCGAAGAGGCTGATCCGCAGGCCGTGCGCGGCGCTCTGGACGCCATCAGGCTTGGGCATGCGGGCGAAACCGCCAGCTTCAAGCGTTCCGAAAAACTGCGGGATGACCTCATGATCGCCACCGATGCGGAAATGGATGCGCTGCTTGCCGCCTTCCCTGCCGAAGACGCCGCCGAGATCCGCGGCCTCACGGCAAAGGCCCGCAACGAACGCGAGCACAGCCGCCCTCCGCACGCTTACCGGGCGTTGTTCCGTAAGCTCAAAAGCCTTCAGGCCGAACAATGATCCGCGACGCCGTCATCCTCGGAGCCGGGGCCGCCGGGCTCATGTGCGCCATGACCGCCGGACGCCGGGGCTTCTCCTGCGCCGTCATCGACCATAGCCCGGTTGCGGGGCGCAAAGTGCGCCTTGCCGGAGGCGGCAAGGGGAATGTTACCAATCGATATATATCTTCGGAATGGTATGTGGGTGAGCAGAAGGGGTTTCCTGATGTCCTGCTCAAACGCTGTCCGACGGATTTTGTCCTGAATATGTTAACGGGCTTCAACATAGCATGGGAAGAACGCGACTACGGGCAAATCTTCTGTACGGTACAGGCGGCCCGGCTTGTGGAGTCGATGGTTGCCGCCTGCCGCAGTGCGGGGGCGGAACTGCTGCTGAACCGCACGTTCGGCGGAGTCCGGTATGAAGACGGCTTGTTCATTGTGGAAACGTCCGGCGGCATCCTTCGGGCCCCGCGCCTTGTCATCGCTACGGGAAGCCCCGCATGGCCCGCTTGCGGGGCAACGGATGGGGGGATGCGCCTGGCCCGCCAATGGGGACATAAGGTCGTCCCTGTGCGTCCGGTACTGACTCCGCTGCTGCTCCCCGAATCATGGCCCCTGCACGGCCTCGCGGGCGTAAGCCTGCCCGCCGCCGTATCCGTGGGCGGGCGGGCTTTCCGCTATCCGCTCCTGTTCACCCACAAGGGGCTCAGCGGCCCCGCCGCCCTTCAGGCTTCCTGTTTCTGGCGGCAGGGCGAAGCGCTGCATATCGACTTTCTGCCCGGCCACCCCGCCTTGGAGCTTATGCACCACCCCGGACACGGCAAGAATACGGTTTTGGGCCTGTTCAAAAAGGTGCTCCCCTCCCGTCTGGCGGAACGGCTCATACCGGAATCGCTGGCCTCAAAAAAAGTCGCCCAGCTTGCCAAAAAAGATAGGGAGCACCTTGCGTCGGCAATACATGACCATACGGTAACACCAAGCCGTTCGGAAGGCATGGGGCACGCCGAAGCCGCAGCCGGGGGCGTGGATACGGGAGACGTAAACCCGCGCACGCTTGAAAGCCGCAGACAGCCCGGCCTGTACTTCGCCGGAGAAGTGCTCGACGTCACGGGGTTACTCGGCGGTTACAACCTGCACTGGGCATGGGCTTCGGGCAAAGCGGTCGGGGAAGGCTGGAAGAAATAGCCCCGGTCAGTCGAAACGGAAATCAAGCACTTTATGCCCCACACGCACGTTGTAGCGGCAAGGGAAAATACGGGACTTCACTTCATTGAAATCGCCGTGCGGCCAGTCGTTGAAAAAAAGATACATCCTGCCGCCGGGAGCAATGTAGTTTTCCGCAATATCGTCAAGGAAGAAGAGCCAATCCTTCCGCTCCCAGCGTCCCGTCCATTCGCCATTTTTTTCCAGTTCATGAAAACAGATGGCAAAAGCGGTGATATAATCGAAACGGCGTTCTACGGGCGGCAGGGGCTGCTGAGGCTCAATTCTGTGCACTATACGGGGGATATGGAAACGGGGGATCAGGTAATCGAAGATGGCGACACCCGAAAGATCCATTCCCGTCACATCGTATCCCAGCCGTTTACACAGCAGGCAGAAAAAACCGGCTCCGCAGCCTATATCCAGCAGATGCTTTTTTCCAGAAGGAAGGAAGGAAGGAAGGAAGGAAGGAAGGAAGGAAGGAAGGAAGGAAGGAAGGAAGGAAGCCCCAGCCTGTAGATCCGGCGCAAATTGATGGCAAAGTACCTCTCAAAATCCGTATACTTTGCATAAGTCCGGCCTTCCGGGAAAAGTTCTTTCGCCTCGCGCTGCAATGCGGCCAACTCTGGCTCTTGTATGAGGGCGGCGGCTTCTTTCTTCGCCTTTTGCTTCCAGAAAAATTCCCTCGGATCCTTCAAATAGCTCAGGGCATTTCCCAGCCGCTCGTGAAGATAACCAGAATCGCGAAAATATCTTTCAATGCCACTCACTTGTGATTTCCTCCAGACTCGTTATAGAAAGAAAAAAATGGCTCTGTTATAGTTTGTGGTTGTTTCATCTCCACAGTGCGGTGAAAATACAGCCTTTTTATCCGGTTTTCCCCTTGGCGGGATCTACGGCTAAGGCATTTTTCCAGTTATCCCTTTGGAACTTCAAGGAAAAAAGCATCAACCATTTTCTATAACACAGCCAAAAAAATAACAGATAACACCGGGTGTGTCCATGTCAGCAGAACAACTCAAGCAACGGGACGCCATGCAGCGGCTCACGGATTTTCTCAACGAGGTGGGGATGCTCCGCCACACGCCCCGGAGCGGCTATAAGTTCCTCGGTTCCGGCCGGGAAACCGTGGCCGAGCATTCGCACCGGACGGCCGTCATCGGTTACGCATTGGCCCAAAAAACAGGAGCGGACGCGGCCCGCACCGTCATGCTGTGCCTCTTCCATGACCTGCCGGAAGCCCGTACGGGCGACTTCAATTATGTGAACCGCCTCTACGATACCTCGCGCGAACGCGACGCCCTTGAGGACGCTGTAGAAGGCACGGGGCTGGAAGAAGACATCATGTCCATATGGGACGAACATGCGGGCCGCACCACGCCCGAATCGCTGCTTGCCCATGACGCCGACCAGCTTGATCTGATCCTCAACCTGAAACGCGAAAGCGATCTTGGGAACCGCTACGCCGACAAATGGCTCGAAAGCGCCGTAGAGAGGCTGCGCACGGATATCGCCAAAGAACTGGCTCAAACGATCCTCAAAACCGATCACACGGATTGGTGGTATCTCGGCCCCGACCGCAACTGGTGGGAAAGGAAAAGCTGACCCTCCCCCTTCCCTCCCCCATAGGAAAAAAGCCTCCGTACGGAGGCTTTTTTATTACAGCAGGATACTCCATCGTGTTCCTTACTCTCAGCTAATGTGCATAATGCTGTTCATAAAATGTTCGTAAATGGCATAACACACTAAAATAAAAAAAATATTATAACCTATACTCATCAAATTTTTCCGGCATCCCCGTAAAATGCTTCTGGCAAGAAGAAGAAGAAGAAGAAGAAGAAGAAGAAGAAGAAGAAGAAGAAGAAGAAGAAGAAGATACTCCGCATCTTGTTCGTAACTCTGTTCCTTTTCTGTGCATAACTCAAAGAATATATTGAAATAAAAAGATAAATAAGAACACATCATGAAATCAGCCCCAAATTCCGCTCTCTCCGCTCAGTTTTGTTCATAATTCTGAGCATAATCTGTTCATAACTACAATAACCATATAAAATAATAAGTATTATTTAATTAAAAAAGATACGAAATCAACCGCAAAAAAAGCCCTCCTTTTGCAAAAAAGGAGGGCTTTCCGCTTTTTGTGCATAATGTTGTTTATATTCTGTTCCTAAATCAAACAACCATTATGAATCACAATATTTTTTATCCTTTTCACGGCGTAGCTCGGCTTCGTGGAGCTCCTTTGGAAGCGCTTCAAGCCCGTCCGCCTCAGGGCGCATTACGATGCCGTGCCGCTTGGCAAGCCACAAAATCCCTACAGTAAAGGCCAGCACGATGATAAGAATAAGAGTTTCTACCATGACGCCTACTTAACGATGAGATGCTTGTCATCCTTCCTGGCTTCCGCACGGGGAACCGCCCGGACGCCTCAGCCGCAGGGTATGATATCCAACCCCGCCTTCTTTGCCAGCCGCAGCACCACCAGCACCGCGGCGATGGCCAATATCAAAAAAAGCGCTTCCCACATACGGCCTCCCTTGTGACAGGTTGCTGGTCTTCCCAAAGATAAGGCAGAGAAACATTTTGGCAAATTCAGCGGATGAGCATGGCGTCGCCGTAGGAGAAAAAGCGGTATTCCATCTTCACGGCCTCGGCATATGTCTCAAGCATCCGTTCCCGGCCCGTCAGCGCCGAGACGAGCATCAACAGCGTGGATTCGGGCAGGTGGAAGTTGGTTATCAAGCCGTCAAGGACATGAAACCTGTATCCGGGCCAAATGAAGCAGTTGATCCAGCCTTGATGCGCCGTCAGCTCACCCCCATGCGCACCGGCCACACCTTCAAGCGTCCGGGCGGAAGTGGTGCCTACGGCGATGACGGGCCGCCCTTCGGCCTTAGCCTTTCCAATGGCGTCCACCGTGGCTTGCGGCACTTCCACGAACTCCTCATGCATGACGTGCCCGCGGATATCCTCGCAGCGTACGGGGCTGAACGTGCCGTATCCGACATGAAGGGTCACCTCAGCCCATCCGACGCCCGCAGAGGCCATTTGCGCACGCAATTCCGGGGTGAAATGCAGGCCCGCCGTAGGCGCGGCTACGGAACCGGCCTTGTCGTCCCTGGCGTAAACGGTCTGGTACGTCCCCCGATCCTCCTTCGTATCCTCGCGCTTGATATACGGCGGCAGCGGCAAATGCCCCCGTGCTTCAAAAAGCGCACGGATATCGCCTGTCCAGTGCAGCCGCACCCGATGCCGCCCGAATTCCCCCTTGGCAAGGACTTCCACACGCAGATCTTCCCCGAAGGCAAGGAAATCCCCTATCCGGGCGTTCTTGGCGGGCTTGAGCAGCCCGTCGGCCTCCGCGCAATGCCAGCCGTCCCCTTCCCCATGCCGTTCCAGCAGGGGCATGGGCGTAAGCAGCAGAAACTCCATCTTGCCGCCCGATGGCCGCTGGCCGAGCATCCTCGCGGGAACCACACGGGAATTGTTGGCTATGAGCAGCGTCCCCTTCGGCAAGTATTCGAGCAGATGGGAAAAAAAGGTATGCGTACGCTTCCCCGTATCACGATCCAGCACGAGAAGCCGCGATGCCCCCCGTTCACCGGGGTGCTGGGCTATACGTTCGGGAGGCAGTTCGTAACGGTAGGAAGAGAGGAGAAAATCGGCTTCGGATTGTGGGATGGAATACATGGAAATCCTTGTGGTTTGCCTTTGAAAAAGGCCGTGTCATAGGAAACGGTTGATGCTTTTTTCCTTGAAGTTCCAAAGGAATAACGGATAAGCCCCAAACATGGGGGCCATCATTGGAAAAAATGAATAAAAAGTCTATATTTTCAGTATATTGTTGAAATAAAAAAAGCTCTGTTACAGTATGTGGTTGTTTCATCTCCACAGTGCGGTGAAAAATACAGCCTTTTTCTCCGGTTTTCCCCTTGGCGGGATCTACGGCTAAGGCATTTTATCGTCTAATCCTTTGGAACTTCAAGGAAAAAAGCATCAACCATTTTCTATAACGCAGCCTAAAAAAACAACCAGATGCCATAACTGGGCCTTGAAAAAAGCGGCCCGCAGGTGCGGATGGGCGCTTTCCTCGCGGGCATCCTGATGCGGGGTTTCCTTGAAAAAGGCTTTCATAGCGTAGCGAAAGGCCCATTTTATCACCTAAGCCGCACTTGCGGAAGGCCCAAAAAAAGGAACCCCCTCGGTTCCTTTTTTCAGCATCTTCCAAAGAAATTTTTCTTATTTTATTTAAACTATTTATTATTATGTAAAAAAAACATCACCCCCTAAAAGATACTATATAGCAACAATATATTTTTGCCTTCATCCCCCAAGAGGAAACCAGTACATGGCGGCCTTCCCCCACCGGGCACAACCCGCCTGCAACATGCCGGCCCATCCCGCATCACCGCTTATAGTCGGACAGGCTGCGCTTGCCGCTCAAATATTCACCGATCAAGGCTTTCCTGCTCTTAAAATCCTTCATCCGGCTGCGGGGGATGCTGCCGCCGCGCGGGGCTACGACCTTTGCGGGATTCACGTACTTGCCGTTCTGCTTGAGGCGGAAATCCAGATGCGGGCCGGTGGCATATCCGGTTGCGCCCACATACCCGATGACCTGCCCCTGCTTGACCCGCGCCCCACGCTTGGCGCCGGACGCAAACCCGGAAAGATGCGAATACATGGACTCCAGCCCACCGGAATGTTTGAGGATAACCATGTTCCCAAAACCTTTTCCCCACCCGGCCTTTTCGATCGTGCCGTCGCCGACGGCCTTGACCGGGGTTCCGGTGGGAGCCGCGTAATCCACGCCCTGATGCGGCTTACGGGTCTTGAAAATCGGATGCTTGCGGTTCATGGAGTAGCCTGAGGAAATCCGCGTGAACGCCAGCGGAGCCTTGAGGAGGGTCTTCTTGAGGCTTTCGCCCTTGGCGTTGAAGAAGGCTTCGCCGTCTTCCGTTGCGAAGCTATAGGCTTCGTACGTTTTCCCCTGATTGGTGAATGTCGCCCCAAGCACGTTGCCGTAACCCTTAAACTCGTTTTCCCGGAACCGCTTTTCAATCAGCAGGGAAAAGCTGTCACCTTCGCGCAAGTCCTTGATGAAGTTAATCTCCGAGCCGAAAATCTCCGCAATCCGCACGGCCAGGATAGGCGATTCCCCGGTCGAAGCCAGCGTCTCGAACAGGCTGGAACGGATGGTTCCGCTTACGCGCACCAAGCTGAAATCATAGACTATCGGCTCGACGTGGGCGACAAGCCCTTCATCCGTTTTCGTGACGATGAGCTTCTTGCGATCGTTGATCTCGTATTCAAAGCGCTCCATGCCCTTGCCGTCCGGGGAGCAGACCAGCGTGTAGGGCTGCCCCGTGCGGAGGTTGCTGAGCGGATGGAGCTTTCGCGTCACATGCAGAAGCTGTTGGACGGAACCAGCGGACATATATGGCGAAAGCAGTTCTGAGGCGCTGTCGCCCTTGGCGATGACGCCGCTGATGACGGAGGGATCGGACGGGGCTTCCTGCTCCAACGGAACCTGCTGCATCTCGGAAACGATGGCGGCGTCCTCCAGCCCCTCCCGGACAAGGGGTTCGTCGGGCTGCACGGCAGCGGCACTCTTTGCCCTTTCCCATAAGGCGAAAAGGGAAGGGATCACCTGCTCTTGGAGGCGCTGGGCCACAGAAGCCTTGCGGCGGGCGGTGGCATGTCCGGGACGCTCCTCCGCCTGAAGGGGTTGCGCCACGGAAGAGGCGGCAGCGGGCTGGCTCTCAGGGATCAGCAGGGAGGCTTCCCGACGGCTGTTGACGAGATACATCCCGCCCACAACGAGGAACAGGCAGATAAAACTGATGAGTATGGTGCCTGCGGAAAAGGTGTTTCGCAAGGGAAGAACCACGCTGTCAGAAGTGGATAGGCAAGCGCCGGGATACGGCGCAGTTCAATTTTTTGTATGAAAAAAGTCTTATCTTGTATTGTATCAACCTGTTACGCCATTGTCCAGATCCGTGGGGCACAGGGGGCGCGCCCTGCAGGATGGGCTTCCCGATTGACGGCGGGCGTCAGGCGGGGATGTGCGGCATACCCTGCAACACGGGGAGCTTCCGGGCTGCTTCCGTCCTCTCCCGCGCCGGGATGTTCCGATGGCCTTGGCCCTATCGTGGCTGGCTGCCCCGCTTCCTTCCGCAACGGGACGTTCCCCGGCCTGCTCCTTTCCCGGCGGCACGGATGGGGCATCCCGCCCCAGAACCGCCGGGCCCGCTTCCGGTGGGAATTCCACATTTCCTCAGGGGAGGTTCAACAACTTATCCACAGGGGCTCTTTGCTTGTGTAACGTACTTTTTTCTGATATATTTTCTCTGTTGGAAACAAAGCGTTTTCGCCTCCGTTTTTCACCATCTTTTTCAGCCTGACTCAGGCTCTGGCCCCTGTGGAGCTTCGCAACGCCGTGTCCAAAGAAACGCTACGCAAACACCTCCTCACGTCTTCAGCCGAAGCGATCCCCCAAACGCGCCCGTCCCTGCTCTCCTGCTTCACCAACGCCGACTCCCCAAAGCCCCAGCTTCAGGATCGCCTTTCCGCCGCCGGCGAAGCGTTGGAGGCGTGCTCGGAAACCGCGCTGCAGAGCTGGTTCGATCCCCTTGAAATCCTGCTGGATCAAGAATCGGGAACGCTGGCTGTCCGTTTCCCCCACGCCTTCTTCGGCATACGCTTCTCCAGCCTGTTCCAGAAACTGTTTGAAAAAAAGGCCAGGGAACTTTGGGGGAAAGGGCTTTCCATCACATACGGCGCCGGGAAGTTCGCTCCGGCCCCTCCCGTCCCCTTCATCCAGCCTGCCCCCGAAGGCCGGGGGGAGGCCCTCCATCCCGCCGTGGCCAACCCGATGCCTTTTGGGGAAGAGTGGACATTCGATACCTTTATCGGCAACGGAAAGCACAAATGGGCCTTGAGCCTTGCCCGCGACATCACCCGGCGCGCCGTCTACCGGGCCACGCACGGCCGCGCGCCGTCGCTCGACGACATCGGCGAAGCACCGGGCCTGCTGGTGCTCTGCGGCCCTCACGGGACGGGCAAGACCCATCTGCTCCGGGCCATCGGCAACGAGCTTTTCCGCACGCTTGGGAACGATCTTTACTACGCCTCCCTGAGCGATCTGGAACTGCTGTTCGCCGGGCGTTCGGCCCTCGCCGCCCGTCAGGAGCTGCTATCTAAAGAAGCCGTTCTTCTCGACGACTTCCAGCACCTGAGCCGGATTCCCGACAGGACGCCCGCCACGGCGTCCCGGTTCCGTGCCCAGCTTGTCGCCGAGCCGGAGACAGCCGGGCCGTCCGTGCGCGAGGAGCTTTGCCTCCTGCTGGATCGCTTCATGGATCAGGGCAAACCCGTCATCGTGGCGGGCGTGGGGCGCCCCAAGGAATGGAGCCTCGGCAAGGCGCTGCTTTCGCGCCTCGAAACCGGGCTTTGGGCGGAGCTTCCCGAGCCGGATCTTGACGTGCGCCTGCGCTACGCGCAGCAACAGGCCAAATTCCGCCGCCTGCCCCTGTCCAGGGAACACCTGCTGCTCATTGCGCAGCACTGCCCGGACGTCCGGCGGCTTTCCGGCGTCATCCTCCGGGTGGCGTCCCACCGCTCCCTCATTGGGCGCGATCTTTCCGAACAGGATCTGCTCAACATCGTACGGCAGGGAGGCGACGGTTCCGCGCTGACCCCCCAGCTCATCGTCAGCATCGTCGGCGAACACTGCGGCGTCCCGCCCAAGGAAATCCTCGGCGAAAAACGCCGCCCGGATCTCGTGCAGGCCCGCCAGCTCGCCATGTACCTGTGCCGCGAACTGCTTGGGCACTCCTACCCCGTCATCGGGCGCATGTTCGGCGGGAAGGATCACAGCACGGTGATGCATGGGGTGAAAAAAATCAAATTATTGCAGGAAAGTGATCGACTTACGCACAGTATGGTGACAGAGCTGACAAAAGCGTGCCTCGAACACCGCGGCTGAAGTTGCGAACACGGAAGCTGTTCCCGCCGTTTCTAACCGGCCGAACGAACTGTAACTAAAAACAAGAGCAATTCCACCAAGTTAATCAGGATACGCACATTGCGCGTCTCTTAATAATCTACAACAAGGATCTTCTACATGCTTTTTACAGTAAAGAAAGAAAACATCATCGAAGGCCTTCAGAAGGCGGCGGGCATCATCCCCACGAGGGCGGGAGCGGCATATCTGCGTTCGCTCTGGATCAAGGCCGAAGGGGAAGTCCTGACCATCATGGCGACCGATGCGAACATTGAGTTCACCGGCACGTATCCCGCCGAAGTGAAGGAACCCGGGCTCGTCGGGGTGAACGGCCGGAACTTTGTGGATCTCATCCGCCGCCTTCCCGCCGGTGAACTGCGTATCCGCCTTGACGACGCCACGGGCACGGTGATCCTCGAACAGGGCCGCCGTACCTACAAGCTCCCCGCCAACGACCCCACATGGTTCCAGAGCCTTGCGCCGTTCTCCAGCGAAGGTGCCGTGGTGTGGTCCGGCGATTTCTTCCAGGAAATCATCGACCGCGTGTTTTTCTGCGTGAGTGACGACGAAGCTTCCGACGCCATCGCATGCCTCTACTTCAAGCCCGTCGGCGAAGGCCACATCGAAGTATGCGGGCTGAACGGCCATCAG
The DNA here is from genome assembly GCF_059728385.1 of Bilophila sp. T19-St14. Taxonomy (NCBI): domain Bacteria; kingdom Pseudomonadati; phylum Thermodesulfobacteriota; class Desulfovibrionia; order Desulfovibrionales; family Desulfovibrionaceae; genus Bilophila; species Bilophila sp. T19-St14. Next base: position 2,219,834 of record NZ_BAAGFT010000001.1, read on the forward strand.
TTCGCCCTGACCCGTTTCACCCACGACGATCTGGCCGCTCGCCTTCCCGAAGAGGGCGTGCTGATCCAGCGCAAGTATGTCGGCGAACTCCGCAAATGGCTCGACGGCGATGAAATCGAGGTCAACCTGACGGACAAGCGCCTTTTCGTGCGTTCGGGCGACGGGCATGAGACCCTCAGCCTTCCCCGCGCCGGATACGCCTACCCTGACTATTCGCCGTTCATGACCCGCCTGGCGGCCCCTGACGTGTCCCTGCTCAAGCTGAACCGGAAGGACTGCCTTGATGCGCTCGATCGTATCAGCATCTTCAACACGGAGAGCGATCGGTGTACGTATTTTGAACTGTCCGGTTCCGAGGTTATGCTTTCCGCGCAGGGGCAGGATACCGGGTCGGCCAACGAGTCCCTTGAAGTTTCCTACAACGGCTCCATCGGGCGCATCGCGTTCCCGACCAAGAACCTGATGGAAATCCTTACCCATTACCAGTCCGGCGAGCTTACCCTGACCCTTACCGGGGCCGAGGGGCCCTGCGGCATCAACGGCACGGAAGATCCCGATTACACCGTGCTGATCATGCCCATGAAAATCGCCGAAGAAAGCTATTACGAAGAAAACTAGGTGCTCTGCTGGAGGGGCGCTTCGGGATGGAAGCGCCCCTCAGCCCCCCTTTCCTGAACGCTTGGAATAGGGGGATGGTTCTCTCATTCCGTCTATGGTATTGTTTCTTTCTAGTCACAACCTTTGTCCCCGTTTTGGAGCGTTCGGCTTTGAAGGGGGGCATCTTCAGGAGCCGCCTCATGCCGCGTGCCTGGGAATGTATGCGGCATGAGGCGGCCTCTGAAGGGCCCGGGGGCTTTTCCCGGGTAAAGGCCGGAGGGCGCGGCCTCATGGAAGGCCGCGTTTGCGGATCGTCTGCGGCGGCCCTTTGCCGCCGGAGGCGCCACAACCAACATATGGATTCACGAGCCTATGACAGCCAACGCGAACGCTTATACAGCTGATTCAATCACTATTCTTGAGGGCCTCCAGGCCGTGCGGAAACGCCCGGCCATGTACATCGGCAGCACGGATTACCGTGGTTTGCACCACCTCGTGTACGAAGTGGTGGACAACTCCATCGACGAAGCGATGGCGGGCTACTGCACGCGCATTGAAGTTGTGCTTCACATGGACAACAGCGTCACGGTTCGTGACAACGGGCGCGGCATCCCCGTGGACATCCACCCCAAGGAAAAGGTCCCTGCCGTTCAGGTGGTCATGACCAAGCTCCATGCGGGCGGCAAGTTCGACAACGCCGCCTACAAGGTGTCCGGCGGTCTGCACGGCGTGGGCGTCTCCTGCGTCAACGCGCTTTCCGAGCGCCTTGAGGTGACCGTGCGCCGGGACGGGAAGCGCTGGAAACAGGTGTACAGCCGGGGCGTGCCGCAGGAGGAGCTTCAGTACATCGGCGAGTCCGACAGCCACGGTACGACCGTCCGCTTCAAGCCCGACGAAACCATCTTCGAGACCACGGAGTTCTCCTACGACACCCTCAAGAAGCGTTTTGAGGAGCTGGCCTATCTGAACAAGGGGCTTCAGATCGAGTGCCGCGACGAGCGCACCAGCGAAGTCCATCTGTTCCATGCGGAGGGCGGCATCCACCAGTTCGTGAAGGATCTGAACTCCGGCGAAGTGGGCATTCACGCCATCGTCGATGGGGAAGGCGTGGCCGACGGCGTTTCCGTGGAGTTCGCCATCCAGTACAACGCGGGCTACAAGGAAAATATGTACACCTTTGCGAACAACATTCGCACGAAGGAAGGCGGTACGCACCTTGCCGGGTTCAAGACCGCGCTGACCCGCGCCATCAACAACTACGTCAAGGGCCAGCCCGATCTGGTTAAGAAGATGAAGGGGCAGACCCTTTCCGGCGACGACGTCCGCGAAGGGCTGACCGCCGTGCTCAGCGTGAAGCTCCCGCAGCCGCAGTTTGAAGGCCAGACCAAGACCAAGCTCGGCAACAGCGAGGTTGCGGGCATCGTGAGCGGCGTGGTGTACGGCAGGCTCGACACCTATTTTCAGGAGAACCCCAAAGAAGCCCGGCTGATCATCGACAAGGCCGTGGACGCCTCCCGCGCCCGCGATGCGGCCCGCCGTGCCAAGGAGCTTGTCCGCCGCAAGGGTGCCCTGTCGGACAACGCGCTGCCCGGCAAGCTGGCCGACTGCCAGAGCAAGGATCCTGCGGATTCCGAACTGTTCATCGTGGAAGGCGACTCCGCAGGCGGTTCGGCAAAGCAGGGCCGCAACCCGAACACGCAGGCCATCCTGCCCCTGCGCGGCAAGATCCTGAATACGGAACGCACCCGCTTCGACAAGATGCTCGCCAACAAGGAAGTCAAGGCGCTCATCACCGCGATGGGCGCGGGCATCGGCGAGGAGGATACCGATTACGACAAGCTGCGCTACCACAAGATCGTCATCATGACCGACGCCGATGTGGACGGCGCGCACATCCGCACGCTCCTCCTGACCTTCTTCTTCCGCAACTACGCGGGGCTCATCGACCGCGGCTACCTGTACATCGCGCAGCCGCCGCTGTACCGGGCCCACAACAGCAAGATGGAGAAGTTCATCAAGGACGACTACGAGCTGAACGCCTTCCTGATGCAGCGCGTGAGCGACGACATGGAAGTGGAGGCCCCCAACGGCACGATCTTCCGTGGGGAAGAGATCAAGGCCCTCATGGGGCAGATCGAAAACATTTCCCACCGTGTGCGCGACGCGGAGTTGGCGGGCATCGGCCGGGAGCTTTTCCTTGCCCTTGTGGATGTGGAGGATCGCGTCACCCCGGACTGCCTCACGTCAGGGACGCGCTGTTACGACTTCCTCAAGGAGCGTGGCTACGAACTGACGACGGAGACGGAACCGCACGAGGACGGCGACCGCGTCTTCGCGCTCATTGAGAACGCCAACGGCCACCGCACGCGGGTATCCGTCGAGTTCTTCATTTCCAAGATGTACCTCAACTCATGGGAAGCCCTCGACGCCATCCGGCAGAAGTGCGGCGGCCTCAGCTTCACGCTTCGCAATAAGGAGCAGGAGTACGCGGCGGCCGACATTTTCGAGCTGCACGCCATGACGCTTGAGGAAGCACGGAAGGGGATCAACATCCAGCGTTACAAGGGCCTCGGTGAAATGAACCCCGAACAGCTCTGGGTAACGACCATGAACCCTGAGAACCGCACCTTGCTGCGCGTGACCGTCGAGGACGCCGAAGCCGCCAGCGACACGTTCGAGCAGCTCATGGGCGATCGCGTGGAGCCGCGCCGCGAGTTCATCGAGCGCAACGCCCTCACCGTGCGGGATTTGGATATTTAGTGAAACTGGGGGAGGAGGGAGGGAACCCTTCTGAAGAAGGGCTTCCCTCCCTCCTCCCCCAGGCCCCCTCCTCTCTCCCTCCTAAGACTTTTGTTTTTGGGGAGCGGGCAGGGCGGCGATAGGGGATGGTTTCATCCCTCGTGCATATTTGACAAGCAGGTACTTGGGTGGCGGAACGATGCCGGAAACGGCCTGTTCCGACGCGTCCGGGGCGGCGGACGGAACGGCGTAGCCGTTGCGCCCGCCGCCTTGGGGGGGTCCGGGGGGAATCATTCCCCCCGGCCGCCGGAGGCGCTGCCTTCGAGGATACTATGTCTCAGAATGTGAATATTGAACATGAAATGCGCAAATCGTACTTGGAGTACTCGCTCAGCGTCATCATCGGGCGGGCCATCCCGGATGTCCGCGACGGCCTGAAACCGGTACACCGGCGCATCCTGTTCGCGCAGCAGGAGCTGGCGAACAGCTACAACCGTCCTCCGAAGAAGTGCGCGCGCATCGTCGGCGACGTCATCGGTAAGTACCACCCGCACGGCGACTCCGCCGTGTACTACGCCCTCGTCCGTCTGGCGCAGGATTTCTCCATGCGCGATCCGCTGGAAGACGGGCAGGGCAACTTCGGCTCCATCGACGGCGACGCCGCCGCCGCCATGCGTTACACCGAAGTCCGCATGTCCCGCTTGGCGAGCGAATTTCTCAATGACATCGACAAGGAAACCGTCGATTTCCGGCCCAACTACGACAACACGCTGGCCGAGCCCGTGGTGCTGCCCACGAAGGTCCCCAACTTGTTGCTGAACGGTTCGTCAGGCATCGCCGTCGGCATGGCGACGAACATCCCGCCGCATAATTTGAGCGAGCTGTCGGATGCCCTGCTCATGCTCATCGACGACCCGGAAAGTTCCGTCGAGGATCTGATGGATGCCGTGCAGGGGCCGGACTTCCCCACGGGCGGCTACGTCTACGCGGGCCAAGGGCTGTACGACGCCTATACCACTGGGCGCGGAACCGTAAAGGTACGCGGCAAGGTTGAGATTGAGGAGCGCAAGAAGGGCTTCCAGTCCCTGATCATCCGGGAGATCCCGTTTGGTTTGAACAAGTCGAGCCTCGTGGAAAAGATCGCGGCGCTGATCAACGACCGCAAGATCGACGGCGTGTCCGACCTGCGCGACGAGTCCGACCGCCGGGGCATCCGCGTGGTCATCGAGCTGAAGCGCGGCACCATGCCTGAGATCGTCATCAATTCGCTGTACAAGTATACGCCGCTGGAAACCTCGTTCGGCATCAACATGCTGGCGGTGGTGGACAACCGGCCCGTGCTGCTGAACCTCAAGACCGCGTTGGCCTACTTCCTCGATCATCGCCGTGAGGTGGTGGTTCGGCGCACCAAGTTTGAACTGCGCAAGGCCGAAGCCCGTGCCCATATCTTGGAGGGCCTCCTCAAGGCGCTCGATCATATTGATGAGGTTGTGTCCCTGATCCGCTCTTCGGCGACGCCGCCGGAGGCCAAGGAACGCCTCATGCAGCGCTTTGGGCTGTCCGAAGTGCAGGCGCAGGCCATCCTTGACATGCGGCTGCAACGCCTGACCGGGCTTGAGCGCGGCAAGATTGAAGAGGAACAGAGGGAGCTGCTCTCGAAAATCGCGTGGTATCAGTCCATCCTCGGCGACGCCTCCGTGCTTTGGGGCGTCATCCGCGATGAAGTGGAATACATCAAGCAGACGTATTCCACGCCCCGCCGTACGGAAGTCATCCGCGAGGCGCTTTCAAACATCGACATTGAGGATCTGCTGCCCGACGACGACGTGGTCATTACCCTGTCGCGCCGCGGCTACATCAAGCGCACGAGCCTCGGCATCTACCAGCAGCAGCGTCGTGGCGGCAAGGGCGTTGCCGGGGTGCATACCGGCGAAGACGATTTCGTGCAGGAGTTCATCACCACGACGAACCACCAGTTCTTGTTGATGTTCACCAACAAGGGCCGCATGCACCAGCTCAAGGTTCATCAGGTGCCGGAAGGCAGCCGGACGGCCAAGGGCGTGCATATCGCCAACCTCGTGCCTATGGAAAAGGACGAGTGGGTCAACACCATCCTGACCGTGCGTGAGTTCGCCGAGGACAAGTCGTTCCTCTTCGCCACCCGCCGGGGCATGGTGAAGCGTTCCAGCGCCGCGCTCTACGCCCGGAGCCGCAAGGGTGGGCTTATCGCCGTTGGCCTGCGTGAGGACGACGAGCTCATCATGGTGCGCGAGATCACGGACGACGATTTCGTGGTGCTGGCGACCGCCGACGGCATCGCCATCCGGTTCAGTTGTCGCGACGTCCGCAACATGGGGCGCGGGGCCAGCGGCGTAAAGGGCATTGCCCTGCGCCACGGCGATACGGTGGTGGCTTGCCTTGTGCTCAAGGAAGACAGCCCGGCGATCATGACCATCTCCGCGCTCGGCTTCGGCAAGCGTACCAATGTGGATCTCTACCGTGTGCAGAGCCGCGGCGGGAAGGGTATCATCAACTTCAAGGTCACGCCGAAGACGGGCCCGGTCATCGGCGCCAAGTCGGTGCTTGACGACGAGGCGCTTGTGCTGCTGACTTCCACCAATAAGATCATCCGCATGGGCGTGGATGAAATCCGTTCCGTAGGCCGCGCCACCATCGGCGTGCGTCTGGTGAAGCTGGACGACGGCGCGCGCGTGGTCGGCTTCGACACGGTCAACTCCGACGCGGATGCGGGAAGCGAAGAAGCCTTGTAAAAAAAGGCCTGACGGTATAAAAACAGCCTAAAAAGAGGGCCCCTTGTTTCGGTTATCCCGAAAAAAGGGGCTCTCTTGCTGTGAAGTTGCAGGATGTTGCGGTCATGCGGGGTAGGCTTGCATGGCCCTCATCCGCCGTTATGTTTTCACTGTATAAAACAAGAGGAGATTGGCGCATGAAGTATTTGGGCGTTGTAGGGGCATTGCTCGGCCTGTCGTTGTTGGGTGTTCCCGCGCTGGCTGACGAAACGAAACAGCCGGCCCCGCGAGTCGGGCAGGTCGTCATTGAGAGCATGGGGCCCGCGTCCGGTACAATCCCTAAGGGCAAGCTGGCAACTATCGTCAACTACATCCACGCCGACAAGCATACATGGTATAAGAATGGCTCGCGGCATTCGGCCAAGCATCCCGACAACAAAGGGACGCAGCGGAACCTGCATGACCGGTTCGTCCTCAAGATGCGCTACGGGCTCGGCGACGGTTACGACGTGCGTTTCGCCATGCCCATTGTCATGAACAATTTCCGTGCCCACAGCACCCTCACGCCCAACAGCGTCAGCAGCAAGAACGGCATTGGCGACACCACGTTTGTCCTGCACAAGCAGTTTTTGAGCCAGCGGGAAGGTTTCCCCGTCGATGTGGCGTGGGATCTCGGCGTCTGGACGCCCACGGGCAGCACGTCCGACGACGGCGTGGGCACAGGCGCTTGGGGCGCGATGGCGGGCCTTGGCGTGGGGCACGCCTTTGACGGCGGGCGGCAGTTCGTCGAAGGCGAGGTTATGTATTTGTATCGCGGGGTAGGGCACACGTCCCGCGTAGACGTCAGCGACGTATTCCGCCTGAACGGGCGTTACGTCTATGCGCTCTCCCAACACTGGGACATGGGCGTCGAGACGCAGTTTGAATACAACACGGATTCGCGGCGCTACGGGCGTTCCAAAGACGACGCCAGCACGACATGGTTTGCCGGGCCGTCCGTGACCTTGAAGCTGCCCGAATACAACGCCTCGCTCGGCGTGAGCGCCCAGTTCAGCCTCTATCAGAATTATGATGCCGTGGCCCGCATCGAGAACGTCGATTACCCCACCGCCGCCTCCCTCGGCGAGCGCTGGAAGCTTGAAGCGAAGCTGGCGATAGTGTTTTAGCATAGTTGAGTGGGGAGAGGCATTGGGGAGGGGAAGGGGGAACTTTCTGAAGAAAGTTCCCCCTTCCCCTCCCCAAACCCCACCCCATCCCCTTCAAAGACTTTCGGCGTTATCGAATCCCTGTTCACAGGGATTTCGTGTAGGCTGAAAAGAGGGGTACGGCAGGTTTTGGAAAGGCTGTGCTATAGAAAGGCTCTGTCAGAGTACATGGTTGTTTTTTTTAGCAATATACTGAAAATATATGCTTTTTCTCTAAATTTTCCGCTGGTTGGCTCTGTGGTTGGGGGATTTTATTGGTTGTTTCTTTGGAATTTCAAGGAAATAAAGCATCAACCGTTTTCTATAGGCTGTGTCATAGAAAACGGTTGATGCTTTTTTCCTTGAAGCTCCAAAGGATAACCCTCAAAATGCCTTGGGCGTGAACCCCGCCAAAGGGAAAACTGGAAAAAAGGCTGTATTTTCCACCGCACTACGGTGATGAAACGACCACATCCTATAAAAGAGCTTTTGGAAAAGGCGGGGTGCGGTTCCCCTTTTGGGAAAGGTTCTGCTATGGGATGTGATTATTTTTAGGTTCTGAGTATGTGGTTGTTTCGTCTCTACAGTGCAGTGAATATATAGCTTTTTTTCCATTTTCCCATTGGCGGAATCTATGGCTAAGGCATTTGGCTGGTTATTCCTTTGGGCTTTAAGGGAAAGGTTCTGTCAGAGTATCTGGCTGTTTTATTTCATATTATACTGAAAATATAGCCTTTTTCTCCAGTTTTCCCGCTGATGGGCTCCATGATTGGGGCATTTTATTGGTTACTCCTTTGGAATTTCAAGAAATAAAGCATCAACCGTTTCCTATGGCACAGCCAAGGGAAAAAGCGTCAACCATGTTCTATGGTACGGGTTTTTTTATAATATATTGAAATGACATTTTTATGTGTTTTTTGTTGGCGGATGGCATGGCTGAGCAGCTTGTTGGCCATCCTTTTGGAATGGCTCTGTCATAGCGTGTGGTTGTTTCATCTCCACAGCACGGTGAAAAGACAGCCTTTTTCTCCAGTTTTCCCCTTGGCTGAATCCATAACTGAGGCGTTTTTCTGGCTATTCCTTTGGAATTTCAAGGAAAAAAGCATCAACCATTTTCTGGGACACAGCCTTTGGAATTTGAAGGGAGGGACGGGCAGTTGTTGGCTGTGGCGGAGCCTTGAGGAAAAGGGGGGCGTATTTTTTAGGGGGCGGGAAGATGGGAGGCCGGGGAAACAAAGGCTTGCCTCCCGTTGTATTTTTCCTTACGACCTCAGAAAAAAGAACATAATCTCCGAATCCCACAGAGCCGCCGGGGGAAGGCAAAGCCTTTTGCGCTTTCGGCGGCACTGGGGCGTTTTGGGGGAATTCGGCCCAAAGGGGGCGGCGAAGCCGTACCGTTGGGCGGGCTTGCGGGCCTTAGAAGGATCGTATGCGGAGCGATTCCCCTAAAATAGGGGCAAGGGGCGGTAGCCCTTTGCCGCCGGAGGCGTACCTCAATACGGAGCGACCATGTCCGATCAGTTTCCGACCTACCGGGCACAGATGGAATACGTGTGCCTCGGCTGTGGGGCCCGTCACCCCATTGATGAATTGCTGTATACGTGCCCGGACTGCGGCGGCGTATTCCTGCTTGAAGACACGACCTTCGACAGGCTGAAGGAACACGGCGGCGCATACTGGCGCAGCCTGTTCGACAGCCGGGCCGCCACCCGCAACACGGCCCTGCGCGGCGTGTTCCGGTTTTATGAGCTGATGGCCCCCGTGCTGGAGCAGGAAGACATCCTGTACCTAGGCGAAGGGAACACCCCTGTCGTGGACGGCGCTCCCGAACTCCAGAAGAAGCTGAACGCCTCGTTCGCGTTCAAGAACGACGGCCAGAATCCGAGCGCTTCCTTTAAGGATCGCGGCATGGCCTGCGCGTACAGCTATCTGCGTGCGCTTGTACGCAGGCACGGATGGGATGAGGTGCTGACCATCTGCGCCTCTACCGGGGATACGTCGGCTGCCGCGGCTTTGTACGGCGCGTATGTGGGGCATCCCATCAAGACCGCCGTGCTGCTGCCGCAGGGCAAGGTGACGCCTCAGCAGCTTTCCCAGCCCCTCGGCTCCGGCGCGACCGTGCTTGAGGTGCCCGGCGTATTCGACGACTGCATGAAGGTCGTCGAACATCTGGCGGAACACTACCGCGTGGCCCTGCTCAACTCGAAGAACAGTTGGCGCATCCTTGGGCAGGAATCCTACGCCTATGAAGTCGCCCAGTGGTTCAACTGGGATCTGGCGGGCAAGGCCCTGTTCGTGCCGGTGGGCAACGCCGGGAACATCACGGCGGTCATGTCCGGCCTGCTCAAGATGCGTCGCCTTGGCATCATTTCCGATTTGCCGCGCCTGTTCGGGGTGCAGTCCGAACACGCCGATCCGGTGTGGCGCTACTACAGCAGGCCCAGGGCCGAGCGCGTGTACAGCCCCGTGACCGTCCGCCCGAGCGTGGCGCAGGCCGCCATGATCGGCAACCCGGTGTCCTTCCCCCGCGTGAAGGCGCTCGTTGACGCCTACGAAGCTGAGGGCGGCGAATTCGGCGTGGTTCAAGTGACCGAACAGGCCATCATGGACGCGACCATTATCGCCAACCGGCACGGGCATATTGTATGCACGCAGGGCGGCGAATGTCTTGCCGGCCTGCTCAAGGCACGCGAAGAGGGCAGGGTGGCCGCCGACGAAAAGGCTGTGCTCGACTCGACGGCGCACGCGCTCAAGTTTGCTGGATTCCAGAATATGTATTTTACCGACACGTTCCCGCCGGAATACGGCGTCACGCCTGACGCGGGCCTTGCCAACCGGCCCTCTTTGGTGGTTGATGCCTCCGAGAAGGCGCGGCTCTCCGCTGAGGAGTTTACGCGGGCCGCTGCGAAGGCCGTCGCTGACCGCTTGGAACTTGCGGGAAAATGATTATTGTCTGGACAGGATGGATGTCGGGAGGGAAGAAAGGCCGCTGCCGGGAGAGCCTCGGCAGCGCGCGGAAACAAAGGCTGCAAGGCTTTCCCGCCGCTTCTCAAAACACTTGACACCCTCCTGTTCGGACGCTAAGGCAAGGATGACGGCACGATGGTGCCTGTGGTCGAGAAACTCAGGATCGTTTGATCCAAAACTTGGAGGAAGTGACAATGTCTTGGAATGTTACTGTTGATGCTGACAAGTGCGTGGGCTGTGGCGAATGCGTGGACGTCTGTCCCGTTGAAGTGTACGAAATGACCGACGGCAAATCCAGCCCGGCCCATGCCGAAGAATGCCTCGGCTGTGAATCCTGCGTCGAAGTCTGTGAACACGACGCCATCAACGTTGAAGAAAACTAAGCATTGAAATGCCGCCGCCCGCAATCGTGATTGCGGGCGGCGGCTTGTGCGAGAGGAAGGAGCTTTTTTTCAAGAGGCCCCTTCCTTTTTTTACACTCTTACCTATTATAGATCCTATGATCAACATCATGCCCGAGCTTACCCCTGTGTTCACTGCGTACGAGGCACTTGTTGCTGAAGCCGACGCGGTGTTTGCCCGCGTCGGCGAGATGCACCCGGACTGCGTGACCTGCAAGCCCGGTTGCAGTGATTGCTGCCACGCCTTGTTTGACCTTTCGCTTGTCGAAGCCATGTACCTGAACGCGCGGTTCATCGAAAAGTACGACTTCGGCCCTGAGCGTTCCCGCATCCTTGAGAACGCCGGAAGTGTGGATCGCAAGCTGACCCGCATGAAGCGCGACTATTTCCGCGAGCTGCGCGATGCCAAAGGATCTGAGGAAGCCATGGGGCACATCATGGAAGAGGCTGCCAAGGCCCGCGTCCGCTGCCCGCTCCTCGACTCGAACGATCAGTGCGTGCTTTATGACTACCGCCCCATCACCTGTCGTCTCTACGGCATCCCCACGGCGATCGGCGGCAAGGGGCACGTATGCGGCAAGTCCAATTTCGCTGCCGGAATCAATTATCCGACCGTCCATCTGGACAAGATTCAGGAACGGCTGGATCGCCTCAGCGTGGAAATCCGGGATCGCGTGAAGTCCCGGTTCAAGGAGCTGCATGAGGTTTTCGTGCCCGTATCAATGGCGCTTCTCACCAACTACGACGACGCTTATTTGGGGATAGGCCCGGCACCCAAGGAGTCTTGATGATTTCCGCCACCATGTTTCGAGACAGCACCAAGCAGGAGCTGACCGAGGAGCAGGAACTGCTCAAGCGCGAAATTTACGAGCGCATGAATCCCCGCCGGAGGAAGTTCATCGACCGCATCGGCTACGATGAATGGGATCCCTTCCAGAAGCCCAACGACCCGATGGATATCCGCGTCGATCCGAGCAAGCGCACCACGCAGCAGCTTTTCCGAGGGTTCATGCATTCGCTCGGCGAACGCACCGAGGGCAATGACTTCAACAAAGGCGCCCTTGACTGCGCGCTCGGGATTGTGAACAGGGATGAACGCTACCTCGGCATCTACGAGTTTTGCGTATGGTATTATAAACTCCTGAAGAAAGAGGGACTGATCGATGAAGGACCGGTACGAGAATCTTGACGAGTACATCGCCGACCTGCGGGCCGCGCTCAGCCAGAACGACGCTTGCGCCAATCACCATTATAATCTTGGCGTAGCCTTGCTCAGCAAGGGCGACTTTGTGGCGGCGGAAGAATCGTTTCTCGCCGCAGTCCGCAATTCGTCCCATCTTGCCGAAGCCTATGTGCAGCTTGGCGGCATCTGCCTGCAACGTGGCGATCTCGAAGGCTGTCTGCGCTACAACGAGGAGGCGGCCAACTGCCGTGCCAAGTTCCCCGTGCCGTGGAGTAATATCGGCTTCGTGCATTTGCAGCGCGGCGAGCCCGAAAAGGCCATCAGCGCCCTGCAAAAGGCCCTGAAATGGGACGCCGAATTCATTCAGGCGATGGCGACTCTCGGCGCCGCCTATTACATGAACGGCCAGTACGACGAGAGCATCAAAATCAGCGAAAAGGCCATTGAAAAGCAGCCCGGTTTCGCTCCCGCGTGGAACAACCTGTCCCTCGCGTGGTTTGAAAAGGGCGACTACGACAAGGCCGCCGAATACGCCGACAAAGCCATTGAATTCGGCTTTGATGTGCGCCCCGAATATCTTGAAGAAATCGCCGCCCATCGCAGCAAGTAGGGCGATGGGTTTGAGAACCGGGGGAGGGAGCTTTTTGTAAAAAGCTCCCTCCCCCGGGCCCCCACCCGCAAAAACTTTGACTGGTGGGGAGGTTATACGGCAGGAGTTCCTGTTATGAAAAAAGGTTCCCGGAAGATTCCGGGAGCCTTTTTTATAGGCTCCGTCATGGGATGCGTTGTTTTAGCTCTACTGTATGAAAAATACATTTTTTATGCTATGTTATAGAAAATGGTTGATGCTTTTTTCCTTGAAGCTCCAAAGGGATAACCGGCAAAATGCCTTGGCCGTGGCTCCCGCCAAGGGGAAAACCGGAGAAAAAGGCTGTATTTTCATCGCACTGTGGAGATGAAACAACCATAAACTATAACAGAGCCTTTTTTTATATGTTGGAGTCGTAGCGAGGGGAAACGCCCCTTTGCAGTCTTTCCTTTTCCCAAAGGCTCCGTCATGGAATGTGGTCGTCTCATTTCTACTTCACAGTGGAGACAGCCCATTTTTTGCTTGCCCAAACACGGCGGCAGCCACGGGGAAGCCATCCACTGAGATATTCACCTTTTCGATGATTTTTTAAAAAATTCATTTTTGAATTTCATAGAGTTAAAATGTAGCTTTCATTGAAAACGTGAAAGCCTCCATCCCCTGCGGTGCTGTATTTATTTTAGGTTTGTGTCGCTAGTTACATATAATAATTTGAAATTATTAAAAATACTTTTGTGAATTAAAAATAATTTAATAATTTCAATATATTGTATCTAGTTAACGACACGGCCTAAAAGGAAGGGACAAGGCGACGGCAGCCGCAGCGAAGCCATCCGCCGCGGCTGCCGTCGCTTTTTCTGAACCTATGGGAGCTTAATACCAGATGGTCTTTAACTGATCCTTGGTGTAGCCCTTGCCCTGCATACACCATTCAAAATAGTTGCTCCACGAAAGTTCATTCCCCCATGAATAGCGGCTCCCGCCGATCATGGAGTTGGTCTGTTCGGTACAAGAGTTCTGCGCGTTCTGGAAGGCTTGCTCTTCGGGGGTAAGGGCCTTGGTAGCGCAGCCGCCGAGCATGAGGAGGGCGGCGGCAAAGATGGCGGTCTTCAACATGGTATTCATGGTATCCTCCTGAAATGAGTAAAAACGCTGAAACAGGCGGCCTGGCAGGGACTTTTCCGCCCGTGTAGTGGAATATACGGCGAATCTGTGGGGCATCAATGAAAATCATCTTAATAATAGCCTAGTTGGATGATTTTCAAGGGGGATTGGGACATATTTACAACGTGCCCTTTTTCTATCACACTGGAACCTTGCCTGAAAACAGGCTGCAAAAAGAAACGACTGCTCTCGGCGGCGTATGGAGCCCCGACTGCATTCCCGTGAACGGAAGGAGCAACACTGCATGTGCGGAATTATTGGTTATGCCGGGCATCGTCCGGCTGTTCCGGTCATTATCGAAGGCTTGCGGCGCCTTGAATACCGCGGGTACGATTCCGCTGGGGTCGGTTTCATTCAGGGCAAGGAGCTTAAGGTCATCAAGGCCGAGGGCAAGCTGGCGGCTCTGGAAGAAAAGCTCGCCCATTATCCCAACACGGTCGCCATGAACGGCATCGGTCATACGCGCTGGGCCACGCACGGCGTGCCCGCCGAACGTAATGCCCATCCCCATATCGGCGGCGATAACGAACTTGCCGTCATCCACAACGGCATCATCGAGAACTTTCAGGAGTTGAAGGAAAACCTGCTTGCCAAGGGGTATGTCTTCAAATCCGAAACCGATACGGAAGTCTTGGCCCATCTCATCGCGGAAGGGCGCAAGCACAACCCCACACTGCTTGAAGCCTTTGCCTGGGCCCTGCGCCAGGCCCACGGCGCGTATGCCGTGGCGGTCATTTGCCCCGACGAACCGGGCACCATCCTTTCCGCGCGCATGTCCGCCCCCCTGATCCTCGGCGTGGGCGTGGGCGAACATTTCATTGCTTCGGATATCCCGGCTTTCCTGCCCTATACGCGCGACGTCGTTTTTCTGGAGGACGGTGAAATCGTCCGCATCACGGACGCCACATGGCAGGTGCTCTCCCTCGATACGCTTGAGCCCGTCCATAAGGAAGTGCAGACCGTCCAGTGGGACATGCAGGCCGCACGGAAGGGCGGCTTCAAGCACTTTATGCTCAAGGAAATCTTTGAACAGCCCAAGGTCATCTCGGATTGCCTTGCCGGGAGGGTGGACGAAGAGAAGGGCATGGTCGTGCTGCCGGAGCTTGATGGGCTTCCCATCCCCTCCCGCCTGCGGATCATCGCCTGCGGAACCTCATACCATGCGGGCATGTGGGGGCAACACCTGCTTGAGGACTGGGCGCGTATGCCGGTCGTCCCGGAAATCGCGTCCGAGTTCCGGTACCGCAACGTCATTCTAGAACCTGACGACATGGTTCTTGTGATCAGCCAGTCCGGGGAAACGGCGGATACGCTTGCGGCGCTCCGGCTTGCCAAGGAAAAAGGCTGTATCGCCATCGCGCTGTGCAACGTCGTGGGCTCGTCCATCCCGCGTGAGGCGGATGCGGTGCTCTATACGCAGGCCGGGCCGGAAATCAGCGTGGCGTCTACCAAAGCCATGTGCAGCCAGATGGTCATCATGGCTCTCATCGCGCTCTATTACGGGCAGCGCAAGGGACTGCTCGACGCCAAGACCCGCCATGAGGCCCTTGCCGCGCTGCACGGCCTGCCGAAGCAGATTGAGGATGCCCTGCCCGCCATGCGGGAAACGGCACGGAGGTTATCCCCGCTGTATGCGTCCGCGAGCAGCTTTTTCTATCTGGGGCGCGGACATGCCTTCCCCCTCGCGCTGGAAGGGGCTTTGAAGCTCAAGGAAATTTCCTACATCCACGCGGAGGGCTATGCCTCCGGGGAGATGAAGCACGGGCCCATCGCCCTGATCGAGCCGGAATTCCCGACTTTTGCCCTTGCCTTCAATGATGCGTTGTTTCCAAAGGTCAAATCGAATATCGTGGAAGTGCAGGCCCGCCGAGGGCCGGTCATCGCGCTGGCCAATCCGGGGGCGGATCTGCATGTGGAGCACCTGTGGACGATTCCCGCCGCGTGGGGCCCGTTCAGCGCGTTTTTGGCGCTCCCGGCCATGCAGTTGTTCAGCTATGAAATGGCCGACTATCTCGGCAAAGACGTGGATCAGCCCAGAAACCTCGCCAAGAGTGTGACTGTCGAATAACCGGCATCCGGCGAAGGGCATCCCGACCGTCGCCGGATACCTCCCGAAAGGCAAAGGAAGGCGGCGGAGCATCATTGATGCTCCGCCCTGTTACATTCGGGACGTTTTTATGGAAAACCACCTTTGGAGAAGGGACTTCTCCAACGAACCTTCAAAAAAAGGAATGGTCATGCATACCACGGAAGGACTCGTATCCAAGCCCTGTGTGGGGAGTGTGGAAATAGTTTGGAACCGTTTGCTTGAAACGCTCAAGGCCTTGAATGTTCCGCTGTTCGCTACGGTGGATCACGCCGCCAACGCGCGCGCCGCCGGGTTGTTCATGCCCGAAACCCGCGTCGCCTTTTTCGGCAAGCCTGCGGTCGGGACGCATCTGATGCTGGAGCGCCCTGAGGTTGCCCTCGAACTGCCTCTGCGCATCGTGATTTCCGAAGTTCCCGGCGAAGGGACGATGCTCTTCATGCCAGACATCCTGTGGCTGGCCCATCGATACGGCATTGATCCGCAGCTCGACAGCCTCAGGAAGACCCTTGGTTTTATGGCCCTTGTTTCCGACAAGGTTTGCGGGGAGTGATAAACCGGGGGAGGAGAGAGGAAACCTTTCTACAGAAAGGTTTCCTCTCTCCTCCCCCGGACCCCCTCCTCTCACCTTCCCAAGACTTTCGACCTTATCGAATCCCTGTTCGTGGCGAGGGGAAAAATCGGCATCCTTCCCTATGAAAACGGCTTTGAAAAAGGCTGTGTCATAGGAAACGGTTGATGCTTTCTTGAAATTCCAAAGGAATAGCCAATAAAATTCCCCAATCATGAAGCTATCAGCGAAAAAATGTGAAAAATCAGTATGTTCAGTGTATTGTAGATATAAAACAATCAGATATTATGGCAGAGCCTAAAAAATTTGGCTCTGCCATAATATCTGATTATTTCATTTCCGCCCTACAGCAGGGTAACAATACAGATTTGTTCTCTAATTTTTCCGCTGGCTGGCTCCAAGGTTGAGAGCTTTTACTCGCATACTCCTTTGGAACTTCAAGAAAGCATCAACCGTTTTCTATGATATAGCCCAAAATTTTGTCATAGGATGCGCTTGTTTCCATCTCTACACTATGGAGAACAGCTTTTTTCTAGTTTTCCTATTGGCGGGTTCCATGTCTGAGGCATATCATTCGTTATCTCTTTGGAGCTTCAAGAAATAAAGCAACAATTGTTCCCTGTGGCACGGCCTTAAAAAAATGCCCGAAGAATCATGCTTCTTCGGGCATTTTTCTTTGAGCAAACACAAAAACATGCTGTTTTGAGTTGCCCGCCATACAACGAAATCCCTGCCGCACGGCAGTCCAGCAAAGTTGAAATTCCCTGATCCTAAAGGGAATCTGCGTAAGGAAAACCGTGAACAGGGATTCGATAAAGTCAAAAGTCTTTGGAAAGGGAGGGATGGGGTTTGGGGAAGGGAGGGAAAAGCTTTTCTTCAGAAAAGTTTTCCCTCCCTTCCCCAATGCTTCTCTTCCCCGCTCTCTTACAGCTTCACCTCGCTCATAGGGATGCCGAGGGCGTCGGCAACGCCCTTGCCGTAAGCGGGATCGGCCTTGGAGCAGTTGTAGATGTGGCGGATCTGGATCTCACGGGGCACGCCGTCCATGGCGCGGGCGGTGTTGCCGAAAAGGGCTTCCTGCTGTTCGGGCGTCATCACCCGGAACAGCTTGCCGGGCTGTTCGTAATAGTCGGCGTCGTCACAGGGATACTTCCAGCGGTCGGCGTCGCCGGAAAGCTTCAGCGGCGGCTCGGAGAAATCAGGCTGATCCTTCCACGCGCCGTTGCTGTTGGGCTCGTAGTTGGTGTAGCTGCCGTAGTTGCCGTCAACGCGCATCTGGCCGTCGCGGTGGTAGCTGTGGAACGGGCAGCGGGATCTGTTCACCGGGATGAGGTGGTGGTTTACGCCAAGGCGGTAACGCTGCGCATCGCCGTAGGAAAAGAGGCGCCCCTGCAGCATCTTGTCCGGCGAAAAGCTGATGCCGGGAACGATGTTTGCGGGGTTGAACGCGGCCTGTTCCACTTCCGCGAAATAGTTTTCAGGGTTGCGGTTCAGTTCGAGCTCACCCACTTCGATGAGCGGGCAATCCTTGTGATACCAGACCTTGGTCAGATCAAAGGGATGGTAGGGCAGTTTTTCGGCGTCGGCTTCGGGCATGACCTGAACGAACAGGGTCCAGCGCGGGAAATCGCCCTTTTCGATGTGCTCATAGAGGTCGCGCTGATGGCTTTCGCGATCCTTGGCGATGATGGCTTCGGCTTCGGCGTCGGTCAGGTTCTTGATGCCCTGTTGCGTCCTGAAGTGGAATTTTACCCAGAAGCGTTCGTTGTCGGCGTTGATGAAGCTGAAAGTATGGCTGCCGAACCCGTGCATGTGGCGGTAGCTCGCGGGAATGCCGCGATCGCTCATGACCACGGTCACCTGATGCAGCGCTTCGGGCAGGAGCGTCCAGAAGTCCCAGTTGTTTTTGGCGCTGTGCATGTTGGTGCGGGGATCGCGTTTGACCACATGGTTCAGGTCGGGGAATTTCAGCGGGTCGCGGAGGAAGAAGACGGGCGTGTTGTTGCCCACGAGATCCCAGTTGCCCTGATCCGTATAGAATTTGATGGCGAAGCCGCGGATGTCGCGTTCGGCGTCGGCGGCGCCGCGCTCGCCCGCAACCGTGGAGAAGCGCATGAACAGGTCGGTTTTCTTGCCGATCCGGGAGAACAGGGAAGCCTTGGTGTAGCGGGTGATGTCGTGGGTGACCGTAAACGTGCCGTAAGCGCCGGAGCCTTTGGCGTGCATACGGCGTTCGGGGATGACTTCACGGTCGAAATGGGCCAGCTTTTCGAGGAACCACGTATCCTGAAGCAGCATGGGGCCGCGGGGCCCGGCGGTAAGGGAATTTTCATTATCAACTACCGGGGCTCCGGCGTTGTTTGTAAGCAGATCATTGGACATGGTTGCCTCCTTTTGTTTTTCCGGCTGGCCGGGTGAGGTTGGGACGTTGCAAGGAAACAGCGATGCCCTGTGTGTAGGGAACATGGGCGTTTCTTACATATAAGTCAATAATAATTATTTTTACTGATAATAAAGATTCTTTATTTTCCTTTATTATCAGTTTGTTACTTTAGAAGAAAAGAAAGAAAAGGCTATGATTTTCCTGGAATGCCAAATACCATTTGCCAATGGCGGAAAAGGAAGGCCACGCTACAGGGAAGGTATGGAGGGAAAGAGGGCGGAAAAGGAGCGGGGGGGCAGGCAGAGGGGAAGAGGATGATAAGGGGCCGTCCGAAGGGGACATTCGCCTTTTCGATGATTTTTTCAAAGGCTTTGTTATAGCATGTGGTTGTTTCATCTCCGCAGTGCGGTGAAAAATAGAGCTTTTTTTCCCGTTTTCCCCTTGGCGGGATCCACGGCTAAGGCATTTTTCCGGTTATCCCTTTGGAGTTTCAAGGAAAAAAGCGTCAACCATTTTCTATGGCACAGCTTTTTTCAAATATTCATTTTGAATTGGCTGTGCTTAAGTTTGTGGTTGATACAAGATTCCAACTGGAAAGGAAGAGTTCTTTGGAAATTATCTGGAGATCTCGCAACAATTTTTCAAGACTGGATTTCATGTAATGAACAAAAAATGAGAGAGGCCACATCACTAGACGTGGAACGGACTTTTATCTATTGATTTTCATTGAAAAAATCATCAACCGTAAAATTGAACACAGCCTTTGAATTTCAGAGAGTTGAAATGCGGCTTTCATTGCAGAAGCGAATGCCTCGTCCGGGGGGGACAACAAGCCGGAAACGGAGGGGAAGCCAAGACAGCCCACAGGGAATACGGGGGAGGGAGAGGCGTTCTCCCTCCCCTTCAGGATCATTTCCCTTTGGGAATCAAGGACAGGATGTCCTTTCTGAGCGCATCCGAGGAGAGCAGGGTCAGCTTGCCGCCGCGCAGTGCAGCGACGTGCTTCCTGTAGATCTGGAGTGAGGCGTTTTGCTTGACGAGGTGCGGGGCCTTGCCGGACATTTCCTGCCCGATGCCTTTCAGCTCTTCGTCAAAAAGGGATTGCGGCACCTTCCGGGTGTTCTCCACCGTCTGCTTGTAAAACAGGAGCATGGAGCGGAATTCGGCCTCCTGATTGTCGATGCCGGTTTTGGAAAGGGCGATGCCCTTGTCGAGGCTGGCAAGGACTTGCTTATACTGCTTGGCTTCGGCGGCTTTCATTTTGGGCAGGGCCGCCGTGATCTGCTTTTTCTTGTCCTCGAAGTTTTGCAGCTCCTTGCCGATGATTTCCCGCTTGATCAGGCAGTCCTTGAGCATGGTCACAAGGTAGACGGCGGAACGGATTTCATTGGATACCGTGGATCGCTTCTGGCGTTCGAGCGAAATGTTGTTTTCACGGATCAGGTTTTGAAGCCCCTTGAGGCTGGCCTTTTCCGCATCGCTTCCGGCCCGCGCCTCAAGCTGGGCCACCAGTTCCAGCGGATCGCCGGAGGGGTTCAGCTCGGCGGACAGTTCTATCCCGGCCTTCTTCCATTCCGAGGCCAGTTCCGCGGGCCTTGCGCCGCCGGGGGTGTTGATGCCGGAAAGGGCGATGCGGAATCCGAGATCCCGCGCCTTGTTGGGCCCGTCCTTGAGGAAGGGGGCCACTTCCTCCCTCCTTCCGGGCATGACTTCATCCTGCGTGGACAGGAAGCCGCCGCCCTTGCGGATAAAGCCGCCCGTGGAGCCGTGGAGCCGCCCGCCGAGGGAAAACTGGAAGCCGTCCTGCACCATTTCGGCGGCGTTGCCCGCCATGTCGTAGAACCCCGCCGGGTTGGGCTTGCGCGAGCCGATGCGCTGGAGCGTTTCTTCCGAAGTCCCCTCACTGCCGCGGAACACGGCGTAGTCCTTGACGGCGTCGCCCGCCGGCATTTCAAAGAAATCCTCTTGGCTCAGGGACAGCGGCGAAACCTTCTGGGCGCCGCGCGCCGCGTATTCCCATTCCGCTTCCGTGGGCAGGCGGACAAAGGCGGTGTTCCTGTCATCCCCCTGAAAGCCGGGCAGGGACTGCGGGGCGTTGGCAAGCAGCCATTCCGTATAGTTTTTGGTAAATTCCTGCGCCTCATGCCATGAAACCTCGACGACGGGGCGCGCGTCCTCAGGGCTGAGGGCGGGGAGGGCGTCCCCATCCATGCACTGCCCGCCCATGACGGCATCCCACTGGCGTTTGCTCACCTCGTACTTGCCTTCAAAATAGAACTGCATGGCGTCGGCGTCCGGGTTGGCGGCCTTGATTTTCCGCTGCCAGTCGGGAGGGAGATCCTTGAGCACGAAGGGGCCCGATATGGCGGACGCATACGGGCCGTCATAATAGCCGCGATCGTCGGAACCTCCGTCCCGGCGTCCGAAACGGGTTTCGAGATCCCAGAGCAGGCCCTTGCCGCGCACCCCCACAGCCTTGAGCACCATGCTTTGCCCGCAGGGCATGGGCAGGATCAGATCATCGGGGGCGGGGTTGGGGTTGAAGGCGTCTTCGGCCTTCACGTCGCCCCGCGCCTTGAGCGCGGCGTGCCCCGTACCGGGGGAGAGCAGGCAGGCGGCAATCAACAGGAAACACCATTTATTCATCGCGGATAACCTCGGAAGGTGAAAGGCGGCCGCACGAAAGGCTTGGCGGCAGGGCGGCCAGCAGGGACAACACAAGCACGACGCCGACAGCCCCCCCGACATGCGCCCACGACAGGCGGCAGACGGCGCCGAGTTCCGCGCCGAGGGGGAAGAGGGCGTTGATGACGCCCGCGACGGCGGCGTAGAGCGCGAAGGCCAGCCCCATGCCGAGCGCGGATGTGGACAGCGCCTGCACCAGCGGGAAGCATACGATGTCCGCCCCGGAAAAGCCCATGAGCCGGATAATGCCGAGCACGCGGCGCTTGCGCCGGATGGCGGCGACGAGGTTGCTCGCCGTGGACGCGAGGAAGCCCACGCCCGCCGCGAGGCAGATCAGGCCGAACACCAGCGTTGTGGAGCGGTCCAGCATTTTGACGTTTTCGATTTCTTCGGCGCGGGTATAGACGTCGATGTTCCGGGCGCCCAGAAAGTCCCGCAGCGAGGCCACGCCGTCAAGATCCGCGGCATAGAGCCGGAACGAAGGGTAGAGCCGTTCGCCGTCTCCGCGCGCCGTCCCGTCCCAGCCGCGTTCGGGCACGCCCATGCCGTCGCGGTAGGTTTCGGCGTCCTCGGCAAGCGACGGCGGCACAAAGGCGGCCTCCTTCTGGAGCGCGGACAGCGGGAGTACGGCCTTGACGCGCAGGGGCGTTTCCGCCTGTTCCCGCATCATGCCCCGCGCCCGCGTGACCCGCCCGGTCAGTAGGGTTCCGGCGCGCGCTCCGAGCTTGTCGGCGGCGGGCGCGGTCAGGATGATTTCGTCATCCTTCAGGGCCGCGTTTCCGGCGAAACGCCGGGTCAAGGGATCGCCCGCACCGGAAGGGATGAGGCTGACGTTGACCGGGTTGGGGGGCAGCCCGCCTTTTTTTTCGGAGGCGGGGAGCAGGGCGATGGTCGCGGCTATGGCCCGCGTCTGGGGGACCACATAGCCCACGTCCTGGCGTTTCCGCAGCTCCTCGAAGAAAGCCTTGCCGTATTTGCCGCTGCCCACGGGAACGATTTCAAGGTTGCGGGGATCTTGGAGCAGCCGCTCCTGAAGGTTGCCGATGACGCCGTTGCGCACGCCGAACAGGATGAGCAGGGGAGCCAGCACGGTCGCCAGTGCAAGCACCGCGCACAGCGACAGGGCGCGCTCGTGCCAGTAGTCCCTCAGGGCCATGCCGCAGATGATGGAAAGACGCATGTTCACCCCCGCAGCGTGGTGTTGATGGAGCCGTCCCCGCCGTCCACATCCAGACGCAGGCAGCGGAAACCGTTTTCCTCGACCAGCCTGTGGTCGTGCGACACGACGACCAGCGCGCATTCTCCGGCCAGTTCCGTAAACAGGCGCATGACGTTCTTCGCGGTCACGGGGTCCAGCGCGGCGGTGGGCTCGTCGGCAAGCACGAGATCAGGTTTCGGCAGCAGCGCCCGCGCGATGGCGGCCCGCTGCCGTTCCCCGATGGACAGCTTGCCCGGCAGGGCGCCGAGCAGGTGCCCGATGCCGAGGCGTCCGGCCAGTTCCTTCAATCCGGCGTCCACGGCCTTGGCGTCCATGTCCTTGGCCCTTCCCGGCGCGGCAATGTTGTCTCCGGCGCTCAGGAAAGGCAGGAGGCCGCCGGTTTGCAGCACGTAGCCGATATGCCGCAGCCGCAGGCGGGCCATGCGTTCCCGCCCTCCGCGCCGCCAGAGCTCCGCCACATCTTCCGGCGCATCGCCCGGTGCGCTGAACAGGAATGTTTCCGCCCCGCTTGGGGGCAATATCATGGCGAGCAAGTCCAGCGCGGTGCTTTTCCCGCACCCCGAAGGGCCGATCAGCGCGATTTTTTCACCGGCCCGGATGGTCAGGGAGTCGATGCGGAGCCGATACGTGTAGTCCCGCGCTTTCCGTTCGAGCGTGACGTTTTGCAGTTCGCAGAGATTCATAGGGGAATGCCTCCTGCGGCAAGGTGCGGGCCGCTTTGGCGGGGCTGCCGCCCCTTGGCCCTGCCGGGGGCATCATGCCCCCCGGCCCCCAGTACCGCCGCAAGGCGTTTCAGCCGAAGCTGCGCTTCGCCCGAAACGCCTTGCGGCGAGCCCGTGGGCGTCTGCCGTTTCCTGAAAAAACAAAAATATATTTATATATCTTCTGGCCTTGCAAGGAAATGCGAGTTTGGAAAAGCTCTTTTTTCCGAATCAAAAACCGTTTCAAGGAAAGCCGTGAACAAAAATTTGATAAAAAGGAAGGCTCTGTTCTGGTTTGTGGTTGTTTCATCTCCACAGTGCGGTGAAAATACAGCCTTTTTCTCCGGTTTTCCCCTTGGCGGGATCCACGGTTAAGGCATTTTGCATGTTATCCTTTTGGATCTTCAAAGAAAAAAGCATCAACCACTTTCTATAACACAGCCAAAAGGAAAGCCTCGGACAGGGATTCGATAAACATAAAAGTCTTGGGAGCTGGAGGGGGTGGGGTTTGGGGAGGGGGAGGAAGAAGCCCTTCTTCAGAAGGGTTCTTCCTCCCCCTCCCCAATATTCTCCCCCTACGGCAGCATTGCCAGCGGGACGCGGTAAACCCAGTCGCCGGGATCCTTGGAGCCGAAGCTCTCCCAGTTGCTGACGTCGCGGTCGTACTCTTCGTAACGGGCGACGCGGGACTTGAGGCGGTTGATGAAAGCTGTCTGCTCCCCGACGCTCATGCGGTACCAGTCGTCCTCGGAAAGCAGCATGATGTCGCTCTTGTAGGGCAGATCGTCGAGAAATTCGCCGAGTACGCCCATATCGCGGAGGTTCGCGCCGGGCTTCTGGGAGAAGGCGGCGGGATCGCGGGCAAGCTGCGCCGAGGCGGACAGGATGCCCTGGAAGAAGTCCCGCGAGTCGGTCTTGCGGGTCCGCTCGGCGTTGTCGATGATGATCTTGAGCTGGCGCTGCAAATCGCTGAGCTGGTTCTTGGTCAGCAGGACGGCGACCGAAACGGCGCTGACGGGCTTTCCGGCGCTGAGGGCGTCGAGATCCGCGTCGGCAATCCATGAGGTCACGACTTCCGGCGCGCGGGT
Organism: Bilophila sp. T19-St14; assembly: GCF_059728385.1. NCBI lineage: Bacteria > Pseudomonadati > Thermodesulfobacteriota > Desulfovibrionia > Desulfovibrionales > Desulfovibrionaceae > Bilophila > Bilophila sp. T19-St14. The sequence continues at coordinate 2,244,141 of NZ_BAAGFT010000001.1, forward strand.
CCCCTGCTTTTTGCCGAGATACTCAAGCTGCATGGCATAGCCGAGTTCCTCGCCGATCTGTTTGGCGCGTTCTTCCGGCGATTGGGCGGGCGTTTCCTGCGGCTTTACCGGGGCCTTCCCGGTAAGGGCCTGCTTCACGCTCGAAACCAGCGCGGAGGACAGGCCCGTGGCGGCCTTGGCGAAAGAGGCGCTGCCCTTGGCGGCGTCCGTGGCCTGAATCGGGATGTACGCGCTTTTCCCGCCGGGCACGGCGGACAGCGTGGCGTAGGCTTTGGCGGCGTAGTCGATGTTGCCCTTTCCGGCGGGCGTGCGGACGTGCGCCACCACCAGCCGGATGTTGCGGGAGGCCGCAAGGTCGGCCAGTTCCCGCACGTCGAGGCTTGTGGAGGCGTTGGCGTCGCTCAGGGGCAGCGGCCCGGCGTCCGTGATCAGGAGCAGCACGCGGTTGGCGTAAGGCTGCCAGTTCAGCTCATCAAGTGCGGCCTTGACCCCGGCAAGGGAATCCTCGTTGAAGGAGTGGCTGGATGCCTTGGCTTCCTCAAGCCCGCTGAGGGCCTTTTCCAGTTCGCCGCGTTTGGTGGCGTCGCGGAAATCGCTGACGACCTTGGTAACGTATTCGAGCTTTGGCGACGCCTTCGTGCTGTTGCGGAAGGCCACGATGCCGAAGGAAACCTTGTCGTCCAGTTTGTCCTTGGCGACGGAGTCGAAAATGGCCCGCACCACGTTGAGGCTCTGGTCGATGTAGGGTTTCATGGAGATGGTCGTGTCGATGACCATTGCGATGCCCGTGCGCGGGACGCCGTCGTCCTTGGCGTCTTTTGGGGCGTTGGCGTCGGGCTTGTCTCCGGCGCTGCCGGGATCGATGGAGGCTACCTCAAGGAGCTTCGTCCCCTCGAACGGCGTGTCCACCTTCAGGATGGGCATCAGGTAGAAGCGGCTGCGCGAGACGGCACCCTGCGCGTCGTCGGGCTCCACGGCGAGGATGGGCAGATCCGCCGGGGCGTCGCCCTGCTGCGCGGTCTTGGCTTCGGCGCGGAGTTTTGAAAGCATGCCCGGCAGATCCTCCGCCTGGCAGACATCCATGATGGCCTTGTGATCCTTAAAGAACAGGACGGGCTGGCGCTGTGAGCGGTCGGTGAAAAGCAGGGTAAGGGCCTGGTTCCATGCTGTGGTGTCCGCGGCCTTTATCCAGCCGTCGGGCTTTGTGGTGGACGCGCCGACCTCAAGCCAGTTTCCGTCGCGGGTGTATACATAAAAAACGCTGAACGGGCGCACGGCCTTTTGGATGACCGTGGAGCCTTCCCCTTGCCCGGCGTACAGGCTCGTGCCGGGATGGGTGATCACCCGCTGGTACAGGGTTTTCTTGCCTTCCATCAGCAGCGGCGTGCGATCCGCCGCGTGTGGCGTCGGCGTCCAGCCCGCGAGGAGCGTAAGCGCCGTCAGTATGGCGATGAGGATTCGTTTCATGGGGTTCTCCTGTCGGGATGGTGCCCTCGGAGGCTGAGGGATGACGCCTCAGCCAACGATGGGGCTTTTTACAGTAACAGGCCGTTGACATTGAAGGGAATGAGGCGGCCTCGGAAACTTCCGCCAAGGCGAAGTCCGGCGCGCTCATGTGATCGCCATGCGCCCCGTTGAGGAACGCCTTTGGAAAGGATGGGGCGGTTCCGCGTCGGCAGGTTTGGGGAGGGAAAGGAAAAGTCTTCCTTTAAAAAGGGCCTTCCTCCCCTCCCCAATATTCTCTCTCTCTCTCTCTCTCTCTCTCTCTCTCTACTTCAACGCATCCAGCCGCTGCTGGGCTTCGGCGGCTCCGGCTGCGAGGGCTTTCTTGTAGCAGTCGCCGGCCATGTCGGTGTCCTTTTGGATGGTCCCGCGCTGGGGCTGCTTCGGGGAATAGAAGTCGCCGAGCATGAGCAGGGCCTGCGCATTGCCCTTCTTGGCGAGCTCGTCGGCGATCAGGAATGCGCCGTCCTGCGCCTTGGGATCGTCGGCAGCGGCAAAAAGCTGCTGCGCGAGGGCCATAGCCGTGTCCGGCTCCACCTTGCGCTTGAGCGCATCGCGGGCGACCTGCAACCCCTTGGGGCCCTTGATGTCATCGGGGGCGTATTTCACGGGCGCTTCCTGGCCCGGAGGCAGATCCGCCGCCTCATGCTTCAGGACTTCGGCGGGCCTTTCCTCCAGCGTCGTGTCCGTTTTGGGCAGGACGCGCGTGTAGATGAAGTATCCGGCCCCGGCAAGCAGAATGACCGTGAGGATGGCAAAGATGATGTTCAGGATAAGCCCCTTGCAGCTTTTTGGGCGTTCCTTCAGGTTCAGCAGTTCGCTGTCCGGGACCGCCGAGCCGGGTTTCCCATCGAAGGTGAGCGAGGTCGGCGCGGGGCCGGTTTCCATTTCCGGCAGGGGCAGGGGAGCGCGTCCTGCGGAAGGCGTGGGTTTGGGGGCGAGCTCCAGATCGGGCAGGAGGCTGGGATCGCGCGAATAGACGATCCGGTTGATGCTGAGGCCGCCCTGCCACACATGCTCGGCGTCCGTGAACAGCGCCACCTGATAAATGGCCTGCAGTTCAAGGCTGTCCACAACGGCGGGGCCTACCGACAGGCTCAGGATTTCGCCCGATGGGGCTACGGCGTCGGGAACAAGGTGGGCGTCGCCGGGCTGCCAGCCGTTGGGGCCGAGGCTCATGCCGTTGGAAGGATCCTTGATCATGTAGAGAAGCGTGTTGGGGGCCGCGGAAAAGCCGGGGCAGGAGGCCAGAATGAGGCCGTAGCCCGGCCCTTTGGCTTTGTCGGGTTCGAAACGGAGTGCACAGCGAAGCGTCATGTCAGTTGTCCTGCGTGAAAACGGAAGGGTTCAGGTTGTTGATGAGTTGTCCGAGGCGGGCGTTCTGCTCCGGATCGAAGGCCTGCCCGCCTTCATAGTCGGCGTTGCCTTCGATGAGGTGTATGAGCGCCGCCAGCCAATCGGTATAGTATTGCCTGTCAAAGGCAAGGGGTTCGGCGGCAAGGGCGGGATACCCTTCCGGATCGGGCCGCTGCCTGAAGAGGGTACGGGTGCGCCCGGCAAGCTGGATGGTGCGCTTGGCCTCGGAGACGGATGAGGGGTTGAAGCCCAGCCAGTCCACAAAGGCGCTGATGCAGTAGGCGGCCATGCTTGCCTGCCGCCAGATGAGCTTGTCGCGCCGGATATTGCGGTAGCCGGACACGTCGCGCACGGCCTGCGCCATGTCTTTTTCAAGGCCGAGGCGGGACATGCCCTGAATGAGCTCGTGGACAAGCTGCCCGAAATCTTCGGCTTCAAGGCCGAAGTACCGTTGGCGGACGGGATCGGCGGCGAGGGCGTTGAGCCGTTCGATCCACGCGCCGACGACGAGTTCCGCGAACGCGCCCGCCTCGTCCAGCGGCTGCGGGGCGGCTTCGGGCGTTTCGGCGGAGGCGGACACGAGCGGGGCCATGTCGCCGAACAGGTCGTCCATGATGTCCTGCGCGCTGGCGGCGCTGCCCATGCTCGGCTGCGGCGCGGGAGCCTGTCCGTTCCCGCGCATGAGCCGGTTTTCAACCTGATAATAGAGGGCGTACAGTTCGTGATCCCGCATGAGCATGGCCCGGAGCAGCTCCCCGAACCGCTGGTTCTGGGCGGTCAGGGCGAGGCTGCGGGCAAGGCGCATGCCGAGCTGGCGCTGCTGTTCGCGCAGGGCGGCCTTGTCGTCGGTGCGGTGGAAGCGGCGCAGGTGCTCGACGAAGGGGCGCAGGTTGTCGGCCACGCGGTCCGCAACCTGCCGCCGTTTGATCGCCGGATCGCATACCGGGCGCAGCCGGCGGCGCAGGAAGGCCACGCCGCCGTCGTTGAGGGTGAACGCGGCGTCCCATGCGGCTTCGGGATCGGCAAAGTGGCGGCGCACTTCGGGCGTATTCAGGAACTTGGACTTCATGTCCGACACATAGGCTTCCTGTTCGGAACGGATGCCGGTTTCCCGCTCGCCGTCGAACGCGATGACCGCTTCCCAGCGGAATTTGGGGTTGCGGAGCCAGAAAGTATTGTTGAACGGCTGGTCGGGCGTCCACTGTTCGGGCCAGTCGTACTGTTTGCCGAAGAAATCGAGGAGCGAGGCGTGCAGGCGGTTTGACCAGCGGGTTTCGTCGTCCATCGCGCCTTTTTTCTTCTCAAATTCCATATCGAACTTGGTAAGCACGAGGAACAGCGTGGTGTGGCGGCCCCGCCTGAGTTCGGGCGTCTTTCCTGCGGCGTCGGACACCCAGTCGTTGATGACGGCGGGCAGATCCTGCACTTCCTGATTGCTTGGGCCGATGCACAGGAGCATGCTGGTCAGCTCAAGATCGGTCTTGTAGCGCTCGAAGAGGTAGGCCACCTTGCCGCGCAGGAAGAATTGGCGGATTTGATCGGGCTTGGCGAGTTCGCGGGCCACGTCGTCGGTCTTGAGGCGGGAACGGTAGCCGGGGAAGTCGAGCAGGTCGGTATGTTCAAAGAAATCGTCCGGCTTGTGGCGCATGGTGATGGACAGCTCCGCCGTGAGCGCGGCGGCTTCGGCCCGGCCCGCCGTAACCCGGCGTCCGTCCTTCGTGACCAGTTCGAGGCTGTCCGCGCCCTCCGCCTCTCCGAGGCCGCGCAGCGTTTCCACGTCGATGATGCTGGTTTCGCGGGGGAGCAGGGCTTCCTTGCCGCAAAACGCCTCATCGGGATAGCCGAGCGCGTCGAGCACCCCGCGCAGGTGCAGGTAGAGCCCCGTAAACGGTTTGGCCTCGTCCCACAGGATTTCAAACAGCGCGGCGCGATCTTCGGGCGCGAGGCGTCCGGCGGCGTGGATGGCCTTGGGCCAGTACAGGTGCTCAAGCTTCTGGACGACGGCGGCGGCCCGGAAATTCCGGGTGACGTATTCCTTCAGGTCGATCATGTCGTCTTCGCTGAAGGAGGCCCGCCACGGTTCGCCTTTGGCCTTTTTCGCCAGTTCGTCCACGCGGGCGGCGAGGGCGTCCTCGTCGGGCGGGGTGAGGTGGCGGCAGTCGGCGTAGTAGGTATTCGTCAGGATTTTGACGATATCCAGTTCGGACAGCAGGCGCAGTTTCACGGGAAACATGGCCGGGGCTCCGCTCGGCGTCAGGGTGAAGCGCGTGACGAGGCCCGTGGACTCCTTGCCGCCCGCCGGGTTGATGTCCTGAATGAAATCGGCGGATTCGCCGCCGAGCGCCGCGAGCAGCGAGCCGTCGGCATCCTGCGCCAACGCCGAGATGAGGTAGGACTTCCCGGACTGGCTTGGGCCGAACACGCCCACGCACATTTTCCGCGCGGCGGTGGCGGCCTCCTTGCGCAGGGCGCGGGCGAGCCGGTTGCTCTCGCGCAGGAGCGCCTCGCCGGAGGAGCCCGCGGCCTGCGGGTTCGCCCGGACCCATTCGTCAACGCCGGCGAGCGTTTTGATGCCCGCTTCGCACTGTTCGACAAGCTTTTGATCGTCTATGGTCATAAGAGGAATGCCTCCCGGCGGGCTGGGGGAAATGATTTCCCCCAGACCCCCTCAGAGCGGCGGCACAGTGTTTCGTGCTGAAACGCTTCGCTTTTTCAGCACGAAACACAGTACCGCCGTTCCGAGCGAGTCAGTCGTGCCCCTTTTCATGTCGTGGAACGGCAAGAGGCCGCCCCTTGTTTTCTTCACGCGGAACCGGAGGCTTCCATCAGGGAACAATCCGCTGCGGCTCCGGTTGTTTTTCATGCGAAACCGGGAAACTTCCATCAAGGAGTAGCCCGCCGCGGCTCCGCAACCGTTTCCCGACCCGTTTGCAAAAGTCTTTGGAAGGGGTGGGGGAGGTCTGGAGGGGGCGGGGAGAACCTTTCTCCAGAAAGGTTTCCCCGCCCCCTCCGGTCTTCTGCCTTTCTACAAAATATTAAAAACGCCCGTGTCAATCCAATAGCCCTCGTCGGCGGGGAGGGTCTGGAGGCGGATTTCGAGGTCGCGGGGATTGACCGGGGTGCCGTCCACGGCTTCGATTTCGCTGACGGCGAGTTCCCCCTCGTCCCGTGACGCCGCGTCGGGCGCGTCCGCAAGATCCGCCACCGTGAAGGCGAGCTTCACCGTGTAGGGCAGACGGTTCCGGGCGTTGTTCCGTGCGGCGGGCGAGGCGAAATCCATCATGTAGAAGCGGGTGGTCGTCCAGCGCTCGGCCTCAATCTGCCGGAAGCCGATGGGGATCGGGCCGGAGAACTGGATGGCCTTGTGCAGCTCGCCGCCGGAGGGATTGTCCGTATCCGCCTCAAACCAGACCTGCGCCTGCCGGATCTGGCCGCCCGCGTCCATCGCGCCGATGAACCGGGCCGTGGATTTGAGGAACAGCGAGCCCGTATCAAAGGAAAAGCCTTCGAGATGGCCCTCGGACAGGGCGCAGAGGATGGCCCCGACCACCACGGTCGTCTTGGGGTCGGTGATCTCGCCCCGGTTGTCGGCAAAGGGGTACCAGCTTCCCACCCGGAAATCGCGCATGGGGATGATGCGGTCCGCCGGGACGGGGAGCTTGGCGAAGAAGCTGGAAATGATCGCGTGCCATTTGGAAGGCCGCCCGGTGAGCAGGAGCAGGTCGCAGTTGTAGGCGTGGATGACCTCGCACAGGTTGGCGAGGATCTGGCCGAGCGTGTTGCGGATGGTCCTGTCGATGGCCCGTGGATCGATGCGCAGGGTTACATCCATGAGGCTGAACGGCTTTCCGGTCTGGCGCTCCACGGCCTCGTTGACGTACCGGATGAGCGCGACGGAAGGGTGTTCCGGCAGGCCTTCCGTTTCGGGAGACGCGGGATCGGATTCCTGCGGGGCGTGCTCAGGCCGGAAGAACGCGGACAGCTTGCGTTCCTGCACGCCGCCCACGAGCAGATCCGCCTGTTCGTAGCCTTCAAGCATCCGGGTGACGACCGGCCCGGCGATCTGGCGGGCGAACTGGGTGCGCAGGGCCCGGTTGCGCTGCGAGCCGCCCACTGTATCCCGCCCGAAAAGCTGGCCGAGGAGGTTGCGGGGATCGGAAAGGCCCGTGGCCTGGCCGATGCAGGGCAGGACGTGCTGTTCGACGATCTCGCGGATCACGTCGTCGCCAGCGATGTTGAAGCCGTCGCGGAATGCCATGTGCGGCTTGATGCGGGCGGCGGTGGCTTCATCCCCGGTGACGGCGAAGGTGGTGATGCTCAGATCGATGGTCCCGCCGCCGATGTCCACGTTGGCGATGCGCAGGGACGGCCCGTCCGCGCTGCGTTTGCGGCCCATGAGCGCGAAGAAGTGGCGGGCGTCGCCCTGAAACTTTTCGGTGATCTCGTTGTAGAGGTAGACGAGCTGGGTGCAGGTGGCTTCATCCCAGCTGCAACGGACTTCCGGGCTGACCCGGTAGTCCGGGCGGGTGTCCCGTATCCCCTGTTTGGTCGTGTACCACTGCCCCCAGCCGAGGGTTTCCCAGATCATGCGCACGGCCCACGTCACCCAGCGGCGGTATATCCGCTGTTCAGCAATGGGCATGGCGCTGGGCACGGTGAAGATGATCCGCTTGAGGCGGCGGGGCACGTCGGGCTGTTCGCGCTCGCCGCGCTGGGCCGGGGAATTGATGGTGGCGAGCGCGTGCATGATGATCTCGCTGAGGAGAAACATCATGGTCGAGCTGCGGGTGAAATGGGCCTCGAACGCCACTTCGGGCTGCTGGGTGCGCAGGATTTTGGGGCGCGGGGAGAGGCCCGGATCGTCGAAGCAGCACAGCGGCGTGCCTTCGCGGTTGATCTGCTGGATGAACACCCCCCGCGTGACGGGCGGCTCCAGCTCGGAGCCCGTACCCCACGCGTTGAAGCGCCATTGCTGGGCGCGGGGGGATTCGTCCCACAGGTAGCGTTTGGGGCTGGACATGCCGGTATTGCCTTCCGCGCCCACGGAATGCTGGGCGAGCCGGGCGGCTTCGGGGCCGACGCGCACCACCGAAGGCCAGACAAAGGCCGGGGTGCTGCGGCCCGAACGGGCGCTCAGGCGCGGGTTGCCGAAGGTGGCTTCCGCGAACTCGATGCGCGTGGCGAAGGGGCCGGTATAGGTACGGTCCGGCTGGCTCAGATCCCGGATCTGGAGCAGGTAGCTGTCGTTCAGGTTGGTCTGGCGCTGGGGGAGGGTTTCCACGAGCATCCCGGTGGAGCGGGAGTTGCCGAGATCGAGCACGAGATCTACGTCCACGGGCGTCAGGTGGGCGGGATCGACCACGCGCACGGAGGGGACGGCCCCGCTTGCGGCGAGCGCCTCAAGGAGCGTCAGGTAGGTGGCGAGGTGCTCCATGATGAACGGCGTATTCTCGCGCCATGCGGTCCGCCCGTTGTGGCGCGCGGTCTGGTGGGCATCGTAGATTTCGGCGATCCATTCGTCGACCCACAGCGTATTGAGGAACCACGCGTTGTCGCGGCTTTTGGGCGAGAGGGCGAAACGGGCGTTCTCCGCCACGTCGTCGCCGCACAGGGCGAAATACTGGCCCGTGGGCTGTTCGCGTTCCTCAATGGCCGTATCGAACAGGAAGGTCAGGCGGTAGGCGCCGTCGGAATCCTCGCGGCTGACGTGCAGGCGCGCCCAGTTGCTCGGCCCCTTTTCGCATTTGAACGCGCCGTCCTTCCACTGCTCGTTGGAGAGCCGCAGGAAGGGCACGGGAACCCAGCGCCCCGTGAACGCTTCAAGCGCCCGGTTCGCGTCGATCTTGTAGTCGTAGTCGCCGGGCTGCCCGGTGTCGTCCAGCGGCACGGGGACGAGTTCCACCTGCCTGCGCGCGGAGGCTATGGCGGATTCCCCGGTTTGCGGGATTTCGCGGAAATACGCCCAGAACCTGCCGAGGCCCTTCGCGTCGAGGCGGCAATCCAGAAACTGCGGGCAGCCGCCCGGTATGATGCTCACTGCTGACGTGTAATTCATAGGGAGTCCTTCCAAATGGGGGCAAGGAGGGGAATCCTTCCGGGGAAAGCGGAACACCCTCCATCTTCCCCCTTGCCTTCCTCTCGAAACGTCGCCGCATTCCCTCCAAAGGCTTTCGGAAGCCGAAGGCGGGCAGAGCGGCACAAGAACATATCCGCGTGGCGTCCGTATCCCGGAGCCGCGCCGTAAAAGTTTCTCCTATGCGTCCCGGAATGGCAACCTGTTGCGCTGAGAAATGGGCGGCCCTTCATTCTTTGTGCCTTATCTCGTGACGTCTCAAAACGGGAACGACCTTTCGCGCAGCCTCCCCACCAGTTGAAAGTCTTGGGAGGGAGAGGGGTGGGGTTCGGGGAGGGGAGAGGGAAGCCCTTCTTCAGAAGGGTTCCCTCTCCCCTCCCCGGTTTCCCTAATCCCTGAAAAACTTCGCGTTCCACGGGGAGTTGTCGCCCTTGTTGCGGCCGTAGCACATGGCGGCGTTGCCCGCGCCGGGGCTACAGTCGATGCGGAGGCCGTTGAAGCTGCCCCGTGAATTGCGGCTGGTGGCGTCTCCGGTGTCGATGTGCAGCCTGCCGTTCCGCATCTGCGCGTCGGCCCGGCCCGTGTAGGTCTTGCCCTGGCGGTCGATGATGGTGATCTGCCCCTTGCCGTTCTTGCCGAAGCAGAAACGAACCTTGATCGGGTTGCCCCGCGTGTCCGAAAGCCCGGTACGGCAGTTCCAGCAGCCGTCGAGGAAGTCCATCGACTTGTCGTCCTTGTCCGGCAGCTTCATGGGATCGCCCTTCTTCGGGGTTTCCTTGGGTTCCGGCTTTGGCGCAGGCTGTTCCTTCTTGGGTTCGGGCTTGGGTTCCTCTTTGGGGATGGCGGTCAGATCGCCGAGCAGGTCGCCCAGATCCTTGGGCGGCTCGGCGGGCGTTTCCGCTTTGGGTTCCTCGACGGCGGGCGGTGCGGGGGGAGGGCAGGCTTCGGCGCGCTTCCGGGCCGCTTGGCGCAGGACTTCGAGTTCGGCGCGCAAAGCCGTCAAATCCGCTTCGGATGGGGCGGGGGCCGACGGCTGCACGGCGGGCTGCGGGGCCGGGGCTTCAACGGCGGGCGTCCTCGCGCACCCTGCGGGCAGGGGGAGGGGGGGAACCCACGGAAAGAGGAAGTGCAGGCCCCAGAACAGCAGCAGCGCGAGGAGCAGGCCGAGCAGGAGCATGAGGAGCTTTTTCCACCACGGCTCGCCTTCCACCACAACTGTCGGGGGGAGCGGGGCGGCGATGGGGCGTTCCGCCATTTCGCCTTCGCGGACGATGCGATCCGGATCGCCGGATGCACCGCTGGCGAGGGGCGTCTGCGGTGAGGGGGGGAACGGCGTGGCTCCCATCGCATAGATGCCTTCCTGCACCGAGGAGGAAGAAAGGGTCATGCCCCAGCAGACCAGCACGGGCTGCGGGGGGGACGGTTCGCCTGAGGGCGAAGGGAGGGAGGCGTACAGGCATTCCTGCGTGGGGAAACGGGTAGCCAGATGCAGCATGGTGCCGCACAGGCTTTTATAGGGATCGCTGTCCGTCTGAAGGCTGGCGGCCAGTTCTTCAATATCCGAAAGGAGGCTTTGCAGCCGCGTTTTGACGGCTTCCTGCGTTTCGGGGGGAAGCCCGGCGAGGGGCTGCACGGGGCCCGGCGTGTACCAGTCCACCGCCGTTCCCTGCGGATCCATGAGCGGCTCGGCCAGCAGGCGGGCGTGGGCTTCTCCGAGATGGGTCCGCAGCAGCCCGCTCAACTGGGCATGGCAGGCATAGACCTGCGAGCCCTGAAACGCCAGTGCGCGGTAATCCCCTTTCCGGGTGGAGAGAATGAAATATCCGGCCATATCTGACTATCCTTGTTCAGGGACGGTTCATTGGTGTTCGGTGAAGGGGATGCCCTTCCCGCGCAGGAAGCCCATGACGGCGTCGCTGCCGAGCGCGGTCTGGGTCTGGCGGTTGGAGTCCGCGTCCAGCCTGATGAAGGTGTTGATGCCGATGACGTCGCCCTTCTCGTTGACCAGCGGGCCGCCGCTGTTGCCCTGCGAAACCACGGCGGAATGCACGATGTTGCGGGGCGAGGTCTGGAGGATGGCGTTGACCACGCCGTCAGTGAACACGACCTCCGGGACGGCGTTGAAGTCGCCCCTGAGAAGCCGCAGGTAGGCGGGGTCCTGCTCGGAAACGAGGGCGGGGAAGCCCCATGCGCTTACCTTGTCGGTCCTGTTGACGGTCGGGGACAAGGGAAGGGCGGGAACCTGATCCCCTTCGGCAAGCATCACCTTGATGACCGCGAAATCGTATCCCGGCGCATCGCTGCGCGCGACGACCATGCCCCGGCGCGCACCGCGCAGGCTGGCGTTGGTCACCATCACCATGTCGTCGATGGCGTTTGCCACGACATGGCGGTTGGTCAGCACATGATCGGGATTGATGAAAAAGCCCGTCCCCTGCTGCGCGCCGCCGGGGACGGGCGCAAGGATGAGAACCGTGCCTTGTTCAAGGCGCTGCGGGATGGTGAGCGTGGACAGATCCACGGCCTTTGCCGGAACCGTGGCGTTGGCGGAAGGCAGGGGCGGGAGGGAGATGCCGGGAACCGCTTCCCCCGGAAGGGTTTCCGGTGCCGCCGTGCCGGGGGCGGTTTCTCCGGCGTCCGGTTTGGCATCCTCCTTTCCGGCATTGCCTTCAAAGAAGGCTTTCAGCTCGCACGGCGTCAGTTCCAGCAGTCCCTGCCAGAACGCCTTTTCGCGGAGCAGGTTGGCCCATTCCGCCTTGCGCGCCGCCTCTTCAGGGGATTCCATCGCAGCCGGGGGCGTTTCCGGGGCAGCGGGCTGTTCCGGGGCCGTTTTTACGCAGGAACGCAGCAGGAAAAGCAGGAGTGCGCCCAGCAGGATGCCGAGGAGCAGGGCTCCGAAGAGGCCCGCCCTGCTGCGCCGGACGATGACGTTTCCCGCCGTTGCCCCGGCAATGCCTGCGGCGGTTCCGGCAGCGGTTCCGGCAGCGGCCGCATGTGCCCCTGCCCCGGCGGAAGCTCCCGCCGCACGGCCCGCACCGGGGACGGCATCGTGTGCCGCCGTTCCCGCAACCGCTGCGGCGGAACCCCCCGCAGCCGTTCCCGCCACGCCGGAGGGCGCTTCCCCGTTTTCCGGCCCGCCCCAGAGGATTGGGGCCGTGGCTTCATCCATGCCTTGCGGGAGCAGCCCCCAGTTGACGAGCACGGGATGGCCGTTGACGACGAAAACATTGTCCGCCGAAGGGATGAACAGCGCCTTGCGGAGCAGGACGCCGCCGGGCGTGCCGTCGAGATGGGGGGCAACGGCTTCCCGCGCCCGGCGCAGGGCCGCCCGCGCCTGTTCCGCTTCTCCCGCATCAAGGCGGGAAAGCGGGGTGCCGACGCCTTCCAGCGGCGTATACCATGAAATGGAAGCGTAGCCCGCAGGTGTGGCCTGTCCGGTAACAGGCTCGGCCCACAATGTGCCGAACCTGCCAAGGCCGATTTTTTTCAGGTGGGCCTGCAACGCTTCGTACTGCGAGGGGAGCGCGCCCTGTTCCGTATGCAGGGCGGCGAAGGCGGACGTATCCGAAGCCTGTATGAAATGAAGAGGATTACCCATAGGCGTACCTTCGGCGAGGTATTGAGGAAAGGAGGAAAAACTTTTCCGATGAAAGGGGAGCCCCCGTCTTCCCTCCCGTTCCAAAGGCTTTTGTGCTTATCGAGTTTTTGTTTTCGGCATTCCCCAAAGCGGAGGCTTTGGGAAATGCCAGACGTTTCAAAGCCAAAACTATCGGCTCTGTCATGGCATGAGGTTGTTCACTTCCGCAGCGCGGTGGACATACGGCCTTTTTCCCCAGTTTTCCCCTTGGCGGGCTCCATAGCTAAGGTATTTTTCCGGTTATTCCTTTGGAACTTCAAGGAAAAAACATCAACCATTTTCTATGGCACAGCCATTTTTATTTTCGGCATTCCCTAAAGCGGAGGCTTTGGGAAATGCCAGACGTTTCAAAGCTAGAACTATCGGCTCTGGCATGGCATGAGGTTGTTCACTTCCGCAGTGCGGTGAAAATACAGACTTTTTCCAAAGTTTTCCCCTTGGCGGGCTCCATAGCTAAGGCATTTTTCCGGTTATTCCTTTGGAACTTCAAGGAAAAAAACATCAACCATTTTCTATGGCACAGCCATTTTTATTTTCGGCATTCCCCGAAGCGGAGGCTTTGGGAAATGCCAGACGTTTCAAAGCCAAAGCTATTGGCTCTGTCATGGCATATAGTTGCTTTATCCTTACAATATATTGAAAATACAAACTTTTTATTTGCTTTTTCTGCTGGCGGACTCCATGCCTGGATGATTTCACTGGTTATTCTTTTGGAACTGGCTCTGTCTAGTATATGACTGTTTTATTTCGTATTATGTTGAAAATATAGCCTTTTTATCCAATTTTCCCGTTGATGGGCTCCATGATTGGGGCATTTTATTTGTTATTTCTTTGGAATTTCAAGAAATAAAGTATCAACCGCTTCCTATGACACAGCCTTGGAATTTCAAGAAAAAAGCATCAACCGTTCCCTATGGCACAGCCACAATATTCAGGAAATTCCCGCAGGGCAGTTTCCCACCGGTCGAAAGCCTTTGGTGGATGCGGGGATGGGGGACGGGGAAGGGCCTTTCTCCAGAAAGGGCCTTCCCCCGGTTCGCTCTCCGCTAACCCTGAGCGAGCATCACCTTGTCCATCTGCAACTGGATCTCGTCGAGATCCGACTTCACTGCGGTGAGCTGCGCCGTGGATTCCCTATACGAACCCACGCCGTTGGAAAGGTTCTGCAACTGGTCGCCCGTCTGCCTGCGCGTGACGGTTTTCGCGGCCTTTTTGGTTTTCTTGGAAGTCGTGGCCACGGTCTGCACCGGAGGGATCGGACGGCTGGCCTTCTTCGCCTCAATGGCCAGCACTTGCCGGTACTCGGCTTCGCGCTTGTCGGCCTCGTTGAGCGTACTGCCCAGAATGGCGGACGCTTCGGCAAGCCCGCTCTTGATTTCGGCATAACGCTGATCAAGTTCGGCGCGGGTGATGCGCTTGGCCTTGTAGTCCTCAAGGGCGGCCCGGAACTTTGCGCTGTAACAATTATACGCCACCTGCCCGGCGGCGGTTACGCGGTTCAGGGAGTTGACGTCGGCGTTCAGGTCGCGGGCATAGCTGGCGAGGCGGACACGGTCGTCCTTCTCGTTGTTGTATTTGGCGACGAGATAGCTCGCCCCGGCTCCGGCTCCCGCGCCGATGGCGGCCCCGGCCAGAGCGCCTTCCGCCTTCCCGGTCTGGCTCGCGCCGATGACCGCGCCGAGCAGAGCGCCCATCGTCGTGCCCATGACCATTGTGGTGTTGAAGCTCTTTTCGGCGCTGCGCAGGTCGGCGATGGGCTGATAGCAGTCGGGATAGTAATGCACGTCCGTCATCTGCGCGCCGTATTTGCTGGCGCAGCCCGTAGCCAGCAGGCTGCAAAGGCACGTCATGACGATGCAGCAAAGCGCCCCTTTCCGGGTGGTGAAGCTCCCCTTCATGCCTGTCTCCATGCGTTGCGGGTTATGTACAGTTATTCTTTATTCATCAATGGTTCGGTGCCCGAAATACTCGTCCCCTTCCGGCGTCAGGGCGATGTCGTTGGAGACGTGGTCGGTGACGCGGCAATAGCCGAAGTTCAGCCATTCGTCCACGACATCGCCGAGCGTGGAATGGGAGAACCCCGCCTGCTCCGCCTCGTCCAGCAATTTGGGAAAGACTCCGGGCGGAAGCGGCTTCGGGGCGTTTCTGAGCGCTTTTCTGAGCCATGATTCGGCGGATTGGAAATCGTACACGGGGAATCCTTTCCGGGGCGGGCCCGGCATCTGTCGTTTTTGGGGGAAGCCCTGTCAAAGGATACGGTTGCTATTTTTATCCAACATGGGGAAACACAATATCTTACCAAATATTATTGGGGAACGCTGCGGCTGAGGCATGTTATCGATTCTTTATTTGGAGTTTCAAGGGATAAAAGAACGGTCGATTGCTATCGGCACGGCTTTTGGGGAATGGTATGCCGTTTCGCCAAAATCATCAATGTGATGCCATAAGGTGATGACGCCGGGGGGGAAAATGCCATTATAGATGAGCGTCCGCCGCATTGCTTATGGCTGTGCCATAGAAAGCGGTTGATGTTTTTTGCCTTGAAGCTCCAAAGGAATAACCGGCAAAATGCCTTAGCCACGGATTCCGCCGATGGGAAAACTGAAAAGTATGTATGTTCACCGCGCTGTGAAGAGGAAGCAACCACATGCCATGACAGGGCCTTGTTTATTTACGGTGTGGCGGGAGGGGCCTGAAACGGAAATCGCCGGGCCGCCGCGCTTTTGCGGACGGGACAGCGCGGAGCCGCCTTGGAGGGCTGAAAACGTAACGCCCTTCAACAGTAACCGATTGATACTTTTGAAGTTCCCAATAAAGATCAATGGTTCGGGTATGACGCCCATCGACGGAAAAGAGATATGACGTACGGCATATTCACTGCATTGTGTGTGAATATGCCAATCATATTCTGTGGCAAGGCCAAACGTAAAACCCCCGGCAAGCTCTAGGCCTTTCGCGCGGAAGAGACAATCGGTGGAAAGGAATCTGCCTGCCGTTTTTCGGCCCTAGGTTCTTCGGATAGAGGAACCAAGCCCAGATGGGCGGGCGGCTCTCCAAGCGCCCGTTTAGGTTCTCCATGTGGAGGTACAACGGGGGAGATATTAGGAAGCGCAAGGTGAGGGGGCTGGCATTAGCCGTGAGGGGAGCCGGGGAGGTTCCGTTCCGAAGGGGGGCCCCTTTTTGCCATGGGGAGGGCGGTACTGCCGTATGTCCTTCGAGGGGAGGGGATGGTTTTTTGTTTACGTGTTGGGGATGGTATTGGAAAAGAAAGGCTCCGGCATGGGGTGTAGCTGTATTATCTCCACAGGATAGTGAAAATGCAAACCGTTTCCCCTTTTCGCTGGCGGGCTCCATACCTGAGGCAGGTTCTTGGCTATTCCTTCGGAACTTCAAGAAAGCATCAACCATTTCCTCTGACACAGCCAAAAGAAAAAGGGACTTGCGGCGTTTATTCCGTAAGTCCCTGAATTAGCTGGTGGGCGGTACAAGACTTGAACTTGTGGCATCCGCCTTGTAAGGGCGGCGCTCTACCAACTGAGCTAACCGCCCGTTCGTATGCAGGGCTTCTTATAGGGGAAAACAGGCCCGAAGTAAAGGGGCTTCGGGTATGAGATATTCACTTTTGTAGTAAAATCCACATTTCAACTGTCTGAAATTTAAAATGAATTTTTTAGAAAATCATCGAAAAGGCGGATGCCTCCGGGGATTCTCAAAGCTCTCAGCGGATTGACGGACATCTGAGGCACGGTACTATGGCGGCATCCTTAACCTCCACCTACCTTTGCCATGACCGCCGAACTGTCCGCCCGAATCCATGCCGCCGCCGTAACCGCGCTGGCTTTCGTCTGTACGTATGTACTGGCGTTCTATTGGAATCTGGACAGGCCGTTTTGGGCGGGGTTCACCGTGTTCGTGATCAGCCTGCCGAGCATCGGCCAGACGCTGCAAAAGGGCGTGCTGCGGATGTTCGGTACGGTTGCCGGGGCTGTCGCCGCCCTTGTCCTGCTTGGGCTTTTCGCACAAGAGCGCATGCTCCTTCTGTTTGTGCTGTCTCTCTATCTGTGCCTGATGCTGTATCTTATGCTGACCAGCGTTTACTACGGCTATGCCTTTTTCATTTCCTGCATCGTCACGCTGATCATCTGCCTCATGGCGGTTCACGAACCGCAGGACGCCTTTCATCTTTCCGTATACCGGGTTGAGGAAACATTGCTCGGCATCGGCGTATATACCGTTGTAACACTTGTTTTTTCTCCAAGGACATCCATCAAGGGCCTGTATCGCGGCGTGCGGGAGCTCATGGCGGGGCACAAAGCCCTTTTCGTCATGGGCAGGGAGGCCGGGGCGGAAGGCCAGATGAGCCGCATGTATGCGCAGTATGTCGGCATGCGGGAGCTCCTCGATAAAGTTGGGCAGCTCATTCCCGCCGTACAACTGGAGGCGTATCAGGTTTACCGTTGCCGGGAATACTGGGGGCGCGCTGTCCGGTGCAGCGCCGAACTGCTGGAGCTCCAGCGGCGCTGGATGGGAACCCTCGTAGCCATGAAAGATTTGGATATGGCGTCCCTTTTCCCCCATTTTGAGTCACGGATCGCAGAACTGGGCAACTTGTTTGAACAACTGGATGCCTTGGGGAAGGAAGGCCATCCCGGAGGTTCCGCGAAGCCCGGAGACGTACAGCCGCTCGCGTTCGATGAAAGCGTATTCGAGAAACTCGGCTCGACACGGAAGGGTTTGGCGTTTTCCGCGGTGAACCTGTTTGAGGAACAGGCGGCGCACTGCCGTGAGCTGCTGATGCTGGCCGGTTTCCTGCTGCATGGCGGGCCTCTGCCCGAACTGAAGCCGTCCGCTTCAAAAAAGGCCTTTTCCGTCATCAAGCCTGAGCAATACGCCTACATGTCCCAGATGTTCGTCATTTTCTGGGCGGCGGCGCTGTGCTGGATACTCCTCAACCCTCCGGGGCTGGAGTCCATCGCCTTTCTGGAATTGACCATCGTGCTCGGACTCATCGGCATCATGACCGGCGAGGACAAGCCGCTGCGTCAGGTGCTGATCTTTGCGCTCGGCATCGGCTGCACGGGGTTGGCCTACACCTTCATCTACCCTCTGGTTTCCAATCTCGGCGGGTTCATCGTCATGATGGGGGTATCGGGATTTTTCATTACGTTCGCGTTTCCGCGCAAGGAGCAGAATTTCACCAAACAGGCCTTCATGCTGCCGTGGCTGTCCATAGGCAATTTTACGAACCTCCCGACGTACGATTTCGGGCAGTTGCTGGTTGGTTCCTTTACGCTGCTGTTCGGCATTTCCATCGTTTCCCTGATCCATTACGCGCTGTTCATGCCCAACACGGAAGCCCGTTTTCTCCAGAGGCAAAAGGCCTTTTTCCGCTCCTCGGAAACATTGCTGCTCCATTTGCGGGCTTGCCGCGAACAGCGGCGCGGCTCCCTGTTCCGTCTGGGGATGTTTTTCCGTCTGCATCGGACGCGTTTTTTGGCTGAGGAGATCGGCATTTTGGCCAGAAAGCTCCCCGTAACCTTTGTGAAGCCCGAACTCGTCCGCGTTTTTTCCACGGAGGTTCAGGACATGGCGTCCTCGATGCAGGGGCTTTACGCCCGGCTCCGCTCCGTGGACAGCGACCTGCTTTGCCCTTCCCAGCCGGGGACGGCGCGCGTGCCGCTTGTGGAAGCGCCGTTAAAAGACCGGCTTGAATCCATGGAAGCGGTGGTCCGTTCCATGATTGACGGCTTGCGGGAAAGCGCCCGCGTCGAGAAAGGGCCGGATGCCCACGCGGGTGGGCAGGCCGTGCAGGATTTGCTCGTTTCCTGTGCGGGCATCATGAAATCGTTGTCCAATACGCTTGATTTGATGCGCTCCCTCCCTGTGGAGGCCGATTCCCGGAACAGGTTTTGAGGGAGTGTGAGATTGGGGGAGGGGAAAGGGAACCCTTCTGAAGAAGGGCTCCCTTTCCCCTCCCCCAAACCCCCTCCTCTATCCCTCCCAAGACTTTCGGCTGGTGGGGAGGCCGCGCCACAGCCCGTGCCTTTTACGGGGTTTTGGGGGAGGATACGACGTATTGTGATTTGTTTTGGGATGTTATGCAGAAATACAACGAATTGGTGAGAGCGGGCTTCTAGGGCGTGTTCACACTATGCCGAGTTTTTCCAATGACTGAAGCGGGCTGGTAGAAACATTCAGCATTGCTCGAAATTGAGTATAATAATTTGTAAATATTATGTTTATTCTTTTTGTGTGAACAGACCCTAGAGCATTTTCACGTTGAAAATGTTCTTCCGGCTGTGGGAGGCAGGCCGTCGTTGCGAAGGTATAAGTACAATGTATTTGCGCTATTCAATGCCGAGGCGAGCGTGTCTTAAATTTTAGGCTGTGTCATGGAAAATGGTTGATGCCTTTTTCCTTGAAGTTCCAAGGGAATAGCCAACAGAATGCCTCAGCCATGAAGTCCGCCAAGGGGAAAACTGGAGAAAAAGGCTGTATGTTCACAGTGTTGTAGAGATGAAAATAACCATATGCTATGACAGAGCCAAATTAAAGTTCATTTGCCCTAGGCTGTGTCGTCAATTGTATAATTTATTGAAATTATTTAACTGGTTACGAGCAATAAAAATATTTTTAATAATTTTAAATAGTTATATTTAAGATAGCGACACAACATAAAATTTTCCCGCGCCTTGAAGGGAGGTGGGTATGCCGCATGAGCTTGCCTTGATGGGCATTTATTTTTCGCCGTTCCTGCCCATAGTGCTGTTCGGCATTCTGGGCGCGCTGGCAACGGCGTTTGTGTTGAACCGCACCGGGCTTTCCGGCTGGTTCGCCAACCCGCCGTGGGTGTTTATGGCGCTCATCGCCATTTATGTGTGTCTCCTCCTACCGCTTGGGATGGTTCTATGAGCATCAACAGTTTGCTTCGCTGGTTCCTGACGCTGCTGATCATCGTGATTGCCTGTATTTTCTGCTATATCCGCTACAACGCCTATTTCAGGAATCCTTGGACGCGTGACGGGATGGTGCAGGCGGAAGTCGTTCAGGTCGCCGCCCGCGTGTCCGGGGAGGTCAAGGCCGTGCATGTCCGCGACAATCAATTTGTGAAAGTGGGCGATCCGCTTTTTGATTTGGACGACAGGCCATTCCGCGTAACGCTTTCGCAGGCCGAAGCCAACGTGCGCCAGAAGCAGGCCGTTGCGAAGGCCGCCCGTGACAGGGCGGAGCGCGATGCACGGCTTCAGCGGGGCGCGCCGGGTGCGATTTCCCCCGAAGCCTTTCAACAGGCCGAGGATCAGCTTCTGTCCGCCGAGGCTGATGTGGCGGTTGCGCAGGCCCAGTTGGAGCAGGCACGGTTGAACCTGAGCTTCACGCACGTTACGGCTCCCGTGAACGGGTACATCACCAATCTGACGGTACAGCCGGGGACCATGTCGACGGCCTATCGCCCTTTGGTTGCCCTGATCAATGCGGACAGTTTCCGCGTGGACGCCTTTTTCCGCGAGACGCAGATCCGGGATTTCCGCCCCGGCGACCGGGCGCTGATCACGCTCATGACTTATTCCGATACGCCGCTTGAGGCCACGGTGGAGAGCATCGGCTGGGGGATCGCCCGCGAGAACGGGAGTACAGGCGAGCAGCTTTTGCCTTCGGTCAGCCCCACGTTCGAGTGGATACGGCTGGCGCAGCGCATCCCCGTCAGGCTTCATTTCGATGCGCTCCCGAAGGGAATCG
The DNA here is from genome assembly GCF_059728385.1 of Bilophila sp. T19-St14. NCBI lineage: Bacteria > Pseudomonadati > Thermodesulfobacteriota > Desulfovibrionia > Desulfovibrionales > Desulfovibrionaceae > Bilophila > Bilophila sp. T19-St14. The sequence goes on from NZ_BAAGFT010000001.1 coordinate 2,264,447, forward strand.
AGCTCCGCGCGGGCACGACTGCCTCGGTGCTCGTCCGCGTCCATCCCGAAGATGTTGCCGCGTCCATCCCCCCGTTGCCTACGATTGGGCAATAGGGAACGGGAAAGATTGGAGGAGAAGGGGAAACTTTTTGAAGAAGGAGTGGAGCACCCCCACGTTTTCCCTTCCCCCTTCAAACTGCCAGATCGGTTCGCTCCTCCCCCATCCTTTTCAAAGATTTTCGACTGGTGGGGAGGCTGCGCGGCGGGAGTTCGTTCCACTCCGAGGCGGAAGGCAAACATTTTCTGCTAGCTCAATTCCCAATCCCTTTTTTCCAAGGCTCTGTCATAATATCTGGTTGTTTCATCTCCACAGCACGGTGAACATACAGCCTATTTCTCCAGTTTTCCCCTTGGCTGGATTCACTGATAAGGCATTTTGCCGGTTATCCCTTTGGAACTTCAAGGAAAAAGCATCAACCATTTTCTATAACACAGCAAAATAAAACAACCATATGCTATGACAGAGCCTTTCCAAAAAGAAGAGCCTGAACTCTGCGTTCAGGCTCTTCTTTTTGTCCACAGGGAAAGCGGGGGAACAGGGATTCGATAAACACGAAAGTCTTTGAAGGAGGGGGATGGGGTTTGGGGAAGGGGGAGGGAACTTTCTCCAGAAAGTTCCCTCCCCCTTCCCCAATCTCAAATCCAACCCCTCACTCTCAATCACTCAGCCTCAAATCGGTGATGCGCTTGGCCTTGGAGAAGGTACGCGGCAGCGCGCCGGGATCGACGATCTCGACGTTGATGCGGGCCATGATGCGCTTGTGCATCTCTTCGCCGATGGCGCGGGCAAGCCCCGCGTCGTTGCCGGAACCGACGCCGGACTGACGCTCCACGCGCAGGCGCATGTAGTCGAGCCCTTCCGAACGAGTGAGCTCAATATGATACTCGCCGCCCACATCGGGATAGAGGTTCAGCACGTCGGCAATCTGGCCGGGATAAATGTTCACCCCACGGAAAATGATCATGTCGTCCGAACGCCCCCGGATGTGCCCGTGGCGCGGGATGGCGCGCCCGCAGGGGCAGGGTTCGGGGATGAGGCGGCTGAGGTCATGGGTACGGTAACGGATGAGCGGCACGGCTTCCTTGGACAGAGAAGTCACGACCATTTCACCGACTTCGCCTTCGGGAACGGGCTGGAGCGTGTAGGGATCGATGATCTCGATATAGAAAAGATCCGCCCAGTAGTGGATGCCCTCCCCAACCTCGCAGTTCAGGCCCGTTCCGGGGCCGTACATCTCGGTCATGCCCGCAATGTCGTAGCTGGCCTCAAGGCCGAGCTTTTCAGTGAAGCTCTGGCGCATTTTGAGGCTGTGCGGCTCGGAACCGAAAATAATCTTCCTGAGCGCGATTTTGTCGCGCAGATTGTGGCGCTCCACTTCCTCGGCAAGGAGCAGGGCCATCGAGGAGGTGCAGCCGATGCAGGTGGTCTGCATGTCCACAAGAAGCTGGAGCTGCATGTCGATGTTGCCGGGGCCCACGGGGATGGTGAGCGCGCCGAAACGCTCGCTGCCGAGCTGGAAGCCCGCCCCGGCTGTCCATAGGCCATACCCTACGGCAATCTGCATGCGGTCTTCCGTGGTCAGCCCGGCAAGCTCATAGCAGCGGGCCATCTGGAGCGCGAACGTGTCCACGTCCTTCTGGGTGTAGGCGAGGATTTTGCGCTTGCCGGTCGTACCGGACGAGGCGTGCACGCGCACGACTTCGGAGGGCTCCACGCAAAGCAGGGGCAGGGGGTAGCCGTCGCGCAGGTCGGTCACGTCCGAAAAGGGCAGGCGGCGGACATCATCAAGGGTCTTGATGTCCTCGCCGCAGGAAATGCCCGCGGCGGCGAGCTTGGCGCGGTATTGGGGGCTCTTCATGGCCTGCCGCACCGACCATCGGATGCCCGCGAGCTGGTGTTCGGCAAGGAAATCGGCGGGAAGATGGGGAAGGAAGCGGGGCTTGGCAGGTGACATGGCGTCTCTCCGGCAGGGCGGCGGCAACGGGGTTGCCGGTTGTCTTTTCGACGGTAAACGGCTAGTGTCGATCGATTCAAACAAACGAAAGTTTGCTATTTAGCAGAAAATATTTTGGAGGGAAAGTACATGCGCGTACTCATCATCGGCTCCGGCGGACGCGAACACGCCTTGTCGTGGAAGGTCGCCCAAAGCGGAAAAGCCGAGAAAATCTACTGTGCTCCCGGCAACGGCGGAACGGCGCAGGAAGGTGAAAACATCCCCCTGAAGGACAGCGACATCGCCGGGCTAGTGTCTTTTGCCAAGGAAAACGCCGTTGATTTTGTGATTCCCGGGCCGGAGCTTCCCCTTACCCTCGGCGTCGTGGACGCCATGACTCAGGCTGGCATCCGCTGTTTCGGACCGAGCCGGTGGTGCGCGCAGCTTGAGGGCAGCAAGGCTTTCGCCAAGGACATCATGCAGAAAGCGGGCGTCCCCACCGCCGCCTGCGGCGTGTTCACCGAACTGGAAGCCGCCCAAGCCTTTGTGGAAGAAAAGGGCGCGCCCATCGTCATCAAGGCGGACGGCCTCGCGGCGGGCAAGGGCGTCGTCGTGGCCCAGACCAAGGAAGAGGCGCTCGAAGCGCTCGGCCAGATCATGGGCGGTATGTTCGGCGCGGCCGGAAGCCGTGTGGTCATCGAAGAATTTCTGGTGGGCGAGGAAGTTTCGCTGTTGGCGTTCTGCGATGGGAAAACGGCCCTCCCGCTGCCTTCCGCGCAGGATCACAAGGCCGTATTCGACGGCGACGCCGGCCCCAATACCGGCGGCATGGGCGCTTACAGCCCGGCCCCGATCGTTCCCGATGCGGATCTGGAAAAGATGGCCGACATCACCATCCGCCCGATCCTCGCTGAAATGGCCCGGCAGGGGCATCCCTTCACCGGCATCCTCTATGCCGGCCTGATGATGACCAAAGACGGCCCGAAAGTTTTGGAATACAACGTCCGTTTCGGAGACCCGGAATGTGAGCCCCTGCTGATGCGCCTTGAAAGCGATCTGCTGGAGATCATGGATGCCTGCATCGACGGTCGGCTTGATGAGGCCAAGCTGTCCATCCGGCCGGAATCCGCGCTCGGCGTGGTCATCGCCGCCGAAGGCTATCCCGGCAGTTATCCGAAAGGGATGGAAATCAAGGGCATCGACGCCGTGGACGCCCTGCCGGACGCCAAGGTGTTTCAGGCGGGCACGAAGCGCGAAGGCACCCGCACCCTGTCCAGCGGCGGACGCGTGCTGTGCGTGACCGCGCTTGGGAAGGGGCTTGCCGAAGCCCAGAAGCGCGCTTATGAAGCCGTCGCCAAGATCGACATGGAAAAGAGCCAGCACCGTTCCGACATCGGTGCCAAGGGCTTGAGGAGACTGTAATATGGAAAAAGCCAAGGTCGCCGTCTTTATCGGCTCCGCGTCCGACGAGGCCACCGTAGCCCCCTGCGCCGACATCCTGAAAAAGCTCGGCATTCCGTTCCGCTTCACGGTGACTTCCGCCCACCGTACCCCCGAACGTACCGCCGAACTCGTGGATTCGCTGGAAGCTGCGGGCTGTGAGGTGTTCATCTGCGCCGCCGGCATGGCCGCCCATCTCGCCGGCGCGGTTGCCGCCCGCACCATGAAACCCGTTATCGGCATCCCCGTCGCCGCGTCCCCGCTCGGCGGCATGGATGCGCTGCTCGCCACCGTGCAGATGCCTCCCGGATTCCCCGTCGCCACCGTCGCCCTTGACAAGGCCGGGGCCCGGAACGCCGCTTGGCTGGCCGCCCAGATCCTTGCGCTCCATGATCCCGATCTTGCCCAGCAGATCCGTGCTTCCCGCGAGCGGTTCAAGTCCGACGTCGCCGCCGCCGGGGCTGAGATCGAAGCAAAATACTGTTGAATTCTGTAAAAAAAGCCTATGGGGAAGGGGCCTTTGAAGCGGCCCCTCCCCGTACCCTCCCCTCAAACGCCCGTGTCTTGAGTCCGGGAAAGGCATCCGCCGTTCCCACAGGGATTGAAGGGCACTTTTCTTAATGGACTCCCTCCTTTATGAATGAACAACTTTCTCTCATCCAGAGGTTTCGCAAGACCGTGATAGGGGAATACGCCGAGGCGCTCATCTGGGCGGTAGCTCTGGCTCTGGTGCTGACCACGTTTGTGGTGCAGGCGTTCAAGATTCCGTCCGGCTCCATGCTGGAAACGCTCCAGATCGGCGATCACCTGCTGGTCAACAAGTTCCTCTACGGCCTGCGGAATCCTTTCAATGACGACTACCTGATCCGCGGCGTCGAGCCCAAGGTGGGGGACATCATCGTGTTCCGTTACCCCAAGGATCGGAGCCTCGACTACATCAAGCGCATTGTGGGCGTCCCCGGCGACACGCTGGAGATGCGGAACAAGGTATTATACCGCAACGGCGTTGAAGTGCAGGAACCCTACACGCAGCATTCGCAGCCGCTTATCATGATTCCGGGCCGCGACAACTGGGGGCCGATCACCGTGCCCGCCGACAAGTTTTTCGCGCTCGGCGACAACCGTGACGATTCGGCCGATTCCCGCTTCTGGGGCTTCCTTGACCGCAACGACATCCGCGGCAAGGCGTGGCGCATCTACTGGTCCGCCGACGGCCTCAGCAACATCCGTCTGAACAGGATCGGGAGAGCCGTCGAGTAAGGGAACAGTTGGGGAAGATTGGGAAAGATTGGGGAAGGGAGGGAAAACTTTTCTGAAGAAAAGCTTTTCCCTCCCTTCCCCAAACCCCATCCCTCCCTTTCCAAAGACTTTTGACCTTATCGAATCCCTCTTGTCCGCTTTCCCTGCGGGCAAAAAGAGGTGTTTGGAAGGGATATACGGGCTAGGGGCAGGTGGTCGCTTTCCCTGTGGAAAAAAAGAAGAGCCTGAACAATGCGTTCAGGCTCTTTGTTGTTGAAAGGGCATTGGTGAAGAGGTGAAACAGGGGGCTTAGTTTTTCTGCCTTGGAGTGGAACGAACTCCTGCCGCGCAGCCTCCCCATCAGTCAAAAGCCTTTGAAGAGGAAGGGGAAGAAAGGGGAAGGGGCGATCCGCTCTGGCAGTTTGGAAGAGGAAGGATAAGTTTTCTCCAGAAAGGCTCTCCCTCCCTCTCAACTCCTTCCGCGCTCTCAAGGCGTTTGCCTTGTTGAATTCCTTTTCCCCGCTTTCCCTGTGGGCAAAAAGAAGGGCCTGAACAATACGTTCAGGCTTTTTATTGTTGAAAGGGTATTGGTGAAGAGGTGAAACAGGGGGCTCAGGTTTCCTGCCTTGGAGTGGAACGAACTCCTGTGGCGCGGCCTTCCCACCAGTCAAAAGTCTTTGAAGAGGAAGGGGGAGAAAGGGGAAGGGGCGATCTGCTCTGGCAGTTTGGAAGAGGAAGGATAAGTTTTCTCCAGAAAGGCTCTCCCTCCCTCTCTCAACTCCTTCCGCGCTCTCAAGGCGTTTGCCTTGTTGAATTCCTTTTCCCCGCTTTCCCTGTGGGCAAAAAGAAGAGCCTGAACAATACGTTCAGGCTCTTTGTTGTTGAAAGGGCATTGGTGAAGAGGTGAAACAGGGGGCTTAGTTTCCCTGCCTTGGAGTGGAACGAACTCCTGTCGCGTGGCCTCCCCACCAGTCAAAAGTCTTTGAAGAGGAAGGGGGAGGTTTGGAGGGGGAAGGGGAAACTTTCTCCAGAAAGTTTCCCCTTCCCCCTCCAATCTTCTCTTCTACACATCCTTCAACACGAGCTTCCACACATGCGGGACGTCGTCCTTGTTCGTGAGGGCGTGCTGCGACGCCCACGGCCTGCACGCGGCGCGGACGGAAGTCCACCAGCCGGGCACGTCGCCCCAGACTTCGGCGGCCTTGGCTGCTGCGGATTCCGGCGTGTCGTGCAGGATGCCCGCTTCCCGGAGTTTGCCGAGCAGGGGCAGGGCTTCGGGGGTGAAGCTGGCCGTATCGGGATTCCAGTAGAGCAGGAACGGGATGTTCGCGGCAAGCGCCTGCGCCAGCGTCGTCCCCGCATGATCGAGCACAAGCAGGCGACAGCCGAGCAGATGCGGCTCAAGGGGGCCCGTGCAGCGTTTTACCTCAGGGAACCGCCGGAGCAGCCACGGGGCGTCTTCAAGGGAAGAAGGGACGTCGAAATAGGGCCGGTACTGGGACTGCCTGCGGAGCTCTTCGGGCAGGGCGGCCATGAAGCGGGCCTTGCCCTCCCGGTAGGCGAACTGCTGCCGCCCCCGGAGCATGGACTTGAGCGTGTAGGGCAAGAGGGCCATCTCCGTGCCGACGAGCAGCAGCGTGGGCGACTTCTCGCGGTGGGCGTCGCGCAGGGCCGCAAGCTGGGGATGCGGCAGGGGCAGGAAGTTGCCGGGCATGAGGCCGTGGCGCTTCCATCCCCATGTGATGAAACGATGCTGGCAGTACTCGACGAGCGGATAGGCCACGGAAGTCCTGACATAGCCGTACTCGCCGCCGTGCTGGATGAAGATCATCCGGCAGCCGCGCCCCCGGTGCAGGGCCATCTTGATGCGGTAGGCGTCGTCCTCGCAGGCCGCCACGCTGACCACGCGCGAACGGATGCGGGCCTGTTCGTGGCCGAGCGTCTGCGGGATGGACGCTTTCCGCAGGGATTCGGGGAGCAGGGCGACGGCGAGATCAAAGGCTTCGTCCTCCGTGAATCCGAGAGGCAGGGGCGGCGCGGACGGATCGCCGAGCAGCCGGAGCGGGATGGTGTCGTCCCGGCGATCCCGGTTGAGCGTGAGCACCACGGACAGATCGAACGACTGCCTGAGGCTGAACCCTTTGACGCGGGGAAAGGGCAGGCTGAACAGGATGTTCCGCGCGGTATGCTTCAAGAGGTTTTCCCGTCTGGCCGGGGCGGCCTCGCGTTGGACGGGCGGCAGTTCCTCGGCAGTCCATGCGGCGGGCCAATCCCGTTTCAGCAGGCGGGAAAACAGCCAGTGGTTCCACTGAGGATTGAGGATGCCGCCCATGATGAAGTCCTGCGTGTCCGCAAAGGCGAATGCCGAAGCGTCCAGCACGGGTACGGAGAGGGGGCGGCTGCCGAACGCTTCCAGAATCCCGGCGGTACGGTACAGGCGGTCAACCAGCGTTTCCACGGCGCGGACGAGCCACGGGGCCAGTACGAAATCCCAATAGCGGTCGTCGTGCTGCGTGCCGTAAAGCCCATTCAGATAATCCCGGAGCCGGGGGGCAAGCTGCGTGACGAGCTGGCGCGCCTGTCTGGCGGCCGTTTCCAGCCGTTCGGGATCGGCCAGCGGTTCCGGCGGCATGTCGAAACCGGTTTCTTCGGCCGACGCCGGGGCAGTACACCACGGCCCGGCCAGAATGTGGGTGGCCGGGGCCGCGTTTTCCGGGGCCTTACCAAGAATCAGCGTCGTGATGGCTTGAGTGGTCACAGGAGGTGCCTCTTTCCGCGCCGCAGGCAATCAAAGGTTTGTGGGCGCTTCCGGTTTTTCCTTGTTGTACTGCCGCATCTGCTCCCGGAACAGGTTCATGGCGTCGTCGAACAACTGCGGCAGCTGGTTGTTGAGGGTGTCCTCAAGTTTTGACCCCAGTTCCTTGCCGTCCTTCTTCGCCTTGTCCATCGTTTCCGAGATGCTTTCCTGAAGGCGCGGGGCTTTCGCAGCCGCATAGAAGGCCGGGGCCACGTTGCCGGCCGCCTTTTCGATCTCTTTGCATTCGCCGACGGTGATCTTGCCGTCTTTCATGGCTTCGTCGATGAGCGGCATCAGCTTCGTGCGGAACATCACGGGATCGATGTCCCGCAGGCCGAGGAGGGAGGCGTACTGGAGGGGCGTGATCTCGTCGGTGTCCTTCGGGCCGTCCGATCCGAACAGCGATGCGCCCGCATAGGCCGGGCTCAGCAGCATCAGGCATACGGCGGCAATGAGCATTTTTTTCATGGCGTTTCCTTTTCGGCTATGTGTTGTTGAGTCCCGGAGAAGGGGCCTTTTCCCGAAAGGAGGCCCTTTGGCCTTGCCCTTTCTTTTGGCCCCGTCCGCCTTCCCGCAAGATGCACTTTCCCCGTTTCCTTTTTGGGAAATGCCGGAACGCGCCGGGCTTGAGGAAGATTGAAACACAACGAACCGAATGCTCAATGATTGTCTTTCCGCTCCCTCCTGCGGCGGGCGCACCATGCCCCCTTTCGGCGCGGGGGCTTATGGGAGGAGGCGGCCCGCACCGGATGGGAAGGAAAAAGGGCAACGGCACGCTGTTCCTCGACGAAATCGGGGACCCGCACCGAATGGGGCAGGGAAAAGGGGGCCTTCTCCCGCCCCTTCCAGCACATGCGTTTTTATTCCAGATGCGCCCACTGAAGGACGGTATCTTCCTCGATGTCAGCGCGGGCGGCCATGCCGAGCACTTCATAATAATGGCGGGGGCTGATGCCGCCAGCGGGACGCTTCCACGTGAGGTCGTCCTTGTCGATGATCTTCCCGGCGGGGATGTTGCGGTTGGCGACGAGCGAGCGGCGGGCGTTCCGGCGGGCGGGCTCCTCGGAGGCCAGGGCTTCGATGCGCATTTCCCCGATCATGGACAGCGTCCGCTCGAAATTCCGGCGGAAGAGCTGGAGATCCTTGTAATCCATAGCGTGGTAATGGTCGTTGCCGGGCAGCGTCTTGTCGTGGCTGAAGTGCTTTTCAAGGATTTGCGCGCCGAGCAGGGTGGCGACTTCCAGCACCTTCATGTCGTTGGGCAGGGTGTGGTCGGAGTAGCCGATGACGTGCTGCGGGAAATGGCGGACGAGGGCCGGGATCATGCCGAGCGCGGCGTTTTCATCCATCGTGGGGTAATTCAGCACGCAGTGGAGCAGGGCCAGCGGGTTGCCCTTGGCTTCAATCCAGCTCACGGCCTCGGCGATTTCGGCAAGGCTTGCCGCGCCGGTGGACATGATGATGGGCTTTTTGAAGTCGCACATGAATTCGATGAAGGGGCGGTTTGTGAGATCCGAGGAGGAGATCTTGAACACGTCCATCATGTCGTTGAGGAACTTGGCGGATTCCACGTCGAACGGCGTGGACATGAAGGCGATCCCAGCCTGATCGCAGTGTTTTTTCAGATTTTCAAATTCGTTTTTCCAGAACGAGTCGTGCTTTTTGAACAGTTCGTACTGGCTTGGGGTCGGCTCTTTGGTGGTGTCCCAGTAGGCCGGGGAATGCTTGGAGGCAAGGGTTCCCGCCTTGTAGGTCTGGAACTTGATGGCGTCCGCGCCGCCGAGGGCGGCTTCGTCGATGAGGCGGCGGGCGATGTCCATGCTGCCTTCATGGTTCACGCCTGCTTCGGCGATGACGTAGGGGCGCTGGAAGCGGGTTGCCGGGACGGGGTGCTTGCTGATGAGTTCGGTAAGGTTCATAAAACGCTCCGTGAAAAGGTGCGGCGGTTACGGGAAAAGAGAGGCTCCCCTGCCTTGTACCCTTGCCGCGAACGCCGGTCAAATGGCGCAAACCGGCATCAAAGCCCTGTGTTTAGGCGAGCCGGGCTTGCCTCGCTTTCCGCCATGCTGTAGCCTTGAAACGCCTGTGGGGAACGGATGCGCTTTTCCCGCCTGCCTTTTTGGGGTGCGGCTCCGTTTTGCGGGCTTTTTGTTTCCTGTGCGGCGTATCTATACGGATGGAACCATATCCTTGGGGGAATCATGAACGGTTGTCTGAAATGGCCTGCACGGGCAGGCGCTTTGATGGTTTTGGCGTGCCTTCTGCTGCTCGCCGGGTGCGGGCGTACCGTATTTGTCTCCGGCGGCTACGCGCCTTCCTCCCAGCCCGGCCATGCCGCCAGCGGCCAGCCTCTTCCCGAACAGGCTGATGCGGCGTGGAAGGCGGGCAATTATGCCGAAGCCGAGCGCCTGTACAATGTGGTGGCCCGTGACGCCGCGCTTTCCACGGAGCAGCGCGCGTTGGCGTGGGAGCGTGTGGCTCAGGCGGCCCTTTTCAGCGGCAATAGGCAGGGCGCTGAGAATGCCCTGAAATTCTGGAAGGATCTGGTTCCCGGAGCGGAAAACAGCCCCGCGTGGCTTGATGTGCAGGGCAAGCTTTCCGGTGCGGGCGGCACAGGGCAGCCTTCATTCAGTTCCGGGTGTGTGGCCTTGGCCTTGCCCCTGAGCGGGGCGTACGGGCCGTTCGGCAACAAGATCGCCGCAGGCGCCACGGCTGCGCAGGGTGAATTGTCCAAATCCGGCATGATGATGGATGTCCGTATGATCAATACGGAATCTCCCGATTGGCTGGACAAGCTGGCCCAACTGCCCCCGCAGTGCGTGATGGTGGGCGGGCCCCTGCGCGCGGATCGCTATACGGCGATGAAGTCCCGCAGCATTCAGCAGTCGCGCGCCGTTTTCGCCTTCCTTCCGAGCCTTGAGGGAAGCGACGAAGGGACGGTCGCGTGGCGTTTCTTCGCCAGCCCGCAGGATCAAATCAACGCTGTCCTCAAATTTACGCGCAGCCTCGGCATTTCCAGCTACGGCGTCCTTGCGCCGACGGATACTTACGGGCAGCGGATGACGGATCTGTTCCTCAAGGCCGTGCGCGCCAACGGCTCCGCGGCTAAAGTGGCGACCTATCCTTCCGGCGACACCTCCAGTTGGGGCGAGGTGATGCGCGGTTTTGTGGGCGGCACCATGCGCGGCAAGACCCCCGTGCCGACATCCACCTTCCAGGCGGCTTTCATTCCAGATAGCTGGAAGAATCTGGAACTGCTCGTGCCGTTCCTGTTCTATCAGGGCGAGGATCGCCTCGTGCTGATGGGCACGTCCCTTTGGGAGCAGGGGCTTTCCAACCGTTCGAGCGTCAATGTGGCGAACCTCGATCTGGCGATTTTCCCCGGTGCGTGGAATCCGGCGTCCCCGTCCCCGGCTGCGGGCGCCCTCGTGCGGGCGATGGCGGAGTCCGGCAAGGGCATCCCGGATTTCTGGGAAGGCATCGGCTATGACTTTGTCCGCATGGCCTCGGTCATGAACCTTCAAACCCCATGGACGCCCGCGCAGGTGAACCGGCGTTTGGCCTCCGCCCAGAACATGGAGTGGAGCATGGCCCCCATGAGCTGGGCCAACGGCAAGGCGGCGCAGGCCCTTTTTGTATTCCGTCCGGTGCAGTCCGGCTTTGAGCTAGCCGATCCCGCGGCGTTCAAGGTCCGTTACAACGAGATCATCGCCCGCCACGCCCGCCGCGTAGGGAGGTAAAAGGCAGCGCCTCCGGCGGGCAGGGCTCCGCCCTGCACCCGCTGGGGGGCATGATGCCCCCCAGACCCCCTCAAGGCGAATGAAAAGGGTTCCGCATCCGGCTTGCGCCGGACACGGAACCCTTTTCATTCGCCCCAAGGCCGTCAGGAGCCGCCTTTTTTGAGGGCACGGCGGCTTGGAATTTGTTTGATATGGAGAGGGAAAGGCGTTTTTTTAGGCCATATCGTCGTTTAAAATATAACTATTTAAAATTATTAAAACAATATTTACAACCTAAAATAATTCAATAGTTTCAATATATAATTAACAACACAACCCGGCCTGTTGCCGGAACGGACTCCTGTCGGGGGGCCTCCCCATCAGTCGAAAGTCTTGGGAGAGGGAGGGATGGGGGTGTGGGGGAAGGGAGGGGGAACCTTTCTTTAGAAAGGCTCCCCCTCCCTTCCCCCACATATTCTATTCCTCTTCAATCGCCAGCTTCGTGTCGAGGCGGTAGCCGGAGATCATGGCGCAGGCGATATAGGTTCCCTGCCCGTCGTAGATTTTGACTTCATAGGTGGCGAGATGCCTGCCGCCGTTGGCGAGCCGGGCTTCGGCGACGATGGGGCCTGCCTTGGCGCTTTTCATGTAGGAAATGGTGGCGTTGGTGCTGATCATGGTGCCGTCTTCCTGCCCGAAGTTGGAAGCAAGGCCGAAAGCCATGTCCGCGAGGGTGAACAGCGCGCCGCCGTGCAGCATGTCGAGGGAGTTTTTGACGTGATCTTCAAACGCGAGGCTGACCTTGCCGTAATCGTAGTCGGCATCTTCAACGGTGATGCCGTTGTGCATGGCAAAACGGTCGTGGGCTTCAAGGAACCGTTTGATGGCCTGGACGGATGGGGACATGGGATTCCTCCTGATGCGGATGGCGTCGAAAAGGGGCTGGAAAAGGATTGCGGGGCGGCGGCTTTTTGCCCGGAAGGACGGGGTATTCACCTTTGCCGCGTGTTTTGCTAGTGTGGCCGCACTCCGGCAGTCCGGTCGGGATACGGAGCTTCCTATATCTGGAAACATGAGGCAAGTCCATGAAAGTTATTATTCTGTGTGGCGGTAAGGGAACCCGGCTCCGCGAAGAAACCGAGTTCAAACCCAAGCCGATGGTCGAAATCGGCGGGCGTCCGGTGCTGTGGCATATCATGTCCATGTACGCCCGGTACGGTCACAAGGATTTTGTGCTGCCCCTCGGCTACAAGGGGGAGGTCATCAAGCAGTATTTCCACGATTACCGTATGCGCAATGCGGACTTCACCGTGGATCTCGCCACCGGCTCGACGACCTACCACCCGACCGCGCAGGTGACCGACTGGCGCGTCACCATGTCCGACACCGGGCAGGAAACCCTGAAGGGGGCGCGCATCAAGCGCATCGCGCAGCACATCGACACGGATCGCTTCATGGTCACCTACGGGGACGGCGTTTCCGACATCAATATCAGCGAACTGGTCGATTTCCATATCAAATCCGGCAAGATGGCGACCTTCACCGGCGTCCGGATGCCTTCCCGCTTCGGTTCCGTCAAGACCGATGAAAACGGGAACATCCTGTCTTGGCAGGAAAAGCCCGTCCTGGACGAATACATCAACTGCGGGTTCTTCGTGTTCAAGCGCGAATTCCTTGACTATCTTTCTGAGGACGAGTCCTGCGATCTCGAAAAGGAGCCGCTCGAACGCCTTGCCGCCGAAGGCCAGCTTTCCATGTACCGCCACACCGGTTTCTGGCAGTGCATGGATACCTTGCGTGACGCGCAGGCGCTCAATGCCCTTTGGGACAAGGGCAACGCCCCGTGGTGCAAATAAGATTTTGATATGCGGGGGAAGGGGGAGGGAACCCTTCTGGAGAAGGGCTTCCCTTACCCTTCCCACGCACCCCATCCCTCTCCCTCCCAAGGCTTTTGCAAGCGGGGCGGGCTGAGGGAAGGGCATTCCGATACGCCTTTCTTTGAAAAACAGTTTCCCGGCGGCTCCGTTGCGGCATTGTGAAAAAGGATGCCCGACGCCCACAGAACCGCCGTATCCCATGCAGGCGCATGGCCTGTGCGGGATGCGGCGGCGCTGAAGGGCCGGGGGGAATCATTCCCCCCGGCAGGAGCCCGGAGGGCGGCAGCCCTCCGCCGGAGGCATTCTCCCCCAAGGACAATCTATGTTTGGTCATATCTATGAAGGCCGCCGGGTGTTCGTCACCGGGCACACCGGATTCAAGGGTTCGTGGCTGACGGCGTGGCTGCTCCAGATGGGCGCGGAAGTCGCCGGTTTTTCGGACGCCGTGCCGACCGCCCCGTCGCATTTCGACGTGATCGGGCTTGGCGGGCGTATCCGCGACTATCGGGGCGATGTGCGTGACCGCAAGGCGCTCATCGAAGCCATGCGGGAGTTCAAGCCCGAAATCGTGTTCCACTTGGCTGCGCAGGCGCTTGTGCGCGCTTCCTACGAAAACCCCGCCGACACCATCGAAGTCAACGCGATGGGCACGCTCAACGTGCTGGAAGCCGTGCGCGTGACGCCTTCGGTTGAGGCCGTGGTCAGCATCACCAGCGACAAGGCGTACCGCAATGACGAATGGGTGTGGGGCTATCGTGAAACCGACCATCTGGGCGGCTACGATCCCTACAGCGCATCCAAGGGCTGCGCCGAGATCATCGCGCATTCCTATTTCAAGTCGTTTTTCGGCGATCCGGTGAATACGCCGTATTGCGCCACGACCCGCGCCGGGAACGTCATCGGCGGCGGCGACTGGGCGGCTGACCGCATCGTGCCCGACTGCGCCCGCGCGTGGAGCGAGGGCAGGGAAGTGGAAATCCGCAGCCCGCACGCCACCCGCCCGTGGCAGCATGTGCTGGAGCCGCTTTCCGGCTACCTGTGGCTCGGCGCGAAGCTGTTCGCCGCGCACCGCGACGCGGTGAAATCGGGCAAGGGCGACGGCTGCCATGAAGGGTTCAGGCTCGACGGCGAGGCGTTCAACTTCGGGCCTTCTTCCGACGCCAGCCACACCGTAGCCGATGTGGTGCGGGCGCTGGAAAGCCAGTGGGCCGGGTTCGGCAGCAAGATGGATTTGGCGGGGCAGGCCGGGATGAAGGAATGCACCCTGCTCAAGCTGTGCTGCGACAAGGCGCTGGCCTGCCTCAACTGGCGCGCCACGCTGGATTTCGACACGACCATGCGGTTTACCGCCAAGTGGTACGAAGTGTTTTACAAGGGGCAGGGCGCGGACATTTACGCGTTCACGCAGTCGCAGATTCAGGATTACTGCCGCAAGGCCGCCGCGTTGGGGCTGCCGTGGAGTTCCGATGGAATCCGTTATTAAGGACGTGGAGTTGCAGGATTTGGCCGTCATCCCCACGAACGGCGGCCCGGTCATGCACATGATGCGCCCGGCCTCCCCGCTGTTCGGGGAGATCGGGGAAGTGTACTTTTCCGAAGTTGAGCCGGGATGCGTGAAGGCATGGAAATGCCACACGCGCCAGACGCAGCGTTTCGCCGTACCGGTGGGGCGGCTGAAGATTGTCCTGTATGACGGCCGCCCGGAGTCCCCGACGTACGGGCGGATCATGGAAGTGCTGCTCGGCAGGCCGGACAACTACGCGCTGCTGCAAATCCCGCCGCGTGTCTGGTACGGCTTTACGGCGGCGGGGGGCGTTCCTGCGGTTATCTGCAACTGCCCGGACATCCCGCACGATCCGGCGGAAGGGCTCCGCAAGGACGTCGATTCGCAGGATATCCCTTATCATTGGTAACACGTCAGGGCAGGGTTTTCCCTGCCCCTTTTTCTGGCGTCCGCCATGCGGCGCCGACCTATGCGCCCGCCGCACGGCGGGGCAGGGGGGGAACCCCCGGAGACTGACATGAGCATGAGACTTTCCCGTTCCATCGTTGGCGAGGCCGAAGCCGAGGCCGTGCGCCGCGTCATCTGCGAAGACGGCTACTTGGGCATCGGCAAGGAAGTGCAGCAATTTGAGGCTGATGTAGCGGCTTATCTGGGCGTGCCCGCGAGCTGGGTCATTTCCGTCAATACCGGGACGGCCGCCCTGCATCTGGCTGTCGAGGCCGTGCTCGGGCACGGGAGCGGCGCGGAAGTGCTGGTGCCTTCGCTGACGTTCGTGGCGTCCTTTCAGGCCATCAGCGGGGCCGGGGCCGTCCCCGTGGCCTGCGATGCGCGCCTTGATACGGCGACCATCGATCTCGCCGATGCGGAAAAGCGCCTTACCCCGTGCACCAAGGCCATCATGCCGGTGCACTATGCGAGCAACCCGGTCAATCTGGACGGCGTGTATGCGTTTGCGGAAAAGCACGGCCTGCGGGTCATCGAAGATGCCGCCCATGCGTTCGGATGCCTGTACAAGGGCCGCAAGATCGGCAGCTTCGGGGATGTGGCCTGTTTCAGCTTTGACGGCATCAAGAACATCACCTGCGGCGAAGGCGGCTGCATCGTGGCCTCGGATCAGGCGGTGGCCGAGGCCGCGCGCGACGGGCGTCTGCTTTCCGTGGAAAAGGACACCGAAAAGCGTTTTTCCGGGCAGCGCAGTTGGGAGTTCGACGTGGAGCGGCAGGGCTGGCGTTACCACATGAGCAACATCATGGCGGCCATCGGTCGGGTGCAGTTGGCCCGGCTGGACGGCGAATTCGCCCCCAAGCGCCGTGAGCTTGCGGATCTGTACCGCGAACGGCTTTCCGGCGTGCCCGGCGTGGCGCTGCTCACGGCTGAGCCGGAAGCGTGGATCGTGCCGCATATTTTCCCGGTGCGCATCCTGAACGGGCGTCGGCATGACGTCATCGGCGCGCTGGATGCCCAAGGCATCCCCACGGGCCAGCACTACAAGCCGAACCATTTGTTGTCGCTGTACGGCGGGGGCAAGCCGTCCCTGCCCGTGACCGAGCAATTGCACGGCGAGCTGTTGACGCTGCCCTTGCATCCCGGCCTGAGCCGTGAGGATGTCGAGTCCGTTTGTGCGGGGATCATCGAAGCGGTGAAGTAGCGGGGATGCCGCCGTGGGATGCCTCCGGCGGCAAGGGGCCCCGCCCCTTGACCCCGCCGGGGGGAATGATTCCCCCCGGACCCCTTCAGTGCGGCCCCGGCTCCTGAACGCCCGGCGCTGCGCTTGTGTGTTCAGGAGCCGGGGCCGATATTGCGCGTCAATAGGCTCTCCGCTGTAAAAACGGGATACGGACGGGAAACGGGTCGGAAAATTTTTTTTAAGGGCTGAAAAGGCGATTATGCGCGTCGTTTTTTTGACGCCCCTTGAGTTTTTTGTGGACGGCGCTGCCGGGAAACTGTTTTCCGGGTCAAGCCGCCGGGCCGCCCCACACGCCGTTCGCCCCATTTACGAAAGTCTTTGGGGAGGAAGGGGAGGGGCGTGGGGAGGGGAAGGAGGCCCTTTCTCCAGAAAGGGCCTCCTTCCCCTCCCCACACGTTTTTCTCCCCCCTTCCAACAAGAGGTCTCTATGCCGAAAGTTACGGTGATCATGAATTGCTACAACAGCGCGGAACACCTTCGCGAGGCGATGGATTCGGTGTTCCGGCAGTCGTGGCCCGATTGGGAAATCGTGTTCTGGGACAACTGTTCCACGGACGACAGCGCCGCCATCGCGCAGAGCTACGGCGGGAAGGTGCGGTATTTCCTCGCCGAGAAGACGGTTCCGCTTGGGGCCGCGCGGAACCTTGCCATTGCCAAGGCTGAGGGTTCCCTGCTGGCGTTTCTGGACTGTGATGACGAATGGCTTCCCACCAAGCTGGAAAAGCAGGTGATGCTGTTCGATGCCAATCCGAGGCTCGGCCTGGTGAGCACGGATACCGAGATGTTCAGCGGGAAGGGCACGCTTTCGCGGATGTTCGAGTCGACGCATCCGGCGCGGGGCATGGTGTTCCGCGAACTCATGACCCGGCAGTGGATTTCCATGTCCTCGGCCATGATCCGCAAATCGGCGCTGGACAGCCTGGGCGAGTGGTTCGACGAATCCCTGAACGTATGCGAAGAGGCGGATGTGTTTTATCGCATCGCCAAAACGTGGGAACTGGATCATGTGGACGAGCCGCTGACCCGTTGGCGCGTCCACGGCGTAAATACGACGTTCCGCAAGTTCGGCCAGTTCGCGGATGAAACGCTCCGTATCCTCGACAAGCACCGGAGGCTGTACCCCGGCTATGACCGGGACTATCCCGATCTGGTCGGGATCCTGACCCGCCGGGCCGCGTTCCAGAAGGCCGTGGCCCTGTGGCGCGAGGGCAGCGGGGCGGAGGCCCGCAGGCTGGTGGCTCCTTATGTATCCTCGCCCAAGATCCGCCTGTTCTGGCTGGCGTCATGGCTGCCCGGAAGCCTCTTTGATCCGCTTTCGCAGTTGTATTTCAAGCTCCCCGGTTTTCTGCGCAAATAAGAAACGTGTGAAGGCAGGCTGTTGCGTTTGCTTCCGCTTTGATTGTGTGTTTTCATGGAAAAAGCCGGAATGGGTTCTTTTGAGCGGCCTCCTCGTCCTGCTTGAGGCGGGAAGGAGATATGTCCGGGGAGGAAGAAATCCTCTTGAAGAGGATTCCTTCCTCCCCGTTACACCCCACCTCTACCGATATTCCTTATGACACGAACATTTGCTTTCACAGTTGACGGCGGGCGGGTGCGGCTTGACCGTTTCCTTGGAGAGGCCCTGCGGGAACAGGATGTTTCACGTGAAAAAGTGAAGCGTGCCATCCGGGATGGCGGCTGTCTTGTTGACGGGGCCGTGTGTACGGATGTCTCCGCCAAGGTAGGGGCCGGGCAGTCCGTGGAACTCAGGATGGAAGCGGAGCCGACATCCGTGCAGCCGGAAGAGGGCGAACTGGAGATCCTCTATCAGGATGCGTGGCTTGCCGTGCTCAACAAACCGGCGGGGATGACCGTACACCCCGCGCCGAGCTGCCCTGAGGGGACGCTCGTCCACCGGCTGGTGGCGCGTTTCCCGTCCCTGCGGGCGCAGGAAGGCTTCCGGCCCGGCATCGTGCACCGTCTGGACAAGGACACCTCCGGGCTTATCTGCGTGGCGCTTACGGAAGAGGCGAGGATGCGGCTTTCCGAGGCGTTCGCGGCACGGGAAATACGGAAGGAGTACCTTGCTTTGGTGCAGGGCGTCCCCGCCCCGGCGGGCACGGTGGATGCGCCGCTCGGCAGGCATCCCACGGTGAAGGTCAAGGTTGCAGTGGTGAAAAACGGGAAGGAAGCCCGCAGCGAGTGGCGCGTGCTGCACAAGGGGCAGGGCTACAGCCTGCTTGGGGTACGGATTTTCACGGGCCGCACGCACCAGATCCGTGTGCATATGGCGCATGTCGGGCATCCCCTCTGGGGCGACAAATTATATGGAAGGGGCGGTCAGGCTCTGACGCCGCCCGTCCCCGGCGTGCTGCTCAAGCACGATCCGGCTCCGCGTCAGATGCTGCACGCATGGCATTTGTCGTTCATCCATCCGTTTACGGGCGAGAAGATGGCCTTCACCTGTCCGCCGCCGGAGGATTTCATCCAGGCGGCGCTGACGTTGGAACGTCATATGCGGCGCGTCGTCGTAACCGGCGTGGCGGGATCGGGGAAGTCGCTGTTCATGCGGATGCTGGCGGAGGAGGGCGTCCCGATATGGAGCGCGGACGCGGCGGTAATCCGGCTCTATGAGCCGGGCCGGGAGGCTTGGCAGGCGCTGCGCCTGCGCTATGGCGATCGGTTTATTCCCGACGACCGTTCGCCTGTGGATCGTAAGGCTTTGGCTGCCGCGTTGTTGCCGGAAGCTGAGTCGGGCGTGGATGTGCACGAGTTGGAAAGCCTGCTGCACCCGCTGGTGCTGGATGATCTTGAACGCTTCTGGAGCGGGCAGGAAGAAGCGGGGCGGGGCTACGCCGTCGCCGAGGTGCCGCTGTGGTTCGAGTCCGGCTGGAGCCGCAAGTTGTGCGGAGAACGGCGGCCCTACGTTGTGGGGATTTCCTGCGAGCAGGGCGAACGCTGCCGCCGCCTGCTGGAAGTGCGTGGCTGGTCGGATACGTTCATGGCCCGGATGGACGGCCTCCAGTGGACGCAGGAACGCAAGATGGCGGGGTGCGATCAGGTCATCGCCAATTCCGGGACGGAAGAGGCTTTGCGGGGCAAGGCAAGGGCTTTTATCCGGGAGATGGAGCACTGGGAGGCGAAAAGCCGGGCTGCCTTCCTCGAACAGTGGGAGCGTCTGGTGAACGAGCCTTGCCCGGAGGTAGGATAGGTCTTTGCAAGGCCGTTTGCAGAGGGAAAATCTGGGCGGCTCCCCTGAAAGGGCAAAACGCACATAAGGAATGGGCGCATTCCATTTTTTTGGGGCCGTGCCGAACGGGAGCTTTCCTCGTCTCGTCCCGGCGGGCGTCTCCGAATATAATATGTTCTGTTTTTTTAGGGTGATTTTACCTTGAAAAGGTTCTTCCGGCTGTGGGAAGCAGGCGGTCGCTGTGAAGGTATAAGAACAGCGTATTTGCGTTGTTCAATGCCGGATCGGGAGTGCCTAAAACTTTAAGGTTGTAAAATTTGGCTTTATCATGAGGCTGTATCCTAGAAAATGGCTGATGCTTTTTTATTGAAATTCCAAAGGAATAGCCAGAAAAACGCTTCAGCTATGGATTCAGCCAAGGGGAAAACCGGAGAAAAAGGCTGTCTTTTCACCGTGCTGTGGAGATGAAACCACCACACACTATGACAGAGCCTATCATAAAAATGGCTGGTGCTTTTTTCCTCGAAGTTTCAAAGGAATAACCAGCAAAATGTCTTAGCCGTGGATTCCGCTAAGGGGGAAACTGGAGAAAAAGGCTGTATTTTTAGTACGGTGGAGATGAAACAAGTCCATACCATGATAGGGCCTAGGTCGTGTCACTAATTAGATATAATTTATTGAAATTATTTAATTATTTTTGAGGGCGCAAAAGATTGTTTTTAATGATTTCAAATAGTTCCATGTAAAAACAACGACTCGACCTAAAAATTCAGGCGGTTCATAGGAACTGGTTGATGCTTTATTTCTCAACAATTCCAAGGAAATAACCAATAAAATGCCTCAACTAGAGAGTCCACCAACGGAAAAACGAGAGAAAAGCCTCTATTTTCACCATACTGTGGAGAGAAACAACCATATCCTGTGGCAGATCCAAATTGTAAAGTTCAATTGCCCTCATGGTAACATCGGTTTCTTCTTATTCTCTTTTCGCCTTCCCTTGACGTGAGGAGTGACATCTTCTAGAGAACGGTAAGGGAAGCGTGCCTGTTTCCCGTGAAACATTGCCGTTCTCCATGAGGGGGATTTTCCGGCGCAGCCGTCCGGGAACGCTTCCGTATGGCCTTGCTGCGTGCCGTATGCGTGAAGATGCGGCACGGGGAGCCGCCTGCCGTTTGCAAGGCCGCCATGCGGAATTGTCTGGGAAGGGATGAGGCTCAGGCAGCCTCGGCCTTTTCACCTTTCATGTCCTTGCGCTTCTCCTATTGCCAAAGAGGGACGTTCATGGCTCGAATCATTGCCATTGCCAATCAAAAAGGCGGTGTAGGCAAAACCACTACCGCCATCAATCTCGCCGCTTCATTGGCGATTATGGAAAAACGCGTGCTGCTCGTGGACTGCGATCCGCAGGCGAACACTACTAGCGGGCTCGGCTTCGGTCAGGATGCGCTGCCGGCCAATCTGTACACGTCGTTCTTCCAGCCTGAAAAGGTCAACGAGGCCATTTTGTCCACGGTTTCGCCGTACCTGTTCCTCTTGCCTTCCGGTACGGATCTGGCGGCGGCGGAATTGGAGCTTGTGGATAAGATGGGGCGGGAATTCTATCTTTCCGAGTTGCTGGAGCCGCTGGAAAAGCGTTTTGATTTCATTATATTGGATTGCCCCCCGTCGCTCGGCCTGCTTACGCTCAATGCCCTGTGCGCCGCCAGGGAGATCCTTGTGCCGCTTCAATGCGAGTTCTTTGCCTTGGAAGGCATCGTCAAGCTGCTGCAAACCTATGAACAGGTCAAGAAGCGCCTCAACCCTCAGTTGGGGCTTCTCGGCGTGGTGCTGACCATGTTCGACGGGCGGAACCGTCTGACGCGGCAAGTGCAGGAGGAAGTGAACCGCTGCTTCCCGGATCAGATCTTCAAGACGGTCATCCCCCGCACCGTGCGGCTTTCCGAGGCCCCCAGCTTCGGCAAGTCCATCCTCCATTACGACATCAAGTCCAAGGGATCCGAGGCCTATCTGAATCTTGCCAAAGAAATCGTCATGCGCAAGCCCGGCTCGCGTACCGCGAAGTCGGAGTAATGTTTCACGTGAAAACATCGGCAGGGCGTCCCTGCCTTGAACGACTGTGAGGTTTTCCCATGTCTGCGAATGAACGTGGTTTGGGGCGCGGTCTGGATGCGCTGTTCCGCAACGTAACGCCTGCGGAGCGCCCGTCTTCGGGCAAGGCGGACAATGCGGGGATGCCCGCGCCTTCGACGCCCAAGCATACGACGACTCTGCCCATCGCGGCCCTGACCCCCTGCAAGGGGCAGCCCCGCAAGCATTTTGACGAGGCCGCGCTTGAAGAGCTGGCGGCTTCCATTCGGAGCCAAGGCATCATCCAGCCGCTGCTGGTGCGCCCGCGCCGTACGGAAACGGCGACCATCTACGAGATCGTGGCGGGCGAGCGCCGTTGGCGGGCCGCGCAGCGCGCCGGGCTTACCGAGGTGCCCGTTTATCTGCGGGAACTGTCCGATGAGGACGCCCTGACCGCCGCGCTTATCGAAAACCTCCAGCGCGAGGATCTGAACCCGCTTGAAGAGGCACAAGCCATCCAGTCCCTGCGCGAGCGTTTGCCGTACAGCCAGGAAGAACTGGCCCAGCGGCTTGGCAAAAGCCGTTCCGCCGTCGCCAACTCCCTGCGCCTGCTCCAACTCCCCCGGCCTATGCAGGAGGCGCTCAAGGACGGCGTGTTTACGCCCGGCCATGCCCGTGCGGTGCTGGCGCTTCCTGAACGCGCTTTGCAGGACATCCTGTTCAATGCGGTCATGACGCGCCGCCTTTCCGTGCGTGACGCCGAAGAAGCCGTCATCCACTGGAAACGGAACGGCCTGTTGCCGTCTTCGCTGATGGGGGCCCCCGCTCCCGCGGCCCGCAGTGCCCGTGCGCCCAAGCCCGCGTGCATCAAGCTGGCCATCCGGCAGCTTCGGGAGAACGTCGCGCCCAAGGCGTCCATTTCCGGGACCGGCCACGCGGGGCGGATCACGCTTCCCTACGAATCCGAAGAACAGCTTGCGGAACTCCTGAGCCGTCTGGGGCTCTCGGTGGAGCTTTCCGAAGCCAAACCGGAATGAGCTTCAACCAAAGGATTTCCATGTCTGACGTGTCCCCGGTTCTCTTGACGCCCGATGTCGTGGGCGGGCTGGCAGGCAGGCGCGTGCTGGTCGTCGGCGACATTATGCTGGATGCCTATCTTATAGGCGACGCGGATCGCATTTCCCCGGAAGCGCCCGTCCCCGTCGTCCGGATCGAAAAGGAACGCTACCTGCTCGGCGGCGCGGGCAATGTGGCCCGCAATATCGTGGCGCTTGGCGGCGTAGCGACGCTCGTGGGCGTGGTGGGCAAGGATGCCTCCGCCGATCGTATCCGGGGGCTCGCCCGTGATGAAGGCATTTGCGGCTCGTTCGTGGCCCTGCCGCAGCGTCCGACCACGGTGAAAACCCGCGTCATGGCCCGGCGCCAGCAAATGCTGCGCTTGGACAGCGAGGACGCCAGCCCGCTTTCCTCCGGCGATCAGGAAGCCCTGCTTTCCGTCATTGCGGAACAGCTTCCGGCGCACGATGTGGTCATCCTGTCCGATTACAGCAAGGGCATCGTCTCCCTGTCGTTCATGTCCCGCTTGCGTGGGCTGCTCGCCGCCGGCCCGCATCAGGTGAAGGTCTTGATCGATCCCAAGCCGGGCAATGTCGGCTTGTACGGCGGCTCGTTCCTGCTCACGCCGAATACGAAGGAAACGGGCGAGTGCGCCGGGATGCCCGTGCGGAACCGTGAGGAAATCCTTGCCGCCGGGCGCGCCATCCTGGAAAAGGTCGGGTGCCCGCATCTGCTCACAACCCTTGGTTCGGACGGCATGGCGCTGTTCTCCGGCCCCTCCGATGTTTGGCATGTCCCCACAATGGCGCAGGACGTTTTTGACGTGACCGGCGCGGGCGATACGGTCATCGCCACCCTTGGGCTGGGGCTTGCCGCCGGGCTGCCCCTTCTGGCTTCCTGCGTGTTGGCGAACTACGCCGCCGGGCTCGTCGTCGCACAGGTCGGGGCCGCCGTCGCTTCACCCGATGCGCTGCGCGAGGCTATCCGTGACTTGCCGGTAACCATTACGAAATGGTAAAAATACAATAAAAAGCTCTACGGTTTTTGATGGGGGCGGTATGCGCCTCCGAACGTCGGTTTCCCTTTCGGGAACCCGGCGTTTTTTTGTGACGAAAATGTGGAAAGATGGTTTCCGGGGCAAGGCCGTATTCGATATGGAACGGTGGAAATGGTGGGCAATATCGTGCAAGCGTTTGCTCTGGCCCCGTGCTAGGCTTTTTCTGAAGGCTCTGTCATACACATGCTTGTTTTATCTCGGCAATATGCTGAAAAAATATGCTTTTTCTCCAATTCTCCGCTGGTTGGCTTCATGACTGGGAATTTTATTGGTTATTTCTTTGGAATTTCAAGAGATAAAGCATCAACCGTTTTCTATGGCACAGCCTTCCTGAAAAGGAGAGTGACGTGGGAAGTACGAATTCAAAATGCGTAATGATTCTGGACGAAAGCCTGCCTTTGGGCCTTCTCGCCAACACGGCCGCCATCTTGGGCATCACGCTGGGCAAGCATATGCCCGAAGCGGTCGGCGCGGACGTTTTCGATGGATCTGGAAAGGCCCATCTGGGCATTATTACGTTTCCGGTACCGATTTTGCGGGGGGATGCGGAACAGATCCGCTCCATCAGGGAAACACTGTATGGAGACGGCTATCAGGATGTGATTGTTGCGGATTTTTCCGATGTGGCCCAGTGCTGCAAAAACTACGGCGAATACATCGGCAAGGCGGCGCGGGCGGATGAAAGCGAATGGCGGTATTTCGGCATCGGCCTTTGCGGCCCTAAAAAGCTGGTCAACAGACTGACCGGAAGCATGCCGCTGCTGCGATGAGGGTATCCACCTCTTTGCGAATGCAGGGAATGCTTCAAACGCTTGAGGCATTCCCTGCATTTTTATATGGCAGTCTAAATGCAGGGAGATTTTTCAGGGAAACGGCTGGCCGTTGGCGGTTTCTTTCTTTCTTTCTTTCTTTCTTTCTTTCTTTCTCTCTCTCTCTCTCTCTCTCTCTCTTATGCTTTTTTTGATGGCTCTGTTATAGTTTATGGTTGTTTCATCTCCACAGTACAGTGAACATGCGGCCTTTTTCTCCAGTTTTCCCCTTGGCTGAATCCTTGGCTAAGGCATTTTGCCGGTTATCCCTTTGGAGCTTCAAGGAAAAAAGCATCAACCATTTTCTATAACACAGCCTTTTTGATCATTGCTCCATACATTAAATCGCTGCCGAAAGTGTCGGGCGTGCTCTGCCACTGCTTTTCAAGCGACGCGCCGGGTGTGCGTGCGAGGAATGCTTCGATTTGCCCTTCGTTTTCGGCGGGGTTCATGGTGCAGGTGATGTAGGCGATATGCCCGCCGGAAGGCAGGCACGGCCATACGGCGTCGAGTATGCGGCGCTGAAGCCCGACCAGCCCGGCGACCTGTTCGGGCGTGCGGAGCGTGCGCAGGTCAGGGTGGCGGGCGAGCGTGCCGAGGCCGCTGCACGGGACATCAAGCAGGATGGTCTTGGGCGTGCCCCGCAGGGCCGGTTCGGTCGCCGAGGCGCAGAACAGCGGCGGCGTCTTGAGCACAAGGCGCTTGGCGTCGTCCCTCATGCCCCGCAGCCGGGGCTGATAGGTATCGCTGGCGGCGAGGACGGGCACGCCCAGTTCAAGGAGCGCGAGCGTCTTGCCGCCGCGTCCGGCGCAGGCGTCCCATACGGGGCCTTCCCAGTGCGGCGCGTCCAGCGCTTCCAGAACAAGCTGGCTTCCCGCGCCCTGTATGGACAGCCTGCCCTGCCGCAGGTAGTCCCGCATATACTCCGGCTGGGTGCCGGGCGCGAAGCGGACGCCTGAAATCCCCACGGCCTCCCCTTCCCTGCACAGGAAGCTGCGCAGGGCCTCCCATTCGTCCCTGGCGGCGTTCACCCGGACGCAGGGGGACGGCACGGCGGAAACGGCCCGCGCGAACGCATCGGCCTTTTCCGGCCCGTAGCCTTCGGCCCACAGTTCGAGTATCCAGCGGGGCACGCTGTGGAAGATGGAAAGGCGCTCCATCGGATCGGCGATGCGGGATTCATAGAACGCGAGGGCTTTCAAATCTTCGGCTTCGGAGAGGCGGATCAGCGATCGGAGCACGCCGTTGGCGACGCGGGACAATCCTTGCCCGAACCGGGAGCGCACGGCATCCACGGCGGCGCTGACGCTGGCATGGGCGGGGATGCGGTCAAGGTACAGCAGTTCGTAGGCCGCTATGCCGATCATGAGCTTCATGGACGCGGGCAGCTTTTCAGGAGCCTTCATAAATTGGCTCAGAAGCCACGAAATCCGAATTTCCGACCTCAGATACCCGTAAACGAGTTCCGTCGTCAGAGCGGCCTCCTGACGCGAAAAAAGGCCGCCTGTCAATTTCGTGTCCAACAGGGATTGTACGGGGGCGCTGATGCCCGTGCGCTCTAAAACCCGAAGCGCCGCTTCACGCGCCGGAAGGGGCGTTTCGCCGTTTTGCTTTTTCTTTTTCATGCGAGGCTCGGTGATAAGGTGTAGAGGTGCAAAGTGGCCTTGGAGGGAAGGGGAAACTTTCTGGAGATAAGGGGGAACACCCCGTGTTTTTCCTTTCCCTCCAAACCTTCCCCTTCAGAGATGTTGGCCCTGTTATATGGGTTGGTTATTCCATTTTCACAGTATGGTGAACAAATACAGCCTGTTCCGGCTTTTCCGCCGGCGGACTCCACGGCTGAAACGTTTTGGCTCTGTCATAGTGTCTGGTTGTTTTATTTGGCTGTGCCGTAGAAAACGTTTGATATTTTTTCCTTGAAGTTCCAAAGGGATAACCAGCAAAGTGCCTTAGCCAAGGATTCAGCCAAGGGGAAAACTGGAGAAAAAGGCCGCATGTTCACTGTGCTGTGGAGATGAAATACACACATGCTGTGACAGAACTTTTTATTTCCACAGTATGCTGAAAATAGAGGCTTTTCCTCCAGTTTTTTCCACTGATGGGCTCCATGATTGGGGCATTTTATGAGTTATTCCTTTGGAATTTGGCTCTGTCATAGTATGTGGGTGTTTTGTTGTATCAATAGGCTGTGTTATAGAAAATGGTTGATGCTTTTTCCTTGAAACTCCAAAGGGATAACCGGAAAAATGCCTTGGCCGTGGATCCCGCCAAGGGGAAAAACTGGAAAAAAGGTTGTATTTTCCACCGCACCGTGGAGATGAAACAGCCACATACTATAACAGAACCTATCAATATACTGAAAACTATATGCTTTTCTCTCCCATTTTTCTCTGGTGGGCTCCATGATTGGGGGATTCTATTGGTTCTTTCTTTGGAATTTCAAGAAAGAAAACCTCAACCGTTTCCTACGGCACAGCCAATTTTTACCATCTACTTCATTTCAGCCGATAAAACAGCAACTGTTTACTGCAACAAAGCCAATCTCTGTAAACGGGACGGATGGCGGGCGGATCTAGGCGAGAAGTTCACCCGGCGGCAGTTTCCCTGCATTGCGGGCCTCCGAACGGAACCCGTCAGGCTGTTCTTCGCCCACAGGCAACTCCGGCAACAGGGATTCGATAACGTCAAAAGTCTTTGGAGAGGGAGGGATGGGGTTTGGGGAAGGGAGGGGGAAGCTTTTCTCCAGAAAAGTTCCCCCTCCCTTCCCCAATTTCCCTAATGCCCGGTAATACTATATTTTTTCAGCTTGTACTGCATCAGGCTCTTGGATATGCCGAGCAATTCCGCGGCCTTGGCCTGTACGAAGTCGGCGCGGACGAGCGCGCGGCGGATAAGCGCGGCCTCAATGCGTTCGAGGGTATCGGCAAGATCAAGCTGCACCGGGAGCAGATCCACGGCGCTCTTGAACTGCGCTTCCTCGTCGCGGATCTCGGCGGGGAGATCCTCAAGGGTGATCACGTCTCCGGGCACGAGCACAAGGCAGCGTTCGACCACGTTCTGCAACTGCCGGATGTTGCCGGGCCACTCGTAGCCGGAAAGATGGTTCAGCGCTTCGGTGGAAAACGTCTTGGGCGGGATGCCGTTTTCCTTGGCGGCCTTTTCCGCGAAGTGCGCCACCAGCAGCGGGATGTCCTCGCGGCGTTCGCGCAGGGGCGGGATCGGAATATGCACCACGTTGAGGCGGTAATAGAGGTCTTCGCGGAACGTCCCCGCCTGCACCAGCGGCATGAGATCCTTGTTCGTCGCCGCGACGATGCGGATGTCGACCTCGATTTCCTCGCTGCCGCCCACGCGCTCGAAACGGCGTTCCTGAAGCACGCGGAGCAGCTTGACCTGCAATTCCGGGGTCAGCTCGCCCACTTCGTCAAGGAACAGCGTGCCCCCGCTGGCCTGCTCGAAGCGCCCCCGGCGCATGGCGACCGCGCCGGTGAAGGAGCCTTTTTCGTGCCCGAAGAGTTCGCTTTCAAGCACGCCGGGGTTCAGGGCCATGCAGTTTACGGAAACGAAAGGTTCCTGGCTGCGCGGCGAGGAAAAGTGGATGGCGCGCGCGACGAGCTCCTTGCCGGTGCCGGATTCGCCGGTGATGAGCACCGTGGCGCGGCTCGGCCCGGCGCGATCCACAAGGGCGAGCATGTCGCGGATGGCCCGGCTGCGCCCGATGATCTGGTGCTTGCCGTAGCGCTCTTCAAGGCTTTCCCGCAACAGTTGGTATTGGCGGTGCGCGCGGGCCAGCTCGGCGGCGTTCTGGATGGAAAGCAGCAGCTCGTCATTGGAAAAGGGCTTGGTGATGTAGTTGAACGCCCCGTAGCGCATGGCCTCCACAGCGCTTTCGATGGAGCCGAAGGCCGTCATGATGAGCACCGGGATATGGGGCCAGTTCTTTTTGACCCGTTCCAGCACTTCGCGCCCGGAGATGCGGGGCATCTTCATGTCCGTGATGACGATGTCCACTTCGGACTCTTCGAGAAAAGCCAGCGCCGTTTCCGGGTCATTCAGCGCGGTCACGGCGTATCCCGCTTCGGTCAGCAGCGTTTCCAGAACGAGCAGGTAGTTTTTCTCGTCGTCAATCAGCAGCAGATGCACCTTATCGTTCATGAGACTATCCTTATCTGTCTAGCGTGCCTGCGGAGAGGCGTCGCCTTCCCGCAAATCGTGTTCTTCCGAGGGGAGCGGATCGGTCAGCGTCACGGGTTCGCCGTCGGCGCCCGCATCCGTCCGTCCGCCTTTTTCGGGAGTGTCGCCTATATCCGGCTCGCTGGCAACCGGGAGCAGGATGGTGATCATGGCCCCGCCCCCTTCGGGGTTGGTCAGCAGCAGTTCCCCGTTGTGCGACGTGACGATGGTGTTCACGATGGGCAAGCCGAGGCCCGTGCCGTGATCCTTGGTGGTAAAGAAGGGATCAAGAAGCTTGTGCAGCAGGGCGGGCGGGAAACCGGGGCCGCTGTCGTGGAACGAGAGCTCGATCATGCCGTCGTCACGCCGTACGCCGCGGATGCGGATGATCCCGCTGCCTCCGATGGCCTGATACGCGTTGACCAAGATGTTGTAGACGGCCCGGTACAGCAGATCCTTGTCCCCAAGGACGAACAGGGAATCTTCCGTATCACGGATGCACTCCACGCCGAGGCGTTTCATTTCGCCGTTGAGGAAGCCGGTGGCCTGATTCAGCAGCGCGTTGATATCCACGCGATCCTGACGGGGCACGCGGGGGCGGGCATAGTCGAGGAAGTCGTTGACGATCTGGCTCAAGCGGCAGGATTCATCGAAAATGGCTGTAAGGATACGTTGTGCGGGGCTGCTTTTTTCCTGTTCCGGCGTGCGCCGGATGAGGAACTCGGCGCTGGATCGGATGATGCCGAGCGGATTGCGGATCTCATGGGCGATGCTGGCGATGACGCGGCCCATGCTGGCGAGCTTTTCGTTTTGATGGAGTTCGGCCTCGAGCTTGCGGTTGCGGCTCATGCGCTCGGCAAGGGTGCGTTCCGCCTTGATGATGAAGAACTGGAGGATGGCGAACAGGATGGCGGACGATCCGAGGCATGTGGCGAGGATAAGCCACTGGAAGCGCACGACGCTGTCGTAATCGTCGGTGATGTCCTGCGTGATTTCCAACACGCCGGTCACAAGGGATTCCGGTTTGCCGGTGCTCTCGCTGATGCCGAGATCCACGGTCAGGGGGAACATGGTTCGCAGCGAGTAGCTGCCGTCCGGGATTTTGAGCATGAACATGGCGGAAAGCATGTTGACGCTGGAGAGCGTTTCAAAGAAGGGGATGCCCGAACTCATGACGCGCTCCATCGACGCGGGCGTGATGTCCGTCCGGCCCAGCTCCATCTGGTTGATGGAGTAGTTGACGACCCTGTCGGCCCCGTAGATGCGCAGGGATTCCAAATGCAGGCCGAGGATGGTGGACTGCACCACATCATCAAGCTGCTGGTACTGCATGCTCTGGCGCAGGGCGATGCGCCCGAAGGTGAGGAAGGTCGGCAGCGTGAACCGGCGGTAGATCTGCTGGTTCAGGTTGCTGGCCATGAGCATGGCGTATTGCTGCTGGCGGAGCAGCAGCGTGTTGCGTGCGGAATTGCCGATGAAGAAGGCCAGCGTCACGCTGGAAGCGAGGATGAGGATAAGGGATATCCACGAGAGGAACCGGGTCAGCCCAAACGGCAGGCCCTTGTCCACGGAGTCTTTTTTGCCGAACAAAACGAGCCTCTGCGTAGTCTGTGTCAGGAAGGGAGCTTCATGAAAAGCGCATCCGCCATGCCTTCCCCGGCTCCCTTCCCGTGAAGCTTTTAGCGGGAAAGGCGGTTATTGGGATAGGGATGCCCTTGAAAAATAGCCACGGCTTTTTTGTTTGAACAGGGCCATTGGCCTTGTCCGAAGAAAAAAGCCCTGATTGCCGCCGGCCATAACCATGCGTCCCTGCGGGGCCCTCTTATGGCCGTACCGGGAACGGCTCAGAAACCCAAGAGGCGAAACGTCTTTGGAAAGGGAAAGCCGTGCCGCGGCAATCTGTTGATATGTCCCGTTTTTTGAAGTTTGCTGTGCCATAGGGAGCGGTTGATGCTTTTTCCTTGAAGTTCCAAAGGAGTAAACCGGCACAATGCCGCATCCGGGGATTCCGCCAAGGGAGAACTGGAGAAAAAGGCTGTCTTTTCACCGCGCTGCGGAGATGAAGCAATCACATGCCCCGGCAGGGCCTTGAAGTTTTAAAAAGATAACCGGCGCAGTGCCTTGGTTATGGGGCCCGTCGACGGAAACGCCGGAGGAAAAAGCCGTCCCTTCACCATGCCGTGGAGATGGATCAAGCGTATCTTATGACAGGGCCAAAGGGAAAAAGAGCGGGCAGTCGAGCTTGGGGGAGGGAAAACTGTTTTTCGGAAACGCTTTCCCCTCCCCCGATGCCTTTTATCCCCTAATTCAGAAACGCCTTCAAGATGGCGGCTTCTTCCGGGTAGCTGGAGGAGCCGAGGCGGGAATAGGCAAGGCGTTTGCCGAGCTCCACGGCGGGCTGGTCGAGCGGGTTGATGTTCATAAGCCAGCCGGTAAGCACGGTCGTGGCCATGAGCAGCCCCATGACTTCGCCCGCGGCGCGCATGGAGGATTCCGCCACTTCCAGGCGGGTGAGCGGCACGCCGTTATGCACGAGGGCCGCAGCCGAGCCGAGGGTTTCGGCGTTGAGCAGATCCCCGAATGCCTTGCCCCGCAGCCATCCCCAACTGTCCGGCACGCCGTCCGGGAACCGCGGGCCCTTGTTCAGGTTCGGGCAGTGCAGCTGGATGCAGCCCTTGTCGGCGGGGCCGTCGAGGAACATCTGCTGGAGCGAGTGCTGATCGGTAACGCCCACGGCGGGCAGCGGCATGGTTCCCTTGCCGTTTTTGCCGAGGCTTTCCGCCCAGAGCTGGCCGAACCACTGGCCGAAAGAGGCCCATGAAGGGATGTACGTAAAGAAAACCAATTGGCTGTAGTCGTGCCGCGACAGCTCGAAGCACCAGTTCGCAAGCGCCCATGCGGGATGGCTGCGGAGGGCTTCCGGCTTGCCGAGTTCGTCGTTGACGAGCGGCGCGTTCACGCAGGCCGCGCCTTCGAGGAAGTCTTCCCACGGCAGGCCCATGAAGGCCGCGGGTACGAGCCCCACCGCCGAAATGACGGAGTAGCGCCCGCCCAGGTGATCCGGCACCGGCAGGGACACGATGTTGTGACGGTCCGCCTCTTCGCGCAGATAGCCCTTCTTCTCGTCGGTAACGAGCAGCATATGCTCGTGCCACGTGTCGGGGAGCGCCTTTTG
Source organism: Bilophila sp. T19-St14 (assembly GCF_059728385.1). Classification (NCBI taxonomy): domain Bacteria; kingdom Pseudomonadati; phylum Thermodesulfobacteriota; class Desulfovibrionia; order Desulfovibrionales; family Desulfovibrionaceae; genus Bilophila; species Bilophila sp. T19-St14. The sequence continues at coordinate 2,296,191 of NZ_BAAGFT010000001.1, forward strand.
CAGCCATGCCTTCATAAAAAAGTACTGGGCTAGCGTTTCGATGGTCCCGCCGGATTTGCTGACGGGGACGACAATGGTTTCTTCGGGGTTGAGGGCGGACATCTGGGCTTCGAGCACATCGGCGTCCACGTTGTCCAGAATCCACAGCCACGGCCCCTGGTGGTTCGGGAGATCCTGCTGTGGGAAAAAGGCCTTTTGGAGCGCGCGGGTACCGAGGGCCGAGCCGCCGATGCCGAGCACGACCATGTGCCTGAACCGCCGGAGCCGCGGGGTGAGGGCCTTGAGGCGGGCCGTCAGGCTGCTCCGGAAGGGAAGGTTGAGGAACGGAAGTTTGCCCGAGGCCACTTCACCGATGAGGCGGGCGTTGCAGCTGTCGAGCTGCGGCTCAAGGAGCTTGAGCGCCTGTGGGCGCGTCGGGGCCGTCGTCAGCAGCCGTCCGGCCCATGCGTGCTTCCAATCCAAAGTATGCATACCGTCTCCTGAAAAGTGCCGTCCACGGGCGGCGTTTTCCGGTTCCGGGATTTTCGGAACCGGAGGTCAGCGTTATTGTCCGATGAGAACCTTGCGGACGCGGGCGAGGGCGTCCATAAGCACGTCGTCAGCCACGGCGTAGGAGAACCGGATGCAGTCCGGCGCTCCGAAGGCGTCGCCGGGAACCAGCGCCACGCCCGCTTCGCTGAGCAGGCGGGTGCAGGCGGCGGTGGCGTCGGGCATTTTTTCGTCATACAGGGCGGAAATGTCCGCGAACAGGTAGAACGCGCCTTCGGGTTTCGGGCATACCACCTTGGGCCACGAGGCGATTTCCTTCCATGCCATATCGCGGCGTTTCTGGAAGGCCCGGCGCATGGACTCCACGCAGTCGTAGGGGCCGGTGAGGGCGGCTACGGCGGCCTTCTGGGAAACGGAGCAGATGTTGCCGGTGGCCTGTCCGGTGATCTGGCTGAGTTTCTTGATGAGGTCGGGATGGGCCACGGTATAGCCCACGCGCCAGCCGGTCATGGCGAAGCTCTTGGCAAGGCCGTTGACGACGGCGATGCGGTCCGGGTACTGCTTCCACCAAACGATGATGCTCGACGGCTTGTTGGGCTCGTAGACGAGCTGGTCATAGATTTCGTCGGCGATGATGAACAGGCCGCGATCCAGCGCCCATTTCACGATGGCGTCGCGTTCGGGCACGGAATAACAGGCGCCCGTGGGGTTGGAAGGCGAGTTGAAGACGAGTATTTTGGTCTTCGGGGTCAGCGCGGCTTCGAGCTGTTCCACCGTCACCTTGAAGCCCTGCGAGGCCGGGGCCTTGACCGCGACCGGCACGCCGCCGTTCAAGTAGACCATGTCGGGGTAGCTCACCCAGTACGGCGAGGGGATGAGCACTTCGTCGCCGTCATTGAGCAGGGCGGCGAACAGGTTGTACAGGGACTGTTTGCCGCCGTTGCTGGCGATGGTACAGTCCGGCGCGACGTCGACGCCGTAAGCGCGCTTAAAGTAACCGGCGATGGCTTCCCGCAGGGGCGGGATGCCGGGCACGGCGGTGTAGCGGGTAAATCCCTCGTCGATAGCCTGTTTTGCGGCATCGCAGACATGGGCGGGGGTGGGGAAATTCGGTTCGCCGATTGCCAGGCTGGTCACATCGACGCCCTGCGATTTGAGCTCAAGGGCCTTGGCGTTGATGGTCAGGGTGGCGGAAGGCTTTATGTGGGCCATTCTTTCGGAGAATTGCATGGGACTATACCTCGGTGGCTACATGACTTTGTCGTCATGCAGTAGCAGGTTAGGCCCCGTCTGTAAATTGGTGGATACGCGGGAAGCGGGAAGGGCTTTTTTTCCTCTAGCCGTGTATCGGCATTCGCTTTTTTAAGAAAGAACACCCTCAGGGCACGGCTCCTGAGGGAATGGGATGGGGTGCATGTCCATATTGTTGCCATTTCCTTCCGGCTGTGTGGTCGGGCGTCTGGTGCGCCGTGAGAAGCGTTTTTTCGTGCATGTGTTGATCGACGGCAAGCCGGATGTGGCGCATACCAACAATACGGGGTCCATGATCGGGCTGTTGCGGCCCGGCGCGCCCGTGCTGTTGTCTCCCGCGCAGAATCCCGGCCGGAAGCTCAGGTGGACGTTGGAGCTGGTGTGGTGCGGCGATCCTGCGGCGTATCCGCGCGGCGGCTTCTGGGCCGGGGTGAACACGAGCACGCCCAACCGGATGCTTGAAGCGGCGTTCAGGGCTGGCAAGCTGCCGTGGGCGGAAGGATACACTTCATTCGCGCGGGAAAAGGTGCGGGGCGAGAGCCGGTTGGACGGTTTGCTCGAAGGGCCGGGGATGCCCCGGCTCTGGGTTGAGTGCAAGAACGTCACCATGTCGGAGGATGACGTGGCGCTGTTCCCGGATGCCGTTTCCGAGCGGGGGCTCAAGCATTTGGGGACGCTGAAGGGCATTGTTGCCGCCGGGGAGCGGGCCGCCATGTTTTACTGCATACAGCGGCCCGATGCCTGTTGTTTCGGGCCTGCGGACATGATTGATCCGGCGTATGCCGCAGGGCTGCGGGATGCCGTGGCGCACGGCGTGGAGGTGTATCCGCATCTTGCCGTTTTGACGGTGGAGGGGATTGGGTTGGAAGCGGAGTATTTGGCAATGGTTTAAGGTTATTATGGAGTGTTACGGGAATGGGGGGGCGGCTGCGCCGGCGGGCGTTTTCCCTGCCGCGCAGGGTGGCCGCCTCCCGCGGGGGCAAAGGGGGCCTGTTAGGGGCTCCGCCCCTCCGAGGCCCCCTTTGCAATCCCCCCGGAACACCCCGTTTCTCCGCTGCCTCAAGTGGGTTGCCGGCCTGTCACGCAGCGGCCCTCTTCCTTTTGGGTCTTCCTTTGTCCGCAATCCGTCGTCGGTGCGCTGCCGATGCTCCGGGAGCTAACCCGGTCTGCGACCGGGTGGATCTCCCTCCGCGCAGCGCAAAGCCTCAGCCGTTTCTCCTTCGTATGGAACTATTGGAGGGGGAGGCAAAACCACAGGGAAGACTCTCTCTAAAATATGGTTCTGGTCATGGGATGTGGCTGTATTATCTCCACAGTATGGTGAACATACAGATTGTTATCCCGTTTTCCCGTCGATGGGCTTTATGGCTGGGGCATCTTATTGGTTATTCCTTTGGAATTTAAAAAAAATGGCTGTGTCCTAGAAAGTGGTTGATGCTTTTTTCTTGAAGTTCCAAAGGGTTAACCGAGAAAATGCCCTGGCCTGTATTCCGTCAAAAGGAAAACCGGAGAAAAAGGCTGTATTTTCACCGTACTATGGAGATGAAGCACCTCATACTATGACAGAGCCAAAAAAATAAGGCTGTGTCATAGAAAACGGTTGATGCTTTATTTCCTTGAAATTCCAAGGAAATAACCAATAAAATCCCCCAATCACAGAACCCGCCAGCGGAAAATTTGGAGAAAAAGCATATATTTTCAGTGTATTGCTGAAACAAAACAACCATGTACTATGACAGAGCCAAAAATAAAGCATCAACCATTTCCTATGAAGTAGCCTAAAACATAAGGCAGGGAGGAGTACGGCAGCAGTACAAGAGGCATTTTTAGAATAAGGGAAGGCGATGAGAAAGCCTCCTGCCACAATAACTGATTGATGTTCTTAGGTTGTGTCTTTATTTTACGGATCTGTTCAAGTTTACGGTTGATAAAGAGAAAGGCTCTGTTAGAGTATGTGGTTGTTTTATCTCTATAGTGCGGTGAAAATACAGCCTTTTTCTCCGGTTTTCCCCTTGGCGGGCTCCACGGTTAAGGCATTTTTCCGGTTATCCCTTTGGAGTTTCAAGGAAGAAAGCATCAGCCCTTTTCTATAACACAGCCTTTCCAAAAACAGACACGGCATCATTCCCGGATGGGAGCGATGCCGTGTCTGCCGTTTTCCCCTCACCCCTATTATAAAAGTTTTAGGGGGAAGGGGGTGGGGTTCGGGGAGGGGGAAGGGAGCCCTTTTTCAAAAGGGGCCCTTCCCCCTCCCCGATTCAATCATCATAATCCTACAGCTCAGGCGGGAGTTCCTTGAGCTGCTTGTTGGAGAAGACGGGGCCGTCGACGCAGACGAGCTTGCCGCCGATGTTGCAGCGCCCGCAGATGCCGATGCCGCACTTCATGCGCTTTTCCAGCGTGGTGTAGATCTGGTCATCCGGGAAGCCCAGCTCGACGAGGGCCGCGAGGGTGAACTTGATCATGATCGGCGGGCCGCAGAGGACGGCGATGGTGTTCTTGGGCTTGGGGCCGATTTCCTTGAGCACGTTGGGGATGAGACCGACCTTGTGTTCCCAGCCATCGGCAGGATTGTCGATGGTGAGGGTGACGTTCAGATCCTTGCGCTCCAACCATTCGGGCATGTCGGACCGGAAGGACAGATCCGCAGGGGTCTTGGCGCCGTACAGCAGGCTGATGTCGCCGTAATCCTTGCGGTTGTCCAGCAGGTACACCATGATGGTGCGGATGGGGGCCATGCCGATGCCGCCGCCGATGAAGAAGACGTTCTTGCCCTTCCACTGGTCGTAGGGGAACCAGTTGCCGAGGGGCGCGCGAACGCCGATCTTGTCCCCGGCGTTGAGCTTGTGGAGGGCGGCGGTGTTCTCGCCGGCCTTCATCACGGAGAACTGGAGGTAATCCATCCGGGTGGGGGAAGAGTTGATCACGAAGGTCGACTCGCCCACGCCGAAAACGGAGAGCTGCCCCACCTGTCCGGGCTGGAAGGTGAAGTTCTTCATTTTTTCTTCATCATCGAAACGCACGCGGAACGTTTTGATGTTGTGCGTTTCCTGCACGGTTTCGATGACGGTCGCCATTTCAGGCAGAAGGGGATTGTGCGTCCCTGCCATGTTCAGACTCCTTATTTGGCTTCCGCGTCATCCGCGATGGCGTTGAGGACAATTTCACGGATGTCCAGCGACACCGGGCACTGCTTGATGCACCGACCGCAGCCCGTACAGGCGAAGCGCCCGTCGCTGTCGTCGGGGGCGTACCAGTACTTGTGCGAAACGCGGTTGCGCATGCGCAGGGCCTTGGCCGTGCGGGGGTTGTGCCCGCTGGCCTCACGGGTGAACAGCGGGGACATGCAGTTGTCCCAGCTGCGCAGGCGGCGTCCTTCGAGGGTGTTGCCCTCGTCGGAGATGTTGAAGCACTGGCAGGTGGGGCACATGTAGGTGCACGCGCCGCAGGAGAGGCACTTGGCGGTCTGTTCCGTCCAGAAGTCCACGTCGGTGAAACGCTCTTCGAGGCGGCGGGCCGCCTTGGACAGATCCGGGGCGGGCTGCTGGCTGGCGGCGGCCTTTTCACGGACGGCCTTGGCTTCGTCCATCTTGTCTGAGCCGTCGGCGAGCTTGGTCGACGCAAGGAAGGCTTCGCCCTTTTCAGAGACGGCCTCAAGCACGAAGCCGCCGTTCACAGCCGTGAGCAGCACGTCGGAGCCGGTGGGATCGGCGGGGCCGCCGCCTGTCCAGTGGCAGAAGCAGGTGCTGCACGGGCTGTCGCAAGTCCGGGTGACGACCAGCAGGTTGTCGCGGCGGGCCTTGTAGTAGGCATCTTGGAACTTGCCTTGGAGGAAGGGCTTGTCGAGCACGGCGAAGCCGCGGGCGTCGCAGGAACGGCAGCCGAACACCATCCGGGCCGGGGCGTCGGGGGTGTCGTCAAGTTTTATGTCCAGCTTGGCCGGGTTTTCCGGGTCTTTGGTGCCGGTGAATCTGATGAGCGTTTCACAGGCGGGGAAAACGGCGGCCTTGGGGGATACGGTGGCGCGGGCCAGCGACGGCGTTTCTCCGGCGACGAGAGGCCGGAACACAACCGCCTTACCCTCCTGACGAGGGGCCAGCACCTGACGGGATGCCGCCACTTCGGCCAGCCACGGGGCCAGCTTGTCGGCAGCGAGGAATCGTATGGCGCTCATTGCGTTTATGCTCCCTCGATGTGGTGTTCGTGAATGTTCTTTTCTTCCAGCTGGAAGCCGAGCAGCGGCGGCACGGCGTCAACGTCCATGCCGGGCGCGTATTCGAACAGCTTCTTCACGACGCGGCCCATCTGGAGCTTGAGGGCTCCGACCGGGATGCCCATCGGACAGGCACGGTTGCATTCGCCGCAGCCGGTGCAGCGTCCGGCGAGGTGCATCGCGTGGATGAGCTGGAAGAACATCTTCTGCGTGGGGCTGTCTTCCTGCGTGAGCCAGTGCGGTTCGCGGCTGTCGGCCACGCAGTTGTCGCGGCATACGCACATGGGGCAGGCGTTGCGGCAGGCGTAGCAGCGGATGCAGCGTTCGATGTGGCCGCGCCAGAAGCCCATGCGCTCCTCAAGGCTCAGGCCGTCGAGGAAGGTCATGATCGCGGGCATGGCGGGCTGGGCGCCGTCCGGGATCTTCGTGGGCGGGCCCGCGAAGTGATCGTGGATGACGGCGTTGGGCACGGTGCAGGCGCGGCATTTGTCCTGCGCCACGTCCTGCATGGCGAACTCGTAGTCCTTGCCGTCGGCGCGGACTTTGAGGGTGGCGCCGGATCCGGCCACGGATTCGACTTCCGTCACGTCGCCGATCTTGGCGAGCACGCGGTTGATGTCGACGGTGCCGTTGCAGCCCATGCCGAAGATGACCACGTCCTCACGGTTGATGAGGTTCTCCTGAAGGAGTTCCACGACGCCGCGGGAGTCGCAGCCCTTGACCACGATGCCGACCTTCTTGCCCTTGAAGAGGGGCAGGTAGGTGGCGAGGGAGTGGACGTTGAGCGGGCCCCAGATGAGCTTTTCGACATCTTCGGGCCTGCGCATGTACAGGGGCGTGGCGTGCAGGCCGTCAAAGCCCTTCTGCCAGCCCATGACGAATTCCACTTCCTTGGCTTCGAGCGCGGCCTTGATCTGATCCTTGAGTTCGGTCATGGCCGCGGGGTTGACGCCGCAGCCGAGCGGACGCAGGGGCGCGGGCAGTTCAAGGTTGGGCATGACGTACAAGGGCTTCGCGTCTTCAAACTTGGGCGCGGGCCCGAGCTTGTGGACACGTTCGGTGAACGCAGTGACCACGGCCTGCCAGCGCTGGCCTTCGGAGGCGGACACCCACGTATACTCGAAGCGGCGGGGATCGATGCCGATGATGGGCAGGAATTCCTTCAGCGTTTCGAGGCGGCGGCGGGCATAATAGTTGCCTTCCGAATAGTGGCAGTCACGCGGGTGACAGCCGGACACGAGCACCCCGTCGGCGCCGGAAAGCAGGGCTTTCAGCGGGAACAGGGGATTGACGCGGCCCGAACAGGGGACGCGGATGATACGCAGGTCCGTAGGCTGTGTGAAACGGGCGACCCCGGCAGTATCGGCGCCGCCATAGGAGCACCAGTTGCAGAGGAAGCCTACGATCCGGAGTTCTTTGCCTGTCAGCACCGACATAGAGCGTCTACCTCCGCAAGGATCTGGTTGTCAGTGAAGTGGGAGAGCTGGATGGCGCCCTGCGGGCAGGTAGCCGTGCAAAGGCCGCAGCCCTGGCACACGGCCTCGATGGTCTGCGCCTTCTTTTCGCCGCGGATTTCCTTTTCGACGATGGCCTGGAACGGGCACACCTTGATGCACTTGCCGCAGCCGACGCAGCGCTTGATGTCCACGACAGAGATCTGCGGGTCGCTTTCGAGGAGCGGCTTGGAGAGGAGGCCGATCACCTTGGCGGCGGCGCCGCTGCCCTGCGCGACGGAGGAGGGGATGTCCTTCGGGCCCTGGGCCACGCCCGCGAGGAACACGCCGGCGGTGTTGGTCTCCACGGGGCGGAGCTTGCAGTGGGATTCCATGAAGAACCCAAAGCTGTCGTAGGAGATATGCAGGGTTTCCGCGAGCTTGTTCGCGCCCTTGGAACCTTCGATGCCCACGGCGAGCACGACCATGTCGGCCTTCACCTCGACGGGCTTGCCGAGCAGGGTGTCGGCGCCGCGGACGATGTACTGCCCGTGGCCGTCGGGCTGGATGGCGGATACGCGGCCGCGGATGTACTGGGTGCCGTATTCCTCGATGGCGCGGCGCGTGAATTCGTCATAGAGCTTCGCGTTGGAGCGGATGTCCATGTAGAACACGTAGGACTGCGAATCGGGGATGTGGTCTTTGGTCAGGACGGCCTGTTTGGCGGTGTACATGCAGCAGAAGCCGGAGCAGTAGGGGCGGCCGATGGATTTGTCGCGGGAGCCCACGCACTGGATGAACACGACGCTCTTGGGTTCCTTGCCGTCGGACGGGCGCTTGATGTGGCCGCCGGTCGGGCCGGAGGCGGACATGATGCGTTCGTACTGGAGCGAGGTGATGACGTCGGGGTATTGGCCCGCGCCGTATTCGCCGTAGACCGTCCAGTCCATGAGGTCGTAGCCGGTGGCGGCTACGATGGCGCCCACGGTTTCCGTGACGATCTCGTCCTTCATCTCGTAGTTGATCGCACCGGTGGGGCACACCTTGGCGCAGACGCCGCACTTGCCCGAAGTGAGCTTGCGGCAGTATTCGGGGTTGATGGACGCCTTCTTGGGGATCGCCTGCGGGAAGGGGATGTTGATGGCGGTGGTGGGGCCGACAAACTCGTTGAACTTGTCCGGGGTCTTCCTGGCGGGGCACTTGTCCATGCAGGCGCCGCAGCCGGTGCACTTGGACCAGTCCACGTAGGTGGCCTTCTTTTTCACGGTCACGGTGAAGTTGCCCACATACCCGGACACGTTGGTCACTTCGGAAGCGGCCATGAGCGTGATTTTGGGATGCTGGGCCACGTCCACCATCTTGGGGCCGAGGATACAGCTGGAACAGTCGACGGTGGGGAAGGTCTTGTCGAGCTTCGCCATCTTGCCGCCGATGTGGGTTTCGCGCTCGACGAGGAGCACGTCGAGGCCCGCGTCGGCACAGTCGAGGGCGGCCTGGATGCCGGCCACGCCGCCGCCGATGACGAGCACGCGCTTGGTGGACTCGAAGGACTTGGAGAACAGCGGGTTGTCGCGGCGCAGTTTTTCAACGGCGATGCGGACGAGTTCCGCGGCCTTGTTGGTGTTGGCTTCCTTGTCCTTGCCGATCCACGACACGTGTTCGCGGATATTGGCCATTTCAAACATATACTTGTTGAGCCCGGCGCGTTCCACGGTGCGGCGGAAGGTGGGCTCGTGCATGCGCGGCGTACAGGAAGCGACGACTACGCCGTCAAGCTTGTGTTCCTTGATGGCGGCGACGATTTCTTCCTGTCCGGGCTCCGAACAGGTGTACATGGTGTCGGTGGAGAAGGCCACGTCGGGATAGGTCTTGGCGATCTCGGCGACCTTGGCGCAATCCACGGTCCCGGCGATGTTTGACCCGCAGTGGCAGATAAAAACGCCTATTTTCATGCCTTGGCCTCCTCTGTGGCTTCATCGGCCTTGGCCTTGGCGGCCTTGGCGGCCTGCGCGGCGTCGATCTTCCGCAGAAGTTCGTCGGGGCTGACGCAGAGCTTTTCAAAGCCGAGTTCCTGATGCGGCAGGCCGAGGGCCAGCCCCATGAGCTGCGTGAAATACAGCACCGGCATCTTCATGCTCCCGCCCACGGCCTGACGCTGGCGCAGGTCAAGGTTCATGTGGCAGAGCGGACAGGCGACGACCACGGCGTCCGCGCCGAAGGCCTGCGCCCGTTCAAGGATGCGGCCGGTAAGGCGGGCGGTGATGTCGCGGCGGGGAATGCCCATGGCTGCGCCGCAGCATTCCGTCTTCAGGGGGAAAGGCACGACTTCGGCGCCGAGGGCGGTCATGATGTTGTCCATGGCCATCGGGTTCTCGGCGTCGTCAAACCGCATGATGTCCGCGGGGCGGCTCATCAGACAGCCGTAGTAACAGGCGACCTTGATGCCTTCGAGGGGCTTCTTGACCTTTTCGGCGATGGCGCCGATGCCGTAGTCTTCCACCAGAACCTGAAGGATGGACACGGTTTCGGGCAGCTCTTCGGGACAGGGGCTGTCGAGAAGGGCGTTGACCTTGCTGCGGAACGCCTCGTCCTGCATGCGGTGCTTGGCGGTCTTCAGGTTGGCGAGACAGCTCGGACAGGGCGTGCCCACGCGTTCGGCGCCTTCGGCGGCGGCAAGCGCGAGGTTGCGCGCGGAAAGCGCGGAGGAGAGCACGTGATCGCAGGCGTGGGCCGGCGTGGAGCCGCAGCAGCTCCAGTCGGAAATTTCCTTGAGGCCGATTTCAAGCGCGCGGCAGACGGCGCGGGTGGAACGTTCGTATTCGGCGGACGTCCCTTGGCCGGAGCAACCGGGGTAGTAGGCGAGTTTCATTTACTTGTCCCCCTCGGCGCTGCGCTGCTCGTCAAAACGCTTGAAGATGCGGGCCACAGCGTCCTTGCCGACGATGGTGTGGGGTTTGAAGGGCAGCTTCTGCTTGGGCAGGATGCGCGGCGCGAGATCCACATCGGTGAAAACCCGGCCGGTGCGGGCCATGAACATGGCCATGACGCCCAGTTCGTACGTGCGCCCGAAGCGGCGGACGGTGGTCAGGAAGGACTGCCAGAACGACGCCATGGCGTAGTTCGTCTTGCCTTCCTTCCAGGCCATGTGCCGCAGCACGTCCATGACCTTGGCGACGTCGATGTTGTTGGGACAGCGGGACGTACAGGTCGAGCACGACACGCAGAGCCACAGCGAACGGCTTGAAAGCGCCATTTCCTTGTTACCGAGCTGGACGGCCCGCATGACTTGGCTGACCTGCAGGTCGTATTCAGGCCCGCAGGGGCACCCCGCCGTGCAGTTTCCACACTGGTAGCAGTTGGTCACCTTCTGACCGCTTTCTGCTTCCACCTCGCGAAGAAACGCTTCGTCGCGCGTGGTTTCAAGATTGATTGTTTCCATGATTCTCCCGGCAGTAGAGTGGTTCAAAGACCAATAGACCTTCTTCACGAGAAAAAATCTAACATATCCACGCTAACGGGGCAACAGGGTTGGAGAAAAGAAAAAGGAGAACCCCTAGGTCTTCTCCTCGCCCGCCCCCATGCAATGCAAGGAAAAAGTTTCCCCCCGGAGCAATGCAAAGGTGAACTTTCACATGCTATCAGACGAGGCGCGAAGATGGAACCCCTTCTTGCGAAAAGGGGCTGTTTGGTTGCTCAGAGAGTTAGAATCATACCGGTTTTCCCAAAAGCAAGCCGGCCCTCCTGTTACGGAGGGCCGGCAAAGGCAGGGCAGAGGGAAACCGGGAATGCTACTTGTAGTCGGGGATGGGCCGCTTGACCAGCTTGAGGAACTTGCCGGTGGCGTAGGAGCCGTCCTTGACCACCTTCAGCTCGTCGGGCGTGATCCGGCCCACGCCGGCGAAGAAGGCGGCGATGTCGGCCATCCACTTGGCGGCCTTGCTCTGCCCCTTGGAGTCGTCGAACAGGGCGAGCTGCTCTTCAAGGTTGAAAACGGGGTGCGTCTTGATGTCGAGCGCGGCCATTTCCGGCGTAAAGCTCTTGCCCACGAATTCCTGGAAGAAGCGGCAGTATTCCGGGGCGAGGGATTCCGGGGTTTCCTTCTGGAGCATGTTGGCGGAACGCAGGAACACGCGCAGGAACTTGGCGACCAGTTCGGGGTTGGCGTCGCAGAACTTCTTGTCGCCCATGAGCACGGTGGGCAGGCCCACGCCGCAGGTATTGGGGGTTCCGGCGACCTTCCAGCCCTTGTCCATGCCGAAGAACATGTGCGGGGCCCACAGGCAGACGCCGTCGCCGATGCCGCTGTCGAACGCCGCGAGGCCCTGCGCCTGATCGATGTTCTTGATGGTGACGTCGCTTTCCTTGAGGCCGAGCACGCGGAGCCAATGGCTCAGGGTGAAGTGGGGGGAGGACATCGTGGTGATGAGGAACGTCTTGCCGCGCACGTCGTCCGGGTGCCCGTACACTTCCGGGTAGTCTTTGTTGTAGCCCTTGGTCTTGAGGATGGGGCTGTCGGGGCGGAGCAGGAGGGCGTTGGTGTAGGATTCGTCGTTGGTGACGGCGATGGTGTACGTCCCGTAGCGGAGCGCGCCCATCATGCCGGGCACGGCGCCGGTTCCGGCGAGCACCCATTCCCCGGCGGGGAGGGCGTTGAGCTGCGCCATGCCGGACGAGAAGAGGAGCATTTCAATATCCAGCCCTTCCTCTTTGTCCCATCCTTTTTCTTTGGCGTACCAGATGAGGAAGGCTTCGTGTTCGTCAAGCCACGCCGTACGGAGCTTGACCGGGGCCGCCGCGAATGCCGCACAGGAAAACGTGATGAAGAGGGCAACAGCAAGGAAACTCGTAAGCACTTTGAACCATCGTTTCATAAGAAACTCCTTTATGTATGAGGTTCCAGTCCGTACAGCCAAAGCATGTTTCCGGCAAAAGGATAAAGGAGGGAGGCCCCTCTTTCCGCAAAAAGATAAAGGGTATCGTTTGACGCTTAAGGACAGCCGATTGTTTCTTGATGGATAAAAAAGGAAAAAGCCTGTCCTGATAAAAGAGATGATGCGTTATAGATAGGAATAGACGAATTGAATAACCATGTCTTATGAGAAAATGCCAATCTATATCGAGAAACGGTCAAAGGAGGCTCAGGAAGATGCTTGCATTGATGAAAAGTTGGGACGGGGCGGCGGGGATGGGGGGGGAAGGGCGGAAGAAAAGGGAAGGGCTTCTTAGATGGAACAATAAAGAAGGACGAGCGAGGGACATCCAGATGGTGCGGCCGGTAGGGGGATATGACGGCACAAAAGAAGCCGGCGGCGGGAAATCATTGTAGGGCTTTCCCGCTTTGTTGTTTCTGCAGCAGCTTTGGGATGGCCTTAATCGTTACTGCATTCAAATAAAAACATTTCGCATTCGCTATTGGCTGCAATCTCTTTTTGGAAAGAAGAATAGGTCTTCACATCCTTAAATCCCATTTCCTTTAAATACTGTTCCATCTCCCCAAATGTATACAGATGCGTTTGAAAATCCATCCGCTCGCTTCGCAAGAGTTCCGCTCCGTTGTATAATTCATATATTCCCGGAGAAAACTGTGTCTGGCTTTGCTCGTCATACAGATTTTTGCTTTTGAGGATGAGGTCAAACCCTTCTTTTGTCTTTACGGAAAGGGATAGTTTGTAATCGCTGTCGTCGGGGCACCTGTTGGCTATCGTATCAACGGCAAAAACAAGCTTGCCTTTTGGGGACAGCATTTCCTTCAAGGCCGTCAAAATGGTTTTGCACAGCCCCATATCTGTAAAGAGCGAAACCGATCCTGAAGAAATAAAGATATAATCAAAATGTCCTTGAGGGGAGTATTCCCTTATATCGGCACAGATGGCCTTTGCATTGGGAGCCTTCTGCTTCAGCTTGCCCAACATTTCTTTCGACGAATCTATTCCGCTGATATCAAAGCCTCGCTCCATAAAGGGAACAAGGAACCGGCCGCTGCCGCAGAGGGGCTCCAGGATTTTCTTGTCCTTCCCCGCATAGGAAAGGTAAAAGTTCAGTTCGTCTTGCGGGGCTTTTTCGTGTAAGATTTCGTACATTTCAGTACATAAACCGCCATAATAGTTTTGTTTGGCTTCACTCATTCCGGTACCTCGGATGTTGTTCTTGGCTGTGCCATTAGGCAATGGCTGATGCTTCCTTTTTTGAAACCCCAAAGGAGTAACCAATAAAACGCCTCAGGCCTGGGGTACGCCTCTCCAGAGGCGGCGCGGGGTTCGGCTACGGCATAAAACGCCTCAGACATAGGGTACGCCAACAAAAAACTGGATAACAAGGCTGTTTTTTACCATACCGTGGAGCAGAACCAGCGGCATCCTATGGCAGGGCCTTGTTCCGATCCATGCGGAGCCCGCCTATGGCTGGAGCGCCCGGCCATGTACTTGCAAGGGAAAGATCCCGTTTACGGTGCCCAAATGTTGATCGTATACGCCGCCGTTTCCGTTTTTTCAGCCCCGGCTGCTGGTACAGCGGGGCCATACGCGGTGCTGGCGGGCAGCGCGTGTTCCTTCCCTTTGCTCCGCCTGCCCTGCGCCCTTCATCTTGGTGTTCCGTGGAGCAGAACCAGCCGCATCTATGGCAGGGCCTTGTTCCGATCCATGCGGAGCCCGCCTATGTCTTGGAGCGCCCGGTCATGTACTTGCAAGGGAAAGATCCCGTTTACGATGCCCAAATGTTGATCGTATACGCCGCCGTTTCCGTTCTTCCAGCCCCGGCTGTCGGTGCAGCAGAGCCATACGCGGTACTGGCGGGCAGCGCGTGTTCCTTCCCTCTGTTCCGCCTGCCCTGCGCCCTTCATCTTGGTGTTCCGTGGAGCAGAACCAGCGGCATCCTATGGCAGGGCCTTGTTCCGATCCATGCGGAGCCCGCCTATGGCTTGGAGCACCCGACCATATACTTGCAAGGGAAGATCCCGGTTACGATGCCCAAATGTTGATCGTATACGCCGCCGTTTCCGTTCTTCCAGCCCCGGCTGCTGGTACAGCGGGGCCATATGCGGTGCTGGCGGGCAGCGCGTGTTCCTTCCCTCTGTTCCGTCTGCTTTGCGCCCTTTATTTGCTTGGTGTTCCGTGGAGATGAACCAGCCGCATCCTAATGGCAGGGCCTTGTTTTGCTCCATGTGGAGCCCGCCTATAGCTGGAGTTCTCGGCCATATACTTACAAGGGAAAGATCCCGTTTACGGTGCCCAAATGTTGATCGTATACGCCGCCGTTTCCGTTCTTCCAGCCCCGGCTGTCGGTGCAGCGGAGCCATACGCGGTGCTGGCGGGCAGCGCGTGTTCCTTCCCTTTGTTCCGCCTGCCCTGCGCCCTTTATCTGCTTGGTGTTCCGTATAAGCCCGCGCCATGAATTCACGCCCTGCATCGGCCTATTTCACAGAGACATCCCAAACGGGCGGCAGGGCCGCCTGACAAGTGAAACAGAGCCGGGGGCTTCTGGTGTATGCGAGGCAGCCCCACCCGTGACGTTGTAAAGCGTTTCTCTCAGGGGGGCTTCTAACGCGCACAAGGGGGCCTGCCGTTTTCCTGCGTCCCCTGAATACGGGGAAACAGGGCGGGGCCTTCCGGCATCCTTCCAACCGGCTCCCGTTTTACGGGCAGCCCTTCCCGTTGTCCGGGCAAAGGGGCTATTCGGGGATCTGGAACGGTTCCCCGCGCATGAGCCTGACGAACCATTCCGGTGGGCGCACGGGGCGTCCGTCGCGTCCGGTGCAGGCGTGTTCAGTCATGCCTTCGGCAAGCAGGGTCTTGCGCTCGGCGTCCATGACATTGTACACAAAGACGAGAGAGGCGCGTCTGACTTCGGCTATCCCCGCGCGGATATGGATCAGATCGTCATATCGGGCGGGCCGCCTGTAGCGGCACTGGGCTTCGCGTACGGGCAGCATGATGCCGAGGCGTTCCACCTCCGCGTAACTCATGCCCATCTCGCGGATGTACTCGCTGCGTGAACGTTCAAAGAGGTGCAGGTATTCCGCATAATAGAGATACCCCATCGTATCGGTTTCTCCATAGGAGACGCGGTGGGCGAGCCAAACATCGGGGGTGGGAAAATCGTGCATGAACAGCATCCTTTGCTGAAGGTTCCACAAAAACGCGGGGCGGGAACGGCGGTTCTGGCCGCAGCCGCCCTTGCCCTCGGCCTGTTGGCGGGGTGCGCAGCCTCCCTTCCCGCCCCGTCCGTTCCGGTTCGGGACGTTGCGGGCGATCTTGTCCCTGAGGGGGACGGGCAGGCCGCCGTGCTGGCGGGGAAGCTCGATCGCGCCGGGCAGCGCCTGCATTCGTGGAAGGAGCTGGCCCCGGCCCTGCGGGCCAGCCGGGCGCATATCGCCGGGCGTGAGCCCGGCCAGGTCGCGGTGGCGCACGGCGATGTGGCGGTGACGTGGGGCGATCTGGCCAAGACGCTGGATTGCCTTGAGGCCCTGCTGCCCCGTCTCGACGCCGAGCCCGGCCTGCTGGCGGAGCGGTTCCGCTGGGTGAAGCTCAAGGATGGCGCGGCCTTTTCGGGATACTATGAGCCCGTCGTCAAGGCAAGCCGTACCCGCAAGCCCGGTTATACGGCCCCGCTGTACCGTGTGCCGCCGGATCTGCGCGAGCTGAACCTGGGGGGCTTCAAGAGCGAGCTTATCGGCCAGCGCATCGTGTACCGCATGGAGAAGGGGAGGCCCGTTCCTTATTATACGAGGGCCGAAATCGACGGGCTGGACGGCAGGCCCGGCGTCCTGCGCGGCAAGGGGCTGGAACTGGCATGGCTGTCCGATCCTGTGGACGCCTTTTTCCTCCAGGTGCAGGGATCGGGGCGGCTGCGTTTTGAGGACGGCAAGGAGATGCCCGTGCGCTTTGCCGGTTCCAACGGCAAGCCGTACCTGAGCATAGGGCGGTATCTCGCCGATCAGGGGGAAATCCCCACCGGGCAGGTGAGTATGCAGTCCATCCGGCAGTGGCTGCGCGATCACCCGGAATCGCGTGACGACCTGCTCCGGCGCAACCAGCGCTACATCTTTTTCCGCAAGGGGCCGGAAACCTCTTCCGGCAGCATTACGTCCGGCCCTGTGGGGAGCATGGGATCGCCGCTCAGTTCGATGGTCTCGCTGGCTGTGGATCGCACGACCTTCCCGCTCGGCTCGGTGCTTGCCTTTGATGTGAATATTCCCGATCCGTCCTCCCCCGTGGAGGAAGGCCCCGTTTCGACCACGCCGCTTTTCGGCATCGGGTTGGCGCAGGATACGGGAGAGGCCATCAGGGGGCGCCGCGTCGACCTGTTCTGCGGCAAGGGCGCAAGGGCGGCCTATATCGCGGGGCACCTCAACGGCCCCGGTGAAATCTGGATGCTGCTGGCGAAGTAACGCTTGTTTCGGAAGAGATTGGCCCCGTTCCATGAACGGGGCTTTTCTTTTGACTGTGTCAGAGGAAATGACGGTTGATGCTTTTTTCTTTGAAGTTCCAAAGGGATAACCAATAAAATGTGGCTCTGTCATAGAAAAAGGTTGTATTTTCACAGTATGGTGAAAATACAACCTTTTTCTCTTGTTTTCTCACTAAAGGACTCCATAGCGCGAGACACTTTATTGGTTATCCCTTTGGAATTTCAAAAAAAGATAAATAAAAATAAAAAAATAAGGCTGTGCCATAGAAAACGGTTGATGCTTTATTTCCTTGAAATTCCAAAGAAATAATCAATAAAATTCCCCAATCACAGAGCCCACCAGCGGAAAACTTTGAGAAAAAGCATATATTTTCAGTATATTGCCGAAACAAACAAAAACAACCATGTACTATGACAGAGCCTAAAATGTTTTAGCTGTGGATTCCGCCGATGGGAAAATCGGATAAAAAGGCTGTACTTTCAGCGTGCTGTGGAGATGAAGCAACCACATGCCATGACAGAGCCTTCGCTGATGGGCTTTATGATTGGAGATATGTTATTGGTTATTCCTTTGGAACTTCAAAAAATGAAGCATCAGCCGTTTCTCTGGAACAGCCTTTGGAAAATCCATAGCTAATGAATTTCATTGATTATTTATTTTAAATTTCAAAAGACGAAATGCCGGCCGAATGGCTGTGGCGGAGCCTTCCTTTTCGACAAAGATAGGAATCCCTTATTGTTAGGGCATATTGTGGAAGATTCGGGGCGGAGGCCGCCGAGGTGGGGTAGACTATGGACAAAAAAGAAAAACAGGAATAGTATTTTTTATCATTAACTCATTAACGATGTCCCCGTGTGGACAATATATGCAGCCTCGCTGCGAAGGAGCTCTCCCATGACGTACCGTTATCAGCTTTATAAGTGCCCCATTTGCGGAACCGTGACTGAAATCGTGCATGATGGCGTCAGCGCCATGATCTGCTGCGGCAAAACGATGGAAGTTCTTGACGACCGCGAACCCGTTGGAACCAGGGAATCGCACATGCCCGTCGTGGAAGCCACGGAAAAGGGCTGCAAGGTGAGCGTGGGCTCCAAGCTGCACGGGATGGAAGCCGATCACCTGATCGAATGGGCCGAAATCCGCACCTCCGATAACACTGTGCTGCGCAAGTACTTCAAGGCCGGAGAAACCCCGGTCGTCGAATTCCCCATCCCCTTTGATCAGGTTGTGTTCGCCCGCGCCTACTGTAACAAGCACGGCGCTTGGCGTGCGAAATAACCCTGTCGTGCTCTGATTTGTTGAGCCCCCTGTTCCACGGAATAGGGGGCTTTTCGTTTGGCTCCGCCACAGGTAATGGGTGGTGCTTTCTTGAAGTTCCAAAGGAATAGCCAAGAAGATGATCCGTCATGAAGCCCGCCGACGGAAAATTTGGTAAAAAGGCTATATATTCACTGTATTGTGGAAATGAAAACAGCCACTCCCGTGACGGGGCGTTTCGGTGGGCGGCATCCGTATAGCCGCCCCTTGGATTGGGCAAGTGTAAGGAGAGGGCTGTGTTCTGGAAAGTGGTTGATGCTTTTCCCCCTGAAGCCCCAAGGGAATAACCGGCAAAATGCCTTAGCCGTGGATCCTGCCAAAGGGAAAACTGGAAAAAGGCTGTATTTTCACCGTACTGTGGAGATGAAGCAGCCACATGCCATAACAGGGCCAAGGAGAAAAAAGCCACCCTTTGTGGTGGGTTCGCAGAGGGGGGCCGCCTTATATGGGAGAGCTGCGTTGCCGCTTGATTTTGAAGTCAGGCGGATATGGTTTTCCCCTTATCCGGGCGCATCGCCGAGCCGCGGCCTCGGCCCGGCGAAGTTTCCTTCATAACATGCGCCATGTGGCTGCATACGCTTATGGAGGAGGGCCGGAGGGCCGTTCTTGAGGCAGCGCCGCACTTTCTTGGGAGGGGGTTGCCAACATTGTAAAACCGTCTCCCTCTGCCGGGCTGCTCTTTTTTGTTCATGGGACATGGAGAATAACCGTGTAAAAAGGGGAGGTTCGCTGCATTCCCTTTTATCTTGTGAAGAAGGGCGTCATTCCCTGAAAGGATTTGCGGCAAAGAAAATATGGAACGAAAAAATGAGTAAAAATACAATATTACATGACATGGTAATAAAAATTGTTTCTATGTTGTTCCCTAATAAGTATAAATAATAAAAGTTCTTTCCAGGGCAATTGGCTATATTGTTCGAGCGCACAAATAACACTTGGTTGACAGAAAAAGGAAAGTATCCTTTAAACCAGATAGGAATGCCGTTATACTTCAATAAGAAGTAAAGGAAGTTGATGCTTGCGGCGTCAGCTTATGGCGGAACTGGCAAAGGAGTTGCGAATAAGGAGAAGCGGAAGGAGTTGTAAGGTCTTTTTTATTATTTGAGGAGGGAATCTAAAGATGGCTCAGGCGAACATCACTTCACACGTCAGACTGCGCAGTCATATTTCAGGATACACCGATGTTATACAGATGTTGACCGGTGTCCTTCTCTGCTGTTTTGTGCTGATGCATATGGTACTTGTTTCAAGCGTCATCTTGAGTCCGAAGATAATGGACTCTCTGGCAGTATTCCTTGAAACATCTTATTTGGCGCAGATCGGCGGGCCAATCATTTTGCTTGTCATGATCCTGCACTTTATTCTCGCTGCACGGAAAATGCCGTTCAGTCCGCTGGAACTGCGCGAGTTCTGGCGTCAGGCCAAGATGATGCACCATATGGACACGTGGCTGTGGCTGGTGCAGGTCGCCACCGCGATAGTCATCCTTGTTATGGCCAGCGCGCACGTCATCAACGTCCTGTCGAATTTGCCCATCTCCGCGAACAAGAGTGCGGCGGCCATTCAGGGCGGCATGGTTCCTTTCTATCTGGTGCTGTTCGCCGCGTTGGATCTGCATATCGCCATCGGCTTGTACCGCATCGGCGTGAAGTTCGGCATCCTGAACCGTGAAAACCGGTTGAAGTGGCGCAAGTATGCCCTCTATCTCGTTATCGGTCTGGCACTGCTGAGTCTGGCAACCCACTACAGCTTCGCCACGATGGCCATCTAAGGGAGGGCGTCATGAGAACGATTTATTCCGACGTGTTGTGCATTGGCGCCGGGCTCGCCGGCGAACGCGTGGCCCTCGCCGCGGCTATGGAAGGTTTCCACACCATCTGTCTTTCCGTCGTCCCTCCGCGCCGGTCGCATTCCTCGGCGGCGCAGGGCGGTATGCAGGCGGCCCTCGGCAACGCCATCATGGGCAAGGGCGACAGCACCGACATCCACTTCGCCGATACCGTGAAGGGTTCCGACTGGGGCTGCGATCAGGAAGTGGCCCGCATTTTCGCGGACAGCGCGCCCATCGTCATGCGTGAAATGGCCCACTGGGGCGTGCCGTGGAACCGCGTCGTCGCGGGCAAACACATCTACTATAAGGGCGGCAAGCCTTTCGAGGCCGAAGAGGAGGAAAGCAAACACGGGCTCATCCACGCCCGCGCCTTCGGCGGCACCGCGAAATGGCGCACCTGTTACACGGCTGACGGCACGGGGCGTTCCGTGCTGAACACCCTCGACAGCAAATGCCTCCAGTACGGCGTGGAAATCCACGACCGTATGCAGGCTGAGGCTCTCATCCATGACGGCGAGCGCTGCATGGGCGCGATTGTCCGTTCCCTACGCGACGGGGAGCTTGTCGCCTACATCGCCAAGGCGACCCTCATCGCCACAGGTGGGTACGGGCGCATCTACCGCGCCACCACCAACGCCGTCATCTGCGACGGCGGCGGCCAGATCTGCGCCCTGAATACCGGCGTCGTGCCCCTCGGCAACATGGAGGCCATCCAGTTCCATCCCACAGGCAGCGTGCCCACGGACATTCTGATGACGGAAGGCTGCCGCGGCGACGGCGGGACGCTCCTCGACGTGAACGAGTACCGTTTCATGCCCGACTACGAGCCGGAGAAGGCCGAACTCGCCTCCCGCGACGTGGTTTCCCGGCGCATGACCGAGCACATGCGCAAGGGCTTCGGCGTGAAGAGCCCCTACGGTGACCACCTGTGGCTGGATATCCGTCACCTCGGCGAGCACCACATCACGACCAAGCTGCGTGAGATCTACGACATCTGTACGCATTTCCTCGGCGTGAATCCCATCCATCAGCTTATCCCCGTGCGCCCGACGCAGCACTATTCGATGGGCGGCGTCCGCACGGACAAGGACGGCCGCGCCTACGGGCTCAAGGGGCTGTTCGCCGCCGGTGAAGCGGCGTGCTGGGATCTGCACGGCTTCAACCGTCTGGGCGGCAACTCCCTCGCTGAAACCGTGGTTTCCGGGCGTTACATCGGCAGCAAGGTGGTTGAGTATCTCAAGGGCTCCGAAAGCGTGTTCAAGACCGAACCCGTCAACGATGCCCATAAGCTCGTCGCCAAGGCCATTGACGACATCGTTTCCTGTCGCAACGGCAAGGAAAACTGTTTTGAGCTCCGCAACGCCATGCAGGACGTCATGATGGACGACGTGGGCATTTTCAGGAATGCCAAGGATCTCCAGAATGGCGTCGACAGGCTGCTTGAACTTTCCGAGCGGGCCAAGCACATTGGTCTCTACGGCAGCGTGAAGGGCTTCACGCCGGAGCTGTCCATGGCCCTGCGCGTGCCCGGCATGATCAAGCTGGCGCTCTGCACCGCCTACGGCGCGCTTCAGCGCACCGAATCCCGTGGGGCGCATACCCGCGAGGATTTCCCCGAACGCAACGATGCCGAATGGCTGAAGCGCACGCTCGCCTACTGGAAGGAAGGCGACTCCCTGCCCACTCTCAAATACGAAGACGCTTCTCCGTGGTTCGAGCTGCCTCCGGGCGAGCGCGGCTACGGCGGCGGGAAGATCATCCCCGCCGAAATCCCCGCCGACAAGATCAAGACCAAGGCGCAGGCGGAAGAAGCCATCAAGTAGCTCGCGAAGCGTTTGCGGGGGAGGGGAGAAGGGCCCCTTTGAAAAGGGCCTCCTTCTCCCCTCCCCCGGCCCCTCCTCTCATCCCCCTAAACTTTTTGGCTGGTGGGGAGGGTTCGCGAAGGGAGATCAGAACAACCATTTTCAGTAGATGAGGAAAGAGCATGAGTCGCAAATTGCATATCGAGGTGTTCCGGTACAATCCGCTTGATCCCGCCTCCGTTCCGCACATGCAGTCTTTTCATGTGGAAGAATACAACTCCATGACCCTGTTCATCGCGCTGAACATCATCCGCGAACAGCAGGATCCGAGCCTCCAGTTCGACTTCTGCTGCCGCGCGGGCATCTGCGGTTCCTGCGGCATGGTCATCAACGGGCGTCCCGGCCTCGCCTGCCATACCCAGACCCGTGATCTGCCGGATCACATCGTCCTGCATCCCCTGCCGGTCTTCAAGCTGCTTGGCGACCTGTCGGTGGATACGGGCGTATGGTTCCGTGAAGTGGGCCGCAAAATCGAAGCGTGGGTTCACACGCAGGACAAGGCGTTCGATCCCCGCGCCGAAGAAAGGCGCATGGAAAACGAGCTTGCCGAGCAGATTTTCGAGCTTGACCGCTGCATCGAATGCGGCTGCTGCATCGCGGCCTGCGGCACGGCCCGGATGCGCAAGGACTTCCTCGGCGCGGCGACCATCAACCGCCTCGCCCGTTTCTACATCGATCCCCGCGACAACCGTTCCGAGGACGAATATTACGACGTGATCGGCAACGATCAGGGCGTATTCGGCTGCATGGGCCTCCTCGGATGCGAAGATGTCTGTCCCAAGAAGATTCCCCTCCAAGACCAGCTCGGCATCATGCGCCGCATGCTGGCCCTCAAGTCCGTCAAGGGCATCCTGCCCAAGGCCCTGTACGAAAAGTTCAAGGGCTGCGGATCGCACTGTCACAGCTAAAAAGATGGGCCTCCGGCGGCAAGGGGCTTACCGCCCCTTGACCCCGTCCGGGGGGCGAGCCGCCCCCCGGACCCCGGCACAATCGGAACGGCTCTGTTCAAGTTTACGGTTGATAAAGAGAAAGACTCTGTTATCGTTTATGGTTGTTTTATCTCCACAGTGCGGTGAAAATATAGCCTTTTTCTCCGGTTTTCCCCTTGGCAGGATCCACTGATAAGGCATTTTTCCGGTTATCCCTTTGGAACTTCAAGGAAAAAGCATCAACCGTTTTCTATAACACAGCCATCGGAATTGCTGAAGCGTGTTGCCTTGGATCGGCAGGAGGAACGGCACGCCGTTTCCCCTGCGCCGGAGGGAACGGCATGGGGGCTTTTGTCCCTGGCTGGTGCGGGGCCGATACGGCTGGGAGGGCTGGGGGCCACCCTTTGGGCGGGGTTAAGGTTGGTTGTTCCGTCTGAAGAACGTCGTGATAACCTTATGGGAAAAAACGTGATAAGTTGGGATGTTGATTTTGCGTTTTTGAGGAACTTCGTAATTTTGTTGACGAATATGCAGCAGACTCTTGGAAAGAGTTATCACGCCGCCCGGAGGCGAGTTTTCGCGCCGCGCATCATCCGTCGGTGCAGTTCGCACCCTGCCGCCTGAAGCGTCGCCTTTCACCTCTATTTAAAGGAAGGTACATATGGCCTTGTTCACGCGGGAAGAAGCCCTTGAATACCACCGTTCCCCCCGTCATGGGAAAACCGAAGTGGTGCTGACCAAGCGCTGCGAAAGCCAGAAGGATCTGTCCCTCGCCTATTCGCCGGGCGTGGCCGAAGCCTGCAAGGCCATCGCGGAGGATCGGGCGCTGGTATCCGAATACACCGGGCGCGCCAATCTGGTGGCCGTGATCTCCGACGGCACGGCCGTCCTTGGGCTCGGCAACATCGGGCCTTACGCCGCCAAGCCGGTCATGGAAGGCAAGGGCGTCCTGTTCAAGAATTTCGCAGACATCGACGTGTTCGACCTGTGCCTCAAGACGGGCAGCGCCGAAGAGTTCATCGCCGCCGTAAGGACGATGGAACCCACGTTCGGCGGCATCAACCTTGAGGACATCAAGGCTCCCGAATGCTTCATCATCGAGGAGGCCCTCAAGAAGGAAATGGGCATCCCGGTGTTCCATGACGATCAGCACGGCACCGCCATCATTTCCGGCGCGGCCCTGCTCAACGCCTGTGAACTCACGGGCCGCAGGATTGAAGACGTGGCCGTCGTGGTGGTGGGGGCCGGCGCGGCGGGCATGGCCTGCGCGCGGTTCTACTGCGCGCTTGGGGTGAAGCGCGGGAACATCCGCATGTTTGACTCCAAGGGGCTTATCCACAAGAAACGCCCGGATCTGGCCGAATACAAGCTGGAATTTGCGCAGGAAGACGATCTTGGGAGCCTCGCGGACTGCATGAAGGGGGCGGATCTGTTCCTCGGCCTTTCCACTAAGAATCTGGTTTCACGGGATATGGTGCGCTCCATGGCCGACAGGCCGGTGCTGTTTGCCATGGCGAACCCTGATCCGGAAATCGCCTACGAGGATGCCAAGGCGGCCCGCCCGGACTGCATCATGGGTACCGGGCGTTCCGACTATCCGAACCAGATCAACAACGTATCGGGCTTCCCCTACATTTTCCGCGGCGCGCTTGACGTGGAAGCCACGGAAATCAACGAGGCGATGAAGATCGCCGCCGCCGAAGCCCTCGCCGCGCTGGCGAAGGAGCCTGTCCCGGCGGAAGTCTGTTCCGCCTACAATGTGGACAAGCTCGAATACGGTTTTGATTACATCATCCCGAAGCCGCTTGATCCGCGCATTTTGACGCGCATCACGCCCGCCGTCGCCAAAGCTGCGATGGATACGGGCGTTGCCCGCAAGCGTATTGAAGATCTCGACGGATACGCCCGTGAACTGGAACGGCGCGTAAAGGCCTCGCACGATCGCATCCGGCCGTTCGTCGCTTCTTACGAATAAAAAAATGCCCGTTCACGCCGTTGCAGCGGAGCGGGCGGGCGCCTCATCGGGGAGGGCGGCCGCGTTTTGGGAGGAACAAGGCCGCCCTTGGGAAGCGTTTCCGTCAAAGGCATCACCAGTTTGATGACTTTCATACACTAACTGTTTTCGCTTTTTTGGCAAGCAGGGGAGAAGGTTTGTATGAAACGGCTCATGTGGGGTTTCTTGGCTCTGTTGATTGTTGCGTGTGCGGGCGTTTATCTGTCCGGTGGGATGGAGTGCTTTGCGGCCTCGTCCGGGACAGCGGGCGCCGCCGTTCCCGGCGACCACACCAAAGCGTATATTACTCTCGGCATCCTCGCCGTCGCCGCGCTGCTGTTCGTTACGGAAGCGCTCCCGCTGCCCATCACGGCCATGCTCGTGCCCGTGGGGCTTTCCAGCACAGGCGTTTTGACCTCAAAAGTGGCGTTCAGCTACTTCGGCGACAACACCGTGGTGCTGTTCATGGCCATGTTCATCATCGGCGAGTCGACGTTCGTCACCGGTTTTGCCGACAAGGTCGGCCAGATGGCCTTGAAGCTGTCCAAAGGCGATATGAAGAAGCTGCTGCTTTTCTCCATGATCGCTGTCGGCGGCTTGTCCACCGTGCTTTCCAATACCGGAACCACCGCCGTGGCCGTCCCCATGATCATGGGCATGTGCGCCTCCGCCAAGGTCGCGCCGAGCAAGATCCTCATGCCCGTGGCCTTTGCGTCGTCCCTCGGCGGCACCGTGACCCTCGTGGGCACGCCCCCCAACGGCATCGTCAACTCCATGCTCGATCAGGTAGGCATCCCGCCGTTCGGCTTCTTTGAGTTCGGCAAGTTCGGCCTCATCCTGTTCGCCGCCGGAATGCTGTATTACTGGGCCTTCGGTTATCGCCTGCTTCCTGAGGACAAGGGCGGCGAAGACCATTCCTTCGGTTCCGAACTGAAGGAGCGCCGTACCGGGAAAATGCCTTACTCTATGGGGATATTTGCTTTCGTGGTCATCATGATGGTGACGGAAATGCTGCCCCTGACGACCGCCGCCGTGCTCGGTGCGTGCCTTGTGGTGGCGACCCGCTGCATGACCATGAAGGAAGCGTTCCAATGCATCGACTGGGTAACCATTTTCCTGTTCGCGGGCATGCTCTCCATGTCCGCCGCCATGCAGAAGTCCGGGGCCGCCGCGCTGGTGGCGAACGCCGTGGTTTCCAACGTGTCCGGGCCGACCATGCTGCTGTTCGTGTCCTGCGCGCTTACCATGCTGCTCACCAACTTCATGTCGAACACCGCGACAGCGGCCCTGATGGCCCCGCTGGCCCTTCCCATCGCCGTCGGCGGCGGCATTTCGCCCCTGCCGCTCATGATGGGCATCTGCATGTCCGCCTCGGCCTGCTTCCTGACCCCCATCGCCACGCCTCCGAACACCATCGTGTTGACCCCCGGCCGCTACACCTTCCTTGATTATCTGAAGGCGGGCTGGCCGTTGCAGCTTATCAGCCTCGTGCTGTGCGTGTTCGTCATCCCGATGATCTGGCCCTTCTAGAGCGTTTTCACGCTGAAAATGCTCTTCCGGCTGCGGGAAGCAGGCGGCCGCTGTAAGGTATAAGCACAATGTATTTGCACTGTTCAATGCCGGAGCGGGTATTTTAACACTGTAAAACGTTAAAGCCCATTTGTTCTAGCCCCAAACCGCGGCGTCCTGCCCCAACCGGGATGCCGCATCTTCCCTCCCCCCGGACATTCCCCTTCGGCAAACCGCAAGGGGAATGTCCCCTCCTTGGAGGGGAGGACAGCGCCTGTCGCCCCCCGTGCGGCAGGCGTTGCGTTTTGGGCTCAGGGAAGGGAGTGGGGAGCCCCCCAAGCGGGTTGGGGCGGGCTGTTCAGTGCGGCGTAATGGGCAGAAGAGATGCCCTTCCACCACCTTGGAAGGAGGGCCTTTTTTGAAGGCTCCGCCATAGCATATGGTTGCTTCGTTTGGCGGTGCCAGAGAAAATAGTTGATGCTTTTTCCCTGAAGTCCCAAAGGAATAACCAACAAAATACCGTAGCTGTGGATTCCGACGACGGGAAAACCGGATAAAAAGCCCATATCTTCACCGCGCTGTGGAGATGAAACAACCACATACTATACAGAGCCTTTTTGAAAGGCCTTTCCAATGAAGCTGCTGGGGATTACGGGGCGTTACATCGCGGACAGGAATTCCGTGGCAGGGGGATGGCACGGAGATGGGGCTGTTTCCCGTTCAAACCGGGATGCGATCCGTGTGGGCGTGTGCCCTGTTATTTTTTGAGCCTGTCTTTGACGCGGACAGGCAGTTCCGAGAGGAGTTCGGCGTGCTCCTCTTGGGGGATCAGCCGCTGGGCGGCCTGCATACGGGCGTGTTTTTTCTCGTGGAAGTCGTGGAGGCGCCGGATGATGCGGTCGTCGCGCCGTCCTTTGAGGCATATCTGGGCGGCGTTGACGATGTTCTGGAAGAAACCACATACTATACAGAGCCTTTTTGAAAGGCCTTTCCAATGAGGCTGCGGGGGATTGCGGGGCGTTACATCGCGGACAGGGATTCCGTGGCAGGGGGATGGCACGGATATGGGGTTGTTTCCCGTTCAAACCGGGAATGCGATCCGTGTGGGCGCGTGCCCTGTTATTTTTTGAGCCTGTCTTTGACGCGGACAGGCAGTTCCGAGAGGAGTTCGGCGTGTTCCTCTTGGGGGATCAGCCGCTGGGTGGCCTGCATACGGGCGTGTTTTTTCTCGTGGAAGTCGTGGAGGCGCTGGATGATGCGGTCGTCGCGCCATCCTTTGAGCCATATCTGGGCGGCGTTGACGATGTTCTGGAAGAAACCACATACTATACAGAGCCTTTTTGAAAGGCCTTTCCAATGAGGCTGCGGGGGATTGCGGGGCGTTACATCGCGGACAGGGATTCCGTGGCAGGGGGATGGCACGGAGATGGGGCTGTTTCCCGTTCAAACCGGGATGCGATCCGTGTGGGCGCGTGCCCTGTTATTTTTTGAGCCTGTCTTTGACGCGGACAGGCAGTTCCGAGAGGAGTTCGGCGTGTTCCTCTTGGGGGATCAGCCGCTGGGCGGCCTGCATACGGGCGTGTTTTTTCTCGTGGAAGTCGTGGAGGCGCTGGATGATGCGGTCGTCGCGCCGTCCTTTGAGCCATATCTGGGCGGCGTTGACGATGTTCTGGAAGATGGAGTAGGCGGCCAGCAATACGGACGCTATGGGGTCGAGATACTGAAAGGTCAGCCACATGGGCAGGATGATGTTCTTTTGCGCCAGCGCCTGCCCTCCCGCGATGCGGCGGTGGAAGCGGGAACCGATGGATTTGCCGAGGATGAAGTTGGCTGTGCAGACGGCGATCCCGGCAAGGGCAAGGAGGATTTCGAGCCGGTAATCCTTTTCGCCGGGCTTCAGGAGCTGTTCAAAGGTGCCCGCCATAAGGATGATGAGCATCCCCGCCCACAGGTAATAGGCCAAGATGCCCCAGCGCAGCAGTACGGCGTTGGCTTTGGGGGCGGCGTACTGGATGAACCACGCGGCCAGCAGGGGCAAGAGCATGGTGGGCCCCACGCGCATGAACACGTTGAACATGGTTTCGAGAAAAGGCGTGTCGATCTGTCCCGTGGCGATGATCGGCAGGATCAGCGGCGCGAGCACGACGATGGCGAGGTTGCTCAGGAAGGCATAGGCCGCGAGGAAGGCCACGCTGCCGCCGAGCATGCCGGTGATGATGGCCGCCGCCGTAGCCGTGGGTGTGAGGGCGGCCATGCATACGCCCTGCGCGATGGCCGGATGCCACGGGAGCGTCAGCGCATAGAGGCCAAGGCTCATGGCGACTTGAAGGCCCATCAGGATGAGGTGCAGGGGGTGGAACCGCAGATCGCGCGGCGAGATGTTGCAGAAGGTCAGCAGGAGCATGGAGGCGAGGAGCCACGGCGCAAGCCATGTGAACTGTGAGAAAAAACTGTGCCCCACGGCCCCTACGGTGATGGCGATGAGGAGTGTCCATTGTTTGAGCGCGCGCAACAGCTTTTTCATCCCAGACAACCCCCTCTTTGTGCCCGTTTGAAGAAAGCGGGCATGAAATGCCTCCACCATACATAACGGCCCAGCCCTTATCAAGGAAGAACCGTCTGGGAGGCATTCGCTTCCGCAATGAAAATTGCATTTCAACTATCTGAAATTCAAAATGAATTTTTTAGAAATCATCGAAAAGGCGAATGCCTCTCGTCTGGGCTTTATTTTACTTCATTTAAGAAGAGTTATAAAAATAACAGGCGGTTTTGGAGGGGGAGCCGTCAGGGGCAGTCCGCTTAAGGCAACAGGAAGGGGGACTGAATGCCCCCCTTTTTATCATTGCCCTGTATAGTTTGTGGTTGTTTCATCTCCACAGTGCGGTGAAAATACAGCCTTTTTCTCCGGTTTTCCCCTTGGCGTGAGCCACGGCTAAGGCAGTTTACACTATGGCCGCCGAAGACTGGAGCAGTATGGCGACGGGAGCCACGGCTAAGGCATTTTGCCGGTTATCCCTTTGGAACTTCAGGGAAAAAGCATCAACCATTTTCTGTAACACAGCCTTGTCATTTCCTGCTTGCCGTCATGGGGATTGGCGTCGGCCTCGGCGAGCGTTTTCACGTTGAAAATACGCTTCCGGCTGCGGGAAGCAGGCGGTCGCTGCGAAGGCATAAGCACCATTTATTGGCGCTGTTCAATGCCGGATCGGGCGTGCCTTAAACGTTCACTGCAACATCTTAAAATTAAGTTGTTCTAGAGCCCCAAACGCTCCTTCCATCTCGGCAGTTCGGGGTTGAGGGCGAGGTAATCGGGCGGCAGGTCGGGGGCTTTGGGAGCGGCGAGGGCGGCGGCCACATCCTTGACCGTGCGGACGTTGACCACGCCGGGAAGCCCCTGCAAGGGGCAAAGATCCACGTCGTCCTCGGCGGCCTGCACCAGCACGGGCAGCTTGCGGAAAGCGGCCTCCAGCGCCACGGTGGTGGAGTTGGAAGCCCAGACCACGGTGTCCGGCGTAAGGAAGTTCCCGATGGGGCCGTCCACGACGCTGGGCGGCTCGGCGGCGCCGTACAGGTTCTTGAGGCGTTCGGCTACGGGCAGGTAGGGATGCGGCTTGACGACGACTTCCCAGCCGTCCAGTACCCCGGCCTTGGCTGAGGCCGCCAGCGCGGTGAGGTGGGCGTCGGTTTCGTCGGCGAAGAAGCTGGTGACGACGAGCAGGCGCGTGGGCTTGGCGGGCGTCTCCGGGGCGGCTTCGGCATCAGGCTTGGGCGTGAGGTAAAGATACCGCAGGGCTTCCACCAGTGCGGTACGATCCTTCGGCATGTGCCCGGCGAGCAGGGCATCCTGCGCACCGGTCCCGTTGCACAGCCACAGTTCGGGCATGGCCCGGCGGCAGGCGGGATCGTTGATCATGCGGGGATCGTCGAAATAGCGGAAGTCCGTGGGGCGCACCGTGGAGTGCTGCGCGCCGTAGACCGGCCCGGCGTCCGCGTCGTGCATGGACTGGCAGAGCATACGTTCCCACGGGCAGTTTTCCTGTGGGAAGGTCGTCCAGTCCTGCGGCCCGGCCCATTCCGCATAGCGGCGGAAGGCTTCGCGCATGAGGCAGCGTTCCAGCGCCCGCCAGCCTCGGGTGGAATCGGCCCAGTTGTCTTTCAGGAGGGGCCAGAGATCCATCCGGGAGCCGGGGAAGCGGAACAGTTCCCTGACCTGCGGCTCCACGGCCCGGCTGGAGAGCAGGAGCTTGCCGAACCGCACAAGGCTCTTGGCGATGTCGCCGTTGGTGAGGAATTCTTCAAGGAAGTGGAACGAAGCGCCGTCCTGCCCGTTGGCGCGGAAGCGGTCGCGCAGCTTGATCGCATCGGGGAAGGAACACTGTGGGGCCGGGAAATAGATGAAGACCCAGTTCACGCGGTTGGGCTTGCCGTCGGCGGGCTGGAGGGCGTCATGGAGCTTTTCCCAGTAGCGGGAGCGGAACCGCCCGTTCTTGGCGGCGCCCATGTCGATGTTGGGGAAGTAGGTTACGATGCTCGCGGGCTTCACGCCTTCGGGCAGGGCGGGCCGGGAAAGCGGCGTGCGCGGCAGGCGGCGGCGCACGATCCACAGCCACGCCGGGAAGCGTACCAGCGCCTTCACCGGGGCGGGCAGGCGGTAGTAACAGGCTTTGAGCCTGGCCTTCAGGCCTTCAGGCTGTGCCGCTTCCGCGCCGCCGATACGGTGCACGGCGAACTCGCGCCCGGCAGCCTTGCAGAAGCGCCCCAGAACGTCTTCCATCCACGGGTCGGCCCCCGCCGCGGCGTGCAGCTCCAGCCGGGTGACGCCCTTATCGTCCATCAGAAGCTCAAGGGCGCGCAGCTTCAGCGCCGGGAACAGGTTGTGCGTCACCTTGGGGTGCTTTTCCACCAGCGTGGAGCACCACCACATGGACAGGTTGTCGTCGGCGCGGAGGTGTTCTTCCAGCAGCTTGCCGTCGATCCGGGCACAGCCCGTTTCGTATGTCCATGCCGCCAGCTCGTCACGGATGGGAAACAGGCGTTCGTTCAGCTCCACGGGGATGGAGATCTGCCCGTCGGGGACGCTGCCCTTGTCCCATACCGCCACCAACGCCTCGGACGGCGTGCCCTTCGGCAGTTCCGTTTTGTTCAGCAGGATGAGTGTAGCCATAGAAACCCCTTTTGAAAGGAATGGTTGCCATAATCGGTGAGAGGCCTTTCCAGAGGAAGGCCGGCCTTCCCCTTCTCCAAAACTGCCCGCTTGGTTCGCCAATCCTCTTCAGGTTGTGTCGCCAATTATATAATCCATTGAAATTATTTAATTATTTTTAAGCTACAAAAAGATTGTTTTTTAATAATTTCAAATGATTACATCTCAAATGAGACACGCCTGGCCGTCCACCGGCGCGGAGGGGCAAACCGCTCCGGGCGCAGTGGGCAAGGAAAGCGGCATGGAGTGATGGCAGCCCGTTCCGGGAACGGTGGGCAATGGAAAGAACCTGCTTCCCAGTTTCGTACAAAGCGGGATTCGTGTCCACAGGAACAACCGGAGGCGCCCCGCCCGGAATCCCACGACGGCACCCCCTTGCCGGGCAGACGCCAACGCCTTTTCCCACCCCTAAAAACATGACACTGGAAAAGCCTGCGGACAGGGATTCGATAAGCGCAAAAGTCTTTGGAAAGGGAGGGATGGGGTTTGGGGAAGGGAGGGAAAAGCTTTTCTTCAGAAAAGTTTTCCCTCCCTTCCCCAATCTCCCCCAAAGCCATTTACTCTAGCCCGCGAAATGATCAAACCCACCGGACACGGGGACGCCGTCAACGCGGATCACGCCGCCTTCGGTGACTTTGCCGAGCATGGTGGTCTCGGCGTTGGCGACCATGACGTGTACGGCAAGTTCGGGCGAGCACGTCCCGATGAGCGCGTAATCCTCGCCGCCGAGGAAGGCGTGCCGCTTGGCTGCGGCGACGGGATCGGCCTCGCTGCGGGAACGCATGAAGCGGAGGATTTCCGTGTGCGGCATGGGCATGCCGATGTCCGCGCCCATGCCCGGCCCGATCAGCCGGGGCAGATCGCGGGCGAGGCCGTCGGAAACATCCATGAGCCCAAGCCGCCCGCAGGCGGGATCGCCTTTCTCGCGGCCCCAGTCCGCCGCAAGGCGCGACAGGCGCATGCCTTCCTTGAGGCGCGGGGCGGGGCGCAGGTGCGCCTCGCAGGGGATGGGCCACCCGTTGAGGGCGGCACGGCCCCGCTCCTCGAAAAGCATCAAACCGGCGCGTGCAAGGCCCGTCCTGCCGATGAGGAAAATAACGTCGCCGGGCTGCGCCTCGCCGCGCAGGAGCGTCTTTTCCGCCTGCCCGAATACCGTCAGGCAGAGGTGGAGCTTGTCGGCGCGGGAGAGGTCGCCGCCCACGAGCGGCACGGAAGCCTGGGCCGCCAGATCGGCCATGCCCGCGCACAGGCCGTCCACAAGGGCCATATCCGCATCGGGCGGCAGGGACAGGCCCACCGTGAACCCCATCGGCCGCGCCCCGTCGGCGGCGAGATCGCTCAGGTTGACGGCAAGGGCCTTCCAGCCGATGTCTTCCGGCGTGAAATAGGAGCGCCGGAAATGCACGTCCTCCATGAACAGATCCGTGCTCACGCACAGCGGCCCGGAAACGCCGAGCACGGCGCAGTCGTCGCCGCGCCCAAGCAGCACGTCCGGCCCTTCGTTGGGGAAATGCGAGGCGATGCGGGCGAGGATGTGATCCTCGGAAACGAGATCGGACATTTATTCCTCCAGAGTCAGAAACGCGCTGAGAATGACCTTGAGCCCGAAGCCGGGGAAGTTGACCCGGCATTTGTCGGGCGGAAGCTGTTCCACGATCTTGCCGCGCCCGAATACCTTGTGCCGGCAATAGCCGCACCCCGCGCCGCCCTTGGATGCGGCCTTATCGTTTTTGGCCTCAGGGATGACCGGGGGCGGGAACACGCCTTTGACGCGCCCGGCGTTGGGGCTGACAAGTTCGCGGGGAATACCCGGAGAAGGCCGCGAAAAGGCGGGATCTCCGGCAAAGGATGTGCTGCGCTTGGAGATGCGGCCCGTGTAGCCCTCCTGCCACTCCTCAAGGGCGCTGAACGGCAGTTCGCGCACGAAGGGGCTCGGCGTCGCGGGCTCATTGCCGCCGTTCTGGCGGCTGTAGAGCGTGGCGGGCACGAACAGTTCCAAATCCTCGCGGGCGCGGGTGCAGGCCACGTACATGAGGCGGCGTTCCTCCTCGAAGTCTTCGGGCCGCACCAGCGCGTGGCGCGAGGGGAAGCGATCCTCGACCAGATCGAGCAGGATGACGGCGTCCCATTCCAGCCCCTTTGACGAGTGGATGGTGGAAAGCACCACCCGGCCCGCCTCATCGAACTCGTCGGCCTCGTCCTCCGGCGTTTCCAGCGACAGATCCGCGACGAACTGTTCGAGATCGGTGTAGGCCGAGGCGATGTGCGCGAGTTCCGAAAGGCCCTGCTGACGGCGGGGCCAGTCGTCGGGGAAGATGGCCTGAAGGCGGGGCGTGTAGTGCTCAATGACCATTTCGATGAGCGCGGCGGGTGTCAGGTTGTGCTGGCGCAGCTTGTCGAGCAGCAGCATGTCCGACCACAGATCCGGATATTTGGTGCAGGCTTTGCGCAGCGCGTCGAAATCGCCCTGTGCGGCGACATGATAGATTTTTTCGGCGGTTTTGGTCCCCACGCCCTTGGACAGCCCCGCCACGCGCTCGAAGGAGGGCATGTCCAGCGGGTTGATCGCCAGCCGCACGAACGCCACCACGTCCTTGACGTGTACGGCTTCCGCATAGCGCAGCCCGCCGTATTTGCGGAATTTGACGCCGCGCTTGGAGAGCGCGACCTCAAGGTGGTAGGACTGGTAGCCCGCGCGGAACAGCACGGCGATTTCCTTCGCCTGATAGCGGTCAAGCAACTCTTCCACGCGCGCCGCCACCACATTGGCCTGCGTCAGATCGCTCATGGGGCGGACGAGGCGCACGCGGGGCGTTTGGGGCGTGTTTTCCCTGGTCGTGAACAGGTTTTTGCGGAAGCCCTCGGAGGCCGGGGCCAGCACCGCGTTGGCGACGTCGAGCACGGGCTGGGTGGAGCGGTAGTTCTCCTCAAGCCGGATGACCCGCGTTCCGGGGAACAGCTTGGGGAAGTCAAGGATGTTGCGGACGTCCGCGCCCCGGAAGGCATAGATGGACTGGGCGTCGTCGCCCACGGCCATGACGTTGCCCGCTTCCCCGGCGAGGAGCCGCACCAGCCGGGCCTGAACGCGGTTGGTGTCCTGATACTCGTCCACCATGATGTAGCGGTAGCGCTCCCGGAACCGCCCGGCAAGCCCTTCGCGCCCCGTTTCGGGATCGCCTTTGAGCAGATCCTCAAGCTCGAACAGCAGGTCGTCGTAGTCGAGCAGCCCATGCTGGCGTCGGTAGCCCCGGTATGCCTCTCCGATGCTTTCCAGCGCATCGGCGTGGGGCAGCAGATGCTGCGCGTCGCGCTGGAGCACGTCTCCGATGGAAATTTCCTTGTTCCGTGCCTTGCTGAGGAGGCCGATGATGGTCTGCGTCTTGGGGAACGAGCGGTCGCCCTTGCCGATTTTGAGCCGTTCCTTGCACTGCTGGATGGCGGAGGCGCTGTCCGCCGAGTCCATGACCGTGACCGGGCCTTCGGCCCATGCGGGCCTGTACTGGCGGAGCACCGAGAATGCGAAGCTGTGGAACGTACCGCCGTGGACGCCGCCGATGCTGTAGCCGAGAAGATCCGTGGCCCGGAGCAGCATTTCGCGGCTGGCCTTGCGCGTGAACGTGAGCAGCAGCATGTCGCTTGCCGGGACGCCCTGTTCCGCCAGCCATGCCAGACGGTGGACGATGGTGCGGGTCTTGCCGCTCCCCGCGCCCGCGATGACCAGCACCGGGCCGTCCGGCGCGGTCACGGCTTCAAGCTGGGCCGGGTTGAGTGTCGAAATGTCTATCACAGGAACTCCGTGGGAAGGGGATGCCTCCGGCGGCCGGGCCGCCGCCCGAACCCGCGCCTTCCGGCGGGCCGGGGAAACCGCTTTGCGCGCGATGCCCGCAAGGTTCGCAAGCCCGCCTGACGGCCACGGCTTCGCCGCCCCTTGGGGCAAATTCCCCCAATTTCCTCAGGGCCGCCGCAATGTTCCGAACCGGAACACCGTTCCATACCATTGCGGCATCCCTGAGGGCGTCAGGCATCCTCTTCGCCGGGTTGGTTTCGAGAAAAAGGGTGCCCCATAAAAACACAAACGCCCCCAAAACACAAAAGCCTTAGGAGCGAGAAACGGATTTCCACTCTTGGGTGCCGCACCCTGCCTTTAGGGTTTTCAAAACCCGATGCGGGAACGCCTGCCCGCATCCACAGGGAAGGCATGCAACAGGGATTCGATAAGGGCGAAAATCTTTGAAGGGGATGGGGGTGGAGGGGGAAGGGGAAACTTTCTTAGAAAGTTTCCCCTTCCCCCTCCAATCTTTTTACTCCTTCCCCGCGAGTTCTTCCAGCCAGGCGTTGAGCCCGGTCAGATCGGAACCGTGGGGGTAGGCGGTATTCTCAAAGAAGGGGCCGCGCCCGTAAAACAGCGTCTCGGCGGCTTCGGCGGCGTCGCTGTCCGTGGTGGCGTCGCCGACCATGACCGCGTCGGCGGGATCGACGCGCTCCTTGCGGACAATGCCCTTGAGCAGTTCCGCCTTGGCGGGCGGGGTGCCGCAGATGCCGGTGAAGTAGCGGGCGAGGCCGCGCTGTTCCAGAACGGACCGGAGCTCTTCCTGCGGCGTGCCGGAGCAGACGTACATGGGCACGCGCCCGTGCCAGCGTTCGAGGACATCCATGACGCCGGGCACGAGCGGCGCGTTCAGGACGTTGTCCAGCGCATAGGAAACGAACCGGGCGCAGCAGTCCTCCATTTCCTCATGCGTGATTTCCCGGTGGAACACCTCGCGGTAGAGCCATGCGAATTTTTCGCGGCGGCTCACCCCGCCGTGCAGGGTATGGTAGAGGACGAGGCGGTCGCGGGCTTCCGCGCCGAGCGGCTCCGCCACCTGTGCGAAGGCTTTGGTCTTGGCGTCCACGGATTCGAGGATGACGCCGTCGCAGTCGAAAACGATGAGCGAAAGGGCCATACGCTTAGGCTCCGGGGAACAGGACGGCGAGGAGGTTCCTGATGGTGTCCGTTTCCATGATGATCCGCGCTTCCTTGGCGTAGGAGCCGACGTGCGGGGTCAGGATGACGTTGTCCATCTCCTTGAGCGGGCCGTCATAGGGTTCCTTGGCGAAGCAGTCGAGGGCCGCGCCCGCCAGATGCCCGGCGGTGAGCAGGCCGAGGAGGGCCTTTTCGTCGATGAGCCCGCCGCGGGCGATGTTCAGGATGAAGCTGCCGGGGCGCATCAGGGAGAGGCGGCCAAGATCGAGCAGCGGGGCGCCGTTTTCGGTCTTGGGGCAGTGCAGGGTGATGATGTCCGCCCAGCCCATCAGGTCGTCGAGCTCAAGGCGCGTATAGCCGGGGACGTCGGCAAAGGGATCGTGATAGCCGATGTTCACGCCGAACGGTTCGAGGAGGTGCGCCACAGTCCGGCCGATTTTGCCGAAGCCCACGATGCCCACGTTCTTGCCGTGCAGGAGGTTGCCCATGCGCTTCTTCCAGACGCCGGAGCGCAGTTCGCGATCCTGATGCGGCACTTGGCGGAGCAGGGTGAGGATGAGGCCCAGGGTCAGCTCAGCGACGGCCAGCGTGGGGCCGTCCGGCGTATTGCGGACGGCAATGCCTTTTTCGGCGGCATAGGCGCGGTCCACGTTGTCCATGCCCGTGCCGCAGCGCGAAATGACCTTGAGGTCGGGCAGGGCGTCCATGACTTTTTTGGTGAGCGGTTCGGTTCCGGCGGCGACGCCGTGGCAGCCTTCCAGCATCTGGATGGCTTCCTCTTCCGTCAGGGCGCGGCCCTTGTCGTTCATGACGTATTCGACGCCCGCCTGTTCGAGCAGCTTCAGCGGCTCGTCGCTGTATCGGGCGAAAGAAGATGTGGTGATGGCGATTTTCATGGCGAAACATCCTTTGGGCTGGATGGGAAACGCCGTTCCGGCGTGCGGGGCGGCGTTGGGCAATCAATCCTTGCGACGGCTGCCGATGACGCGCGCGGGGACGCCGCCCACGATGGCGTAGGGCTCCACGTCGCGCGTGACCACGGCGCCCGCCCCGACCACGGCCCCGTGCCCGATGCGGGTTCCGGGGGTGATGGTGCAGTTCGCCGCGATCCAGACGTCATCCTCGATGACGATTTCTCCGTACAGGTGACCCTGTAGCATGATAGGCTTTTCAAGGCTATCAAAACAATGGTTGGCGGCGCGCAAGACGGTTCCGGGGCCGACGGCCACCTGCCTGCCGATGCGGATGAGCCCGCCCGATGCGTCCACGGTCACGCCGGGGCTCAGGGCCGCGTCCTCGCCCATCTCCAGCGTCCCGCCCTCGGCATAGAGCTGGCAGCCCCTGCCGATGCGCACGCCGTCCGCGAGGCTCATGTTTTTGCAGCCCTGCATGGCGAGGCCGGTGCCGAACCGGGCCTTGCCGCAGCGTCTGAACAGGGGACGCCACAGGAGCAGGCGCGCGCCCATGCCCGCGGCCGTCGGAATCCACGCCAACGCCGCAATGATGAGTTCTTCGAGGAAATGTTTCATGGTGATATGCCTCCGGCGGGCTTGCACCCGCAAGGGGGCGGCGCCCCCTGGCCCGGCTATGGGTGGATGATGAGCGGGAGGCGCCGCGGTTTCGTCCTTGGCATGCGCCCCCGGCGGATTCTGAAGGCCGCGTCATAGAAAATGGCGGATGCTTTTTCCTTTGAAATCTCAAAGGAACAGCCGGAAAAATGCCTTATCCATGATTCCGCTGATGGGAAAACGGGATAAAAAAGGCTGTATTTTCACCGTGCTGCGGAGATGAAACGACCACATCCCCTGACAGGGCCATTCTGAAAAGGCGGGCCGAAGTGAATAAAAAGGGGGAAAGCCGCCGCGCGGCCTCCCCACCCAAAACTTGAGGGGATGAGGGGCAGCGGAGGCGGAAGGCCCTTTCAAAGGGTTTCTTCCCCCTCCGCCGTTTTTCTCCCCTTTCCCCGTTACTTCGTGTAGCTGATGCGCAGGGCGTCGTCCTTCATCATTTCGCGGACGCGTTCGAGGTCTCCCTGCGTATCGACGCTGAGGGTCCGCTTGTCGGTGGGAACCATGCGGACCTTTTCGCCGTGTTCGAGAATGCGCATCATATCGACGGATTCAATGATTTCCAGCGGGCATTCGTCCATCGCGTTGAACTTGAGCAGGTAGTCGCGGCGGAAGGGGATGATGCAGACCTGCTTGTGCATGGGCACATGAGGGGTTCCCTTGCGGCGGGACGGGATGGGCTCGCGGGAGAAGTAGAGGGCGTCGCCGTTCAGGTCGGTGACGACCTTCACTTCGTTGGGATCTTCAAATTCTTCCTCGGTGGCGAGGTCGGCCATGAGGTTCACGACGTTGATGGACGGGTCTTTGAGCATGGGCTCGACGGCGGCGTCGATCATGTCGGGGGTGATCATGGGCTCGTCGCCCTGCACCATGACCACGATGTCGGCGCGCTGCCCGGTCATTTCCTCGATCTTGAGCATGGCTTCGGCGGTACGGGTCGTGCAGCGGACATGCGTGTCGGCGGTCATCACGGCCTTGAGCCCGGCGGAGGCCGCGTAGTCCATCACGACCTGATCGCAGGTGGCGATCCATGTGGAGGACAGTTCTTTGCACATGGCGGTGCGGATGGCCACATGGCCGACCATCGGGATGCCGTGGATGTCGGCAAGGGGTTTGCCGGGGAAGCGGCTGGAGCCCATGCGGGCGGGGATAATGGCGATGATATTCATGAGGCGTCTCCTGAGCTGTGTCGGTTAGTCGGCTTTGTCAACCATCAGATACCCGCCGAGCTCCTTGAGGTCGGGGTGCAGTTCCTGATGGATTTCTTCCATGACCTTGAGCACGCCCTGTCCGAGTTCGGTGGACAGGTGAGGGGTCATCTTGCGGCCCACCTTGGGCATGAAGGCGTACGGCGTGATTTGGTAGTGCCCGCTGTTGGGGTCGTGCTGGTACTTGATTTCAATGGGTTTGCCGAGCATTTCCTCGATCATGCGGAACAGGTCGCCCACCCGCATGGGCTGGTTGCCGGTGAGCACGATGTTCTGGTTGGCGTATTCAGGACTGAGGATTTCCACGGTGCTGAGGGCGGCGTCCTCGACGTGGATGTACTCGCGCAGGGCCGTGGGCGCGCCGTAATAGGTGATCGTGCCCTTTTCCAGCGCCTCGGCCACGAAACGGTTGATCGCGTTGCGGCGGTCGGCGCGGGGGCCGTAGAGCGAGCCGTAGCGCAGGATCGTGTATTCGAGGCCGAACATATCGTGATAATTTTCGATATACAGTTCGCACGACTGTTTGCTGCACCGGTAGAAGCCGCCGGACTTGCCGTACACATAGAGCGTGCTGGCGAAGACGTAGCGCTTGACCCCGGCCTTGCGGCAGGCTTCGAGCAGGATGACGTTGCCGAGGACGTTGATGCGCGCGGTTTCCACGGGCTTCTGGTTGGATTCGCCGATGTCGGCGAGGCCCGCGAAGTCGAATACGGCGTCCGCGCCGCTCACGACGGCATTGACCAGATCTTCGTCCAGGAGGCTCCCCGTGACCATCTTCTGGTCGGGGCGCAGGTACGGGGAGGGGCGCAGATCGACGATGGTGACGTCATGGCCCGCGTCGGAGAGCTTGTCGCATACGTGCGATCCCAAGAAGCCGGAACCGCCGAAGAAAACGATTTTCATACAGGTTTGTCCTACCTTATTTCCCCTCTTCAAAGCTGAAAGTCTTTGGAGGCGGAGGGGAGGGGTTCGGGGAGGGGAGGAGGAAGCCTTTCTTCAGAAAGGTTTCTCCTCCCCTCTCCGTCATTATCGCGTTACCGTTTCGGGCAGGCGCAGCCGTGGAGGAGGAAAACCGCGTCGATGCCGTAGGCGATGAACCGGTAGCCGTCGGCGATGCACTTGGCGAGGCGTTCGGGTTCGGGCTGCACGACGTGGTTGCCCATGGGCATGTTGTGGCGCTTGCAGGCTTCGTTGATGCTGTCCATCACGGCGACGAAATCGGGGTGATCGAACTGCCCGGTGAGGCCCATCGAGCCGGAGAGGTCATACGGGCCGACCATGATGGCGTCGAGGCGGGGATGGGATAGAATGGCGTCGAGCTGTTCCACGGCGCGGATATGCTCGATCTGCGCAACGAGGAGGATGTCCTTCGCCGCGCCCACGCGGTAGGGATCGAAATCCCTGCCGTACATATTGGCGCGGGAATAGCCCACGCCCCGGCTGCCGCCCGCGTCGGGGTACAGCGAGAGGCTGATGGCCCGGTCAAGCTGCTCGCGGGATTCGATCATGGGGAAGACGAGCCCCTGCGCGCCGGAGTCCAGCGCGTCCTTGATGGGCCGCAGTTCCGCCTGCGCGATGCGCGCGAAGGGCGTGGAGCCGCCCCGTTCGATGGCGCGGAACACGTCCGGCAGGATGGCCCGCGTGAACGCGCCGTGTTCCATGTCCACCGCCACCCAGTCGTAACCGGATGCGCCCATCACTTCCGCAACGTCCGCCGAAGGGAACTGGAGCCACGTACCGATCGTGGCTTTGCCCCCGCGCATCATAGCCCGTATTTCCTGTGCCGTCTTCATCAAAATATCCCTCTATGTTTTGGGGCCGCCCGCCTCTCCGGGGAGGTGCCCGGCAGCCGGCCTTGCCGGTGGAATGCTTTACAATGTCCCGGCTCCGGCCCGCAGGCCGCCGCCAGCCTGCAACTATAAACCCGCCCGTTCCCGCACGCAAGCTCTGGTGGTGTGGGGCGGAGGCAGAGATTGGGGAGGGGGAAGGGAAACTTTCTCCAGAAAGTTTCCCTTCCCCCTCCCCAAACCCCACCCCTTTCCCTTCAAAGACTTTCGTAAACGGGGCGGGCGGCGGTAGCGGCGGCTTGGCGGCCCGTGTCCTGTTGGAAGTTCCCCGGAGCCGCCCTCCTGTGCCCGGAATTTCGCCTGATTGTGCTGGTTGGTTTCGGCGTCTTTCGGGTCGTCCCTCTGCATCTGAATTTCAGCCCCGCAGCGGCATCATCCTGATCTGCGTGGGCCGTTCCCCTGCATCTGGAATTTCAGATGCAAGTTTGTTTTTTGGGCTGCCAGATGTGGCCTCTTGCATCCGGCAGCAGCTTGTCGGCGTTGTGCCCAAAGACGAATGGGGTCGTTTCTCCGAACCCGGAATTTCGCCTGGTTATGCTGGTTGGCTTCGGTGGCTTTCGGGGCGTCCCTCTGCGTCTGGATTTCAGCCCCGCAGCGGCATCATCCTGATCTGCGTGGGCCGTCCCCCTGCATCTGGAATTTCAGATGCAAGTTTGTTTTTGGGGCTGCCAGATGTGGCCTTTTGCATCCGGCAGCAGCTTGTCGGCGTTGTGCCCAAAGGCGAATGGGGCCGTTTCTCCGAACCCGGAATTTCGCCAGTTTATGTTGGTTGGCTTCGGCG
Organism: Bilophila sp. T19-St14; assembly: GCF_059728385.1. Classification (NCBI taxonomy): domain Bacteria; kingdom Pseudomonadati; phylum Thermodesulfobacteriota; class Desulfovibrionia; order Desulfovibrionales; family Desulfovibrionaceae; genus Bilophila; species Bilophila sp. T19-St14. The sequence goes on from NZ_BAAGFT010000001.1 coordinate 2,337,997, forward strand.
GCTTTCGGGGCGTCCCCTGTGTCTGGAATTTTAGCCTCTTGTGCCAGTGTGTCCTTGCTCCACAGTGGGGCCGCCCCTGTACCCGGAATTTTGCCCGGCGTCGTATGGGTTGGTTCCATGATGTATTGTTGCTGGCCCTGCATCGGGCATTTCGCCGCCCTTTCCGGCATTGCTCGTTGCGCCGCGGTCATCGGGGCTGCCGTATTTTTGGGGCATGTGTTGTTTTTTAGGTTGCTGTGGAGGCATAGAGCCCTTATAAATCCTCGGCTTTCTCCGGTTCGGGATCGGCATGGAAGAAGGGCATGACGGTCGTGAGGGAGGCGGGGGAGGCGAAGAGGAACACCGTATCGTCGCCGTGGAGGGAGGCGTCCCCGCCGGGCGAGGGGATGATCTGCCCGGCGTGGCGGATGCCGACGACGGTGACGCCGTATTTCCTGCGGAGCGAGGTATCCGTCAGGCGTTTGCCGTCGAGGGCGCAGCCTGGCTCGACCTTGCAGGCCACCACTTCAAGCCCGGTGAGGACTTCATCGGCGAGCGAGGGCAGATCCATGCCAGTCATGCGGAGCTGGCGGGCCATGTTGTAGTATTCGTGCCGGATGCTGTTCACGAACCGTTCGATGGTTTGGCGCGGGACGAGGTAGTACCCGAGCACGCGGGAGAAGACTTCGATGGACGTTTCAAAATCCTCAGGGATGACGTCGTTGGCTCCAAGCCGCCGCAGGGCGTCCACTTCGCCAAGGAAGCGGGTACGCACCACGATGTGCACTTTCGGGTTGAGTTTGCGGGCTACGGCGGTGATGGCCCGGACAGCCGAGGGATCGGAAATCACCACGGCGATGACGCGCGCGTTCTTGATGCCGAAATGTTCCAGCACGAGGGGCTTGGAGGCGTCGCCGCCGTGGATGGGTTCCTTGCCGCCGTAGCGCGACACGGTATCAGGGTTCATTTCAAGGATAACGTAGGGGATGCCCGCCTCGCGCGCAGTACGGGCCAGATGCTTGCCGCCCACGCCGAAGCCTACGATAATCAGGTGATCCTTGAGGGATTCATCCTTTTGGGCGGCGGCTTCCTCATCAATGGGCAGGTGCAGGTAGCGGCTCACGAAGGAGGCCACCTTGGGCGCGGCTTCCATGACCGTGGGGGTCAGGATCATGGTCACGATGCTCGCCGCGAGGAACATCTGGTAGGCGTCGTCGTCCATGAGGCCGCCGTTTACGGCGGAACTGGCCAGCACGAAGGAGAATTCGCCGATCTGCGCAAGGCTCATGGCGGCGAGGATGGAGACGCGCAGGGGGTAGCCCACCAACAGCATGGGCGGCAGGGACAGGACGGATTTCAGGAGGATGAGCAGGGCCGCAAAGAGAAAGACCTTGTCCAGATGATGCACGAGGAAGTCCACGTCGAGCAGCATGCCCACGGAAATAAAGAACAGGCTGGTGAAGACGTCCTTAAAGGGGAGGATGCCTTCGAGGACGTTGAGGCTGTATTCCGAGCCGGAGAGCAGGAGCCCGGCAAGGAACGCGCCGAGGGCGAGGGAGAGGCCGAGCGAGGCCGTGCCGAGGGCGATGGCGAAGCACAGGCCGAGCACGGTCATGAGCATAAGCTCCTTGCTCCGGGTGCGGAGCACGAGCTGCATGACGCGGGGAACCACATGGCGGGCGAGGAGCCAGCCGCCGACGAGGATCACCAGCGTCCGCCCGGCGGAGATGAGCATCCCCCCAATGTCCGTGTCCCCCTCCCCGGCGAGGATCGGGATGGCGAGCATCATGGGGACGACGGCGATGTCCTGAAAGATGAGCACGGAAAAGTCGAGCCTGCCCTGCGGGGATTCCGACTGCGCCTTCTGCTGGAGGCGGCTGAGTACGATGGCTGTGGAGGACAGGGAGGCGAGGAAGCCGTACATCATGCTTTCTTGCCATGTCTGGCCTATGAGCACGCCAAGGCCCATGAACGCGCCGATGGTCAGCACCACCTGCGCCGTGCCGCCGACGAACACGGGGCGCTTCAGGCGCATGAGTTCTTCCCCGGACATCTCAAGGCCGATGGAGAACAGCAGCAGGACCACGCCGATCTCCGCCAGCAGTTCGACCGCGTGGGGGTTCTGGACGAGCCCCAAGGCCGTGGGGCCGCACAGGACGCCGGTCAGCAGGAACCCCACAATCGGCGGTATCTTGATTTGGTGGCAGACGAGCAGGACGCCGATGGAAAGGCAGAAAATAGCGACGATGTCGGGAAGAAGGGGGATATCCATAGCAGTGGGGGCTCCATAAAACGAAAGGCTCTGTTATGGCATGTGGTTGCTTCATCTCCACCGTGCGGTGAAAAATACAGCTTTTTTCCAGTTTTCCCCTCGGCGGGATCCACGGCTAAGGCCTTTTTCCGGTTATCCCTTTGGAGTTTCAAGGAAAAAACATCAGCCATTTTCTATGACACAGCCAAACGAAAAGGGTGAATAGTGCATTCTTTTAAGATAGCTGCATTGATAAGGCAAGCGTAAAGGCCGGATTGTCGAGTGTTCATGCGGGCTGGGGCGCTTTTTCTAGTTTTCCCTTGGAATGTTTTCCGCTACACTGCGGCAGCCTGAATCCTTGTGATACTCTGTTGTTTCAGAGCAATTCCAATCTTAATAGGCGTTGTTGGAGGCTTTATGCTGTTTCGTCGTGCTCCCCAGAAAGTGGAAGAACTCAAAATCGTCATCGTGGGAGCGGGGGAAGTGGGGTTCCACATTGCACAGCGCTTGTCCGAAGAGCAGAAGCAGGTTGTGGTGATTGACCAGAACCCGGACAAGCTCCGCAGGATAGAAGACAGTATGGACGTGCAGACCGTGCTCGGTTCCGGCTCCATCCCTTCGGTGCTCAAGGATGCGGGGGCGGGCGACGCCGCCATTTTTCTGGCCGTGACCGACAGCGACGAAACCAATATCGTCGCCTGCCTGTTCGCCAACGCCATCGCCCCCAAGGCTGTGAAGCTGGCGCGCATACGCACGGAAGAATATACCGCCTATCCCCAGTTGCTCGGCAGCGGCTCCCTGCAAATCAGCATGCTCATCAACCCGGAACAGGAGATCGTCCGCTCCATTGAGCGCCTGCTCACGCTGCCCGGCGCCGTGGAGTACGGCCAGCTTGCCGACGGGTTCATCCGTATGGTCGGGATGCGCGTGGAGGGCGGCCCGCTCATCGATCAGCCGCTGACCCGTTTCCGGGAAATCGTGCGGGACGACGGCATCATGGTCGGGGCCATCGCCCGCGGCCAGAAGCTCATCGTCCCTTCCGGTTCCGACGCCATCAAGATGGGGGACACCGTCTATTTCGCCTACAAGCCCACCAGCCAGCGGGCTTTGCTCCATGCGCTGCACAAGACGCGGGGCAGCCTCGGCACGGCCTGCATCGTGGGCGGCGGGAACATCGGCCTGCGTCTGGCGCGGCTCTTTGAGAACAAGGGGGTGGATACCAAACTGATCGACATCAGCGAGGATCGCTGCGAATATCTGGCGGATCAGCTTCAGGGCACGCTGGTTCTGCACGGCGACGGTACGGACAAGTCCCTCCTGCAGGAAGAGCATATCGACCAGATGGACGCCTTCATCGCGGTAACCGGCGATGAGGAATCGAATATTTTGTCCTGCCTGCTGGCGAAGTCCCTCGGCGTGAAGGAAACCGTGGCCCGCGTGAACAAGGCCGCCTACCTCCCGCTTGTGGAGGCCATCGGCATCGCGCACAGCGTAAGCCCCCGCTTGTCCGCCGTGAACAGCATTTTGCAGTACATCCGGCAAGGCAAGGTGCTTTCCAGCGTCTCCGTGGGCGGCGACGCCGCCGAAATGCTTGAGGCGCTGGTGGATGAGGAATCCCTTATCGCCGGGAAGCGCGTCTATGAGCTTGGCCTGCCCAAGGGGATACTTCTGCTTGGGGTCATCCGGGGCGGCGAGGCGTTTATCCCTTCGGGCCAGACCGTCATCCAGCCGCAGGATCGCATCGTCCTGCTCAGCCTCCGCGAGAAGATGAGCAAGCTCGAAGATATCGTTGCGGAAAAAAAGAAGGCTGTGTCCTAAGTCGTGTCGTTGTTTTAGGCTCTGTTATAGTTTGTGGTTGTTTCATCTCCACAGTGAGGTGAAAATATAGCCTTTTTCTCCAATTTTTCCCTTGGCGGGATCCACGGCCAAGGCATTTTGCCGGTTATCCCTTTGGAGCTTCAAGGAAAAAAGCATCAACCATTTTCTATAACACAGCCTTGTTTTATATGACTATTTGAAATCATAGAAAATAATATTTTATAGCTTGAAAGATAGTTAAATAATTTCAATAGAATATATTTAATTGCTGACATGGCCTAGAAAATGGCTGATGCCTTTTTCCTTGAAGTTTCATAGGGAATAACCAACAAAATGCCTCAGCCATGAACTCCGCCAAGGGGAAAACTGGAGAAAAAGCCCGTATTTTCACCGCACTGTGGAGATGAAACAACCGCATACCATAACAGGGCCATGTTTTTCCTTGAAGCTCCAAAGGAATAGTCGACAAAGTGCCTTAACCATAGATTCCTCCAATGGAAAAAGCTGGATGAAATTTTCATTGGCTGTGTCATAGAAAGCGGTTGATGCTTTATTTCCTTGAAATTCCAAAGAAATAACCAATAAAATCCCCCAATCACAGAGCCCATCAGCGGAAAGATTGGAGAAAAACGTGTATTTTCAGTATATTGATGAAACAAAACAACCATGTACTATGACAGAGCCTTTTTATTTCACTGTGCTGTGAAAATGAAACAACCGTTGCGATGACAGGGCCTTGTTTTTTTATCCGGCATTTCAAGGGATAAAACACCAATCGTTTGACGATGGATATGAAGCGCCTTCCCAGAAGGCTCTCCCATTTCCGGGAAGGCTGGAAACAGGGATTCGATAAGGTCAAAAGTCTTTGAAGGGGATAGGGAGGGGTTTGGGGAGGGGAAGGGGTGCCTTTCTCCAGAAAGGCACCCCTTCCCCTCCCCAATCTTCCCTCACCAAAAGGGTCAGCCATGCAAATACGTTCGGTTCTGTTCATCGTGGGAGTGCTGCTGGCGTGCGTGGGCACGTCGCTGGTGCTCCCGCTTGGGGTGTCGCTGTGGTATGGGGACGGGGCGTTCCTCGGCCTGCTCTCGTCGCTGGCGATCATGGTGGGCGGCGGGCTCGCCTTGGCGTATGCCAACCGCTCGCAGACGCCCCTGAACCTGACCTTGCGCGACGGGTTCGCCGTGGTGGGCATCTGCTGGATCGTGGCGAGCTTCGCGGGCGGGCTGCCGTTCGTGCTGACGTCGACGGCCTCGGTGACGGATGCGGTCTTTGAGGCCGCGTCGGGCTTCACGACCACGGGCGCAACGGTTTTTGCGGATATCGAAGCCCTGCCGCACGGCCTGCTCATGTGGCGCAGCCTGACCCACTGGATCGGCGGCCTTGGGATCATCCTGCTCTCGTTGATCGTCCTGCCGCTGCTCGGCGTCGGCGGGATGCAGCTGTACCGGGCCGAGGTGACGGGGCCGAGCCCCGGCAAGCTCACGCCGAGGATGCAGGACACCGCCCTCACGCTTTGGCGGGTTTACTGCCTGATGACGGTCGTGCTGACCGTGCTGCTGTACATCGCGGGCATGGACTGGTTCGACGCGCTCAACCACAGCTTTTCAACCGTGGCGACGGGCGGCTTTTCAACCAAGAACGCCTCAATCGCCGCGTACCCGCAGGCATCCATCCAATGGATTCTGATTTTTTTCATGTTCATCGCGGGCATCAATTTTTCCCTGCACGCGCAGGCGCTGAGGGGCGTGGTCAAGGTTTACCTGCGTAATCAGGAATGCTGCTTTTATACCGGGCTGCTCATCCTCGGCTCTGCGGTCATCGTGGCGGGGCTCGTGGAGCACGGCCTGTTTGGGATAGGTTCGCTTTCGGAATTCGAGCAGGTCACGCGGGCGGCGGTGTTCCAGCTTGTTTCCGTTTGTACGACCACAGGGTTCGTTTCGGAAAACTTCAACCTCTGGCCTTCGATTACGCTGGTCATCCTTTTGATGTTCATGCTGATGGGCGGCTGTGCGGGCTCCACGGGCGGCGGCGTCAAGGTCATGCGCCTCGTGATGCTGTTCCGGCTGGCGTACCTGGAGATCTTCCGCCTGCTGCACCCCCGTTCCGTGCGCCACCTCAAGAGCGCCGGGAAGTCCGTGCCCGTTGAAGTCATTTCGGGGGTGGTCGGCTTTTTCCTGTTGTATCTCATCGTTACCACAGCGGGTACGATTGTCCTGACCGTGCAGGACATGGATCTGATGAGCGCGTTCACGGCGACGCTGACCTGCATTTCCAATGTGGGGCCGGGGCTCGGCAGCGTGGGGCCGGTGGACAACTTCGGCCATGTCCCGGCGTTGTCCAAATGGGTTCTGACGCTGTGCATGCTGCTGGGCCGTCTGGAGATTTACGCCATCCTCGTGCTGTTCGTCCCTGAGTTCTGGCGGGACTAGCCGGGCCGTGGGCAACGCGGCGATGCAGGGTTGCATCCGTGGCCTTTTTCGGTCATGATCCGAAAATCACGTTTAACCTTATTGGGCCGGGAAGGGCAGCCGTTCCCCGGCCATAAAGTGAAGGATGACAGATGCGAAAAGGCAATATCGGTGTGGCGCCGGAAGGGTTGCCGTTCCTCTTTCTGCTCGCGCTGACGGCGCTGGCGTTTGCGGCGCTGCGCTTTTGGCCGCTGGCGCTGGTTTTTCTTGTGCTTACGTGGTTTTCCGGGCATTTTTTCCGGGATCCCGAACGTGTGGTGCCCTCGGAGGATGACATCGCCGTCAGCCCCGCCGACGGCCGGGTGATCCGCGTGGAGCCGAAAGCCGATCCCATCACGGGGGAGGTTCGGCCCTGCATCAGCATTTTCATGAATGTGTTCAATGTGCACGTCAACCGTTCGCCCGTCGCCGGACGGGTGGAGGCCATCCGCTATTTCCCCGGCAAGTTCTTCAACGCCGCGCTCGACAAGGCGTCCACGGACAACGAACGCTGCGCGTACCTTGTGCGCGACGACGGCGGGCGGCCTTGGGTTATGGTGCAGGTGGCTGGGCTCATCGCCCGGCGGATCGTCTGCCGTGTGGAAGAGGGGGACACCCTCGCCCGCGGCGAACGCTACGGCATGATCCGTTTCGGCTCTCGGGTTGACCTCTATCTTCCTCCCGACTATAGTGCTGTCGTTACCAACGGTGATGTGGTCGCGGCAGGAGAAAGCATCCTGGCCAGAAAATTTCAGGCCTAGCGCCTCTTCGACGCGGCCGGAATCTGCTCGCAGGATTCCCACAGGTACCTTATTATGCAAGAAGAAAAACCCGTTCGGCGGGGAGTGTATATCCTCCCGAACCTTTTTACCACTGCCAGCCTGTTTACGGGCTTTCTTGCCATGCTCCTCGCGGTGCAGGGCAATATCGAAGGCAGTGCCCTCGCCATCCTGTTCAGCGCCCTTATGGACGGCCTAGACGGGAAAGTCGCCCGTTTGACCAATACGGCCAGCGAATTCGGCATCCAGTATGACTCGTTGGCCGACCTTGTGGCCTTCGGCGTCGCTCCCGCGTTCACTTCGTGGATGTGGGTGCTCGAAGGCTACGGCAAGCTCGGCATCGGCGTGGCCTTCCTCTATGTGGCCTGCACAGCCCTGCGTCTGGCGCGTTTCAACGTCTGCGTCACCACGGTGAGCAAGAAGTTCTTCGTCGGGCTCCCCTGCCCGGCAGCCGGGTGCGCCGTCGCCATGTTCATCCTCTTCTCTTCCTATCTCCCGTCATGGTTGGAAGCCCGTACGCCGTTCCTCGGCCTGCTCATCACCTTTGTGATGGCCCTGCTCATGGTCAGCCGCGTGCGCTATTTCTCGTTTAAGGAATACGGCTTCCTGAAGACGCACGCCTTCAGCTCCATGATCTCCGCTTTGCTTGTGTTCGTGCTCATCTTGTCCCAGCCCGTTGTTTTCGGGTTCCTGTTGGGCGCGATCTACCTTCTGTCCGGCCCCATCTACACCTACATCATTCTGCCCCGCCGCAACCGGCAGCTCCTAGGGAGCCTTACGCAGAATTAACGGTGAATGGCGCTTTGATCCGGGGGAGGGAAGGGAACCTGATTAGAGCGGTTCCCTATCCCTCCCTTCTGCATATGAGAGCTTTTTTACGGAAAACAGCAATAAAACCGTATAGTTGTAAGAAGTCGCATCGGGCGGCGTCAGGACTGAGGCGGGCTGTTTCCGGCTGAAAGACTCCAAGGAGAATCCCATGTCCAATCGCGTCATTATTTTCGACACGACGCTCCGTGATGGTGAGCAGTCCCCCGGCGCTACCATGAACCTTCAGGAAAAGCTCCGTATGGCGCGCCAGTTGGAGAGCCTCGGGGTGGACGTCATCGAAGCCGGATTCCCGGCTTCCAGCGTGGGCGACTTTGAAGCCGTCCATGCCATCGCCAACGCCGTCACCGACGTGCAGGTCGCCGCGCTCGCCCGCTGCAACAAGAACGACATCGACCGCGCATGGCAGGCCCTGAACGGGGCGCGCAACCCGCGTATCCACGTTTTCCTCGCCACCTCGCCCATCCACATGGAGTACAAGCTCCGCAAGACCCCGGATCAGGTCGTGGAAATGGCCGTCGCCGCCGTGCGCCACGCCGCCAAGTACACCAACAACGTGGAATTTTCCGCCGAGGACGCCTCGCGTTCCGATCCTGACTTCCTCGTCCGCGTGTTCACCGAGGTCATCAACGCCGGGGCCACCACCATCAACGTGCCCGATACCGTCGGCTATGCCCAGCCCGGCGAATACGGCAAGCTGATCAAATACGTCATCGAAAACACCCCGAATTCCCACAAGGCCGTGTTCAGCGTGCATTGCCACGACGACCTTGGGCTTGCCGTCGCCAACAGCCTGAGCGCCATCCAGAACGGCGCACGTCAGGCCGAAGTGACCCTTTGCGGCATCGGCGAACGCGCGGGCAATGCCTCTCTGGAAGAAATCGTCATGGCGATGAAGGTTCGCCCCGACGTGTACGGCGTGGACTGCGGCATCCAGAACGAACAGCTTTATCCGGCCTGCCGCCTGCTGTCGCTCATCATCGGCCGCCCCATCGCCGCGAACAAGGCCATCGTGGGCAGCAACGCCTTTGCGCATGAGTCCGGCATCCATCAGGACGGCATGCTGAAGAACCGCGAAACCTACGAAATCATGACGCCCCAGTCCATCGGCCGCAAGTCCACGGATCTCGTCATCGGCAAGCACTCCGGCCGCAACGCCGTGCGTACCCGCCTTGAGGAACTGGGCTACCGTCTGGACGACGAACAGGTCAACGTGGTGTTCGCCGCCGTGAAGGAGCTCGCGGACAAGAAGGCCAACGTGCATGACGAAGACCTCGAAGCGCTGGTCTTCTCCGAAGTCTACCGCCTGCCGGATCGCTACCGCCTGGGCAACGTGTCCGTGCAGACGACGATGGGCTCCTCCATGCCCGCCACCGCCGCCGTGGTCATTCAGGCCGGGGAAGAGGAAATGCGCCGCGCCGGGTTCGGGGCCGGCCCCATCGACGCGACCTTCAACGTCATTTCCCAGATTGTAAGCCGCGCCCCTGATCTGGAGCAGTTCAGCATCAACGCCATCACCGGCGGCACGGACGCGCAGGGCGAGGTGACCGTGCGCCTGCGCGAAGGCGAATACAGCGCCACGGGCCGCGGTTCCGACCCGGACATCATCGTCGCCAGCGCCAAGGCCTACATTGATGCCCTGAACCGCCTCGACCACAAGGAGCGTGACGCCATCCGCACGCAGGAAGCCACCGGCGAACCGGCCATCAATACGTGCAACTAAGGCGCGGGGCCGGGGGAAAGCCGCAGCGGGCCGTTCCTCCGGCTTCCGCCCCTTAGCCGGGCTGATGGGCAGCGCCGCGCTTTCCCTGCGCAGCCCCGGTTTCCGGGGTAAAGCGGTTTGCGAGACATTCGCCGTTTCGATGATTTCCTAAAAATTCATTTTTGAATTGGCTGTGTTATAGAAAATGGTTGATGCTTTTTTCCTTGAAGTTCCAAAGGGATCACCGGCAAAATGCCTTGGCCGTGGATCCCGCCAAGGGGAAAACCGGAGAAAAAGGCTGTATTTTCATCGCACTGTGGAGATGAAACAACCACAAACTTTAACAGAGCCTTTGAATTTCAGGTAATTGAGATACGGCTTCCCTTGCGGGAGCGGATGCCTCGGTTTGCCGGGCGCTGGCCTTTCGGCCGAAAAAATGTTGTAACGATTCCGATTGATGTGGAAACGCGGAATGGCGTTTTCGTCCGTCGGTCGGGAAACCTTTTACCTTCTGGAGCCGTCCCATGCCTCATACTCTTGCCCAGAAAATCCTTCAGGCCCACACGGATGAAGAAGTCCGTGAAGCCGGGCAAATCGTCAACTGCCATCTTTCCGGCGTGCTCGCCAACGACATCACCGGGCCGCTTGCCATCAAGTCCTTTCGGGCGATGGGCGCGACCAAGGTGTTCGACAAGGATCGCGTCTTTCTGGTGATGGATCACTTCACCCCGCAGAAGGACATCGATTCCGCCAATCAGGTGATGGTGACCCGCAAGTTCGCGCAGGAAATGGGCGTCACCCACTATTATGAAGGCGGGGACTGCGGCGTCGAGCACGCCCTCCTGCCCGAACAGGGCCTTGTGAAGCCCGGCGACCTCGTGATCGGCGCGGACAGCCACACCTGCACCTACGGCGGCCTCGGCGCGTTTGCGACCGGCCTCGGCTCCACGGACGTCGCCGCAGGCATGGCGCTCGGCAAGCTGTGGTTCAAGGTGCCTCCGACCATCCGTGTGGAATTTGAAGGCAAGATGCCCAAATGGCTGCGCGGCAAAGACCTGATCCTGCGGCTCATCGGCGACATCGGCGTGGACGGCGCCCTCTACAAGGCGCTGGAATTCGGCGGCGAGACCCTCTCCGAGCTTGATGTCGAAGCGCGCCTCTGCATCTCCAATATGGCGATTGAAGCGGGCGGCAAGTGCGGCCTGTTCCCGTCCGACGAGAAAACGCTCGCCTATTGCCGCGATCACAACAACCCCGACGCAAAACTCATTGCAGCGGACGCCGGTGCGACGTATGAAAGGATCGTGCGCATCGATGTGAGCGGCATGGAGCCGCAGGTGTCCTGCCCGCACCTGCCCGAAAACACGAAGCCCGTTTCCGAAGTCAAGGACGTGACCATCAATCAGGTGGTCATCGGTTCCTGCACCAACGGGCGCATTTCCGACATGCGCGACGCCGCCGAAGTGCTCAAGGGCCGCAAGGTCGCCAAGGGCGTGCGCTGCATCGTCCTGCCCGCGACGCCCGCCATCTGGCGTCAGGCCATGAAGGAAGGGCTGTTTGAGATCTTTACCGATGCCGGCTGCATCGTCGGCCCGCCCACCTGCGGCCCCTGCCTTGGCGGCCACATGGGCATCCTCGGCGACGGCGAGCGCTGCATCGCCACCACCAACCGCAACTTCCGCGGCCGCATGGGCAGCCTCGAAGCCGAAGTGTATCTTGCCAGCCCCTGTACGGCTGCGGCTTCCGCCGTCACCGGCGTGATCACCAGCCCCGAAAAGTTGTAATGCCGTCCGGCCGGGCTGCCCCGCAGGGCGGCCCGGAGCACGAGGCGCACCGGAGCGGCTCCGCCCGGCCGCCTCGGTTTCGCCGCATCCTTTCGGGGTGCGCGGATCCCGTGGATTTTTCTAGCGTGAGTACTACAGGAGAACCATATGCCTTTCACTGGTGTATCGCATAAAGTCGGTGAACATATCGATACCGACGCCATCATCCCGGCCCGTTTCCTTGTGACGACCGATCCCAAGAAGCTCGGCGAAAACTGCATGGAAGGCCTTGAGCACGGCTGGGTCAAGCGCGTGCAGGTGGGCGACATCCTCGTGGCCGAGCGCAACTTTGGTTGCGGCTCTTCCCGCGAGCACGCCCCCATCGCCATCCTCGGCGCGGGCATGAAGGCCGTCATCGCGCACAGCTTCGCCCGTATCTTCTACCGTAACGCCTTCAACATGGGGCTGTTGCTGCTGGAAATCGGCGACGACGTGAACAAGATCAAGGACGGCGACAAGCTCGAAGTCAGCCCCGAAGAGGGCCTGATCAAGAACCTGACCACCGGCGAGACCATCAAGGTTCCCGCGCTGTCCCCCGTCATGCAGAACCTCATCGACAAGGGCGGCCTCGTGAACTACGTCCGCGAAGAGATTCAGGCTGAAGGGAAGTAGTAGGATTGTGAAAGATTGGGGAGGGGAAGGGGAACCTTTCTGGAGAAAGGTTCCCCTTCCCCTCCCCAAACCCCTCCCTTTCCTCTCCAAAGACTTTCGTGTTTATTGAATCCCTGTTGCCGGTTTTCCCGGTTGAGGGAAGTAACCCGCCTGAGCGATGTCCGTTCGGGCGGGTTTTTGTGTGGGGGAGGGGATTGTTTTGTGTGTGGGCGGATGGCAGGAGGGCAAGCGTTGCAAGGGAATAGTTATGCGTTGGGGCTCCTGCCGTAGTTCCCCTTGCTGCCGGAAAGGTTGGAGGGGATGGGGCCGGAAGGAACTGTCTGGAAGCCCTGCCTCAGGGCAAGAACCCTGATCCATATGCTGTGGCTGTGTCATAGAAGATGGTTGGCGCTTTTTTCCTTGAAGTTCCAAAGGCATGACCGGCAAAGCGCCTTAACCACGGATTCCACCAAGGGAAAAGTTGGAGAAAAAGGCTGTATTTTTACCGTGTTGTGAAGATGAAACAGTCCTATGCCATGACACAGCCTGTGCCGTCACTCCCAGAAATCTTTCAGCATCCTGTAGAGCACATGGCGATGGAGCGGGTGATCCGGCGGCAGGGCGGGATGATCGAAATCCTCGGCGGGGTTGTGGAGCATCCCAAGCCGCCGCATAAGTCCCTGTGACGGAAGGTTGGTTTCGGCGGTGAAGGCGACGACTTCGGGAAGGTTCAGAACCTTGAAGGCGTAGCCCATCACGCTGCGGGCGGCTTCGAGGGCGTATCCCGTGCCCCAGTATTCGGGCAGGAACCGCCAGCCGATTTCCACGCAGGGCGTAAACGGCGCGTCAAAAGTCGCCCGCGCAAGCCCGGTGAACCCGGCGAGGTTTCCGGTGGGCTTGTCTTCCACAGCCCAGAACGTAAATCCGTGCTCCTCCTGATGTGCCTGAATCCGGGCCAGAAGCGCGTCGCTTTCGGCTTCGGAGAGCGTGGACGGGAAGAATTTCATGACGCGGGGATCGGCGTTCATACGGCGGAAAGCGGCACGATCCGCCTCATCCCAAAGGCGAACCCGCAGGCGTTCCGTAACGAGCTGAAAGGGCTGATGCGTAGGCGAAGGGTTCATGCTTTGAGCGCTTCCTCTTCACCGGGGGCGTATTTCCCCATGAGCGAGTCGATGTCGATGCGGATGATGGCGACCCTGTTGATCATGGAATCGGGGGCGGGGCGCGGGCACAAGGACTTGTAGCGCACGGTGATGGCATCGAGCGCGGTGCGTTTTTCCTCCTTGTCCTCGACGATGGCCGCCGTCCCGGTTCCGCAGACGCTGCGGAACGTGGTTGTGGCCTTCTCGCGGATGATGCGGACATCCACATAGGCGGAGAACCCCACGCGGGGGTTCTTGCGGATCAAGTCCATTTTTTTCCCGGTGAACGCGGTATGAATGTACAGCGCGTCGCCCAGCAGGACAAAATTTACCGGGAAGGCATACGGGGCCCCGTCGCCGTCGTTCAGGGCGACTACCATGTCGTCGGCGTCGTTCAGAACGCCGTTAATGAAGTCCCGATCTGCGCGGAACCTGTCCTTCATTCCCATTGCTTCGCTCCTTGTAAAGAAAAGGCCGTCTCATGAGGAAACGGTTGATGCGTTCTTTTCGGCTCTGTTATAGCATGTGGTTGTTTCATCTCCACAGTGCGGTGAAAATACAGCCTTTTTCCAGTTTTCCCCTTGGCGGGATCCACGGCTAAGGCATTTTGCCGGTTATCCATTTGGAACTTCAAGAAATAAAGCATCAACCATTTTCTATGGCACAGGCTTTTGAAATTCCAAAGGGATAACCATATACCTCAGCCTTGGAGCCCTCCAGCGGAAAAACTGGGGTAAAAAGCCGTATTTTCACCATGCTGTGGAGATGGGACAATCATATCCTATAGTTGAGCCAAGAAAAACAACGCCGGAAGAGAGACGTTCGCCCTTTCGATGGTTTTCTAAGGCTCTGTTATAGCATGTGGTTGTTTCATCTCCACAGTGCGGTGAAAATACAGCCTTTTTTCCAGCTTTCTCCTTGGCGGGGCTCACGGCTAAGGCATTTTGCCGGTTATCTCTTTGGGGTTTCAAGGAAAAAAGCATAACCATTTTCTATGGCACAGCCTTTTGAAATTCCAAAGGATAGCCATATACCTCAGCCTTGGAGCCCTCCAGCGGAAAAACTGGGGTAAAAAGCCGTATTTTCACCATGCTGTGGAGATGGGACGATCATATCCTATAGTTGAGCCAAGAAAAACAGCGCCGGAAGAGAAACGTTCGCCCTTTCGATGGTTTTCTAAGGCTCTGTTATAGCATGTGGTTGTTTCATCTCCACAGTGCGGTGAAAATACAGCCTTTTTCCAGCCTCCCCCTTGGCGGAATCCACGGCTAAGGCATTTTGCCGGTTATCCCTTTGGAGCTTCAAAAAATAAAGCATCAACCATTTTCTATGGCACAGGCTTTTGAAATTCCAAAGGGATAGCCATATACCTCAGCCTTGGAGTCCTCCAGCGGAAAAACTGGGGTAAAAAGCCGTATTTTCACCATGCTGTGGAGATGGGACAATCATATCCTACAGTTGAGCCAAGAAAAACAGCGCCGGAAGAGAGACGTTCTCCCTTTCGATGATTTTCGAAAAAATTCATTTTGAATTTCATACAGTTGAAATGCTGCCTTCATTGCAAAGGCGAATATCTCGGAAGAGACGCTGCCTTGCCCTCACCCCCACAGGTGAAAGTCTTGGGAAGGGGTGGGGAGGGGTTTGGGGAGGGGCGGGGAGAACCTTTCTCCAGAAAGGTTTCCCCGCCCCTCCCCAAGTATACTATTTATTCTCCGCCAGCTCGATCAGCGTGCGGACGGCGAAACCGGTGCCGCCCGCGGGACAGTTGGGGATTTTGCGGGTGACGAATCCGGGCCCGGCGATGTCGAGATGCGCCCAGCTTCCGTCGAACGTGATGAACTGCTTGAGGAACACGGCGGCGCTGCTCGCCCCGCCCGCCCGCGTCCCGGCGTTGGCGAAGTCGGCGGTTTCGCTCTTGAGCAACTCAAAGTAGCGATCCCAGAGCGGCAAGGGCCAGTAGGGTTCGCCCACGATGTCGCCGAAGTCCTTGATGCGCTGGGCAAGGGTGGCGTCCTGACAGAACAGGCCCGCCACGTCGTCGCCAAGGGCCACGACGCACGCGCCCGTGAGGGTCGCCACATCCACGATCATGGAAGGGTTCCAGCGCTGCTGCGCGTAAGTCAGGGCGTCGCAAAGCACAAGGCGCCCCTCGGCGTCGGTATTGACGATTTCCACGGTCTTGCCGCTGAGGGTCTTCACCACGTCGCCGGGACGGGTCGCGCGGGCGTCGGGCATGTTCTCGGCGCAAGCCATCAGGCCGATGACGCGGCGGGGCGTTTCGAGCTGGCCGAGGGCTTCAAACAGGCCCATGACCGCGGCCGCGCCGCCCATGTCGCCCTTCATTTCCCACATCCCGGCGGCGGGCTTGATGGAGATCCCGCCGCTGTCGAAGGTGATGCCCTTGCCCACCACGATGAGCGGGGCTTCGTCGGCATGCCCGGCGGGGGCGTGCTCAAGGATGATCAGGCGCGGATCGTTGACGGAACCGGCGGCGACGGCGGCGAACGCGCCCATGCCGAGGGAAATGATGTCCTCGCGTTCGAGCACTTCGCAGTTCATGTCGTGGCGCCGGGCGAGCTTGCGGGCTTCTTCCGCCATGCCTTCCGGCGTGAGGCTGTTGGCCGGGGTGTTGGCGAGGTTGCGGGCGAGGATGACGGCTTCGGCATGGGTCTCGCCGCGCCGGGCGGCAAGGCGGGGGAAGTCCGGCACGCTGGCGTCGCAGAACAGCAGGGCCAGCCAGCGCGGATCGGCGTCTTCGGGCTCTTTGGACTTGAACGCCTTGTTGCGCCACAGGCCGAGCATGGCGGCGCAGACGATTTCTTCAATGGTGCGCTCGACATCGGCGTTGAAGCGGGCCAGCCCGGAAACGGGCAGGGCAAGCGTGCCCACGCCGAGCTCGCGGCAGCGGACGGCGGCGGCTCCGGCTCCCTTGCGGAGTTCTTCAAGCGTTTCCGCATACGTCAGCGCGTCGAGCTTGCCGAGGCCGACCACGACGGCGCGGGGCAGAGGGTGCGCGGGAGGGCCGTAGAGGAGGCCCATTTCGCCTTTTTTCCCGTGGAAGTCACGCATCCCCGGCGCAATGGACATCCACGGCGCGGCTTCCAACAGTTCGGGGTAGGCTTTTTCCAGTTTCTCGTCTTCCGACAGGAACACGATCACCGCATCCGCCGACCAACTCTCCGGCCCTCCGGCCTGAAAACGCAATTCCATGCAAATGCTCCTTTAGGAGGGGCTTGAGGAAGGGAGAGAAAAACTCCCTGAGGGAGGGCTTTTCCCTCCCCGCCTTAAACCCCGTCCTGCTCTTTCCTAAGGCTTTTGTGGTTGTAGGCTCCGGTGGAGCCTTTTTTCCTCATTGCCCAAACGGGGCAACGGGGGCGCTACTCCGAAGAAATCCCATACCCTTTCAGCTTGCGGTGCAGGTAGCTGCGCTCAAGGCCGATGGTCTCGGCAAGCCTTGTGATGTTGCCGCCGCATTCGTGGAGCTTCGCCTCAAGGTAGCGGGCCTCGAACACGGCCCTGGCCTTCTTGAAATCGAGATCCGGGGCCAGTACCGCGGATTGCGGCAGGAACGCTTGTTCGCAGTCGGCGGGGGCGGCCCCGGCAGACGGCTCCGGTTTGCCCTGCGGGATCATTTCCGGCGGGAGATCCACGGGGAGGACTGTCTTTCCGCCAAAGAGGATCACCATGCGTTCCGCGAAATTGCGCAGTTCGCGCACGTTGCCGGGCCACGGGTAATGGTGGAGGCGTTCCATCGTTTCCGGCGCGTAGACGGGCGCTTTGCAGGCGTGTACGCGGCACAGGCGTTCCGTGAAGGCCGCCAGCAACAGATCGATGTCCCCCCCGCGCTCGCGCAGGGGGGGTAGGTGCAGCGGAACCACGCGGAGCCGGTAGTACAGGTCTTCGCGGAATGTCCCGGCGGCAATGGCCTCCTCAAGGTTTTTGTTCGTCGCGGCGATGACCCGCACGTCCACCTTGATGGTCCGCGTGCCGCCCACGCGCTCAAAGGACTGCTCTTGAAGGATGCGGAGGATCTTGGCCTGCGTCTTCAGGCTCATGTCCCCGATTTCGTCGAGGAACAGCGTGCCGTTGTTCGCCATTTCAAAGCGTCCGGCCCGTGCCTGATCCGCGCTGGTGAACGCGCCCTTCTCATGCCCGAACAGCTCGCTTTCGATGAGTTCTTCGGGGATGGCGGCGCAGTTCACCGCGATCATGGGCGCATCGGCGCGCCGGCTCCCGGCATGAAGGGCGCGGGCGGCGAGTTCCTTGCCCGTGCCGTTTTCGCCGGTGAGCAGCACCCATACGTCCGTGGGGGCGACGCGGGCCAGCAGTTCCCGGAACTTGAGCATGACCGGGGATTGGCCGATGAGTTCGTCCTGTTCGGGCAAAACGGTACGGAGCACCTGATTTTCCCGGCGCAGGGAGCCAGCTTCAAGGGCGCGGGCCGCGACGATGACGACCTTTTCCAAAGAAAGGGGCTTTTCGATGAAGTCGTAGGCCCCTTGCTGGATGGCGCTTACGGCGGTTTCGATGGTTCCGTGCCCCGATATCATCACGACGGGCAGATCGGGGTGGTTCCCCTTGAGACGGGCCTGCGCGGTGAGGCCGTCCATGCCGGGCAGCCAGATGTCGAGGAAAACGAGATCCGGGCGTTCCGCGTCGGCGGCTTCAAGCCCTTCCTCGGCGGTGGCGGCCTCAAGCACTTCGTACCCTTCGTCCTCCAGAATGCCCCGGAGCGAGAACCGGATGGGCTCCTCGTCGTCGATGATCAGAATGCGTGCCATACCGTTTCACCCTTGTCCATTCACAATAAGCCGTTATGCGTCGGAAAGCAGTTTCAGCCCGGCGATGCCCGCGAGGATCAGCCCGATGCACAGGAGGCGCGCCGGGGATGCCGATTCTCCGAAAAGGACGATGCCGAGCAGCGCCGTCCCCACGGCCCCGATGCCCGTCCAGACCGCGTAGGCGGTGCCGATGGGGAGGTGTTTCAGGGCCGAGGCCAGCAGGAAAAAGCTCAAGGCCATGAGGACAAGCGTCGCCACCGAAGGCCAGAACCGCGTGAACCCGTGGGAACTCTTCAGGCCGATGGCCCAGCCTACCTCGAACAATCCTGCAAAAACAAGCAAAATCCAGTGCATACATTACCTCGCCATGTTGTCGAGGCCGTCCCCGGTTCGCAGGCAGCCGCAGGGCCGTCCCTGCGGTTTGGGGTATTGGAGGGAGGCACGGGGGAGGAGGCTTTTTAAAACAAGCCCCTCCCCCGAACCCGCAGTGAGGCTCGCACCCCTCCCGCAAAAATTTTGACTGGTGGGGAGGGAACCCGGAGGGAGTCCCTTCGCATCAAAAAACAAGGCCGTACCGCAGCAACCGATTGGTATTGTATTCCATGTAATCCAAGGCAAATACTGAGGAAAACTTTTCCGCCGCAGGGAACGCCGACAAATGCCTTCAAAGAACCCGATAACATCAGTCGCTGCAACACTGCATCAATCAAGTGCCGTGAAAAGCCAATTTCCTGGGCACGGCACCGGGAATGCACGCCAACAAGCGCCTTTAAAAAGTTCAACGAAATCAATTACTGCAACATTATATCAACCAACTGCCGTCAAATGTCTTACGAAACCAGTTTTTGGGCGCAGCACCGGGGGACGTGCGCCGACACCCCGCCTTTCAAGCCACCCCACCCTTCATCGACCCTTACGAAAGTCTTGGGAGGCGGAGGGGTGGGGTTTGGGGAGGGGAGGAGGAACCTTTCTCCAGAAAGGTTCCTCCTCCCCTCCCCAATCTCCTCCCCCCTACTGCGCCGCCGCCATCGGCGCCACAGCAGGCTCGTGATGGCGGCGGAGGGACTCGATAAGGGAAGGGCAGTCGCTCTTGTCCCAAATGGCGTCCGCGGGCGCGTCGAGGGCGATGGGGAGCACCTCATCCACATGATCCACAAGCTCAATACGCAGGGTCTGGAGGATTTCGTCAGGCACTTCCTTGAGATCCTTGGCGTTGTCGCGGGGGATGATCACGGTCGCCATCTCTGCGCGGCTGGCGGCGAGGAGCTTTTCGCGCAGGCCGCCGATGGGAAGCACGCGCCCGCGCAGGGTGACTTCGCCGGTCATGGCTACGTCATGCCGCACGGGGATGCCGAGCAGGGCGGAAACGAGGCTCGTGGTGATGGCGATGCCCGCCGAGGGGCCGTCCTTGGGGGTCGCGCCTTCGGGGAAGTGCGTGTGGATGTCGATCTCGCTGTGGAAATCGGGCTTGAGCCCAAGCGCCGCGGCACGGGAACGCACGTAGGAAAGCGCCGCCTTCGCGGATTCGCTCATGACCTCGCCGATTTTGCCGGTGGTGGCCACACTCCCCTTGCCGGGCATGATCACCGTTTCCACATTGAGCAGCACGCCGCCCACGCCCGTATAGGCCAGCCCGTTGACCACGCCGACCTTGGGGGACTTTTCGTTTTCGTCCATGCGGTACTTCTTCACGCCGAGATAGGTTTCCAGATCATCCGGCGCAATAGTCACGCACTGGTCGAGGTTGTCTTCTTCCACCAGCTTGATCGCGGTCTTGCGGCACAGCGCGCCGATTTCGCGTTCAAGATTGCGGACGCCGGCCTCGCGCGTGTAGGAACGGATGACCTCGGTGAGCGTCTCCTCCGGCAGCGAGATGTTCCCGGACTTGAGGCCATGCTCCCTGATCTGGCGCGGCAGGAGGAAGTCGCGGGCGATGTGCTTTTTCTCTACTTCGAGGTAGCTGGAAAGCTCAATGATTTCCATGCGGTCCTGAAGCGGGGCGGGGATATTGTGCAGCGAGTTCGCCGTGGTGATGAAGAACACCTTCGACAGGTCGTAGTCGATGTCGAGGTAGTGGTCGTTGAACGTCTTGTTCTGTTCGGGGTCGAGCACTTCCAGCAGGGCGGACGCGGGATCGCCCCGGTAGTCGGAACTCATCTTGTCGATTTCATCGAGGCAGAACAGCGGGTTGCTGGATTTGGCGCGCTTGAGGGCCATGATGATCTTGCCGGGCATGGCCCCCACGTAGGTGCGCCGGTGGCCGCGGATTTCGGCTTCGTCGCGCACGCCGCCGAGGGACAGGCGCACGTATTCGCGCCCCGTGGCCGTGGCGACGGAGCGGGCCAGCGAGGTCTTGCCCACGCCGGGAGGCCCGACGAGGCAGAGGATGGGGCCTTTGAGCGCGTTGGTGAGCTTCTGGACGGCGAGGAATTCAAGGATGCGCTGCTTGGGCTTCTCAAGGCCGAAATGATCGGCGTCGAGGATGGCGCGGGCTTCGGGGATGTCGATGCTGGTTTCCCGCATCTCATTCCACGGCAGTTCGAGAATCCAGTCCACATAGTTGCGGACAATGGCGTATTCGGCGGAGGCCGGGGCCATCATGCGCAGCTTCTTGAGCTCGGACATGCCTTTTTCGCGGGCTTCTTCAGGCATGTTCTTGGCCTTGAGCATCCGCTCAAGCTCCGCGATTTCAGCCTGCGGATCGTCTTCGCGGCCCATTTCCTTGTTGATGGCTTTGATCTGCTCGGAAAGGTAGTATTCCCGCTGGTTTTTATCCATCTGGTCTTTGACGCGGCTCTTGATGCGCCGTTCCATCGAAACCCGCTCCATCTCGGTATTCAGGAGCTCGTAAATCTTTTCAAGCCGCTGTCCGGGGTCGGAGAGCTCCAAGGCTTCCTGCTTCTTGGGGTATTCGATCTTGAGCAAGGGCAGGATGGTGTCGGCAAGCTGTCCGGGGTCGCGCAGGGCGGTGACGGCGGAGAGGATCTCCGGGGTGAGCTTTTTGTTGGTGTGGGCGTATTCGGCGAGGATTTCCTTTGTGGCCCGAACCAGCGCTTCGGTTTCGGGGCCGTCATTGCGTATGATGGGCAGCGGCGTGACCACGACCTTGGGGAAGGCATCCTTTCCGAAGGGGTTTTCCTGATCTTCGGGCGTCAGGGGCCGCCAGCCGATGCGGTACAGGCCCTCGAAGAGCACCTTGATCGGGCCTTCGGGCAGCCGCATGTATTGGAGCACCCGCCCGACCACGCCAACGGCATAGAGATCCGCCGGATTGGGCTTTTCCAGTTCGGGTTCGCGCTGGGTCACGAGGCAGATGCGCTTGCCGTAGTTGTTCACGGCGCTTTCGATGGCTTTGATCGAGGCTTCGCGGCCCACGAGGAGGGGCATGATCGAGTGCGGCGACATGACCACCTCCCGCAAGGGCATGAGCGGAAGCTCGAATCCCTCCAGTGTTGCATTGCTGGTGATGGCGTCGTTCGTTTCGTTCATGCTTGCTCCTTTAGAGGGTACGGAACTGGGGGAGGGGAGAAGGAACCCTTCTGAAGAAGGGCTTCCTTCTCCCCTCCCCCAGGCCCCCTCCTCTCATCTTCCCAAGACTTTTGTAACGGGCCCCAGCCCGGCTTCGTATGCCGTGAGGGGCCGCGCGGAAATTTTTTTATCGCAAAAGGAAACGCCCGCCGCGTTTCCTCCCCACCCGTCAGAAGTTTTTGGAAAGGATGGGGGGTGTGGGGGGAAGGGAGAACCCTTTTTCAAAAGGGTTTCCCTTCCCCCCGCATTCAACCTTACGAAGCGATGTGCGCTTCGGTGTCGTAGATGTACAGCGGCGGGGCCTTCTTTTCGATGACCGCGTCGTTGATGACGCACTCCTTCACGCCGGGCATGGAGGGAAGCTGATACATGATGTCGAGCATGACGCTTTCCATGACGTTGCGCAGGCCGCGCGCGCCGGTCTTGCGCTCGATGGCTTTGTGGGCGATGGCGCGCAGGGCGTCGGAGGTGAAGCGCAGGGTCACGTTGTCGAGCTCGAACAGCTTCTGATACTGCCGGGTAAGGGCGTTCTTGGGCTCGGTCAGGATGCGGACGAGGTCGTCCTCGCCGAGATCGTCCACATGCGTCAGAACCGGGATGCGGCCCACAAATTCGGGGATGAGCCCGAACTGCACGAGGTCGGCGGGATGCACCTGCTCAAGGAGCTCGCCGAGGGTGCGCTCCTTTTTGGTCTCCACCTTGGCCCCGAAGCCCATGCTGCCGCCGCGCATGCGCTGCTCGACGATCTTGTCCAGCCCGATGAACGCCCCGCCCACGATGAACAGGATGTTCGAGGTGTCCATGCGGATGAATTCCTGCTGCGGGTGCTTGCGTCCGCCCTTGGGGGGGATGTTGGCCTCCGTGCCTTCGATGATCTTGAGCAGGGCCTGCTGGACGCCTTCGCCGGACACGTCGCGGGTGATGGACGGGCCGTCGGCCTTGCGGGAGATCTTGTCGATTTCGTCGATGTAGATGATCCCCTTGCGGGCCGCTTCAAGGTCGTAGTCGGCGTTCTGGAGCAGTTGGACCAGAATGTTTTCCACGTCTTCGCCCACATACCCGGCCTCGGTCAGTGTGGTGGCGTCCGCGATGGCGAACGGCACGCGCAGGACGCGGGCCAGCGTCTTGGCGAGGAGCGTCTTGCCGCTCCCGGAGGGGCCGACAAGCAGGATGTTGCTCTTTTCGAGCTCCACACCGTCGTCGCCCTTGAGGGCGTCGGCGTAAAAGACGCGCTTGTAGTGGTTGTGCACCGCCACGGCGAGGATCTTCTTGGCCTCGTCCTGCCCGATGACGTATTCGTCGAGGCGGGCCTTGATTTCCTGCGGGGTGAGCAGGCGTTCATCTTCACGGACCTGCTCAATGGTGTTCTGGGCCAGCATTTCGTTGCAGGTGGCGATGCACTCGTCGCAGATATGCACGCCGTCCGGCCCGGAGACGAACTGGTTCGCCTGCGTTTCGGTTTTGCCGCAGAAAGAGCAGCGGGGTTCGTTCGGGGGAGTGGTATTAGGCATCTCTCTTCCTATTCGGACTTTTCGGCGAGGAGGTCACGGCGGGAGGCGAGAACCTTGTCCACCAGACCATAGGCCTGCGCCATTTCGGCGGTCATAAAGTTGTCGCGTTCGGTATCCTGGGCGATCTTTTCGATGGGCTGGCCGGTATGCTTCGCCAGCAGCCCGTTGAGGGTCTCGCGCATGCGCAGGATCTCGCGGGCATGGATGTCGATGTCGGTGGCCTGGCCCTGGAACCCGCCGAGGGGCTGGTGGATCATCACCTGGCTGTTGGGCAGGGCGTAGCGCATCCCCTTCTGGCCCGCGCTGAGGAGGAAGGCCCCCATGCTGGCGGCGCGGCCCATGCACACGGTGGCGACGGGCGGGGTGATGTAGTTCATGGTATCATAGATAGCCATGCCAGCCGTGACGGAACCGCCGGGGCTGTTGATGTAGAGGTAAATTTCCTTTTCCGGGTCCTGCGATTCGAGGAAAAGCAGTTGGGCGCAGATGAGGGACGCCACCGGGTCGTTGACCTCGGAGCCGAGGAGCACGATGCGGTCTTTCAGCAGGCGGGAAAAAATATCATAAGCGCGTTCGGTGCGGCCCGACGTTTCGACGACGATGGGCACCGTCATATCAAGAATGTCTTGCATACTGTCTCCATATGATGATTGGGGCATCAGGGCTTTCCCCGTCAGATAAGCACGATTGCGCCGTTGTCTTGGGATGAAGCCGTAAAAACGGGAAATAGCACAGGGGCCACATACAATAAAGAGGGGAGTGCGGACACTCCCCTCTCCTCATTTCTCCAAAAAAACGGGCGGAAAACGGACTAGTCCGCGTTCTTGGGCGCGCTCAGGCTCACGGCGGGGACTTCGTTGATCTTCGCCTTGCTGTAGACCAGTTCCAGAGCCTTGTCAGCGAGGATGCGGTCGCGCAGTTCATAGATCAGGCCGCTCTTGTGGTAGGCTTCGCTGACCTTCTTGTAGTCCTGCTGGGCGCGCATGGCCATGCCGTAGATGGCCATTTCCACTTCCTGATCGCTGACGGTGATGTTTTCCTTCTGGGCGAGGGCCATCAGGAACACCTGAGGACGCAGGGTTTCGAGGGCTTCCTTCTTGGCTTCTTCGCGCTTTTCTTCCTGCGCCTGATCCTTGCGGAGGTCGTCGATGCCCATGCGCTGGAGCTTCATGGCCTGTTCCTGCACCACGCGCTCGACGCGGGCGTTCAGCATGGATTCGGGGATTTCAAAGGAAACCTTTTCAAGGAGGCCGTCGATGAGCTTCTTCATGGCTTCGCTGCGGGCGGCCTGGGCCTTCGTAGCGGAAACGTGCTCGATGATAGAGGCCTTCATCTTTTCAATGCTTTCCTGTCCGACCTTCTTGGCGAACTCTTCGTTCACTTCGGGCTTCTGGCTGGTCTGGATCTTGTTCACCTTGATGGTGAAGGTGACGGTCTTGCCGGCCAGCGGCTTGTGGGGGTAGTCGGCGGGGAAGTTCACGGGGCCGGTCTTTTCCTCGCCGACCTTCGCGGTCTTCACGAGGGCTTCAAAATCGGGGAGGGCCTGGCCCTGGCCGAGGGCCACGCCGAAGTTTTCGCCCTGCACGTCGTCGATCTTGTTGCCTTCCTCATCGGCGCCGGAGTAGTCGACATCCACGGTATCGCCGTCCTGGGGAAGGCGATCTTCGGTCACTTCGGTGAGTTCCGCCATGCGTCCACGGAGGTTTTCGATGATTTCGTTCACGTCGTCGTCGGACACGTCGGCCTTGGCCTGATCGACTTCGAGGCCTTCATAGTTGGGGAATTCGATTTCGGGCAGCACGTCGAAGGCGACGTTGCACTTGAATTCGGCATTGCGGGCGAAGGCGTCATGATTGTCCATTTCCATGCTGGAAACGGGGGTCAGGCCGGAGTCCTTGAGGGCCTTCTGGAGGAGGGCGTTGATCTCGTCCTGCGTGGCGCGGGCGTACACGTCTTCGCCGAAGCGCTTTTCCACTACGGACGCGGGGACTTTACCCTTACGGAAGCCGGGCAGGACCAGATCCTTCTGGAAGCCCTTGACGGCGGTGTTGATAGCGGCGTTCACGTCATCCGCGGTCAGGGTGAAGGCGATCTTTTTCCGAGTGGGGGAAAGGCTTTCAACGACAAATTCCATGGGGATTCCCTCCTTAGGGGAGCCGGCCCGTTCAGGGGCGGACGAACTTTTTTATCAATCAAAACACGAGGTTTATGAATGCGCCGTTAGGCTTTCTGGTGCGAGAGGGGGGAGTTGAACCCCCACGGAAATCCGCTGGATTCTAAGTCCAGTGCGTCTACCAATTCCGCCACTCTCGCCCGGATAGCACACAAGGGGATAAGCATAGCGTGTCTTGCCGAAAATCGCAAGACTGGAAGGAGGGAAACGGCCTCGGAAGGAGCCTCGCCGCCGCGATGGATCCGGTCGAAGGGCGTCTGGCCGTTTGCTTTGGCAGGAGCGGGGCAAGAGGCGGCGAACGGCGGATGAAAAGGGCGTCCGAGGTGCGGGCGTCTCCCCAAGCGTACTCTCCGCGGAGCCACACCCATACCGTGCTCGGACGTGCAGCAGGAGGCCGACGTATTCTCAGGCGGGAGGAGCCATACCTTGCTCCATTGCCAATACGGGCCCTTGTCGGGAATATTCCTAGGCGCGCGCGGAGCCACACCTTGAGAAGCGGCGGGAAAGCCTTGCGGCCTTTGGTATTCTCAGGCGTGTGGAGTCATATCCCTTTTCCAGCGGATGATGTACATGGAACCCTGGTATTCTCAGGCGTGCGGGGCCACACCCCGCCCGTCAGGAGCTGCTGTCCAAAGAAGCCGGGTGTCCCAGGCGTGCGGAGCCACACCACTAGCGGAAAAACTGGAGAAAGAGCCTGTAGCGTATTCTCAGGCGGGAGGAACCGCATCCGCCGGAAATGCCGCATGCCGGAAAGGTCATGCGCCTTCGTAGTCCTTCAATTTCCTGTACAGCGTGGCGACGCCGATGCCGAGGGCGGCGGCAGCGGCCTTCTTGCCGGGCGTGTCGTCCCCGCAGCGGCGGACGGCGTCCAGGATGGCGTTGCGCTCCAGATCGCGGAGGGGGATGATCCCGCCGGAGGCGGGCGGCGCGGCGGGCGGGGGCACGGAAGGGGGCAGGGCCCCGCGCACGGAGGCGGGGAGCATGTCAGGATGCAGCACCCCGCCGGACGCCGGGGCCATATTGACCATAAATTCCATGACATTCTCGAACTCGCGCACATTGCCGGGCCACGGGTAGGCGGAGAGCGCCGCGAGCATGTCCGGGCCGAGCGACGGGGCCTGTTTGTTGAACCGGGCGCTGTAGCGGGCGAGGAAGTGGGACGACAACAACTCGATGTCGCCGTGGCGCTCGCGCAGGGGCGGAACCTGTAACGGGATCACGTTCAGGCGGTAGAAGAGATCCTCGCGGAAACGGCCTTGTCGCACCGCTCCGGCAAGATCTTCGTTCGCCGCCGCGATGATGCGGATGTCCACCTCAATGAGCCGGTTGGAGCCGAGGCGGGTGAAGGCCCGTTCCTGCAGGACGCGGAGCAGCTTCACTTGCAGGTAGAGCGGCATGGTGCCGATTTCGTCGAGGAACAGCACGCCCTTGTGGGCCAGCTCGAATTTGCCGATGCGCCCCTTGGCGCTCGCGCCGGTGAACGCGCCGCCAGTGTAGCCGAACAGCTCGCTTTCGAGCAGGGCGTCGGGGATGGCCCCGCAGTTGATGCCGATGAACGGCTTGTCCCGGCGGCCGCTGGCGGCGTGGATGGCGCGGGCGACGAGTTCCTTGCCGGTGCCGGATTCGCCGGTGACGAGGACTGTGGACGTGGAGCCCGCGATCCGGCGGATTTGATCTTTGAGCTGGAGCATGGCGGGCGAGCGCCCGATGAGGTTCTCGACGCCGGAAAGGGAGTCCCCAAGGGAAGAGACGCGATCCGCCATGCGCGGCAGGGACTCGAAGGTAAAGACCGCGGCAAAGTGGTAGTCCGAAGGCGCGAGCGGGGTCATCTGCCCCATGAGCGTGTGTTTGCGGTTCCGGGCGGTGACCACGAATTCCTCAAGATCCGAAAAGGATTCCCCTGTCCGTTTGAACTGCACGTCCGTGGGCAGGCCGCCGCCCTTGAGCCCAAGATCCCGGCGGGCGATGTCGTTCAGGTAGGAAATGCCCCCCTTGGCGTTGAAGATGACGATGCCCCGGCTGTTGATTTCGAGGATCCGCAGCATGATGTCGAGGAACGACCGGGCGCGGAGCAGGTCGGCGTGGTCGTGGAGCTTGTGCAGGATGAATTCCGCGCAGCGCTCGATGAACTGGACGTAGACGTCCTTGTGCGCGAGGACGCGGGCGCGGTCTTCGTCGGTGGAGCAGACGAGCCCGATGACGCCGAGCACGTCGCCGCCGTCGATGATGGGCGTGCTGATGGAAAGGGTTTCGCGGCAGAGGCCGCGCCCCTGACAGCGCGTGCAGATGAAATGCTCGCGGGGCGTCTCCATGACGAACGAGCGCCGGATGCGCATGACGTGGCGGTAGGTTTCGCCCGCGGCGCGGATGTTTTCCCCGACCCCGGAGGCATAGAGGCCCGTCCCGGCGAGGCGGTTCAGGCCCGCGTCCACGACTTCCACGTCCACGCCGACCACGCGGGCGATGAGTTCCGCATAGTCGGCCACCGTATCCCGGATGTCCAGCAGCATGGGCATTCAGACTGTCCAGATGACGTTGGCCTGACGCCCGCAGATCCCGTCCCGGCGGTAGGAGAAGAAGCTGTCCGGCATGGACGCCGTACACAGATCGAGGCCGAAGATGCCTTCGTCCGGAAGGCCCGCTTCCAGCAGTTGGTCGCGGGTCAGCCGCCAGAGGTTCATGGTCTTGTCGCGGGCATTGAACCAGTTGGCGAAATCGGGGCCCCATTCTTCATCATAATTGACGAATTCCGAACGCTGCGGGCCAAGGCTCGGGCCGCGCACGGCGAGCAGGTCGCGGGCGTCGAGGCCGTAACGCCCGCAGAAGGCCGCAATGCCGGACTGGAGGAAACGCAGGCGGTTGCCGCGCCAGCCGATGTGGAAGGCCGCGATGTGGCGCCCTTCCTTGTGCGCGACGAGGACGGGCTGGCAGTCGGCGGTCTTGATGAGCAGGCCGATGCCGGGCTTGTCCGTGGCAAGGCCGTCCCCTTTGGGAAAGGCGGGCGGCTCCACGAACCGCTCCAGCGGCGCTGAGGGGGGATCGAAAACGAGCGTGTCGCCGTGGATCTGATCGAGCTCGGCGATTTCGGCAAGCTCAAGCGTGGCGGCGAGATCCAGCCGGTTGGCCGAGACGCGCAGGGGATCGTCCCCTACCGTGTAGGCGATGTTCCCGCCCCCATAGGGCCCTTCCGAAACGCCCCAATCGCGGGTCTGGAAGGCGCAGCGGACGCCCGGAATGCCGGGAAAGGCGAAGGGGATGAAGCTCAGAGCCATATGAGTTCCTTTTCGGTGGCGTAGCCGTGCATGGGGATGTCCAGAGGCCCGGCGGGAAATGCGGCTATCTGGAGGGAATGGATCAGCGCCAGCCGCTTCGCGCCGCCCCAGCCGGGCAGGGCGAGCAGGCGGTCGTAGAAGCCTTTGCCGTACCCAAGGCGCGCCCCGGCTGGGCTGATGCCCACGGCGGGGACCAGGATCAGATCCGGCAGCCGGAGGGACGCATCCGTCCCGGAAGGCGGGGCGAAGGTTCCGGCGGCGTCCCGTTCCCATCCCGCGCGGGGCAGGGGCGGGCACGCGGGGCCGGGCTCGGAGAGGCCGAAGGCGCCGGGCGCCAGTTCATCGTAGCCCCGGCACAGGACGAATTCCATGATTCCCTCGCCCGCGCTCGGCGGGAGGCAGCGGGGCAGGAGCACCTGTTTGCCCTCGGCCCACGCGCGCCTGATAAGTTCATCGGTGGAAATTTCGTTCCGCACGGCGACATACATGGCGACCGTGCGGGCTTCGCGCCATTCGGGGAGGGCGAGGACACGCCGCTGGACGGCGGCGGAATGGCGTTCCCACTCGGCGGGGGCAAGGGCTTTGCGGGCGCGCATCAGCTCGGAACGCAAGGCGTTTCTGTCCGGGGCGGCGTGGCCGGAGGGCATACCCGCCGCGGAAAGGGAGGTCGGAGGGAGGGGCATGGCGCACCTTTGTCAAACCTGAAACAATAGGTTAGGGTACGAAAGATCGAGTGAAGCGGAATCCCTTGCAGGGAATGGCAAGCCGGTATACCCTGCAACCCCAACAGTACAAGGAAGTTGCCGACATGCCAAGCGTCCAGCCCCTTTCGTCCTTTGCGGCCCCCGCTCCCGGAACCTCCGGCGCGGCCGCCCCGTCATCCGGGGTTCGCACGTGGATCGTCATGGGCGATCTTCACGACAAGGCCGCCCGCCTTGGCGAAATCCAAGGATTGGAAGAGGCCGACGGCATCATCGTCACCGGCGATCTGACCGTCACCGGCGGCGCGGCGCAGGCCCGCAACGTGCTTGAGAAGCTCACCCGCTACAATCCCGTCATTTACGCGCAGATCGGCAACATGGATCGCGCCGAAGTCACGGACTGGCTTACCAGGCAGGGTTGGAATACGCATTTGTGCGTCCGTGAGCTGGCTCCCGGCGTCGCGATCATGGGGCTTGGCGGCTCCACGTTCACGCCGTTCGGCACGCCGAGCGAATTTCCCGAGTCCCGCTTTGCGGACTGGCTCGAACACATGTGGAGGGAGGCCCGGACGTACCGCCATGTGGTGCTTTCCGTGCATACGCCTCCGCATGACACGCTGTGCGACATCGTCGGGGACGGAACCCACGTCGGTTCCTCCGCCGTACGCGACTTCATTCTGGACGCACAGCCGGATGTGTGCCTGTGCGGGCACATCCATGAATCCCGCGCCGTGGATCGCCTCGGGCGCACCGTGCTGGTCAATCCCGGCGCGTTTGCGGCGGGCGGCTATGCCGTCCTGCGGCTTGCGGGGGACGATCTGTCGGTGACGCTTCACATGCTGGACTGACCGGCCCGCCCGGATCGCCGCTTCCCCGTACGGGCCGCTGGCCTGCCCGTGCGCAGGGGCATTTGTCGCCGCCGGAAAAATTTTTTGGAAAACCGCGCCTTGCGGCCTTGCCCGCCCTCCGTATTCACCGGAAAGGCTTTCTCCCCGGCGAGGCCCGTATGTGCGGGGCCCTTCGGAGACGCCGAACGGCGTGCCCGACCCGCGATTTTGCGGCCGCCCGCGCCAGCCGGACGGCACCCCGATACTTTTTTGTTTTTTTGAGGAAACATATGACCGATTCTGAAAAGACCGCGGCCCCGGCGGAACAGCCGGCTGCGTCCGAAATGCCCATGTCCGCCGCTGCGGACGCCGTTGAAACCCCTTCCGAGCCCGCTCCCGAAAAGAAGCCCCGCCGCCCGCGCCGCAAGAAGCCTGCCGTGGAACAGGCCACGCTGGAACTTGCCGTTCCAGAGGACGCCGCACCGGTGCAGCCTGCGGAGGGACAGCCCGTATCGGATCCGGCGGCCGAAGCCCCCGCACGGAAACGTCCCGCCTCGAAGCCGTCCGCGGCGAAAACATCCCGGAAGCGGGCCGGGCAGCCGAAACAGCCTGTTGAAGAGCCTGTGGAGCCGAAGCAGCCCGAACAGCCCCTGTTGACCGAACATCCCGTTCAGATTCCCGCCGTCGCCGCTTCCGTGCTGCCCGCCGAGGCGGTTGCGTCCGCCGTCCCCGCCGTGTCCGAACCCGCCGCCGTCCCTGCCGTCGCCTCGCCGGAGGCATCCGTTGCCGCCGATGTTTCCGAAGCCTCCGAAGGCGATGCCGCCGCACCCGCGAAGCGCCGCCGTTCCCGCCGCAGCGGCCGGGGCCGCCGCCGTCCCGCCGAGGGCGATGCCGCCGTTGATGCGGCTGTTTCGGAAGCGGGGGAGACGCCCGCCCTTGATGAGCCCTTAGCCGCCGAATCCCCGGCTGGGGCCGTTGCCGAATCCGCGCCCGCCGTCGAAGATGAGCCCGCAGGGGCCGAATCCGGGCAGGAGCCCGCCGCCGAGGGTGAAGAGGCCCCCCGTAAGCCCCGCTCCCGTTCCCGCCGCCGCAAGCCCGCGCGTCCCGCCGCCGAGCCGTCCGAGGAGGTGCGGAAGGATCAGCAGGCTGCCGCCGTGCCTGAGGATGAGGTGTTCGTCTTTGATGACGATGATGACGAGGAACCCGCTGCTGCTCCCGCTGAAGCCGAGGGTGAGGAGGCGCGTACGCCCCGCGTGCCGCGCAAGCCGCGCCGCCGCCGGAACAAGAAGGCCGCCGCTGCCGCCGCGCCGCAGGAAGCCGAGGGCGAAGCCGCCGAGGAAGGCGAAGAGGGGCAGGACGCCAAGAAAGGCCGCAAGCCCGCCAAGGCCGCCGCGTCCGGCGTGGATCGCAAGATGCTGGTCAGCGTGCTCCCCGGCGATATGGTCGAGGTGGTGCTCACCGAAGACGGATCCGTGCGCGAGTATTACGTGGAGATGACCCATCAGGCCAAGATCCGGGGCAACATCTACAAGGGCGTCATCAACAACATCGACACCAACCTGCAAGCCGCTTTCGTCAATTATGGGAACGTGAAAAACGGGTTCCTGCAAATCGACGAAGTGCACCCCGAATATTACCTCCAGCCCCACGAGCCCACCAAGGGCCGCAAATACCCGCCCATCCAGAAAGTGCTCAAGCCGGGGCAGGAAGTCCTCGTTCAGGTCGTGAAGGAACCCAACGGCTCCAAGGGCGCGTTCCTGACTACATGGCTGTCGCTCGCCGGGCGTTTCCTCGTGCTGACGCCGGGGCAGGAGCAGATCGGCATTTCCCGCAAGGTGGAGGACGGCGAGGAGCGCAACCGTTTGCGCGAGCTCATCCGGGGCCTTGAGCCCGGCGAAGGGCTTGGGGCCATCGTCCGCACCGTAAGCGCGGGCACGAGCAAGACAACGCTCCAGAAAGACCTCTCTTTCCTCAAGCGCGTCTGGAAGGACATCCGCAAGCGCGCCACTACCGAAAAGGTGCCCTCCCTGATCTATCAGGAACCGGGCCTCGCCAGCCGGAGCGTCCGTGACTACCTGTCCGACGACGTGTCGGAAGTCTGGGTGGACGACGCGGAAACCGCCGAAGCCATCCGGGAGATGGCTTCCCTGCTGTTCCCGCGCAAGGGCGACCTCGTGCATCTCTATGAGAAGCATGACAAAACCCTCTGGGAGCACTTCGGCCTTCTCGGACAGATCGAACAGGTGCATTCCCGCGAGGTGATCATGCCGTCCGGCGGGCGTCTGGTGTTCGATCAGACAGAGGCGCTCATGGCTATCGACATCAACTCCGGCAAGATCGGCGGAAAGACGAATTTTGAGGCAATGGCCTTCCGCACGAACATGGAGGCGGCGGCGGCCATCGCCCGCCAGCTCCGCCTGCGCGACATCGGCGGGCAGATCGTCATCGACTTCATCGAAATGCGCGATCCCGAACATTGCCGCGAGGTTGAAAAAGAGCTCCGCAATGCCATGAAGGGCGATCGCGCCCGCCATGACATCGGCAAGATGAGCTCCTTCGGCCTGCTCCAGATCGTACGCCAGCGGACGGGCTCCTCGGCGATTTCCATCAGCATGGAGACCTGTCCCCACTGCAAGGGGACGGGGCAGCGCCGCAACATGGAGTGGCAGTCCGTGCAGACGCTCCGCGAGCTGCACCGCGCCATGCGTGGGGCTGCGGCGGCGGGGCAGGCCGAGTACGTCCACAGCGTGGACGCCGAGCTTGGGCTGTACCTCCTGAACCACAAGCGCGAACGGCTCTCGCTCATGGAAAAGGAATTCCACATCCGTCTGGATATCCGCATCGAAGGCATCTCTTCCGCACCCGCAGCCCCCGCACAGCAGCAGGGCCATCAGCACAATGGGCAGAACAATGGCAGGTAACGGCAAGAAAGTGCTCCTGCACGCCTGTTGCGGGCCGTGCAGCATCATGTGCATCCAGTCGCTGCGCGACGAGGGCTATGACGTCACGGGATACTTCGCCAATCCGAACATCCATCCCGTCTCCGAGTATTTTCGGCGGCGGGAGGCGATGGAGCAGGTAGCGGAACAGATGGATCTGCCCATGCTCTGGCAGGACGATGTGTATGATCTTCCCGGTTGGCTCAAGATGGTGCATGACTTGGGCATTGCGGATAACCAGGGGTATGCCCGCTGCGGCTACTGTTACGAGAGCCGTCTTGCCCTGACCTGCGCCATCGCCTCGGAGAACGGTTTTGACTGCTTTACCACAAGCCTGCTCTATTCCCGGCACCAGCAGCACGACGCCATCCGGGAAATCGGAACCCGCGTCGCGGCGTCCGGGGACTACAGGAGCGAGGCGGGGTTCGGTTCCGAGTTCCTGTACCGGGATTTCCGCCCCTTCTGGCAGGCCGGGATCGACCGCTCCAAGGAAATGGGCCTGTACCGCCAGAACTACTGCGCCTGTATTTTCAGCGAGTACGAGCGGTTTGAGAAGAAGCTGAGGAAGCTGTAGAAGATTGGAGGGGGCGGGGAAAACTTTCTGAAGAAAGTTTTCCCCGCCCCCTCCAAACCACCCCCACCCCTTTCAAAGACTTTCGTATGGGTCAATGGAAGGTGAGGTTATATGCAGGCCCGTTTCGGATGCGGACGTCCCCCGGTTCTGCGGAAAATAGGATTATTGGGGGATTTTTTAGGCTCTAGATAGTGTATGGCTGTTTCATCTCCACAAAGCGGTGAAAAATACAGCCTTTTTTTCCGTTTTCCCCTTGGCGGAGTTCATGGCTGAGGCATTTTGTTGGTTATTCCCTTGGAACTTCAAGGAAAAAGGCATCAGCCATCTTCTATGACACAGCCATTTGAAATAAAGAAAGCGCCCGAAAAAAAGTTCGGGCGCTTTTCTTATGGCTTTTTTAGAGCGTTTTCACGTTGAAAAGGCTCTTCCGACTGCGAGAAGCAGGCGGTTGCTGGAAGGCCATAAGCACAATTCATTTGCGCTGTTCAATGCCGGATCAAGCGTATTTTAGATTTTGATCGGTTTGACTTAACCGATTGAGGAATAGGGGTAACGATTTAGCAACCGTACGAATTTCAGCGTGTTACGTTGCTATGCTGTCAAATAACTCTTTCATTTGCAAATATAATATCTTTTTCCGAAAGTACGAACTATCAGCGGCTATTTTGCAAAGGTGACTTGCGAACAAAGAAAATCATTCATCCCATTCACAAGTTGGCATGTTAGGAACATTGTCCGCTTTGTCATTCTGTTACCGTTCTTTCCTCTCATGGGTGCAGAACTGCCCTAGTCAGTAAGGCACGTAATATCATTTTGTCGTAGTCGGCTGGTACTTTTTAGGGTGTTACGGTGCAATATCACTTTCTTTTTGCTTTTTATATGTGCAAAGCTCAGAAGCTCTCAGCGAGAATCCCGCCGGAGGCTTTATATTTTATTTTCTGCAAATGCAGTCTGTTAAGTGGTCATTAATAAAACCTGCTGCTTGTAAAAATGCGTAACATATGGTTGACCCGAAAAATTTGAATCCCCTTTTTTTTATGTCCTTGCTTATTGCGTCGGATTCAGGAGAAGTGGGAGGAATCTCGCTTAAAAAATGGTATGTGTTTATTTTTGGCTGTTTATTTGGGAAAAAAGACAAAACATAATTGAAAAAACTACCATATTCTTTTTGGATACCAATAAATAACTTTGCATTAGTTATTGCTGATTTTATTTTCAATCTATTTCTTACAATTCCGTCAAAGTGCATTAGACGTTCAATATCTTCTTCTGTCATTTGCGCGACTAATTCAATGTCAAAATCATAAAATGCAGTGCGATATCCTTCTCGTTTTTTCAAAATTGTAATCCAATTTAATCCGGCTTGGGCACTTTCTAAAAGAAGAAATTCAAATAGTGTTTTATCATCTTCTACTAAAACTCCCCATTCCTTGTCATGGTATGATACATAAATTTCATCTGTTCCGCACCATCCACAACGACCATTTACTAAGTCTTGCATATTTTAAACTTTAAAATTGTAAAATGGCAACGTTAAGTTGCCCCAGTGGAACCGGGAGACGGATGCCTCCGAAACGGAATACCGTATCCCCTTCAACCTTCATTGACCCATACAAAAATCTTGGGAGGGAAAGGGGAGGGGTTCGGGGAGGGGAGAGGGAACCTTTCTTTAGAAAGGTTCCCTCTCCCCTCCCCGATTCAGTTTTTATTAATCCGCCAGAATCGTTTCGTTCTTCAGTTCGATCTTGGCATTGGAGCGGAGTAGGCTGAGGAAGCCGCGGAACATCTGCTCGCGCTTGGCGTTGAGCACGGCGTCGGTGATCTGCGGGGCGGCGGCCTTCCAGTCTTCATCGCTCGGCGTCACGACTTCGGCTACGCGGGCGATGACCGCGCCGCCGTCGAGCGTGTAGGCCACGGGGAACCATTCGTTTACCTTGGCGGCGAAGGCGGCCTTGGCCAGTTCGGCGTTCATGCCCAGAGCGCCCATGTAGCCCTGACGTCCGACCGGTTCGGTCTTCTTGAGCTTGCCCTGAAGTTCCTTGGGCAGATCGGCGGTAAAGGCCTTGCGTTCGGCGTTGGCGGCTTCAAAGGCGAGCGTGCGGGCCTTGTCCTGCTGGAGGCGGGCCTTGATGTCGTCCTTCACGGCGTCCAGCGGCTTCACGGTCTGAGGCTTGGACTCGTTCACCTTGGCGATGACGTAGCCGGTCTTGGTCACGAAAGGCGTATCCAGCACGGTGCCGGGCTTGGCGGCCAGCAGCGCCGACAGGTTTTCAGGCTTGATGCCCATCTTTTCGGCCAGTTCGGTCGTATTGACGAGGCCGGTTTCCTGCGGGGCCAGCTTGAGCGGTTCCCCGGCTTCCTTCAGCGACTTACCGCCGATGACCGCGAGCTGAACCTGTTCCAGCGCTTCCTGTACCTTGCCGGAGGCTTCATCCTGCGCCAGTCGGGTGCGGATCTGCTCCTTCACTTCATCCAACGGCTTCTGACCGGCGGCCTTCTTTTCTTCAAGCTGGATGAGGTGCCAGCCGAACTGCGTCTTGACGGGTTCGGAAAGCTCGCCGGGGTTGAGGGCGAAAGAAGCCTTGTCGAATTCGGGGACCATCTGCCCATGCGCGAACCAGCCGAGTTCGCCGCCCTGCGGGGCGCTGCCCGGATCTTCGGAAACTTCCTTGGCTACGGTGCCGAAATCTTCGCCGGCCTTGATGCGCTGGGCGATTTCTTCAATCTTGGCCTTCGCCTTGGCCTGATCCTCGGCGGAAGCCTTGGCGTCGCTCAGGATGAGGATGTGGCGGGCGCGCACCATTTCGGGGGTGGCGAACTGGGCGGCGTTCTTTTCATAGTACTCGGATACGGCGGCGTCGCTGACGTTCTGGGCGGCGGCGAGCGCTTCCGCGCCGATGAGGAGGTATTCCACGTCGGCCTGCGGGGGCACGGTGAAAGCCGTCTGATTGGCTTCGTAGTAGTCCTTGATCTGCGCGTCGTCGATGGCGACCTTGGAGGTATAGTCTTCCAGCGGATAGAAAACGTACTCCAGAATGCGGCGTTCGCCTTCATAGCGGAAGAGATCGCGCACTTCGGCTTCAGGGACGAAGGCCCCGGCGGTGACGTCGGCGCGGAGCTTGTTCATCAGCATGTTGTTGCGGAGTTCGGCCTCAAAGTTGCCGGGGGTGTTGCGCTGGGCCTTGATCATGCGGACGTAGGCGTCGGGATCGAACTTGCCTTCTTCGTTGTGGAAGGCGGGGAAGCTCTCGATGAGCTTGCGCAGTTCCACGGGCGTCACGACGATGCCGACGCGCTCGGCTTCCTGCGTAATGAGGTTTTCAAGGATGAGGTTCTGGATAAGCTGCTGCTTGAGCTGCATCGCCTTGAGGCCCGCCGCGTCAAGATCGGGGTACTGGGCGCGCACCTGCTGCTCAAGCTGTTCGTATTTCCGCTGGAACTCCTGAATGGTGATGGGGTCCCCGTTCACGGTGAGGATGACCGTGGAAGGGCCGCCCGTCAGGCCGCCGACGCCCCAGAAGACGAAGACCAGAATGATGATGCCAAAGGCGATTTTGACGCCCCACGATTGGGCGTTGGCTCGAATGAGATCCAGCATGACAGCTCCAGTTCAAAGGTTACGGGCCCCGGCGGGCCGTACGGCGTCCCGCACGTCCCGCCGGGCTCCGGCTTACATTTTTTCTTTTACGGCGTTCAGCAGGCCGCCGGATCGGATGATGTCCAGTTCGGCCGCCGAGAGATCATTCCTTACAGGAAGAACGCCCACGCCCGCAATCTCAATATTCGTCACGCCGCCGGGCGTGATTTCCGTGAGCGGGATGCGGATATCCGCACCTTGGGCGACCTTAGCATAATCTTCCCTGTTCACGAAGACCAGAGGCAGGATGCCGAAATTCACGAGATTGGCGCGGTGGATGCGGGCCATCGACAGGGCGATGACGGCTCTGATGCCGAGATGGCGCGGGGCCAGCGCCGCGTGTTCGCGGCTGGAGCCCTGCCCGTAGTTCTCACCCGCCACGATGACGCCGTTGCCGCCCGCTTCGGAGACGGCGCGGGCGCGCTTCACGAAGTCGGGGTCCACGCGCACGAACACGTGTTCGGAAATGGCCGGGATGTTGGAGCGCAGGGCGAGGATTTCCGCGCCCGCGGGCATGATGTGGTCAGTAGTGATGTTGTCGCCGAGGCGGATCACGACGTTGGCTTCGAGCACGTCTCCGGACGCGTCGAGGCGGGGGAATTTCTCCAGCGCCACGATGTTCGGGCCGCGCAGGACTTCGACGCCCTCGCCGTTTTCCGGCGGGAACACGAACAGGTGCCGGATGGACGGCGGATCGGCGGGCAGTTCCGGCTTGGCGGGCGGGGTTCCCCATGTGGCGGGATCGGTGAACTTGCCGTTCAGGGCGGCTTGGGCGGCGGTCAGGGGGCTGACCAGATAGACCTTGGCGTCCTTGGTGCCGCTGCGCCCCTCGAAGTTGCGGTTGAAGGTACGGGCGCTCACGCCCGCGGTGACGGGCGCGCCGCCGGAGCCGATGCACGGCCCGCAGGAGCATTCGAGCAGGCGCGCGCCGGAGCTGATGAGCGGCTCAAGGAGCCCTTCCTGCGCCAGCATGGTGAGCACCTGCTTGGAGCCGGGGGAGATCATGGCGTCGGTGCCGGGGTTGATGCGGCGCCCGCCGAGGATCTGGGCGACCAGCTTGAGGTCGGCGTAAGAGGAGTTCGTACAGGAACCGATACAGACCTGCTCGACGGGCAGGCCGTCGAGTTCGGCTACGGGCACCACGCGGTCGGGCATGTGCGGCTGCGCGGCCAGCGGAACCAGCGCGGAAAGATCGATGGTTTCTTCTTCATCATACGCGGCATCGGCGTCGGGGCCGAGCTCCAGCCAGTCGGCTTCGCGGCCCATGGCCTTGAGGAAGGCGCGGGTCACGCCGTCGGAGGGGAAGAGGGTGCCCGTGGCGCCGAGTTCCGCGCCCATGTTGGCGATGGTGGCGCGTTCCGGCACGGAAAGGGTGGCGACGCCGGGCCCGGCGTATTCAAACACGCGGCCCACGCCGCCCTTGACGGTGCGGCGGCGGAGCAGTTCGAGGATGACGTCCTTGGCGGAAGCCCATCCGGTGAGCTCACCGGTCAGGAAGACGCGCACGACCTTGGGCATGGGGATGTAATAAGGCTCGCCCGCCATCGCCAGCGCGACGGAAAGCCCGCCCGCGCCCATAGCGAGCGAACAGATGCCGCCTGCGGTGGGGGTGTGGCTGTCGGAGCCCACGAGGGTCGCGCCGGGCTTGGCGAAGTTTTCAAGGTGGAGCTGGTGGCAGATGCCGGTACCGGGCCCGGAGTACACGCCGCCGAACTTGGCCGCCACGGTGCGCAGGAAACGGTGGTCGTCGGGGT
The DNA here is from genome assembly GCF_059728385.1 of Bilophila sp. T19-St14. Taxonomy (NCBI): domain Bacteria; kingdom Pseudomonadati; phylum Thermodesulfobacteriota; class Desulfovibrionia; order Desulfovibrionales; family Desulfovibrionaceae; genus Bilophila; species Bilophila sp. T19-St14. The sequence goes on from NZ_BAAGFT010000001.1 coordinate 2,377,057, forward strand.
TGCGGAAGTTCATCTGGAGCGTGTTGTGATCCACGTAGCTCAGGGAAATGTCGGTCTTGACCCGTGGGATGCCCAGAGCCTCGAACTGGAGCCATGCCATAGTCCCGGTGGCGTCTTGGGTCAGGGTCTGGTCGATGCGCAGACCGATTTCGCTTCCGGGCGTCATGGTGCCGGAAACAAGGTGACTGCCGATGATTTTCTGTGTGAGGTTCATATGCTTCCCTTTTGTCTGGACTGCGTTGAAGCCGAGGGGCGCACCCCAACCGGGCCGGCTGGCGCGAAAGGTGATAATCTACGCGGATAGCTGAACAAAGGCAAGCAGTTGCCTTTGTGCCGTTTTGCAGCCCGGCGCCGCTGATGGCCTTTGGGAGGAGGAACCTTTTCCTTATGGGCGTGCGTTGCCTCGTATCAGTACCCTTTGGGGGACAAAGGAAAGCCGCCAGCCAAGCTGATGGCTCTAACAATACTATATATATTGGTATGTTATAAAATATTTTTGGCCCTGTCATGGTATGTGGTTGTTTCATCTCCACAGCATGCTGAAAATACAGCTTTTTTATCTGACTTTCCTCTTGGCGGAATCCACAGCTAAAACATTTTCTTGGTTATCCCTTTGGAACTTCAAAGAAAAAAGCATCAGCCATTTTCTATGACACAGCCATATTTTTCCGATGAGGGCGCAACGCAGGGCCGTTCCGTCCGGCTGCGGCGGAATATTGCGGGGCCATGCCGGGCAGTGCTTGGCGCGGGCCTGCTTTTGTATCCGTTTTCCGGGCTGGCCTTGTTCCCGGCATCGTGCGGAGGGTTGACTTAGGAGGCGCTTCCGTATCCGCTGGAGCAGCCTAGGTTGTGTCGTTGTTTTTGTATGTAACTATTTAAAATTATCAAAAGTAATTTTTTATGCTTTGAAAAATAGTTGAATAATTTTAATATATTATATTGAATTGACGACACCTCCTAGCGAGTAGGGGAGGGGCCGCATTGGGCGGCAGGGGTTCCGCATCCGCTGGGCAGCCCCGTATCCCGCAGTATCCCCGGAACCTTGAGACAAGGGCTTCCCCATCCGTTGGAGCAGCCGGCCTGTACGTGGGCATCTACTTGCCCGTGCGGAGGGCTTCCCCACCCGCTGGTCGCCCCCATGAGCTTCAGGCAAGAGGGAGCCCCATAAGGGAAGCCTCGTTAGGAAGGGGATGGCCCTGATAGGAAGGGGATGCCCCTGTCCGTTTGACGGACATGCCAAACCCCGCAGGCTTTTCAGGCTGCGTATAGACATGGGCATCACGTCGCAGCGGTGCGGCGTCAGGCTGCACATAGGCATGGGAAACGCCGAAAGCCGACCGTATCCGCTGCTTGAACAGCGTCAGGCTGCACATAGGCATGGGGGCATGGGGACATGGAGGCAGGGGCCTGTTTTTACCTTGGGCAAGGAAACGCGGAAAAGGGTTAGATTGTGTTGTTAATTATATAATATATTGAAATAATTTAATTATTTTCAAGTTATAAAAGACTGTCTTCAATGGTTTCAAATAATTATATGTAAAAATACGACATAACTTAAAGATGCCTTTCTTTTCGCAAGCGAGGGCGAGAGCGGGGCGTCCACGTCCAGATTGGCTGGAACCTCCTTCCCTTTCTTTTTCCTTTGGCGGTGCCATAGAAAATGGCTGATGTTTTTTTCTTTGAAGTTCCAAAGGGATAACCAAGAAAATGTTTCAGCTGTGGATTCCGCCAATGGGAAAGTCGGATAAAAAAGCTGTGTTTTCAGCGTACTGTGGAGATGAAGCAACCGCATGCGCTGGCAGGGCCTTTTCTTTCCGCTGGCGGGTGATGGGCCGTCCGAGGAGGACTGGATCGTAGCATCGCATTTTCCTTTCAGCAGGCGGGGTGATGGGGCTTCGTTAGAGGGCTGTTATAAAGATCGTACAAATAATTGAATATTTATTTCGGTGGGAGAAAATGCGCTTGAAAGCTTCACCTCGGCTCCTGAAGCTCTTGATGTTTCCGGCTCTGAGAGGAAGAGGCCGGAAATATCCCAACCTTCACCATGAAGAAAGGAGATTTTCGTCATGAAGAGATTCACCACGCTTCTGCTTGCGGCCGGCCTTGTCTGCTCCGCATTTTCCGCCGCCAATGCGGCCGACATCAAGGCCAAGGGGATGTGGGACTTCAATTTTGAGTATACGAACGATTCGTTCGACAAGCACAGCAGCGGCGACCGCTTCGGTGCGGCGCAGCGCCTGCGCACCCAGATTGATGTGATTGCATCCGAAAGCCTGAAGGGTGTCGTCTATTTTGAAATCGGCGACACGCATTGGGGCCATGCCAAGGACGGCGCGTCCCTCGGCACGGACGGCAGAACCGTTGAAGTGCGCTATTCCTACATCGACTGGGCCATCCCCGAAACCGACGTGCTGGTCCGCATGGGCTTGCAGCCCTTCGTGATGCCGGGCTTCGTGGCCGGTTCCGCCGTGCTCGACGGCGACGGCGCGGGGATCACCATCGGCGGCAACTTGACCGAAAACGTCGGTGCGAACCTCTTCTGGCTGCGTGCCGAAAACGACAACACCAACGGTTACGGCAAGTGGCGTGACGATCAGAACAACGCCATGGATTTCGTCGGCCTGACCTTGCCGTTGACCTTTGACGGCGTGAAGATCACGCCTTGGGGCATGTACGGCTTTGTGGGCAGCCGCAGCCTTGGCGGCGACGCCAAGGGGGATATCGACGATATGCGCGCCGGTATGCTCCCCGTGCTCCCCAGCGGCAGCGATTTGACCACGCTTGAAGGCAACCGCAGCGAAGGCAACGCATGGTGGGTCGGCATCACGGGCGAAATGACCACGTTCAGCCCCTTCCGCCTCGCCGGTGACTTCAACTACGGCTCCGTGGATATGGGCACCGTCCGCTCGCTCAGCGGATACGACGGCGCGACCAGCAAGACCATCGACCTGAAGCGCAGCGGCTGGCTGGCTTCCGCCATCGCGGAATACAAGCTTGATTTCGGCGTCCCCGGCCTGCTCCTGTGGTACGGATCCGGCGACAACTCCAATCCGTATGACGGCTCCGAACGCATGCCTACCGTGGACGCCGGCTGGTCCGGCTCTTCCTTCGGCTTCGACGGCGGTTACGGCATTTCCAGCGACACCATCCTCGGCACCAGCCCCGTGGGTACGTGGGGCATCGCGCTCCGCATGAAGGACATCTCCTTTATGGAAAACCTGACGCACGCCATTCAGGTCGGCTACTATCGGGGCACCAACAACAAGAATATGCCGGAGAACGCCGGTATGACCACTTTCCATACCAGCTATCCTGACGCTACCGGCAGCATGGTGGGCTCCACCTACCTGACCACCAAGGACGGCGCTTGGGAAGCCACCTTTGATACCGACTACCAGATCTACAAGGATCTGACCCTCGCCGTTGAGCTCGGATACATCCACCTGAGCCTCAACGACGGCGTTTGGGGCAACGTCCTCGACAACACCAACCGCAACGCGTACAAGGCCTCCGTCAATATGCGGTACGCTTTCTAAGGCCAGGTTTTGTCGAACCGGGAGGGGAAACCAAGGGTGCGTTCGCGCCGCGCGGCTGAAGCTCCTCCGTACGGATCGCCTTTTGGCATCCTTCCCTCCCAAACAGCTCCGCCCTTCCGTCCACCCGGCGGGGAGGGCGGAGCCCCGGATCGGCGGCAGTCACGGGCCGGCGATCCGGGAACTTCCGGCGGTTCTCGATGACCGACAGCAGCGAGGCCGGCGGCAATCCTTCCTCCGCTCCTATGCGGAAAACCGGGGCAGCCTGTTGCGCGAGGCTGTCCCGGTTTTCTTTTTTTATGGCTGTATTATAAAAAATGATTGATGCTTTTTTCCTTGAAGCTCCAAAGGGATAACCGGAAAAATGCCTTAACCGTGGATCCCGCCAAGGGGAAAACGGAGGAAAAGGCTGTATTTTCACCGCACTGTGGAGATGAAACAACCACATGCCCTAACAGGGCCTTTTTTATGATGCCGTCTGCTGGGGGCTTCCCGTCTTAACGCCTAGTTCTGTTCCACCAGCGGGGCGGTGTACTGCACTTCGGAGTCCCACGGGAAAAGGATCCACGTATCTTGGCTGACTTCGGTAATGAAGGTTTCCACGAGGGGCTTTCCGGCGGGCTTGGAGTACAGGGTGGCGAAATGGGCCTTGGGGAGCATGTTGCGGATAATGGTGGCGGTGTTGCCGGTATCCACGAGGTCGTCGATGACGAGCCAGCCGTCGCCATCGCCTTCGATGGCTTTGAGGATTTCCTCGCCGCCGGTCTGCTCGCGGCCCTGATAGGTACAGATGCACAGGGTGTCGACCAGACGGATGTTCAGCTCACGGGCTACGATGGCGGCCGGGACAAGCCCGCCGCGCGCGACGCCGATGATGCCCTTGAACGGCCCCTGCTCCAAAAGGCGCCATGCCAGGGCTTTCGCGTCGCGGTGGAGTTGATCCCATGTAACGGGGTACAGTTTCTGATAACGGTCGGCCTTGCCCATACTTGGTTTCCTCTCGGGTTTCGTGTGTCTAGTCGGCTTTCGCCTGAAGGCGCAGCTTCCCGAACGAGTCTTCGGTCAGCGCGACGATGCAGAAGTTATGTTTGTCGGCAAGGGCCAGCGCTTCGGCCCTGTCGAAAAAGAGCGTTTTGCCCGCGTCCACGGCGAGGCAGCGGTAGTTTTGTTCAATGAGGAGGCGGACGGTTTGCAGCCCGATGGACGGCAGATCCGCGCGCTCGTCCTGCTTGGGCTTGAAGCGTTTGATCGCCACGCAGCCTTCGCCGCGCAGTTCGCCGCCGCGCCGCAGAGCGGCGTCCGTGCCTTCAAGACATTCCACGGCTACCACCATCCCCTGCTTGACCACGATGCACTGGCCGATGTCAAAGCGGCCGAGCGCCTCGGCGATGGGCCAGCCGTAGTCGATTTCCGCAATCTCCTCGGCCGAGGGGCCGCGCCGGGTCAGGACGCCTTCGGGACAGAGCAGGGAGGCGGAGAGCTCCGCCGCCTGAATGAGCGTGAAGCCTTCCTTTTCCAGATCTTCCATGATGGCGCGAAGCAGTGCGTCGTCGCCTTTGCCCCTGAGCGAGAAGAGGATGCGGGCCGCCCGGAAGTCCGGGCGCAGATCCAGCGCGCGGGGCTTGTTGATCGCCCCAGCCATGCACAGCTTTCGGACGCCGTGCTTTCGGAAGTAATCGATCACCTTGTCGAACTGCCCCAGATAGACGGTCGTGTACGCGTCGGCCAGCGCTTCGAGGCCGGGATCGGTGAAGCCGTGGAAGGCGCAGGCCACAACGCCGTAGCCCGCGGCCTTGGCGTCTTCCGCCACGAGGCGCGGGAATTGTCCGCTTCCTGCAATGATGCCGATGGATTCGCTCATAATCCGTGCCCTGTATCATAAATGTCCGGTGAATAAAAGCGTGCCGAGGCCCCGCCCCGGCACGCTTACACCATCAATGATTGCGCTGGGATCAGCCTATCTGCACCACGCTGCGGGCGTGGACGGGGCAGGCTTCGACGCAGGCGGGCACGGATTTGCCCTCGCGCTTCATCCAGTCCTTGCACAGGTCGCAGCGCACGGCCACTGAACGCATACTTTTCTGGGCCATCGTTTCCGACGTGGCGGAGGGCAGGCCGATGGATTCCAGCGAAATCGCGCCGTAGGGACAGGCCATGATGCAGAGCTGGCAGCCCGAACAGATCTGGGCGTTCATGGTCACGATGCCGCCGTCCTGCTGGAGCGCCCCGGTGGGGCAGATGCGGGCGCAGGGGGCGTTTTCGCACTGGCGGCAGGAGATGGGCGACTTCACCGAGCCGCTCTTGACGACATGGACGCGGGCGACGAGCTCGTCGCGCTTTTTCAGGGCCTCCTTAAAGGTCAGGCCGTGGTGGGCGGCGATGCAGGCGATTTCGCAGCGGCGGCACGCCTTGCATTTTTCCGGGACCGATTCGATCATGTAACGGCTCATGGCATATTCCTTGCGAACTTTCGCAGTCAGTCTTGGTTGTCAGCAGGCGTCGATGCCGGTGATGAGGAAGTCCCGGCCGCCTTTGCCTTCCAGCCGCAGGCTTCCGCATTCCGGGCAGCGGCAGCGCGGCGAGGCCATAGGAAATTCATGCCCGCAATCAAGGCAGCGCCCTTCGGCGGGGACGGCCGTGATGTCCAGTTCGGCCCCTTCCGCCGCCGTGCCTTCCGCGTACAGCTCGAAGCACGCTTCCAGCGTTTTGGGCTCCACCGCCGTGAACAGCCCCACCGAAAGCCGCACCCGCGTGATCCTGCTCACGTTGTGGCGTTTGGCCTCGTCTTCGAGGATGTTCATCATGCCTGCGACGATGGATGCTTCGTGCATTTTTTGGTGGTTGGTGAAGAGGCACCGGGGGAGGGGGCTTTTTTCAAAAGCGGGGGACACCCGCACGCTCCCTCCCCCGGCCCCCCACCCGCAAAACGTTGACTGGTGGGGAGGCGGCTCCTCAGGAGCCCCTTCGCATCAAAACCGTCTTTCTTTCGACGCCGATCCGGGGGACACGCGTCAAAGGTGAATCTTCTCTCAATACCCCGCCATCCGCCGACCCTTACAAAAGTCTTGGGAGAGGAGGGGGCGGGGTTTGGGGAGGGGGAGGAGAAGCCCTTCTCCAGAAGGGTTCTCCTCCCCCTCCCCAATCTTCATTTCAACCTGCTACCGCTCCGTACAACTGACGCAGGGGTCGATGCTGTTGACGATGACGGGGATGTCGGCAAGCTGGCAGTCCTTCATCATGACGGTGAGGGCCTCCCAGTTCATGTAGGACGGCACGCGCCACTTGAGGCGGGCGGGGGTGTCGGTCCCGTTGGTCTGAAGATAATAGATAAGCTCGCCGCGCGGGGCCTCCGAGCGGGCGACGGATTCGCTTTCCGGGATGCGCTCCATGTGCACGGCCAGCGGGCCTTCGGGGAGCTTGTCGAGGCACTGGCGGAGGAGCCGGATGGACTCGAACACCTCGCGCACGCGCACCATCGCGCGCGACCAGACGTCGCCGTCCTGCTCTTTGACGATGTCAAAGTAGAGATCGGGATAGACGAGGTAGGGCGTGTTCTTGCGCACGTCGATATCGAGGCCCGAACCGCGCGCCACGGGGCCGACCACGCCGAGCGCCCACGCATCCTCGCGGGACAGGACGCCCACGCCGCGCGAACGTTTGGCGATCAGGGGATCGGTACGGAAGACCTTTTCCACGCGCTTGACCGCCTCTTCGACGATGCCGAGCCGTTCCAGCATGTACATGGTCAGGCCGTCGTCCATGTCGAACTTCACGCCGCCGATGCAGTTCGCGGAAAGGTTCATGCGGTTGCCGTAGATGGTCTCCTTCACGTCCTGCATGTTCTCGCGCACTTCCATGATGTGCAGGAACAGGGACTTGAAGCCCACGTTGTGCGCGAAAATGGCGATGTTGAACAGGTGCGAGGCCACGCGCTTGGTTTCCTCCGCCAGCACGCGCAGGTACTGGGCGCGGGGCGGCGGGGTCATGCCGAGCACGTTCTCGACCGCCATGCAGTAGGTCAGCGAGTGGCTGTTGGAACAGAGCGAGCAGACGCGCTCGGTCAGCGTCGTGTTCTTGAAGAAATTGCGCTGCGTCGCCATGCCTTCCATGCCGCGATGGACATGCCCGGAAGTGATCTCCACCTTGCGGACGGTTTCGCCGTCAACGTCGAGATGGAAGTAAACCGGTTCCTCAAGGGCGATGTGCACCGGGCCGATGGGCAGGGAAAAACTGCTGGTCTGGCTCATTCGCGCACCCCCTTTTCCACTTCCTCGCCGGGTTCGGCGTTCACTTCCATGATGCGCTCCCACATATCCTTGGTGCAGGCCCCGTTCATCATGATGGTCAGCGGGATGACCTCATTGAGGATGCCCTCGTCGATTTCGGGATCGAGGAAGAGGCGCTTGGGGTTGGTGTTGCCGTCGACGTGCACGTCGAACAGCTCCGCGAACTCGCGTTCGTTCCAGTCGGCGTTGCGGAACCACGGGGTGATGGTGGGCACGCTGTTCTCGGCGGGGTCCAGCGGGACCGTCACCGTCACGGTATAGCCGTGCACGTCGAAGTGGTAGGCGAGCGTGGTGACGGGATCGGCGAGCTGCTTGTTCAGCGCGGTGACCGTGCACAGGCGCGCCTCGTGTTTGGCGAGCAGGGCGGCGGCGGCGGGGAGCTGTCCGGCGTCCGTGAGCGTCACCCACTCGAAGCCGTTGCCCCAACTGTCCCAGTTGTGCCGTTCTTCGGAAGCCAGCTCCACCAACCCCTTGACGAGCTCAGGATTGATGGAACGGCTTGACCATGTCGTATTCATGCAAGTTTCTCCTTGCTTCATAGCGGTACGTCGGCTCAGTCGGCGGTGCTGCCCGCCGCCGGAGACGGTTTTTCAGCGGCGCTTTCCGCGCCGGAAGGCGCATCGGGCCGCGTTTCGGCCGCTGCGGAAGCGGCCTGCCCAGCCGGAGGCGTCTGGGCGTCCGGCGCCGTCTTGGAAGCCGCGGGGCCGGGCTTGGGCCGTGCCGCCGTTTCCTGTGCGGGCGCGGCGGTTTCCGGGCCGGAAGCCGCCTGAGCGGGGGCTTCCTTTGCGCTTTTCTTGCCCGCCGGGGCCTTTTCGGGCTTTCGCGGCGGGACGAGACAGACTTCTTCGCGGGCGGCCATCTTTTCGAGCTGGTCGATATGACAGGCGCGGTCTTCCTCGACCGCCACGTCGATGCGGCGGCAGTTCGGGCAGAGGTGCGAGATCACGTCCACATCGACTTCGGAATGCTTGGCGTAGATGCGGTTGAGCACTTCCTGCGGCAGAACGCGCATCTTGGCCCCGCACACGGCGCAGTAGTCGTATTTGACCTTGGCGCGGGTGATCTGGGTATATTTTTCCGTGGCCCGGTGGGCGCTGTGCCAGTCGTTGGTGAGGGTGATGGCCTTGGTCGGGCAGTAGTGGCGGCACTGGGCGCACAGGCAGCAGGAGTTGCGCCACACCGTGATCTCGAAGCCGCTGCCGTCCTCGAATTTCGAGATGTTGATGGCTCCGGCGGCGCAGACGTGGACGCACGTGCCGCAGCCCACGCACAGCGCCGGGTCGACTTCGACCCGCCCGCGCAGGCGATCCGGGGTGTACGTCTCCCCGAAGGGGAAGGCGTCGGTCACCGGGCCCTTCTTGAGGTTGTCCCAAAGGATTTTGAGGAATTCCATATCAGCCCTCCATCCTTTCCCGCCAGATGGCGACGGCTTCGAGCACGCCTTCCATGATCGCCTGCGGGCGCGGCGGACAGCCGGGTACGTTGACGTCGATGGGCAGGTAGCGGTCCACGGGGCCCTCGATGGAGTAGCCTTCGCGGAACACGCCGCCGCTGATGGGGCAGATGCCCACGGCTACGGTCACTTTGGGCTCAGGGATTTCGTTCCAGACGCGCAGGACCTTATCCTTGACCCGCGCCGTGAGCGGCCCGGTGATGAGCACGATGTCCGCGTGGCGGGGGCTCCCGCAGTATTTGCAGCCGAGGCGCTCCACGTCGTAGCGGGAGATGCAGGCCGTGGTGGCTAGTTCCACGTCGCACCCGTTGCAGGAGCCCGCGTTGATGCGGAACAGCCACGGCGAGCGGGCGGAGAGTTTCTTGATGAGGTTCATGACCGGCCTCCCGTCAGCAGCCGATCCACACCAGGACAAGGCTCAGGAAAGCCAGCCCGGTGGGATACTTGAAGAAAAAGGACAGAGCCTGTTCGATGCGCAGACGCCCCGTGGCGGACTTCACCGCGGTCAGGGTGAGCAGCATGAACAGCGCGCACTTGACGACGAACCAGACCAGATTGACCGCGGGGATGTCCGAGATCGTGCCGGGGAAGAACAGCACCACCCCAAGCGCCAGCGCCACGACCATCTTGAGGGCCGAGGCCATGTGGAAGAAGGCCAGCAGCACGCCCGAATATTCGAGGAGCGGGCCTTCGAGGATTTCGGTTTCCGCTTCCGGCTGGTCGAAGGGCGGCACGCCGAGCGTGGCGGGCAGGAACATGAGCCACGCGAGGAATGCGGGCCACATGACCGGGGTGAGCCCGAACGAGCCGTGTTCGGCCTGATAGTCCATGATCCTGGTCAGGGAAAATTCGGCCCCGCTGCCGCCGCCCACCTTCATGGCGACCGTCAGCATGATCATAAGCAGCGGAACCTCATAGGCAAGCATCATGATCATCTCGCGCGAGAAGCCGATGCCGCCGTAGGGCGAGCCGGACGAGGAACCCGCCAGCATGATCGCCATCGCCGGGATGGGGAACAGGTAGAAGATGACCAGCAGGTCGCCCATCTTGGGCAGGCCGTCGGTCACGCCGGGCACGGGCAGCAGCGCCGCGCACATGGCGATGCCGCCGAGCGCGACCACGGGGGCCGCGAGGAACGCCCCGCGCACGGCGGAGGCCGGGATGATGACCTCCTTGGTGCTCAGCTTGATCAGATCGAGGAAGGGCTGGATCAGCGGCGGCCCCACCCGGCGCTGGAGCCGGGCTTCGACGCGGCGGTCGCACCCTTTGAGGAACAGGCCCAGCGCCAGCGCGAACAGGCCGCCGGGGAAGACGACAAGGTGGAGAATGCCCACAAGCAGGTCTAGCATGACGGACGCTCCTTATTGATGCGGAGGGACTGCCGCAGGGCCCGGCAGAGGGACAGGGCCAGTTCCGGCAGAGGGCATGCGGCGCTGCCGGGCTTGTTGCCCGTGCACAGGTTGACCAGCGCCGGGTAGATGGCTTCGGGCGGGATGCGCGAGGCTTCCTGAGATGCGTCGTGGCCGCAGGCGTGCGGGGGCGCGACGCGGATCTTCACGCGGGAGAGCAGGAAGCGCAGGGCCAGCCAGCAGCCGCCGAAGGCCACGAGCATCAGCACGGCGACCGCCGTGGCGTCCCACGCGCCGGGGCCGGTGGCGAGGCCGTAGAAGGCCACGTCAAGCGGCGGCATCCCGTATTCCGCCAGCGCCGCATTGAGGGGCGCGAGCATCAGGCCGGGGAACACGCCGGTCAGGATCACCATGAAGGCCATGAGCAGCATGGGCGCGCGCATGACCCACGGGGCCTCTTCGATATGGTCGAGGTTGCGCCCCGGCTGTCCGAGGAAGACCGCGTGCATGAAGCGGGCGAGGTACGCCAGCGTGATCACGCTGCCGATGAGCGAGATCAGCGCAAGGAGCGGTTCGCCTTCCGCCATGAGCGCCTGATAGATGATCCACTTGGAGGTGAAGCCGTTGGTCGGCGGCACGCCCACGGCGGCCAGCGACCCGATGAAGAAGCAGAACATGGTCACGGGCATCTTGCGGCCCACGCCGCCCAGCTCGGCGATCGTATCCGCATGGGTGCGCAGCATGACCGCGCCCACCATGAGGAAGAGCAGATCCTTGAAGAACACGTGGTTCGCCATGTGCAGGAGGCCGCCCGCCATGCCGAGGCTCGTGCCCACGGCGACGCCGAGCACCATGTACCCGATTTGGCTTACCGTAGACCAGATGAACACCAGCTTGAGGCTGTTCTGGAGCATGGCCTGCACGGCGCTGTACAGCAGCGTGAACGCGCCGATCCATGCCGCGGCGTACATGACGGCCTGCTGCGAGAAGAGCCCCGCCGTGTCCGGGGACTGCGCGTACACGCTCCCGAAGACGAGGAACAGCTTCACGAGGCCGAAGACGGCGATCTTCAGCAGAACGGAGGAGATGTAGCCGGACACGGGCGTGGGGGCCAGCGCCGGGTGCATCTGCCAGTCGATGCGCAGGGAGACCTGTGCGGCCTTCATACAGAAGCCGACGGCCATCAGGATCATGATGGAGGTGCCCACGGCGGGGGGCAGGGAGGCGAAGCCCTTGGCCACGCCCGCGAACTCGCCGGTGCCGGTGTAGGCCACGATGAGCCCGATGCCGAGGAACAGGAAGCCCGCGCCCGCCACGTTGAACAGGAAGTATTTGAAGCCTTCCCGCAGCGCTTCGGGCGTGCCCTCATGCGCGATGGCGAAATACAGGGCCCACGAGCTCATGATTTCCCAGAAGGTGAAGAAGCTGAACAGATCCGAACTCGCCGCCACGCCGAGCAGCCCGCCCGTCATGAGCAGGAAGAAGGCGTAGAAGCGCCACTGCGTATGGCTGTGCTCCATGTAGCCCACGGCGTACACGAGGTTCACCGTGCCGACGGCGGGGATGAACAGGGCCATGATGAAGGACAGCGTATCCAGATCCTGCCCGAAGGCGAGCACATGCAGCGTGGTCAGGAGCAGGATGGCGGCGGCGCCCCATCCGGCCTTCACGCGATCCCTGCGGAACCAGATCGGCACGATGGCGCCGATCATGGGCAGGATCACATACACGGGCCAGCTCACGTCGAGCGACGGCAGGGCCGCCGCCATATGGCCCGCGCCGGTGCCGAGGTGCGGCATAAGCTCGTTGATGACCGGGGTGACGAGGGACAGGCCCGTCTGCGGGGCCACGCCGAGGATCACGCACAGGCCCGCGAGGATGATCATGGGCACGCGCATGGTCGTGGTGACGCCCTGCACGCGGCGGCGTCCCGCCGGGGCGGGGTCAAGCAGGATCGTGCGCAGGATGCGCATGTAGTAGATCGCCCCCACGAGGCTCGCCGCGATGAGCGCCGCCGCGATGAGCGGCTGCCCGGCGTCCATACAGGCCACGATCATGAGGTATTTGCTCACGAAGCCGTTGAACGGCGGCAGGCCCATGATGGACACGATGCCGATGCTCATACAGCCCACGGCCCACGGCATTTCGTGGACGAGGCCCGCGAGATCGGAGAGCTTGCGGCTGCCCACGCGGAAAATGAGGCCGCCCGCACAGAGGAAGAGCAGGTCCTTCATGATCGCGTGGTTCAGGACATGGGACAGCGCGCCCGCCGCCGCCAGCCACGTGCCGAGGCCGAGGACGGTGAAGATTTCGCCGACCTGCCCCATGGTGGAGTAGGCGAGCATCCGCTTGAGGTCTTCCTGCCTGAGGGCCATCCATTCGCCGTAGGCCATGGTGCACAGGCCCATGAACGTGACCATCAGGCCGGGGGCGGTGAGGCCCCCGTAGGTTCCGGTCGAGGCGAGCTCCTTGTAGCCGATGAGCCCGAAGTAGACCGTCACCACGCCGAACACGCCCATCTTGGTGAGCACGCCGGAGAGCGGCGCGGACACGGACGACGGCGCGGCGGGGTGGGCGTCGGGCAGCCAACTGTGCAGGGGCACGAGGCCGGCCTTGGCCGCGAAGCCGAGCAGGGTGAACACAAGGGCGAACTTGAGCACGTCGTCGGAATGGACGGACAGGTTGGCGACGAGTTCGCCGTACTGCGTATGGTTCCCGCCGATCATGAAGAAGCCCACGATCATGAGGTAGGCCGCGCTGCAGCACAGCACCACGTACTTGATCGCCGCGTCGCGCGCTCTGGAAGTGCGCTCCCACGCCACCAGCGCGAAGGACGCCCACGTCATGACTTCCCACTGGGAGGCCAGCGTGCCGATGTTGTCGGTGGTCACGATGTTGAGCAGCGCGCCGAAGGTAAGGAGCAGGAAGAACCAGTACCAGTGCTTGCGCCCGTCCTCCTCAATATAGTTGGTGGAATAGCAGGCGACGAGCGTGCCGATGCCCGATATGATCAGCGAGAACAGGCGGGACAGGGGCGGCAGGTCGCTCACGTAAGTGAGGATGAACGCGGCGAGGAACAGCGCGAACGTATACTTGGCCCGGTAAGCGGGCCTGATGATGCGGGGACAGAGGACGAGGAAGGAGCCCACATAGAGCAGGAGCGGGGTCGCATGCCACGGGCCTTCGAGTTCCACCAGCGAATGGGGATCGATGCCGACGATCCACGCGCCGAAATCCTGCACGAGGAAGCGCCCGATCCCCAAAAGCGCCAGCAGGGCAAGCAAAACGTACAGGCTGATCGCAGCCGGGGTCTTGCTCCAGCGGTTGGGGACGATGGGGCACCAGCTCCCGGTGGGGACGCCGAGCAGCTCGGTTTCCCTGTCGAACAGGGCGCGGGCGAAGTTGCCGCCGCCGATGGGGACTTCGGTGCATATGGGTTCGTCGGGCCGGGTGAAGCACACCTGGAGGACGACCTCGGCGGAAAGCCACAGCAGCACGGTGTAGCCCAAGGCCATGATGATGGCGAGAACCGGGCCGCCGAGCGGCACGTCGATGCTGTGCATGGCCATGGCGTGCAGGACGAGATGCTGGCCTTCCGGCGTCATGGCCGGAGAGATGCCGAGCGAAGCCTCAAGCGCGAACGCCAGCAGCACGGCCCCCACGGGGTTGCGGTGCAGCGCGCCGCGGATGTCGTTGGCGACGCAGGAATACGGGTTGGAGACGAGCCCGGACAGCCCCATCCATGCCGCGAGGCGCGCAATGGCATGGTAGATGATGATCATGATGCTGCCCACGTCGCCGGACGGCCCAAGGCCAAGCCCCATGAGCGCAAGCCCCAAATCCACAAGGCCGCCCCAGAGGATCAGCAGACCGGGCCGGCCCCGCTCGCGGTATACTTTATAAACCCCAAACAGCATTATCAGCAGGCCGGCGACGAGAATAGCCATCTCTGATGGCGAAGTCGGCGTTACGCTACTGTCCATGCTCCCTCCTTAAAAAGTAAGCGCTGTGCTTGTCCATAGTGGATAGAAATCAGACGCAGTGCCGGACTGCCCCGGCACGAAGGCTGGGTTCGCGCCGGAAAGAGGGCCGCCTTCCCTCAAGAGGCGGGCCTCAAGAAACAACGGACTTGTCTTTTTGTGAGCGTTTTCCCATTATCCGGCCCTCTTTGCCGTGTTTATTCAAACAAACAGTTCCGGGGAGGGAAAAACACGCTGAGGTATGATTCTCGCATGTTCCTGCGCTCTTTACAATCCCACCCCGCAGGGCTATCACGCAGACGTCCATCCACCCTTACAGCCATGAACCGGGAGATTCCATGTCGGCTCGCTTCCCCTTATCCCTGCGTCTTTTTTTCACAACCTGTTTCTGCCTGTGCGTCTGCCTTGCCGCCGGGTGTTCGGGCAAACAGGTGCACGTCACGGCCGAAAATGAGTTCAACACGATGGCGAAACGGCTGGCTCCGGTACTCAAGGCCCACGGCGTCATCGACGAGCACGGGGCCTATGCCGTTCCCGTCTTTTCGGCCCCGGAACTGCCGCCCCAGCTTGGGGAATATTTGTTCCAGCGCCTTTCCCCGGCGTTCCGCTTCAAAGTCGATCCGGCGCTGCTGCCGCCGACGTTCGCCCTGTCGCGCACGGCGGGGGATACGGTGGAGATGCGGCCCTACGGCTTCATGCTCGGACAGGGCGCGGACATCGTGACGGTGACGCTGCTTGCCCAGGTGGACTGGAACGACGACGGCCTCAACGAATGGCTGCTGCTTTGCCGGGTCAAGCCGCTCATCGGCAAGAACAACATGCGCGATTACTATCTGCTCATCGAGAAGCCCGGCGCGTCCATCCTCGTGCCCAAGCTCCTCGCCGTCTACGATTGCCTGAGCCAGAGTTGCAGGCTGTTCGTGGACGTGGATCAGAAGAAGCCGCCCTATACGCCCGAAGAGCCCACCATTGAAGTGAAGATCGGGCAGAAGGACGTTACCCTTCCCCCGAACGCCCCGCCGCCGCCCGGCGCGCCGCAGCACGAGTTCAAGGAAAGCAAGCTGGGGGGATGAGAAGATGGGAAAACCGGGGGAGGGGAGAAGGGCCCCTTTGAAAAGGTGCTCCTTCTCCCCTCCCCGCCCCCCTCATCCCCCTAAACTTTTTGACTGGCTGTGTTATAAAAAATGGTTGATGCTTTTTTTCTGAAACTCCAAGGGGATAACCGGAAAAATGCCTTAACCGTGGCTCCCGCCAAGGGGAAAACTGGAAAAAAAGCTCTATTTTTCACCGCGCTGTGGAGAGGAAACAACCACATACTATAACAGAGCCTTTTGGCTGGTGGGGAGGCGGCGCGGCAGGAGTCCGTTCCGGCCGGGAATGGTAGAAGGGGTTTCCCCTACGGTGGGCATTCAAATGAGGGAACCGCCTGAACAGATTCTGTTCAGGCGGTTTTTTTGTCAGCGGGGAAAAGCTGTCCGGAAAGAAATGGGAAATTTTTTATCCCGTTTTTTGCCCATAGGGGGAGGGAAAATACGAAACGGATCCCACATGAAGAAAAGAACCCTTTGTTTTTTGTTTACAGGGAAAACGACAGGGCCGATGCACCAAAACGAGTCAGTCGGGCCTTGCCTTTCGCCTACAGGGAAAACAGACAGCAGGGATTCGATAAACACGAAAGTCTTTGAAGAGGAGGGGGTGGGGTTTGGGGAGGGGGAGGAGGAACTTTCTGAAGAAAGTTCCTCCTCCCCCTCCCCAATCTTATTTGTACTCCCTGCCGCACCAGAGGACGCGGCCGATGACGCGGAAGGCGTCCTCGCAGTCGCCGCGGGTGTCGAGCTCGACGGGGGGATAGGCGGCGTTGGTGCTCTTGAGGATGACCTTGCCGGGGAGGATGTCGATGCGCTTGAGATAGATGGCCTCGTCAAAACCGACGGCATAGAGGCGTCCGGGGGTGACGTCGCGCTTGCCCTGATCGATGAGCACGATGTCGTTGTCCATGATCTCCGGCTCCATGCTGTCGCCGGAAACCCGCATGAGCACCATATCACGGGGGTTTCCTTTGCGGTGCAGGAAATCGCTGCGGAAGGCGTAACTGCGCTCCGAACCGCCGCCGACCTCAAGGCTGCCGTGCCCGGCGGACAGGCGCGCCTCCACCATCGGGATCATGATCAAATCCACATCGCAGGGGGGCATCGGCTCGGCAAGTTCGGGCTGGGGATGGGGCCGCGGCGTCCCGTTGAGGCCGGAAAAGGGGGCCTCTTGGAGGACGTTGCCCCGCCCCGTCAAAATCCAGTTCGGTGATACGTTTAATTTTAGGCACAGGGCTTCCAAGACTTCATATCCGGGCAGGGCGCGCCCTTTCTCGTATCCGCGCAACGTATTCACATTGATGCCGATACGATCGGCAAATTCGGCCTGTGTGGCGCTTCCGCGCAAAAAAACGAGTCGATCGGCGATGCTGCTCATGGCGTCTCTGCGCCGTGGGGCGCTCCGGGTTGAAGTGAACGGGGATCGTAAAAAAATGTTGTAATGTTTTTGACCGTTAAGTCAATAAATAAGTTTTTGCGTCAAAAAATGATTGTAAAAGAACTGATTTTGACGTAGAGATCTCCTTGCGGACGGTCGTGTACAACCTCTTTTCTTTACCTTCACCAAGCTATCCGGTCAACAATCCGGTCTGGCCCCTGTGCCGCAGGCCTTCGGGCCGTGCGCGCTCAGGGCATTGTTTTCCATGCCTTTCCCACAAGGCGGAGAGGTGCATCTTTTACCTGACAGGGATTCATATGGAACACACGGCGAAGAATCGGGAGCGGGACGCGTCTTCGGAAATGGCCTCCGGGCGGGCCCGGAAGCGGCGGCAGGGCATGGATGAACTGGTTGAACTGATTGGCCTTCCGGCGGCGATCGAGCTCATCAGGGCCAAGGGCGGGACAAGTTTTTCCGTCCCTCTGGGCATCACGCTGCGGGGGCAGGAACAGCGTGAAAAATTGGTGCAGATCATCGGCCGGGAACAGGCGGCCAAGCTGATCGGGCGCTACGGCGGCACGACGCTGTACATCCCCACCTGCCGTCAGGCTTTCGTGGACACGCGGGACAGGGACATCAACCTTGAACGCGACGAACTGGCCCGCGAAGGGCTTTCCGAGCGGGCGCTGGTGTCCGTGCTCGCCGTGCGGCATGGGCTTTCCGATCGCCAGATCTGGCGCATTTTAAAGAAGCCCGGCCCGGTGAGGCCGGATATGGCGGCCTGCGCCGCCGCGCGCCGCTTGGCCCACATGGACGCTATGGCTGTTGAGATGGGCGAAAGCTGCGCCGCCGCGCGCCGGGTGTCCCGCTCCAGCGCGGCGTGCTGACATCCTTCAACCTTTCCTGAGGCCTCCTTTCGGGCATGGTGCGTCTTGCGGGCCGCTGAAGGTTCCGCGCCATACCACAGGAGGTCTTATGGGATTCTTCAGGCTTCTTCTCCGCCCCCGTTGGCGTCTGCTGTTCTTCGGGCTGATTGCGCTGGCGCTTCAGGCCGTGCTGTTGCTGATCAGCCCGGCGCAGATGCCCGTCGTGCTCTATAAGCTGGCCCTCGTCATGCTTGCGGCCATCTTGGGCATGTTCTTCGATGTGGCCGTGTTCCCTTTCGCCACCCCCGACTCGTATCTTGACGGCGACTGGAAGCGCGCCCCCGGAGCCGTGCGGCTTCGGTGCGCCGATTTCGCCATCGCCAAGGGCTGCCTCTGGCCTTTCCTCATGGCCTGCCTGCGCCGCGCCGCCGTGGTTGCGGCTTTCGTCGTAGCGGTGTCCGTGGGGCTGTGAGCATGGGGGAGATGGGGAGCCGCCCCCGGAAGGGCGGTTACCGCATGGAGGGGCTGCACATGATGATTCGCATGGTTTTGATGGTGGCGCTGTTGTCCGCGCCGTTTCCGCAGCCGGGGCTGGCGTCGGATATCCCGCGCGCGGCGGAACGGCATCGGGCGGAACTCATACGGGTTTCCCGCGCCGTGTGGGGCTTGGAAGCTCCCGTGGCGGTGTTCGCCGCGCAGGTGCATACGGAAAGCTGGTGGCGCAACGGCACGGTATCCCCGGCGGGGGCGCAGGGCCTGGCGCAGTTCCTGCCTTCCACGGCGGAATGGCTGCCGCGTGCCGTCCCGGAACTGGAACGCGAGGCCGGGCGGCCCGCGCCGTTCAATCCCGGCTGGGCGCTTCGGGCGCTGGTTTCCTATGACAAGTGGCTGTGGGATCGGCTGGGCGGAGCCGATGCCTGCCAGCGCATGGCGTTTGCGTTGTCCGCGTATAACGGCGGGATCGGCTGGGTCGGCAGGGATCGGAAGGAGGCGGAGCGGCAGGGCCGTGATCCGGCGCGCTGGTTCGGGCAGGTGGAAAAGGCGAATGCCGGGCGGAGCGCCTCCAGCTTCCGCGAAAACCGCCGCTATGTGCGGCTGATCCTGCTTGAGAGGCAGTATTGGTACCGCAAGGCGGGGTGGGGGCCCGGCATCGGGTGCGGAGGGGGCCATGACTAGGAACGTGCTTGCCGTAGGGCTGTTGTGTGCGGCGTGCTGCGCCGCCGGGTACGTCCGGGGCTTCGGCATTGCGGAAACGCGGGGCCGCGCGCTGCTTGCGGAACAGGCCGAAGCGTCCGCCAGCGAACGGGAGGCGTTGGCTGCCGCGATGGCGGAAGCGGAGCGCCTCGCCCGCCGGAGGCTGGAAGCGGAAGCGGAGCGGGCAGCCGCCATTGCCGGGGAGCTTTCCGAAACCCGCAGCCGCCTTGCCGCCGAACGGCAGGCGTTCACAAGGAGGATGGCCCGTGTTGCCGAAGATGCTTCCCGCCATTGCGCTGGCCTGTCTGCTGGCTGGGTGCGCCTGTACAACGAAGCCCTTGGACTTGCCCCCGCCTCCCCCGGAGGTTCTGCCCCTGCCGCCGGAGCTGGCGCGCCTGCCGGAAGCGCCTCCGCCGCTGACGCCGGGGTACGGGCTGGGGCATCCGTAATGGCCAGCCCGGAGGATCTTCTGGCCCACGCGCGGGATTACGGCGGCTATTGCCGGAGCCTGCGCGCCCAGGCCGAAGCCCTGCTTGCCGTGGAAAAAGGGCGGGAGGGCAGGCCATGACGCAGGCCGCGCTGCAATTCGACGCGCATACCCTCCTGCTTGGCCTGCTTGGGATGGTTTGCGGCTTTCTCGCCTACTGGGGGACCCGGCTGGAGCAGCGGGTGGACGAATTAAAGGCCCGCCAGTGCCTGCTGGCCGAGGAGATGCACAAGAGCTACGTGCCCCGCGAGGACTGCCGGGAGCGCACGGCGCAGATCCTCGGCGGGCTGGAGCGGGCGGACGAAAAACTGGATCGCATCGCGGACGCGATCCGCAGCGGGGGGCGCTGACATGCGTGGGAAGCGCCGGAGCGCCTCCCCTGATCTTCAGGATGCCTCCGCCGGGACACCGGAGGGGCGCCGGGAACGTGCCCGGCAGGATTTCGCCTTTTTCCGGCGGGCGTATTTTCCGCATTACTGCCTTGTCGGGGAGGATTCCCGGCTCCACGAATGGCTGGATGCGGAACTGCCCCGCATGGCGGACGCGCCCGAAGGCGTGCGGCTGGCGATTGCGGCCCCGCGCGGGGAGGCCAAGAGCACGTTCGTTTCGCTGTTTTTCGTGTTGTGGGCCGTGCTGACCGGGCGCAAGCACTACATTTTGATCATAGCCGACGCGCTGGAACAGGCCGCGTCGCTGTTGGGTGCGGTCAAGGACGAGCTGGAGTTCAACGAGGCGCTGAAGCGGGATTTTCCCGGAGCGGCGGGCAAAGGGCACGTCTGGAACACGGGAACGGTGGTCACGCCGGGGAACGTCAAAATCCAGGCGCTCGGCGCGGGCAAGCGCATGCGCGGGCTGCGGCACGGGCCGCACCGCCCGGATTTGATTGTCCTTGACGATCTTGAAAACGACGAGAACGTGGACAAGCCGGAACAGCGCGACAAGCTCCAGTCGTGGCTTCAGAAGACGGTGCTCAATCTCGGCGCGGCGGACGGGAGCATGGACGTGGTCTATGTCGGCACGCTGCTGCATTACGATTCCGTGCTGGCCCGCACGCTCCGCAAGCCGTTGTGGAAGGCCCGGACGTTCCGTTCCATCCTGCGCTGGCCGGATCGGATGGATCTTTGGGATGCGTGGGAAAGCCTCTTGTCGTCGCGCGGCGAGGCGGAGGCCCGGCGTTTTTACCGCCGGCACAAGGAGGAGATGGAGGCCGGGGCCGAAGTGAGCTGGCCCGCGTCGCGCCCGCTGTACCGGCTCATGTGCCTCCGTGCCGAGGATCGGGAGGCTTTCGATTCCGAGCAGCAGAACGATCCTTTGTCCGCAAACGAGGCTCCGTTCAACGGGTGCATCACCTTTTGGGTGGATCGGAGCCGGGACTGGCTGCTGTTCGGGGCGGTGGATCCGTCGCTCGGCAGGCAGGGCGCGGGGCGTGACCCTTCCGCGATTCTCGTCGGCGGTTTCCTCCGCGGGAGCATGACGCTCGACGTGGTGGAGGCGAGCATCCGAAAGCGCCATCCCGATCGCATCATTGAGGATGTGATTGCCCTGCACGATGTGCACCATCCGTTGATCTGGGGCGTGGAGGCCGTGCAGTTTCAGGAGTTTTTCGCCCATGTGCTGGTGCAGCGGGCGGCGGAGCGCGGGATTGCCCTCCCTGTGCGGCCCCTCGTCAACAGTGCGGACAAGCTGCTGCGCATCGAGTCGTTACAGCCGCACATGGCGCAGGGGCGGATCAGGCTTCACGCCTCCCAGCGGGCGCTCATCGATCAGTTGCGGCATTTCCCCAGGGCCGATCATGACGACGGGCCGGATGCGCTTGAAATGCTTTGGCGTCTGGCGTCCACCGGATTCGTCGGCATGGGCGACGCCTACATCCGTATGCCGTTGAAAAGGGGATGGGGCGATGACGGGGAAGATGGAAGCTGGGGAGGGGAGAGGGGGCCCTTCTAGGGAAGGTTCCCCCTTTCTTCCCAAGCTGCTGGAACGGTTCGCGTCCCTCCCTGAAGTCTTCCGGCTGGTGGGGAGGCGGCGCGGCGGGGCCGTTGGATGGGGATGGGCAAGGTACGGCAGATTTTTATGGGAAAGGCCCTGTCAGAATACGTGGCTGTTTCATCTCCACAGCACGGTGAAAGTACAGCCTTTTTATCCGTTTTTCCCCTTGGCTGGATCCACGGATAAGGCATTTTGCCGATTATCCCTTTTGAACTTCAAGGAAAAAAGCATCAACCATTTTCTATAACACAGCCTATTTTTTAGGTTTGTGTCGTTGTTTTACATATAATTATTTGAAATTATTGAAAATAATCATTTTTGTGACTTGAAAATAGTTAAATAATTCCAATAGATTATGTCTAATCAGCGACACGGCCTAACATTTCAAGGAAAAAGCATCAACCGCTTTCCATGACACGGCCCAGGAAAAGAGCCGATCCATAGAAGCTGTGGACCGTCAAACGGGATTGCGGGACGGGCTGGGAGCAACACGGCGGCTTTGGGGCCGTTGGAGGCATTCATGAAAAAGATACGGCGATTGCAGACGCAGGGGGAAGGCCCGCGCATGTTGGCGTTGGAGCCGCAGATGAACCTGACGCACGGGCTGACCCCGAAGCGGCTGCGGAACATTCTGGAACTTGCGGATCAGGGGGACATCCTTGAACAGCATTTGCTGTTTGCGGATATGGAAGATCGCTGCGAGCATCTTGCGGCGGAAATGGGCAAGCGCAAGCGGGCTTTGCTGACGCTGGATTGGGAAATTCTGCCGGGCCGCGCCAACGATGCGCGGGCGGCCCGGATTGCGGCGGCGGTTCGGGAGCAGTTTGATGCCGTCAACGGTTTTGAAGACTTGTTGATGGATCTGGCGGACGGCATCGGGCACGGGTTTTCCGCCTGCGAGATTGAGTGGGACTATCGGCACGGGCTGCATCTTCCCGCCGCCTTCCATTTCCGCCCGCAAAGTTGGTTTCAGGTTTTGCGGGAAGACAGGAACCAGCTGCGTCTGCGGAACGGCAAGCCCGACGGGGAAGAACTCTGGCCTTTCGGCTGGATCGTGCATACGCACCGCTCCCGATCCGGTTGGCTGCCGCGCTGCGGGCTATTCCGCACGGTGGCGTGGGCGTATCTGATCCGCAGCTACGCGCTGGAGGCGAATATTCGCTACGTGCAGGTTCACGGTCTGCCGTTCCGGCTCGGAAAGTACCCGCCCGGCAGCCGCGAGGAAGATCGGCGGGCGCTGTACAACGCCCTGCGGACGCTTGGGCAGGATGCGGCGGGCATCATCCCGCAGGGCATGGACATCCTGTTTGAAACCCCCGCCTCCTCTTCTCAGGACTTGGCGGGCGCATTGATTTCGCGCTGCGAGCTCGGCATGAGCAAGGCCATCCTCGGCGGCACGCTGACCTCGCAATCCGACGGGGCCGCCAGCACCAACGCCCTTGGGCGCGTGCACGACAGGGTGCGCCGCGACCTGATGGTATCCGACGCCATGCAGGTAGCGTCCACGCTGTCGCGCCAGCTTCTGGCTCCGCTGGCGGTGCTGAACTGCGGCGTCAGCGATCCGCGCCTGCTGCCGTGGTTCCGGTTCGATACGCGGGAAGCCGAGGACATCGCCACGTTCGCACAGGCGCTCCCGGCGCTGGCCTCGGTGATGAAGATCTCGGCGCGCTGGGCGCACGACAAGCTCAAGATCCCGGAAGCCGAAAACGAGAACGATATATTGGGGGCTTGGAGGGCATAACCGCCTCTTTTTCGATGGAACAAAAACCCGTCTTCCTGCCGGAAGGCGGGCTTTGTTTTGGGCTGTGCCATAGGCTGTGTCGTTAGTTTGATATAATATATTGAAATTATTTAATTATTTTTAAAACACAAAAGATTGTTTTCAATAATTTTCAATAGTTGCATGTAACATGACGACACGCCCCATAGGAAATGGTTAATGCTTTCTTTCTTGAAATCCTAAAGAAATAATCAATAACATGCCCCAATCATAAACCCATCGACGGAAAACTGGATAACGGCCTGTATTTTCACCATACTGTGGAGATAAGACAGCCGCATACTCCGGCAGAGCCTTTGTTTTCAGTCCGGTGAATCAGAAGAAATAGCGAACAGGAATTCGATAAGGCCGAAAATCTTTGAAGAGGGTGGGGGGAGGTTTGGAGGGGGGCGGGAGAAACTTTCTCTAGAAAGTTTCTCCCGCCCCCCTCCAATATCCACAATCTTAATACCGATACAGATCCGACTTGAACGGGCCGTCGACGGAGACGCCGATGTACGCAGCCTGCTCTTCGGTAAGTTTGGTGAGCTTCACGCCGAGGCGGGCGAGGTGCAGGCGGGCCACTTCCTCGTCGAGCTTCTTGGGCAGCGTGTACACCTTCACTTCGTGATCCGTGGCGGCGAGCTCCATCTGGGCCAGCACCTGATTGGTGAAGCTGTTGGACATGACGAAGCTGGCGTGGCCGGTGGCGCAGCCGAGGTTCACGAGGCGGCCTTCGGCGAGGATGATCAGGGAGCGGCCGTTGGGCAGCACCCACTTGTCCACCTGCGGCTTGATCTGGATGCGCTTGTTGGCCGGGTTTTCCTCAAGCCACGTCATTTCGATTTCGTTGTCAAAGTGGCCGATGTTGCAGACGATGGCCTCGTCCTTCATGTTGTTCATGTGCTCGCCGGTGATGACGTGGTAGTTGCCGGTGCAGGTGACGAAAATGTCGCCTTCCTTCACGGCGTCTTCCATCGTGGTCACTTCAAAGCCTTCCATCGCGGCCTGAAGAGCGCAGATGGGGTCGATTTCGGTCACGAGCACACGGGCGCCGAAGCCGCGCATGGAATGGGCGCAGCCCTTGCCCACGTCGCCGTACCCGGCAACGACCACAACCTTGCCAGCGATCATGATGTCGGTGGCGCGCTTGATGCCGTCGGCGAGGGACTCGCGGCAGCCGTACAGGTTGTCGAACTTGGACTTGGTTACGGAGTCGTTCACGTTGATGGCCGGGAACAGCAGCTTGCCCTGCTCCGAGAGCTGGTACAGGCGGTGGACGCCGGTGGTCGTTTCTTCGGACACGCCGCGCACCTTCGCCGCCACCTTCGTCCAATGGCCGGGATTGGTCTTATGGCCGAGGCTGATGCGATCCATAAGGACGCGGGCTTCCTTGGAGTCGCAAGGCTTGTCGAGCACGGAAGGATCGCGGTCCGCATCCACGCCGAGGTGGATCATCAGGGTGGCGTCGCCGCCGTCGTCCACAATGAGATCGGGGCCGGAACCGTCGGGCCACGTCAGGGCCATTTCCGTGCACCACCAATAGTCCTCAAGCGTTTCGCCCTTCCATGCGAACACCTTGGCGTAGCCGAGCTCCGCGATGGCGGCGGCGGCGTGATCCTGCGTGGAGAAGATGTTGCAGGACGCCCAGCGGATGTCCGCGCCGAGCTCATACAGCGTCTTGATGAGCATGGCGGTCTGGATGGTCATGTGCAGCGAGCCCATGATTTTGAAGCCTTTAAGGGGCTTCTTGTCTCCGTAGCGGCGGATGAGTTCCATCAGGCCGGGCATTTCGCGCTCGGAGAGCTGCATTTCCTTCTTGCCGAAGTCGGCAAGGCTGATATCCGCCACCTGATAGGGCAGCGACAGATCGAGAGGCTTCGCGTTGGACATAAGTATCTCCATAAAGTTGATATGTTACAGGCGTCGGGCCAGCGTTAGATTGAGCGCCAGCCCCTGTTCCACGAGGTGGCGGGCAGTGGAAACGACCTCGAAGGACGCCGCTTGCAGCAGCCTCGACATGGTCGCTTCATCGAATCCGAGCCACAGATCCCCGTAGTCCAGACGCATCCTTTCCTGAGTATGCCGATCAAAGTCCGCCACAACGAGCAGCCCGCCGGGACGCAGCACGCGCCGGATTTCGGCAAGGGCGTTCTCCGGGTTGGACAGGTGGTGCAGCACCATATTGATGCTGGCGAAATCCGCCTCGCAGTCCCGCAGCGGAAGGTGGCTGAGTTCCCCGATGCGCAGAGAGACGCCTTCAGGCTCCCCCTCCACTCCGGCAAGGCGCCGCCGGGAAAGCTCCAGCATCCTCGGCGAACCGTCCACCCCGATGATCTGCCGGGCGCGCCCGCGCATCCGTTCCAGCACGATCCCGGTTCCGCACCCCAGATCCACCGCCGCCTCACAGCCTTCGGGCATCATGCCGCACACGGCCCCGGCGAGATCGAAACCGCCGAGCACTTCGCGGCTCAGGGTATCCCAGTGTTCGGCGATGGTATTGAAGAACTGCCGCGTCTTGAGCGCCCGATCCTCAATGATCTTGGCGGCCATTTCCACATCCGCGCGCATTTCGGCGTCTTCGTCCAGAAAGGGCATGGCGGCTTTCAGGAAAGCGGCGCCCTCCCCTTCCTTTACGGAGGAGTAAAACACCCACAGCCCGTCCCGGCGCGAGGAAAGCAGCCCCGCTTCGGTCAGGATCTTGAGGTGGCGCGAAACCCGCGACTGGCCCATTTCGAGGATGCTTACCAGTTCATTGACGGAAAGTTCATACCGTTCAAGAACATAGGTAAGCCGTAGCCGGGTCTCGTCGGACAGTGCCTTGAAATAGCGGATAGCGTTGGACATGCGGTTTCAAAGGGTTACAGATGTATCAAGATGAACGGATGGTTTTATATAAAGAAATCTTCATATAGTCAAGGAGAGGAAAAAATTGGGGAGGGGGAGGAGAACCTTTCTGAAGAAAGGCTTCTCCTCCCCCTCCCCAAGCCCCACCCCCTCCTCTCCCAAGACTTTCATCAAATGGGGAGGCCGCGCCACAGGGAGATATCCACTTTTACAATGAACGCAGTATATTAACTATGTGAAATTCAAAATGAATTTTTAGAAAGCCATCGAAAAGGCGAATGCCTCCCACAGGAGCCTGTTCCAGCGGAAGATCATGGGGACAGCGGGCAAAATGACGGCAGCACCGGAGAAAAGGGCACGGGCCGCATTGTGGGAGGCAGGGCTTTCCTGCTATGGCAAGGAAAAGCAAAGGCTCTGTTAGTATGTGGTTGTTTCATCTCCACAGTGCGGTAAAAAATAGAGCTTTTTTCCAGTTTTCCCCGTGGCGGGATACATGGTTAAGGCATTTTCGGTTATCCCTTTGGAATTTCAAGGAAAAACCATCAACCATTTTTTATAACACAGCCAAAGCAAAACCCGATGGAGTCCGCATGAAAAAGAAATTCGCATTCCTGCTCATGGGAAAAGAGTTCGACACAGCCAAGGATGCCGCCATATTCGAGACGGAACATATGATCAGCTACATTTTCACGGTCACCAGCTTCGAGGAAGCCCTCAAGCGGGCCGTGGCCTGCGCCGAGGACGGCGTGGGCGCCATCGAGGTCTGCGGAGCGTTCGGAAAGGAATGGGCCGACAAAATTATTGCCGCTACGGGGAACAGGGTCGCCGTGGGCTATGTCGTCCACAACCCGGAGCAGGATGCCCTGTTCGAGCGTTTTTTCGCCAAAGCCTGACGACAAAAATAGGCTCTGCCGGAGTATGTGGCTGTCTTATCCCCACAGTATGGTGAAAATACAGGCTGTTTATCCAGCTTTCCGTCGATGGGCTTCATGATTGGGGCATTTTATTGGTTATTCCTTTGGGATTTCAAGAAAGAAAGCCTCAGCCGTTTCTATGGCACAGCCAAAACAAAAAGCTCCCGGTCAGGCCGACTGGGGGTGGGATAAGGAAAGAATATTATGATGTTCGCTTGATGCCGGGGAGGGATTCATGGCTTGGATGTGGATAGATGTGGTGATGTGGATAGCTTCCTTTGCCGCATATATTTGAATCTTTGAACGGGAAATTTTAACGCCAGCCTATATTATAATAATATTCTTTGATGAATAACTGTCTCTAAAATGAACAATTTCATGATGAATCTATTTTTGATTCATCAAGCCCGGCTTTGCTGCCGTTTTGTGAGAGATTTTATGGAATCCCATATCGCGTATTTCTGGAATGAGCTGTCGGATCGTTATCCTCAGTGGCAAGGGGCGGAAAGCTCTTTTGCAGAGGCTGTATCTCTGCTGGTGGGCTGTGTGAAGAACCACGGAAAAATCCTCATCTGTGGAAACGGTGGAAGCGCAGCCGATGCCGAGCATATTGCGGGCGAACTGATGAAATCCTTTCTGCTGCCGCGCTCGTTGCCGGAAAGTTTTTGCAGCCGTGCCAAGAAGCTCTACCCCCAGCATGCGGATGCCCTGACCCGCTTACAGGGTGGCATTGCGGCGATCCCGCTGGTTTCCGGCGTTGCCCTGCCGACAGCCTTTGCCAATGATGTGGATGGGCAGCTCTGCTTTGCCCAGCAGGTGTATGCGCTGGCACGTCCCGGCGATGTCGTCTGGGGCATCAGCACGTCGGGCAATTCGGCCAATGTCAATCAGGCGTTACGGGTCGCGCGGCTGTTGTCCTGCCGGACTCTGGGGCTGACAGGCAAGGATGGCGGCGAAATGGCTTCGCTGCTGGATGTGGAGTTGCGGGCTCCGGCATCTTCAACGCCGCAGGTACAGGAGCTCCATCTGCCTCTGTATCATGCTTTATGTGCCTGCATTGAGGTCAGCATCTTCGGCGAGTAGAGCATGCGGCTTTGCTGGG
The DNA here is from genome assembly GCF_059728385.1 of Bilophila sp. T19-St14. Classification (NCBI taxonomy): domain Bacteria; kingdom Pseudomonadati; phylum Thermodesulfobacteriota; class Desulfovibrionia; order Desulfovibrionales; family Desulfovibrionaceae; genus Bilophila; species Bilophila sp. T19-St14. The sequence goes on from NZ_BAAGFT010000001.1 coordinate 2,405,282, forward strand.
CGGATTTGCCGGTGCAGGCCCCACAGAAAAGCCGGGTTGATACGGGGCGCGCCTGAATGCTGCCGGTTCAGCGGGGCGTTGCGGGGCCTTTGTGTGTGGGGAGGGAATACGCCTACTGGCGAAAGTATGACGCGCGCAACTCCGCGAGGCGTTTTCTGATGTGCTGGGGAAAAATGCGCCGCAGGATTTTCTTGGCCTCGGCCTTGAGCAGGCTGCGTTCTTTCAGCTCATCCAGTTTTTGGGATAGTTGCCGCAGGCTGTCGTCAAAGGGGATGGCCTGCTCTGGCCTGGCTTCGTTAAGGCGGCGCAGCTCACGCAGAAAGTAGCTTTCATATGTAAGCTGGGCCCATTGGGCGTAAGATTGCTGCCGTGCATCGCCTGTTTTGCGGAAGATGCAGGCCGTAAGCGTATCAAGGTTCGCCTCTGCATGGGGTGTTGCCGGAATATCCGCATATTCTTCAGCCAGCGCGATCAGCTTCTGACGTTGCTGAGCCGTGCCAAGATAACGCTGGAAGGCCCCCCTGAGGGGAGTGGGATTGTAAAAAATGTCCATCTCATCAGGAGGAACGGCTGTATCTGCAAAGGAAAGCTGTAAGCCGGTCGCCGAGGAAAGTTTCTCTCCACATTCTTCGGCATAGGAACGGTCAAGGGCAAGCCGCGTAGTATCGGCAACCATATCGCAATGGCACATGCCGACGGCGTGAAACAGGACATAAAATTCGCAAAACAGCTCCCAATTGTCTGGCGTGAAATACCCGGCATCCGCCGTACTCAGGCCGGCGCCATTTCCGATAAAGCCCAACCGCCTGATAATACTATCTTCAGTTGCGAGGCGTAAAACAGCAAGATGGGCTGATCTCTCGAACTCCTGAGACAAAAGCGAAGCGAACATGCTGTACGGATCACGCAATAGCATGACATGCAGGCCGCCAAAATGCTTTTTGTGCAGGCCAATCCTCAGGAGCGAACGGGTAAAGCCCAAAAACGGCCTGCGGCCGATGCGCCCGGCATGATCCAGAAGGCCCTGTATATAGCTGGCTTCATCTGGCGGCAGATGTTTGTAGTGATAGACGGTATCGTGGAATGTTGCCTTGTAGCCGTCCACATGCCCGTTCCCCCTGCACAGCGCGCTGAACTCCATCTGATACGGAAGGTGGGAGCCGTTTCCTGAGGCTGCGGCAAGAAGCCTGTCCCGGTGCAGGGAACCCAGTTCCAGCTTATACGGCTCAAAATAGCAATACGTCCCTTTTTGCCGGAATTTTTTGAAAATATCTGTCTGGCCGCAGCAATAGTAAGAGTGGACAAAAATGGCAGGCTGGCTGTCGGGCCGCCGTTTCACAGGATGGGCGAGCCCCTTCAGCACAGGGGAAAGCCGGATGTGCGGCAGATCCGCAATGCCGCGCAGGCCGGACAAAAGCTCCTCATGCAGAGGGTGGGCAGGGGAACAGACGTTGACCGCGTCAAAGTCCCTGCCGAATTCCGTTCCCCAATAACGATATTCCCAGAAATGCGCATTCGCCCCAAACTGTTTCGCCAGATCGGAAAACTGCCCGATTTCTTTCATATTCAGGTTGTGTATGACAAAAAAGAGATCCAGTTTGCGCAGGTTCCCCTTGTCCAGCAGTTCCCGCAGACCGGCGAGGTTTTCCATAAGCCTTTGGAAGCTCGCCCCCCTGACGATGTGTTCATATGTGCCGCATGTTGCCGCGTGGATGGAAATCTGGACATGGGACAACCTGTTCAGGATGCCGAGTTCCTTAAGAAGCGGCGCCGTACAAAGCTGGCCGTTGGTGTGCAGCGCAAAGCGCATGGAGGGATAGGTTTCTGCAATACGGCGGATAAGCTGGCGGGAGTGCCGTGAAAAGAGGGGATCTCCAGCCCCGGAAAGGGAGACGACCTTGGCATTGCGCAGCAATGGAAGAAAATGGGTTTCGATTTTCCGGTTCAGCTCATCAAGTTCCTGCTGCGAAGACCGTATGGGCATATCCCGGCATGTGATGCAGGAGCAATTGCATTCCTTATCATGGCTGAGCTTAACGGCAATGGGAAGCGGCGGTTTCTCATCCCACACGATATCGTCTTCAGGAAGAAGGAAATCCATGGTTTCCCTGAAGCACTGCATGGCGTTGCAGACGGTATGGTCATCGGAAAGCAGCCTTTTTCGCAGCGCCGTCGCTTTGCTGCCATACCAGATCTCTTCAAGGCTTTGCTCAAAAATATTGCCGAGGCAATAGTAATAGCAATATTCGGGACAGCAAGGATAAACATCCCCATTTGAAAAGACTTCAATAAAGGAAAAAGGAAATTTGCAGGACATGGAACCTCCAAAAGCTGCCGTCCAGAAATATTTTTGGGGCAAACCCGCATGCCCCGTTTCAACAAGGTGGCTTTCTGTCTATGACAAATGGTTAATGACCTCTGAAAGCCCGGAGATGGTCTGGGCTTGCGGCGTTTCCCCTCCATCCTGGGCAAGGAGGAAAAGTTTGCCCACCCCTCCGGCCATGCCTGCCTGAATATCCGTAAGCGAGTCGCCTACCAGCACGGAGGCGGCAAGATCGATTTCATATTTTTCCGCTGCCTGCATGATCATGCCCGGATGCGGTTTGCGCAGGAAACTCTCCCGCCTGTAACGGCCGATTCCATGAACGGGATGGAAAGGGCAGTAGAAAACATCATGGACAACGGTGCCATGTTTTTGAAATTGCTCCTGCATCCAGTGCATAAGGGCAAAGAAATCTTCTTCGGTATAATACCCTCTGCCGATGCCGGCCTGATTGGTTATGATGATGACCAGATATCCTTTTTGGTTGGCGGCGCGCACCAGAGGAAAAATGTTTTCCACAAAGACAATATGTTCCTTCTTATGCACATAACCAAAGTCCACATTGATAATGCCATCACGATCAAGGAAAAGGGCCTTGTTCATCATTGTCAGGCATACCGTTTCAAATAGGTTTGGGCCAACAGATAGTCCTCCGGGACGCCGATATCTATAAAAGGTTCGTCGATGGGAAACAGGCGGAAGGCCCTGCGGGAGATTTCCCGCGCCAGAAAGTCCTGTTCCAGCGAAAAGCTCGCCGGAAGGTTCTGCCCGTCAAAAAGCGTAACCGGAAAAAGGTAGCTTCCCGCGTTGATGATGCCCGGCCCCTTCCGTCCCTTTTCCAGAAAGCCGGTGACGCGGCGGCCATCCGTCAACAGGCTGCCGTAGCGTGCGGTATCGTCGGATTGTACGCCGAAAAGAATGGGGGCGCGGTGGTGTCGCCAATCCTGCCCGGCTTGTTCCAGATCAACATCAAGAAAGGTATCGCCGTTGAGCGCCAGCACCACGTCCTCGCGGCACTGCCGCATGGCGAAGCGCAAGGCCCCGCCTGTGCCGAGAGGCTCATCCTCGTAGGCGTAGCTGATATGCAGTGAGGCAAAACTGTCGCCGAAATGGGATTCAATGATTTCCGCGAGGTAGCCTACGGAAAGGATGACGTGCCGTATCCCCTTCTTTTCCAGATGCGCCAGCAGGATTTCCAGGAACGGCTTGCCAGCAACAGGGGCCATGGCTTTCGGCAGATCCGGAACGGCGGATCTCAGCCGAGTGCCGAACCCTCCTGCAAGGATGACAGCTTCCCGCATAAAAACACCTCTTTTATTCGTCATGGCAGTGAATGGCGGCCGACTCAGGCAGCCGGAAAAGGGGCTATGAGCCCCGGCTATGCCTGCGGCAATGTGCGTTCATGTGAAGCCCGCAGGTATTCCCTGTAATGCGGCAGCACCTCGGAGGGAGGGCCGTACATGGCGGTCTCGCCATCCCTGAGCCAAAGGATGGAATCGCACGATTCCACAGTGGAAAGCCTGTGGGCGATAATCGCCAGCGTCATTGATCTGGGAAGCGAGGTGATGGTTTTCATGATGGCCGCCTCTACCCCCATGTCCAGCGAGCTTGTGGCCTCGTCAAGAATCAGCAGGTGCGGCGAGGCATACAGGGCGCGCGCAATGGAAAGGCGCTGCAACTGTCCCCCTGAAAGGCCGCTGCCCCCTTCCCCTATGGGGAGGTTGATGCCTTCGGGCCGCTGATCCGCAATATCCAGATGGGCCATCCGGCAGGCCTGCCGCACGCGTTCCTCATCATAAGGCCGTCCCCATTGGCTGAAGGCGACGTTCTGCGCGAGCGTGCCCGGCGCAACGTATGGGTTTTGCGCCACATACCCCACCCCAAGCATATAGGCGGCGCGCTCCGAGGGGGACAGGGGGTTCCCATCCACGAGCATCCGCCCGGCAGTAGGCTCAATGAGCCCGCTGAGGATATTGGCCAGAGAGCTTTTCCCCGCCCCGGACTGTCCGACGATCCCCAGCCTCTCCCCTTTGGCAAGCCGGAATGTGACATGGCGCAGGGCGGCCTTCTCAGACGAGGGGTAGAAAAAGGAGACATCCTCAAAGCTGATAGCCTCACTGAACTCCAGCCGCTGTTCGGCTTCCACGGCCGGAGGGATGGGAGCTTTCTGTATCTCGTCAATAAGCCCGGCACACTGGAGCGCCGGATAGTGCGCTCCGCGCAAGGCAACCATGTTCGTCATGGAGCGGTTGAGCAGTGGCAGTACGCGCCATGAGGCAAGCATGATCATGGTCAGCACGCCGGTAATGCGGGACATGGAGGCATCATAAAACGATATCATGATCCACAGCGCCGCGGGGATTACGAGGAAGGCGATGCTTTCCAATATCCATGTGGGGATGGGAGGGGCGACGGTGATGAGCGCCCGGCTCTGCATGGCCTTCATCCCTGCGGAACGGTACGCTTCAAAAAAATACGGCTGCTGTCGGTAGATATGCACTTCCATCATGCCGCGTTTGGCGTTTTCCAGCGCCAGGTATTCCATACTGGAGCACTCGGCGGACTCCTTGCCGGCGGCATCGACGCTTTGTTTGATTCTTTTGTAAATAAAAAAGCATAGCGACGTGACGACAACCAGCGTTGCCAGCAGGACTTCGGGCGTTGCCGAGATGAGTATCAGAAACAGCGCGATGGAGATGACAATATATGTGTAGACCTGCATCAGGTTTACAAGGAAAAATCCGAGCTGGCTGCGCCATGAGAACACTTGGGGGATCTGTCGGGTCTTCCCCGAAAGAAAATCGAGATATGAGCTGTTCAGAAAGTAGCGGAAGAGCGTTTCCCCGGCATACTGAGCCACAGCTTCGCCCAACATGGCGGTGCGCATCCCTGCCAGGGCGGACATGGCGTTCTTGACGATGGTAAGCCCCGCCACCAGAAGGGCCACCCAGAAGGCGAATATTCTGACATCGGACTGGAGGCTATGGAGGCTTGGAAAGATATCAAAGGCATACCTGACCAGAGGCAGGCTCATCGTCTTGTCGGGAGAGGCGACGCTCAGCGCCAAAAAAGAAAGCGAAAGAATGGATAATGCTTCAAAGATGGCGATCACCAGCATCAGCAAAAAGACAAGGAGGATTTTTCGGCGGATAAAGGCCGGCATTATCCTGTAAATGGTCAGGAAATCCCTGAGCAACATATTCTGGATATTCTGAAAGAGGGACATAATGCTTGTATCCTGTGCTGACTGGCGTGATCAGTGCTGTTTTTCCGTCCGCGTGCCGCTGCCATTCCGCAGCGTTCCATAAACCATGCCGTCTACAACGGTTTGGGCAAAGGCATCCCATGTAAAGGCCGCGGATCTGGCAAGCCCCTTGCGGCGTAATGTCTTTTGGAGATCTTCATGTTCCAGAAGTTCGCCCATCCTCGCCGCGAGCGCTTCCACATCCGAGGGAGGGACATACAGGGCGGCATCGCCGCCTATCTCCGGCAGCGATGTACGGTTCGCAGCAATAACGGGCGCGCCGCAGGACATGGCTTCAAGGACAGGAAGGCCGAACCCTTCATATTCCGAGAGATACAGGAAAGCACGGCAGCCGCTCAGGAGGGCCGCGACAGCCTCGTCGGGGAGAAAGCCCGTCAGGTGGATCTGCCGGGTTTCTGCGCATTCCCGCACGATTCCGCCGCAGTTCCAGCCCTTCTGCCCTACAAGCAGGAGGTGCGCATCAGGATATTTTTCCACCAGGCGGCGAAATGCACGGATAACGCAGGTAAGTCCTTTTCGTGGCTCCACGGTAGCCAGGCTGACAAAAAACGGCGTATGGGCGGGGATGCCAAGAGCACGCAGGACGGATTCCGTTTGCCCTCCGTCTGCCGCATGAAAATGATCGCCGCCGCCAAGGAGGGCTACGCGTACCTTGTCCCCATCCGCACCGGGGAAGAAGGAGAGAAAGTCCTGCCGTGTAAACTGGGAATTGGCCCAGATGATGTCCGCTTTCCGCAGATGCTGGCGCATGAGATCAAGGCAAGGCCCGTAAAAAGGGTGTTTGTCCCGCAGCCGCAGGGGGATGATGTCATGCAGCACAACGCATGACCGTATGCCGGGCATGGCGGAAACCTCATGGGGGACAGGCTGAAAGCACGAAAACCAGACAGCTTTTCCCCCTGCTGTCATGTGCGGCAGAATCGCTTGGCGCAGGGCCTCGCAGGGTTGATCGTACAGGGCAAACGGGCGGACGCCGGCAGCCTGTTTGAGCCAGCCCTGCACCCTGCTCGGCAGGGGGGCCAATATCCGGCGGATGGCAGGTTTCAGCTTCTTCCCGTGCCATGAGCCGGATGGGTTCTTGGACAAGGCAAGGTGAAGGAGGGAAGCGTTACGCGCCCAAGGGTTATGCTCCAGAAAGCGGCGTACATCGTTTTCCATGCCGCTGGGGGAGATCAGCAGTACGCGGATATCCTCACGTCGGACGAAGGCCCGCAGCGCGCGTGTTGCCATGCGGCCTATGCCGGTTTTGTGGATATCCGACTGTTCCCAGAGGGCAAGCGGGGCCGCATCGAAAAAGAATGGAACAGGGGCTTTCCCAGGGGGCATATCGCCGGCGCTGCCGTCTGCCTGCCTCCGCATGCCCTCAAGCGCAGCCCGATAGGTATCCATGCGGCTGTATTCGTAAAATAGCCTGATCGATTCTTCACGGAGAGGAGGAAGCATCTCTTTGCGCTGCGTCAGGGTGACGATACAGTCCAGCATGGACGCCCGGCCCGGAAGGGCATGCCAGGGATGCACCGCGTTCAGCCCCCGGCTCCCGGCGCCGCCGCACAACAAAGGCCGCCCATAGCTCAGGGCTTCCAGCGACTTGATCTTGATGCCTGTCCCGCTGAAGTCGGGATTGATCACCAGATGCAGATCAGCGTAAAAACGCTCAAGGTTTTCGACACGGCCAAGAAGATGTACTGAAGGGTCGCGCGATTTGATAAAATTGCAGACGTCCCCGGCAATATGCAGCTCGGTGCAACCATGCAGGCGGGATTCGCGTTCCCAGCGGATCAGGAAGTCGCCGACGGCGTGCCGGTTGCTTTCGTTGTCACTGGCAAGCACTCCGACAGCCAGCTTATCATGGACGCGAGGCAGAGGGAGCCGAGTGTTGTCCGGGAAAGGAATTTTGAAGATCACAACCTGCCGCTGTGAACACAGCTGCCGTTCATACAGCGCCTTCTCTTCATCCTGAATCGCAAAAATAATATCAGCCCGCTTCATGCAGCGCGCCTGTTCAGCTTCCTCAAGGTTCAGCCACGCCGAACGTGCGGGAAGGCCCTGCCGTTCAAACAAGGCGGCGCGCCCGGCAAAATTATCATGCATGAAGAGATATTTTTTTATTCCTTTCGGCACACAAGCGAGCACACGGGACAGCCAAGGCTGGTGCACGATGACGCCGCAATACCTTCCATCCTCCAGCAGGAGCGCGCAGGCATCAAGCAACTCACTCCCGCACCATGTATCCAAGTTGGGGGCGGTAACCCCGTCCGCCAATCGTTCCTGACGCGCTGTCCGGGGGTAGATTACGGCTGTGCGCTCAAAGTGCCGCTGAAGCACTTCGGCATCCTCACGCGAACAGCCGTCCATAGCGTAGACAAGGGCATCAAGGGCATACCCCATGTCCCGCAACAGCCGGCACTGGGTACGGACGGCCGTCGCCACGCCGCTGGGCAGCAAAGGGTTGCAGCTAAAGACCACAAGGCAGCGCGCCTTTTCCGTACACAGGGGAGAGGCGAGCAGGATATCCTGTTGAAGGGAAGCGTTGCCGCGCAAAAAAGACAGCGGGCTGTGCGTGCCCCTGTTCAGGTTTGCCTTGAGGCGCTGCCAGAACAGGGGGCGGTCATACAGCCAGAGGTCATAGGCTTTACGGAGTGAAGGCATGTTTTTTCTATCCAATAACAATACTATGCCGAGCATGAGGCTTTAAATAAACCAAGGAATCCGGCAACGCTGCATGAAAGGATTATTTTTTGTGGACTCTAAGATAAAGGTGGACAATGCCGTTATACGCCAAAAATTCCAGTTCAAGCCCTGATGTGGGGAGCCACTCGGAAAGGGCCTTTGATTCGCCCTTTTCCAGCCCCCATGACCAATCGTCAAAGACAAGGATTGCACCATCAACCAGCCTGTCCCGAAGAAAATCAAGGCACTCGACAGCCGGCTGATAAAGGTCGGAGTCGATTCTTGCATAACAAATTTTATCGATGCCTTGAATTTCCGGCCTCTTGAATGACTCGGAAAACCATCCCTTGATCAAGGAAATATTAGGGCGTTCATGGGTTTTGAGCAGGTTGCAGACCTTTTCATAGGTTGTTGAAAACTGGCCGCGCTCCCATCCGGGATAGTCGTTTTCACTTGGTTCCGGTAACCCTTCAAAACTGTCAAAACCAATAATTTTTTTATTCAAGCCTATACGGTTGCAGGACTGCCAGAGCCTTTCAATCCATCCCCCTTCAAAAACGCCAAACTCAACGATATCGCCTTCAATGTTCTTTTGTTTCAGATCGAGAAGGAGATCCTCGGCATAGACTGCCTCAACCTCATCCATGATGTTCTTAATAGGCAGTCCATATTTTGAATTCCAATCCCATGAACTTGCCAAGGGGCGTTTGGGTGAGACGGGGGCGTTATGAATGGAATTGCAAAACCAGTTGTCAAAAGAGTTCCAGTCGTTGACTGCCGCTTTTTCAGTATGTTTTATGTCTTCGCCATGAGAGGCTTCACAGTCATTTCCAAGGATTTTTTTCAGAAATGGAATCATTTTGCTTTCCTTCTTTTACTATTAAAGATAATCAGGTTTTTTTACGGCAATATATATTGCAGCCCTTTGGACATCTTTTACTTCAATGCCTAATTTATTGATAAAATCTTTTTGCTGGTGTGGGGTGTAGTCAATATCCGTTACAAGCCGTATTTCCTGCCACGGCTGTTTGGCTGCTGCCGAACATATTTGGGCAATCGACAGTCGGTTGATTTGATCGGAATCATAAATTTGCGAACAAATGGCATCGGCATGTTTTTGAGGGACGGATCTTTTTACCAGAGCTTCACGCAGCTCGTCTTTCGTCATGTATAAGTGTGAAAAAGGCCTGACCGGACAGTTTTCATCACCAAAGGAATAGAGTGTATCATCGCAAAGTATATATGTGTGATGGCCAACCGCCGAATGCCACAGGGGGCATCCATGCAGAATGGCCCAGCCCCCTGGTGCGAGCCGTTCAAACGCGCATTCAAAGAACTCAGCCATATTGACTATATGCTCCATGACTGCACAGCCGTAGATGATATCAAAGGCATTGGATGCGGATGTCATGCTTTCAAATGGCAGCCGGACAAGTGAAACGCCGTACTGGGACAGGGCCTCATCGGTTAACGCGGTGTTAGGATAGGGATTGCTGACTACGACGCGTTCTCCAGTCAGCCTGTGCCAGAGGCGGGCGATGCCAAATTCCCCGTCGCCGCCAATTTCACAAACCCTGCGGCCCTGCAGCGTGTTGAAGCCTCCCAAATCTATCAGGCGCTGCAATACGGGAAGCTGATAATGTTCCAGGTTCAAGCCTTCAGAACTCGTTTTGATTGATTCCCTCAGGTAGCCTTCGTTTTTGATGCGGGCATGCAGCCGCTCAATGAAGGGATAGGCGGAATCCTTCAGACCCTTTTTGAGGTTGTCAGGTAACATTTTGAAAAGCTTACGAAAGAGGGTCATTGGCCACAGCTCCTTTTTCTTGCCTGTTGAATCAGGAAATCAAAACCTTCCAGGCTGGTTTCATAAAATGTCCTGTACCGTTGCCGGCTGCACTCGGCGAGCTCTCCAAGCAGTTGGGGCTGCCTGAAGATGTGGAACACCGCGGCGGCAACTTCCTCTACCGTTGCGTGTGAGTGCATTGGGTGCCCTGTTTCTATTCCCTTGCATCCAAAGGCGGTTGTCACAAGCGGCATGCCGTATGACATGGCCTGTACCGTTTTGACATTGATTCCTGTGCCCAGCGTGACCGGCGAGACAACAAGGTCAACATCCGCATAAAAACCGGCGATATCTTCCACAAAACCGAGGAGCTTGACCCAGGGGCAGTGGAATGCCTCGCGTTTGCAGGCGGAGACATCTTTAATCATGGTTGAAACTTGGCCGGCTATTCTGACCTCAAAGGGAGGGGCCGCCTGCTGGGACTGCACGGCGTGAAGGAAATCGGTAACAAGATCCAGATTGATCCTGTTGGCGCTTGCAACCAGGCCGACGGCGTGTACCCCTTCAAAACTGCGCTGCAAAAAATGCGGAGGTTCCACATGGGGAATGACAATAGCTGAATCCTGGCCGCTGACTTCGTTAAAGTATCTGGCCTCTTCCTCTCTGCGCGCGATTACGATGTCGGCACGGCGCAGGTAGCGGCCCTCGTCTTCAGGGCTACAGGAAAAAAATTCTGTTTTAACGCCGCGTGCTTTTTGTGCGGCATAGCGTCCGCCCATCTTGTCGTGCGTATCAATAACCTTCAGGATATGTTTGGGAACGAATTCCAGCATCTTTGACTGGAACACATAGGAACAGAACAGGACGTCTACGGAATGGAGGGAGCACAACCAGGCGATATGCTCGCCCAGCCCCTTTTCGTACCAGCCGTCAAAAGGGACATCGACCCCCAAATGGCTTTCATCATGGAACGGGTAGGGAAGGGTGGCCACGCTGTCCCAGGCCCTGTGCATGGCGGTCATGTCTTCGGGGGTACAGCGATCAAGTTCCAGAAGGCCAAAATGGGCTTCACAGCCTTTTTCCCTGAAAATTTTCCCGAAGAATTGGATGGTGCTGCGGTTTCCATGGCTTGCCGGATGTGAGGGATAGGGGGAATAATACAGGATGCGTACCGGCCTGCCGGTTTCATTCACGGTTGCTGGGATATAGCGATCCTGAGCCGCCAAAGCTGCTGCTTCTTCATCCGAAAGGCCTTTTCCCTGCTGTTGCTGTAGCGGCTGCCCAACATCGGGCAGATATGCCTCCAGGTCAGCACACAAAACCGCCAGGGAGGAATTGTCAGTAAAGCCGATGAAACCTTCCGACTGCTCCAAAAGACAGATATTTTTTCTTTCAGTGCTGAACAGGCCAACTCCCTTTTTAAAGAGCAGGAGGTGCAGCGAGAGAAGGGGGACAGAGCGGGTGATCCTGAAAAAGGGGGCCTTGAATGATTCGCCCTGTCCTATAGGGACGATATGGCCATCTTTCAGCTGTGCCCCAGCTCCATGCAAAGAGCCGTCCGCCGCCAGGAGGCGGCAGCCGCACAGGTGAACCTCAGGCGACTGCTTGAGTATCGCCAGTGCGCTGTCCAGTCCTTTCAGCAGCAACGTACCGTCCTTGACCAGCAGGACGGCGTCACAGCTGCAACTCTTTTCAATAAGAGCCAGATGTTCCAGAAAAAGAACCGGTGGAATGTCAAGGTGCTTCCACGCTACGGCGAGTTGCGATACCCACTCAGGGAGTTTTTTTCCCCAGAATACGATTTCGCATGCCAGCCCAGCCTTTTCACAGGCTGTAAGCAGGGCCCCAACCATATTTCGCGTGGTTGAAGCGTCTTCATGAAGCTGAATTGCCAGGGAGACAACGGGAACGCCTCGAATTTGTGTTGAAATGGATTGCTTTGCATAGTAATCGGCAATGCATTTGGGAGGCAGGATTTCACAGCGCGCAAGGAAATGGACTATCTTGTCTATTTCAATATTCAGGTTTTTATCCGATTCAGGAACAGCCAGCAAAGAAACATGAGCTGGAATAAAAGATATTGTGTAACAAATGATATGGTCAATTTTTTCAAGTAGTGAAGAATCTACAGAACGAAGTTCAGAAGTATCGTCGCAGATACAGAAAATTATACCATGAGGGGATACGTAACGCATCGTATCCAAAAAGCTATGCTTTAGATCTGCTACGGGAACCAGAAAGCCTGAATAGCAATCGCCAACTTCATAACAGTAGTCCGCTACAGATGCGCTGTGGCTCCGTGCAAATGCGCGATAAACGCCTAGCTTTCGTAATGAAGCAATATTTTTGACAAACAAATCGTCTTGCTCTGTAAAGGCCTCTACATTATAGGAAGCGGTTTTCAGGCAATGCAAAAAAGTAAGCAGCCCTTTGCCCGCGCGTGCGTTTTTGTCAAAACAGAGCAAAAAATTCCGGCTGTTGTCTTTTCGTTGTATCGCGAGCTTATGTATTTCAGCCAGAGAGGCGAACAGCATACCCCTCAAGCCGAATTTCCGAAGCTTGGCAACCACGTTGACAAGGCCGTAATAAAGCCCCCCGTGTCTCTGAAGATAGGAAGCCCCGAAAAAGAACGACAGTATGGTGACGGCCTCCCAGTGCGGGAGGTCGGCGCACGCTTTTCCTATCCTGTGCCGATCTGCAAGAAGTTCATAAAAATAAGGCCAGCCACGGGCGAGAGTTTTCCTGACGTTGCGAAAAGAACCTTCGCAAACATAGGCGCACGGCAGCAGAAAAAGGCAGGCCAGCGGGGAAGGAGCACGGGTATTCATAGCAACCTATTCAGTGAAATAAATGATTTGTGAGCCGCCGGTTTCAAATTCGAAAGGGACATACAGATAGTGCTTGAGGGCGTCTTTTACGGCCTGCTGTTTGTCCGGTTCCACGAAAAGCAGAAAAAAGCCTCCGCCCCCAGCCCCAAGCAGCTTCCCGCCAATGGCCCCAGCCTGCCGTGCCCGATCATAAATTTCATCAATGCGATCTGACGTTATCCGGCTGGAGAGGCTCCTTTTGAACATCCACGCCTCATGCAGCATTTCCCCAAAATGGCGGATGTCTGTTTCAGAGCTTAAGATATCGAGGGCATCATGAACCATGGAATATATTTTGCGTAGTTCGGCAGTCCGGTTGTCAATATTCTTGATTTGCACTTGGGCCACTTCGGATGCCGAGCGCGAAAAACCCGTAAAAAACAGCATCAGGTGGTTATTCAGCAGCTTTTTTCTTGCTTTTGAAATGATTACTGGCCGAACGCTTATTTCGTCGTCCCGTTCAAATTGTATGACGTTGAGCCCGCCAAAGGCAGCGGCCACCTGATCTTGAGAGCCGACATGTTCCGCAAGGACATTCTGTTCAAAGCGAATGGCTTCTTTTGCAAGCCACATAGGAGTTACACGCTTTCCCATGAGCGCCTCCATGGAATGGAGCAGCCCAACTAAAAATGCCGAACTGGAGCCCAGTCCTGAACGAGCAGGCAGATCAGCGTCCGTATGCAGCTCTATGCCCTTTTCTGGGTTATAGGCTGACAGAACCGCATTGATGGAAGGATGAATGATTTCGTACGGCGATCGAACATCTTCCAGTCTGGAATAGACCACACGATGTTTATGTGGAAAAAACGGAGGAAGCCAACGGCAGGTGACATATGTATATTTATTGATTGTGGTAGATAAGACGGCGCCGCCATGTGTATGATACCATGAGGGATAATCCGTTCCCCCTCCAAAAAAAGAGACTCTAAACGGCGTTTTTGAAATGATCATTTGCTGGCTCCCTCGTCTATGCGATACTGCTGTAAGGTAACCTGTTGGTCATGGCCTTCTACAATATTACAATGCTTTTCCCCTGACGGAAAACATTCTTTATAAATATTGCGTAATATGGTTGCTGCAGTATTGATATCAGGGTTAGCCCATTGGCAGTTTCTTATTCCCAAATGGTCAGCAACATGCTGTGGTATATCTTCCATTGTATATGGAATGGGAAAAACTTTACTGCCGCGCATAAAATCCATATTGCCGGACCATCCTGTAGCAACGACATAAAGCCCTTTGCTCATCGCTTCATACAGGGTGGAGCCAAAACCCTCTGAACGGTGGAGTGACAAATAGACGTCATGAGTACTGTACAAGGCTTCAAGCTGTGTCTCATCAAGCCATTCGGACAGAATATGGAGATGGGGAATTTCTTTTTCCAACGCTTGCAGTTGCTGCATGGCAACAGGCGAGGCCTGTGGGGAAAGGATTTTTATCGTCAGTTCCGCCTCATCTGGCGAAAACGCCAAAGAGAAGGCTTTGATGGCGGCTTCTGGATTTTTCCTTTCCATGCTTGATGCAAGATCAAAGATAAAAAGGCACCGTAATTTTCCTGAAGCGCCATACTGTCTGTCTTCAGGACTTTTTTGCGACAGATGGCCTATGGGATGAACCACACGCACAGGTTTGTCTGTATATTGAGAAATAATCTTCTGTGTAAAAGTGCTCGGAACTTCGATTTCATCCACTATCTCCAGACAGTACTTCCAGACTGGCGGCAAAGCAGGTAATTCCCATGCCCAATAAGCAATAATATATTTATTTTTAACGAAATTACGTCCAAGGTGCAGCAAGGCAAGAAGGAAATGAGGTGGGTTCAGATGGATAATAACGGTTGCCGGAGCAGAGTCGTCCCTCATCTCCCTTAAAGCCAGAACTGCCGGGCAGTGCTTCCTGATCGGCTGGCACGTTGCCGCCGTGGTATCTCCACAAATAGGGTTTTTCTCTTTTATTTCCAATTGTTCACAATAACGCTCAGCAGAGCGGCCAATTCCGCCGCCACTGGAAAAATTTCCCATGATGATCAGGCGCCCCGGTCGTTCTTTGATTTTTGATCTGGATTGCCGGGAGGTTAGCACAAGGTATTTGACTAAAATCTTTGATGTGAAATTGCGAATGAAGTTGGGGCTTTTTCTCCATACATAACGCAGCATGATATCCTCTATTATAAAACATGTTTTATCATTGCATTGATACTTATTATGTTCGTCTGCATCATGCCTTGAGATTATGTTGATATTACAAGCCGGAAGGGCCAGGAAAGTGTATTCGAAGTTGAACGATTTTCATAAATAGATAACTGCATATTATTTTGAAATTATAAAATATTTATAAAAAGCCTGTTCAACAGATCTGAACATGCTTTTTTTGTGGCGGCAGGCTGGGAACATTTGTTCCGAAGTAGGCATCGAACCTGCTTTAGAGCTTCTCAGGGGGTAGCGCCAGGTTTAAGCTGTATCGAAAGATGCGAGCATGCGTGGAGGCTCTGGCGACGCTCCGTAGGGGCATCGGGACGGGCGAGCCCGCGTTGCTGGCGCTGGCTGCGAGTCGTTGGCGGCTTCCCTTTATTCAAGGCATCGGGTGAGCCAAATTATACAAAATATGCTTTTTACGTCAATAAATATATCTTTTAGTGCATAACGAGTTCCGTTTTTTCCTGAAAGTATGTTTTTCATACGGAATTTT
Organism: Bilophila sp. T19-St14; assembly: GCF_059728385.1. Taxonomy (NCBI): domain Bacteria; kingdom Pseudomonadati; phylum Thermodesulfobacteriota; class Desulfovibrionia; order Desulfovibrionales; family Desulfovibrionaceae; genus Bilophila; species Bilophila sp. T19-St14. The sequence continues at coordinate 2,420,878 of NZ_BAAGFT010000001.1, forward strand.
AAGTATGGAGAGCATAATGGCCCCTAAAACGGCAAAGCCTGTCATGGTGCGGTTCGGTTCTATCATTTCGGAAAAACGGAAGCTCTTGAAGATGAGCCAAGAGGAGTTGGCTGAACGGGTGGGTATTTCACAGGAATCCCTATCCCGCATGGAGAAAGGTGTCATCGCCCCTCGGTTTGAACGGTTGCAGCTTTTTGCCGAGGCGCTGGAGTGTTCCATAGCCGACTTGTTCCGCGGGGAAGACGAAGCGGGGGAATGGGCGCATACAATAGAAAGGCTGCTCTTGCCGCTGCCTCGGCAAGCCCAAGAAGAAATCGTGGGGATCGTCGCGGCGGTCGCACGGCTGACCGCACCCCGCTGAATGGCGGGCCGATGGAGTTTACGGAATGGCTCCACGTAGGCCCTTCATCTGTGCACACGCCCGTGGGAAGCCTGTTTCCTTCCTGCAGGAAGGGACAACGGCTCTTGCGGGTGCCGCCGTGTGTGGACACAAAGAGCCGAAGTTGTAATGATGCTATCCTAATAGTTTGTTTTTTATGGAATAATCAATTTAGTAAAAACGGGGAACTTCCCCCATCCTGAATCGCCCGTCAAGGGCGGTTTTTTTTGCCCGAAGCTTGACAAAGCGGCCTCTGTATACAAAAATAGAAAAAAGTTCTAAATAAAAGAACAAAAGAGGTCGCCATGAAAACGATTGTCCGCTTCGGCCCGGAGGGGGCCGTGGAGCACGTCGAGGGCATCGCCCCCAATCCGCTTTCCGGGAATCCGGTAACGCACACGTGGCGTTGCTTCGTCCATCCGTCCGGCAAGCTGATCGCGGGCATCTGGAGCTGCGAAGGCGGAACCTTCGAGATCATGTCCCATCCGAGCACTGAGATGTGCACCATCCTCGAAGGCGAGGCCGTCATCGAACATGAGGACGGCTCGCAGGTAACCGTGGCCCCCGGCGACAGTTTCGTGATTCCCTATGGGGCGCACACGATCTGGCACGTCGAGGGGTACGTCAGGAAATCGTTCACCTGTCATTTTATGGAAAACGACGGACCCGCCGCCTGAGGCCGTCCGCCTTCACTGCAAACCAAAGTGGAGAAGCGTATGCAACCGACTCCCGTCGCCGTCGTTACCGGAGGCAGCCGAGGCATCGGCAAGGCCGTTGCGCACGAACTAGCGTCGCTGGGCTATCGGGTTCAGCTTGTCGCCCGCAATCGTGGGAACCTTGAGGCCGCGAAGGAAGAAATCGTCCGGGCGCACGCCCTCGAAGGCGAAACTGTTCCCGGCATCTACGCCGCCGACGTGTCTGATGTCGTCGCCATCCGCACGGTGGTCAGGGATATCCTTGGGGACTGCGGGCGGATCGATTTCCTGTTCAACGGGGCTGGGATCAGCATTCCGGGGACTTTCGATCTGGACGCCGCCACGTTCACGCGGCTGTTCGAGGTCAACCTGCGGGCGCCCTTCGTGTTCATGCAGGAAATCGTGCCGATTATGGAACGGCAGGGCGGTGGCCATATCGTCAACGTGGCCTCGCGCAACGGCAAGGTCGCCGTGGCCAACCTTGGCGGCTATTCGGCCTCCAAGTTCGGGCTGGTCGGGCTCGGCGAATCCGCGTTCCGCGACCTCTCCGCCAAGGGCATCGCGATCACGACTCTGTGCCCCGGCTGGGTGAATACCGATATGGCCGCGGGCGAAGGGGCGTCGCTGGCTCCTGAAGAGATGATCCAGCCTGAGGACATTGCCGTCACCGTCCGCTGGCTGCTGTCCCTGCGCCGTCCCGTCCGGGTCATGGACGTGCTGCTGGAATGCGCAAAGGACGTGGAGCGGCGCGGCAGCGTCGAGATCGCCAAATTGTACGCGTTGCGCGAACGTCACCGGGAAGAATACGACAGCCTGACGTTGTAGGAGTATCGGCATGAAGGCGCTTATCGAGAATATTCAGCACTATTGCCTGCATGACGGCCCCGGCATGCGGACGACGGTCTTTTTCAAGGGCTGTCCGCTGCGCTGCCTGTGGTGCTCCAACCCGACGACGCAGCGTATGCCGAAGGAACTGCTGCAAAAGGCCGACGACTGTCTCGGCTGCGGCCTTTGTGCCCGGGTGTGTCCGAAGGGGGCCGTGGCCTTTGAACCGGGGAAGGCGCCGGTCATCGACCGGGAGCTGTGCGACGACTGCGGCCTTTGTGCCCGCGAATGTCCCGGAAAGGCGCTGGTCATGGCCGGGAGCGAATATACCGTTGAAGAGGTCTTCGACATCCTCAAGGGCGACATGTTGTTCTACCGCAACTCCGGGGGCGGTGTGACCTTTTCCGGCGGGGAGGTTCTGTCGCAGTCCGCATTCGCCGTGGAACTGGCGGAACGCTGTCGGAGGCTCGGCATCAACACGGCGATGGAAACGTCGGGGTTTGCGCCGTACGAACGCCTGCTGGCCCTTGCCGACGTGATGGATCACATCTTTTTTGACGTGAAGCACCTCGACGACGAGGCACACAGGCGGCTTACTGGTCAACCCAATGCGCTGATTCTGGACAACATCCGGCGTCTGGGCCGCGAAAAGGGCGGAAACGTACGCATCCATCTGCGCCTTCCGCTCATTCCCGGCCTGAATGACGCCCCGGAACATCTCGATCGGTACGGCGCGTTCGCAGCCGGGCTTGAGGGCATCGCCGATCTGGAGTTGCTGCCCTACCACCGCCTCGGCAAGAACAAATATGACATGCTCGGGCGCGGTTATACTCTGGGCGATGTCCCTCCCCCCGCCCGGGACGCCGTCGCCGCCGCCGTCGGCCGCGTCCGGGAGCACGCGGGTCATGTGAAGGTGTTGTGCGTTGCCTGATCGGCAACTCTTGAAATGAAAGGAGAATGACGATGTCTCTCACCAAGGAAGCCCGTCTCGAACGGATCATGCGCCTCAAGAAGCAGTTCTTTTCCCACAAGCCGAGCGTCTGCATCGAGGGCGCTCTGACCGCGACCCGCGTGTTTCAGGAAACCGAAAGTGAGCCGATGGTCATCCGCCGGGCCAAGGTCTTCAAGCGGCATTGCGAAACCAAGACCATCACCATCCAGCCGGACGAGCTCATCGTCGGCAACGCCGGGGCCGTGGCGCGCAGCATCCATGTGAATCCTGAGCTCTCGAACAATTGGTTCTACAACGAATTGGATACGATGAGCACACGCCCGCAGGATCCCTACCAGATCACGGAAGAACAGAAGCGGCTCTATCGTGAGGAAATCTATCCCTACTGGAAGGGCAAGACGCTCCGGGATTTCTGGGACGCGCGCGCCCCGAAGGATGTCCATGAGCTGTTCTCCGTCGGCGGCATCTGCGACAATGACGTGAAGATCGAGTGTACCCCCGGCGACATGGTTCCGGCCCTTCATCAGCTCGTCCTGCCCCTCGGCTTCGACGGGATCAAGCGCAAGGCCGCCGAAAACCTCGCCGGGCTGGACTTCAACGACATCGAGAACTTTTCAAAGCGTGATTTTTGGCAGGCCGTGATCATCTGCTGCGAAGGGTTCAGCCTTTTGTGCGAACGCCACGCCCAAAAGGCCCGCGAACTCATGGAAGGGGCTGACGACGCCCGCCGCCGTGACCTCGAACGCATCGCCGCCGTGTGCGGCCGGATCGCCCACAATCCCCCGGACACGCTGCACGAAGCCTTGCAGCTTACCTATTTCATCTTCGTCGGCCTCTTTATCGAAGGCAACGCGGGCGGCTATTCGCCGGGCCTGCTCGATCAGTATCTGATCCCCTATTACCGCAGGGATCGGGAACGCGGCCTGAGCGATGAGGATGCCCTTGAAGTCATCGAAAGCCTGTGGGTGAAGTTCGGCGAGCAGATTTGGTACTGGAACGAGCCCGCCGCGAAGCACTACTCAGGTTTCTGCGCCTTCCAGAACATCGCGCTGGGCGGCCTTGATACCTATGGCCGCGACGCCGTCAACGAACTGAGCTACCTCATGCTGCAGGCGAGCATCGACGTACAGATGGTTCAGCCCTCGTTGTCCGTGCGTCTGAGCAAGAAGAATCCTGAGGAGTTTTTCCTCAAGATTGCCGAGCTGGTGCAGACCGGATCCGGTTTCCCGGCCATCTTCAGCGACGAGGTCGGCTACAAGATGCTGCTTAAGAAGGGCATCCCCGCCCACCTTGCCCGCGACTGGGCGCCTATCGGGTGCGTGGAGGCGCAGCTTGCCGGACGCCATTACCAGTGGAGTTCGGCCGGGCACTACAACCTCGGCAGCGTGGTGGAGTTCGCCTTGACCAACGGCGTACACCTCAAGAGCGGCAAGAAGCTCGGCGCGGACACCGGGGACGCCTCGACGTTCACGACTTATGAGCAGTTTGAGGAGGCCGTATACAAGCAATTGCGTTTCCTGCTGCACCAGTTCTCCGTGTCTCAGAATCTGTTGGAACAGCTGCACTACGAATACCTGCCGAATCCCGTGGCCTCCATGCTGCTCACCGGCTGCATCGAAAAGGGCTGCGACCTTACCCACGGCGGGGCCGAGTTCAACACCGGCCCCGGCATGAACGGCAACGGCCTTGCGGACTTCGTGGATTCCGTGACGGCGGTGCGGAAGATCGTATTCGAGGACAAGCGCATTTCAATGGCCGATCTTGTCGCTGCGGTCAGGGCCGACTTTGAGGGCTGCGAGCACATCCGCCGTATGCTCATTGAGGACGCGCCCAAGTGGGGCAACAACAACGACGAGGCCGACATCAACATGACGAAGCTGTTTGACGCCATCATCAAGGAAATCGGCACATACCGCGGCAAGCTCGGCAATCCCAAGCTGCCCGCGCTGTACCCCGTCTCGTCGAATGTGCCGCAGGGCCTGTCCGTCGCCGCCCTGCCTTCGGGACGCAAGGCAGGCAAGCCTCTTGCGGACGGCTGCTCGCCCTCGCAGGGCATGGACAGGCTCGGCCCAACCGCGATCCTCCAGTCGCTCGGCAAGCTGCCCCACGACTGCATCGACGGCGGGACGCTCCTGAACATCAAGCTGACCCCCGCCGTGGTCGCCGGGGAAGAAGGCAAGCGGCGCCTGTCCGCCTTCCTGAAGACCTTCCTCGACCTCGACGTGTTCCATATTCAGTTCAATGTGGTCAGCCATGAGGTTTTGCGCTGCGCGCAGCGGGCCCCTGAGGACTACAAGAGCCTGCTCGTCCGCGTCGCGGGCTACAGCGCCTATTTCGTCGAGCTGAGCCGCGAGATTCAGGAAGACATCCTGAGCCGCACGGCCCATGAACTCTAGCCAATCCGGCCGCGCCTCCGTGCGGGGGTGCGGCCTTGCAAAGCGAGGTATCCCGTGTTGTTCGTCCGTCTGCTCGCCCTTGTCGTGGCCGTGGCGCTGACTGTACCCGGCCTTGCCCCCGCGTCGCCCGTCACCCTGCGGACGGCGTGGCTTTCCGAATACGAAGCCTTCGCCGCATGGTATGCACATGAACGGAAGTGGGATGTGGAGAACGGCGTTTCGCTGGAATGCAAGGTGTTTCCCACCGGGAAAAATCTGGTGGACAACATGCGGCGCTCCGGGTGCGTGATCGGCGCGTGCGGCGGGGCCGCCGCCGTGTTCGGCATCCTCAGCGGGCAGGTTTCCGTCATTGGGGTGGCTGCGGATGAGACTGCGGCGAACGCCGTTTACGTGCGCCCGGACAGCCCCTTGCTGAAGCTGAAGGGTGAGAACCCCGGCTATCCCGAACTCTACGGCAGCGCCGCGGCCATGCAGGGAAAGACCGTGCTCGCGCCCATGGGAACCAGCGCGCACCAGTTGCTGTATTTTTGGCTGGAACGGCTCGGCACGAGCGATGCGGAGTCCATCGTCATAGACACGAAGCCGGAGGAGGCGCTCAAGGCGTTCACCGGCGGTATGGGCGATGCGGTCGTACTGTGGGCCCCGGACACCTACAAGGCCGACGCCCTTGGGTTGCGGCGGCTGGTCTCCGGGCGGGAATGCGGCATCACCCAGCCTATCCTGCTCATCGCCGACCGTAAGTTCGCGGAGGCGAACCCCGCGCAGGTCGAAGCCTTCATGAGGGCGTATCTTAGGGCCGTAGACGCAATCCTCGCCATGCCGGAGGACGAACTCGTCCCGCTGTACCGGAGGTTCATGGAGATGTTCTCCGGGCAGCCGGTTTCCGAAGCGGTCGCTCTTGGTGATCTGGACACGCACCGGTTTCTGGCGGCGGACGAACAGCGGAAGCTGTTCCGAAGCCGTGCCGAGGGCGGACTGCTCCACTTCTGGATTGAGGACGTGATCCGCTTCCACGAGGCGACGGGCGCGTTGAGCCGCCGTCAGGTCCGTGAACTGGAGCGGACGCCGTTTGTGACGTCTCGGTTCCTCGAAGGGGCCGCCGTGCAGTGAGCCTATGCCGCCCGGAATGTTCCGGGCGAAGGAGATGTCCCATGTTTCCGCGGATCAAGTTTCTCAGGCAGCAGTTTTTCCTGAACCGCCCCTCCGTGTGTCTGGAGGCGGCGCTGGCGAAGACCCGGGTTTTCCGGGAGACGGAAGGCGAGGCGCTGATCCTGCGGCGCGCCAAGAGTTTCCGGGAGACATGCCGCACCAAGACGATCACCATCCAGCCGCAGGAGCTGATTGTCGGCAATGCGGGCGCGAAGGCCCGGCAGGCCTGCATCACGCCGGAGCTGTCGAACAACTGGTTCGTGCTTGAGCTGGAGACCATGCGGGATCGCCCGCAGGATCCCTACGACATCACTGAGGAACAGAAGGCGCAGTACCGCGAGATCATCCATCCCTACTGGGTGGGCAAGTCGCTCCGAGACATCTGGGAAAAACAGGTGCCCGAAGATACGATGGCGATCATCCGTGTCGGCGGGGTGGTGGACTGCGGCGTCAAGGTGGAGTCCACGCCTTCGGAGCTGACCCCGAATTTCCGGGATCACCTGTTCGTGAAGGGGTACTCCGGGATCAGGCGCGAAGCCGAGGCCGCGCTTGCCGCGTTGGATCTCACCGACGTGCGCAACCTTGAGCGCCGCGACTTCTGGCGGGCCGCCGCCATCACCTGCGAAGGCATGGAGACGCTGGCGGCGCGGTACGCCGAAAAGGCCGGGGAGCTGGCCGCCGCCGAAGCCGATCCCGTCCGGGCGTCTGAATTGCGGGACATCGCCGAAACCTGCCGCCGCCTCGCCGTGGGCGCGCCCGCCACTTTCCGGGACGCGATCCAGCAGGTCTATTTCACCCTATGCGGCCTGTTCATCGAGGGGAACGGCGGCGGCTATTCCATAGGCCGCCTTGATCAGTACCTTTATCCTTTCTTTTTGAGGGACAAGGCGGATGGCCTTCTTACCGACGACGCGGCGCAGGAGTTGCTCGAATGCTTTTGGATCAAGCTTGGCGAGCAGCTTTGGTATCAGACGGACGAGAGCGCGCGGGACTATGCGGGGTACTGCCCCTTCCACAACCTGTGCGTCGGCGGTGTGGATGTGAACGGCAACGATGCCGTGAATCCGCTTTCTTATATGATGCTGGACGCGACCATCCATGTACGGATGGCGCAGCCTTCGCTGTCCGTGCGCCTCAGCCGCAAGAATCCTGAAGAGTTTTTCCATAAGGTTGCGGAGTGCGTGCAGACCGGTACGGGCTTTCCCGCCATCCACAGCGACGATGTGGGCACCATGATGGTCATGCGCAAGGGGGTACCCTCGCGGGCGGCCCGTGACTGGGCCCTGCACGGCTGCGTCGAACCGGACATTCCGGGCATGACCTCCCAGTGGACTTCGGGCGGGCACTACAATCTGGCCTCCGCCATTGAGTTCGCCCTGACCCGCGGCGTTCACCTCAAGACGGGCGAACAGGTCGGCCTGCGGACCCCGGATCCGGTCACTTTCCAGACTTTCGACGATTTCCGGGAGGCGGTGTACGGCCAGCTTGGGCACATCATCCGGCATTTCTCGCTGGTGATGAGCCTGTTCGAGCGGCTGCATCTGGAACATCTTCCCTTGCCGCTGGCCTCCCTCGTCACGCTGGACTGCGTGGAGAAGGGCAGGCACCTCATGCAGGGCGGGGCGCGGTACAACTGGGGGCCGGGCATGAACGCCAACGGGTTTGGGGACTTCATCGATTCGATGGCCGCCGTCCAAAAGCTGGTGTTCCGCGAGGGCAGGCTGCCCATGTCCCGGCTGGTCGAGGCGATCCGGGCCAATTTCGAGGGATACGAGGCAGTCCGCCGTATGCTTGTCGAGGACGCGCCCAAGTGGGGCAACGACGATGACGACGCCGACGTTTTCGCCGGGGAATTGACGGACTTTCTGTCCCAGACCTTCGGCGGGACGCGCGGCCTGCTCGGTAACCCCCGGATGATGACGATCATCCCGATTACCTCGAACATCCCGCAGGGGGCGAGCGTGAGCGCTCTGCCTTCGGGTCGGTTGGCGGGCTTTCCGCTCGCGGACGGCATTTCCGCCTGTCAGGGCCGCGACAGGAACGGCCCCACGGCCCTCATCAAGTCCATGTCCAAGTTCCCGCATGTGGATTATGACGGCGGGCTCCTGCTCAACGTGCGGTTCACGCCGAGCACCGTGGAGGGCGAGCAGGGCCGATTCCGGCTTGTCTCCTTCCTGCGGAGCTTTTTGGATTTGGATCTCTTCCACATCCAGTTCAACATCGTAGGGCAGGAGGTGCTGCGCTGCGCCCAGAAGCATCCTGACGAATACCGGTCGCTCCTCGTGCGCGTGGCGGGATACAGCGCGTATTTCGTCGAATTGAGCAAGGAAATGCAGGAGGACATCATCAGCCGCATTCCGCACGAGCTTTAGCGCACGGCGCGAACCCGCGTCCCTGAGGAGCCCTCACGCTGTCGGCGCGGGGGCTCCTCGCGTGCCCGGAGGCATTCACGGAGGCAAAGCCGAAAGACGGAACGGGGCGGCGGTATGTCGTCGGGTGATGTCCTCCGAAGGGCCGGCAAAGGGCGGGAGGGCGTTCGCGCGCGTTTGGTTCGTGTCTTTTCCCCAAGGCCGAGACGTGCTCGTCGGCGCATCCTTTTGCGGTTCAGCACCCATGAAGCAGGCACGGTCGCCGGAGGGTTCCCGATGGTGCGGAGTCCGAAAGCCTGCCTGCCTGCCCCTCTCCCTGTCCGGTTCCTCCCCTTTACGTCGCCGCAGCTTTCCTGCCCCATGCCTTTTGCGTGCCGTCGACGCATCCCGGATGCTTCGGTCTGGCATTCTCCCGTACCCTACGGCCCAAAGAAGGAGGGTATGGCAGAGGTGCGTGGAAAAAAGGATGCCATGCCGCCCTATTGAGAGCTTTTTCACATTTTCTTGTCACTTCTCTTGACACGGTATTTTGTGAAGCGTATGTTCATAAAAAAAGAACATAGTTGCTTAAAATAAAATATAGGCTCTCGAATACCCCGGACGCGGCTTCAGCCGTTCCACTTCGGCGAGGCGCAACGCTCTGTCTTCCACAACCGGCGTCATGGGATTTCATGTGTGATGGAAACGATCCGCCGCAGGACGTTTTTCATACTTACGGATCAGCAGGCTGGCCGGTTCAATCGGCCTGAACGCATCACTCAACGCCCCAATGAGGAGAAACCGGATGAAGCTTTTCAAGAGTACCTGTCGAGCACTCGGTGTTTGTGCGCTTTCGTTCAGTATGTTCCTCGGCTCCGCCGCGGCCGCTCCCAAGGAGGTCAAGCTCCTCTTCCCCGAACCCTACAGCTCCGCTTCCACCTACGCCGAAGGGCAGGCCGTAGGCATCTATTACGGCGCGCTTGATTTCAATATGCAGAACCATCCCGCCCTGCGCGGGAAGTACAAGATGCGCTGGGTAGGCGACGTGGTGAAGTCGCCCGCCGACGCCCTGAATGCGGTGGCGACCGGCGCCGGTCAGTTCACCTATACCCTGCCGCAGTTCATTGAGCAGTTTGACCCCGACTGGCGGCTGGTCACGGCTCCCGGCGTATTCGAGAGTTTCGAGCATTTCCTGCGGACGATGGAAACCCCGGCATGGAAGGCGAAGCAGGAAGAGCTTGAAAAGACCAAGGGCTTCAAGATTCTGAAGTGGACGAACTCCATCGGCAACTTCTGGCTTTGGACGAAGACCGGCCCCGCCGACTCACTCGCCGCCCTTAAGGGGCAGAAGATTCGCTACGCGGGCCAGAAGTCCTATTCCAACGCGTTCGACGCCCTCGGCCTCGTGGGTGTGGCCCTGCCGTATACCGAAGTCGTGTCCGCGCTCCAGACGAACATGATCGAGGGCCTGACCAACGATATTTTCGGTTACACCTACTATGACCTGCCCCGCCTGACCAAGTACATGTTCCCCATCCCCTTCGGCTTGTGCCCGCAGGCCCTCGTGGTCAACGCCAAGTGGTGGAACGGGCTGCCCAAGGCCGAACGCGAAGCCATCGAATTCACCATCGCCTGCACGGATGTGCACCAGTATTTTGAAAAGCGTCAGCTCGAAATCCTCAAGTGGTGGGATGAAAACCCGGATACCGTCCTGGTCAAGCTGACCCCCGAAGCCCGCGCCGAATGGGAAGCCGTCCTGAAGTCGTCCACCGAAGCGTTTGTCAAGGATCTCAATCCCGCCCTCCTCGAAGCCGTCAGCAGCACGGCCTCCAAGAAGTAGCCTCCTGTCCGGGGCGGCTCCTTCCGCCCCGGACGGATCCACCTCAACGGCAAAGGGGAAACGTCATGGAAACGCCTTCGATCCTTCTGCGGCTGAAGCGGCGCTGGGTTGAACTTTGGGGCATCGTCTTCTTTATCGGCGTCGGCATCAATTTTGCGGAAGTCATCTGCCGTTCGGTGTTCCACTTCTCCATCGACCTGATGTACGACATCCCGATTTGGCTCACCATTTGGTCCGTCATGATGCTGGCGGGGCCCATTCTGCCCGACGGCGATCACGTTTCGGTGGACATGGTGCGTGAGCATCTGCACGGCCTTCCGCGCAAGGTGTGCGAAATCGTCAACTGTCTCGCCACCATCGCCTTCGGCGCCGTCATCACATGGGGCGGCGTGGTGTTCACCTTGCAGTGCTATGAGTTCAACATGAACATCATCCGCTGCATTTCCGTACCGCGTTGGCTTGTCGAAAGCTGCATACCCATCGGCATGTTCCTGTTCACGATCTTCGCCGTATACCAGCTTGTGACCGTCGTCAGGACGAACTACGCCAAGGCGGACAGTCAGGCAGACGAATAGCCGTCGCACTCACGCGGATTCGCCATGATTCCGGCTTAACTTCAGGAGTACGGGATGGAACTCTTCGATTATCTGGCCCTGGCGTCCATTGTCTTTCTGTTCCTGCTGGGTTCGCCGCTCGCCGTGACGTTCAGCATCGGCTCGATAGCGATCATGATCCACACCATGGGATTTCCGCTGGGCAACGTCTCGCAGGTCTTTTTCACCACCATCAGCAGCTATCCGATGCTGGCGATGCCGTTCTTCATTCTGGCGGGCAACCTGATCCTTGCCAGTGGAGGCATGGGTTACCTGCGCGACTTCATGAACCGGCTGGTCGGGCATCTCCCCGGCGGTATGGCTGTGGCTATCTGCATCTTCGCGGCCTTCCTCGGATCGATTTCCGGTTCTGCGACGGCCTGTTTGGCGATCATCGGGACGATCTTCGTGCCTATGATGGCCGATTCGGGCTACTCGCGGGCATTCGCCGCAGGGCTCGCCGTGACTTCAGCCGGGCTTGGGGCTGTCATCCCGCCCAGCGTGTTCATGATTGTGTTTGGAGCGAGCAACCGCGTTTCCGTCGCCGACCTCTTTGCGGCTGGCGTGGGCCCCGGCCTGCTGGCCGCGTTCCTGATGTGCCTGACGTCCATCTGGATTTCCAAGAAGCGCGGCTATCAGAGCGGCGTCAGGGCCACGTTCGCTCAGCGGGTGGAGTCCTTCAAGAAGGCGTTCCCTATCATCCTCATGCCCCTGATCGTGCTCGGCGGCATCTACTCCGGCATTTTCAGCCCGACACAGGCCGCATCCGTGGCGTGCGCCTATTCGCTGTTCCTCGGCGTCGTCATCTATCGCGGCGTCAACTGGAAGGTGTTCATGGATGCGCTGGTGGAAACCGTGCGCCTGAGCAGCATGATTTATTTTCTGGTCATCGGCGGCGATCTGTTCGGACGCGTGCTCGGCTACGTCGGGCTGCCGCAGATGATCTGCGAATGGGTCATCGGCATGGAACTGGGGCCTGTAACCTTCCTGTTCGCCGTGCAGGGCCTGCTGTTGGTCATGGGCTTTTTCTTCTCCAGCTTCCCGATGGTGGTCATCGTGCTGCCGCTGTTCCTCCCCAGCGTCAACGCGCTCGGCATCGACCCCGCCCTGTACGGCGCGCTTGCCGTGTTCTGTTCCATCATCGGGGAAGTGACGCCTCCGATGGGGCCGCAGCTCTGGATTGCGGCCCCGATCTGCAAGGTCAAGATCGGGCTCATCATGCGCGAGGCATGGCTGTTCCTTGGCGTGCAGGTGCTGACGCTCGCTCTGGTGACGCTGTTCCCGCAGATTTCCCTGTTCCTCGTCGAAGCGATGCGCTGATCGCCCGATGCCTCCAGACAAAGGCTCCCGGCCTCACAGTTCGTGGGGCCGGGAGCCTTTGTCTTCGGGCGTGCGCGAAGCTAATCGAAATGGTAGAACTTTATATACTCCACGATGTCGTGGGCGGTTTCCTGAAGTGGCACCAGCATGTCTTCGATGAGGGAGTCAATGGGGCCGTACTGCGTGCGTGTGGCGCTGATGGCATATTTGATCCGCCCGTCTCCAGAGAGGAGCGGAACGGCGAGGCCCTTGAGCGGCAGGTACAGTTCGCCGTCCATGATCGCGTAGCCCCGTTCCCTGACTTCCTGCAGCTCGGCGCGCAGCCGCTCTTCCGTGGTGCAGGTCTTTTCGGTGAAGCCCTCCATCGGCGTCCGCTGGATGTAGGTGGCGAGGGCTGCTTCCGGCAGGTGGGCAAGGATGGCCTTGCCGAGGGCGGAACAGTAGGCCGGAACCGTCCGTCCGACGCTGTACTGGACGTATTCAAAGTTCGCACTCTGGACTTCGTAGACGATCTCCTTGCCGTTCCACTTGCCCAGATTGCAGATGCCGTCCTTGCAGTTGCGCTTGGCCAGCTCGTCGAGGAACCGGGAGACGATGTGGCGGAATTCCATGCGGGGGACGATGCCGTTCCCCATTTTGGAGACCTTGTCGGTCAGAATGTAGTTGTTGTGCTGGTCCTGCTCGACGTACCCGTGCAGCCGCAGCGTATTCAGGAAGCGGTAGCTTGCGCTTTTTTGGATACCCATCAGTTTGGCGATGCTGGTTACGGAGACGACCTTGTGCTCAACAAGGTACTCCAAAAGCTGCAAGCCCTTCTCGAACGTCTGAACCAGAGCCGTGCTGTTTCGTGCCATCGTTTTGTCCGTTGATTTAAGGTCGCGTGGATGGGGCTGTTCTGCGTGGGCGCTCCCCATTCGGCAAGGCGGCGAGCCCTCCGCGGCGGAAACGGGAATCCGGCCTGATGAACATCTCTTCTCTTCTCTTCTCTTCTCTTCTTCCTAAGGCGGCCCGGCCTTCATCTGAAAGTCCCGCCTCCCTCGCGGGGCCGCTGCTTTTCCTGCTCGGCACACCGCTGCTTGTACGGCCTTTGCCCGCCCTGCCTGCAAGAAGGAAGTTACCTTTTTTTGCCGCGTTTTTATACGCTTTTTTTACCTTCTGAAATCGTTTCACAAAACGGCGTCTGTGCAGGGTGCTGTGGAGGGAAGGAGCGGGGGAGCCTTTTTTCCGGCTTGTATAGTTTGCTGCGTTCCGGGCGAAGGCGCAGCGCTTTGCCCACAGCCGTGGGCGGCGGTTTTCGAGAGAAGAGGGGAGGGGCCCGGCAAAGGAGGTGCGGCGGATGCCTTTCCGTAGGCCTGCACTGAACGGAAAAGAAAAGGCTCTGTCATGGTATGTGGCTGTTTCATCTCCACAGCACGGTAAAAAATACAGCCTCTTCCTCCAGCTTTCCCCTTGGCGGAATGCATAGCTAAGGTATTTTGCCGATTATTCCTTTGGAACTTCAAGGGAAAAAGCATCAACCATTTTCTATGACACAGCCAAAGAAAAAAGGGTTTATCCCCACTTGAGGGTAAACCCTTGTAATCTCTGGAGCCAGCACGCGGATTTGAACCGTGGACCTACTGATTACGAATCAGTTGCTCTACCAGCTGAGCTATGCTGGCGCATTGACCAGTGGTCGATACAGGGGGAATCAATAGCTTGTCCCCGTTTTAAAGTCAAGCCCTTTTTCTTTTGGGGGAACAAAAGGTTGGGGGAGGGTTGGCGGTACCCACGGCGGCAGGGGCGCAGGCGGGCCGTAAAGGGGGATTGTGACAAACGGGTTACGGGTGTTTGAAGGGGCGATCAGGGCTTGATTCTCCACAGGTCTGTCCGTATCCTGTGCGCTGTTTTCCAAGCCGTTTCAAACCTGTATTTGCGTGGTCAGGACTTTTCATGACGGATCTTTCTTTTTTTGAACAGGCGATTTCGTTTGTTCTGCATATCGATCAGCACCTTTTTGCGCTTGTCGCGGAATATGGGGTATTGCTGTATCTTTTTCTGTTTATCGTCGTGTTCTGTGAAACCGGCCTTGTGGTGACGCCGTTCCTGCCGGGGGACTCGCTGCTGTTCGCGGCGGGAACCGTGGCCGGGGCCGGGCATCTCAGTTATCCTGTGTGTATGCTTATCCTGCTGGCTGCGGCTGTCCTTGGAGATGCCGTGAACTATGAAATCGGCCGGCATGTGGGGCCAAGCATATTCAGCCGGGAGACACGGTTTCTGAACAAGGAGCACTTGCTCAAGGCCCATGCGTTTTACGAACGGCACGGCGGCAAGGCCATCATCTTGGCCCGGTTCATCCCCATCGTGCGTACCTTTGCGCCGTTTGTGGCGGGGATCGCGCTCATGTCCCCGGTCAAGTTCCTGTCCTTCAACATCACCGGGGCCGTCCTCTGGGTGGTGGGGCTGGTTTCCGCCGGGTACTTCCTTGGCAACATACCGATTGTAAAGAATAATTTTAGTGTCGTCATTTACGGCATCATCATCGTTTCGGTTCTGCCTGTGGTTATCGAGTTCATACGGGCAAAAATCAAGAAATAACGTATAATGTAAGGAGGCTCTATGCTGCGTACTCCTGTAGCTGAAGCTCTCGGTGCGGCGTCCGCCGTGCCTGAAATCCGTATCGGCGGCTGGGTCAGAACCCGCCGTGATGCCAAAGGCTTTTCGTTCCTCGAACTCAACGATGGTTCCTGCCTCGGCAATATCCAGTGTATTGTCGATGAAGGCACCGCCGCATGGGAGAAGCTGGAAGGCGTCAACACGGGCGCGTGCGTCGCCGTTACGGGCGAACTCGTCGAGTCGCCCGGCAAGGGGCAGAAATGGGAAGTGCGGGCCAAGGACATGACCGTGTTCGGCCTTGCCGATCCTGAAACCTTCCCGCTCCAGAAAAAGCGCCATTCAGACGAATTCCTGCGCACTATCGCGCACTTGCGTTCCCGTACCAACAAATACGGGGCGGCCTTCCGCATCCGTGCCGAAGCCGCGCACGCCGTGCACGACTTTTTCTATCGGAACGGGTTTTATTATGTGCATACGCCCATCCTGACGGGATCCGACTGCGAAGGTGCGGGCGAAATGTTCCGGGTGACGACCCTGCCCCCGAACGCCCCCGCGAAGCCCGGCGAAAACCCCTATGCGCAGGACTTTTTCGGCAAGGAATGCAGCTTGACCGTTTCCGGCCAGCTTGAGGCCGAAGCGCTGGCCCTTGGCCTCGGCAAAGTCTACACGTTCGGCCCGACCTTCCGCGCCGAAAATTCCAATACCCCGCGCCATGCCGCGGAATTTTGGATGATTGAGCCGGAAGTGGCCTTTACGGATATCAACGACAACATGGATCTGGCAGAGGGCTTGACCTGTTTTGTGATCAACCGGGTTCTCGAACGCCGTGCCGACGATATCGATTTGTTCGATCGTTTTGTGGACAAGGGGCTGGTGGATCGCCTCAAAGGTATGGTGGCGCAGCCCTTTGCGCGCTGTTCCTACCGTGAGGCCATCGACATTCTGAAGGCGAGCGGGAAGCATTTTGAGTACCCCGCCAAGTTTGGCCTCGATTTGCAGACCGAGCACGAGCGTTTCCTTGCCGAGGAGTATTTCAAGCGCCCGGTGGCGGTGTATGATTATCCCAAGGGGATCAAGGCGTTCTACATGCGCCAGAACGACGACCACGAGACTGTGGCCGCGATGGATGTGCTGGTGCCCCGTATCGGTGAGCTCATCGGAGGCAGCCAGCGCGAGGAGCGCCTTGACGTGCTCGAAAACCGTATCCGCGAGATGAATCAGGATCCCGCTGGCTATTGGTGGTATCTGGATCTGCGCCGTTTCGGATCGGTTCCGCATTCCGGTTTCGGGATGGGCTTCGAGCGCCTCGTCATGATGCTTACCGGCATTTCCAACATCCGCGACGTGCTTCCGTTCCCCCGCACGCCCGGCTCGTTGGAGTTCTAGGCGGAGATGATGGAATGATATTGGGGAGGGGGGAGGGAACCTTTCTGAGGAAAGGTTCCCTCCCCCCTCCCCAAACCCCACCCCTCTCCCTCCAAAGACTTTTGACTGGTGGGGAGGCGGCGCGGAGGGAGTTCGTTCCGGCGGAGGATGGTGACGGGGATTGTCTGTTTTGGGGGAAGGGCTGTTTCAGGGAAGGTATTTTTTGCGTTTTTTGGGGGCTGTGTCATAGAAAACGGCCGATGTTTTCTTTTTTGAAGGCTCTGTTATAGTTTGTGGTTGTTTCATCTCCACAGTGCTGTGAAAATACAGCCTTTTTCTCCGATTTTCCCCTTGGCGGGATCCACGGCTAAGGCATTTTGCCGGTTATCCCTTTGGACCTTCAAGGAAAAAAGCATCAACCATTTTCTATAACACAGCCTTTTTGAAATTCCAAAGAAATAGCCGGTAAAATGCCCCAATCATGAAGTCCATCGGCGGCAAAATGGGGGAAAGGCTTTCTTTTCTTCAAATAGCGCGCAGATAAAACAACAAGATGCTATAACAGGGCCTTGTTTTTAAGGGAAAAGAATAGGGGTACAGGCCGTGAGCGGAATGGACTTCTTTTGCGTCCCCTCCCCATTTGTCGAAGTTTTTACCGGAGTGGGCCGGGGAAGGGGCTTTTTGCAAAAAGCCCTGTCAGATATGGTTGTTTTATCTACACAGTATGCTGGAAATACAGTCTTTTTATCCGGTTTTCCCCTTGGCGAAATCAATGGCTAAGGCAGTTTGTTGGTTGTTCCTTTGGAACTTCAAGGAAAAAGCATCAATCATTTTCTATGACACAGCTTTTTTTCTGAGGTTTCAAAGAGGTAACCGGAAAATATCTCAACCAGAGAACCCGCCGACGAAAAAGGCTGTATTTTTCACGGTACTGTGAAAATGAAAGGCTCTGTCATAGCATATGGTCGTTTTATTTTAGTAGGATGCTGAAAATAGAGACTTTTTCTCCAATTTTTCCGCTGACGGACTCCATGAAGGACGCATTTATTGGTTATTCCTTTGTAATTTCAAGAAATAAAGCATCAACCGTTTTCTATGGCACAGCCAAAAAGATATGCCGCGGCATGAAAATGAGGTCGCCGATGTGTCTTGGAAAAGGAAAACGCTTCAGTATCCGGTGGGGATCGGACACTGAAGCGTTTTTTAGGTATCCGGGGGCGGCGCATAGGGTGGAAAGGGTGTGCAGTGGAAAGGCCGCGCTGGAATCTTCAAAGTACGGCAGGGGATGCCGTGAGGCCCTTTAGTTGTCGAACTTGACGGACTGGAGGGCTTTTTTGAGGTCGGCCTCGTACTTCCCGGCGTCCTTCTTCAGGAACATGGCGTTTGCAATCACGCCCTTGTCCCCATTGGGGTAGGCCCATGTCATGTTGATGAGTTCCGGGCGGTCATCCTGGGCGGGGATGGTCATCTGGGCGGCGAGGGCGGCGACGCCGCCATTCTCGGCCTTGCCGCATGTGGCTTCGGCTTTGCCTGTGCCAAGCTGGCTTTCCAGTTTGCCGATGAGTTCCTCACAGCGCTTTTCCGTTTGTGCGGCATCTTGCTTGAGGAAGGCTTCCTGTGTGAGGGGATCGGGGTTTCTGATGATGCTCAGTTTAAGGAAATCGTCCGTAGGGCCTTGTGCCAGAAGCAGGATTTCAGGGCCATTCTCTTGGGAGAGCTGTTTCAGAATGCCCTTGGGAAGGACTTCCCAGCCGGAAGGGAGGCTGATGGTGACGTTTCCCGCTTTATGGGAAAGGAAATTGTCGGCTTGGGCTTGGATGCCGATGCCAAGGGAGAGGGCTCCCGCCACGAGCAGCGTATAACCGAATCGCATGTTTTCCTCCATCCGTAGAGATTGGGGCCGCATTCTTCTTCCAAGGCGTATACCCGCCGGCGGAGGGTTGAAAATGATAAATACCGGCATGGACAGAAAGGGATGCGGGGCCTATAGGTGCGGGTGGAGGTATGACTATGGACGGAAAACGTAACATCCTTTTTGTAGATAAGGACGCGTATCCCCCTCTTGAAGAGCCGGAACTTTTCGAGACCCTTGCGACGGGTGCGGGCAGCATCCGCGTGGAACGCATCGTCTCCAACGGGCAGGTCACTCCCGAAGGCGAATGGTATGATCAGGATCTGGATGAATGGGTCGTGGTGCTTGAGGGCGAAGCCCGCCTGCACTACATGGATGGCGAGGAAGTGGGGCTGAAAAAGGGGGATTCGTTGTTTCTGCCTAAGCGCAGGAAACATCGGGTGGTTTACACCAGCTCCCCGTGCATCTGGCTGGCTATCCACGCGGATCTGCTGGCCCCGCAGTCGATCATTGCCGACGCGATCTGAGGCGTCGGCCTGCGGCGGGTTTCGGTGCCGAAGAGGGAATTCTTCATAGGGAAGGATTCCTTTTTTTGCGCCGCGCATTGGGCATAAAAAAAGGGTTTGCCGTGAAGCAAACCCTTAAGCTCTGAATGGTCGGGATGGCGCGATTTGAACGCGCGGTCTCTGCGTCCCGAACGCAGCGCTCTACCAGACTGAGCCACATCCCGTGAAGAAGCCCTTCTTAGCCCGAACCAAAACGAAAGACAAGCATTTTTTTGGCCCTTGTGGAAAAAAGGAAAGGGGCTGTTTTGATAAAATATGTATAGACAATAGGTTATACGAAAAATCAAGGATGGGGCTTTTCTTGACCCTTTGACCCGCCTCATGTAGAGGATGCGTGAAAGAGAAGGTCCTGAGACAGCCTTCGGGAGTCCTGACGGGCTGCCCGGACAAGCCGCTGAAGGCTTTTTCGCAAGAATCTGTGCTGAAGGACGGGCGGAACCGTGAATGGCTGATGTGCGGCGATTCCGTTCGGGGACGCGCGCCCTTCCATACAAGGATACGGAGGCAGTCGGGAAGAATGGCCGGACAGGACAATATCATTGAGTTGAGGGGCGTGGACAAATCTTTTGAGGACACTCGCGCGCTTGAGGGCATTGATCTGAGCATCAGCAACGGCGAGTTTCTGACCCTCCTTGGGCCTTCCGGCTGCGGCAAGACGACCATTCTGCGGATCCTTTCGGGCTTCGAGACCCCGGATCGGGGAGACGTGTCCATCGCCGGGCAGCGGATGAACGGCGTCCCGCCGGAGCGCCGCCAGGTCAATACCGTGTTTCAGAATTACGCGCTGTTCCCGCATATGACCGTGCGCGACAACGTGGCCTTCGGGCTTCGGATGCAGTCCTGCCCGAAAAGCGAGATCGAGGGCAGGGTGCTGGAAGCCCTGCGCATGGTGCACCTCGAACAGTACGCGGATCGCCGCCCGCACCAGCTTTCCGGCGGCCAGCAGCAGCGTGTGGCCATTGCCCGCGCCGTGGTCAACAAGCCGCTGGTGCTGCTCCTCGACGAGCCGTTCAGCGCCCTCGACTACAAGCTGCGGCGCGCCATGCAGCTTGAGATCAAACGCCTCCAGCGACGCCTCGGCATCACCTTCGTGTTCGTGACCCACGATCAGGAAGAGGCTTTTGCCATGTCCGACCGCGTTGTGGTCATGAATCAGGGCCGCATCGAACAGATCGGCACGCCTCAGGAAATCTACGAGGAACCGGCCAACCTGTACGTCGCCCGCTTCGTCGGGGAGATCAACATCCTGCCCGCGCGGATCATGTCCGTGCCCGGAGAGGGCATCTATATCGCGGACATCAGCGGCCGCCGCTTCACCCTGCGCACGTCGCGTTCGTTCGCGGCGGGGGATCGGGTGAACGTGCTTTTGCGGCCTGAGGACATCCGCGTCTATGCGCATGACGACGAGCGTCCCGAAGGGCCGTACCTCACTGGACGCATTGAGGAAACCGTCTATAAGGGGGCTACCGTGGACATTTCCATCGCCCTCGACTGCGGCGAGACCCTTTCCGTCGCCGAGTTCTTCAATGAGGACGACGCGGAAATCAGCTACAACCGCGGGGAGCGCGTTGCCGTGACTTGGGTTGACGGCTGGGAAGTGGTGTTGCCGTATGAAGCAGACTAGGGCCTTTTTCAATCGTTTTTCCATCGGCGTCACGGCGCTGTGGCTGATGCTGTTCGCGTTGCTGCCGAATATCGGCCTTCTGGTGGTGACGGTGCTGACGCGCGGCGAGCAGGATTTCGTATTGCCGCAGTTCACGCTGGACAACTATTTGCGCCTGCTCGATCCCACGTTCCTGAAAATCCTGTGGGAATCCTTATGGCTGGCCTTCATGAGCACGCTGGCGTGCCTGCTGGTGGGCTATCCGTTCGCCTACCGGATCGCCCGTGCCGGAGCCAGGCTGAAGCCGTGGCTGCTCCTGCTGGTCATCATTCCGTTCTGGACGAATTCGCTTATCCGTACCTATGCGCTCATCCTGATTCTCAAGGCCAACGGGCTCATCAGCACGTTGCTGGTGTGGCTTGGGGTTACGGAACGGCCCGTGTCCTTCATGTACGGCGATTTCGCTGTGTTTATGGGCATCCTGTACACGTTCCTGCCGTTCATGGTCTTGCCGCTGTACGCATCCATCGAAAAGCTGGACAGCCGCCTGCTTGACGCGGCGCGGGATCTGGGGGCCAACGGCTTCCAGTCATTCTGGCACGTCACGCTCCCGCTGACCCTGCCCGGCATCATCGCGGGTTCGATGCTCGTCTTCCTGCCTTCGCTTGGGGCGTTCTACATCCCTGAAATCCTCGGCGGGGCCAAGAGCATGCTCATCGGCAACTTCATCAAGAACCAGTTCATGGTGGCCCGCGACTGGCCGCTCGGCGCGGCGGCGAGCACCATTTTGACGTTGCTGCTGGCCCTGCTCATCGTGGTATATCGGATGGCCAACCGCAAGGCCGCCTCGCGCGACCGCATGGATGAGGTGGCGTGATGATGCGGAAGCTCGGCAAACTGTGGCTGTGGATCGTCTACGCGTTCCTGTTCCTGCCCATCTTTGTGGTGATCGTTTATTCCTTCAACGCCGCGAAATACACCTCGAACTGGAAGGGCTTCACGCTCAAGTGGTACGGCCAGCTTTTCGGCAACGCCGCGTTGATCGACGCGGTGGTGAATACGCTTTCCGTTGCGGCGTTGGCGGCTTCGCTGGCGACGCTGCTCGGCGTCCTCGCCGCGCTGTGCCTCAAACGCACCGAATTTCCGGGCCGCCAGCTTCTGCACGCCTCCCTGTATGTCCTGACCGTCTCGCCGGAGATGGTCATGGGGATTTCTCTGCTCATTTTTTTCATCAGCGTGAAGCTGCCGCTTGGGTTTGTCTCCATGCTCATCGCCCATACGACGCTCGGCCTGCCGTTCGTGGCGTTGACCGTGCTGGCGCGTCTGGCCGAGTTCGACGAGCATCTGGTGGAGGCGGCCCGCGATCTTGGGGCGACTGAGGCGCAGGCGTTCCGCTATGTGATCCTGCCGGTGATCATGCCCGCCGTGGTCGCGGGGTGGCTCTTGGCGTTCACGCTGTCTATGGACGACGTGCTGATCAGCTTTTTCGTGGCCGGGCCGACGTTTGAGGTGCTGCCCCTGCGCATCTACTCGATGGTGCGGCTCGGCGTGAAGCCGGACGTCAACGCGCTTTCCGCCATCATGTTCTGCGTCACCATCGCCCTCGTCGTGCTGGCCTTCTGCCTCTCGCGGCCCAGGAAAAGTTTGAGGAAGCGGGGTTGATGAATGGATTGGGGAAGGGAGGGAAAACTTTTCTGAAGAAAAGCTTTTCCCTCCCTTCCCCAAACCCCATCCCTCCCTTTCCAAAGACTTTTGCGTTTATTGAATCCCTGTTTGAAAAATACGGCTGGCATGCGGGCCGTGCGGCGGGAGTTCCGTTGCGCAGCCTGTTTTCTTTTCTCGGGAAGACGCTTATCCTTTCAGGCATGGCCTCCTCGCCGCCCCGTCCCAAAAAGACGAAAGTCTTGGGAGGGAGAGAGGTGGGGGCGTGGGGGAGGGGAGAGGGAACCTTTCTTCAGAAAGGTTCCCTCTCCCCTCCCCCACATTCCTAAGTACCTTCAACCTTATAAGGAACTCGCGTGAAAAAACTCCTCGTTGCGCTTGTCGCGCTGCTGATCGCCGCTTCTCCGGTTTTTGCGGAAGAGGCGAAGGAACTGAACGTGTTCAGCTGGTCGGAATACATTCCGCAGGAAGTCGTCAATGGCTTCACGAAAGAGACAGGCATCAAGGTGGTGCTTTCCACCTATGAATCCAACGAGGCCATGTACGCGAAGCTCAAACTGCTTGGGGCCAAGGGGTACGATCTGGTCATCCCTTCCGGGTACTTCGTGGAAGTGATGGCGCAGGATAACCTCCTCGCCAAGCTGGACAAGAGCAAGATTGAGGGCCTCGGCAACCTTGATCCGGCCTCGCTGAACCAGCCCTTCGACAAGGGCAATGTCCTGACCATCCCCTATATGTGGGGCACGGTGGGGCTGCTCGTGAACAAGAAGGCCGTGGACGTCTCCACCATCAAGAGCTGGAAGGATCTCGCCCGGCCTGAGTTCAAGGGCAGGGTGCTGCTTTCCGATGACCTGCGCGATACGTTCGGCGTGGGCTTGAAGGCGTGCGGCTACTCCATCAACAGCACCAACCCCGATGAGATTAAGGCCGCTTATGAATGGCTGAAGGCCCTCAAGCCGTCCGTGCGCGTGTTCGACGTGACCGCCACCAAGCAGGCCTTCATCAGCGAGGAAGTGGTGGCCGGGCTGTCGTGGAACGGTGACGCCTTCATCGCCATGCAGGAAAACCCCGACCTTGAGTTCATCGTGCCCGAAGAAGGGATGTTGATCTGGCTCGACAACTTCGCCATCCCCGCCGGGGCCGAGCACAAGGAAAACGCCTACAAGTTCATCAGCTACCTGATGCGCCCTGAGGTTGCCAAGCTGTGCGTGGAAGAGTTCAACTACTCCACGCCGAACAAGGCCGCCGAAAAGATCCTTGAGCCCGAATACGCCGAAAGCAAGGTCATAGTGCTGGACCCGGAAGAGCTCGCCAAGGGTGAAGTGACCGTCAATGTGGGCAAGGCCCGCGAACTGTACGAAAAGTATTGGGAACAGCTCAAGGCCGGAGACTGATTGCGGCAGGGTTGATGAAGATTGCATTGGGGGGGCTTTTTCTGGAAGGCTCTGTTATGGTTTGTGGTTGTTTCATCTCCACAGTGCGGTGAAAATACAGCCTTTTTCTCCGGTTTTCCTTTTGGCGGAATACAGGGCTAAGGCATTTTTTCGGTTATCCCTGTGGAACTTCAAGGAAAAAAGCATCAACCATTTTCTAGAACACAGCCTTCTGGAAAGGGGCCTCTCCCTTCAATTTCCCCTCTCCTCCAAAGGCGTGTGCCGTTGTTGCCCCCATGCAGGGGGGTGGGCTGGATAGGGGCTGTTTTTTTGTGGGGGAGCATGTTCGGGAAAAGGAAGGCATATCCGGCGCTCGGCAGGGAGCGGGGGATGGGGCAGGGATGGTATGGGGCGATCGGCAGGCTGGCGGTTGCCGCTTTGCTGATCGGGGCGGTGCTGATTTAGCGGGCGGAAGCGTGGCTGTATGTTGACGTACCGTTGGAACATGCGGATGTGATCGTGGTGCTTGGAGGGGAATCCGGGCAGCGCGTGATCGGCGCGGCGGAGCTGTATCATCGGGGCGTTGCCCCGAAAGTTTTTGTGACGGGCTCCGGCGACGGTGGGCTTATCGCCCGGCGGCTCGGCATGGCGGGCGTGCCGGATGCGGCCTATGAGGGCCAATCCCGCAGCACGTATGAAAACGCCGTTTTGACCAAAGGGGCGCTGGAAGCCACGCATCCCCGTTCCATCATGCTGGTGACGAGCTGGTTCCACAGCAGGCGGGCGCTTACGGTGTTCCGGGACGTTTGGCCCGAAGTGGCGTTCGGGGTGCATCCCGTCCATGCGGGGGCAACCTTTACGGCCCGGTTCCGCATCTATGAGATGGGGTATATTTTTTCGGAATACGTCAAGACGCTTTGGTATATGGTGCGCTACGGCATAGTCTGATGCCGCACCGGAAAGGATCGCTGTTGAAAGGGGCCTCCGCCTACACCGGGGGCTTTTTACAGCCTTTTTATCCGGTTTTCCCATCGGCGGGGGGCCTCCGCGCACACCGGAGGCTTTTGTTATGGGCTGGCGCCTGTCATCGGCCGGGGAACTTTTTTCTTGCCAATTAGTCCGTGTAAGGATAATCCTTATACGTACTAATTGGGAGTGCCATGCTGTTTTCATGGCATAGCCCGGTTTCCACCCCGCAACAAATGGCGTATTCTGAAAAGAGCGTGATCTTTTGTCAGGTTGTGTCGTTAATTTGATATAACCTATTGAAATTATTTTAATTATTTATCGGGTCACAAGATGTTGTTTTAATGTTTTCAAATGGTTCTATGTAAAATGACGGCACGGCCTAGGTGAGCACGGTCGGAGTGAGCGGATAGGCGTTTTTGAAAGGGGCTGCTGCCTTTGTATGGGCAGGGATGCCCGACAAGCGCCGTATCCGTCTTCCATACGGATCAGTGGGACGGGCTTTTGTCGTCCTGTGCCCTGTTGCCGGGGCTTCTTGGAGGGGAGGGCGTCCTTCTCTGAGAGGGCTTCCGCAGTTCATACGCCGCAATCTTTTTTGTTTGAAGGAAAGTTATGCACGGATTGGATCTCATGCTCCACGGCCCTCTGGTGCGGACTTTTTTGCGTTACTGCATCCCGTGGACGTTGGCCATGCTGCTCCAGTCTTCGGCGGCGATAGTGGACGGCTTTTTCGTGGGCCGCTATGTCGGGGCGATGCCTTTGGCGGCCCTCAACCTTGTCATGCCGATGTTTTCCCTGTTTTTCGGGGTGGGCGTCATGCTTGCGTCGGGCGGGGCGGTTCGGGCCGGGAAATATCTTGGCGAGAAGAGGCCGGAAGCGGCTTCCGCTATTTTCACGAAGACGATGCTTTTCCTGCTGTTCATCGGCGCCGCCGCATCGGTGGGCATGCTGCTGTTCAGCGGAGGGCTGGTGGATTTTCTTGGGGCGGACGAAGAGCTGAGGGGGCCCGCCGAAGCCTACCTGCGCGGCCTCTTGTTTTTCGGGCCGATGATCCCTTGCGGGCTTGCGCTCTCGTATTTCGTCCGCGTGAACGGGAAACCCGCCCTGGCTTCCGCCGGGCTTATGCTGAGCGCCCTCATCAACATCATTCTGGACGCCGTATTCATTTCCATGCTTGGCATGGGCGTTGAGGGTGCGGCCTACGCCACCGGCATCGCCTATACCGTCACGACGGGGCTTTTGTGCCTGCACTTTTTCACTCCTGAGGCGAGATGCCGTTTTACCCGCACGATTGGTGCGTGGAAGGAAGTCGGGCTGGCCTGCTGGAACGGCGTTTCCGAACTGATCAATGAGGCGTCGATTGGCTTGGTGATCCTGTTCATCAACTGGATCCTGCTTGCCCGGATCGGTTCCTATGGCGTGGCGGCGTTTACCATCATCAATTACGCCGCATGGTTTGGGGCCTCCGTGTCCTACGCCATCAGCGATTCCCTGTCCCCGTTGGTAAGCGCCAATTTCGGGGCCCGGAACTTCGCCCGCGCCCGCCGGTTCCTTGGGCTGGCCTTGAGTATGGTCTTCGGCATCGGGCTCATGCTGTACGGCGTGTTCGCCCTGTACCCGGAAGTGCTGTTGAAGATCTTCCTGCCCGATGAGGAAAAGGTTGTGGCGGTGACGCTGGATTTCATCGACTGGTTCAAGCTGGCTTTCTTGTTCAGCGGCCTGAACATGGCTTTGGCGAGCTTCTTCACGGCGCTGCATATGGCTGCGGCGTCCGCTGCTGTGGCCCTCATGCGCAGCCTGCTTTTCCCGGTGGGCTTCCTGTGGCTGTTGCCGGGGCTGTTCGGCAATGCAGGCATTTACGTAGCCATACCGTTGGCGGAAATGTGTACGCTGGTCGTGGCGAGCTTGATTTTTGCGGCCAGCCGGAAGCAGTTCACGGAGCGCAGGGCGCCCCGCAGCCTTGGGCGGGCGGCACGGGATGGGAAAAATCCGTAGGCGCTGAGCCGTGTGGCGGGATGCGGCGGACACCGGTCTGCATCGGCAGTGCGGCAGCCTGCGTTTCTTGGGCCATACGGTCTGATGGGCTTGTCCTAAAACGCACATTGTTGGTGATGTTGCATGGTTGCAGCATCAATGGTGTTACTAAAAAATGATAAGTGGCACGTTTCACCCTGTTTTGATTGACACAATTCCGGCCTCTGTATAATACGATTATAATCTTTTGCTGTAGGCCGCATTCTGTCCGTCCTCAGAGCGCGCGTTGTGCAGCATTCCTCGCTATCCATCGTATCAACATGCCTTTATCAAGGAGGCAGGAATGGCTCTTTCCAGACGAGATTTCGTCAAACTGTGTTCGGGCACGGTGGCCGGGTTCGGGGTTTCCCAAATGTTTCACCCCGCCATCCACGAGGCCTTTGCCCAGACGCTTACCGGCGAACGTCCTCCCGTTTTCTGGGTTCAGGGGCAGGGATGCACGGGCTGTTCGGTCACGTTGCTGAACAGCACGCATCCGAGCATCGCCGACGTGCTGCTCAAAATCATCAGCCTTGAATTCCATCCCACCGTCATGGCCGCTGAAGGCGAGGGCGCGTATGAGCACATGATGCGCGTCGCCGAGAAGTTCAAGGGCAAGTTCATTTTCGCCGTTGAGGGCGCCGTGCCCGTGGCGCATGACGGCAAGTGCTGCGTGGTGGCGGAAGCCGGCCACTATGAAGTGACCATGACCGAAGTGACCAAGGTGCTGGCCGCCAACGCCGCCGCCGTGCTCGCCGTGGGCACCTGCGCGGCCTACGGCGGCATCCCCGCCGGGAAGGGCAACGAGACCGGCGCTATGGGCGTTGCCGCGTTCCTCAAGAAGGAAGGCATCCCCGCCCCCGTCATCAACATCCCCGGCTGCCCGCCGCATCCCGACTGGATCGTGGGCACCATCGGCCTCGGCCTTCAGGCGCTTGCCACCAACACGCTCGGCCTGCTGGTCAAGCAGGGGCTCGACGCCAACGGCCGCCCGAAGGCGTTCTACAAGAACGTGCACATGAACTGCCCCCATCTGAGCGCCTTTGAAGCCGGGCACATGGTCAAGACCATGAGCGACAAGGACGGCTGCCGCTTCAGCATGGGCTGCAAGGGGCCCCGGAGCGCCTGCGACTCCTTCGAGCGCAAATGGAACAACGGGGTCAACTGGTGCGTCAACAACGCAACGTGCATCGGCTGTACCTCCCCGACCTTCCCCGACGGGCAGTCCCCCTTCTACGTCAACTAGGCCGTTTTCCGGCCGGGAGGCGGCAATCCTCCGGGGTTGCGCTTATCTGACACTCTGAACGGGCTTTCCCGTTCCAGTCGCTTTTGAGGAGCCACTTTATGGCAGAAGTTACCCAGAAGAAAACCACGATTGCCATTGATCCGGTGACCCGCATCGAAGGCCATCTCAAGGCCGAGGTCGTGGTTGAAAACGGCAAGGTCGTCGATGCGAAGCTGACCGGCGGCATGTACCGTGGTTTTGAATCCATCCTGCGGGGGCGCCATCCGCGCGACGCCGCGCAGATCGTGCAGCGCATCTGCGGCGTGTGCCCTACCGCCCACGCCACCGCCGCCAGCATCGCGCTGGAAAAGGCCAGCGGCACCGCGGTTCCGAGCAACGGCCGCGCCACCCGCAACCTGATCCTCGGCGCGAACTACCTCCAGTCGCACATCCTGCATTTTTACCATCTGGCGGGGCAGGATTTCATTCAGGGGCCGGACACCGCCCCGTTCATGCCGCGCTACGCCAAGCCGGATCTGCGCCTTCCCCCGGCCATCAACGCCGTGGGCGTCGACCAGTACGTCGAAGCGTTGGAAGTGCGCGCCGTGTGCCATGAGATGGTCGCGCTTTTCGGCGGCCGTATGCCCCACGTGCACGGCATCCTCGCCGGCGGCGCTTCTGAAATCCCCACGAAGGAAAAGCTCGTCGAATACGCGGCCCGCTTCAAGAAGGTTCGCAAGTTCGTCGAGGAAAAGTACCTCCCCGTGGTGTATCTCGTCGGCAGCCAGTACAAGGATCTTGGGACGTTCGGGCAGGGATACCGCAACGCGCTGTGCGTGGGCGTGTTCCCGCTGGACGACGAGGGCAAGGAATTCGTGTTCAAGGCCGGGGCCTATCAGGACGGCAAGGACATGCCCTTCGACGTGAAGAAGGTCACCGAAGACGTCAAGTATTCGTGGTTTGCGGACTCCACCTCCGGCAAGCCCTTTACCAAGGGTGAAAACGTCCTCGAAGTGGACAAGAAGGGCGCGTACAGCTTCGTGAAGGCCCCCCTGTACAACGGGAAGCCTATGGAAGTCGGCCCGTTGGCGCGTATGTGGGTGAACAACAAGCCCATTTCGCCCATCGGCCAGAAGCTGTTCAAGGAGTATTTCGGCCTCGACGTGAAGAACTTCCGCGACATGGGCGAAGATCTTGCCTTCTCGCTGCTTGGCCGCCACGTGGCCCGCGCTGAAGAAGCCTATCTCATGCTGGACGTCATCGAGCGCTTCCTCAAGGAAGTGCATCCCGACGAGGAGACGTTCTCCATGCCGGTGATGAAGGATTCCGAAGGGTTCGGCTTTACCGAAGCGCCTCGCGGTTCGCTGATGCACTTCACCAAGGTTCGCAACGGCAAGATCGCCAACTATCAGATCGTGTCCGCGACCCTTTGGAACTGCGCTCCCCGCAGCGATACCGGCATGCGCGGCGCTCTTGAGGAAGCCCTCATCGGCGTGCCCGTGCCGGATATTGAAAATCCCGTCAACATAGCGCGGCTCATCCGCGCCTTTGACCCGTGACTGGGTTGTGCCGTGCACGTGCTGCACGCCGAAACCGGCAAGGTTGCCGTCATCAACATGGATTAAGCGTGGTATAAGAATTGGGGAGGGGGAGGAGAACCTTTCTGGAGAAAGGCTTCTCCTCCCCCTCCCCAAACCCCACCCCTTCCTCTCCCAAGACTTTCGACTGGTGGGGAGGCGGCGCGGAGGGAGTCCCCGTTTTCAAAGATATTGGGGAAATAGGCCGTATGGTGCTTCTGCTTTCCCCGGAAGAGGGCCGTACCGCTTCGTAATGGGCCCCGCATATTGTCATGAAAAAGGGGCGAGGCAGCCGCGAATGGCGTCCCGCCCCTATTATTTGGGGCTGTGTCATAGAAAACGGTTGATGTTTTTTTCCTTGAAGTTCTAAGGGAATAATCCGCAAAATGCCTTAACCGCGGATTCCGCCGATGGAAAAATTGGAGAAAAAGGCTGTATTTTCACCATGCTGTGGAGATGAAACAACCACGTATATGGCAGAGCCCTTTTTTATTGTTTAACTGGATGATAAAAATAGGTTTTTAAAGTTCTATGTCTACGTGGTAGCTGCCGTCAATCAGGATGCAGTTGCAGCCATGCCGCTTGCACATCTTGAAGTTGTATGCGTTATCTTGAAGCACGGACTCTTTTGTGCACCATGAATCGTCAAGGCGCGCTTCAATGTCGTCAGCATGTTTTTTGATTTCATCAAAATGGCTTTCGATATACGCTTCCGTCATCACAAGGCAATAGTAGCGTATTTGTTCCAAGTAGCTATCAGGAAAATCTTTTTTCCAGTCAAAGGGAATGTAGCTGCCTTCGACGATGAGGTTTTGGCGGTTTTCAATGGCTGTCTTGATCATCTCTTTGACGATCGGCCAGAGATAGGCTTGCAAAGCCTCATCCTGTTCGGGCGTTAGGCCGGTATTTCCGCTCCTGATGAGCCCCATCTTCAGCAGGTCGATGGATAAATACGGATAGTTGTATTTTTCCAGCAGCCTTTGCGCTAAAACGGTTTTACCTGTATGCGAAGCGCCTGCAATCAAAAGGATCATTGTATCGTACCGGGGAAAAGTGAAGGAAATAGAGGGCTGTTGCGCCCCCAAAAAGCCCCCTTTGAGGGGGCAGGGGAAAGGGCGGCATTTTGCTGATCGGAGAGGGCGGGGCGTTCGGGAAACGGCCCCGCCCTTTCCAGTTTATTCTTGTTCCGGCTTCGTATCGGGCTTCTCGACGGCTTTGGCCTCGTTCCAGAGGTCGTCCTTGTCGTCGAGGGAAAGGCTGACGAAATCAAGGCCGCGCTCGCGGGCGAGGGCCTCCATGCGTTCAAAGCGGGCAAGGAAGCGTTCCGTGGCGGCGTTCAGGGCGGGGGCCGCCTTGATCCCCTTGCGGCGGCCAAGTTCGACGAGGGTGAACATATGGTCGCCGAACTCGTGTTCGATGGCCTCGGCGTCGTCGGAAGCCATCGCATCGAGCAGTTCCAGCCATTCAGCCTCAACCTGCTTTTCGACGTCTTCGTTTTCGGGCCATGTGAAGCCCACGCGGTCGGCCTTGGCGTGGATGCGGTAGGCCTTCGTCAGGGGCGGCAGGCCGCGCGGCAGGCTGTCATAGGTTCCCTTGGGGCCTTCGGCGTCCGCAGCGGCCTTTTCCTCGCGTTTGATGCGATCCCAGTCCTTGAGCTGTTCGGACTGGCTTTCATAGGTCGTATCGCTGAAAACATGGGGATGGCGGCGCACCATTTTGGCGGCTTCGACTTCAAGCGCGTCGGCGAGGGACGGGCCTCCCGCGCGGGCCATGAGCTTGCCGATCATCAGGATCAGGAAGGCCACGTCGCCCAGTTCTTCGACCATATCGGCGGTTTTGCCGGAGCGGATGGCGTCCACGAGTTCGTGGCATTCCTCAATGACGTATTCGGTCAGCGATTCCGGCGTCTGCGTGCTGTCCCACGGACAGCCGTCCGGTGCGATGAGGCGGTCGATGACGGAATTGAGGCGTTCGAGCGCGGCTTGCGTGGCGGCGTCGGCAGCGGCGGGCGCGGTGGTGGTATCGGACATGAGGTTTCCCTTTTCGGTTCGCAGTTGGAAAATGTGGGCCGTCAACAGACATATCCCGGAAGAACGGGGAGTTCAAGCTGGAAGGGGAAAGCATGCGGGGGAGGGGGGAAGGAACCTTTCTCAAGAAAGGTTCCTTCCCCCCTCCCCCGCACCCCCTCCTCTCATCCTCCAAAGATTTTCGATTGGTGGGGAGGCTGCGCGGAGGGAGTCCGTTCCGGCGGAGAGAAGAACCCCATTTGGAAGGTATGGCTGGCCTTTTCATTGACTGTGCATATGCCATAGGAAATGGCTGATGCTTTTTCCCTTGGAGTTCCAAAGGAATAACCAGCAAAATGCCTTGGAGCGTTTTCACGCTGAAAAGGCTCTTCCGGCTGCGGGAAGCAGGCGGTCGCTGTAAAGGCATAGGCACAATGTATTTGCGCTGTTTAATGCCGGATCGAGAGAGCCTTAAACTTTAGGCTGTGTTATAGAAAACGGTTGATGCTTTTTTCCTTGGAGTTCCAAAGGAATAGCCAGCAAAATGCCTTGGAGCGTTTTCACGCTGAAAAGGCTCTTCTGACTGCGGGAAGCAGGCGGTCGCTGTAAAGGCATAGGCACAATGTATTTACGCTGTTTAATGCCGGATCGAGAGAGCCTTAAACTTTAGGCTATGTTATAGAAAATGGTTGATGTTTTTTTCCTTGAAACTCCAAAGGGATAACCGGAAAAATGCCTTAGCCGTGGATCCCGCCAAGGGGAAAACTGGAAAAAAAGCTCTATTTTTCATCGCACTGTGGAGATGAAACAACTACTATAACAGAGCCGAACTTTAATGTTGCAAAAAACTTTAAAGTTGATTTGCTCCAGCTATGGATTCCGCCAATGGGAAGACTGGGAAAAGCTGTATTTTCGCCATACTGTGGAGATGAAGCAACCATATGTATGACAGGGCCTTTTCATTCGGCCTTGCCGTTGGTGCCGTGCCTCCGTTTTGCGGAAGGGGGCTTTCCCATTCTTTTTTCTCCCCTTGTTATTTTCGATATTGTTCGGGGAGGAATTGCTTGAAGACGACGATGGTTTCCTTGATCGGCTGGATCATGCGCGATTTTCTGATGAAATCGGCGTCGTTGAGGAAGTAGGTGAGCAGGGTGACCATGACGGCGCAGATGAGGAAGCCTTTGAGCCCGCCCACGGCCGCCCCGGCGACATGGTTGATCCAGTCGGCATAGGCCATCTTGAGGAACGAGTGGAGGGCGCGGGATGCCATGCTGATGACGAACATCACCATGCAGAGGATCAGCACATAGGCGACGATGTAGACCCATTGGGAGGTCGTATACTGGGAAAAAATGCGGCCCAGCTCGCCATAATAGCGTCCGGCGAGCCATATGCCGCCGATGATGCCCACAAGCCCCGCCACTTCGTCAAGGAAGCCGCGCAGCGCGCCGCGCAGGGTAAACAGGGCGATGACCGAAAGCAGCACGACATCCAGTATATTCAGGTCGTAAGGAAGCGTCATAGGAAAAAGGGGCTGAAGGTTTTCCCCGTTCCGGGGGCAGGTACGGCAAACGCTGCAATCCGGCGGATCACAGCGTCGTCATGCGGAACACTCTTTGAGCCTCCCCGATCCGAAACGCGAAAGTCTTTGGAAGGGGTGGGGAGGGTTTGGGAGGGGCGGGGAGAACCTTTCTCCAGAAAGGTTTCCCCGCCCCTCCCAATCTTTTTTACTTGTTCAGCTCACGTTCCTGCGGGAACATGGGGAGATAGCGGTAAGAGATGGCAAGGCAGAGCCACGCATAGGAAATGACCATGAAGGACGCGCCCCATTCGGCCCAGTTGGGAGTGTAGAATTCCCACGTGTCGAAGGGCATGACCGGGATGGCGAGGGCCTGAACGGTCATGACGTAGCGGTTGATGGTCACGCCGACGCAGGCGAGGATGCCGCCAAGGTAGAACAGGGCCGGGTTGGAGCGGCACTTCTTCGAGAAGAGCAGGTATGCGGGCACGACGCCGCAAACCACGAGCTCGGCG
This sequence comes from Bilophila sp. T19-St14, assembly GCF_059728385.1. Lineage (NCBI taxonomy): Bacteria > Pseudomonadati > Thermodesulfobacteriota > Desulfovibrionia > Desulfovibrionales > Desulfovibrionaceae > Bilophila > Bilophila sp. T19-St14. The sequence goes on from NZ_BAAGFT010000001.1 coordinate 2,454,212, forward strand.
AAGAGGAGCCACTTGCCGTAGATCCAGCCGTGGAACATCTGATCGAAAGTCATGCCGGAACGGGGGAGGATGTCCCAAACCCACGCGGCGGTGTCGGCCAGCTTGAACACCATGTAGATGGTGAACATCGTCCCGGCGATTTTGCCCATGAGCTGCTTCACGTCCCAGGAGACGAGCCTGCGGCCGGTGAGCTTTTCCATGAACGTGCAGACGAGCACGGTGAACATGGGGCCGGAACCCACGGCGGAGAGGATATACAGGAAGAACGTCCACGGCCAGATGAAGAACCCGTCGCGCAGGATGTAGGGGCGGCCGAAAAGCACGCCGTACATGCCGCCGAGGGAGCCTTGGTGGAACGTGGACAGGAAGGCGCCGATGCCCGCGAACAGGGGCATGATCAGGTGGAAATTGTGGGCGATGGCGTGGGCGAGCTTGTTCTTCGCCAACTGCCGGTTTTCCAGCGCCAAAGGCACGTACTCGATGATGAGCACGGTGCAGTAGCAGGTGATGCAGAAGATGACTTCGGTCAGCATGGAGTGGACGTTCGGATGCCAGTAGCCGAACCATGCGCGGAGCGGCTGGCCGATGTCGAGAACGAGCACCAGCATGGCGCCGGAGTAGCACAGGAAGCCCACCACGACCGTCAGGTTGATGATGTTCTTCAAGGCGTCGATGTTCAGCAGGTAGCGCAGCGCGCCGGTGAAGAACGCGCCCGCGCCGAGGGCGATGACGGCGAGGTCGAAGGTGATCCAGAGGCCGAACCCGAAGTAGTCGTCAAGGCCGGTTTCGCCGAGGCCATAGGCAAGGACGCGGAAGGCGGCATAGGCGCCCCACAGGCCGACCGCGGCCACGGGAACAAGATGCAGCAGGAATTTCAGCAGCGAACAACGCGGGCACCCTTCAGGGAAGAGGGCGGCGTCGACGGGCTGGTTGTAGTTTTTCACTTCCATTGACCTACCCCTTGGTCTTTTCGTTTTCCAGGTAGTTGTCGCCCTGACGGCGCACCCATTCGCGCTTGCTCAGGTAGTACACCTGCGGGTCGGTTCCCAGGCGCTCCAGAAGGCGGAAGGCGTGGGGGCTCCGGATCAGCTCATACACCTTGTGTTCGGGATTCTTGGAATCGCCGAAGGAGATTGCCCCGTTGGGGCATACCTCGGTGCAGGAGGTCACATATTCCCCATCGGCCAGATCGTAGGGGTTGCGCCCCTCGGCAATGGCCTTGTCCTTGGCCTTCATCCAGCGGTGATGGCAGAAGGTGCACTTCTCCACCACGCCGCGGGGACGGACGGAAACGTCCGGGGTGAGGGTTTTTTCCATGCCTTCCGGCCAGATCGGATCATACCAGTTGAAGTAACGGGCATGGTAAGGGCATGAGGCCATGCAGTACCGGCAGCCGATGCAGCGGGGATAGACCTGGCTGACGATGCCGCCCTCTTCGTTCTTGTCGGTGGCGACGACGGGGCAGACGGACACGCAGGAGGGCTTCCCGCACTGCATGCAGGGGCGGGGCAGGTAGGCCGTGTCGTGTTCCGGGAACGGTTTATTGTTGGAGAGGCGGTACACCTTCATCCAGTTGATGGAGCGGACCTTGTTCGTGCCGTCGGGGTTGGGGGCGACATTGTTTTCGGCTTGGCAGGCCACCATGCAGGCGCCGCAGCCCGTGCACTTGTCAAGATCGACGACCATTGTCCATTTGATGTCGAATTCTTTCACTTCGGACATGATTACGAATCCTTATGCTTGGGCGACGTTCACGCGGGTATCGTTCCAGACGGAGAGGCCGGAACCGGGCTCGAAAGAGGGCGTGACGAGGGCCATAACGTCCATGCCCTTGCCGTCGTTGAACTCCCCGAAAGCCGTATGCCCGAAGCCCATGGTCAACGCTACGGTATCGTCGGTAACGCCTTCAAAGACGCGGATCTTCGCCATAACCTTCCCGGCCTTGCCGGTCAGGACGACGCGGTTGCCCTCGTACAGGCCGAGCTTTTTGAGCGTGGCCCCGTTGACGGCGGCGACGAGCACGTTTTTGTCCAGTTCATCGTTGGTGATGAGCTTGGTGTTGAAGGGCGGGATGGCGGTTTCGGGCGTGCCGAGGCCAAGCTTGTTCACGAAGGCCACGGCCAGCCCCTTGCCGGAGGAGGCTTGGGCTTCGGCCTTCTCGATGGCGGCGGAGAGTTCGGAGCCTGAGCCGTACTCCAAGAGCTCTTTCAATACCTTTTGGGGAACCACGATGTCGCTGACGTAGACGTTGCCGTCGCTCAGGGAGCCCCAGTCGGCGCCCATGTTGAAGGCTTTGGTCTTGAGCATGGTCACGACGTCGGAAACGCCGAGGTTGATGCCGAGCTTGTAGGCCATGTCGATGATTACGTCGCCGGCGGGCCGCGCCTGATAGAGCGGCTCGGCCACGGGGCGAACCAGCGCGTAGACGAATTTGCCGTAGCCGAAGGGGTCGGCCACGTCGTCGTAGCGTTCGAGGCCCAGGGCGTTGGGCAGCACGAGATCGCAGCGGCGGGCGGTTTCATCGAAGAAGCAGGTGAAGGCCACCGAGAAGCCGCTTTTCTTGAAGACGGCTTCAATGTCCTTGCCGGGCAGGGCATAGACGGGGTTTGCCTCATAGATCATGAGGACGCCCACTTCGGGCCTGTTCCCCTGCGCCATTTCAGCGGCGTAGCTGACAAGGTCGCCCTGCATGAGCACGTCATAGGATGCGGAACCTTTCACCGCGGCGGGGGCCAACGGGATAACGCGCATCCCGCCTTCCTTGTTCACGCGGTCGAGGAGCATGTTGATCGCCATGCCGATGCGGACGGGGGCGGTGCCGCCGCCCTGATCCATCTCGGAACCGACGACCACGAGGGGCTTCTTGGCCTTCTTGAGCCCTTCGACGACGGCGGCGAAGCGTTCGGGCATGAGGCCCGTGATTGCGCAGACCTTTTCCGGCGTCCATTTGGCGACCAGCTCCACGAATTCATCCAGCCCTTTGGCGGGGGCGGCCACGCCGTCCTTGATGAGCTGGCGGGCGACGCCGAGGAGCAGGAACAGTTCCGTGCCGGGCTTGATGGGCAGCCAGAGATCGGCGCCCGCGGCCGTGTTGTTCTGCACGGGCCCGGCATAGGCCAGGCGCATGGCGGGTTCGGCGCCCGCGGGACGGGCCTGCCCCCACGCGTGGCGGTTGACGACCACAGGGCCCCACGTTTCCAGCACGTTGGCGCCGACGGCGAAGACGTAGTCGCTGTTGGGGATGTCGAAGCCGACGCGCCCGCGCCCACCCATGAGCCTCCACGCCTGCGCGGTGGTCTGCGCATCGCTGGGCATGGCGAAGAAGTGGCCTGAGCCGGTCTGGGCGGCAAAGCCCGCGAGCAGCTCGTTCATGGTGCCGTTTTCGTCGCCGGAAATGCAGACCACGCTGTCATGGTCACACCCGGCCTGTTTCTTGGCTGCGGCGAGTTTTTCGAGCAGCAGCTTTTCAGCCTCTTCCCACGTGATTTCCCCGTAGGCCCCGTCCGGGCTGCGGAGCAGGGGCCGCTTGAGGCGGGCCGGGCTGTAGCGCATCTGGACTTCGGTGGCGGCCAGCGCGGTGACGCCGCCGCCAAGCGGGCTCTCAGGATCGCTGAGGACGCGCACGGGACGCCCGCCCACGAGGCGAATTTTGGTGGCCCCGGCGGAAGGGCAGAGCTTGCTGACCGTGCGGATATACGTGTTTTCGTTGTTGCCGTATTGCAGGGAAGGGATCCACGGCCAGTTTTGCGACCAGATGGAGATATCGTCCAAACCCTTCCAGATCACAGGAGTCGCCAGCGTACCCACGGCGGCCCCGCCGATGAATTTCAGAAAGCCTCGTCTGTCAAGCATTGGTGTCTCCTTACTTGTGGCAGACAAAGCACGCGTTGCTGGCATTGGTGCTGCCAAAGTGATTGGGATTGGCATGGCATGCTTCACACTGCCACATCTTCATGGTGTCCTGGCTGTAGCCGGAGATCCTGTTCTCGCGGAACACGGGCGGCTTTTTGCTGGAAGCCATGTCGAGATGGCACGAGGAACAAAGCTCACGCTCGGAGAACTCATGACAGTTGTTGCAGGTCGCCAGCGAGTGCACGGCATGGCTGAAGAATACGTTGTCAGGTTGCTTCTGGTAGACTTTCCAGTCCACTTCCTTGCCCTTCTTGACGTATTCGTTGAAGAAGACCCGTTCGGCCTTGCTTTTGCCGAGCATCTGCGAGTGGCAGACCGCACAGTCCTTCGTGGAGGGCAGGGCGTCGAACGTCCCGTCCGCACGGAGATGGTGACAGACCGAACAGTCCAGGGAAGCATCTTTGAGATGCGTCTCATGGCTGAACTGCACAGGCTGATCCTGTCTGCTGAACAAAAGTTCCGGGAAAATCCACCAGCCAAACACGAGCGCAACGACAAGACCGACGATGAACGGTGCGGGACCGAATTCAAGTCGTTTTGCCAGACTGCGGGCCTTCTCGTGGGAAGGCGCGTTGTTCTGCCTATCCTCCATACCCTTCGCCTCTTGAAATGGTTGTGTTGCTGAAAACCATTCGCCTCTTGGCCGCGGCACGTCATGAGACAGGAAAACCGTCCTTGGCGCCCTTTTCCCGCAAGGGGGAACGGGCGCGCTTTTTCACCGTCATCATGGTGTAGGCGACCGGGCAAACACGTGTCAAGACACAAGACATGGCAAGCGCTTGGCAACATATGGCCCCGGTCGGCCGCCGTCGGCCGAACATGCCGTCCTGACAAAAACGCCTGATCAAAAAAGCTATGGTTCCTGAAAAGCGCCCTTGCGGAACGCATTCCTTTTTCAGGAGATTCTGGGTGGGTCCGAAATGTGCTTTTTTTCTCGAAGTATGCGAATTCTGTCAAAATCGTCATACAGTACAATATATCACCCGTGTTGGAAAGGCTAAAAAAATGCAAAAAAACGGTATAAGATTTTTATGAAACCGAAAGCCCCCACGGAAACCGCAAGGGAAGGAAGGGAAAAACAAGGTGTGCGGCTGCGGGGAAGCCCTCTGTTTTCGCTTGACCCACGGGCCGCTCCGCTTTATGACGTTCAGTAGTTGCCGTTCGCTTGCCGGACGGCTCTGCGGAAGGGTGGCAGAGCGGCTTAATGCGGCGGTCTTGAAAACCGTTGACGTCGTGAGGCGTCCGGGGGTTCAAATCCCTCCCCTTCCGCCAAGCTCAAAGCCGAACTTTCCAGGGCTGCCCGTAACCTATTGAAGAGATAGCGTTATGGGCCGTTCCTTTTTTCAGGGGTGTCCCTCAAAACACGGTAAGCCACCTGCACGCTGAGGCAGGCATGGCGAAAAACAACCTGCCGGGCCGGTGAAAGAGAAGGCTCTGTCAGGCATGTGGCTGCTTCATCTCCACAGCGCGGTGAAAAGACAGCCTTTTTCTCCAGATTTCCCCTTGGTGGGAGCCATTTGAAGAGATAGCGTTATGGGCCGTTCCTTTTTTTAGGGGTGTCCCTCAAAACACGGTAAGCCACCTGCACGTGGAGGCAGGCATGGCGAAAAACAACCTGCCGGGCTGGTGAAAGAGAAGGCTCTGTCAGGTATGTGGCAGTTTTATCTCCATAGCGCGCTGAAAAGACAGTCTTTTTCTCCACTTTTCCCTTGTTGGAATCCATAGCTGAGGTATTTTGCCGGTTATTCCTTTGGAACTTCAAGGAAAAAAACATCAGCCATTTTCGATAGATCAAAAGAGAAAAGCTGACGTATCGGTGGGTTGCGGAATGTTCAGGCGCTGCGGGGGAGGGGCACGACAAGGGCTGTCCTCTTGGATGAAGGCCGCCGGTATCGGATACGCTGCAAGCCCGGTTGAAAAAGGCCGCCTTCGCCCGGAGCGGGAAGGCGGCCCTATGGACGCTCAGTACGCCAGCACCTCGTGCCCGTCTTCCGTGACCAGCACCATGATTTCCCACTGTGCGGAGGGTGCGCCGTCCGCCGTGCGGATCGTCCAGCCGTTGGCCTTGTCCAACACGACGGCATCCTTGCCCATGTTGATCATCGGCTCGATGGTAAAGATCATGCCGGGAACCAGCAGCATGTCCGTCCCGCGCTTGGTGACGTAGCTGACGAACGGCTCCTCGTGGAACCGGATGCCCACGCCGTGCCCGCCCACTTCGCGGACTACGCTGTAGCCGTGCCTTTTCGCGTTGTCGTGCACGGCCTGCCCCATGTCGCCGAGGAAGCCCCACGGCTTCACTTCCTGCAAGCCCAGCTCCACGCATTCGCGGGCCACGTCCACGAGCCGGCGCTTTTCCTTGCTGACCGTGCCGATGCAGAACATCCGCGAGGAGTCGGAAAAGTAGCTGTTGTAGATGGTTGAAACGTCCACATTGACGATGTCGCCATCCTTGAGCACTACATCGTCGGAGGGGATGCCGTGGCAGACTTCCTCGTTGATGGAGGTGCAGGTGCTCTTGGGGAATCCGCGGTAGCCGAGCGGGGCGGGGACGCCGCCGAGTTCCTTGGTCTTTTCAAAGACCAGCCTGTCGATTTCGGCGGTGGTCATGCCCGCCTTGATGTGCGCCGCCACATGGTCAAGCACGGCGATATTGATCTTGCCGCTTTCACGGATGCCCGCGATCTGTTCGGGCGTTTTGAGGATGCTTCGGGGCGGGACAAGGTGGCCCTGATGGGCGTATTCGGTGATCCGGGCGTCGTATGGCGTGCGTGCGGCCTTGCGTTTGCGGCTTCCGCACCAGCTCAGTGTTTTGCGGTTTCGTTTCTGATCCACGGTGTTCTTTCTCCGAGTCTCTTTGGGGCGTGCGGGAAAGGGGGGGCGCAGCAGAAGGAAATCCCGCACGGGAAGCGTGCAGAGCATACTCCGCCCGGCCCGCGTTGTCGAATCCCGGCGGCGGGGCTGTTTTAAATTGACATATCAAGCTATAGTGATATATCTTTTATCCGCGCGGAAACACGCTTTATTTATAGCCCCTTTGCGGAGATGTGCCCGCCGCCCGGAAAGGGCGGATGCCCACGGGAAACGCTTCCGGGAACGCCGTACCCGTCCGCAGGTTGCGGAAGGAAACATCCTGAACGGAGAGAACAATGGAAATCGAAACGCAATGCCTGTATGCCGGGTATTCCCCGAAAAACGGCGAACCGCAGACCTTGCCCATCTGCCAGAGCACGACGTTTAAGTATGAGTCGACCGAACAGGTCAGCAAGCTGTTTGACCTTGAGGAAGCCGGATTCTTCTATACCCGCCTCGGCAATCCCACCGTGGACGCCGTCGAGCAGAAGATCGCCATGCTGGAAGGCGGGGTAGGGGCGCTGTGCACCGCTTCCGGGCAGGCCGCAACCACGTTTTCCATCCTGACGCTTGCCGCCGCCGGGGATCATATCGTCAGCTCCTCCGCCATCTACGGCGGCTCGCTGAACCTGTTCGCCGTGACGCTCAAGAGGCTCGGCATTGAAGTGACCTTCGTGTCCCCGGAAGCCTCCGAAGAGGAGATTCAGGCCGCGTTCCGCCCCAACACCAAGGCGCTGTTCGGCGAGACCATCGCCAATCCGAGCATTGAAGTGCTGGACATCGAAAAGTTCGCCCGCATCGCCCATAAGAACGGCGTGCCGCTGATCGTGGACAACACGTTCGCCACGCCGGTTCTGTGCCGCCCCATTGCATTTGGGGCGGACATCGTGGTGCATTCGACCACCAAATACATGGACGGGCACGCCCTGCAAATGGGCGGCGTGATCGTGGACGGCGGAACCTTCGACTGGACGAACGGCAAGTTCCCGGAATTCACCGAGCCCGACGAGTCCTACCACGGAACCATTTATACGCAGTCCTTCGGCAAGGCCGCCTATATCGTCAAGGCGCGCACGCAGATGATGCGGGATATGGGGGCCTGTCAGACGCCGTTCGGGGCCTTCCTGATCAATCAGGGGCTTGAAACCCTGCCCCTGCGCATTGAGCGCCACAGCCGGAACGCCGATGCCGTCGCCCACTGGCTTGAGAAGCACGGCAAGGTCGAATCCGTGAGCTACCCCACGCTGGACGGCAGCCCCTACAAGGAGCGGGCCGCCAAATACCTGCCCAACGGGTGCAGCGGCGTGATCTCCTTCTCGCTCAAGGGCGGGCGCGAAGCCGGAGCCCGGTTTATCGACAGCCTCAAGATGGCCTCGCTGCTCGTGCATGTGGCGGACATCCGCACCTGTGTGCTGCACCCCGCCAGCTCCACGCATCGCCAGCTCACCGACGAGCAGCTTGTCAGCGCCGGGATCACCCCCGGTATGGTGCGGCTCTCCGTCGGCATCGAGAACATCAAGGACATCATCGCCGATCTGGAACAGGCTCTGGCAAAGGCGTAAGGAGGGAGTTGGCTTGGGGAGGGGGAAGGGCCCCTTTTGGAAAAGGGGCCCTTCCCCCTCCCCAAACCCCACCCCCATCCCCCTAAAACTTTCGCCTTTATTGAATCCCTGTTGGGAGCTTTCCCTTTTTTCTTTTGGCTCTGTTCAAGTTTACGGTTGATAAAGAGAAAGGCTCTGTTATCGTTTATGGTTGCTTTATCTCCACAGTGCGGTGAAAATACAGCCTTTTTCTCCAGTTTTCCCCTTGGCTGGATTCACTGATAAGGCATTTTGCCGGTTATCCCTTTGGAACTTCAAGGAAAAAGTATTAACCATTTTCTATAACACAGCCTTTCTTTTTTGTGGGGCATGGCATCGCTTTGTTTGGCTGTGCCATAGGAAATGGCTGATGCTTTATTTTCTGAAATTGCAAAGGAATAGCGAATAAAATTCCCTAATTATGCAGTCTGTTGGCGGAAAAATCAGAGAAAAGCATATATCTCAGTATGCTACGGAAATGAAATAACCATATGCTTATGACAGGGGCTTTTGTTTCAGGCTGTGCCATAGGAAGCGGTTGATGCTTTATTTCTTGAAGTTCCAAAGGAATAACGAATAAAACGCCCCCATCATGGGGCCCATCAGCGGAAAAATAGATAAAAAGCATATATCTCATCAGGTTACGGGAATAAAATAGCCATATGTTATGACGGAGCCTTTTGTTTTATCTCTCAGCAGGGGAACTATGCGCTTTTTTTCAACTTTCCGTTTTTCAGCCTTCTGTAGGCAACCTTATGGGTGAGGCGTTTTATTGGTTGTCTTTTGGGCTTTTCAGAAAAAACGGCAATCATTTGTTGTGGCAACGCCTTTCCCTTTGCATGAAAAGGCTCTGTCATATATGCGATTGTTTCATCTCCACAGCACGGTGAAAATACAGCCTTTTTCTCCTGCTTTCCCATCGACGGAATCCACGGCTAAGGCATTTTGCCGGTTGTTCCTTTGGGACCTCAAGGAACAAGTAGCAATCATTTTCTATAACACGAGCTATTCGCCTTTTCGATGGTTTTCAAAAAATTCATTTTGAATTTTATAGAGTTGAAATACATCTTTCATTGCAAAAATGAATATCTCCATGACACAGCCTAAGAAAAAAGAGAGTGTTTTGGGCTGTCGCCCACGGGCAAGGCTGGCGAAAGGGATTCGATAAGGATGAAAGTCTTTGGAGAAAGGGGGATGGGGTTTGGGGAAGGGGGGAGGAACCTTTCTCCAGAAAGGTTCCTCCCCCCTTCCCCAATCTTCCCTACCCCATGATCACACTCACCACCGGAGGTTTCCATGATCCTGTTGGACAGGCCGTATGTCTCGAAGCACTTCCTCAATTACCTTGAACGGAGCGGACAGCCCGTATTGGAGACCCCGTTTACGGCGGAACTGGCCCGCGACTATTGCCTGAACCTTGTGGACGATGCCGAGGCCGAGCGGCGCTGCCGGAACGGGGAACGGCTGTATACGTCTTCCGAGAACGCGCTGGAATGGATCCACGCGCATCTGGGCGACATGCCGGTGGCACGCCATATCGACACCATGAAGGACAAGGCCGCTCTGCGCCGCCTGCTGGCCGGAATGTACCCTGATTTCTTCTTCCGCGAGATCCCGGTGGGCGAACTTGGGAAGGCTGACGTGAGCGGCTGGAAAAAGCCCTTTATCCTCAAGCCCTCCGTGGGGTTCTTCAGCCTCGGCGTCTATACGATCACATCTGATGGGGATTGGGCTGCGGCTGTGGCGGACATTGAACGCAACCTGCGCAAAAGCCGGGAACGCTTCCCCGAAAGCGTGGTCAACCAGTCGTCGTTCTTGGTGGAGGAATACATTACCGGGGAAGAGTTCGCCGTGGACGTGTATTTCGACGGAGAGGGCGAACCGGTCATCCTGAATATCTTCAAACACCGTTTCGCGTCGCTGAGCGACGTAAGCGATCGGCTGTATTATACGAGTAAGGACGTTATCGAAGCGAACAAGGCGCGTTTTGAGGCGTTTTTCAGGGAGGTCAACGCCCTGATGGGCATCCGGGACTTTCCCGCCCATGTCGAATTGCGGGTCGGGGCCGATCGGATTTTGCCCATTGAGTTCAATGCGATGCGTTTCGCGGGGCTGTGCACGACCGACATGGCGTATTTCGCCTTTGGGATCAACACGGTGGACTGCTATCTGAATGGCCGGAAGCCGGATTTTGACGCCATCCTGCGGGGCCGGGAAGGGAAAATCTACAGCATGGTCATTCTGGACAAGCCGAAATCCCTGCCGCCGTCTTCGGCCTTCGACTACGAGCGGCTGGCCGCGCATTTTGCGAAGGTGCTCGAACTGCGCAAGGTGGATACGCCCGAACTGCCCGTTTTCGGGTTTGCCTTTACGGAGAGCGAGGCGGGACGGACTGAGGAGCTGGACGCCATCCTGCAATCGGATCTCACGGAATTTCTGCGGTAGCGGACGGAAAATACGGAAGGGAACGCATCCGGCTGTGCGGGCGGCTGAAACGCCGTTTGCGCATCGGGACATGCGCGGACGGCAATGGGGCGGTTTTGTTCAGGTCTTTCGGAAATGAAGGATTCTTTTTTCTAACTTTTTAAAAAATAAGAAAAAATCCTTGACTTTCTCAGGGAACAAGTCATTGTGCACTGACGTCGCGCAGAGAGCTGATGGAGTTCATGCGCAGGCATTTTGTCTTTCTTTTTTACACAAGGTCTCTTTTTTTTATGACTAAGTCTCTCTATGTCGGCAATCTCCCTTGGTCCGCGACCGAAGATGACGTTCGCGATCTTTTTGTCCCTTACGGTGAAGTAGCTTCCGTGAAGCTCGTTTCCGACCGTGAAACCGGCCGCGCCCGTGGCTTCGGTTTTGTGGAGATGGCCAGCGAAGGCGTTCAGGCCGCTGTCGAAGCGCTGGACAATTTCAGTTTCAATGGTCGCAACCTCAAGGTGAACGAAGCCCGCCCGCGCGAAGCTCGTCCTTCCTACTCCCGCTATTAATCGACGCCCATAAGAAAGGCCCTGCATCCGAAAGGTTGCGGGGCCTTTTTTTATGTGGCTCTGTCATAGGTGGTTGTTTTATCTCTACAGCACGGTAAAATACGGCTTTTTTATTCTGTTTTTCCGCTGGCGGAATATATGGCTAGGCCGTGTCTTTAATATAATATATTGAAATTATTTAACTATTGTCAAGTTGCAAAAAGATTGTTTTCAATAATTCCGCTGGAACTTCAAGAAAAAAGCATCAACTATTTTCTATGACACAGCCTTTTATATCATAGAAAATGGCTGATGCTTTTTTCTTTGAACTTCCAAAGGAACAGCCAGCAAAATGCCTTAGCTATGGATTCCGCCAAGGAGAAAATCGGATAAAAAAGCCGTATTTTTACCGTACGGTAGAGATAAAACAACCACATGCTTTGACAGGGCCTTTAGAAAGGCTGTGTTATAGAAAATGGTTGATGTTTTTTTCCTTGAAACTTCAAAGGGATAACTGGAAAAATGCCTTAGCCGTGGATCCCGCCAAGGGGAAAACTGGAAAAAGAGCTCTATTTTTCACCGCACTGTGGAGATGAAATAACCACATATAATAGAGCCTTAGAAAAGGCAGGAAAAGGAGCAGCCAGTTTTGGAGAGAAAAGCGTTTCTCTCAGAAAAAATTTTTTCAGCCCGGTTGTCCTTCCAAAGCTCATCTACACAGCTCTTAGAGAGGTTTATGCCGGAAAAACGGCACGTTTTGCTTCACGGGGCTCGTAGGCCGGAACGCAAAAAAGCCACATCATTGTGATGTGGCTTTTGCATTCACTGGCGTCACCAAGGGGATTTGAACCCCTCTTAGCGACGTGAGAGGCCGCCGTCCTAACCGGATAGACGATGGTGACATTGAATCCGGGTTTGTATCTATGCAGATTCGTTCCTCCTGTCAAGCCGTGGAACGAACCCATGCCCCAAAAAACAGATTTTTCGCATTTCCCAACAGGAGACATTCGCTGTTGCAATGAAAGCTGTATTTCAACTATATGAAATACAAAATGAACTTTTCCAGAAACTATCGAAAAGGTGCATGTCGCCCCAACAGGGCAAGCAGGGAATGCGGCAAACAGGGATTCGATAAGGCCGAAAGTCTTTGAAGGGAGAGGGGAGGGGGTACGGGGGAGGGGAGAGGGAAACTTTCTCCAGAAAGTTTCCCTCTCCCCTCCCCCGATTTCTCCCTTTCCCCGATTCCCTACGCAATCCCCAGCACGCGGGCGGCGTTGTTGTACAGGACGTTCTCAAGCACGTCGGGCTTGAAGCCGAGGGTCTCATACAGCTTGGCGCGTTCCCAACTGTCATAGAAGGGGTGGGCGCTGGCGAAAATGAGCTTGTCGGGGATGAGCTCATTGCCCGCCTTGACGTAGCCGTCCGCGAAGGGCCACGTCTCGTATTCAGACCATTCCATATAGACGTTGGCGTTGCGGTGGCAGACCATGCAGGCTTCCTGCACGTAGGGATACCCGCCGTGGCTCATGACGATGGTGAGATCCGGGAAGTCGCGGGCCACTTCATCGACGCGGGCGGGGGAGGCGTCGTCCATGATCGCGCCGGGGACGCGGGTGCCGGGCCCGGTGCTGATGACCACAGGAACCTTCAGCTCACAGCATTTGGCATAAATGGGGTAAAACTTGCGGTGATCCGCCGGGAGCTTGGCGAGGTAGGGATCGATGGACGCGCCTTTCATGCCGAATTCGTTGACCATGCGGGAAAGCTCGTCGATGGCCTGCATGCCTTTGTGCGGATCGAGCCCGGCCATGCCATAGAATTTGTGGGGGTAGGCCTTCATCATCTCCACAACGCCCATGTTGGAGCAGGGGCAGCCATAGGTCGTTTCGACGTCGCGCCCGGTGATGACCCCGGTGATTTCATGCTCGTCCATGAGCTCGACGATTTTGTCGAGCGAGGCCGACCACGCGCGATCAGGGTAGTTGAAAAAAGCGCACATGTCCCCAAAGAAGGGGCTGTGGATGAGCCCGTCCACGGCATCGGGCGTGTTGGGGCGGAAACGGAAATCAATGGCTTTCATGGAAAGGACTCCTTGTAGGCTGGCGCCGTGTGCCGGCGTCGCGTGTGAACGGAAACGGGCGGCCCCTTTGCATGGGTGCGCAGGGGACGGCAGGGGGCTGCCCCGTGCGGGGAGCCTTTATCTAACCTTTCCCCTTGCTTCCCCATACGCTGAAAATGCGGGGCATGTTGGGCTGGTTGGCACCAACGAAAAAAGGACTCACGAGGTTTTCTCGTAAGTCCTTAAAAATTCTGGTGCGGCTGAAGAGATTCGAACTCCTGGCCTACAGGTTCGTAGCCTGTTGCTCTATCCAGCTGAGCTACAGCCGCATCACGAGAAAGAGGTATAGTCGGATGGCCCGGTTCCGTCAAGCGTTTTCTGGGCGATTTCCTGAAAAAAAATCGCGTTTGTGCAGGGGAAAACAGCGTATATTTATATCATATTTAAATTATTTATTTTTATAAGGAGAAAAACTTTGGCTGTGTTATAGAAAATGGTTGATGCTTTTTCCTTGAAGCTCCAAAGGAACAACCGGCAAAATGCCTTAGCCGTAGATTCCGCCAAGGGGAAAACTAAAAAGGCTGTATTTTCACCGGGCTGTGGGGATGAAACAGCCACATGCCCTGACAGGGCCAAACCTTTTCCTGAAGGCTGCGCCATAGAAAATGGTTGATGTTTTTTTCTTGAAGCTCCAAAGGAACAACCGGCAAAATGCCTTAGCCGTAGATTCCGCCAAGGGGAAAACTAAAAAGGCTGTATTTTCATCGCGCTGTGGGGATGAAACAGCACATGCCCTGACAGGGGCAAACCTTTTCCCAAAGGCTGCGCCACAGAAAATGGTTGATGCTTTTTTTCTTGAAGTTCCAAAGGAATAACCGACAAAATGCCTTAGCCGTGGATTCCGCCAAGGGGAAAACTAAAAAGGCTGTATTTTCACCGTGTTGTGGAGATGAAACAGCCACATGCCCTGACAGGGGCAAACCTTTTCCTGAAATCAGAATTCCGGCGGAAGCTGGAGCATTTCCTCGTACGTGAATACGGGGCCGTCCACGCACATATAATGGCTCCCGACCTTGCAGTGCCCGCACTTGCCGATGCCGCAGTGCATGTTGGTTTCGAGGGCCGTATAGATGTCCGAGGGCTTCATGCCGAGCTGCATGAGGTCACGGGCGACGGCCTTGATGCGGCGGGCTGAGGCGCAGATGATCGCCGAGGTGTTTTTCCAGTCGAGGCCGAGGCCGGGCAGCAGGTCGTTGATGTAGCCGATGTGCGCATCCACCTGATCCGTGGGCTTGGAGAGCGAGTAGTGCACCTCGACGCCGGGGACTTTCGCCCATTCGCGCAGATCGTCCTTGAGCAGCAGCCCTTCATAGGTTGAGGCGCTGGCCATGATGGCGATGCGCCCGAAGTCCGGCTTGTTTTCGATGGCCCGGACCAGCGTTGCGCGCACGGGCGCGTGGCCCACGCCGGAGCCGACGACCAGCAGATCGCGTCCTTTCAGCGTTTCGTAGGGCAGGGGCACGCCGAACGGCCCGCGCAGGCCCATCATGTCCCCGACCTTCAGGTTGTGCATGGCTGTAGTGACCTTGCCGACCTTTTTGACGTAGAAGGTGAAGGCATCCTTCACGCGGTCGCTGAACGGCACGGAAATGGCGATTTCCCCCACGCCGAACACGGTCAGCATGAAGAACTGGCCGCGCAGGGCGGGGCGGCCCTGATTGGGGCGGTCGCGGTAGCGGACCGTAAACCGCTTGATGCCTTTGGCTTCCTCAAAAATATCAATGATCTCCGCTACGAGCGGCGTATACGGCTGCGGGTCGAACAGGCGTTCCTCGCGCTCATAATGCACGTTTGTCGCCGGGGCGAGGGCTTCCAACACCTCGTGGGGCGTCCGTTCCTTCATCCGGGCCATGATGTCCACCATGTCGATGGAGGCCGGGCAGACGGCGGCGCACCGCCCGCATCCGGTACAGCCCTTCATGCCGAAACGCTCTTCAATGTATTGCAGCTTATCGTAGATCCGGTAGCGCACGGCCGAAGTCTTGGAGCGCGGGTTGTGGAATTCCGCGTTCCGGGTGAACGATACCGACTGGCACGAGTCCCAGACCCGGACGCGGGTGCCGGAATGGGGCGTGTCCCGCTCCTCTTCGGTGGTGAAGCAGGTACAGGTGGGGCAAACGCGCGTGCACCCGGTACAGGCGATGCAGCTTGAAGCGATGGCATCCCATTCCTCATCCTTGAAGTGCGCGGCGAGCACCTGCCGGACTGTGGACGTGTCCAGCGTGCGGCGGAACGTCTTCAGCGCCTCTTCCTGCAAGGCCTTCTTGCGCCTGCGGCCCGTGAATTCGAGGTCGCGGTACAGGAGCGGCGCGACGTGGGACAGGAGCGCCTTGCCCCGATCCGATCCCGCTTCCACCCAGTACCAGTCATTTTCTCCCTTCTCCCCCTTCTTGTGGCCGGGCCCGTAATCAGGGGTCAGAAGCAGGTCATACCCCTTGCCCGCCTGCATCCCGTATTCGGTGTGGGCGATGATTTCTGCGAACGGCCCGGTGCCCATCGAGGCGCAGTAACATTCAGGCCCGGCATTAAGGCAGTTCACGGCGACGATGAACACATGCTGGCGGCGCAAATGGTAATTGATGTCGTGGTGTTCGCCGAGGAAAAAGCGATCCATGTAGGCCAGCCCGTACGTGTCGCAGGGACGCAGGCCGAACAGGATCTTGTCCTCCTCCTGCAAAGAGGACGAAGACGGCGCGCTGACGGCAGTACAGGTCTTCTCGCTGCCTTCCCAGCGGAACAGCTCCTCGCGTTCGCCGAAGACGAACCCCTTGGGCGCGACGCTCAGGTTGGTGTATTCGTCCGGCTCCATAAACCGGGCTTCTTTCCGGGTGCGGCGCGACCAGATGCGCATCTGTACGTTGTCCGGGCTTCCGCTTGGGACGAATACCGTATACCGCGCCGACCAGCGCGTCAGTATTTCGGGGAGATCCGATGCCTTGAACTTGAACATGAGGGCTCCTGAGGGAAAGGCGGGAATATGGGGATGGGAAACCTTCTGAAGAAGTGGGCTCCCTCCCCGCCCACCTTCCCAAGGCTTCCGGCTGATGGGGAGGCTGCGCCCCGTTCGTTTCAAAAGGTCCATCATTAGGATGTGGCTGTTTCATCTCCACAGTATGGTGATACGGCCTTTTTCTCCAGTTTTTCCATTGGCGGGCTTTATGGCTGAGGCATTGTATCGGTTATCCTTTTGGAACTTCAAGAAAGAATGGCTGTTCATAGAAAACGGTTGATGCTTTATTTCCTTGAAATTCCAAAGAAATAACCAATAAAATCCCCCAATCGCAGGGCCCTCCAGCGGAAAATTTGGATAAAAAGCATATATTTCAGTATATTGCTGAAACAAAATAACCATGTACTATGACAGAGCCGAAAGAATCAACCATTTCCTATAACCTAACCTTGCAAAAGGCTGTGTTCAATTTTACGGTTGATGATTTTTTCAATGAAAATCAATAGATAAAAGTTCATTCTACGTCTGGTGATGTGGGCCTCTCTCATTTTTTGTTCATTACATGAAATCCAGTTTTGAAGAATTGTTGCGAGACCTCCAGATAATTTCCAAAGAACTCTTCCTTTCCAGTTGGAATCTTGTATCAACCACAAACTTAAACACAGCCTTGCAAAAACACTGCTTCCTATAACCCAGCCCCGTAAAACACTGCCGTCCAGTTGAATACACGGCAACCCGTCATCCCAAAGGAAAACCGCGAACAGGGATTCGATAAACACGAAAGTCTTTGAAGGGAGAGGGGAGGGGGTTCGGGGGAGGGGAGAGGGGAACTTTCTCCAGAAAGTTCCCCTCTCCCCTCCCCCGATATTCCCTTATCCTTTCCCCTACCTCGCCTCCTCCACACGCACGGGCGTGAGCTTCAGCGCGGGGATCTTGACCGTGGGGTCGAGATGCTCGTGGCTCGTGAGCGCGTTGGCGGGGCTCTCCGCGAAATGGAAGGGGAGAAAAACGGTGCCGGGCTGGAGATCCGCTGTCGTCCGCAGGCGGGCCACGATGGAACCCTGCCGCGAGGTGACGCGCACTTTCCAGTTGTCCTTGAGCCGCAAGGCCGCCGCATCGTCCGGGTGCATGTCAAGAAAAGCCTCGGGATACTCGCGATCCAGCGCCCATGAGCGCCGGGTCATCGTGCCGGTGTGGTAGTGGTGCGAGACGCGCCCGGTGAGCAGCGTGAACGGATAGCTTTCATCCGTGGCGCAGCCGAGATCGTCGGGCACGTCGTTGACCGTGAACAGCCCGCGCCCCCGCGTGAAGGATGCGGCGTGCAGATAGGGCGTGCCCGGATGATCCGGGGTCGGGCAGGGCCAGCACAGCCCCTGTTCCTCGGCAAGGCGGGTATAGTCCATGCCCGCGTAACTCGGAACCACCTGACGGATTTCATTGAAGATCTCGCGGGGCGAGTCGTAGTCCGCCCGCCCGCCGAGCGCGTTGATCACGTCGCACAGGATGCGCCAGTCGGGGCGGGTGCCGGGCAGGGGGGGCAGGACTTCGTTGATGAGCTGTACCCGGCGTTCGGTGTTGGTGAACGTCCCCTGTTTTTCGAGATAGCTGGCCGCGGGCAGGACCACGTCGGCAAGCCGCGCCGTGGGCGTCATGAAAATGTCCTGCACGATGAGGAAATCGAGGTTCCGCAGCCCCGATTCGACTTTCGCCGCGTCAGGATCGGACTGCATGGGGTTCTCGCCCATGATGTAGGCCGCCCGGATGCTCCCGTCGCGCATTCCGTCCATGATTTCGGTGAGTTTTTTGCCCTGCTCGTCGGCGAACGGCCCCCAGAGCCGGGCGAAACGCTGGCGCCCCAGTTCGGAATCCGCCTTGACGTAGCCGGGTAGGGTTTCGGGGAGCGCGCCCATATCGCAGGAGCCCTGCACGTTGTTTTGCCCGCGCAGGGGGATGAGCCCGGTGGAAGGCCGCCCGATCATGCCGCAGAGCATGACGAGGTTCGCCAGCGCGCCGCAGGTCCGGGTCCCCGTTGCCTGTTGGGTGACGCCCATGCAGTAGAGGATGATGGAATTGGGGCCCTTGGCGTACAGCCGGGCCGTTTCCCGGATGGCTTCGGGCTGGAGGCCGGTGAGCGGCGCGGCCCATTCCGGGGTGCAGCCCTCCAACGAGGCGCGCAGGGCGTCGAAATGCTCCGTGCGCCCGTCGATGAAGGCGTCGTCCTGCGCTTTCTCTTCAAACAGGATGACGTGCATCAGCGCGTTGACGAGCGCGAGGTTGCTGCCCGGGCGGATGGCGAGGTGGATGTCCGACAGCGCCGCCACGGGCGTGCGCCGAGGGTCCACGGCAATGAGCTTTGCCCCGCGTTTCTTTGCCGCCGTGATGCGGGCGTAGGCCAGCGGGTGCTGCGCCGACGTGTTGGAGCCGATCACAAGGATGGTGTCGGCGAAGCGGATTTCCTCAAGGCCGTTGGTGGCCGCCCCTGAGCCGAATGCTGTAGCCAGACCGGCTACGGTGGGGCTGTGTCAGAGGCGCGCGCAGTGATCGATGTTCGGGGAACCGATCACGGCGCGGGTCAGTTTGGCGGCAAGGTAGTTCTCTTCGTTGGTGCAGCGCGCCGAGGCGAGCATGGCGAACTTGTCCGGGCCGTGTGCGCGGATCACCGCGCGCAGGTGTTCCGCAATGGCGCGGTAGGCTTCGCTCCACGAAACGCCTTTCAGCGTGCCGTCTTCCTGACGGAGCAGGGGCTGATCCAGACGGTCGGGATGGCGCGCGAAGCCGTGCCCCTGCCATCCCTTGGAGCACAACATGCCTTGGCTGACGGGATGATCCGGCTTGGGCAGGACGCCGGTGATGCGCCCGCCCTCCACGGTCAGATACAGGTTGCACCCGCATCCGCAATAGCCGCAGGTCGTCAGGACTTTTTTCATGCTCCACCCCGAAGATTGTTTAGTTGACCAATCATAGATCCGTCGGTTTTCGCTTACAAGGCTTTTCGGCGTTTGTGAGGAAAATTTTTTACGATTTCGATTGTTTTTATCGCAGAAGCTTTGTTTTTCACCAAATTGCCGCCTCTTCCTTCTGCGGTGTGCCGCAGTGCGCCCCCTCGCCGCCCTTTTGCCGCTTTTTCCTTTAGGGGCAGTCTGTTCCATGCCTGATCCTTTCCGTTCTTTGTTTTTCCACCCGCTGACATCGTTCAACCTTTCTTGCGGCGCAATGCCGCGTAGGGTGCAGCCCATGAAGCAATCACCCCTACATCCCCTTTTATTGTCCGCGGTGGCGGATTCGCTCCGCCGGCCTTTCCCGGAGATCCGGCTTCTGCCCGACGGCGTGTTCGCCGCTCGCGACGGCAGGCCCGGCACGCTCACGGGAGGAAACCTCAACGCATGGAACCTCTCCCCTTCGGGCGCGGAACGTGTGCTCGGCCAATGGCGGCGGCGCGAGACGCCTCTGGTCATCGACTATGAGCACCAGAGCCTCAATGCCCGCCACAACGGGCAGCCCGCCCCGGCCGCAGGCTGGATCGAGTCGCTCCGGTACGAGCCGGGGCAGGGGCTGTTCGCGTCGATCCGGTGGACGGAAGGCGCCAAGGCTTTCATCGGACAGGATGAATACCGTTTCATTTCCCCGGTGTTCTCCTTCAACCCCCAAAACGGCGACGTGCTGGAACTGAAAGGCGCGGCCCTGACCAATGTCCCCGCGCTTGACGGGCTCGGCGCCGTCGCCGCGGCTGAGGAGCTCCCCCCATCCGACAACCCTCAACCGGAGACAGCCATGAATGCGCTCAATCGGCTGAAACAGCTCCTCGGCCTGCCTGAAGACGCCGCCGAGGAAACCTTGCAGGCGGAACTGGACAAGCTCGAATCCCTGCTTGCGCCCGCGAATCCCGCCGTGTCCGAGCCGTCCGCCGTACCCGGACAGCCGCCTTTTCCCCATCAGGCAGATCCGCTGCCCGGCAGCGCCCGGCCCACGCTGTTCGACTTTTTGCAGGCTTGCCATCCTCAGGCGGCCCTGACCTCGCTGGTGCGCGCCAACACAGCCCTGCGCGAGCAGCTTTCGGTGGCGCTCAGCGTCACGCAGGGCGATCATATGGCCCGGAATATTGAGGAGGCCGTGGCCGACGGGCGCTTGAGCCGTGGGCTTGTCGGCTGGGCCACCGCGCTGGGACGCCGGGACCCGGAGGCGCTGGAAACCTATCTTGCCGCCGTTTCGCCCATTGCCGCGCTCTCGTCGTTCCAGAGCACGGGCAGCCGCCCCGTGCTGTCGGCTCCCGCCGCGTCCCCGCTTTCCGATGAGGAGCGTTTTGTTTGCAGCCAGCTCGGTCTGAGCGAGGCGGAGTATCTCGCCGTACGCGGGTAGGGGAGTTGGGGAGGGAAGACTGGGGAGGGGAGGAGGAACCTTTCTGGAGAAAGGCTTCCTCCTCCCCTCCCCAGACCCCACCCCTCCGCCTCCCAAGACTTTCGTAAGGGTCGGCGTCGGTACGGGCGGCTTGGAAAGCCGTTTCTTTCGCGCCCGTCCCCCGGTTTGGAAATGTAAAGACAGGGGTTCCTTCCGCATCATCTTTCCATCAGCGAAGGCTTTGGGGGAGAGGAGGGAATCAGGGGGAGAGAAGACGGCGTTTTCCTTCGGAAGAGGCCCTTTTCCCCTCCTCAGAACCGTTCTTCATCATGAGGATATATCAAATGGCAGTAGTGACGAGTTCCCTTGTGTCGGCCCTGCGTGTGGGCTTCCAGCGTGAATTTCAGGATGCGCTTTCGTCCGCGCCGTCCCAGTGGGACAAGCTGTCCACCCGTGTGCCGAGCAGCTCGGCGGGCAACACCTATGGCTGGATCGGCCAGTTCCCCAAACTCCGCGAATGGTCCGGCGACCGCTCCTTCAAGAACATCAAGGAGCACGGCTAT
Organism: Bilophila sp. T19-St14; assembly: GCF_059728385.1. Classification (NCBI taxonomy): domain Bacteria; kingdom Pseudomonadati; phylum Thermodesulfobacteriota; class Desulfovibrionia; order Desulfovibrionales; family Desulfovibrionaceae; genus Bilophila; species Bilophila sp. T19-St14. The sequence continues at coordinate 2,475,490 of NZ_BAAGFT010000001.1, forward strand.
TCGGTGATGAACAACCTCTACGAGGCCACCGTGGACATCCCCCGCACGGCTGTGGAGGACGACGACATCGGCGTGTATGCCCCGCTGTTCCGCGAAATGGGCTATGCCGCCGGGACGCATCCCGACGAGATCGTGTTCGGCCTGCTCAAGAACGGCACGTCCGGCACATGCTATGACGGCAAGGCGTTCTTTGCCGTGGATCATCCCGTATACCCGAACGCGGACGGTTCCGGCGACGCTGAAAGCGTCTCCAACTGGCTGCGCCCCGCCGCCGTGGGCGAAACGGTCACCGACGGGACGCCGTGGTTCGTGCTGGATGTCTCCCGCCCGTTGCGCCCGTTCATCTTTCAGGAGCGCACCGCCCCGGAATTGCAGGTCATTACCAATCCGGACAACGACTATGTCTTCATGAAGGACAAGATCCCCTACGGCATCCGTTACCGCTGCAACGGCGGGTACGGCTTCTGGCAGCAGGCCGTGTGCAGCACGCAGGAGCTGAACGCCGCCAATTTCGCCGCCGCCCTTGAAACCATGCAGGGCTTCCGCGCCGACGGCGGGCGTCCCCTCGGCCTCGGTTTCGGCGGTGAGGCCGGGACGATGCTGGTCGTGCCCCCGTCCCTCCAGTCCGCCGCCCGCCGTATCGTTTCCGCCGAGCAGGACCCCGACGGCGGCAGCAACATCTGGTACCGCGCCGCGACGCTGCTGGTCAGCCATTGGCTGATTTAACGGAATGAAGGCATGGGGAGGGCTTTTCTTGTGAAAGCCCCTTCCTTGGGCTCCTCCCCCGCACGGCTTCAGCCGGAGCAGGGGCGGAGGGACCCGCCTCAGCCGAACGAAAATGGGCGGATCGCCGCCGGAGGCATTTCTGTATGGCATACGCCACGCTTGATCAGCTTGTGAGCCTGTTCGGGGCGGAAGAAATCCGCACGCTTTCGGACAGGCGGGGCACGGGCGAACTCGACGAAACGGTCATTTCCGACGCGCTGGAGCGGGCATCTTCGGAAGTGGACAGCTATCTTGCAGATCGCTATGCGACGCCGCTTTCGGGCTCTGAGCCGATCCCGCCCGTGGTGGTTTCGGTCACCGGGGACATTGCCCGGTACCGGCTCACCGGGGGCGACATCCGCGACACCGATCCCATCCGCGAGCGTTACGTCAAGGCGCTCAACTGGCTGCGCGACGTTGCGGACGGCAAGGCGGGCATTCCCGGCCTGCCCCCTGCGGGAACGGAAACGCCGGGGGCCGTGCTGCTCGAACCGGGCACCCGCCCGTGGGATGGAGTGACGCCGTGAGCCGCACGCCGATGGAGGTTGAGGATGCGATCCTCGGATTGCTGGAGCCGCTTAAGGAAACGCCGGGCGCGAAGACCGTAGCGGCGTTTCAGGGGCAGCCGGGCAAGGACACATGGGCCCGGCTGCGGCGCGGGTTCCCGGCGGTGCTGGTTCTGTACGCGGGTTCTCCCGCGTTCACGCCTTCGGGCCGCCGCCTTGAGGAGCGCATGGAGTTCGAGGTTTACGTCATGGATAAAAGTTACCGCTCGGAAGCAAACGGCCAAAAGCCGGAACCGGGGCACCCCGGAACCTATGCGCTGCTTGCCGCGGCGCGGGAGCGGCTCCTCGGCGTGCCGCCCCTTCCGGGCATGGGGCCATGCCTGCCGTCCTCTATCCGGGGGTTCGTTCTGGATGGGGCCAGCGTCTACCGCATGACCGTTTCGACCATACACAATATTGCACTGTAAGGATTGGATATGGCTGCAAGTCCGCAGACAAGGAATTACCTGTACGGCAAGGGCGAGCTGTTTTTCCGCGCCGTGGGGAGCGAGGGGTACGACCATCTCGGCAACGCCCCGGCCTTCACCATCAGCCTGACCGAAGAAAAGCTGGAGCATTTCAGTTCGATGAGCGGCACGAAGGCCAAGGATCTCCAGCTCGTCACCCAGAAGGGGGCGGCCGTGGCCTTCACGCTGGAGGAATTCACCACCGGGAATATTCTCCGGGCCTTCAAGGGCGCGGCGGTGGCGAAACAGATGCAGGCCGCCGCAACGGTATCCGGGCAGGCGATCAACGCCAATAAGGGCCTGTATACGTTCGTGGGCAAGGAAAGGCTCGGCTTCACGCGCCTGGAGCACGGCAAGGTGACCGGGGGGACGTTCGCGCCCGGCTCCTCCGTGGTGGGCTCGACGTCCAGCGCCACGGCGACCGTCGCCTATGCGAAGGACGGGGCTTTGGAGTGCGTGAACGTGCAGGGGGCTTTTGTGCCCGGCGAGGAGATCGCCGCCTCTGCAATCAAAGCCACGTTGCAGGGCATCGCCCGCGTCGCCGACGTGGTGCTCACGGACAAGGCCGATGAGCCGACCGTCCGCTACCGTCAGGGCGTCGATTACGATCTTAATGCCCGCACCGGGCTGCTGCGCGTCCGCGAATCCTGCTCCGCCGACACGGTCTTCCTGACCGCGGATTGCGAGTCTTCCGACGAACAGCTTATTGATGCGCTGACCGCCAGCGACGTCACCGGCGAACTGCTGTTCGTGGGCCAGCCCGATCAGGGGCCGGGGCTTGTCGTGCAGTGCTGGAAGGTGACCCTTTCGCTCAGCGGCGAGGTCGGCCTCATCAGCGAGGAACTGGCCTCCATCCCCATGACCGGCGAAGTGCTCGCCGATGATCTGAACCATCCCGAAAGCCCGTTCTTCCGGGTGCGCTATCTCGGATAACCACAAAACTTGTTGTGAAAATAAGGGAAACCTTCCCTGAAGAACGGCCTTCCTTTTTTTCACTTCCAAGCGGCAGGGACTCACTCCGCGCCGCCTCCCCACCAGCCGAAAGTCTTGGGAAGGGAGGGGGCGCGGGGGAGGGAGAACCTTTCTTCAGAAAGGTTTCCCTCCCCCGCATCATTTTTTCCCGACAAGGATACCCAATGCGAAAATCAACCGAATTCACGATGGAAAACGACAAGGGCACCCTGAACGTGCGCCTTCAGGAACTGACGGTGCGCGAAGTGCTGGATATGTGCGAGCAGTTCGGCAAGGGCCCGCTGGTGCATGATCTGGAGCGGCTGCTGCCGAGGATGTCCAACCTCACCACCAATGACCTTATGGACATGACGCCCGGCGAGCTTGAACTGCTGTGGGAGCAGGTCAAGGAGGTCAACGCGGCTTTTTTCAGGATAGCCGGGGCGCTGGGCTTCGGCAGGGTGCTGGAGGCGTTCCGGGCTCAGTTGCGCGGCGATCTGATGGAGGCGGCCCTGAACGGGAACTCCTCCGCGCGGTGATGCGGCTGGCGGGGGCCGGGCACAGGGACGTGTTCGAGTACGGCTGGAGCGCGTTCGCCGCGGCGCTTGAGGCCGAGGCGCAGCGCCGGGACGAACGCATGAAGGACGCCGCCCTTGCCCTGCGCGTGGCGCTGCACGCGGACGGGCGGCAGTTCAAAGCCTTTCTGGAAGCATAGGAGCGGGACATGGGACATGGCGGCTATACGCTGGAACTCAGCCTCAAGGATTCGGTTTCCGCAGGGTTGAAGGATATGGGCCGGGCGCTCTCGAATGTGCGGGAACTGGTGGCCTTGCTCCGGGCTGATGTCTCCGCGCTGAACAAGGCGTCGGGGCAGGCCGTTTCCGGGCCGGATCTGGGGAAGCTGGCGGAAGGGGCCGCCGAGCGGATGGAAGGGCTGTCCAGGGGGGCGCTTCGGGAGCTGGATGCGGCATTCCGGGACAGCGGCAAGGTGATGGCGGACTATTATGCCGAGCGGCGGCGTCAGGCGGGAGAAACCGCTGACATGGAGCGGGAAAACGCTTCGGAACAGGCCGAGCGGATGGCGCAGGAGCTGGAAGCCCGGAAGGACGCGTATCAGGCCGAGCTGGAAGCTTTTGCGGCGCATGGGCGGAGCTGGGCTGAGGAGCGGCGGGCGCAGGCGGATCGGGAAGTGTCCATCAAGGCTGAGCAGGCGGAGCGCGAGAAGGCGATCGACGCCCAGCGGCTTGAAGGGGCGTTGTCGCTGGCCGGCGGCATGGCGGACGCCATGAAGCAGGCCTATGAGTCCGGCCTTGCCCAGAGCAAGGGCGTGTACCAGTTGTATCAGGCTCTGGCCATCGCCGAGGCCACCATCAGCACCTACAAGGCCGCTCAGGCCGCGTATGCGCAGGGGATGGAGTGGGGCGGCCCGGTGGTGGGCGCGATCATGGCCGCCACCGCCGTCGCCGCGGGCATGGCCCGCGTTGCCGCCATCAAGGGTACCCAGCCCAAGGGGTTCGCGTTCGGCGGGCTCATCGGCGGGCAGGATAAAGGCGAGCGGGCGGACAACGTGCTGATCCGCGCCACGCCCGGCGAATACATGCTCGACAGGCCCACGGTGCGGCATTACGGGGTATCGGCTTTGGAGGCGCTGCGGCGTCGGAGCGTCCCCCGCGAACTGCTGGAGCCGTTCGCGTCGCCGCGCCTCCCGGCATCGGGGGGCAAGCGCACGGCCTATGCCCTCGGCGGCGAGATCGGGAACGCCTCCCTGACGGAGGGCGGGGGCAGGGCGTCCGGCAACGAGGGGCTGACCGTGATCAACGTCATGGATTTTCAACGCGAATTCGATCGGGCGCTGGCTTCGGCGCGGGGGCGGCGCGTGCTCATCAATATTTTGGGCGAGGAAGGGATTGCCCCCTGACGCCCTGCGCGGGCCGTGCGCCTGAGGAGGAAAGAATGGCATTCAGCGGCAAGATGACGGCGGCCAGCCATGCGGATCTGTTGGCCAAAGTGACGGACTTCATCACGGGCGATCCGGGCACGCCGGGCCGCGACTGGACGGCGGCGCGCCGGGATTCGCTGGAATGGGGCCCGGCGGCGGTCTTCCGCAATACCGGGCTGGCGGGTTCGGAAGAGGTGTACGTGGGGCTTTATGCCGCGACGTACACCGACGGCGTGAAGGGCGGGCTGGTCTGCAAGGTCTACAAGGCCTTCGACGGCGCGCCGGGCGGAACGGGGTTTCTGGATACGGCCTACGGCAACGGGACGGGGCAGGGCGGGACGCATGCCTTCCTGCCTTGCTGGAATGCCGCCATGAACGTCTGGATCTGGAGCAACAAGGCGCGCGTCGCCATCGTTGCCGAGTGCAACGGGATGTATGCCAACGCCTATTTGGGGCAGCTCCGGCGTTTTTCGCTGCCGGGCGAGAACCCGTGGCCCCTGGCCTGCCTGACGGACGGCTACACGAGCCTGTGGCAGTACACGACATGGCACGACGCCGCCGCAAGCACGGGTTCGCGCGACGCGGATCAGCACAGGCGGAATCTGGCCTTCGTGCGGCGGGGCACGTTCCCCCTGGGAGGGAGCTTTTCCTCTTATCACGCCTGCCATCAGATTTGCAGGCCGGACGGCGTATGGACTTCGCATTTCGCCATTTGCCCCACGGCCAGCCTGCTGGGGTTGTCGAGCGGCTATGAGACGGACATGAAGATGGACACGCAGGGGACGGGGATCGTGTTTCCGGAAGGGACGCCGCGCCTGCTCCTGCCTATGTACGTCATCCAGCTTGAGGATACGGGCGGCTATGCCGGGGCGTCGGCCATAGGCGAGATGTACGGGGTGCGCTGGGCCCCCGACGCGCTGGCCGGCGTTGAAAGCGACGTGGACGGCTACACCCTCTTCCCCGACGTCAACCGGGTGGAGTGGCATAGCTTTATGGCCATAGGAGACGAATGATGGCGCAGCCATGCAAGGTTTTCAGCTACACGAACGTAGGGACGGAGAAAGGCGTGCTCGCCAACATCGCCGGGGCGGCGCAGGCCGGGGGATGGACGGTGGACAAAAACGCCGTGGATGCCGAAGGCGAACTGTACCTGCACAGTACGGGCGGCGGGAACCGGCGGCTCTATTTTTCGCTGCGGCTTGTGCAGGCGCACGACAACGCGGAGCGTTTCCTGCTGGCCGTACACGGCAACACGGGGTTCGACGCTTCCGCGGCATGGGACGCGCAGCCGGGCCGGTTCACCGAAAGGCTGGCGCACGGCTATTGCTCGCGGGCGACCGGAAAACCCGTCTGGCTCAGATCTCCGGGGAAATACAGCATCACGTCCACGGGCTGGTGGATTTTGCCGCCGGTCGCCGAGCAGATCGTGCTGGTCTGCCCGACGTTCATTATGACGGCGATGCGGGTGGCCTACACGTTTTCCGACGGGGCCGATACGCCGTATTCGGGCTGGGTGCCCCTGATGTTCGGGGCGGCGGACGGCGGGGCGGATGAAACGGAGCTCAACATGGTGTTGTGGTCGGCGTGGAGCGCGAACAGCGCAATGGGGCTCATGCTTTCCGCGCTGTATGCGGCCCAGAGGGACGTCGGCAACGAGTATTATTTTTGCAACAACAACTACGGCAATGTGGGGCTGCTCTGGAAGGGGGCCAACGTCGAAAGATTCCCGCCGGAAGGCACCTACGGCTATACGGCGGGCACGCCTGCGCCCAGTGTGGTTCGCACCAGCGTCACCGTGCGCAGCGTCATCGGGAAGGTGAACACCGACTACAGCCTTGCCGGGGCCGTCAACGCAGGGGGGAAAACCATAACCCCTACGCACAAGGGCGCGGTCTGCGCATCGGTTCCCCAGTACAACGCGGCGCTCCTCCAGAACAGCGGGACGCTCCGGCACATGCTGATCAAGCCGCTGCTGTACGTCTGCAACGGCGAGGACGTGCGCATCGCGGGCGAGCTGCCGTATTGGGCGGTCAGCCTGCAAGGGCTCAAGCCCAAGGATCGCATCAGCATCGGGGGCCGGGTGTTCATGGTGCTGCCCGACATCTCGGACTCGGACGCCATCGGCCTCGCCGTTGAGGTGGAAGCATGATTTCAGAGGTGCTGTGGCCGCGCGCGGGCGGCGTCCCGGAGTGCTCCTACAGCATCCCCGGAACGTCGGGCGCATGGGCGGGCGACGCCCCGCACCGGGGGGACATGGTGCGGCACGAGGCCACGCCGCTGCCTCGGCCCTCGGAACGCCGCATGGCCGAGAGCGTTGCGGATCTCATTTACGGGCAGATCCATCTGTATCCGACGGAAGCCCATCTGGGGCTGCTTTCGGGGATGGAAACGCTTGATGTGGTGCTCTGGAACGCGACGTTCGCACCCGTGCGGCTTGTCGGCGTCAACAGCGCATCGCCTGCGGGCACGGCCCTTTCCGGCTTCCGTCCGGGGGTGCTGCCGCCCACCGGCGCGCTCAAGGGCCTTCTCACCGTGCTGCCTTCCGGCCCGGCGCAGCAGGATACGACGTATACGTTCGTTACCGACATCGGGGAACGGAGCCTGACGATCACGGCGTCGCGCCTGCTTCTGTTTCCGTTCTGGCCCGATTGGTCGGACGGGCTGGAGATCGATTACGCGTTCGACACCGTGCTGACGCGGGGGGAAAACGGCGACGAACAGCGCCGCCCGCTGGCGAAGCGCCCCCTGCGGACGCTCCGGGCCACGATCTGGGGCGACGGCGTGAACGGGCAGCGGCTCCACCACCTTGTCCAGTACGGGAAAGACCGCGTGTTCGGCGTCCCCTTGTGGCAGGAGGCGCTGGATGTGGCGGACATCGACGCCGCCCGGCAGGTGCTCACGCCCGGCAGGGATTTCGGGGACTGCTGGAACCTGACGCGGCTGTGCGATTTGATCATGCTGCACGAACGCCGGAGCGGTACGTTTATGGCCTGTTCCCTGCTTTCAAAAGATCCGGCGGGCCGGACGCTCTCCGTGGCTGCGCCGGTTCCCGATGTGTTCGCGGAGGGCGCCACGCGGCTGGTTCCGTTGTTCACGGGCATCCTGACGAGCGCGGAGCCTGCCGTGGTTTCCGACGGGATGGAAACGTGGTCGGTGGAATTCCGCGAACTGGCGGGCTCGCAGCCGGCGCTGGGGGCGTTGCCCCGCGTCCCGTCCGAGTCCGGCGCATGGCTCTGGCCGCACCGTCCCGACTGGTCGGGCGACGGCGTCGGCGGCACCTCGTCCCTGCTGCGGACTCTGCGCACCGTGCGCGGCGGCGTGATGGAGCTGGGCGCCCGGAGGGACGTGGCCCCATCGACGCACCGCCAAAAGTACCTGCTGCGGGAACCGGAGCTCGCCGGGCTGCTGGATCGGGCCACAGCCCTGCGGGGGCGTTGGAAAGCCCTGCTGGTGCGCGATCCGCGCCGCTGTTTCACCCTGACCCGCGGGGCCGCGGCGGACAAGGCGATCCTGTACGTGTTGGACAACGGCGCAAAGGACGGCTTCATCCCCAACCAGCGGCTGTGGATCGCCTTGCCGGGCGGGGATGTCCTGAACCGCCGCCTTGTGGCCGTGGAAGATGCGGGCGTGGGCGAACTGGCGCTGCACCTCGATTCCGAGCCCGGCGTGGCCGTCCCCCCGTCTTCACGGGTGGGGCGGGAGTATTACGCCCGTTTGGATACGGACTGCGTAACCGTCCGGCACGAATCCGCCGGGGTTTCCCGGTGCGAGCTGTCGTTCCACACCCTGCCGGAGGAAAGCTGATGCGTACAGAATTGCCTCAGATTGTAGAACTTTATGAAATCATAGCCGACACCGTGCATACGCTCACGACCTCGCGGGAACCCGTCCTGTGGCGTGGGGCGGAATGGACGCCCGCCGCCATCGAGCGCGGCGAACTGCGGGGCAGCGTGGACGGCAAGGCCGCCACGGTGACGCTGACGGCGTGCATGGATACGCTGCTCACCCGGTATCTGGCTTCGTTGCCCATCCTGCCGACGCGGGTGAACATTTATGAGCACGAACCTGAGGGCGGGGGCACGGTGCAGGTTTTCGGCGGCGTGGTGCTGGAGGTGATCCCCGGCGCGGACGCCGCGCAGGTTTCGGTCAACTGCCTTTCGTCAAGCTGCATCCTCGATGCCATGCTGCCCCGCATGATCTATTCGGGGCAATGCCAGTTCGTGCTGTTCGATTCCGGGTGCGGGCTGGCGGCGCAGTCATGGGGCGTGGCGGCGTCCGTGTCCGTGGACGGGCATCTGCTGACGTCGCCGTCCTTCGCCGCGTACCCTGATGGGTATTTCACGCGCGGGTACGCGGCGGCGGGAGGGGATTTCCGGTTCATCGTCGCGCATGTCGGGGACACGATCACGCTTCAGTTGCCCTTCGATTCCCGTGTGGGCAGCGGCGGAACCGTGACGGCATACCCCGGATGCGACGGCTCGCCCGCCACCTGCCGGGATCGCTTCGGCAATTCCGCCCGGTTCGGCGGCTGCGCCTCCATCCCAAGCCGGAACCCCGCCGTTTGGGGATTCAAATAGGAAGCCGAAGGGGGCCTTCAGGGGAAGGCGCTTCTTTTCCGTTTCCAGAGGGAGGATCGTTATGGACTATTTCGGCAACGAGGCCGCGTGGGAAGCCTTCCGCGCTGAGGCGGAGTCATGGATCGGGACACCCTACAGGCATTTGCAGCGGTGCAAGGGGCGCGGCGCGGACTGCACGCTGTTCGTCGGGCAGGCGCTGGTGGATGCCGGGCTGCTGACCCGTCTGGAGTACGGCTATTACCCCCGCGACTGGCACGAGCATACGCGGGACGAATACGTGCTGGAGGCCAGCCACAGGCACATGCGCGACTGTTTGCGTCCGGGGCTGGGGATGGCTTCCCTGCCTGTGGATGCGCCGCTCCTGCGGGGCGACTGGCTGGCGTTTTCCACCACGGAGCGCCGCGTGACCAACCATTGCGGGCTGGCCTGGCCCTGTAGCGGCGGCGGGTTCCAGATGCTGCACGCCATCAACGGCAGGGGCGTGTCGTTTACGCCGCTCGGAAACTGGTGGCTGCGGCGCATGACCCGGCATTTCCGCATCGTCGCCGCTGAAACGGGGGCGGGCGCATGGGCGTAGGGCTTGCCATCGCCGCCGTGACCATCGGGGCGACCGTGGCGACGGCGTTGTTCGCCAAGGGGCCGCGCTCCATGAAGGGGGCGGACATGGCCCCGGCCAACCTCGACGCCTTCCGCCTGACCACGGCTGAGGAAGGGACTGTCATCCCCCGCGTGTTCGGCACCGTCAGGCTGCCGGGAAACCTGCTGTATTACGGCAATCTTTCCAGCGAGCCGGAGTATGAGGAAACCGCCGTGGGCGGCAAGGGCGGCAAAAAGAAAAAGCAGAAGGTGCTGCAAGGCTACCACTACCGCATGGACGTGTGGCAGGGCATCGGCATGGGGCCGCTGGAACTTGTCGGCGTCTATCAGGATGATCGGCTGCTTACGGAACAGGGCGGGGCCATCCCGTGCGCGGAGCAGGTCTGGAACGACGGCACGGGCGCGTTTTACCCCGCACAGGCCGGGCCGTACGCCAGCCGCCTCCCCGGAGTGGCCCATGTCTGGCTCCGGCAGTTCTATCTGGGCTTCAACGTGTCCATGATGCCGACGCTGCATTACGTGGTGCGGTTCTGCGGGGATATCCCGCTGGAGCACGCCATCCTGCCCAACGGCGTGAACCCGGCGGCGATCATCCTCCAACTGCTCCTTGACGCCGGGGCCTCGTGGCCTTCCATCGACAAGCCGAGCTTTTCCGCCGCCGCGTCGTTCTGGGCTCAGAAGGGCTATGGCCTGAACATCGTGTTCTCGCGCCAGAAACCCGTACGCGAGCACATCATGCAGGTGCTTGGGTTCGTGGGCGGCTGGCTCGTCGAGCGGGCCGACGGGACGCTGTCCCTGCGGGCCCCCGATCCTGACGCGGCGCCCTCGGCGGTGCTCGGCGAAGGCGATTTTCTGGAAGGCTCCTTCTCCTTCAAGCGGGCGGCGTGGGATACGACATGGAACGATCTTTCCGGCAAGTTCACCGACGCGGCGCAGGACTATTCCGAGCGCGCCGTGACCGCCAACAACGCGGCTTCCATCCAGCTCCTTGGGCTGCGGCGCAAGAAGAGCGTGGATCTGACCGCCTTTACCGACCGCAGCGCGGCGCAGCGGCGCATTGAGGAGCTGCGGGACGTGGAGTCCTACCCGGCGGCCTCGTTTTCGTTCGACGTGCCGCGTGATTATGCCCACATCGAGCAGGGGCAGATCCTTGAGATCACGCACCCGCGTTTCGGCCTTTCCGGGGTACGGGTGCGCGTGCTGGAAGTCGTGCGCGGGAACCTGTCCGAAAACCGTATCTCGATTCAGGCCAAGCAGGTTGTGGAACGGCTGTCCGGGACATTCGTGCCTCCGGGGGAACCCCTGCCCGATCCGATGGCCCAGCCGCCCGCCGTGTACCCGCCGGTCACCGGCATCCCGCCGTGGTCGGCCCCGGATCTCTCGCCGGTTCCCCTGCGGCATACGCGGCTTTTCGAGCTGCCGCGGAACCCGGAAACGGGCTCCGAACCCACGGTTCTCGTGCTGGCGGCGCGGGAGCTGCTTTCCGAGGAAGGGCTGCTCGTGGAGCGTTCCGCCACGAACGCCGACTACAGCCCCGTTGGGCTGCTTTCGGCTCCGTGGGCGCAGTACGGGGCGCTTGCCGAGGCGTACCCGGCGGATACGCTCGCCGTGGACGACACGCGGGGGCTGCTGTACCGGCCCTATAAGGAAGATCCGTCCTTCGGCCCGGTCAGCCGGGCGGAACTGTTCGGGGCGCGGCGCATGGCGCTCGTCGATGATGAGCTGATGCTGTTCCAGACGGTCGTGCTTGAAGGCCCGGAGACGACCCGGTTCTCCGGCGTGGTGCGGGGGTACATGAATACGCCCATCCAGACGCATGCGGCGGGGGCGGCGATCTGGGTATTCCGGTATCCGGGCGAGGAAAATACGGTGCAGGGGCTGCCCATAGGCACCCATGCCGTCAAGCTGCGGCCTGTTTCGGGAGATGAGGTGCTTGGCGCGGATCGGGTGGATGGCCTGCCTTTCGCCGTGACCGGAAAGGCGATGTTCCCGTGGCCCGTCGCCGGGCTGCGGGCGGTGCGCACGGGGGATTCCGTCACCGTAAGCTGGAGCCCGGTGGACGTCGCTTTCGGCGGGGCCGGGACGCGCACCGAGAACGGGAACGAGCCGGTGCCCGCCGGGTTCTCCGGGGATTTCGTCCTTACGGCGGCGGGCGAGGACTATGCGGTCAACGGCACGTCCATCACCCTCACGCGTCCGGGGCGCTTCACGCTGTCCGTGACGGCGCGGCAGCTTGGGTATGTTTCCCCGGCGGCATCCGTCACCGTGGAAGCGCAGGACGGGGAATACGTGGCCTGAACCGGGCATTCCAATGGATAAGAAGGCAACGGCCTGTTCCCCGTGGCCGGAGTTCCGGGCCGTCCGGCCCTGCGGTTCCTGAGGGGCGGCCCGATAAGACAAGCAAGGAGAAGACGCAATGGCGAGTTTGACCCCGACCGGGCTTGAGACGATTACTTATGGGCAGCAAGGCTGGAACGCCATCGTGACGGCGAACATGCAGCGCCTCAATGCGTGGCTTGGGAAGATGCTCCCGCTGATGGACAACCGGAGCCGCACGGAGGGGGCCGTCCCCATGGTGGAACGCCGACAACGGCAACTGGGAGCCGTCCAACGCGGTACAGTCCCTACAAACGGAACTGGAGGCCCTCAAGTCCCGCGTGGCGGCGCTGGAGGCAGCGGCGGAAGGGCAGCCTTCCGCCTAGGGCGTCTTCACGCTATGCTGAATTTTTTCAATGATTGAATGTGATTGACGAAAGATGCGGCATCGCCCGAATTGAGGGTAACCATTTGCAAAAGGCTCTGTCATAGTATGTGGTTGTTTCATCTCCACAGTGTGGTGAAAATACAGCCTTTTTCTCCGGTTTTCCTCTTGGCGGAATACAGGGCTAAGGCATTTTGTCGGTTATCCCTGTGGAACTTCAAAGAAAAAGGCATCAACCATTTTCTAGAACACAGCCTTTTCTTTTTGGTGAACAGGCCCTGGGCCGTGTTGTTATTTTTTACATATAACTAATTGAAATTATATAATAATTTTTTGTGGCTTGAAAATGGTTAAACAATTGTAATGGATTATATCTAGTTGACGACACGGCTCAGAACAAAGGCCGCCCCTGAGAGCTCAGGAGCGGCCTTTGCCGTATCATCCGGCAGGTCTCGGAAGGAAGGAAAGGGAGACCCGGCGGGGAGGCAGGTTCACGCCTTTTGGCGGAACTATTTTTCAAGGCAGGCTTTCACGGCCTCAAGAGCGGCTTCAAAATCGACGTCGTGGGTGACTTCCTTGACGAGCTGCTCGTAGGCGATGACGCCGTCGGCGCAGATGACGAACACGGCGCGGCTGAGGAGGCGGAGTTCCTTGATGGCGACGCCATAGGCCGTACCGAAGGAAAGGTCGCGGTGATCGGAGAGGGTTTCGACGGCATCGACCCCGGCGGCCCCGCACCAGCGGGTCTGGGCGAAGGGGAGGTCGCAGCTGATGGTCAGGATGCGGACGTTGTCGGAAAGCTTGGCGGCTTCGGCATTGAAACGGCGGGTCTGCATGTCGCAGACGGGCGTGTCGAGGGAAGGAACCACGCTGATGACCAGCACCTTGCCCTTGTAGTCGGCCAGCGTGCGCGGGGTGAGATCATTGGCCAGCACGGAGAAGTCCGGGGCCGCTTCGCCGACGGAAACGCCCTTGCCGAGAAGGGTCAGGGGATTGCCTTGGAAAGTGATGATGCCGGTGCGTTCCTCAATCATAATAAGCCTCCATCCCCCAAAAAACGGGAGCGTAGCGTTGTTCTGTGATGTAGGAAATAAGAATACCCCAAACCTGATGGCCTGTAAATAGAAATAATTCCTGATTAGAAGAAAATCAGGAAATATATCATCCCGCCTTCCTTTGGGATGCGCGCAGCGGCGGCCCGTCGGCAAAAGGAAGCGGCGGTTGGAAGGCACAGCGCAACGGGTGGATAAGATTACAAGTACGCGGGAAGGAAACCCCGGAGAGAGGGAGGCGCGTGGCTCTGAAAACGCCTCCCCCTTGGAGATCATCCGTTCTTTCGGCAGGCCGCGACGAAACGGGCGGCCCAGTGCGGGACGGCTGGCGCAAAGAGGTGCGTATACGCCGCGAAAGTGTTGCGGACAAGGAGCCCGTCGCGGCTTTTGAGTTTGTCCGGGCCTTCCGCCGCAAGCCCCTTGGCGCGGTGCCCCGGCCCGGACATGCCCACGCCGGGCGAGAGGCGCAGGGTCGGCTCAAGTTCCCCAAGCGCAACGCAGCGGGAATAGTGGAATTCGTGCCCGCGCAGAAGGGCGCCTACCGGATGGAACGGGTTTTCGGCCTCCACGGTGGCCTCCACATAGCCGAGGCCCTGCGGGCGCTGGCAGAACTCCGCCCGTGCCGGGAAAATCCCGGTCATGGGGTACAGTTTCCCGTTGATCTGCAACTCTTGGCACAGAACCATAAATCCGCCGCACTCGGCATAGATGGGCATGCCGCGCATGGAGTATTCCCGGATTTCCGCCAGATGCGGGGAATCCGTGAGGCGTTCCGGAACCATTTCAGGGAACCCGCCGCCGAGATAGAGCCCGTCAAGGCGCTCGCCGGGCCACGGTTCCGGCGAGAGCAGGCTCAGCTCGACGAGTTCGGCTCCGGCACGGCGCAGGGCCTCAAAATTTTCCTCATAATAGAACCACAGGGCCGCATCCCGTACGAAGCCGATGGTCACGGGAGAAGCGGACGGAAGGCCGGAATGAAGCAGCGCTGATGCGGACGCTTCCAGAGCTCCGGCTGGTTCCGATGGGTGCGAGGGGACGGAAGGCGCGCTTTCGGCGGATTTTGGTCCATGCGGTGCATCATTGGGGAGTGTCCTCCCCATATCGGCCTCCCCAACCGTGGCATCGGCATACTGGGGGGCGTTGCCGGGGCCTTTCCCGATGTTGTCCGCTTCCCGGAAAGCGGCGTCTTCTTCTCCCCTTCCTCCCCTTTCTTTTTCTTCTTCCCAGAAGGGGGCGACGTCCCGCAGATCGGGGGCGGAACGGGCGAGGCGCAGGGCCGCATCAACGTCCATATGGCTTTCAATAAGCCCGGCAAGGGAATCAAGGGCGGCGAGCAGGGAGGCCCGGCCCGGCGCGTCCGGGGTTTCGTCGTGCATGGAGACGAGCCCCATGTGCCGTTCGGGGATGGGGTTCTCGGCAAGCCGGGGGATTTCTCCGAGGACGGGGATGCCGGTGTACGTTTCGATGCTCTGCCGGATGAGGGCGGCGTGCCGTGAGGACGCCACACGGTTGAGGACGACGCCGGCGAGGTTGACGGGCTCGAAGCGGGCCAGCCCGGCAATGACCGCGGCGGCGGTGCGGGTCATCTTGGTGACCGTGAGGGTAAGCAGGACGGGTGCGCCGAGGGCGCGGGCGAGGGCCGCGGTGGAACAGCTTCCCTGCACGTCACGCCCGTCGTACAGGCCCCGGTTGCCTTCAATGACGGCAAGGTCGGCGTCGCCGAATGAGGAGCGGAAAAGCGCACGCAGCCGGGCATCCGTCAAAAAGAAGGGATCAAGGTTGGTCGGCGTGCGCCCGGAGGCGAGGCCGAGCCATGCGGCGTCAATGTAGTCCGGGCCCTTCTTGCAGGGTTTGACGCGGAAGCCGCGAAGCGTCAGGGCGCGGACGAGGCCGAGCGAGAGGAGCGTTTTTCCGCCGCCCCCGGAAAGGCCGGAGACGACGAGGCGGGGGGCCGTGAAAGTCGGTGTGATCATGCGTTGTTCCGGGAGGGCGGGAGCTTGAGGGCGGCCCGCGCTTCATCAAGGTTGGCGGAGGCGGCGGGCAGGGCGTAGCCCTGCCTGAGCCGTTCCGTGGTGTGGATGCGGTTGGCGTGCGTGGTGATGGGCAGCGTTTCGCAAACGCACAGGAACCCTAGGATCAGGAGGAAAAGCACAAAAAGGGGGATGTCAGCGCCGGGGAAAGGGGCGAGAAGGATTTTCCGGGCATCGGGAAACAGCAGAAGCACGGGGGGAAGCAGCACAAAACCGATCAGGGGCGTCAGCGCGGTGAGGAACAGCCGAGTGTTGCCCCTCCTGAGGCAGAAACCGAAGGAACGAAGCGTTTCCCCGCTGAATCCGTAGTATCCCGCGGTTTCCTTGCCCGTGCAGGGATGCCGCAGCAGGATGCAGCTATCGGCGGCCATCGGGGCCTCCCGGAAGGTTGAGCGCGATCCGGGCTTCCTTCTCATTGATCGCGGGGACGATTTCGTAGCCTTCGTCCAGCAGCCTGCGCGTATATCGCCGGTTGCAGGAGAAGGAGATCAGGGTGTTCTGAAGCAGCAGCCCAACGAGGCCCAGCATGGCTACTAAAGCGTGCCCCGAAATCATGAGGCCGCCCAGGGGAACTTCAGTACCGTCGAGCAATTCCGAGAGCGCAGGCACGCCGAAAAAGAGGCCGAACACGATGAGGATCGCAGCCGGGGAGATAATGTATTCCATGCCCCCGGAGGGGGCCCCGCGTTTGAACCAGACGAACCCCAAGGTTCGGAAGCTGTCCCAACTGAATCCGTAATATCCCTTTGTTTCCTTGCCCGTATGGGGGTGCCGCAGCAGAATGTAGTTATCGGACATCGCAGGTTTTCTCTTTGGCTCTGTTATAGTGTGTGGTTGTTTCATCTCCACAGTGCGGTGAAAATACAGCCTTTTTCTCCGGTTTTCCCCTTGGCGGGAACCGCGGCTAAGGCATTTTATCGGCTAATCCTTTGGAACTTCAAGGAAAAAAGCATCAACCGTTTTCTATAACACAGCCTTCCTTTTACGTTTTGGCGTACTGGGCCTTCCCCCTCTGCCGCCGGGAAACCCTTCGTGGCCTGCGTAGCGCCGCGTACGGCTGGCGCTGAGGACGGACGGGAGGCGGCCCGTTCCATTGGAAGGGGAGGGCTTCCATGCTGTGGATATCCGCATGCTTCGGCAGCCCCGTGCCGCCGAGAGGGCTGGGGGGGCGCAGACGCGGACGGGACAATCATACCGGAGGGGCGGCGTGCCGGGCGGATAGGGCCGTGAGTGCGGAAAAGCTGGGGTATGCCGGAGCCGGGCAAGGCCAGCCGCACGCGCCGCCGCATGGAAGGGGGCCTCGCCGCCATTTTGTCCATGCAGGATTGCGGATCCAGCAAGGGGGTCCCCGTGTCTGCCGAGCCCCTCAAGGGCTTCGCCGAAACCGGGGGAGCAGCAAAGGGAGGCCGAGACGGGAATGGGCGGGATGTGCCGCCCGGCGTCGCGCGGAATGGGACGGATCGGGCAGCCGGGCCGGGCTTTGCTGTCCGTCCGGGCGGATGGAACCGGCGGGGATGCGGCGTCACGGGCGCGTCCTTGGTTCTACTCGTGTATGCCCAGCACGCGCTTGGCTTCCCGGACTTTCTCAGGATCGTCGTCGAAGACGTAGCCGCGTTCCAGCAGGCGCGTGGTGTAGACGCGGTTGTAGAGAAAGGCCCAGATGAGCGCGACGAGCCAGAAAGAGGAGGCGCTGAGGAGCAGCACGAGCACCCCGGTAAGGAGGTCGCCACGGAATATGGCGGGAAAACCGCTGAAAAACAGCGTCGTCCAACTGAATCCGTAAAATCCGGTTGTGATGATGCCGGACTGTGCGTGCCTGAGCCGAATGTTCTGGGCCATGCCGTCCCCCGGAAAAGAAAAGGGAAGGAATCGCTTCCTTCCCTCAAAAGCCCTCCCGTGCCCGCTAGATCGGGAACGGGAGGGAAAGCCGCGGGAGAAAGCTCCCCCGCAGCCGTTAAGACTAGTTTTCGCCTTCGGAAGAGGCCTGCTTGCCGGCGCCCTTCAGACCGTACATGGTCGTGGAGCCGGAAGACCAGTATTCCAACGTCTCTTCGGACACGAGCACGGACAGGACGTTCTTGACGTCGCGGGTGCCCTTGGCGGGGAAGAGTTCGAGGAAGTCCTTGAAGTAGTACTTGGTCTTCGCGCCGGGACGGGACATCTTTTCCTTGAGGAAGTTGATGACGACTTCCTTGTCTTCGGCGGTGACTTCAGCGGCGGAAGCGGATTCGTGGGCTTCACCGCCGTGGGCGGCGAGGGCCAGTTCAGAGAACTTGAACTGGGTGCTCTGGCGCCAGGTGTAGTAAGCCGGATCGCGGAAGTCGTCGATCAGGTGGTGGGTGAACTCAAGGCCGGTCAGCTCAAAGAAGGATTCCCAGCCGATGCGTTCGGCCCAGTCGCCCAGGCGTTCGTACTTGTTGGCGTTTTCGGAGTACACTTCCACGATGTGCTTGATCGTGCTGGTGAGGGTGTTCCAGCGGGGCGGTTCGTTGGGAATGTACGCCACGACCACTTTGGAGAACTTGGGCATGGAGATACGGTTGGAAACCTTGCCGCCGACCATCAGGGCGACGCCGTCGCCTTCGCCGTCGGAGATGGGCAGGGCGGGGCACATGGTGTAGCAGTTGCCGCAGTACATGCAGCGATCCTGCTTGATGGCCACGGAGTTGACCTTCTTGCCGTCATGTTCGGTCTTGACCGGACGCACGGCGGCGGTGGGGCAGGCGGCGACAGCCAGCGGGATTTCGCAGAGCTGGTCAACCCACTGGTCGTCGATCATCGGGGGCTTGCGGTGGATGCCCACGATGCCGATGTCGGAGCAGTGCACGGCGCCGCACATGTTGATGCAGCAAGCCAGCGAAATGCGCACGGGGGCGGGCAGACGCATGTTCTTGAACTCTTCAAACATGGTGTCCATCACAGCCTTAACCGGGCCGGAGGCGTCGGTGGCGGGGGTGTGACAGTGCACCCAGCCCTGGGTGTGCACGATGTTGGAAACGCCGGCGCCGGTGCCGCCGATGGGGAACTTGTAGGAGCCGGCGGCGAACTTGCGGCCCGCCAGATCTTCCTTCAGGGCCTTCAGGGTGGCTTCGTCGGTCACCATGAATTCGATGTTGTTACGGGTCGTCCAGCGAACGTGCCCGCCGCAGTACTTGTCGGCGATTTCGCAGATTTCGCGGATGTTGGTAACGGACATCGTACGGGTGCCGCCGCAGCGCACGGTGTACACCTTGTCGCCGGATTCGGCGACGTGCACGAGCACGCCGGGTTCCAGGATTTCGTGGTACAGCCATTTGCCGAAGTTCTTCCTGATGACTTCAGGGAAGAACGAGTCGTATTTGCGGGGGCCAATATCGGAGATACGGCCTTCCATCGGCTTTTCAGGATTGTAGCCGGAAGAAACAAACGCCATGGTAATTCTCCCTTCTCTTTAGCGTTGATGTCTGGAGCGGTAAGCAGCCAGGTCACGGTTCCAGCCGCCGGGCACTTCTTCTTCCTTGAAGAAGATGTACGGGTTGGAGCGCGGTTCCTTGACGTGCTGAGCAAGAGCGGGGATTTCGGTGACTTCAAGGAGCTTCTGGAAGGACAGACGCTTCATGGTTTCGCCGAGACGTTCGCGGTTCTTGCCTTCTTCCATCCACCAATCCCAAATCTTTTCAATGATTTCTTTGAGTTCAGCGTAAGGAGCTTCAACCGGGACGAAGGGAACGAGCAGGGAGCCCATCTGAGCGCCGTCAACGACCGGGGCCTTGGCGCCGCAGAGGATGGACGCGCCGCGTTCGTCGCCGATGTGCAGGGCGCGGGGCATGGTGTTGATACAGTGCATGCAACGCACGCATTCGGCGTTGTTGATGAAGAGGCGGCTGCCGTCCCACTTCATGCACTTGGAGGGGCACAGGTTGATGACTTCGGCTTCGATGTCGAACTTGCCCCAGTCACGACCGGAGTGGGCGCCGGCGTTGGGGGCGAATTCGCCGGCAACGTAGGCTTTCACGGCTTCCTGATCGATCTTGATGTCGTCCTTCCACGTACCCACGACGGCGAAGTCGGAACGGGCCATAGCGGCCACGCAGCCGTTCGGGCAGCCGTCGAATTTGAACTTGAACTTGTAGGGGAAGGCGGGACGGTGCAGTTCGTCCTGGTAGTCCATGGTGAGCTGGTAGCAGGCGTCCTGCGTGTTGTAGCAGGCGTATTCGCAGCGGCTCTGGCCAAGGCAGGCGGCAGGCGTACGGAGGTTGGAACCGGAACCGCCGAGGTCGACGTCGAGCTTGTGGGTGAGATCGTAGAAGATTTCTTCAAGCTGCGGGGTCTGGGTGCCGATGAGCACGATGTCGCCGGTGGAACCGTGCATGTTGGTCAGGCCGGAGCCGCGGAGTTCCCAGATGTCGCACAGGCCGCGCAGGAATTCGGTGGAGTAGTACTTGCCGGAGGGCTGGGCCACACGGACGGTGTGGAAGTGCGCCACGCCGGGGAACATTTCAGGCTGGTCGCAGTAACGGCCGATAACGCCGCCGCCGTAACCGAACACGCCCACGATGCCGCCGTGCTTCCAGTGCGTTTCCTTTTCCTTATAGGAAAGTTCAAGCACACCGAGCAGGTCGTCGGGAGCGTCGGCGGGAACCTGGAATTCCACGTTGTCGGGGTTGGCCGCTCTGTATTCAGCTTCCTGCTTGATGTCGGATACGAAGCTGGGCCAAGGGCCAGTTTCGAGTTGATCCAACAAGGGAGTTGGATGTTTGATTGCCATTGCCTTACCTCCACTTGGTTTGGTTGGTAACCGCATTGTGGTGCGGCTGAAAGCCGCGGGATATTCTAAGATGGCCCGCAGCGCAAACGCACGGGCCTCATCTCAGTTATCTTACTTCTTGTTAAAAATACCATGCAGTTCTTGTTTGTGTCAAGGAAGGTTCGAGAAACCCGGTGTCATCAAAGGATTTTGTGCACATTTAGCCCCGCTGGGCCGTGAACTCGTGCAAATGGCGCGTGATTAGGGCACGATAGGGGATGGAGTGAATTTCTGCACCAGCCCTGAAAGGGCTTTTGGGGAGTTGAAAACCGTTTCCTGTTTTGTGTTTTTTATGGGAAAAATATGTATGAACAATACGATAGGTGCTTGCAGAAAAAGTTGTGCAAAGAAGAACGAAAAAGATTTAGTGATTTTTTGAACAATATTCTGGGACTTAAACGGCTTTTCCTTTTAGTGTCGGCTGATTATGCCGCCTTGCCGTAAAGGGTGGGCAAGAGGCTCCCGAAAAGGCCCCACGAAGGGCGGGGCGGTTGTCCAAAAAGGCGCGGTATGGAACCCCGAAGCCGACGGGCGCAGGCTGCGCGGAAAGGCGCTGCGGGGGCGGCCCAAACCGCCGTCAGCGGTTGTTTTCGGCGACCAGCCTGGGGAGGCAGGCGACGCTGGCTTCAGTATGCCTGGCTCTGGCTTTGCTCAGGGCGCGCTGCGCATCCCGGTAGCGGGTGAAGGGGCCTTGGCCGATAAAATACTGCGTGCGGCCGTTGGGAAGGCGTTCCGAGAGGATTTTGAGTTCGCCGGGCAGGCTGCGGGAAACCCGCTTGGTGGGCTTGGATGCGCCGGCGGACGAAAGCGTTTTGAGCTTGTTTTGGGCGTCCTTGAGCGTGCGTGCGCCGGCCAGCCGCAGGTAAAAGGCGTTGTTCCGCAGAACCGGGATGCCCCGCTTGTCGGCGACGACCTCGACCTGGACGGGAATCACGCCGCGCCGGATCATGTTCAGCCTGCTGGCGGCGGCCCTGGAAACGTCGAGGATGAGCTTTTTCTTGCCCGGCCCGCGGTCGTTGATGCGGACGAGCAGGTTGTTGCCGTTGGAAAGGTTGGTCACGCGGACGATGGTTCCCAAAGGAAGGGAACGGTGCGCCGCCGTGAATTCGTTTTTGTTGTAGCGTTCCCCATTGGCCGTTTTCTTGCCGTGGAACGAGTCGCTGTAAAAGGTGGCTCTCCCGGTAAAGACCTCAAGCATCGGCCCCGGAGATCGGCCTTCCGCCTGCGGGACGGCGGCCAAATACAAAGGAAGAGCCAAGAGCAGCAGGGTGATGGCTCGTTTTATCATGCGTATCCTTGGCGCTGCGGCCCATATGGCAGGCTTCCCGCGCTCGTGCGGGGGAAAAAGGGCCTTGGTTTACCTCGTGATGGAGTGTGGAATTGTCATATATTTCGCCCAGACTACGGATTCTGTCAACCCGGCCTCCCGTGCGCCCCCAACAGGCCCTTCAAATCAGGGGGCATGCGCGTTTTTTGGGGCCCCGCCCCCGCTGTCCGGCCCGTTGCGGGCCTTGACCTGGCGCTGAACCGGATAGTATCGTGTTTTCGGCCCTTTCTATGGGCTTTCACCCGCTCCCGCCCGCCGGACGTTTCTCCGCGCGGAGGCGGCGGACAACGGCTTACCGGGAAGAACTATGCTTGCCATCCTTGACTACAAGGCGGGGAACCAGACCAGCGTGCGCCGCGCGCTCGATCATCTGGGCATTCCCTGCGCCATCACTGCCGATCCCGCCGTCGTGGACAGCGCGGACGGCGTGATTTTCCCCGGCGTGGGCGCTGCCGGACAGGCCATGCGCCACCTTCAGGATTCCGGCCTCGACGCCGTGCTGCGCAATGTCGTCTCGTCGGGCAGGCCCCTGCTTGGGATCTGCCTCGGCTGCCAGATCATGGTGGCCCACAGCGACGAGAACGACACGCCGACCCTCGGCCTTGTCGAAGGCCGCTGCGTGCGTTTCGACGAGCATCTGGAGGAAGGCGGGGCGTCTATCCGCATCCCGCACATGGGCTGGAATACGATTTCCCGCAAGCAGGAGAGCCCCATCCTGAAGGATGTCCCGGCTGACGCGGCCTTCTATTTCGTGCATAGTTATTATGTGGAGACGGCCCCGGAAAAGGTCATCGCCACAAGCCGTTACGGTACGGAGTTCTGCGCGGTGTACGGGCAGGACGGCCTGTGGGCCATCCAGTTCCACCCGGAAAAGAGCGGCAGGCCGGGCTTGAAGATCCTTTCCAATTTCTATGAATGGTGCATGGCGCGCAGCGCGGGAGGCCGGGCATGCTGACGAAACGGGTTATCCCCTGCCTCGACGTGCGCAACGGGCGCCTGACCAAGGGCATCAAGTTCGTGGGCAACGAAGACATCGGCGATCCGGTGGAAACCGCCCGGCGGTATTACGAGGCCGGGGCCGATGAAATCGTCTTTTACGACATCACGGCTTCCGCTGAGGCGCGCGGGATCTTCCTCGACGTGGTGGAAAAGGTCGCCTCGGAGATTTTCATCCCCTTCTCCGTGGGGGGCGGCATCTCCACGCTACAGGACATGCGGGCCGTGCTGCTCGCGGGCGCGGAAAAGATTTCCGTGAACTCCGCCGCCGTGAAGAACCCGGAAATCATTTCGCAGGGCGCGGACGCCTTCGGTTCGCAGGCCATCGTGGTCGGCATGGACGTGAAGCGGGTTCCCGCCACCCCGGAAATCCCGTCCGGGTATGAGATCGTGATTCATGGCGGGCGCAAGGCCATGGGAATCGACGCCGTCGAGTGGGCGAAGCGCTGCGAGGCGCTCGGCGCGGGCGAGCTGTGCGTCAACTCCATCGACGCCGACGGGACCAAGGACGGCTATGAGCTGACGCTCACCCGCCGGATCTGCGACGCCGTGCGCATCCCCGTCATCGCTTCCGGCGGCGCGGGGAGCCCGCAGCACATGGTGGACGCCGTGACGGAAGGCCGCGCTTCGGCGGCGCTCATCGCCTCCATCGTGCATTACGGCGAATATACGATTGGGCAGCTCAAGCAATACATGGCGGATCGCGGCGTGCCCGTCCGCCTGACGTGGTAGGCATGTCGGGCCTGACGACCGGCCTTGTCCGGCGCGATCTGCTGGATCTGGAGCAGCGGCTGCGGGACAGCCTGCACCGCGTGCTCCCGTTCGAGGCGCATGCCGTCTATTTTCCCCGCCAGACCCGTTCGCAGGAACCGGAATGGCTGCCGGACGAGGGGAAGCTTTTGCTGCCGCTCGTCCGGCACGGGGAACTCCTCGGCGTGTTCATGGCCCGTGTGCCCGACGCCGAGCGCGTGGCGGCGCTGCTGCCGTCCCTGCCCGGCATCGTCGATCTGTGCCTTGAGAATCTGGAGCTGTACAAGGCCGGGCGGCTCGATCCCCGCTCCGGGCTTGCGACCCATGAGGTGCTGCTGGAGCGGCTCACGCAGGAAACCGGGGCCATACAGTCGGCGTTCGCGCGGGAGTTCGGGCTGGAAAGCGGCGAGGGCAGCAGCCGGGGCGGTACGCTCGGCCTCATCGTCGTCCGGTTCGACGGCGTGCGCGAGGTGGCCCGGAACGTCAGCTACGGGTTTGCGGATCGGCTCGTGGGCAAGCTGGTGGAGGCGTTTTCCGGCCAGCTTCCCGATCAGGCGTTCGGCGCGCGCATCGGCGACAGCGCGGTCGCGGTGTTCCTTCCCGAAGCCACGCGCCCCGAATGCGAGAACCTTGCCGCCGCCATCCTGCGGGCGATGGAGCAGGTGCGCCTCCCCGATCCGCTGATCGGCAGGCCGTTCGGCGTGCAGCCCCATGCGGGCTATGCGCTCTATCCGCAGGATATGGACGGGACCCGCCAGCGCAGTTCGGAAGAGCACGGGCGCATCCTGCTGCACAAGGCCCAGCTCGCGGCGGAAGTGGCCCGCACGCGCGGCCCCGGCGGTTTTCAGGCGGGCCGGGTCATGGGGTACGGCAGGCTGCTTCTCGAAGGCGGGCACATCCGGCAGGTGATGCCCCTTTCGCGGGTCCTGACCTCGCTCGGCAGGAGCGTGGGCGCGCGGGAAGGCCAGCATTTCTCGGTCTGGTCGGTGAACTACGCGGTCAAGGGCGGTTCCGGGGACGAGTCCCTCCAGCCGCTCTACAAGGGCGAGATCGTCCTTCTGGAAGTCCGTGAATCGGAATCCGTGGCGGAGATTCTGCACCTTGGCGATCCCGCGTGGCCGCTTGAGCCCGACGACGCCCTGACGCTGCTTCAGGAGGAGCAGAGGCTGAGCGTGCAGAGCGCGGCCCCCGAAGGGCAGGACGACGGCGTGTTCCACCGCCCCGATCCCCTGACCGGGCTCCTGCGGCACGGCGATTTCCTTGCCCATCTGGCGCGGGCGTGCAGCGAGTGCGAACGGTTTTCGCTGGCCCTGCTGCATGTGGACATGGCGCGCCGCGACGGTGACCCTTCCGGCGCGATCCAGCCCATGACGCAGCCTGAGCACATCATGGCGCAGGTGGCGGATCTCGCCCGTTCCGTATGCGGCAGGAAGGTGCTCGGCGGACGCTTCGGGCTGAACAGCCTCATCTTTTTCCATCCCGATCTGGAGGCGGAACCGCTCCGCGGGCTGTACGAAAAGCTGTGCGCCGACATCGCTTCGCGCCTCGGCGTGCGTGCCGGCGTGGGGCTGGCCTGCTGGCCCTTCCTCGATCTCCGGCCTTCGGACATGATCGAAGGCGCACGCAAGGCGCTTGAATATGCGCTCCTGCTCCCCGCGCCGCATATCGGGCAGTTCGGTTCCCTCGCCCTGAACATCAGCGCGGACAAGCGGCACTGCCGGGGCGACGTGTTCGGGGCCATCGAAGAGTACAAGCTTGCCCTGCTTGCCGATGAGGACAATGTGCTGGCGTGGAACTCCCTCGGCGTCTGCCTTGCCTCGCTTGGGCGCCATGCCGAAGCCCGGCGCTTTTTCGAGGAGGCGATCCAGCGTACCCCGGACGATCCCGCGCTGGCCTACAACCTCGGCGCGGTCTGCCAGAGCCTGCACGACAACGAGGCGGCTGCGGAACATTTCCGTACCTGCATCCGGCTGTCGCCCTCGCATCTGTATGCGCTGATCCGGCTCGGGCAGCTCGACGAGGCTGAGGAACGGCTTGAAGAAGCCCGCGCCCGGTTCGAGTCGGCGGCGGCCCTCGACACCGGGAGCCCGCTCCCGTACCGGCACCTTGCCCGTCTCGCCCTGCGGCTCGGCAAAGCGGATCAGGCCCGCGAGCATCTGCATCAGGCGCTGCTCCGCAACCCCCGCGATGTGGCCGCCCTCAGCCTCATGGCCGACCTCTACCTTGACGGCGGCGAAGACCCGGAGCTTGCGGAATCGCTGGCCCGCCAGAGCGTGGCCCTGCGTCCCGAATACCGGAATGGCTGGCTGGTGCTTTCCCGCGCCCTCGAAGTGCAGGGCCGTCTGGCGGACGCCCGCGAAGCCTTGCTGAAGGCCGGGGAGCTGTAGACGGGCTGAATGTTGGGGAGGGGGCCCTTTCTTGGGAACGTTTCCCCTCCCCAGTTTGCTGTCGTGGCTCGCGTCCACCCCACCCCCACCAAAGGCGGTTGCAATAGCCTCTGGAGAGCGCTGTGTGGCGCAGGCGTTCCGGCTCTGACGCCCTTCTCCCGGTGCTGCGCGGAAAAGAGCCCTGTTACGTGCGGAAGGCGGGCAACAGTTGCTTCTCCCTGTGCTGCACGGAAAAGAGGCTTGGTGTGCGGCGGCGTGCATCTCCCGTCATACGGCGGGGTATGGGGATTGCCGGAAGGATAGCCTGCAAAGAAGGGGAAACGCACTGCGCCCGTTGAGTGCAGGGCCGTGCGGCCAGAGGCGGCTATTTCTTTGGGGCACTCATTTCGTCGGAAACGGGGCGTCGGCCGTCTTTGCCTGAGCCTTTTTCCGCCCTCTCTTTCAATGTGTTGAAGAACGTGAACAGGGGGTAGGAGATGCTTGCCCCCAGCAGGGCACCCCATACGGCTGCGGGGAATATGCCTATATTCATTCCCCTGGAATAACAAAGTATCGGTAGAATGATGGCGCACAGGAGCGTGTCGAACAGCCAAGAAAGCCAGCCCCCGCAAGGCAGGAGCAGGAGGAACACGCACAGGAGCGCGCCCGGGATCATCCCCATCGCCGCGAACAAGTTCCGATCAAAGGGAATGCCGGGCGTAAAACGGTAGTATATGCTCACGCATACCCCAAGCACCGAAACGAGGAACACAAGGAAACACTTGCCTACCGGGGGCGTGCATTTGTTGGAAAAGGCGGGAAAGCCGGAGGGGGCCATAAAACATCCTCCCATGATGCGGAAGCGTTTTTCTGTAAGGCTGTGTTATGGGAAGCGGTTGATGTTTTCTTTCTTGAAATTCCAGAGAAATAACGAATAAACGCCCTAATCATGGAGCCCATCAGCAAGGAAGCCTGATAAAACGTCCTATTTTCAGCATACTGTAAAAATAAAGGCTGTGTTTAAGTTTGTGGTTGATACAAGATTCCAACTGGAAAGGAAGAGTTCTTTGGAAATTATCTGGAGGTCTCGCAACAATTCTTCAAAACTGGATTTCATGTAATGAACAAAAAATGAGAGAGGCCCACATCACCAGACGTGGAACGAACTTTTATCTATTGATTTTCATTGAAAAAAAATCATCAACCGTAAAATTGGACACAGCCAAAATAAAACAGCCGCATATTATGGCGGAGCCTTCTGTAAGGCATGGAAGCAGGCCCGGATTCCGGCAGCGGAGTCCTGCGGACCGGGTTTCTGCCGGACGGCACGGAAAGTTGGGCAAATACGAAGAAGGACGAAACGCAACATTCCGTCCGGGGAAGGGAAAAGGCCGGGGAACGTCCCGTATGGAGGCTTCGCGGCGGAACATTCCGTCTGGGGAAGAAAAAGGAGGCAGCCCGGTTTCGCCGGACTGCCTCCCAAGTCAATCAATCGTCGTCGGTGGGACGGATGGTCAGCACCGGGCAAGTCGCGTTCTTTACGACCTTTTCAGCCACGGAGCCGAACAGGATCAGGTCGATGCCCTTGCGTCCGCGGGTGCCCATAACGATGATGTCGGCCTGTTCGCTTTCGGCGAGGGCGAGGATTTCCTCAGCCGCGTAGCCGACGACGACGACGCCGCGGGCGTCCACTCCGGTGAAGTGTTCGGATACGAAGTCGGTCATCGAGCGTTCGGCGCCGGAAACGATCTCACCGACAAAGTTGTCGATGGTGTTCGGCGGCACATGGAAACCCGTGTACTGGGTCAGCGTGGGGGCGGCATACACCGCCACAATGCTGGCCCCGGACATCTTGGCGAGCATAACGGCGTATTCGGCTACGGATTCGCTCTGATCCGACAGGTCCAGGGCGCACAGGATCTTCTTCAAGGCAGGCATGACTCTTCTCCCTGTAAAAGATTGCACAGTGGAGAGCTTTACTGCGGGACGGCGCAGGAGCGCTCTTTGAAATTGATCAAATTGTAATCGTTTTTTCATGAACAAACAAGAGGCCGCCTTTTATTCGTTTCTCCCTTGTGCATTGCCAAAAACGGAGGTTCGGGGAAAAGCGGGCTGTGGCGGAACGGTGACGAAAAGCGAACATTTTCGCGCTGATGAAAAAAGGTACATTTTTTTCTTGACAGAAAACCGGATTGGGGACTAGTTTTTACAAAACACAGTTGAGGACGACATGACCAACTACACCGCCACCGCATTTACCGCTTCCAACGAAAGCAGCCGCTTTTGGGGCTTCTTTTTTTATTTTGGTCGCACCTGCGGTACAGGGGTGTGTGGGATGTTGTTGTAAAGCAAAACCAGACATTCAGGGCCGCGGGTGCAAATCCGCGGCCCTTCTTTTTGCCGCGGATCCATGCACCAGCCTCCCTGTGCAAACACACAAAGGATGGAATACCATGAACCTCGGCAAGCAAGTCCGTCTCCAGCGCATCTTCAATCGTGAAACCGGCCGCGCCATCATTGTTCCTATGGATCACGGCGTCTCCGTCGGCCCTATCGAAGGCATTGAGAATATCCACAAGACAGTCTCCGACATGGCCGACGGCGGCGCTGACGCCGTCCTGATGCATAAAGGGTTGTGCCGCTGCTGCTTCCGCGCTTCCGGCGAAGGCAAGGATCTTGGCCTCATCATCCATCTTTCCGCTTCCACATCCCTGTCCAGCTACTCCAACAAGAAACGCCTCGTATGCACCGTTGAGGAAGCCATCCGCCGCGGTGCCGACGGCGTTTCCGTGCATGTGAACCTCGGCGACGACAATGAGAGCGACATGCTCGCCGACCTCGGAGAAGTCGCCCGCGTAGCCGAAGAATGGAGCATGCCCCTCCTCGCCATGCTGTACGCCCGCGGCCCCCGCATCTCCAATGAATTCGATCCCGCCGTCGTCGCCCATTGCGCCCGCGTGGGCGTGGAACTCGGCGCCGACATCGTGAAAGTCCCCTACACCGGAGACATCGACTCCTTCGCCGACGTCATCGCGGGCTGCTGCGTTCCCGTGGTCATTGCCGGCGGGCCCCGCACCGAAACCACCCGCCAATTCCTCGAAATGGTTGACAACTCCCTCAAGGCGGGCGGTTCCGGCCTTTCCGTGGGGCGCAATGTGTTCCAGCATCCCAAGCGCGTGCAGCTCGTCCGTGCCCTGCGCGGCCTTGTCCATCAGGGGCTGTCCCTCGACGAGGCGCTGGCTATTGTGGAAGGCTAGCGGGAGCGGGGAAGGGTTTCCCGGCTGGGGGCCCTTCCCGCCCCGGAAGGGCCATCGGCAGGTGGCTGCACGGCGGAAGCATGCAGCGCGGGGAAAAAGAACAAAGGTTTCGGAAATTCCGGGATCGCCATTTTCCGGTCAGGACATGGAGCCTGATGCGGTTGAAACAACAGGAACGGAACCATGCCTGACATTTATTTCAAGAGCGTGCCTTTCAGCAAGGAAGACGTGACGTTGGCCCTCGAATCCGGCGTCGATGGGATCATCACCGATGCCGAGCATGTGGAGGGCGTCCGCTCGCTGGCGCTGTGCGACGTGCGGGCCGAGGAGGATATGCCGTCCGTGGGGCTCGGCTCCAAGGCCGATGAAGAATCCATCGCCTCCCGCATCGCCGGGGGCGAACGTCTCGTACTGGCTCAGGGGTGGGAGATCATCCCGGTGGAAAACCTGCTCGCCCAGCCCGCCGTGGCCGGAAAGCTGGCGGTCGAAGCCGCTTCGCTGGCCGAAGCCCGTCTTGCGGCGGGGGTTCTCGAATGCGGCGTGCCCGTCGTGGTGGTGCTCCCCGAAGCGTTGGCAAGCCTCAAGAACATCGTATCGGAGCTGAAATTGTCGCAAGGCACGCTGTCGCTGGATAAGGCGACTATTACCGAAGTGAAGACCGTTGGCCTCGGGCACCGCGTCTGCGTCGATACGCTGACCCTCATGGAGAGGGGGCAGGGGATGCTGGTGGGCAACTCCAGCGCGTTCACCTTCCTTGTCCATGCCGAAACGGAACACAACGAATATGTGGCGGCGCGGCCTTTCCGCATCAACGCGGGCGGCGTGCACGCCTATGCGATGATGCCCGGCGACAAGACCTGCTACGTGGGCGAATTGCGCTCCGGGGACGAAGTCCTTATCGTGGATAAGGACGGGCGCACGTCGCTCGCCACCATAGGGCGCATCAAGACCGAGGTGCGGCCCATGCTGATGATCACGGCCCAGATGGAAACGCCGGAAGGCACGCGCACCGGTTCCGTCTTTTTGCAGAACGCCGAAACCATCCGCCTTGTGCGGCCTGACGGCACGCCCGTCAGCGTGGTCGCGCTCCGGCCCGGCGACGAAGTCATCTGCCGATCCGATGTGGCCGGGCGCCATTTCGGTATGCGCATTCAGGAAAACATCCGAGAGATATAGCCATGCCCGAATCCAACGATACCCCTGACGGCTGGGCCGAGGCCGCAGCCGCGAAACAGTCCGAAGCGCTTCAGGGGCTGCGCCTCCAGATCGACGCCGTGGATCGCGAACTGTTGGCCCTGCTTAACCGCCGTGCCTCCCTGAGCCTCGAAGTGGGGCGCGTGAAGGCGAATACGTCCGGCCCCGTCTTCCGCCCGCAGCGCGAGCGGCAGATTCTGGACAACCTCGCGAGGGAGAACGCGGGCCCCTTGCCCGAAGAGCACCTGCGCTCCATCTGGCATGAAATTTTCGCGTCGTCCCGGAGCCTTCAGCGTCCCGTATCCGTGGCCTACCTCGGCCCTGAGGGGACAAACTCCTATTTTGCGGCTGTGGATCTGCTTGGGAACCTTATGGATTACCGGCCCTGCAAGAATTTCCGGGAGGCCTTCGCCGCCGTGCACGGCGGCGAGTGCGCGCTCGGCGTGATCCCGCTTGAGAACGTCCTGCAGGGCTCCGTGGGGCAGTGCTTCGATCTCTTCATGGAATACGATGTGTACATCCAGACCGAGTCGGTCGCCCGCATCCAGCACACGCTGCTGTCCGTGGAGTCGTCCCCTGAAGCGATCAAGGTGGTGTATTCCCATCCGCAGGCGCTCGCCCAGTGCCAGCGCTGGCTGCGTCAGCATCTGCCCGATGCGTCTCTTATGGCCTGCGATTCCACCGCCGCCGCCGCGCGCCGGGCGGTTTCCGAGCCGGGGAGCGCCGCCATCGGGCACAAGAGCCTGTCCTCGATGCTCGGTTTGCCCATCCTTGCCTACAATCTTGAGGATGAGCCGACGAACCAGACGCGTTTTGTGGTCATTGGCCCCAAGCCTACGGACACTTCGGCAGCCAACAAGACGTCGGTACTGTTCACGCTGCCCGATAAGCCCGGTTCTCTGGCGGGTATTTTGGATTTGCTGTTCAAGGCTGGCGTGAACCTCCGCAAGCTGGAGTCGCGCCCCTTGCGCTCCCAGAGCTGGAAGTACGCCTTTTTCGCTGATCTTGAGACGAACCTGCTCAAGCCTGAGCTCTCCGGCGTCCTCGCCGAGCTTCGCAACACCTGCCACTCGTTCAGGCTGTTGGGCTGTTACACGGCAGGGGAGTAGTGAGGGAAGGAAAAGAAGATTGGGGAAGGGAGGGAAAACTTTTCTGAAGAAAAGCTTTTCCCTCCCTTCCCCAAACCCCATCCCTCCCTTTCCAAAGACTTTTGCGTTTATCGAATCCCTGTTGGGCGTTTTTCCCTGTGGGCGGGAGTATAAACGAGAAGCCCTCGAATGTGCAGGAACCGGGTACTGTTTCTCTACATGGGCGGGAGTCGTAAGGACATCAACATAGCCAAGGCCAGCGTTGCGGCGGTTTTCCCTATGTGGGCGGGAGTGGTTAATCCGTAAATTCTTCCCTCTCTTCTCCAAAGACTTTTGCGTTTATCGAATCCCTGTTGGGCGTTTTCCCTGTGGGCGGGAGTATAAACGAGAAGCCCTCGAATGTGCAGGAACCGTTGTACTGTTTCTCTACATGGGCGGGAGTCGTAAGGACATCAACGTAGCCAAGGCCAGCGTTGCGGCGGTTTTCCCTATGTGGGTGGGAGTGGTAATCCGTAAATTCTTCCCTCTCTTCTCCAAAGATTTTTGTGTTTATCGAATTCCTGCTGGGCGTTTTCCCTGTGGGTAGGAGTATGAAAGAAGAAAGATATGTTAGCGTGTTAGGCTTAGGCTTTGTTATAGGATGTGGTCGTTTTATCTCCACAGTATGGTGAAAATACGGCCTTTTTATCCAGTTTTCCGTTGGTGTACTTTAAACCTGAGGTCTTTTATCGGTTATCTTTTTGGAACCTCAAGAAAGTATCAGCCATTTCCTATGGCACAGCCTCGTTTTTTTGAAGGCAAGGGCCCTGTAATGGGTTAGGGAAAAAGAATCGGTTTTGCTTATGAAAAAGGCTCACATCGTGATGTGGGATTTTTGTTTATGGCTTCAGCCTGTTGAAGATACGAAGTGTCCGAAATAAGAAAGGCTGTGCCATAGAAAATGGTTGATGTCTTTCCTTGAAGTCCCAAAGGAACAGCCGACAAAATGCCTTAGCCTTGGATTCAGCCAAGAGGAAAACCGGAGAAAAAGACTGCCTGTTTACCATACTGTGGAGATGAAACAACCACACGCTATGACAGGGCCTTTGAAGGCAATGACCCTGTAATGGGATTCGTGTTAGGTCGTGTCGTTAATTAGATATATCTATTGAAATTATTTGACTATTTTTAAACTATAAAAATATTTTTAATAATTTCAAATAATTATATAAGAAGATGACACGGCCTAGGGAAAAAGAAGCGGTTTTGCTTAAATAAAAGGCCCGCATCGTGATGTGGGCCTTTTATTTATGGGTTTCAGCCTGTTGAGGATATGAAGTGTCCGAAACGAGAAGCGCCTACTATACGGGGGGATTTCTGCCGTGCCTCCGGGGGACGTTCGGCTCCGAAACGGCGTGATGCAGTCCATCCGGCCTCCGTTGAGCCATATAAAAGTCTTGGGAGGGGAAGGGGGGAGGTTTGGAGGGGGGAAGGGGAAGCCTTTCTTCAGAAAGGTTCCCCTTCCCCCCCTCCAATCTTACTCTCCGCCGCCTTTCCCACGCTCCCATTCACTCTTCAGTTGGCCGCAGGCGGCCTTGATGTCCTGCCCCTTGCTCTTGCGGAGGATGGCGGTGATGCCCTTGGACCAGAGGATCTTTTCAAACGCAAGGATGTCCGCCTCGGTGGGGGCCTTGTAAAGCTGGGTCTCCGAGGGGTTGTAGGCAATGAGGTTGAGCTTGCCCTTGACCCGGGAAACGAGCTTGGCGAGTTCGCGGGCGTGTTCGGGCTGATCGTTCACGCCGCCGAGCAGGAGGTACTCGAATGTGATGTGCTCGCGCGTCTTGAGCGGATAATTTTCCAGCGTCGCCATGAGATCGTCGAGATGCCAGTTTGCGGCCTTGGGCATGATCTTGGCGCGGAGTTCCTGATTGGGCGCGTGGAGCGAGACGGCGAGGAAGGCCAGTCCGCTGTCGCCAAGTTCGCGCAGGCCCGCCTTGATGCCGCAGGTCGAAACGGTAATGCGGCGGGGGGAGAAATCCATTCCCTTGTCGTGATTCAGCATTTCAAGGGCACGGGTGGTTTCGCGCAGGTTAAGGAGCGGCTCGCCCATGCCCATAAAGACGAGGTTGCGGATAATGGGGTGATCGATGCGGTTGTCTCCGAGCCTCATGCGGGCCACAAGAACCTGGCTCAGGATTTCCCCGGCGGTCATGTTGCGGATGAACCCCATCGTGCCCGTGCTGCAAAACGTGCAGCCCATCGCACAGCCGATTTGCGAAGAAACGCACTGGGCTATCCGCACGGAACCGTCCTGCCCCGTGCTTGGGAGGATGACCGTCTCCACCAGTGCGCCGTCCCGCAGCCGGAGCAGCAGCTTTTCCGTGCCGTCGGATGAGGTCTGTACCGTCACGATCTCAGGAAGCACGATCTCCGCGACTTCCGCGAGCTTGGCGCGAAGCTGCTTGGAAACGTCGGTCATGGCGTCGAACGAGGTGGCGTGCTTTTGCCATATCCACTGCCAGACCTGCACGGCCCGGAATTTGGGCTGGCCCAGATCTTCCACGATGAAGCGTTCAAGTTCGGGGAACGTCAGATTCAGGATGTCTATCATGCGCGCTGCGTTACTCTGCGGGTATAGGTGAATAAAAAAGGCCCTGTTATGGGATACGGTTGTTTCATTTCCACAGTATGGTGAAAACAGAGACTTTTTCTCTCGTTTTTCGTTGACGGGCTTTACAGTTGTGGGATTCTATTGGCCATCCCCTTGGAGTTTCGAGAAATAAGCCATCAATCATTTCCTATGAAACAGCCATAAAAATAAGGAACCGGCTAGATCGTTCTGCTGTCCCGGCGGTATGGCGAAAACGTACCCGTTCCGGCCTGTACCGGATGGGGCGGGGCTCCGCTTCAAGCCGTATATTCTTTGAATGTCGGGGAAGCGGGCAACAGGGGTTCGATACACACGAAAATTTTTGAAGAGAAGAGGGAAAGGCCGGGCCGCGCTGGTAGGCTGCAAGAGGGGAGGAGAAACGTGGGGCTTCCCCTTCTTAACGTTTCTCCTCCCTCCCCAATCGCAATCATCAATCGGAATCGGACTACTTCAGCTTTGCCGCATAATTCTTGACAAAGGTGATGGCGGAATCACGGTCGGTAACTTCTCCGGCGATCTGCGCCTGAAGAAGGGCTTCGCGGATGGTGCCCACAGCGGGGCCGGGGGGCAGGCTGGTATATTCCATGATTTCGTTGCCGTTGAGGAGCGGTTCGAGCAGGAGCTCATCCGTTTCGGCGCGGGTGAGGTACTTGGTGTTGTGGTTGAAGTAGGTATAGCTGCCATTCCGGGCCTTGATGTCGGCACGGCACATGGCAATCAGGCGTTCGGTTTCGGGCAGGGCCTTGAAGCGGCGGATGCCGCGGTCGGTCAGCATGAAGTGGAACATCATGTGATGCCGCACGAGATGGCAGATGAGATCGATGTCTTCCGACGTAAAATGCAGGCGGCGCAGGATTTTGCGGGTCACCCCGGCGCCCACGCGGTGGTGCTGGTAGAACGTCCAGCGCCCGTTGAGGTGTTCGGCGGTGTAGAGCTTGCCCACATCATGGAACATGGTGGCGAGGGTGCCGTACCAGTCCATGCTGAACCCTTCTTCGGGGTAACGCTTCATGCATTCGATGGTGTGATCGAAGACGCTTTCGATGTCGCCGTCGTCGTTGCGTTCCTGCTTGATGCAGGCCAGGGCGGCGATTTCGGGCATGAGGCCGTGCAGAAGCTGGGCTTCAAAGAGGAGCTGCACGAACTTCCACATGGATTCGGCGGCGACCTTGCGCCATTCTTCCATGATTTCGCGGGCGGGCACGTAGTCGAGGATACGGTTGGCGGACTGGATGATGCTCACCCATGTGTGCGGGTTGACGGGCAAATCGAAGTTTGCGGCATAGCGCAGGGCGCGGATGGCGAGCAGGTAGTCCTTGGCGAGCGTCTTGCTCGGCAGGCCCACCAGCTTGACGCTTCCGGCCTTGTCGAAGTCCTCAAAATCCTTGGCTTCGGGATCGCTGGTATTGGAGCTTTTGAGCTGCCCCTTGAGCTGGAGCTCGGCGAGGAGGCGCGCAAGGCGCGGCGTGATGCGGAGCTGGCTCATTTCCGGGTGGGAAGCGTCCTCAACATCCGTAGCGTAGAAACGCAGGGTGACGCCGTTTTCCTGAAGCATGGCCATGGCGCCTTCTTCAGTGTAGGGGACGGCGTTGGGGAAAATTTTGAAGAGGGTTTCCGTATCGCAGGCACAGGCGATGTCCACGTCGAATACGCCGGTTTTTTCAAAGATCAGGCCCTGCAGCGGCGCATTGATGGCATAGGCGTCGTAGCCGTTGCGCATGATGGCCTTGCAGAGCGTGGTCCCGGTTTTGATTTTATCCATGAGGGTGGCTTGATCCATGAACTGTTCTCCTGTCTGTCGGATAGCGGCATAATGCCCATACAAGGGGCGGTTCCCATTGAAAAGCCGTCCTTCCCGTGGGCATCAGTATAGTCTTTGAGCAGGTTTTTTGCCAGCCCCAAAGTCACAGCCGGACGGGGAAAAGTCAAGCTCTCTTCTGGAGATACCCTCCCCAGAAGGAGGGCCAGAGGCGCAGAAGTTCGCGCAGGGCCTTGGCCCTGTGGCTGCGGCCCATTTTTTCTTCCGGGGACATTTCCGCCGCGGTGAGGCCCAGTTCGGGATCAAGGAAAACGGGATCGTAGCCGAAGCCGTTTTTGCCGCGCGGGGAACAGGCGACGCTGCCTTCCCATGTGCCGGGTGCGACGAGGGTTTCGCCTTCCGGCGTGCAGGCGGCGATGACGGTACGGAAGCGCGCCGAACGGTTCCACAGGCGCACGGACGACAGGGCCGCGAGGAGCTTCATCGTATTGCGTTCGTCCTTGGTGGTGCCGGGCAAATCCGGCATGTCTTCGCTGTAGCGGGCGGAGTACACGCCGGGCGCGCCGTTGAGGGCATCCACTTCGATCCCGGAGTCGTCGGCAATGGCGACAAGGCCGGTGCGTTTGGAAACTTCGCGGGCCTTGAGCAGGGCGTTTTCTTCAAAAGTAGTGCCCGTTTCCTCCACTTCGGGAAGATCGGGGAAGGCGTCCAGCCCGACGACGCGCAGGCCGAAGGCGCGCAGCGGCTCCGCCAGTTCGCGGACTTTGCCCTGATTGCGGGTGGCGAGGACGATGGTAACGGGTTCCGTATCGTGAGGCTGTTCGCTCATGGTCTGCTCCTTGCGCATTGCCGCCATATTGCGTACCACCAACGGGTCGTGCGGCGGACTGTCGCGCCGCGCAGTTTGCCGCCAATCCCATGCCCCGTCAACAGGTTGGGCATTGCTTTTCGTGAAAGGGCGGGAATCCCGCTGCGGGATGCCCCTTCGTCCGGCCCGGCCCGCAGAGCGTTTCCTGACGCGAAGCCGCACCGGAGCCCTCCGGTCGGGGGAAAACATTCCATTGCCGCCCGCCAAAAGGGAATGATAGGAAAAGGCGTGGGAGCCTTTTCCGGTGATGGGGAAAACGCTTATCCGGCTGTTGAGGCCGGAAATTTCCCCTTCACGAGAGCGTGTTGCCGTTCTTGAAGCTATACGACATCCCCGCCGCACGGCGGAGCTGTCCCAGAATGAGGTGCGTCATGTCCGTTTCACTGCGTTGTTATTCCACAAGCCTCGGCTGCCCGAAGAACCGGGTGGACACGGAGCGCCTCCTTGGTTCCCTTGGGGCGGCGCTGGTTCCCGTCGACTCGCCGGATGAGGCCGATCTTGTTTTCATCAATACCTGCGCCTTTATCCAGCCCGCCACGGAGGAATCCGTACGGACGATTGCGCAGGCCATCGCCGACATCGAAGACCTCCCCAAGCGTCCGCTGCTGGCGGTCGCCGGGTGCCTCGTGGGGCGTTACCACGCGGAAGATCTGGCCCCTGAGCTGCCCGAAGTGGATCTTTGGCTGGACAACAGCGATCTGGAGGAGTGGCCCGCCATGCTCGCGCGGAAGCTCGGCCTCCCCGAACCCACGGTTCCGGGCCGTATCCTGAGCACCGGGCCATCCTACGCATGGCTCAAGATCAGCGACGGCTGCCGCCATGCCTGTTCGTTCTGCGCCATCCCCAATATCCGGGGCGGGCACCGCTCCCACTGCAAGGACATGATCGTCCGCGAGGCCCGCGCCCTGCTGGATCAGGGGGTCAAGGAACTGAATCTCGTGGCGCAGGATCTCACGGAATGGGGCTGTGATCTCGACGGCAAGCAGGATCTTCGTACCCTGCTCGACGGCCTCCTGCCGTTGCCGGGCCTTGAACGCCTGCGCCTCATGTATCTTTACCCCGCCGGGATGACGCGCGAAATGCTCAAGTATCTGCGCGAGGCGGGCAAGCCGTTTGTGCCGTACTTTGATGTCCCCGTGCAGCACTCCCACCCGGATGTCCTGTCCCGTATGGGCCGCCCCTTTGCGCGCAACCCCCGCGAGGCCATTGACCGCATCCGCAGCGTCTTCCCCGAAGCAGCCCTGCGCACGAGCATCATGGTCGGGTTCCCCGGAGAAACGGAGGCGCATTTTGAGCATCTGCGCGAATTCATTGAAGAGGTGCGCTTCCAGCATCTCGGCGTGTTCGCCTACCGTGCCGAAGAAGGGACGCCGGCCGCCGTCATGCCCGATCAGGTCGAAGACCGTGTGAAGGAATGGCGCCGCGATGTGCTCATGGAAGCGCAGGCCGACATCAGCGCGGAGTGGCTCTCCCAGTTTGAAGGTGACCGCCTGTCCATCCTCGTGGATGCGCCCCATTCCGAGTGGCCCGGCCTGCATACCGGGCGCGCGTGGTTTCAGGCCCCCGAAATCGACGGTATGGTTTACATCAGCGGCCCCGGCGTCGAGCCTGGCGCGCTCGTCGATGCCGACATCGTCGAGTGCCGCGACTACGATTTGGTCGCGCTTGCGTAGCTGGGGAGGAAAGGGGAAGATTGGGGAAGGGGAGGGGCCACTTTTTCAAAAGTGGCCCCTCCCCTTCCCCAAACCCCATCCCCTCCCCCCTAAAACTTTCGTAAAGGCAGACGGCGTGAAGGGCGGTACGGCAAGCCATGCCTTGGCAGCCGTCCCCCGGCGGAAAGTGGAGGAGAAAGGCTCTGTCAAAGCATCTGGCTGTCTTATTTACACAATATGATGAAGCTACAGGATTTTCCTCCATTTTCCGCTGAGGGGCTCCATGATTGGAGGCATTGGGGAGGAATTCCTTTGGAACTTCAAGAAAAAAACGCCAACCGTTTTCTATGGCACAGCCTTTGTTGTTTATTTGAAATTCCAAAAAATAAAATATCAACCATTATAACTAACAGATTTTTTAAGAAAAAACTGAAGAACTTGTCGCGA
Source organism: Bilophila sp. T19-St14 (assembly GCF_059728385.1). Lineage (NCBI taxonomy): Bacteria > Pseudomonadati > Thermodesulfobacteriota > Desulfovibrionia > Desulfovibrionales > Desulfovibrionaceae > Bilophila > Bilophila sp. T19-St14. The sequence continues at coordinate 2,514,233 of NZ_BAAGFT010000001.1, forward strand.
ACGGGAAAGCCGCCATACGGGATTCGATAAACCCGAAAGTCTTAGGAGGGGAAAGGGGGAGGTTTGGAGGGGGGAAGGGGAAGCCCTTCTCCAGAAAGGTTCCCCTTCCCCCCTCCAATCTTACTCCTCTTCCACAACCTCAAACCCGGCTTCAACAATCTGAGCGGAGGTGACGGCGCCTGCCCTGAGGAGGCGAAGCCTGCCGTCTTCCATGCGCTCGACGAGCGTGGAAGGCAGACCTCCGGCGGGAACGGGCGGCTCGTCAAGGATGCCCATGACCGAAGCGATCAGCTCTTCGTCGAGCTGCTTGACGCTGACGACGGCGGGGTTGCCGCTGATGTTCGCGCTGCTGGAGGTGATGGGCTCGCCTACGGCCTGCGCAAGCGCGCGGGCTACGGGATGCGAGGACAGGCGCACGGCCACGCGGCCCGTGCCTCCGGTGAGGATGTCCGGGACGCGGAGGCGCGCCGGGAGGATGACCGAGAGCGGGCCGGGCCAGAAGCGTTTCAGGAGCGGCATAAGCCCGTCGTGAACCTTGGCGATCATATCAAGCTGCTCCCAGTCGCCCAGAATCAAGGGCAAAGGGCGGACTGTAGAGCGGTGCTTGGCCCGGTAAACCCGTGCGGTAGCGTCGGCGTCGAGGGCACGGCTGCCGAGTGCGAAAAAGGTTTCCGTTGGGAAGATGATGGGATGCCCATCAAGCATGAGCTCCGCCGCGCGCTTTAAGTCCACGTAGGGCGGCGTGTTGACGTCGCTAGCCTGTGAAGATGTCATATGCTTGCCTCCCGGGCCTGCCGATGTTAGGTGAAGGCTCTCTTTCCCAGAGCTTGTGAGGCTGCGGGCCGGAAGCCCGCAACATACATTCCATCCCCGCAACAACAGGGTATCATGACTTTAAAGCCATTGCGAATCGTTGCCGTGGGGCGTTTGAAGACGCCCTTCTGGAAGGCCGCCGCCGAGCATTATGTTGAGCGGCTCGCCCGCTGGCGGGCGTTCACCGAGTCCATTGTCAGGGACGGCGATCCTTCCTTGCCTATTGTTGACCGTAATGCTTTGGAAGGCAAGGGGATTTTATCCGCCCTTTCCGCCTCCGACATTCCCGTCGTGCTTGACGAACGGGGGAAGGCCTTTACCTCCCGGCAATTCTCCGCTTTTCTGGAGCGGCTTTCCGAGAACGCTGGCCGCCGCCCCTGTTTTATCATCGGCGGGGCCTTTGGGCTTGACGACTCCGTAAAGCAGGCGGCCAGCCATTTGCTCGCCCTCGGCCCCCTCACCATGACCCATGAGCTCGCCCGCGTCGTACTTTTTGAGCAGTTGTACCGCGCCGAGTCCCTGACGCGCGGGCTGCCGTACCATCATTGATAGGGCTGGGGTGGAAATGAAGATTGGAGGGGGAAGGGGAAACTTTCTGTAGAAAGTTTCCCCTTCCCCCTCCAAACCTCCCCCTTCCTCTTCAAAGACTTTCGTAAGTGGGGCGGATGATGGCTGCGGTGATGCGACGGATTGAGGTTTGTTGAAAGTTTCCTGGAAATGCCGCTTTTTATATTATTAAGAATAATATGTTAACGTTCTCTAGGTTGTGTCGTTAACTATATGTAATACATTGAAATTATTTTATTATTTTTTAAGTTATAAAAAGGCTGTGTTATAGAAAATGGTTGATGCTTTTTTCCTTGGCTGTGTCATAGAAAACGGTTGATGCTTTATTTCCTTGAAATTCCAAAGAAATAACCAATAAAATCCCCCAATCACAGAGCCCACCAGCAGAAAATTTAAAAAATCATATATTTTCAGTATATTACTAAAACAAAAACAATTATGTACTATGACAGAGCCTTTTCCTTAAAGCTCCAAAGGGATAATCGGCAAAATGCCGTAGCCGCGGCTCCCGCCAAGGAGAAAAACGGAGAAAAAGGCTGTATTTTCACCATACTATGGAGATGAAACAGCCACAAACTATAACAGAGCCTATAGAAATAATTATTTTTAATAATTTAAAATAGTTATATAGAAATGACGGCACGGCCTCAATAGGGAATTCCCAATAGGGAAAGGGCGGCAGATGCAAAACGGTTCCGTGTCCAGCGCAAGCTGGATGCGGAACCGTTTTGCATCTGCCGTTATGCCGGGGTCTGGGGGGCGGCTCGCCCCCCAGCGGGTGCAGGGCGGAGCCCTGCCCGCCGGAGGCATTTCCCCTTAGATGACCTTGTTCAGCGCGTATTCCAGAATCCCTTCGGCCCCGGCTTCGCGGAGCTGGGGGATGAGGTCGCGGACGATGCCGGTGCTGACCACGGTTTCAAGAGAAAGCCATTCGCCGTTCTGGAGCGGGGCGACGGTGGGGGAGTTCAGGGAGGGCAGCAGGGCAAGGATGGCGTCCAGCTTGGCGGCGGGGGCGTTCATCTTGAGGCAGACGAGCGACTCGGCGCGCAGCGCGCCTTGAAGGAGCAGATCGATCTGCTCGATCTTGCGGCGCTTTTCCGGGTCCCGCATGGCGGCGGCGTTGGCGATGAGCACCGTGTTCGTCACCAGCACTTCGTCGATGACGCGGAGGTTATGGGCGCGGATGGTGGTTTCCGTCTCCGTCACTTCCACGATGGCGTCGGCGAGGCCTTCCACAACTTTGGCTTCGGTCGCGCCCCATGAATAGTTGATGTTGACCGGGATGTTGCGTTCCTTGAAATATTCGGTGCACACGCCCATGAGCTCGGTGGCGATGCGCTTGCCCGCGAGGTCTTCGGGCTTCTGGTAGGGGGAATCGCCGGCGACGGCGAGCACCCAGCGGGCGGGCTTGTTGGAAACCTTGGAGTAGATGAGGTCGGAAACCACCACGACGTCGGCCTTGGTTTCCTTGACCCAATCCTTGCCGGTCAGGCCGAGATCAAGCACGCCGTCCTGAATGTAGAGGGGGATTTCCTGCACGCGGCAGAGGCGGGCCGTGATTTCGGGATCATTGATGTCGGGGAAGTAGTTGCGGGGGTGCTTGCGCACCTTCCAGCCGGCGCGGTCGAAGAGATCGATGGTCGGGTCTTCCAGGGAGCCTTTGGGCAGGCCGAGCTTGAGAATGGGATTAGCCATTGTACACCTCTTTGGGATCAAATACGAGTTCGGAACAGCGGGATACCTTGCCGTCGCGGAGTTCGCGGGAAAAACAGCTTCTGTACCCTTCATGGCAGGCGGCCCCGCCGATTTGCTCGATGAGCAGCACGACGGCGTCGCCGTCGCAGTCAAGCCGGATGGACTTCACCTTCTGCACATGCCCCGATGTGCCGCCTTTATGCCACAGGCACTTGCGGCTGCGGCTGTAATAATGGGCTTCGCCCGTTTCGAGGGTCTTTTCCCATGCTTCGGGGTTCATCCACGCCAGCATGAGAACATCAAGGGTTTCCGCATCCTGCGCGACGGCGGCGATGAGGCCCCCAGATTTGCTGAAGTCCGGCGTAAAGGTAAGTGACGATTCCATGAAGTCTCCTTATGCGTATGTTTTTCAAACGCAAAACGCCACGGACTCCGAAGAGGCCGTGGCGCTTGCGTACGCTTGCATTAATGAAGCAGGCCGCAGTCGTTGAGCGTCTTGGTCAGCTTTTCAAGGTTGTCCGGCATAAGCGGAACCATGGGCAGGCGGAATTCGAGATCAAGGCCGCGCATCATGCACACGGCGGTCTTGACCGGGATCGGGTTGGTTTCAAGGAACATGGCCCGGTTGATGGGCATGAGCCTGAAATGCAGGCGTCTGGCTTCGTCCATATCCCCGGCGAGGGTGGCCTTGCAGAGGTCGGCCATCAGCTTGGGCGCGACGTTCGCGGTCACGGAGATCACGCCGCAGCCGCCCACGGCGATGTGGGGCAGCACGGTGAAGTCGTCGCCGGAGAGGACTTGGAACCCTTCGGGGCACTGTTCCACGAGGTCGGACACATGGATGAGATCCGCCGTGGCTTCCTTGATGCCCACGACATCGGGCACGTCACGGGCGATGCGGGCCACGGTGGAGGGCAGCATGTTGCAGCCGGTGCGGCCGGGCACGTTGTACAGGATGATGGGCATGGACACTTCGGAACAGATGGTCTTGAAGTGCTGGTACAGGCCTTCCTGCGTGGGCTTGTTGTAATAGGGGGTGATGTGCAGGGCGGCGTCCGCGCCGACATTTTTGGCGAACTGGGTCAGAGGGATGGCTTCGCGGGTGTTGTTGGAGCCCGCGCCGGCGATGACGGGAACGCGTTTGTTGACCTGCTCGACGCAGATGCGGATGGCGGCTTCATGCTCGTCGTGGGTCATCGTGGCGGATTCGCCGGTGGTGCCGCAGGGCACGAGGCCGTCGATGCCCTGTTCGATCTGCCATTCGATGAATTCACGGTAAGCTTCCTCATCGATCTTGCCGTTCTTGAACGGCGTCACCAGTGCGGTGAAAGCTCCGTGGAAACGTCCGGTAGTCATAACAATCCCCTTTCGGTACGGTGATGGGTCTGAACGTATCGCAAAGCGCGGGGGCAGTAAAGCGGGCGGCGGAAAAAACGCCGTTCCGGGTTCCGTGCGCCCAACAACCTTGTTTTGCGGTTTCCCGCACAGCTGCCGTTTCAATGTGTCCGCGCCCTTGAAACGGCCTTCCGGGCGGCCTCCCCGCGGCTGAAAGGGGGAGGTGGTGCGCCGTTGGGAGGGAGGGGCGGTTATGGAATGGCCCCCTCTCCCGACATTGTACAGCCTTTTTACAGCAACAGCATTTCGTCCAGCGAAGCCCCGGAGGGCACGGTGGGGTACACGTTTTCGTCACGCTCGACGATGACGTCGATGATGGCCGTGTTCGGGCTGGCAAACGCGGTGCGGAGCGTGGGCTCAAGGTCTTCCAGCTTGGAGACGCGGTAGCCTTCGGCCCCATAGGCTTCGGCGAGCTTCACGAAATCCGGCTGATCCGGGATGTCCACGGCGTTGAGGCGGCCTCCGTAGAAAAGATCCTGGAGCTGGCGGACCATGCCCAGACAGCCGTTGTTCAGGAGCAGCACCTTGACCGGCAGCTTGTTGCTGACGGCGGTGATGAGCTCCTGAAGGTTCATCTGGAACGAGCCGTCGCCGGACACGTCGATGACGAGCTTGTTGGGGTAGGCGAACTGCGCGCCGATGGCGGCGGGGAAGCCGTAGCCCATGGTTCCGAGGCCGCCCGAAGTGAGCAGGGTGCGCGGTTCGGTGAAGTTGTAGAGCTGCGCGGCCCACATCTGGTGCTGGCCCACTTCCGTGGTCAGGATGGCCTTGCCTTCCGTGATCCTGTCCACGGCCTTGATGACTTCCTGCGGCTTGATCGTCGTTTCGCCGGGCGTCCATGTGATGGGCTGCTCTTGCTTCCATTCGTCAAGCTGACCCTGCCATGCGGCGAAGCGTTCCTTCCAGGGGAGCGGTTCGCGGGCTTCGAGGTGTTCGCGGATGGCGAGCAGCGAGTTGCGGCAGTCGCCCACCACCGGGATGCGCACATTGACGTTCTTGTGGATGGATGTGGGGTCGATGTCGATATGGACGATGGTGGCCTTGGGCGCAAAAGAGGAGAGGCGCCCGGTCACGCGGTCGTCGAAGCGCACGCCCACGGCGATCAGGAGGTCGGCGTTGCTGACGGCTTTGTTGGCGGCATAGGTTCCGTGCATGCCGAGCATGCCGAGCCACTGCGGGTGATCGCAGGGGAACGCGCCGAGGCCCATCAGGGAACAGGTCACCGGGATGCTGAGTGTTTTGGCGAGGCTGCGGAATTCTTCGCTGGCGTTGGACATGATCACGCCGCCGCCGCCGAACAGCAGGGGGCGCTCCGCCTTGTAGAGCGCGTCCACGACCTTGCGGATCTGGGCGAAGTTGGGGCGGTAGGTCGGGTTATAGCTGCGCAGGCTCACGTCTTCGGGCCATGCGAACTCGGCCGAACCCTGAAGCACGTTCTTGGGCAGATCCACAAGCACGGGGCCGGGACGCCCGGAGCGGGCCAGATAGAAGGCCTGCCGCACGACCTTGGCGAGATCCTTCACGTCCTTCACCACATAGTTATGTTTGGTGCAGGGGCGTGTGATGCCCGCAATGTCCACCTCCTGGAACGCGTCGTTGCCGATGAGCCCGGTGGGTACCTGCCCGGTGAAGATCACCAGCGGGATGGAATCGCAGTACGCGGTCGCGATGCCGGTCACCGTGTTGGTGGCTCCGGGGCCGGATGTGGCCATGCAGACGCCGACCTTGCCCGTGGCGCGGGCGTATCCGTCGGCGGCGTGAACGGCGGCCTGCTCATGACGTACCAGAACGTGGCGTAGCTGTTCGCCGTACTGGGGCAGTTCATCATAGATGTCCAGTACGGACCCTCCGGGATACCCGAAGATGATGTTGACGCCTTCGCGAATCAGACACTCGATGAGAATTCTGGCACCGTTCAACTGCATTGAAGAACACTCCGTTCGGTACAAGGTGAAAAGAACACTCCGTCTGTTGTGTATAGCCGTGAGACAGTTGGAGGTCTAGCCCTTTTGCCGGGCTTTCCCCCTTTTTTCTCTCCGGTTTTCGGGCCTTGAACCCATGAGGGGGCGGTTTTCCGTATACTGGGATGGCCTTATGTGCCCTTGGCACGCTGTGGGGAAGGCTTTGGGCTTTCCGCCCACAGGTTCCGGCGCGCCCTTGGCATGTGAGCAATCTGGGCAGATAAGGCAGGATTGCTCCAAGGCATCCGGTGTGCCTCTGGCATGTGGGGAGGGGTGAGCCAAAGGCCGCCGGCGGTTCTTGAGCCGGGCGTGCCCTTGCCGCGTGTGGGGAACTCCAATTCCGTACAACCCGGACGAGACCGAACAGGGCAAGCCCTTACCGTGTGTGAGGGGCTCCAACCCTGTCCAGAGCCGATCGGGTTGCCCGGTTTCATCCCTGCCGCGTGTGAGGGGCCCGAACGGTGGGGATTCCGTTTCGGTCATGAAGCGGGGCCCTTTTGCACGGAGGAGGGGTTCCCCGCCTTTCCTTCAATCTTTTGGAAGGGCACGCAGTTCAAGCTTCCTGCATATTGGAGCGTTTTCACGTTGAAAAGGCTCTTCCGGCTGCGTGAAGCGGACGGTCGCAAGGCATAAGCACAATGCATCTGTGCTGTCCAATGCCGGGACGGGCGTGCCTTAAACTTCAGCATTGCAAAATGGTAAGGCCCTGTCAGAGCATGTGGCTGTTTCATCTCCACAGCACGGCGAAAATACGGCCTTTTTCTCCAGTTTCCCCCTTGGCGGAATCCATGCCTAAGGCATTTGGCTGGTTATTCCTTTGGAATTTCAAGGAAAAAAGCATCAACCATTTTCTATAACACAGCCAAAAAATAACGGCACGGCTTAGTGTTGAGACGCATTCCGGGCACAGAGACAGATGGCGTTGCCTTCCATCGTGATTGTGCCCACGGAGAGCCCGGCGGCTTTGCAAAGGGCTGTAAGGTTGGCGATGCGGATCGGGAGGCCGCAGAGCGACAAGCCTGCGCCTATAAGCGGGGTGGGCTGCCAGAGGAACAGCGTGCCGTTGTCCGCGAGGCGGCGGCTCAGCCAGCGGACGGCGTTGAGGGGCTTCGCCATTTCATCCAGAGGTTTGGTGACGGCGATGATGTCGAATCGGGAAGCGATGTCGGCATCGCGGTAGTCCGCTGGAGTTTCAAGGAAAAAAGCATCAACCATTTTCTATAACACAGCCAAAAAATAACGGCACGGCCTAGTGTTGAGACGCATTCCGGGCACAGAGGCAGATGGCGTTGCCTTCCATCGTGATTGTGCCCACGGAGAGCCCGGCGGCTTTGCAAAGGGCCGTAAGGTTGGCGATGCGGATCGGGAGGCCGCAGAGCGACAAGCCTGCGCCTATAAGCGGGGTGGGCTGCCAGAGGAACAGCGTGCCGTTGTCCGCGAGGCGGCGGCTCAGCCAGCGGACGGCGTTGAGGGGCTTCACCATTTCATCCAGGGGTTTGGTGACGGCGATGATGTCGAATCGGGAAGCGATGTCGGCATCGCGGTAGTCCGCGTTGTACGCGGAACGCAGGAAGCCTTTTTTGAGCAGCCGCATGAACGCGTCGCCGGATTCGATGGCCGAAAGCTCCCAGCCGGGCCGCGCGGCGTGAAAGGCCTCCAGAAAGCCGCCGTCCCCCGCTTCAAAATGCAGCAGCGTTCCCGTTTCCGGCAAGGGAAGGAGCTCCTCCAGTTGTTTGACGGGCTGGCGCGATTGAGCTGCGGCGGACAGCCCTAAGGCCGCTTTTTCGTTAAGGGCCGCGACGTATCGGGCTAGTGCCCCAAACCGTGCCTTTATGCCGGACAGAACGGGCTCATGGGGACTTGTTTTCTTGCGGTTGCCCACGAAGGCGGCGGGCCTGGAGCAGGTTCCGGACAAGGCCCTGACGGAAGATGCAAGGCAAGCGGCGTGTATCGTAGGGTGAGGCACGTGTTTTCCTTTGTTGATGTTCCATAGGGACGTGAGATCCGCAGCCGCGGGCTCTTTCGTCCGGGGCTGCGGGCCTGTACCCATAGCAAGCATGGAACGTGCCATTTGCCTTTTCTGGGAAAGGAAGATGCGTATTCCTTAGTTATCAAAGATGATTCGGCATGAAGGGGAAGAGCATGCCGTATTGCGGCGGCGGATGTTCCATTCCGCGGAGGTTACGGAATGCAACCATCCCCGTGCAGAATGTAATCTCCTGCCGTAACCAACAAAGGCCGATGCGCAGGCACCGGCCTTTGTTGGTTATGGGAACCGCCACGGGTGCCCCATGCCCTTCGGGGAGAAAGGAGCCTTTCAGAATTAGTCGAACTTTTTGTTGTTATACAAAAGGTACTTGGAAGCGTTGTAGAAGTCCTGCGCGTACTGGCGCATGTGGGCGGCGCGCTCGGGGTCCGTGTTGAGCAGATCCTCCAGTACGGGGGCGTCCATTTTGTACATGTGTTCGTCGGTTTCGCGGATGTAGCAATAGCCGTTTTCCACAAGCCGCACCGTGGATTCGGTTTCCCCGCCGAGGAACTGCATTTCATCCCGTTTGGTGTCCGGATCGAGGAGGTTCCGCCCCATCGCGTTGTAGCGGTAGGGGATTCCGGCGAGGGACGCCAGCGTGGGGAAGATGTCCGGCTGGCCGCACGGGCGGCCGTCGACGCCGGGCTGCAGTTTGCCCGCAGCGACGAGGCCGGGCGCGTAGATGAGCATGGGCGTATGGTTGCTCTGGAGGCGGCAGGCCAGATAGCCGGGGGACATGTTCAGGGACGTGTCGTTCAGGCCGTGATCGCCGAAAATGGCGAACACGGTGTTGTCAAACCAGGGCTGCTGCCGGGCGATTTTGAAGAACTCGCCGAGCGAGTGGTCGGAGAAGCGGAGCGAGTTGTATTCGTCCGCGCCGGTGAAGCCGTAGTTTTTGAGAATGGCTTCGGACGGCTGTTTGATCTGGAATCCCGCGTTGTCTTCGGGGATGGTGTAGGGGCGGTGAAACCCCGCCGTCTGGATGACCGCCACGAACGGCTTCGGGGATTTCGTGAGCGCGGCGGCCGCCTCGCGGAACAGATCGAGATCGGAAAGGCCCCACACGTCGGTATTGGGGGCTTTCCACGAGCCTTCCTCAAGCAGGTGCAATCCCTCAATGTTGTGGGAGAGGAAGCCCCGGATGTTGGCCCAGCTCGCGCTGCCGCCGATCATGTAATATTTGCTGTACCCTTTGAATTCATTCATCATCAGCGCCTGATCCACCAGTGCCTGATTGCGGGAACTGGTGCCGCCGGAGCGGTTCACGTCCGGGATGCCGGTCATGGTGGTGAAGATGGCGCGGGCGGTGGTGCGCGTCGGCGCGAAGAACAGCGGGTAGTACAGCGAATCCTTGGAGAGGGCCATCAGGTTCGGCGTGGTGTCCTCGGGAATGCCGGTCAGGTTGGGCGAGAAGGACGTGCGCGGCCATGTCATGGATTCCATGATGATGACCACCACATTCAGCGGCTTTTCCTGTTGTTCCGCCGGGGTGCCGTGCGCCGTGCGCATGAAGTTGAGCTTTTGCGGATCGGGGTTGGGCACGCGGAGCCATGCCGCGACGCGGGGGTAGCTTTCCCGGGTGGCCTCGATGTTCGGCCGGGTTCCCTGCGCCGCGTTGACCGTATCGAAAAGGTTCTGGATGGGGTTCAGGGCGAGGATGGAGATGTTTTTGTCCACGCTGAAAAAGGCGTTGCTCCAACGCAGCGGGAAGAGGTTGGAGCTGATCTGTCCGTAGCCGAGGAGGAACAGGATCGCGAATGTGGCGACGCTCCATCCGGTGCGGCCTTTCCATCCGAGGCGCGGCGTGGCTTCGTGCCTGGCCAGCGTTTTGCCGAAGAACAGGGCGTACAGCGCCGTAACCACGATGAGCCCGAACGTGATCCAGACGACGGGGTAACTTTCCCAGACCATCGTCCCGGCGATGTCCGGGTCACCGAGCAGTTCGAACAGGCTCGCGTCCACGCGGGTGTGCATGTAGAAGAACCAGCCGAAATCGATGATGTACACGAGCGTGGCCGCGGCGAAAACCGTAGCGTACAACAAGTCGATCAAGCCACGGAAGCCTCGGCTGCGGACCAGAAGGCGCTCAAGAGGCGGGATGCCGAGGATGAGCGCAATGGGGATGAGCCCGAGTACGACCATGCGAATATCGAACTTCGTACCGATGTACAGGGCGTTCAGGATGTCGGAAGCGGGGTTCCCGGCCACTTCCGGCCAGAGGATGCCGAGCATGGCTCCTCGCGCCAGCACAAGCGCCAACAGCGTGCCAATAAAAAGGACGCTGAGGGTGCGGATAAACGGGGGGAAGAAAGATGTCTTTTGCATTTTTTTTGTATAGGACGAGCGCGTGAGAATGTGAAGTACCTAGAAAAGGTGGGAAAGCGCACGGGGCGAGGTGCGTTGCCCGCCCGGAATGATAGATCGGGTAAACTTTGGAAGAGCGGAGAGGCATTGGGGAAGGGGAGTTTTTTTGAGGAAAAGCATTCCTTCCCTCAATTGGCCAGCGCGGAGTCCATCCCCCCTTTCCAATGCTGGTCATGCCTATCGGCTCATTACAGTCTTTTCCGGCATCAATGGCCTTTGAAATACGGCAACGTAAAGAGGAAATGCTCCAGGTGGACTATCGCTTTTTCAAGAGGCGGAACGAATTCCGGTCGCCGATGAGCAGGGAGGCGGCGTACACGGCTGCCCCGGCTGGTATGGCAAGGGCCAGCTGCGCGATGTTCGAGGCGTGCCCGGCCCAGAGGACAACGCCATAGGCGCTCCCGAAGGTCAGGGCCGTTCCAGCAAGCTGTACGGCGAGGGAGCGGAGCGGAAGCCGCAGGGAAACCCTGCGGGAGAGTCCGATCCAGAGCAGGGCCGCATTGCACCAGAGCCCCAAGGAGACGCCGAGCGGCGGCCCCCATGCCCCGAAACGCAGGGTGAAGGCGTAACCTCCGGCAAGGGCGACGGCCAGAGCAACGACGGCGGCCTTGAGCGGGAGCCCGCTTTCCAAGGCGTGGCAAGCCGCCAGCAGGGGCCGGGAAAGCGCATAGGCGGGCAGGCCGGGCGCGTAGGCGCACAGGGCAAGCGCCGTGGCGGAAACGGCTTCCGCATCAAAGGCCCCGTGCCCAAGCACAACGGCGACCAGCGGCAGGGATATCGCCGCCAGACCCGCAGCTGCGGGCAGGTTCAGGCCGAGCGACAGCAGCGCCGCCCGCTGGATTTCATCCGAGAAGGCGTGAAGAGGGGCTGTCGGGGAGCTTGAAGGGGCGAGGGAACCGCGGGGATGCCCCCCTCTCCTGAAAAAAAGTTCGTCCTCCCCTTCCGTAAATCCCATCCCCTCATCCCCCCAAGGCTTTTGCAGGCGGGCGCCCGCCGCCTTGGTATCGTCACAGGCCGCATGGGAAGCGGAAAGAGGGGGCGTGGAGTCAGCCTGTCCGGGGCTTTTTTGCCGTGAAAGGGAAAACGGGGGGATTCCGTGGGAACGGGAAGGGCGGGAAAGCCCTTCGGAGGCCGCGAGTTCCGCGAGGCGCGGCGCGGCGGCCATGCCTACGGCGGCTCCGAGCACGCCGAGGGGAAATTCCAACAGCCGTTCGGCATAAAACAGGGAAGCCATATGGCCTTCGGGCAGGAGCGAGGCCAAAGCCGAGGCTCCGAGAAAGGCCAGTTGGGGCATGGCGGCCCCAACGATGCCCGCGGGGAGGCGGCGGAAGGTTTCCGAGGCAGCCCGTGCGTCGGCGGCCCCTTTTCCCTCTTCGCGCTGGAGGACACGGATTGCGGGCACCTGAACCAGCCATTGCAGGATTCCCCCGCAGAGGACGCCGCAGGCGACGAGAACGCCCGGCTGCAATGCCGGGTTGAAGGCCGCCAGCAGCGCGAAGCCGATGACGCAGAGGTTGAACAGGGATGGCGTCAGCGAAGGCAGCAGGAAACGCTGCCTGCTGTGCAGGGCCGCCATGCAGCCCGCCGCCATCATGACGCTCCAGATATACGGGGCACAGATACGGAACAGCGCAACGGCCTCCCCGAACACTTCCGGGCGTTCCTCCAAACCCGGCGCGATGGCCCGCATGACGGTTCCCGCTCCCGCCACGCACGCCAAAACCAAAAGCCCCGTCCATACGGCCAGCTTGCGCGTTACCGCCAGCGCAAGCCCGCAGCCGGAACCGCCCCGCAGCCGCTCCCGCGTACAGGCGGCGGTCAGGGAGAGGGACAGCGTGCCTTCGCCGAACAGCCGCCGGGCCATGTACGGAATCCGCAGCGCCGCCGTGAGCGCGTCCGCCGCCCCCGAACCGCCGAGCAGCCACGCAATGCCTGCATCGCGCACAAATCCCAAAAGCCGCGAAATGAGCGTCCCCACACCGACAATCAACGTGTTTTTTGAGGAGGAAGACGAGGAGGGTGCCCCTCCCTTGAAACAAGGCATTCCAGTTTCCCGGCCCCGCTCCAAACGCTCTTGATGCGCTGGAGGAAAGCCGTTCGGCGAGTCGTGTTTCTCTGTCATCGGGAACACTCTGGATAAGGGACTGGGTAAGGGGAAAAGTCTTTGGAAGAGGAGGGGGGAAGTTTGAAGGGGGGAGGGGAAACCTTTCTCCAGAAAGGTTTCCCCTCCCCCCTTCAATCCTTATCTCCCCTACACATCATACAACTCTTCATACCGCCGCCTGTACTCGGCCCAGCGGCCTTCGCGGATGGCGGCGCGGGCCCCGCGGACGGTGTCGAGGAAGTAGGCCAGGTTGTGGATGGAGTTGAGCCGGAAGGAGAGCAGCTCCTGCGAAACGTACAGGTGCCGCAGATACGCACGGGAAAAGGTGCGGCAGGTGTAGCAGTTGCAGGCGGGATCGAGCGGGCCGTCGTCCTCCGCAAATTCGCGGCGCTTGATGTTGAGCTTGCCGAGGGAGGTGTACAGCGTGCCGTTGCGGGCGTTGCGCGTGGGCAGGACGCAGTCGAACATGTCCACGCCCGCGTCGATGCCTTTGATGATGTCCAGCGGCGTGCCTACGCCCATGAGATAACGGGGCTTTTCGGAAGGCAGTATGGGGGCCGTATGGTACAGCATCTCCATCATGACGTCCTTGCTCTCGCCTACGGAGAGCCCGCCGATGGCATAGCCCTCGAAGTCGAGATCGATGAGCTGGCGCGCGGACTCCGAACGCAGATCCTTGAACATGCCGCCCTGCACGATGCCGAACAGCAGGTTCCCTGCCGTCCCCTTGGGATAGGCGTCACGGCAGCGCTTGGCCCAGCGTGTGGTCATGGTCAGCGAGCGGGCTGTGTAGGTGTGATCCGCCCCGGCGGGCACGCACTCGTCGAGCACCATCATGATGTCCGAATTCAGGTTGCGCTGGATGCCCACCACCTTTTCCGGCGTGAACAGGTGCTTCGAGCCGTCGAGATGGGAACGGAAGGTAACCCCTTCCTCCTTGATGGTGCGCAGGGTGGAAAGGCTGAAGACCTGAAAGCCCCCGCTGTCCGTGAGGATGGGCTTGTCCCACGCGTTGAACCCGTGCAGGCCGCCGCGCCGCGCTACAAGCTCGTCGCCGGGCCGCAGGTACAGGTGATAGGTGTTTCCGAGGATGATTTCAGCGCCGATGGCGTTGAGATCGTCGGGTGCAATGGCCTTCACGCTGCCAACCGTGCCGACGGGCATGAAGATGGGCGTGTTTACCGGGCCGTGGGCCGTCTGGAGGACGCCGGTACGGGCCGCGCCGTCCGTGGCGTGTATCTGAAAAGTTCCGGGTGTGTTCATCCCGCCAGCTTACAGGCTATGGGGGCCGTTGAAAAGGGCTACATCCGGGATGTGCGCGATATTCATGCCCCTGAAGGAAAGGGGGAAGGCTTTGTGGGCTGAAAGCTAAAAGGCTCCGTCATGGGATATGATTGATATGTTCATCCGGTTGAAGACGGCAGTTGGCTGCGCGGCGGACAGCCGGCGAAACCGTTGCTGCCCGTAGGCGGCAGGGCCCGCTGAGGGCTGCCGCGGCTTTGCGGTATGCCCGGCTTCGCCCAATGATTGCCTTGCACCCTGCTGGCTGAAAAATGCGGCTTTCCGTGTATTGCCTTTTCATGATGGCTGCCCCCAGCCAGGGCGCTTTATCGGCTGCCTATTGGGAGTTTCAAAAGGATCCGTCTATGTGGCTGTTTCATCTCCACAGCGCGGTGAAAAGCATCTCGAAGCTCCGTAGCGCGTACCGCACTGAGTTTCATCTCCACAACACGGTGAAAAGACAGCCTTTTTCTCCAGGTTTCCCCTTGGCGGAATCCATAGCCAAGGCATTTTCCGGTTATTCCTTTGGAATTTCAAGGAAAAAAGCATCAACCCTTTTCTAGGCCGTGTCGTTATTTTTGTATATAACTATTTGAAACCATTGAAAAATAATCTTTTCATGGCTTAAAATAGTTAAATGATTTCAGTGGATTATATCTAATTGACGACACGGCCTAGGGCACAGCCTTTCAAAATGGCTGTGTCATAGAAAAAGGTTGATGCCTTTTTCTATGACGTTCCAAGTGAATAACCAACAAAATGCCTCAGCCATGAAGTCCGCCAAGGGGAAAACTGGAGAAAAGGCTGTACTTTCACCGTGCTGTAGAGATGAAACAACCACGTACTATGACAGGGCCTTCAAAATAAACAGCAAGCCTTCGCCGTAAGGCCGCCTATCAAAAACATAAGGGGACTATCCGCCAAGCTTTTTCTTTGGTGATTTTCCTAGGCTGTGTTGTTGTCTTATGTATAATTATTTGAAATTATTTTTTGTTATTGGCTGTGTTTAAGTTTGTGGTTGATACAAGATTCCAACTGGAAAGGAAGAGTTCTTTGGAAATTATCTGGAGGTCTCGCAACAATTCTTCAAAACTGGATTTCATGTAATGAACAAAAAATGAGAGAGGCCCACACCACTAGACGTGGAATGAACTTTTATCTATTGATTTTCATTGAAAAAATCATCAACCGTAAAATTGAACACAGCCTTGTTATTTAAAAAAATAATTAATAGTTTTAATAGATTATAAAATTGACGACACGACCTAAGTGGGAAAATAAGAGCCCCGTTCCAGTCAGGATAAACATAAACCCCGCAGCCGGATGTACCGGTTGCGGGATTTGTGTTTGATCTGTTTGGCCCCTCAAAGGGATTGCTCCCCACTGAGGGGCCAAATTGTTTTTGCTAGTCCAGATCGGCAATGATCGGGTTGCCGCTGAGCTCGTCAAGGAAGCGGTCGGGGCGTTCCTTCTGATCCGGGACAGTGATGTCCTGATCCACGTATTCGCGGTAGCCCGTCCCGGCGGGGATGAGGCGGCCGACGATGACGTTTTCCTTGAGGCCGCGCAGGTAGTCCATCTTGCCCTTGAGGGCCGCCTCGGTGAGCACCTTGGTGGTTTCCTGGAAGGAGGCCGCCGAGATGAAGGACGAGGTGGTCAAAGACGCCTGCGTGATGCCGAGAACCAGCGGTTCGGCGGTGGCGGGGGAACGTCCCTCGGCCATGGCCTTCTGGTTTTCGGCCTTGAACTCGGCCTTGTCGACCTGCTCGCCCACGAGGAAGCTCGTTCCGCCCGGCTCGGTGACGGTCACCTTGCGGAGCATCTGGCGTACGATGACTTCGATGTGCTTGTCGTCGATGCCCACGCCCTGGAAGCGGTACACTTCCTGGATTTCGTCCACCAGATAGGCGGCGAGGTACTTCTCGCCCTTGGTGCGCAGGATGTCGTGCAGTTCGGGGTTGCCTTCGGTCAGCAGGTCGCCGCATTCGACGAAGTCGCCGTCGGACACGGTGATGTGCTTGCCCTTGGGCACCAGGTATTCCTTGGATTCGCCCACTTCCGGCGTGACGATGAGCTTGCGCTTGCCCTTGGCTTCGCCCGCGAAGGAGACGGTGCCCGCGATTTCGGAAACCACGGCCATATCCTTGGGCTTGCGGACTTCAAACAGCTCGGCGACTCGCGGAAGACCACCCACGATGTCGCGGGTCTTGGAGGTTTCGCGGGGCTTACGGGCGATGATGTCGCCCGCGAGCACCTGCTCGCCGTCCTTGACCATGATGATCGCGCCGACGGGGAGGCTGTAGACCGCGGGGAGCTGGCCCGCGCCGCGCAGCTTGGGATCGCCGTTTTCATCGCAGACCGAAATGGACGGGCGGAAGCTCGTCGTACGGTATTCGATGATGGTCATGGAAGCCTGGTGCGTGGCTTCGTCCAGCTTTTCCTGATAGGTCTTGCCGTCCACGAGGTCGGTAAACTTGATGAAGCCGTCGACTTCCGAGACGAAGGGTTCGTTGAACGGGTCCCATTCGGCAAGGATCTGGCCGTTGCTGACGGACTGCCCGTCCGTGACGTGCAGGCGCGCGCCGTTGGGAAGCGTGTAGCGTTCCACTTCGCGGCCCTGCTCGTCGATGATGGCGATCTGCCCGCTCTTGCCGAGCACCTGGGCGATGCCTTCACGGTTCTTGATTTCCTTCACGCGGGTGAGCACCACGCGGCCGTCATGCTGCGCCTCGAAATTCGAGCGTTCGATTTCCTTGGACGCCGTACCGCCGATGTGGAAGGTACGCATGGTGAGCTGCGTGCCGGGCTCGCCGATGGACTGCGCCGCGATGATGCCGACCGTCTCGCCGATGTTGACGAGGTGGCGGCGGGCAAGGTCGCGCCCGTAGCACAGCGAGCAGATGCCGCGTTCGGACTGGCAGGTCAGCGCGGAGCGGATCATCACGGAGTTGATGCCCTTCTGATCCAACACCTTGGCGACGGGTTCGTCGATCAGGGTGTTTTCGGGATAGAGCAGGTCGCCCGTGGCGGGATCATACACCGGGTAGAGCAGCACACGGCCGAGCGCGCGCTCGGACAGCTTCTGCTTGACTTCGCCGCCGTCCTTGATGGCGCGGATTTCGATGCCGTCGACGGTGCCGCAGTCGTGCTCGGAGACGATGACGTCCTGCACCACGTCCACGAGGCGGCGGGTCAGGTAACCGGAGTTCGCCGTTTTGAGGGCGGTGTCCGCGAGGCCCTTACGGGCGCCGTGCGTGGAGGTGAAGTACTGGAGCACCGTCAGGCCTTCACGGAAGCTCGCGGTGATCGGGGTTTCGATGATTTCGCCGGAGGGCTTGGCCATAAGGCCGCGCATGCCGGCGAGCTGGCGCATCTGGTCGGCGTTGCCTCGGGCGCCCGAATTGGACATCATGAAGATCGGGTTGAAGCTGAGGTTGGCCTCCTGCTTGCCGGTCTTCGGGTCAGTCAGGATATCCGTGGAGATTTCCTTGTTCATTTCCGCGGATACGTCCTGCGTGGCCTTGGTCCAAACGTCAACGACCTTGTTGTATTTTTCCGTACGGGTGATGATGCCGTCGCGGTACTGGCTTTCGATGTTGTCCACTTCGGCGGAAGCGGCATCAATGATGCGCTTCTTGGAGTCGGGGATCAGCATGTCCTTCACGCCGATGCTGATGCCGGAACGGGTCGCGTATTCGTACCCGATGGCCTTGATGCGGTCGCAGAGGATGACGCACGCCTTGACCCCGGCGTCGCGGTAGGCGCTGTCCACCAGCTTGGCGATGTTCTTCTTGGTCAACACAAGGTTGACGTTTTCAAACTTGATGCCGGCGGGCAGGCCGCGCCACACGAGGATGCGGCCGGGCGTGGTGTCGGTGAGCTTGCCGTCTTCCATGCGCACCTTGATGCGGGCGTGCATGCTGACCTGATTGGCGTCGAGGGCGGCTTCCACTTCCCACGGGGCGCAGAAGATCATGCCTTCGCCCTTTTCAAAGGAACGTTCCACGGTCATGTAATACAGGCCGAGAACCATGTCCTGGGAAGGCACGATGACGGGCGTCCCGTTGGCGGGCGACAGGATGTTGTTGGTGCTCATCATGAGCACGCGGCATTCGATCTGCGCTTCCACCGACAGCGGGATGTGCACGGCCATCTGGTCGCCGTCGAAGTCCGCGTTGTAGGCGGAGCAGACGAGCGGGTGAAGCTGGATGGCCTTGCCTTCGACGAGCAGCGGCTCAAAGGCCTGGATGCCGAGGCGGTGCAGCGTAGGGGCGCGGTTCAGAAGAACCGGGTATTCCTTGACCACGTCGGCCAGGATATCCCACACGACCAGTTCTTCGCGCTCCACCATCTTTTTCGCGCTCTTGATGGTGGAGGCGTGGCCTCTTTTCTCAAGTTCGGAATAGATGAAGGGCTTGAAGAGCTCAAGCGCCATTTTCTTGGGCAGGCCGCACTGATGGAGCTTCAGGTACGGGCCCACGACGATGACGGAACGGCCGGAGTAGTCGACGCGCTTGCCGAGCAGGTTCTGGCGGAAACGGCCCTGCTTGCCCTTGATCATGTCGGACAAGGACTTCAGGGGGCGTCCGTTGGTGCCGGCGATGGCGCGCCCGCGGCGGCCGTTGTCGAACAGGGCGTCCACGGCTTCCTGCAGCATACGCTTTTCGTTGCGGATGATGATGTCGGGGGCCCCGAGCTCCATCAGGCGCTTCAGGCGGTTGTTGCGGTTGATCACGCGGCGGTAGAGGTCGTTCAGGTCGGAGGTGGCGAAACGGCCGCCGTCGAGCGGGACGAGGGGGCGCAGTTCCGGCGGAATGACCGGGATGACTTCGAGGATCATCCATTCGGGGCGGTTGCCGGATTCGAGGAACGCTTCCACGACCTTGAGGCGCTTGGTGAGCTTCTTCTTTTTGGTCTGGGACTTGGTGGTCTGCGACTCTTCGCGCAGCATCACCTTGATTTCCTCAAGGTTCAGCTCTTCGAGCAGGCCGCGGATGGATTCCGCGCCCATGCCCACGGTGAGGGCGTCCTCACCGAAATGGTCGATGATCTGGAGGTACTGATCCTCGGAGATGACCTGCATCTTCTGGAGGTTGGTGCTGCCGGGATCGAGCACGATGTACGAGTCGAAATAGAGCACCTTTTCCAGATCGGCCATGGTCATGTCGAGCAGGGTGCCGATCTTGGAGGGCAGGGTCTTGAGGAACCAGATATGGGCGACGGGCGCGGCCAGTTCGATATGGCCCATGCGTTCGCGGCGCACCTTGGAGGCAATGACTTCAACGCCGCACTTTTCGCAGACGATGCCGCGGTGCTTCATGCGTTTGTACTTGCCGCAGTTGCATTCGTAGTCCTTCACGGGGCCGAAGATCTTCGCGCAGAACAGGCCGTCGCGTTCGGGCTTGAACGTGCGGTAGTTGATGGTCTCCGGCTTCTTGACTTCGCCGTAGGACCATTCGCGGATATTCTCCGGCGAGGCGATGGAAATCTGAATGGCTTTCAGATTGCGGATTTGGCTCGCATTGGCGGCAGCCGAGCTGCGAACCGAGAAGAGATCGTCAAGACTCATATATATGTACTCCCTTTTGCGGGCCAGGCTTCGGAGAAATGGCGATCCGTAACGAACCCCCGTTTCCGAACCCTACCCCCACCCCCTCAAAACCGCTGTCTTGAGGGTTGGACGTAATGAAGGGTCTCTTAACTGGGAGGGCCTCCGCTTCCTTCCTTCTTCCGTTCCGGGGGCTGGCCCGGCACAAAAAATTCAGGAGAGAAAGGGGAGGGGTGCGGGGAAAGGAAAGGCTTTCTTCATGAAAGGGCTCTCCCTTCCCCGCGATGGTATCTATTCGTCAGCCATGTCCTGCTGCTGTTGCAGGTACTGCTGGTGTTCCTCTTCGGCGAAGCCGACGCGCTTGGGCCTCTTCTTGCCTTCCTCCTGATGGAGGGTGACGTTGAGGCCGAGGGACATGAGTTCCTTGACCAAGACGTTGAAGGACTCAGGGAGCCCGGCTTCAAGGAAGTTGTCGCCCTTGACGATCTTCTCGTACATCTTCACGCGCCCCGTCACGTCGTCCGACTTGACGGTAAGGAATTCCTGCAACAGGTAGGAAGCGCCGTAGGCTTCGAGGGCCCACACTTCCATTTCCCCAAGGCGCTGGCCGCCGAACTGCGCCTTGCCGCCCAGCGGCTGCTGGGTGACGAGGGAGTAGGGGCCGGTGGAGCGGGCGTGGATCTTTTCGTCAACGAGGTGGTGCAGCTTGAGGTAGTACATGACGCCGGTGGTCACGCGGTTCTCCAGCTTCTCACCCGTGCGCCCGTCATAGAGGACGGACTTGCCGTCGTCGTCGAGGCCGGCGCGGGACAGCCAGTTCCAGATTTCCGATTCTTCGGCGCCGTCGAACACCGGGGTGTACGTGATGATGCCGTTGCGCAGCTTCAGGACGGACTTGCGGAATTCCTCGTCGTCCATCGCATCCACTTCGGCGGAGATTTCCGGCGAAGCGAAGATGTCCTTCACCTCGTCGCGCACGGACTGGAGGGCGGTGCCCTTGTCAACCATTTCCGCGAGCTGGCGGCCCAGTTCGCGGGCGGCCCAGCCGAGATGCACTTCCATGATCTGGCCGATGTTCATACGGGAAGGCACGCCGAGGGGGTTCAGCACGATGTCCACGGGGCGACCGTCGGCAAAGAAGGGCATGTCCTCTTCCGGCAGGATGCGGGAGACGACACCCTTGTTCCCGTGGCGGCCGGCCATCTTGTCGCCCACGGACAGCTTGCGCTTGATGGCGATGTGAACCTTGACCATCTTGATCACGCCGGGGGGCAGGTCGTCCCCTTCCGTGACCTTTTCGCGCTTGGAGTCGTAGATCGACTTGATGTATTCGATCTGGTGATCGTACTGCGCCAGCAGTTCGCCGACGTTTTCGTTGACTTCCTTGCTCTGGAACAGATCGGCCAGCTTCTTGATCGGCAGGGCCATGAGCAGCTCTTCGGTCATGGCGGCGCCGGCTTCGGCCAGCACTTCGCCCTTCTTGTCACCGAGGAGGCTTGTGGCGATCTGCTTGCCGCCGACGATGGGGAGCAGGCGCTCACGCATCCGGCGCGTAATGGCGCGGATGTGATCCTGTTCCTTGGCGTCGAGGCGGCTGATTTCATAGTCCTCAATGTTCTTGGTGCGTTCGTCCTTTTCGCCGGAGCGGCGGTTGAACACCTTCACATCGATGACCGTGCCTTCAACTCCCGGCGGAACCTTGAGGGACGTGTTCTTCACGTCGCGGGCCTTGTCGCCGAAGATGGCGCGCAGGAGCTTTTCTTCCGGGGTGAGCTGCGTTTCGCCCTTGGGCGTGATCTTGCCGACGAGGATGTCCTCAGGCTTCACGGGCGCGCCGATGCGGATGATGCCGCTCTCGTCGAGGTTACGCAGCATTTCTTCGCCCACGTTGGGAATGTCGCGGGTGATTTCTTCCGGCCCCAGCTTGGTGTCACGGGCTACGACTTCAAACTCTTCGATGTGGACGGAAGTGTAGATGTCTTCCTTCACCACACGTTCGGAGATGAGGACGGAGTCTTCGTAGTTGTAGCCGCACCACGGCATGAAGGCGATGAGCATGTTCTTGCCGAGGGCGAGCCCGCCGTCATGGATGGCGGGGCCGTCGGCGAGCACGTCGCCCTTCTTCACGATCTGGCCGGGCACGCAGGAGGGCACCTGCCCGAAGCAGGAGTTCTGGTTCGACTTGTGGAACTTCAGCAGATCGTAGGCGCGCACGCCGCCCATATTGGGGTACAGCGCGGGATCGTCATAGGCCACGATGATGCGGTTGGCGTCGGCATAGTGAACCACGCCGGAGCCTTCCGCGAGGATGCACGCGCCGGAGTCGCGGGCCACGTCCACTTCCATGCCGGTGCCCACAAGGGGGCGTTCGGAACGGAGCAGGGGCACGGCCTGACGCTGCATGTTCGAGCCCATGAGCGCGCGGTTGGCGTCGTCGTGTTCGAGGAACGGGATCAGCGCGGCGGAGATGGACACCATCTGGCTCGGCGAAATGTCCATGAGGGTGATTTCCTCACGGGCGGCCATGAGCACGTCGTCGCCCACGCGGGCGGTGACGTAGTCGTCCACAAGACGGCGGTCGGCATCGACGGCGGCGTTGGCCTGCGCAATGACATGGCCCGTTTCGCGGGAAGCGTCGAGGTGCACGAACTCGTCGGTCATGTAGCCGTCGCGGATGACGCGGTACGGCGTCTCGATGAAGCCGTAGTCGTTCACCTTGGCGTAGGTCGTCAGGGAGACGATCAGGCCAATGTTCGGGCCTTCGGGCGTTTCGATGGGGCAGATGCGGCCATAGTGCGACACATGGACGTCTCGGACTTCAAAACCGGCGCGTTCGCGGGTCAGACCGCCGGGGCCCAGAGCGGAAAGGCGGCGCTTGTGCGTGACTTCCGAGAGGGAGTTGGTCTGGTCCATGAACTGCGACAGCTGCGAGGTGCCGAAGAATTCCTTGAGCACGGCGGCCACGGGCTTCGGATTGATCAGGTCGTGGGGCATGAGCGTCGCCACTTCCTGAATGCTCATCCGTTCCTTGATGGCGCGTTCCATGCGCACGAGGCCGATGCGGTACTGGTTTTCCACCAGCTCGCCCACGAGACGCACGCGGCGGTTGCCGAGATGGTCGATGTCGTCGGCGGGGCCGTGGCTGTCCTTCAACTGGACAAGCACCTTGATGGCGTCAAGGATGTCGTCGTCGGCAAGGGTGCGCAGGTCGGCGTGATCGGTCTTGTTGAGGCGCTGGTTGAGCTTGTAGCGGCCCACGGGCGACAGGTCGTAGTAGTCGCCGTTGCGGAACAGGTTGTCGAAGAACGACGCGGCGATTTCCGGGGTCGGCGGGGAGCTCGGACGCAGGCGGCGGTAGATCTCTTCCTGCGCCTTTTCCATGGTGGGCGTCTTGTCCTGCACCAGGGTGTCGCGGATGGAGGAAGAGGTGTCGGTGCCGCGGGTATGCAGCGCGGAAATGGTCGTGAGCCCGGCTTCACGGCACGCATCAAGGAGGCCGGCGGTGATTTCGTCGGCGGCTTCGGCGAGGATTTCACCGGTGGCGTTGTCGACCAGATCTTCGGCAAGGAACAGGCCGAGCGGCGTTTCGGGGGCCACTTCGATCTTTTCGATGCCGGCGGCTTCCATCTGGCGCCACGCGCGCTTGGTGATGGGCTTGCCGGCCTTCACCAGCACGTTGCCCTCCTTGTCGACGATGTCGGCAAAGGCGGGTTCCTTGCGGTGCAGCTCAGGATTGAAGTGCCACGAGACGCGGCCGTCATCCTCAAGCTCGTAGATTTCTTTCTTGTAGAAGCAGTCCAGGATTTCGGTCTTGCTCATGCCCATGGCTTTGAGCAGGATCGTGGCAGGCATCTTGCGGCGGCGGTCGATGCGCACGTAGAGGATATCCTTGTGGTCGAAGTCGAAGTCGAGCCACGAGCCGCGCATGGGGATGACGCGGCAGGAGTAGAGCACCTTGCGGCTGGTATGCGTCTTGCCGCCGTCGTGCTCGAAGATGATGCCGGGGGAACGCTGTAACTGGTTGACGATGACGCGCTCGGTCCCGTTGATGATGAAGGTTCCCTTTTCGGTCATCAGGGGCAGGGTGCCGAAATAGATGTCCTGTTCCTTGATATCGCGGACAGTACGCGCCTCGGTCTCGTCATCGACGTCATAGACGACGAGGCGAACCTTGATGCGTACCGGGGATTCGTAGGTAAGACCTTTGGAGATGCATTCCGCCTGATCGTACTTGGGCTCACCGACTTCGTAGCTGACGAATTCGAGGCTGGCGGTACGGTTGAAGTCTTCGATTGGGAAGACAGAACGGAAGACCCCTTCCAGACCTTCATCAGGAAGACGTTCCGTGCGTCCCTCCTGCATGAACTTCCGGTAGGAGTCCACCTGCAGGTTGAGCAGGTGGGGAATCTCCACCTCAACCTTGATCTTGCCAAATTGTTTGGTAAGCTGACCCATCATTTCACCTCTGAGAAGGTTGGTCGGCAAAAGCCGGAGCGAGCCCGGGTTGCGCGCTCTCGGAATCAATCATGTATAAAAAACGCAACAAGGTCGACAACATAGTTACCCTCCAGAAGATCCGGAGGGCTGCTGTCGACTGATGATACCCGCGTTAGTTCAAAAAATTGGAACAGATACCACCTCTGGTTCGTGTCGCGTGAATTCAAAAAGATAAAAAGGAATCGTCACAAAGGCAAGCTTTTTTTCTTGTAAAGCAAAAAATCTTCATTTGGGGCATGGTTTTTGAATAGTGGCAAGGCGGCAAACCAAGGGGAAGAGAGGAAGGAATTCCTTGCCGGGAGCCTGTCCCTCCCTTTCTTCGAGGCTTCTCCGTTCATCCTGTAAGGACTTTGAAACGGGCGACAGGCTGCTTCCGTCTAGTGCTGGAGGCCCAAAGGCGGCATCATGCGGCTCCCTCTTCCTTCCGCTTTGCCGCGAGGAGGCTTTCACCATAGAGGAAAAGGAACGATCTTGGAATAGGTACATGGGGGACAGTTCCAAGATGTGAACGGACGACACCGGGCGGAAAGCGTCCTCCTCCTCCTCATCATCATCCTCATCCTCCTCCTCCTCATCATCATCATCATCATCTTCTTCTTCTTCTTCTTCTTCTTCTTCTTCTTCTTCTTCTTCCCTTTCCCGCGAATGTTCCGGAACGGCCAAAGAGGTACGTAGAGACGGCCCGGTCATCGTTTTTTCCTCGCACTGAGGGGCCGCTTGCTTTCGGAGCCTCCATCGATGCCGTATTCAGAAGACGTTCCGGCGGGGGAGATTGGGGAGCTGCACTCTTGCGATCGGCTTGCAGGCCTGCTTTGCGGAGGTTTGGCCTTCACGGTATGCCGTGAAGGTTACGGGCTGCTCGCATGGGTGCTGTTGATGCTGATGGCAGGGGGGGCTGTTTCTGAGGAAGGAAGGAAGGAAGGAAGGAAGGAAGGAAGGAAGGAAGGAAGGAAGGAAGGAAGGAAGGAAGGAAGGAAGGAAGCTGCGCGCCGAAAGAGGCGGAGTGGGGAGGAGCCTCCGTGGACTGGCGGAAGCGCTGAACAGTGCGCCGGCTTGCCTCTGTTTCTTCAACCGCAACACATGGGATTTCAAGCGCCGGGCCAACCCGTGCAATGCAAAAGGCGGCGAGGGACAAACCCTCACCGCCTTTGAAAGCGCGTATAAAGTGAACTTACTTCACTTCAACTTCAGCGCCGGCTTCAACCAGCTGCTTCTTGGCTTCTTCGGCTTCTTCCTTGGACACGGCTTCCTTCAGGGTGGAGGGAGCGCCGTCAACCTTGTCCTTGGCTTCCTTCAGGCCGAGGCCGGTCAGAGCGCGGACAACCTTGATGACGCCGATCTTGTTGGCGCCGGCGGACTTCAGGATGACGTCGAATTCGGTCTTTTCTTCAACGGGAGCAGCGGCTTCAGCGGGAGCGGCCACCATCATGGCAGCGGCGGGAGCGGCAGCGGACACGCCGAACTTTTCTTCGAGTTCCTTGATGAACTCGGAGAGTTCGAGCACGGTCATGTTAGCGATAAATTCAACAACTTCTTCTTTGGTAACGGCCATGGGATTGCTCCTTTGAGACTTTGGCTTGGGTGTTTAACGGGTTGCCTAGGCAGCCTTTTTCTCTTCGATCGCCTTGAGGGCGTACATGAGAGGACGAACCATGTTGGCGAACAGGGAGACGAAATTGGTAGGCACGGCGTTCATGGTGCCGAGAACCTGACCAAGGAGTTCCTGCTTTCCGGGCAGCTTGGCGAGGGCGTCCACCTGGGCGGCGGAGAGCACCTTGCCTTCAAGGCTGGCATGGCGAACAGTAAACAGCTTGCTGGTCTTGGCAAATTCGGAAACCGCCTTGGCGACCGCCACCGGATCCTGAGTGGCCAGGGCGATGCCGCAGTTTTCCTTGAACATGTCCTTAACGGAATCATGCATACCATCGGTGAGGGCGATGCGGGCCAACGTGTTCTTGACGACGAGATATTCGCCGCCGCACTCATAGAGTTTCGCACGGAGCCGCGTCAGCTCTTCCACCGTCATCCCCTTGAAATCTGTCACTACCACAAAAGAGGCAGCGTCGGCTTTCGCCTTAATCTGCGCAATCAGGGCAGCTTTTTCAGATCTATTCACGTGAATCTCCTTCACGTTAGGGGTTGCTTGAAGATTTGTCCAAAATCTTCGCAGTGGAAAGCCGAGCCAAAGAAAGCGTCTGAGCAGGCATCATTGAGGGTTTCCCCACCTGCCGTCTTCGACTCGAATTCCCAATCCATTGCCAAAAACGGCCCTGACGAGCCGTTTTTGTTCCCAAAGGGTGTTAGCCTTCGATGAACTTTTTGATCAAGGTCATGTCCACCTTAAAGCCGGGGCCCATAGTGGTGGAAATGGCCATGTTCTTCATGTAGGTGCCCTTGGCCGCGGAAGGCTTCAGGCGGTTCACGGTCTCGACGAGCGCCTTGAGGTTGTCAAGGATCTTTTCGGGGCCGAAGGAAACCTTGCCGAGGGGGGCGTGGAGCACGCCGGCCTTGTCGACCTTGAAGTCAACACGCCCGGCCTTGAGTTCCTTGACGGCGGTGGCGACGTCGAAAGTCACGGTGCCGGTCTTGGCGTTGGGCATCAGACCGCGGGGGCCGAGCACACGGCCGACCTGACCGACGAGGGCCATGACATCGGGGGTGGCGACGGCGGCGTCAAATTCCAGCCAGCCTTCCTTGATTTTCGCGACGAGCTCTTCAGCGCCGGCGATGTCGGCACCGGCGGCACGGGCTTCGGCTTCCTTTTCGCCCTTACAGAATACGGCCACACGAACGGTCTTGCCCAAACCGTGAGGCAGGGAGACGGCGCCGCGAACCATCTGGTCGGAATATTTGGGGTCAACGCCGAGGCCGATGGCCACGTCCACAGTTTCGTCAAACTTGGCGAAAGAAGCGCCGAGGGACTTCTCCACGGCTTCCTCTACAGAGAAGCGCTGGGAGAGGTCGAGGCCTTCTACCGCCTTACGATATTTTTTCCCGAAGGGCATTGCTCTATCCTTTCAAAAGCTGGTCTTCCAACATCTCCTGCCGAATCCTTGATGTAAGGAAGGGCAGTACGACTGACGCGGCGGAGATCCTTACTTGATCTCGATGCCCATGCTGCGGGCGGTACCCATGATGGACTTGACGGCGGCTTCCAAGCCGTTGGCGTTGAGATCGGGGAGCTTCAGCTTGGCGATCTCTTCAACCTGCTGCATGGTGATGCTGCCCACCTTGGTACGGTTGGGTTCGCCCGAACCCTTTTCCACCTTGGCCGCTTTCATCACCAGCACGGCGGCCGGCGGGGTCTTGGTGATAAAGGTGAAGGAACGGTCAGCATAAGCGGTGATGACCACGGGAATGATCATACCCTTCTGTTCCATAGTACGGGCGTTGAACTCCTTGCAGAACTGCATGATGTTCAGGCCGTGCTGACCGAGGGCGGGACCCACCGGCGGCGAAGGGTTCGCAGCGCCAGCGGGAATCTGCAACTTGATTTTGGCAACTTCTTTCTTGGCCATTGTCTTTCAACCTCTATTAATACGGCACATGGGGCCGCAGACTGCAAGCAATCGTTATCCCTTGGAAACCTGAATGAAGTCCAGTTCCACGGGAGTCTGTCTGCCGAAGATGGACACGGACACCCGAAGCTTGCCCTTGTCGTAGTTCACGTCTTCAACAACGCCGTTGAAGCCGCCGAAAGGCCCGTCGATGACGCGCACGTCGTCGCCCCGCTCGAAGCTGAACTTGGGACGGGGTTGTTCCTGGCGGGTTTCCATGAGGGAAAGGATACGGGACGCCTCCTCGTCCTTCATGGGGGCGGGACGATTTTTGCCGCCCACAAATCCCGTCACTTTGGGAATGCTTTGCACGAGGTGCCATGAAAAATCGGTCATGGTCATGCGAAGCATAATGTAACCGGGATAAAACTTACGCGTGGTGGTACGCTTGGCACCGCCTTTACCCAGTTCGATGACCTTTTCGGTCGGAACCACAACCTCGTGGATGAGGCCGTTGTCCTGGGCGTTGCGCATCATTTCCTTGATGGTGGCCTCTACGCGCTGTTCAAAGCCGGAGTAGGTATGCACGATGTACCAGCGGGATTTCCCCGTATCCTGATTCCCCGCGCTCAGCTCGGTCTGAACTGTGGAAGCCGCCAAAATGTCCTGCGCAGTCAATTCTGACTGCGCGGGTTTTGCTTCTGCTTGGGACTGCTGGGCAGACGATTCGACCGCCCCGGAGGACGCGTTGTTTTCTTCGATCATGGGCTTCTCCATTAAGCGGCGAGAATGAAGGAGATGAGTTTGGAGAGCCCGAGATCCACAACGCCGAGGAAGATCGCCATGACAACGACGAAGGCCAACACCACCAGACTGGTCGTACGGGTTTCCTTGACCGTGGGCCAAGTCACCTTGCGAAGCTCAGTCTTGGACAGCTCAAGATAATTCCTGAACGCTTTCGCCTTGGCAACGATGCCTTCGGATTTTTCTTCTTGTGCTGTCGTCGGTTTCTTGGTCATGATACGTTCCTGCAGAAATGAAAATGGCAGGGCAGGAGGGATTCGAACCCCCAACATGCGGTTTTGGAGACCGCCGCTCTAGCCGTTAGAGCTACTGCCCTGCGTTTATGAAGTCACTACCGGGTTTCGCGGTGAACCGTGTGGGCTCTGCACCAGGGGCAGAACTTCTTCAGTTCGACACGTCCGGTCGTGTTCTTCTTGTTCTTGACCGTGGCGTAATTGCGGCGCTTACATTCGGTGCAAGCGAGCAGGATGTTGACGCGCATGGCTTTACTCCACGATTTCGGTCACAACACCGGCGCCGACGGTACGGCCGCCTTCGCGGATGGCGAAGCGGAGGCCCTTTTCCATGGCGATGGGGTGGATGAGCTCGACGTTGAAGGTAGCGTTATCGCCGGGCATAACCATTTCCACGCCTTCTTCAAGGGCGATGACACCGGTGATGTCGGTGGTACGGAAGTAGAACTGAGGACGATAACCGGTGAAGAACGGGGTATGGCGGCCGCCTTCTTCCTTGGACAGAACGTACACTTCAGCCTTGAACTTCTTGTGGGGCGTGATGCTCTTGGGAGCGGCGAGAACCTGGCCGCGTTCCACTTCGTCACGCTTCGTGCCGCGGAGCAGAGCGCCGATGTTGTCGCCGGCTTCGCCCTGATCGAGCAGCTTGCGGAACATTTCAACGCCGGTGCAGGTCGTCTTCACGGTGGGACGGATGCCCACGATTTCAACTTCGTCGCCAACCTTGATGATGCCGCGTTCCACACGACCGGTCACCACGGTGCCGCGGCCGGAGATGGAGAACACGTCTTCGATGGGCATCAGGAAGGGCTTGTCAGTTTCGCGGACAGGATCCGGGAAGTAGGTGTCGCAAGCGTTGAGGAGCTCAAGGATGCACTGGGCGTCGGGAGAATCGGCGCTGTCGCATTCCAGGGCCTTCAGAGCGGAACCGCGGACAACCGGGATGTCGTCGCCGGGGTAGCCGTAGGAGCTCAGCAGTTCACGGACTTCCATTTCGACGAGTTCGAGCAGTTCGGGATCGTCGACGAGGTCGCACTTGTTCATGAACACGACGAGGTGGGGCACACCGACCTGACGGGCGAGCAGGATGTGCTCACGGGTCTGGGGCATGGGGCCGTCGGTGGCGGCGACCACGATGATCGCGCCGTCCATCTGGGCGGCACCGGTGATCATGTTCTTGATGTAGTCGGCGTGGCCGGGGCAGTCCACGTGGGCGTAGTGACGGTTGTCGGTTTCGTATTCGACGTGGGCGGTGGAAATGGTGATGCCACGTTCCTTTTCTTCCGGAGCCTTGTCGATTTCGTCGTACGCGATGAACTTACCGCCCTGCTTCATGGCAGCGACTTTGGTGATGGCGGCAGTCAGAGTGGTCTTGCCGTGGTCGATGTGACCGACAGTACCAATGTTCATATGAGGCTTGGTACGCGTAAATTTTTCCTTACCCATGACGGTCTCCCTTCTTGGTTGCAGAAGATAACGGATTTTATGGGACAGAGCCTGTGGCGTCACAAGACCATCCATCACTGGCCATCAATCTGGCAGCGCTCTGGCATCCCGATACGTTAGGCACGGCAAAATGGGGGGAGGAGGAAAAGGCAGGTGTGGAGCGGGAAACGAGACTCGAACTCGCAACCCTCAGCTTGGAAGGCTGATGCTCTAGCCATTGAGCTATTCCCGCCTGTATGCCGTAGTCCCCTGACAGTTTTTACCTGTCTCCTACAGCCGTGTCAGCTTTTTCATCTGGTGGAGGGGGGAGGATTTGAACCTCCGAAGTCTCACGACGACAGATTTACAGTCTGTTCCCTTTGGCCACTCGGGAACCCCTCCACTTTAGGAAGACAAAAACAGGGCCATTGCAATCTGTTTTTGTCGATGCGCGCGGAATCGCTTCCGCTTGTGCTCCATCCGGCGAACCGGAAGCCTTGCGGCTTTTGCTGGAGCTGGTGATGGGACTCGAACCCGCAACCTGCTGATTACAAATCAGCTGCTCTGCCAGTTGAGCTACACCAGCAACAGGGACTAGCTCTTACACAATCCGTTTGGGTTTGGCAAGCAAAAAATGCCCCTGCCGCAAAAATAATCGGAAAACGGGCTTTGCCCTGTCTGCCGTTATCTAGGCAACCCCACAAATCCGACCAGCGGATTCGGGCGCGGGGCCGTTTCCGAACCCGCGTCCGAATCTATAGGGCGCTTTGCGAATTAAGGCAAGACTTTTATCGTGTATGCCGAGCCGACATTCAGGTATTTTTTGACGATTTCCCTGAGTTGTTCAGGGGTTACCTTTTTACTCTTTTCTATTTGGTCTTTGGTGAAGGAGAGCGGGTAACCCTCCATCGTCAGGGCCGCGGCCTCACCCGAACGGCTGCCGAGGCTTTGCATGTTCCGGTAATAGTCGCCTTCAAGCTGGTTCTTTCCCCGGTTAACATCCTCTTCCGACAGGAGATTCTGGTGCAGATCGTTGATGATCCGCCTGAACCCCTCTTCCGCCTGCGCCATTTTGCCGGGTTCCGTCCCGATGTAGAAGACCATGTATCCGTTTTCCGAGGTCTGGCGGTTGAAGGCGGTCACGGTGTAGCCGAGGCCCTGCTTGTCGCGCAGGTCGCGGAAGAGCGGGCCGCCCATGCCGCCGAGCGACGTTTCGAGCAGATCCAGCGCGGGCGTATCCGGGCTGGTGTTGGGGGCGGTCTTGAAGATCAGCATGAGGTGGGCCTGGCTGCGCCCCGGCATGGGGATGTCGAGTTCCGGCCTTGTGCCCCATGCGGGGACGGGCACGTCCACTTTCCCCTGATCGGGCGCGGGCAGGCCCTTGGCGAACGCCAATACCTGATCGCGGTCGAAATCGCCCGATACGGCGAGCACCCACGGGCGGGCCTTTTGGCGGTCCCAGAAGCTGCGGAGCCGGGCGGCGTCGTATTTCCGCACGTTTTCCGGTTCCCCAAGCTGAAGGTAGCCGTATACGCTGCCGGGAAAGAGGAAGGGCGGCAGCTTCCTGAAGGCGAGCCCAAGCGGTTGGTCTTCGCGGGATTTGATGGCGGCGAGCTGATCCTTGATGCCGCGTGCCGTTTCATCTTCGCTGAACGCGGGGGCGGTGACCACCTCGCCGAGCAGCTCAAACAAATCCTCGTTGAAGCGGGCGGGCGTGGTGAGGTTTACCGAGAAGGTCTTGCGCCCGGACGAAGCCGCAAGCCCCGCCGCGCGATCGGCAAGGAACGCCTGCATTTCGGTGGCGCTGCGCTTCGCCGTGCCCTTGGTCAGCACGTTGGAGGCGAGCGCGGAGAGGCCCTGTTCGGAAGGCTTCAGCAACGCGTCGCCGCCGGAGTAGGTCAGGTTCGCGGAAACGTAGGGCAGGGTCTTGTCCGGGATGAGGACAACGGTACGGCCCTTGCCGAGATCGATGACCTCGGTTTTGCCCGCTTCCGCCGCCTTCGCCGCGGAAGCCTTGGCCCCGGACTTCCATTCCTTGTCGAGGATGGCCTGCATGTCCGGCATCTTGGCGTCCTTGGGCGGCAGGACTACGGTGGTCAGGCGATCGGGCCGCACCCACGTCGCCAGCACCTGCCTGAGCATATTGTTGTCCACGTTGCGGAGGGCTTCGATGGCGTTCCGTTCGCCCTGATCGCCGCCCATGAAGAACTGGAAGTAGCCGATCTTGGAGGCAAGGCCGGACAGCGTTTCCTTGGAGCGGTACAGATCGTCTTCAAGGTTCAGCTTGGCGCGCTCCAACTGTTCGGGGGTGAACGCCGAAGCGTCCAGCGCGGCGAAATCCTTGGTGAGCGAAGTCCAGAAGGGCTCCACCTTGCCCGCGTCAAGCTCCGCCATGACCACGAACGCGCCGATGCGCTCAAAGCCCACGTTGGAAACGCTGATGCTGTCCACAAGCTGGCGCTCGTATTTATAGGTCTTGTAGAAAAGGCTGGTGCGGTCGCCGCCGAGCAGGTAGGCCAGCACGTCCAGCGTGGCGGACTGGTAGCTTGACGAACCGGGCACGGGCAGGGCCGCGGCAAGATACACCTTGTTCCACGGGCCGGGCTGTATCACCAGCGAGGGCCTGCTGCCCGGCAGGGGGAGGCGGTCGGCCTCGTAGGGCATGACTTCGCTGAGCGGGGTGGCGTTTTTATAGGGCGCGAACATCTTTTCCGCTTCGGCGAGCACTTCGGCGGGATCGACGTTGCCCACGACCACGAGCAGCATGTTCTGCGGCTGGTAATACTTGGCGATGTAGTCGCGCAGGTTCTGCGTGGTCAGGGCGCGGATGGTCTTCTCATAGCCGATGATGGGGCGATCGTACGGGGTGCCCTTCAGCGTATTCGCCATCAGGGTCTTGAACATCCGGCTGCCCGGATCGTCCTCGCCGCGCTGG
The DNA here is from genome assembly GCF_059728385.1 of Bilophila sp. T19-St14. Lineage (NCBI taxonomy): Bacteria > Pseudomonadati > Thermodesulfobacteriota > Desulfovibrionia > Desulfovibrionales > Desulfovibrionaceae > Bilophila > Bilophila sp. T19-St14. The sequence continues at coordinate 2,547,381 of NZ_BAAGFT010000001.1, forward strand.
AGTTCGGCGACGATGACGTTCTTTTCGGATTCCAGCTCCTGCGGATCGAGCGTGGGGTGGAAAGCCATGTCGCGGACTACGTCCATGCCGAGCTTCCAGTGGCGGTCGGGCATGTCGGTGATGTACACCGTATAGTCATAGCTCGTGGCCGCGTTCAGGTAGCCTCCCGCGGATTCCACTTCCTGGCTGATGGCGCTTTTGGGGCGGCTGTCCGTGCCCTTGAACACCATATGTTCGAGCACGTGGCTGATGCCCGCCTGATCCGGCGTTTCATACGAGGAACCGGCGTGGACGTAGAGGCGGGTGGAGACGAGGGGGAAGCGGGTGTCTTTCAGGATGAGCACGGACAGCCCGTTGGGCAATTTAGTGACCTGCTCCTCTTTTCCGGAAAGCGGATCGGGGATGGCCGGGACGATGTCGGGAACCCCGGATGACGGCGAAGGGGCGGCGATCGCAGCCCCGGCCGCGACACCCAGAAAGAGGCTCATGAAGGCTCCTGTCAGCAGTTTGAGGCATGAAGGCATGGGGGGAACTCCTTTCCGGCGCACCGCGGGCGGCGCTTCGCGCCCGCCCCGCATGGGGGGCCGCGCATTGCCGGATTGCTTGCATTTCCCCGCAAAGTAAGGCCGGACGGTTGAGAAGGCAAGGCCGCACACCAGTGCAGAATGATTTATCATACGCGTTGAACGCTTGCGGAGTTCGGTTTCCTGCGGCACAATGGGCGGGTAGCGGAAGCCGTACCCCTTAGCTGCCGGAGGGCCTCCTGCCCCGGCAAATCCAATGAGGAGTCTTTAGTGTCCATCATCACTCAAAATGCGGCCCTTCAGGGCCTGCTCGCCGCGCATTTGCCCGCGCTGGCCGAGTACGAGGGATTGACGCCGGAAGCCATCACCTCGGCCATCGAAGCCGGGACAATGGTTCTGCTCGGCAACCCCAACCACGCCAACGTCAAGCCCATTCTCGTCGGGCAGCCGAGCCGGGTGAAGGTCAACGCCAATATCGGAACTTCGCCTTTCCAGAACCACCCCGGCTGCGAAATGCGCAAGCTCGAAGTCGCACGGGAAGCCGGGGCCGATACGGTCATGGATCTGTCCATTGCCGGCGATCTTGTGGCGATCCGCCGGGATATGCTCGCCCGTACTCCCCTGCCCCTCGGCACTGTGCCGCTGTACTCGGTGGCGCAGCGCTATATCGACAAGGATCGCGATCCCGCCGACATCGATCCCGAAGAACTGTTCGCCGAAGTCGAAATGCAGGCGGAGCAGGGCGTGGACTTCATGACCCTGCATTGCGGCCTGACCCGGCGCGGGGCCGAATGGGCCGCCCGCGGCGAGCGCGCGCTCGGCATCGTGTCGCGCGGCGGGTCGATCCTTGCCCGCTGGATGCTCAAGAACGATAAGGAAAACCCACTGCTGACCGGGTATGACCGCCTGCTCGAACTGGCCCGCAAGTACAACGTGACCCTGTCGCTCGGCGACGGCCTGCGCCCCGGCGCGGGATGCGACGCGGGTGACGCCGCCCAGTGGGAAGAAGTCATGACCCTCGGCGCGCTTGCCAAGCGCGGCCTCGAATACGGCGTACAGTGCATGATCGAAGGCCCCGGCCATGTGCCCATGAACGAAGTCGAGGCGCAGATCATCAGCATCAAGAAGATGACCCACGGCGCGCCGCTCTACGTGTTGGGGCCCCTGACCATCGACTCCTCGCCGGGCTACGACCACATCGCCGGGGCCATCGGCGGGGCCATGGCCGTGCGCGTGGGCGTGGACTTCCTGTGCTACCTGACGCCCGCCGAACACCTGACCCTGCCCGACATGGACGACGTGCGGCAGGGCATCATGGCCTCCCGCGTGGCTGCGCAGGCCGGGGAAGTGGCCCTTGGCCGCCCCCACGCCCTCGCCCGCGAAGCCAAGATGGCAAAGGCCCGCATGTCCCTTGACTGGCCCGCCATGCGCGAAGCCGCCATCGATCCCGCTATCCTCGACAAACGCCGCGAACCCCATAAGCACGAGGAAGCCTGCGCCATGTGCGGCAACTTCTGCGCGGTGAAAATGCTTCGGGACGCCAAAAAAATGTAGCCAGCCGGGGAGGGCGTCTTTTTTTGCAGCCTTCCCCCGTTTGAACGCCCTTTAGCCATTGTGAAAGGGGAGGGGATATGCCCCTCCCTTTTTCAATGCCACCGGCACGTCTCCCACCTTTCCCTTTCCCCCTTCCCTCGTATTTCCCGAAGCAAATTTTTTCAGGCCCCACGTTCAAACCATTGCCTATCAGCCAAAAGAGCCGAAAGCGGCAGGCGGTTCCGCCGCAGGGAAAGCTGGAAAAAGGGATTCGATAGGCTGTGTTATAGAAAATAGTTGATGCTTTTTTCCTTGAAACTCCAAAGGGATAACCGGAAAAATGCCTTAGCCGTGGCTCCCGCCAAGGGGAATGCTAGAAAAAAGCTCTGTTTTTCATCGCACTGTGGAGATGAAACAACCGCGTACTCTAACAAAGCCATTCGATAGGGGGGAAAGTCTTAGAAGGGGGAGGGGGAGGGGGAGGCTTGGAGGGGGCGGGGGAAACGTTCTCCAGGACGTTTCCCCCGCCCCCTCCAAAATATTCCAGACGCCCTACCGGGCCGTTTCCCCCAAGGCGCGAAGGCCGCCGAGCATATACGCCAGCATGTCTTCAAGCAGGCCCTCCGCATCGCCTGCGGTGGCGGGAAGCATGAGGGTGCGGAGCTTTTCCGGGAAGAGGATGAGCCCCATGCAGGGGAGGGCGACAAGGGCCGTCGCCCGCTGCACGGCGGGGGAATCCGGCGGAAGGCCCGTGATGTCCCGGATCAGCTCCCGGAGTTTTTGGGATTTCGGGAATACCGCCGTTGTGATGAATTTGGGCACGAAGGGCGAGGGCGAGGCCAGCTCGCGCAGGAAGATCCTGATCCCCCAGAGATCGGAAGCGTTCATGGCGGTACGGATGATGTGCTCCAGAAACACACGGAGCTTTTCTTCCGGCGCAGCCTCGGAAGCGATGATCATGTTTAAATCCTCCAGGCTCAGCATTTGCCGGTGCGCCTCGATCAGCACTTCCTCGTACAGGCCTTCCTTGCCGCCGAAATAGTAGTTCACGGCTGCGCCGTTCGTTCCCGCCCGTTCGCATATTTCCTTGCTGGTGGCTTCGGCGAAGCCCCGTTCGGCAAAAACCTTGCCTGCGGCCTCAAGGACAATGGCCCGCGTTGAGCGGCCGTCGCTCCGCTGCGCGCGTTTGGGGCGCTGAGGGGGATTTGTTTTGTTCATAATGGCTTTTTGTAGGCAAAATCGGCCGACAAGTCAAATTTAAAATTGAAATTTTAATTTGACTTGATATTATCCTTTTCCTATCCTCGTATCTCAGGCAGATTGTTGCAGGCCGTCCGCGGATGGCTTTCCAAAACCCCCGATCCGGGCCGCGGGCTCCCCTTCTCCCGGTTTCCTTCATCCTGATTCTTCATGTCGGAGGCATCCATGTTGAAGCGCATCATTCTGATTCTCGTTGCCCTTGCCTGCGCCGCCGGGGGCATCTGGTGGCTGTACGGCGGGAAGCGGCAGCCTTCGGATCTGCTGACGCTGTACGGCAACGTGGACATCCGGCAGGTGGATGTTGGCTTTCGCGTGGGCGGGCGCGTGGCCGAACTTTTCAAGGAAGAGGGCGACGTGGTGAAAACGGGGGAACGCCTCGCGCGCCTTGATGCCAAGCCGTATGAGGAGGTCTTTGATCAGGCCGCCGCCGAGCTTTCCATGCAGGAAATCGAATTGAGGAAGATGGCTGCGGGGTATCGCACGGAAGACATCGAGCAGGCGCGCGCCACCCTGAACGGGGCGCAGGCCGTGTATGCGAACGCCGCCAGCAACCTGCGGCGCGTGGAGCGGCTGCGGCGGCAGAACGCCGTTTCGCAGCAGTCCCTTGACGAGGCGCGCGCGTCCTATGGCGATGCGCTGGCCCGCCGCAACGCCGCCCGCGAACAGTTGCAGCTTATGGAAAGCGGGTACCGCTCCGAAGACATTGAGCGCCAGAAGGCGGCGGTGGAGGCCGCCCGCGCCGGACTCGCCCGCGCAACGACGGATTTGCAGGATACCGAGCTGTTCGCCCCGCAGGACGGCGTGATCCTGACCCGCGTGCACGAGATCGGCGCGGTGGTGCAGGGCGGGCAGACCGTCTATACCGTGACGCTGAACAATCCCGTGTGGATACGGGCCTATGTCACGCAGCCGAACCTTGGGAACATCCGGCCCGGACAGGAGGTGCTCCTGTCCATCGACGCCACGCCGGACAAAACGTACCGGGGGCACATCGGCTTCATTTCACCGACCGCCGAATTTACGCCGAAGACCGTGGAAACCAAGGAAGTGCGGAATGATCTGGTGTTCCGTTTCCGCGTCATCGCCGACGATCCCGACAACGTGATGCGGCAGGGGATGCCCGTCACCGTGACGCTCCGCAAGGACGGAGGCAGGCCGTGAGCCCTTCGCCGCAGCCTGTGATCCGGCTTCAGGGCGTTTCCAAGGTTTTTCCTGACGTGCCGCCGGGCACGCCTCCCGCGCTTTCCAGCCTGACGGCGGATGTCCCCTCCGGTTTGGTCGTGGGGCTTGTAGGCCCGGACGCCGCTGGCAAGACGACGCTCATGCGCTTGCTGGCCGGGCTGCTCCTGCCGACATCCGGCAGCGTGGAAGTGCTTGGGCGTGCGCCCGGCTCCGATGCCCCCGGAAACCCTGCCCGCCGTTTTCCGCCCGTGCTTGGGCGCGCGCCCGGTTCCGATGGGGAGAGCCGTACGGCTTCAAACCGGCGGGCCGTGTCCGGGAGTGCGCCCCTCCCCGATGCGCCGGGCGAAGCCGTCCGTGATGTCGGGTATATGCCGCAGCGTTTCGGTTTGTATGAAGATCTGTCCGTCATCGACAACCTTAACCTTCATGCCGAGCTGCGCGGGCTTGAGGGCCCGGCGCGTCGGGCCATGTTTGAAAAGCTGCTGGCGTTCACGGCATTGACGCCGTTTACGGATCGGCTGGCGGGAAAGCTTTCCGGCGGCATGAAGCAGAAGCTCGGCCTTGCCTGCGCGCTGTTGACCACGCCCCGCCTGCTGCTGCTCGATGAGCCGGGGGTGGGCGTCGATCCGCTTTCCCGGCGCGAGCTGTGGAAAATGGTGTCCGAGCTCGCCGTGGGCGGCATGTCGGTGCTTTGGTCTACGGCCTATATGGATGAGGCCGAGCGCTGCGCCCATGTGCTGATGCTCGATCAGGGGCGCCTTGTGTATCAGGGGCCGCCCGCCGGGTTTACGGGCCGGGTGGCGAAGCGCGTCTTTTCCTTCGTGCCGCCGTCCGGCGAAGCGCGGGCGATGCTGGCCCGCTGGCAGCAGGAGCCGGATATCCGCGATGCACTCATTCAGGGCAACCGCATCCGGGTGGTGCTCCGTGATCCGCACGGCGGCCCGTTTTCCCGCAACGGCGTTGAGCTGCACCCCGTCGCGCCGCGCCTTGAGGACGCCTACATCGACGCCGTGGGCGGCATGGATCAGCGGCCCTCCCCGTTTTTGCCCGTGAGCGGGAGGGGGGGCGTGGAAGAACCGGGGGAGGGAAGGGGAAACCTTTCTGGAGAAAGGTTATCCCCTTCCCTCCCCCGGACCCCCTCCCTTCCCCTTCCCAAGACTTTCGCACGCGGGCGGGAGGCGGGGGCCCTTTCGGAAGGTGGGGCCGCCTCCCGGCCTTCCGTTGAACCGGCTGGGGCGGGCGGCTCCCATGCCGGGGAGAACGCCAAGCTGAGTAAACCGTCCGTCGCGGGCATCTCCTCAACAGAGTCATCATCTTCTTCGGCCTCTTCGCCTTCGGGGAAGCATGGGGACAGGGATTCGATAAGCGCAAAAGTCTTTGGAAGAGGAGGGATGGGGGTCCGGGGGAAGGGAGGGGAAAGCTTTTCTTCAGAAAAGTTTCCCCTCCCTTCCCCCGGCGATTCCACCCCGCCCCCCGTTCCCGCCGCACAGCCTGTGATCCGCGCCGTGGGCCTGACCAAGAAGTTTGGGACATTCGTCGCGGCGCACGACATCACCTTCGAGGTGCAGCCGGGGCGCATCTTCGGGCTGCTTGGCCCCAACGGGGCGGGGAAGTCCACCACGTTCAGAATGCTGTGCGGCCTGTCACGCCCCACCGAGGGGGAATGCTTCGTCGCGGGCATGAACCTGCTCACCGCGGGCGGGGCCGCACGGGCCAAACTCGGCTATATGGCGCAGAAGTTTTCCCTCTACGGCGAACTGACCGTGCAGCAGAACATGCGCCTCATGGCGGATCTGTACGGGCTGGAGCGGAGCAGGGTGAAGCCGCGTATCGAACAGCTTGTCGAGGCGCTGGATCTGGGGCCGTTCCGGGATGTCCGGGCGTTCAACCTGCCGCTCGGACAGAAGCAGCGCCTTGCCATGGCCTGCGCCACGCTGCACGAGCCGCCCGTGCTGTTCCTTGACGAACCGACATCGGGCGTCGATCCCCGGACGCGCCGGGAATTTTGGAAGCATATCAACGCCATGACCCAGAACGGCGTGGCGGTGCTCGTCACGACCCACTTTATGGAAGAGGCAGAATACTGCGATGAAATCGCGCTGGTGTTTCAGGGCGGGATCATTGCGCGGGGCACGCCCGACGAGCTCAAAGGCAAAGCGCCCGGAGCGGGGGAAAACGGCGGCGCGGCGGACATGACGCTTGAAGAGGCGTTTATTGCCTATATTGAGGACGTGCAGCGTAAGGGAGGTCACGCATGAGCAATGCCGATCCGGGCCGGGCGCGGCCCGCTTTCCAGTGGCTCGCGCAGCTTTTCGCGCTCATGGGCAAGGAGAGCAAGCAGATTATCCGTGATCCGTCCTCCTATCTGGTCGCGGCAATCCTGCCCATGATCTTCCTGCTGCTGTTCGGCTACGGCATCACGCTGGACGCCGGGGTCATGGACATCGTGATCCTCGACGAGAGCAACAGCCGGTCGGGGCTGCAATTGCAGGAAAATTTCGCCCACTCCCCGAACTTCCGCGTCCATGAGGCCCGGTCGCGTTCCGAAGCCGGGCGTATGATGCGCGACAGCGTGATTTCGGGCTTCATCGTCATCCCCTACAACTTTGAGGCGCTGCTTGTGGGCGGGCAGGGCAAGGCGGCTGTCGCCCCCATTCAGGTGATCGTGTCGGGAGGCGAGCCGAACACGGCGAACTTCATACGCGGCTACAGCCAGGGCGTCATCGCCAACTGGCAGCAGACGCGGACGCCCGGCGGGGTTGTCCAGAAGCAGCCCCTTGACGTGGCCCCGCGCTACTGGTTCAACCCGGCGGCGAAGAGCCGCTGGTATCTGGTGCCCGGCTCCATCACCATCGTCATGACGCTTATCGGGACCATGCTCACAGCCTTGGTCATTGCCCGCGAGTACGAACGGGGGACGATGGAAGCCCTTTTCGCCACGCCCGTGACCCGGATGCAGATCCTGCTCGGAAAGCTGATCCCGTATTACTTCCTCGGCATGTTTTCCATGACCATCTGCGCGCTGGCGGGGGTGTTCCTGTTTGAGGTTCCCCTGCGCGGCTCGGTGTTCGCCCTGTTCCTCTTGTCGAGCACCTTCCTCATGCCCGCGCTTGGGCAGGGGCTGCTCATTTCCATCCTCACCAAGCAGCAGCTCCTTGCCGCCCAGACCGGGCTGATCACCGGGTTCCTGCCCGCCGTCATCCTGTCCGGGTTCATCTTTGACATCAACAGTATGCCCGACGCGCTGCAATACCTTACGCTGGCCATCCCCGCGCGGCATTTCAACACGGCGCTTCAGACGGTCTTCCTTGCCGGGGACATCTGGCCTGTGTTCCTTCCGCGCATGGCCTTCATGCTTGGGCTTGGCGCCGCCTTTCTGGTCATTACGTACAGGAAGCTGGTGAAGCGGTTGGATGTGTGAACCTTGGGGAGAGGGCCTCTGAAAAGGAGCCCCTCCAGCCTCTTGCCTTCCTCACAATGCAGGGGCAAGGGGCCGCCGCCTGTTGCTGGGGGACATTCGCCTTTTCGATGATTTTTAAAGGCTCTGTTACAGTATGTGGTTGTTTCATCTCCACGGTGCAGTGAAAATACAGCCTTTTTCTCCGGTTTTCCCCATGGCGGGAGCTACGGCTAAAACACTTTGTTGGTTATCCCTTTGGAACTTCAAAGAAAGCATCAGTCATTTTCTATGATGCAGCCTTTTTAAAAAATTCATTTTGGATAGTTGCCATGCGGCTTTCATTGCAAACGTGAATGTCTCGTTGCCGGAGGTCTATTGTATGCGGTTGGATGTGTGAACCTTGGGGAGAGTGCCTCTGAAAAGGAGCCCCTCCAGCCTCTTGCCTTCCTCTCAATGCAGGGGCAAGGGGCCGCCGTCTGTTGCTGGGGGACATTCGCCTTTTCGATGATTTTTAAAGGCTCTGTTATATATGTGGTTGTTTCATCTCCACAGTGCGGTGAAAATACAGCCTTTTTCTCCGGTTTTCCCCTTGGCGGAATCCACAGCTAAAATATTTTGTTGGTTATCCATTTGGAATTTCAAAGAAAGCATCAACCATTTTCTATGACGCAGCCTTTTTAAAAAATTCATTTTGGATAGTTGCAATGCGGCTTTCATTGCAAACGTGAATGTCTCGTTGCCGGAGGTCTATTGTATGATGCGAACGCTTCGCCGTATCCTTGCGATTGCGCGGAAAGAGCTGTTGGTGCTCATGGGCACGCGGCAGAGCCGGTTCATGGTGCTGATCCCGCCGATCATCCAGATTTTCATCTTTGCGTGGGCGGCCACGATGGAAGTAAAAAACGTGGACGTGGTGGTGATCAATGAAGATTCAGGATACTGGAGCCAGGAGGTCATCAGCCGGCTGCGCGGTTCGCCGACCTTCCGGCACATCACGTTCGAGGACGATTTCAAGAAGGCCGAGGAAGCCATCAACCGTCAGGACGTGCTGGTGGTGATGCACTTCCAGAACGATTTTTCCGCCAAGGTGGAGCGGGGCGTGCCCGCCGAGGTGCAGTTGCTGCTGGACGGTCGGCGATCCAATACAGCCCAGATTTTGACGCAGTATGTCCAGCAGATCGTACAGGGGCTGGCGACGGCGACGCCCGCTTTCGTGCAGGCCAAGCCTTCCCGCGTTGAGGTCGAGGCTCTGAACTGGTTCAACCCGAACCTCGATTTCCGCTGGTTCATCCTGCCGAACCTGATCGGCACGATCAATTTCTTGATGGGAATGATCATTACCGGGCTGACCGTGGCGCGGGAACGGGAGCTCGGCACGTTCGACCAGATGCTTGTCTCGCCCGCGAGCCCGGTGGAGATCGCCTGCGGGAAGCTGATCCCCGGCTGTGTGGTCGGGCTTGTGCACGGGACCATCTTCTTTTTCTCCATAATCGGGTTCTTCGATGTGCCGTTTGTGGGGTCTGTGGCGGTGCTGTACGTGACCATGCTGCTGTTCTCGCTTTCGGTGAGCAGCATCGGGCTTATGGTGTCCTCGTTCGCCTCCACGCAGCAGCAGGCTTTTTTGGGGTGCTTTACCGTGGGCGTGCCGTGCATCCTGCTTTCGGGATTCATGACGCCCGTGAACAACATGCCGATGTTCTTACAGGATCTGAGCCAACTGAACCCGCTGAGGCATTTTATCGTGATCCTTCAGGGGCTGTTCCTCAAGGACATCACCATGAGCGCGGCGCTGGACAGCAGCGCGCGGATCGCCGCGATCACGGCGGTATCCATGCTGTGCGCGATCTGGATGTTTACGCGCAAGGCCTAGGGCCGAGACATTCGCCTTTTTGATGATTTTTCTAAAGAATTCTTTTTGGATTTTAGATGGTTGAAATACGCTTTCCCTTGTAAAGGCGAATGCCTCCCAGGGCCCGGCACGTTGCGTATCGGTTCAGGAATGGCTATAAAGAAAAGACCATGCCGCGCAAGGCGTTGCCGGGGCCCCCTGAAGGGCGTCCGGGAGGCCGCCGCCGGTAGCAAAGGCGAATGGAATAGTGTATGTGGGCTCCACCCAGGGATCAGGCGCAGCCCCTGCCCGGCAGGAACGCCGTCGTCCCTTCACCTTTACCTGAGGAGATACGCTTGGACCGAAGTACGGACAAAAGTTTGTGGGATCGGGTTTGCAGCCTGTTCGGAGGCCGCTCTGGGGACTCAATCGAGCAGGCCGTCATGGAAGCCCGCGACGAAGGGGAACTGGATCTCGCCGAAGGCTCCATGATCCTGAGCATCCTGCGCCTTGACGACGTGCAGGTGCAGGACATCATGACCCCGCGGACTGATTTCGACTGTATGCCTACGGGCGCACCCGTGAGCGAGGTGGCGCAGTGCATTTTGGAAACCGGACATTCCAGACTGCCCATCTACAAGGATACGCGCGACAACATCATCGGGATCGCCTATGCCAAGGATCTCATCAGCCTCCTCATTGATCCGGCCAAGCACCATACTCCGGTGGACGAAATCATGCGTTCGCCCTTTTTTGTACCCGAAACCAAGATCGTGAGCGAGCTGCTTCAGGAATTCCGGTCCCGCAAGAACCATATCGCCATCGCCGTGGACGAATATGGCGGGACGTCCGGCCTTGCCACCATCGAGGACATCCTTGAGGAGATCGTGGGCGACATTGAGGATGAGCACGATGCGCCCAAGGAAGAGGATATCCATCCGCTTGGGGATTCGCGTTATGCGCTGTCCGGCCGCGCCTACCTTGAGGATCTGGAAGAACTCGGCATCAAGCTGGAAGCTGACGAGGTGGATACCATCGGCGGCTACCTGTGCCTTGAAGCCGGGCATGTTCCTGAAAAGGGAGAAATTTTTGAGTGCGGCGGCTGGCGGTTCATCGTGGACGAAGCCGACGCCAAACAAATCCGCCGTGTGATCGTGGAACCCGCCACGCAGGAAGAGGACGGCGCCGAATAGACGGGGGCTCCCCTTTGCGGGGAGCTTTCCGGCGTACGTCTCCCGCCCGGACATCACGGTAGGATGGCTCCCCCTTGCAGGGGGCTTTCGCCTTTCCACCGTCCACGAAAGAGCTTATAGAAGATTCCCCCCCTTTGTGGGGGGCTTCCAACGCAAGAAAAGGCCGGAATCCAATGCTGGGGTTCCGGCCTTTCCCTTTTCATTTGCGGACGGTTACCAGCGTCCTCTGCCCGGTGTGGAGGTAGGCGCCGGGCAGTCATGAAATCGTTTTTCTCCAAAAATTTTAAAACGGCCCATTGGAAATGGCGCCCCGCCGCCTCTCTTCAACAAAAAAGCGAGATTGTGTCGTCAACTAGATATAATCTATTGAAACTATGAAATTATTTTTCAAAGCTATAAAATATTATTTTAGTGATTTCAAATAGTTATATGTAAAATAACAACACAACCTAGGCCTTTCATAGAAAATGGTTGATGCCTTTTTCCTTGAAGTTCCAAAGGGCTAACCGATGAATGCCTTAGCCCTGTATTCCGCCAAGAGGAAAATTGGAGAAAAAGGCTGTGTTTTCATTGTACTGTGAAAATAAAGCAACCACATACTTTAATCTATGACAGAGCCAAAAACTATAACGGAAGCAGGGAACGGCTTATTTTTTGTCTGCGGCGCAACAAGCGATTGCTGTTTTCTTTTCTGACTCCCTGGGTCGTGTCGTTGTTTAAAATATAACTACATAAAATTATTGAAATAATTTTTTGCAATTTAAAAAATAATTTAATGATTTCAATATATTAATCGACGACATGGCCTAAAGAAAGAAGCAACACAATTCTTCAGTTATGAAACCCGCCAACGGGAAAATGAAGAAATGCCTATCTGCTTCACCCTACTACGGAAACAAAACAGCCACAGATGATGGCCTTCCCTTTCCATACGGCGGGACTCCTGCCGCGCAGCCTCCCCACCAGTCAAAGTTTTTGCGGGAGGGGGTTCGGGGGAGGGGGCTTTTTTCAAAAAGCGCCCTCCCCCGATATCTTCACTTCAATCCTAATCAGAACGCGATTTCGTACAGATGCTGAACGGCGGCGTCGGTCATCTTGCGCGGGTTGGTGAGGCCACAGGCGTCCTTCTGGGCATTGGCGACCATCGTCGGGATGTCGTCGCGGCTGACTTCCTTGCCGTACCGCTTGGCAAGCGCGGTGATGCTGGACGGGATGCCCACATCCTGCGACAGGCGGCGGATGGCGGAAATGGCCAGTTCGGCGGCGTCGCGCTTGGAGAGGCCGTCTACGTGCTCATCCATCATGCGGGCGATATTGATGAATTTGTCAAGATGGGCGAGCAGGTTGTACTCTTCCACGATGGGCAGGAGGATGGCGTTGCACTCGCCGTGGGGCAGGTTGTAGAAGCCGCCAAGCTGGTGGGCCATGGCGTGGACGTGCCCAAGGCTGGCGTTGTTGAAGGCCATGCCGGCAAGGTACTGGGCGTAGCACATGCCTTCGCGGGCATGGATGTCATTGCCGTTGGCGACGGCGCGGCGCAGGTTTTCGGAAACCAGCTTGATGGCCTTTTCGGCACAGGCGTCGGTCAGCGGGGTAGCGCCGGTGGAGACGTAGGCCTCGACCGCATGGGTAAGCGCGTCCATGCCGGTGGCGGCGGTCAGGGCCGGGGGCATGCCGACCATCAGGATGGGGTCGTTGATGGCGACGCTCGGCGTGATGCGCCAGTCGACGATGGCCATTTTCACTTTGCGGACGCTGTCGGTGATAATACAGAACCGGGTGATTTCGGAGGCGGTGCCCGCAGTGGTGTTTACGGCAAGGTAGGGGGGCATGGCCTTGGTGGACTTGTCCACGCCTTCGTAGTCGTGGATTTTGCCGCCGTTGGAAACGACGAGGCCGATGCCCTTGCAACAGTCATGGGAGGAGCCGCCGCCGATGGAGATAAGGCTGTCGCACTCTTCTTTGCGGTACAGTTCGGCGCCGGCTTCGACATTGATGTCGGTGGGGTTCGGAACCGTCTCATCATAGATGGCGTATTCCATCGCCGCTTCGTCGAGGATATCCGTAATTTGTTTCAGAATGCCGGTGTGGACGATACCTTTGTCCGTGACAAGCAGCGGCTTCGTGGCGTTCAGATAAACGATACGTTCAGGGATAGCTTTTGCAGCGCCTACACCAATAAGCGTAACGTTAGGAATAAAGAAGCCGTCAACTTTTTCAACAATAGCCATTGTGGTATCCTCCACTGTTTATAGATGGACATAAACAAGGCAAGAAGAAAAGCGGGACCAAAGAAAGTATAGAAACCTTCTTCTCTCTTTTGGGTCAGCGTATGATGTTTCAAAAAACAGGTCAATAGGCTTTTATAAAATACACGGCATGTGAAAAAAGATTTTTTTATCTATAAAAATTGTTTTTTGCCGTAAGAGATAAAATATTTTTTCACATAGAAATAGATTGTGCATTCATTCAATTCGTTGATTGAACAAACATGCTCGGAAATGCTTCATGATTGGCAATGAATAAAACGCATTGCTCAAATAAATAGTAATGATGTTTTTTTCTTCGGAGAAAGGGAAGCCGCAGGAGGGGCCGGGAAGGGCCCCGCGATTTGCAAATGGGCTTGACAACAAAAAATATCCGTTGTAGGAGTGACTCCTTTCGGAACATTTACCCACTCCTATGGAGGAAAACAGATGCCAACTATCAACCAGCTTATCCGCGTCGCGCGGAAGAAGGTTGTGAAGCACAAAAAGACCCCGGCCCTGCAGGCTTGCCCCCAGCGCCGCGGCGTGTGCACCCGCGTGTACACGACGACCCCGAGGAAGCCGAACTCGGCTCTGCGTAAGGTCGCCCGTGTGCGCCTCACCAACGGCCTCGAAGTCACCGCGTACATCCCCGGTGAAGGCCACAACCTTCAGGAACACTCCGTCGTCATGATTCGCGGCGGCCGTGTGAAAGACCTTCCCGGTGTCCGTTACCACATCGTCCGTGGTACTCTGGATACCTCCGGCGTGCAGGATCGCCGCCAGCGCCGTTCCAAGTACGGTGCCAAGCGTCCGAAGTCCTAAGCCGCAAAGCTTTTCCGGCAAGAGGCCTGACGGCGTTGCGCCGTCCTTGCGGATTTTCGCATCACAGTGTCATGCCACGGGTGCGCGTCCATGCCCCCCCGCAACGGGAGGGGCGCAGTGGGAACACACCAAGGCAGCCCGAACGGTTCGCCGCATCGGGAAACCGCATAGCACTGCAACCCCCTGACGTAACGCGCCCGCGTTACCCGGAGAATTTTCATGCCCCGTAAAGGTCCCATCCCCAGAAGGGAAGTTCTGCCTGATCCGATTTATGGCAGCCGCTTGGCCGCCCGTTTCGTGAACCGTCTCATGTACGACGGCAAGAAGGGCGCCGCCGAAAAGATTTTCTATGGCGCCCTTGAAGTCCTCGCCGAAAAGACCGGCGAAGAAGCGCTGCGCGCCTTCGAAAAGGCTCTCGAAAACGTGAAGCCCCATCTCGAAGTCAAGGCCCGCCGCGTGGGCGGCGCCACCTATCAGGTGCCTATGGAAGTGCGCCCTGACCGCCAAGTCTCCCTTTCCATCCGTTGGCTGATCACCTACGCCCGTTCCCGCGGTGAAAAGGGCATGTCCAACAAGCTCGCCGCCGAGCTTCTGGATGCCTTCAACAGCCGCGGCGGGGCCGTGAAGAAAAAGGAAGACACCCATCGCATGGCCGAAGCCAACAAGGCTTTCGCGCATTACCGCTGGTAGTCGGGGAGAAACATGGCTCGTTTAGCACCTATCGAAAAAATGCGGAATATCGGCATCATGGCCCACATCGATGCCGGTAAGACCACGACGACCGAACGCATCCTGTACTACACCGGCGAAAACCATAAAATCGGCGAAACCCACGAGGGCGGCGCCACGATGGACTGGATGGAACAGGAGCAGGAACGCGGCATCACCATCACTTCCGCCGCGACGACTTGTTTCTGGCTTGAACACCAGATCAACATCATCGACACCCCCGGCCACGTCGACTTCACCATCGAAGTGGAACGCTCCCTGCGCGTGCTTGATGGTGCCGTGGCCGTATTCGACGCCGTCGCCGGCGTGGAGCCCCAGTCTGAAACCGTGTGGCGCCAGGCCAACCGCTACGGTGTGCCCCGTATCTGCTTCATCAACAAGATGGACCGCATCGGCGCCAACTTCTTCCGCAGCGTGGACATGATCCGCGACCGCCTGAAAGCAAAGCCCGTCTGCCTCCAGATTCCGATCGGGGCTGAAGACAAGTTCGAGGGCGTCGTTGACCTCATTAACGGCCGCGCCGTCCGCTTTGACAAAGAATCCAAGGGCCTCCAGATCATCTACGGTGAAATCCCTGAGGATCTCAAGGATCTGTACGAAGAAAAGCGCCTTGAGCTGCTGGACTCCGTGGCGGAAGAAGATGAAGAATTGATGGAAAAGTACCTCGAAGGCCATGAACTGACCGTTGAGGAAATCAATTCCTGCATCCGTAAGGGCACCATCCGCCAGAGCATCGTGCCCGTCCTGTGCGGCACCGCGTTCCGCAACATTGGTGTGCAGCCTCTGCTCGACGCGGTTGTGAACTACCTGCCTTCTCCCCTCGACATTGCGCAGATGGTGGGCCACAACCCCGAAAACCCGGAAGAAGAGATCGTCTGCTCCAGCTCGGACAAGGAACCGCTCGCCGGTCTCGTGTTCAAGCTGGCCTCCGACCCCTTTGTGGGCCATCTGGCGTTCTTCCGCATCTATTCGGGCGTGATCGAAGCCGGTACGACGCTGTACAACGCCAACAACGGCAAGAAGGAACGCCTTGGCCGCCTGCTCCGCATGCACGCCAACAAGCGTGAGGACATCAAGTCCGCCGGCGCCGGCGACATCGTGGCTCTCGTGGGCATGAAGCTTGCCTCCACCGGCGACACGATCTGCGACGAAAAGCGTCCCGTGGTGCTCGAATCCCTCGATATTCCGGAACCGGTTATCGAAGTGGCCATCGAACCCAAGACGAAGACCGACCGTGACGCCCTCTCCGCCGCGCTCAACAAGCTGGCGAAGGAAGACCCGTCCTTCCGCGTGAAGGGCAACGAAGAAACCGGCCAGACCCTCATCGCGGGCATGGGCGAACTGCATCTGGACATCATCGTTGACCGTCTGGTCCGCGAATTCAACGTGAACGCCAACGTCGGCAAGCCTCAGGTTGCCTACCGCGAAACGATCACGAAGCCCAGCAAGTCCGACCTGAAGTACGCCAAGCAGTCCGGCGGCCGCGGCCAGTACGGTCACTGCGTGATCGAAGTCGAACCCAACCCGGAAAAGGGTTACGAGTTCGTCAACGCGATCACCGGCGGCGTGATTCCGAAGGAATACATTCCTTCCATCGACAAGGGTATTCAGGACGCCCTGAAGTCCGGTGTGCTCGCCGGCTTCCCGGTTGTGGACGTGAAGGTCACTTTGGTCTTCGGTTCCTACCACGAAGTCGACTCCTCCGAACAGGCCTTCTATGTGGCCGGTTCGATGGCCATCAAGGACGCCATGCAGAAGGCGACCCCCGCTCTCCTCGAACCCTATATGGACGTGGAAGTGGTGACCCCCGACGATTACCTTGGCGACGTGATGGGCGACCTCAACGGACGCCGTGGCCGCGTGCAGTCTATGGAAGCCCGCGCCGGTGCTCAGGTTGTCCGCGCTCAGGTTCCGCTGTCCGAAATGTTCGGCTATGCCACGGATCTGCGTTCCCGTACGCAGGGCCGCGCGACCTTCACGATGCAGTTCCACCACTATGAAAAGGTGCCTGCGGCTATCGCTGAAGAAGTCAGCAAGAAGGCTGCGAACTAAACCCTATATGATTAGATGCGCCTCCGGCGGCAAGGGGGGCATGATGCCCCCCTTGACCCCCTCGGCGCGGTCTTTGAAAACAAACACCCCGGACGGTTTCCGTCCGGGGTGTTTGTTTTCAAAGACCGCTTTTCACTCGACGGCCGTTCCTTTTTTGCGGCAACAGGGCACTTGTTTTTTGCCCGTCATCGTCTTTTTTGGGGGGCTGTCATGGGATATGGTTGCCTCATCTCCACAGGATAATGAAAAATACGGCCTTTTCTCCGGTTTTCTCATTGGCGGAATCCATGACTATGGCATTTTATTGGCTATTCCCTTGGAACTTCAGGGAAAAAAGCATTAGCCATTTTCTATGGCACAGTCTGATAATATATTTGGCTGTGTTTAAGTTTACGATTGCTGATTTTTTCAATGAAAATCATGAATAGATAAAAGCTCGTTTCACGTCTAGTGATGTGGGCCTCTCTCATTTTTTGTTCATTACATGAAATCCAGTTTTGAAGAATTGTTGCGAGACCTCCAGATAATCTCCAAAGAGCTCTTCCTTTCCAGTTGGAATCTTGTATCAACCACAAACTTAAACACAGCCATATATTTTATTCTATTAAGAGAGATACTATCTTGTTTTATGGCAGAGCCTTCTTTTTCCCATGACAGAAACGGTTGAATGGAATTCCATCCAACCGTTTTTTGTTCGGCAGTTTTTGTTGTCTCTCACCGGGAAGGGTGTTCAATAGGGATTCAGTCAATGCGAAAGTTTTTGGAAAGGGAGGGCTGAAGAGATAGGGAGGAAATGCAGCGGTGTTTCCATTCCCTAGGGCCTGTTCACGCAAACAGAGAATAAACATTATCTTTACAAATGGTTATCCTCATTTTGAGTGATGCTGCGTTTTCTTCAACCCCCTTTAATCATGGGAAAATGCAGCATAGTATGAACACACCCTATGCAAGGTTCCCTTCCCTTATCAGCTTCCGATGGCTCTGTTAGAGTACATGGTTGTTTTGTTTTAGCAATATACTGAAAATATATGTTTTTTCTCAAAATTTTCCGCTGGTGGACTCTGTGATTGGGGATTTTATTGATTATTCTCTCAGAATTTCAAGGAAATAAAGCATCAACCGTTTTCTATGACACAGCCTTTCCGATTTATGCTCTGTCTTCTAGGACGTGTCGTCAATTAGATACAATCTGTTGAAATTATTTAACTATCTTTTAAGGGTTGTAAAGGTTATTTCAATATTTTCAAATAATTACATGCAAAATGACGAAACGGCCTAGCGTCTTTTCTTGCGGATAGCGTTTTTTTCCGGCGTGGAGGGCTGGGATGTAATTTGGGGATTGTCTTCGGGCTCAGGAGGGAGCGGCGGAGGGTTGGGGGTGCCGAGATGCTTGAGGAAGAAGGCGATGGATTCAGCGGCCATTTTTTCCTGTACGGCTTTCCGGCGTGAAGGGGCGACGGCAAGGCACATTTCAGGAAGTGTCTGATTCAGGTTCTCGCCGCAGGACGACATCAGGGTGGCGGTGTCGGCATCGGGCAATATGCCAAGCTGTGGGGGCTGGGGCATAGCACTCAGGAGGCGTTCCGCGTGCTGAAGGGTATAGAGGGGCGTCTTCTCGGCACGGAGCAGCAGGACAGGAATACGGATGCGGGATAGGCTGGCGGGGGTGAACATCATGGCATAGGAAGGGGAAACGGCTGCTGCGGCGCGGACACGCCTGTCGCGGTAGGGCGCGGAAAGGTTGGGCGTGGTGGAAAAAGCCCCCATGCGCTGCCGTGCCCACGGCGTGCAGTATGGATCGGCGTTTTCTTCCTTTCCTGCGCAGTAGATGGGCCATCCTGCCGCGTCCAGCCGTGCTCCGGCGATGAGCATGGCTGCCGTGCCACCGGGGCCGACGCCGAGGACGCCGATGCGGTCAGGATCGATGAGCGGCTCCGTTTCGGGATTGGCCAGGGCAATGTCCAGTGCCTGTGTGAGCTGTTTGGCCCGGCCTGCCACCTGCGCGGGCATAAAAAGGGTACCCATCTCATCCACGTTGTCGCCGGGATGCGTGAAGGCCATGACGACAAAACCGTTGCGGGCAAGCTGCGATGCCAGTTCATGCAGGGAAAAGCGTGAGCCCGCGCTGTCATGGGAGAGCAGGATGAGCGGGTGTTTTCCTTCCACTGGGGCTCTGCCGCGTGCGGCGGAAAAGCTCCAGTCGCCGTAATTGACCTGAAAGGGGGTGGAACGGCTGGGATACCAGACGGCGAAGTCCAAGCGTATGTTTTGGGCCGGCTCCCAGATGCCGAGGGTTTTAAAGCCCGGTTGCAGGGGCGCTGCATACGCCGGGCAAACTAGTGTGAGGAACGTGAGCAGGAAAAAGAGAAAACGGCGCGTCACGATGGCTCCGGTATCTGCTGAGGAAAGGGAATATGGTTCCCTTTGAGGTTTGTTGGGAAGGGCGGGGAGAAGTTCCCCGCTGCGTGTCGGCACCCTACCGTGAATGAAGGGAAAAGGGAATTGCGGAAAAGGCGGCAGGGGGAACGGCGGCTCGGCTTTTCATCAGTGAGGGTCGGTCCCGTCCAGAGTATTCCATCTTTACTCTGTACGTTGCTTCAAACGGTAATCCGCCTTAGGGAACGCTGGAAACAGGGATTCGATAAACACAAAAGTCTTTGAAGTGGAGGGGGTGGGGTTTGGGGAGGGGGAGGAGAAACTTTCTTCAGAAAGTTTCTCCTCCCCCTCCCCAATTCCCTATTTCCTTTCCAATGCCCCCGCCTTTTCCAGATAGCGGCGGAACAGGCGCACGGAGGGGCGCGAACAGGCGTCGAAGTCGGCGGTCAGTTCGAGGCCCGGAACGATGGCCCGAACCACCGGAAGTTCCAGATCCTCACGCGTCAGCTCCACATAAACGGGGGCGTGCCCATGAGAGAGGAGCACTTCCTCCAGCAGCCGGAGGTTGTCGGCGGGCGAGCCGAGCCGGTAATCGGGCAGATCGGAAAGGCGGCGCTGTGCGAGGCCGGCCGGAACCGGCGCGGAAGCCGGGCCGTTGGGATACGGATAGGGGGTTTCGGTCAGCGCCGAGAGCAGGGCCCCGGCCCCGGAAAGCCCCGCCCCCGCTCCGCGAACCACGGAACCGTCGCCGCAGGTTACGAAGCTCTGGTAGCAGGGGACGCCGAATTCCGTGGTCATGTCCCGGAACCAGACATGGATGCCCCGCCGGGCGTAATCCGCGAGGAGCAGTGCCAACGGGTGCTCGATGTCCGCGTGCAGCTCGAAGCACTGGCCGCGCCGCCACGGTACGGTAGCCTCGGCGTCGCGTTCCAGTATTTCGGTAAGCGCGCCGGCCTTGGCTTCATCGAGGGTGTTGCCCGAAGCCATGCCCGTGGAGCCGGGGGACAGGAAAAGGGCGGGTTCGTCGAGATTGCAGAACAGCCCCACGGCCTGTACCGGGACAAGTACCGTACTGCCCGAAACGCCGCGGCCTTCCATCCAGTAAAGGGGCTGATCGTCGTACTCGGCGTCGATGGGCAGGCTGCGCGGATCGACGGCGGCCCGGCCTTGTGCCAGCAGCTCCGCATGGCTGGCCCGGACAATCGGCGTGGGGTGGAGGCGATCGGTGATGGCGTCCCCATCCACGGACAGATAGGCCGAAGCGCGTTCGACCATCTCCATTGAGTAGGACGCACGGGCCGCGGCGATGGACAGGCCGCGCCCCCATGTGGTGGCTTCCCCCTGTAGGGTGTAGTCGAGTTTGCCGCTGCGCACGGCGATGTCCACGTTCCAGTTCCGCAGCAGCCCCACGGGGGCAAGCGAGGATTCGTGCCGCATTTCCGTCCCGGCGATCACGCCGCAGGCAGCCAGCGAAGCCAGAGCTTCCGCCGCCGTATGCTGGGCCGGGGGGCGTGACCAGATGGGCTGTCCGGGTACGGCCCGTTCAGCGTAAACCTCCGCTGCCGTGCGTCCGTGTTTGGGCGGTTCCGCATTCCGCACATACGCGGGCAGGGGAAGCTCGTTGTCGTCGGGATGCGGCAGGGGATGGTGCCGGGAAAGGTTTTCTTCAAACAGGGCATTCCATGCGGCAAGGTTCGCTTGTTCCTCTTGCCCTTCCTTCGTGAGGGATTTGCGGGCGAAGCCGAGGTACGGCAGGGGGGTGGCCCCTTCCAGCCGTTCAAGCTCCCCGGCGGAGACGCCGCTCAATAGTTCGGCGTGCCCGGCGTTCAGGAATGCCGCTTCGTAGAGCAAGGCCATGAGCACCGGACGGGAAGGCGTGCGCAGTGCGGCGGCTTCGTCCGGGGGCAGGGCCGCTATGCGGCGTAGCAGATGGCGGTGCAGAAATTCGTCGAGGGGGGCGGCCTCAAGGCGGGCGAGCGCATCCTCAAAGCTGAGATCTTCCGGCGGCTCGCAGGAAAAGTATCCGGTCATGGACTCGGTGGAGGCGTGGGCATAGCGATAGGGGAGGGTGGTCGTGGGCATGGCTGTCCTCGGAAAAAGTGGAATCGGCTTGCGTTACGTTGCCCAAAACGGCGGGAAAAGGCAAACGTGCCTTTGGTGCGGGGCAGGCGGGGCACCGTGCCGTTTCGCATGGCGTTAAGCCCGCCTGATAAAAATCGGGCTGTGTGATTTCCCCGTTTCGTGTGGCGTGCGGCCTTTAAGCCGCTTTGCAAACCGGAGGCGTCCCCCACATCCCGTTTCGCATGGCGCGGCTTTTAAGGGGTGGAGTTGTCGCCGGAACACATGGACGGGGCTTGACATTTCCGCTGATATGGATAAAAGAGTTCGTTTCTTACGTAAAAAATCGCGCTCCGGCGCGCAGGAGGTTATCATGAGCGACGCAAAAACCCTCGTGGGTGCCGTCAAGACTGAGCAGGGCGTTGAAGTGAAGGGTATGCTGATGCAGCCCGTCATTGAAAAGTGTGAAGGCTGTGATCGCGTTCGCACGTTTGAAGAGCAGCAGTTCTGCGGCAGCTACCCGAACCCCGCCAAGAAGTGGTTCGACGGCCGCTGTAATTTCGCTACCCACATCAAGACGGAAACCAGCAAGGCCGCCAAGGTCAACCCGTTGAAGGCGTCCAAGCGTGCTGCGAAGGGCCGTTAAGCCGTTCGGAAGCGTTTTGTCCGCGGGTATGCACCGCAATTTTTCCGGGAACGCCCGTCTTTGGGAAGGGCGTTCTCCCAAGGCAGGGGGAGGCGTCGTCTTCCCCTTTCTTCTTTTCCGAAGCCGTACATGAGGAACATATGGCACGTTTTTCTCGGCTTATTGAGTCCATCGGACAGCAGCGGGACAAGGTCATCGAATACCAGACCCGCATGACGGAGCTTCCCGCCCTCGGCCCGGAGAACGGCGGCACGGGCGAAATGCCCAAAGCCCTGTATCTGGAGGGGCTGCTGCGTGAGCTCGGCGTAACGGACATCCTGCGCATTGACGCGCCCGACACGCGGGTTCCCGACGGCGTGCGCCCCAATGTGGTCGCGCGCATCCCCGGCGCGTCGCCGCGCCGCCTTTGGATTCTGGGGCATATGGACGTTGTGCCTCCGGGAGAGCTTTCCTACTGGAAGACCGATCCGTGGAAGGTTGTCGTCGACGGCGACAAGATCCGTGGGCGCGGCGTGGAGGACAACCAGCAGGCCATCATCTGCGGCCTGCTCATTGCCCAGGAACTGAAGGCGCAGGGCATCACCCCCGACCTCTCCCTTGGCCTGATTTTCGTTTCCGACGAAGAGACTTCCAGCCGTTACGGGATCCATTACATCCTCAAGACCCATGCCGACCTGTTTGGCCCCGACGATTTCGTGGTCGTGCCCGACTACGGCGTGGCGGACGGCTCCTCCATCGAAATTTCCGAGAAAGGCCAGCTTTGGATGCGCGTCGAGGTGCTTGGGCACCAGTGCCATGCGTCCCGCCCGCAGGAAGGCCGCAACTCGCTGGTCGCCGCCGCCGACATGATCCTGCACGTGCGGGATCTGGAATCCATTTATGCTCAGGTCGATCCGCTGTTCCAGCCCCCGTGCTGCACGTTCGTCCCGACGCGCCACGAAGAGAACGTCCCCAACATCAATTCCCTGCCGGGCAAGGACGTGTTCTACATCGACAGCCGCATTCTGCCGGGCATCAGCCACGACGACGTGCTCACCTCCACACGGGAGATCATGGAAGCCGTGGCGGAGCGTCATGGCGTGACCGTGGACGTCACCGCCGTGACCAATGCGCCCGCGTCGCCCGCAACCCCGCCCGACAGTGAGGTGGTGCTCCGCCTTTCCGCCGGCATCCGTGAGATCTACGGCATCGAGCCGCACTGCGACGGCAGCGGCGGCGGGACCGTGGCCGTGGGCTTCCGCGACATGGGCATCCCGGCCGCGGTCTGGGCCAGCGTCGTGCCGACCTATCATCTCGCCAACGAATACTCCCTGATTTCCCGCACCCTCGGCGACGCGCAGGTGCTCGCCCGGATGCTGTTCGATTAAGGGATGATGAAGATTTGGGAAGGGGAACCCTTCTGGAGAAGGGCTTCCCCTCCCCAAATCCCACCCCTTTCCCGCCCAAGACTTTTGTACTGGCCGATGAAGGGACGGGCGGCTTGGGAAGGCTGAACTTCCGTGTTTGTCTCCCGGCGGCTTGTTGAAAGGGGAGATTTCGGTATAGCTGGGGCTTTCCCTGCCCCTTCTCCAAAGAATACTCCTTTTGCGTCCCCTCCCCACCAGCCGAAAGTCTTGGGAAGGGTGGGGGTACGGGGGAGGGAGAACCCTTCTCCAGAAGGGTTTCCCTCCCCCGCTCTTTCCCAAGGAAAAGCTTATGTTCGATTGTATAGTCGTAGGCGCGGGGCACGCGGGCTGTGAAGCCGCCATGACGTTGGCGCGGTTCGGGCAGCGCGTGCTGCTGATCACGGGCAATGTGGATCGCATCGGGCACCTTTCGTGCAACCCCGCCATCGGGGGGCTCGCCAAGGGGCATATGGTCCGGGAAATCGACGCCCTCGGCGGCATGATGGGCCTGTGGGCCGACAGGGCGGGCATCCAGTTCCGCACGCTGAACGCCAGCAAGGGGCCCGCAGTGCGGGCGACCCGCGCGCAGATCGACCGCGACAGCTACATGGAGGCGGTGAAGGCCGCCCTGTTCGCCGAGCCGAACATCACCATCTGGCAGGATACCGTGGACGAGGTGCTGGAGCGGGGCGGGCGCGCCGCCGGTGTCCGCACCGAGCTGGGGCAGACCTTTGAGGCCCCGCACGTCATCCTGACCACGGGCACCTTCCTGTGCGGGCTCATCCATGTGGGGCTCACGCATTTCCCCGGCGGGCGCCTCGGCGATGCCGCCGCCATGAAGCTCTCGGATTCGCTGCGGAAGCACGGCCTCACGCTGGGCCGCCTCAAGACGGGGACTACCCCGCGGCTGCTCCGGTCGTCCATTGATTTTTCGCAAATGGAGGAACAGCCCGGCGACGATCCGGCTCCGGGCTTCAGCTTTTACGGGCCAAAGCCCGGACAGCCGCAGGTGTCGTGCTATGTGACGTGGACCAATGAACGGACGCACGACGCCATCCGTTCAGGTATGGATCGCTCGCCGCTGTTCACTGGCGTCATTGAAGGCACGGGCGCGCGCTACTGCCCCTCCGTGGAGGACAAGGTGGCGCGGTTTCCTGAGCGTGAGCGGCACCATGTCTTTATCGAACCGGAAGGGTTGAACGGGCAGGAGTGCTATGCCAACGGCATTTCCACCAGCCTGCCGCTGGATGTGCAGCTTGCCATGATCGCCACCATCCCCGGCCTTGAACATGCCAAGATGGTGCGCCCCGGCTACGCCATCGAATACGACTATGTGGACCCTGTGCAGCTTGAGCCCACGCTGGAGGCCAAGGCGCTGCCCGGCCTGTGGCTGGCGGGGCAGATCAACGGGACGTCCGGCTATGAGGAGGCCGCCGCCCAAGGAATGTGGGCCGCGATCAACGTGGGGTGCCGCCTGACGGGCCGCGAGCCGTTCCTGCCGGGCCGCGACGTGGCCTATATGTCCGTGCTGGTGGACGATCTCGTGACGCGGGGGACGCAGGAGCCGTACCGTATGTTCACATCGCGGGCGGAATACCGACTGCTGCTGCGCGAAGCCAATGCCGACGCGCGGCTGACCCCGCTCGGACGGGAGCTCGGATTGGTGGGCGACGAACAGTGGGCCGCCTTCCGGCGCAAGCAGGACGCATTGGGGCGGCTGCTGGACATGCTGCGTGAAGTGCGGGTTTCGCCGGACGCGGCGACAAGCGACGCTTTCCGTGAGCTGGGCGAGCCCGTGCCGAACAAGTCTCTGACGCTAGAGGAAGTGCTCCGGCGTCCGTCCATGACGCTGGGACGGCTTGAGCGCCTGCATCCCGGCGTGACGGATTTCCCCGAAGAAGTCCTTTTGGAGGCGGAGACCTCCGTGAAGTACGCGGGGTATCTGGTGCGGCAGGACGAGCTGGTCAAGCGCTCCGCACGGCTTGAGGAGGTGCGCCTCCCGGCGGATCTGGATTACCCCTCCGTTTCCGGCCTGTCCGCCGAGATCGTGGAAAAGCTCTGTGCCGTACGCCCGCGTACCCTTGGTCAGGCGGGACGTATTTCCGGGGTGACCCCGGCGGCGCTGACCTGTCTGGAAATCCATCTGAAAAAACGCTCCCTGCTCGGATAGCCATGAAGAGGCGGCCGCTTGAAGCCCTGTTCGCCGGAACCGGCGGCGCGGCCTTTCCCCGGATGACCGCGCTTGTGGGGGCCGGGGGCAAGACGACGCTCATGTACGCGCTGGCCCGGCGCATGGCCGATGCCGGGCGGCGTGTGGTCTGTACCACCACGACCAAGATTTTCCCGCCGGAAAACGGCCTTCCCGTGGTTCTCTTGGAGGGGGAGGCTGATCCCGTTGCCGCCGTCCATGATGCGCTGCGCGCCGCGCCGTGTGTTGTGGCCGCCGGGCGTCCGCTGCCGGATGTGCGGAAGCTGGACGGCGTATCCCCCCGCATGCTCGGCGTGCTGTCGGCGGCGCTGCCCGATGTCCTTTTTCTTGTGGAGGCCGACGGCGCTGCCCGTAAGCCCCTCAAGGCTCCCGCTGCGCATGAGCCCGTCCTCCCTGAGCCTTTGGATTGCTGCGTGGCTGTGGTCGGCCTGGACAGCGTGGGCCAGCCGTTGGACGACGTGCATGTGCACCGCTCCGCACTGGTTTGCGCGGCGGCGGGGCAGGAGCCGGGGAGCTTGGTGACGCCCGCGACGCTGGCCCGTCTGGTGGAGCACCCCGAAGGGCTGTTCCGCCGCTGTCCGGCGGGGTGCCGCCGTCTCGTATTCGCCAACAAGGGGGATGGGCCGGGTGCGCTCGGTGCGGCTTCCGAAGCCGCCGCCCTGTCTTGCTCCGCAGCGTGGTTTGCGGGAAGCGCGGCTCAGGGCTGGTGCGTCCCGTTGACGGCAGAGGCCCTATGGACGCTTGGCATGGAGCCCTTCCGTGATCTATCATGCTGAGATGGAAGGCAGAGTGGTAAAACAATGGTTCGGGATGGGATCGGCGTGCCGTTTTATGGCGCTCGCCGGTTTGCTTTGTCTGGCGTTGCTGCTCTCCGGCTGCGGTACGACATACATTTCCGCGCCCGACTACGGCAGGCGGTACGAAGCCTCTTCCCTCGGAGCCCGTGTCGCCCAGACCGCGCGTTCCCAGATCGGTGCGCATTACCGTCTCGGAGGCACCACGCCCAAAGGCTTCGACTGTTCCGGGCTGATTTGGTGGGCCTATCGCCAGCATGGGATCAATGTTCCCCGTGTGACCGACGCGCAGGCCAAGGCCGGGTACGGCGTGGGGCGCGGCATTGCCATGCGCCCCGGCGACATCCTTGTCTTTGATACCAGACGCGGGCGGACGGGGCTCCATACCGCATTGTACACGGGCAACGGGCGGTTCGTGCACAGCCCCACCAGCGGCAAGCGTGTCCGTGAGGACAGTTTGAGTCAGGAATATTGGAAGAAACGGCTTATCCGCGTTCGGAGGATTGTAAGGTAACAAGCCGTACCTGAAAATAGGCGGACTTTTTCAAGCAGGCCCCCTGTTTTTCCATGCCACTCCCTTCCCTGAAGGCTTTCCGGCGGATGCGGAGGCGGCGCGGGAAGCGTCAAGCCGTTCGGCACGCTGATATGGCCCGCGTTTTCAAGTGCGCCGGACTGAGGGAAACGCCAGCCCGAAACCGGGGTGCGGCATCGGGCTGGAGGTACGGACGCTGAGGAAGAGGGGAGGTTCCGGCGGGGCAGTGCCGTGAAACGTCCTCACCGGTTCAAGAGCTTCTTTATTGGTGCTGGAAGCCGCTCTCATCGAACGAAAGCGGCGCGCCGCCGTCCTCTTCGGCTTCAAGGGCGGCGACCTTGTCTTCCAGCCATTCCAGCATGGCCCGTGCCGTGTGGTAGTTCATGACCACGCGCGAATGGATATGCCGGGTGATGGTGCGCTCCTCGTCATTGTAGGGGGCGATTTCGTGGCCGAAGCTGCCGTCAGGGGCTATGATACGTTCGGAATACGGCGGCATCTTGTCGCTTTCGAGGTAGAAGCTGATTTCGATTTCGCCTTGCGGGTTGATGCCCCCCCATACGCCGTGGGTATACTGGAGGCGGGTTTCCGGGTCCTGTTCGTACTCATAGCGTATCCGGCTGGGATACTGTTGGCTCATTGACGGCTCCTTTGACCTTGCTGAAACAACCGCGTCATGCGGTTTTGGGTATTGTAGGAAAGTGACGGGATGAAGTAAAGTTGACTCTCCCGTTTGGCGGCTCCTTATCAGGCCAGCCACTATTGTACGGCATTTTTGAACATCTCCAAAGAGGAAAGCATGACCGCATTCACGACGGAAAAAATCGATGTAGAACCGTGGTTTGATATGGAATTGTTCATGGGCGTCAGCCAGGAGACCCGGCTTGGCGGCGACGTGATGGAGCGTTTCATGGCGCTGTGGAAGAACTGGCTTCCCCATCTGACCGTGAAGGGCATCGACACGGGCAAGATCAAGTATCTTTTGGTGGCCCTCGACGAGGCGGTGGAGCAGGACGTGGACAAGGCTTGGGAAAGCTCGCCGTCCAACGCGTTTTTGTACAACGCGCTGGCGCAGACCATGTGCATGGCCGCCGTGCATGCCGTAATCCCCGAAGTGCAGGATGCCGGCTGCGCGCCCGCCCCCAAGCCCACCGCCGCGCTGCGCGAGGCGCTGGAGGCCGAGGGCATCCCGTACAGCAACGACAAGGATCCCATCCTGTCCCGCCGCTATGCCGTGGTGACGCACTACCCCTTTAAGGGCGGCTGTGAGATCTGCGTGCTTCAGAGCAACTGTCCCAAGGGGCAGGGCCAGATGGAAGCCGCGTCCGTGGTGCTTCCCGGCTACGAGCATCCTCAGCAGATGTGATTGGATGTTGGGAAGTTGGGGGAGGGGAAAGGGAACCTTTCTCCAGAAAGGTTCCCTTTCCCCTCCCCCAAACCCCCTCCCCTTTCCCTCCAAAGACTTTCGACTGGTGGGGAGGCCGCTCGGAGGGAGTTCGTTTGATGGACGGTTGGGATTTGGTGCGGTGGGCCTGTGGGGTCGGCAGTCTCCGGCTCCGGCCTCGATCGTCTGGTTGTTTTAGGGCGGTGGGCCCGTGGGTCCGGCGGAGGAATCGGTTTTGCCGTCGTGGTTGAAAGGCCGATGGTGTGTGCCGGGCCCGGAAGGCGGCGTCGTTGGGCGGAAGCATGAATTGGGGATGGAAGACGGGTATGCGCGTTCTGTTGTTGGATCTTGGGCTGGAATTGCGAGGCGGCCAGCGGCAGGTGTATTATCTGGCCCGCGCGTTGGCCCGCACATCCGGCATGGAGCCGTTGGTGGCCTGCCCCCGTGCGGGAAAGCTGGCTGAGCTGCTGCATGACGAGGGCCTGCCCGTTTTGGCCTTGCCGGGCCGGAGCCCTGCCAGCCCGTTGCTGCTGCGCTGGATGGGGCAGCGGCTGCGTGATTTTCCCCCGGATATCGTACACACGCATGACGCCAACGCCGCTACGCTGGGCGCGATCTACAAGCTACTGCACAGCGGCACGCTCTTGATACACAGCCGCCGGGTTTCGTATCCGCTGCGGCGTGGGCTGCGCTCGTGGAAATACAGGATTGCCGATGCTGTTGTGGGCGTCAGCCGGGAGATTGCCGACGGCATGATCGAGGCGGGCATCCCCGCCTCACGGGTCAGTGCGATCCATTCCGGCATCGATCCCTCCCGTTACCGCCCTCATGAGGCGCGTCGGGGCGGGGGCTTCCTCTTCCAGAGCATAGGAGCCTTCACGCCCCAGAAAGGCTACAGCGTGCTTGTCCGGGCGATGGCGGAACTGCGGAAGCGTTCCCTGCCTCAGTGGGCCGTGCGCATCGTGGGCGATGGGCCGTTGCTGGATCCCATCAAAGAAGAAGCCCGTGCCCTCGGCGTGGATGATCTGCTTGCGCTGCCCGGCCGCCGGGATAGCGTGGACATGCTGCCGGACTGCGACGCCCTGGTCGTCCCGTCAGTGGACGGGGAGGGGAGCAGCGGGGCCATCAAGGAAGGCTGGGTGACGGGCGTCCCTGTGATCTGCTCGGCACTGGCTTCCAATCGGGAGCTGGTGCGCGGGGACGAGAACGGGCTTCTTGCCGCCGTGGGCGATCCCGTATCGCTTGCCGATGCGATGGCGCGCTGCCTGACCGACGAAGCCCTGCGGGTGCGGCTTGCCGAAGCGGGAAGCCGATCCGTGCTGGCGTTTACCGATACCCGGATGGCTGGGCAATACATGGATTTGTACCGCCGCCTTATGGGAAAAGGCACGGAATGATCCCCTGCCTGAGAGGATTCCAGCCTCCCTGTGGTTTCCCCCGGAAATGGAGACATCCGCTTTTGCAATGAAACCGTATTTCAACCATCTGAAATTCAAAATGAAATTTTGAGGTCGTATCGCTAGTTATATATAATTTATTGAAATTATTTAACTGTTTTTCAGGTCATAAAGGTATTATTGGGGGCTCTGTTATAGTTTGTGGTTGTTTCATCTCCACAGTGCGGTGAAAATACAGCCTTTTTATCCGGTTTTCCCCTTGGCGGGATCCACGGCTAAGGCATTTTTCCAGTTATCCCTTTGGAACTTCAAGGAAAAAAGCATCAACCATTTTCTATGACACGGCATTATTTTTAATAATTTCAAATAATTATATATAAAACGACGACACGCCTAGAAAATCATCGAAAAAGCGAATGCCTCCGAAAACAAGGCACATAGATTTTTCCAGTATTCCCGGTACGCTTGAAGAAAAACGCCGCACAGCGAACAATTCGTTGCGCGGCGTTTCGGTTATTGCCGGATGGGAAACGGGAAAACAGGGTGAGGGGAAAGAAACGGCGTCCTTTCCCCTCCGAGGCTTCATCTCGCGGGGCCGGATTTACCTGTAGATGTCCACATCGTCCACGAGGTACGGCGGTTCTCCCTTGAATGCCTTGACCTTGACGCGGTCGCCAGCCTTCAATTGCGTAAAGGGCACGTCCTGATCGGGCTTGTCCCTGTGTTCGAGTTCAAATTCACTGCGATCATCCACGCGGAAGGGGATCGCCTTGCCGTCCCGATTCTTCACAACGAAAGTCTTTTGGGCGGGATCGACGCTTTCCACAGTGCCGCGGAAACGCATCTTGTGGTGGGAACCGGCAAAAGCCGGGACGGAAAAAGCGGCAAGAACGGCAACCGCAAAGGCGGCACACAACGTACGTTTGAGCATGGCAGCCCTCCTTTTGCATCCCACGCTAGGGAGCGCCGCCATAGAAAGCCATGAGTATCATCCCGAACGGTTTGATTTTTCATCCATTGCGGGAAACATGATGCCCCCGTTTCACCTTGTCCACAACCACCTTTCTCTAGAGCCCCGAAAACCGCGATGGGGAAATAAATGCCCTCAACTGCGGATGGGGGGAGCTGAAAATGGCCTGTGAAAACATCGCCCATCATTCCCCTATTCGCTATCCCGCGTTCATCGGCAGACAGGGAACGCCCCGAACAGGGATTCGATAAGCGCGAAAGTCTTTGGAGTGGGTGGGGGAGGCGTGGAGGGGGAGGGAGAACCTTTCTCCAGAAAGGTTCTCCCTCCCCCTCCACATCCCCACAATCCCCTTTCCTTAAAAAGCCTCGCCGCCGGCGAGGAGATCCTCACGGATGAGCTTGCGGAGCTTGTGGGCCACGGGGCCGGTCTTGCCGCCGCCGATGGGCCTGCCCTCGAAATGGGTCACGCCGATGCACTCGTGCGCCGTGCCGAGGATCATCATCTCCCGGACGGAATCCAGCTCGGCCTGCGGGATGGGGCGGATCTCCACGGGCATGAACGCCTTGGCAAGCTCCATCGCCTTGGTCGCCACCGTGCCGACCAGCGCGTTCTTGAATTCGGGGAACACCAGCGCGCCCTTGGCGTCAACCACGGCTACGTTGGCTATGGCCGCTTCGGTCAGGCAGCCGTCCGCGTCGAAGGTCAGGGCGACGTCCATGTGCTTCCGCATGGCCTCAAGCGTCATGAAGACGGCGGAAAGATAGTTGGTCGTCTTGAGGCGGGCGAACATGGCGGGCTTGACCGGCACGTCGCTGCGGAAGGCGGTGAGGCCCTTGTCGTACCATGCGTCCGTGCGTACCGGGACGCGGTAGGCGGCCACGTACAGGCTGGACTGGGGGCACTCCTTGAGCGCGATGCCGAACCCTCCGGGCCCGCGGCCCGACAGGATGCGGATATTGCCTTCGGGTTCGTCTCCGGCCTTGGCCACGGCGAGCACGATATCCCGGATTTCCTCAATGGGGCAGGGCAGGGTGAGGGACAGCCCGGCGGCGGAATTGGCGAGCCGCCGCAGGTGCGCATCAAGGTGGATGACCTTGCGTTCGGTGAAGCGGATGGTTTCAAAGACGCCGTCGCCGCGATGGACGAGGTGGTCGTCCAGCGGGGCCAGCATCAGCCGGGGATCGCGGCAGATCGCGCCGAAACGGTGTTCGTAGAAAGCCAGAATATTGTCCGCGCCGGGACGTTCCAGTTCCCGGAGCTTCTCGATCCATGCATTCGTGTCCAGTACGGGAATCATGGCAAACCTCTTTCTGGTGGTTTCAAGGGTGGGCTGCCAATATTCTTACTCCCTTCGGGGCGAAAAGGCCAGATTGGGGCACCCGGTTTCCCGGATGCCCCAATCGGAAGAAACGGTTCGCGGGAGCCGGATTTACTTCTTGATGAACACGGTGCGATCCTTTACGCCGAGCAGGTCGCGGCGGAGCAGTTCCTCGGCAATCTGGACGGCGTTGAGCGCGGCGCCCTTGCGGATGTTGTCGGCGACGATCCACAGGTTGAGGCCGTTCGGGATAGTCTCGTCCTCACGGATGCGGCCCACATAGGTCTGATCTTCCCCAGCGGCGTCGATCGCGAGGGGATACATCTTTTCGGAGGGGTTGTCGTACACCTGCACGCCGGGGGCCTGCGCAAGGATGGCGCGGGCTTCCTTGGCGGAAAGCTTGCGTTCGGTTTCGATGTTCACGGACTCGGAGTGTCCGTAGAACACGGGCACGCGCACGCAGGTGGCGGTCACCTTCACGTTCGGGTCGCGCATGATCTTGACGGTTTCGTGGACCATCTTCATTTCTTCCTTGGTGTAGTCGTTCTCAAGGAAGACGTCGATGTGCGGGATGCAGTTGAACGCGATGCGGTGGGGATACACGTTCACTTCGGGCTCTTTCAGGTTGAACATCTGGCGGACTTGCGTCTCCAGTTCGCTGATGCCCTTCTGCCCGGATCCGGAAACGGCCTGATAGGTGGAGACCACCACGCGGCGGATGCCCGCGGCGTCGTGCAGGGGCTTCAGGGCCACGACCATCTGGATGGTGGAGCAGTTCGGGTTGGCGATGATGCCGTTGTGCCCTTCCAGCGCATCGGGGTTCACTTCGGGCACGACCAGCGGACAGCGCTCGTCCATGCGCCACGCGCTGGAGTTGTCCACGACGATGCAACCCGCGGCGGCGGCGTGGGGGGCGTATTTTTCGGAGGTGGAACCGCCCGCGGAGAAGATGGCGATGTCGATGTCCTCGAACACATCTTCCTTCAGTTCGCGCACGACCAGCTCGGAATCCCCGTAGGGGACTTTCGTCCCGGCGGAACGGGCCGAGGCGAAGGGAATGACCTCAGTGGCGGGGAAGTTCCTGCTTTCAAGGGTCTTCAGCATTTCACGGCCGACGGCGCCGGTAGCCCCCACAACAGCGACAACGAGTTTTTTTTCAGACATGGTATCCTCTATCCTCGAACAAAAAAGGAAAGCCTCGGAGCGTGTGATTTTCGCAAGGCGTTCGATGTTCATGTAACGGGTTGCCGCCGCTGTCAAGCCTGTTGAAGCGCTTTTCACCCGAAATCCGTATCCTTTTTTTGACGGCATTTCGGGCAGTCACGCGTAATGGGCCAAAAGGCTTTTGGATATCAAAGGGTTCGGGCTTTCCTCCGGCAGAATGCGCGGAAAGGGGGGGCGAGGCCCGGCGCTTGCCCTTTTTGACATAAATGTTATTTCTGTCGCGCCGGATTGGGGCCCCGTTTCGCCGCGCCCGAAGCCTCAAAACACGGGAGCGGCGTTAGAGTCGCTTGCCAGCCACGGTGTTTGTTCTTATAGTTTGACCGTAAAGTAAAGGTAATCTACGTCGTCAGGATACACCCGGAATTTTTCCGGCCCCGTACGCTGACAAGGAGTATTTTATGGCCACTCGTCTTTCCCCTGCTGATGAAGCGCCCTTCAATGTCCAGATCAAGAATCTGGCTGATGAAGAGCTTCTTGATTTCTGGGAAGAAACCCAGCAGATCGAGAGCGCCTTGCGTGCCGAATATCAGCAAACGGTGGTTCCTGTTCAGGATTATGAGCGCCTGATCGTGCTGGAACTGCAACTGCGTTCCTGCCAGCGCCAGAAATCCTGCGGAGCCTGATCGCCTCTTGAACCTCTCCGTTTCGGCCCGTCCGGTGCCGGGACGTCCCTACGGCATTACGGCCCTCCCCTTTTGCGGGAGGGTTTTTTACACCCCAGCCTAGGCAAGCCGCTTGGCGAAATTGATGGTTCGGCAGACTTCCGAAAAGCCGCATGCGGCATGGAACAGTCGGCTTTCCTCGTTTTCCAGCTCACAGTCGCTGGCGAACTCCGCACATCCTTTTTCCTTGGCCCACGCTTCACAGCGCCGCAGCAGCCCGGCCGCCGCGCCGCACCGCCGGAATGCCGCAGCGACAAAAATCCCTTCGAGGTAGCCTGCCGGGGATTGTTCCGTCCCCTCGACGTATTCCCACCGCAGGGCACAGGCGGCGAACCCCACGGGCACGCCGTCCGCGGAGGCGAGGAAAGCGGCGGCATCTTCGCGGGTACAAAAGGCTTCCATCTCCTGCCGCAGGGCTTCCCTGCCGTGCCCCGGCCAGAGGAGCAGGGCGAGATCCGTTACGGTATCCGTGTCCCGCGGCGTTGCCTGCCGCAGGGTTATTTCTTTCTTCATCATGGACTGCCGTTCCATCCTTTCTTTTGCAAGCAAAAAGGCCGGATCCCCTTTTTTAGAGGAGCCCCGGCCTTTGGGTTCGGTGGACGTTACTGCGCCTGCTGGGGCGTGTGGTTTTTGTGTTCCCTGATTTTCGTGACCTCCTCGGCCACCGCCTTCTTGAGATCCGCCGGGGTGTTCGGGTCATCGAGCGCCTTTTGGAGCTGTTCGAGGCCCTTGTCCGGCTGATCGAGGTAGTAGGCGTAGAGGATGCCGAGGCTGTAGCGCACGGAAGGATCTTCCTTGGCGGCGACGACCTTTTCGAGGCTGGCGGCGGCTTCGGCGTTGCGGTTCTGGCTGTGCTGGATGATGCCGAGCATGTAGAGAGGCTGCGTTTCGTTGGGCGCGGCGACCACGGCGCGCAGGGCGAACGTCTCGGCCCGCTGCCAGTCCTGCGTGTGCATGAAGTGCTCGGTCAGGCCGATGAGGGCTTCGAGGTCAGTGGGGTTTTTCTGGAGTTTCTGCATCAGGGCCATGATGCCCTGCTGCGTGGCTTCGTCCATGCCCGCGCTTGTGGGCATCTGCTGCCCGGACGGGGCCGCGGCCTGTGTGCCGGTGGTCGTGTGGGAAACCAGGCCGGGGTTGTCCGAGAAGTAGGACAGTGTGGACGCGAGCATAAGCACCAGCCCCGCCGTGATGAGCAGCAGGATGGAGCGGCGGTTTTTTCCGAAAGTCTGATCAGTCATTGCGCAGGGTCTCCAACTGGGTAAGGCGGCGGTTGAGGGCTATCTGGTTGCGGATCAAGAACGCAAGGTAGGCGCCGAGCCCGATCCATACGGCGATATTCGCATACATGAGCCAATCCATATCGGTCATGAGGGGACTCCTTGATTTGTGGTTGGTTTGATGGCGGAGGGGGCTTTTGCAAAAGCCTCTGCCGCAGGATTTTGTTGATATGTTTACACTATATTGACTGTACAGATTGTTATGCCGCTTTCATTGAAGGCTGTGCCATAGGAAATGGTTGGTACTTTCTTTTTGGCTGTGTTATAGAAAATGGTTGATGCTTTTTCCTTGAAACTCCAAAGGGATAACCGGCAAAATGCCTTAGCCGTGTATCCCGTCAAGGGGAAAACGGGAAAAAGGCTATATTTTTCACCGCACTGTGGAGATGAAACAACCACATATTATAACAGAGCCTTCTTTTTTGAAGTTCCACAGGGATAACCAATACAATGCCTCAGCCATGAAGCCCGCCAATGGGAAAACTGAAAAAGGCGGTATGTTCACCAATCTGTGGAGCTGAAACAGCCACATCCTATGACAGCGCCCTGCAAAAGCCCCTCAACCGGGCCTCCTCCCGAAAAACTCCGGCTGGTGGTGAGGTTACGCTCAGGGAGCCCTGCAAATGAGGCCCCCCCTATATAACCCCCGGAATCCAAAAGGCGAAAGTTCTTGGAGGGGGCTTTTTTCAAAGGCTGTGTCATAAAAATGGTTGATGCCTTTTCCTTGAAGTTCGGAGGGAACAACCGATACAATGTTTCAGCCATAAAGTCCGCCAAGGAAAAACCGGAGAAAAAGGCTGTATTTTCATCGTGCTGTGGGGATGAAACAGCCACGTACCATGACAGAGCCTTCAAAAAGGCCCCTCCCCCGATCCTTTCCCTATGGTTGACTACAACTCGCCGTGGACGGCGAGGCCGTCGAGACGTTCTTTCTGTTTAATCTGCAAGGTACGGAGGCCGACGAGGGCCGCCCAGACGAGCCCGAAACAGGCGACGGCGGCGATGGCGGCGATCTTCATTTCGGGTTCAAGCCCGCCGGACTTGTTGGCGAACACGGCGGGATGGATGGAGCGCCACAGCCGTGCGGACAGGAATACCAGCGGCACGTCCACAAAGGCCACGATGCCGACCACCGCGCACAGGTTCGCCTGGCGCTCGCGGGGCATGTCCATCTTGCGCAGGACGAGGTAGCCCGCATAGAGGAACCAGAGGATCAGCGTCGTGGTCAGGCGCGGGTCCCACGTCCACCAGACGCCCCACGAATGGCGCGCCCAGATGGAGCCGGAAACGAGCGCCAGCCCGCTGAGCACCACGCCCACCTCGGCGGCGGCCCCGGCCACGGCGTCCCAGTGGCGGCTGCGCGTCTTGAGGTAGGCCACCCCGGATACGCAGACGAGGAAGAAGCTCACAAATGACCACCACGCCAACGGCAGATGCGTGTAAAAGATCTTTTGCACCAGTCCCATCGTCTGCTCGACAGGCGCATACCAATAGATAAGCACCTGACAGGCCGCCATGAGCACGCCGCCGAGCACGGCGCAGGGGAGCATCCATGTGTACCGCATGAGATTATTCGTCTCCTGAAAAGACAAAGGGGAAAAGGACAAGCCCCGCCGCGAGGAACACCGCGTCGAAGGCTGCGGCAATGCCGAGCCATGACTCCACGCCTTCGGGCAGGGCTTCGCTGAGCCCCCCGGCGCAGACGCGGATACCCGCCAGCAGGATGGGGATGATCAGCGGGAAAAGCACGATGGACAGCAGCGATTCCCGCGCGGCCTGCCCTTGCGACAGCGCGCCGAGCAGGGAGCCGAGCGACGCCATGCCGACGTCGGTAAGGACGAGGGCGAGCAGGGCCAGAGGCCAGCCGTCGCCCAGCGACTGCCCAAGGAACACGATGGCCGCCGGAAGGAAAAGGAGCTGCGCCGTCAGGATGATGCACAGCCCCGCCGCAGCCTTGCCGAGCAATACGGACTGGACCGGCGCGGGCAGGAGCAGCAGCCCCGCCCGTGAACCGTTGGCCTCTTCGAGCCCGTACAGCATATTAAAGGATAAGACCTGACAGAAGGCCGAGGACAGCCAGAAGATCGTGGCGGCCCCCTGCCCGCTCATGGTTTCCCCGGTTTCCCGTGACAGGCTGAACACGAAGATGAGCAGCAGGCCGAGCAGGAGCGCCTGCACGAGCCCGGCCCCGCGCGAAAGCACGAGACGCAGATCCTTGCGGGCGATGAGGCAGGCGGCTTTCAGCATACGGCCCCCCCGGTGCGGGCGCCTTCATACCCGGAGGCGGGGCCGCAGTAGCCGATGGTTCTGTTCTCGATGGCGATGATCCGGTCGGCGCGCTTGGCGTCCCCGGCTACATCGTGGGTGATCCAGACGATCCCCGCGCCCCGTTCACGGGCCACGGCGATTTCCCGGTGCAGGATGGCGAGGGAACGCACATCAAGCCCGGTGCCCGGTTCGTCGAGCAGCAGAAGCTGGGGCGACTGGAGGAGGATGCGGGCGAGGTTCAGCCGCTGCGCCATCCCGCGCGAGAAGGTTCCGGCCCGTTCTTCGGCGAAGGGGGCCAGCTCCACGCGGGCCAACGCTTCGGAGAGCGCCGCCTTGTCCGTCGGCTTCCCGTGCATCCCGCTCCAGAACGCAAGGTTCTCAAGCGCGGTCAGGCCGGGATAGATGAACGTGGCGTGCCCAAGGTAGCCGAGCCCGCCATCTTCGCAAAACCGTTCGACGGTGCCCACGGTGGGGCGGGCCAGCCCGGCCATGATCTTGAGCAGGGTGGTCTTGCCCGCGCCGTTCGCGCCGACCAGCAGCGTGACCGTGCCGGGATGCACCTCAAACGAGATGTTCTTGAGCACGGCGCGGGCGCCGAAGAGTTTTCCGATTCCGGCGAGCTTCAGCAGCATCTCAGCTTTCCCGGCCGTTGCGGCGCCTGAAGCTGATGAACGGCAGCAGGCACATCAGGATGCCGCCGATCCACAGCCAGTTGACCAGCGGGTTGGAGCTCAGGCGGAACACGGCCCGGTTCTGCTGATCCACCGCCATAAGGGTCGCATAGAACTCATTGCCCAGCGAAGGGATGACCGCGGCCTCCGCGAACTGCATCTGCCCCCACTTGGCGTAGACGCGGCGCTGCGGGGAGGCGATGCCGATGAGCTTGCCGTCCTTGCGGACTTCCAGCTCGCCCTCAAGGAAGATATAGCCGGCGCCTTCGCCTTCATACAGGTTCTTGAAGGTGACCTCAAACTGGCCGACCTTCACGGTCTCACCCATAGCCATTGTGGGTTCGGATTCGATCTTGTAGGGGCCGGAAAAGGCGATGCCGAGCGCGATGAGGGCCACCCCGATGTGGATGCCGTAGGCGGAAAAGCTCGGAGCGTGGCTGTAGATGGGCCGCTCAAAGAGTTTCAGGCCCATGCTGACCAGCGCGGCGATGCTTGCCGACGCGCCGAGCACGGCGACGGGCAGGGTGTAGCCGATGGCGTACATCGCGGCGGCGGCCCCGATGAAGGTACACACCACGAGGAGGAGCTTGCGCATGTTGCGGACGCCGCCGTTCCAGCCGAGCCACGGGCAGATGCTCAGGATGGCGACCATGGCGGCGAACAGCGGCATACAGACGCGGTTGTAGAAGTCGGCGGTCAGGCCCACCGCGCCGCCGTGGTCATGCCCGGCCTCGTCAAGGACGACCTCACGGGCGAGCCCCATGACGGTCTCTTTCCAGAAGGCGGTGAACACGGGCCACATGGTGGCGACGAGGATGATCAGCGAAAGCGCCAGCAGGAGCCACGAGGTCAGGACAAGGAACCCTTCGCGGCTTTCGATCCCGGCCAGTTCGCCCGCATCGGAACGCCGCGCGAGCAGGGCGATCCAGAAGGAAAGGGCGATGGAAATGAGGATGAAGAGGAGCAGCGGGACGCCCACGCCGCCGGAACCGAAGGCATGCACGGACTGCACCACGCCGCTGCGGACAAGGTAGGTGGCGAAGAACGCCGAAACGGTGGTGAGCGCCATAAGGAAGACGTTCACGCCGTGCAGCTTGTTGCGGCGCGTCTGGATGAGCATGGTGTGCAGGGCCGCCGTAGCGATGAGCCACGGGATGAGGGAGGCGTTTTCCACCGGGTCCCATGCCCAGTAGCCGCCCCAGCCGAGCTCCATGTAGGCCCACCAGCCGCCGAGCACGATGCCCGCGGTAAGCATGGCCCACGCCGCCAGCGTGAAGGGCCGGGCCACATCCGTCCATGCCGCCTCATCGGCGTGCCTGCGGCTCAGCGTCTGGGCGAGGGCGAGACAGCCGGGGATCACGAACCCGCCATAACCGAGGAACAGCAGCGGGGGATGGAAGATCATGCCGGGGTTCTGGAGCAGGGGGTTCAGCCCGTTGCCGTCCTGCGGCACGGCATGGTTCATGAGGAAGGGATTGTTCCACGTCACGAGGATGAGCCCGAAGAAGCTCATGATGCCGAGGTAAAAGACCCAGTACCAGAGCCGCGTGTC
The DNA here is from genome assembly GCF_059728385.1 of Bilophila sp. T19-St14. Lineage (NCBI taxonomy): Bacteria > Pseudomonadati > Thermodesulfobacteriota > Desulfovibrionia > Desulfovibrionales > Desulfovibrionaceae > Bilophila > Bilophila sp. T19-St14. The sequence goes on from NZ_BAAGFT010000001.1 coordinate 2,586,876, forward strand.
GGGGGTCAGGCCCTTATAGGAACGGGTGAGCTGGAACAGCCCGCCGCAGATGGCTACGGAGAAAGCCCAGAACAACATGGAGCCGGCCTGTCCCGCCCAGAAGGCCGTAATGCGGTAGAAGAGCGGCAACAGCCGGTCGGTGTAGCTCGCCACATAGACCAGGGAGAAGTCGTAGCTCGCCAGCGCATATATAAGGATAGCGGACGCGATGACGTAACACCCCGTCAGGCACAGGTTGGCCTTTTCGATGAAGCCGAGGCCCGGAACGGAGGTGCGGCGCTGGGCCTTGCCCGCAGCCGGGGCCGTCCTCGGCCACAGCGATTTGACGGCCCACAGCGCCCCGGCGAGTGCGCAGAGCATGGAGAGCGCGAGAAGGACGAAAGCGAAATAATACATGGAAGCTCCAAGTTGTCCGGGATCTCTTCCCGAAAGAGTGGGCCGCGGTTACGGCTCCGGTACATACAAAAAGCCGCTCCGCCCGCATCACACGGGGCCCGCCGCGCTGGGCGGCAGGCCGGCCGAAGATTCGGGGCAGGGCGGCGTTCAGCCTCTGTTTTCCTTTTGATACTTGGAAGGGCACTTGGTCATGAGCGTTTTGGCCTGAAACGAACCGTCAGGCCGGAGCCCCCCTTCCACAATGACTTCCGCACCGACCTTGAAGGTGTCCGGGATGGCGCCCGTGTACTCAACCCACAGCGTAGTAGCCTTGTTCTCCTGATCTTCCAGCCGGAACCTGACGTCTCGGCCGGTTTCGGAGCGCGAAAGCCCGTCCTCGGCAACGGTGCCGAAGAGGCGGGCGGCCTTCAGCTTATCGGAGGGGGTGGCAAGCGCTTCGGAGACATTGAGGAAATAGACGCTGTTTTCGGAAAAGCCGGAATACGCAAGATAGCCGACGCCTCCCAAAAACAGGAGAAGCGCTACGAGATAGACGTTCTTGCCGGATTTTTTTGCCATGGTGGTTCCTGTTATGCTTTCCTCCTCACTTCCATCGTGCCGAATACCAGCGGGGAGGGCAAAAGTCAAATCACTTCCGGCTTCAACACGCCTTCCCGCCTGTTGATTTTTCAGCCTTTTTTCCGCCGCAGCGCTTGTTTTTTTCAGCACATGAAGGGCGTTTTCCCGGATATTTCATGATGATGCATAAAAACACCTATCAGGAGCGTTTCTTAAAATCTAATCTCCCATTTGATGCATTTATTCATCAATATACCTTTTTTTTGTAGAACAAATGATGCAAATTTAGAACAATACCTTTTTTGCGCAAGCAGTATCGGCGCTTTCGGTACGTGCGGTAATCCATTTCCGGCACAGGAGAAAAAAACTCAAAAATGGACGGAAAACGAATGAAGGCGAGGGAATACACTAAAATGATGGCACAGATTGTGCTCTTTAGGGACAACAAACAGGGGCAACACCAAAGCATCCCAAGGAGCATTCATGAAAACCACAGAACAGATTGAACACGATAAAAACCTTCGCCGCGTCGTCGTTTCCTCACTCGTAGGGGCCGTTATAGAGTGGTATGACTTCTTCCTGTACGGCGTTGTCGCGGGGCTTATCTTCAATCATCTTTATTTCCCCGAATTTGACGACCGTATCGGAACCATGCTGGCATTCGCCACCTTCGCGGTGGGTTTTGTGGCCCGGCCTTTGGGCGGCCTCGTGTTTGGGCATTTCGGCGACAAAATCGGCCGCAAAAAGGTGTTGGTGCTTACCCTGATGATCATGGGGACGGGAACCGTAGCCATCGGGTGTATCCCTTCCTATGCCAGCATCGGGATTTGGGCTCCGATCCTGCTCATTTTGTGCCGTGTTGCGCAAGGCCTCGGACTCGGCGGCGAATGGGGCGGCGCCGTGCTGATGTCTTTCGAGTCGGCTCCCGCGCACAAGCGCGCTTTTTATGCCAGCCTGCCGCAGATAGGGCTTTCCCTCGGCCTGCTGCTGGCTTCCGGCGTCATCGGCTTTTTCTCCGCGGTGCTTTCCAACGAATCCTTCATCAGTTGGGGGTGGCGCATCGCATTCATTATGAGCGCCGGGCTGCTGTTCGTCGGTTCCTATATCCGTTCCTCCGTGCATGAAACCAAGGACTTCTCGGAAGCCAAGGCCAAGATGCCGGAAGTGAAGTACCCCCTGCTCGACGCCTTCAAGCGTTACCCCAAGATGATGGTGGCCTGTATGGGTGCCCGTCTCATCGACGGCGTGGCCTTCAACACTTTTGCGGTGTTCTCCTTGAGCTACCTGACCCAGACCCGCGGGCTTGAGCGTTCCTCCGCGCTCGCGGTGGTCATGATCGCCTCTGTGGTCATGTCTTTCTTCATCCCCTTCTGGGGCTATGTCGCCGACCGTATCGGCAAGGCCCGCGTGTTCGGTTTTTGCGCCCTGCTGCTCGGCATCCTTGGTTTCCCGGCTTTCTGGGTGTTCCATAATTATTCCGACAACTATCTTTACGTCTGCCTCGCTCTGGCCCTGCCGTTCGGCGTGGTGTACGCCGCCGTGTTCGGGACCATGTCGAGCCTTTTCTCCGACAGCTTCGATCCCTCCGTCCGCTATTCCGCCATTTCCTTCGTCTATCAGTTCTCAGGCATTTTCGCCGCGGGCCTGACGCCGATGGTGGCGACCATGCTCGTGGCTTGGGATGGCGGCGAGCCTTGGTATCTCTGCGCCTATCTGGGCTCCGCTGGCATCATCAGCGCGGCCTGCACCCTGTGGATCCGTCACCTCAACAGAAAGGGCTTTCCTCCTGCCTCTTCCGTTGAGGATGAATCCCCCGTTTCGGAACCGCTTATGGAAGGCGAATCCGCCTAGCAGGGCAGGGAAATGGGTATGGAATCGGGGAGGGAGATCCTTCTGAGGAAGGTTGTTCTCCTCCCCTCCCCGAACTCCACCCTTTCTTAAAAAATGGGGCGGCCAGCCGCTCCCTCTCAAATAAAAAGGCATACGGAGCAGCGACGGCGCGGGAGGGGATCCCCGCAGCATCCGTTCTCCGTTTTCTCCCTAAGGGGAAGGCCTGTCCGCAGTATGCGGGCCCGCCCCGAAAAGGGGCCTTTAGAAAGCCGTTCACCGGCCATTCTCAGGACACAAGAAAAGCCCCCGGAATATTGCCGGGGGCTTTTCTTGCTTCGAGCACTATCCATAAAAAGATACAGAATCCACCTTTCAAGCCATTCAGCCTGCAATGAGGCAACCACTTTTTTTCTATACAACGGAATTCCTGCATCGGTTTGGGCTTCGCCTCGAAGACGGCGCCTTTTCTCCATACAAAAGAACTCCTGCCGTACAGCCTCCCCACCAGTCGAAGTTTTTGCGGGAGGGGGTTCGGGGGAGGGCGCTTTTTTCAAAAAGCGTCCTCCCCCGATTTTCTCCCCACTACTCCTTCGCGGCCTCAGCGCGGGCGGCCTTGAGCGCGGCGTTCTGCTGGCTGCGGGCCTGCGCCAGGGCACTGCGGCGCTGGCGTGCGGCTTCGCGCAGATCGGCGACGGCATCGGTCTCGTCGACAATCTCCCGGCCAAGCATCTCTTCAAGCACGTCTTCGAGGGATACCACGCCCGCCAATCCCCCATATTCGTCCAGCACGATGAAAAGATGGAGCCGCGACTCCAGAAATTCCAAAAGCAGCTTGTCCACCGTCTGGTTTTCAAGGACGAAGCGGACGGGCTGCATGATTTCAAACAGCGTCTTTTCACCCTGCCCCTGAGAAACATAGCGCCCGATGTCCTTGCGGAGCACGATGCCGACGATGTCCTCGTTGTCGTCGCCATAGACGGGGATACGGCTGTAGTGCCAGATCTGGGGGTGGTTGTAGGCTTCCTTGATCGAAACGCTTTCCTGGAGGGAAAAAACCATCGTGCGCGGGGTCATGATCTCGCGCACATGTTTGACATCCAGCGAGAGGATGTTCCTGATGGCGTTTTCCTCGTACTGCTGGATGCGGCCGGTCTGGCGGGAGAGGCTGGTGATCGCCCGGATGTCGTCCTCAGTGGCGGAGGGGCCGCTTTGGGGCGGGGCCACGAGGCGCGTCAACATGCTCGAAAACCAGATGAACGGCTTGAAGACGATGACCATGAGCTGGAGCGGCCGGGCCATGCAGCCGGCAACGCCGCAGGCATGGGCCACGCCGAGCGTCTTGGGGAGGATTTCACCGAACGCAAGGATGAGGACGGTCAGCCCCGCCGCGAACAATGCCGTGCTGTCCGCGCCGAGCACGTTGGCGGCGACGGCGCCCGCTATGGCGGCCCCGGCCGTGTTCGCCACCGTATTGAGCGTGAGGACGGCGGCGATGGGCTGATCAATGTGGGAACGGAGCTGGTAGAGTATCTCGCCCGTAGTGGCCCCCTGCTTGCGCAGGTTTTCGATATAGGTCCAGGGGACGGAGTAGAGGGCCGCTTCGGTCATGGAGCAGATCGCGGAAATCAGCACCACGAGAAAGACGGTGAGCAGCAGAGTGATCATGAGCGGGACCTTGCCGGGCCACCGGCCCGCGCGGTTGAAAGGGATATGGCTTATGGAAGTGTAGCCTTGACGGGGGCGGAAAGCAATGCCCTTGTTCGGCGGAAGGGGCGGCGGAACGCACGGTCCGGGGCGCGGGAACCGTTCCGAAATGTTTTCCGAAAAGAGAAAAAAACGGAGAAGCGGCTGAAACGGGCAAGAAAACCCTTGACGCTCCAGACTTCTTTGTATAGATATGCGTTTCCCCACTTGATGTGGGTCATCCCTGTGCGGCAGGGAAGGGTGGATGCACTGTCCATCCTGCTATGTCGGTCGTCAGGCCGACTTTGACATTTGCAGGCGTCACTGATTGCCGAAAGGATGTCAAGAGCCGTTAGAGCTGCGGGAATCCCTCACGGATCCCAGCTGTAAAGGTCTTGTTAAGGGGCGAGAGCCCTTAGGTGACCCTGCGGGACTACCTGTCTTATTGGATGTTCATCCAATACAGGCCAGGCTGGCGAAACATGGGTTGACTTCATTATGGAAATGGAGAGCATCGGAGTGACGCCGGAATGGCCGTCCCTCCTCGTCCCAATCTCCCGCGTACATAATTGAAGTCTGCACGTAACCAAAAGGTTCGTGGCGACCCCATAGCCGCCGTCTGGTCTTTGCCAGGGTTGGCCGAAGCGTTCACGTACATACGCTTTGGAACCGGCCTTTTCAAAGGTCGGCTGCTGTGTGGAGGTTCGGTTCGTTTCGTTGCTCTTTATGAACGATACCGGACAATTGTTGCCAGATAACGGAGTAGACGCAATGACGACAGTGAGCAGTGATCGTATCCGCATCAAGCTCAAGGCTTACGATTACCGCATCCTTGACAAGGCTGTGGCGGAAATCGTCGATACGGCTCGGAATACGGGCGCGGGCGTGGCAGGGCCAATTCCTCTGCCCACCAATATCAATAAATTCACCGTGAACCGCTCTGTGCATGTGAACAAGAAGTCCCGTGAACAGTTTGAAATGCGGATCCATAAGCGGCTTATGGACATCCTGGAACCCACGCAGCAGACCGTGGACGCCCTCGGCAAGCTCAGCCTGCCTGCGGGTGTGGATGTGGAAATCAAGCTTTAGCGAGGAATGTCATGGCTGAGAAAATGGGAATTCTGGGTCGCAAGCTTGGCATGACCCGCATCTTCGCTGGAGACGGTTCTGCCGTGGCCGTGACGGTTGTTCAGGCTGGCCCTTGCCCTGTCACCCAGGTCAAGACCGCTGAAAACGACGGCTACGACGCTTTGCAGATCGCCTTCGAAGAAGCCAAGGAAAAGCATGTGACCAAGCCTATGAAGGGTCACTTTGCCAAAGCCGGAACGGCTCTTTACCGCAAGGTCCGCGAAATCCGCCTCGACGGCCCGGCCACTTATGAAGTGGGCGCCGTGCTGACCGCGGACGTGTTCGCCGCCGGCGACAAGATTAAAGTAACTGGTACGAGCCTCGGTAAGGGGTACCAGGGCGTCATGCGCCGCTGGAACTTCAAGGGCTCCAAGGACACGCACGGTTGTGAAAAGGTGCATCGTTCCGGTGGTTCCATCGGTAACAACACCTTCCCCGGTCACGTGTTCAAGGGCAGAAAAATGGCGGGCCACTGGGGTGCCGAACAGGTTACCGTGCAGGGCCTTGAAATCGTGGACGTGCGGGCGGAAGACAACGTCATCCTCATCCGCGGTTCCGTGCCCGGCCCCAAAAACGGCCTCGTTCTGGTGCGTAAGCAGTAGGTAGGGAGAGAAACAATGGCTGTCGTGAAAGTATACGATCAGGACAAGACGGAACAGGGCGAACTCACCCTGGCTCCCGAAGTGTTCGAGGTCGCTGTGAGGCCGGAGATTCTCCACCTCGTGGTGCGGGCTCAGCTCGCTGCCAAGCGTGCGGGCACTCACTCGACCAAGACCCGGGCGATGGTTTCCGGCGGCGGCGTGAAGCCGTGGCGCCAGAAGGGCACCGGCCGCGCCCGCGCCGGTTCCAACCGTTCCCCCGTGTGGCGTGGCGGCGCGATCCTCTTCGGACCCCAGCCCCGCAAGTACGATTTTAAGGTGAACAAGAAGATCCGCAAGCTGGCCCTGCGCATGGCGCTCTCTTCGCGCCTCGCCGGTGAAAACCTGCTCGTGGTCAAGGGCTTTGACCTGCCCGAAGCGAAGACCAAGGTGTTCGCCAAGATCGCAGGCAATCTGGGCCTTTCCAAGGCTCTCATCATCGCTCCCGAAGAATCGCGCAATCTTGTGCTTTCTTCCCGGAACCTGCCCGGCATCACCCTGACCACCCCGGATCAGCTCAGTGTGTACGAGATCCTGAAGCACAAGCAGCTCGTGCTTCTGGAAGGCGCCGTGGAACCCGTTGAAACGCGGCTGAAATAAGAGGTTGGCCATGGATCATACGCAGATTCTCTTGCGGCCCGTGGTGACCGAAAAGGCGACCTTCCTGCGCGACGGCGCGAATCAGGTTGCTTTCTTCGTCCACCCCGACGCCAACAAGATTGAGATCAAGAAGGCCGTGGAAACCGCCTTCAATGTGAAAGTGACTGACGTGAACGTGGTTACCCGTAAGCCCACGGAACGCGTGCGGAACCGCAAGGTAAGCCGCGTCCCCGGATGGCGCAAGGCCTATGTGACCCTCGCGTCCGGTGAAAAGATCGAGTTCTTTGAGGGAGTGTAAACATGGCTGTGCGCAAGCTGAAACCCACCTCGGCGGGCCGTCGCTTCCAGACGGTTTCCGACTTTGAGGAAATCACCAGAACCACGCCTGAGAAATCCCTTACGGAAGGTCTCACGAAAAAGGCTGGTCGTAACAACCATGGTCGTGTCACCAGCCGCCGCCGCGGCGGTGGCGTGAAGCGCCTGTATCGCATCATCGACTTCAAGCGCAACAAGCTCGATATCCCGGCCACCGTCGCCCATATCGAGTACGACCCGAACCGTACCGCCCGCATCGCGCTGCTGCACTATGCCGACGGTGAAAAACGCTATATCCTTGCACCCTTGGGCGTGAAGCAGGGCGACGTGATCGTGTCCGGCGAAAAGGCCGACATCAAGCCCGGCAACGCGCTTCCCATGGCCCGCATCCCTGTGGGCACGGTGCTGCACAATATCGAACTGAACCCCGGTCGCGGCGGTCAGTTCTGCCGCGCCGCTGGCACCTATGCCCAGCTCGTGGCCAAGGAAGGCAAGTACGCCCTGTTGCGTATGCCCTCCGGTGAAGTCCGCAAGGTGCTGGCCACCTGCCTCGCCACCATCGGCCAGGTCGGCAACATCCAGCATGAGAACATCTCCCTGGGCAAGGCTGGCCGTAATCGCTGGCTCGGTCGTCGTCCCAAGGTTCGCGGCGTGGCCATGAACCCGGTCGACCATCCGCTCGGCGGTGGTGAAGGCAGAAGCTCCGGCGGCCGTCACCCCGTTTCCCCGTGGGGTATGCCCACCAAGGGCTACAAGACCCGCGATAAGAAGAAGCCCTCGTCGCGTCTCATCGTTAAGCGCCGCGGCCAGAAGTAGGAGCTGTTATGCCCAGATCACTGAAAAAAGGTCCCTTTGTGGACGACCATCTGATGAAAAAGGTGGAAACGGCCGTCGAAACCAACGACCGCCGTGTGGTGAAGACCTGGTCGCGCCGGTCCACCGTCCTGCCCGAAATGGTGGGGATCACCTTCGCCGTGCACAACGGCAAGAAGTTCCTGCCCGTTTTCGTCACCGAAAACATGGTGGGACACAAGCTTGGGGAATTCGCGCCGACGCGCACCTTCCACGGCCATGCCGCCGACAAGAAGACCAAGGCCAAGAAATAACGGGTGCCAATCATGGAATCGAAAGCTACTGCCAAATTCGTGCGCGTTGCTCCGCGCAAGACCAGGCTGGTCGCCCGCAACGTGAAGGGTATGCCTGTCGAGGCTGCCATGAACCTGCTGCGCTTCACGCCTAACAAGCCCGCCGGCGTTATTCTCGGTGTGGTCCGTTCGGCCCTCGCCAACGCGGAACACAACGCCAGCATGGACGTGGATGCTCTGGTCGTTAAGGAAATTCTGGTGAACGAAGGCCCCACCTGGAAGCGGTTCATGCCGCGCGCCCAGGGCCGCGCCACCAACATCCACAAGCGTACCAGTCACATTACCGTGATACTCGCAGAAGGGCAGGAATAAGTCATGGGTCAGAAAGTTCATCCGTACGGATTCCGGCTTGGGTATAACAAGAACTGGCAGTCCCGCTGGTTCAGCAAGAAAGACTACCCTGCCTTTGTGTATGAAGACCACGAAGTCCGCAAGTATGTGAAGAAGCTCCTCTACAGCGCCGGCATCTCCAAGATCGAGATCGAACGCGCCGGGGGCAAGATCCGCCTCATCCTTTCCACCGCCCGCCCCGGCATCGTCATCGGCCGCAAAGGTGTGGAAATTGAAAAGCTTCGCAATGACTTGCGCGCCAAGTTCGGACGCGAGTTCTCTCTTGAAGTGAACGAAATCCGCCGTCCTGAAGTGGATTCCCAGCTGGTGGCCGAAAACATCGCCCAGCAGCTCGAACGCCGCGTCGCTTTCCGTCGCGCCATGAAGCGCACGGTGACGATGGCCCGCAAGTTTGGTGCCGAAGGCATCAAGGTGACCTGCTCCGGCCGTCTCGCCGGTGCGGAAATCGCCCGTACCGAATGGTACCGCGACGGCCGCGTGCCGTTGCAGACCCTGCGTGCCGACATCGATTACGGCTTCGCCGAAGCGCGTACCACGTACGGCATCATCGGCGTCAAGGCGTGGATCTACAAAGGTGAAATCCTTGACAAAGAGGTTGAAAGGTAATGCTCGCTCCCAAAAGAGTTAAATTCCGCAAGTGGCAGAAAGGCCGCCTGCGTGGTCCCGCCCTCCGCGGTGCCACCATCGCCTTCGGCGATATCGGTTTGAAGACTGTGGAGCACGGAAAGCTGACCAACCAGCAGATTGAAGCCGCCCGTATCGCCATGATGCGCCACATCAAGCGCGGCGGGAAAGTGTGGATCCGCGTGTTCCCCGACCATCCGATCACCGCGAAGCCTCTCGAAACCCGTCAGGGTTCCGGTAAGGGCGCCCCGGTGGGCTGGTGCGCTCCGGTCAAGCCCGGCCGCATCCTGTACGAAATCAAGGGCGTCAGCATCGAGCTGGCCAAGGAAGCCCTCACCCGCGCCGCGCACAAGCTGCCGGTCAAGACAGTGATTGTGGTGAGAGAGGGTCTGTAGTATGAAAGCAAAAGAACTGAAAGAACTCGGCGTGGAAGAGCTCAAGGCCAAACTCGCCGAACAGCGGCAGGAACTTTTTAATCTGCGCTTCCAACATACGACCGCTCAGCTGGAAAAGACCTCGTCCATTCCCGCCGCCCGGAAGAACATCGCGCGGATTCTGACCGTCCTGAAGGAAAAGGAATAGCACCATGTCTCAAGCCATGGAAAACCGCAAGGGCCGCATGCTTATCGGTACCGTGGTCAGCGACAAGAACGACAAGACCATCGTCGTTCGCGTTGAGACCCTGGTGAAGCATCCGCTCCTGAAGAAGTTCGTGCGTCGCCGCAAGAAGTTTACCGCTCATGATCCCATGAACGAATGCGGCATCGGTGATAAAGTGAAAATCGTGGAATTCCGTCCCATGAGCCGCAACAAGCGCTGGCATCTGGTGACCATCCTCGAAAAGGCCGTGTAGGAGTTACGTCATGATCCAGGTTGAATCCACGCTTCAGGTTGCCGATAACTCCGGCGCCAAGAAAGTGGCCTGCATCAAGGTGCTGGGCGGCTCTCATCGGCGTTACGCCACCGTGGGCGATATCATCATGGTTGCCGTCAAGGAAGCCATCCCCCACAGCAAGGTGAAGAAGGGCGACGTGATGCAGGCCGTAATCGTGCGCACCGCGAAAGAAGTGCGCCGCATTGACGGTTCCTACATCAAGTTTGACTCCAATGCCGCCGTGCTGCTTTCCAAGCAGGGCGAACCCGTGGGTACCCGCATCTTCGGACCCGTGGCCCGTGAACTGCGTGCCAAGAACTTCATGAAGATCGTGTCCCTCGCGCCTGAGGTTCTGTAGGAGTCATTGCCATGAAACAGTTTCGTATCCGCAAGGATGACAAAGTTATGGTCATCGCCGGCAAGGATCAGGGCAAGATCGGCAAGGTCTTGAAGGTCCTTCACAAGCATGACTCTGTTGTGGTGGAAAAGGTCAACGTGGCCAAGCGCCATGTGAAGCCCAACCCCTATCGGCGCGAGCCCGGCGGGATCGTGGACAAGGAAATGCCCATCCACGTCTCCAACCTCATGGTCGTGTGCCCCGCCTGCGCCGCTCCCACCCGCGTGGGCTACCGCTACGCGGAGGACGGCAAGAAAATCCGCTTCTGCAAGAAGTGCAACGAAACGCTGTAGGTGAACCACCATGACCCGTCTTGAAAACGTGTACCGCGAGAAAGTGGTCCCGGTATTGCAGAAGGAGTTTGCGTACAGCTCTCCCATGCAGATTCCCGGGATTGTCAAAATTTCGCTGAACATCGGCCTCGGTTCTGCCAGCCAGAACAACAAGCTGATGGAAGAGGCCATGAACGAACTGTCCGCCATCGCCGGGCAGAAGGCCGTGATGACCCGCGCCAAGAAGTCCATCGCCGCGTTCAAGCTGCGTGAAGGCATGCCCATCGGTTGCCGCGTGACGCTCCGCAAGGAACGTATGTGGGACTTCCTGGACAAGCTCATGAACTTCGCCCTGCCCCGCGTGCGCGACTTCCGCGGCATCCCGGATCGTGGCTTCGACGGCCGTGGCAACTTCACCCTCGGGATCAAGGAACATGCGATCTTCCCTGAAATGGAAGCCGACCGCATCGAAAACCCGAAGGGCATGAATATTACCATCGTGACCACCGCCACCACGGACAAGGAAGGCAAGTTCCTGCTCGAACAGCTGGGCATGCCTTTCAGAAAGTAAGGAGTTAGGATAGTGTCGCGTACTTCTCTTGAAGTAAAGGCCGCCCGGAAACCCAAGTTTTCCAGCCGCGCCTACAACCGCTGCCCCATCTGCGGCAGACCCCACGCTTACATGCGTAAGTTTGGACTGTGCCGTATCTGCTTCCGCAATATGGCCCTCCGCGGGGATCTTCCCGGCGTTCGCAAGTCCAGCTGGTAACCGTGAAAGGGTATAAGGAGACCATTCGATGATGACTGATCCTATTGCAGATATGCTGACGCGTATCCGCAACGCGCACTTGGCCCTGCACAAGGAAGTGAGTGTGCCGAGCTCGAAGATGAAGGAAGCCATTGCTGCCATCCTCAAGCAGGAAGGGTACGTCGATGACGTAACCGTGGAAGACCGCAACATCAACATCCAGTTGAAGTACTTCAAGGGCAAACCCGCCATTGAAGGCCTGAAGCGGATGAGCAAGCCCGGCCGCCGGGTGTATGTGGGCGCCCACGAAATCCCCCGCGTGCAGAACGGCCTCGGCATCTGCATCCTGTCCACTTCGCACGGGGTGCTCGCTGGCGACAAGGCTCACCAGATGAAGGTGGGCGGCGAACTTTTGTGTGAAATCTGGTAGGCGGGTGTAGCATGTCGAGAATCGGAAAACTGCCCATCGCCATTCCCTCCGGTGTCGAGGTGAAGGTCGGGGCTGATGTCGTTGAAGTAAAGGGAGCGAAGGCTGCGCTCACCACCCCGGTGTGCGACCTTCTTTCCTATGAAGTGGCCGACGGCCACGTCACGCTGACCCGCAAGGCCGAAACGCGCGAAGCCCGCGCTCAGCACGGCCTGCGCCGCACCCTCCTTGCCAACTGCATCGAGGGCGTGACCAAAGGGTTCTCCAAGACCCTCGAAGTCATCGGCGTCGGTTACCGCGTCGCTGTGAAAGGTAATGTGATTGAACTTCAGGTGGGCTTCTCCCACCCTGTTCTCGTGGAACTGCCTGCTGGACTGTCCGCGAAGGCCGAAGGTCAGAAGCTCACCATCATGGGCGCTGACAAGGTCCTCGTGGGCGAAATGGCCGCTCGCATTCGCCGCATCCGCAAGCCTGAACCCTATAAGGGCAAGGGCATCAAGTACGAAACCGAAACCATCCTGCGCAAGGCCGGCAAGTCCGGCGGCAAGGGTAAATAATCGGGGCGCGCTATGAGCACTATGACCAAGAATGAAGCCAGACAGCGCAGAAAGATCCGCATCCGCAAAAAGATTTCCGGTACGGCCGAACGGCCTCGCCTGGTGATCTTCCGCTCCAACCTGCATATGTATGCGCAGGTCGTGGACGACCTCACCGGCGCCACGCTTGCCGCTACCTCCACCTTGGCTCTCTCCAAGGGCGGGGAAAAGGTCGGCTGCAACAAGGCCGGCGCTGAAGCGGTGGGTAAGGAAATTGCCCGTCTGGCCAAGGAGAAGAGCATCGAAAAGGTGGTCTTCGACCGTAACGGATATCTCTACCACGGCAAGATCAAGGCCGTGGCCGATGGCGCCCGCGAAGGCGGCCTCGAGTTCTAACCCGGAGAGGATAGCACTGTCATGGAACAGAATGAACTGGGTTTCATCGAGAAGATCGTCTCCCTGAACCGGGTTGCCAAAGTCGTGAAAGGCGGTCGTCGCTTCAGCTTCAGCGCCCTGATGGTCGTTGGCGACGGTAACGGGAACGTAGGATTCGGCCTCGGCAAGGCTCAGGAAGTCCCTGAAGCCCTGCGCAAGGCTACGGAACACGCTCGCAAGAACATGGTGAAGGTGCCCCTGATCGAAGGGACCCTCCCCTATGAAATCCTTGGCGAGTTCGGCGCTGGCCGCGTCATGCTCAAGCCCGCCTCCCGCGGTACCGGCATCATCGCCGGTGGCGCCGTGCGCGCTGTCATGGAAGCGGCCGGGGTGAACGATGTGCTTGCGAAGGCCATCGGGACCAACAACCCCCACAACGTGCTGCGGGCCACCATGGCCGGCCTCGCTGCCCTGCGCAGCGCGGAAGCCGTGAGCGAAATCCGCGGCATGAAACTGGAAGCCCCCAGGAAGTAGCGCCATGTCTGAAATTACGATTAAAGTCGTTAAGAGCCGCATCGGCTGCACGCCCAACCAGAAGAAGGTTCTGGACGCGCTCGGGCTGCGCCGCCGCGAAATGGTTAAGACCTTTCCGGATAACCCTGCCGTCCGCGGCATGATCGCCAAGGTGTCCCACCTGGTTGTTGAGGTTGCCAAAGCATGAATCTGAACGAACTCTATCCCTTCGCGGAAGATCGCAAGTCCCGCAAGCGCGTGGGCCGCGGTTCCGGTTCCGGCTTGGGATGTACGTCCGGCAAGGGTAACAAGGGCCAGAACGCCCGCTCCGGCGGCGGCGTCCGTCCCGGCTTTGAAGGCGGCCAGATGCCCCTTCAGCGCCGCCTGCCCAAGCGTGGTTTCAAGAACTACCTCTTCAAGGTCGAATACGAAGTGATCAACCTCGCTCGCCTCGTGGCCGCCTTTGAAGGCAAAAGCGAAATCTCCCTTGATGACATCTATGATCGCGGCCTCTGCCCCTTCGGCGCTCCGGTGAAAATCCTGGGCGAAGGGGACGTTTCCGCCGCCATCAAGGTGGAAGCGCACAAGTTCAGCCAGTCCGCTGCGGAGAAGATCCGCGCCGCTGGCGGTGAAGTCAAAGAACTGGAAGTGAAAGGGTAGGTGACTCGTGGCTCTTGGTGGTGCGGATAACCTTGCCCGTTCGCCTGAACTGCGTACAAAGCTGCTCTGGACGCTGGGCCTTCTCTGCGCGTACCGGATCGGGGTGCATATCCCGGTTCCGGGCGTCGACGGGGGGGCCCTCGCCCACTTCTTTGAAAGCGTGGCAGGCACCCTGTTTGGTCTGTTCGACATGTTCTCCGGCGGCGGCCTGCGGAATGTTTCCGTGTTCGCCCTCGGCATCATGCCGTACATTTCGGCCTCAATCATCCTTCAACTCCTGCAGGTGGTCAGCCCCGAGCTGAAGCGCATGGCCAAGGAAGAGGGTGCGGCAGGTCGCCGTAAAATCACCCAGTACACGCGCTACAGCACGGTTCTTATCACCATCATTCAGGGCTTCGGCATTGCCGTGGGCCTCGAAACCATGTACAGCCCCGGCGGGCTTCCCGTCGTCCTCGAACCGGGCTGGACTTTCCGCATCATGACCATGCTGACCCTGACCGCTGGCACCGTGCTCATCATGTGGCTCGGCGAACAGATTACGGAAAAGGGCATTGGCAACGGTATTTCCCTGATCATCTTCTCAGGTATCGTTGTGGGCATTCCCGGTGCGTTGGTGAAGTCCTTCCAGCTCATCAAGCTGGGCGACATGAGCCTGTTCATCGCCCTTGCCCTCGTGATCTTGATGGTTGCGGTGCTCGTCGGCGTCGTCTTCATGGAACGCGCCCAGCGGCGTATTCCCATCCAGTACGCCAAGCGCCAGGTCGGGCGGAAGATGTACGGCGGGCAGTCCACGCACTTGCCGCTGCGCGTGAATACGGCCGGGGTTATCCCGCCCATTTTCGCGTCGAGCTTGTTGCTGTTCCCGGCCACGATGGCGAACTTCGACATCGCGGATTGGCTGAAAACGGCGGCTTCGTGGTTTACGCCTTCTTCCATCCTGTATAATGTGATCTTCATCGCCCTGATTTTCTTCTTCTGCTTCTTCTATACGGCCATCATCTTTGATCCGAAGGATGTCGCCGAGAACCTGAAGAAGGCCGGCGGCTTCATCCCCGGCATCCGTCCCGGTGAGAAGACGCAGGAATATCTGGACGCTGTCCTGTCTCGCCTGACCCTTTGGGGCGGCGTGTATATCTCGGTTATTTCAGTGCTTCCCATGCTCCTCATTGCGGAGTTCAACGTGCCGTTCTATTTCGGCGGCACAAGCATCCTCATCCTTGTGGGTGTCGCAATGGACTTCATGTCGCAGATCGAGTCCCATCTCATCTCGCGCCAGTATGAAGGGCTGATGGGCAAGACCCGAATGAAGGGGCGGAGCTGATCGTGAAGAAGTACCGCGGCGTTTTCCTCAAAAACGAGAGGGAAATAGGCCTTCTGCGCGAAGCGAACAGAATGGTCGCGATGATTTTGGACGAGTTGGGCAGGCAGGTTCGCCCCGGCCTCCCGACCATGTACTTTGAAGAAATCGTCCAAAAGATGTGTCGCGAATTCAAGGTGAAGCCCGCGTTCCAGGGCATGTACGGTTTTCCGTACGGCCTGTGCTGCTCGGTGAACGAAGTCATCGTGCACGGGTTCCCTTCCGAAGACGTCATCCTCAAAGAAGGCGACATCGTCAGCTTTGACGTGGGGACTGTCTACGAGGGGTTCTATGGGGACGCGGCCCGTACCTTCGCCGTGGGGGAGGTTTCCCCTGAGGCGGCCCGCTTGCTGCGGGTGACGGAAGAAAGTCTCGCCTTGGCTGTGGCCGAAGCGAGATCCGGTAATGAACTCAACGACATCGCTGGCGCTGTGCAAAAGCACGCCGAAGGTGCCGGGTTCCATGTGGTAAGGCGTTTTGTTGGGCACGGCATCGGTTCGACGTTGCACGAAAAGCCCGAAGTTCCCAACTACGTTGTAACCACGAAACCGGCGTTGCCGCTTAAGACCGGCATGGTGCTGTGTATTGAGCCCATGATCACGGTGGGAACACCGGAAGTGGAGATTCTGGACGACAAGTGGTCGGCGGTGACCCGAGACAGGAGCCTCGCCGCCCATTTTGAGCATTGTGTGGCTATCCTTCCGGGTGGACCCCAGATACTGGACCTTCCTTGAAGAAAACCATGTCGTGCATTGACAGCATGTAAAAAAAGAGCTAAGGCTTCCTGTTCCGGCAGTATTTTGCACTGCCGAGGAAACCTGTGGAGAGACTTGTCATGAAAGTCAGGCCATCCGTAAAAAAGATTTGCCCGAAGTGCAAAGTCATCCGGCGTAAGGGCGTACTCAGGGTTATCTGCGAAAATCCCCGGCACAAGCAGCGCCAGGGCTAGCCTTCAGGAGAAAGACTGTGGCCAGAATAGCTGGTGTTGACCTGCCCAGAGGCAAGCGCGCGGACATCGCGTTGACTTACATCTACGGCATCGGCCGTGTAACGGCCTTGAAAATTCTTGACGCTTCGGGCGTCAACTGGACTCGCGGCATCGACGATCTCACCGCTGAAGAACTGAACGAAGTCCGTAAGGAACTCGAACAGAACTATAAAGTGGAAGGCGACCTGCGCCGCGAAATTTCGATGAACATCAAGCGTCTCATGGACATCGGCTGCTACCGTGGCCTGCGTCACCGCAAGGGCCTGCCCGTTCATGGACAGCGTACCCACACCAACGCCCGTACCCGCAAGGGCCCCCGCCGTGGTGCTGTAGGTAAGAAGAAGTAAAGGAACCTTCCGGCATGACCAGCTTCCGTTTCGGGGGCTGACTATGCGAAACGTTCACTGATACGACCGGATACGCCCGGTTACGGAAGCAAATCATGGCTAGACCAAAACGCGTTGCCAAGAAAAGAGAAAAGAAGAACGTGCCCCTTGGTGTGGCTCACATCCAGGCCTCGTTCAATAATACCATCATCACTTTTACCGATACTCGCGGAAACACCGTGAGCTGGGCGAGTGCCGGACAGAGCGGGTTCAAGGGTTCCCGCAAGTCCACGCCCTTTGCCGCGCAGGTTGCCGCCGAACAGGCTGCCCGCAAGGCTCAGGACAACGGCATGCGCACTGTGGGTGTCTACGTGAAGGGGCCGGGCTCCGGTCGTGAAGCCGCCATGCGCGCCATCAACGCCGCCGGCTTCAAGGTCGCCTTCATCCGTGACGTCACCCCCATTCCCCACAACGGCTGCCGCCCGCCGAAACGGCGTCGCGTCTAGTCGCGCTCACAGGAGGACACCGCCTTGGCCAAATATAATGATGCCAAATGTCGTTTGTGCCGTCGTGAAGGCACGAAGCTCTTGTTGAAGGGCGACCGTTGCTTCACCGACAAGTGCGCCTTTGACCGCCGCCCCTATGCGCCCGGTCAGCATGGCCGCGCCCGTAAAAAACTGAGCGACTACGCCGTCCAGCTGCGTGAAAAGCAGAAGGTGCGTCGCGTTTATGGCGTTCTGGAAAAGCAGTTCCACGGTTATTTCGTCCGCGCCGATATGGCGAAGGGCGTGACCGGCGCGAACCTGCTCGCCTTCCTCGAACGCCGCCTGGACAACGTCGTGTATCGCCTCGGCTTTGCCAACTCCCGGACTCAGGCCCGCCAGTTGGTTCGCCACGGCGTCTTTACGCTGAACGGTCATAAGGTCACCATTCCTTCCCTTCAGGTGAAGGTTGGCGACAGCGTTGAAGTTCCCGAAAAGAGCAGAACCATCCCCGTTCTCGCCGAAGCTCAGGAAGCCGTGGCCCGTCGCGGCTGCCCCTCCTGGCTGGAAGTGGACGCTCCCAACTTCAAGGGTATTGTGAAAGCACTGCCGCAGCGCGACGACATTCAGTTCCCCATCAACGAGCACCTCATCGTCGAGCTCTACTCCAAATAAGCGGGGGCTTACATGCTCTTCAGACAAGGCAACAGGCTTATCAATTCACGCAACTGGGCCAAACTCGTTCGGCCGGAACAGATTGTGTGCGACAGCGATCCCAACGATACCATGTACGGGAAGTTCACCTACGAACCTCTCGAACGCGGTTATGGGGTCACCATCGGCAATGCCTTGCGTCGGGTACTGCTTTCGTCCCTTCAGGGCGCAGCCTTCGTGGCTGTGAAGATCTCCGGCGTGCAGCATGAGTTTACCACCATCCCCGGAGTGCTGGAAGATATTACGGATGTCATCCTGAATATCAAACAGGTTCGTCTGGGTATGACGACTGACGAGCCCCAGCATCTGACGCTTTCCGTGTCGAAGAAAGGCCCGGTGACAGCCGCGGATATCATGACCAACGCCAATGTGGAAGTCTTGAACCCGGAACTGCACATCGCGACCCTCACCGAAGACATGGAGCTCAGCATGGAGTTCGAGGTGCGCATGGGTAAGGGCTATGTGCCCGCTGATATGCACGAAGGTCTTCCTGACACGATCGGGCTTATCAAGCTGGACGCGAGCTTCTCTCCCGTGCGTAAGGTGGCGTATACCGTGGAACAGGCCCGCGTGGGCCAGATGACAAACTACGACAAGCTGATTCTTGAAGTATGGACGGACGGTTCCGTCCTTCCCGAAGACGCTATTGCGTATAGCGCCAAGATTATTAAGGATCAGATTTCGGTCTTCATCAGTTTCGATGAACGTATCTCCGGCGAAAGCGGAGGGGAAGGCGGCGGCAGCACCGACATCAACGATAACCTCTTTAAGGGGATCGATGAGCTGGAGCTGTCCGTGCGGGCGACCAACTGCCTGCGCAGCGCCAATATCGCCACAGTCGGCGAACTGGTGCAGCGGCCCGAAGCCGAAATGCTGAAGACGAAGAACTTTGGGAAGAAGTCCCTTGACGAAATCAAGGCCGTGCTCGAAAGCATGGGGCTGGATTTCGGCATGAAGATCGACAACTTCGAGAAGAAATATCAGGAATGGAAGAGGAAACAACACCATGAGGCATAGCAATTCCGGCAAAAAGCTCGGCAGAACGCCTTCGCATCGCAAGGCTCTGTTCCGCAACATGGCTTCCGCAATGATCACGTATGGCAAGATCCGCACGACGGAAGTGAAGGCCAAAGAACTGCGCCGGGTGGTGGAACCTCTGATCACCTTGGCTCTTCGCAACGATCTGCACTCCCGCCGTCTGGCTTATGAAACCTTGAACGACCACAAGCTCGTGCAGCGTCTTTTTGACGTGGTCGCTCCCATGTTCGCCGGCGTCCCCGGCGGCTACACCCGGATCACCAAACTGGCGCTTCCCCGTAAGGGCGACTGTGCTCCTATGGCGATCCTCGAATTCACCCGTCAGCCTGAAGCTGCGGCTGAAAAGAACTAAGTCCGGCTCACACCGGCCCGCTTCGGCGGAATGCTTGACCGATTCTTGCTGTTCTCAGGCAGGATATGGAAAGGCCGTCTGGATTTCAGGCGGCCTTTCGTGGTTTTTGGAGGAGATGCACCGGGGGAGAGAGCTTTCTGAAGAAAGCCCTCTCCCCCGGCCCCCCTCTTCCAAAGACTTTTGACCTTATGGAATCCCTTTTCGCAGCTTGTCTTTTCCTGATAGTATCCGGCCTTCCGCCGGATTTTTTGTGGGATAGGCTGGGTTATAGAAATGGTTGATGCTTTTTTCCTTGAAACTTCAAAGGGATAACCGGAAAAATGCCTTAGCTGTGGATCCCTTCAAGGGGAGAACTGGAAAAAAGCTCTATTTTTCACCGCACTGTGGAGATGAGAAACAACCACATACTATAACAAAGCCCAACTATATGCTTTTTCTCCAATTTTTCCGCTGGAGGGAGCCATAATTAGGGGATTTTATTGGTTATTTCTTTGGAATTTCAAGGAAAAAAGCATCAGCCGTTTTCTTATGGCACAGCCTTTTCCTTAAGCTATGTCTAGGAAACCGTTGATGCTTCCTTTTTTGAAATTCCATCGGAAGAACCGTAAAAAGGCCCCTACGAAAAAAGCCCCACGCAAGAAATGAGAGTATTGCACAGATATAAAAGACGATGGAAAATTGAATACCTTTTTGCATGGCTTAACAGATTTAAAAAGGCAATAACTCGCTGGGAACATTGCGCTGAACAATATTACCATCCTTGTTTATCCTGCTTTTTCTATGATTTTGCTTTGCCGTATTATAACAAGTGGATTCCAATTATGAAATGAGTTTTGATAAAATACCCAATCATGGAGTCCAGCAGCGAGAAAAACTGAGAAAAAGTTTACATTTTAGTATATTACAAAAATAAAACAACCATATACTCTGACAGAGCCTTTCCTTGAAGTCCCAAGGAGCAATCAATAAAAGGTCTCAGCCATAGAGTCCGCCAACGGAAAAACTAGGAAAAAGGGAGGCGTATTTCAGCATTCTGGGGGGTTGGAGCAACCACATGCTATGACAGGGGCATAGGGTAGAGAATTCTCGTTTTCTGATTTTTCTATTCCCATCATACCATTTCATTGAACCCTTGACCGCTTCCATCCCTGCTCTATCCCTGACAGGAGGGCAAGAGTAGCGCTATTCCTGTCATGCTGCCATTTCAGGAAAACTGCGAATAGGGATTCAATAAGGGGGAAAGTCTTGGAAGGGAGAGAGGAGGGGGCGTGGGGGAGGAGAGAGGGAAACTTTCTCCAGAAAGTTTCCCTCTCTCCTCCCCCACATTGATTGTTCTAGAATCCCTTTTCCTTCATCCACATGATGAGGTCGGCGACGCGGTTGGAGTAGCCCCATTCGTTGTCGTACCACGAGACGATCTTGGCGAGCTTGCCGTCCTGCACGGTGGTGTACTCGGCTTCGACGATGGAGGAGTGCGGGTTGCCCTTGAAGTCCATCGAAACGAGCGGGGCGTCGCTGTAGGCGAGGATGCCCTTAAGCTCACCTTCGGCGGCTTCCTTGAGCGCGGCGCGCATCGTGTCGGTGTCGGTGTCCTTGTTCAGGATGGCGGTGAAGTCCACCACGGAGACGGTGGGGGTGGGCACGCGCAGTGACCATCCGGTGAACTTGCCCTTGAGCGAGGGGATGACCTTGGCTACGGCCTGAGCCGCACCGGTAGAGGTGGGGATGATGTTGCAGGCGGCGGCACGCGCCCGGCGCAGATCCTTGTGGGGCAGATCGAGGATGCGCTGGTCGTTGGTGTAGGCGTGCACGGTGGTCATAGTGCCGGAAACGATCCCGAAGAGGCGCTCCACGACGAGGGCTACCGGAGCGAGGCAGTTCGTGGTGCACGAGGCGTTGGAAACGACATGATGCTTGGCCGGATCGTAGTCGTTGTGGTTTACGCCCATGACGATGGTAAGATCTTCTTCCTTCGCCGGGGCGGTGATGATGACCTTCTTGGCGCCGTTTTCAATGTGCACATGGGCTTGTTTGGCGGAACGGAAAATACCCGTGGATTCGACCACCACGTCGACGCCGTAGGCCCCCCAGGTGAGGAGCTTGGGATCGCGCTCCGCGAAGCAATGGATCTTCCAGTCGCCCACGGTGGCGTTGTCGCCTTCCACCACGGCGTCAAGATGGGCACGGCCGTAGTTCGTATCGTATTCGAGCAGATGGAAGTTGGTTTCCGCATCGAAGAGGTCGTTGATGGCGACGACTTCCACTGTATCCTGATATTTGGCGTGCAGGGCGCGGAAGACCTGTCTGCCGATGCGGCCGAAACCGTTGATGCCGACTCGTACTTTTTGCATGTGGAATCCTTTAGTCTTCAAAGACCTGATAGTTGTAGGACGTCAGCAACTCGTAGTTGAGGCGGGTCGCTTCGTGCATGCGGGCGTTTTCAATGGCGATGGCGGAAATGTTCGCCACGCCGAGCATGAAATCGCATTCGTCCGGGGTGAAATCGCGCTCTTCGCTGGAATAGACGCGCAGGATGCCGATGGCCTTGCCGTTCACCATCAGCGGGGCGGACAGGACGGAAACAAGCCCTTCGGCCTTGGCGCTGTCGGGGTACTGGAACCGTCCGTCGCTGCATGCGTCGCGCAGGTGGATGAGCTTGCCCTTGAGGACTTCGCCGTCCAGCCCGCTCTTGGACACTTCAACGGGGCCTTTGCGCATGTAGCCGGAGGAGAGGCCCCACGCCGCGCTGGCGAGCAGAACCTTGCCCGTGCGGTCAAGCAGGCGAAGCGTGCTCGCCTTGCAGTTCATGGCTTTGGCGGTCTGTTCCGTGATCTTGTGCAGCACCACGGTGGGCTCCAGACTGGAATTGATCACCGTCGCCACTTCCAGCAGAGCACGAAAATAATCATGACCTGTCATTGTGTTTCTCCTTTGCCGCCGCCCGCCATGCCGGGCATGGCCGCGGCGCGTTACGGAATTACGGGGAGACGCGCTTCGCAAGCGTTTGCGGAACGGCGCTTCGCCGTGTAAATTTCTTGGACTTTTTCGAGCGGGCCGTTTTCCTTCCACCGTGAACGCGGAAAACTGAGCGAAGATCAGATGAAAACCTCCGTATCCGCTTTCCTTTCACCGGGAAAATCCCTCCCGCTCAGGGCCAGTTCTTCGCGTGGGCGATGAGAGCCGGCGCAGGGGCAAGAAGGTTTGGGATGAGCCGGCTAGCCCTTCGCGTAGGCGGCGAGAACCGCGTCGATGAGGTGGCCGCGCACGGCGGTGCGATCGAGGTGGTTGACCGCCGCGATGGTCACGCCCGCCGGAGAGCATACCTGCTCACGCAGGATGGCGGGGTGGCTCCCCGGCAGCGCCGCCAGCTTGGCGGAACCGAGAACCAACTGCGTCACCAGATCAAGCGCCTCCTGACGGGTAAAGCCCATGGTGACGCCCGCCTCGGCGAGTGCGTCCATGAAGTGGAAGACATAGGCCGGGCCGCAGCCCACCAGCGCCATGAACGCGTTGAACTTCTTTTCCGGCAGCACGATGGTGGAGCCCAGCAGCCCGAACAGATCGAGAATCATGCCGAACACGTCTTTGGGCAGTGCAGGGTCTTCCTGAATGCCGAACACGCCGGCCCCCACGAGGGCGGGGGTATTCGGCATGACGCGCGCCACATGGCAGCGGCCCTGCACCGCATCGCGCAGCTCGTACAGCGTAACCCCGGCGGCGATGGAAATGACGACTGTTTCCGGTTTCAGGGAGGGCAGGGCTTCGGCGAGCACGCCGCCGACGAGGTAGGGCTTCACCCCAATGATGAGGATGTCGCAGCGGGCGGCGATGCCGGGGATATCCGGTACGGCGGTCACACCCTTGGCGCAGAGGGGCTCAAGGCGCTGGGGCGTGCGGTTGTAGCCATAGAGTTCCAGGCCGGGAACTTCGGTGAGCCCGCCGAGGATGGCCCCGCCCATGTTGCCGCAGCCGATGCAGCCGATACGCTTGCTGGTGAGGGATGCCGGTGTGTTCATGGTTTTCCTTTTCTGAAAAAGTCGCGTGCGGGATATACCCGGCACAGGGAGATGAGGAGAGCGTTTTTTTCTGCCGCCATGCGGGAAAGCGCCGCCCCTCGGAACCGTACCCGGAAAGCCGGTGATCTTCAGGAAGGCGTTTACGGCTGGTATCCGACAGACGGTGCGGAATCCTCCTGCCGTTCGGAGGGGAAGTCCGGGGCAAGCGTCTCTTCCTCGACGGGCTGGAGCCGCAGGGGAACCAGGCGGATGCCTTTGTCCCGTTCCTGTGACCACTGTTTGAGCGCCGCCAGGACATGCGGGCCGGGGGTGGCGATGGCTACGGCGTGCCCTTTGGCCCGCGCCGTTTCCTCCGCCTTTTTCAGGCCCGCGAGCACGGCGCCTTCAGTTTTGGGGCAGTCGTCCAGCGCAAGCGTCCTGCGCCACGCCGGAAGCCCACGCCTCCGCGCTTCCGCGTATAGAATTGACCCCTGATGGGTCACGTCGTCAAGCACATATAGCCCGGAACGTGCCAGAATTTCACAGAAACGCCGCGTCGCCGCCGTATCCGTGGTCAGCCGGGAGCCCATAAAGCTGCTCGCGCCCGTGGCATAGGGCACATGGCCGAGGGCGTCGTCCATCAGGATCCGCATGTCTTCCTCGGACATCTTCGTGGTGATTTCGCCGGGGCCCGCCTTGACGAATGGGGACTGCATCGGCTCCATCGGCATATCCACAAGGACTTCCTGCCCGGCCTCGTGCGCGGCCGCCGCCGTCGCCGCCGCATCCTTGGCAAAGGGCAGCACGGAAAACGTAATTGGCAGCTTCAGGGCCAGCAGCGAGGCCGTAACGGCCTTATCATCGCCCAGTTCGTTCATGACGATGGTCAGGCGCGGGGCCTTGTCCGTGGGCGGCAGGATGGGGAATGCCTCGTCCGTGGCTTCAAACCAGATTTCGTGCGTCAGTACGCCCTTGGCCGCCAAGGTGAGCTTGCCCGGCGATTCGGTGAGTACGGCACGGTCGGCCCATATGTCGAGGCTTTCGGCCAGCGCGTTGAGGAAGCGGAACACCGGTTCCGGGGGGCCTTTCACATCGCCCGTTTCGGCGGACGGCGCATGCCCGTTTTCGCCCCTCGCCGTTTGCGGGGCCGGGGTTGGGGCAACGGGGGGCAGATAGATGCGCATCCGCTGGAGGTGGTAGATATCCTTGCCTTGCGTGCGGTAGTCGGACGTCAGGAGGAGGATGCGCCCCTTGTCGAGCTTGAGCCGCAATACGGTCTGGAGCAGGGCGAAATCGATCTGCCGGGCCGCGTCGGTCAGGGTTCCCGAACCCTCCTGATAGGGCAGGGTATTCTGCCGGATGGCGTCCTTCATCCGGTTCCCCAGATGGCTGTTGGGCGGGAGGATGGATTCGAGGGAGGCTTCGGCAGGCGGGGCCGGTTTGGGGAACAGGGACTCTACGGCCTGTTCCGCTTTCTCGGCAACCAGCCGGGACGTTGCCGCCGTCGTCTCAATGGTCATGAACGCAGTCCGCTGTACGCTGCGCGCCGTGTAACTGGCGGCTTCCCATACCGCGTAGGCGATAAGGAAGAGGAGAGCCGTCAACAGGGTAGCCAGAACCGAACCCTTGAATGTCCTGACCGTGTATGGATACGGATCAGGCAGGCGCACGCCGCGCGCGGCCAGCCGTTTCCGCAGTGCGGGAAACCACTCCATGAAACTCCAATGGCATCGGGCAGGGGACTGCCGCTGTACATACGGACAGGAGGGATCGCGGGAAAACCGGCGATCCCTCCTGCCGGGGATTGCTGTTAGTGGATGGTACGGATCTTGGGAAGGCTCTTCACGAACTGGAGGCTCATGCGGAGCTGGTTGTCACGCTCAAGGAATTCCTTCGCATCGGGCAGCGGCTCGTTCGCCGCCGGAGCGGGCGTTTCCACCTTCTTGCCGGACGCCTTGCCCTTGTCGCCGTCGGTCTTTTCAAGGTGCTTGTTCAGATCCTTCTCGCGGATCATGCGCAGGGAGCTGAGCGGCGCGGGCTTTTCCTTCGGCGCTTCAAAGGGCACTTCCAGATCGGGCATGATGCCTTCGGCCTGGATGGAGCGGCCGGACGGCGTGTAATAGAGCGCCACGGTCAGCTTGAGGCCCGAACCGTCGGACAGCGGGATGATGTTCTGCACCGATCCCTTGCCGAAGGTGCGTTCGCCAACGAGCAGGGCCCGCTTCTGGTCGCCGAGCGCCCCGGCTACGATTTCGGAGGCCGAGGCCGATCCGCCGTTTACGAGCACGACGAGGGGCGTGTCGATGATGTCGGTATCTTGCGGCTTGGCGGAGAATTCGCGGGCGGTCTCTTCCTGGCGGCCGCGCATGGAGACGATGACGCCCTTGTTCAGGAACGTGTCGGAGACGCTGACGGCCTGATCCAGCAGCCCGCCGGGGTTGTTGCGCAGGTCGAGGACGATGCCCTTGATGGGGCCCTTGCGCTTGGCGTCGGACAGGGCGTCGAGCAGCTCCTGCGTGGTGCGTTCGCTGAAGCGGGTAAGGCGAACCCAGTAGTAGCCGGGCTCAAGCTCGCGGGACTTCACGCTGATGAGCGGGATGGCGTCGCGTTTGATGCGCAGGTCCACGGGCTCCTTGGAGTCGCGGTGCAGGATGGTGAGCACCACTTCGGAACCCTTGGGGCCGCGGATATGCGAGACGGCTTCCTGGAGCGTCATTTCCAGCGTGGGCTTGCCGCCCACGGCAAGGATGATGTCGCCGGACTTCATGCCGCCCTTGTCGGCGGGCGTGTCTTCGATGGGGGTCACGACGGTGAGCTGGTTGTTCTCCATCGTGATTTCGATGCCGATGCCGAAGAATTCGCCGGACGTGCTTTCCTGCATATCCTTGAACTCTTCCTTCGAGAGCATGGTTGAGTGGGGATCGAGGGATTCGAGCATCCCCTTGAGCGCGCCGTTCACCAGATCAGGGCGCGGGGTCTCCTTCACATAATACCGCTCGACGATGTCGAGGACTTGGCTGAACCGTTTGAGCGCATCGAAGCGGCTGTTTTCCCCGGCGGCGAAAGCCTGTCCGAACGTCAACGAACCGACGGTCAGAAGTGAGAACAAAAAGAGCGCGGCGGCCCGTGGCTTCCTATACATAACAACAGCCTCCGAAGCTGAAACAGTAGCTGGAACAATGGGGGTGAAGATACCGGGGTTCCTTTGAAAACGCAAATGTTCCGAAAGGGTGCATTTCCTGCGCTTTTCCCTTCATCCGGGATGGGGCGGCGGACGGGCGCGGGCATGCCGCCGGGAAAAACTTGGAGATTCATTTCCAGCCCTTACCATAAGAGTGGGCGGGGCAATGTAAAGGGGGGCGGATGGCGGAAAAGGCATGATGGATATGAGGCCGCGGATCTTTTTTTCTCAGGAGGGCATTTTTTCTGTTGACAGATCAGGGCAGGCCGGGTAAATACCTCTCCTGCATGGGCAGTTAGCTCAGTTGGTAGAGCATCGCCTTCACACGGCGGGGGTCACAGGTTCAAGTCCTGTACTGCCCACCATGCATGGAGCGGTAGTTAAGACGGTTATAACGCCGGCCTGTCACGCCGGAGGCCGAGGGTTCAAGTCCCTTCCGCTCCGCCATTCAGTCTGTATCGGATTTTTCCGATATCCATATTCGGCAGCCTTCACGGGTTGTCAGGCGACCGAAGCGATTCGGGAAGCCGCCTCTGCGGAGCGGTAGTTAAGTCGGTTATAACGCCGGCCTGTCACGCCGGAGGCCGAGGGTTCAAGTCCCTTCCGCTCCGCCATTTTTTAGGACATCCTTTTGGGGGTGTCCTTTTTTTGTGCCGTAGCCGCCGTTGAGACGGGTGCCCCTGTACACGGTACCTTTTCAGGGGGTGCCGTCCCTTCCGGCCTGTTCCTCTCATGATGGAGCTTGCCTTTCAGACAGTTTCCCCTCCATAAGGTTTTCCCGGAAAGGGAGCCGCGTGCTTGAACGCCTTCGGGAGATGCCGCCTTGCTCTTTTCCCTTCCCTGAGAACCGCTTTTCCTGCCGTTAGGATTCTGTTGCTTCCCGTTTATCGGGGCATCCGGGCTATTCCATGCAAAAAAAGCATAATTTTTTTAGGGAGGAGACATGAAGAAACAGCTCATCCTCGTAGGCGGGGCAATGGGCGTGGGGAAAAGCGCCGTCTGCCGGGAGCTGTTGCGGCAGCTCACGCCGGGCGTCTGGCTGGACGGCGACTGGTGCTGGAACATGAATCCTTTTGTCGTTTCGGAAGAAAACAAACGGATGGTGCTGTCCAACATCACGCATCTGCTCCGAGCCTATCTGAACAATTCGAGTTACCGCTACGTGCTGTTCTGCTGGGTCATGGATCAGCCCCTCCTTTTCGAGGCCGTGCTCGGCCCGCTTCGGGGTATTCCCTTTACGTCGCACAGCTTTTCACTCGTCTGCACGGAGCAGGCTTTGCGGGAACGGCTGGAACGCGATGTACGGGACGGCATCCGGGAGGCTGGCGTCATCCCGCGAAGCCTCCGGCGGCTGCCTGCCTACGCCGCACTGCCGACATGCAAACTGGATGTGACGTCCCTGACGCCCTATGAAGCCGCCTGCGCAATCGCTGCATCCGTAGGAAGGGCGTCTTCTTGAGGCGCGCCGGATCTCTCCGGGGCTGGCGAAAGCTGGCACGGGGCCTGACGGCGCCGGACGTCTTGGAAGAAAAAGGAAGGGCGTTCCGGCAACAGAGAAGGGGAAGGAATCCCCTCTCCAGAAAGGCTTCCTTCCCCCGTTCTCTTTTTCAGCACCCCTTACTTGTAGCTTTCGATCAGCGCGTTGGCGCGGCCCTGCGCCTTCTGGATGCGGACACGGAGGCTGGCTTTGTAGGCATCCATGTCCTCAATGGGCTTGCGGGCGACGCCGGTGTCCATCGCGGCCTGCGCAACAGCCGGGGGCAGCCATTCGATGAGGCGGGGATCAAAGGGCTTCGGGATGACGTAGCCCTGCCCGAAGCTGAAGGTCTGGCCCTGATAGGCGGCGGAAACTTCGGCGGGCACCGGCTCCTTGGCGAGCGCGGCGAGGGCGCGGGCGGCGGCGAGCTTCATGGCCTCGTTGATTTCCGTGGCGTGTACGTCCAGCGCCCCGCGGAAAATATAGGGGAAGCCGGAGAGGTTGTTGATCTGGTTCGGGAAGTCGGTGCGGCCCGTGCCCATGATGCAGTCGGGGCGGGTTTCCATCGCCAGCGGATAGGCGATTTCGGGATCGGGGTTCGCGCAGGCGAAAATGACCGGATGCTCGGCCATGCCCTTGATCATGTCGGGCGTGAGGAGATCCTTTTTGGACAGGCCGAGGAAGAGATCCGCGCCCTTGAGGGCTTCGGCCATGGTCATGTCTTCGGACAGGGCGAACTGCGCCTTGTATTTGTTCAGATCCGTGCGCCCCTTGTGCAGGATGCCCTTGGAGTCGAACATGCGGATATTCGCGGGATCGATGCCGAGCTCGGTGTAGAACTTGGCGCAGGCGATGGCCGCCGCTCCCGCCCCGGACACGACCACGATGAAGTCTTCGGCCTTCTTGCCGGTGATTTCCAGCGCGTTGATGAGGCCCGCGCCGGAAATGATGGCCGTGCCGTGCTGGTCGTCATGGAACACCGGGATGTTCATTTCCTTCTTGAGCACCTCTTCGATGTAGAAGCATTCAGGGGCCTTGATGTCCTCAAGGTTGATGCCGCCGAAGGTGGGCTCAAGGGCCTTCACCACTTCGATGATCTTGTCGGGATCGGTGAGGGCAAGGTTGATGTCATAGGCGTTCACGTCCGCAAACGCCTTGAAGAGCACGCTTTTGCCTTCCATGACCGGCTTGCCCGCGAGGGGGCCGATGTTGCCGAGCCCGAGGACGGCGGTGCCGTTGGAAACGACGGCCACGAGGTTGCCGCGCCCGGTGTAGGCGTTGGCGAGGGAAGGATCGTCGGCGATGGCGAGGCAGGCGTTGGCGACGCCGGGGGAATAGGCCATCGACAGGTCTTTCTGGGTAAAGCAGGGTTTGACGGGAAGGACTTCAAGCTTTCCCGGGCGGGGTTCCTCATGGTAGGCGAGGGACTCTTCCTTGGTGAACAACGCCATGACGATCTCCTGTGGTTTGGGTTCAAATGAGGTGCAAAAGCGATAGCATAAGGAGGAATGGGGGGCAATGGCGGCTTCCCTGTTCATGGAATTCCTGTTATGCTGAAACGGTATGCCGGGAAGAGAGCTGTCGGCGGCCAGCAGTGCAGCCCCGCGCCCCGGATGGAAGTCAACGAGAAAGGATGAAATTATGTCGCTGATCGAAATCAGGGATGTCCATAAATGGTATGGCGAGTTCCATGTGCTCAAAGGTATTTCGGAGCAGGTCGAGAAGGGCGAGGTGCTGGTCATCTGCGGGCCCTCCGGCTCCGGCAAGAGCTCGCTCATCCGCTGCCTGAACCGTCTGGAGCCGATCCAGAAAGGGGACATCCTCTTTGAAGGGACGAGCATCTACGCCCCGGAAGTGGACGTGAACGCCCTGCGCGCCGAGGTGGGCATGGTCTTCCAGCAGTTCAACCTCTACCCGCACCTGACCGTGCTTGAGAACGTGACCCTTGCACCGATCAAGGTTCGGGGCATGGGCAAGAAGGAAGCCACGGATCTGGCGATGGAACTGCTTGGCCGCGTGGGGATCGCGCGTCAGGCCGCCAAGCGTCCGAGCGAGATTTCCGGCGGGCAGCAGCAGCGCGTCGCCATCGCCCGTTCGCTCGCCATGCAGCCCCGCGCCATGCTGTTTGACGAACCCACCTCCGCCCTCGACCCGGAAATGATCAACGAAGTGTTGAGCTGTATGAAGGATCTGGCAAAGGACGGCATGACCATGCTGTGCGTCACGCATGAAATGGGCTTTGCCCGCGAAGTCTCCGACCGCGTCATCTTCATGGATCACGGCGTGATCCTCGAAGAGGGCACCCCGGAACAGTTCTTCACCAACCCGCAGCATGAGCGCACCAAGGCGTTCCTCCGCGAAATTCTCTAAGGATACGGCATGTCCACACCCGATCTTATCCGCCTCGACATCGTGGTCGACGAGGAGCAGTACGATACCGTCGCCGGGCTTCTGGTTCGGAACATTTCCTACGGATGGGAGGAGGACAGCCTCCCCACCGGCGAAACCCGTTTCCGCGTGCACTGCGACAACGCCATCGTGCAGGAGAACCTCCTCAGCGCGCTGCGGGCATGGCTGCCGGGCCTCGACGTCGAGCAGTCCAGCGTCCCGCGCCAGGACTGGACTGTGGCGTGGCGCGAGTTCTTCACGCCCGTCCGTGCCGGGCAATTCATTGTGCTCCCGCCGTGGCTGCTTGAATCCACGCCGCCGGAAGGCCGCAAGCCCATCGTCATCGAGCCGAAATCCGCGTTCGGGACCGGGCACCACAACACGACGGTGCTGTGCCTCGAAGCGATTACCGAACTTCTGGCATCGGGCCGCCTCAAGGCCGGACAGCGTTTCTTCGACGTGGGCACCGGATCGGGCATCCTCGGCATCGCCTGCTGCCTGAACGGGCTTACCGGGCTCGGCTCGGACATCGATCCGGTCGCCGTGGACAACGCCCTTGAGAACGTGGCCATCAACAAGGTGGCCGACGGTTTCCGCATTGCCCCCGGCAGTGCCGAGGCGGGCGAAGGCGAGCGGTTCGATCTGGTGGTCGCCAACATCCTCGCGGGCCCGCTCCGCGAACTGGCCCCGGCGCTCATGGCCCGGATGAAGCCGGGCGCGTGCCTTGTGCTTTCCGGCCTGCTGGACGTGCAGGCCGATGCGGTCGAGGCGGCGTATGCCGAACTCGGCAAGGCGCGGCGCGTGCAGTCCGGGGACTGGGTGGCGCTGGTCTGGGGCGAATAGCTTCTGAAGGCGCAGGGCGGGGGTTCCCGCCCTTTTTCTTGCCTCGGCGGAACCTGTGGCAAAATCGGCGGCCTGCGGAATATGTCGCCCGCTGCCGCTGCGGATGACGCTATGCGGAACGACGTTGACAACTGGCACTATTGGCGTCCGGGAGAAAGCGCCATTGTGGAAATGGGGACTGTCCACGGGCTGGACGTGGGCTTGCCGCCGCATTTCCATGAAGAGGATCAGATCACGTTTGTCTTTTCGGGAAGGCGGCGGTTCATAGTCGGCAATGCGCCGATGGAAATCGGCCCCGGAGAGGCCATGCGGATACCTTCCTGGACGCCGCACCGCTCATTGCCCGACATCCATGAGCTTTCATGCTTCAATGTCTATCTGAACCCCGGCAGATACGATGTGGACGGGGTATTGTCGGCCTTGAGGGGCCTCTGCCGCCGGAGGGGGTATGCGGTTTGCTGGCCCGACATCGAAGCCGCCATTGCCCGGTATTGCGGCAATGCGCCAAGGCCGCCCCTGCCAAGGCGCCCGCCCGATCTTGACGAAACGGTTGCCCGGCTGGCCCAACTGTCGGGCATGAGCCGGGAAGGGTTTTCGCGGCATTTTAAAAGGGCGTATGGGCTTCCCCCTCAGGCTTTTCAGATCATGGCAAGGCTGAATTCGGCAAGGGAATTGCTGCGGGAAGGGAAATCCCCAATCATCGCCGCATCGGAGGCGGGGTTTGCGGATCAAAGCCATATGGGCCGCTATTTCCGCCGTTTTTTTGGAGTCACCCCCGGCCGGTATCGGATCGGGAAAGTCACATCCGTTCTAGAAATCCTCCCCCGATCAGGTATCGTCCGAAACAACGATACCCTTTATTGAGGAGGCTGTTATGGAAAACCTGAGCACGTTCTGTTCGTGTACAAACCTCGCCTGTCCCCTTCACCCCACAAAGCACGATAAAGGCTGTGCCCCCTGCATCCAAAAGAACTTGAGGCTCAAAGAAATGCCCAACTGTTTCTTCAACCTCGTAGAAGGGACGGAAAACAGGGCCGGCGATTCCTTTGAGGATTTCGCGAAATACGTTTTGCGGAAGTGAAACCCGTTTCAAGGATGCCGCCTAAGGGATGTTTTTTGTCGGTACGCCTTTCTTAACGATGCGTTCTGGAAAAGCGTTCATGGGCAGGCTTGCTTGAAGGAAGGCAAACGGGCCGTCGGCACATATGCCGACGGCCCGTTTGCCTTTGGTTTCCTCTTTCGTGGTGCCCGGCCCGGCCGGTACGGCGAAGAGGATTCCATGAAGCCTTAGGTCGTGTCGTCGTTTGACATAGAACTATTTGAAGTTATTGAAAACAGTCTTTTTGTAGCTTGAAAGATAGTTAAATGATTTCAATAGATTATATTTAATTGACGGCATAGCCTAGGCAATGATCCTGACGGTGTTCTTTTTCAGATACCCGGACGGCATATAGCTTTCCTTGGCCTGACGGAGCCCTTCCTCATCGGCGTCCTGTTCGCGGTTGATGAACAGGAAGTCCTTGGCTGAATGTTTGGCGAAACAGAAATTGATGGCCTGATAGACGCCGCGGTATTCAGGGCGGCCCTTTTCAAAGTGGACGACGATGGTCTGATCGTCGAGCGGTTCGCCCACGGCGAAGGCGGCCATTTCCCCGCCCACGTAGAGCGCGCCGCCGATAAGCCCGGGCAGGGCGTCCCAGTTGCGGAGCACGGAACAGACCACGTCGCTTTCGGCCAGCAGCGAAGCGGACTTCTCGCATTCCCGCCATTTGCACCAGTCGTTTTGGAGCGCCAGCACCTGCGGCATGATTTCGCCGTTCAGGGTGCGGTAGTCCTCCCCATAGGCCTTCATATACCCGTTGACGTGGTTTTTCTTCTTGTGGAGCTTGCTGCCCGCGAGGGTCGAGAGCGCTTGCTGCGTGTACAGGTATTCCCATTGGCCCGGCGTTTCTTCGATTTGCACGCGGCCCGGCAGACGTTCGAGCAGCAGTTCGCACAGCGGCTCAGGGGCGCGGAGGATGGTCGTGCCCGGTACGAGTTCGGGCATGGCGGCCCAGTCGGCGGCGTGCCAGTCGCCCACCGGAGCCCACAGGCGTTCGACGGGCAGGTCGTTGCGCTTCTGGCGGATCCAACAAAGCCCGTGCGCCGTGCGCCACTCAAGGTTGTAATGGGTTCCCCAGCCCCAAAGGTTGGTGAAGGTATAGTCGGCGGCGTGCAGGGGCAGCGCGCGGAAGTAGGGGGCATACGCGGCGGCGTCGCCGAGTTCGATGGAAGAGAAGTTTTCCGTAAGCATGTGAACCTCTGGTTAACGGGATGCGCAGGTATGGGGGCGCACGGTCAGGGCGAAACGGGTCCAGTTGCAGCGCAGCGTGACCCATAAGAGCGAAAGCGACATGACCACCTGCGAAACGAAGGTGGAGAGGAAGACCCCTGAGGCGTCCTGCCAGATGATGTGGCCGAACAGCCATGCGATGGGCAGGCGTACCGCCCAGACCGCGAAGCTGAACGAGACCATCGGGTAGACCGTGGCTCCGGCGCCGTTGAGCCCGCCAGCCAGCACGACGCTGGCGACGGTGAACGGCACGGCCATGATGTTGAAGGAAAGGTATTTGACGGTTTCGGCCTGCACGGCGGGATCAGGGGCGATCAGGCCCGCGAGTTCCATGCGCCAGGGCCATATGGCGGCCCCCACGCAGCACATCCCCGCGCAGGCGATGCCGAGCGTGGCGAGCAGGGTGCGTTTGGCCTCGCGGCGGTTGCCCTCGCCGAGCGCGTGCCCCACGAGCACCGAGGCGGTCATGCTGAACGCCACGGCTGGCAAAAACAGAATGGATTCCACCCGCAGCCCCGTGGTCAGCCCCGCAAGGGCGTTGACCCTGCCGAAGGGCAGGGAGGCCGTGATGACGTACAGGACCATATAGCCGGTCTGCCACAGGAAGGACGTGCCGAACGCGGGCCCGGCGACCTTGAGCAGGTACGGGGCCCCCGCCTTGATCCAGCGCCAGCCGGGGAAGCTGTCGCGTGTGAACAGCCCGTGGCGCATGAGCAGGAACAGCATGAGCGCGGCCCCGACGGTGACCGAGATGAGCGTGGAGTAGGCGAGCCCCGCTGCGCCGTAGGCCGGGAACCCCCACCAGCCGAGCCCGAAGGCCAGATCGCCGAAGACGTTGAGCAGGCAGGCCGTGCCGGTCACGTACAGCGGGATGAGCACCATCTTGGCGGAACGGAACACGGCCGCGCCGATGGTGAGGGTGTATTGTCCGGGGATGCCCCAAATCGTCGCCGTCAGGAACATGATCGCCACGGGCATGATGCTCTCGGGCGTCTGGATGAGGCGCAGGAGCGGTTCCCGCCACACCGAGGCCGCCACCGCAATGGCTGAGCCGACGGCGATGCAGCCGATGGTCACGAGCCCCACATACCTCCTCGCCCGGACGAATTTGCACGCGCCGAGCGACTGGCTGATGGAGGCCACCGCGCCGTTCACGGCGGCCATCGCCAGCGCCATGAACATCATATGGCACTGTGTGATCAGGCCGATGGAGGCCTGCACCTCCGAGCCGATGCGCCCGCCCGCCCACACGTCGGTGATGCCAATGACGAATTGACAGAGCAGCATGATGCACTGCGGCCAGGTCAGGTGCCAGATGGTGTGGATGCGTTCGGTGTTCAGTTTCATATGGCATGGGGGTTGGGGGTCCGATGGAAGCATACGCCCCATGCCGTCCGGCACAAGGCGATGAGAGAAGGAAGGCCCGCGGCCGGGGAACTCTTTCCTATGGAAAGGGGGAACCATTAAGCTCCTCCCTTTTGCAAAATGTCCTCATCCGTTCCGCTGCTTTCAAAGAATGGGGCGGTGCGGTGGTGAGCCCGTACCGGCTGATTTTTCCGCAGCGGGGGTTCCCTGATGCCGGATCTGCCGTCCTGTTCGCGGCGGCCTGGGCTGGGGTATCAAAAAAAGGGTTGAATCGGGGGCCGCCGCGTTTTTTCATGGGGCACAGGACGCTTCCCTCCAAAATGCGGGCAGTGCTTCAGTAATACGGTTTGCGGGGGATGAGGCAATGCCCCCATCTTATTCCTGTGGCTGTGCCATAGAAAGTGGTTGGTGCTTTATTCTTTGAAATGCCAAACGGATAACCAATAAAATATCCCAGGCATGGAGCCCATCGACGGAAAAACTGGAGAAAACGCCTGTGGTTTCGCCATACTGTGGAGATAAAACGGCCACATCCTCCGGCAGGGCCCTTCCTGTTCCTTCGCCCCTCTCCGAACCCTTTGTCAGGGGGCGGCTAGGCCGTGCGGACGTTGTGGAGGGAGGGGGCCCTTTTCAGGGCGGTTCCCCTCCCTCCACAGATGTCCTTCGATGGCCTTTGTGCTTACTCCCCAACCATCCCGGCGGAGGCGAGCGCCTGAAACAGGACGATGCCCGCAGCGGTGGAAAGGTTGATGCTGCGGACTTCGCCCTTGATGGGGATGCGGACGTGATGCGGCGAGAGCGCAATCACTTCCGGCGGCAGCCCTGACGTTTCGCGCCCGAAAACGAGGGAATCGTTTTCCGTGAACGCGAAACGGTGCAGGGCGACACCCCGCCGGGCGCTGGTGAGGACGAGCCGCCTGCCCGCCCCGGCGTTTCGGAGGTAGGCGTCGAGGCCGGGCCATACCGTCATGTCCACATGGGGCCAATAGTCAAGGCCCGCCCGTTTGAGGTAGCGATCCTCAAGCTTGAAGCCCAAAGGCTCGATGAGATGCAGCGAAACCTGCATGGCGGCGCACAATCGGGCCACATTGCCCGTATTCGGAGGTATTTCCGGCTGAAAGAGAACGACATGCATACAGGTCGGCATCCGTGTAATAGGTGAAATGGGTTTTCAATAAAGGTGGACAGAAGAACGCGGGATGCTTATTAGGCTTCAAAGCCCAGTTTGTTGATGGCCTTCTTCACTTCCGCGATGTCGAGGGGCTGGGATTCCTTCCAGGTGGCTTCACCCTTTTGGAGGTCGACGTTTACGTCGGTCACGCCGGGAAGCGCTTCCAGAGCCTGGGTTACGGCCTGCTTGCAATGGTTGCAGGACATGCCTTTCACGGTGAGAGTGGGCATAATCGTATCCTTTCTGGGTAAGAAGGTGGATGATGAAGGGGCAGCCGTGCTGCCCGCCCTTCATATCATAAGAGCTTAGCCGATATTGGCAAGCAGAGGAGAGGCACATGGATCAGCAGAAAGAAGTTCTTTTCACCGTGGGCGGCATGCACTGCGCCGCCTGCTCATCGCGGCTTGAGCGCGTCCTGAACGGCATGGACGGCGTACAGTCCGCCACCGTCAGCCTTGCCGCCAACAGCGCCACCGTCGTGCCTGATCCTGCGCTTTCCGAATCAGACACCGAAGCCCTTATCCAACAGATTGGGGAGCGGGCCGTGGATATGGGGTTCACCGCAACGCCCGTGGCCCCGGAAGCCGATATGGTGGACACATGGGAAGCGCAGCAGCAGGAAACCATTGGGCGGCTCGCGATGCTGAAGGCCCGGCTGTGGCCCGAATTCGGATTCACCATCCTGCTGCTTCTGGTGTCGATGGGGCACATGTGGGGGCTTCCGCTGCCCGCAATCATCGATCCCATGCATTCGCCGGAGTCCGCCCTCAACCACGCGCTGTTGCAGCTTGTGCTGACCTTGCCGGTCATCTGGTCGGGACGCCATTTTTACCTGACCGGTCTGCCGAACCTGTGGCGGCTCACCCCGAACATGGATAGCCTCGTGGCGATGGGCACGGGCGCGGCGTTCCTGTACAGCCTGTGGAATACGGCCGAGGTTGCGCTTGGGCATACGGGCAAGGTGATGGATCTGTATTATGAGTCCTCCGCCGTGCTGATTTCGCTCATCTCGTTCGGCAAGTACCTTGAGGCCGTTTCGCGGTTCCGCATGTCCGACGCCATCGGTGCCCTCATGAACCTGACCCCGGAAACGGCCCTGCGCCTGCCCGCCCCCGACAAGACGGATCAGGCCGAAGAGGTTCCGGTCAAGGCCGTGCGCGTGGGGGACTATTTGCAGGTGAAGCCCGGCGGGAGGATTCCTGTTGACGGGGTAGTAACAAGCGGCGCGTCCAGCGTGGACGCCTCCATGCTGACCGGCGAGTCCATGCCCGTCCCTGTGGGCGTGGGCAGTTCGGTGGCGGGCGGCACGATGAACACGACCGGGTCTTTCATCATGCGGGCCGAGCGCGTCGGTGCGGATACGGCCTTGTCGCGGATCATCAAGCTGGTGCGCGAGGCGCAGAGCTCCAAGGCGCCCATCGCCCGGCTGGCCGAC
The DNA here is from genome assembly GCF_059728385.1 of Bilophila sp. T19-St14. Lineage (NCBI taxonomy): Bacteria > Pseudomonadati > Thermodesulfobacteriota > Desulfovibrionia > Desulfovibrionales > Desulfovibrionaceae > Bilophila > Bilophila sp. T19-St14. The sequence continues at coordinate 2,624,390 of NZ_BAAGFT010000001.1, forward strand.
GACGTGAGCCTTGTTTTCGTGCCCACGGTCATGGCGCTGGCGGTCATCGCCGGTGCCGGGTGGTTGTTCTTGGGGCATGTGCCGGTTTCGGAAGCCTTCCGTATTTTTGTAGCCGTGCTGGTGGTGGCTTGCCCGTGTGCGCTCGGCCTTGCTACGCCCATTTCCATCATGGTGGCTACGGGCCGGGGCGCGCAGATGGGCGTGCTCGTCAAGAACGGTACGGCCCTTGAACTCGCGGGCCGTCTGGATGTGCTCGTCTTCGACAAGACCGGGACGCTGACCGAAGGCAAGCCCCGCCTGCTTGCCGCCGAGTCCTTTGATCCGCTGTTCGACGAGGAGCGCATCTTGGGATACGCCGCCTCGCTTGAGGGCGTGTCCGAACATCCGCTTGCGCTGGCCGTGACGTCCGCCGCCGAGGAGCGGAACCTCCGCCTGTATCCCGTCAGCGGCTTTGCCAGCGTTTCCGGCCTCGGCGTATCCGGCAATGTGGATCTGGAAAACGAGTCCATACCGTTGTTGCTCGGTAACAAACGGTTGATGGAAGAGCGGCAGGTTGCTTTTGATGCGGTAAAGGATCTGGATGCCCGTTTGGCGGGGCTGTCGGATTCCGGCGCGACGCCCCTCTTGCTTGCCGTGAGTGGCCGCCTTGTGGGGATGCTTGCCGTAGCTGACGCTATCCGCCCGGAAACGGCGGGCGTGGTGAAGGAGCTCCGCCAGCTTGGTTTGCGGGTGATCATGCTCAGCGGCGACAACCGCCGCACGGCTGAAGCCATAGCGAAGGCTGCGGGCATAGATGAGGTGATTGCCGATGTGTTGCCGGATGGTAAGGAGAAGGTGATCAGCGAACTGCAGGCCTCCGGGCTGCGGGTGGGGATGATCGGCGACGGCATCAACGATGCCCCCGCGCTGGCCCGTGCCGATGTCGGCATGGCGATGGGCAACGGCATTGACGTTGCCGTGGAAGCCGGGGACATTGTCCTTCTCGGCAGCGACACCCGTTCTGGCAAGGGGCTGCGCGGCGTGGTGACGGCGCTGGAGCTGAGCCGGGCAGCCTTGCGGAACATCCGGGAGAATCTCGGCTGGGCCTTCGGCTACAACATCCTTTGCCTGCCCATTGCCGCCGGGGTGCTCAAGATCTTCGGCGGCCCCTCGCTTTCACCCATGATCGCGGGTACGGCGATGGCCTTCTCGTCCGTCTCCGTTGTGCTCAACGCGCTGCGCTTGCGGCGGTTTGGAAAGTAGGGGAATGAATCGGGGAGGGGAGGAAGAACCTTTCTGAAGAAAGGCTTCTTCCTCCCCTCCCCGAACCCCTCCCCTCCATCTCCAAAGACTTTCGACTGGTGGGGAGGCGGCGCGGCGGGAGTCCCGCTGTATGATGGGCTATAAAAATGTAGGCAAGCCCGGAAACGTTGGTTTCCGGGTTTGCCGTATTTTATTTCTTTGGTTCTGTCATAAATATGTGTTCTTATCTCCACAGTATGGTGAAAATACGGACTTTTCTCCAGTTTTTACCGTCGATGGGCTCCACGGTTGGGGCACTTATTGGTTACTTTTTGGGAGGCTCAAGAAATGAAGCCTTAACCATTTCCTATGGCACAGCCATTTCCTTTTGATGCCTTGCCGGGAGACGCGTGGTGGAGGTTCAGCCGTCTTGCCTCCCTTCTCGGCATCAGCCTTTACGAAAAAACTCCATCTCCAAAGACTTTTGATTGGTGGGGAGGCGGCGCGGCGGGAGTCCCGCTGTATGATGGGCTATAAAAATGTAGGCAAGCCCGGAAACGTTGGTTTCCGGGCTTGCCGTATTTTATTTTTTTAGCTCTGTCATAAATATGTGTTCTTATCTCCACAGTATGGTGAAAATACGGACTTTTTTCCGGTTTTTACCGTCGATGGGCTCCACTGTTGGGGCATTTATTGGTTACTTTTTGGGAGTTTCAAGAAATAAAGCCTTAACCATTTCCTACGGCACAGCCATTTCTTTTTGATGCCTTGCCGGGAGACGCGTGGTGGAGGTTCAGCCGTCTTGCCGCCCGTCTCGGCATCGACCTTTACAAAAGTCTTGGGAGGGAGAGGGGAGGTTTGGAGGGGGGAGGGAACCTTTCTTTAGAAAGGTTCCCTCCCCCCTCCAATCTTACTCTTCGACAAAACACCGCGTCAGATCGTCCAGCGTCTCGCGGCGGCGGATGAGCTTGGGCGTGCCGTCGCTGGTGATGAGCACTTCGGCGGCGCGGGGGCGCTGGTTGTAGCTGGAAGACATCACGAAGCCGTAGGCCCCGGCGTCGAGCGCGGCGACGATGTCGCCTTCCTTGATGAGCGGCAGTATACGCTTCTTGGCGAGGATGTCGCCGCTTTCGCAGATGTTGCCGACGATGCTCTGTTCGACAAGTTCGGCATCGGGTTCGCCGCCGTCGCGGAAAATTTCGATGTCGTGGAACGAGTCGTACATGGCGGGGCGCACAAGCACGTTGAAACCGAGGTCGGTGCCCACATAACGGTTCTCGCCGTTGAACTTGGTCGCGTGTACGGTGCCGAGCAGCACGCCGCATTCCGCGACGACATAACGGCCGGGCTCGATGAAGAACTTCCCTTTGTAGCCGGTTTCCCCGACCCATGCGGACAGCAGGGCGTGAAGCCGGCGGCCCAGTTCCTGCATGTCGAGGCGGGGCTCTTCTTCATACTTGCGGTAGGGGATGCCGAGGCCGCCCCCGAAGTCGATGATCTCAATGCCGGGGAACAGATCGGCGAGATCCGACTGGATGAAGTGCAGCAGGAATTCGATGGCGTTGAGATAATTGTCCGGCTCCATGAACAGCGAGCCGATGTGCTGGTTCACCCCGGCGAGCGTCAGCCCGTGTTTTTTGAGCAGGGCGCGGACTTCATCCAGCGAGGTGGGATCGATGCCGAATTTGGTTTCCTTTCCGGCGGTGATGACCTTTTTGTGATGCCCGGCCCCGATGCCGGGGTTGATGCGGATCATCACCTTGCCGCCGGGGTTGACCTTGCCATACTGGTCGAGCTGCGACAGGGAATCCACGCTGACGATGAGGCCGTTGTCCACGGCGTTTTTCATTTCTTCGGCGGAAACATTGTTACAGACGTACAGGAGGCGGTCGGGCGTGAACCCGGCCAGCTTGTTGATATGCAGTTCGCCGGGCGACATGGCGTCGGCGTGGCAGCCTTCTTCACGGATGATGCGCAGGAGGGCGGGGTTCGTGTTGGCTTTGGCGGAATAGTTTACATGGAACCCCGGAAGGCTGGAAAGGCCGAGCAGATCCCGGCAGCGCTGGCGCAGCACGTCTTCATTATAGACGTAGAGCGGGGTGCCGTACTGGGCGGCAAGTTCCTGCGGCGTCGTGTTTCCAAAAAAGCGGGCCTTGTCGGTCTGGACGGAGCGAACGTTTGGCATGGATTGTCCTCTGAATGGCAAAAGATTACGGGGTAAAAGTAACAGGCTGTACGGTGCTGTCAATAGAAAAGGGGGATGGGATAAAATACAATGTATTTTCGTATGTTAAGGATATACAAGATTGTCATGCCCGCAGGGACGGCGGGAATCCCTTGAAAGGGTATTTGACTTTCCGCCTTTCTGGGGACATGGTGGAATATCAAAACTACATTAAGGAGCCTTTCATGGCAGTCAAAGACGGCAACACCGTTCGCGTGCACTATACGGGAACCTTTTCCGACGGGGAGGTATTCGACTCTTCCAGAGAGCGTGAGCCGCTGGAATTTACCATTGGCGACGGAAGCCTGATCCCCGGCTTTGAGGATGCATTGCTCGGGCACAATGCGGGCGACCGTTTTACAGTCACCATCCCCGCTGATGACGCTTATGGGGAGCATCTGGAAGAACTCCTCATGGAAGTGCCCGTGAGCGAAGTTCCGGAAGACATCAAGCCCGAAGTGGGCATGATGTTGCAGATCGCCACCGATGAAGGCGATATGGAAGTGCAGATCGTCGAAGTGAACGATAAGGCCGTGGTGCTTGACGCCAACCATCCGTTGGCCGGGGAAGACCTGACCTTTGACATTGAAGTTATCGACGTCAAATAGGCTTTGCGCATAAGCTCCGATTCGGTTATTCTGAATCGGAGCTTTTTTCTGAAGGCGTTTTTCACAGAGAAAGGGCAGAGGGAACGACTGAGCGGGTCGCCTTTTGCTTCGGACATCAGGCCCTGGAGGAGACATGAAAGTTGTTTTCGAGATCACCGGGTTGAGTTGTGACCTTGCGCTTCATCCCATCTCGCCCCAGACGGCGGAGAGCATGCGTGAGGGCGGGCGCGACATCTACAGCCAGAAGTACATGAACTGGTGGCGCAGGGGCAATACGCGCACGTTCGGCATGCGCCTCAACGAGTCTTCCGAGATCCGTTTGCAGGTGGATGGGAAGGACGTTTCGTTTAACGCCAACCTCCTGTACCGCAACGTGTACACGCTGCGCCAGCGTATGTACCTTTCCAGCAAGGCCCAGTTCCTGGCGGTTCTGGGCTATGACAACGAAACGTGCACGTTCCGCTGGATTTGGGAGAATATTGAAGAATTCGATGCTTCCAAGTTCAACTTTGTCGTGACGGACTGGGACAACGTCCTCGGCACCAAGGGCTATCGGGTGCTCGACAACGTGTTCTACGATGACAAGCACGCCGACGATGAGGAATGGCTGAATCCGAGCGGCTTCACCCTGATGGATCCCATCGTCATCGACCTCGATGACGTCCGCCGCGAGATCGAAGAAGAACTCAAGGGAACCGCCGACTACGGACGGTAAGATGTGCGCCGGGGAAACTTTTCCCGGCAGCTTGGGAAGGGAAAGCCTCCGTGCCTGCGGGGGCTTTTTTTATGGCTGGCGGGAAGGAAAAGGGCGGCGGCACGCCGGGCGCTCTGTGGGGTAGCGCAGTTTTTCCGCCGGGACGGGAGCCTTGTGGGATGTTTTTGATGCTGTGGGGGCAGTAAAGCCCTATCCAAGGGCTGTAGAGATGAAACAGCCACGTACTATGATAGAGCCAAATAGTTCAACTATTTTTCAAGCTATAAAAATATTTTTAATGGGCTAAAATAGTTATGCGGATCATGATGATGCAACCCAGAAAAGGCCGCAGGCTCCACAGTAAGGGAGAGCGGCTTGGGAAGGGCTGGATAGCTCTTGCTTCGGTGGGAGCGTGAAAGGGGAACTTCCTGATAAAGAAGTTCCCCTTTCACAATGTTTCTTACGCTTTCAAAAGGTGTTTGCTTTGGAATGCGTTGCTGTCTTATCCTTCCCGCTCCGTTTCTTCAAAGGAAACCCGATTCCGGTTGATGGCGGAAACCAGATCCGGCATGAGCTGCGCGATTTCGTCCATATTGCCGGAGCAGGCGACCTCTTCAAGGCAGCGGGCCGGATCGTCCAGCACGCGCAGATCATAGGTTTCGGCAAGGCGCCCGATATGGGCGGCGGCTTCACAGACCATTTGCGCGTTGCCCGATTGTTCGCCTTGGATGGCGCGCTCCAAAGCTTCATCAAGTTCCGCGAGCAGGGTGCGGATGGCTTCGTCCGATGCCTCGCTTTCCTGTTCCGCGTGCTGGGGCGGGGCGTTCCGTCCGTCCGCAGCGGGAAGGGCGGGGTCTTGTCCCGGTGTTTCGGGAGTGGCTGCGGGCTGCTCCTGCGCAGCCGTTTCGCCGTCTTCTGCCGGAAGCACGGGTGGGAGGGGTGCCTCCTGAGGTTCGGGGAGGGCGGCGCTTTTTTCGGGGAGCGGCTGGGCGGCCTGATCCATCGGTGCGCCGAGTTCCACAATATCGTCAATGGCCAGCCCGCCCGTGTTTGCCGTCGGGCGGGAGCCTTGTTCACAGGGGGCGAGACAGGCCGCTTCATCCAGCAGCGAACGCGGGCCTGAGTGTTGGGCTGTCCGGGGAGACCCAAACAGATCGGGAATGCCCTTCTCCGCAGGCTGTGCCGGGGTGGGGGTGCGGACGGGCTCGGTCAGGTTGATGACCTGCGGTTCAAGCTCAAGTCCGGTCAACGGAAGCTCCCGCCGGTTGCCCAGCGGTTCGTCCAGCATCAGGGCGTCGTTGGAAAGGGAGGGTTTCCCGTCCGGCAGCGGCGTGCCGAGCATGAGCGGCTCCTCCTTGTCGGCTTGGGCCGTCAGCGTCAGCGGTTCTTCGTCGGCAGGATCAAGCGTCAAAGGGGCGCTGTCCCGCTTTTGGGGGGAAGCGGCCTGTTTCGGCTCCAGCGTCAACGGGGCCTCCCCGGAAGCCGTCAGCGGATCCGATAACGTCAGCGGCTTGGTGATGGGGGTGGGTTCGCCTACCCACTCATCAAGGTCGAGCGCAGGCATGGCATTCAGGGGAGCGGGCGTTTCGGAACGCCGCGGCACGGAATCGTGTTCGGAATCGGGCCGCTTTTCCGCTTCTTTTTCCTGTGTGGGCATTTCGAGCGGAGCTTCAACCTGTAGAGCCGTTTTCTGATCGCCGTCCTTTTTCTTGATGATGGGCATGGGTTCCCCGACCCATTCCGCGGCATCTTTCGGGGCGCTCGGCTGGGCGGGCATATGCTTGGCGCGTTCTTCCAGCGGGTTCGGGCGCTCAGGGCGCGTCTTGGGGGCGGGGGCTTCCTCGGAGGGCGCTTTGCTGATGGGCATGGGTTCGCCCACGCTGGACAGCTTGATCGGCTTTTCGGGGGCCTTTTCCGTAAGCGTCATGACGGGCTCGTCAACCGGGGCGGCCACGGCGGGCGTTTCGGGTGCGGCTGGCTTGGCCTGCTTGCGGAACGGCGCGAACAGGGAGGCGAAGAGCCCTTTCTTGGCAGGCGCCGGTTCGGCGGCGTGGCTGTTGCCGTCCGTGGAAAGGGCCGGGAGCGGCTTTGCCGGTTCCGGGAATTCCGGAAGGTTGGGAATATCCGGCGAGACGCGCGGCGGACTCTTGGGCGCAGCCGCCTGCGGCTTGGGCGCGGGTTTTGGGGATGCGCCGCCCGTATCCTTGAAGCGGCGCGAAACAGGCGCGAGGCGCAGGGTCAGGACGCGCAGATCCTTGCGCGTGATCGGCTTCTTGAGGAAATGGGTACACCCGGCCCGGCGCAGGGCGTCGATCTGTTCGTCGCTGCCGGCCAGCGCAAGGATGGAGGCCAGCGGGAAATTGTGCTCGCCTTCAAAAATGCGGATGGAGGCCACGGCTTCGGCGATGCTTTCCTCCGGCATGTCGTCATCGAAAATGATCAGGGCTCCGGGGGTGCGGCGGTAAAGGGCTTTCGCTTCCCCGGCGCTCCGGGCTTCGATGATTTCATGGGGCAGTTCATCCAGATAGTAGGACAACATCTGCCGGTTCGCCGGGACGCTGCTCGCCACGATGATGCGCAGGGAGCTCGCGGGCAGGCGGGACAGCGTTTCCTTGTCCGGTTCGGGCGCGGCGGGGACGGGCTGTTGTTCGACGTGGGCGGCGAGCCTCATGCTGAACGAAACGGTGGTTCCCTTGGGGCCGCTTTCGAGGGAAACGAGTTCCCCGTCAGGGCCTACGAGTTCCCATGTGCGGACAAGGGCCAGCGTGCTGCGTTCAAGGGGCGGCATACCGGAACCCGTATCCGAAACGGTGAACAGCAGATGTCCGGGATCGGTGCTTTCGGGCAGGCGCTGGGCACGGATCTGCACCATGCCGCGATCGGTGGCGAGTACCGCGCTCTCGACCAGCAGGGCCAGCACATTGGCGAGCTGGGCGCGCCGCCCTTCATAACAGCGGGGCAGGTAGGGGGCGATGAACCACGACAGGCCGAGGTTCTTGGATTCGGCGAGGCTGGAGACCGCTTCATGGGTTTCCAGCAGAAGCTGGTTCAAATCGAACCGTTCCTTGCGGTCGAAATCCTGAGCGTGGGAAACGCCCCTGCCCATGTTGCCGATGGCTGTGGCAAGGTTGCGCCCGGCCACGCCGAGGGCGTCGGTGCGGCGGCGGGCTTCGGCGGAGAGCTGCGATTGATCCACGGCGCTGATGGCCCGGAGCAGGGCATCCAGCGGGGCGCGGAGCGATTCCTCCACCATCCCGGCGGAAAGGGGCGCTTGCAGGGCCTGCGGATACGGGCTTTTTTCCGGGGTGCGGGATGTGGGCCGGGAGGCTTCGGCGGCCCGCGCGGGCTCAGGCCGCATGTTGGCGGCGGCAGGTTTCCTCTTCGGGAAGTCGGCGAGTTCAAGGCCCTCCGGCTCGGCGGAAAACGGGGGGAGCCGGTCGAACGAGGTTTCGGAAACCTTGGAGGCCCCGCCCAATTCCAACGCGGCGGTTCCCGCCCTGCCGTTTTTGGCGTCCCGTGTGCTGCGGTTCGGGGCGGGGAGCGGCTTCGGGCTTGGGCAGAGCGCGGCGAGCAGGGCGCTCAAGGCCAGCCCGGTCAGCGGGATGAGGCTGACCACGCCCGGCGTCATGAAGCTTTCCAGCGCGCGGGGCAGCAGGCTGATGATCGGTTCGGGGAGCAGGCGGGAGAGCGGGAACAGCGCCAGCATCCCCAGAGGCGGCAGGATGCAGATCAGCAGGAAGCGTCTTGCGCCGGGGAGCTTGCAGATGCAGGCCGCGAGGGTGCCGGGCAGGAGCAGGAGCATGAACAGGGGCCACAGCGGGAGGAATTGCAGCGTCCACGTATAGCCGGGGATCAGCGGCGCGGCGGAAAGGGCGATGCCGAAGAGGGCCAGCAGGACGAACTGCATATCAATGAAGGGGGCGTGGTGGCGCGTCCGCAGCATATGCCTGCCGACATGCGGCAGGATGAGCAGGGCGACGCCGGGCGCGAGCAGCCCCGGCATGTCCCAGCGGCTGACTTCCCCGGCGGGCGTCGTGGGCAAGCCCCAGAACGCCTGTACCCAGACGGCGGCGATATAGAGCGCGGCCCACATGCGCCATTCGCGGCGTTCTGCGACCCCGCGCAGCAAACACAGGAACAGCAGCACGGCCAATGCGACAAGCTGGGGCTGTGTCCCCAGTTCGTCCACAAGGGTCAGGCTCGCCGCATTGCGGAGCGTGGGGGCGAAGCCGGGAGCCGGAATGCCGTTGACCCGGATATAGATGCTTGTTTGATCCGGCAGCGGGTTCGGCAGGGAATAAAGCCCTTCGCTGGTGGGGCGCACCGGCGTTCCGTTGTTCTCGCCGGGGCGGGCCAGCCAGACCTGCGGGATGCCGGGAAGCTGCGAGGCGATGCGGGTATTCAGATCCAGCACGAGCGGGAAGGCCGGAGCCTTGCCCTCAAGATCGAGGCGTATCCAGATGGTTCCCGCCTGATGCGGGAGGGATTCCGGCTCGTAGGGCTTGAATTCCTTTTGGGCGTCTGGAGAAAGGACGTCGGTCAGCGTGTGGGTGCCTTTGGGATCCAGCAGCCACGCCGCCTGAAGGGGAGCGGAGGCGCCCTCTTTGTCCAGGGCGGAGGCGGCTTCGCCGGAAACCGCTGGGAGGGCCGAAGCCGTCTGCACCACCGGGGAGGCGGGCGTTTCCGGTGCCGTCTGCTTGGCCACGGCCTGGAGCGCCTCTTGAACGACGGAGGGCGTCGCCGTGGAAACTTCCGGGGTGGGAGACGCGGGCGCGGGATCGGCCCCGCCGGTACCGGGGATCAGGAAGAGCAGCAGCGCGGCAAAGAGCGGCATGCACACACGGAGGCGGGAATGTTTGAACGGCAAGAAAGAGTGCATAGGCGATGTGGGGTTCGGGTGACGGGAAGGCAAACTAAAGGATGGAAAAGCCTGCATCAGGACACGCCGTTGCCGTACGGGACGGGGACGTGGTCGCTTTCACAGGGCGACAACTGTAAATACGCCGCTCCGGAGCCGTCGGCAAGTTATTAAAGAAAGTATATGATATCCCCAGATTAAACGCCAGACGACACGGGGGCGTTATCGGGGGTGGAGAAAAAAATCAGGAAAAAAATAAAAAGTCGTTGACAGGAGTCGCGCAGAGGTGCATAACCCGTTCTCGCCGCTGCGGGACAAAGCGTCCCGTTGAGCCGGGCAGGGCCGTGAGGCCGGGCACGGCGGGGCAAAAAGTTTTTTGAAAAAACGGAAAAAAGTTGTTGACAGCGAGAAGGGGTCGGGGTAAGTTCCCGCTTCTGCGCCGGGGAGAAATCCTCAAGGCGCGCCTCGAAAAAAACTTCGGGGTTTGAAAAAAAAGTTGTTGACAAGCTGGACCGGGCGGGGTAAGTTCCCGCTTCGCCGCTGACGGAAACCGACGCGGCTGAGGCAACGGCCTCTGGTTCTTTGACAAGTGAAGAGCGAGTTGGGAAAAGATACTTTGAGTTTTAGCTCATAGAAATATGGGCAAGCTAGTTGTTTTCAATCAACTGGAGAGTTTGATTCTGGCTCAGATTGAACGCTGGCGGCGTGCTTAACACATGCAAGTCGAACGTGAAAGTCCTTCGGGATGAGTAAAGTGGCGCACGGGTGAGTAACGCGTGGATAATCTACCCTTAAGATGGGGATAACGGCTGGAAACGGTCGCTAATACCGAATACGCTCCCGATTTTATCGTTGGGGGGAAAGATGGCCTCTGCTTGCAAGCTATCGCTTAAGGATGAGTCCGCGTCCCATTAGCTGGTTGGCGGGGTAACGGCCCACCAAGGCGACGATGGGTAGCCGGTCTGAGAGGATGACCGGCCACACTGGAACTGGAACACGGTCCAGACTCCTACGGGAGGCAGCAGTGGGGAATATTGCGCAATGGGCGAAAGCCTGACGCAGCGACGCCGCGTGAGGGATGAAGGTTCTCGGATCGTAAACCTCTGTCAGGGGGGAAGAAACCCCCTCGTGTGAATAATGCGAGGGCTTGACGGTACCCCCAAAGGAAGCACCGGCTAACTCCGTGCCAGCAGCCGCGGTAATACGGAGGGTGCAAGCGTTAATCGGAATCACTGGGCGTAAAGCGCACGTAGGCGGCCCGGTAAGTCAGGGGTGAAATCCCACAGCCCAACTGTGGAACTGCCCTTGATACTGTCGGGCTTGAGTACCGGAGAGGGTGGCGGAATTCCAGGTGTAGGAGTGAAATCCGTAGATATCTGGAGGAACACCGGTGGCGAAGGCGGCCACCTGGACGGTAACTGACGCTGAGGTGCGAAAGCGTGGGTAGCAAACAGGATTAGATACCCTGGTAGTCCACGCCGTAAACGATGGGTGCTGGGTGCTGGGATGTATGTCTCGGTGCCGTAGCCAACGCGATAAGCACCCCGCCTGGGGAGTACGGTCGCAAGGCTGAAACTCAAAGAAATTGACGGGGGCCCGCACAAGCGGTGGAGTATGTGGTTTAATTCGATGCAACGCGAAGAACCTTACCCAGGCTTGACATCTAGGGAACCCTTCGGAAATGAAGGGGTGCCCTTCGGGGAGCCCTAAGACAGGTGCTGCATGGCTGTCGTCAGCTCGTGCCGTGAGGTGTTGGGTTAAGTCCCGCAACGAGCGCAACCCCTATCTTCAGTTGCCATCAGGTAAAGCTGGGCACTCTGGAGAGACCGCCCCGGTCAACGGGGAGGAAGGTGGGGACGACGTCAAGTCATCATGGCCCTTACGCCTGGGGCTACACACGTACTACAATGGCGCGCACAAAGGGCAGCGAGACCGTGAGGTGGAGCCAATCCCAAAAAACGCGTCCCAGTCCGGATTGGAGTCTGCAACTCGACTCCATGAAGTCGGAATCGCTAGTAATTCGAGATCAGCATGCTCGGGTGAATGCGTTCCCGGGCCTTGTACACACCGCCCGTCACACCACGAAAGTCGGTTTTACCCGAAGCCGGTGGGCCAACTCGCAAGAGGAGCAGCCGTCTACGGTAGGGCCGATGATTGGGGTGAAGTCGTAACAAGGTAGCCGTAGGGGAACCTGCGGCTGGATCACCTCCTTTACAGGAAAAATTCCCAACTCGCTCTTCACTTGCAAGGAACAAGGGCTTGATGCCATGCTCTTTGAGAAGTCAACGTCAGGGGCCTGTAGCTCAGGTGGCTAGAGCGCACGCCTGATAAGCGTGAGGTCGAAAGTTCAAGTCTTTCCAGGCCCACCACTTATCGGGGGTATAGCTCAGCTGGGAGAGCATCTGCTTTGCACGCAGAGGGTCGACGGTTCGATTCCGCCTACCTCCACCACAAGCTTGCTGACGTACAGTCCATGATTGGTCATTGGCGCGAAGGTTTCGCGGCAGTCATCCAGGCATGGCCTGGTCGCACCGGCCGGAAAAACCGGCGGTTGCTGCTCATTTACAATTGAATAGGGGAATGGGAAGGGAATAGTAAAGTTCTTGAGAAATAAGATATCAAGGGCAACAGGTGAATGCCTTGGCGCTGAGAGGCGATGAAAGACGCGGTAAGCTGCGATAAGCATCGGGGAGGAGCTAAACATCCTATGATCCGGTGATTTCTGAATGGGGAAACCCGATGGGAGTCATGTCCCATCATCCTGGACTGAATACATAGGTCCAGAGAAGCCAACCCGGGGAAGTGAAACATCTCAGTACCCGGAGGAAGAGAAATCAAACGAGACTCCCAAAGTAGCGGCGAGCGAAATGGGAAGAGCCCAAACCGGATGGTTTCGACCATTCGGGGTTGTAGGGCCGGCATACGTGATTCCAGAGTAGGCAGGGGAAGCGAGCTGGAAAGCTCCGCCATAGCGGGTGACAGCCCCGTACACGAAACCGAAAAGGACGCAGCCGGTACCTGAGTACTGCGAGGCACGTGGAACCTCGTGGGAATCTAGGGGGACCATCCTCTAAGGCTAAGTACTCCTCAGCGACCGATAGTGAACTAGTACCGTGAGGGAAAGGTGAAAAGAACCCCTGTTAGGGGAGTGAAATAGAATCTGAAACCTGTTGCCTACAAGCTGCGAGAGCTGCTTTTTGCAGTGATCGCGTGCCTTTTGTATAATGAGTCAGCGAGTTACTCTACCGTGCGAGGTTAAGCGAAAGCGTAGCCGCAGTGAAAGCGAGGCTTAACAGGCCGACTAGTACGTTGGAGTAGACCCGAAACCGGGTGATCTATCCATGAGCAGGTTGAAGCAAGGGTAAAGCCTTGTGGAGGACCGAACCGTCAACGGCTGAAAACGTTCCGGATGACTTGTGGATAGGGGTGAAAGGTCAATCAAACCCGGTGATAGCTGGTTCTCCCCGAAATATATTGAGGTATAGCCTCGGGAATTGATTAGCGGAGGTAAAGCACTGACAGAGCTAGGGGTCCTACCAGATTACCAAACTCTATCAAACTCAGAATGCCGCTTAATTGTATCCCGGGAGTCAGACGGCGGGTGCGAAGGTTCGTCGTCAAAAGGGAAACAGCCCAGACCAACAGCTAAGGTCTCCAAATCCATGCTCAGTGGTGAAGGTAGTGGAACCGTTCAGACAGCCAGGACGTTGGCTTAGAAGCAGCCATCGTTTAAAGAAAGCGTAATAGCTCACTGGTCTAATGGCTCTGCGCCGAAAATGTAACGGGGCTAAGCATGGTACCGAAGCTTTGGCAATCTCCTTTGGAGGTTGGGTAGGGGAGCGTTCGCTACGGGCTGAAGGTGTGCCGGAAGGCATGCTGGACTGTAGTGAAGTGATTATGCTGACATGAGTAACGATAAAATATGTGAAAAACATATTCGCCGAAAACCCGAGGTTTCCTGGGTAAAGGTAATCTTCCCAGGGTTAGTCGGATCCTAAGGTGAGGGTGAAAGCCGTAACTGATGGAAAACAGGTTAATATTCCTGTACTTGTTGCGTAGCGCGATGGAGGGACGCAGGAAGATAGGCGGGCCGGGTGTTGGATATCCCGGTGCAAGCGTGTAGGAATATCCGGTAGGCAAATCCGCCGGACGAATCTGAGACGCGAGTCCGTGGGCGCAAGCCCTGAAGCCGTTGAGTCTATGCTGCCTAGAAAAGCTCCTAAGTATATCCGCAGCAATCCGTACCGCAAACCAACTCAGGTGGGTGGGATGAACAATCCAAGGCGCTCGAGAGAACTCTGGCCAAGGAACTCGGCAAAATAACCCCGTAACTTCGGAAGAAGGGGTGCTCTCTAGGGTGACATGTTTAACATATGAAGCCCCGGAGAGCCGCAGTGAATTGGTGGTGGCGACTGTTTACTAAAAACATAGGTCTGTGCGAAGTCCTAAAGACGACGTATACGGACTGACGCCTGCCCGGTGCTGGAAGGTTAAAAGGAGGAGTCAGCGCAAGCAAAGCTCCGAATTGAAGCCCCAGTAAACGGCGGCCGTAACTATAACGGTCCTAAGGTAGCGAAATTCCTTGTCGGGTAAGTTCCGACCTGCACGAATGGCGTAACGATCTCCACACTGTCTCGGCCAGAGACTCGGTGAAATTGCAGTCGCGGTGAAAATTCCGTGTACCCGCAGAAAGACGGAAAGACCCTGTGCACCTTTACTATAGCTTGACATTGGATTTTGGGCCTGCATGTGTAGGATAGGTGGGAGGCTGTGAACCCTGTACGCCAGTATGGGGGGAGCCATCGTTGAAATACCACCCTTGCATGTTTAAGATCCTAACTTCTTCCGGTCATCCCGGAGAAAGACAGTGTCTGGCGGGTAGTTTGACTGGGGCGGTCGCCTCCTAAAGTGTAACGGAGGCATGCAAAGGTTCCCTCAGCCTGATCGGAAACCAGGCGCTGAGTGCAAACGCATAAGGGAGCTTGACTGTAAGAGAGACATCTCGAACAGGAACGAAAGTTGGCGTTAGTGATCCGGTGGTCCCGAATGGAAGGGCCATCGCTCATTGGATAAAAGGTACGCCGGGGATAACAGGCTGATCGCATCCAAGAGTTCACATCGACGATGCGGTTTGGCACCTCGATGTCGGCTCATCACATCCTGGGGCTGAAGCAGGTCCCAAGGGTACGGCTGTTCGCCGTTTAAAGTGGTACGCGAGCTGGGTTTAAAACGTCGTGAGACAGTTTGGTCCCTATCTTCTGTGGGCGAAGGAGAATTGAGAGGGCCTGTCCCTAGTACGAGAGGACCGGGATGGACGCACCCCTGGTGATCCTGTTGTCGCGCCAGCGGCACAGCAGGGTAGCTATGTGCGGAAGGGATAACCGCTGAAAGCATCTAAGCGGGAAGCCTGCCTCAAGATAAGTTCTCCCCTCGAAAGAGCTGAAGGGCCCGGGTAGACTACCCGGTCGATAGGCTGGAGGTGTAAGCGCGGCGACGCGCTCAGCTGACCAGTACTAATAGCCCGAGCGGCTTATTTGTCAAAAACTTTCCCCTTCCTACCCCCTATCAATTCATATTAATAGAGATTTGTCTTGGTGTTCATGGAGGAGAGGGTACACCCGATCCCATTCCGAACTCGGCAGTTAAGCTCTCCATCGTCGATGATACTGCGCATTCTTACGTGGGAAAGTAGAACAACGCCAAGACTTTATTTCCAACGGGCCGTCTTCGTAAGACGGCCCGTTGTTTTTTTGTCTTGCAGGCACTCCCCGCATCCCCCTCCGCACTCCCCAATCACGTAATCCTCCCCCCTCCCCGTTTTTCTCCTCAGCCTTGCCCTCCCTCCTCCTCCTCGGCTTCCCTCCCACCCGGAGTTCTTCCCTTTACGGCTTCAGGGCCTCCTCTCTCTCTCTC
This sequence comes from Bilophila sp. T19-St14, assembly GCF_059728385.1. Taxonomy (NCBI): domain Bacteria; kingdom Pseudomonadati; phylum Thermodesulfobacteriota; class Desulfovibrionia; order Desulfovibrionales; family Desulfovibrionaceae; genus Bilophila; species Bilophila sp. T19-St14. The sequence goes on from NZ_BAAGFT010000001.1 coordinate 2,639,908, forward strand.
TCTCTCTCTCTCCTTCTAACGGCCCCAGCCTCCTTCCCGTAACTTCCCCTCTCCCCCTCCGTACTCCCCCGGTTCCAATGCCTTTAAGAAACCCCTGCCGTGGGGCGTGGTATCCTTTCTTAAAGGCTGTGTTATAGAAAATAGTTGATGCTTTTTTCCTTGAAGTTCCAAAGGATTAACCGGCAAAATGCCTTAGTCGTGGCTCCCGCCAAGGGGAAAACCGGAGAAAAGGGCTGTATTTTCACCTCACTGTGGAGATGAAACAACCACAAACTATAACAGAGCCTTTTTAAAACATGACAGGCATCCCGTTTTTTCTCTGCTTTTCCCGCTTGCCAGACCCTACGATCGCAGGCTTTTACTGGCCATCACCTGAAACTCCAACATAAAGCCGTGCCATAGGAAACGGTTGATGCTTTTTTGAAATCCCAATGGAATAACCCAAAATCCCCCAACCATAGTGTCCATCGGCAGAAAATTGGATAAAATCTATACTTGTAGTGTTGTATTGCATAGATAAAACAGCCAGATACTTATTACAGGGACAAAAAACTCTATCGTTTGCTGCTGCACAGCCTTTAAGAAGCGCTGCAAAAGCAAAGATGCGGTCCTCAAAGGTGTTCTTCCAGGCTGCGAACACTTCGTTTTTACGCTTCAGCAGATGGAAAACTACGGCTATCAGAACTGGAGGAGAGGGATTGCTATTTATTCAACTTTAAGGAATTTTTCCTCTAGGGCATAGCTCATTGCTATGTGTAGCAGTTGAGAAGTTGTACCGGAAAACCTTTGAGTGGGGGATGGAAAGAGCCTTAGCGGAAACTGAGTTTCAGCTTACCTTAAAAAAAGAGGAGAGAATAAACTCTGTATTCCTTAAAATCGGTGTGAACCCGAGGCGAATAAACTAAAGGCCCTGCCATAGCATGTGGGTGTTACATCTCCATAGCACGGTGAAAATACGGCCTTTTTCTCCAATTTTCCCATTGGCGGAATTCATGGCTAAGGTATGTTGCTGGTTATTGCTTTGGAACTTCAAGAAAAAGAGCAGCAGCGATTTTCTAGATTGTGTCGTCATGTTAGATATAACTATTTGAAATTATATAAATAATATTTTATGACTTAAAATAGTTAATTAATTTAAATATGTTATATATAATTGGCGACACGGCCTAGGACACAGCCAGCTAAAAAAGCTCTGTCTAAAAAGGCTCTGCCACAGCATTTGATTGATGTGATTTTACAGGCATTGATTCCACTGAGTTTTTGAAGGAAGTTGCTGGCGAGCCCAACGGCAAAAAATATTTTCTTCAGTATCTATCTCGAATTGCATGGAATGGAACATCAGACTTTTGCTATGACAGGGCCAATAAAAAAGAGGGAAGGAGAAACGTTCCTTCCCTCTTTGGGTGAGTTCATCAACGATTAGCGCCGTTTTTTCTTGAGAGCGTGCCGCTTGGGCAGCATCTTGGGCGGGGCGAGAACTTTTACTTCCCCTTCAAGCGAAAGGGCTTTTTCAGTCAGGCCAAAGGGGGCCCAGTTAGCGGGGACAAGGCTCAGCCGTTCAAAGTTCCGTCCTGTGGCATAGATGACGGGAATGTCTCCAGAAGATGAGCCAGCCAAAAGCAGCGTAGCATTGCTCTCGGAGGGGATGGCGGGATCGGTTTCGGGAAGCTCCGTAGGCTGGCTGTCGGCGGTTTGCTGCGCTGTCTGCTCACTTGCCAGCGGCTGTGTAGCGTTCCCGGTCACAGGTTGCGTCGCGTTATTAGTCGGCTGTGGTGCAGATGCGTCAGGCTCTGCCGGCTGTACGGGGTTGTCGTCCATATCCGAAGGATAAGCCCCCGGAGCGTAGATCCCTGTGTTGTCGGCAAACAGGGGTTCTTCCTGCAATCTGCCGTTGGTACGCAGAAAGTTCAGGAAATCGCTTCCGGTCAGGCCCACGAGCGCGATCATAGGGGAACCGTCCCCCGCCGTCAGCAGGCTGACGGGCACTGTGCCTCCATGGATGCCGATATAGGTTGTTTTGGCTCCAGCAGGCATTTCGCCCCATACGACCTCTTCCTTTTTTTCTCCGCCCTTGTCGGCGACAGGCTTCGGAGCGGCCCACACGGGGCTGTTCGCCAGCGTGAACGCGGCGAGGAGAAGCAGAGCGAACCACTTGGGAGCATGGAAGATTCCGTTCATGTCGAACACATATGACCGTATCAGGCGGAGGTCAAGCGCTTCCTGCAAAGCACTCTTGGAATGCGCCCGCCCTCCATCGCGCAACATGGCGGCGAGAGGGAATAATTTGCCCTCTCACCTGTAAAAACACTCTTTTTTTATTGCAGCCCTGACTTCGGCAACGCGGGCGGGAATGTCAGGGGCGCTGACGAACTCGGAAACGAGGGCGCAGCAGCGGGCGCCATGCGCGATGACGTCCGCAATGTTGTGGCGCTTGATGCCCCCAATGGCGACGAACGGCAGGGTGATGTTGGCGGCCACCCAATCAAGGTAGTCGAGGGTTACCGCGGCGCATACGTCCTTTTTGGTCTGCGTCGGGTAAATGGGGCCGACCCCGATATAGTCGGCGCCGGAGGCCACGGCTGCGCGGGCCTGCTCCGGGCTATGGGTGGACAGGCCGATGATCATGTCCGGGCCAACGAGACGGCGCACGGCCTCGACAGGGAGATCCTCCTGGCCGACGTGTACGCCGTCGGCTTCGCAGAGGATGGCGATGTCAACGTGATCATTCACGATGAAGCAGGCGCTGGCCTCGCGGGTCAGGCTGCGCAGTTCCATGCACTCTTTGAGCATCTGCCCGGCCTTTTTTTCCTTTTCGCGGTACTGGAGGATCTTGATGCCGCTGTCGAGCAGGGCCTTGGCGACTTCAACCGCCGGACGGCCGAGGGACAGCTCATCGTCGGTGAGGGCATAAAGATCGGTTTCGGGGGATGTCCCCGGCAAGAGTCTGGGCATGGCGCACCTCATCAGTCGGCTTCCACGCCGACGAAGGAAAAAGTGTTGACGTTGAACAGGCCGCGGGCGGTCAGCTTGAGTTCCGGGATGACGGGGAGGGCCATGAAGCTGAGGGTCATGAACGGTTCGACGTCTTCGGGGATGCCGAGCTCCGCACGCGCGGCAACGAGCATATCATGATGGACGGCGTTGACTTCCTGCGGATCGGCGGAGGTCATGAGGCCCGCGATGGGGAGGGGTAAACGCCGGACAGCCCCTCCGTGCACGGAGACGATGCCGCCGCCCATGTCCGCCAACTCCCGGACGGCAAGCAGCATATCGGGGTCGTTGTCGCCCGCTACGACAATGTTGTGGGAGTCGTGGGAAATGGTCGTCGCTATGGCCCCTCCCGTGAGCCCATAGCCTTCCAGAATCCCGATGCCGAGCTTTCCCGTCCTCTTATGCCGTTCGATGACCGCGATTTTGGTCAGGCCGGGATTCAGCGAGGACTGGAAACATCCCGCATCATCGGTCTTTACCTCGCGGATGAGGTTTTTCGTAACGAGGGAGGCGGGCTCAATGCCGATGACACGGGCCTTTCCGGTGCGGACAGGCAAGGACAGGGCATCTTCGTCCAGCGGCTTGAGGTGGATGGAATGGGAAGGCGCCCCCGCAGCCGCGTCATCCAGCGGGATGAGGACACGCCCGTCTTCGGCGATCAGCCGTCCGGCCGTGAAGACCTTGCGCACGCGGAATGCCTTGAGGTCGTCCACAAGGATGAAATCGGCGTCCCTGCCGGGGGCGACGGCTCCCTTGTTGCGCAGCCCGAAGCATTCCGCGGCGTTGAGCGTACACATGGTGACGGCCTGTACCGGGTCCATCCCCATGCCTACGGCGAGGCGCAAATGGTTGTCCATGTGCCCGTCGGAAACGATATCCTCAATATGGCGGTCATCGCAGCAGAACGCGCAGCGCCGCGCGTTGCCGGGCGTGACGCCGGGCAGGAGCGTTCGGAGGTTTTTGGCGGCGGAGCCTTCGCGGATCAGGATGTAGCTGCCCCGGCAAAGGTTCTCGCGCATTTCTTCAAGCGTGGTGCACTCATGGGTGTTCGTAATCCCGGTGACGAGATAGGCGTCGAGATCCCGGCCCAACAGGCCGGGGGCGTGCCCGTCCACAATTTTGCCGTGGGACGTGCCGAGCTGGATTTTTGCCAGCACGTCGTAGTCGCCGGAGACGACGCCGGGGAAGTTCATCATTTCGCCGATCCCGGTCACTTTGGGGTCGTCGATGAGCTCTTCCAGTTCTTCGGCGGAAAGGATCGCGCCGGAATCCTCGAACGGCGTCGCCGGGACACAGGAGGGGAGGGAGATAAAAATGTTGAGCGGCAGATGGCGCCCGTTTTCCAGCATGTACCGGATGCCTTCCAGACCGTGGACATTGGCGATTTCGTGCGGATCGGCCACGACGCTGGTGGTGCCGTGCGGGAGTACCAGCCCGGCGAAACGCGCGGGGCTTACCATGCTGGATTCGATATGGATGTGGGCGTCGATGAGGCCGGGCAGCAGGTAGGCTCCCTGCGCGTCAACGACCTTCACAGCCTCGGTATGCGAGAAGCCGAGGATTTTGCCGCCGCCCACGCTGACGTCTGTTTCCCGGATTTCTCCGGTCAGCACGTCCACCAGCTTCGCGTTGGTGATGAGGAGGTCGGCGGGGCTGCGCCCGCCCGCCGCCATGTCCACAAGGTTTTTCAGATCGTCGATGTCGTACATGCAGGTCTCCGGCGTATGGGGAACAGGGGAAGGGGATGGGCGAAGAAGCGCGGGCGCTGCTTCCCCCAAAGGCCCCGCCCGCTCCAAAGCGTGTTTTTTTGAGGATGGTTTACGTGTGAAATGGTATACTTTCGGAAAAAAACGGAAAAAAGTCAAAAGGGTTGTGAGGGGGAGGGGAGGGCGGCAGGTGGCTGCTTTCAGATGCCGTGTCCCAAAGGCGGCCTGCCTCAGAAAGGATTGTGAACGGTTCAATAGGCACAAAACGTTTGGAAAAGGTGCGGCTGGCTCTACGCGGGCAAACGTAGGGAAGGAGAAGCCTTCTTCAAAAAAGCCCCCCTTCCCCAAGAATTCCAATCCGCTCAGGATGACCCCGTCCTCAAAAGGGAGGAGCCTTTTGCAGAAAGGTTCCTCCCTTTTTTATCGTCCCGTTACTGCTCAAGGAGCGCCTTGGCGAAGTCATCCCCGTTGAAGGGGCGGAGGTCTTCCATTTTTTCGCCGAGGCCGACATAGGTGATCGGGATGCCGTACTGCATGGAAACGGCTACGGCGACGCCGCCCTTGGCGGTGCCGTCGAGCTTGGTCAGGATGAGTTCGTCAATCCCGGCGGCTTCCTTGAATATCTTTGTCTGCTGGAGCGCGTTCTGGCCGGTGGTGGCGTCTACAATAAGGATGCTGCGGTGCGGAGCGCCGGGATGTTTGCGGGCGATGACCTCCCGGATTTTGTGGAGCTCGTCCATCAGGTTGCTTTTGGTGTGCAGACGCCCGGCGGTATCAATAAACAGAATATCATATTGATCCCTGATGGCTATATCCATCGCTTCCCATGCCACGGCAGCGGGATCGGCGTTCTGCCCTTTGGAGTGGAAGCCGGAACCCGTGCGTTCCGCCCAAATGCCAAGCTGTTCCACGGCGGCGGCCCGGAAGGTGTCGGCGGCGGCAAGGAGGACTTTTTTGCCCTGCATACGGGCGCGGTAGGCGAGCTTGGCGATGGTCGTGGTCTTGCCCACGCCGTTGACGCCGATGATCAGCACGACCTCAGGCGGGTTGACCGCCACAACGCCGCGCGGGATGCGGAAAATCTCTTCCAGTTCCGCCGCAAGGAGGGGGCGGAGTTCCTCAGGGGTGGTTGCGGAAGCGGCACGAGCGCGGGATTTGAGGCGCTTGCACAGTTCGGCCGCGGCTTCGACGCCCATGTCCGCCATAATAAAGAGTTCTTCCAATTCGTCCCAGAAGTCGGCGGAGAGGTCGCCGTGGCTGGCGAAGAGGGTGGAAAGCCCTTTGCCGAGCTGTTCGCGGGTTCGTTCCAACCCCTGATGCAGCTTGAGGAAAATACGGCTGCGCTCATCCTCCTCGTCTTCAAGATCGAGCGCAAGGGCGAGGCGGTACTGCAATTCCGAACGGAAGTCCGCCACTTCTTCGTATTCCATGCGCTCGGCCCACGCCGCGAAATCGGCGACGAAGGCATCAGCTTCGTTTTCCGGGGCTCCAAGGGCGGTCAAAAGGAAGCGGACCCGTTCCCAGAGCTCGTCACCCGTGCGCGCATCGGGGCCGAGGTCTTCCAGAACGATGGACAGCCACACGGACAGGCGCGGCTCGGCTTCCCGGAGGGCAAGCAGCAACGTGGCCCGCCATCCTGAGGGTTCCACCGGCGCATACGGCTGGGGGGCAGGCTGGGCAACGGGCGCGGGCGCTTCGGGCAGTCCGCCCCCCGCGGCATGTGCGGCAGACGCGGAGGTGGAGGCTCCGGGCAGGCCGTCCTTTGCTGTGCGTGCGGCAACAGGCGCGGGGGAGGCGTCCGGTTCGGCGGTCATGGGCGCGTGTGCGGGGGCTCCGTCCGGTTCAAAAGATTGTCCGGCTGCGGGCTGATCCGCTTCCTGAGCGGCCTGCTGCGGCCCTGCGGAGGCCGTTTCCGGCAACGTTTCCGAAACCGCAGGAGGCTGCGGCGTGTCGGGCGCGGGAGGCGTTTCGGGGGACGTGCCGCCTTCCGCTTCAGTCGGCTGGGAAGCGGCCTGCGCTTCCTCTGCCGGAACCTGCGGCGTTTGCGGAGTTGCCTCAGTTTTATTCGATGACCACAGCCGTTTGATACTTGAGAAGAAACCCATGCGTCTATCCTTAAAAGAGGTCTTTGGATGCGGGCGGGAGCGTTGAGCAACCGTACAATACGACTATTTGCGTACTTGCGGCGTCCCGTCAAGCCCCGCGTCAGGGAAGGAGTAGGGCCGGGGCGTACAATGGCGGTGCGGGCTGGGTCAAGATGCGTGTCAGGGCAGGGGCAGGATTGCCGTACAGCCGGAAGGCACCACGCAGTTGCCCGTATCCGGGAAGGGGCCGGGGCAGGGGCGACCTTGTGGAAAACAGATCGTCGTTTCGAGCCCGTGTCAGGGGAAGGGCGGGGCAGGGGCGCTCAATGGCGGCGCGGGTTGGGTCAAGATGCGTGTCAGGGCAGGGGCGGGATTGCCGTACAACCAGAAGGCACCACGCGGTTGCCCGTATCCGGGAAAGGGCCGGGGGAGGGGCGGCCTTGTGGAAGCTGGATCGTCGTTTCGAGCCTGCGTCAGGGAAGGGCAGGGCCGGGGGGTACAATGGCGGCGCGGGCTGGGGCAATATGCGTGTCAGGGGAGACATTCGCTATTGAGTGAAAGACACATTTCAACTGTCTAAAATTCAAAACGAATTTTTTAGAAAATCATCGAAAAGGTGAATCCCTCGTCAGAGAAGGGGCGGCCCCTCATTCCCATAGGGCGGTACTCCCCCGAACAGGCTTCGGAACTCGACGCCAGTGGCCCATTCTCCCCTAGGTGGACGGTACGGACTCCGAGAGCGGCAACTAGTGGAGCCCGTGGGCCCCTCATCACCCAGAGGCGGTACAGGGATTTTGCCTTGCAGGGCCGTTTGAGAGGGATGAGAATCACGAAGTTTAAATTTTTTTACAAAAAGGCTTGATCTCGGTTTAGAGTTGTGAGAAAAGAGACCCGAACACTGGATTGTCCTGTGTTCACTGAGCAAGGAATTTTATTTAAGAAGGAAGGAATAGAAATGAAGCGCATCGTGACTCTGCTTCTTGCTGCCGGCCTCGTGCTCGGCGCTGCGGCTGGTTCTCAGGCTGCTGATATCAAGGCCAAGGGTTTGTGGGAATTTTCTTGGGAAGTGGGTGATAACACCTTCGCTGAAAATTCCGGCAAGGATAAGTTCTCTGCGAAACAGCGTCTGCGTACCCAGATTGACGTCATCGCTTCCGAATCCCTGAAGGGCGTTGTGTTCTTCGAAATCGGCGACCAGAACTGGGGTAAGTCTTCTGATGGCGCTTCCCTCGGTACCGACGACAAGGTTGTGAAGGTTCGTTACAGCTACGTTGACTGGGTGATCCCCCAGACCGACGCCAAGGTTCGTATGGGTCTCCAGAACTTCAGCCTGCCCGGCTTCGTTTCCAACAACCCTGTCCTCGGCGGCGGTTCCGCTGATGGCGCTGGTATCACCATCTCCGGTCAGTTCACCGAAAACGTGGGTGCCAGCCTTTTCTGGCTCCGTGCTGAAAATGACAACCACGCTGGTGAAAGCTATTCCACCGGACACAGCTACAGCGACGCCATGGATTTCGTGGGCTTGACTGTACCCATGACCTTCGACGGCGTGAAGGTGACCCCGTGGGCTATGGGTGGCGTTATTGGTCGCGACAGCTTTGATAACTCTGGTGACTGTGTCGAAGACTGGTATGGGACGAGTGGGTCGCACCTGCAGCGCCTGTTGCCCGTTGGAACCGACAACCTCGCTAACAGCTCCCTTGACCGTCATGGCTATGCTTGGTGGGTGGGTATTGCTTCTGAACTGACCTACTTTGATCCTTTCCGCTTTGCTCTTGATGCTGCTTACGGTAGCGTTGATATGGGTTCTTACAAGACCATGGGTGGTAAGAACTTCGATGCAGAGCGCGCTGGCTGGTTCGCTTCTATCCTTGGTGAGTACAAGATGGACTACTTCACCCCCGGCATCCTGTTCTGGTATGCTTCCGGTGACGACAAGAGCCCGTACAACGGCTCCGAACGTATGCCCACCATTGAAGGCTCTTGGTCGGTTTCTTCCTACGGTTTCGATGACAACTATGGCCGTGTTTCCTGCGATATGCTTGGCTTGTCCAACGATGGTACCATGGGTGTGTACCTGCAGGCGAAAGACATTTCCTTCATGGAAGACCTCAGCCACATCTTCCGCGTCGGCTTCGTGAAGGGTACCAACAACACCGAAATGGTGCGTCATGGCGGTGCTACCCTGACCAACGGTGGTAACAGCCTGTACCTGACCACCGCCGATAAGGCTTGGGAAGTCAACTTCGACACCCAGTACAAGATCTACCAGGATCTGACCCTCGGCGTCGAACTCGGCTACATCAACCTCGACCTCGATGAAAATGTGTGGAACAACACTAACGACTACCGCGAAAACAACTTCCGCGGTGCTGTGACCCTGAAGTACGCTTTCTAATTGAAGTCGGCTGACGCCGATTCCGGTTAGCTTCAATGGGAAGGGAGTTTCGGCTCCCTTCCTTTTTTATTTTGCTGTGTTCGAGAAAATGGTTGATGCTTTTTTCCTTGAAGCTGCAAATAAATAACCAACAAAATGCCTTTGTTATGGATTCCGCCAAGAGGAAAACCGGAGAAAAAGGCTGTATTCTCACCAAACTGTGGAGATGAAACAACCACATACTCTAACAGAGCCTTTTATTTGGTTCTGTCAGATATATGGTTGCGTTAGCTTCACAGTATGGTGAAAATACTGCCGTTTCCTCCAGTTTTCCCGCCGATGGGCTCCATGCTTGGGGCATTTTTCCGGTGGCTGTGTTTAATTTTACGGTTGATGGTTTTTTCAATGAAAATCAATAGATAAAAGCTCATTCCACGTCTGGTGATGTGGGGCTCTCTCATTTTTTGCTCATTACATGAAATCCGGTTTTGAAGAATTGTTGCGAGACCTCCAGATAATTTCCAAAGAACTCTTCCTTTCCAGTTGGAATCTTGTATCAACCACAAACTTAAACACAGCCTTTCCGGTTATTCCTTTGGAATTTCAAGAAATAAAGCAGCAGCCTTTCCTATGGCGCAGCCTTTTGTTTTTGGTACGCCCCTCTTCCATGAAGATGCGGCGTGCCAAGGGGCCCAAATCAGACTGCCCGATTTTGTATCCTATTGCGCAAAAAGCACTTTCCCCCTTGACTCAGAAAGAAATACGGGATTAGACTCCGTACTATAATGGAGCAGCCTCCTTGCCGTAAGGGAGGGCGGTTCCGTAACATTCACGTTGAGAGGGGGATTTGTATGCCTTCATGGATGTATTTTGTGTTGGCCCTTGCGGGGCTGTTGGGTGGGTATTTCGTATATGGATCCATTGTGGAAAAAGTGTTCGGGCCGAACCCCAACCGTCCCACGCCCGCCTGCAAAATGCCTGACGGTGTGGACTATGTGGAGATGAGCCCCGCCAAGGTGTTTCTGATCCAACTGCTGAACATCGCCGGGCTTGGGCCTGTCTTTGGGCCTATCCTTGGTGCCCTCTATGGCCCCATAGCCCTCGTGTGGGTCGTGATCGGCTGCGTGTTCGCCGGTGCCGTGCATGACTATTTCTCAGGGATGCTGTCTGTCCGTTATAACGGCAAGTCCGTGCCCGATATTGTTGGATATAACCTTGGTGAACCCATCAGGAAGCTCATGCGCGTGTTCGCCGTCGTGCTGCTCATTCTGGTGGGCGTGGTCTTCGTGGCGGGGCCAGCTGGCCTGCTCTCCCACTTGACCGGCATAAACAGCATGCTTTTTGTGGCGATCATCTTTGCCTACTACTTCCTCGCCACGATTCTGCCCGTGGACAAGATCATCGGGCGCATCTATCCGTTCTTCGCCGTACTGCTGGTGTTCATGGCGGTCGGCCTGTTGGCTGCTCTGGCCTTCAAGGGATACACCTTCTACAGCAATATTGAATGGACGACGCAGAACCCCGCCGGCCTGCCCGCTTGGCCGCTGGTGTTCATCACCATCGCTTGCGGCGCCTGCTCCGGCTTCCACGCCACGCAGTCCCCGCTGATGGCCCGCTGCATCAGCAACGAAAAGCATGGACGGCAGATTTTTTATGGCGCGATGATTGCGGAAGGCGTTATCGGGCTCATCTGGGTGACGCTCGGCATGTCCTTCTATACGGATACCGCCGCCCTTGACGCCGCCCTCGGCCCCAAGGGGAACGCCGCTCTGGTCGTGAACAACATTTCCGTGGAGCTGCTCGGCGCGTTTGGCGGCGCCCTCGCCGTCCTCGGCGTTGTGGTGCTGCCCGTGACATCCGGCGATACGGCCTTCCGTGCGGCCCGCCTGACCATCGCTGACGCCATCGGCTATGATCAGCGCCCGCACAAGAACCGCCTGATGATTGCCGTCCCGCTGTTTGTCGTGGGCGTCGCCCTGAACTTCATTCCCTTTGGGATGCTGTGGCGTTACTTCGGGTTCGCCAACCAAGCCCTCGCCGCCATCATGCTGTGGGCCGCAGCCGCCTACTTGCTGCACCGGGGCAAGTTCCACTGGATTGCCTCCGTGCCCGCCTGCTTCATGACGGCTGTAAGTGCCGTATATATTTGCTTTGAGAAGAGCATGGGCTTCGGCATGTCCTACGAGATGTCCAATATCGTGGGGATCGCCATTGCGTTGGTTTGCTTCGCGCTGCTGCTGACCGTGGGCCGGAAGATCCAGCCTTCCGATGATCTGAGCGTTTAAGCCGGAAGCGGGGCGCTCCCAGACAGGGGCGTCCCCTCCATCCCGGCAGGAAAGGGCGTTTCCGGGTGGACGAACGCCCCGCAATGTGGAAGTTCCCTCGATGGGAAAGGGGATTTCCACTGGAGAGGATTTGCTTCGCGCTGCTGCTGACCGTGGGCCGGAAGATCCGGCCTTCCGATGAGTTGAGCGTTTAAGCTGGAAGCGGGGCGCTCCAGACAAGGGCGTCCCCTCCACCCCGACAGGAAAGGGCGTTTCCAGGTGGACGAACGCTCCGCAATGCGGAACCTTCCCCCGATGGGAAAGGGGATTTCCGCTGGAGGGGATTGGTTTCGCGCTGCTGCTGACCGGGGCCGGAAGATCCGGCCTTCCGATGATCTGAGCGTTTAAGCCGGAAGCGGGGCGCTCCAGACAGGGTGCGTCCCCTCCATCCCGGCAGGAAAGGGCGTTTCCGGGTGGACGAACACTCCGCAATGCGGAACCATCCCCCGATGGGAAAGGGGATTTCATCCCTCAAACGAAGCCCCCATTTCCGTTTTCTTGGGCATGGGAAGCGATTGCCTTTTTATCTGTTCCAGCTATAGTCCAACAGCCCTCCTTGAAACTGTGTTTCAGGGAGGGCTGTCTTTCTCCTTTTTTCTTTTTGAGGTTTTTCATGTCTACGAAGCGTCGGGCCTATCTCACTGAAATGAAAACGCAGTTTACCCTTGCCGTCCCAGCCCTTTTGGCGCAGATCGCCATGGTTTCGATGGGGTTTGTGGATATGGTCATGACAGGCCGGGTGGGGGCCGTGGATATGGCGGCTGTGGCGCTGGCCGGGTCGCTTTGGGTTCCGCTCATCCTGTTCGGGCAGGGGCTGCTGCTTGCGGTCACGCCGTGCGTGGCGCAGCTTCGCGGGGCCGGCTCCATGCGGAGCGGCGAACACATGCAGGGCGTCGGGCACGTCATGCGGCAGGGGATCTGGATGGCGCTGTTCATTTCGGTTCCGCTCATCATTATCGTCTATCTGATATCGTTCCATCTCGCCGATATGGGCGTGGAGGGCTCTCTTGGGCTCATGACGGGGCAGTACCTGCGGGCGATCATCTGGGGCGCGCCGGCCTATCTGCTGTTCGTGGCGTTGCGCTGCGGCATGGAGGGAATGGCGCTTATGCGCCCGGCGATGTTCGCGGGCTTTATGGGGCTGCTCATCAATATCCCATGCAACTACATCCTGATTTTCGGCAAGTTCGGCCTCCCGGCGCTCGGCGGGCCGGGTACGGGCGTCGCCACGGCGATTGTCTATTGGGCGATGTTCCTGACGATGGTGGTGTATGCCTCCCGCCATCCCTACCTGAGGGAACTGATGGCTTGGCGGGTATGGGAACTCCCCGCTTGGGCAACGCTCAAGAAGCTGGTGGGAATCGGCTTCCCCGGTGCGCTGGCCATGCTGTTTGAGGTGACGCTGTTCGCGGCGGTGGCGCTGCTCATCGCGCCGCTTGGGGCCATTCAGGTGGCCGGGCATCAGGTCGCCCTGAATTTCAGCTCGCTGCTGTTCATGGTTCCGCTGTCCATCGGTACGGCGGCAACCATCCGCACGGGGTTTGCCCTTGGGCGCAAGTCGGTGGAGGCCGTCCGCGTGGCAAGCCGCTCCTCATGGCTTTTGGCTTGCATGGCGGCGTGCTGCACGGCGACGGTGACCATCCTCTGGAGGCATCAGATCGCCGCCGTTTACAACAATGATCCGGTAGTGCTCGGGCTGGCGTCGCACTTGCTGCTGTTCGCCGCGACCTATCAGATTACGGACGCCGTGCAGGTGGTCAGCGTCGGCATCCTGCGCGGGTATAACGATACGCGGGCCATCCTGTGCGTAACGCTGGTTTCCTACTGGATGCTCGCCCTGCCGCTGGGCTACACGCTCGGCAGGACGCATCTGTGGGGCGACCCCGTCGGCCCGCAGGGGTTCTGGACGGCGTTTATCGTCGGCGTATCCGTCGCCGCCGTCCTTTTGGTCAGCAGGGTGCGCGTGTTGGAGCGCCGTTTGCTTTCCGGGTTTGATCGGATCAAGGTTATGGAAGGGTGAAGGAAATTGGGGAGGGAAAGGGGGAACTTTCTGAAGAAAGTTCCCCCTTTCCCTCCCCAACCCCCTCCCTTTCCCCCTCAAAGACTTTTGACTGGTGGGGAGGCTGCGCGGCGGGAGTTCGTTCCTGCGGGAGATTGGGGAAAGGTGACGGCCTGTTGAAAGATTTTTCAACAGGATTTGTTTATGGCTTTTAGCCTGTTGAGGGTGCGAAACGGCTGAAACAATAAGACGCCCGCTATGTGCGGTGTAAACAAGAGGTATGTACAAAAAACACCTTTCCAGTACGCTGATATTGTTCAGGCCCGGCGTAATCTGACAAGGAAAGGTATTTTTTAGGTTCTGTTATAGTATGTGGTTGTTTCATCTCCACAGTGCGGTGAAAATACAGCCTTTTTCTCCTGTTTTCCCCTTGGCGGGATCCACGGCTAAGGCATTTTGCCGGCTATCCCTTTGGAGCTTCAAGGAAAAAAACATCAACCATTTTTTATAACACAGCCATTTTTTATGGCTGTGCCGTAGGAAACGGTTGATGCTTTATTTCTTGAAATTCCAAAGGAATAATCAATAAAATTTTTCCAATCATGGAGCCTATCAGTGAAAAAATGGGGAAAAAGGCTGTATTTTCAGCATACTGGTGGGATGAAACAACCACATGCTATGACAGAGCCTTTTTTATCTTTCATAATGCGCTGTTATGAATATGGCTCTGTTATAGTTTGTGGTTGTTTCATCTCCAGAGTGTGGTGAAAATACAGTTTTTTCTCCTGTTTTCCCCTTGGCGGGATCCACGGCTAAGGCATTTTGCCGGTTATCCCTTTGGAACTTCAAGGAAAAAAGCATCAACCATTTTCTATAACACAGCCATAAATATAATGAGTATTCCCATATATCGGGATGTATATAGAATATTTTTCTGGCGATGAATTCCGTTCTTAAACCTGCGTAGGAATGGAGCCCTATCGTGGTTAACTGGTTCAGTTGAATTTTTATTTACTATTTTGAAAAATAAAATATTAAGTATTTGCTATGGATATAGTTGTTTTATATTTCTAATATGATGAAAATACAGTTTCTATCTGCTTTTCCGTCACTGAGGCTCTTATCTGAATTTTACTGGTTATCCATTTGGAATTTTAATAAAATATCAATCAATTGCTATGACATAATCAATGTTAAAATTTATTGTGATACAGCCTGAAATATCAACCGGTTGTTATCATAGCCTTTGGCTAAAATGATAGCCCTTTGAAGGGACTCTTCAAAGGGCTTTGTCTTTTGTAAGGCTCTGTCGTGGTATGTGGTCGTTTCATCTCTACAGCACGGTGAAAATACAGCCTTTTTCTCCTGTTTTCCCCTTGGCGGGATCCACGGCTAAGGCATTTTGCTGATTATTCCTTTGGAACTTCAAAGAAAAAAGCATCACCCCTTTTCTATGATGCGGCCTTGTTTTTTGTAAAACCTTCATGAGGGATTTGATAAGGTCAAAAATCTTTGAGAGGGGTGGGGGAGGTTTGGAGGGGGCGGGGGGAACTTTCTATAGAAAGTTCCCCCCGCCCCCTCCAAGTATCTACTTCCCCCTCCTTTTCGCCCAATACTCTCGGACGGCCCTGTTGTGCGCGGCTAAATTGGTGCTGAACACATGGGAGCCGTCTTCCCCGCGCGCGACAAAATAAATGTAGTCGTGCTTTTCTGGATTGGCGGCCGCCTTGAGGCAGGCGAGGCCCGGTGAACAAATGGGGCCGGGCGGCAGGCCGGGGCGTTTGTAGGTGTTGTAGGGGTTGGATTCGTCGTCGAGGTGCCTGCGCCGCAGGTTGCCGTCAAAGCCTTCCCCAAGCCCGTAGGCAGTGGTGGGATCTGCTTGGAGCAGCATGTTGAGCCGCAGACGGTTGGCATATACCCCGGCGACGCGGGGGCGCTCGGAGGGGACGGCGGTTTCCCGCTCGACGATGGAAGCCAGCGTGACCAGACGCCGCACCTCGTCCCGCCCGGAGGGGCCCGGACGCTTGCCGCCGGGCCAGAGCGGGGCGGTTCTGCGCCAGAAGTTGTCGATAAGCCGCCCGACGACCGATTTTGCCGTGGTTTCATTGAGTTCCAGCGGACGCATGATCAGGTAGGTGTCCGGGAACAGGAAGCCTTCCGCGCTGTCGAACGGAATGCCCCAGTGCCGCAGGAAGGCCGGGTCATGGACGAGCTTGGCGAAATCCTCGAAACGCACCATCCGGGCCTTTTCCAGCCGCTTGCCCACTTCCCACCATGCGAGGCCTTCGGGGATCGTTACCCGGTCGAGCAGGGGGGAGCCGTTGACCAGTTGATCGATGACCTGTTGCGGCGTCCAGCCCGTGTTGAGCCGGAAGCGTCCGGGCTTGAGCGCGTGGGGAATGTCCCTGTAGTTCATCCAGCGAAGCAGGAGGATGAACTTGTCGGCGTTGCGCACGGCCCCAAGGCGGACGAGCTCAGGCGTCAGGGTGCGGAACGTCGTGCCGGGATTGACGGTCACTTCCACATTCTGAGCGGGCGCGACGGCGGGATCGGTGCCGGGGCTGTTCAGGAAGTCGTAGGCCAGCCAACCGGCTCCGCCGCAAGCCAGCAAAACCAGCAGCATGAACCCGAACAGGAAGCGCGGCCAGAGGCGCTTGGGTTTGGGCGTCTCGGACGCAGAGGCGGGTGGCGGCGTTTCCTCTTCTTCATCATTTTCAAGGGGGAGGGGAGGTGTTGCGTCGGGCTCCTTGTCGGCCTGCCGTCCCCCCTCGGCTTCGGGGGGGGACGCATTGGGATGTTGTGGAGCTGGAGTATCCTGCTGTTCCCGCGCATCCGGCGGGACGGAAGGGATGCCCGTTTCTTCCGGGCGTGAGGCGGCGGGCGCGTTCTTGCCTGCTTCGGGGGACTCGTTCATATGGCTTTCCGTTTGGCTTCCGGTTGATCAAGGAAAGACTGTAGGATGCGTACTGCGGCCTGCTGGTCGAGTACGGCCCGGCCCTTGGCTGCGGAACGTCCGGCGTCCCGGAGATCCCGTTCGGCTTCGTAGCTGCTGAGGGCTTCCTCCATCCAAAACAAGGGGAGGGTGGTGCGCCGGGCGAGGCTTTTGGAAAAGTTGCGGACTTGCCGGGTTGTGAGGCTCTCCTCGCCGTCAAGGTCGATGGGTAGCCCTATGACGATGGCGTCCGCGGCTTCGGCCTCAATGAGGGCGAGCAATTCCTCAAAAAAGGCGGCGCGGGTACGCATGAGGATGGTTTTGCGGGGGAAGGCCATGCTGCCCCCGGTATCCGAAACCGCGATGCCGGTGCGTTTCTGGCCGTAGTCTATGGCGAGATACTTCATAAAAATCCTTTGCGGAATGGGTCGTATGCCCCGGAAGGGAAGCGGCGTCTCATGGTGCGGGAAACCCTGCGGAGGGGGCCCCGCAAGGGACACGGCCCCGTAACCGGGCGAAGACACACTATCCCGCGCCCCGTCAGGACGCAACCCGTTGTAGGCCGGCCCGGCGGGTGCTAGAAAGAAGCGGTGCTTACAATCCCAACCAAGGAGCTGTTTATGGATTTTCTTGAGCTTGTAACCGGGGCCCGGACTTGCCGCCGCTTCCGGGAAGCCGAGGGGATGCCCGCCGGAATGCTGGATTGGCTTATTGAGTGTGCCCGCGTGACGCCTTGCGGCGGAAACGCTCAGGCGCTGCGGTTTGCCGTTGCGGAATCCCCGGAAGCTTGCGCCGCCGTTTTTCCGGCCTTGAAGTGGGCGGGGATGCTGCCCGATTGGGACGGCCCCGAAGCAGGCGAACGTCCCACCGGCTATGTGGCCATTCTTGGTGAAGCGGGGGCGCGGGCAAAATTGAATGCCATCGATGCGGGCATCGCCGCACAGACCATCCAGTTGGCGGCGTACACGCGGGATCTCGGCTGCTGCATTTTCCTGTCCTTTGATCCGCGCAAGATCCGCGAGGCGTTGGGCATCCCGGAGAACCTTGAGCCGCTGCTCGTGCTGGCGCTCGGCTTCCAAAAGGAAGCCCGCTGCGTTGAAACCGTGGGCGCTGACGGATCCGTGAAGTACTGGCGCGACGCGCAGGGCGTCCATCATGTGCCGAAACGTCCCCTTGAGGAATTGCTGATCATCAAAAAGTAGCGGAAAGAAGGGAGAAAACGGCTCTTTACAGAAGGGGGGCCGCCCGCTATAGTCATCCGAGCTAGGGGAGCCTGTCAAAGGCTGAGAGTGGGTTCGTCCCAGACCCTTGGAACCTGATGCAGTTGGTACTGCCGTAGGGAAGCGTCATCATGCCTGATCCTGAAACGCCCGTCCCTCGTGACGGGCGTTTTTTGGTTGATGGCCAACCGCACGAGGCTTTCATGAATATCACCGTAAACGGCGAGATCACCGTATGCAGCGAGGGGGCGACGTTGCTCGACCTTATCCTCCGGCTTGGGCTGTCGCCCGAAAAAATCGTGGTGGAGCGGAACAGGGACATCGTGCCCGCCGGGACGTTTGCCGAAACCGCCCTGCAGGACGGCGACTCGCTTGAACTGCTGCAGTTTGTCGGCGGCGGGTAAGGATTCCCGGAGCAGATATTCTCTTGAAGGGGGATGGCCTCCGGGACAGTTGCCTTTTCAATGGTTTTCTAGGTTATGTCATCGTTTTTCGTATAATTATTTGAAATTATTTTAAAATAATCTTTTTGTGGCTTGAAAAAAGTTAAATAGTTTCAATTGATTATATTTAATTGACGGCACGGCCTAAAAAATAGGTTTTGCATTTCAGATAGTTGAAATGCAACGTTCATTGAAAACGTGAATCCCTCTGGCCTCCGCCTTCCTTTGTTCTCCCTCATGCTTCGGCTGTTGAGGGAACCCGACAGGCGTTGCTCCGCACCGCCGGGTGCTTTTTCGGGGCGTTCTTTTGGGGTGTTTGCCCCGTCATATTTTCCGAGTGTTCACTCAAGGATGGGCCATGAAAACGAGTTCGGATGCATTGATCATCGGCGGTGTGGAACTGCACAGCCGCCTGTTCATCGGTACGGGAAAATACGGTTCGGACAGCCTGATCCCGGCGGTTGCGGAAGCTTCCGGCGCGGAAGTCATCACCGTGGCGCTGCGGCGTGTGGATCTCGGCAACCCGAAAGACAACGTGCTGAGCCACATCCCCGGCACGATGCGGCTTTTGCCGAACACCTCCGGCGCGCGCACCGCTGACGAGGCCGTGCGCATCGCCCGTCTGTCCCGTGCCGCCGGATGCGGCGACTGGATCAAGATCGAAGTCATTTCCGACACGCGCCACCTCCTGCCTGACGGCTACGAAACCGCGAAGGCAACGGAAATCCTCGCCAAGGAAGGCTTCACTGTCCTGCCGTACATGAACCCCGATCTGTATGTGGCCCGCGATCTCGTGAATGCCGGGGCCGCCGCCGTCATGCCCCTTGGTGCGCCCATCGGCACGAACCGCGGCCTTCAGACCAAGGAAATGGTGCGCATCCTCATCGAGGAAATCAGCCTGCCCATCGTTGTGGACGCGGGCATCGGCAAACCCTCGCAGGCTTGTGAAGCCATGGAAATGGGCGCGGCGGCCTGCCTTGTGAATACCGCCATTGCCACGGCGGGCGATCCGGTACGCATGGGCGCGGCTTTCGGCGAAGCCGTGCGCGCCGGGCGCAGCGCCTTCCTCGCCAAGGCGGGCCCGGTCTTGCAGGGTGGGGCGTCGGCTTCTTCGCCGCTGACCGGGTTCCTCGGCGGGCATGATGAAGGGGCGGCGTCATGAGCCGTCTGTTTTCCGACATCCTGCCGGAGTGGCCTCTGGATGCGGTGGAGGAGGGGCTGGCCTCGGCCACGGAAACGGATGTGCTGTCCGCGCTGGAGCTGGCGGCAAACGGCCGCCGTCTGAGCGCGCGGGACTTCATGGCGCTGCTGTCTCCCGCCGCTTCTCCGCACCTTGAAACGATGGCCCGCATTGCCCGCGACGTGACGATCCGGCAGTTCGGGCGTTCCATCCAGTTGTTCACGCCGCTTTATCTTGCCAACTACTGTACCAACCAGTGCGTATATTGCGGCTTCAATACGAAAAACCATATCCATCGTTCCATGCTGACGATGGAGGAGGTGGAGTCCGAAGGCAAGGCCATCGCCGCGACCGGGCTCCGCAATATCCTGCTGTTGACCGGTGACGCCCCCAAGCTGACCGGGCCCGCGTACATCGCGGAGGCGGCCCGTCGCCTGCGCCCGTATTTCCCAAGCATCGGCGTCGAGGTCTATTCCATGAGCGAGGATGAGTATCGGATGCTTGTGGACGCCGGGGTAGACTCGTTCACGATGTTTCAGGAGACCTATAACGAGGAGCTGTACCTCAAGCTGCACCCCGCCGGGCCCAAGCGCGATTTCCGGTTCCGCCTGAACGCCCCGGATCGGGCGGCCCGCGCGGGTATGCGTTCGGTGAACGTGGGCGCGCTGCTCGGCCTCGATCAGTGGCGGCGCGACGCCTTTTACACCGGGCTGCACGCGGACTGGATTCAGGCGGCGTATCCCGGTGTGGACATCGCCGTTTCCGCGCCGCGCATGCGTCCGCATGAGGGTTCGTTCAACGACATCCATCCGGCTTCCGAGCGGGATTTGGTGCAGTATATCCAGGCGCTCAGGCTCTATCTGCCCGCTGCGGGGATCACGCTGTCCACGCGCGAGCGCCCGTTCCTGCGCGACAGGCTCATCGGGCTTGGCGTCACCAAGATTTCGGCGGGCGTTTCCACCGCCGTGGGCGGGCATGCCCACGCCGCGCAGGATGCCGCCGGGGAGCACGATACCGCCCAGTTTGAGATTGCCGACAACCGGGATGTGGATCAGATGATTGCCGCTATTGAAGCGCAGGGCTATCAGCCCGTGTGCAAGTCGTGGGAGCCCCTTGACGAAGCCTACGCCTGCGGCAAGTCGGCGTAGGGGAAGGGTGGAGGTCGGGGATTGGGGAGACTGGGGAGGGGAAAGGGCCCCTTTTGAAAAAGGGCTCCCTTTCCCCTCCCCAGACCCCACCCCTATCCCCCTAAAACTTTTGACTGATGGGGAGGCCGCTCGGCGGGAGTTCCGTTGTGCGGGGCGTTGTGGGGAGGTGCGGAATGGCGGATGGGGTTGTCGGCTGGGATGCCGTATTGGAAGGGCATCTTACGGCGGGACAGCGCAGGGTGTTGGCGTCGGCGCGCATCGGCATGGCCGGAGCGGGTGGGCTAGGTTCCAATTGCGCCGTCTTTTTGGCCCGGACGGGCATTCGGGATTTCGTGATTGCGGACCCGGATGTGGTGGCGCTGTCCAATTTGAACCGGCAGCATTTTTTCCCCCGGCATTTGGGATTGCCGAAGGTTGAGGCGTTGGGCGCGGTTTTGCGGGAGCTGAACCCGTCCGCTGTCCTGCGGCTTGAGCAGCGGGCCCTTGATGGCCCTTCGGCCTGCGCGTTGTTTGCCGGATGCGACATCGTTGTCGAGGCCGTAGATGATCCCGAAGTGAAAAAGAGCCTCGTCGAAGCCTTGCTTTTGGCCGGGCATCGTGTGGTTTCCGCTTCCGGCATGGCTGGATGGGGCGGCGCTCCGATGACCGCCCGGAAGCTCGGAAGCCGTCTTGTCGTGGTCGGCGATCATGTCAGCGGCATTGGGCCCGGCATGCCGCCCCTTGCCCCTCGCGTCGTCATGGCTGCCGCCATGGAAGCCGATGCCGTTCTGGAAATGCTGCTGGGCAAGTGCAGTGAATCGCTGGGGACGTGAAGGAACGCTTTCCGAAGGCTATTTTCCCTTTCCTTAAAAAACTCCTTTTTTCTAGGTTGTGGCGTTGATTTGATATAATACATTGAAATTATTAATTATATTATAGAAAATGGTTGATGCTTTTTTCCTTGAAGTTTCAAAGGAATAACCAGCAAAATGCCTTAGCCATAGGTTTCGCCAAGGGGGAAACTGGATAAAAAGGCTGTATTTTCACCACACTGTGGGATGAAACAACCGCATACTATGACAGAGCCAAATTATTTAACTGTTTTTAAAGCTATAAGATATTATTTTTAATAATTTCGAATAGTTATATGTAAAATGACGACATGGCCTAAACCATTCAAAGGTGATTGTCCCGGTTTCCGCTTGCATGTTCAACAAAACAAGAGGGTACCGTCCTTTGAATAGTTCCAATTTCTTATCCTATATACAGTACAGCTGGTTGTTAAGATACGATCATTTGATGCAGCGCCTTTTAGAAAAAGGCCGTTTCATGGCAGACGATAGGTGCTTTATTCTAGGTCGTGCCGTTATTTTGAATATAATTATTTGAAATTATTGAAAATATTTTTTTAGATTTTGAAGAATAGTTAAATAATTTCAATATATTATATGTAATTAACGACACGTCCTAATGCCTTATTTATTGAAGCGGCTCTGTCATGGCATTGGATTGGCGTAATTTTAGAGCCATTGTCTTCATTGCGTTTTTTAAGGTAGTTGCCGAAGATTTCCGTGGCAAAAAATGCTCGTCGGCACTTATTTTGAATTGCATAAAATGAACATCGAGCTTTTACTATGATGGAACCATTGCTTGTTTCAAGCGATAACGGATGAAAGGTTTCGCTATAGCTCCCGCCAGCGGGAAATTGGAGAAAAAGGCCGTATCTCCGCTCCAGCGTGGAGATGAAACAATCATATGCTGTGGCAAGGCTCAAAAAAGCCCCGAACCTTTATGGTTCGGGGCTTGCTTTTTGCTGAGATGCCGGGAGACGCCCTGTAGAGGGACGGCTTCCCGTGCCGCCCGTCCCGCCATCGACCCTTATAAAAGTTTTAGGGGGATAGGGGAGGGGGGGGGCGGGGAGGGGAAAGGGAGCCCTTTTTCAAAAGGGGGGGGCTTTCCCTCCTCAACTGCTTGTCGGCACTTATTTTAAATTGCATAAAATAAACACATAGCGGATTTGCAAATTTGAGTAAAGCGTAGCGAATTAGCTGAAATAGCGTTCGTTACGCTATATTTTTCTCTTGGCGAAAAGCCAAAGAAAACCACGATACAGCCAAACGGTGCAGAAGTTCAGTTACCACCTCATTACCCCCGTAACGGGTGCAGATTTCTTGCTAAATGGTTCTTTTTCTGCGATTTGCGTAATTCTGCATAGCTGTCGGTAACTCACTATAAACTAATTTTGTAACCAAAAAAAGGAGTGAGTTATGCGAAGTACATTCAAGGTCTTATTTTACGTGAAGAAAGGCAGCGAGAAGCCGAACGGCAACCTGCCTTTGATGTGCCGCCTCACGGTGGACGGAGAGATTAAACAGTTCAGTTGCAAGATGGACGTTCCCCTGCGGTTGTGGGACGTGAAAAACAACCGTGCTTCGGGCAAGAGCGTCGAAGCGCAGAGAATCAACCTCGCGGTGGATAAAATCCGAGTGGAGGTAAACCGCCGCTACCAAGAACTGATGCAGACGGACGGGTATGTTACCGCCGCCAAGCTCAAAGACGCCTATCTCGGTATCGGCGTCAAGCAGGAAACCTTGCTGAAGCTGTTCGAGCAGCACAACGCCGAGTTCGCCAAGAAGGTCGGGCACAGCAGGGCGCAGGGGACATTCACCCGTTATCGGACGGTCTGCAACCACATTCGGGAGTTCCTGCCCCATACCTACAAGCGTGAGGACATTCCGCTAAAGGAACTCAACCTTACATTCATCAACGACTTCGAGTATTTCCTGCGCACGGAGAAGAAATGCCGCACCAATACCGTGTGGGGCTACATGATCGTGCTGAAACACATCGTTTCCATAGCGAGGAACGACGGGCGTCTGCCGTTCAACCCCTTTGCAGGGTACATCAACTCTCCCGAAAGCGTCGATAGGGGCTACCTTACCCAAAAGGAGATACAGACGCTCATGGACGCACCGATGAAGAACACCTACCATGAACTCGTACGGGACTTGTTCGTCTTTTCCGTGTTCACGGGTTTGGCGTACTCGGACGTGAAGAACCTCACCGCCGACCGCCTGCAAACATTCTTCGACGGCAACCTGTGGATAATCACCCGACGGAAGAAAACCAACACCGAATCGAACATCCGTCTTTTGGACGTTCCCAAGCGTATCATCGAGAAATACAAGGGACTTGCAAGGGACGGTCATGTTTTCCCCGTTCCGAGCAACGGCAGTTGCAACAAGATACTCAAAGAGATAGGCAGACAATGCGGTTTCAAGGTGCGCTTGACCTATCATGTTGCCCGCCACACGAACGCCACGACCGTACTTCTGTCGCACGGCGTACCCATCGAAACCGTGAGCCGCCTGTTGGGGCACACGAACATCAAGACCACGCAGATATACGCCAAAATCACCGCCCAGAAGATAAGCCAAGACATGGAAACCTTGTCGCACAAGTTAGAGGAGATGGAGAAGAACATCTGCCGAGCCATTTAGTCACCTTAAAACAGCATACCGATGAAAGAAGAAAGGAACATCATCATGATAGATGAATACGGCAATATCTCCCTACCGACCGACATAGGCGCAACCGCCATGACCGAGTGGGAAATCTGCGAACTGTTCGGGGTTATCACCCCGACGGTTCGGGCAGGGATAAAGGCACTCTGCAAGAGCGGGGTATTGAAAGAGTACGGCATCAAACGCCTTGTCCGTCTATCGGACAGAAGCAGCATAGAGGTTTACGACCTCGAAACGATAGCCGCCCTCGCTTTCCGTGTCGAATCGTTCGGGGCGGCGAGAGTCCGCAAGCTATTATTAGACAGGATTATGAACGGGCGAAAAGAGAAAACGACGGTTATCGTGTCTGTCGTTGCCGACACCGAGCCAAGCCGCCGATGGATGGCGTAACGGTCAGTCGGTCGGGGTATCAGTCCGTAATACAGTCACACGGTCATACATTCATACGGTCATACCGTCGCACGGACAGAAAGGGGCTGTTTCCCGACCGCAGGAAAGCGGAACAGTCATTCCCGTTTACAAAGGCGAAGCAAGCACGGGGCTTTCCGTCGGCTGCAAGGTCGGGCGGCTACGCCGTTAGGGGAACAATCTCCACCCTCATGCTTCGGGTAGATTCTTCCCCTAAACCTTGCATCCGACCGCCCCGAGCAAAGAAGCCTTTGAAAACGGAAACGACCGCCCCGCCGCCCACCATCGACCGAAAGGGAAAAATAATAAGATGGGGTTCGGTATAGTCGGTAAAGTCGGCACAACGAGCGCAGACAGCCAAGTACACAAAGCGGATTCAACCGCCGAGCCGATAAGACACGGGCAGACCGCCGGCACACCGCAGGGTATTTACGGAGAAAATACCGTAGCTTATTAGGGAATTTTCCGAGCCGCAATACTCCATATCGCTGAAAATTCCCCAATAAGGCAAGGGGCAAGCCCCTCTGCACACCCCGTCGGGGACGGCTCTTTGCCGCCCCCGAAGATACAAAGAATCATTGTTTCACAAGCTAAAAAAGAAAGGAATATATATGGGTTTCGTAGTATTGCATATGGAAAAGGCGCACGGTTCCGACAGCGGAACGACCGCCCACATAGAGCGTTTCATCATACCGAAGAACGCAGACCCCACACGCACGCACCTGAACCGAAAACTCGTTGCCTACCCCGACGGGATAAAAGACCGTTCGGCGGCTATCCGGAGAAGACTGGAAGAAGCGGGGCTGACACGCAAAATCGGAAACAACCAAGTACGGGCAATCCGAATCAACGTGTCGGGAACGCACGAGGACATGGAACGCATCGAAAGGGAGGGGCGTTTGGACGAGTGGTGCGCCGACAATATGAAATACTTCGCCGACACGTTCGGAAAGGAGAACATCGTGGCGGCGCACCTGCATCGGGACGAGGAAACGCCCCACATACACGTCACGCTCGTTCCCATCGTCAAGGGAGAGCGCAAGCGCAGGAAAAGGGAGGAGCAGGCGAAGAAGCGATACCGCAAGAAGCCGACCGACACCGTGAGGCTGTGCGCCGACGATATTATGACACGCCTAAGGCTGAAATCCTACCAAGACACCTACGCCGAGGCGATGGCGAAATACGGGCTGCAAAGGGGCATAGACGGCTCGAAAGCACGGCACAAGTCCACGCAGCAGTATTACAATGAAACGAAGAAACTCGCCGACAGCCTCAAAGCGGAGGTGGTGGATTTGCAGCGTCAGAAAGAAACGGCGCAGGAGGAACTAAGACGGACGAAAAAAGAGATACAGACCGAGAAGCTGAAAGGGGCAGCCACGACCGCAGCCGCCAACATCGCCGAGAGTGTCGGTTCTCTTTTCGGCAGTAACAAGGTCAAGACGCCGGAGCGGGAGAACGCCGCCCTGCACAGAGAGGTAGCCACGCACGGGGAAGCCATCGAAGCCCTGCAAACCCGAATACAGACCATGCAGAACGACCATCACCGTGAACGGATGGAGCTGGAAGCCAAGAACTTGTCGGAACTTAGCCGTAAGGAGGCTGCGCATACGGAGGAAACCACGAGGCTCAAAAATCGGATTTTGTGGCAAAACCACATTATCGGCTGTCTCAGTTTCCTGCTGCTCAAAACAAGCGACATCTTCCGCAAGGCGGTACACGGCATTATCCGTCTGGCAAGGGATTATTACAAGCCCCGTTTCGATACGGAGCAAGTATCGGACATCAAGAGTGTCCTTAACCTCTTCGGTGATGATAAGCAGTCTCACCGTGCAGCCGGGGATTTTCTGTATATTACTGCCACGCAGAAAGGCAAACTGGATAACCGGGAGCAAATCAAAGCCAGACGGGAAGTCGATAACGTGGTAGAGGGGCGGTACGACCAACAGCAGAAGAGAGGCTTTTCGATGAGAAGATAAAAGATAGCTTCACGAAAAAATATACTCAAAATACTAAGAGTTTATTGATGTATAGCCAAATGAAAAAAGTAACTTTGCAAAAAATAGATGCAGAAAATGTGAGAAAGAAAATTTTTATTGGAGATGATAGTATGGCATTAGTAAAGCACGATTATCCTATTTTGGAATACGATACCGCATCAAAAGCAATCTTTCAGCCGGGAAATGGGAAAAAGCACTTCCCTAAAAAAGCCGTATTTGCATTTTTGGGGGATGAAGTGGAAAAGTATGCACATGCCCACAGTGGAATACAGATAGATGAATTTGAGAGTGCAACAAAATTATATCCCATCTATGAATGCTTTCATAATCAGGAAAGGATATGTTTATGTCCGGCTCCGGTTGGGAGTGCTGCTGCTGTCCAGATTTTAGAGTATTTAATAGCAGGAGGTGTGACAGAAATTATTTCTGTCGGTTCCTGCGGTGTATTGGAAGATATTCCGGAGAACAGATTCTTAATACCCGTTTCTGCATTGAGAGATGAGGGAACTTCTTACCATTATCTTCCGCCATCCAGAGACATAAAGATTTCAACAGCAGGAATAAGTGCAATCAAATTTGCTTTAAATCAAAAGAAAATCCCATATTTGGAAGTCAAGACATGGACAACAGACGGTTTTTATCGAGAAACACTGGAAATGGTGCAATACCGCAAAGAGGAAGGCTGTCAAGTAGTGGAAATGGAATGTTCTGCACTGGCTGCATGTGCAGAATTTAGAGAAGTAATATGGGCTATGTTGCTTTTTACAGCCGACACGCTCTCGAATCCTCATAAATACCAAGAACGGAAGTGGGGAAAAGCAAGTGTATCCACCGCCTTGGAACTGGCATTTGACGCTGTTGTATTAATCAAAGAATAAAGGAAACAAATCTATATGGAAAATACAATGAACAATCGGAATGAAATCCCACAACAAGTGAAGCAAGTCGTTTCCATAGCAGAAACCCTATTGCAGGGGCAGATATTGGGAATGTATTTATATGGCTCTGCGACAATGAATAAATTGCGTCCGGACAGTGACATAGATATATTGATAATAACCAGACAAGAATTGAATCTGTCAACGAAAAAGGAGTTGACCAAGCAATTATTGGAAATTTCCGGCTTCGTAGGTTGCGCCGAAAAAAGACCATTGGAGATAACTGTCATCCATCAAAAAGACATTATTCCGTGGCAGTTTCCGCCCAAATGCGAGTATATGTATGGGGAGTGGCTTCGGAAAGAGATGGAAGCCGGAATGATTCCGCAGGCGTGTTTCGACCCTGATATAGCGATTCTATTATGGCAGGCGAGAAAAAGTAGTATGACGCTGAAGGGCGCAGATTGCAAACAACTTATTCTCCCGATTCCGTTCCGCGAAATACAAAAGGCTATTCAATTTTCTCTACCCGGTTTGATTTCCAATGTTAAGGGAGATGAAAGAAATGTGCTATTGACGCTATCCCGCATGTGGTTTACATTAGAAACCGAAGACGTGACAACGAAAGATGTTGCTGCGGAGTGGGTGATTCCCCAATTGCCGGAAACCTTTTCTTCCCTGTTGAAAACGGCAAAGGAAGCCTATTTGGGAAACCTGTCTGACGAATGGGAAACAATGGAAAATGAAACGCTCGCGCTTACCGGGTTTATGAAAGGTCGGATTGAAGAATTGCTTAAAGCCAAAGGGTAAAGCAAGCAAAAGCAAGAATATCCCTACAATAAATAAACCGTTTGAAATGGTGCTGCCTCTTTTACAATAATACACCTATGAGAAAAGTAATCCTTTATATTGCCGTCAGTCTGGATGGCTATATCGCTGACAGCGAAGGTTCCGTTGAATGGATAAGCGGACAAGATAAAAACGTGGAGATGGAAGACACCTTTACTCCATTCTTCAGTGGTGTGGACACGGTCATTATGGGAAAGAGAACCTACGACCAAATTGTGACCGAACTTTCTCCCGACCAATGGCCCTACGGGGAAGCGATGACCTATGTATTGACTCATCACAGTGAAGAAGAGGGCACAGAAAATATCCGTTTCAGGAATATGGATGTATGCCAACTGGTAGAGGAGTTGAAACAGGAATCGGGTAAAGATGTGTGGATTTGCGGAGGTGCAGAAGTGGCGCAACAACTCATCGCAAACAATCAAATAGACATTTATCATCTGGCGATTATACCGGTTCTTCTCGGTAACGGCACAAGGCTGTTTGGTGCTACCGATAAGAAAATTGACTTGGAAATGATTCGTACCAAGAAATACAACGGCATAATAGAGGTGGTATATAGTCGCAGGAAGATTTGATGTTTACTGTTTTAAAATCTTCTCCCTTTAGAATACACGATTAAAGATTACGACCATATTTCCGATTTACTGCTCGTAAATTATTGATTAATAATCAGTTGTAAATACTAACATTATAAATTAGAGACTATATAAACAAGAAAAACATTCATACACATTTTCTATTTTTGAGAAAATTCGTATCTTTGCACATAAGAGAGTTATTTGACAGCATAGCAACGCAAAACGCTGAAATTCGCACAGTTGCTAAATCGTTACCTCTATTTCTCAAATAATTCGCTAAAAGTTTATTCTTCAATCGGTTAAGTCAAACCGATAAAAATCTAAAATAAACATTGAGCTTTTACTATGATGGAGCCATTGCATGTCTCAAGCGATAACGGATGAAAGATTTCGATTATAACTCCTGCCAACGGGAAATTGGAGAAAAAGGCCGTATCTCCACTCCAGCGTGGAGATGAAACAATCATATGCTGTGGCAAGGCTCAAAAAAGCCCCGAACCATAAAGGTTCGGGGCTTGCTTTTTGCTGAGATGCCGGGAGACGCCCTGTAGAGGGACGGCTTCCCGTGCCGCCCGTCCCGCCATCGACCCTTATAAAAGTTTTAGGGGGATAGGGGAGGGGTTCGGGGAGGGGAAAGGGAGCCCTTTTTCAAAAGAGTGGGGCTTTCCCTCCTCAACTAGTCGTCGGCACTTATTTTGAATTACATAAAATGAACATCGAGCTTTTACTATGATGGAGCCGTTGCATGTCTCAAGCGATAACGGATGAAAGGTTTCGATATAGCTCCTGCCAACGGGAAATTGGAGAAAAAGGTCGTATCCCCGCTCCAGTGTGGAGATGAAACAACCATATGCTGTGGCAAGGCTCAAAAAAGCCCCGAACCATAAAGGTTCGGGGCTTGCTTTTTGCTGAGATGCCGGGAGACGCCCTATAGGGGGCGGCTTCCCGTGCGGCCCGTCCCGCCATCGACCCTTATAAAAGTTTTAGGGGGATAGGGGAGGGGTTCGGGGAGGGGAAAGGGAGCCCTTTTTCAAAAGGGGCCCTTTCCCCTCCCCGATTCATTCACCTACACATTCTCAACCTGCTGGATGCCGTCGAGCTTCCATGTGCCGTCGCCGGAGGCGGGACGGACGAAATGCCAGATTTCGCGGACGTCGATGGGCGCTTCCTGCGAGGGGTCTTCGCGGAGCAGGACGTTGAAATAGACCTGCGCGATCTGCTCGTTGCCGATGGTGTCCACGGAGAGGAGCGAGGCGTTCACAAGCATGATCTCGGTGTTGCCGGGGGTCTTGTCCTCGGCGGCCTGCTGCTGGATCTCCTTCTGGAACGCGGGGGTGGAGAACTGGGCGATGTCGGAGAGATCGCGCTTGTCCCACGCGCTGTTCAGACGGGTATAGGCGGCCTTCGCGCCGCGAAGGAACTCTTCTTCATCGAATCCGGCGGGCTTCTTGGGCTCGTCCTGATACAGGGGCTGCTGGCCGGAAGAAGGGGCAGTCAGCGCATCCCAGTCAAAGCCGCCCTTGCCGCTTTGGGGAGCCGCCGTGCGCTGATGCGTCGAATCGGAGTCGGGCGTGCTGCGGAGCGAGTCGAAACCGCCCGCATTGGGCTGTCCGGCGCCCTGCGTCGCGGCGCGGCGTCTGCTGAAGAACTTGAACGCAAGGAAAAGGAGGCCGCCGATCAGGATGATGTCGAGGAAGCCGCCGCCATTGAAGCCGCCGCCGAAGAGCAGCGAACCGAGCAGGCTGCCGGCGAGAAGGCCGCCGAGCATACCGCCCATGCCTCCGAAGAGACCACGGCTCGGAGCGGCGGAATTGGCCATCTGCTGGCTCTGGCGGTTGGTCTGCTGGTTGAATGAGGAGGAAGGATTAGAGGGCAGCGGTTTCGTGTAGGGCTGGCTCATGGACGGGCGTCCGCCGAAGGAACGGCCACCGCCGATACGGGCGGCATCGGCCTCACCATAGGCGAAAGCCAGCATGACCAGAACCAGTACGGTGCTGAGACAGGCATAAAACGACTTGGGCATGATGTGTCCTCTGGATGGTTGGGCAGGCGTTTCCTGCCGCTGGTTTGGGTGTTGCAGTGTACAGGGTAAGGACGAAGTGGGAAAAAAGCAAGCCCGGCACGTCCTTGTTGGGAAACGCAGCCGGGCTTTCTCATCCGTTCGGGGCATCAGGGCCGCATCCACTGGGCGGCGGAGGCGGCAAGGGCCTGCATGTCGTTGATGAGTTTGCTGGTATGGTATCCGTCTGCCGCGGCATGATGGACGGAAACCGAGATCGGCAGAAGCGTGTCCGCCCCCTGCGCAAAGTACTTGCCGAAGGTGATGATGGGCGGCAGGAAGGGCGGTTCCGCGGCCTGCACATGGGCCATGCCGGTAAAGCTCAGCCACGGCAGCGCGGACATGGGGCAGCAGTTGGCCGGCCTGCCCGGTTTGGCCCGGACGCCTTTGACATCTTTGTAGGTTTCCATGTCGCTCAGGACGTTTTGGTAGAAAACGGGAAACGATTCGTCGTACTCGCTCCAGACGTCCGAAAACGTTTTGTCGTCGTCATGGAAGATCGTATAGGACGGGTTGATGAAATCCCAGTAGCCGGGCGCGCCGTGCTCGTTGAAGCCCATGCGGAATTCCCGGTTCGCATTGACGGCCCGTGCCGCGATATAGAGCAGGAGCGGGTAAAAGCGCAGCCCAAGGGCCTTGCCGCGTTCGCGCAGGGTGGTGACGGTCAGGTGGGCGGTCAGGTCATAGCGGCATTTCACTGTGCGGATGTAGTACTCGAAATGCCCGCTGCGGGGCCATGCCGCCCGGTCGAACAGGTGGAACGAGGCCTCGCGCATGGCTTATTTCTTTCCCGGAGCCGCTTTAGGGCAGCTGTTCATATAGACCCAGAAAATGGTCTTGATTTCCAGAGGCTTTTGCTTGCCCTCCGGATCTTGGAGGGGATCGCCTGCCATGCTGGCCGAGAAGGCCCACCAGCCGGGGAGCGGACAGACAAACGTAAAGACGCCTTGGCTGTCCGCTTTGACCTGCTGCGTGTCGCCGAAGGCGGAAATGGGCTGCGGCGTGGGCTGTTTATCCTGCTTTTTCGCCTTGGGCTGGGCCTTGCCGTCCTGCGGCGGCGCGTTGGGATCTTCCGGCTGGGTGACGTTGGGCTTGATCGCCGGATCGAGCCGGGCCACGTCGATGAGCGCACCGGGGATGGGCTTGCCGTCAAAGAGGGCTTGCCCGGAGAAGGCCATGCCCGAACACAGGCCGAAGGGGCGGCTCAGGGGCGAGATTTCAAAGCTGATGTTGGCGGGCTTGTCCCAGCCTTCGGCGGAGCCGTAGGCCGGGATCTGTACCTTGGTGACATACTGGACGAACTTGTCCTGTTCGGGAACCCAGCCCGCCTTGGTCTGCATGACGAGCTGGTAGACGCCGGGGTGGGGCAGGGAGATGTTCGTTGTCCATGCGCGGGCGCCGTAGGCGACGGCTTCGTCGAGGACGGAAAGGTGCTCGCTCCGATCCAAGGTGTCGCCGCTGTAGCGCAGTGCGGTGAAGACTTGCGGGCGTTCGATGGGGATGCCCGCGCCCGTTGCCGGATCGACGGCGCAGATGACGAGGTTGAGGGATGTTTTTTCCGGGTCGTCAACAATGGGGCTGTCGGGAAGGAGCAGGCCGAAACCGGCATGGGCCGGAGCGGCCAGAAGCATGGCCAGCCCGATGGTCATCAGGATACGTCCGAACATGAAAGGCCTCCGCAGTCGGGGTTCTCATCTGTTTTGGGGGAGCGGCTCGTGTGGGGAGCTCCAGTTGTATTGGAAATCGTGTTTTTCGCGCGGCGTTCTGGCGACGACGGCCACATCCACGGCGGCGGCCCCGGCATGCGGATCGAGCAGGGCGAGGGCGGCGCGGCGCAAGGTCGTGCCGGTCGTGTAGGTGTCGTCGACGAGCAGGATACGCTTGCCCCGGACTTCCGGGAGGGAGAGGAACGCGCCCTTGAGGTTGGCGGCGCGTTCGGCTTCGCTCAAGCCCACCTGATGCCGCGTGGGGTGCCGGCGGAGCAGCAGATCGGGCATAAGCGGCACGCCGAGGGCGTCGGACAGGGGGCGGGCCAGCTCCTGGCACTGGTTGAATCCGCGCTCGCGCAGCCGGGTGGAGTGCAGGGGGACGGGGACGATGGCGTCAGGCTTGGGCAGATCCTTACAGGAAAGGGCGAGGAACCGTCCGAGCAGGTGCAGCACCGCGGGGTCGGCGCCGAACTTGCCGCGCAGGAGAAGCGTTTTCAGCGCGCCGCTGTATGCGCCGTAGAAGCGGAAATGTTCCCACGGCGGCGGCGTTTTTCGGCATGCCTCGCACAGGGCGGGCTCGGAATCCGGGAAGGGGCGGAGCTCGCCGCATGAGGGGCAGTACCCTCCCTTGCGGGGACGGAGCAGGGCCCGGCAGGCAGGGCAGAGGGGGATCCGCATGCGCTGCCCGCTGCCGCCATCGGCGGGGAGTTCCCCCCCGCTCAGCGGGGAAAAGGGGATATGGCACAGGATGCAGCGCCGCTCGTCCAGCGAAGTGGCGTGGAGCAGATCCCGTAACGGCTGGAGGAAACGAAAACTTCGTTCATTCATGATGCAAACGTGTGGCCTGTTCGGCGGCTTCGAGCCCGAATCGTTCAATCTGGGCAATAAGATGTGGATGCAAAAGATCGTCGGGCCGCTCCACGCCGCGCAAAAGCAGCGGCTCGTGCAGGCTGAACCCCAGCGTATCCAAAAAACAGCGCAGGATGAGGAGGTTGGCCTCAAAGAGCCTGTCGCCCCGCGTACGCGCCGCGCAAAGGACGGCATGGGCGGGGCGGCGCGGCGTGGGCGTTCTCTGCCGCTCCCAAAAAAGCTGTGCCCGGTCGATGAAGCCCTTGAGCTGTGCCGGGGGGCCATAAAAATAGACGGGGATGCTCAGGATGAGGCTGTCCGCCCGTTCCATCCGCCGGAACAGCCCGGCGGCGCCGTCCCCGTCAAAGGCGCAGCGCCCCGGATGTGAGGAGCAATAGCCGCAGCCGATGCAGGGATGGATCGTGTAGTCCCTGAGGCTGATGCGATCGACGGCCGCACCGCGCGACGAAAGGGCCTGTTCCAGCAGGCGGGCGGCGGCATCGGTGCTGCCGTTGGGGTGCGGGCTGCAGGCCAGAAGGCAAACGTGCGTCGCTTGTTCGGGAGGGTCCAGTTCGGCGCGGGAAGGGAAGGGCGATTCCATGAATCCTCCTTTTGTCGGGCGGAGAACACGTCTGTGCCGGAACGCCGGAGAAAGGCTGGTTTGAAACCATTCTCCCCGACAGGGAGGATGTCAATGATTTCCGGGCGGAACGCTCCGGCCCGGAATTGGGGCCGGAGCGGAGGCTTCTAGTCGGAGAAAACCCATTCGAGGATGGCTTTCTGGGCGTGC
The DNA here is from genome assembly GCF_059728385.1 of Bilophila sp. T19-St14. Lineage (NCBI taxonomy): Bacteria > Pseudomonadati > Thermodesulfobacteriota > Desulfovibrionia > Desulfovibrionales > Desulfovibrionaceae > Bilophila > Bilophila sp. T19-St14. The sequence continues at coordinate 2,673,935 of NZ_BAAGFT010000001.1, forward strand.
AGGCGGTTTTCCGCTTCGTCCCAGACGATGGAGGCTTCGCTTTCCATGACCTCGTCGGTCACTTCCTCGCCGCGATGGGCGGGCAGGCAGTGCAGGAACTTGACGCCGGGGGCGGCGAGGCTCATGAGTTCGCTGTCCACGCAGAAGCCCTTGAAGGCTTCCTCACGCTTTTTCTGTTCGCTTTCCTGTCCCATGGAGGCCCACACGTCGGCATAGATGTAGTTCGCGCCGTCGACGGCAAGCTTGGGATCGTGGGTCAGGAAGATCTTCGCGCCGGACTGGAGCGCAAGGGAGAGGAGCTGCTGATCGGGCTCATAGCCGGGGGCGATGGCCATGTTGAGCTGGAACGGGAAGTACATGGCGGCTTCGATCCACGAGTTGGCCATGTTGTTGCCGTCGCCCACCCACGCTACGGTGACTTTGGAGAAGTCGGGGGTACGCTCGTAGATGGTCAGGAGATCCGCCATGAGCTGGCAGGGGTGGCCCTGATCGGTGAGGGCGTTGACCACCGGGAGGGAGCCGTATTCGGCGAGTTCGTCGAGCTTTTCCTGCCCGAACGTGCGGACGATGAGGCAGTCCACGTAGCGGGAGAGCACGCGGGCGGTGTCGCGCAGGGGCTCGGAGCGGCCGAGCTGGCTTTCGGCGGGGGTCATGAAGATGGTCGTGCCGCCGAGCTGGCGGACGGCGACGTCGAAGGAGACGCGCGTGCGCGTGGAGGCTTTTTCAAAAATGAGCGCAGCAACCTTGCCGTCCATGCAGTGACCGCGATAGTTGGTCTCTTTCATTTCCTTGGCACGGCGGATGATTTCCCATGCCCCGCTGTGTCCGAGGTCGCGGATTCTCATGAAATGCTTTGGCATGACGTTCTCCTGTATGGACGCTTTGGAAAAAGTGAAAAGGTGATGCCCGGCGGGCGGAAATCGACTTTGCGAACACATTTTTTTAGAATCAATCGCACTAAAAGTAAAGGATGGGCAGGCTGTGAAAGGGATTCATCTTGATCCGCACCGCAGGTACCGGGAGCGGTGCGCCCCGCGCGAGGGCGAATGCGGGTTCCAGATCGTGATCGGGGAGACGGATCTGCGGGTGACGGCGGTGTCGCCCCTGCCGGAAGGCTTCAAGGACGCCTTGGCTGCCCGCGTGCGTGCCCTGCGCAGCGAACTGGAGGCGTGGATCGTGCTGCATCCCGAATTCCGGCACAGCCTTGTGCCCGTCCCGCTGTCCTGTCCCGTGCCTCCCCCCGAAATCGTCCGGCGCATGGCGGAGGCTTCGGCCATTGCCGGTGTGGGGCCGTTCGCGGCGGTGGCGGGAACCATCGCGCAGATGGCGGCGGAATCGCTTTCGGATCGCTCCCCGGATCTCATTATAGAGAACGGAGGTGACATTTTTATGTACTCGCGGCGCGATCGTGTGGTGGGGCTGCTTCCCGACCCTGCGTCCGGGGTGCTCATCGGGCTGAACGTGGCGGCGTCGGCGTGCCCGCTGGCCTTGTGCGCGTCTTCCGCAACCATCGGGCATTCCCTGAGCTTCGGGCAGGGCGAGCTGGTGCTTGTGCGCTCCCCGGACGGGGCGCTGGCGGACGCGCTGGCGACGGCGCTGTGCAACCGGCTGCAAGGCCCCGGCGACGTCAAGGCCGTGGTGGACTATGCCCGGCGTTTCGTGAAGTATGGCCTTACCGGGATTTTCGCCCAGTGCGGGGGGGCCGTCGGCGTCTGGGGCGACATGGAGCTGACGGCGGTGGAACACAATGCTTGAGGTGGAACACCGGTGCTGAAAGGGAAAGCGTTTCCGGGGGAAAGGGGCCGCACGCCTTTCCCGTCCGCCCCCAAAAACGCCGGTGCGGGGCCCCGCCTTTTCCAGCGGCTTTGCGGGCTGAACCCCTGCTTGCCTTTTCCGGCACAGGCACTTTTGCCATGAACCGCATCCCAAAGCTGAAATGTTTCAATATGTGGGTATGGGAAGAGGCATGCACACCATCGAGCAAGATCGGCTGAGCCAAGGCCGCCGGAACAGGCCGGGAAGGGCCATGCACACCATTACGCAGCTTGCGCCTGAAGACATCCCCGCAGCGGCGGAGGTCATCCGGCAGGCGTTCGCCACCGTCGCCGAGGCTTTTGACCTCACGGAAGAGAACTGCCCCACAAGCGGAGCCTTCCTGCGGGATGCGGCGCTGGCCGAGGAGCTGGATCGGGGGGCCGTCCTGTACGGCCTGTCCGATGGGGACGGGCTTTCCGGCTGCATGTCCCTCAAGCGGAAAGACGGGGCGACATTTTATCTTGAAAAGCTGGCCGTGGCCCCGTGGAGCCGGAACCGGGGATACGGCGGGGCGCTGGTGGCGCACGCCGTGGAGGAAGTGCGGCGGGCCGGAGGCGGGACGATCCGCATCGGGGCCATGTACGAAAACAGGGAATTGGTGCGCTGGTACGAGCGGCATGGCTTCGGCATTACGGGAACCCGGAAGTTCGCGCACTTGCCGTTCGTGGTGTGTTTTATGGAACGGCGCGTATGACAGCGTGATTTCGGCAAGCGTTCTCCCGGTTGCCATGCTGGGGAGTCGGGAATGGCAAGGCGCATGGACGCATGCAGGGGATATTCATCTTTTCGATGGATTATAAAAAATATTTTAAATTTCATATAGTTGAATCCAGATTTCATTGAAAGGTGAATGCCCTGAGTGCGGCGGCCTCTTGAAAAGGCATGTCCGTTCATGAAAAGCGGCAAATCAATAGGGCTGCGAAACTTAGGGAGATTAAGGGGCGGCATCAGGAGGGGCGTTAGAAAGATTGTTCAAGCGTTCAATCCGGACGATTGACCCCCTCTCAAAGGGGACGTACAAGATTTTCATGAGAACTGAACATCCGAATACTTCCTGCGATGTGGAACGTCCCGTCGTCTCCCTGCGAACCGTCATCATTGCTGTGGGGGCCGCCCAATTCATGCTCCCGTTCATGCTGTCCGGCGCGGGGCCGCTGCTGCCCGCCATCGGGCGGGATCTGCACGCCAGCGCCATGCAGTTGAGCCTCATCAACGCGGCCTATACGTTGTCGCTGGCGATTTTCCATCTGGTGGCGGGCCGGGTGGGGGACATGATCGGGCGCAAGAGGCTTTTCCTCAGCGGCCTGTCGCTGTTTGTCGTGATGTCGGCCCTGCTGCCGTTCGTGACGGACATTTGGCTGTTCCTGTGCTGCCGTTTCGTGCAGGCGATGGGCACCGCCATCATGAACACCTGCGCGCTGGCGATCCTGGTGAGCTGTGCGCCTCCGGAACGGCTCGGCAGGGTGCTCGGGCTCACCTCCATCGGCGTGTACAGCGGCCTGTCGCTCGGCCCCGGCCTGTCCGGCCTCCTCGGCACGGCCCTCGGCTGGCAGTTCCTCTTTTTCAGCGTGGTCCCCATCGGGATCATCGCGTGGCTGCTCATGTACTGCAACGTCCGCTGCGACTGGAAGGACGCCCCGGACGATCCTTTCGACTGGAAGGGGAGCCTCTTCTACACGCTCGCCGTCAGCTCATTGTCCATCGGGGCCATCTGGCTCTTTTCCGGCGCATGGGCGGGCGTCCTGTTCGCCTTGGGGGTAGTGTTCCTCGGTCTGTTCCTGTGGGAGGAGCGCCGCTCGCACCACCCCATTCTGGACGTCGCGTTTCTCGTGAGGAACAAGGCGTTCGCCCTGAGCACGCTGGCCTCCTTCATCAATTATAGTTCCATTTTTGGGGTGACCTTCTATTTTAGCCTGTATCTCCAAGGCGTCCACGGGCTGTCCTTGCTCGAAACCGGGCTGCTTTTGTCGGCGCAGCCCGCCGTTCAGGTGTTTATTTCGCCGTTCGGCGGGCGCATGGCGGACAGGCACGGCGCGGACGTCATCGCCACGCTCGGCATCGCGGTGTGCGGCGTCGGCCTGCTGGTGGCATCTTCCCTCGACGGGGCGTCGCCGCTGTGGGTGGTCACGCTGGTTCAGCTTGTGATAGGTTCGGGCACCGCGCTGTTCGCGTCTCCGAACACCAGCGCAATCATGACCAGCGTGGACGAGGCCCACATGGGGCAGGCATCGGGGCTGGTGGGGACGGCCCGCACGCTCGGGACGCTGTCGAGCATGGTCATCATTTCCCTGACCATGAACGCCTATCTGGGCGACGAGGCGCTCGGCCCGAACAACATCCCGGAATTTTTGGAAGCGATGCACGTCAATTTCGCCCTGTTCGGGATACTCAACCTGCTCGGCATCTTCTGTTCGCTCGGAAGGATGGGCGGCCGCGTCAGGCGTCTTTCGCATCGGCTGCTCCATCCGTGGAATCATCATTAAGACAGGTCGGTTATGACAAAGACACTTCTTCTGGATTGCGGCAGCGGCGGCAGGGCTTCCCAGCGGCTCATCAACGAACTCTTTCTCGAACAGTTCGACAATCCCATACTTTGGACGCTGGACGACGCCGCCAGGCTGGAACTTTCCGGCCCCATCGCCATGAGTACGGACGGGTATACCGTCACCCCGCTGTTTTTCCCCGGCGGCAACATCGGCACGCTGGCGGTGCACGGCACGGTCAACGACGTGTCCATGCTCGGCGCGCGGCCCAGATACCTGACCTGCGGCTTCATCCTTGAGGAGGGCCTCGATCTCGATCTGCTGCGCAAGGTGGTGGAAAGCATGGCGGAGGCGGCCCGCAGCGCCGGGGTGCTCATCGTGTCCGGCGACACCAAGGTCGTGCCGCGCGGGGCCTGCGACAAGCTGTTCATCACTACGGCGGGCGTAGGCGAAATCCTTGCGGATCCGTCGCCGTCCGGCAGCGGCGCCAAGCCCGGCGACGCCATTCTGGTAAGCGGGGCCGTGGGCGATCACGGGCTTGCCGTGCTCGGGCAGCGCGACAGCCTTTCGTTCCTGCAGGGCGTCGAGAGCGACAGCGCCGCGCTCAACAAGATGGTGGAGCGCCTGATGCTTGAGGTTGGGGACATCCATGTGCTGCGCGATCCCACGCGCGGCGGGCTGGCGACCACGCTGAACGAGATCGCCGGGCAGTCCGGGGTGGTTTGTTCCATTGAGGAGGCCGCGATCCCGATCCACGATGCGGTGCGTTCCGGCTGCGACGTGCTCGGCCTTGATCCCCTCTACCTCGCCAATGAGGGCAAGATGCTGTGTTTTGTGCCGGAAGCCAAGGCGCAGGCCGCGCTCGACGTGCTCCGCTCCGAGCCGCAGGGCCGCGAGGCCGCCCGCATCGGCACCGTGCTCGAAGCCGTGGCCCCGTCCCGTCCCGGTCAGGTCGTGCTCCAGACGCCCATCGGAGGCCGCCGCCTGCTGTCCATGCTCGAAGGCGACCAGTTGCCGAGGATTTGTTAGGAAAGTTGGGATGGTGGGATGATGTGGGGAGGGGAGAAGGAACTTTTCTGAAGAAAAGCTTCCTTCTCCCCTCCCCTCATCTTCCAAAGACTTTTGTAATCGGCGTCAGACGCGGCGTTGTATGCCGGGCAGGGTTGGATGAAGGGATGCGGCAGCGGGGCTGTCATTTTATGCAGTGAATTTCAGGCATCAGCGTGGCCTTTGATAGTTCGGCTTCACACCTTCGCGTACCGCCTTATCTTCCAAAGACTTTTGTAATCGGCGTCAGGCGCGGCGTTGTATGCCGTGCGGGGTTGGATGAAGGGATGCGGCAGCGGGGCTGTCATTTTATGCGGTGAACTTCAGGCATCGGCGTGGCCTTTGATAGTTCGGCTTCACACCTTCGCGTACTGCCTTATCTTCCAAAGGCTTTTGTAACCGGCGTCAGGTGTGGCGTTGTATGCCGTGCGGGGTTGGATGAAGGGATGCGGCAGCGGGGCTGTCATTTTATGCGGTGAACTTCAGGCATCGGCGTGGCCTTTGATAGTTCGGCTTCACACCTTCGCGTACTGCCTTATCTTCCAAAGGCTTTTGTAACCGGCGTCAGGTGTGGCGTTGTATATCGGGCAAGGCCGGATGAAGAGATGCGGTAGCGGGGCTGTCATTTTATGCAGTGAACTTCAGGCATCGGCGTGGCCTTTGATAGTCTGGCTTCACACCCTCGCGTACTGTCTCATCTTCCAAAGACTTTTGTAACCGGCGCCAGGCGCGGCGTTGTATGCCGGGCGGGGCCGGATGAAGGGATGCGGCAGCGGGGCTGTCATTTTATACAGTGAATTTCAGGCGTCGGCGTGGCCTTTGATAGTTTGGCTTCACACCCTCGCGTACCGCCTTATCTTCCAAAGGCTTTTGTAACCGGCGTCAGGTACGGCGTTGTATGCCGGGCAAGGCCGGATGAAAAAACGTTGATGTCTGCGGGGCTCACGGGCAGAGTGCGGGGGCTGCGCTGATTCGCCCCTGAACTCCTTTCGTGCAGCCTCCCCACCCGTCGAAGTTTTTGCGGGAGGGGGTACGGGGGAGGGCGCTTTTTTCAAAAAGCGTCCTCCCCCGATTCATCCCTCTTCACGGTACAAGGCTCTGGAAACGCGAGGGCGCGGGCAAGGCATGGGAGGGCTTGGGGAAGGCGCTTTTTCCTGTGGAAAGGCGGCCTTCCCTTTCTGTTATAAAGAAAACCCTGTCGTCGTCATTTGCCAATCGGTGAAGCATGTCTTATTAGTTGAGGGATGCGGTACTCGCCGTGTATCCTCTTTTTTGGGAGTTTTCATGATAGGTTTCCTCGTACGCAAGATTTTCGGTAGTAAAAACGATCGTTTTCTGAAAAAACTCAGGCCGCTGGTGGCTAAAATCAATGCGCTTGAGCCCGAAATGCAGGCCCTTGCGGATGAGGAGCTGCCGCAGCGCCTGGCCGTTTATCGGGAACAGGTGCAAAGCGGGGAAAAGGATCTGGATGCCGTTCTCCCCGAAGTGTTCGCCCTTGTCCGTGAGGCCAGTACCCGTGTGCTCGGCATGCGCCATTACGACGTGCAGTTGCTCGGCGCGATGGCCTTGCACAACGGCAAGATTGCGGAAATGAAAACCGGCGAAGGCAAGACCCTCGTCGCCACCCTCGCCGTCATCCTGAACGCGCTGGAAGGCAAGGGCGTCCACGTCGTTACCGTCAACGACTACCTCGCCAAGCGTGACGCCGAATGGATGGGTCGGCTGTACAACTTCCTCGGCCTTTCCGTGGGCGTCATCGTCGCCGGCCTGAGCGACGAGCAGCGCAAGGAAGCCTACGGCGCGGACATTACCTACGGCACGAACAACGAGTTCGGCTTCGACTACCTGCGCGACAACATGAAGTTCTACGCCGAGCAGTTGGTGCAGCGCGGCCACCACTACGCCATCGTCGACGAAGTGGACTCCATCCTGATCGACGAAGCGCGTACGCCGCTCATCATCTCCGGCGCTTCCGACGAATCCACCGATCTGTATCAGAAGGTGGACGAAGTTGTCCGCACCCTCGAAAAGGAAAAGCACTACACCGTTGACGAGAAGGGCAAAACCGCGTCGCTCACCGATGAAGGCGTGCAGTATGTGGAAGAAAAGCTCGGCGTCGACAACCTGTATGATACCGCCAACATCACGGCGCAGCACCATGTGTTGCAGTCCCTCAAGGCGCATACCGTATTCCGCCGCGACGTCGACTACATCGTGAAGGACGATCAGGTCGTCATCGTCGACGAATTCACGGGCCGCCTCATGGCCGGGCGCCGGTTCAGCGACGGCCTGCATCAGGCCCTTGAAGCCAAGGAACAGGTCACCATCGCCGCCGAGAACCAGACCCTCGCCAGCATCACGTTTCAGAACTATTTCCGCATGTACGACAAGCTGTCGGGCATGACCGGCACGGCCGACACCGAAGCCGTGGAATTCGCCCAGATCTACGGTCTGGAAGTGTCCACCATCCCGCCGAACCGCCCCATGATCCGCAGGGACATGCCTGATCTCATCTACCGGACGCGGCGTGAAAAGATGCAGGCCATCATTCAGGCCATCAAGGAGCTGCACGCCACAGGCCAGCCCGTGCTGGTGGGTACGATTTCCATCGAAACGTCCGAACTCATTTCGCAGCTCCTGAAGCGCGAAGGCGTGCCGCACAGCGTACTCAACGCCAAGCACCACGCGCAGGAAGCCGAAATCGTCGCGCAGGCCGGTCAGGTCGGCAAGGTGACCATCGCCACCAACATGGCGGGGCGCGGTACGGACATCAAGCTCGGGGAAGGCGTCGTCGAACTTGGCGGCCTGCACATCCTCGGCACCGAACGCCACGAGAGCCGCCGTATCGACAACCAGTTGCGCGGCCGTTCCGGGCGTCAGGGCGACCCCGGCTCATCCCGCTTCTATCTGTCGCTTGAAGACGATCTGATGCGCCTCTTCGGTTCCGACCGCCTTTCCGGGCTCATGCAGAAGCTTGGGATGCAGGAAGGCGAACCCATTGAGAACAACATGGTTTCCCGCGCCATCGAGAACGCCCAGAAGCGGGTGGAAGGCCATCATTTTGAAATCCGTAAGACCCTGCTGGACTATGACAACGTCATGAACCAGCAGCGTACCGTCATCTACAGCCTGCGCCGGGATCTGATGCGGGAGCCGGATCTTGAGCCCATCCTGAACGAGTATCTGTCCGATCTGCTGGACGATATGTATGACGGGCTCGAAGTTTCCAAGGCCGCGCATGACATCGAGGAAGAAAAGCCCGTGCGCGCCCGTTTGTCCGAGGTCATGAACATTGACCGCGTGCTGCCCGGCGATGCCCCCCTGCCGACCCGTGAAGAGGCGCAGGAGCTGGTGCAGTCCATTCTGGCCCAGTTGAAGGAAGAGGCCGGGCCGCTGTACGCCGACCTGCTGCGCTACTTCCTTCTGGAAGAATTGGATCGCGGCTGGAAGGAGCACCTCCGCAACATGGATTTCCTGCGCGACGGCATCGGCCTGCGCGGTTACGGCCAGCGCGATCCCAAGCTGGAGTACAAGCGCGAAGGCTTCAACATGTTCCAAGAACTGCTCGTACACATCCGTGAGGGGGCGTTCCGCGCCCTTACCCGTGTACGCGTGGAGCAGCGCCCCGCGGAAGTTGCGGAAGAAGCCGTAGCCGCGCCCGAACCGGAACCGATGTTCCAGCACAAGGAGCAGCCGCAGCAGCTTTCCTATTCCAACGAACCGGAGGAACTGCTTGGGGCCCCCGCTCAGGCCAGGGCCGAGAATAAGCCGGGCCGCAACGATCCTTGTCCCTGCGGCAGCGGCAAGAAGTACAAGAAGTGCTGCGGCGCGAACGAGAAGTAGTGAAAGAGCTTTTGGGGAAGGGAGGGCTTTCCGAAAAGGCCCTTCCTTCTCTCGGATTGCCGATGAAGGGCACAGCCCCGAAAAACCTTTTCGTGTACCGGGTTCCCATGCGTGGGGTTCCTGCCGCATGAAAAGAGTGCATGTGCAAACGCCTCCGGTGCTGCCGCGGGAGGCGTTTTTTAGTGGGCGCTGGTGAGGATGGGCTTGGGAACGCGTGAGATTGTCATGGCTTTTCCAAGGGAGTTCTGAGAAACTGAATCACCTCCCTGTTGGGATAGAAAAAGGAAAAGGACATTGGGGAGGCGGCTGAAAGGCCTCCTTTTTTCTTTGAGCTGTAAAGTGAGGTAGTGATGCGGAACCGTCTGGTGCTGTTGGCGGCTTTGATGTTGTGTCTGTCCGGTGTCGCGGCTGCGGCCCCGGCGGTGGATATTGTGCTGTACCCTTCAAGTGCGCAGGTGCAGGTCGACGATACGCTGGCTGTGGAAAACGGGGCCGTAGCGTTTGTGCTTCCTGCGGGTGCTGACTTGGATTCCCTTGTGATTTCTTTGGATAAAGGTGAGGTCACCAGCCGCCGGGCAATTCCGGTTCCGATGGCGGACAGTGAGGCCGTAGCGGCGCTGCGTCAGGATTTGGCCGAAGCGCGTGCGCGTGCGGCGGCGCTGGAAGGCGAAGCCGCGGCGGTGGCGGCGCGGATCTCGCTGTGGAGCAAGGGCGCGCTGGCGCAAGAAATTTCGATGGCGGAGATGGAAAAGCTGGATGCGGCTATGCCGGAACGCCTCAAGGCGTTGTATGTGCAGGCCGCCGCGCTGGAGCCGCAGGTCAAGGAAGCGCGGGAAGGCGTGGCGCGCCTTGAGCAGGCCCTGTCCGAATACGGTGATGCTGCGGAGGGCACCCGGATCGAGGCGCAGGTCAACGATCTCTCTGGAACTGTCCGGGTACGCTATTCGTATATGCTGTCCGGGTGCGGCTGGGCTCCGGCCTACCGGTTTGATGCCGCGCCTGAAAAGGGCTTGGTGCGTTTCACGCAGCAGGCGGAAATCCGGCAGGCGACGGGGCAGGACTGGAAGGACGTGCACCTTACGCTGGCTTCCTCCGATCCGGGCAGCGGGTTGCAGCCGGGAAGCCTGCCGGAGTGGACGTTGCGGAAGGCGGCAGGTATGCCTCGCGCGTTGGCTGCGGGCCCCGTCATGAAGTCGGCGGCGATGGATGCGGCCCCCAATATGATGAAGGCGGCTCCGTCCATAGATGTCCGTGAAATGGCGGCGTTTACGGTGTGGGACTTGGGGGCGCGCACGGTTCCAGCCGGTCGGCCCGTGCTGTTCGAGTTGGCGCGGGGCGGCTGGAAGGCGTCGTTCGTCCGCTTGGCCCGCCCCGGCTACGGCGGCAAGGCGGCGTGGCTGATGGCCGAGGTTCGTTTGCCTGAAGCCGTGGACTGGCCGCATGGCCCGGCGCAGTATTCGGTGGATGGGCTGCCCGTGGGGGTGGGGACGTTTGCGCTGTCGGGGGATCATGAGGATATGTTTTTCGGCAGGGATTCCCGTGTGACGGTGGACATGAAGCAGGATCTCCGTCAGAGCGGCAGCAAGGGCTTTGTGGGCAAGCGTCAGACCCGCGACTGGAAGTGGACGATTGAGGTAACGAACAACCATACGCAGCCTGTTGCCGTGCGCGTGGAAGATCCCGAACCGCAGATCGGCGACAGCGCCATTGAGGTGAAGGTCATCGCCAAGCCCGCCCCGGTTGTGAAGGATCACGTCAATACGTGGAACCTCACCGTGCCCGCTTCCGGCAAGAGCGTCATCGGCTATACCGTCGAAGCCTCCGCGCCTGAGGACATGCGCCTTATCGACGGGAGGTAGGAAAATTGGGGAGGGGGAGGGGAAACTTTCTGAGGAAAGTTTCCCCTCCCCCTCCCCAAACCCCTCCCTCTCCTCTTCAAAGACTTTTGTGTTTATTGAATCCCTGTTTGCAATGTTCCCTGTATATGAAAGCCGTCTGAAATGTTTCGGGCGGTTTTTTTGAAGCGGGCTGTTTTTAAGAGGGAAGGCTGTTCCAGCGTAACACGTTGGCATTTTGTTTTTCCTCCCCTCTTCAAAGGCTTTTGTGCTTATTGAATTCTTGTTTGCAATGTTCCCTGTATATGAAAGCCGTCCGAAAAGTTTCGGGCGGCTTTTTCTGAGGTGGGCTGTTTTTAAGGGGGAAGGTTGTTCCTGCGTAACATGTTGGCATTTTGTTTTTCCTCCCCTCTTCAAGGGCTTTTGTGTTTATTGAATCCTTGTTTGCAGTGTTCCCTGTATATGAAAGCCGTCCGAAAGTTTTGGGCGGCTTTTTTTGAAGCGGGCTGCTTTTAAGAGGGAAGGCTGTTCCAGCGTAACTTGTTGGCATTTTGTTTTTCCTCCCCTCTTCAAAGGCTTTTGTGTTTATTGAATCCTTGTTTGCAGTGTTCCCTGTATATGAAAGCCGCCCGAAATGTTTCGGGCAGCTTTTTCTGAGGCAGGTTGTTTTTAAGAGGGGAGGCTGTTCCAGCGTAACATATTGGTATTTTATTTTTTGAAATGGAAAATAGAAAAAGAATGGGCCGTCTCGGTCATGGCGTTTTCAGTGGAACAGTATAACAATACGGAATATTCAATATATTATGTGAATAGGTGGATTGTATTTCACGACAAAACTAAAGAAGAAGCTGCCCGAAGTTGATTCGTTTGGCTGTGTTATAGAAAATGGTTGATGCTGTTTTCCTTGAAACTCCAAAGGGATAACCGGAAAATGCCTTATCCGTGGATTCCGACAAGGGAAAAACTAGAAAAAAAGCTCTATTTTTCACCGCACCGTGGAGATGAAACAACCACATACTATAAACAGAGCCATTCGTTTTTACTTTGTCCAAGGCTGTGTCACGGCAGAAGATGGATATTCCATTTCTTGGAGTTCCAAAGAACCGGCCAACAAATACCCCGGTCATAGAGTCAGCCAATGAAAAAACAGAAGAAAAGACCGTGTTTTCACCATGCGGTAGAGATAAAAAGGCTACATCCTATGACAGTACCTTGTCCAAACTTTTTAGGTTTGTTTTTATCACACGGACAGTATATTAGGTTGTTTCGCTAATTATGTATAATCTATTGAAATTATGTAATTGTTTTAAGTCGCAAAAGATTATTTTAAATAATTTTCAAATAATTATATAAAATAACAATATAGCCTAGAGCGTTTTCACGTTGAAAATGCTCTTCCGATTGCGGGAAGCAGGCTGTCGCTGCGAAGGTACAAGTACAATGTTGCGTTGTTCAATGCCGGAGCAAGTATGTTTTAAACTTTAATATTATAAAATGTTAGGCTCTGTCATAGGGTATAGTTGTTTTATTTCAGCAGTATGATGAAAATAGAGGCTTTTTCTCCAATTTTTCGCTGACGGATCCCATGATTGGGGGCACGTTATTGGTTATTTCTTTGGAATTTCAAGAAATAAAACATTAACCTTTCCTATGTCACAGCAAATTTTAGAGTTCATTTGCTCCAGCCCTCCGCAGTTCCGGGGGACGTATGCGGACGGGAAACGCTCGGCAGTCCCCGGATCCGCCATCGACCCATACGAAAGTCTTTGGGGAGGGAGAGGGGAGGCTTGGAGGGGAGAGGGAGGGGCTTTCTCCAGAAAGGCCCTCCCTCTCCCCTCCAATTCCCTTACCCCATCCTTTTGAACATCTTGTCCAGATCGCTGGTGCCCCATTGCAGGACGCAGGGCCGCCCGTGCGGGCAGAACTGGCGGTTCTCGGTCATGAGCCACTGGGCGATGAGGTTGACCGCTTCATCCGGGGCAAGGGCGTCCCCGGCCTTGATCGCGGCTTTGCAGGCCATTGTAGCCCAGAGCGAATGGAGATCCTCCTTACGCCCGGCGAGTACCTCACGGATGAATTCCCCGGCGGCGGCACGCTCCAGCAAAGGCGGCACGGCACGCACTTCGAGCACGGTTCCGGCCCCCTGCTCCCGCAGCGCCAGTTCAAAGCCGAGCGCGGCGAGGGATTCGTGGAACTCCTGAATGCGTTCCCGTTCCGCCGGATGCAGCGTATATTCAAGCGGCAGCACCAAGGGCTGGGACATGCCCGAAAAGCCCCCGGCCTCTATCCGGGACACCAGCACCCGTTCGTGCGCGGCGTGCTGGTCGAGGATCAGCAGGGACGCATTCTCGCGGCTGTTGCGCATATCCCGGAGCAGCAGATACGTCCCGCCGATCTGCCCCATGTACACATAAGGGCCGACGCGTACTTGGCCTTCGCCGAGCTGTTCGATTTCAGGCTGTTCCGGTTCGGACTGTTTCGGCCCGGAAGGTTTGGCGCGGTCGGCGGCTGGTGCGGCTGACGGCTGCACGGCGGCATACGGCGGGTTTTCCGGCGACGGAGCCGAACCTGCCGTTGGGGGCTGCGGAGCCGCGAACGCTTGGGGGGCTTCGTGGAAGGCAGACGCGGCGGGCTTGTCGGGAGCCATATCCCAAGGAAGCCCTTCCTCGCCGTACAGCAGCGGATCAGGGGCGGAGGCCGGTTCGGAGGATGCCCGCCCCGACATGGGGGGCACGGAGGAAGGCGTTTCCTCGTGATCCGGCGGTATGAGGGGTTGCTGCTGAGGCCGCATGATCCGCTCCCGATCCGCTTCACCCCAAAAGCCGAGGGGCTTGGGTTCGTATGCAGGGGCATGGCGCGCTTTTTCGCCGGAAGGGGCCGCATCAAGATCGCCCGTGGGAAGGCTGCGGACAACCGCCTCTTCCACGGCCCGGAGTACGGCCCCGAACACGGAACGCTCATCCCGGAAGCGGACTTCAATCTTGGCCGGGTGCACGTTGACGTCCACTTCTTCCGGCGGCAGTTCCATGAACAGGACGATCTGCGGGTATTCCTTGGAGAGGAGGCGCCCCTTGTAGGCCTCGCGGACGGCGCGCAGGATGACCTTGTCGTTGACGGCCCTGCCGTTGACGTAGAGCAGCATCCGGTCGCCGCGCGGCTGGGCCTGTCCGGGCGGCGAGGTCAGCCCGTGGACGCGGATGTCATGGGTGGTGCGGTCGAACGGCAGCAGGGTTTCCGTAACGGAGTCGGGCCAGATGACCGAGAGGCGTTCCTGAAGGGACTGCCCGGCGGGGAAGCGGAGGACTTCCCGCGTCCCGGCAAGGAAGATGAAGCCCGCGTCCGTGTGCGTGAGCGCCAGACGGGTGAGGAGTTCCTGCGCGCGCTTCTGTTCGGTCGCGGGCGCTTTCAGAAATTTGAGGCGGGCGGGGATGGTGGCGAAGAGATCGCGGATTTCGACGACCGTTCCCTTGTGCAGGCCGCTCGGCCCTTGCTGGGCGAGCACGCCGTGTTCCATCTGGATGAAGGCCGCATCGGGTTCGGCGTCTTCCGAGGCGCGGAAAGCCGATTCCATGCGGAAGCTGGACACGGAAGCGATGCTCGGCAGGGCTTCGCCGCGGAACCCGAAGGAACTGATGTGCCAGAGATCGTCCATGCTGGTTATCTTGCTGGTGGCGTGGCGCGTGACGGCCAGCTCCAGCTCGGCGGCGGGGATGCCCACGCCGTTGTCCCTGACCCGGATAAGGCTCTGCCCGCCGTTTTCCAGCGTGACCTCGATCAGCGTTGCCCCGGCGTCGAGGCTGTTTTCCACAAGTTCTTTGACTACGCTCGCGGGGCGCTCCACGACTTCACCCGCTGCGATCTGATTGCGCAGTTCGGGGGAAAGGAGGTGGATGCCGCGGCGTTCGGCAGGTGAACCGCCGTGAGGAGGTGTTTCGTTCATGTCATTTGATATAGTGCCTTGCGGAAAAAGGCGCAAGTGGATACCGTAAGAGAAAGCGGAACGCCGGGCTGCGTTCCGTGGGATGGGGCGTTTTGCCCATACCGCAACAGATGGAGGTTTCCATGCGTCGTCTTTTTTTGTCCGGCCTGATGGTTCTGGCTTTTTCCTTTACCGCGTTCGCCGGTGTGGATGTGAGCAAACTCCAGCTTCCCGGCGACATCACGCAGGCACAGGCCGATACGGTCATCAAGGGCGCCCTCGCCAAAGCCAAAGAGCAGGGCGTGCCCATGAACATTGCCGTCGTGGACGCCGGGGGGAACCTGAAGGCCTTCACGCGCATGGACGGGGCCTTCCTCGGCAGCATCGACGTTTCCATCGGCAAGGCCCGTACCGCCCGCCTGTTCAACATGCCGACCTCCGCCCTCGGCGCGGCTTCGCAGCCCGGCAAGGAGTTGTACGGGATTGAAGTCACCAACAACGGGCTGGTCATTTTCGGCGGCGGCGAACTGCTCAAGAACAAGGACGGCGTCATTGTCGGCGCTATCGGCGTGAGCGGCGGCAGCGTGGCTGAGGATACCAACGTAGCCAAGGCTGGCGTCGCGGCGTTCAAGTAGTCGGCTGCATACAAAAACGGGAAGGGGGCCGGGAATAGGCAGGTGCGCTTGCCGCCCCTCCGCAGCCCCTTTCCTTTAACAGCCCTTTTTTCTCTCCGCAGCCGAAATGGAGCCGATAGCCGGGATCCGTCGGGTCGCATCCCATAATGGGGACGGGTAGGTGAAGGTTTCCGGCGGGTTTTCCGTCAGGCAGGGCAAAGGCATGTGGGCCGGAAGGTTCCCATGCCTTTGCCGTTTTTTGGGCGTTCAATCCGTGCCGTGGAGCTTGGCGGCGGTTTCTTCGTCCAGAATCGTGCGGAGTTCACGCAGGAATCCGTTGCCCTTGAAGTATTCTTTTCCGTAGCCGAGGTTGAACCGGTAGTCGAAATTCGCCGGGTTGCATCCCATAATGGGGGCGGGTAAGTGAAGGTTTTCGGCGGGGTTCCCGTCAGGCAGAACAAAGGCATGTGGGCCGGAAGGTTCCCATGCCTTTGCCGTTTTTTGGGGCGTTCAATCCGTGCCGTGGAGCTTGGCGGCGGTTTCTTCGTCCAGAATCGTGCGGAGTTCGCGCAGGAATTCATTACCTTCAAAGTATTCTTTTCCGTAGCCGAGGTTGAACCGATAGCCGGAATCCGCCGGGTCGCATCCCATAATGAGGGCGGGTAGGTGAAGGTTTTCGGCGGGGTTCCCGTCAGGCAGAACAAAGGCATGTGGGCCGGAAGGTTCCCATGCCTTTGCCGTCTTTGGGGCGTTCAATCCGTGCCGTGGAGCTTGGCGGCGGTTTCTTCGTCCAGAATCGTGCGGAGTTCGCGCAGGAATTCGTTGCCCTTGAAGTATTCTTTTCCGTAGCCGAGGTTGAACCGGTAGTCGAAATCCGCCGGGTTGCGCCCCTGATTGTGCTGGATGATGGTTTCCGCCTTGTCCAGCGCCTTGACGAGCCGGGCTTCCGGGGTGGCGTTCGCATTGTATTCACGCCACAGGGCCAGCAAGGATTCGGCTTCCCGTTCGGGGAGCAGGGAAAAGGCCTTGTGTACGGCCCGGCTTTCCTCGTCGTTTTTTTCTTGCGGGTCTGGGCACAGGGCCGCCGAAATATCCCCGCCGTAGAGTTCGCCCATGTCGTGGATAAGGCTCATCATAAGCACTTTTTCCCTGTCCAGTCCGGGAAGGCGTCCCGCTGCGAGCCCGGCGAACAAGGCCAGCCGCCACGAATGTTCAGCCGTGCTTTCCCGCCGTCCGTCGTGTGCCCATGCCGTGCGGGTGACGGCCTTCAGCCGTTCGGCTTCCTTGATGAACCGCAGATAGTGTTCGATGAAGTCCACTGGTGTTTCCTTGGACGTCCCAGTCAGGCCAGCTCTTTTTTGAGGTAAAGCATGTCCGTGAGGAGAACGCCGTTTTCGTAGATAGGTTCGGGGTAGTTGTCGGTAAAGAACCCGGTGACGGTGTGCGAGGGCGTGAAGCCGAGCCGGGTGTAAAAGGCCACGCCGCTGCCTGAGGTTCCCACATACATCGTTTGGAAACGTGCCGCATAGTATTTGAACAGGGCCGCCATCAGACGGGTCGCGTGCCCCTGCTTTTGGAATTGGGGATCGGTGGCGAGGTTTTTGAGTTCGCAGGCCGTATCGGAATACGGGGTGACCACAGCCACGCAGACGGGCGCGCCGCCGATGGAGAGGACGTGCATATCCCCGGCTTCCAGATAGCGATCGATCATGGCTTCGCAGGGATCCGCGAGCAGAAGGAGCGGGAGGTACTGTTTTTTGTCGGCCTTGATGGTCTGGAAGGTGGTCATTGTTGCGCCTCGAAAAAAGGTTGGCGGCATTTCCGCCCGTGAGGAAAAAGGAAAGCGCCTGCCGTCCCGAAAGGGGCGGCGGGTACGGAAAAGGGGGAGCGGCGTACCGCGCGGGGAAAAGCCCGCAGGGTATACCGTCCCCCTCGTTAGGTCGGATGGGGTGCCTTATGCCAGAGCCAGCGAACCTTCGTAGGCGGGCCGCTTTTCGCGGGCCTTGCGGTTTTGGGCCTCTTCAAGGGAGAGGTCGATGAGCTGGAGCGCCCGTTCGCTTTCCGCCTTGCGCAGGAAGGCGTTGTTCAGTTGATGGCCTGAGCAGCAGATTTCAAACTGGCCCTGAATGGGCATGCCGAGCATGGCCATGTCGCCGATGAAGTCCAGCACCTTGTGGCGGACGAATTCGTCCTTGTAGCGAAGCCCCTCAGGATTCATGACGCCGTTGTCGTCGAGCACGACAACGCTTTCCAGGGAGCCGCCGCGGGCGAGGCCGTGGCTGTGCAGGTATTCGACATCCTTGAAGAAGCCGAAGGTGCGGGCGTTGGCTACGCGGGCGAATGTTTCCGGGGTGACTTCCATGCTGAAGCGTTCCCGGCCGATGGCCGGATGGGGAAAGTCGATGGTGCAGTCCACGCGGAACCCGGCATAGGGGAGCGCGCGGATATACTTGTTGCCGTCACGCAGCTCCAGAGGGCGGCTGATGCGCATCACCTTGCGGGGCGCGGGCAGCTCACGGATGCCGGCTTCGGCGAACAGCTCCAGAAACGCCGCAGCGGAACCGTCCATAATCGGGATTTCACCGCCTTCGACGCTGATGATCAGGTTGTCGATGCCAAGGCCAAGTACGGAAGCCAACAGGTGTTCCACCGTGGAGACGGTGGCCCCGTTCGAGCCGAGAGTGGTGGCGAGCACCGTCGTGGCGACGGCTTTGGGGGCGGGACTCACGCGGCGGATGCCATCCGGGGTATGGATGTCAAAGATGATGCCCGTGTTGGCCGAAGCGGGACGAAGGGCAAGGTACACCTTGTTGCCGCTGTGCAGGCCAATGCCGGAACAAGTAACGACGCGTTGAATAGTAGTCTGGTTCATGGAATCCCTCCGCTCTAACCTATAGCAAGAAGCGGGCCAAATTCTTTATTTTTGTATCTCCCTTGAACAATATGAAAAAAATGTATTGTGACAAAAAAACAATCGTGTCTTTTTCACAACACTGTGGCCCTCAAGCCGCAGGCTTCCGGGCGCTCGCCACGCGATCGCGTCCCGCCAAATCTTTGAGAATGAAGACGTTTTCCCATCTGTGGCTTTCAAGCAACACTTTCAGGGCAGCGCCTTGCGCATAGCCGTGCTCCATAAGCAGCAGGCCGCCCGGTTTGAGGGCCACGAAAGCCTCTTGAGCCACGGCTATCAAGTGTTCCAACCCTTCCGGCCTGTCTGGGGAAATGGAAGGGGCGGGCTTGTGTCCGGCGCCGTGATCATGATGGTGGTCATGGCTGGGGATTTTATCCGAGTCCACAAAATTCGGGATGAGCGCCGTGACGGGTTCAAAATCACGGACTTCGGCGGAGAGCCCTTCGTATTCGGCCTTGCCGACATAGGGCGGGTTGCTGACCAGCAGATCCAGCGATTCCGGGCGCAGGAGAGGCCGGGTGAAGTCGGCGCGGACGGGTTGGAGCCGTTGGCGGACATTGTGACGCACGGCGTTTTGGCAGGCTACGGCCAGTGCGCGGCCTGACAGGTCGACCATGAGGCCGTGCCAGTCGGGGCGTTCCGCGCACAGGGTCACGGCGATGCAGCCGCTGCCCGTACCCAGATCCGCAAAGCTGACGGGGCCGCCGCAGCCTTTGAGGGCCGCTTCGATCAGGTGTTCCGTTTCAGGGCGGGGGATGAGGGTGGCGGGCGTGACCCGGAAGTCCCTGCCGTAGAATTCGCGCTGGCCGAGGAGGTAGGCGGCGGGCTCGCCATCGGCCCGGCGGCGGAGCAGGCCGGTCATGCGGGAAAGCTGATCGCTGGTGAGGAGGGTTTCCGGGCGGGTGGCGAGTTCCACGCGGCTGATGCCGCAGACGTGCTGGAGGATGAGTTCGGCGGACAGGCGCGGCGAGTCCACTGCGGCCTCTTGCAGCGTGCGGGTCGCTTCGCGGATCCAGCCGGATCGGGAAAGTTCAGGCATGGGCGTATCCTTTGGGGGTGAAAGGTGGGGGAGGGGAGAAGGGGCCTTTCTGAAGAAAGCCCCCTTCTCCCCTCCCCCACACCCCCTCCTCTCATCCCCCAAAGACTTTTGACTGGTGGGGAGGCGGCGCGGAGGGAGTTCCTGTTGGAAAAAGGGTAGGGGAGGGCATACCGCAACCGTAGGCAGGGCTTCCCCTTTTGGACGGAAAGAACAGGGGAAGCCTGTTTTGGGCCACATAACGGAGAGTCCTCTAGGCTGTACCGTCGTTTAATATATAACTGTTTGAAATTTTTAAATAATGTTTTTGTAGATTGAAAATAGTTTAATAATTTCAATAGATTATATCTAATTGGCGGCATGGCCTAGGCCAGTACGGAGGGCAGTTCCGCCAGCGTGACGCAGGTGATGCCCATATTTTTCATATCGCGGATATTGGTTGCGGCGATTTCGTCCGTTTGGGCGGAGCAGGCGTCCGTGACCACGATGGTGTTGTAGTCATGGCTCATCGCATCCGTGGCGGTTCCCCGGACGCAGTTGGGGTATTGCGTCCCGGCGATAAGCAGCGTGTCGATCTTGAGGCGCCGCAGGATCATGTCGAGTTCCGTCTGGAAGAACGCGCTGAAACGGAGTTTGCGCAGGATGGTTTCACCCGGCAGGGGCGTGAGCCCATCGACGATCTCGGCGCCTTTGGTGCCGGGGACGCAGATGCCTGCCCCTTGGGTAAACAGCGGCGCACGCCCGATCTCCACATCGCTTCCATCCCGGCGGTGCTGGCGGATCACGTGGATCACGCGCCAGCCTTCCGCGCGTGCGCGGTCGAGCAGTTTGCGGATGGTGGGTACGGTGGCCTGCGCGCCCTTCACGCACAGCGGGGCTTCGGGAAGGACGAAATCGTTTTGCATGTCGATGATGACGAGGGCAATGTTCATGATGGTTCCTTGGCTGCGTGTTTGGCTGCCGTTCTTCCGGCAACGAAGGGGACATCAAGAAGAGACGTTTCTCTTTACGATAGGATGTCGAACAGGTATAGCCCTTTTGCTGAAGAATTTTTAAGAGGTAATAAGCATGAAGGAAAAAATATTGCCCGGTCTCTTTTTTGGGGTGAGCGTGCTCTGCGGTCTTTTGTACAATCCGGAAGTCTTCAGCACTGCCCGTGGTTTTCAGTTGATATACTTTGGATTTTTATACGCGAGCCTGTTCCTTTTCTGCTCATTGCTGTTCGCCCGTTGGAAAAAGGTAGGGGCTGTCGGCATTTTCCTCCTGCATGGCATCGGGTTGGGATTGACGTATTTTTATTGGGTATACGGCAGAATCCTCACCTATGATGTCCTTGCCGCCATGCTTGAGGCCAACGCCTTTGAAATAAAAAGTTTTTTGAGTATCCCTCTCGTTTTCACAGCCATCTTGGCCCTTGTGGTTTCCGCAGCCCACGCCTATCTGCTGCGTTTTGTCCGCATAAGCAATAAAAAATGGATTGCCGGTTTGCTTCTCTTGGTTTCGGCTTTTCTGATTTTGAAAGAGGGAGGAAAGCTCTATATTGACAAAACGGATCCGGAGTCTCCCCTCAGGACGTATCTGGGAACGCGCAACATTGTCCCTCTGTCCTTCTTTTCTGTTTTCAAGACGTATTGGGTAGAGGAGGAAAAATCACAGCGTTTGGCTTCGTTGCCTTCGCCGGCGGATTTGCCCTCCGAATGTGGGGCTGACAAGCCCATCGTTGTCCTCGTGTTGGGCGAAAGTGCCCGTGGCGATCATTTCAGCCTGAACGGATACCAAAGGAAGACGAACCCCCAACTGGAACAAGTAAGCCATATCATTAACTTGGGGATTGCCCGTTCCTTCGCCGTGCAGACGAGAAACTCGCTCATCGGCATGCTGACGAACGCCACGGAGGAAAACAGAGTCCCTACGATGGGGAGTTTTATCCCGCTATTCAACAAGCATGGCTTCATGACGTGTTTTTATTCCAGGCAGAATAGGCTTGGCCGTTCAGGGCATTTGACGGACGCCCTCATCGGATCATCGAAAGAGATACGGTACTTTCATTCCCCTACGGATCAGGATTTGTTGAAAGAAACGGAACCGTTGTTCAAGGCATATCCGAACGGCCTGCTGCTGTTGCTCCATACGACGGGATCGCACTACGATTACCGTGGAAACTATACGGATACATTCAAGGTTTTTGTTCCGGATGAGTATACGCCCGAATCAATGATGGCGCACCGGCAGAATGTCATCAATGCGTATGACAATACAATCGTCAAGACGGATGATTTTCTTGCGAAACTCTACGCGCAGTTGAAAGGCTATGACGCTATTGTGGTGTATGTATCCGATCACGGGCAATTGCTTGGCGAACATGGAAGGTTTTTGCATGCAATAGGCGGGACGGGAACGGAATACCCGGAGCAGAAAAATATCCCTTTCTTCTTTTGGTACAGTGAGTTGTTTGCCGAAAAGCGTGGAGATGTCGTTGCGGCGCTTAAACAGGCTGCTACATCAGGGAAAACTTTTACGCATGACTACTTATACCATACGATAATAGCCTTGGGAGGCATCCGTTCCAAAGCCGTAGAGCCTCAACTGGACATCACAGGGATGGGATCTCTCGATTGATTTCAAGGGCTCTGTCATGCATCTGGTTGTTTCATATCTACAATATACTGAATCTCCAGTTTTTTCTCCAGTTTTCGCTGACGGGCTTCATGATTGGGGCATTTTATTGGTTATTCCTTTGGAATTTCAAGGAATAAAGCATCAGCCGTTTTCGGGGGATGCCTTTCACTGCGCTGGAAGTGCGGCCGTATTCACGGCAGCGAATGCTCCGCTGAAACAGGGGCAGATGAACGACCTTTGATTGCTGTATCAGCCGGAAATTTAACACAGCCTTAAAATATGGCTCTGTTATAGCATGTAGTTGTTTCATCTCCACAGTGCGGTGAAAAGTATAGCTTTTTTCTAGTTTTCTCCTTGGCGGGATCTACGGCTAAGGCATTTTTCCGGTTATCCCTTTGGAGTTTCAAGAAAAAAGCATCAACTATTTTCTATAACACAGCCTTCCTGAACCATACCCGTATGGAAATTGTGGTAATCGGGAAAGCGGCGAACAGGGATTCGATAAACGTGAAAGTCTTGGGAAGGAGAGGGGTGGGGTTTGGGGAGGGGGGAGGAAACCTTTCTCCAGAAAGGTTTCCTCCCCCCTCCCCAATAATAACAAAATCCCCCGGCAACATGGCGCTGCCGGGGGATTGATTCAGCTAGGCTGCGAGGGCCGTGCTAAGCCGTGGCTTAGTACATGCCGCCCATGCCGCCCATTCCACCCATATCGGGCATGGCGGGCATGTCCTTCTTGGGTTCGGGCTTTTCGGCGATGGCGCATTCGGTGGTCAGGAGCAGGGAAGCCACGGAAGCGGCGTTCTGCAGGGCGATGCGGGCCACCTTCTTGGGATCGATGACGCCGGCCTTGATGAGGTCTTCGTATTCGCCGGTAGCGGCGTTGAAGCCGAAGCCGTCCTTGCCTTCACGAACCTTTTCCACAACCACGGAACCTTCATGCCCGGCGTTGCCGGCGATGAGGCGCAGGGGTTCTTCAAGGGCGCGGCGGACGATGTTGAGGCCGGCCAGTTCGTCGTCATCGGCGGGCTTGATGTCGTCGAGAACCTTGATGCAGCGGACGAACGCGGTGCCGCCGCCGGGGATGATGCCTTCTTCAACGGCGGCGCGGGTCGCGTTGAGGGCGTCTTCCACGCGGTCCTTCTTTTCCTTCATTTCGGTTTCGGTAGCCGCGCCGACATGAATCACGGCAACGCCGCCCACCAGCTTGGCGAGGCGTTCCTGAAGCTTTTCGCGGTCGTAATCGGAAGTGGTTTCTTCGATCTGGGCGCGGATCTGCTTCACGCGGGCCTTGATTTCGTCGGACTTGCCGGCGCCGTCAACGATGGTGGTGTTTTCCTTGTCGATGACCACGCGCTTGGCGGTGCCGAGCGAGGACAGGGGCAGGCTTTCCAGCTTCACGCCGCGTTCTTCAAACACGGCTTCGCCGCCGGTGAGGATGGCGATGTCTTCGAGCATGGCCTTACGGCGTTCGCCGAAGCCGGGAGCCTTCACGGCCACCACGTTCAGGGCGCCGCGGAGCTTGTTCACCACGAGGGTGGCCAGGGCTTCGCCTTCGATGTCTTCAGCGATGATCACCAGAGGACGGTTGACCTTGGCGACCTGTTCCAGCACGGGGAGCATGTCCTTCATGCTGGAGATCTTCTTTTCGTTGCAGAGGATGTAGGGGTTGTCCAGTTCGCAGACCATCTTTTCGGGGTTGGTCACGAAGTAGGGGGACAGATAGCCGCGGTCGAACTTCATGCCTTCGACGACGTCCAGCGTGGTTTCAAGGCCCTTGGCTTCTTCAACGGTGATGACGCCTTCCTTGCCGACCTTGGCCATCGCTTCGGCGATGATGTTGCCGATGGTGGCGTCGGAGTTGGCAGAAATGGTGCCGACCTGAGCGATTTCTTTCTGATCGCGGGTGGGCTTGGCGATGTTGCCGAGTTCTTTGGAAACGGCTTCAACGGCCTTGTCGACGCCGCGCTTGATGGCCATGGGGTTGCGGCCGGCGGCCACGAGCTTCACGCCTTCGCGGTAGATGGACTGGGCGAGCACGGTGGCGGTGGTGGTGCCGTCGCCGGCGATGTCGTTGGTCTTGGAGGCCACTTCGCGCACCATCTGGGCGCCCATGTTTTCAAACTTGTCTTCGAGCTCGATTTCCTTGGCGACGGAAACGCCGTCCTTGGTGATGACGGGGGCGCCGAAGGACTTTTCGATCACGACGTTGCGGCCCTTGGGGCCAAGGGTCACCTTGACGGCGTTGGCGAGCTTGTCCACGCCGCGGGACAGTTTTTCACGGGCTTTGGCGTCAAACAGAATTTCTTTGGAAGCCATGAGAGTATCCTCCAGAACTATCTATAAAAAATAAGAATTGATGTTTCAGTCGCAGCGGCAAAAACGGGGCTGCTTAGGCAATGATGGCAAGGATGTCGTCTTCACGCATGACGAGATGCTCGGCGCCGTCGATTTTGACTTCGGTGCCGGCATACTTGTTGAAGAGGACCATGTCGCCCACCTTCACAGCCATGGGAACGAGCTTGCCGTCGTCGGCATGCTTGCCGGGGCCCACGGCGACCACTTCGCCCTTGGAGGGCTTTTCCTTGGCGGTGTCGGGGATGTACAGGCCGCTGGCGGTACGTTCCTCGGATTCGAGGCGCTTCACAAGAACACGGTCATTCAAAGGTTTCAAACTCATGACGACTTATCCTCCAAAAAAGGTATTTTTTTGTTGCAACCAGCCCCGTCATCATCGGACTGCCTGCGGGGAATCCCTGCAAGCCATCCGAAATGGCGGACGTATCCCCGATATAGCGGAAGAGGCCGCTCGTTTCAAATCGGGATGGACGCTCGCCGGGGGGGTAAGCCTTGCAAGTGGGCCGTGGTGTTCCGGCCTCTCGTGGCATTAAATAATTCCCCTGCGCGCGTTGGGAAGGGGGGAAGGAGGATTTTTTTTGCATTTTTTCCTCTTTTTTAATAACTGCCGGTAAATAATAGCTCTTTTTGCCGCCTAGCCGGGGCGGCTCCTTTATCCCCCTTGCCATATCCTTAAAAAGAGGATTATAAACGGAATTCGCGCCCGCTGGCCTGCACGAACCCTTCACCTAAGAGCAACCGCACGTGGGCGAACCTGCAAAGTACACCAATCCGCTTGACAGGTTGCGGAGAAGGGGGTACTAATCCCTTCTCTTTTTTCGGAGGTTCTTAATGTACGCGATTATCGAAACGGGCGGCAAGCAGTTCCGCGTTGAAGAAGGCACCAAGATCCTCGTGGATCGCATGGCTGCCGACGTGAACAGCGAAGTGTCCCTCGACAAAGTGCTTATGGTTGGTGGGGCCGAACTGAAGATCGGCGCGCCCTATGTTGAAAATGCCAAGGTGACGGCCACTGTGCTGGATCACGTTCGCGGCGATAAGATTCTTGTCTTCAAGAAGTGGCGCCGCAACGATTCCCGCAAGCTGCAGGGCCATCGTCAGGACTATACCGCCATTCAGGTGAAGGCCATCGAAGCCTAAGCCCGAAGTGTAAGGAGATCCCCTCATGGCACATAAAAAAGCAGGCGGCAGTTCCCGCAACGGTCGCGACAGTAACGCACAACGCCGCGGCGTGAAGCGTTTTGGTGGGCAGCCCGTTCTCGCTGGCAACATCCTCGTTCGTCAGCTCGGCACCGTGATCCATCCCGGCGAAAACGTGGGCATGGGCAGCGACTACACCTTGTTCGCCAAGATCGACGGCACGGTGAAGTACGAAACCTATGTTCGCAAGCGCAAGATCCAGAAGCGCGTCCACATTCTGCCTTTCGAAGCTCCCGCTGCCGAATAGTTCGCAGAAAAGACGATTTTTCAAGGGAAGGGGCCGTCAGGCTTCTTCCCTTTTGGTGTATGCGCCGTCTCCGGGCGGAGGGTGCCTTTCCCTAAGGGCAGGCCCTTCCCGCCCCGTTTTCCCGAAGATGGCCCGGCCTTCCTTCCCCGTTCCTTTTTCATTCCACAAAAAGGCGTTTCCCCTCCTCCGCATTGCGCAAGGCTCAAGGAGATGTGATGGACAAGATGTTTGTGTTCGCCGTCCAGTTGGGGATACTGGCCCCCTTTTGGCGCAGCATGCAGGCGTTGTTGTGGGCCAATTCCGGCAGGGTGCCCGAAGGGGCGTTGTGGAATATCGTTTACTGCGGAGGGCCGCTCCTGATGGCCTGCGCCCTTGCCCGGTGGCGGATGCTCAAAGGGAAGGAATTTTTTTCCCTGATTCAGGCCGTCTGCGGCGTCTTGCTGGCGCTGCTCGTCTCAACGGTTTTCGTCTGGGTGGGGACGCCTGAGCGGGGGATGCCGCCGGTATCCGCGTACGGTTTGGCGGTTGACGGCGTGCTCTATGCCGTCGGGCTGGCCTTGGCCGTGTTCGTCTGCAAGAGGCGGCTTTTGCAGACGGGCGGCAGCGATAGATAATTTTATGGTAAGGAACAGGATATTTATATGCGTTTTGTGGATGAAGCTGTGATCAGCGTTAAGGCCGGCAAGGGCGGGAACGGCTGCGTATCGTTCCGGCGTGAAAAATTCGTACCTCGCGGCGGGCCGGACGGCGGCGACGGCGGCGACGGCGGCAGCATCATCCTGCGCGCTGATTCGCGCCTTTTGAGCCTGTACGACTTCCGCATCATGCGCCACTACGAGGCGCAGAACGGGCAGGGCGGCATGGGCAGCCAGCGTTACGGGCGCAAAGGCGAGGATTTGATCCTCAACCTGCCCGTGGGTACGCTTGTATTCGAGCAGACCCCCGAAGGCGAGCATATGCTGGCCGACCTTGCGGAAGCGGGCGACGAATATCTGGTGGCGCGGGGCGGACGCGGAGGCAAGGGCAACGAGCATTTCAAGTCCTCGACCATGCGTGCCCCCCGTTTTGCGCAGCCCGGTGAACCCGGCGAAGAGCGCAACCTGCGCCTTGAGCTCAAGATCCTTGCGGACGCGGGGATCATCGGCCTGCCCAATGCGGGCAAGTCCACCTTCATTTCCCGCATTTCGGCGGCCCGGCCCAAGATTGCGGCCTACCCCTTCACCACGCTGACGCCCAACCTCGGCGTCGTGATCGACGAGTACGATCCCGATCAGCGTATGGTGGTGGCGGACATCCCCGGCCTCATCGAAGGCGCCAGCGAAGGGCAGGGCCTTGGGCACCGCTTCCTCAAGCATGTGGAGCGGACTCGTTTTCTCGTCCACATCCTCAGCATTGAGGACGTGAACCCCGAAGAGAACCCTTGGGCGGGCTTTGACCTTGTCAACGATGAGCTGAACGCCTTTGATGAAGAGCTTGGCCTGCGCCGCCAGTTGCAGGTCATCAACAAGATAGACCTGCGCACGCCTGAGGAAGTGGATGCCCTCCGCGCCATCGCCGCGAGGGACGGGCGAGAGGTTTTCTTCATGTCCGCGGATCAGGGCGAAGGCGTTGAGGAGCTGCTTGCCGCCATGTGGCGTCTCCGCGCCGAAATGGAAGCCCACGCGCCGCTGCTGCACTATCAGGAAATGGTTCTTGAAGACGAGGAGTTCCCGGACATCGAGGTGGTGTACACCCGCGAGACGGATTAGTTGGATATTTTTTCTTGGGGAAGGGGAGGGGAAACTTTCTGGAGAAAGTTTCCCCTCCCCTTCCCCAAACCCCATCCCCTCCTCTTCAAAGATTTTCGACTGGTGGGGAGGCCGCGCGGCGGGAGTTCGTTCCGGCCGGGGGAAGATGGTTCTTTTCTTCATGGCTCTGTCATAGTACATGGTTGTTTCATCTCCACCGCACTGTGAAAATACAGCCTTTTCTCCAGTTTTTCCCTTGGCGGACTTCATGACTGAGGCATTTTGTTGGTTATTCCCTTGGAACGTCATAGAAAAAGGCATCAACCTTTTTCTATGCTTCATCTATAGTGGATAATGATGAGCTCGTTTCGGTCTGGGTGAGAAGAGGGGATGGAGGCGTCCGGCCCAGAAACCTGATCAAAGTCCGTTCCGGCTGGGTGGGGAAGAGGCAAGAGTTTTTATTGCATTATGAAGGGCGGGAGAGCTTCCCGCCTTTTTTGTTGTAGGGACAAGGAGCCGGGATGTTCGCTTTTTCGGTGATTTTTTTAAAATGTATTTTTTAGGCTCTGTTATAGTATGTGGTTGTTTCCCATCTCCACAGTGCGGTGGAAAATACAGCCTTTTTTCCGGTTTTCCCCTTGGCGGGAGCTGCGGCTAAGGTATTTTTCTGGTTATCCTTTGGAACTTCAAGGAAAAAAGCGTCAACCATTTTCTATGACACAGCCATTTTTTAATTTGGCGCTGTCATAGTACGTGGTTGTTTTTATTAAAACAACACATTGAAAATATAGATTTTTTTCAAATTTCTCCTTCGGTGGGCTTCATGGCTGAGGCCTTTTGTTGGTTATTCCCTTGGAGCGTCAAGGAAAAAGGCATCAACCTTTTTCTATGACACAGCCTTTAATTATTGTTGAAATACGGCGTTCATTGCAGAAGTGGATGTCTCAAGGGCCGGGGACTGGCGTTTGAGGGGAATTTGTGGTGTAACCGGGGTGTTGTGCAGACCATTAAGCCGGGTCAAGGGGCGTCGCCCCTTGTGGGTACAAGCCCGCCGGAGGCATCATACGGAGTACATCATGAACTGGCAGGAAGAACGGGACGCGACGCTGCGCGAGGCCCGATGCGTAGTGGTCAAGGTTGGATCGGCGGTTCTCAGCACCGGTTCCGAACTGAACCTCCCCGTACTGGACAATCTGGTCGATCAGCTTGCCGTGTTGAGCCGTCAGGGGCGCCGCGTGGTGCTGGTGTCTTCCGGGGCCGTGGCCGCCGGGCGGACTGCACTGAAGAAGCTGCCCGGCGAACCCGTTGCCGTGGGGTTGAGCGGCAAGCAGGCCGCCGCCGCGGTAGGGCAGGGGCGGCTCATGCACCTGTATGACAACGCCTTTGCCGAGCGGGGCATCCTGACGGCGCAGGTTTTGCTGACCCGTGACGATCTCAAGAACCGTACTCGGTTCCTCAATATCCGTAATACGTTCAGTGAACTGCTGGGCTGGGGCGTTATCCCGGTGGTCAACGAAAACGATACCGTGTCCGTCAACGAGCTCAAGTTCAGCGACAACGACAACCTCGCCAGCCTGCTCATCAATCCGGTGGAGGCCGATTTGTTCGTCAACCTGACGACCATCGGCGGCGTTCTGGACGCCAACCCGCTGGAAACCCCCGACGCCGCAATCATGCCCTGCATTGAGGACATCCGTTCCCTCAATCTTGATGCCCTGTGCGGCGGCAAGACTTCCGTGGGCACGGGCGGCATGTACTCCAAATTGCTTTCCGCGCACCGGGTGGCGCAGCTCGGCGTGCCCACCGCCATCCTGCCGGGCTGCGAACCGGACGTCATCCCCCGCCTGTTCGCTGGCGAGGCCATCGGAACATGGGTGCGGCCCGAACAGCGCACGGTTTCCCGCCGCAAATACTGGCTGGCATATCAGGCCGATCCGCAGGGGACGCTGTACCTCGACGCGGGCGCGGCGGATGCCGTCAGAAATCACGGCAAGAGCCTCCTGCCCGGCGGCATTACGGAAGTTCACGGCAGTTTTGAGTCGGGGGCGCTCGTGCGGCTCGTGTTTGGCCGCGAAACGGTGGGCGTGGGCCTGAGCAACTATAATGCGGCGGATCTGCTGCGTATCAAGGGGCTGAAAAGGCATGAGGTCGCCGCCATTCTCGGCGACGCGCATTACCCCGAAGTGGTGCATCGCGACAATCTGTTGCTGGATGCGGCCTTGTAGCGTACAAAAAACGGAGGCGTCCGTTTCCCGACGGCGTCATTGCATTTTTAAGGAGTGACCATGTACATCGTAACAGGCGGTGCGGGCTTCATCGGGAGCGCCATGATCTGGCGGCTCAACGAAGCGGGCATCGACGATATTCTGGTTGTGGACAATCTGGCTTCCAGCGAGAAATGGCGTAACCTCGTCAACCGTCGGTACCGGGACTACGTGCACCGTGACGAATTCCGGCGCATGGTGCAGGAAGGCCGTGCCCCGCAGAAGGTTGAAGCCGTCATCCATATGGGGGCGTGCTCGTCCACCACGGAACGCAATGCCGATTTCCTGATGGACAACAACCTGCACTACAGCCAGATGGTCTGCCGTTACGCCCTTGAGCAGGGCGCGCGCCTCATCAATGCGAGCAGCGCGGCGACCTACGGTGACGGTTCGCACGGCTTTTCCGACAGCCTGCTGACCACGCTGTCCCTGCGCCCCCTCAATATGTACGGTTATTCCAAGCAGATGTTCGATCTGTGGGCCTACCGCGAGAATTTGCTCAAGAGTATCGCCAGTGTGAAGTTCTTCAATGTTTACGGCCCCAACGAGTACCACAAGGGCGAGATGAAGAGCGTAGCTTGCAAGGCTTTCACCGAGCTGCGCGAAACCGGTTCGCTCCGCTTGTTCAAGTCGGATCGCCCGCAGTATCCCGACGGCGGCCAGATGCGCGATTTCGTGTATGTGAAGGATTGCGTCAACGTCATGTTCTGGCTGTTGGAGCATCCCGAAGCCAACGGCATCCTGAACATCGGTTCAGGCAAGGCCCGCACATGGAACGATCTCGCCAATGCGGTGTATTCCGCGATGGACAAGATCCCGGACATCAACTACATCGACATGCCCGCCACGCTGAAAGGCCGCTATCAGTATTACACGCAGGCGGACATGGCGTGGTTGGAACGCCTCGGCTGCGGCATTCAGTTCCACAGCCTTGAGGACGGCGTTTCGGACTACATCAAGAACTATCTGATGAATCCCGATCCGTACTTGTAGGAACGGGAAGGGAAGAAAGTATGTTGGGGAGGGGAGGGAAGAACTTTCTGTAGAAAGTTCTTCCCTCCCCTCCCCAAACCCCTCCTCTCCTATCTCAAAGACTTTTGACCTTATCGAATCCCTTTTGCAGGTTTTTTCTGTGGCTGTGAGGCGTTGAGTAGAGTAAAGAGCCTTATTGGGGGTTGACCATATGAAAAAAGGCGAGGAAGTAAATGCTTTCTCGCCTTTTGTTTTTGGCTGTGTTTGTAGGAAACGCTTGATGTTTTTTCTTGAAGTCCCAAAGGAATAAAACCAATGACATGCCTCAGCCATAGAGCCCGCCAACGGGAAAACGGAGAAAACTCTTTCTTTTTACTCTGCTGTGGAGATAGAGCAACCACATCCCCTGACAGAATCTTATTTTTTTGGCTGTGTTATAGAAAATGGTTGATGCTTTTTCCTTGAAGTTCCAAAGGGATAACCGGCAAAATGCCTTATCAGTGAATCCAGCCAAGGGGAAAACTGGAGAAAAAGGCTGTATTTTCACCGCACTGTGGAGATAAAACAACCATAAACGATAACAGAGTCTTTCTCTTTATCAACCGTAAACTTGAACAGAGCCTATTTTTTTGATGCGGAACCGGGAAGGTAGGTCGGGTAAACGGGGCTGAGTCGTCCCTATTGAATCCTTCTTACAGATTTTTCCTGTGGCTGTGAGGCGTTGAGCAGAGGAAAGAGCCTTATTTGGGTTTGACCGTATGAAAAAAGGCGAGGAAGTAAATGCTTTCTCGCCTTTTGTTTTGGCTGTGTTTGTGGGAAATGCTTGATGTTTTTTCTTGAAGTTCCAAAGGAATAAAACCAATGACATGCCTCAGCCATAGAGCCTGCCAACGGGAAAACGGAGAAAATTTTGCCTTTTTACTTTGCTGTGGAGATAGAGCAACCACATCCCTTGCAGAATTTTATTTTTTTGATGCGGAACCGGGAAGGTAGGTCGGGTAAACGAGGCTGGGTCGTCCCTATTGAATCCTTCTTGCAGATTTTTTCTGTGGCTGTGAGGCGTTGAGTAGAGGAAAGGATCATTTTTTAGGTTATGCCGTCATTTTATATATAACCATGTGAAATAATTAAAATATAATCTTTTACAGCTTTAAAGCAGTTAATGATTTAAATAGATTATATCTAATTGGTGGTACGACCTGGGTTTGACCATATGAAAAAGGCAAGGAAGCGCATGTTTCCTTGCTTTTTGTCTTTTTGATGTGGAACCGGGGGACGTAGGCCGGTAAACGGGATTGGGCCGTCCCCCAGATCGTCACTGACCCTTACGAAAGTCTTTGGGAGGGGTGGGGGAGTTTGAGGGGGCGGGGAGGGCTTTCTTCAGAAAGTCCTCCCCGCCCCCTCAATCATCTCTTCTCTTCAATCGCTAGAACTTATAGCCGACGGATACGGCGGCAATGTGGCTGCGCCCATTGTGGGAGCGTCCTTCCAATATGCCATCGGCACTGGACTTATCGTAGCTGAGTTCCTTGATGATCAGGTAACCGTAAGCAAGGTCAACAGTCCACTGATCCCAGTTGAAGCCCACACCGGCGGTGATGCGGTGACGCCCGTTGCTTGGGGTCATGTAGTCACAGGTGCTGTCCTTCATCGGGCTGGTTTCAAAAACATAGCCGCCGCGCAGGGTCAGCCAGTCGAGCGCCTTGTATTCGGCGCTGATGTTGAAGCCCCACGTGTCGCGCCAGTTTTTGGGGCTGTACTGCGTGCCGTACTGAGGATTATCCACGTGGATGTTCAGGGAGCGGTAGTTGCTCCACACGGTATAGACGGTTCCGGCTTCAAAGCTCAGGGTTTCCATGGGCTTCCACATCACGCCGAAGGAAATGGTGTCGGGAAGGTTCAGGTTGCCGTGCAGATCGGAATTGGGCAGGTTGACAGGGAGCTGTCCAATTCCAGGAATGTTGGCGATATGATTCTTTTGATCAAATTCCACATGCCCACGCACGGCCTGCTTCACGCGGCTGCGGTAGGTCAGGCCGGCGGCCCATTCGTCGTTGAATTTGTAATGTGCGGCGAGGTTGAAGCCGGGGGCGATGCTGGAACCGGTGAGCATTTGGTGCTGGTTCCCTATCATAGCAATGTCGGTATCTTTCTTCATGAGCATGGTGGCATACATGAATTCGAGGCCCACGGCGAGGGAGAGGTTATCATTGATTTTGAAGGCAAGGTTGGGGTTCAGTGAAACGGTCTTGAGGCTGACATATTCGAGGTTGTTGTGTCCCGGCCAGTTATTGGGGTAGGAGTTGCCGAGGCCGAAGCGGGAGAAGATGCCGATGCCGCCCCAGAGCTTGTCGCTGAACTGGTGGGTGAGGTAGGCGTGCGGATTTACCCATGTATGCTTGTCCACGTCGGTGGAACGGCCGATGCCGAAGTGGTCCACCGTGTCGACGGTTCCGGAAGGCTGAATGGCGGTCATGCCCACCATCATCTGGGTACCGGGGAGCTGGGTGATCCCGGCGGGGTTCCAAGCCACGGCGGAGGGATCGTCCGCGCGGGCAACCATGCCGCCGGCGAGAGCCGTGCCTCGGGCGCCGAAGTCGGACAAGGCGAACCCTTCCGCTTGGGCTTTTCCAGTAAGCTGGGGGGCCGCCAACAGGCAGGCGGCAAGCAACAGGGAGGCAATCCGTTTCATAGTCTTCCTTGCTTTGTAAGAGGTTGACGTGTAAAAAACAGCCGTAGCAAAAAGACAAAAAGCGTCGGTGGTTGTCGATGCTTTTTGTCTTTAAACGGTAAAAGACCCATTTTTTTATCAGAAATAATGCTGAAATGCTAGCCGATTTTCCGGTTTGGCGTTTTGGGGGTTCCTTTTCAACTTCGGGGTGTGCATGGTTTCCGCCTCTTCTCCGCTTCTTGATTTTCGTGGCGTAAGCCGTTCGTTTACCGTGCGGCAGGGTGTGCTTGGCAGGGTGCGGGGTGAGGTTCGCGCGGTGGACGGCGTATCGCTTTCCATACGGCGCGGCGAGACGCTCGGCTTGGTGGGCGAGTCCGGGTGCGGCAAGTCGACATTGGCGCGCATGGCGGTGCGGCTCCTTCCCCCGACGGGCGGGGAAATCCTTTTCGACGGCGAATCCGTGTTGCCCGGCGTGCCGGGGCGTGATGACACGTGGTATTCCCGTCGGTTGCAGATGGTTTTCCAAGATCCTTTTTCCTCGTTGAATCCCCGTTTGAAGATCGGCACATCCGTTGCCGAGCCGCTGATGGCTATAGGCGTGCCGCCTGCGGAGCGTCGGGAACGTGTGGGCGAAATCCTGCGCCGTGTGGGGTTGCAGCCCGAACACGCCGGGCGTTACCCCCATGAATTTTCCGGGGGCCAGAGGCAGCGCGTGGCGATTGCGCGGGCGCTGGTGACCCGCCCGGAACTTGTCGTCTGTGATGAGGCTGTGTCGGCCCTCGACGCTTCGGTTCAGGCGCAAGTGCTGAACCTGCTGAAAGAGGTTCAGGCTGATTTCGGGCTGACGTATTTCTTCATTTCACATGACTTGTCGGTCGTGGGCTATATGAGCGACCGGGTGGCGGTCATGTACTTGGGGCGTATCGTTGAGCAGGCCGATAGGAATACCTTGTTCGGTTCGGCGGCGCATCCGTATACGAAAGCCCTTTTGGCCGCCGCGCCCGTACACGATCCCGCAAAGAGGCGTATCCGGGCTTTCCTGCCCGGTGAACTGCCGAGCCCCTTTTCGCCGCCCACGGGGTGCGCGTTCCATCCCCGATGCCCGCAGGCAATGCCCCGCTGCCGCGAGGAAGCCCCGGAACTCCGGGAAATCGCGCCGGATCATCTGGCCCGTTGCCATCTGTATGGATAGCGCCTTGTTGGAGTGACAAAGAAGGCTCTGTCACAGCATGGGGTGTTTCATCACCACAGCGCGGTGAAGCAGCCTTTTCTCCCGTTTTTCCCTTGGCGGGATCCACGGCTAAGGCATTTCGCCGGTTACTCCTTGGGAACTTCAAGGGAAAAAGCATCAACTATGTTCTATGCACAGCCACGAAGAAAAGCCCCTGTTTCTGACGGAACAGGGGCTTTTCTTCGGATGGGCTACTGGACGATGCCGGGGGTGAGGCCGGGGATGTCGTCGGTACCGGAACCGCCGGTTCCGGGAATGCCGGTCTTGAAGTGCCGGAAGGCAAGCCCGCCTGGTGTTTCAGGGGTGGAGGAATAGGCCCCCGAAAATATCCCGGCATGATCATGGACACCGGATACGGGAATGCCTTGGGAGGTTGCAATGGTATAGTCATCTATCTTTATGGCGAGAGCCGGGTTGACGTATCCCCAGATGACACGGCGGAAGGCCGGACGCTGCCCCTGTGGGAGATCGTTCGAGGGCTGGGTGTCCGTGAGGGAAGGCCAATATGTTTCTTCCATAACATTGTTGCTGTCTTGGAATGCGATCCAGCCTTGGATGCAGTTCTTGTTATCCTGTTCCCACACGCGGACGACAAGGGTTGTCGTACTGTCCTTCTTGAGGATTTCCTCTGTAGGGATGCCGTAGGCGAGGCATGTGAGGGCATGTTCCGGCTTGCCGTCATCGGCATGCCACAACAGGATGCCGTCGCGCAGCGTGCGATCCGCCGCGTTTGCGTACAGGTAATCATAGGTGCCGTAAGGATCATCGGGGATATAGACGTTCGGTTGACGGTAGTGGATGGAATCATTGGGCTGATAAGGGGATATGGCCCCATAGCCTCCCGGAAGGAGGGCCGGGTTCACCGGGGATCGCGTTACGCCCGTGTCGGTGCTGCCATAGGCTCCCGGAGCAGTGGGGTACTGTATATACCCTGTGGTCACCTTGCCGGAGACGACCCCCATGCCGAGGCTGGAAACGCCGTATGAGGTCAGACCGTCGCCATCGGCGCCGCCCGGTTCTGGAATAAGATGCGTTCTGAACAGAATCCCGGCAAACAGGTTTGCCGAGGCATGATGGTACGGCATGACCGATGTTTGGATGAGGATGTCGTTGTTTGGCGTTTCGGCTGTTTTTTCTTCAGTGATGCCGGCGAACCAAGAGTCGTAGGTCGTATGGTTTTTTCTGGTGTTCAGGAAATGATCCGGTGTGGCTCTTTCATGCCCTTGTACGGACAGCCCTTTTTGGCCTTGAGCCGTCCCGATGCGTCCGAGCCTGTTGCCGCCAAAAATGGCTTCCGCGTCGTCTTCGTTTTGGAGCGGGCTTGATGTTTCCGGCATTTCCTGTACGCCGCCGTTTCCCGATCCGCCGGAACCGCTGGCCGGGCGCAGCGAGCTTCTTCCGTTCGTGTGCCATACCAATGCGGCCCGTGCGCCGTTGGCGGTCTGGGCTTCGCTGACCACGCGGATGTACTGCCCAAGGACGAGTTCCTTGCCTTCGCCGAGTTCCGGGTAAGAAGAGCCTGAGACGGGGCGGACGCCCTCGAACGTGTAGGTGGAACCGGATTTGGACAGGCGTTCGTAGGTAAGCCGTTTCGCGCTGTCGGGATTGAGCGTTGCCCCGCCTTTGTCCACGACGCCGATCAGCCCGCCGGTTTCGGGAAAGTAGTCAAAGTCGTTTGTTGCCGTGCTGACGGAAATGGCCGTTCGCGTCTGTGTAGGGTATGTCGGTGTCCCCCGCCCGATGAGGTACGCATCCGCGTTGGGCGTGAGCGCCGTAGCCTCTCCGAAAGAGTATTCCGCTCTGCTGGCTGTACCCGGCTTGGCGATCAGGAGAAGTTCGCGCGTCCCGGATGGGGCTTCCGGATACCAGCCGGAACCTCCCGTCAGCAGCGTCCCCGCCTCTGAGGTGCGGAACCACGAGGGGAACAGCTTGAGCGAGATGGCCCCGCCCGCGATGGAAAAGGTTTTTCCGTCCAGCGCATTATCCGCCAAAGCCATGAGCTTTGCTCCGGTATCGGCTTTCGCCGCCTGCACCCGGACGATTTCCTTTCCCGATTCCGCGAGGTAAGAGGCTTGCACCGTTTCCTTGGCGTCCAGCCCGGCCATGACGGAGCCGGTCATGAGCGAAACCGCAGCCATGCCGAACAGGGCCAGAATGATGATCCCGCCTATGATGGTCAAAAGGACGCTTCCGCGTTGCGGCGTCTGCATGGGGAGCCTCACTCTTTGGCGGGGGGTGTGTTGCGTGGGGCGACGGAAAGCGTCCATGTGGCTTGCCGTCCGGCGAGTTGCCGGGTCAGCACGATGCCGATGGAGGAAGGGCCTGTCCCGTTCGAGCTGAAACGGCATGAGGCTACGTCTGAAAGGAGCACTTGCCCGTCAATGAGCAGCTTGCCCCCGGCCTCTTCGCAGTTGATGGTTGTTTGCGTGCCGTCCGCCCTTGTGAATGTGACGGAAGGGCTGTCTTTGAAAGGGGCTTCGGGAAAATCGGCGGCTCCCGCCAGCTCTTTCCAAAGGCGGATGAGGGCCAGCTCAGCCTGCATATACGATGCCCCGGCCTCACGCACCCGTGTGTATCCGCTGAGGGCCGTGCCGAACCCTGAAAGCACGAGCGAGCCGAGCACGCCGAGGATGATCAGCGTGCAGACGGTTTCCAGCAGTGTAAAGCCCCGTTCCGGGGCGCGGGCGTCAGAACGCACGGGAAAGCTCCACGGAGCCGCGCCTGACGGTGATCAGCAGGTTTTCCCATTCGCAGCCGGGCGGTGTCCAGAGTTCCGCGGAGGCATCCCTGTCTTTCAGGAAGGTGTTGAAGGCTGAATCGTCGGCGAGTTGCCCCGCGGTTTTTTGCTGCATGGTTTCCGTGTTGAGGTAGGCGATGCATTCTTCCAGGACGCTGGCGGCTTCCGTCAGATCCCTGATCTGCCCGGCACTTTCGGCGCTTCCGCGCAAGGCCGTGGCGATGGGCTGCGCCGCCATGAAGCCCATGATTGCCATGAGGATAATGGCGACGATGGCCTCAATGAGGGTAAAGCCGCGCGCGTTCATTGGACGAACCCCGTTTCCGCGAAGAGGGTGAGCGTGATCCCGCCGCCGAAATCGAAAGCCCATGCTTGGTTGGGGGCGGAAGTGAGGGGTGGGGGAGGGCAATGGAGGATGTCCGTCCCGTTTTGTTTTTCAAGGCTGCCTTCGCCGCAGGCGCGCCCCGCCGCGTCGAAGCAGAACGCAGCCGGGGGGCTGCTCTGGATGGGGGTGGAAGGCGTATAGTCCTTGAGCAGTGTGGGCAGGGTTGGGCTGCCTTTCATGAAGAAGCCCACCTTGCTTTTCCCTACGCTGACGCATTGTCCGCCGCCCATCGCCATGCCTTGCGCACGGGCATGGACGAGCCGGGAGAGGAGCCTGTCCCGTTCCGCGCAGGCGGTTATCCCGTCATGGCCCCGGAAGGCCGAAACGCCGAGGGAGGCCAGCACGCCGAGCACGACAAGCACGGAGACGATTTCAATCAGGGTAAACCCGTTGCGGGAGGGTGGCTGCATGGCATCTGTCACTGTTGGGGGATGAGCTTTTCCAGCGCCTCCCGGTTCTGTTCCAGCAAGGTGCGGAAACGGATCTGCGCGTAGCCGTCGCCCGTGGCTCGTGCTCGGTATAATTGCTTTTCAAGCTGCCCCCGTTCCTTTTGCAGTTGTCCGATTTGCTGCCGGAGCCTGTTCCGGGCTTCAGCGGCGGCCTCTTCCCGTTCGGCGGATGGCTGATGCTCAAGGCCCGGCCTCCCAAGGGGGGCAACAGGGCCGGGCTGTGCGGCTGAAGGCTGCGGCGAGAACCGGTACTCCTCCACTTTGCCCGCGGGCGGTTTGGAGGGCGGCGTTTCGCTGATGTGCGTGACTCCGGAGGCATCTTTCCAGATGTACATCTGTTGAGGGGCGGCATTGGCTGGGGAGGGGGTTGGGGGCAGCGTTTCCCGTATGCCGGACACCATGCGGGACAACGGCACACCGCCTGGGGGCGTGCCGTCCACGATAAGCGGTTCCACCCCGCACGCCAGTGTGAGCAGGGCAAGCCATCCGAGGGAGAGATGCGTGCGTTTTTTCATGGGCGGCCCTTTTCCCTTGGCGTCGCCGGACAGGTGCGGGACACGCTCCTTGTCTTTTGACGGGAGGCTCGTTACGGTTGGAAATAGTGGTAACACAGGCCGTTCCGAAAGACGAGAGGCCCAGGCCCTTGTGAGACATTCGCTGCTGCAATGAGCGAAGCATTTCAACTATATGAAATTCAAAATGAATTTTTTGGAAAACCATCGAAAAGGTGAATGTCTCAGGCCATTATGGTTGGGGTTCCCCGTACGGGCGGGCCTCGTTCTGGGGTGCTGCCTTTTGTGCGTCTCAGGCGCTGGGGCCGCCGAATCGTCCAAGCTGAAGGTCGTGGTGCGGCCTCCCATCAAAAAAACGCTTCCACAGCGGCCCCACGCTGCCCGCCCGGAGGCCCGGCCAGTTCAATCGGCGGAGCCGTTGCCTGCGGAGTCCGTGGCCATTTACCGGCATGTGGGGAAGGACGGAACCGTTTTTTTGACGAACAGGCCGGATGGTGACGGGAGATACCGGCTTTTCGGGCGGTTCAGCACCGGGCGGCTGATGCGCGCCGTGGGGCCGGACGGCGTGGCGCGGCTTGCGGAACGGTATGCCGGGCGGCATGGGGTCGAACCCCGGCTGATCATGGCGATCATCAAGGTCGAATCGGGATTCGACGCCAAGGCTGTCTCTTCGGTCGGGGCCAGCGGGCTCATGCAGCTCATGCCCGGCACGCAGCGGCATCTTGGGGTGCGCGATGCGTTCAATCCCGATGAAAATGTGGAGGGCGGGGTACGCTATTTCCGATCCATGCTGGATCGGTACGGCGGGAATGTTTCGCTGGCTTTGGCGGCGTATAATGCCGGGCCCGCCAATGTGGACAAGTACGGCGGCATCCCTCCGTTTGAGGAGACCCGCAGTTACGTGCGCAAGGTGCTTGCGCTGTACGCTACCCCGTGATGAATCCGATCCACCAGTCGAAGATTTCCTGTCCGGCGATGATGTGTACGAACGCGCCGAGGCTCAGGAACGGGCCGAACGGGATGGGCATTTCGCGCAAGGGCGCTTCGTGGGGCATCAGGCAGGCGACGAGCAGGAAGGCGGCAAGGGCCGAGACCCCCGCGACCAGCGTGATCAGCGGCAGGCCGAGCGGCCCGCACAGGACGCCGAGCATGAGCATGAGTTTGACGTCGCCGAACCCCATACCGTCCACGCCGCGCAGGTGTTTGAAGATGAGAAGCACGGCGAGGAATGTCCCGCCGCCCACAAGACCGCCGAGGAGCGCATCCGCCCAGTCCATGCCGAGGGCGAAGATGGCGGCGGGCACGGCCAGCGCGGTTCCGCCGAGCGTGATGCCGTCGGGGAGGATGAAGCATTCCAGATCGATGCCTGAGGCGACGATGAGCATCCCCGTGAACGCGAGATAGACGGGAAAGGCAAGCGTGGGGCCGAAGCGCCATGCCAGAAGGCCGGACGTCAGGCCGGACAGGAGCTCGACGAGCGGATACCGGATATGGATGGGCTTGCGGCAGCGGGCGCACTGGCCGCGCAGCAGCAGATAGCTGAGGACGGGGACGAGTTCCCAGAAGCGGAGGCGCTGTCGGCAATGTGGGCAATGGGAAGGCGGAAAAAGGATGGATTCGCCGCTGGCGTACCGATGGATGCAGACGTTGTAAAAGCTGCCGAGCAGGAGTCCGAGCAGCGTGGCGGCGGGGATGAACAGTTCGGGATGCAGCAATTCCGGGGGGATGGTCTGGTACACGCGGAGCCTTCCTTTGGCATGCCCGATCGGGCAACGGTGCGCGGGCTGCCGGTAAGCCTTTTGCTGCCGGGCCCAGCATGTTGTGGGCATGTTCACAAATGGCGGGCGGGCCTTCAGCGGAGATGGCAGGATCTTCCGTCTCGCGTATTTCATACGCACCTTGTTCCTGCCGAGATGTACCAAGAACCGGGCGCTCCGGCAACAAAAACCGTGCGGGAAGGTCATGCATGGCAAAAATCGACAGTCTTTTTCATTTGTTGCACGCCAATCACGGTTCGGATTTGCACCTTTCGGCGGGCAATCCGCCGCTCCTGCGCATTTATGGGGATCTCGTGCGGGTGGACGCTCCGGCTGTCACGGCCGGGGAACTTTTGGCCGTACTGCGTGAAATGGTTCCCATAGAGCGCGTACGGGCATTCGAGCGGACGGGCGATCTGGACTTCGCCTATGAAATTCCGGGGCTGGCGCGTTACCGTGCCAACTTTTTCCGGCAGAACCGCGGCATTTCCGCGGTGTTCCGCGAAATCCCGCAGCGCATCGGCACGGTTGAGGAACTGGGGCTTCCGATCATGCTGCGCGAGCTGGCCCTGCTGCCCAAGGGCCTCGTGCTTGTGACCGGCCCCACCGGGAGCGGCAAGTCCACCACGCTGGCCGCGCTCGTGGATTATGCGAACACCAAGCGCCGCGACCATATCATTACCATTGAAGATCCCATCGAATTCGTGCATCAATCCAAGGGCTGCCTCGTGAACCAGCGCGAGATCGGGCGCGATACCCTTTCGTTCGGCACGGCGCTGCGTTCCGCACTGCGCGAGGATCCCGACATCATCCTTGTGGGTGAAATGCGCGATCTCGAAACCATTTCCCTCGCCCTCGAAGCGGCGGAAACGGGGCATCTCGTGTTTGCGACCCTGCACACCATCTCCGCGTCCAAGACCATCGACCGCATCATCGAGGTCTTCCCGCCGGAGGAACAGGCGCAGATACGGACGAGCCTTTCCGAGTCGATTCAGGCGATCATCGCGCAGACGCTGTTCAAACGGGCCGACAAAAAGGGCCGGGTGCCCGCGCTGGAAATCCTGTTCGGCATCCCGTCCGTGCGGAACATGATCCGCGAGAACAAGACGTTTCAGTTGCCGAGCGTTTTGCAGACCAATCGCAATGTGGGGATGCAGACGATGGATGACGACATCGAACGCCTGCTTATGCGGCGCATCATCGCGCCTGAGGCGGCCCTCATCCACGCACAGGACAAGGGGCGTATCCGTGAGGCCATCGGGAAGTTGAAATAGCGCGGAAGGACGGGGCAGGGAAAAGCGGGAAACCCCGCCAGCCCATGCGCCTTGGACATCAAGTGCTGCTTGCCCTGCTGTGGGCGCCGTACAGCCTAAGCATGGTGCGGGCGGCTAGTCGGGTACGTTTTTCCCTTTCGGGTGCCGTCGGCTGGCGTAGGTGGCCCGTAACGGCAGGGGGATGAAAACCGTTGGGGAGGCTGGCTGGTCATGGTGTTGGCGTTGATTCGTGCCGCTGGCGGATGCCGTCGGCTGCCGGAAGCTGTAAAGGCCGGTGCGCACGCCCGTCTGGAGCCGGTGGTGTCCGGCGTGCCGGGCGGCTGCCGCAGGGGAAGGCGGATACCGCCGGGAGCATGCCGGACAAGGGCGGGGAGTTATGACGATGCCGAACGGCGTGCCTTGTCGCGGGAAGCCGTTCTTCAAGCCGTATCTTTGGAGATGCCGCCGTTGTTCCTGAAGAGGCGGAACCGGATATTGCGGAAGTGGCGGGTGGGCAGGGAACAGGATATGGAAAAGGACGCGTTCCCTGATACGCTGCGGCGTTCCGTTTGCGGCCCGGCGAGGCCCTTGCCGAACTGGTGCGGGCGTTGTACGGTTCCGGATCCGCCTTGGAACTTGCCTTCGGCAAAAACCCCGGATACGGAAACGATTTGACGCCGGGCCGCAGGAGCCGACGTTTCCCGCCGTAGCGTATATCCCTCTGCCGTCCATGACCAAGGGCGTGCGGCCTTGGTGCATTCAGCACGCTGGAAGAGGGATGTACGGCGCGGCTGTTGCGCTTGGTTTTCATCCGTGGCGCTGGCCTCGATCCGGCGCTGGGGCAACGGGTTGTGGTTCCATGGCTCCGTGCGGATTTGCGGCGGAGCGGGCCGCATGGAGTTGGCCTTTCCGCCTCTCTCCGCTGGCCGGGGCCTCCGTGCGGCTGTTGCCGTCTTCGGCGGGGCGTGTTTCATATCCCATACAGTTACAATGAAAGAGACAGGAAGTGTTCATGTCCACATTACGTTCCATTGTCTTATGCGGCGGCAGCGGCACCCGCCTCTGGCCCCTCTCCAGGGCGTTGTATCCCAAGCAGTTTATGGATCTGGGAGGGCATACCCTGTTCGGCGATACGGTGGATCGGGCGGCGGCTTTGCCGGACAGCGCCGATCCGTTGGTGGTCTGCAATGAAGAGCACCGCTTTTATGTGGCGGCGGCCTTGCAGCAGAAGGGCGTATCCGGGACTATTCTGTTGGAGCCCAAGGGGCGGAATACCGCGCCCGCCATTGCGCTGGCGGCGTTCGCGGCGTTGTCCGGCGGCGACGATCCGTTGCTGCTGGTGCTGCCGTCCGATCATGTGCTGAAACCTCAGGCCGTTTTTGCCGAAGCCGTGGCGCAAGCCCGTGCCTGCGCCGAGTCCGGGCGTATCGTTACGTTCGGCATCACGCCGGATGCGCCGGAGACAGGGTTCGGGTATATCCGCTTGGGAGAGGCGCTGCCCGCGGGCGGGTATGCCGTGGCGCGTTTTGTGGAGAAGCCGGATCTCGCCAGAGCCGAGGCCATGCTGGCGGATGGGGGGTATCTGTGGAACAGCGGCATGTTCCTGTTCCGCGCTTCCGTCTACCTTGAAGAACTGGCCCTGCATGCCCCCGGCATCCATGCGGCGTGCAGGGCGGCGTGGGAAGGGCATCACGCCGATCATGACTTTATCCGCCCCGACGCCGGCGCTTTCCTGAGTTCGCCCGCCGACTCCATCGACTACGCGGTGATGGAAAAGACGGGCCGGGCCGCCGTGGTTCCCCTGACCGCCGACTGGAGCGATCTCGGGTCATGGGAGGCGTTCTATGAAGCCGCCCCGCATGACGGGGACGGCAACGTGCTCGTGGGGGATGTGTACGCCGAAGGCGCGGAAAACTGCTATCTGCACGCCTCCAAGCGGATGGTCGCCGCGCTCGGCGTATCGGATCTGGTGGTCGTGGAGACGGCGGACAGCGTACTGGTGGCGGATCGCGCCCGCACGCAGGACGTGAAGAAAATCGTGGAGTCCCTGAAAGCGCAGGGGCGCGGCGAGGCGGAAAACCACCCGCTGGTCTACCGCCCGTGGGGGAGTTACGAAACGCTGGCGAGGGGCGAGCGTTTCCAGGTGAAGCGCATCATCGTCAAGCCGGGCGGCCAGCTTTCGCTCCAGAAGCACCACCACCGGGCGGAGCATTGGGTGGTGGTCGAAGGGACGGCCGAGATCACCGTTGGCGGCAAGGTGCTCCTGTATCATGAAGACCAGTCCACCTACATTCCTCTCGGCACCGTGCACCGGCT
This sequence comes from Bilophila sp. T19-St14, assembly GCF_059728385.1. Classification (NCBI taxonomy): domain Bacteria; kingdom Pseudomonadati; phylum Thermodesulfobacteriota; class Desulfovibrionia; order Desulfovibrionales; family Desulfovibrionaceae; genus Bilophila; species Bilophila sp. T19-St14. Next base: position 2,718,133 of record NZ_BAAGFT010000001.1, read on the forward strand.
CAAGAACCCCGGCATGATCCCGCTGGTCATCATCGAGATCCAGTCCGGCAGCTACCTTGGGGAAGACGACATCGTGCGTCTTGAAGACAGCTACGGGCGCTGACCATGAAACTGCTCCTGACCCTGCTTCCGGCGCTCCTGACCCAGACCACGGGACGCCGCAATCAGCGCATCGTGATCGGCTTCCTGCTGTTCACGGCGGTTCTGGTGGCGCTGTTCAGCATCGTGTTTCATCAGATCATGGCCTATGAAGGGCGGGATTATTCTTATATCACAGGCGTCTACTGGACGCTGACCGTCATGTCCACGCTGGGGTTCGGGGACATCACCTTCACGAGCGACATCGGGAAATTGTTCTCCATCATCGTGCTGGTGTCGGGCATCATCCTCATCATGATCGTGATGCCGTTTACGTTCATCCGTTTCGTGTACCAGCCGTGGATCGAGGAATACAACAACAAGCGCAAGCCGCGCTCCCTGCCGTCCGATACCAGCGGCCATACGGTTCTGGTGGGCGACAACGACATCTCGCTGAGCGTGGCCCGCAAGCTCCGGCAGCACAACTATCCGTACGTCATCCTCGTACCGGACGGGCAGCACGCGCTGGAGCTGTACGACAACCGCTATAATGTGGTGACCGGCGAGTTCGACGACGCCAACACCTACCGGAACCTGCGGGCGGACAAGGCCGCGCTGGTCGCCGCGCTCGAAGGGGATCTGCGGAATACGAACATCGCCTCCACGGTGCGCGAAGTTGCGCCGTCAACCCTGCTCGCCGCCAGCGCTGAGAACCCGGAGGCCATGAACATCCTCATGCTGGCGGGGTGTGACCACGTCTATTCGTTCACTGAGATGCTTGGGCGGAGCCTTGCCCGCCGCGTTTACGGAACCCGCGCCCAGTCGAACATCATTGCCCGGTTCGGGACGTTGTGCCTTGCCGAGGCCCCGGTCATCCATACCGAATTTATGGGGCAGACGCTGCGTGAGTGCAGGTTCCGCGAACGCTTCGGCCTCAACGTGGCCGGGCTGTGGGAAGGCAACTCCTATATGTCCGCGCGCCCGGACAGCCGGATCGACGAGGCTTCCATCCTGCTGCTCGCGGGGACGGCGGATCAGCTTGAGGCCTATGACCGCAAGGCCGAACGGTGGAGCAAGGCGAACCGGACGCCCGTGCTCATCCTCGGCGGCGGCAAGGTTGGGGAAGCGGCGGCGGATGCCTTGGAACGCCGCGGCCTGCCGTTCTGCCTCGTCGAGAAGAACCCCCGGCTCGTGCCGCCGGACGATCCACGCTATATCCTTGGGAATGCCGGGGAGCTGGCGGTGCTCCAGCGGGCGCACATCATGGAAACCCCGTCCGTCATCGTAACCACGCATGACGACGACCTGAACATCTATCTGACCATCTATTGCCGCAAGCTGCGGCCTGACGTGCAGATCCTCAGCCGTTCAACGCTCGATCGCAACGTGGCTTCCCTGTACAACGCCGGGGCGAATCTGGTGATGTCGCACGCTTCGATGGCGGCGAGCACGATCATCAACCTGCTCAGCCCCGGCCGTGTGACCATTTTGACCGAAGGCTTGAATATTTTCCGGGTGACGGCTCCCCCGGCCCTCGTCGGCCTGTGCCTGCGCGACAGCCGCATCCGCGAAAAGACCGACTGCAACGTGGTCGCCTTGAAGAGTCAGGGCGTATTGCGCGTGCCCCCGGACCCCAACGCGCCCATGAAGCCCGATACGGTGCTTGTCCTCATCGGCACCGCCGATGCCGAGCGCCGGTTCATGGAGCATTTTCCGAGTTAGGCGATACAATTGGAGGGGGGAGGAGGGAACTTTCTGGAGAAAGTTCCCTCCTCCCCCCTCCAAGCCTCCCCCCTTCTCCCTCAAAGACTTTTGGCTTTATCGAATCCCTGTTCGCCGCGTTCCCTGTGTCTCGTTTGATCGGGTGGTGCTTTCCTTCTCAGGGGAAAAATCCTACATTTCATAAAGTGTTCGTCTTCTCCTTTTTCAGAAGGTTTCTTCATGGCAGGCAAGATCAAGGAAACATATGTGTGTACGGAATGCGGGGCAAAGTCGCCGCTGTGGAGGGGGCAATGCCTCGTGTGCAAGGCGTGGAATTCGCTGGAATTGGTGGCCGCGCCCGCCGAGGGTGCACGGAAGCGCCCGATAGGGAGCCTCGGCCCTGTGAAGGCCATGCCGCTGGCCCATGTCGAGGATCATGGGCATGAGCCGTTCGGTACGGGGCTTGATGCGCTGGATCGCGTGCTCGGCAAGGGGCTCGTTCCGGGAAGCGCCCTGCTCATAGGCGGTGAGCCGGGCATAGGCAAGTCCACGCTCCTTTTGCAGATGGCGGGGGCCGTAGCCGCTTCGGGCAAGCTGGTCTTGTACGCAAGCGGCGAGGAGTCGCTGCCGCAAATCAAGGATCGCGCCAGCCGTCTGGGGGTGCTGCATGACAACCTGCTGGCACTGTCGACCTCACGGGTTGAGGACGTGCTGCCGCTGCTTGAGGGCGACGGCGCGCCTGATCTGCTGATCATGGACTCCGTGCAGACGTTTACGTCGGAAAGCGCGGAAGGGCTGCCCGGCAACGTGAGCCAGGTTCGGGCCGTGGCGACGGAAATCGTCGATGCCTGCAAGCGCGGCACCACGACCGTGGTTTTGGTGGGCCATGTCACGAAGGATGGTGCGCTCGCCGGGCCGAGGCTGCTTGAGCACATGGTGGATACGGTCATTTCGCTGGAAGGCGATCGGCGCCAGATGTTCCGGCTTCTGCGCGTGCTGAAGAACCGTTTCGGGCCGAATCAGGAATTGCTGGTCTTCCAGATGGTTCGGCAGGGGCTGGAAGTCGTTGAAGACCCCGCAACCTATTTTTTGGGCGCGCGCGACGCGAGCCTGAGCGGGACGGCGGTGGTCATGGCCGTGGACGGGCAAAGGCCGCTCGCCGTGGAAGTGCAGGCGCTGGTCACGCGCAGCTATTTGTCGATCCCCCGGCGCACGGGGCTGGGATTTGACGTCAACCGATTGCATCTTATCTTGGCTGTATTGGAAAAACGCCTGCGCCTGAATTTCGGCCAGGTGGACATCTATGCCAAGGTCGGCGGCGGCATGAAGATTCAGGAGCCGGGCATGGATCTCGCGCTTGTGGCGGCGATGCTGTCGTCCTTCTACGATGTCCCGTTGCCTGAGCGGGCCGTGCTGTGGGGTGAGGTGGATCTCAACGGGCAGATCCGCCCTGTGGCCGCGCACGATATCCGGCTTTCGCAGGCGCGCAGGCTCGGCTACAAACCGATCCTTTTCCCTTCGCAGGGCGAGGGCGACGGCATCGCCACGGTCGTGGAATTGCAGGACAGGCTGTTCCGCCGCAAGAACTGACGGCGAAGCGGAAAGGGCCTCAAGTCGATTAGGTGTGGATTCTCCACGGGCCGGTTTTGGCGTGCGGGGAAAAAATGCATGACGCTCTCCCGTTGCCCTTGCGCAGCCCTTGCGAACGCGCTATTAGGAACTATTCTTTATTTAAAAGGACGATTGAACCATGAGCCAGAATCCCTTTCACGCGGCTCCGGGCGGCGAACCGGACGTCATCATGGACGCTGAGGTGGCGGAACCGAAAATGTATCAGGTTCTGCTTCACAATGATGACTATACGACTATGGAGTTCGTCGTGAATATCCTGATGACCGTTTTCCACAAGACGGCGGATCAGGCTACGAACATCATGTTGGCCGTACACAAGCGCGGAAAAGGCATTGCTGGGGTCTACCCTCATGAAATCGCCGAAACCAAAGTAAATAAAACTCATTTCCTTGCGAGAGAGGCAGGCTACCCCCTGCGTTGCACGCTTGAGGAGGTTGGCGCATGATTGGCAAGAACTTGCAGAAAGCATTGAGCATTGCTGTGGAGGAGCTGAAACAGCGTCGGCATGAATACCTGACGCTGGAGCATGTCCTTTACGGCATTGCATCCGAGCCTTCCGGGAGGAAGCTCATCGAGCGGTGCGGCGGCAGTGCGCCCGTGCTGCGGCAGGCCCTCGATCATTTTTTCAAAACATATATGGAAAGCCTCGCCGAGCCCACCAAAGACGTTTATCAGACGCTCGCCGTCCAGCGTGTGCTGGACAACGCGCTGGCGCATGTCAAAAGCGCGGGACGGGATGAGGAGATTGGCGTTGAGGTCGGCGACGTGCTCGCTGCGATCCTTGAGGAAGAGGAATATTCGTGGGCTGCCTACTGCCTGAAAAAGCAGGGCATCACCCGGCTTGCCGTGCTGGAGAGCATCTCCAACAACGACGAAGAGGCGGAAGGCGGATCATCCTCGGAATCTGGAGGGGGCGAAGGCGGCGCTGAATCGGCCAAGGACGCTCTGGCCCGCTACACGGTGGATCTGACGGCCCGCGCCCGTGAAGGCAAACTCGATCCGTTGGTCGGTCGCGAGATGGAGCTGTCGCGTTCCATCGAAATCCTCGCCCGGCGCCGTAAGAACAATCCGCTGTACGTGGGCGATCCCGGAACCGGGAAGACCGCCATTGCGGAAGGCCTGGCCCTGCGCATCGTCAGCGGCAATGTGCCGCAGGAGTTCAAGGATACGAAAATCTATTCCCTTGATCTTGGGGCGGTGCTCGCCGGGGCGCGTTACCGCGGCGACTTTGAAGGCCGCATCAAGGCCGTGGTCGGGGCGTTGCAGAAGATCCCCGGTGCGATCCTGTTTATTGACGAAATCCACACCATTGTGGGCGCGGGTTCCACCAGCGGGGGCTCAATGGACGCTTCCAACCTGTTGAAGCCCATCCTTGCCGAAGGCAAGCTCCGCTGCATCGGCTCGACGACCTACGACGAGTTCCGCAACCACTTTGAAAAGGATCGTGCGTTGGCCCGGCGTTTTCAGAAAGTGGACATCAAGGAGCCTTCGCTGGACGAGTGCGTGGACATCCTCAAGGGCCTCCAGCCCCACTATGAGAAGCACCATAACGTGCGCTACTCCGCATCGTCCCTGCGGGCGGCGGTGGAGCTCTCCGCCCGCCACGTGCAGGATCGCCTGCTGCCCGACAAGGCCATCGACGTCATGGATGAAGCCGGGGCTTCCGTGCGGCTGCGTCCGGGCTTCAAATCCGGCTCTTCGGTTTCGCGTCAGGACGTGGAACGTATTGTGGCCCGTATGGCCGGGATTCCCGCCCGCACCGTGTCGGGCAAGGAGCGCGACCGCCTGAAGACGCTCAAGGATGACCTCCGTTCCGTGCTGTTCGGGCAGGATGAAGCGGTGGACATCGTGACCCGTGCCATCCTGCGTTCGCGGGCCGGGCTCGGCAGGACGGATCGCCCCGCCGGTTCGTTCCTTTTCTATGGGCCCACCGGGGTCGGCAAGACGGAGCTCGCCAAGCGGCTTGCCGAGCGCATGGGCGTCGCCTTCCTGCGTTTCGACATGAGCGAGTATATGGAAAAACATGCCGTGTCGCGGCTTATCGGCGCGCCTCCCGGCTATGTGGGCTTTGATCAGGGCGGCCTGCTGACCGAGGCCGTGCGCAAGACGCCTTATGCCGTGGTGCTGATGGACGAAATCGAAAAGGCGCATCCCGACATCTTCAACGTGCTGTTGCAGGTGATGGACTACGGGACGCTGACGGACAACACGGGCCGCAAGGCCGACTTCAAGAACGTCGTCCTGATCATGACCTCCAATGCGGGCGTCCGGGATATGGATGCCTCGCCGATGGGCTTCATTGAGGCCCCTGCGGGCAAGGTGGCCCAGAGTGCGGCGCAGCGCGGCCGCAAGGCTGTGGAGGCGATGTTCAGCCCCGAATTCCGCAACCGCTTGGATGCGTTGGTGCCGTTCAATGCCCTGACGCCCGACCTGATGGGCATGATTGTGGACAAGTGCATAGCCGAAATGGGCAAGGGCCTTGCCGACAAGAAGGTCAACCTGACCCTGACGCCCGAAGCCCGGAGCTGGCTGGCCAAGGAAGGCTATGACGCCAAGCTCGGCGCGCGTCCCTTGCAGCGCCTCCTCCGCGAGGCCCTGGAAGATCCGCTGGCCGGGGAAGTCCTCTTCGGCCGCCTCGTCAAGGGCGGTACGGTCATCGTGGATGAGCCCGAAGAAGGCGGCGACAAGCTGGTCTTGACGTTTGAGGAAAAGTAGGGGGGAAGATTGGTGAAGATTGGGGGAAGGGAGGAGAAACCTTTCTGAAGAAAGGCTTTCTCCTCCCTTCCCCCAAACCCCCATCCCTCCTCTTCCAAAGACGTTCATTTTTATTGAATCCCTGTTGCCCGCATTCCCTGTGGGCGATAGAATGCGAATTGTAATATTTTTTGATGGCAAATCCGTTTCGTGCAGAAAAAAGAGAAGCCCGAACAACTCTGTTCGGGCTTTTTCATCTTCCGTCTTTCTTCGCTGCATCGGAGTGGAACGAACTCCTTTCGCGCCGCCTCCCCACCAGTCGAAAGTCTTTGGGGGAGAAGGGGGGAGGTTTGGAGGGGGGAAGAGGGGACTTTCTCCAGAAAGTCCCCTCTTCCCCCCTCCAAGTCCCTCTTTCCTCCTTCCTCCTACCCAGCGAAATAATACTTCCAAATAAGGGAAACGAACAAAATGACGAGCGAGAGGAGCAGAAAACGGCGGACGATGGTCGGGCCGGTACGGATGGCGAGCTGGCTGCCGGTGAGGTTGCCGAGCACGTCGGCCACGGTCATGGGGATGGCGTAGAGAAAAAGCACGTCGCCGTGATACAGGAAGACAAACAGCGAGCCGAGGTTGGAGGAAAGGTTGAAGACCTTGGTCAGCGCGGAAGCCTGAATGAGGTTCATGCGCAGGCAGACGTTGAAGGCGATGATGAAGAAGCTGCCCGCGCCGGGCCCGAAGAAGCCGTCATAGAAACCGACGCTGAAACAGATGAGCGGGGTCAGCAGGCAGATGTCTTTTGAGGTGAAGCTGTCCTTGCACGGCTTGGAGCGCCGGGGGATCAGGGTTATCATGGCTGCTACGGGGAGCAGGGCGATCAGGATTTTCCCGGCAGTCTGGGGATCGAAGGCGAGGATGCACTTGCTGCCGACCGCGGAACCGAGCAGGGCACAGGGGATGCCGACGCAGGCCAGTTTCCACAGGATGAGCCCCTTGCGGGCGAAGTTGAGCATGGCCGCGCCCGTGCCCATCGCACCGACGAACTTGTTGGTGCCGAGCGCCTGCTGCGGCGAAACCCCCGCGATCAGGATGGCCGGCAGCCTGAGCAGCCCGCCGCCTCCGGCGATGCTGTCGATGAGTCCCGCAAGAAAGGTGACGATGCAGAGGAGAGATACGGTCAGGAGCATGAAAACTTCCCCGGAGCTGAATACATTGGTGTTGAAAGTCGACAAAAAGCGTAGGCCCCTGTCCCATACGGAAAACCTTCCCCTATGGGAGGGCGGCGCATGATATACCGCCTGCATCCCGATTATCCGGAACTGTTTCCTGATCCGGAGGGGGCCGATCCGGAGGGGCTTGTGGCGGTCGGCGGCGACCTGAGCGTCCGCCGCCTGCTGGCGGCCTACAGCGCCGGGATTTTCCCGTGGTATGGGGAAGGCCAGCCTTTGCTCTGGTGGTCGCCTGATCCCCGGTGCGTCCTGTTTCCTGAAAACTTCCGCATTCCGCACACCGTCCGCAGGGAGATACGCAAGTGCGGCTTTTCCGTGACCGTCAATCAGGCTTTTCGCGAGGTCATGACGGGATGCGCGGCTGCACCGCGTCCGGATCAGGACGGGACGTGGATCATGCCTGAAATGGTGGATGCCTACGCCAGCCTGCATGAACTGGGTTTTGCCCATTCCGTTGAAGTGTGGGAGCATGACGCGGCCGGAAATACGCTTGTGGGCGGCCTGTACGGGGTCGGGCTGGGGAGGGCGTTTTTCGGGGAATCCATGTTCCACGTGCGCCCCCACGCATCCAAGCTGGCGTTGGTCAGGCTGATGGAGTGGCTGAAAACGCGGCATTGCCAATTGGTCGACTGCCAGATGGCAACGAACCACATCATGCGTTACGGCGCGGAATGTATCCCTCGGCATGATTTTCTGCAACAGCTTCGGAAGGCCCTCCGCCGCGATGGATACGCCTAAAAGAAGGCTCTGAGCATATGGTTGTTCCATCTCCACAGTATGGTGAAAAGAGCGGCTTTTTCCCTCAGTTTTCCGCCGATGGACTCCATGGTTGAGGCGTTTTATTGGATATTCCATTGGAATTTTTGAGAAATAAGGCATCAGCCGTTTCCTATGGCACAGCCTAAAACAAAAGGCCCGTTCTTGCGAAAGGGCCTTTTGTTTTGCGGTGGTACGGGGGACAGGTTCCATGCCGCCGGGGGATATGTAAATGTTACTGTATGGTATTGTTGACGCTTCCACACACGGATTCCAGAAAATCCGCCGCACGCCTCTCTGACCAATAGAGGGCGTTCCCCGGCGTGACGAATCCTACGTGCCCGCCCCAAGGGGGCATTTCCAGCGTCATGGCCGTATTCGTTTCCGCAATGCGGCTCGGATAGCAGCCCGGCGAAAGGAAGGGGTCGTCCGAGGCATTGATCAGCAGGAAGGGCACATCAATGTGCTCCAGAAAGCGCAGGCAGCCGCTTTCGCGCCAATAATGGCGTGCGGAACGAAAGCCGTGCAGCGGGGCGGTATAGCGGTCGTCGAATTCACTGAACGTACGGATGCGGCCGAGCCCGTCGATGCCGATCTGATCAGGGAATCGGGAATGTTTTGCTTCGACCTTCCGCCGCAGCGTCCGCAGGAAATAGGCCATATACGGAGCACGGGAGGGGAGGGAAAGGACTTCCGCCGCGCCTTCCATGTCGCACGGGACGGAAAGGGCGACGGCGGCGCTTACCTGCGAAGGGATGGCCCGGCCGCGCTCTCCGAGGTACTTGAGCGTTTGGTTGCCGCCCATGCTGAACCCCACAAGCACGATGCTCCCGTAGCCGAGGGAGACGCAGTGCCGCACGACAAGGTGCAGATCATCCGTTTCCCCGCCGTGGTAGAGCGGAAGCGTACGGTTCATTTCGCCGGAACACCCCCTGAAATTCCGGGCCACCACATCCCAGCCCCGGCGGTTGAGGGCTTCCGCCATGCCGAGCATATACCGGCGTGTGCTGTTCCCTTCGAGTCCGTGCGACAGGATGGCTACGCGCCCGGAACGGATGCCCGCACAGGCGGGGATATGATCAATGTCGATGAAGTCGCCGTCGGGGGTCTCAAGGCGTTCGCGCCAGAGGGAAGGCAGAGGGGGATTGCGGAACAGCACGGGCCAGATGGTTTGTAAGTGACCGTTACGTAACCATATGGGAGAATTATAGGACGAATGATTGACGACGGGCATGGCTTCCTCATAGCGGTTACATGGTTGTCCCTTGTTTTGTACACCATGCCGCGCCATCTGCCCACCCGGTTAGACAACCTGAGGCGGCCCTGAGCGAAAGGCGGAACCGACGCTACTTTCATCCTGAATCAGGAGCAAAGATTCATCGCGGGGGCCTTACGTTTCATTCGTTGTGGCGGCATGGCGTTTTTTGAGGGGGGACATGCGGCATCTATTCGGATGCGGCCGCACGAGACATTTTTTTTGATGGTTTTCAAAAAATATTTTAATTTCAACTAATTAAAGTAAAATTTCGGCTGTGTCATAGAAAACGGTTGATGCCTCATTTCTTGAAATTCCAAAGAAATAACCAATAAAATCCTCCAATCATGGAGCCCACCAGCGGAAAAATTGGAGAAAATATATATTTCAGTAGGCTCTGTCATATACGTGGTTATTTCATCTCCTCAGCACGGTGAAAATACAGCCTTTTTCTCCAGTTTTTCCCTTGGCGGACTTTATGGCTGAGACATTTTATTGGTTATTCTCTTCGAACTTCAAGGAAAAAGGCATCAACCATTTTCTATGATACAGCCTTTCAGTATGTTACTGAGACAAAACAACCATATACTATGACAGAGGCAAATTTTTATTGAAAACGTGAATGTCTCCGCATCACGGCAAGGTGGACTCAGCAGGGGGAGCCTTGCGAGGATGCCGCCATCCCTTTCAGCCCTTTTGTTTCAGCTTATACAGACCTGCCGGTTTCGTTTTGCGCCTTCCGAGGTGACGGGATAAAGGAATATGTTTCCCTTATATAGATGTTTGTTTCAGGGAGAACAGAAAAATACGATAATTATTTATCTATAAATATAAAACGATGTTCCATTGCGTCAGAATGGTTTTTATCCAGAGCAGGTGAATCACTTTTTATTCCTAATAATATGTAATCAATGATGGATACTAAAAAAGCAGATAGGATTTGGCGTTTTTCCCACCCTTGGCGGCACGATAAGGAACAAGCTCTTTTGAACTAAAATATGTATTAGTCTATTTTTTCTCAACTGATATAGACAAAAAAATGCAGAGGCATTATTGATATGCCTTTCTTTGTTTTATTATTCATATCTTCGTATGTTGAGGAAAATGTATGCAAAAAACTAAGAAAGGGCAGTTGGGGTTTACGCTTATTGAAATCATTTCGGTACTGGTCATTTTAGGCATTCTCGCCGCCGTCGCGGTGCCGAAATATTATGATCTGCAAAAAGAGGCGGCGGACAAAGCGGCCTCTGCTGTTGCTGCCGAGGCTATTGCCCGGTATAATATGCGTTTTGCCAAAGAGTTGCTTACAGGTAACAAGACATGCAGCGATGCGTCGCATGCTGCGAAGATAGAAGCTTTTGGCAATGACGGTGACGCAGCGGACTATGGCACGGATTGGAAAGTCACCTATGAAGGCAGCAAAGTCACGGCAACGAATGAAGCGATTGGCGGGACATACACAATCGACTTTGAAGAGCCCCTCTGTGATTAACCGATGGCTGTATCATAGGGGATGAGCGTTTCATCTCCACAGCGGAGTGAAGCCGACAGCCCCCTTCTTCCGTTTTCCGATAGCACAGCGTTATGGCTGTGCTTTTACTGAGTTATTATTTGAAATTTTAAAAAGGAAATGCCAGCCGGTTACTCTGATGGCTGTATCATAGGGGATGAGCGTTTCATCTCCACAGCGGAGTGAAGCCGACAGCCCCCTTCTTCCGTTTTCCGATAGCACAGCGTTATGGCTGTGCTTTTACTGAGTCATTATTTGAAATTTTAAAAAGGAAATGCCAGCCGGTTACTCTGACGCAACCTGACGGATTATTATCCCAGGTTGTGTCGTTATGTTATCTATAATTATTTGAAATTATTAAGCTATTTTTAGGTTGCAAGGATTTATTTTAAATAATTTCAAATAGTTATATATTGAATGACGACACAGCCTAGGCGGTGTCATAGAAAATGGTTGATGCCTTTTTTCTTGAAACTCGAAGGGAATAACCAATAAAATGTCTCAGCCATAAGTCCGCCAAGGGGAAAACTGGAGAAAAAGGCTGTATTTTCATCGTGCTGTGGAGATGAAACAACCACGTATTATAATAGAGCATTATCCTAAAGGAGCCTCCCCTCTTCAAGAAGGGGAGGCTTTCTTTCTTTCTTTCTTTCTTTCTTTCTTTCTTTCTTTCTTTCTTTCTTTCTTTCTCTTCTTGCGTTTATTGGCCGCCGATGCACAAGACATGCGCGTAGCGGCCCGATTTTTTACCGGTCGTTTCCACGAGGCGATGGGCAAGATCCCGGCAATGCTGGCAGGCGTTGCGAGGCAAAAGCAGGCACAGACTTTTATCGACGCGATCCGACGATGTTTCGATGCAGGTCAGGCCGGGGCAATCGGGGCAGAGCCGTATGCCTTCATTCTGGTGTTCGCTGAGGCCGTCGGTGTCGTAATAGATGTCCCGCTCGCGCCGCCACCATTCGCCGTCGCGACGGCCTTCGGAGGGGCGGGACGGCGGGTTGTGGTACTGATTCAGAACATCGTCGCAGAGGCGCGAAATGTATTCCGTGACTTGCGGGCGCTGCCTGAGCGCCTTGGCGTCGTGATCCGGTTCATGGACGTGTTCAAACGGCAGGCCCGCCAGCGCGAGGCAGATGCCGAGATTGACGTAGGGCAGGGCGCCGCGGATGGAGTAACCGCCCTCAAGCACGGCGATATGCGGATTGAGGAGCGCGTTCATGGCGGCGTAGCCGTGCGCGGAAAGCTGCATATTGGTGAGGGGATCGGTATAGTGGTTGTCTTGCCCCGCCGAGTTGATCACCAAGTCGGGTTTGAACGCCTCCAACAGCGGCAGCACCACGTTTTTTGTAACGTATAGGTAACCTTCGTCCCCGGTTCCAGGCGGAAGAGGGATGTTCACCGTCCGCCCAAGCGCGCCGGGGCCGCCGCATTCCGGCAGGAACCCCGTGCCGGGATACAGCGTCCTGCCGTCCTGATGCATTGAAATGAACAGCGTATCGGGATCGTTCCAGTAAATGTCCTGCGTGCCGTCCCCATGATGGCAGTCGGTATCAACGATGGCCACACGCAGCGGCCCGAAGCGGCTGCGCAGGTTTTCGATCATCACGGCTTCCATGTTCACGTTGCAGAAGCCGCGGTTGCCGTGGGTGACGCGCATGGCGTGATGTCCCGGAGGCCGCACCAAGGCGAAGGCCCGTTCACGTTCCCCGGAAAGCACGAGCTCACCGGCCCGGATGGCGCCTCCCGCCGAGGCGAGGTGCGATGCGGAGCACACGCGCCCGGCGTTCGGCAGGCAGAAGTGTACCCGCTCGATATTTTCATAAGTGGCTACGCCGGGTTTGTACTCGGTAATGCCCGGAAGGTCGAACAACCCTTCCTCACGGAGCTGATCCTGCGTATACAACAGGCGCTCTTCGCGTTCCGGGTGCGTCGGGCTGATCGCCCAGTCGAACGCCGGGAAGAAGACGACGCCAAGGGTTCGTTTGTTCATGGGGATATTCCTTTGTGAGATAACTGGGGCAGGGAGAAGAAAATCCCTGAAAAGGGAGCCTTTTTCCTTCCTCCGGCCCCCCATCCCTCATCTTCCCAGACAGTTCGGCTGGTGGGCGAGGCTGCGGAGGGAGTTCGTTCCAGCGGAAGAAGAGAGCCTTTTGTTTGAGGAAAACGCCCGAACGTGTGAACGCTCAGGCGTCTGGATACGCGGGGAAATCCGATCAAGCAGGCGTTCAATAAGGCCAAACGCCTTGGGTGAGGAAGGGCCGTATGTACAGCTTTGGGGATGGGGAGGGAGAACCGTAGGGTGCCCTTCCCCAGAAAAGTCCTCCTCCCTTCCCCAATAAAAAACTAGAACCCTACCGCGTCGCGCACCATGCCACGGAAGCGGGCAAAGAAATACTGGCTGTCGATGGGGCCGGGGCAGGCTTCGGGGTGGTGCTGCACGGCAAGGATGGGTTTGGTTTTGTGGGCAAAACCTTCCAGCGTGCCGTCGTTCAGGTTTACATGGGTGACGATCACGTCGGAAACATTGTCGATGTCCACACAGAAGCCGTGGTTCTGGGAAGAGATTTCCACATGCCCGGTAGCGAGATCCTTGACCGGGTGGTTACAGCCGTGGTGGCCGAATTTCAGCTTGCGGGTCGTGCCGCCCAAGGCATGGCCAAGGAGCTGGTGGCCGAGGCAGATGCCCGCCACGGGATAGCTTTCGACAAGTTTCTTGATGGTCACAATCTCGTCGGTGAGGGTCGCCGGGTCGCCGGGGCCGTTGGACAGGAACACGGCCTGAGCGCCGCTGGCCTTGACCTGTTCGGCGGTGAAGGACGGCGGGACGACCAGCACGTCGAAGCCCTGCGCGGTCAGAAGGCGCAGGATGTTCCACTTGATGCCGAAGTCATAGGCCACGAGGCGCGGGCCTTCGCCCGGCCAGTCGTAGGAGCCGTCGGCGTTGAGTTCGGCGGGGACGCCGCCGTTGCCCGTCCACTTCCACGGCGTAGCGGGCATCACGCGGGTGACGAGGTTCTGGCCTTCCATCGAAGGCAGGGACTTCGCCTGCATGACGAGCTCGGCGGGATCGGTGATGGAGGTGGAAACCATGCCGCGCATGGCTCCGTGCATGCGCAGGTGGCGGGTCAGGGCGCGGGTGTCGATGCCCTCGATGCCGGGGACGCCGTGCTGTTGCAGGAAGTCGGGCAGGGAACACACGGAGCGCCAGTTGGAGGGCGTCTTGCAGCACTCTTTGACGATAAGGGCCGCGGCGTGGACTCTGCCGGATTCCATGTCTTCGGCATTGATCCCGTAGTTGCCGATCAGGGGCCACGTCATGCACACCATCTGGCCGTAATAGGAGGGATCGGTAAGGATCTCCTGATACCCGGTCATGCCGGTGTTGAAAATGACTTCCCCGCCGCCCTCACAGGGGCCGGTAAAGGAACGTCCTTCAAGTACAAAACCGTCTTCAAGAGCCAATAGCGCCTTCATTCCGTCTCCGTTATGTTGAAGCGTGGCGGCAGTCCCGCCGTTGCATTTGTCAAAGTCGCGCTTACACCCGCATCAACGGACGCAGCTTTTGCAGGTGTGCTCCGCGAGCAGCCCGCGGATGGTTTCCAGATCTTCCGGGGTGTCCACGCCGTGGGCTTCATAGCCTTCCACGCGGACTACGCGGACGGGGACGCCGTTTTCCAAAAAGCGCAGTTGTTCCAGTTTTTCCCGCTTTTCCAGCGGGGACTGCGGCAGGCCGACGAACCGTTCCAGCGCCCCCATGCGGAAGGCATACAGGCCGATGTGCCCCAGGATTTCCCCGTCCCCGCCCTCGCGGTCGAAGGGGATGCGCGAACGGGAAAAATACAGCGCGTCGCCGTTGGCCGCCGTCACGACCTTCACCTGATTGGGGGAAGCCGCACGTTCCGGCGAAATCGGCGTGGCGAGGGTGCTCACCTGCACCGTCCGGTCAAGGAAAGGCTGCACGAGCTGCCCGATGACGGCGGGGTCCAGCGCGGGCTCGTCGCCCTGTATGTTCACGATGACGGCGTGGGGCTCGACGCCGAGCTTTGAAGCGGCCTCGAAAACCCGATCCGTTCCGCTGGCGTGGTCGCGGCGGGTCATGACGCAGGGGATTTCCCATTCAAGGGCGGCTTCCGCAATGCGTTCGTCGTCCGTGGCAAGCATTATGTCCCTGAGCACCGAGGCGCGTTTCGCGTGGGCGTAGACATGCCAGAACATGGGGCGCCCCCAAATGTCGGCAAGCGGCTTTCCCGGAAAACGCGAAGAATCGTAACGCGCCGGAATGATGCCGTAGCATGGAATGGATGTGTTCATCTTTCCCCCGTGGGCCGATGCCCGTTCCCCGCAGGTATAGCAATATTCCTTTCCGCAATAAACCCTTTTTTTGAAGCGGGGTATGGACGGAAAAGGATACCGGGGGGGCGGGGAGGGCTTCCGTAACGGCTCATGGAGATCGGCGGAGTGCGGCGCTTCATGCGGAGGCTGCCGTCCCTCGGTCCGCCGGAGGAAATATGCGGGGCAAGGCGGACTGGAATCCTTGCCGCAGAAGAAAAGGGCTTCATACAGGGGAAGGCTGTGCCATAGAAGATGGCAGATGCTTTTTTCTTGAAGTTCCAAAGGAATAACCAACAAAATACCTTAGCCACAGGTTCCGCCAAGGGGAAAACTGGAGAAAGGGGCTGTATTTTCACCATACTGTGGAGATGAAGCAGCCCCATGTCATGGCAGAGCCAAAGGGGAAAAGCCGCTGAAAGGAGGGGAGTCCCTTTCCTGTGAAAAGAGCTTTCCTGCGGCCTCGCTGTCCGGCCTTAATATCCGCCGGATGCCAGCTTGGTCATGTCCCACATGGGCATGAAGATGGCGAGGGCGAAGAAGCCGACGACGGCGGCGAGGACGACGATGAGGATGGGGCCGATGGCTTCGGTCATTTCAGCCACGGCGTACTCAACCTCTTCGTCATAATGGGCGGCGAGATCGTCAAGCATGGCTTCAAGGTTGCCGGCACCTTCGCCTACGGCCATCATATTGATGGCCAGCGGCGTGAAATAGCGGGCGCTGCTGAGCGGTTCCGCGATGCCTTGGCCTGATCGGAGTTTTTCCTTGATGGCGGAAAATTCCCGTTCCAGCGCGGCGTTGTTGATGGTTTCTGAAAGAATATCCAGTGAATCAAGGATACTGACGCCGCTGCGCTGGAGGATGGAAAAGATGGCGGCGAAACGGGCCATGATCGACATCTGGACGACCTTGCCGACGAGCGGGAGGGTAAGCAATGCCCGATCCCACAGGTAACGGCCCCGGCTTGTCCGTATCCACCAGCGCGCCCAGAAGAATATGCCGACGGCAGCCGCCAGCAGCAGATACCAGTAGCCGGACAGTGCGGCATTCATGGCAAGGGCCATGCGCGTTGGGTACGGCAGTTCGATTTTGGCGTTGGCGAACAGCTTGGCGAAGTTCGGGACTACCCAGTTGAGGAGGAAAAGAAAGGCCCCGGCCAGCGTGATCAGCACGATTTTGGGGTAGCGCAGGGCTGATTTCACGTCGCTGTGGATTTTGTTTTCGTGTTCCAGCAGGTAGGTGAGGCGATCCAGCACGCCGCCCATCGAGCCGCTGAATTCACCAGCCCGGATCATGGCGCAGTAGAGTGGGGAGAAAATATCAGGATGCGACCGGAATGCGTTATACAGCGTACCGCCCGTGCTTACCTGCTGCGCGATGTCCGCAGTGGCGGATTTGAGCGTGGGGTTTTCCGTCTGCGTCTGGAGGATGCCCAGAAGCTGCGTGATGGGGACGCCCGCGTTGAACAACGTGCGGAACTGTTTGCTGAACAGGATGATCTGTTTGCAGGTGACCGGCTTCTGGAAGAGCCTTTTGAGGCGCTTGCCCTTCAAAGGGCCGTCCTGACGGGTAACCCCAGTCGGCATGAGGCCGCGGCCAAGCAGCGTTTGGCGCGCCTGTTCCGCGCTTTCGGCCTCAACATCGCCGGTGAGCGTCACGCCTTCGTCATTGATCGCCCGGTAGGCGTACGTATGTTTCAGATCCGCCATGAGTGTCCTTTGCATAAACGGGGGAGGGGAGAAGGGCCCCTTCTGGAGAAGGGGCCCTTCTCCCCTCCCCCGAACCCCCTCCCCTCATCCCCCTAAGACTTTCGACTGGTGGGGAGGCTGTCCGGCAGGAGTCCCTTCGTATGGTTGGCCTGAACGGTAAGAAAGCATTTGGCGATGTCCCCGTTTTGCCGGTGTCCGGTACGGTTCAGGATGATCACCGCAGGCTTTATCATAGAATATGTCCGATATTCATATCTCTAATGAATAATTATCGTTTATCTATTTTTTCTGCTGACTGCTTTCGTGCCATAACAATTATTGTTTTTGGGGGCTCTGCCATAGCATTTGATTGGTATGACTTTATAGGAGTTGGCTTTGTTGAATTTTTAAATGTGGTTGCTGTAATTTTAACAATGAAAATATTTTACCTGATATTTTTTTAAAATTACATAAAATGAAATGGCAATATATTGCTATGATAATGACGTTTTTTATTTGTGATTTTAATAAATGCATCATACTTTGTTATGGAGTATGATTGTTATATATTTATAGTTATAAAAATACAGCCGTTTCCTTCAATTTTTCCGTCAGTTGAATCTATGGATAGGGTATTTGTTGTTCGCCATTTTGGAGTTTCAAGAAATGAAACATCAATCATTTGCTGTGATACAACCAATACGTAACGCAAAAAAGAATAGCCCTATCAGAGTATGTGGTTGCTTTTCATCTCTATAATATAAAGAATTGCAGACTGTTATTCAGTTTTTCTCGCTAATTGTCCCAATGGTTGAGGCACATTATTGCTTATGGCTCTGTCAGAGTATGTGATTGTTTTATTTCCACAGTATACTGAAAATATAGACTTTTTATCCAATATTTCCCGCTGAGGGCCTCTTGATTGGGGCATTTTACTAGGCCGTGTCGTCAATTAGATATAGTCTATTGAAATTATTTAACTGTTTTTAAGCCGCAAAAGAGTTATTTAAAATAATTTCAAATGGTTATGTTAAACGACGACACGGCCTAGTTATTCCTTTGGAATTTTCAAGAAATAAAGCATCAACCGTTTCCTATGACACAGCCAAAAGCATATTTTCGGAACATCGGCAACTTGCCCCAGCAGCCGCCCGACAGGAACTCCTTTCGTGCGGCCTCCCCACCAGTCGAAAGTCTTGGGAAGGGAGGGGGTACGGGGGAGGGACAACCTTTCTTCAGAAAGGTTTCCCTCCCCCGGTCTCCCTTTTTATACCATAGCAAAGCGGAGGGCTTCCTCGACGGTGGTGATCCCGGCGCGGATCTTGTGGGCCGCGTCCTGAGCGAGGGTGTTCATGACGCCCTGCCGCTGGGCGATGGCGGAAATCTCCTGCGCGTGGGCCCGGCGGACAATGGCTTCTTGGATTTCCGGCGTCACGGGCATCACCTCAAAAATGCCGATCCGGCCCAAATAGCCCGTGTTCCCGCAATGGTAGCAGCCTTTCCCGCGCCGGAAGGCCGCCCTTTCCCCATCCTTGATTCCAAAAAGCCTGAGCAGGGCGCGGGGCGGATCATAGGGCTCGGCACAATGGGGGCACACTTTGCGGACAAGGCGCTGGGCAAACGAGCAGAGGAGCACGGACGCGACGAGGTAAGGCTCAATGTGCATTTCCATGAGCCGGGAGACGGCGCCGGGCGCGTCGTTGGTGTGCAGGGTGGACAGCACGAGGTGCCCGGTGAGTGCCGCCTGTACGGCGATCTGTGCGGTTTCGCCGTCGCGGATCTCGCCCACCATGATCACGTCAGGATCCTGACGCAGGATGGAGCGCAGGCCGGAGGCGAAGGTCATGCCCGCCCGGACGTTGAGCTGAACTTGCCGGATGCCGTCAATGCGGTATTCGACGGGATCTTCAAGCGTGATGGCGTTTACGTCGGGCTTGTTGAGAAGCTGGAGGATGGAATAGAGGCTGGTGCTCTTGCCGCTCCCGGTGGGGCCAGTGGACAGGATCATGCCGTAGGGCCTTTCGAGCGTTTTGAAAATGGCCTTGCAGTCCTTGCCGCTCATGCCGAGCTTGTCCAGCGTGTGGACGTGGTTGGTGCTCATATCGAGCAGGCGCATGACCACGTTTTCGCCGTAGATGGTCGGCAGGGTGGAGACGCGGACGTTGATTTCCCGGCGATCCACCATCATGGTGAAGCGCCCGTCCTGCGGCAGGCGGGTAACGGAAATGTCCATGTTCGCCAGAATCTTGATGCGCGAGACGATGGAGGCCCCGACGTTTTTCGGGGGCGAGGGCGTTTTGCGGAGCCTGCCGTCGATGCGGAAACGGATCTGGATGGAATCCTTTTCCGGGCTGATGTGGATGTCGCTCGCCGATTCGCGTACCGCCTGCGTCAGGATGGAGTTGACGAGGCGGACTACCGGGGCTTCGTCGGGCTGGCCGAGCTCGTCTCTGGGCGTTTCGCTGGCGATGAGCAGATCGTCGGACGCCACGGGCTGATCGGGCAGGGCGGCAAAGCTCTCCATCACTCCGTCCATCGTGTTGAAATGGCCGTACAGCGCGGCGTAGAGCTGGGTGAACTCCTGCCGGAGGCACATGACCGGCTCCACTTCCCGATCCGTGGCGATTTCAATGCGATCCAGCGCGTCAATGTCCAGCGGGTCCATCATCGCCACGACCAGCACATCCCCACGGATGAGCAGGGGGACGGCATTGGTGCGCTGCGCGGCGTCGGCGGGCAGGCGCTCGGAAAGGGACAGGTTCAGCGGGAAACGGGAGGGCGTATAGCGCTCGATGCCCGTTTGGCGGCACACGGCGTCCACAACGTCGCTCTCACGGCAGATCCCCTGCTTGATCAGGTATTCGCCGAGCTTCAAGCCGCTGCTGCGCTGGCCTTGGAGGGCGGTTTCAAGCTGGCCGGCGCTGAGCAGGCCGGAGTCCAGCAGCAATTCTCCGAGTCTCATTCGCGTATGCATGCGCTATCTCCTCACGGCCCCGGCCGGGGGTGTGGGAGACGCCCCGTTTCGGAGCGAAGGGCTTTCGCTCATGGAAGGCGCGGGCGGGAGCGGCGGCAGCTCGCGCGTGGGCAGGATTTCCGGCGTAATGAAGATAAGCACTTCCTCCATCGCCTTGCCCTTGCTCTCGTGGCCGAAGACGTGCCTGCCGCCGGGGATGTCCTTGAGACCGGGAACGCCCGCGTTGACGTCCGTGCCCTTTTCCTTGGTCAGGCCGGAAATGACCACGGTTTCGCCGTTGCGCATGATGAGGGTCGTCTCGGTCTGCTTCTTGATGATGAAGGGGTTGCCTTCCACGGAACGGGAGGTGTCCACCTCGTCCTTCTTGACCAGCACCTTGAGCTTGAGGTTGTCGCCGTCGATGACGTTGGGCGTCATCTCAAGGCGCAGTACCGCATCCTCGAATTTGACTTCACGGTCGCCCATGTTGCTTGTGGAGACATAGGGGACTTTTTCGCCGTTTTCGGTGTAGGCCATCTTGTTGTCCAGCGTGGTGATGGAAGGCGAGGACAGGATGTTGATGGTGCCGTCCTTTTCCATGAGGTTGAGCTGGGCTTCAAGCATGCTGCCTCCGGCCTTGCCGAACAGGAAGCCGAGCGAACCCATGTCGTTGGATGCGATGCCGGAATAGTCGAGGCCGAAAGGCGTTCCGCCGAGGCCGGAGCCATGCGTCCCGGTCAGGCCGCCGGTGACGGGGTCTTGCCCCTGCGTGCCGGATGCGCCGGAACCGATCCATGCGTGGTTGCCGTTGCCGAAGGAGCCGGAGCGCCAGACGCCGCCCCACTGCACGCCGAGTTCGCGGGCGGTTTCCTTGGTGGCTTCCACAATGTAGGCTTTGAGGTGAACCTGAGGGCGCGGGCGGTCGAGGTTGTCCACAAGCCTGATGATGCGCTGCTGATCCTGCTCCGTAGCCTGTATGATCAGGGCGTTGCTGTGTTCGTCCACTTCGATGACGGCGGCCTGCCCGCCTTGCCCGTTGGCGGCGGTAAGGAATTTGGTGAGGCTCTGCTGCAGGGCCGCGGCTTCGGCATAGCGCACGCTGACCACGCTGACGGTGAGCGGCGAATTCTGGCGTGAGATGAGCTCCTGCTGGGCAAGCTGGTTGTCGAGCGTCTGGAGGTTGATTTCCTTCTGCTTTTCCACGGCGGTCAAGACTTGCAGGATATTGCCCTGCCAGCGGTATTGCAGGCCGTTGGAGCGCAGCAGCCCTTGGAACACGTCCCGCCACGGGGATTTCTGGACATTGAGGCTGGCCGTCCCGCCCACGCCGGGGCTGAGTATGATGTTGACCCCGGCGGCGGCCGCGAGGCTGCGCAGGGCGACGCCGACGTCCACGTTATGGAGTTTGAGGGTAACGGGGATGGCGGGCAGGGGACGGGGCACGGCCTGTTCCCGTTTTTCCGCGTGGCGCATGATCACACGGGGTTCGGGGCGCAGATCGGAGGGCGTGGGCGAATACCCCTGTGAATCCTGCGAAAGCTGTTTCCAATGATCCATGAACGCCTGCTTTTTGTCTTGCTTGGGGGAGCAGGACGCCAGCAGGCAGAGCATGGCCAGGAGACAGAGGAAGGAAAAGGGCCGTTGTCGCATAGTATTCTCCACTCGCCGCCGGGTCGCGCCGAAGCTGTTCGTTGAGAGGCGAGGTTAGTCGTCCCCGGAGTAGGGCAGGGTCCACTCGGCATTCCGCGAAGGCGAATAAAGGCGCACGCCGTCGGGATCGATGAACCGGATCACGTCGCCGGTATTGGGGAGCGTGTCGCCCACGCCGTATTCCAGCCCGCCGATGATGGCGAGGGCTTTCTTCCCGGCCTGCACATAGCCGGAATAGACGAGGCCCGAAGCGTTTGAGGATGCCGCCTGTTTCGTGTCCGGCAGCCCGCTTGCCGGAAGGGTGAACGGATTGCGTGGGGCCGGGCGCAGCGAAGAGGCGAGGATGTAGCGCTGGCCTTCCGAGAGCGGGAGGGCCCGCAGGAGTGCTGCGACTTCCCCGGCGGCGGACTGGGCTTGCCGGAGGGAACTGTCCGTGCCGGACGGCGCAGGGGAAGGCAGCATCGAAAGGCCGGACTGGATGCCTCCCCCCATGACGGAGGCCCCCATGACCGCCAAAAGTATCTTTTCCCGAAGCGTCATCGTCTCAGCCCCTTATCAGTGCCGCAGGATGTTGGCCGGCTGCGTGAATGTGGCCCAAATCCCCAGTGAATATGCGGGGTGCGCTTCGGAAGGGGTGACGTTCAGGAATTCCATGCCGGAAAGCCACGGCTGTTCGCTCAGCAGGAGGACAAGCCGCCGGAAATTGTCGGGAGGGCCGGAAAGGGTGCCGTCCAGACGGATACGGTTCTTTTCCACAACGGTTTCGGCGGCGGGGACGAAACGGGAGCTTTGCATCCCGGAAAGGCTGACCATTTCCTGGAGTGAGGCGATGATGAGCGGCAGGGTATCCGGCGTCGGCAGGGGGCTGGCCGCTCCGAGGAGTCGCCGGGTTTCCTCGCGCCGGGCATTGAGCCCTTCCATGAGCGGCTGGAGGGTTTCCTGTACCTGTATCCGGTTTTCGAGCTCCTTGATTTCCGCTTCGAGCTTCCATGTGCAGTAGCGGAGCGGGGCGAGGCAAAACAGCAGCACGCACAGCGCCGCCACGCCCTGAAGGGCGAGGGCCCTGAGGGGGAACCATGCCGGGGCGGGCGGGAGGCGCATGTTACACCAGCCTCAGGGTTGCGACGAAGGAGAGGATTTCCGTATCCGTCTGCTGCTTTTCCACAAGCAAGGACAGAACCATAGGCGAGTGCTCCAGTTGGCTGAGGAATTCCGCAAGCTGCGATTCGCGCCGGAGCATGTCGCCCACCGCGCTCCCAGTGAGCACGGCGACGGCGTTTTCTTCGGGTTCGGATGGCTTCTTCGTGCCGCGCCGCGTTTCCTGTCTGCCGGAGGCCATGTCCTTGAACATAACCCGCATGCCTGTGATGTGGATGTCCTCAGGGGTGATGGCCGAGAGTTCGGTCACGAGCGCGGCGGCGATACGGCGTTTCGCCAGCATCCGGGCCTGCATCTGCCATTTCCGGGTATCAGCCAGGCTGCTCCTGAGCTGATCCGGCGTGTAGAGCACGGGCCACGAGGCAATCCGGTTTTCCAGCTCGGCCTTGTGCGCCTTTCCGTCCAAATAGCCCATGTACAGCTTGCCGCAGAAGGTCAGAAGCAGCATGAGCGCGGCGGTCGTAATCACCATTGAAAGGGACGTGATCCGCATCTGCCGTTCCCTGCTTTTCCGATCCTTGCAGGTCATGACGGCATTGGGCGTATACGCGGGAGCGGAGAGGCTTAGGCCGATGGCCTGAAGCAGGTTTTCATTGGCGGGGCTGGACAGCGCCTTTTCCAGATCCGCAGCCGCGCCGGGCATGGCCTGCCCCTCGAAGCGGAGCGGGCGGCAGGGGAGGCCAAGGGCGGATTCAAATCGTTTCAGCGCAAGCGCCATGCACCCTCCGGGGGCGGACACGATGACGCCTTGGATGTTCGGCATCCCCATAGCGTTGCGGAAGTGGTCGGCGGTGCGTTCCAACTGCCGCGCCAGCCTGCCGAGAGGCTGGGAAAGGCGCAGAAGCAGGCTTTCCTCTTCTTCGGGAGTGCGGAGCCTGTTTTCGCAGAGGAGACGCAGGCCTTCTTCATAGGAAATGCCGTCGTCCGGGGGCTGTTCGGCGGGGACGGAGGAAAGGGGCGTTGCGGGCGCGGGGGGCGCGGCAGGTGCCGAAGCCATATCCATTGGCGGCTGCTGTGGCAGGGACAGTTCCAGCGGCAGGGATTCCGGCCGCAGGATCAACGGGAACGAGTCCACGGACAAGGTGAATGGCGAAACGGCCTGCTGTTCGGAATGGGGCCCGGCAAGTTCCCCGCCCAACGCCTCCATCGGCAGGTGCTGCGGCATGGGCGGCACGACCGGGGGCGGAGTTTTCTTGCGGCGTCCGCCGCCGTGGGATTCCTGCAATGCGGTGACGAGGCTTTTCAGCCCGGTTTTGATGGTTCGGCTGAGTGCGATGCCGGTGCCGGAAAAGATCCCGATGCGGGTGGAATCCTCCCCGATGTCGGCAAAGGCGAAATGTTCCCACGGCGAGGCCAGCCACCCTGAAGCGAACAGGTTTTGTGCGCAGATGTTCCCGGAAGTGATGCCCGCCGGGGAAACGCCGGCTGCGGCGAGCGTATGCCTGACGGTGTTGACCGCGTCCTTGTTGGCGATCATGGCGGTGACGGGGAGGCGGGGCACGCCCTTGTCCAACACTTCGGCGCCCACACGATAGTCGAAGATGGTTTCGGCCTCGTTGAACGGCTTTTCCCGGCCCGCGGCCATCATGGCGATGGCGTCGCGATCTTTGGGGCTGACTTTGGGGATGCGGTAATGGCGGAGTTCGTCCTGCCCGTCAGGAAGCCGGACCCATATGTCCGCGTCGCGCCCGCCGCGGGGAAGGAAGGCGTTCAGGGCTTCGCGCACCCTGTCGGCAAGGCCCGGCGTTTCCCATCCCATGTCTTCAGGGATAGTGAAGCTCTGGATGGCCTCAAGGATTGGTGCGCTTCCGGTGCGGCATTGCGCAAGACAGATCCTGCCCTTGCCGACATCCATCCCCACAACCGGGCGCTCTTTGCCGAACAAGGAGCGGTGGGGCGCGGCGGGGGGAACAGGGAGGGGAGAGGCGAAAGAAGCTGAAGGGTCGTCTTTTGGGGGTGTACTGCGGATATGATCCGGCAGTTTCCGTACGGCACTGGCCTGACTTGTGGATAAAGACACGTTAACACCCCGTGGGCTATCAATTGGGATGGAATGATAGCCGTCAATGGTGGTGAGAGCAAGCGGGTTCTTGTTTATTTTGCCGGGATGGGGCGTTAAAACGCGGCTGAGGCGGAATATAGAATATATCTCCGCTTAGTTATGGTTTTTCATAGAGAATGTGTTGAAAAAGCCGTTTATCCCGGTACGGGGTACAGTAAAAGAGTGCGGTCGCTCCAACAAGCCGGAGCCCATTCCAAGCACTCCGGCAACGAGGGCGGTACGTTACAGAGACATGCACCTTTTCGATGATTTTCCAAGGCTGTGCCATAGAAAACGGCTGATGCTTTATTTCTCGAAATTCCAAAGGGATAAACAATAAAATGCCTTAACTGTGGATTCCGCCAATGGGGAAGCTGGATAGAGAGGCTGTATTTTCACCGAGTTATGGAAATGAAGCAACCGAACGCCACGACGGAACCAAAGCGAAAAGGGGGAAGAAGCATATGCTTCCTCCCCCTTTTCAGGGGCCGGGAAGGGGCTTCCCGGTGGGTATCGAGGCCGGGCCTCAGTTTGCTGCGTTAGTCACGGCGGGGACGGCGTTCGCGGCGTTCACCGCGATCCCCACGGTCTCCGCGATGGTCGCCTTCGCCGCGCGGGGCGCGGGCGGGGCGGGCGGTGTCTTCGGGCTTCCATTCGATGCCCTGTTCTTCGAGGAGGACGGCCTTGCGGCTGGCACGGATGCGGTCGCCGTTGATTTCGATGACCTTCACCAGCATGTCTTCGCCGAGGTGGGCCACGTCGGAAGCCTGCGCCACGCGGCTGGTATCAAGCTGCGAGATGTGCACGAGGGCTTCGACATTGGGCATGATTTCCACAATGGCGCCGATTTCCAGCACCTTGCGGACCTTGCCCATGTAGTTCTTGCCGAGGTCGGGGCGCTGGTCGTAGTACTGCACCAGTTCCTTGGCCTGCTCCATGGATTCGGCGGTGGGGGCGAAGATGGAGATGCGGCCGCTGTCCTCGATGTCCACGGAAGCGCCGGTGGCGGCGGTGATCGCCTTGATGTTCTTTCCGCCGGGGCCGATGATCATGCGGATGACTTCGGGGTTCACGAAGACTTCGGCATGCTGCGGGGCATACTTGGAGAGTTCGGCGCGGGGGCCGTCGATGGCCTTCTTCATTTCGCCGAGGATATGAAGGCGGGCTTCATGCGCCTGGCGCATGGCCTTGCGCATGATTTCGGTGGTCAGGCCGGTGATCTTGATGTCCATCTGCACGGCGGTCACGCCTTCGGCGGTGCCGGCGATCTTGAAGTCCATGTCGCCGAGGGCGTCTTCATCACCGAGGATGTCGGTCAGCACGATGAAGTTGTCGCCTTCCTTGATGAGGCCCATAGCTACGCCGGCGACCGGAGCGGAGATCGGCACGCCCGCGTCCATGAGGGACAGGCAGCCGCCGCATACCGCGGCCATTGAAGAGGAGCCGTTGGATTCCAGCGTTTCGGCCACCACACGGACGGTGAAGGGGAAGCCGTCACCCGCGGGGATGATGGGCTTGAGGGCTTTTTCGGCCAGCGCGCCGTGGCCGATTTCGCGGCGGGACACGCGGACGGGCTTCACTTCGCCCACGGAGAAGGGCGGGAAATTGTAGTGCAGCATGAAGGTCTTGGTCACGTCGCCGGTGAGCGAGTCCATGCGCTGGTTGTCCGTGGAGCTGCCGAGCGTGGTCACGCACATGGACTGCGTTTCGCCGCGCGTGAACAGCGCGGAGCCGTGGGCGCGGGGCAGGATGCCGGGCTGGATTTCGATGGGGCGCACGGTCTTGGTGTCGCGGCCGTCGATGCGGGTGCCTTCCTCAAGGATGCGCTTGCGCACGACCTTCTTTTCGATGTGCCCGATGATGTCGCCGACGGAGGAAAGGGCTTTTTCGTCTTCGCCATAAGTCGGATCGGCTTTGAGGGCTTCGACGATTTTTTCCTTCACGAGCTTGCGGGCATCCTTGCGGGCCAGCTTTTCGGGCACGCGCATGGCGGCTTCGAGGCCGGCTTCGGCGGCAAGCTCTTCGATGCGGGCGAGCAGGGCCGCGTCGTCTTCCTGCGGGGTGAAGGGCATCTTCGCCTTGCCCGCGAGCTCACGCAGCTTGACCTGCGCTTCGACGAGGGGCTGGATTTCCTTGCGGCCCCATTCGAGGGCATCGATGATCACGTCTTCGGGAACGAAGGTGGCTTCGCCTTCAACCATGACCAGCGCGTCGGCGGAAGCGGCGAACACGATGTTCAGGTCGCTTTCGGCCATTTCCTTGACGGTGGGGTTCAGGACGAACTGGCCGTTGATGCGTCCGATGCGCCCGCCGGCAACGGCTTCGGCGAAGGGCAGGGGCGAGAGCATGACGGCGGCGGAAGCGGCCGTGATGGAGAGCACGTCGGATTCGTTTTCCTGGTCGGAGGAAATGACGCTGGCGAGCACCTGCACGTCTTCGGGCAGCCCCTTGGGGAACAGCGGGCGGATCGGGCGGTCGATGAGGCGGGAAACGAGGGTCTCGCGTTCGGACGGACGGCCGATTTCGCGGCGGAAGAAGCTGCCGGGGATACGGCCCGCGGCATACATGCGCTCGGAATATTCCACGGTCAGCGGGAAGAAGCCGCGGTCGAAGTCGAGGGGCTGTGAACAAACGGTAACGAGCACGACGGTGCCGCCGCACTGGATGGTAACGGAGCCGTGGGCCTGCGTAGCGACGCGGCCGGTCTCAAGGATGATTTCCTTGCCGCCGATGGTGGCGGAAACCCGGGTGGGGGCTTTTCTAAAACTCATGGTGAATCCTTTTCTCTTCGGGAAGGAGACTCCGGGAACAATATCGATCCAAACGTCGATCCTGTTCGCGGAAACTCCTTCTCATGACGGGTTGAGGTTGATGATGTGGAAAGGGGGAGCCCAAGGCTCCCCCCTGAAAACGCACTTACTTGCGCAGTCCCAGCTTTTCGATGAGAGCGCGGTAACGCTGAATATCCTTGCTCTTGAGGTAGTTCAGCAGGTTGCGGCGCTGGCCGACGAGCTTGAGCAGGCCACGGCGGGAGTGGAAGTCCTTCTTGTGTTCCTTGAAGTGCCCGGTGAGGCCTTCAATGCGGGCGGTAAGCAGGGCTACCTGAACTTCCGGGGAGCCGGTGTCGCCTTCATGCTTGGCGTGAGCTTCGATAACAGCCTTTTTCTGGGCGGCGTCCATAACCACAGCGATATCCTCCGAATGGGTTGCGTTAGTTCCAAAGTCCCCTGAGCACTCTCCAGGCCGGGCCGCCTGGGGCGGCTTCGGCAAGCGCGAGCGGCTGCCCGTCGGGCGAGAGCAGGACGGCATTGGCGCCGGGGACGCACGGGATGTCCGTCCCGTCCTGTGCTCTGGAACGCGCGCGGCGCGCCTCCGTCCACACAAGGATCCTGCCGTTTTTCGTGTCCGCCTCTTCCTGCCCGGTCACGGTGATCGTAGGCCAGTGGGGGAGGGCGGCGGTCACGGGGATGACCCGTTCAGGCAGCGTTTCGGGCTCGGCGAGCAGCGTGTCCAACGGACACGCCCTGTCGAGGCCAAAGGGGTGGCTATACTCCCGAATCAGTTCCGTGAGCACGGCTCCGCACCCCAAACGCGTCCCCAAGCTGTGGGCGAGGGATCGTATGTAAGTGCCGGAACTGCAAATGACTCGGAAAGTGACGTACGGAAGCTCAACCCTGAGGACTTCCGCACGCGAAATTTCGATGGTCTTGATTTTGAGCGGGGTTTCTTTCCCCTCCCGTGACAGCTTGTAGAGGGGCTGGCCTTGATGCTTGGCCGCCGAATAGGGCGGTACTGGCTGTTCGCTCGTGCCCACCCAGCCAGCGATAACGTCGGCTACGGCTTCGGCTGTCACATGATCCCACGGCGCTTCGGCGGTAATCCGGCCTTCGGCGTCCCACGTATCTGTAGTCTGCCCAAGCCGGACAGTCCCCTGATAGGCTTTGACGCCCCCCGCCATGAGATACCCGGAAATTTTGGTCGCATGCCCAAGGAGCACCAACAAAACGCCCTGAGCCATCGGGTCCAAGGTGCCTGCGTGTCCTATCTTTTTCTGCCCCAACCGTTTGAATCGGTTGGTACACTGGGCGGACGAGAGCCCGCGTGGCTTGTCGACCACAAGAAGACCGTGCTGTTGTTCCATATGAGGTGAGCACTCTATACGTTTTTTTTCCGGCCGTCCAGTGGTTCTTGTGAGAGATGTGGAGGCCGAAGGTATTTGGGGACAGCGCCTTCCAGATGGTGGTTTCCTTGTTTCATACCGGCTATCCCTTCCGTTCCGGCGGCTTTTGGCTGACGGATATTCGGATTGGCCCTGCCTGTATCTGGCTGTTTTTATAGGCTGTGCCATAGAAAATGGTTGATGCTTTTTCTTTGAAGTTCCAAGGGAATAACCAATAAAATGTCTCAGCCATGAAGTCCGCCAAGGGGGAAAACCGGATAAAAAGGCTGTATGTTCACCGTGCTGTGGAGAAGAAACAGCCACGTACTATGACGGAGCCTTTTAATATGGCTGTCTTATCCCCACAGGATGGTGAAACTGCCGACGTTTTTTCCTGTTTTTCAGCCGAGGGGCTCTATACTCAGGCATTTTATTGGGTTATCCCTTTAGGATTTCAAAAAAGGCTGTGTTATAGAAAATGGTTGATGTTTTTTTCTTGAAATTCCAAATGGATAACCGGAAAAATGCCTTAGCCGTGGCTCCCGCCAAGGGGAAAACCGGATAAAAAGGCTGTATTTTCACCGCACTGTGAAGATAAAACAACCATAAACTATAACAAAGCCTCAAAAAATAAAGCATCAACCTTCTCCCTGATCCAGCCTTCAGGTTTGCCTGCCGTTCCGGGCCGTTCGGCGGCCCCTTCAGGGGTGGGCGTGAGGAAGCGTTGAGTTTCCTTCAGGTTTCCGGTAATCGGAATGGTCATCTTTGTTTGCGGATGGTTTCAAGAAGAGATGGTTCAATGGGATGGCTAGGGCGGCTTCCCGCAAGGGCATGGCGGCAAACGCTGAGGCCATACGGTTTCTTGCTGCCGAGGGCCTGTCGGCTTTTTGATTTCCCCCAGGCTTTTAATAAGGATTTTCTCATGGATATATCCCTTCCCGATGCCGAATCGACCGTCGGGCTCGGCAGGCAGCTTGGCCGGGTGCTGAACGAACAGTATGCCGAGGGCGGCGAGCAGGTTCACAGCATATTGTTTTACGGCGATCTCGGCTCAGGCAAGACCACATTCACGCGCGGCCTCATCGAAGCCCTGCCCGGCGGGGAGAATGCGGAAGTTTCCAGCCCGAGCTTTACCTTATGCAACAGCTATCCTACGACGCCCTCCGTCATCCATTGCGATCTGTACCGCTCGGAGGGCGCATTGCCTGATGAAGTGGATGAGGCGCTGGATACGGAATCAGGACTGGTGCTCGTCGAGTGGGCCGAGCGGATTGCGGCCGAGAATTTGCCCCCGAAACGTCTGGACATCCTGTTTCAAGTCTGCAAAAATAACAGGTTGGTAACGCTGTCCCCCTATGGGAAGGCGGCGCACTGCGTATTGCAGAAACTGGCCCGTCTCCGCGATTCCGGGGAATGACGGCAAAGAGGAAGGGTTTCTGCCTCACAGGTCACGATGAAGGACTCAGCTATGCGTATTCTGGTACAAAAATTCGGAGGGACGTCCGTAGCCGACATCGACCGCCTGAAAATGGTGCGTGGTAAGGTGAAAGCCGCTCTGGATCAGGGATACAAGGTAGTCGTGGTGCTTTCCGCCAAGTCCGGGAAGACCAATAAACTGCTGGATCTGTCGACCCGTTGGGCCGCAGAGCCTGATCTGGCGGAAGTGGACAGCCTGCTCTCCACGGGCGAGCAGGCCTCAGTCGCGCTTTTCAGCATGTTGCTCAAGGACTCCGGCATCAAGGCCCGTTCGATGCTCGGCTGGCAGATCCCGATCATCACGAACGATGAATTCGGCCGTGCCCGTATCCTCTCCATTGATGCCTCCCGTATCCGTAAAGAGTTTGAGGCGCACGACGTGCTCGTGGTCGCCGGTTTTCAGGGTACGACGGAAGACGGGCGCATCACCACGCTCGGCCGTGGCGGGTCCGATACGTCCGCCGTGGCGCTGGCCGCCGCTCTGGATTCCTGCGAGTGTGAAATCTATACGGATGTGGACGGGGTCTATACGACGGACCCCAATCTGTGCTCCACGGCTCGCAAACTCGATCGCGTCACCTATGAGGAAATGCTTGAAATGGCTTCCATGGGTGCAAAGGTATTGCAAATCCGTTCTGTGGAGTTCGCAAAGAAGTATAATGTTCCCGTTCACGTGCGCTCCACGTTTTCTGATGACCCGGGAACGCTGGTCGCCCAGGAGGACGCCATGATGGAAGCCGTGCTCGTCTCCGGCATTGCATATGACAAGGATCAGGCCCGTGTAACCGTATGCGGGGTTCCTGACCGCCCCGGCGTCTCCGCCGCCCTTTTTGCGCCGCTGTCCGAAAACGGCATCATGGTCGATATGATCATCCAGACCGCCAGCCGCGAAGGGGTGACGGACATGACCTTCACCGTGTCCCGCAAGGATCTGGAGAAAGCCATTCATCTGATGAAGGAAATCGTCGCGAGGATCGGCGGCACGGGCGTGGAACACGATCCCTACGTCGCCAAGGTCTCCGTCATCGGCGTGGGCATGCGCAACCACACCGGCGTGGCGACCAAGGCCTTCGCCGCCCTGCAGCAGGAAAACATCAACATCCAGATGATCAGTACGTCCGAGATCAAAATCTCCTGTCTGATCGATGAAAAATACACCGAACTTGCTGTCCGCACCCTGCACGATGCGTTTGAACTGCACAAGCCTGATCACGCCTAGCCGTCAGGCAACTTGATGTGAAGGCCCGGAGAGTCCACTTTCCGGGCTTTTTTTCTGAGTATCATCCCGGAAGCGCATATTCTCATAGTGCAATAAAACAAAAAGGTTGGATACTGGAAAGAAAATGTTTTGGAAAAAAGTCAAAAAATGGTTGACAGAGGGCGGGGTCTGGGGCAAGGTATGCAAATGCTTCGGCTGCGAGTTGAAAACAACCTGCAGTTGTGGTGGCGTCGCTGTGAAAGCGCGGTGACGGTTTTTTGAAAAAAACGGAAAAAGTTGTTGACAGCGAGAAGGAGTCGGGATAAGTTCCCGCTTCTGCGCCGGGGAGAAATCCTCAGGGTGCGCCTCGAAAAAAACTTCGGGGTTTGAAAAAAAAAGTTGTTGACAAGCTGGACCGGGCGGGATAAGTTCCCGCTTCGCCGCTGACGGAAACCGACGCGGCTGAGGCAATGGCCTCCGGTTCTTTGACAAGTGAAGAGCGAGTTGGGAAAAGATACTTTGAGTTTTAGTCCATAGAAATATGGGCAAGCTAGTTGTTTTCAATCAACTGGAGAGTTTGATTCTGGCTCAGATTGAACGCTGGCGGCGTGCTTAACACATGCAAGTCGAACGTGAAAGTCCTTCGGGATGAGTAAAGTGGCGCACGGGTGAGTAACGCGTGGATAATCTACCCTTAAGATGGGGATAACGGCTGGAAACGGTCGCTAATACCGAATACGCTCCCGATTTTATCGTTGGGGGGAAAGATGGCCTCTGCTTGCAAGCTATCGCTTAAGGATGAGTCCGCGTCCCATTAGCTAGTTGGCGGGGTAACGGCCCACCAAGGCGACGATGGGTAGCCGGTCTGAGAGGATGACCGGCCACACTGGAACTGGAACACGGTCCAGACTCCTACGGGAGGCAGCAGTGGGGAATATTGCGCAATGGGCGAAAGCCTGACGCAGCGACGCCGCGTGAGGGATGAAGGTTCTCGGATCGTAAACCTCTGTCAGGGGGGAAGAAACCCCCTCGTGTGAATAATGCGAGGGCTTGACGGTACCCCCAAAGGAAGCACCGGCTAACTCCGTGCCAGCAGCCGCGGTAATACGGAGGGTGCAAGCGTTAATCGGAATCACTGGGCGTAAAGCGCACGTAGGCGGCCCGGTAAGTCAGGGGTGAAATCCCACAGCCCAACTGTGGAACTGCCCTTGATACTGCCGGGCTTGAGTACCGGAGAGGGTGGCGGAATTCCAGGTGTAGGAGTGAAATCCGTAGATATCTGGAGGAACACCGGTGGCGAAGGCGGCCGCCTGGACGGTAACTGACGCTGAGGTGCGAAAGCGTGGGTAGCAAACAGGATTAGATACCCTGGTAGTCCACGCCGTAAACGATGGGTGCTGGGTGCTGGGATGTATGTCTCGGTGCCGTAGCCAACGCGATAAGCACCCCGCCTGGGGAGTACGGTCGCAAGGCTGAAACTCAAAGAAATTGACGGGGGCCCGCACAAGCGGTGGAGTATGTGGTTTAATTCGATGCAACGCGAAGAACCTTACCCAGGCTTGACATCTAGGGAACCCTTCGGAAATGAAGGGGTGCCTTTCGGGGAGCCCTAAGACAGGTGCTGCATGGCTGTCGTCAGCTCGTGCCGTGAGGTGTTGGGTTAAGTCCCGCAACGAGCGCAACCCCTATCTTCAGTTGCCATCAGGTGAAGCTGGGCACTCTGGAGAGACCGCCCCGGTCAACGGGGAGGAAGGTGGGGACGACGTCAAGTCATCATGGCCCTTACGCCTGGGGCTACACACGTACTACAATGGCGCGCACAAAGGGCAGCGAGACCGTGAGGTGGAGCCAATCCCAAAAAACGCGTCCCAGTCCGGATTGGAGTCTGCAACTCGACTCCATGAAGTCGGAATCGCTAGTAATTCGAGATCAGCATGCTCGGGTGAATGCGTTCCCGGGCCTTGTACACACCGCCCGTCACACCACGAAAGTCGGTTTTACCCGAAGCCGGTGGGCTAACTCGCAAGAGGAGCAGCCGTCTACGGTAGGGCCGATGATTGGGGTGAAGTCGTAACAAGGTAGCCGTAGGGGAACCTGCGGCTGGATCACCTCCTTTATAGGAAAAATTCCCAACTCGCTCTTCACTTGCAAGGAACAAGGGCTTGATGCCATGCTCTTTGAGAAGTTAACGTCAGGGGCCTGTAGCTCAGGTGGCTAGAGCGCACGCCTGATAAGCGTGAGGTCGAAAGTTCAAGTCTTTCCAGGCCCACCACTTATCGGGGGTATAGCTCAGCTGGGAGAGCATCTGCTTTGCACGCAGAGGGTCGACGGTTCGATTCCGCCTACCTCCACCACAAGCTTGCTGACGTACAGCCCATGATTGGTCATTGGCGCGAAGGCTTCGCGGCAGTCATCCAGGCATGGCCTGGCCGCACCGGCCGGAAACACCGGTGGTTGCTGCTCATTTACAATTGAATAGGGGAATGGGAAGGGAAGAGTAAAGTTCTTGAGAAATAAGATATCAAGGGCAACAGGTGAATGCCTTGGCGCTGAGAGGCGATGAAAGACGCGGTAAGCTGCGATAAGCATCGGGGAGGAGCTAAACATCCTATGATCCGGTGATTTCTGAATGGGGAAACCCGATGGGAGTCATGTCCCATCATCCTGGACTGAATACATAGGTCCAGAGAAGCCAACCCGGGGAAGTGAAACATCTCAGTACCCGGAGGAAGAGAAATCAAACGAGACTCCCAAAGTAGCGGCGAGCGAAATGGGAAGAGCCCAAACCGGATGGTTTCGACCATTCGGGGTTGTAGGGCCGGCATACGTGATTCCGGAGTAGGCAGGGGAAGCGAGCTGGAAAGCTCCGCCATAGCGGGTGACAGCCCCGTACACGAAACCGAAAAGGACGCAGCCGGTACCTGAGTACTGCGAGGCACGTGGAACCTCGTGGGAATCTAGGGGGACCATCCTCTAAGGCTAAGTACTCCTCAGCGACCGATAGTGAACTAGTACCGTGAGGGAAAGGTGAAAAGAACCCCTGTTAGGGGAGTGAAATAGAATCTGAAACCTGTTGCCTACAAGCTGCGAGAGCTGCTTTTTGCAGTGATCGCGTGCCTTTTGTATAATGAGTCAGCGAGTTACTCTACCGTGCGAGGTTAAGCGAAAGCGTAGCCGCAGTGAAAGCGAGGCTTAATAGGCCGATGAGTACGTTGGAGTAGACCCGAAACCGGGTGATCTATCCATGAGCAGGTTGAAGCAAGGGTAAAGCCTTGTGGAGGACCGAACCGTCAACGGCTGAAAACGTTCCGGATGACTTGTGGATAGGGGTGAAAGGTCAATCAAACCCGGTGATAGCTGGTTCTCCCCGAAATATATTGAGGTATAGCCTCGGGAATTGATTAGCGGAGGTAAAGCACTGACAGAGCTAGGGGTCCTACCAGATTACCAAACTCTATCAAACTCAGAATGCCGCTTAATTGTATCCCGGGAGTCAGACGGCGGGTGCGAAGGTTCGTCGTCAAAAGGGAAACAGCCCAGACCAACAGCTAAGGTCTCCAAATCCATGCTCAGTGGTGAAGGTAGTGGAACCGTTCAGACAGCCAGGACGTTGGCTTAGAAGCAGCCATCGTTTAAAGAAAGCGTAATAGCTCACTGGTCTAATGGCTCTGCGCCGAAAATGTAACGGGGCTAAGCATGGTACCGAAGCTTTGGCAATCTCCTTTGGAGGTTGGGTAGGGGAGCGTTCGCTACGGGCTGAAGGTGTGCCGGAAGGCATGCTGGACTGTAGTGAAGTGATTATGCTGACATGAGTAACGATAAAATATGTGAAAAACATATTCGCCGAAAACCCGAGGTTTCCTGGGTAAAGGTAATCTTCCCAGGGTTAGTCGGATCCTAAGGTGAGGGTGAAAGCCGTAACTGATGGAAAACAGGTTAATATTCCTGTACTTGTTGCGTAGCGCGATGGAGGGACGCAGGAAGATAGGCGGGCCGGGTGTTGGATATCCCGGTGCAAGCGTGTAGGAATATCCGGTAGGCAAATCCGCCGGACGAATCTGAGACGCGAGTCCGTGGGCGCAAGCCCTGAAGCCGTTGAGTCTATGCTGCCTAGAAAAGCTCCTAAGTATATCCGCAGCAATCCGTACCGCAAACCAACTCAGGTGGGTGGGATGAACAATCCAAGGCGCTCGAGAGAACTCTGGCCAAGGAACTCGGCAAAATAACCCCGTAACTTCGGAAGAAGGGGTGCTCTCTAGGGTGACATGTTTAACATATGAAGCCCCGGAGAGCCGCAGTGAATTGGTGGTGGCGACTGTTTACTAAAAACATAGGTCTGTGCGAAGTCCTAAAGACGACGTATACGGACTGACGCCTGCCCGGTGCTGGAAGGTTAAAAGGAGGAGTCAGCGCAAGCAAAGCTCCGAATTGAAGCCCCAGTAAACGGCGGCCGTAACTATAACGGTCCTAAGGTAGCGAAATTCCTTGTCGGGTAAGTTCCGACCTGCACGAATGGCGTAACGATCTCCACACTGTCTCGGCCAGAGACTCGGTGAAATTGCAGTCGCGGTGAAAATTCCGTGTACCCGCAGAAAGACGGAAAGACCCTGTGCACCTTTACTATAGCTTGACATTGGATTTTGGGCCTGCATGTGTAGGATAGGTGGGAGGCTGTGAACCCTGTACGCCAGTATGGGGGGAGCCATCGTTGAAATACCACCCTTGCATGTTTAAGATCCTAACTTCTTCCGGTCATCCCGGAGAAAGACAGTGTCTGGCGGGTAGTTTGACTGGGGCGGTCGCCTCCTAAAGTGTAACGGAGGCATGCAAAGGTTCCCTCAGCCTGATCGGAAACCAGGCGCTGAGTGCAAACGCATAAGGGAGCTTGACTGTAAGAGAGACATCTCGAACAGGAACGAAAGTTGGCGTTAGTGATCCGGTGGTCCCGAATGGAAGGGCCATCGCTCATTGGATAAAAGGTACGCCGGGGATAACAGGCTGATCGCATCCAAGAGTTCACATCGACGATGCGGTTTGGCACCTCGATGTCGGCTCATCACATCCTGGGGCTGAAGCAGGTCCCAAGGGTACGGCTGTTCGCCGTTTAAAGTGGTACGCGAGCTGGGTTTAAAACGTCGTGAGACAGTTTGGTCCCTATCTTCTGTGGGCGAAGGAGAATTGAGAGGGCCTGTCCCTAGTACGAGAGGACCGGGATGGACGCACCCCTGGTGATCCTGTTGTCGCGCCAGCGGCACAGCAGGGTAGCTATGTGCGGAAGGGATAACCGCTGAAAGCATCTAAGCGGGAAGCCTGCCTCAAGATAAGTTCTCCCCTCGAAAGAGCTGAAGGGCCCGGGTAGACTACCCGGTCGATAGGCTGGAGGTGTAAGCGCGGCGACGCGCTCAGCTGACCAGTACTAATAGCCCGAGCGGCTTATTTGTCAAAAACTTTCCCCTTCCTACCCCCTATCAATTCATATTAATAGAGATTTGTCTTGGTGTTCATGGAGGAGAGGGTACACCCGATCCCATTCCGAACTCGGTAGTTAAGCTCTCCATCGTCGATGATACTGCGCATTCTTACGTGGGAAAGTAGAACAACGCCAAGACTTTATTTCCAACGGGCCGTCTTCGTAAGACGGCCCGTTGTTTTTTGTCTTGCAGGCACTCCCGCATCCCCTCCGCAACCCTCGACTAAGTAATCCTCCCCTCCCTTTCCCCCTCAGCCTCGCCCTCCCTCCTCCCCGGCTTCCCTCCCGCTTTTTTCCAGCTCCCACCCGGAGTTCTCCCCTCCACGGCTTTAGAGCCTTCTCTCTCTCTCTCTCTCTCTCTCTCTCTCTCTCTCTCTCTCCTTCTAACGGCCCCAGCCTCCTTCCCGTAACCTCCCCTCTCTCCCACTCCGTGTACCACCGGTTACAATGCCTTTAAGAAACCCCTGCCGTGGGGCGTGATATCCTTCCTTAAAGGCTGTGTTATAGAAAATAGTTGATGCTTTTTTCCTTGAAGTTCCAAAGGATTAACCGGCAAAATGCCTTAGTCGTGGCTCCCGCCAAGGGGAAAACCGGAGAAAAGGGCTGTATTTTCACCACACTGTGGAGATGAAACAACCACAAGCTATAACAGAGCCTTTTTAAAACATGACAGGCATACTGTTTTTTCTCTGCTTTCCCGCTTGGCAGACCCTACGATCATGGGCTTTTGGGGCTGTCACTTGGAACTTCAACATGAAGCCGTGCCATAGGAAACGGTTGATGCTTTCTTTAAATCCCAATGGAATAACTAAAAATCCCCCAACCATAGAGTCCATCGGCAGAAAGTTGGATAAAAAGTCTATACTTGTAGTGTATTACGGAGATAAAACAACCAGATACTCTTACAGGGCCAAAAAAACTCTATCGTTTGCTGCTGCACAGCCTTTAAGACGCGTTGCAAAAGCAAAGATGCGTTCTTCTGAGGCGCTTCGCTGGGCAGAGAACCCTTCGTTTTTACGCTTCAGCAGATGGAAAACTACGGCTATCAGAACTGGAGGAAAGAGAAAGGCGTGATATCCCGCATAATTGTTCTCTGGTAGTGGGATAACAAGTAGCTCTGTTATGAGATGGAAATTGTAATATGAAAACTGTAATGAGGGTACTGTCGATAAAAATAAGTATGGAATAAAAAGTTTTTGCTAAAAAGTTTTTATTATGCGATATATTTTAAAAAAATATGAAATATCGAACTAATCGGTATGCTCTCTGTTTGTAACGACTATATTTGGTTTACTAAAATTTAGTTGAGTAATGGAAGGGTATTGACGTAGAAAAAAGGTAATCTTTTCTCTGATAAGAAGGTTACGGAATATAAGCCGTTATGGTTGCATGTAAGATGGATTATTTTTCTTCATTATATTTTAGATCATATTTTTGAATGTAACACGGCGTTTTTTATTATGAAAAGCGTCTGATAAACCTCTTGGGCAACTATGTATTTTTCCTATATGATGAAAATCAAGTAAAAATCTAA
Source organism: Bilophila sp. T19-St14 (assembly GCF_059728385.1). Lineage (NCBI taxonomy): Bacteria > Pseudomonadati > Thermodesulfobacteriota > Desulfovibrionia > Desulfovibrionales > Desulfovibrionaceae > Bilophila > Bilophila sp. T19-St14. The sequence goes on from NZ_BAAGFT010000001.1 coordinate 2,756,644, forward strand.
AAGTATTCTCAAGGGAATTGGCTTGTATATCGGGTAATTTTCTGAAAGATATAGATAGCCTCTCTGTATGTTCAAGCAGATTTCGTTTATGGAAAAAATTTCTTCCTCTGGGAGAGGGTATATACAGCGGTACAAAAATGGCTTAGGTATGACCCGCACAATGTTATTACGTTTTACAGGAGTTGATATGATGATCAGCGATGCCGAACTTCTTAAGCTCGTTATGGATAGATACCCCGAACAGCCGGTTCCGTTTCTTATTGAGCAATTTACACTCATGAAGGCTGGCCTTATACAGGCCAATAACAAGCTCGCGGGCATGGATTCCGAGGCGCTCTCCGAATCGTTGTGTTGTGAGGAAGAAGTTCAGAAGGAAAAAAACGATTCCGAGCCCAGCGCTCCCAAGAAAAAATACACTCGCCGCAATCTTGTGGTGAAGCCGGAAGAAGCCATTTCTGAACAGGAAATCGCTTGCTGCATTTGCGGCAAGACCTTCCAAAATTTGACCACCAAGCATATTCAGAGCCACGATTTGACTGTGGAAGAATATAAGAAGCTGTGCGGCTATGGCCCAGAGCAAAAATTGATCAGCAGCAAGCTGCTTAATAAGCTTCAGGCGAATGTCTTGAAGGCTCAGCAGGCCCGCGAAAAGAAAAAGGCGGAATAGGACCTGAACCTAGCGACACAACGGGCCGTCTACCATAAAGGAGACGGCCCGTTGGCGTTTGGGGAGGGCTTTCTTGCCTTTCCTATGGGCAGCTTTTGTGAAACCGGGATTGCGTTGTCGCCCGGTACCCACATATCGAGAGGGGACGTCTTGCAGGCCGCCACTGTGCGGCTTATAAGCCCATGAAAGCCGCGGGGATTGGCCAGTAACTTGTTACCGATTCGTATTATATGGTCAGACAAGGGAAGCCTGAGAATGTTTGTTGTGGTATAATATATTGAATTTAATTGTTATTTATACAATGACAAACGGATTTAAAAAGTCTAAGATGCGCGCATCTTATTGTAAGCGAAGGTTCAAAACCTGCTCGATTGCCGCGAACAGGCTTTTGCCAAGGAGGGTATTATGACGGAACTCACTCGATACGTATATGCCTTTGATAAGGCGAATGAACCCATTGCACGCGCTAAGGATGGGGATGAATTCTCATTCCGTACACTGGATTGTTATTCCGGCCAGGTTTGTACGGAAGAAGACATTGTAGGCGAATCGTTCAATTTCTCGCGTACCAATCCGGCGACGGGGCCGCTCTATGTGGAAGGGGCCATGCCCGGCGACGTGCTTGTTGTGGACGTGTTGTCCATTGAAGTGGCTGATAAGGGGGCTGTCACCACCATCCCGAATATCGGCCCGCTGTATGACCGCTGTGTGGATCGTACCCGTATCCTGCCCGTTAAGGACGGCAAAACGGAACTCGGCGGCCTGAGCATTCCAGTCAATCCCATGATCGGCGTCATGGGCGTTGCCCCGGCCGGGGAGCCCATTGCCTGCGGCTATGCGGGAAAGCATGGCGGCAACATGGACTCCAAGAAGCTGACCGCAGGCAGCCGGGTGTACCTGCCCGTACAGGTTGAAGGCGCACTGCTTCAGATGGGCGACATCCATGCCGTCATGGGCGACTGCGAACTGTGCGGCACGGGGCTTGAAATCGGCGGGGTCATCACCGTCCGCGTGAGCGTGCTCAAGGGCCGCAAGCTTGATTGGCCCGTCATTGAAACGGCCGATGCCTGGCATGTCGTGAGCGCCCGCAAGGACTATACCTCCGCGCTGATTGACGCCTCCGCGCAGATGCAGGATCTTGTCTGCGCCGCCTACGGCCTCGATTCCACGGATGCCTACCTGTACCTGTCCCTTGAGGGCGACGTGTGCATCAATCAGGGATGCCAGCCTTGCCCTGTGGAAATCGTACTCCGCATTTCCGTACCCAAGCGTGCCGATAAGCCGCTGCTGTAGAAACTGGGGAGGGGGACGTGAGTCCTCCTCCCGTAACGGCCTTCCTTTTCTCGTATGGAAGGGAAAGGGACAACCTCCAGTTTTCCGAAAGGGGAAAGCGGAGAGAAAACGAGAGGGAACGGCCTTACCCGAAAGGGCGGGCCGTTTTGCATAAGGGAAGCGGGGCATGCCCCTGTGCTTCTGGAGGGAAGCCCGTCCGGGGAGGGAGTCCGCGGGCGGACGCTTCGGCGTGTTTGCTTCGTGCCGCAAGCGTTGAGTCAATATTTGTGGAGGTTACAATGGCTGAAGAAAAAGGATCCGTCGAACAATTCGGGTACAGGCAGGAACTGCACCGTACCCTGAGCCTGTGGGATTTGACCGTGTACGGCTTGCTGTTCATGGTCATCATCGCCCCGCACAGTATCTTCGGATACGTGAACCGGGATGCTCAGGGCATGGCGCCTCTCGTGTATCTGGTTGGCTTCTGCGCCATGTTCTTTACGGCGCTGTCCTACGTCCAGATGGCGAAACGGTTCCCCATCGCCGGGAGCGTGTACTCGTACGTACAGCGCGGCGTGAACCCGCATGTGGGGTTCCTCGCCGGGTGGCTCATCCTGCTCGACTATGTTTTTGTCCCCAGCCTGCTGTACATCTTTGTCGGCAACTGGTGCCAGAGCCTCATCCCGCAAATTCCGGGCTGGGTCTGGATCCTCATGTTCATCGCCGTGAACACGGCCATCAACATAAAAGGCATTGAGACCACGGCCCGCGTGGATATGTTTTTCTTTGTCGTTGAAATCGGCATCGTCCTGATCATTGTGATCGGCGGCCTCAAGTATGTGCTCGGCGGCGGAGGGGCCGGGGAACTGACCATGACGCCCATCTATCAGGCGGACAAGGTCAACCTGACCTTCATTGCTACGGCCTGCACCATTGCGGCCTTGAACTTCACCGGCTTTGACGGGATCAGCACTTTGGCCGAAGAAGTTTCCGAGCCAGAGAAGAACGTGGGCCGCGCCATCCTGATCGCGCTGGTCGTCATCGGCACGGTGTTCTTCCTCCAGACCTACATCGTCTGCCTCATGGAGCCCGACTACAACAAGTACAATGCCTCCACCGCCCTGTTCGACGCCTGCGCCGTCGCCATCGGCGACTGGTTCCGCATCATACTGCTGGTGGTGAATATCCTTGCCGTGGGCATCGCCAATACCCTGAACGCACAGGCCGCGTGCAGCCGGGTGCTGTTTTCCATGGGCCGCGACAGGCTGCTGCCCGGCGTTCTTGCCAAGGTGCACCCCAAGTTCCGCACGCCGTATGTCGCCATTCTGCTTATCGGCGTAGTGTCGCTGGCCTGCACCATCATCTTCACCGACGAACAGCTCACCAAGCTCGTCAACTTCGGCGCGATCAGCTCTTTTATGATGCTGAACCTCTCGGTAATCTGGTTCTTCTTTGTGAAGGAACAGCGCCGCAGCGGTATGGATCTGGTGAACTACCTCGTCTACCCTCTGGCCGGTACGCTTATCCTGCTGTACGTCTGGAGCGGCTTTGACCACCTGACCCAGATCCTCGGCTTCAGCTGGCTTGCTGTGGGCATTGTCTTTGGCTACATCAAGTCCAAGGGCTACAAGGAAGTTCCCGACGCCTTCAAGAAAAGCATGATGTAACCGTTTCCGTTCTCGGAACGCTTGATTGGGCCGCCGGACGGGTTTTTCCGCCGGCGGCTTCCGCTTCCGGGGCGTCTTTCAGGAGAATCTATGCGTATTTGTCGTGAGCGTCATATCTACAGTATGGGCGTTTCCGAACCCGTCGCAACGGTGGCGGCACCCTGTTCGTTGACAGTGGAGACCTGCGACTGTTTCAACGGGCAGGTGACGGAGGATGGGCAGTCGAAAGCCCGGCTCAACTTTTCGCACGTGAACCCGGCCACCGGCCCCATCGTGGTGGAAGGGGCGGAACCCGGTGACGTGCTCCGCGTGCATATCCGGGCCATCCGTCCCGGTAAAACCGGGGCGCTCATGACCGCGCCGGGCGCTGGGGCCCTGCCGGATCGGGTGAAGGGGGACACGCGCATCTGCCCCATAGCCGATGGGCATTTCACGTTCAAAGGCGTGGAGTTCCCCCTGAACCCCATGATTGGGGTCATCGGCGTGGCTCCTGCCGGCGAGGCGGTGCCTTGCGGCACGCCGGGCGATCACGGCGGCAACATGGACACCATCGGCATCCGTGAGGGCGCGATCCTGCGTCTGCCCGTTTTCGTGGAGGGCGCGTATCTTGCCCTTGGGGATTTGCATGCGGCGATGGGCGACGGGGAAGTCTCCGTAACGGGCCTTGAGGTTTTCGGCGAGGTGGATCTCGATCTTTCGCTGGAGAAAGGCGCATCCCTGCCCTGTCCGCTGCTGCACGACGGCGATGAGGTTTCTTTCCTCGCCAGTGCCGAGTCTGTGGACGGGGCGATCCATGCTTCGACGGGCTGCATGCACGATTTTCTTCTTGCCAAGACGTCCCTCAGTGCGGACGAGGCCCTCATGCTCATGAGCCTCTGCGGTCATGCCCGCATTTCCCAGATTGTCGATCCCCTCAAGACCGCCCGTTTCGCCATGCCCGTATCGGTGTTGGCCAAGTTTGGGGTTGTGGTGGAGTAGGGGAGGTGAAGATTGGGGAGGGGGAGGAAGAACCTTTCTGAAGAAAGGCTTCTTCCTCCCCCTCCCCAAACCCCACCCCCACCATCTCCCAAGACTTTTGTAAACGGCTTGGCTGCGGGTGGGGCGGCATGGCCGGAGCGTGCCCATATGGAGGATGGCACCCCCACGTGCATGAGGAAGGCTCCATGATCGCGTCAACGCGTTCCTGTCCCGCAATGACATCCCCACATGCGTGGGGAAGACCGGTTGGAGGCCGGAGCGTGTCCGTATGGAGGATGGGATGCGGGGCGGGATTGTTTGTTGGGTGCGCTGGCGGAGAAAATCATCTCAGGAATGTGTGGAAAGGTTTTCTGACGTGTTTCGTTTTCTCAGCGCGTTTTTTGAAAGGCTGTGTTATAGAAAATGGTTGATGCTTTACTTCCTTGAAATTCCAAAGGAATAAGCAATAAAATAGGCTGCGCCATAGAAAATGGCTGATGCCTTTTTCTATGACGTTCCAAGGGAATAACCAACAAAATGCCTCAGCCATGAAGCCCGCCAAGTGGAAAACTGGAAAAAAGCTACATTTTTTACCGCACTGTGGAGATGAAACAACCACATACATAACAAAGCCTTTGGAAAAGGGACTCTGTTGTTTTGAATGGGACAAGATCTGTTGGCGGAGGGGAGGCATTTGGCGGAAAGCCTGTGCGTGGCGTATGCTTGATTCCCGTGCCCGCGTCCGGGGCCTCCCCATCGGTCAAAAGTCTTTGGGGAAGGAGGGAGGAGGTTTGGAGGAGGGAGGAAGGCCCTTTCTCCAGAAAGGGCCTTCCTCCCTCCTCCAAGTATCTTTTTCCGCCTTCCAGGAAGAGCGACATGGACAATAAAAAAGTAATCGTACTGACGACGGGCGGAACCATCGCCATGAAGCTTGATCCGGCGCACGGCATCGTGCCCGCGGTGAGCGGCGAGGATTTGGTGGCTTCCGTCCCGGGGCTGCGTGAGGCGTGCCCCATTGAGGTCATGGAGTTTTCCAATATCCCAAGCCCGCACATGACGCCGAAACGGATGTTTGAACTCGGCAACAAGGTGGAGGAGCTGCTCCGCCATGAGGACATTCTGGGCGTCGTGATCACGCACGGCACGGATACGCTGGAGGAAACCGCCTATCTGCTGGATCTCGTGCACAACAGCGAAAAGCCGGTCTGCCTGACCGGAGCCATGCGATCGGCGGCGGAGATCAGCCCGGATGGGCCTGCGAACCTGCTCTGCGCCGTACGCACGGCGGCGAGTCCCGAAGCCCGCGGGAAAGGCGTGCTTGTGGTCATGAATGAGGAAATCCACGCCGCACGCGAGGTCGTGAAATCCCACTCCGCGAACACGGAAACCTTCGTGTCGCCGTTTTGGGGGCCGCTCGGCTATGTGGATCCCGACCGCGTGGTCTTCCGCCGCAATACGCTCGGCAGGCAATCCATCCGTCCGCCGGAGCTGGTGGAGGACGTGCATTTGATCAAGCTGGCGAGCGGCTCGGATTCGCTGCTGATCGATTTTCTGGTGGAGCGGAACGTCAGAGGGATCGTGCTTGAGGGCTTCGGTCGGGGCAACGTGCCGCCGGCCGTGCTGCCGGGCATCCGCCGCGCCGTGGAAAGAGGGATTCCGGTGGTCATCACCACGCGGACTATAGCCGGGCGCGTGCTGGACGTGTACGGCTACGAGGGCGGGGCCAAAACCGTGCTGGAGGCCGGGGGGATTCTCGGCGGCGAAACCAGTGGGCCCAAGGCCCGGCTCAAGCTGATGCTGGCCCTTGGTGTGGCGTCGAGCCGTGACGGGTTGGCGGTGTTTTTCGACACGCCGTGATCGAGTTCATAAAAAGGACAAACAGGCAGGTTAAAGATGGCGCGGGGCGATTCCGCGCCGTCTTTTTTTGCAGTATGGATCGGGAAGCAAACGGGGCGCAAGGGCCAGGAGCCGCTTCCTTGTGGCCCTCCAGATGAAAAAAAGTCTCACATTTTTTTGGAACCCCCCGGATTGTGGGCTTTTTCATTGCGGCGTCTCTTGCTACACTACCTCCGTCCCTATGAGAAACGGGATCCCAGAGAACCCCGTAACCTGCCGCGCCGCATACCGGCAGGATGCCGAGGAGCCTTTTCATGAGCTACCCGAGAGCCCTGGCAAGGGCCGTTCTGTGTATGCTGTTGTCTATGATGCTGTTGGCCTGTGAGGAGGGGGGCAAGGGCGCCCCCGGTGCCTCCGGGCCGCGTGAAGTCGTCGTCATCAAACTGGAACCCCGGCGGGAAGTCTATACGACGGCCCTCGCCGGGCGCATCGCGTCGTTTCAGGTGGCGGAAGTCAGGCCGCAGGTCGGCGGCATCCTCCAGCAGCGTTTGTTTACCGAGGGCGCGGACGTGAAGGCGGGGCAGGCCCTGTATCAGATCGATCCCGCTACGTATGAGGCCGCTTTGGACAGCGCGCAGGCCGCGCTCATGAAGTCCGAAGCCAACGTCACCCCGGCGCGGCTGAAGGCGGAGCGTTTCCGTGAGCTGCTGGCGATCAAGGCGGTGAGCAAGCAGGAGTACGACGACGCGCAGGCTGCATTCAAGCAGGCCGAGGCGGATGTGGCGGTGAACCGTGCCGCCGTGAAGACCGCCCGCATCAATTTGGAATATACGAAAGTCCGTTCCCCCATTTCAGGGCGTATCGGCAAGTCGGCGTTTACGCCCGGCGCGCTGGTGACCGCTAATCAGGCGCAGGCGCTGACCTCCGTGCGCCAGCTTGACCCGGTATATGTGGATATCACCCAGTCCAGCCAGGATTTGCTGCGGCTGCGCGCCCAGTTCACCAACGGGGAGCTGCGTTCCGTCGCCGAGGAAGCGCCTGTCCGCCTGAAGCTCGAAAACGGCGCCATGTATCCGCATGAGGGCCGCCTGCAGTTCACGGACGTCAGCGTGGACGAAAGCACCGGCATGGTATCCCTGCGCGCCCTGTTCCCTAATCCCGAACATATTTTGTTGCCCGGCATGTACGTGCGCGCGGTCATCACCGAAGGCGTGGATGAAAACGCCTTGCTGGTTCCGCAGCGGGCGCTGCGGCGCGACCCGAAGGGGCAGGCTTCCGTGCTCCTTGTGGACGGCGGCGGCAAGGCGGAAGTCCGGCTTGTCGATGTGGGCCGTACCGTGGGCGATTCGTGGCAGGTGCTTTCCGGCTTGAATCCCGGAGATCTCGTTATCGTTGAAGGCGGGCAGAATGTCCGCCCCGGCATGAGCGTGAAAATCAGGAGCGAAGGATAGCGGGGGAGGCGGAAGGCGCCGGGAAAGGGCGCGCCCCCATCCATGCGTTTCTGGGCTTCCAGAGGGCCGGCAAAGCTCTCTTTCCGTGCGCCTTCCTACCGCCGGCGGCTTTTGGGCAGCCAACATCCGCCCGGCGATACGGGAAATATCCCGCCGGGGGCCTTTCCCGGCGTTTTCCCCAGCGGGCGTTTCCGTATTGCCGGGGATGAAACGCCCCTTACGGAAAAGGGAAGGCTCTGGCAGCGTTTGGGACGCATCCGTTTTTTCAGGGGCTTTGCCGTAGCTTTGGGCTGGTGCGGTTTTACCGCGATTGATTTTATTGGTTTTTTGAAGGCAGTTGGTGGTGTCCCCCATGACGGGAAGATTTTCCCGGCCGATGCCTTTATCTGTCATGGAAGGCAATGCCAACCTCGTGCTGCGGCAGAGGCTTTTAGGAAAGCCCCATACATAACCATATAACTTCATAGAGAACTTATGGCACGTTTTTTTATAGACCGTCCGGTGTTCGCGTGGGTTATCGCCATCCTCATCATGATGGCGGGGGGGATTTCGATATTCCGCCTGCCCGTGGAACAGTATCCGCGCATCGCGCCCCCGGTGGTCACCATTACGGCGAAATATTCCGGGGCCTCGGCCCAGACGCTTGAAGATACGGTCGCACAGGTCATCGAGCAAAAACTGAACGGCATCGACGGGCTGCTGTATATCAATTCCACCAGCGACGCTGCCGGTCAGGTTTCCATCCGGCTTACCTTCGATCCCGATACCAATCCCGACGTGGCGCAGATGCAGGTGCAGAACAAGCTCCAGCTCGCCACCTCGTCCCTGCCGGAAGAAGTGACGCGGCAGGGCCTCACCGTAACCAAGGTGGCGGACAGCTTCCTCCAGATGTACGCGTTCGTATCGTCCGACGATTCCATGAGCGCGGCGGATCTGTGCGACTTCGTGGGCTCCACCATCCTTGACCCCTTGAGCCGTGTGGACGGCGTGGGCGAAGTGTCCCTGTTCGGCGCGCCCTATGCCATGCGCATCTGGCTCAACCCCTCGAAGCTCCTTTCGTACAGCCTGACGCCGTCCGACGTGATCAATGCGGTGAAGGAACAGAACAAGCAGGTTTCGCTTGGGGAAGTCGGCGGCAAGCCCATTCTGGAAGGGCAGCAGATGAACGTCACCATCAAGGCGCAGAAACAGCTTACGTCCGTTCCGGAGTTCGAGCGTATCCTGCTGCGCGTCAATCCCGACGGTTCCGCCGTGCGCCTCCGGGACGTGGCCCGTGTGGAACTGGGGCAGGAAAGCTATACGTCTTCGGCCCGCTACAACGGCAAGCCCGCGGCGGGCCTGGGCATCAAGCTGGCCTCGGACGCCAACGCCTTGAACACGTCGAATGCGGTGGCGGCCTTCCTTGAGGATATGCGCCCCTATTTCCTGCATGGCGTGGAAGTGGTGTCGCCCTACGATACCGTGCCGTTCATCAAGATTTCCATCATTGAAGTGGTCAAGACCCTGCTTGAGGCCATCGTGCTGGTGTTCGTGGTCATCTACCTGTTCCTCCAGAACTTCCGGGCCACAATCATCCCCTCGCTGGCGGTTCCCGTGGTGCTGCTCGGCACGTTCGGCGTTATGGCGGCGTTCGGCTTCAGCATCAACACGCTGACGATGTTCGGCATGGTGCTGGCCATCGGCCTGCTTGTGGACGATGCCATCGTCGTGGTCGAAAACGTGGCCCGCGTCATGGAGGAGGACGGGCTGCCCCCGCGCGAGGCCACCATCAAGACGATGGGGCAGATCACCGGCGCGCTCATCGGCGTGGCGGCGGTGCTGTCCGCCGTGTTCGTGCCGATGGCCTTTTTCGGCGGCACCGTCGGCGCCATCTACCGCCAGTTCTCGCTGACCATCGTGTCGGCCATGATCCTTTCCGTCGTCGTGGCGGTGGTGCTGACGCCCGTATTGTGCTCCAGCTTTCTGAAGCCCGGCCACATGGCCTCGCAGCACGGCTTTTTCGGCTGGTTCAACCGGAGCTTCGACCGGGCGACCATGTCCTACCGGGGGGCCGTCGGCAGGATCATCAAGGTCGGCGGCAGGATGATGGCCATATACTTGGCCATGCTCGTGTGCGCGGGCTGGATCTTGTGGCGTATGCCCACATCGTTCCTGCCCAACGAGGATCAGGGCATCCTGACCGTGGAAATCCAGCTCGGCCCGGGATCGACGGAAACGGAAACCTTGAAGATCGTCAAACAGATAGAACGCCATTTCCTTGAGAATGAAAAGGAAAACGTACAGGGCATGATGCTGACCCTCGGACGCGCATCGGGCGGCAAAGGGCAGAGCTCGGCGCAGGGGAACATCCGTCTCCGCGACTGGAGTGAGCGCAAAGACCCGGAACGGCGCGCGCAGGCCATTATCGACCGGGCGAATCAGGCTTTTTCTTCAATCATCAATGCCCGGATATTCGTATCCGCGCCCCCGGCGATCCGTTCGCTCGGCAACGCCACCGGTTTTGACTTTGAATTGCAGGATCAGGCGGGGCTTGGGCATGAAGCCCTCATCGCGGCGCGGGATCAGTTGATGGATCTGGCGCGGCGCAGCCCTCTGCTGCGGAACGTCCGGACGTTCGGGCAGGACGACAGCCCACAGTTGGAAGTCGTCATCGATCAGGAAAAGGCCGGGGCGTTCGGGCTGTCCCTCGACGCCATCAACACGGATCTTTCCGCCGCGTGGGGCGGGAAGTACGTCAACGACTTCGTGGATCGCAGCCGCGTCAAAAAAGTGTACGTACAGGCCGATGCGCCGTTCCGCATGAAGCCCGAAGATTTCAATAGGTGGTATTTCCGCAACGATAATGGCGAGATGGTGCCGTTCACGTCCATCGGCGAGGCCCGCTGGACGTATGGGCCCATGCAGCTTGAGCGCTATAACGGCGTGTCCGCCGTGCGGATACAGGGCCGTGCCGCCGCCGGGATGAGTTCGGGTACGGCCATGTTGGAGATGGAGCGGCTGATGGGGGAACTTCCCGAAGGCATCGGCTACCAGTGGACGGGGATGTCCTTTCAGGAGCGCCTTTCCGGTTCGCAGGCGCCGTTCCTCTATGCCTTGTCCATCTTGGTGGTGTTCCTCTGCCTCGCCGCGCTGTACGAAAGCTGGAGCATTCCGTTGTCGGTCATTCTGGTAGTGCCCCTCGGCGTGCTTGGGGCTGTGGCGGCGACCAGTGCGCGCGGCTTGGCCAACGACGTATATTTCCAGATCGGCCTGTTGGCGACCATAGGGCTCGCGGCAAAGAACGCCATTCTGATCGTGGAGTTCGCGCGGGAGCTGTTCCAGCAGGGCGCAAGCCTCGCGGACGCCGCGATGGAGGCGGCCCGGCTGCGCCTGCGGCCCATCCTCATGACTTCCTTGGCCTTCCTCATCGGCGTATTGCCGCTGGCGATAAGCACTGGGGCGGGTTCGGGAAGCCAGAACGCCATCGGCACCGGCGTTATGGGCGGCACGTTCGCGGCAACGGCTCTTGGGATTTTCTTTGTGCCGGTCTTTTTCGTCTTGGTCTTCCGCCTGTTCAACCGGAAGGCACGGGAAGGCCGGGGAACCGCCGATCCGAAGAAGCGTTAGGGCCGGGGATGGGTATGGTTCCGCAGGAACCTGCGCCGGGATGCGGGCGGGGTTGATGGGGTCACCCCCTGAAAAGGGAAAATGTCTCTCTCTCTCTCTCTCTCTCTCTCTCTCTTTGGCGGTATTGCGGGGGGAAGGCTTTCTTTCGGAAGCGTTTCCCCCCGCAAAGCCTCCCCGCCCGTCCGCGGCTTATGAGCTTGGGAAAATCCGGGACATTCGCGTTTTCAAGGCAGCTTGTATTCAATTATACGAAATTGAAAATGAATTTTTAGAAAAGGCTCTGTCATAGTATATGGTTGCTTTGTTTTGGCAATATACTGAAAATACATGCTTTTTCTCAAGTTTTCCCGCTGGTGGGCTCTGTGGTTGGGGGATTTTATTGGTTATTTCTTTGGAATGTTAAGGAAATAAAGCATCAACCGTTTTCTGTGACACAGCCTTAGAAAATCATTGCAAAGGTGAATGCCTTGAAAATCCGTCCGGCTTGACTTTGACGCAACGGGAGGTACTATAGAGATAATCCTGTATTGTCCAACCCGTTACGCTGGAGGCTTCTCATGGAACTGAAGAAGATCCTTTGTGCAGTTGACCTGAAGGACAGCGTCAATCCCGCCGTGGAGTACGCGAAGATGCTCTCGGAGCTTTCAGGGGCTTCGGTTTCGGTCATTTATGTCGTCTCGTCGCGTTCGGCATATGAGAATCTACAGGTTCCCGTAGAGGACATCGCCAAAGGCATGCGAAGCATCTGGTCCCGGGCCAGGGGGGATATGGACGCCTTTGTGGAGGAGCGGTTCCCCGGCATGGACGTCAACGGGCTCATCTATGAAGGGCGCCCCGCCGAGAAGATTGTGGAGATCGCCAAGGAGCTCGGCGCAGACATGATCGTCATGGGGACACACGCCCGCGAAGGGTTGGACCGGCTGTTCTTCGGTTCCGTAGCCAATGAGGTGGTGAAGTCCGCCAAGTGCCCCGTGATGACTATCCGGCCTCCCAAGAAGTCCGGGTAGCCGCTTCAAAAGGCATCGTCAGCAAGAGAGGATCTGAGAGGATTCTCTCTTTTTGTATGAAGCCCCGCCGGACGGGGCCTTTTTGCCAAAAAAATTGGCCGTGCCATAGGAAACGGCTGATGTTTTCTTGAAATTCCAGAGGAATAACCAGTAAAGTGCCCCAATCATGAACCCATCAGCGAAAACAGGAGAAAGAGCCTGTATTTTTCAGCATATCTTAGGTTATGTCGTTGTTCAATATGTAATTATTTAAAATAATCTTTTACGAATTTAAATAGTCAAATAATTTTAATATATTATATCTATTTAACGACACGACCTAGATATAAAACGACCACATAATGGTGGAGGCAAAAAATCAAGGCCCTGTCGTTAGGATGTGGTTGTCTCATCCCCACAGTATGGTGAAAATACGGCCTTTTTCTCCGGTTTTTTTGTCGGCTGGCCCCATGCCTGAGGCATTTGGGGGTCATGCTTTTGGAACTTCAAGAACACATCAACCAGTTCCTATGATAGGGATTTCTCCAAAAACGAGAAAAGGGAACCAACTTTTGTTGATTCCCTTGGGGTCATTCTCTTTGAAGTGCTGGTCGGGATGAAAGGATTTGAACCTTCGACCCCTTGAACCCCATTCAAGTGCGCTCCCAGACTGCGCTACATCCCGGCACGCAGATGGAGATACCTTTCTCATGCCCCGCTGTCAACAACTTTTTGCGGGAAGTGTAAACTTTTTCTGGCTCTGGGACGCTTCGTTGTTTGTTTCAATATTTATTTCAACTGATTAAATGCTGTGCCGCATCAAGCCTTTTCATAGGTGGGCGTCGTACCAATCACTCGCAAGGCGCAGGCCCTGACGGACGTCATATTCGGGCTCATAGCCCAACAGCGTGCGGGCTCTGGTGATGTCCGCCAAGGAATGGCGTACGTCTCCCGCCCGGAAATCGCGGTAGGTCGGTTTGGCTTCCGCCGCTTTGGGCTTGTGGCGGACGACTTCGTCACGGATAAGCCCGAAAAGTTCGTTGAGTGTGGTCCGCTGGCCGAAGGCCACATTGTAGACGAGGTTCCGGGCCTCTTCCGCGGCATAGGACGCCAGCAGGTTCGCCTGCACCACATTGTCGATGTAGCAGAAGTCGCGGGACGTTTCGCCATCCCCGTTGACGTATACGGCGTCCCCCTTCGTCAGGGCGGCGAACCATTGGGGGATTACCGCCGCGTACGCGCCGTACGGGTCCTGACGTTGGCCGAACACGTTGAAGTAGCGCAGGCCGATGGTCTTGAAGCCATAACTGCGCGCGAAAACCTCGGCGTAGAGCTCGTTCACGTACTTGGTCACGGCGTAGGGCGAAAGGGGCTTGCCGATGCGGTCTTCCTGCTTCGGCAGGTTGGGCTCGTCGCCGTAGGTGGAGCTCGAAGCCGCATAGACGAAACTCTTTACCCCGCAGTCACGGGCCGCGACGAGCATGTTGAGGAACCCGTCAATGTTGCAGCCGTTGGTCATGATCGGGTTTTCGATGGAGCGGGGCACGGAGCCGAGCGCCGCTTCATGCAGGACGTGCTCGACGCCTTGGCAGGCTTGGCGGCAGGTTTCGAGGTCGCGGATGTCTCCCTCTATGAAGCGGAAGCGCTCCCACTGCTCCGGGGTGACCAGTTCCCGCACCATGTCCAGATTGTGCTGATACCCGGTGAGGAAGTTGTCGAGGCCCACGACGCGCTGCCCGTGCGACAACAGCGTCTGCAACAGGTTGGAACCTATGAAGCCCGCCACGCCGGTGACGAGCCATGTGCTCGGTTCTCGTTCGATGTGTTGAAGAAGTTCGGTATAGTTGGACATCAATGGCTCCAAAGGAAAGGGTTCGGGGCTTGCCCCCCTGAAGCCGGAAGTGTAGCCGCGCCGTCCTCCACTGTAAAGCATGGCCCCCGCAATACATCCGCTTCCCTGATGCCTTTTGGAATATTTCAACTGGTATTTTGAGTTGTTCCGGCGCCGTGCCCACTGAACCTGTGCATGTCTCCCCTCCGCCCGTATTTTGTCTTTCAAGGCACTCCGTGATAAGCTCACCACGTTCATGATTTTTTGGGGAAGGTTCCATTTCCTTTTTGCCCGCTCTATGAGGACGGCTGTGAGTACATATCAAACTTTTTCCACTGACGAGAAACCGCTTTCCATCCTGGATATACGGGATGCCAAAAACCGGCGGAAGCTGGCTATGGTCACCGCGTACGACACGCCCTCGGCCCGTATTGTGGATCGGGCCGGGGTCGATATGGTGCTGGTGGGCGATTCCCTCGGTATGGTCATGCTCGGGCGCAATGACACCCTGTCGGTCACTTTGGACGAAATGATCCATCATTGCCGCGCGGTTGTGCAGGGAATGCATCGCGCCCTCGTCGTGGCGGACATGCCGTTCATGACGTATGAGCCGGGGCCTGATGCGGCGCTTTCCAACGCGGCGCGTCTTGTCCGGGAAAGCGGCGTCAGAGCCGTCAAGCTCGAAGGCGCTTTTCTGCCCCAGATCCGCGCGCTGGTGGGCGCGGGCATCCCCGTCATGGGGCACATCGGCCTGACGCCCCAGCGGGCCGCACAGCTTGGAGGCTTCAAGGTGCAGGGCAAGCGCGCCGAAGCCGCACAATCGTTGCTTGATGAGGCGGCGGCGCTCGAAGAAGCCGGATGTTTCGCCATCGTGCTTGAGGCCATTCCCGCGCCTCTCGCGGCGGCGATTACGGCCCGGCTTTCCATTCCCACCATCGGCATAGGGGCGGGGGCCGATTGTGACGGGCAGGTGCTCGTCCTGCACGACATGCTTGGGCTGTACAGCGGGTTTACGCCGCGTTTCGTCAAGCGGTATGCCGAACTGGGTACCCTGATGGAGCAGGCCGTGCGGGATTATGCCGAAGAGGTACGCAGCGGGGCGTTCCCCACTCCGGCGCACAGCTTCAGTATGGATGAGGAAGAGCGCGCCCGGTTGGAAAATCGGCTGCGCGAAGCCGAGTAACATTTTCTTCCTGTTATGGAGATGGGAAAGACGATGCAGATCATTCATTCCCCGGAAGCGTTGCATTCCGTGTGTGCCGAGTGGCGGCGTCAGGGGCTGAAAACGGCCCTTGTGCCTACAATGGGGTATTACCACGCCGGGCACGCCAGCCTGATTTCCTATGCCCGTTCGGTGGCCGACAAGGTGATCGTCAGCCTTTTCGTCAATCCGACGCAGTTCGGCCCCAACGAGGATCTGGAAGCGTATCCGCGCGATTTTGAAAAAGACTCCGCGCTGGCCCGCGAGCTGGGCGTGGACGTGCTCTATGCCCCCGATCCGGCAGGCATGTATGCGCCCGATCACGCCACATGGGTGGAAGTGCCCGCGCTTGCCGGCACCCTGTGCGGCCTCAGCCGCCCCGTCCACTTCCGGGGCGTGTGCACGGTGGTCTTGAAACTGTTCATGCTGGCCCAGCCCAGCCTTGCCGTATTCGGCGAGAAGGATTGGCAGCAGCTCGCCATCATCAAGAAGATGGTTTCCGATCTGAACGTGCCTGTGGAGGTCGTCGGGCGGCCCATCGTACGGGAAGCCGACGGGCTGGCCCTCAGCTCCCGCAATGTTTACCTGACGCCCGAAGAGCGCGCCCAAGCCCCGCAGATCCGCAAGTCGCTCGAAATGGCCGCCGGGCTCGCCGCCGGAGGGGAACGCGACGCCGCCAGAATCATTGAGGCCGTCCGTGGCTATCTGGCCGAGCATCTCCCCACAGGGCAGGAGGATTACATCTCCATCGTCGATCCCGCCGCCCTGACCAAGGTTGATCGCATTGGGGACGCGGCTTTGTGCGCGCTTGCCGTCCGTCTTGGCAAGGCGAGGCTGATTGACAATATGTTGTTGAAGGTTGGGGAGTGAAGATGAATCGGGGGAGGGGAGAGGAAACCTTTCTGAGGAAAGGTTTCCTCTCCCCTCCCCCGAACCCCCTCCCTTCTCCTTCCAAAGACTTTTGACCTTATCGAATCCCTGTTCGGAGAATGGGGAGGCAAGGAAGTTTTTTTGTCTTGGCTGTGTTATAGAAAATGGTTGACGCTTTTTTCCTTGAAGTTCCAAAGGGATGACCGGCAAAATGCCTTAGCCGCAGCTCCCGCCAAGGGGAAAACCGGAAAAAAGGCTGCATTTTTCAACGCACTGTGGAGATGAGAAACAACCGCATATAACAGGGCCTTTGTCTTTCTTGTCCGTGCAAAAAAGAAGCGTTTTGGGGCCTCTCTTTTTCTTGAAAACGTATTTTTTGAAGTGGTTACGTTAAAAACACTCAACTTTTTTCTCCGCAGCCGGAAAAGCTGGGAAAAGGGATTCGATAAAGGCGAAAGTCTTGGGAGTGGGGGATGGGGTTTGGGGAAGGGGGAGAACCTTTCTCCAGAAAGGTTCTCCCCCTTCCCCAATCTTCCTCTTCCTCCTCTTCTCCCTATCCCCCAAAAAGGAACGCCATGAACCCGTTGATCTGGCAAAAACGACTGAGGCCGCTGCTGACGCCGGTTTCGTTGCTGTACCGCCGCATACTCGCCGCGCGCAGGGCAAAATGGGAAAGCGAAGGCTCGCCCGCGTTCCGGCCCGCGTGCCCGTGCGTTTCCGTGGGGAACATCGCATGGGGCGGGACGGGCAAAACGCCCGTGGTGGATTGGCTGCTCGGCTGGAGCGAGGCGCGGGGCCTGCGGGCGGCGGTGCTGTCGCGGGGGTATAAGGCACGGCCCCCGGAATTGCCGCTGCATGTGTCGCCGTTGCGGACGCCGGGGGAGGCGGGGGACGAACCGCTTATGCTGGCGCTTGAGCACCCGTCCGCTGCTGTGATGGTGGACCCGGATCGCAGGCGTTCGGGACGCTGGGCGGAGGAACGGCTGGGCCCGGATTTGTTCGTGCTGGACGACGGTTTCCAGCATGTGAAGGTGCGGCGCGATCTCGATATCGTCCTTCTGCGGCCCGACGATCTGGGCGACGGCTGGGGCCGCGTGATCCCCGCCGGGGCATGGCGCGAAGGCCCGGAAGCGCTGGAGCGGGCCGATGTTTTCATGATCAAGTGCCCGCCGGAAGCATGGGAGGGCCTGCGCCCGGCCTGCGAACGGCGCCTTGCCGGGTTCCGGCGGCCGCTGTTCGGTTTTTCGCTGCGCCCGGTTTCATTGCACAGGATCGGGGCGGACGAGTGCCGGGATGCCGAAGCGTTTGCCGGGAAGCCGTATGCGCTGGCGACGGGCGTGGGCGATCCGGCGCAGGTGCGGGAAACGGTAGCCCGGTTCATGGGCCGCGAGCCCGCCGAATATATCGTTTACCCCGATCACCATGCCTATACGCCGGAAGACGCGGCAAAGCTGGAGGGGCTCGGCATGTCCGTCATCTGCACCGGAAAGGACGCCGTGAAGCTGCGGGAACTGGGGCTGGCGGATGCATGGGCGCTGCGGGTTGAAGCGGCCTTCGGGCCCGCGCTGTGGGCCGAGGCCGCTTTCCCGCATTGGCTGGATGCGTGGGCGGAGCGCAAGGGGCTTTTCTAGCCGTTGCGCTTCACCAGAGCCTTGCCCAACTCAAAGGCTTTTTGACAGTCGATGGGGAACTGCCGTTCCCGCTGGCGGGCCTTGTCGGGTTCCGAGAAACGATCGGCCTTGTATTTGCTGTAGTCGCTGAATTGGTATGTGTCGTTCACATAGAGGATTTCGGGCTTGGAGAATACCCTCTGAATGAAAGACTCCATGCTCTGGAAGCTCTCCGTGTAGTGGCTCTCAAGCATGACTTGGTAGGGCACGTTCATGGTGTAGACGAACGCCGTGGGCATCCGTTTCGGGGACAGCGCGGAATAGTCGGCGTCGTAGACGAAATATTGGAAGAGCAGCCTTTCAAAGAACATTCGCATCTTGCCGGTAATGCTGTGGAAATAGACGGGCGAGCCGAAGATGATGCCGTCCGCTTCGGCAAGGCGCTCCAGAATCGGCGTCAAACCGTCCCGGACGGCGCATTTGCCGTAGCTTTTCCCGCCGAGGCGCTTGCACTCGAAACAGCTCACGCAGCCGGAAAAGTCATGGCTGTAGAGATGGATCAGTTCCGTTTGCGCCAGCGGATCGGCCGCCTTCACGCCTTCAAGGGCTTTGTTCAGGATGGTTGCGGTGTTGTGGGTTTTCCTGGGGCTTCCGTTGATGGCATAATACGTCATGGGGTTCTCCTTGGGTTTGGGGCCGGGGCTCCGGCCCGATGCATCCAGAGTATTGGGAAACGGCTGCGAAAAAACAAGTACGCAGTTTTTCCTGCCCTGCACTGTTTGATAAGATGTTGTTTTGAAAAAAGTTATAGGAAGGTTGTTGTCATGGGCGGAAAAGGGCGTACCGGATACAGCACGGAGCTTCCCCATGCGAACATATACACCGTGCCGTGCCCGATCATCCATGCGCTGAACCTGATCGGCGGCAAATGGAAACTGCCGGTGCTCTGGCATTTGTTCGATGCGGAATCCGTCCGCTACAACGAGCTGAAACGGAGCGTCGTCGGCATCACGAACATCATGCTGACCCAGTGCCTGAGGGAACTGGAAGCCGCCGGGCTTGTGCGCAGGGACGATTTCGGCGAAGTCCCCCCACGGGTGGAGTATTCATTGACCGGGCCGGGCCGGGAATTGCTCCCGGCGCTGCGCGAACTGTACAAATGGGGCGAGAAGCAGCTTGCCCGCACCGCCGAGGCCGATCCGCCTTCGGACTGAGCCGTTATCGCCGCATTCTCACGCATTGCCAGCCCGTTTTATCTGGGCCATACTCATCCATGCCTTTTTTCCGTCCCGATTCCGCCACCCTGCAAAGGCCCCTCCGGGCGGCCCGGTTCCGCATCGTGCCCCGGCCTGACGCCCGCTTGTATAAAAGTTCGAGGAGGTGGGGCGTGGAGTTCGGGGAGCGGGAAGAAGCCCTTCTTCTGAATGGGTTTTCCTTCCGCTCCCCCGATTCCTCTTCCCCTTCCTTCCCACATCCAAAAAGGTTTTCCTATGAAAAAACATCCCCGCCAGCGCGGGTATTTTGCTGATACCGTCCGAAAGGGCACTTCCAATCCGGCCCGGCCCGGCAAAAAGAACGCCCGCCGCACGGACGTCGAACAGGCGTTTGTGAGCGTCCCCGGCGGGTTGGACGTTGAGGAGGTGCTGGGGCTGATGGGCAAAATCCGCCATCCCGTGCGCCTCGATGATCT
The DNA here is from genome assembly GCF_059728385.1 of Bilophila sp. T19-St14. NCBI lineage: Bacteria > Pseudomonadati > Thermodesulfobacteriota > Desulfovibrionia > Desulfovibrionales > Desulfovibrionaceae > Bilophila > Bilophila sp. T19-St14. Next base: position 2,776,288 of record NZ_BAAGFT010000001.1, read on the forward strand.
GATCCGTTTCCTTGATTTGTCCCGGCGGGACAAGAAGCCGCTTGAGAGCCTGCTCGACGCCCTGCAGGCCGAAGGCCGGGTCATCCGGCTTCGCGGCGGCAAGTGGGTGGAGGCGTCGCAGGCCCGGATTGTAACCGGCGTGCTGTCCATCCAGCGCTCCGGGGCTGGGTTCGTGACCCCGGACGCGGTGCAGGAATCGGCCGAGGACGCCCCGAAGCCCGTCGACGGCGGCAAGCGCGACCGTGTGGAATCCCGGCTGCAACCCGATATTTTTATCCATCCCGGCTTTTTGGGCGACGCGTGGCACGGCGACCGCGTGGAAGTGGCCCTGCAGCCGTCCCCGCAGCACCGGGGCGGCAAGATGCGGAACCCGGAAGGACGGATCATCCGCGTGCTCGAACGCCGCCAGAAGGAACTGGCCGTCCACGCCACCCGGAACCAGACGCCGCGCGGCGTCCTGTGCCGCCCGGCTGATCCCCGGCTCGATTTCCTGCTTGACGTGGACGTTTCCGCGTTGAAGGCCGCGCCGAAAATCGGGGAACTGCTGCTGGTCACGCCGGAAGAGAAGGTCGAGGACGGCCTCTGGCGGGGCACGGCCCGCGTATCGCTCGGGCTTGAGGAAGACGCGATGGTGCAGGAGCGCCTGACCAAGCTGAACCACGAAATCCCGCTGGACTTCCCGCCCAACGTGCTGGCCGAGGCCGCCGAGCTGGAAAAGCGCGCGGCGGAAGGCGCGGCGGATTTGGGAGGGCTGAAACCGCTCGGCAGCGTGGAGGACGCGCTGCCCATCGACCGGGTTTCAAAGGCATCCACGTCGAAACGGCAGGATCTGCGCGGCGTGCCGTTCGTAACCATCGACGGCGAGGACGCCCGCGATTTTGACGACGCGGTGTATGTCCGGCGGCTTCCCGGCGCGCCCGACGGCGCAGCATGGGAGCTGTGGGTCGCCATCGCGGACGTGGGCCATTTCGTGCTGCCGGGTTCGCGGCTGGATCGGGAAGCCCGTGAGCGCGGCAATTCCTACTATTTCCCGGCCTCCGTGGAACCCATGCTGCCCGAAGTGTTGTCCAACGGCCTGTGCAGCCTGCGCCCCGACGAGGATCGGCTGGTCATGGCGGCACGGATAGGGTTCGACGAGCGGGGCATCCCGCGCACGTCGGCGTTTTTTCCGGGCGTGATCCGGTCGCGGGGGCGGCTCACCTACGAAGGCGTGCAGGAGGCGCTGGATCACGGCGGCGGGCTGGCGGTGCGGCATCCGTATTTGAAGGACGCCGAAGCGCTGGCGCACCTTCTGCTCGAACGGCGTCAGGCGCGGGGGAGCCTTGATTTCGATCTGCCGGAAGCGCAGTTCATCGTGAACCGCTCCACCGGGGAAGTGGAGGACATCAAGCGGCGCGTCCGGCTGTTCGCGCACCGGCTGATCGAAGAATTCATGCTGGCGGCGAACGAGGCCGTGGCCCGCTTCCTCACGGAGAAGGGCACGCCGTTCCCGTACCGCATCCATCCCGCGCCCGATCCGGATCGGCTGTCCACGCTGTTCCGCACGCTGGCGTCCACGGATCTCGCCCAGAGCGATCTCCTGACCCTCAAGCGGGGCGAAAGGCCTTCGCCCTCGCGCCTTCGGGACATCCTGGCACAGGCCGGCGGCACGCCGCAGGAGTACCTTGTGGGGCGGCTCGTGCTGCGCTCCATGATGCAGGCCCGGTACTCCCCGGAAGCGGGCGAGCATTTCGGGCTGGCTTCCCCCTGCTATTGCCATTTCACGTCACCCATCCGGCGCTACGCCGACCTGCTGGTGCACCGGGCGCTGGCCTTTGCGCTCGGCGCGGCGCAGGGGCCGATCCTCGCCGGGCACAAGCTGCTCATGGCGGCGGATCAGTGCAATGCCCGTGAGCGCGCCGCGGCCGAGGCCGAGCGGGAAATCGCCCGCCGCCTTGGGTGCCTCCTGCTGCGGGAGCGCACCGGCGAGACGTTCACCGGCGTCATTTCCGGGGTGACGGAGTTCGGCTTTTTCGTGGAGTTCGACGAGATGCCCGTCGAGGGCATGGTGCGGCTCACGGCGTTCCGCGACGACTGGTTCGAGTACGATCCTGATCGGCAGGAGCTCATCGGCGTGGGCACGGGGCGGCGCTTCCGTCTGGGGCAGGCCGTCACCGTGCGGCTGACCGACGTGCATATCGGGCGGCTTGAGGTGAACCTTGAGCTGGAAGGGGCTACAGGTACGGCGAAAAGAGCCAGCTCGCGGCGTTCCGCAGGCGGCAGGGAAGCGCCGGGTAGGTCGTCGGGACGGAAACGGAACGGCTTCGTACCTCGTCATAAAAGGCGCTGAGCTGTTCCGCCAGCCGGAGATCCAGCACTTCCATGACCAGCTCAAAGTTGAGGTTGAGGCTGCGGGGGTCGAGGTTGGCGGAGCCGAGCAGGGTATATTCGCCGTCGATGAGCAGGAGCTTGGTGTGGGCGAAGGGCGGGGGCTGGCGGTAAATCTTCACGCCCCTGTCCGCCAGCATGGGCATCTGGTGGCGCATGGCCCAGTCCACAAGGCGGTGGTTGTTCTCATCGGGCAGGATGACGCTCACGTCCACGCCGCGCAGGACTGCGCTTACCAGCTCGCCGTGCAGACGGTGCGGCGGCAGGAAGTACGGGCTCATGATCCGCACGGAATGCCGCGCCGCCGAAATCTGGGCGCAGACGAGATCGAGGATGGTGTCCTCAGGCGTGCCGGGGCCGTCCATGAGGATACGGCAGAGCGAACTTCCCTGTTTTTTCACGGGATGCACGGTAAAGTTCGCGTGTCCCCCGGTGGCGAAGCTCCAGTCCATGAGGAAGGCGATTTCAAGCTGCTGCGCGATGGGGCCGAGGCAGCGGAAATGCACGTCCTGCACCCGTGAACGGCGTTTCAGGTTGACGAGGTGGTTCTGTGAAATGTTCATGCCGCCGGTGAAGCCGGTTTCGCCGTCGCAGATCAGGACTTTGCGGTGCGTCCGCAGGTTGATGGAAAACTGGGGCGGGATGAGGCGCGGCGGCAGGAAGTAGGCGAGCTTGACGTCCGGGCCGAGGCGCTTGCGCCAGCCCGGCCACAGGTGGAAGGAGCCCACGCCGTCCATGAGCAGGCGCACGTCGCAGCCGCGTTCGGCCGCGGCGCGCAGGGCGGCGGCGAAGCTCTTGCCCACTTCGTCGTAACCGAAAATGAAGCTCGACAGGAAGACCCGTTCCCTGGCCTCGCTGATGGCTTTGAGCATGACCGGATAGGCGGCCTCGCCGTTGTGCAGCACGGTGAGGCTGTTGCCTTCGATCATGCAGCGCCCGGTGATGCTGGAACCCGGATTGACGAGGTAGTGCCATGCGTGCGGGACTTCGTCCTTGTCGATGAAGCCTTCCGGCTTTTCCGTCAGCGATTTGCCGTGCAGATCCACAAGGCCGCCTATGACCTTCCGGGCGGCTTTTTCCATAAGCCGGACGGCTTGGCTGTCGATCCGGGCGATCCCGAACAGCCAGTACAGCGGCAGCCCGACCGGGGGCATAAAGAGGATGATGGCGATCCAGCCGAGGGCCGACCGGGAATCACGCTTGTGCAGCAGGGCATGGCAGGCGCTGTAGATGGCGAACCCGTGCACGATGGCCACGAGTACCAGCAGGATCACCGTATTCGGGACGAAGATCAGGCACGTCACGGCCAGCAGTGCGAGCAGGAGGGAGATGTAGAGCATAGGTGGACGTGGAGGAGGGCCTCTCTTGGAATCTCCGGCCCCGGCCCTGCTCCGAATCTGCTGGGGGCGAGGAGATGCGGCAGGCCTTCCTGCCCTGTATGGGACGCCGGGGGATGTTCCCGCTGAAAGGCGCGTGGGTGCCGGCGGAGGGAACCCTTTCCCGGAGGGGGGCTTTCCCCTGCTCCCCAAAAACGCCAGGCACGGGCTTTTCAGGATCCCTGCCCAAACCCTTTGGGCGGATTCCTCAGAAACACCCGGCACGGGGCCGCCCTTTCCTTATCCTAGGGCGTGTCGTCGTTTTTTGAATATAACTATTTGAAAATCATTCAAAATATTTTTATGGCTTGAAAAATAGTTAAATAACTTCAGTCGATTATATTAGATTGGCGACACGGCCTAAGGCTGTGCCATAACAACCGGTTGATGTTTTATTTCTTAACATTCCAAGGGAACAATCAATAACATCCCTAAGTATGGAGCCATCAGCGGAAAAAGCGAAGAAAAAGCCCGTATTTTTCGCCATACTGGGGAGATCAAACAGCCGCCTGCCATGACAGGGCCCGCCCTAAAGGGTGGATGTGCCGAATTTCGTCCGCAGTACGCTTTGGAATGGGGTGCCGCTTGGGTGGGCATCCCCGCAGGCTGCAAAAAAAACTCCGCGTGCGGAGCTGCGTCCGTATAGGCAACGGGGGTAAGGGCAGCAATGGCGGAACCCTCCGCCGTGCGGAACGGCGGCCGAAACAGCCCCGAACAGGGGCTTTTCTTTTATGAAAAGGCGCTGTTATAGTTTATGGTTGTTTCATCTCCACAGTACGGTGAAAATACAGCCTTTTTCTCCGGTTTTCCCCTTGGCGGGAGCCGCGGATAAGACATTTTGTCGGTTATCCCTTTGGAGCTTCAAGGAAAAAAGCATCAACCGTTTTCTATAACACAGCCTATGAAAAACCTCCGTGTACGGAGCGGCGGCCCCATGCTTCTGAAAAAGGACGGCGTGCCGCCGCATTTCCGGCTTCCCAACGCAGGGGCTTCATCAGAGCGGCGTTCCCGCGTCCGGGAGCCGTGGGAACGGAAAGGGGCCCTTTCGGGAAAGGGCCTCCCTTTTCAGCCTGTGTATCCGGCAGTACGCCGGAAGCTCTTTACCGCACGACGAGCACGGGAACCTTGGCGAGGGTGAGCACCTTATGGGTGACGCTGCCGAGGAGAAGCCCCTCGATGTCGCTGCGGCCGCGGGAGCCCATGACGATCAGGTCGCACTTCATGTCTTCGGCGGTTTCGATGATGCCTTCGGCGGTGGAGGTATGGAGAACAATCTTTTCGCGGCAGGCGATGTTGTCCTTGGCGATGACGTCCATGACGGGCTGGGTGATGAGGTTGGCGTCGGTCTTGACGGCTTCTTCGGCTTCCCTGCGCGCATCGCCGCCGATGACGTTGGGGATGGGGGGGAGAACCGTAGCGACGACGATTTCGCCGCCTTCACGGACAAGGCTGACCGCGTGGGCCACGGCGTGCATGGAGTGTTCGGAACCATCGACGGGCAAGAGGATGCGGTTGTAGGCCATACGTGCTCCTTGATATTGACGCTGATGCGTCTGTTTGAAGGGATCGCAGCATATGTTACACGGGCCGAAACGAAGTGACAAGGCTTCTATTCGGCGGGCGGGAATACTGCGAAAACGGTGCGGATACGCTGGAACGCCGCATGGTTGCGGCGGCATGGAGAGCCCGTTTCGTCCCCGGCCTCAGATTGACAATAACGCCCCGCCAGAGTACATTTATCCATTCCATTTTTATATCCCACATTTATGGCCTCCGGTGTGCGCGACCTCCCGGAGCGTCTTTGTCCTCAGGAGGGCACGATGTCCAAAATTTTGAGCAAAGGCCTGACCTTCGATGATGTGTTGTTGGTGCCCGCCTATTCTGAAGTCACGCCGGATATGGTGGACGTGACCGCTTGGCTGACCCCGTCCATCTCCCTGAACATTCCGCTGGTTTCCGCCGCGATGGATACCGTGACCGAGTCCGCGATGGCCATTTCGCTGGCCCGCGCCGGCGGCATCGGCATCGTGCACAAGAATATGAGCATCGAGCGTCAGAAGCTGGAGATCGAAAAGGTCAAGAAGTCCGAAAGCGGCATGATCATCGATCCCATTACCGTTGAGCCCGACGACACCGTCGAGCACGCGCTGGATCTCATGCACGCCTACCGCGTGTCCGGCCTGCCAGTGGTTCGGGAAAAGAAGCTGGTCGGCATCCTGACCAACCGCGACGTCCGTTTTGTTGAAGATCTCTCCGGCACCAAGGTTCGGGACGTCATGACCAGCGAAAATCTGATCACCGTCCCCACCGGAACCACGCTTGAGGAAGCCAAGCACCACCTGCACACCCACCGCATCGAAAAGCTGCTGGTGGTCGACGAAAAGGGCGAGCTTGCCGGGCTCCTCACCATGAAGGACATCGACAAGGTTCAGAAATACCCCAACGCCTGTAAGGACAGCAAGGGCCGCCTGCGCGTCGGCGCGGCCATCGGCGTGGGGCCGGAAGGCGAAAAGCGCGCCGCCGCCCTCATCGCCGCGGGCGTTGACGTGCTCGTGCTCGACTCCGCGCACGGCCACTCCAAGAACATTTTGGATGCCGTGTCCGCCATCAAGGGCGCGTTCCCGGATTGCCAGCTCGTCGCGGGCAACGTGGCGACCTATGAAGGCGCCCGCGCCATGCTGAAGGCCGGCGCCGACACCGTGAAGGTGGGCATCGGGCCCGGCTCCATCTGCACCACGCGCGTCGTCGCCGGCGTAGGCGTGCCGCAGGTCACCGCCATCATGGAATGTTCCCGCGCCGCCCGCGAAATGGACCGCTGCTGTATCGGCGACGGCGGCATCAAGTTCTCCGGCGACGTGGTCAAGGCCCTCTCCGCCGGTGCGAACTCCGTCATGATCGGCAGCCTGCTCGCGGGCACTGAGGAAAGCCCGGGCGAAACCATCCTTTATCAGGGCCGTACCTACAAGATTTATCGCGGCATGGGCTCCATCGACGCCATGAAGGAAGGCAGCTCCGACCGCTACTTCCAGCAGAAGAGCAAGAAGCTTGTCCCCGAAGGCATCGTGGGCCGCGTGCCCTTCCGCGGTTTGGCCAGCGAAACCATCTATCAGCTTGTGGGCGGCGTCCGTTCCGGCATGGGCTACTGCGGCGCGGCGACCATTCAGGAACTCTTTGAAAAATCCCAGATGGTGGAAATCTCCGCCGCGGGCCTGCGTGAAAGCCACGTCCATGACGTCATCATCACCAAGGAAGCCCCCAACTATCGCGTGGACAACGCGTAAGCCCCCTTTCGGCGGGGAGGCCCCTCCCCGCCGCCTTCCCGGAGCCACGGGATTCTCATTGACACGGACAGAGTCTGAGACAACGCTGTTTCTCGAACAAAAGGACATACGATGCCCAGTAAAGTTATCATCATAGACTACGGCTCTCAGGTTACCCAGCTCATTGCCCGCCGGGTGCGCGAAGCCGGCGTCTATTCCGAAATCCATCCCTGCGTCGTCACCGCCGAGCAGGTGAAAGCCATGCAGCCTTCCGCGATCATCCTGTCGGGCGGCCCCGCAAGTGTGGGGGAAAAGGACGCCCCCGCTCTGGACAAGGGCTTCCTTGAGCTCGGCGTGCCGGTTCTCGGCATCTGCTACGGCATGCAGCTTCTGGCCTTCAACCTCGGCGGCGGGCTGGAGCAGTCCGAAACCCGCGAGTACGGCCCGGCCGATTTGCGGTTCGTTCGTTCCTGCGCCCTGTGGGACGGCATCGATCTGACCAAGCTTTCCCGCGTGTGGATGTCCCACGGCGACACCGTGAAGACGCCCCCTGCGGGGTTCGTCGTCACCGGCAGCACCGACACGCTCGAAGTGGCGGCTATGGCTGACGAGGCCCGCAAGATCTACGCCGTGCAGTTCCACCCCGAAGTGCACCACTCCGTGGACGGCGACACCATGCTCCGCAACTTCCTGTTCAAGATCGCCAAGATCACGCCGGACTGGACGATGTCCTCCTTTGTGGAGCGCGTGGTCAACGAAGTGCGCGAAACCGTGGGCGACGGGCATGTGGTCTGCGCGCTCTCCGGCGGCGTGGACTCCACCGTGGTCGCCGTGCTGCTGCACAAGGCCATCGGCAAGAACCTGCACTGCATCTTTGTGGACAACGGCGTGCTCCGCTCCGGCGAAGGTGACGAGGTCGTCAACTACCTGCGCGAGCATTTCGATCTGAACCTCAAGCTGGTGAACGCGCAGGATCGTTTCCTCGATCTGCTCGCCGGGGTCGAAGACCCGGAAAAGAAGCGCAAGATCATCGGCCACACCTTCATCGACGTCTTCGATGAAGAGGCGCGCGCCATCGGCAACGTGGAATGGCTGGCTCAGGGGACCCTCTATCCCGACGTGATCGAGTCCGTGTCCCACAAGGGGCCGAGCGCGGTCATCAAGAGCCACCACAACGTGGGCGGCTTGCCGGAAAAGATGAACATGAAGCTCATCGAGCCGCTGCGTGAACTGTTCAAGGATGAGGTGCGTCAGGTGGGCGCGGAGCTCGGCATGCCCGAATCCGTCATCTGGCGTCAGCCGTTCCCCGGGCCCGGCCTCGCCATCCGCGTGATCGGCGAAGTGACCCGCGAGCGGCTGGACATCCTCCGCAAGGCCGACGCCATCGTGCAGCAGGAACTGCGTGATGCCGGCTGGTATCGTAAGATTTGGCAGGGCTTCGCCGTGCTGCTCCCGTTGAAGACGGTGGGCGTCATGGGCGACGGGCGCACGTATGAGCATGTCATCGCCCTGCGCTGTGTGGACAGCGTGGACGCCATGACCGCCGACTGGGCACGTCTGCCGTATGATCTGCTGGAACGGATTTCCAGAAGGATCATCAATGAAGTCAAGGGAGTAAACCGTGTGGTGTACGACGTTTCCTCGAAGCCGCCGAGCACCATCGAATGGGAATAGCGAGGCGGTATCATGTTTGGTATTGGCGGTACAGAACTGCTGGTGATTCTCGTCGTAGCGCTGATTGTCCTTGGCCCTAAAAGCGTCCCTCAGATTGCACGGACGCTCGGCAGGGCCATGGGTGAATTCCGCAAGGTCTCTACGGAATTCCAGCGGACTCTGAATACGGAAATTGAGCTCGAAGAGCACGAAAAGCGCAAGCAGGAAGCGGAAAAGGAACTGTTCGGCACCGAACAGAAAACCACCGCGGCTGCGAAGCCCGCTGAAGCGGCTTCGCCCGCCGCCAAACCGGCCGCCGCGGCAACGGCAGCCGCCCCGACGGAAACCGGCGCTTCCGTAAAGGGTTAGGCATGACAGAACGCGAAGACAAGATCCCCGCCGCGCCCTCCGGTGCGGCGGAGGAACAGGAAATCTTGCTGGATTCCCCGATTGTGGAGTCCGAGGACGGGCCCGGGGCGGTAGACGCTCCGGGCGTCTCCGGTTCGGAGGAGCCGGGCGGGGCCGCCGCATCCGCCCCCGCGGCCGAAGAAGCCGTCGGGCCGGTTCTTCCGGTTGAGGATGCCGTTGCCGGGAACCCGGAAGCGGCGGCCTCCGCTGATGCCGACGTTCCGGCGGGGCTGCCCGGATTCCCCGAAGGTGCGTCGTCGGCTTGGCCGCAGGAGGGGACGCTGCCCGCGTCCGCCGCCGGCGGTGAGCCTCCGGCCCCCGTCGATCCTCCCTCCGCTGAGGAAGAGGGGCCGGAAGAAGAACGGCCCATGACCCTGCTGGAGCATCTTGGGGAACTGCGCAGGCGCCTTGTGCGCGGCTTTTTGGCTATCCTGATCGGCTTTTTCGCCTGTTACGGTTTCGCCCAGCAGTTGTTCTACTACCTTTCCCTGCCGCTCTTGAAGGTCATGCCCGCCGACTCCAAGTTTATTTATACGGGGGTTGCGGAAGGCTTCTTCGTCGACATGAAGGTCGCGTTCGTGGCCGGCGTGTTCGTGGCGTGCCCGTTCCTGTTCTATCAGATCTGGGCGTTCATCGCGCCGGGCCTGTACGAGGAGGAAAAGAAGTACATCATCCCGCTGGCCCTGTCTTCGGCGCTGTTCTTCATTTTGGGCGGGGTATTCTGTTATTTCGGGGTATTCCCGTTCGCTTTCGAGTTTTTCATGAGCTATTCGACCGACAACATCGTAGCGATGCTGTCGATCAACGAATACCTGAGCTTCGCGCTCAAGATGGTGCTGGCCTTCGGGCTCATTTTTGAAATGCCGCTGTTCAGCTTCTTCCTTGCGCGCATGGGGATCATCACCGCGCAGAAGATGCGGGACGTGCGCAAATACGCTGTCTTGGCCATTTTTGTCGTCGCCGCCATCCTGACGCCGCCGGATGTGTTCTCGCAGCTTATGATGGCGGGGCCCATGCTTGTGCTGTATGAAGTCAGCATCTGGGTGGCTGCGCTCGTGGGCAAGAAGAAGGTGGAGCGGGAAAAGGCGGCCGAGGAAGGTGGGGCATGATCCGTACCGGGCACGTCGCCAGAACTACGGCGGAAACCGACATCGATCTGGCCTTGCGTCTTGAAGGCAGCGGCAAAACGTCCGTCGCCACCGGGTTTGGCCTGCTTGACCACATGCTCACCCTGACGGCGTTCTGGGCCGGGTTCGATCTGTCCCTGACGTGTAAGGGCGATACGCATATCGATGCGCATCACTCCGCCGAGGACATCGCCCTTTGCCTCGGCCAGGCGTTCGCGCAAGCCGTGGGCGACAGGAAGGGCATTGCCCGTGTGGGGTTCGCCCGTGTGCCGATGGATGAGGCGCTGGCCGAAGTGACGCTTGATATTTCCGGGCGCCCGTGGCTGGAGTGGCGGGGCGACGAGCTGCTGCCGCCCGTGCTTGCGGGCGAGGAACGCGACGTCTGGCGCGAATTCTATAAGAGTTTTGCCGCCGCCGCCCGCATGAACGTGCATGTCGCGTTCCTGTACGGCAGGAACGGGCATCATTTGTTGGAATCCGCGGCTAAGGGGTTGGGGCTTGCCTTGGCTCAGGCCGTTTCCCTCACCGGTAACGTGGTGCGGAGCACCAAAGGGAGTCTCGACTGATGAGCAGACTGACCCGCCGTTTTTTCTGCCTCGCGGTTTTGGCCGTGTCCATATCCCTGCTTGCGGCCTGTCAGAAGATGACGCCCGACGCTCCCGATCTTCCCGACTTGAAGGTCGGCGTCGTCGGCGTGGAACAGCCCAAGGGGACGACGGATTTGCTTGCGGGATTCATCCCTGAGGATCGCGTGCTGGCCTCGGATCAGGCTGTGGCCACGTTCAATGAAGAACTCATGAAGCTTTTGAAGGCCACGACGCACCGTTCGTATGTGTTCATCCCCAAGGCCGGGGGCGCGGATCCCCGCGAACGCAATGGCGCGCTGGCCTATTGGGCCAAGATCGGGAAGGACATGGGCGTGGATCTGCTCATCGTCCCGCAAATCCTCGACTGGCGTGAACGGGCCGGGAGCAGCGCGGGGGTGACGACGTCCGCCGCCGTGAATATCGACTTTTACCTGATCGACGTGCGCGAACCCGGCGGCGCCTTGGTGTCCCGTTCCCACTTCAAGGAAAAGCAGGTCGGCCTGAGCGACAACCTGATGAACTTCGATACGTTCTTCAAGCGCGGCGCCAAGTGGCTCACGGCGCAGGAGCTGGCGATGGAAGGGATGCAGAAGATGATCAAGGAGTTCGGTCTATGATCCTCTTTCCCGCGGTGGATATCAAAGGGGGGCAGGCCGTGCGCCTCAGGCGCGGGCGTGCCGACGACTCCACGGTCTTTTCCGACGATCCGGTTGCGGCGGCGCTGCAATGGCAGGAGCAGGGCGCGAAGTTCCTGCATCTTGTGGATCTGGACGGCGCGTTTGAAGGCGTGTCGCCGAATACGGATCTGGTGCGCCGGATTTGTGAAGCCCTTTCCATCCCGGTACAGCTTGGCGGCGGCATCCGTGACGAGGAAACCGCCCATCGCTGGCTTGATGCGGGGGTGGCCCGGCTGATCATCGGGACGTTGGCTCTGGAAGATCCCGCCCGTTTCGCGGCGCTGTGCCGTGCCTGTCCCGGCCGCATCGGCGTTTCGCTGGATGCGGAAAACGGACGCCTGAAGACCCGCGGCTGGGTGGGGGATACGCCGTATACGGTGGATGACGTGGTTCCCCGTCTGGCTGAAGACGGCGCGGCGTTCCTTGTTTATACGGACATTGAGCGCGACGGGATGCAGACCGGCGTGAACGTGCCCGCCCTGACGCATCTGGCCCGGACGAGCAAGGTGCCGGTGATTGCCGCCGGAGGCGTCGCCACGTTGGATGACGTGAAGGCGCTGTATCCGTTGTCGGTATCCGCGAACCTTGAAGGCGCAATCAGCGGACGGGCCATTTACGAGGGCACGCTGGATCTGCGCGAGGCCATGAGCTGGATCGCCGCGCAGGAGCGGTAGTTTTCATGTGATGAAGGGAGGGGGGCTTTCTGAAAAGGGGAAGCCCCCCTCATGGTTTTCTCTTTTCTCTCTCTCTCTCTCTCTCTCTCTCTCTCTCTTCCCCACGCCCTTTAGGTCATATTGTTAATTATATAATAGATTGAAATAATTAAACTATTTTTTAAAGTTACAAAAATATTATTTTAAATAATTTCAAATAGTTATATACTGAATGACGCCACGGCCTCGCCCTCCCTCAAGGTTTTGGGAGTTGTCGAATCCCTGTTTGGTAAGGCGCTGAAAGGGAAAACGTGTACGGGCCTTTCGTTTTGGGGAGAGGGGCTGTTTGGGAAGGGCAAACATTCCGTAAAGCTCTGACATAGGATGTGGTTGTTTTATTTTACAATATGGTGAAAATACAGATTTTTTATCTAGTTTTTGGGGCAGGATCTGTGGTTGAGGCATTTTATTGATTATTCCCGTGGGATTTCAAGAAATAAAGCAACAACCATTTCCTATGATACAGCCTTCCGTAAAAATGGCGGTGAAGAAGGCGTATCTTTTAGGGGAGCTTTGGAGGCTGTTTTTGGGGAGTGCGAAAAAAACGGTTGACTTTCATTCCAAGGTTCGCTAAAGACTTCCTCACGCATGGGGTTGTAGCTCAGTTGGGAGAGCGCTTGAATGGCATTCAAGAGGTCGTCAGTTCAATTCTGTCCAGCTCCACCAGATTTCAAGGGTTCGTAGTGATACGAACCCTTTCTTTTTGTGCGCCGTCATGGAATGCGGCGGTCGCATCGCCGTATCCTATGAAGATACGGCCTTTTTCTCCAGCTTTTCCGCAGAAAAGAGAGCTGGCTAAGGTGTGTTGCTGCATTTCCTTGGAAGGCCGTGCCTCAGGAAACGGTTGATGCTTTATCCTTGACGTTCCAAAGGGATAACCAGCAAAGTGCCTCAGCCATAGGGCCCGCCAACGGAAACATTGGAGAAAAAGGTCGTATTTTCCATCATGCTGTGGGGATGGGACAAGCATATCCTCCCATATGGCAGGGCCAAAATAAAAGGCTCTGTCATAGTATGTAGTTGCTTCATCTCAATAGTACGGTGAAAATACAGCCTTTTCTCTCCGGTTTTCTTCTTGGCGGAATACAGGGCTAAGGTATTTTGTCGGTTATCCCTTTGGAACTTCAAGGAAAAAAGCATCAACCATTTTCTATGGCACAGCCTTGGGAAAAAGTTTGCCGAGACCGCTTGACTTTGGGGGCCAGTTCCTATAGAAGCCTTCTCACGCATGGGGTTGTAGCTCAGTTGGGAGAGCGCTTGAATGGCATTCAAGAGGTCGTCAGTTCAATTCTGTCCAGCTCCACCAGATTTTTAAAGCTGATTCAAGTGTTGAATCAGCTTTTTTTATTGCACGGAGATGCACAAGGGAGTCACCGGATTTTCCGTTTGGCTCTGTCAGAGTACATGGTTGCTTTGTTTCAGCAATATACTGAAAATATATGCTTTTTCTCCAAGTATTCCGCTGGCGGGCTCTGTGATTGGGGGATTTTATTGGTTATTCCTTTGGAATTTCAAGGAAATAAAGCATCAACCGTTTTCTATGATACAGCCTTCCGTTTTGGCTTGTCGTCTCGGCCCGAAGAGGGGAAGGCGCGCGATGAAGGCCTTCTGGTTTTTATATGATAAAAGGTAAGGGCCCTGTCATGGCATGTAGTTGTTTCATCTCCTCAGTGTGGTGAAAATACAGCCTTTTCCTTCAGTTTCCCCCTTGGTGGAATCCATAGCCAAGGCATTTTGCCGGTTCTTCCTTTGGAGTTTCAAGGGAAAGGGCATCAACCATTTTCTATGGCACAGCCAAAGGCAAAAGGCCCGTGATGTTCGGGCCTTTTCTTTTGATGTGGAAGGGGCAGGGGGTGCTTCCCCTGCTTATTCTCCGAAGCGGGGTACGCGGAAATGGCAGCCGCCTCTGCCCGTACGGGCCGCAAAATCCTGATGGTACGCTTCGGCGGGGTAAAAGGCGGAGGCCGGGAGCAGTTCGGTGGCCACCGCATAGCCGCGTTCCCTGAGCTTTTCCATGAGGGAAAGGGCTGTGGCTTTCTGCCGCTCATCTTTGTAGAAAATCGCTGAACGGTATTGTGTGCCGACATCCGGGCCCTGCCTGTTGATTTGGGCAGGATCATGGATTTCAAAGAACAGGCGGGCGAGTTCCTCGAAAGAAACCTTTGCCGGATCGTAGGTTACGCGAACCGCTTCGGCGTGTCCGGTTCTGCCCGTGCAGACCTGTTCATAGGTGGGGTTCGGCACCGTGCCGCCCGTATAGCCAGACTCCGCATCACGGACGCCGGGGACGGACTGGAAAGCGTCCTCCACCCCCCAGAAGCAGCCGCCCGCGAAGATGGCCTCCTCCGTGCATTCCGATGTTTTTTCCGGTATGAATTCAAGCGACAAGGAATTGACGCAATGACGCGTATTTTTGGGGGTGAAGCGTTCGCCTTCAAAAACATGCCCCAGATGGGCGTTGCAGGCGGCGCAGACGATTTCCGTCCGGTGGCCGTCCGGATCGGGGCGGCGGAGCACGGAACCGGGCACGGCATCGTCAAAGGACGGCCAGCCGCACCCGGAATCGAACTTGTCGCCGGAGCGGTAAAGCGCAGCGCCGCAGCGCCGGCAGGCATAGGTGCCGTCGGCCTTATGGTTCCAGTAGCGCCCGCTGAACGGGGGTTCCGTAGCGCCGTGGGCGATGACTTGTTCTTCGTCGGGGGTGAGGGGTCGCATGGTGCCTCCTTGTGTTGTCAGCATATATGATACAGGTATAATCCCTGAGCGGAAAGACAATGATGCCTTTTGCCGGGCCCGTTGAGGGCCTGTTCACATGGACAAAGAATAAATATGATTTTTACATATGGTTATCCTGAATTTTGAGCGATGCTGAATGTTCCTTCCAACCAGCTTTAGCCATTGGAAAAACTCGGTATGGTGTGAACACGCCCCAAGGAGGGCACAACCTTTTGTTTCGGAGAAAGTATGGTCTCTGCCGCCGTTCGTACCTTTGCGAGGGGCATTCCTTGGAATCTCTTTTTGCTGACCCTTGGGTGCGGCCTGTTCGCACTCGGCGTGAAAGCCATCGCCATTCCCCATATGTTCATTTCCGGCGGCGTGTTCGGGACGGCGCTTCTGATCAATTACATGACGGAAACCCTGAGCCCGGCCGTGTGGAATGTGCTGCTCAACGTCCCCATATTCATTGCGGGCTGGCTGTTCGTGGGGCGGCGCTTTTTCCTGTACAGCCTGTACGGGCTGGCGGTGGTCTCCGTGGCCACGCAGTATCTGGAGATGTCCATCAACATCACCGATCCGATCCTTGCGAGCATCGCCGCGGGCTGCATCTGCGGGCTTGGGCTCGGCATCGTCCTGCATTCCATCGGCTGCGATGGCGGGCTGACCATTATTTCCATCGCCCTGCACAAGCGGTACGGCATCAGCGTCGGGCAATTCAGCCTGCTGTACAACATCACGCTGTTTGTACTGGCCTTTTCCATGTATAACCCGGACAGCATGCTGTATTCGCTGATCATGATTTTTGTGTACTCCAAGGTGATGGACTACGTTTCGACCATCTTCAACCAGCGGAAAATGGTGCTGATCATTTCCACGCAGCACGCCGCGATCCGTGAGGACATCCTGACGCATCTGCACCGGGGGGCCACGCTCCTGTCCGGTTCCGGCGGCTTTACCGGCCAACAGCGGCCCGTGCTGCTGACCGTCGTGCAAAACTACCAGATCCGGCTGTTGGAAGAGCTTATTTTCCGACACGACAAGCAGGCGTTCGTCATCATCGAGAACACGCTGAACGTCCTCGGCAAGGGGTTTTCCTGCGTCAAGGAATATAAATGAAGGAATGCGCCTCGCCTGTCGCGGAGCCCGTTTTGAAGGGGCTTCGCCGATTTCCTCCGGCGGGGCTTTCTGGTATCTGAGGAACAGCGCGCCGGAATATCCGGCACGTAATCCGACACCTTCAACCGTGGAGAACCGCCATGTCCGAAGAACAACAGGTACGCCTGAACGTACATACCGAGAAAATGGGCACTTCCTACGCCAATGCCTTTCAGGTTCGTTATTCGCAGGATGACGTGCTGGTTTCCTTTGGCGTCAGCCTGACCGATCCTTCCTCCGAGCCGGGCGTGAAGGGCGTCGTCACCGCCGACATGCTGGAGCGTATCGCCATGACGCCCCGTACGGCCAAACGCCTGACGCTGACCCTTATCCAAAGCCTCCGTGAATATGAGGCCCGTTTCGGTGAAATCGCCGTCGAGGAGAAGGCTCCCGAAGGGCAATAGCCCGTCTGGTGAGGAATGCTGTTGGAAGAAAAGGCTGTGCCATAGGAAACGGGTGATGCGTTTTTTTTGAAAGGCTCTGTCAGGGAATGTGGTTGTTTCAACTCCACAATATGGTGAAAAGAGAGGCTTTTTCCCTCACTTTCCCGCTGACGGATTCTATGGTTGGGGGATTTTGTTGGGTATTCCCTTGGCGTTTCAAGAAATAAGGCATCAATCATTTCCTATGGCACAGCCTTTTGAAATTGGCTCTGTTAGAGTATGTGGTTGTTTCAACTTCACAGTGCGGTGAAAAGAGGGGCTTTTTCCCTCACTTTCCCGCTGACGGACTCTATGGTTGGGGGATTTTGTTGGGTATTCCCTTGGCGTTTCAAGAAATAAGGCATCAATCATTTCCTATGGCACAGCCTTTTGAAATTGGCTCTGTTAGAGTATGTGGTTGTTTCAACTCCACAGTGCGGTGAAAAGTATAGCCTTTTTTCCCGTTTTCCCCTTGGCGGGATTCACGGCTAAGGCTTTTTTCCGGTTATCGCTTTGGAGTTTCAAGGAAAAAAGCATCAACCATTTTCTATAACACGGCCTTGAAATTCCAAAGGAATAACCAATAAAGCGCCTCAGCTATGGAGCCCTTTGGTGCGAAATTAGAGAAAAAGGATGTATTTTCACCATGTTGTGAAAAACAACCACATTCCATGACGGAACCAAAGAAAAAAGGCCGGAAGTATCTGGCCTTTTGGGGATCATGGGACAGCAAAGGGTTGATTTTTCTTTCTTGAAGCCCCAAAGGGATAGCCGCCAAATGCCTCAGTCATGGGCCCGCCGACGGAAAACTGGATAAACGGGCTGTACTTTCACCATACAGTGGCAATGAAGCCGCCGCATCCTATGACAAGTCCTTTTGGGATGCCTTGCGCAAAAAAAAGAGAGGCGCGGCGGTGGAGCTTATGCGGGCCTCTCCATGACGAGCAAAAGGCGTATGCACATGGGGGCGTTGCGCGGGGAGCTGACGCATGTGTCCAAGTTGTGAATCGCCATAAGTACAAAAAGATATGAGGTATATTCGTATCGTCCGCCTCGGAGGGCTTGCGTTTTGCAATCCATCCGGCTGGTGATGCCTTCCTAGAGGGGGAGTCTGCCGGTATGGGGGATTTCCGGGCTCCGAACACGGTGTTTTTTGCCCCTTCGCTTTTCATTTTGCAGGAAAAAGGCGGGCCGGTTCCCATGCGTTTTGCAACGCATGATTGCATTATGTAATGATCTCGCGCGTGCTTGTTTTTTTAACACTATAAAATCATTGGCTATACATTTTGGCACACCCCTTGGATACTGGCTCTTGAAATCCTGCGGGCCGGAAGCACTGCCGTCCCGCGCCACATTCAAGGAGCTTGTCATGGATTGGTTTGATTTTGTTGGCCTTGCCTGCGCGGTAGGCCTTTTTGCATATATGCTGTACGCGCTGTTCAAGCCGGAACGGTTTTAGGAGGACGGCATGATCCTGCGAGACCTGTTGCAGCTTGTCCTGTTCATTTGCCTTCTGGCGGCGCTCAGCCCGCTGTTGGGGCGTTATGTCCATCAGGTTTTTTCCGGCCGCCGCACCTTCCTGCATCCCGTCCTGGGGCCGGTGGAGCGGGGCGTCTATACGCTGTCCGGCATCCATCCCGACGAAAAACAAACGTGGGGCCAGTACGCCGTCAGCGTCATCGGGTTTTCCCTTGCGGGGTTCCTGCTCACATTCGGGGTGCTGCTTTTCCAGGATAAGCTGCCGTTGAATCCGCAGGGCTTCCCCGGCCTTTCTTGGCATTTGGCCTTGAATACGGCGGTCAGCTTCCTGACGAATACGAACTGGCAGTCCTACGGCGGGGAAACCACCGTGAGCCATTTTTCGCAGATGGTGGCCCTGACGTATCAGAATTTCGTTTCCGCAGGCGTCGGCATCGCCGTGTGCGCCGCGGTCGTGCGCGGCATCGCCCGCAACGAATCTTCGTCCATCGGCAACTTCTGGGCCGATCTCGTGCGCATCACGCTGTACGTGTTGTTGCCTTTGAGCATCATCGGGGCGCTGCTCATGCTTTGGCAGGGCATGGTTCAGAATTTCGACGCGGGCGTTACCGCGGCCACGCTTGAGGGCGGGAAGCAGTTCATCGCCACTGGGCCCGTCGCGTCGCAGATTCCAATCAAGCTGCTCGGAACCAACGGGGGCGGCTTCTTCAATGTGAACGCCGCGCATCCTTTTGAAAACCCCACGGCGCTGTCCAGCTTCCTCCAGTCTTTCTACATCCTGATCATCCCGAGCGCGCTGGTGTTTTTCCTTGGGGAGGCCGTAGGCAGCCGCCGCCACGCGTGGACGGTCTGGGCCGTCATGCTGGCCCTGTTCATCGGCGGCGTGCTGTGGATCTATTTCAGCGAACTGTACGGCACGCACCTCCTGCAGCAGGCTGCCGGCGGGGCCGTGCCCAACATGGAAGGCAAGGAAGTCCGGTTCGGCGTGTTCGGCACTTCGCTGTTCGCAACGGCGACCACGGACGCCTCCTGCGGCGCGGTCAACGCCATGCACGACAGCCTGACGCCGCTCGGCGGTATGCTGGTGCTGTTCAACATGCTGCTCGGCGAGATCATCTACGGCGGCGTCGGTTCCGGCCTGTACGGCATGGTCCTGTTCATCCTGCTGACCGTGTTCATCGCCGGCCTGATGGTGGGCCGCACCCCCGACTATCTCGGCAAGCGTATCGAAGGCCGGGAGATCACATGGTGCATGGTGGCGCTGCTGGCCTGCGCCACGCCGATCCTGTGCTTCTCCGCCGTGGCGGCGGTGAGTTCGTGGGGGACGGGCGCACTGAACAATGCCGGGGCGCATGGCCTTTCCGAAATCCTTTATGCCTTCACGTCCGGCGCACAGAACAACGGGAGCGCCTTTGCGGGGCTTTCCGCCAACGTGCCCGTATGGAACGTCCTGCTGGCCCTCGCCATGTTCATTGGCCGCTTTGGGGTGATGCTGTCCATGCTCGTGGTGGCGGGTTCCCTCGCCGCGCGCAAGAAGCGTCCGCTTTCGGATTCCTCCTTCCCTGTGGAAGGGCCTACCTTCGGCCTCTTGCTGCTTGGAATCATCTTCATCGTGGGCGCGCTGACCTATTTGCCCGCCCTGTCCCTCGGCCCCATCGTGGAACAGTTCCAGATGATGCGGGGAATGATGTTTTAAGGGCGGCGAAGGGAACACCAACTGATTGATTCAATCCGAGCCTGCTGGGAATAGGGCAGGCACAGGGCCGAAGGGGGCCGGGGGAACCCTTTTCCCCGGCGGGTGCAGGGTTAGCCCATGTCCGCAACTTATTGAGGTCTGGGCAGCTTCTCCCCGGCAGGGGCAGGGGTAGCCCCGCCGGGGAATGGGGCGGAACCCCGCCTCCTTCCTCCGGCCCGCCAAGGAGATTTTTCATATGCGTCACCATTCTCAGGAAACCGCGCCTTCGCTGTACGTTCAGGCCGCCAAGGACGCCTTCCGTAAGCTCGATCCGCGCATGCTCGCGCACAATCCCGTCATGTTCGTGGTCGCCGTCGGCTGCGTGTTTACGACTGCCTCGTTCTTCTCCCGCGTGGCGGCCGGTACGGACGCCGGATTCAGCGGCCAGATTTCCCTGTGGCTGTGGTTCACCGTGCTGTTCGCCAACTTCGCCGAGGCGCTGGCCGAGGGGCGGGGCAAGGCGCAGGCCGACACGCTCCGCAGCGCCCGCACGGATACCGTCGCGCACCGGCTGCTGCCGGACGGAACCGCAGAAGCCGTATCCGCTTCCGATCTGGCCCCCGGCGACCATGTGGTTGTGGAGGCGGGCGACATGATCCCCGCCGACGGCACGGTCGTCGAAGGCATGGCCGCCGTGGACGAGTCCGCCATCACCGGCGAGTCGGCTCCGGTCATCCGCGAGTCCGGCGGCGACCGCAGTGCGGTTACCGGCGGGACCACCGTGCTTTCCGACCGCATCATCGTGAGGGTCACGCAGGAGCCGGGCAAGTCCTTCCTCGACCGCATGATCGCGCTTGTCGAAGGCGCGGAACGGCAGAAGACCCCCAACGAGATCGCCTTGAACATCCTGCTTGCCGGGCTGACCCTCATCTTCATGCTGGTGGTCGTCACCCTGAAGCCGCTGGGCCTTTACCACGGCATCAACATTGATATGGTCGTGCTGGTGGCGCTGCTGGTGTGCCTCATCCCGACCACGATCAGCGGCCTGCTCGCCGCCATCGGCATCGCCGGGATGGATCGCCTGCTTCAGCGCAACGTGCTGGCCCTTTCGGGCCGTGCGGTGGAGGCCGCCGGGGACGTGGACGTGCTGCTGCTCGACAAGACCGGGACGATCACGCTCGGCAACCGCATGGCCTCGGCGTTCCTGCCCCTGCCCGGCGTGAATGCCGACGAAATGATGAAGGCGGCCTGTCTCGCCTCCTCCGGCGACGAAACCCCGGAAGGCCGTTCCATCGTGGAATTGGGGAACACCCTTGGCGTGTCCATGCATGGGTTGCCGCAGGATGTGGTCAGCGTGCCGTTCACGGCGGAAACCCGCATGAGCGGCGTGGACGCCGCTGGGGAACAACTCCGCAAGGGGGCGACCGATTCCGTGCTGCGGTGGGTGCGTTCACTTGGGCTTCCCGAACGCCGTGAGGAGTTGGATGCCCTTGTCGAGCCCGTGGCCCGCGAAGGCGGCACGCCGCTGGTGGTGGCCTCTTCCACGCGGGGCTTGCTCGGCGTCATCCAGCTCAAGGACGTGGTCAAGCCCGGCATGCGCGACCGTTTCGACCGCATCAGGGCCATGGGCATCAAGACCGTGATGATCACGGGCGACAACCGCCTCACCGCGCAGGCCATCGCCGCGGAGGCGGGGGTGGACGACTTCCTTGCCGAAGCCAAGCCCGAAGACAAGCTGCAGCTCATTCTGGAGCTCCAGAAGGAAGGCCGCCTCGTGGCCATGTCCGGCGACGGCACCAACGACGCCCCGGCTCTGGCCAAGTCCGACGTGGGGCTGGTCATGAACACCGGCACGCAGGCCGCCCGCGAAGCCGGGAACATGATCGATCTCGACTCCGACCCCACCAAGCTCATCGAGATCGTGGAGATCGGCAAGCAGCTCCTGATCACCCGCGGCGCGCTTACCACGTTCAGCCTCGCCAACGACGTGGCCAAGTACTTCGCCATCATCCCGGCGCTGTTCATGGCGGCCCTGCCGGAACTCGGAGCGCTGAACGTCATGCACCTGTCCACGCCGCAGAGCGCCATCCTGTCCGCGGTGATCTTCAACGCCCTGATCATCATCCTGCTCATCCCGCTGGCGCTCAAGGGCGTGCGCTACCGTCCCCGTTCCACGGCTTCGGTCCTGCGCGGCAACTTGTTGGTCTACGGGCTCGGCGGCGTCATCGCCCCGTTCATCGGCATCAAGCTCATCGACATCGTGATTTCCGCCGTCGGCCTCGTCTAGCCGCGCGGTACGCATCACCTGAAGGGGCGTTCGTTCCTCTCCAACAGGACGTTCTCCTCCGCGGATGTCCCTTCAGGTTCCTTTTTCACATAAGGAGCTACGTCATGTTCAAGCTCATTCGTCAGTCCGTTTTGTCCACGCTGTGCCTTGCCGTGCTTTTATGCGCCGCTTACCCGCTGCTCGTCACCGGGGTGGCCAACGCCTTTTTCCCTAAGGAAGCGGCGGGTTCGCTGATCCTGCGGGACGGCGCGATCGTCGGCTCCGCCCTCATCGGGCAGCCGTTTTCCAGCGCGAAATATTTCCACCCCCGCCCCTCAGCCGCCGGGTATGACGCCGGTTCGTCTTCCGGCTCCAACTATGGCCCCACCAGCAAGGCGCTGGCCGAGCGCGTGCGGGCTTCGGAACAGGAGCTGCGTGCCGAACGGCCCGAAGGCGTGCTGCCCGTGGATATGCTGACCGCTTCGGGAAGCGGCCTTGATCCCCACATTTCCCCGGAAGCGGCCCTGATGCAGGCCCGGCGCGTGGCCGAAGCCCGCGGCCTGTCCCTGGAAACGGTGGAAAAGCTCGTCCGCGGCCATGTGGAAGGCCCGGAATGGGGCGTGTGGGGTGAACCAAAGGTCAATGTGCTGCGCCTCAATCTGGCTCTTGACGAACTCCAGTAACCGGGCGAGGAAAGAAGCACTTTCCGTGTCGGGAGGATGGTCATGGATGGTTTTGCGGAACTGATCGAACGTAAGCGGCAAGGATCCCTTAAAATCTATCTGGGGTACGCGGCCGGCGTGGGGAAAACCTACGCCATGCTGCAGGAGGGGCTGCGCCTGAAACAGCAGCATGTGGATGTGGTGATCGGGTATCTCGAACCTCACGACCGCCCTGAGACGATGGCGCTCTCCGAACATCTGGAAGCCGTACCTCCCCGCGAATGGCGTGTGGGGGACGCCGTATTCCACGAAATGGACGCCGAGGCCATCCTTGCCCGTAAGCCGCAGGTCGTGCTGGTGGACGAGCTGGCCCATACCAACGCCGACGGCTCCAAGAACGCCAAGCGCTACCAGGATGTGCTTGAAGTGCTGGCGCAGGGCGTCAACGTCATTTCAACCATCAACGTGCAGCATCTGGAATCCGTGGCGGCACGCGTGGAAGAGGCCACCGGCATCGCCGTCCGGGAGCGCATCCCGGATACTGTCCTGCGGCGCGCCGATCAGGTCGTCAACGTGGACGTGACCAAAGAGGAGCTCCGCGAGCGCCTCCGGCAGGGCAAGATTTACGCGCCGCAACAGGCTGAGCGGGCGCTGTCGAGCTTCTTCACGTACGAGAACCTGTCCTTTCTCCGCGAGCTGTGCCTGCGCGAGGCATCGGGGGATCAGGTCCGCAAGATCGAGGCGCAGGAGCTCCTCAAGCCCGCTCTGGCCGGGTATGCGGTGGAAGCGGTCATGGTGGCCCTAAGTTCCTCGCCCACGGATGCCGAATCGCTTATCCGCCGCGGCGTGCGCATGGCGAACCAGCTCGGATCGCCGTGTTATGTGGTGTATGTCCGCAGGCCGCAGGAAAGCCCGACCCGCATAGATGCGGGCATTCAGCGCCAGCTTCAGTACAACCTGCAGTTGGCGACGAGGCTTGGCGCGGAAGTGGTGCAGCTTGAAGGCGTGGACATCGCCGAAACGCTGGTGAATTTCGCCAGCGAACGCAACGTGCGGCACGCGATTTTCGGCAAGTCGCGGCTGTCGCCCTTGCGGGAACGGCTGCGCGGCTCGTTCCTGCTGGATTTCCTGTATGAGGCCGTAGGCGTGGATGTGCACGTCGCCAACGTTACCCCGAAGTATATCAAGTGAGCGCGTCATGATTGTTCTTCCCACTATGCACAAGCGGATACGCCGTTCGTTTTTGCGTCTCGTGCTGCTGTTCGGGGCGCTCGGGGTCTTGATGGTGATCGGCATCACCATTGCGGGGCGCGTCCCCTCGGAACTTATCCGCATGAACTATGATTCCATCGCCTACGCACAGGAGATGGTACGGGCCATGAACGGCATCCGGTTCCCTGGGCTATACCGCGACACCGATATGATCGGCTGGGAGAAACGGTTTGCCGACACGCTGGAGCAGGCCTCCAGCAACATTACCGAAGAGGCCGAGCGGAAGGTCATTGCGGAGCTTCAAGCCTCATGGGATGCGTACCGCCTGAACCCGGACGACGCCAATTACCGGGGCCTGCACGCCAGCATCGACGCTCTTGTTCAGGTCAACGAGCGGGGCATGTTCCTGCGGCTCAGCAAGAACGCCCGGTTCCGCGACATTATGATGGCGGTGACGGCGGCGGCGTTCCTGCTCGGCACGTTTTGGGCCTTTCTCCTTGCGGACAGCGTGGCGGAGCGTCTGGCCCATCCGCTGCGGCGGGTGGCGGAACTGTTCCGCGATCGTCCGCAGCTTGGGCGGAAGCTCCATCTGCCGGAGCCGCAGACGCTGGAAGTGCGGCTGTTGTTCGACGAGCTGTCCCGCCTGTGGGATCGCCTTGGGGAACTGGACAAGCTGAACGTGCACAAGCTGGTCGTGGAAAAGCGGAAACTTGAGGTGATCCTTGAGTCTGTCGAGGACGGGGTGTTGGTGCTGAACGCCGCAGGGGAGGTCATGCTGGTCAGCCGCCGTATGCTTTCGCTCCTCGGCTTGGCCAAAGATGATGTGCAGGGCATGCCGTGGAAGGATTTGTCCACCAGCGCGCCCAACTACATGGCCCTGCGGGACGGCCTCCGCGACGACATGCAGGGCAAGCAGGAAATTACCCTGCGCGTCGGCGGCGAGGAACGCATTTATGCCGGACGCCGGCGGAGCCTGCTCAACAACAAGGGAGCGGTGACGGGGCAGGTGTTTCTCCTGAGCGACGTGACCGAGAAGCGGCGGCGCTACGGGCTGCGTTCGGAGATGATGGACTGGATTTCCCACGAGTTGAAGACCCCCATGCAGTCCCTTGGTTTGGCGGCGGATCTCATGGCCCGGCGTCCGGGGCTGGATGAGGAGATGTCCATGCTGGTGGAGACTGTGGGGCAGGATGCCGCCCGGCTGCGTACCGTGGCCCGGCAGTTTATGGAAATCGCCCGCATGAGCCCCTCGGCGCTCCAGCTTGTCCCCGATACGGTGGATCTCGTCGAACGCGTGCGCGAGTGGCTGATCCCCTTCCAACTGGTGGCCCGCGAGTCCGGCGAACACCTTCTTCTGGACATGCCCGAAACCGACATTCCCGTGACCATTGATACCGAACGGTTCGCTTGGGTATTGTCGAATCTGGTGTCCAACGCCCTGCGCGTCGGTTCCGTGGGCTCCACGGTACGGATCGTCATCACGCAGGAAGAGGACGATGCCGTCCTTCGGGTGGAAGACGATGGGCCGGGGATTCCGCCGGATCTGGAGGCGCGTTTGTTCGAGCCGTTCTCGCATGGGCGGACGGCCGGGACGCGCGAAGGGCTGGTCGGGCTCGGCTTGGCGATCACCCGTGACATTGTGGAGGCGCACGGCGGCGTGATCCGTTATGCGCGGAACCCCGGAGGAGGGGCCGTCTTTACCGTGCTGCTGCCGTTGGCGAAGTAGAGGAAGGGCAGAGGCATTGGGGATGGGGGAAACTTTCTGAAGGAAGGGACACCCCTTCCCCCTCCTTCCGTATCCTCCCGTTCCGAATATTTTTGGCTCTGTTATAGTTTGTGGTTGTTTCATCTCATAGTGAAGTGAAAATACAGCCTTTTCTCTCCGGTTTTTCCCTTGGCGGGATCCACGGCCAAGGCATTTTCCGGTTATCCCTGTGGAACTTCAAGGAAAAAAGCATCAACCATGTTCTATAACACAGCCATATTTCTCATACGTACCGAATCCCCATTCCGGGGCTTTGGGTTACGAAAAGGTTCATCCTGCCGGAAAGAGGATAACATCTTTAGGCAGCCGAAGGTGGAAATGTACAGGTGCCCGGCGTTGCGGCAATCAGCCCGAACTCCGGGATAAGCCTGCGCCGAGGGCCGTTGCCGCCGATTTGAGCCGATGGCCTTTTTACGATAACGAACAGATTACGGTCGGCCCGTTTCCGCATGGAGGAACAGGCTGATGCCCGCATAGGAAAGTCTTGGGAAGGAGAGAGGAGGGGGCTTGGGGGAGGGGAGAGGAAACCTTTCTCCAGAAAGGTTTCCTCTCCCCTCCCCCATTCATCCTCATAAGGAGTCCCACATGCTGCGAGTTCTGGTGGCGGACGACGATCCGGGGATCGTACGGACGCTGATGCTTGGCCTGAAAATGATGGGTTGCCAACCCGTGGGCGTGGAGAGCGCGGAAGCAGCAATCAAGGCGCTGGAAGAGAAGGGCGCGGACTTGCTGCTGACGGACATGCGCATGGAAGGCATGTCCGGGGTGGAGCTGGTGCGGGATGCGCATGCGCGCTGGCCTGAGATGATCTGCGTAGTCATGACCGCTTTCGCCTCATACGAAAACGCCGTGTCCGCCATCAAAGCCGGGGCCTACGATTATCTGCCGAAACCATTCTCCACCGAACAGTTGGAACACCTCATCCGCAAGATAGAGATGCTGGTAGACCTCCAGCGGGAAAACTCGCGCTTGCGGGCCGGTTCCGGCGACTGGTTTGACGGGCTGACTTCGCCGAAATGCCAGGCGCTCCAGTCCGTCGTGGAACGGATCGCGCCGAGCGATGCCACCGTGCTGCTGTCCGGCGAGACGGGATCGGGCAAGACTGAGCTGGCCCGCTCCATCCATAGGAGATCGGCGCGGGCGGACAAGCCTTTTGTGGAAGTAACCTGCACGTCAATTGCGGAAAACCTTTTTGAATCCGAAGTATTCGGGCACGTTCGGGGGGCTTTTACCGGAGCGGTGCGCGATAAGGCCGGCAAATTCGAGCTGGCGGAAGGCGGCACCCTGTTCCTTGACGAAATCGGGGAGCTTTCGGCTACGGCACAGTCCAAGCTGTTGCGTTTCCTTGAAGATAAAGTCATTGAGCGGGTCGGGGACAACAAACCTATCCGGCTGGACGTGCGCATCATTGCCGCAACAAACCGGGATCTTGCCGCCATGATGAAGTCCGGGGCGTTCCGCGAAGATCTGTACTACAGGCTGAACGTCTTTGAATGTACGGTTCCGCCGTTGCGGGAGCGCCCTGAGGACATCGAACCCCTCGCCGCGAAGCTGCTGCGTTCCGCTTCTGCCAAGTACGGCACGCCGCCCACCCTGTCTCAGGCCGCGCGTCAGGCTCTGTTGAGGTACGGCTGGCCCGGCAACGTCCGGGAACTGCGGAACGTCATGGAGCGGGTCGCGCTGCTCGCCGCCGGGCGCGAAGTGACGCTGGCTGATTTGCCGCCCGCGCTGACCGCCGGGGAAGGGATGCGGCCCGGCCCGGATGAGGGGCCGCATATCCTGACCCTGCGCGAGCTGGAAGCGGAACACATCCGGCGTGTGCTCGGGCTCGGCGTCAGCATGGAGCGGGCCGCCGAACTGCTTGGAATCAACACCGTGACGCTCTGGCGCAAGCGCAAGGAACTTGGAGCCTGACGGCTTCCTTTTTGGGGCGGAAGGCCGTATGAAGGAGCCATCTTCCCGTTTCGGCGCCGCAAGCGGCAAGGGACGGGCTGAAGGGAGGCTGATATGGGGTTTATCGCCGGAGACAGCGTGTTGGATGCCGCGTACGGGTACGGCATGGTCTGCGATGTGATCAGGAATCCTGACGAAACGTATCCCGTAATCTGTCGGTTCTGGCGGAATGGGCGCCCTGTGGAAATTTCATATACACGGGACGGGTTCAACGACGTTTCCGACGTGATCCCTTCGCTTGTCCATGCGAGGGCCGGTGCCGCGAAAGGGAAGCCAGTGCCCCTGTCCTTTGAAGAATTTGACGAGGAGTACCGGGAACTGTTCGGCGGCGCTGGGCAGAAGAAACCTTGAGCGTGCCGGTGTCGGAGTACGGCGCTTCACGAGATAGTGAAAAGGATGCCCTTTCGGTTTCGGAAGGGCATCCTTTTTCATTGTGGGCTTCAGCCTGTTGAGGATACGAAGTATCCGAAACAAGAAACCACCAGCTAAGCGGGGGGCTTTGACTAGGCCGTGTCGTCAATCAGATATAATCTATTGAAATCATTTAACTATTTTTTAAGTTACAAAAAGATTGTTTTTAATAATTTCAAATAGTTATATAAAATAACGACACGGCCTAGGTTGTGCCAGAGAAAATGGCTGATGCTTTTTCTTTAGGCTGTGCCAGAGAAGATGGTTGATACTTTTCTCTTTAAAGTTCCAAAGGGATAACCAACAAAATGTTTTAGCTGTGGATTCCGTCAATGGGAAAAACGGATAAAAAAGCCGTACTTTCAGCGTGCTGTGGAGATGAAACAACCACATACCATGACAGAGCCTTTAATTATGGAAAGAAGGCTTCCCGCTAGGGATTGCCTCTAAAAGAAAATCTAGGTTTTTCATTATCCTATTGCTTTTTTCTAAGCAGAAAGAAGCCTTCATCCTAGCTTCTTAGGATTGCGCAAGGCAAAGGAGCCCGCAATACCTTTTCCGAATGGACGCCTTCCATCTTTTCTAGGGAACGTTTTTACCGTTTGCTGCAATGCGGATCTGCTTGAGTGCGTTGAAGAGGCTGTTAGGAACATGATGATATTGGGGCTCCGTATCTTACGGTACGGCATAAGCCGAAAAACGATCCCTGTGAACACAGGTCGGCTCATGAAAAGGCAAGCAAATGATGATGGTTTTGGAACAATCCTTGCCTTGCCGGAATAAGCCCTGTCTCCATGATGCTGCCCCCTGCAGGAAACGGGACAAACGCTCCTGCGGTTTCCAAAGCAAGACTGCACAACCGGTTTTCTGTCTTGGATAACTTCTCGTAAACGGAATAACCCTCCTTGCACCGCGTTCTATTTTTTATTGTAATCAGACAAAAAATATCCTTCTATGACCAGACGGTCTATACAAGGGGATAAAAGTCGATTACATTGCTAGGCAATCTACTTGGAGGTGAATACATGATAAGTGATGCCGAATTGCTGAAACTGGTTATGGAAAGATATCCCGAACAGCCCACCCCGTTCATCATCGAACAGTTTACCGTTCTTAAAGCCGGGCTTATTCAGGCCAATAACAAGCTGGCGGCAATGGACATGGAAGAGCCTGTTTGCGAACAGGTGAACATTGAAGAGCCCATGCCGGAAGCTGCCGAGGCCGCCCCCAGCGCCGCGCCGAAGAAGAAATTCACCAAACGCAGCCTTGTTGTCCGTCCTGAAGAAGCCATTGGGGAAGATGTTGTCCAGTGCTGCCTCTGCGGCCGGGGATTCCAGAATCTGACGGCAAAGCACCTTCTCTCCCACGGGATTTCCGTGGATGAATACAAGAAGTTGTGCGGATACGCACAGGAACAGAAGCTTATCTGCAAGAACCTGCTGGAAAAATTGCAGGAAAACGTGCAGAAGGCCCAGCGCTCCAGAGAGCAGAAGCTGTCCGGCGAACACCTGAAGTAAAAGAAGGCGGGGCATCCGTTTGGGTGCCCTGTTTTATGGCGTGCGCTTGGGCGGGAGAAGCCGGAAGGTGCGATAGCTCTTCCGCCTTTGGGGGCGGCATCACTTTTTCGCATGGCGTGCCCCTGCCGTTTGGCTTGTACGCCGCCCCTTTCCCCTGACTTCAACGAATGGTTTTTCCGATGTTGGAAACATTGTCCCCACAAGAGGCCATGACGCTTTTTCGCAATGGTGGCGCCTTTTTCGTGGATGTCCGTACAGAAAAGGAATTCCTCAAACGGGCGATCCCCGGCTGCCCGCTGGTTCCCCTCGATGCATTGGAGCGCGGGGACGGGCTGGACAGCCGTTTTTCCGGCAAGCCGGTCGTCTTTTTTTGCCGTTCGGGGAATAGGACGCGGAACAAGGCCGAGCTCTTGGAAAGAAGCGCTCCGGGCAAGGCGTACCAGCTCGGAGGCGGGATCCTCGCATGGGAGCAGGCGGGTTTTCCGGTTTGGAGCATACGCGAGCTCCTGCCTTGCTTTGCGCAGGAACCGCCTTTTGCCTCCGGGGTTCTTGCCTGAAATTTGCCCTCATCCAAGCCCGCCCTCCCTTCCCCATTGGAACGGAGGGCTTTTTTCTTGGCTGTGTCATAGAAAAAGTTTGATGCCTTTTTCCTTGAAGTTCCAAAGGGATAACCGGAAAAATGCCTTAGCTGTGGATCCCACCAAGGCGAAAAATAGGAAAAAAGCTCTATTGTTCACCGTACTGTGGAGATGAAACAACCACATGCTATAACGAGCCTTTTTCTTCCTTTCCTTCGTGAACGTATCCGAAAAGCTGTGTCATGAAAAATGGTTGATGTTTTTTCTTTGAAGTTTCAAAGAAATAATCGGCGAAATCCCTTAGCCGTGGATTCCGCTAATGGAAAAGCTGGAGAAAAAGGCTGTATTTTTCACCGTGCTGTGGAGATGAAACAAGCACATGCCATGACAGAGCTATCCGAAAAGGGGCGGCGGCGCTTGACCGGGAAAAGGAAATACGCCTGAAACAGGCTCCGAGGAGCGGAATCATTAGGGGCGGAAAGGAAGGCGCGGGGCCCATCCCCTTATTTATTTGGGAGGCATCGCCCCAGACTGCCCCTTACAGCAATGCCCGGACGCCGAAAGGCCGTGAACCGGGCGGGCCCCGGTCATGGGCAAGATGAAAAAGGCTGTGCCATAGAAAATGGTTGATGCTTTTTTCCTTGAAGCTCCAAAGGGATAACCGAAAAAATGCCTTAGTCCTGTATTTCGCCAAGAGGAAAACCGGAGAAAAAAGCTGTATTTTCACCGTACAGTGGAGATGAAACAACTGCAAGCTATAACAGAGCCATGAAAAAACGCCCGGTTCTTCGTTGCGGAAGGGCCGGGCGGCTTTTTATACGGCTGATGTGAGGCGGTTGATGCGCGGAGGAAAACCGTGGTGCCGCCTCCAAAAACGTGCGGGGATGGATGTTATCCTTTAGGAACGACGATGCCCTGTTTGGCGGCCCAAAGGTTGACGTCCTCCTTGCGGATGGCGGCGGCCATCATGCCGGGGAACAGGTCGGGAGTGCAGGCGAAGGACGGGATGCCGAGGCCGGCGAGTTTGGCGGCGAGGGCCTTGTCGTAGAACGGCGCGCCTTCATTGCTCAGGGCGAGAAGGGTGATGACCTGTACGCCGGACTGCACGAGCTCGTTGGCGCGTTGGAGCAGGTTCTTTTCCACGCCGCCTTCGTAGAGGTCGGAAATGAGCACAAGGATGGTGTTGCGCGGATCGCGGATCAGCGACTGGCAGTAGCCCACCGCGCGGTTGATGTCCGTGCCGCCGCCGAGCTGGACGCCGAACAGCAGATCGACGGGATCGTCAAGCTGTTCGGTCATGTCCACCACGGCGGTATCGAACACGACGAGATGGGTTTTCACGGCGGGCATGGAGGCCATGACCGCGCCGAAGATGCTGGAGTAGACGACCGACGACGCCATTGAGCCGCTCTGGTCGATGCAGAGGATGATTTCCCGCTGGACGCGCTGCGATTTGCGGCCATAGCCGATCAGCGTTTCCGGCACGATGGTTTTGTATTCCTGCTGCCAATGCTTGAGGTTCGCCCGGATCGTGCGGTTCCAGTCGATCTCGGCATGGCGGGGGCGACGGTTGCGCACGGCCCGGTTCAGCGCGCCGCTGACCGCCGTGCGCATGGGCTCCTCAAGCTGCTTCATGAGCGCGTCCACGACCTTGCGGACGACCAGCCGGGCCGTTTCCTTGGTCTTTTCGGGGATGATGCCCCGCAGCGACATGAGCGTGGACACAAGGTTCACGTCGGGCTGCACGCTTTCGAGCATTTCCGGCTGGAGCAACATACTGTGCAGGTTGAGGCGATCGAAGGCATCCTTCTGCATGACTTGCACCACTGAAGACGGGAAAAAGCGCCGGATGTCCCCAAGCCAGCGGGCCACGCGCGGCGACGAGGCCCCGCTGCCGCCCCGCAGGCTGTGCCTGCTGTCCGCTTCGTACAGCGCCGCCAGCGCCTCGTCCATCTGCCGGTCTTCGGGGCTCAGCCCGGCAAGGCCGCAGCTCGCCTGCGCCTCTTCGCCGAGCACCAGCCGCCAACGCCGCAAGCGTTCCCCTTCAGCCGTATCCATCATCAACTCCTGTCGCCCCTTGGAGCCGCCGTAAGCCCGGCGCCATCCGTTGAGCGTGTTAGCCTTTGAATCATTTTGATTGTATGCCCTGTGAATTCCATGCCTTTGGGGAAGCGCCATGCGGAAGCCAACGCCCTCCATCCGGCTATGCCTGTGCCGTGAGGCCGAGCACGTGCCGCAGTAATCATCCATCCCAGCGAAATGGTTACGCTTGATCCGTGAAGCCGAGCACGCGCCGCAGCAACGGGACGGGCAGGGCCGCGCGTTCCGCATCCCAACGGGTTTCGGCCTGTTTCTGCATCGGCTTTCCGGCGGGGCGCTTGGCGCGTTCGCCGAGCTGCCGGCGTTCGGGGGCGGAAAAGCCTGAGAATGTCCGGCGCAGCATGGGAAGGATATTGGTAAAATGCGTCTCGTTCAGGCCGTCCAGCCAGTTGGCGAGCACACCCCACAGGGCGTCGTCATGCAGCAGCACAAGCGCGCTTTGGTTCAGGAACCCCTCGATCCATGCGGAGGCCGAGGCGGGCGCGGCCGCCGCCGACAGGGAAAGGCTCATCAGCCGGGCGGTTTCTTCCACAGGGAGGCGCTGCTCGTCGAACAGCAGGCGCACGGCCATGCCCCGCAGCAGCTCGTGAACCATCCCGTCGCGCAGGGCCGTCTGGTGCAGGGCGGACAGCCAGCTTTCCCAAAGCCCTTCGTTTCCAAGGAGCCGGATTGCGTTGTGCGCCGTGATGATGCGGGTGCGCATGGCGGCGGCGCTTTCGTCATCCAGCGAGGTGCAGGCCCCCGGCAGCCCGATGGATGCACGGGGGATCAGGCCATCAAGGACACGGGCGACCATCCCGGCGTCGGTTCGGCGCACGTTGCCGTAGCGGGCGATGGCCGCCAATGACGGGATGGCTTCCAGCAGTTGGCCGACGTCGTTGGCTGTGGCGGCCTTTTCTTCCAGCATACGGGTGGCGTGCCCTACGGCGTCCGGCAGGTCGGCGAACAGGATGTCGTTCACCAGCTCCGCCAATCGGAGCAGGTCCGCTTCACGGGACAGTTCCACGGCCTTCGCGGTAGCGGCTTCAAGGATGGTGTTTCCCCAGCGGCTGGCGGCGATCACCGCAATGGAGAGCTCCGGCACCCACTGCATTTCCCAAAGTTCATGGAACGTCCCCTTGGCGTTCCGGCCGCCTCCCGGCGTGGCCCAGCCGATCTCCAGCAGCCGCAGGCGGTGCAGGAGGTGGCTGCGCGCCAGATCGTTGGCTTGGCGCAGATCGAGATCCAATACCTTCTGCGCGGCTTCAGGCTTCAGGCGCAGGGTCTTCTGCTGCTGCCCCAGATCCCGCTGGAGCGGGACGGTGGGCGCTGTTTCGGGGATCGTCCCCAGTTTGTCGCCCACGATAAGCTGGCGCTCGATGAGGCGCAGCGGCGCGGGGTCGCCCATGCAGACCGTGGTTTGCAGGGCTTCGTAAAGTTCCGGCAAGCCGGGGCGGGGCCGCTCGCGCAGGGCCGCCAGCGACGTGGCGAGGCGCGAGGCTTCGATGATGTGGGCGGACGAGCAGTCCATGTCCTGTTCGCGGAACAGGCGGGCGGCGTGGGCCAGCCAGCCGATGGCCCGATCGCCCTTGCCGCTGCGCCAGAGGTGCTCGTACCACGCGGGAGAGGTCACGCCCGCGCCGTAACCGCTCCGGCTGCTCAGGTTGGCATACGTCCACGGCGTCCATGTCGCTGCGACCTTCATCTTGGGCAGCCCCTTGAGCAGGCCGTTGTCCTGCTTGGCGGGCGTTTCCGCTTCAAGCGCGGGCACATGCCACGCGCCGCAGATCACGGCGATGCGCTGGAAGCCTTCCTTTTTCGCCTGCCGCAGCGTTTTGCGCATGTACGCTTCGCGCAGGGCTTCCCGCCGCGCCTCCCACTCGCCGCGTTCGCGCCTGGGCGCTTCGGCCCGCAGCGTGGTCATGGCTTCGCGGATGGCGTCGAACAGTTCAAGGCCGTCGATGCGCTCCTCGACCATATGGTTCCACCACGCCTCGCCGTCGCCGTATCCGGCGGCGCGTCCGAGCCAGTCGAGCGGATCGCCGTAAACCTCCTCCTGATCAGACGCCTCATCCCCGGCGTCTCCCTCCGCACCGCCCGCATCGCCGCCTTCAGGCTGTTCGGGGGCCTCTCCGCCAGTGAGGGCATCCGGGGCGGCGCCTTCAGGTGCCTGCGCGTCCGAAGCGGGGGCTTCCGTGCCTTCGGCGGGTTCCGTTTTTGTATGTTCTTCCGCGTTTTTCAGGGCTTCCTCTTCCGCCGCCCTGCATTCATCTTCAAAAGCCTTGTCCAGCCCGAATTGATGGGCGATGGGCAGATCCATGAAGCGCACCGGGAGGGATTGGCCCAAGCCGTACCGTAATGCCTGCCATTCCGGGGAGAACTCGGCGAAAGGGTAGAAGACGGCGCGGCGGGAATCGTCGGGAGCGTACACGAGCAGGGCCACCGGGGGGCACATCCCGGATTCGAGCACGAACGGCAGCACGGATTCCCCGTCCGGCGGCCCTTCGATCAACAGGCAGTCGGGCTGCATTGCTTCCAGAGCCAGCAACAGGCTGCGGGCGCACCCCGGCCCGTGGTGGCGGATGCCGAAAAGTCGAACGGTCTGATCAGGCATGGCGAAGCCTTTTGTAAACTGTTGGGGAGGAACGCCCGCCGAAGGAAGGCCGGAAAGCCTTTTGCCCCGAATCGACATGCGGCGTGCATCCTTCTTCTTGCAACAACTTCAGGGCGGCGTTTGCTCCGTTTGCCCCGGATGGGCGGCATTTCAACGCCATTGGGACGGCCTTGGCTTGCCCCGTTTGTCCCCGGGGTGACCCCTGAGGAACGGGGCATACGGCCCCCCTGTTTTCCGGCGGCATACGCATGGCTGAACGGAAACGGCGCGGCATGGGCCGATTCCCCAGTCCCGCCGTACTCCGTCCTGAACGCCCTTTGCGCCGCCTCCCCACTGGTCGAAGTTTTTGCGGGTGGGGGTACGGGGGAGGGGGCTTTTTTCAAAGGCTGTGTCATAGAAAACGGTTGATGCTTTATCTCTTGAAATTCCAAAAGGATAACCAATGAAATCCCCCAGTCATGGAGCCTGCCAGCGGGAAATTGGAGAAAAAGCATATATTTTTCAGCATATTGCCGAGACAAAACAACCATGTGCTATGACAGAGCCTTTTCAAAAAGCTCCCTCCCCCGGTTCCTTCACTAATCCACTTCGCGGCAGGCGCGGTAGAGGTCCTTCCAGTCGGAGCGTTCCTTGACCACGGTTTCGAGGTACTCGCGCCAGACGAGATCGTCCTGCACGGGATCCTTGACCACCGCACCCACGAGGCTCGCGGCGATGTCACGGGCGTGCAGCACGCCGTCCCCGAAGTGCGCGGCAAGCGCCATGCCGCTGTTGAGCACGGAGATGGCCTCCGCCGTGCTCATCGTGCCGGTGGGCGACTTGAGCTTGGTCTTGCCGTCTTCGGTCTGCCCGTTCCGCAGCTCGCGGAAGATCTGCACCACGCGGCGCACTTCATGCAGCGCCGGGGGCTCGGCGGGAAGCTCCAGCGCGCGGCCCATTTCGGAGACGCGCTTGGACACGATGCTGATTTCCTCTTCCTCCGTGGCGGGCACGGGCAGGATGACCGTATTGAAGCGCCGTTTGAGCGCGGAGGACAGTTCGTTGACGCCTTTATCCCGGTTGTTCGCCGTGGCGATGAGGTTGAAGCCGCGCACGGCCTGCACTTCGTCGTTGAGCTCGGGGATGGGGAGGGTCTTTTCGGACAGGATGGTGATCAGCGTATCCTGCACGTCGGCGGGGATGCGGGTCAGTTCCTCCACGCGGGCGATGCGGCCTTCGGACATGGCGCGCATGAGCGGGCTTTCCACCAGCGCGGCGCGGGACGGCCCTTTGGAGAGCAGTTCCGCATAGTTCCAGCCATACCGCATCTGTTCTTCGCTGGTGCCCGCCGTGCCCTGGATGATGCGCGTGGAGTCGCCGCTGATGGCCGCCGCCAAGTGTTCGGACACCCACGATTTCGCCGTTCCCGGAACCCCGTACAGCAGGAGCGCCCGGTCCGTCGCCAGCGTAGCGACCGCCGTTTCGATGATGCGGCGGTTCCCGATATACTTGGCGGACACCGTAAAGCCGTTGTCCAGTTCGCCGCCGAGCAGGTAGGTACAGACGGCCCACGGGGAAAGCTCCCAGTTGGCGGGACGCTGGCGGGCGTCGGATTTTTTGAGTTCTTCCAGTTCCTCGGCGAATTGTTGTTCGGCGTGGTGCCGCAGCTTGTTTTCGTTGGTAGCCGTGCTCATGGTTTTCTCTCAGGCAAAGTATTGGTGAAGGGCCTTGCGGGTTCTGATGGCCGTGGCCAGAAACTCGTATCTGGATTGGCAGAAGGGGGCCCCGTTTTCGCAGAGGGGCCAGTCTTCAAGCAGATCATCCAGCAAGGAAACCGGAATCAGCCAAAAAGTGGCCTTAATGATATGGGTCAGCGCGAAGGAGGTCTCGTAGCTTTTCTGGCTGAGGCCCTCGGAATGGTTCGCCCAGAAGCGGATCCGCCGGATGAGGGCGCGCCCGCCTTCAAGGGAAAAGGTTGCATCCTCCTCCCATTCGGATGCGGCGAAGCGTCCGAACTGCATCATCTGTTTATAGTGCTGCTGTGCAAATTTAGCCCCGCCGCCCTCGGAGCCGGGGCAGGGGAAACGTTCAAGGAGGGCCGCCTCACGTTCGGGGGGCGGCAGAAGGCCGATGAATGCGGAGGCGTTGAAGTGGCCCTTGCCCACGGAAATCTCAATCTGTTCCTTGAACACATGCGCGAGCAGGGCGGAGGCCCATGCCGCATGGCGCTCACGGAGGGCGGCATCCAGCCAGATGCGGAGCAGCACGTTGCGCCAGTCGGTTTTCTGCGCCCAGCCGATGAGGGCTTCGGGCGGCAGGCCGGTATGCGCCTCCCACCACGCCAGCGGTACGCAGCGCCCTATCTGGTAGAGCCACCATGCGCGCTGGCCGAACTCCTCGTACTGCGGCTTTTTTTCTTCCAGCAAGTCCTTTTTCCACTCAGGATCGAAGGATTCCGGGGGCTCGACGGCCGGGAGCGGCGCGGAAAAGGCTGAGGCGATGCGGCCGATGAGCCCGCCCTTGGCCTCCGGGACGACGATGCAGGCGGCAAGGCGTTCGCCCATGCGCCGGACATAGCCGCTTTCCGGCAGGCGGACGAGCAGGGATGCGGCGGCTTGGCGCACTTCCCTGCTGCGATCCTTTTCCAGCAGGGTTTCGAGAAAGGCTTCGTCAGCCGCGCTCAGGCCTTCGCCGAGGCACCCGGTAAAGGCGGCGCGTTCGCGGGCATCGAAGGACGCGGAGGCCGTTTCAAAGAGTTCACGGGCTTTGGCTGGGTCCTGCGCGCGGAGGGACTTGAGATAGGCTTCGCGCTGCATGAGCGTGCCGTTGTCCCATATTTCAGGATCAAGTTCGTTTCCGGCGTCGGTGGCGAAGATGTTCCATGCGGCGTTCCGTCCGGCGAGCCAGCGGCCGCGTTCCCCGGCGATCAGGGCGATGGGCCCGCGCAGGGACGGCGTGCGGCGCCCAAGCTCCAGCGCCTGCGGGAGCAGCGCCGGGGGAAGTACTTTCCCCGCGGCGAACATGAGCCTGAAGGCTTCAAGGCGCATACGGTCGGAGTCGCTGGAAAGGGCTTGACGCAATACGTCGATGACGGCGGCCTTGTCGACGGACGCGCGGGGTTCCGGCGGGCAGGGGGCGGGGAGGGCGGAATCGGCGCGGGGCGGCAGATACCCCGCCAGCCCGCAGACGGCCTGCACCCCGGCGGCGCGGAGCAGCTTGAGCGCCTCGGCGTTTTCGGAGCCGTCCCGCGTGGCGGCAATGGCTTGCGTGAGCCGTCCGGGTTCGCTGTCGTCGGCGGGAAGTTCGGGCGGGCGCTTGTCCGTGCCGAGCAGCGCCTGCATGGTCAGGAAAGGCATGTTCATGGGCGGGCTCCTTCTCGCCACAGCGGGGAACCGGACGTTCCGGGTTCCCACGCGCTTAGGGGCTGAAACCGGGCCCCGTCCCATTCCCCCCAGATGCTCAGGGGGCGTCCGCCGCCCTGCGCAAGCAGTTCCCAGCCGTCGTTGTCGGCTATGGAGAGCGGGAGGCGGTCGCCTGCGTCCGTCTGCAGGAACCAGGAGTTATCGGAACGGCAGGGGACGCCGTCGCTGACCATGAGGGGCAGGGGCCATTGCCACGGCTGCGCGGCGATGGCTTTCGCCATGCCTTCCAGCGCCTCGCGGAGGGGAACCGTAGGGATGGGGGCCGTTTTCGCCCGGATGGGGGCGCCTGTGGCGATGGCCCGCAGGGGAGCCGCGCCCGGATAGAAGGCCAGCGTCATATCCGCAAGGCTGCCGACGACGAAGCTCTGCTCGAAGTGCTTGCCGCCGTGTGAAAA
The DNA here is from genome assembly GCF_059728385.1 of Bilophila sp. T19-St14. Classification (NCBI taxonomy): domain Bacteria; kingdom Pseudomonadati; phylum Thermodesulfobacteriota; class Desulfovibrionia; order Desulfovibrionales; family Desulfovibrionaceae; genus Bilophila; species Bilophila sp. T19-St14. The sequence continues at coordinate 2,814,758 of NZ_BAAGFT010000001.1, forward strand.
ATCCAGCAGCAGGGCCGTGCGTCCGCTGTTCTGCCCGCGCAGCCAGACGCGCCGCCGCCAGAGCTTGTTTTCTTCGGCATAGCCTACGCCGAGCACCAGCCAGAGATCGCTCAGGCGTTCCCCGGCGGCAAACACTTCGTCCTTATCCGGGGACAGGCCGAGGGCGGCACGGACATCCGCCTGTTCCTCCGGGGACAGCGCGTCAAGATGGCGGAAGGCGTCGATGAGGAGCTGCAGCTGTCCAAACTGGGCCAGCACCACGCCGGGCCAGTCCTCCCCGGAGAACGTGACGCCTTGCAGGTTCCGCAGCCGTGCGGCGATGCCGGGAAGCTGCGCATCGACCATGCGCGCGGCGGCTTCCTCCTGCCATGCGGAGGCCCCGGAGAGCTGCCCGAGGCCGTGGCGTATAAGGTCGCACATCCAGCGTTCCAGATCATCCAGGCCGGAAGCCATGCGTTTCAGGCGGGACGCCTCACGTTTGGCTGCTGCGGCGGGATCGGCGGGCTGGCCTTTGTTTTCCTGCTTTTGTTCCTGACGCGCGGCGCGCTTCTCGCGTGCGTCAAGCCATTCCTTTACCCAATCGGGCGCTTCGCCCTGCGTAAAGGCGGCCTCTTGCCGGACGCGGAGCAGGAGCAGGGCCAGGGAATGCTTGCAGGGGAATTTTCGGCTTGGGCAGGTGCATTTGAAGACCGGCCCGGAAAGGTCGGCTTCGACTTGGTAGGGTTTGGCGCCGCTGCCTTTGCATTCGCCCCATACGGCGTTTTCGTTGAAGCCGAGCGTCGGCCACTGGCCGGGTTTGAGCAGGGCTTGCGCCGCCTTGACGGAGGAGGCATCCGGGGCGAGGGCCAGTACAGATTCGGAGGTGAGTTCCATCGTCTGTCCTGTTGTCGGCGGCCATGCGGCCGCTTCTTAAAGGATCGAAAGAAGGGAAGGACGGCCCGGCGGAACTCCTTTACCCTTACGCGGCGGGCCCTGTTCAGGGCAAGGCCGGCAAGCCAGGCGTCCCTGCGGGAATGCCCCACAGTGTAGGAAGAGTTCTGCCATAATGGGGGCTTTCCGGCAACCCATAATCTTTTCAGGGCACTATCCGCAAAAAGGGCCTTTTCCTCAAGGGGATGGGGAAAAGGCCCTTTTATCGGGGATCTTGTTTGGATGGGGGAAAACCTCGCCTATGCGGGCAAGAATCCCATGCGCGTGCCTTGCTGTTGCTATCTCAAGGGAAACCCTCACCAAGGACGTCACGGACGGGGCGATGGTTCCGCGCAGGTTGGAAAAGCCTCACGCATGCGGGCGGGGAGGGGCTAAGGTGCGGATGGCGGACCGCTCCGGGGTGAAACCTCCGTTCATGTGCGCGAGGAAGATGCCTGCCTCCCCCCGTTTGATGCGCTCCGGGAAAACTCATTCATGCAAATGAGATATAAAGGGTAAAAGGCCGCCGTTTGGGAGGGGGAAAACCGTTGCCATCCCAAACGGGGCGTTTCCCTTTCCGTGGAACGGGGAACGGTTCAGCCGGGTTCCTTTCGGTTCCCGGCCCTGAGTTCCCTTTCCGGGGAGAGCCGGACGGTTCAGTTCCGCCGCAGGAACCGCGCCAGCACAGCGGTCATGAGTCCGAACACGGCAATGAGGGCAAAGGAATGGCGCAGGCTCGACGCGTGGGCGATGAAGCCGATGACCGGCGGGCAGAGCAGGAAGCCGAGGAACCCGATGGTTGAAACCACGGCCAGCGCCACGCTTGGGTGCATGATCTGGGACTTTCCGGCCATGCTGTAGCAGACCGGCACCACCGAAGCCGTGCCGAAGCCCACCAGCGCGAGGCCGAACGTCGCCGTAGCCACATGGGGCAGGAGGACGGCGATCAGCAGCCCGGAGGCGATGAGCGCGCCGCTGACCTGCAGGATGCGGATGACCCCGAACCGGGTCACAAGCCCGTCCGCCATGAACCTGCCGCAGACCATCGTGCACATATATGAGATGTAGCCGAGCCGTATGAGTTCCGGCGAAGGCTTGATGATCGCTTCGTAATATACGGCGCTCCAGTCATACATGGTTCCTTCGCTCGCCATGCAGCCGAAAGCGATCAGCCCAAGCAGGACGACATAGGGATCGATTTTGCCCTTGGGCCGTTTGTGTCCGGGCGTCGTACTGCGTGCCATGTCGCGCGGCAGGGTGAGCCGGAACATGATAGCCACGATGCCCAGGCAGACGGCGAAGATAAAACAGAAATGCACACGGGGGCTGACGGAGAACGCCGCAAGCAGCGCACCGATGATCCCGCCGACGAACCCGGCGAGGCTCCACAGGCCGTGGAAGGCGGCCATGATGCTGCGGCGGTAGAGGCGTTCGACGCCGACGGCCTGCGTATTCACCGAGATATTGTGCAGGTTGGCCGCGACGCCGAAGAACACCAGCATGGCGAAGAGCTGCCACGTTTCGCTGATGAAGCCGAGGGCCATGAGGGTTCCCGAATAGAGCAGGGCCGCGAGGAGCAGCATCCTGTGGCTTCCGAAGCGGCTGACCAGATAGCCGGACAGGGCCATCGCCGACATCTGCCCCACGGGGATGGCGAACAGGACGCCGCCGAGCTGCGCCTCGTTGAGATCGAGGGCCTGCTTGATGTCGGGGATACGGCTGGCCCAACTGGCGAAGACCAACCCTTGGAGGAAAAAGAAGCTTGCCACGGCGAGCCGGTAGAAACTCTTGGGAGACTGGAATAATGGAATCAATGACATGGGCGTTTCCTTTTGAGGGAGGATTTCCTATCCCAAAGGGGGCGGCTCGTCCAGTTTCTTTTTGGTGACGGAAAAGGGCAAAGCTCAGAGGGGATTGGGGTGGGCAAGGGCGCGGGTAAGAGGCTTCCGATTTCAAGGGGTACATCCCGTACACGGCAAGGGCCCCACAGATAAGGGCCTCGCGGGGAAGGGGCTTTCTTTGCCGGACAGAAGGCGACAGCATGTTGGAAATGAAAAATATCAGAAGCCATCTGGCTGGGAAAGCATGATATGTTCTTTAAAGGCAAGCGATACGGCGGTGCATTTCTACAGAGTGGCAATGGCTTTTTAGGGAAAACGCCCTGAATGGGTTAGGCATGAGGCTTGTATCCGGGGGATACGGTTCTTTTAGGTCATATCGTCATATTATATGCGACTATTTAAGTTATTGAAAATAATCTTTTTGTGGTTTGAAAAATAGTTGAATAATTTCAATAAATTATATCTAATTAACGATACGGCCTAGGAAGCACGGAATACGGATCCTTGCAGTGTGTGCCGCTCAGGGGCCGAAAAAAGGCCGGCGTTCCTCCATGTGGGAACGCCGGCCCTGGCTACGGAGAAGAAAGGGATCAGAGCGTGAAGACGGTATTCCCGCCGACGACGGTTTCAAGCACGCGGATGTCGCGCAGGGCTTCGGGCGCGCACTCCAGCGGGTTGGCATCGAGCAGGATGAAGTCGGCGAATTTGCCCGGCTCCAGCGAGCCCCGATCCTTTTCCTCGAAATGCTGCCACGCGGCGTTGATGGTGTGGGCGCGCAGGGCTTCCCGCACGGAGATGCGCTGTTCGGGGCCGAGAACCTTTCCCGATGAGGTGAGGCGGTTCACGCAGGCCCATATGGACAGGAAGGGCTTGACCGGAGTGATCGGCGTGTCGCAGTGCGACGTGCAGACGTAGCCGCGATCGATGGCCGAACGGATGGGGTCCATGCGCGCGGCGCGTTCGGGCCCGAGGAAGATGTCGCGGTGCCGGTCGCCCCAGTAGTAGACGTGGGGTACGAAGAACGTGGGCGTGAAGCCCGCCTTGCCGAGCCGATCCAGTTGATCGTCCCGGATGGTCTGGGCGTGGATCAGGATGTGGCGGCAGCCTTCACGGGGGTACTTGGCCTGTGCGGCTTCAAGGGCATCCAGCGCGTCGTCCATAGCCCCGTCGCCGTTTGCGTGGATGAGGAACTGCCCGTTCCGGTGCGCCTCCTCGACGATGGCGAACAGCTCCTCACGAGAATAGGCGGGGTAGCCCTTGTAATTGGGATCGCCCTTGAACGGGGTATGGTAGGGCTTGGACAGGAAGGCGGTGAAGCCTTGCAGCGAGCCGTCGCTCATGATTTTCACGCCGCCGGTGGTTATCTGGCCCTCAAAGTGCAGGCGCGGATCGTTCCTGTCCAGATAGTAGTAGGGGTTGATGTGCGCGCGGACGGCGAGCAGCCCCCGCTCGCAGGTTTCACGCAGGGCCTCGGCGCTGTCGTAGTCGAGCACGCCCGCGTCCAGCGCGGTGGTGATGCCGCGCGCCGCGTAGACCTCCCGCGATGTCCTGGCGATGTTCTGCACCTGATGTTCGCGGGAAAACACGGGCAGGCGCGGCGAAACCAGATCGAACAGGGCGCGTTCCTCGACCACGCCGTGCAGCGAGCCGTCGGCCTCGCGGCGGATGACCCCGCCCTCTGGATCAGGCGTGTCGCGGTCGATGCCCAGCGCGGCGAACCCGGCGCTGTTCAGCGTCCCGAAGTGGATGGAAATGTGCTGCACGAGGATGGGGTGTTCGGTGCTGACGGAATCGAGCTCCGTACGGGTGGGGAAACGTTTTTCCTCCATCAGCGTGTCGTCGAAGCCGTAGGCCAGGATCCATTCCCCGGCGGGCGTCTTCGCGGCGCGTTCGCGCAGCCGGGAGAGGCAGTCCTCAAGCGTGCGGCAGGTGCCGATGGGCGGGGAGTTGAGGTCTTCCCAGTCCAGCATCGACGCCGTGAGCAGGATATGCCCGTGCGCGTCGTAAAAGCCGGGCATGACGGTTTTCCCTTCCATGTCGCGGCGGATTGTGTCCGGGCCGACGAAGGGGGCGAGGTCTTCGAGGGTGCCCACGGCGAGGATGCGATCCCCGTCGAGCGCGATGGCCGAGGCCACGGTATCGTGAGCATCCAGCGTCAGGATGACGGCGTTGAACAGCAGTTGGCTGGCATAAGGCATAGGCGGACTCCTTGGCGGATCATACGGTTGGTTCGGGACACATGACGCTCGTGGCGATGCCGTGAGCGCCGTTGGAGCGGGCCGGACGGGCAAGATGTTCGGTATGCGGTTCCGGCCCCGGCGTTCGCGGAGCGGAACGGCGCTTGGCGGGAACGGAGCGGAACGCGGGAGCGGGGAGAGGTTCCCCGTCGGGGCCGCGCCGCCGCACCCCCGCCGGGCCGCTTCCGAAACGGCCTGCGGCCCGGAAGCGGCCCGGTGATGCGGCTAGAGTGCCGGCTTTCGTATCAGCTTGAGGAAGTACATGATGATGGGGATGCCGACGGCTATGCCCAAGAAAATCCATGCGAGGGGAAAGCCCTCGCGTGGCGCGAAGGGCATGGACAGCGTGACCGTCGTGTCGAAAATGAACAGCAGGCAGACGTTCATGGCGCCGATTTCCACAGCCACGGGCGTACGGAATTCCGGATCGGCGATGCGCAGGAGCAGCAGGCCTGACGCGGCCGTTCCCGTGCAGTAGCCGAACAGGGCGAGGCAGCGTTCAAAGCCGTATTCGGGGGAGCGGCGTCCGAACCACAGGCACAGGGCGAGGGTAATGACGGTGGCCACGATGATCGACAGCCCGAAGGGAATGAGGATGTCCTGAAGGGTGCTGAACTGGATGCCCATGAACACGGAACAGATCATGAAGTCCACCGTCATGTTGGTGATGCGGTGGCAGGTTTCGTTGTCGAGCAGGGTGTTGATGCGGCGGGCCTTCATGAACTTGCGCACGCCCATCGCCACGAGCATGCCCCAGAAGAACAGCATGCCGAAGCCGAGCCCCCTGAGGGCCTGCGGCGCATACAGTGTCCATGCCACGGCCACAAGGTAGGCGAGGCCGTAGGTGGCGGCCATGAGGCCCATGTGGAACCCGAACGAGTCGATGTTCGCGGGGTGCGTGGTGCTGAAGGCGCAGGACGGGTTGTCGCCCTCGTCGCGCAGGCCGCGCAGCAGGCAGCGGGGCAGGCCCTTGCTGTCCTCGCAGGCGGCCCAGCCCTTCTTGAGCCCGTACAGGGCCAGCGGTACGCCCACCAGACCGGCGACGAGGAAGCCAACGGCGGCGAAGGCCAACCCCGTGTTGATGGCGTTGGCGGTCTTGTAGGTGTTTTCCCAGATGCTGGCGTAGGCCAGCGTCTGGCCCGGCCCTTGCGTGAAGCCCGCGCCGAGCAGGTAACCGTTGACGGTTTCAAACTGCCCGCCGAAGAGGGTGGCCCAGGCGGCGAAGATGCCCTTGCCGAGCAGGGCTTGGATGCAGAACATCATGGTGAACAGCAGCGCGATCCACAGAGCCCCGCGCAGGACGACCTTGCTGTTGTCCGTCTTTTGGGCGGATTCAAGGAAACCGATGCCGACGAAGCCGAAGGCGAATAAATGGAAGGTGAGCGTGCCGAACGGGGCCTGATCGATCGCCTTCCAGCCTTCCGTGGTCGGTACGCCGAGCCATCCGGCGTTGATGAGCACGAAGCCGATGAGCCCGCCGATCAGGGAAGCGGGAAACAGTATCCGTTGGAGAAACGGAACCTTCGCCCGGAGGTAGGTTCCGAGCATGAGCAGGATGCCGATCCAGATGAAGGCCACGATGGACGGAAAAAACGATGCTTCCATAAAAACTCCTCTCCCTAGTATTGTGCGGTTCGGCGGCCGTAAACGGCGTTGAACCCCGGCGGCGTCCGTATGGTCCCCTCATTGGGACGCCGTCGGCGGATTGTTCACTAAAAGAACGCGATACGCAAGCACGGCGGCGGAAAAACACGGTTCCCCGGATCGGGGGCTCCCGATGCCCGGCGGTACGTCGGAAAAGGGGAAAGGGCGGCGGCACGCGGGAAAACGCCGGGGCGGGGAGTATGCGGACGAGAAAAGGCGGCGGGGAACGATCCGTTCTCCCGCCGCCGTGCGGAAGGCTATTTGAGCGATTCGATCGGCGTATAGGTGCCGTCGGGGTTGGGCCGGAATACGTAATGCTCTTTCAGGTAGATGATGTCGGTGCGGTGGACGGATTCCAGCTCGGCGAGGATGGCCGCACGGGCCACGATGTTGGCCCCGGCCGACTTGGCCAGCGTTTCCAGTGCCTCAAGGGATTCGCCGGTGGCGATCACGTCGTCGATGAGGGCCACGCGTTTGCCCTTGAGCTTTTCAGCTTCGCAGCCGTCCAGCCAGAGGTGCTGTTCTTTCTGGGTGGTGACGGAACGGACGGAGTGGGAAACGGGGTTCTGCATGTAGGGCTTGCGGCTTTTTCTGGCGACGACGAAGTCCTTCATGCCCATCAGGCGGCTGAGTTCGTAGGTGAGGCAGATGCCTTTGGCTTCTGCGGTCATGAGTACGTCCACTTCGGGGAGGCGCTTCAGAAGCTCTGGGGCCACGGTTCGGATCAGTTCGGTGTCCGAGAGCACCACAAAGCTGGCCAGCGCCAGATTTTCACCCACCTGCACATACGGCAGTTTCCTTTTCAACCCCATGATTTCAAAATCAAAAAATTTCATCTCTCCTCCGATCGAATACGGGTGCGGGCCCGATGGTTTCAAAAAAGCGGCGTGCGCCTTTCCAACCTATGATTTTTTCCCGCTTCGGGCAAGAATCATGCCCCGCCGCCCCTCCCCCGGATCGGAAGCCGCCCCGTAAGGGCGGGGGCGCTGCGCCGGGAGCGTTTCTGTATGCCGTCAAGCACATAAAAGGCCAGCGAAATCAAGATGCACGGCAAGACGGGCAGGCTCGCGGCGGAAAGCGTTTCGCGGTACTGGCCGCCTGCGGATTTCAAGCGTTCTCAGGATGATGCTTTATTGCTGCCTGTAGTCGGCATCATTTTTAGGATGGATGTTTTGGGGAACAGTTATCGGGCCCTGTCATAGATGCGGCTGTTTTATCTCCACAGCATGGTGAGAAAATACGGCCCCTTTCTCCAGCCGTCCGTCGGCGGAGCCCATACCTGAGGCATATTGCCGGTTACTCCCTTGGAATTTCAGGAAAGAAAGCATCAGCCATTTCTTATGGCACGGCCTTCATTTTCCTATTTCCCTCCCAGCCTGCTCCTGCGGCACGCGCTTATGTGAGGGGCAGTGAGGTCGCCCCGGATGCCGCCCGGCGGGGGTTGTCTCAGGAACAACGTATTTTTCCCCTTTTCTTGCCAGCTTGAGGCGTTGGAATGCGGGAAGAGGCAGCGTTTTTTCAGGCCACCAGTACCGCGTTGGCCGGGAACCGCACCTGTTCGGACAAAAGCAGGGAAGAGCGCGACTTCGCCATCCAGCAGATCGTCATCCGCACCGCTGTCTCAATCGAATTCGGGGATACCCTTAAGGCGGTGGGAATGACAAGAACTGTTATTTTCGTTCGTTCCGAAGAATTTGGGGAGGTGGCCCCTCAACCGCGCCAGAAGAATTTGGATCTGGAATCGTTATGAACGATTCTGGATAACGGCATCCGTATCCAGAAGCCGAAACAACATTATCCGGAAGCGGGCTTTTTCCGACCGACCGTAAGGCTTGGCGGCGCGGAACCATTCCAAGGCGTTGCCTGCCGCTGGATTCATACAATAATTCATTGAAATTGCAGCCGATATCAGAAAGGCCGAAGAGCGGGGAGAGATGTCTGGGCTGAAGGAAGACGAGAGCATGTCTTATGATGCTCTGGCGGAAAATTTCCGTATAGGTGATGGGGAACGATGGTCTTAGGAAGAACAAGCCCACGAACGTTTGATAGGGCTGAAGGCCAATGGTTCCGTGGATTGGGCGCATCGGGAATCCGCACGGGCACATCTGCGCGTACTGGTCAAGAGAACTGTGCGGAGGTATGTTATCCCCGGAGTTACAGGATAGTGCGGTGCAGGCGGTACTGCACACGCGGAAGCGTTTGTGGAGGATGGGCGGCTCAACTTCGGCAGCCTGCCTTGTAACGAGAACATTTCACTGCGCATAATGAGGGCGGAAAATATGGTGCAACTCCCGGCTATACAGGCCACACGCAAGAGCGGCAAAGAATGTTTTCAGGGGATGGACGGCGGACATACCCTTCAGGATTTCTGGGCGTGGGCCTTTTCGGATCTGATCAGCAATACGGAACGCGGCAAACTGGCGGAATACATCGTCGCGACGGCGATGGGCTGTGATGGGGGAACCAGCCCCACATGGGGAAGTTTTGATCTCCTTTCGCCTGAGGGCATCAAAATCGAGGTCAAGGCATCGGCCTACATCCAGTCATGGGAACAAAAAGGTTTTTCCAGAATAGGATTCAGTATTGCCGAAAGCCTGTACTGGGATGGCCTTGCCTATGCCAAGGAGAAAAAGCGTCAGGCCGACGTTTATGTGTTTTGCGTGCTCAAGCATAAGGAACAGGATACCATCAATCCGCTCGATTTGGAGCAATGGGATTTTTACCCCGTCTCCACAGCTATCCTGAATGAGACTGTGAAAGGGCAAAAAACGATTTGTCTGGCACGGGTTGCCGAGCTGTGCGGCAGGGGGCCATGCACATACCAGAGGTTGAAAGAAACTGTGATTGAAGTGTGGCAGAGCGGCGGCGCACCGGCACAAACGGGCGCATAAAGGATAATATAGAAGGCTGTGTTATAAAAATGGTTGATGTCTTTTTCCTTGAAACTCCAAAGGGATAACCGGAAAAATGCCTTAGCAGAGGATCCCGCCGAGGGGAAAACCGGAGAAAAAGGCTGTATTTTTCACCGCACTGTGGAGATGAAACAACCACATACTATAACAGAGCCATATAGGAAGGCTGTATTATAAGGAAATGGTTGATGCCTTGTTTTTTGAAATTCCAAAGGAATAACCAACAACCTGACTCAGGCATGGAGTCCGCCAGCGAAAAGTTGGAGAAAAAGGCCGTATTCCCATCATACTGTGGATGTGAAAGAATTACATCGGAGATGAAACAATCACATCTTATGGCAGAGCTAAAATATATATTGTGCAGGCATGATATGTTCCTGCCGTATGAGTCTTTGCCTCAACAGCAGGGAAATAACATTTGGTGTAACTGCCGATAGCCCTTTTTCTGTCTGAAGATTAAAATGGTCAATATTTGAGTTGTGATTGCAATATTCACCATAGGGGAGAGCGCCAATGCCCAAGATGGTCAGGGAAGGGCGTTCGGAAAATCTTGCGTATCTTATTCCAGAATAGCCCGGAGTAGACCGTTGAGCCGCAGTCTGAGCGCTTCGTAATCCATAAACATCCCTACCATCTGAGTGGGCGCTTGGAGCAGCCGTTGGGCTAGCTTCTTGGCCCACTGAGGTATGGCGTTTGGGGGCTCAGGCGGAGTTCCGTCTTGCCTTGTTTGCGGTATCGTTCTGGGATTACGTATCGAAAAGAGAAAAGTTGTCCACGCCTGTACAGGTACGAGGGATAAGTTGTCTTGCGTGGCATGCGGATTCGTAGGCGGAGAGAGCCCTTTTTAAGCGTCTTACAAAGCATGGGGCTCCTGCCGATTTTCGGCGTGAATGACCCAGCACTTTGGCACAGTTTGGCACACTTCAGCTCAAATGGGGCTTTTTCGTCCCTTCCGGCAACAGCTCGAAACAAAAAAGAAAAGCCGTTGCAGTATGTTACTGCAACGGCTTTGAAAAATGGTGCCGAGGGCGGGACTCGAACCCGCACAGGAATTCCCACTACCACCTCAAGATAGCGTGTCTACCAATTCCACCACCTCGGCGCGAAAAGAGGTATATGCAAAACAGAGACGGCTTGCAAGCTTTTTTTTGCGATCCGGTGAAATTTTTTGGCTCTGTCATAGTCTGTGGTTGTTTTGTCTTCACAATATAGTGAAAATACAACCTTTTTATCCTGTTTTTCCCTTGGCGGGATCCACGTCTAAGGCATTTTGCCGGTTATTCCTTTGGAACTTCAAGGAAAAACATCAGCCGTTTTCTATGGCACAGCCAATTTTTTCTGCCCGCATCAGGGCCCGGCCTGTTTTCTGTAGCCTGAGAAAAGGGGTGGCTATATGGTTGTTCTGGATGGATCGAGTTGGGAGGGGCCGTATCCTTATGGGAAAGGGGAGGAGAAATCGGTTTGTTTCGGCAATCGGTTTTCTAGGTTGTGCCGTTGTGTTGTATATAATTATTTAAAATTATTGAAAGTAGTGTTTCTGTAACTTTAAAATAGTTAATAACTTCAATAAACTGTATCTAATTAGCGACACGACCTAGGGGCCGCAGAACCCCGTGTTTAGAGACGCCGCTTAGCCGCACGGCAGGGAAGGGCGGGCCGCGGCGGAACGACGCGCTTTTCCTCCAAGCTCTCGAAAAGGGTTGCCCTGCCGGGCTGTTGCATGTCAATGCAGGAAGAACCGGCTGGACAGGATGGTGGGTATGAACATTTCGTTTGAATACTACAAGGTCTTTTATCAGGTGGCGCAGCTTGGGAGCATTACCCTTGCGGCTAAGGCGTTGTTCCTTTCGCAACCGGCGGTGAGCAAGTGCATACGGCAGCTTGAAAAGCTGCTCGGCTGCGCGCTGTTTTATCGGATGCACAAAGGGATGCGGCTCACGCCTGAGGGGGAAGTGCTCTACCAGCACGTCGCGCAGGCTTGCGAGCAGATCGCCATCGGGGAAAAGAAGATTCAGGCCATGCTGCATCTGGACTGGGGAAGCATCCATATCGGTTCCTCCGATATGATCATGCATGCCTTCCTGCTTCCGTATCTGGAGCGGTTCCATAAGGACTATCCCAAGGTTCGCATCAGCACCATCACGGCATCGACGCCCGAAACGATTGCTTCGCTGCGGGCCCGCCGGATCGATCTGGGCGTCGTGTTTTTGCCGGTGGAAGAAAACGACGATCTGGACATAATCCCCGTTTGTACGGTTCAGGATACGTTTGTCGCGGGCAATACGTTCCGCCATCTGGAAGGTTCCGTCCTTTCACTGGATGAGGTTGCCAAGCTCCCTCTTGTGTGCCCGGAAAAGGGAACCAGCACCCGGGCGTATCTGGATGCGTTTTTCCAATCGCACGGCGTAGTGCTTGATCCGGAATGTGAGCTGGCGACGACGGTGCTGATCGTGCCTTTTGCGGAGCGGGGGCTTGGGGTGGGCATAACCGTGCGGCGATTTGCGGAGGAGAGCCTCAGGGCGGGAAGCGTCTTTGAGCTCCAAACGGCGCAAAAGATACCGGAGCGGGCCATTGCGGTAGTGACCAGAAGGCGAAGCCAGATTTCACACGCGGGCCATGCCTTCATAGGCTGCCTGACCGGAAGGGAAACTGAAGAGGGCGGGGGCGAGCGGCCTTAGGGCGTGTTCACGCTATGCCGGGGTTTCCAATGGCTGAAGCGGGTTGGAAGGAACATTCAGCATGCTCGAAAGCGGAGGCAACCATTTGGAAATGATGTTTATTCTTTGTTTATGTGAACAGGCACCAGGCCGTGTCGTCATTTTTATATAATTATTTGAAATTGCTTAAATACTCTTTTTGTGGCTTGAAAAATAGTCAAATAATGTCAATAGATTATATCTGATTGACGATACGGCTTAGGGAAAGCGTGGCTAGGCTGATCCGATCATTAACTTAACGGCATGTTTCTCATGAGCATATTTCATTTTACGCATGAGTGGACGTAGCGTACGAACGGGAGGCGGGAGGCCCCCCACGTTGCGGGGAGATACGCTCAAGGCTTCTCGGCGGGCCGCCGGTTTTGCAGCGAGAGGATATGCCGTTATGAAAAGAGGTTACCTGTTTATCGCATTGGCAACGCTGTTTTTCAGCACAATGGAAATCGCGCTCAAGGAAGTTGCCGGACTGTTTAATCCTGTCCAACTGAACCTCACGCGGTTCCTCATCGGCGGCCTTGTCCTTATCCCGTTCGCCAGACGGATGCTCAGAAAACGTGGCGTGCGGATCGACGCCCCCGGCTTCGTCAAACTGGCAGGGCTCGGCTTTTTGGGGATCGTGGTCAGCATGACCTTGTACCAGCTTGCCGTGGAGAACACGAACGCCTCGGTCGTTGCCGTCCTGTTCAGCTGCAACCCTGTGTTCGTACTCGTTTTCGCCGGGCTCATCCTGCGCACGCGGATCCTGCGCCAGCACGTCATCGCGCTGGCTTTGGAATGCCTCGGCATCCTTATCCTGATCAATCCGTTGAATACGTCCATCAGCACGGCGGGCATCACGCTCACCTTGCTGTCCACGGCGGTGTTCGCCCTGTATGCCGTGCTCGGTACCAAAATGTGCGCCAAGTATTCCGGCGTGGTCGTGACATGCGGGAGCTTCCTGTTCGCCAGCCTTGAAATGGCGGCCATCGTCGCGCTCAGCCGCCTCTCGGCGGTCGCCGGGTTCCTCGCGGACATCGGGCTCGGCCTGTTCGCGGATATTCCCCTGCTGTCCGGGTATACCCCGTTCAGCGCGCTGATGATGCTGTATATTTGTGTCGGCGTGACCGGGGCGGGTTTTGCCTGCTACTTTATGGCAATGGAGGCGACCTCTCCGATCACCGCCTCATTGGTCTTCTTTTTCAAGCCCGCCCTCGCGCCCGTGCTGGCCTTGGCCTTCCTGCGGGAAGCCATTCCGACAAGCATGGTCGTAGGCATCCTGTTCATCCTCGTGGGGTCGCTGGTTTCGCTTGTCCCCACCTTGCCCACCATTCCCGCGATGGTGCTCGGAAAGGTATGGGGCTGGAAGCGGGGCCGGGCCTGACGTTTGTGCGGGCAGGCGGCGAGTTTTCCCTTCCCACAAAAAAGCCCGGACAAAACCGTCCGGGAGCTTGATAAGGGATCCGCCCCACTCTTGGGCCGCATGTACAGGTATTCAGATGCCCGTTGATTGGCTTCTTTGCCGCCCCCAAAACACGTTTTAGGCCACACTTTTTCAATGGTGCCTTGCCATTGGCTTCGCCTTGGGCGGGGCGGCCTCCGGGCATGGGTTCCCGAAGGCTTCCGTCTGTCCGATCTGGGACAGCAGGGCGTTTTTCCTGCACAGGCTTGCCCGCATTGATTAGGCACTGGCGGGCTTCGGAGTCAGGCTTTCAAGAACGCGGGCGGTGGAGGCTGCGATGGGCAGAGTATGCCGCTGACGGACAGCTCTGGCCGGTTTTGTTGGGCTTCATAACCCGGAAGCGATACGGCCGTGGCTCTGGCCGCGGCGTCACCGGGCTGGAGGAGGGTTTCAGCCTAGGGGATGGCGGGCTGCCGCCGGAAGGCGCGGCGGGCACGCGGGTGGGGCATACGGAACTTCAAGCCTTGCATGCCCTCAGCTTGCTGATCGGGTGCCGGGATGGAAGGAACCCGGCATACGTCCACGGCAGGCTATGAAATCAGGCTCCGCGGCGTGGTTGGTTCCCGCAGGGGTGCCGCTTGGACGGGCGGAACCTTAGATTGTGTTGTCATTTGACATAAAACTATTTGAAATCATTAAAAAATATTTTTGCAGCTTGAAAAATAATTTAATAATTTCAAATATGTTATGTCTAATTAACAGCACGGCCTAATACCGCATCCCGGAAAAGTCGCCGTAACAGTCGTGGCTGGTAGACGCCTGTTTCGGATCCAACAGGACGGCTTCCCACATTTCCGTATAGTAGACGCAGGTGCCGGGGTTTTGGGCGGCGGCCGAGAGGTGATCCCTCGCCTCAAAAACGGGCCATGAACATTTGCGGGACAGCGCATCTTTGAAAGAGTCCGCTTCCACGATTTCGGAATCGCCCCGGACAAGGTTCATGTTCATTCCCGAGTAATAAACAAGCTTGTATTGAGACATGGCGGTGTGTCCACACGGGGGGAGAGGCGGGCTCTCCCCCCGTTGTGCTTAAGGATTAATGGATGCCGGGAAGGATGTATTTGCTCACGACGAACAGGGTCACAAGCAGGACGATGCCCAAAGTGATGCCGCCCTTAATGAGCTTGAGCTCCGTTTCGTCCATGGGCTCATATTCCATCTTCTGTATTTCTTCATGAAACTTCACGTCGTTCTTCTTTTCTGCCATGATCGTTCTCCTTAGCTAAGCAGAGTGTGAAATCAGGAGGCCAGAGGAGGAGTCATGCCGTGGAAGAACAGCCACGAGATGAGCAGCCCAAGCCAAATGATGAAACCGAACAGGCACACCACATAGACGATGGCCAGCCTGCCGATGCCTTCTTCCATGAGCTTGCGGAAGTTCGACACCATGCCGATGGTGAAGAAGGTAAGCAGGAAGAAGATGACGCGGAAGGCGTTCAGCGTGCCGGAAACGGCCTTGCCGGTCTTCTGCAGTTCGGGGGACTGGAGGCAGATGATGAGAAGGATGGCGAACGTGATGATGTAGCCGAGCACGAAGCGGGGGAAACGGGCCCACACGTCGCCCCAGTGCATGGTGCGGTCGCCGGACTTGTCAAACTTGGTGCACCACACCCACGCGAGGACCAGGGCCCACACGCCGATGAAGACGTCAATGAAGATCTTGACGGTGGTGGTCACCATGATGATCCAGCCGGGTTCCCAGTTGATCCCGGATTCGGCGGCCTTGGCGAGGATCAGCGATTCGGCGATGGCGCCGGAAGCGATGGCGCCGCCGTCGGACTTGACGGCGAGGCCCATCCAGCCGCCCGCAACCATGGGTTCACCGGTCAGGAAGTGCTGGGCGATGAAGGGCAGGATCAGCATTTCGATGCAGGTGAAGACCACGACGAGCGAGGACACCATGATCGGAACGACAGGCCGGGAGCGGATGGCCGCACCCGTGGCGATGGCGGCGGAAACGCCGCAGATGGAGATGCCGGAGGCCAGCGGCGCGGCCCATTCGCGGTTGAACTTGAAGTACCGGCGGGCGACGTAGTAGACCACGCACCAGTAGAGGAGATAGGCTTCAACGATGGCGCACAGTCCCCGGAAAATGATGTGGCCGGCGAAACCGGCGGCGTCGGCGGCCTTCACGCCGAGTTCGGCGCCCATGATGACGATGGCGATCTTGACGAACAGTTCGGGACGGCATGCGTCCTTAAGGGATTCGGCAAGGTTCGGCATAAAGTTGCTGATCACGATGCCCATGACGAGGGCGAGGATGAGCCCGGCTTCGGTGCTCAGGCCCAGCGCCCACGGAATCCCCTGCGCCTTGAGCTGGGTGGGGTTGGCCGCGATGTAGGCGTTGGCGCCCAACGTATAGCAAATGATGGCGATGAAGAAGATGATGGTGAAGGACTTGACGAACTTCGCCACGTCGTTCCCCATGAGCTTCACGCCGCACGCCAGCGCGCCCGTCAGGACGGCGTAGGTAACAAACAGGGCCCCATAGCCGGGGAGAAGGCCCTTGGTGGCGGACTTCCACGCATCAAGCGGGTTGTCCACCCACATACCGGTTTTGACGGCCCAGCCGAGCATGTCTATCCCGCCGAACTTGAGCAGGGCAAGGATAAAGATGACGCTTCCGAGCAACAAGGCTACGCGGTCTTCATTCAACGGCTTTCTTACGGTTTCCATATTCCTCACTCCGAATATGTTCTTGAGTAATGCGAAATGATCCTAAGGGGAATCCGGCCCCCGGCGGGATGCACGCTGAAAAGGCTGAGGGGACGCTCCCCATTTGCGGGGACGGGTGCCGTTCCCGCGCCAAACATGCCTTGGGCATGAAAGGCCCTTTTTCAGCCGTGCCCGATCCGGAGGCTTAAGGGCGCGCG
Source organism: Bilophila sp. T19-St14 (assembly GCF_059728385.1). NCBI lineage: Bacteria > Pseudomonadati > Thermodesulfobacteriota > Desulfovibrionia > Desulfovibrionales > Desulfovibrionaceae > Bilophila > Bilophila sp. T19-St14. The sequence goes on from NZ_BAAGFT010000001.1 coordinate 2,831,329, forward strand.
GGCGGAGGAGCGAATGGGAGTGGAAGCATCCCGTGAAAGTCGTATAGGTTAGGAAGAAAATCATTTTGCAGGCGGCAAAGATGGATTTTCCTGACGACAGGCCCGTAGAGAAGGAAGCCAAGCAGGATGGAAAGCAGGGGAAGAAGCGTTTCCATACCGCTTGCATTCGGATTGCAAGTTGAGCGCCTCTGATCCGCACGCTGCGTTACGGCATATTCGCAGATTTCTTCGGATACGACGCCTTCCCTGTCTTCAAAGTAAAGGGCGTTTTCCACCGCTGCATATTGCCATACGCCACAGATCATAGTGACGACAAAAAATGCGCACATAAATCTTTGTGTGACTAAAGAAAGAGGCATAAGCAGCTCACATGGGGATTATACGGATGATACAGTGAATTTTTACACTTGAAGATAAAATATGTCAAGGCTGCCTGACTTTATTTTAGTAAACATTATCTTTTCTATTGAAATAATAGTGTATCCATGAAGATCCACAGGGCGGTCAAGCGGGAAAAAGAACAGGCCGCAGGAAGCCGCGGAAGCGGGGAGGGCAAGGCCCCACGCGCTGATGAGGCGCCCCGCGATCCCCCAGCGGGGGCTGTGAGGCGCTTGCAGAACCCCTGTCAGCGGCGGCATTGGCGCAGCCGCGGGCACCGTTGGTAAAAATCAAGGCTGTGGCCTAGGAAATGGTTGATGCTTTTTTCCTTGAATTTACAAAGGAATAACCAGAAAAACGCCTCAGCTATGGATTCAGCCAAGGGGAAAACTGGAGAAAAAGGCTGTCTTTTCACCGTGCTGTGGAGATGAAACAATCACACGCTATGACAGAGCCAAAATCAAAGAGCAACGCCTCGACGATGATCAAAATAGGGAGGAAGGAAACGTCATATTTCAAGCGCAGCTCCCTCATACGTGCCTGCGAGATCCGATACCGCACCGTCCGTGCTCTCCATGCGTGCATGGCCCTGTCCTTGGGACTACGTGCCACGCGACTGCCTTGAAACTGCTCTCCATGCGCGCATGGCACTGTCTCCCTGACGCGCCGATTTCCGAGATCGGTGAGACTGCTCTCCACGCGTACATCATATTGTTCTTAAAGGATAAACACCATATCACGCTCAACTGTTTCGGTTTCGCTGCCCGTTAACTCGGCAAGCCCGGCAGATTGGAACCACAGTTGGGATTCCGGGATTCAAACGCATGGATATGCGCTGGCACCCCTTCCTTCATGAAAATCCCACCCAGCATGGTCTTCGTATCCCGCAACATCCCCGGAGCCTTGAGACATCCGCCTTTTCGATGATTTCCTCAAAATTTGTTTTTCAGTTTCAAATAGTTGAATGCGAATTTCATTGAAACGCGAATGTTTCGGATACATTCCGCGATCCTCTGTGCGGGAAGGCGCGGGGACACGAACGCGGAAACAAAAAAGGGTCGGCAACGTGCCGGATCTTATCCTCAGCCCGTTCCTGAACCATATGAAGTGCGTGAATATTATCACGATCTATGGGGTAGTGAACATTTCGAGAGATACTGGATGCCCCGGCATGGCTGAGCCGCCTCTTCTTCCAACAGGCTGATCCGTTTCAAATGGCGCTCCGGCGCGTTCATGTTGCCTACGGCAGTGCGAGCTCCCCGGCATCTCCTGTAGGAGGGCGTCCCGCCGTACCGAAGCTCAAGAAAGGGTGACCTGAGATAAAAAGCGCACGAATATTCTCCTGCCATAACTTCTGGATATGGAAAAACAGGGAGGCACGTCCCGGAACATCCGCTGAAAGTGGAAAGAATACAAGGTGGTATCTGATGGATAAGGCTCTATCATAGTCTGTGGCTGTTTCGTCTCCACAACGCAGTGAAATACGCTTTTTTCCGGTTTTCCCTTTGCGGAATTTACGGCTAAGGCATTTTATTGGTTATTTCTTTGGAATTTCAAGGAAATAGCCAATAAACTCCCCCAATCGCAGAGCCCACCAGCGGAAAAATGGATAAAAAGCATATATTTTCAGTATATTGTTGAAACAAAACAACCCTGTACTATAACAGAGCCAAATAAAAAGGCTCTGTTATAGTATGTGGTTGTTCCATCTCCACAGTACGGTGAAAAATAGAGTCTTTTTCCAGTTTTCCCCTCGGCGGGATCCACGGCTAAGGCCTTTTTCCGGTTATCCCTTTGGAGTTTCAAGGGAAAAAGCATCAAACATTTTCTATAACACAACCAATAAAAAAGGCCTTCACGGTATGGCTGCCATGAAGGCCTCATTTATCAAACAGGCACTTGATGGCAACGCCAGACCGTAATGTCATACTGTTGACGCCACCGATGTTTCAAGGGCTCAGTTATTCCCCTTATACGTCCTCTAAAGGAAAGAGTACGCCATCTCTTCCGAAAATACTTTTCCTATTTTCACAATGTACTTATCCATAGATTATTGCGTATATAATTGTAGTAAAACTGAGTGGTGCAGTTTTTATTCCTTAACATTGAATCAATACGTATAAATGACAGTATAAAGTGATTTTAGAAAATGCATTAGAAATATTCGTATCAAAGAATAAACGGAACTATGATAGATATGAAAGATCAAGATGTGGTAAAATGAATCACGAATAATCTGTGGAAAAAGGTTTTTCAGATCGCATCAGGCACAAAAAAGCCCTCAATCATTCAGATCAAGGGCTTTCAGGATTGGCTGTGTCCTAGAAAATGGTTGATGCTTTTTCCTTGAAGTTCCAAAGGAATAATCGGCAAAATACCTTATGGATTCTGATAAGAGGAAAGCTGGAGAAAAAACTGTATTTTCAACGTGTTTTGGAGATAAAGCAACCATCTACTCTAATAGAGCCTCAGGATTTCATCGGATGCCTTGGCGTTTTTAAGTGGCGGAGAGGGTGGGATTCGGGGTTATCTCACCTAACTCATTGAATTATTGTACCCGTACCAAATTGTCATTGTTGAAAACGTATCCGATAATCGGGGACAAAACAAGAGACAAAAGCAAGCACGAGTAACGGCAGGGGATATGGCTTACTGCCGTTACTCGTGAGTAGACAACGCTTTTCTGTTTGAATCCCTGATGGGATTCAAACCCAACCGTCTTTGTCAGGCATGTTCCGGGAACAAAGGGACGCGCCAGACAACAATTCTACATTGCAGGATTACCTGTTTCACCGGCATCTTCCGCATCGTCAGCGGAGCCGTTACTTCCGGCGTCCTCCGAATCTCCCTCGTCATCGGATGCAGCATCCAGCTTGTGGGCAACGTCATCAACCATAAATGCGGCAGCGGTCAACGCTGTGGCACCGGCGACCACACCGGCAAAGAAATAACCAAGCTTGCTCATAAAACCCTCCTTGTAGGGATACTCTTGTTGATACCACAAGAGGCGAGAACCAATGTCCCCGCCTCATGCCTTTCTCGCTTCTTTAAAGGTGTTCAGTCACGCCACTTTTCTCTGACCGCTTCAAGAACGGCAATGACAACCGGAATCCACGGGATGAAATTCATTGGTTTCTCCTTGCAGTTATGGGTTAAAAACGGATCAAAGGACCCCGCTTTGGGAAACGGCAGGATATCCAGGGACGGCAGCCAAAACACAGCGGGACTTTGCTGAGAATGCCCATTTGGCAAAGCCGACAATCAGACAAGATTTTCATACGTTTTCTCCCTGTTTGTGTATGAGCGCATCGTGCAGGATGGTGAACATGGAAGGAGCCAATTCAGCAATATCGTTGATGACCCTGCTTCCTTTGCCGGGAAGCAGGGTCTGGATGGATATGGTGTGTATGCCGATGCCGTAAACTTCCATCCCCGCATCCTTGACGGCCCGGATGGCGGTTTGGGTGAGCTTCAGGTCATCCGGTTCGCCGTCGCTTATCAGCACAACGATTTTTCGGGGTTCCGTCATGGAGTGAAGCTGTTGCAGTACCCACCACAAGGCCGCATCCATTGGGGTACTGCCTCCGGTTTTCATCGTGAACCTGGTATGCAACTTCTGACCGTGCAGCAGGACGGGAGCAACGGTTTGCCAGTGTCCTTGCTGTTCCGGCGAATCCGGAACAGGATTGCCGGGGAAGGCGGTAACGCCCACACTGACGCCTGGTATGGCTTGCAGAGCTGACGCCACGGCAAAGCATGCCTTGACCGCCAAAGCTATGGGCTTGCCGTTCATGGAACCGGAGGCATCCAGCAAAATGTGGACGGCGGTGTTCACACCGGCTTTCTCGCCTTTGCGCAGAAAGACCTTTGCATTTCCGGTCGCCAGGCTATGCAGCCTGCGGATGTTGAGCGCACCCGTATACGCGCTGTGATTCCTGACGGAACGGATACTTTGCATCAGGGCTTGCAGCCTGGTCCGCAGCGCCGTTGTCGCCTGCCGGGAATCGTTTAGTTCGTCCGGTGAAAGAGGTTGCGTGGTTTGGGGAGTCGCCACAGCAATCTGAACTCGCTCTCCTCCGTTTTTCCCCAAATTGGAGAGCATTTGCTGTAACTGTTCTCCCACCCCGGAGGGAAAGATATCGCTATTCGCATCAGTGGAAACCAGCTTTTGCAAACTTTGCAGTGCCTGTCTGGGGGCCGTTGGGGCGCCTGTTTGACCGAAGGATGGATCTGACTCCACTTCTGGCAAAGCATTGGAAGTTCCCTGTCCCGTATGGCTATGCTCTTGTTTCTGTTGTTCCTCCATGACCTGGGCGTACTTTCTGATGATATTTGCGATTTCACAGGCAAAGCCAAAGGTGTCCTGCGTGCTTGCGCACTGTTTCGGACCCAATCGCAAAACCGGTTCCAATTCATGAGTTAGACCGGGATAATGGATTTCCGCCGAAGCTCTGAGGCAATCCCTTTCTGCACCCAATTCCCCCACGTCCCAGGAACGAACAGTGATGAGCAGCCAGTCCAGAATAAGCAGGGCCGGATCTGGAGCAGCGGCTTTCTGTTTGCTTTTTTCGGTTTTGGGGAGAAAAAGATGCTTGATGAGCCACTGAAAATTCTCCCGACAGCCGGGATAGATGCCTGACAGGACATTTTCCACGCGGTGATCTTCCAGCATATTCCAGATGTGTTTTTCCAGCGGAGTCACATTGGCCGTGTTCAGAGTGTCAAAATCCGTGGCCCTGATATGGGCTGCTTCGTGATCCAGATAGCCACGGATCAGACCAATCAGGGTTTCATCTCCATCCAGAGGAAGGCTCGGCAACTGAATGATGTTGCCGTTGGTGAATGCCGTATCGCCACCAATGCGCACCTGCACTCCGTACTTGCGCCCCAGGACAGACGCGAGCAGGGGCAAGGCTTTTATAATGTGTTTGGGATTCATGTTTCCTCCAAAAACAAGAGCCCCTTTGAACTTCAGTGCTCAAAGGGGCTGGCGTCAGTATGGTTTGGTTGGTTATTTACCATAGGCCGTGACTCTCAATGACCGGCAACAAAGGGGCATCGTCAAACAGCGCGTCCTTCCGCAAGTCCTCTTTGCGCCGCTCAGATTCCACCTGCACGGCGCACTCGGCCAGAAGCAGCGACTCCAGAATCTTGTGGCTGTTCTTGCGTCCATCCAGAATCATTTGTCCATGTTCCATGAGCGCCTGCGGGCTTTGCAGGAGTGAAACCAGACCTTGCAGCATGACAAGAGTGCTGCCGGTAATGGCTCCGCGTTTGGGAATGCTGCGGAAAGCCGTATCCAGCAGTTCGGCCACAGGCGCAACGCGCGGCTCCACAAAAGTCAGTCCCATGAGTTTGTCATACATGGCTTTCAGCGGTGACAACGCCTTGCGGGTAATCTCGGTTTTCCCGGCATAGCAGCGATGCCATGCTTCCCCGGCTGCTTTGGCGATTTCATCAAAAAGAGTCCCGCCAAGCCGGTCAATATCCTCCTTCAGATTATCCATGTTGCGGTCTACCGCTTCCGGCTGCGCCACCTGAAACACCTGCCAGCGAAAATCCAGTCTGGAACGCACATACTCCTCGCTGACCGTGGAACCGGCGATGATGTTGCCCCATTGCGGATGCCTGGCAATCCAGTCCCGCACGGACTGCTCATAGCGTTGCAGAAAAGATTCCTTGGCCGCATTGAACTCGTCGCGGATGACGGCCAATTCCCGCATGATGTCGTCAATGCGCGTATCCGGCACTGCCCATCCGCTGAGAAAACGGATTCCGCTTCGCTCCAGCACGCTCACGGCCCGCGCCTTTAGTGTGGTGAAGCTGCGCAGGTCTTCAGGGTTGCAGACGCGCTTGCTGCCAAGCGAGGCCAGGTCTTCGGGCGGAAGTTCCGCGCCGCCCAAATCAAGCGGAACCAGTTTCTTTCTGGCTGTCCAGATGTGGATATCGAGATTGACCACAAGCAAATGGTCAAGAACTGTGATGTCTGTCATGGTACCTCCTCACGGGATTTTGTGGAAATGTCTTACGATTGCGGGAAGATGCGTTGCGCCAGTTCGTGGAGAACCGCTTTGGTTTCCTTGCAGGCGCGAAAGCCCAAAGCCCGATCAAGAGCATAGGCCACCGGCTGGATGCCCTGCTTTGCAAGGGGCTGATAGCGTAGAATCAAGTCCGCCCAGCGAAGTAAAGAACGTGTGCTGAAGGTAACTTCAATGCTGTTGCCTCTGTAACTGTTTTCGGCTTCGCCCATAAACAGACGGCGGACCTCATTAGCGTATTCCACCATTTTTTTGCGAAGCATATCCGGCAATTGCGGAGCGATTTTTTTCAGCAATCGCAGTTCGATTTCGGGTACGGGGTAGCTCACTTCGCAGACCGTGAATCTGTCCATAAGCGCCAGATTCATGCGAAGCGTTCCCTGATACAGGCCGGTTTCGTCGCTGCCGCCGTTGGTGTTGGCCGTGGCCGCGAATCGGAACATGGGGTGCGGTTCAATCAATTCTCCCTGATTTTCCGGGATGCACAAAGGCTGTCCGTCCAGAATACCGTTCAGCCCTGCGGCGGTTGCAGGCTCCAGCAAATCAAGTTCGTTCAGGAGCAACAAGCCGCCAAAGCGCATGGCAAGGGCAAGAGGGCCGTACTCAAAGACCATATTGCCGTTCTGCACGGAGAGGTGCCCGACCAAATCTTGAAACTCCAGATGATTATGCCCGGTGACTTCAAAAGTGGGATAGTTCAGGCGGGCCGCCAGTTGGTTGATCATGCTGCTTTTGCCCGCTCCTGCCGGGCCGCATACATACAGCGGCGATGGGGGAGCGATAAACCAGACCACCAGGTCGCGGCTGTGCTCATGGAACACATAGTCAGGGTTTAGTTTGGGGGTGAACGGCGAAGGCTGTGCATAGCCCTTTACCGGGGTGCCGGACGGAGTTCCGCTGAACACCGTTCCGGCGTCCATCTCGACTTCTTGAAGCGATGCGAGAATATCATGTTGCTGACTCATAAAACCATCCTTGAACGGGGGTTGAAGTGTTTGCTTGTATGTGTTACAAATGAACACACAGAAGGAGACAATTATGACTCAGGCGACGTATACTTTTCGGGTTGACGAAAGCTTAAAGGAAGCCTTTGCCAGTATTGCTCAGGCCAACGACCGTTCCGGCGCGCAGTTGTTACGGGACTTTATGCGCCGGTATGTGCAGGAACATGCGGACACGTTGAGCTATGACCAGTGGTTCCGGGCCAAGGTGGCCGAAGGCATAAAGGCTGTGGAAGAAGGCCGCGTGGTCAGCAATGAAGAAGCCAAGCGCCGTTCCATGAAACTGCGTGAAGAATTGCTGGCCCAAGCCCGATGATGTCTGTGCTCTGGACCGAGGTCGCGCTTGCGGCCAGAGATGGCCTCGTCCGCTATATAGCGGAAGACAATCTGACCGCAGCTTTGCACCTGCTTGACCATTTCGATGCCGTGGGTGATCAGTTAGAAAAATTTCCTCTGAGCGGACGGCAGGGGCGAATGCCCGGCACCCGTGAAATGGTGGTGCATGAAAACTACATCGTGGTCTATATGCTTGACCAGGATGTCGTTCATATCGTTAATGTGCTGCATGCAGCTCAGGATTGGCCGCCAGCATAGAAAATCAGCCCCAAACAATGCTGCGGTTCAGACACATGTTAAAGGGATTTTCCCAAAATCCGCCCCGATACTCGGTATCGTCATCAGATTCACCGACACGGATAAAGAGATAATCCTCTTCGTCCAGGTCTTGCAGTAGGTTTTCCATGAACGCCACATCCGGGTAATCGTCATACCATTTGAGGGATTCCCAAAGCCAGGCCACGGCTCCGTCAGCTTCCCGCTTGTCGCGGGAAGAGTTCAGGAGTTCATGGATATTTTTTGTCCGCTCGGCATGAGGCTCAAGCGCGGTCAGTCCGGCATCCAGAACTTTCTTGCCTGTGGCAGTGAGGCAAAGGCCCACATCAGAATAGTATCCCATGCGTGTTTTCCTTTTTCTGTTTCTATTGACAGTGGTTACAGATTGATACCGTTGAAGATAAAATTCTCCAGTCGGCATAAGTAAGAGGGTTCTCCATCGGGATCGTCCGTGGTATGCAGCGTTTGCAAGAGCGCAATTTGTTCCTCACATGACACATTCAAAAAAACTTCGACAGGATCAAGCTCGACAGTTTTGTAGTAGTTCTCATCGTTGCCCTTGAATACGCAGCGCGACCATCCGTCTGTTCCGATAAAACGGAGCGTTATTTTCTTTGACATACAGATTCTCCTCTCAGTTGATTGCATTGATGACAAGTCGTGAAAAAGCCCGACCTTCCTGTTCGCAACGGGTCAGGAGGTCTTCCGCGTTTTCTTCTCCACGGGATCGGGTCAATTCCTCACGCAGGCGGTCACGGTTCAGGGTACGCCGTCCGCTTGAGGTTGTGACGCGAAAGCGGTGACTGCCGGTGTTGATCCAGTTGCCTTGCATGGTTGAGAGCGCGTAAACGTCCTTCAGCCCGCTTTCCAGGGCTTCAATTTCCGCATCCAAAGCGGAGCGGGAATTTTTGAGCCGGACAAGCCGATCCAGTTCAGGTTGCCATTCGGGTTGATACTCTCCATCATGGAACTTGGGGCAGTCGGCGTTCCAGTCGCAATACGCGCACAGAGCGTGAAAGCCCGTGGCGTGGGGCACAGCGTTGATGTCGAGCTGGCCGTTTTCCACGGCCTGCTTATGCTGCCAGAGGGTTTCAGCCGTGTTCAGGCAGAGATCGCGTATGGCGGCGTTGGGGAGATAGGGGCCGAAGGCTTTGGCGTCGGACATAGACAGGCACAGCACCCAGGCTTCCATATCCACAGCGGTTGGTTCCGCAGGCATGACAAGGCCGAAACGGGCCTTACACAACTGCGGCATGGTCAGATTGCTATGAAGAATCGTTCCATTTCCATCTCTCAGGCTGAACACGGGCATATTCCAGAACTCGGCCAGAAAGCTTGCCTGTCCGTAAAGCTGTGTTTCATACGAAGTATAGAGAGTTTCCGGCAGACGTTCCGTGCTTTTGAGTTCCAAAATCCGCACGGCGGGGTGCGGCTTATCCCATACCAGAGTAAAATCGAGATGCGCTTTGATGGGAACGCCGTTGTGAATAAAAGCAAGCTCCAACTGCGGCAGAATGTGAAGGTTGTGAACGGCAAGAGTCTGGCCGATGCCGTATTCAAGCCAGTGCCCGCGTTGCAGGGTCAGGAGTTTTTGCAGGCTGCCCTGCGGACATGGGGATATTTTATTCAGCAGGGCCGCTCTGGGACATTCCAAAGCTCTGCCGATGTCTGAAAGGCCGACATACGTGCTCCTGTCGCCAAGGGCCAAGGCCGTTGCACGTTCCGCATGGAGATGCAATCCCCTATGGAGCAGGGTCAGCAGGCCGTTTGCCTTGTCGGATGGTGTGTGCATACATGTCTCCCATTGTCATGCCGCATCAGTATATTTCCACCACATTTTGCGCTGTGCGTTCCATTTGAAGCCAAGGCCCATGAGCAAATCCTTCTTGGGTTGGGTATTGCCGGAAGCGATGATGTAGGTGCGTCCGTCTGTGGAAGTGATGTTCTGATAGGTGATACCGTCGATTTTCGGCAGGCCGGAGTTTTCTTCTCGTGCCGGAGGAGTATTCCGCGCCTGGTTGCGCTCATGGGCGGGAGTTCTGGACTTTCTTGCGGATTGCGGCATTTTTGCGCCTTCGCCGTCATCATCTTCTGTGACGATGCCGAGCATGGCGCACAGCGCATAGCGGCGGGCGTAGGTTTGTGCCGAGCCGTAGCCCTGCGGGTCAGCCCTGGGCAAAGGCACGACAGCGAGTGAACTGTGCCACTGGCCGGATTCCGCATGAATAAGTTTGGTCGCCAAGCCCAGGTGGCCGGTTTCCGCAGGCACGGGAAATTGGGTCACCAAAATGCCATTGGTAAGCAGTGCCGCCCTGCATGTATCCATCACGCTGTTGAGGGTCGCGTAACTGCTTTTGGTGAACGGATTTTCAGCGTCCTTGAGGGCTGGTTGAAGTTGGGACTGCACAGCCAGCAATGCCTTTGCCAGTTCGGTGATGTCCTGGGACTGATAGGATTCCATAGATTGCCTCCTGAAATGCAAAAATCCCCATCCGGCGTGAACCGGACAGGGATTGTGCGATGTTTTGGGAATTATTCTGCTATTTCAATGGGGTAATATATACACGAACAACACTGAACTTCATAGGTTACTTTTTGGTGTAGTTGCCCTCAACTATTACGCCCATTCCACATATCAAATCATAAGAATGGGTAATTTCAAGCGCATTTTGCAAGGGTGTTACCTCTATAAAATTACTTCTATCCATTTTTATATCATCATTGGTGCAGATCAATTTTCCACCTTGAGCACTGCATGTGCCTTCAAATTCACACATATTCCCAGAATCAGGATTGACGGTTGAGATGGCTATAGGCATTCTTTTCGTCGAAGGGTTTGTTGGCGAAAGGATGAGTTGCCCGGTAAAGCCTTCCTGCTGATAGACATATGTTCCAAAAATGGTTTGCTGTTCTTTTTTTCGTGTTGCCGGGCCGATATACGGTGTATCGCGGCGTGCTAAAACAGATTGACGAAATTGTTCGTCAGCCTGTCGTTGTGCCTGAACTCTTTCCAATTCTGCTTGTTTCGCAGCATTCATGGCATCATACTGACGTTGAATAAATACCTGTACTTGTTCTGATAATGCCCCATTGTACCATATGGTTTGAATTGTAAAATTTATAGGAGATAATGATTTCAAGACAAGCTGCACTTCACTACCATCTGAACTTTTATCTGAAGTGACAAATCGAAAGTCGGCAAGGCGAAGTTCATTATCTTTTATCACAGAGGCGAGTTCAAAAGAAACATTTTGGAGAATTCCATACTTAGCACCATCCTGAGAAAATTTTTCATAACTAACTTTACCCTGAGCATAGTAATTAGCATTTGAAGTTTTTTCGGGTACCAAGTCCGTTATTTCTCCTCTAGCTGATAAGGTGATGCACTCGGTGCGATCATCGAATTTGAATCCATCTATTTGATATATAACTATGGGCATTTTTTCCCATGTAACCGATATATCCCTATTGGAAGGAAGCACTCCAACTACCTGCAATGCTTTTTTATCAGCTCTGCTTAAAATGTATTTCTTAAAATAATAGTCGAAACTCTTGATACCCGCATTCGGAAGTGTTTCGGTAAAATGTTCATTTTGATGAATCTGGCGGAAACCTCTTTCCATCGTGGCCGATGACACCCGTGGTGTTTCTCCCCTGTAGTCAAAACCTAAGAATGCCGTTTGATAGGATTTCCCATCAGCAGCAATCATAAACTGTGCTACAAGCTCGACTGTGAACCCGGCGGAATCAAGAGACCGTGCAATTTCTTTGAATACGCTATCAGGCGTACCCGAAAAATGCGGTTTTATCCGTGATAATACAAGGCTGAGGTTTGAATATTTTCCCCTGAATTCAACGTACTTCTGGCCCCGATCTGTTTCGTGAAGCGTCCATTTGCCGTCTTGGCAGTATTGGTAGGTGTCAAAAAGTTTGCCTATGGTCACGCTCCGGTCAGAGGGTAGAGGTGTATCCTTGAGGTCGGAAATTTCCGATGCCGTAAAAAAGGCGGCATATCCGGCCAGAGGGCAGCCCAAAAGCAGAACGAGGCAACATGTTACGGTTGCAGCAAAAAAGCGTCTCATTTTTTACTCCCTTGCGTACCCCCATCCCGGAAGTGAGCCGAGATGGAAAGTTCATTTCTTACGGAAATTGGCTCCGACAGTCTCTCTTATTCTTAGCTTTAAGTCAATAATTCTTAGTTAAAAAGCCGTTCATGACACTCCTAACGCAAGCTATGATTTAGCTGTCAAAAAGGAGTGATTTGTGAGTTCCAGAAAAATTCAGAAACTGGCCGCTATCGTCGGCACAAACATAGCCCGCCGGAGAAAAGCCGTTGGGCTTACCCAGGAGCAGCTTGCGGAAAAGCTCAGTATCAGCGGAGCATCCCTGTCCAGAATTGAAAAAGGCATGGCCGCGCCACGGTTCCCCAGACTGGAAGAACTTGCCGAAATTTTAGGCTGCCACGTTGCGGATTTGTTTAGGAAGGAGGGGGATCCCCTCAGTGTGAAGCTGGATACGGTGGAGGATATGCTTCGGTCTCTACCGGCCAGTACGCAGGAAGACTTGGTATATCTGATGATTACGGCTATTCAGACCGTCAAAAAGAGCCGGACGGAACCGTAGCAGTGGAGAGTACCCTCTGAATTGAGCAGGGAACGGTATTACTTGTAATTCTCATAATCATGGTGGATAATGAGTTTTCCGGCTGTCGGGATTTTCAGACGATGGTAGGAGAAAAAGTATACTCTGGCTGAACAAGGTTTTATCCTGTTTATCCGCAATTTATAAGATAAACTGAAGGGGAATTTTGATGGTAAATCAATTAGATCTGATTCCTCGTGCTGACTATGAGAATGCTGAAGAGCAAATAATGCGTCCAGAGGTATTGAAACAACCTCTCCTACCTTTGTATGAAGCTATTCACAATGCTATCCATGCTTCCCAGGAAAAAGAGATTAATGATATTAAAATAGACATAGAAATTCATAGAGACAATTCTTTTCCTATTAATGAAATCGCCAGAATTGAAGGTTTCACTGTCATAGATTATGGTATTGGATTTACCGATGAAAAAACAGAAGCTTTTTTTCGACTTTTTACAAAAAATAAAAAGAAGTTATTTAACTGTAAAGGCATTGGCCGTCTAGCCTATTTTTCACCATTTATTACAGTTGATGTTGATAGTGTATTTCAAATTGGCAATTCTTTTATGGAAAGAACCTTTTCGGTGACAATTTCATCTATTGGAACAGATGAAATTCCTAAGGCCGTTCCATCATTGAGCACTAAAAATAGAACTATCATCAAAGTTCATACATTGAAGGCTGAATTTTTTGAAAAATATAGTATTCCTGCGGATACTATTATCCATAGTCTTCTTGATCATTTCGCTGCGGCAATTCTCTCCCTTGATTCTCTCGCTTTGAATGTTACAGACGCAGGAAGGCTTGTCCCGGTTAATAAACGTAGCTACTCATCAGCAAAAGGGAGTGATATTAATATATTCAATGAAAATTTTAAAATATTTCATATCAAAGATAAACGTGGAACCAAAGGCGCACATGAAATTCAGCTAACAGCAGCTGGACGTGTTGTAAAAAAGAGTACCATTTCTTTTCTAGCGGGTAATAAAATCGGTTCCAAGGATGAAGAAAAGTTTTATCTCAAGACCCTTGTTACCTCTTCATTTTTGGACAAAGCTGTTAGCTCAACACGCTCACAATTCAATGGAATCCCTGAAAAAGATGAATATGCAAATACGATTTCTCTCGAAAAAATTTATGCGGATGTGAGCAAGGAGATTAGACAGTATATTGCCGATATTATGCCTGAATCTTTGACTGCTAATGATGAAATGATCAATGAGGTCGTAGAAGAACTTCCTCATCTTGCTGCTGTTTCTGACGAACAGTCAGTCCGAAACGAAATTCCTCTGTATTCTTCGCGTGAACGTGTTCGCTCTACTTTGGTTCAAGAATATGCCAAAAAACAGCTTGAATCATTGAATTATGTTAAAAATAAAGCACGTGAATACGAGAAAAAGGGGCCACCAAATTTTGATGAATTTCTTAAAAATGAATCCGAAAAACTAAAAGCAAGTAGCCGTTTAAATCATGCCCACCTCACAACTTACGTAAAGTATAGAGAATTTATCATAAACCTATTTTCACAGTTTTTAAAGAAAGATAATGATGGGAAATATTCACCAGAAGCAGTATTACATAATTTAATTTTTCCTATGCGTACTACTAGCATTAACTGTGAAGATGATTATTATAATCATAATCTTTGGCTTATTGACGATAGATACGCATCATATGCATATTTGTGTTCTGATAAATACGAGGGGGCAATTGCAGAAAAGAAATGTGAAAACGATGATAAACGTTATGATATCATAGCAATATATGAAGATCCGATTGGTGGGGCTGCTCAGAATATATTTATAATTGAGCTAAAGCAGACACACAAACAATTGTCAAAAAATAACGATCCTGTACAACAACTCAAAGATTATGTAATTAGAATACAAAATAACAAACTAAATAAAGAAGACGGGGGAAGGATAAATACTACCCCCACAACAAGCTACTATGGTGTCGTTTTATGCGACATACATTGCAAATTTTTTATGGATGAAATGATAATTAACCACTCCCTAGTGAGACGTAGTGATGGAAAATCCTATTTTGCATCGCTATTGCATAATAGACTTTTTGTTGAGGTGACAAATTATGAAAACTTATTGGAAATAGCTAGAATTAGGAATAAAGCTTTCATGGACAAGCTTCAAGGACGATAGTCTATGCAAAAATATTGGCAAATTTATGTGAAATTCATGTAAATTCGCCATCAATATTGAAATTATCTACCAAGACCTTATACGCACTCTGAGCCATCGGATAAAACTTTCCCTCTCATACCCAACCCGTGAGCCAAGCTGCACCTTAGGCGGGCCTTGTCCAAGCGCATCCAGGTTGGAAAATGTCTTCGGGGACATCAAACCTCCTATGGCTTCCGATGCTGTCCTTCGGGTAAACACCGGCGGTAGTTCCCGCTCGATTGCCTTGAAAAATTGATTGCTGCCGATGCCCTGATTGAACAGATCGGTTGTATGCTGTAACTCATCGTCATTACCCCAAAATTGTGACATAATTTTCTCCTTGGAGCTTTGTGTGTGGTGAATCCCATCGGGCTGATTACGGATGTTCTAGGGCATTGTTCTCATGTCATGGTAGTGACTTTTTTAAAGAAAAATGGATGGGGTGAAGGATTCTCCACCCCATTTTTTAATAATCTGCACCCAATGCTCTATGATTGATTTTGCCGAAGGGTCTGAATGATTTTATTGGCATCCGCTCCGGTCAGCTTCTCCAAAGGCTTGGCACATATCTCACGCGCCACATTTTCTGGAGCAACGGCCTGCCTCAAGCACATGGCCTCAATCCACGATAGCTGCTTGCCACTGGCAGGCTTGGAACCTCCTCCATTGCCGGTTTTAGAGGAGTGGCCTTGGTCTTGTGCTGGCGACGTTCTGACAAGTAATTTCTCCCTATCGGTCGAAGATTTTATTTCTCTGGGCGAGCATGGCGTAATATCCAAGACAGGTTGTGCAGTGTGAGCAAACAGAGCCATACCGAAGGCTTTTTCAGTTCCACGATGGGAAGCTTTTTTCAACAACTCTCCTGCGTCTGTACTGCCCCCTATAGAGTCTGGTGTAGCGACTCCAAAATCTGAAAAATTACCCTGGGAAGTGGCAAGCTGGACTGAACAAATAGCGGTATGCCCATTATCCGGTGCTGGAATCTGGTCAATGGAACGTTTCATCCCTGTTATGCCGATTTGCCTGATTTCGTTCATAAAGTCCTGAGAAATGAGATCTGAAAAAGAGGTAACCGAAGTAATTTCGTTGGAAGCAGCAGAGTTCATCTGATTATCGTTTTGCATGATAGTTTCCCATAACTAAAAGGGAGTGTGCCGATAAGCTGCTCCCCTTTATTTTGTTGAAAATTTGTTTGAAAAAGAGCCATCAGAAAAGGTCAAGCTTGGGAAGCTGTAAAGGAACCACAGCGGAAGGAACACGGCTTCCTCCCATGAGCCAACATCCCTTCCCTCTCGCATCCTTGGTTTTTATTTTGGCAAGATAGCTCGCTTGATAGGAACATCTGTTGATCTGTGTCAGAACGTCAGGTGAAGAGCGCGTAATCATGAGGCCATTGGGGCCGTTCTTATCGCAATAATCCACCAGTCCATCGTTGTCAGAATTGATTGTCTTTTTCCATAACGGGTTTACTGTATTTCTGAGTAATGCTTTGTAATCATTCTTGGCATTACCGTTCACCAAGAGGATAAAATGATAATGTGGCGCAGAGCTGACATTGTTTTCTTCTGTCCATAAAATTTGTGGATCTACACGATGACCACCTATAATCACCTCGCGTTGAAGTTTTCTTTTGAGATTATAATTGAAATCGTAAAGATGCTTCCTTATTGGAACAATATTTCCATCATTGGGATAATGGAGATCAAATCTCACTTGCATGACCTTGGAATGGGCTTTGATCATGCATATCAAGCATTGTTGATAGTTATGGAGCATTGATGTTATACATCCTAGTCCTTTACTCTGATTGGTGTTGATATGTAGTCCGTTGTGAGTACTGCAAAATGTGGTGTTCACGCATTCCTCCTCAAGAAAAAGTGAATAGAAAAAAGGCCAAGCATGATTTATGGTGCTTGGCCTAATGTCATTATGTTCTTCTGTTAATTTTATTATTGATCTATATATTTAAATATATAATAAAAATTATAAATACTGTATATTAAGTAGATATATTATAAGTAAGAGGTATTACCATATACCTAGAGGATTTTCATCTGAGATATGCTTGAAGTCCTGGGCTTGAGCGCATAGAGGTGTCAGGGAAGTCGAGGGATAGGCTCATATAATAATTGGCGGAAAAGTTTTGATAGAATAAGGAATATAGAATAAATTAACACCATTCACAGAAATATACATTTCTCAAATAGTGAGCAAAAGGAATGGGAAGGCTGGCATGGAGCTTCTTAATCCGAGGTCTGGCGTCTACACCGTCAATCGTGGACAGTGTAGACAGTGTAGACACTTAAAAGATGCCTATTCAAAACAAATTTTGATCAGGATAGATGGCAGGGTGTAGCGCAAAAACGGGAGACCCCTTTTCGGTCATACCGACTTCCCGGCAGTAATTGCACTGTGCAAGAATGCGTAGGCAGTCAGTAGCCATTGATGCTGAATGCTTGACGGCACGACATTTTTGCTGCACCTTACGTGCTGTTATATATGGCTCATCATGTCCATTTTTGAACAAATCTCGTAAACATTGTGCGACCTTTTTTATCCGTTCCATGTTCATTTCTTGCCTTTGAGTAACCATAAAAGCATGCAAACATAACCATCTTGATATATGTATACCGCATTTTACAGCATCAATATTAATTGAATGTTCACACGGATCATTGTGCATCCATATATGAAGCAACATTGTTATTCGCAACGCGGTGCCATGAAGTTTTCTGTAAAATGAAATTAATTGTATAGGAAGATTATTCTGAGACTCAATATAATTAAGAGTATTCGATTCAAAGTCTTTTAACTCTCTAATGGCATCTGAATCAACAGGAATTTTAAACAGTTTGCGATGCTGATCTTGAGTATGGTGTTGACTTAGAAGAGAAATTATCTTTTTCTTGTATGTAGCCTTTGCTTCCAAAAAATTTTTATTATTCCAATCTATACAACCTTTAAAGTCTACAGCATCTGCATTATAAACTATCAATCTAGACATCCCTCCTCTTTCTATGAAATCATCATTTTTAAAAAATTCCTCAATAATTTTAGTCTGTGTATTCGCCAAAACAGATAAACTGTGATTATTTAAATAGATCAGTCCATATTTGTCCGTTTCATGAGACCATCTTTCTCTAGTAAAGGATGTCAAAAACAGATCTAAATCTTTGTCTTTCCATTTACAAATTTGCTTTATAAGTCCTCCTTCAGCACTAATAGAGACAAGATTTTCACCTTGTAACATGAGTTCTTTTGCAATTTTTATAGCCGTTCCGGTTCCTACAAAAATACGTGGTTCAGCAGGCATTGATTTTTCAGTATGACTATTGATCTTATCTGTCCATTTCTGTATTAGAGTTTCAGTGTCTTCAGTATTTGTCTGTATTGATTTAGAAATTTCATTTACTGCTTTGGAATAAAGCTTATTCTCTGTAAGCTTAGCAAGTTTTTTGCGAGTTGAAAATTCTAAGCCTGTGATGGCATACTCCTTCTTTTTTTCATCCTCAAAATTTTTGAATGGTTCTTCAAATAGTTCAAAGAAAAATGATTTTTTCAACCCGCTATCATCAATAAACACAGTATTGAGAACACCTTTTTCATACCATCCAGATTCCTCTGTAAAATATCTCCCTTGTGATGCCTGTCCTGTAGCAGTTATGACTGCCAACATATTGACTTCAGGGGAAAAACCATTTCCTGCTGACAGCGCAGATGCAAATTTATAGATAGATGTAAAAAAAGAATTTTCTATAGGTGTTATTTGTGGTAGGAGTGATATTTTAATTTCTTGAATTGATTCATATTGCATCGCTTCGCGAGCACTATTAACTGCTTGCAGAAGACCAGCTTCAAAAAATATTTTCTTAAATCGCTTTCTGGCAGAGTCGTTATTGGAAAAAGTATTCAGTATTGTTGTTTCTTGTTGTATTTTGCCAAGCCCCATTTCTTGAGCATGACTTAGCAATATATTTGAAACCTGCTTGTCCTGGTTAATTGGATGAGAATTTGTAATCACATTTTTTTGTATTACTGGCGGGAAGCTTTGATCTATTACTGATATTTTTTCATTTTCAGTACTGAAGTATTCGCTGCGCTGTTTTTGTAGAAATTCTGAATCTCCACATACTTCCAATGCTTGTTCAAGATTTTTTTGTATATAATCATCTTTGTTGTCAGACATTATTTTATCCTATGACATCAGAATTTTAATCTGATTGATGATTCCAGTTAAGTTTCAATATGACG
Organism: Bilophila sp. T19-St14; assembly: GCF_059728385.1. NCBI lineage: Bacteria > Pseudomonadati > Thermodesulfobacteriota > Desulfovibrionia > Desulfovibrionales > Desulfovibrionaceae > Bilophila > Bilophila sp. T19-St14. The sequence goes on from NZ_BAAGFT010000001.1 coordinate 2,850,432, forward strand.
CTATCAAGTAACGTTTTTATTGACCATTCCCCGGCATAAGCTTCCGTGACGCCCATATCAACCAGTTCATGCCCGACAACAGCTTGCAGCATGGACAAATCCACACGAGCCTGTTTATGCAGATATTCGATGACCGTATGCCGGAAACTATGGAAGGTCTTGGGGCTGGCCTCTCCTTCCTGGCCTCCGATACCCACGGAACGCCGATAGCGGGTAAACCACTTCGTCACCGAGGCTCCAAGTTTTGTGGTGTTGAGGTTAACTGTCGCGGCGCGTTCCTGCATGTCAGGGAACAGCATGGTCGTTGTCCACTCGTGTTGTGGAACTGCTTGCCAGCGTAATTCGAGAAAATCTTTTAGTCCAGCCTCATGCCAGAGCCACGGGTGAATCGGTACGTTCCGAATACCGGCGGCACTTTTGACATGCTTGGCAAAGGCCGAGTGAGCACTTTCTTCGTTGACGGAGAAACACCATATCCCTTCAATTTCCCGAATATCGGAAAGATAGAGCTGACAGATTTCTTCCAGACGCATGCCTGAATACAGCGCAATCCAGGGGCACCAGAACCGGGAGGCCACGCCTGCCGTGGCTTTCAAGAAATGCTGTCTGTCTCCGAGCAAAGTACGCAACTCAACGAGGGAAAACGATTCTCTTTTGACTCCCTTGCGTCGAATATTCTTGTCTGAAACCACCTTGGGAAAACCGGAGTTCACATAACGAGCCTGAATCGCTCCACGATATTCAAGTTCGCACCAGTTGACGAAACTGCGGACGTTGGTCTGACGAATTTCCATCGTCTTGATGCTCAACAAACGTTCCACCTTGCCTGCTCTCCCCATTTCAGCAATTTCAAGCCATTTTTTATCTTGATAAGCGTTTTGCCCCTTCACCCGAAAGGGGAGATGTCGCAGTGTATCGTAGTAACCTCGTATGTGCTCACGTGAAAGCTGGTCTATCGACAAACTACGACCACTTTCCAATTCACCCACGATTTGCACGAATTGGCGAATTTGAGGTGGAATATCCTTTGCGCTGGCCTTCGACCACGTGAGCTTTTTGGCGGTAATGTAGGATTCCGCCGCTTCATCCAGCGACGGTAGCGTTGATTTTGTCTTGCGTATCACGGGTTCTTGCCGTGGAGTCAGCGGCGTTTTGCGACGGATATGAATCTCCGTTTGAGGAGCGGAAGAAGATAGGGCTTCAGAGCGTTTTACCCCTTCAAACTGAGCGTACAAGGTGGATACTTCTGGAGTCTCGATTCCCCGTTTTTTCTGCTCTGACGGGCAGCTATCCTCCGTCTCCCATCCTGTGCCCTTCAAAAAGGAGGGCAAGCGCAATACCAGAGCAGCCGGAGACAGATTTTCCCGCATGGCCGCGTCAAACCAGAACGTATCCAGATTATGAGCTATTTTCCGTATATTTTCAGTACATTGCGATATATCCCCATGCGCGAAACGTATCCGTCCATCTTGCACATCGTCCAGAAAGGCAAAAAAAGTTTGTGCGATCACGGACAGCCGCATGGCCTTTGAGCGGGCCATACGGCTGTCCAGACCGTCCAAAGAGCGACGGATTTCTTTTTTACCAAGCAGAGATTGCAAGTGATGGGGCACAGTTATGCGAAAATAGCGAACCTGCCGATGCGTCGTAAGGTAGGAAGCGCGCCTATAGCCGGTACGTGGGAGAGAGTTCCACCGTGGATTGGCTTGAGAAAACATAAAGGAGCCTCACCTGTATCCCCGAAACGTATCCAGGGGCACAATGAAGCTCCATTTATTATAAAGTCGTTATAAATCAACAACTTGTATTCAAATGGCGGAGAGGGTGGGATTCGAACCCACGTACCAGCTCATCACCGGTAACTCGATTTCGAGTCGAGCGCGTTACGGCCGCTTCGCTACCTCTCCATCCAGCGCAAGACTCTATCGGATCATAGCGTAAAGAGCAAGAGGGAGAGGGCTAAAATCCTCTGCCGCCGTTTGGGGCAAGGAGTTTTTTCTACATGCGCGCAGAGAGTCCCGTCACGGAAGGGGCGCTCAATATAGAGGTGAAGTTTTCTCCACATGGGTGCAGAGAGTCCTTTTCTTTTGGAATGCCCGCTGGTAGTTTCCGGGCATGACAATTTCATCTTTTCATGACGTCCCAGCCCCCACGGAATGGGTTGTGATCCGGCTGAGCGCCCTAGGCGATGTGGCCCTGACCACTGGAGTTCTCGAATATTGGCACCGCACGCACGGTTGGACGTTCACGGTCATTACCCGCGAAGCGTTCGCCCCTGTTCTGGAAGGGCACCCGGCTGTACGTTCCGTTATTGGGCTCGCCAAGGAGGATTTGAGGTTTCCGCGTCAGCTTGGCGTTTTCCGCGGGCTGGCGGAAGCCCACGCAGGGCGGGGATTGCTCGATCTGCATGGCACTTTGCGCACCCGCCTGCTTTCCCTGTTGTGGAAAGGGCCTGTAAAGCGTTATCGCAAGCTTGGCCTTGAGCGCCGTTTATTCCTGCGGAGCAAGGGGCGGCTGTTCCGGGATAAGCTCAGGCTATGGAACGTCCCGCAGCGTTATGCCCTTGCCGTGGAGTCTGCACCCCCTTCCCGCGCCGAGCTCCTGCCCCACATTTGGCTTTCCGATGAGGAGATCAGGCAAGGGCAACGCCTGCTGGAACAGCTCCCGGACAAAGCAGGCGTTCCGCCCATAGCCCTGCATCCGTATGCCACGCATCCTGATAAGGCATGGAAAGAGGCATACTGGCGCCAGCTCATGCGGCTTTTCGAGTCGCGCGGCATACCGTGGATCGTCATCGGACGCGGCAGCGGCATGGAAGGGCTCCCCGCGTTCCGTGATTTTACCAATCGCACATCCTTGCGGGAGACATGCGCCCTGTTGAAGGCCTCATCCCTGTTGATCACGGGAGATTCCGGCCCGATGCACCTTGCGGGGGCGGTCGGCACGCCCGTTTTGGCACTGTTTGGGCCCACGACGGAAGAGTGGGGGTTTTTCCCGGCGGGGCCGAAGGATCGGGTTCTTGAGCCGCAGTTGGATTGCCGCCCCTGTACGCTGCACGGAAAGAAGCATTGTGATCGCAGCCATGCGTGTATGCAGTCCATCACCCCCGAACAGGTGATGCGGGCTTTGGGGGGATGGGGGATGTGAAAGATTGGAGGGGGAAGGGAAGGCCTTTCTGAAGAAAGCCCTTCCCTTCCCCCTCCAAACCTCCCCCTTCCCATCCCAAAGACTTTTGACTGGTGGGGAGGCTGCCCAGCAGGAGTTCCTGCCGGGCAACAGGCTTGGAGGGCGGGATACGCAGGGCGTTTTATTATAAGAGGCTGCGGGAAAGCGGTACGGCGGAAAGTCCTCTTTTTATCGCCATGCTTGAGATGGCGTTTGATGGGCGCGGAAGCGTACAGCCGTTTCTTATTGTCCGTAAAGCGCTGAAGCCACTGCTGTTACGGCTTCTTTCGGAAGGTGGTGCCCCGTCCACAGGTGGAACTGCGCGTCCCCCTGCCCAATGAACATATCGAGGCCAAGGATGGTTTCCCAGCCCGCAGCCGCGGCGTCGAGTAGGAAACGGGTCTGGAACGGCGTGTAGATCAGATCGTAGGCGATGCCGCTGCCTTGAAATGGCGAAGGGTAGGGCGTTTCATGTTCTTGGGCCCCGGTCATGCCGAGTGATGTCGTGTTGATGATGAGGTCAGCGGGAACATCCCCTCGCTCTTCCCACGGGGCGCACAGCAAACCGAATTCGTTGCAGAGGGCTTCGGCGCGTTCTTTCCGGCGGTTGGTGAGGGTAATATTGGTGAGGCCGAGCCTCCGTAGGCCCGCGATGGCCGCCCGTGAAACGCCCCCCGCACCGAGCACGAGCGCACGGGTGTCGGGAGGCAGCGAGCGCTTTTGCAGCGGAGCCATGAATCCGATGACGTCGGTATTTTCCCCACAGAGCTTTTCGCCGTCACGATAGATAGTGTTGCAGGCGCCCATTTCCTTTACACCTGCGCTCGTTTCGTCCAGCAGCGGGATGATGTCGACTTTATGGGGAATCGTGATGGAGCAGCCCCGGATATTCAACAGCCGGGCAGCGTCCACAAAGCCGGGGAGCCGCCCCGGTTCAATGGGCCATGAAAGATAGACGCCGGGCAGGTTCAACGTCCTGAAGGCCGTATTGTGCATGAGGGGGCTCAAGCTGTGCCCAAGAGGGTAGCCGATGATGCCGTGCAGGGCCGGCGGCGCAAATGTGGACATGGCATATCTCCATATGAATGTTTTCGCGTGATAGGAACAGCCTTTGAAAAGACATGATGACGCTGGGAAGGGAATTTGTTGGGAAAATCCCTCCCCGGCTAACTCAACAACAGCACATCCATCGTTTTATTGGCTCTGTTACAGCAAACGATGGATGTTTTTTCTTTCCCGGTGCAAGCGTATAGGAATATCCGGCAGGCAAACCCGCCGGACGGATCTGCAAGGCAAATCCGCGGGCGCAGGCAAAGAGATAACCCAAATAAAGTATTTTAGTCACGGAGTTTGTTGATGAAAAGCTAAAAAAATCCGTATGTTCACTATGCTGTGAAGATAAGGCAATCACGTCCCAGCACGGTTTTTTTGACATACGTATCCGTATTGAATGTCCCTTTGGCCCTGTTTAAAATATAATTGATATGTTTGGCCCTGTCAGAGATCTGGTTGTTTCATCTCCACAGCTCAGTGAAAAGACAGGCTTTTTCTTCAGCTTCACAGTGCGATGAAAAGACAGCTTTCTCCAGCTTTCCCTTGGCGGAATACAGGGCTAAGGCATTTTATCAGCTAGTCCTTTGGAACTTCAGGGAAGAAAACATCAATCATTTTCTATGGCACAATCTTACCCCTATTTAACACACTGAATATATACTTTTATAGCGTCTTTCCGATGAGCGGCGTGGGTGGGCATTCCACTGAGCATTTATTGGGGAACTTCAAGAAATGGCTCTGTCACTCATTTGATTGATACAATTTAGCGTAGTTGATTTATTGCATTTTGAAATATCGTTGCTGGTGGGCCAAAGCCGAAAAACGTTTTTCTCTTATCTATCTTGAATTCCATGAAATGAACTATCATTTTTTACTATGACAGTGCCGAAGAAATAAAACATCAACCGGCTGCTGAACAAAACTTTTTGTTTACAACACCCCAATACACAGATTTTCTTGGCTCTGTCATGGCATAAGATTGCTTTATTTCTACAGTACAGTGAAAATACAGCCTTTTTTTCCAGTTTCCTGTTGGCGGAATCCTCGGCTAAGGCATTTTGTCGGTTAATCCTTTTTGATTTCAAGGAAAAAAGCATCAACCATTTTCTATGCAACAACCATTTTCTTTAACATGGCATCCCTTCCAAAGAAAAACGCCCTTGTGCATCCCGCGTGAAGGGGAACGTATCCCAAGGCCAGAACGATTGGAAGGGCTCCCCCCGTTTCTCTCGCGGCCCTTTTCCCAAGGCTGTGTTATAGAAAACGGTTGATGCTTTTTTCCTTGAAGTTCCAAAGGGATAACCGGAAAAATGCCTTAGCCGTGGATCCCGCCAACAGGAAAACTGGAGAAAAAGGCTGTCTTTTCATCGCACTGTAGAGATGAAACAACCACAAACTATAACAGAGCCTTTCCCAACCAGCGATTATCCTATTCCCTTTTTCTCCGCTTGGGTTCCCCCGTTGCCGTTATCCTCCAACAGCTTGCATCCCGTATGGCCCATTTGCCGAAGCCGGCCTTGCCTTTTCCAGTACAGCCCTCATGAGGGATTCGATAAGGATGAAAGTCTTTGGGGAAGGAGGGGTGGGGTTTGGGGAGGGGAGGAAGGGGCTTTCTTCAGAAAGGCCCTTCCTCCCCTCCCCAATTTCCCCGTTCCAAAAGAAGCGGCGCCGACACTGAGGAGGGAGTGCCGGCGCCGTCCGAGGAGAGGGCGACATCCTCAGGGGGATGGATGTTGCCCGAACGCGGCCACCTTCACAGGGGAAAGAAGGTGAACCCGGGTGGAGGAGAAAACCCGGATCCCGCGTTTGCATAACCCGCCGGGCGGCCGTAAAACGCCCGGCGCGTCGTTTTCGGAGGACGGAATTTCAGGGGGGGAATCCTGTCCTCCCGGCACCATCGGCAGGGGACGCCGATGGTGCCGTATTCATGGAAACGGAGGCGGGGAGAGGAGGTTTCCCGCCGTCAAACCACGCCGTGTTCGCCGGGCCGCTCAAAGACGCCCAGGGTAACGGCGGTCTTGAACGAAAGGGTGTCGCCAAACAGGGGAAGCATTGGCGCTGCGACGAACAGGGAGGAAATCGTTCCCATGAAAACACCTATGAGCATGGTCAGTGCGAAGCCGTAAATGACCGGGCCGCCGAGCAGGAATAGGGCGAGGGCCGCCACGAGCGTCGTGCCTGCGGTCAGCAGGGTACGGCTCATGGTGTCGCCAAGCGCCTCCTGAATGATTTCCGGCAGCGGGCGCGGCGAGTCGGGGTTCTCCCGCCGCAGGGTTTCACGGATCCGGTCGTAAATCACAATGGTATCGTTCAGCGAATAGCCGATGATGGTCAAAAGTGCCGCTACGATGTTCAGATCGATTTCTTGACCGAGGATGACCAGCAGGCTGGTGGTCGTCGTGACGTCGAATATCAGGCTGGCCATCGCCCCCGCCGCAAAGGAGAGGCGGAGCCGCCAGCACAGGAACAGAGTCAGCAGCAGTGCCGCAAGGATACGGCCTTCCGTCGGCACGCCCAGCCATTGCAGGGCGATCATGGTCGCCGTGAGCGCCCCGGCAAGCAGGGCGGCGGTGCCCCAGCGCTGTTCAAACCGCCCTGAAATATACACGGTGATCAGGAGCAGCGCGTAATAGATGGCTTCCAGCGCCGAGCTGCGGAGATCGTCGCCGACCTTGGGGCCGACCGTTTCCAGACGATCCAAGGAAACCGTCCCGCCGCCGTCCACGGTTTGGAGATGGCTGAGCAGGGTTTCGCCGAGCTGCTGCGCGGGGGTGTCGGGCAGGCCGAAACGGAGCAGCCAGACGGAACTGTTGTCGCCGTATTGCTGGGTCATCAGGCCTTCGAGGTGCATGGGATCAAGCGCGCCGATGAGCTGCTTGTCCGAAACGGGGTGCTCGAACCGGACTTGCGCCGCAACGCCGCCTGAGAAGTCGACGCCGTACTGGAGGCCGCCGCGCCACATGCCCACGGAAACGGCCGCCGCCACGAGCAGGAGGGTCAGCACGCCTACATGCTTCACGCGCTTGAGGAAGGGGAAGTGGGACAGGTAGCCCGACAGGGCGCGCAGCTCCATGGGGCCGTGCATGCTGAGGCGGGCGCCGCCGGTGTGCTTCATCCACGCGTCGAAGGCGATGCGGCAGAGGAAGATCGCCGAGAACATGGAGGCGATGATGCCGAGGGTCAGGGTGACGGCAAAGCCGCGCACCGGGCCGGTCCCGAACTGGTACAGGATGGCCGCGACGATGATCGTCGTCAGGTTGGAGTCCACAATGGAAAGGTTGGCGCGCTCGAAACCGACCTTGATGGCCTTGGGAGGCGTCAGGCCAAGGGCCAGCTCCTCGCGTATCCGCTCAAAGATGAGGACGTTCGCGTCCACGGCCATGCCGATGGTCAGCACGACGCCCGCTATGCCCGGCAGGGTCAGGGTCGCGCCGAGCGCGGCCATGCCGCCCATGAGCAGGCTGAGGGTGCAGAGGAGCATCCCGTTGGCGAGCATGCCTGACCAGCCGTAGCGCAGGGGCATGATGATCATGACCGCCAGCGTGCCGATGAGCGCAGCGAGGATGCCGCTGGTGATGGACGCTTCGCCGAGGGCGGGGCCTACCGTGCGTTGTTCGAGCACATGGACAGGGGCCGCGAGGGAGCCGGAACGCAGGGAAATGGCAAGATCCTGCGCCTCTTCAGGCGTGAACTGGCCGCTGATGCTGGCCGTGCCGCCCGCGATCCTTTCCTGAATCACCGGGGCGCTGTGGATGGTGCCGTCCAGCACGATGGCGAGGCGCTTGCCGACATGCTCGCCGGTGGCCATTTCAAACAGGGCCGCGCCGCGAGGGGTGAAGGACAGGCTGACCATCGACGTATTTTTGTCGTCGAATCCGGGGCGGGCGTCGGCGACTTCCTTGCCGCTCAGGAGGGGGGTGCTGTCGAGCGCCAGCTTTGCATTGCCCTCTTCGCCGTGCTTGCCCATCATGGGGTAGAAGGCGACGCCGGGAGGCAGGTAGCCTTGGGGGATGTCGTCGCGGACGAGGTGGAAGGACAGATCGGCGGACTTCTCAATGAGCTGGACGGCGCGGTTGACGTTGGTCAGGCCGGGGAGCTGGATGAGGATGCGGTCGCCCTGCTGCTTGCGGATATCCGGTTCGGCCACGCCGAACTGGTCGATGCGGCTGGAGATGGTGCGCAGCACCTGATCCACGGCCAGATCCTGTGTCTGCTTAACAAAGGCGGGCGTGAACGTATAGGGCAGATGGACAGCGCCGTCGGAACCAGTCCGGGGCGTTCCGGGCACGACCTGCGGGGCGTCCTTTTGGACAAGGGCAAGGAAGGCATCGGCCTGATTGGCGCGGGCGATGATGAGTTCCTGTACGCCGCCGGGCATCTGGCGGGGGCCGAGGACGGTGATCCCGGCCTCACGGGCCTTCTGGCGGAGCATTTGCCCACTGTTGACGAGTGCGGACTGAACGGCTTTTTCCGTATCCACGCCCAGCGTGAGCTGAACGCCGCCTTTGAGATCGAGGCCCAAGCTGATGCGGGAGGCGCCCGGCAGGTTGACGTCTTCCGGCATAAGCGTCGGAGACAAGAGGAAAAGCGCGCCGGCCATGACAATGGCGGCAATCGCATATCGGAACGAGAGTTTCATGAAAGCCTCTCACACGGTTGCAGGAGCAGAATGCTGTCGGGAACGGCGGAACCGCCGACAGGACGCACACTGATTCGGGCGTTCCGGTATTCTGCGCGGGAGACGTGTGAAGGGTACAGAAGACCGGCTGCGCGAGTCAGGGCTTTTCTGTCACGCAAAAAGCGAAGGACGGAAAAGCGGAAGCTCTAGCAGCCGTATGGAGGAGGCGTAGGGTAGGAAACAAGCCCGCGTTCGGCGGGAAGGAAGCAAAGGGGCGTGCCAATGGGCAACGCCGCCGGAACAGCGGAAACCTGAGGCAGGACAGGCGGGGAGGCCAACGCGGCGGCATACCCCGCCGAGTTCGGCAGGGGCTTGTCGAACCCTTTGGGCGTCCGGGCCGTCGTTTGGCTTGTATTGCCGTTGAGCGTCTCAGAAATACTGGTGAAGGGGTTCCTTTCGGAACGGGCAAGCGCCGCGTCAAGCCGCCACTCGCCGGATACTTCGACAAGCGCCGAACCTTCATCTACGGCATCGAAGCGTTGGAGCTGCGGGCCGATGTCCCCGCTTTCCAGTTCGGAGCGCTGATCCTTGAATGCCTCCATACTTGAAGGGGCCGTTTCGAGGAGGGCTTCAAACTGCCTGCTGACATCGCTGTCTATGTGCGCCTGCGCGGAAAAGGAGGAACACAGAAAAAGCCCGAAAGCAAAAAGCAGCGTCCCCAACACGGAGCGGGAAAAGCTGGTCGTTGCGTCTTTGATGGGCCTTAACGTATTCATGCTTTTACCCATAAAGCCGAACGGTAAGGATGTCAATAATACGTGGCGGCCCTTTTGGGGATTCTCATGCGGAATCGGAGGTTCGGGCTTGCCTGAGGGCTTGAGGATGGGTACTATCATTTTTCCCGCACGGCATCCGTTTTGTGAAAACCTCCGTTCCCGCGGGCCGAAAATCAGCGAAAGGACTCAGTATGTGTCTTGCCATCCCTGCGAAAGTCATTGAAAAATCTGATGACGGCATGTTGAAGGCCACCGTCGGCAACGGGCCGACCTGCCTGACCGTTTCCGGCATTTTGCTGCCCGAAGAAGTGGAGATCGGGGATTACATCATTATCCATGCCGGGTTCGCCATGCACAAGATGGAGAAGACCGAGGCCGAAGAGAGCCTGCGCCTTTTCCGCGAGCTGGCCCAAGCCACCGGGCAGGAAGCGGCCTTTTGACGTGAAGCATACGGGGAAAAGCCTTGGTTGAAGGCATATCCCTGTCCTTCACCTTTCCTCGGCCCGTCCTTGCGACTGTCCCTTCTCTTTTCAAAGTGTTCGGCCTATTTTCAGGCTTTGCCGTAGCATGAGGCCGTTTCATCTCCACAGCGCGGTGAAACTACAGCCTTTTCTCCAGCTTTCCCCTTGGCGGAATCCACGGCTAAGGCATTTTGCCGGTTATTCTTTTGGAACTTCAAGGAAAAAAGCATCAGCCGTTTTCTAGGGCACAGCCTGTTTTTATCGCCGGGCGGGGTGAGGCTGGGCGGATTTCCTTGTGCTGCATGGCGTAAAGAAAAATCCCGAAGTTGAAGGCTTCGGGATTTTTTTATGGCCGCATGGAAACGGAACGGTGCGTTCGGCGGCCTCCGTTTTTTTATGGGGCGGCGGGCTGGAAAGCGGTACGGTTTTTCCCTCCGGGCTGAGGGGCGGCAGTGTGCCCGTTCCCGTGCTCCCTGTGGGATCAATATATCATGCGCGGGAGGAACAGCACGATGTCCGGGACGAAGACGCAGAGGATGATGACGCCCACGGTTACGAAGACAAAGGGCAGGGCGCTGTAGGAAATGTCCTCAAGGGTGGTGTCGGCGATGCCTGAGGCGATGAAGATGTTTTCGCCGAGGGGCGGCGTGGAGAACCCGACCCCGCAGCAGCAGACCAGCACCACGCCGAAGTGGATGGGGTCTACGCCGAAGGCGGTCATGACTGGCAGGAGCACGGGCGTCGCCAGCAGGATGATCGCCAGCGTCTCCATGAACATCCCCAGAAAGAGCAGCAGGGCGATGGCGAACATCCAGATGACGGCGACGTCCGAAGTGAAGCCGAGGATGTGCTCCACAATCATGTCCGGTATCCGGTACTGGACGAGCAGCCGCTCGAACGCGTAGGCCGTGAACATGATGATCAGCACGCGCCCGGTCATCCATGAGGTGATCTGGAGCGAGTGCCGGATGCCCCCGAACGTCAGCTCGCGGTGGATGAACAGCCCGACGAAGATGGAGTAGAAGATGGCGACCACGGCGGCCTCGGTCGGCGTGAAGAACCCCCCGTAGATGCCGCCGAGGATGACGACCGGGGCCATGAGCGACCAAAGCCCGTCCTTGAGCGCCTTGAGCAGCGAGTCCCCTGAGCCGTTTTGGAGATCTTCCGCCACGGGCATGTTCCGGCAGAGGAAGAGGTGCATGGCGGCGAGCCCCACCGCGATCATGATGCCGGGCGTCACCCCGGCGAGGAACATTTTGGTGATGGACTGCTGCCCCGACACCGCATAGACGACCATCGGGATGCTTGGGGGGATGATGATGCCCACGCCCCCGGCGGTCGCTGCGGCCGCAGCCGCATACCCCTTGCTGAACCCGCGCCGGATCATGGCCGGGATCATGAGCATCCCCACGGCGGCGGTCGTCGCGGGGCCGGAACCGGAAATCGCCCCGAAAAACACGCAGGCCAATGCTGTGGAGACGGCGAGGCCGCCGGGGATGGGGCCGACGATATTTTCCGCGATGGCGACAAGCCGCCGCGAAATGCCCGCGCATTCCATGAGCGCCCCGACGAGCATGAAGGCGGGCAAGGCCATGATGGGAAAGGAGTTGACCGAGGTGAAGGCGATCTGCACCAGCGTGACGAGGTTTTGATCCACCGTATAGAGGGCCGTCATGGCCGCCACGCCGAGCGCCACGGTAATGGGCGAGCCGAGCAGCATCAGTACCGCAAAGGTGGCGAAAAGGGCTCCCGCCGGGCTCATGGCTTACCTCCGTCCGCCAAGGCTTTCCGGCTCTCTTCGATTTCAACGACGTCGGGTGCCGTAACGCTCCTCTTCAGAATGAACTTCATCACGTTGACTTGGATGATGCGGGCGGACATGAGCGTAAAGGCGATGGGGAAGATGAAATAGATGTACGAGAGCTGCCAGTCGAGGGCGGGGGTGGCGTAGGGGAATTCCCGGAGTTCGCGGATCACGGCGAGGCTTTCCACGACCATGACGCTGTTGAAGAACAGCCACACGCCGTCGCTGAGGAGCATACAGGCATCGCCCACCCATTTGGGGAAGGGGCGGAACTGGATGGTGACCCGGTTGTGCGCGGCGAGGCGGGCCGCATAGGAAGCCCCGAAGAAGACGAACCAGACAAAAGAATACCGCGCGAGCTCTTCCGTCCAATACAGCGGATGCCCGAACTGGCGCAGGAAAATCTGCAGGAGCAGGATCAGCACGAAGAACGCAAGCAAGGCTTGGCTGACGTACCCCTCAAAATTGTCCAAAAGCGTTAGAAGAACCTTCTTGAGCATGAAGTCCCCCCCCGGAGAGCGTCGGTGCGGCGCGTCGCCAGTGTAGGGCAGCGCACGGGAATAGACAACCTTATGAAGCCGCTTTCCCCTTGTGCGGAAAGCCTACTTCCAAGGTTTTTTCCCGATGGCGGAGAGGAAGGCGTTAATGGCGGCCCTGCCGCCCACGAACGTCTCCATTTCGGGCCAGACCTGCGCAATGGCGGCATTCCTCCAGTCGGCCTCGTCCTCAAGCTGATCGATCTGCACGCCCGACTCGATGAGCCGCTGCTTCGCCCTCACGCCTTCGACAAGCTGGAAGGCAAGGCAGTATTCCTGCGCGCCGCGCCCGGCGTCGGTGATGAGCGCCTGCATTTCAGGGGACATTTTCTTGAATGCCCGCTGGCTCAGGATCATGGGCTGGAGCTGATAGGTATAGTGCGCTTCGGTGATGTACTTCTGCACTTCGTTGAACTTGCAGGCGAGGAAGGTGATGTAGCCGTAACATTGCCCGTCGACCAAGCCCTGCTGGAGCGCGGTGAAGGTTTCCGCCCACGAGATCGGCACCGGGTTCGCCCCCCATGCCTTATAGCAGGCGAGCAGGATGGCGCTCTGCGGGACACGGAACTTGAGCCCCTTGATGTCGTTCAGGTTTTTGATGGGCCTGCGGGAATTGGAAATGTAGCGGTAGTCGGTATACGTCCAGCCGAGGATGCGGAATCCCCCCTCCCGTATGGCGTACCCGTTGAGCAGGGCATGGGCGGGGCCGGTGGTCGCCCGGACGACGTCGTACATGTCGTCAAAAAGGTAGGGCATGGTGAGGATGCCGAGTTTTTTCACGAACGGGACTGTATTGGCGATGCCCACAACGGCGATGTCGAGGTTCCCGGCGCGCACGTTCTGGATCATTTCCGTTTCGTCGCCGAGCTGGCCGGAGGGGAAGAGCTGGACTTCCACCTTGCCTCTGGATCGGGCTTCCACGATTTCCTTGAACCGGATGCCGATGGCCCCCATCTCGGAATCGATGGGATCGCCCATGCCCACTTTCAGGATGGTTTTTTCATAGGCGCTGGCGGGGGAGGCGCCGGTGAGAAGGGCAAGCGTCACCAAGGCGGCAAGCAGGCTTTTGAGCATAGAATCCTCTCTCTTTCCATCTAGAGTCCCGTGGCTGCGTGCAACCCCACACCTTATTTTGGGCTTTAGCGCACGAGGCTCGAAGGTGTCAACCTGGCCTCCCCGGTAAGCCCGCCAGCCTGATTTTCCTCCTATCCGACTGTAGATACGTTTGAAAAAAATTATTTGTGGGCGATTTCCACGAGGCCGATCTTATACCGCTGCGCTTTCCTGACGATGGTGGACTGGCTGACTTTGAGCCGCCGGGCGGCCTTGTAGGTGCTGCCGGTTTCGGTGAGCGCGGCCATGATCATGTTGCGCTCCAGTTCGGCGACGGCCTCGCGCATGGGCTGGCGGAAGGAGACGCCGCCCTGCGGGATGGGCGACTGGGCCTGCATATATTGAGGGAGATCCTGCATGGTGATGGTTTCTTCCTCGCTCATGGTCGCCAGCGACTGCACGAGGGCGCGGAGCTCGCGGACGTTGCCCGGCCAGCGGTAGGTCAGGAAGCAGTTCAGCACCTGCGGATCGAAATTTTTTTGCAGCCCGTTTTTCTTGATGATCTCCTGCAGGAAATGCATGGCGAGGACGGGGATGTCGTCCGGCCGTTCCCGCAGCGGAGGGATTTCCACGGTCAGCACCCGGAGGCGGTAGAAGAGGTCTTCGCGGAACTGCCCCGAAGCGGCCATGTCCGCCAGCGGCTTGTTGGTCGCGGCGATGACACGCACGTCCACGGTGATGGGCTTGGTCCCCCCGACCCGGTGGAAGGGGTGCCCGTCGAGCACTTGCAACAGCTTGGCCTGCATGGGGAGGGGGAGCTCGCCGATTTCGTCAAGGAGGAGGGTTCCCTTGTGGGCCAGCTCGAACATGCCGGGTTTGCCGCTTTTGGCCGCGCCGGTGAAGGCGCCTTTTTCGTAGCCGAACAGTTCGGATTCCATAAGCGACATGGGGATGGCCCCGCAGTTCACCGCGATGAACGGCTCGGCGCTGCGCTGGCTCATGTCGTGGATGGCCTTGGCCGTCAGCGTCTTGCCGGTTCCGGTTTCGCCGAGGATGAGGGTGATGGCTTCGGTGCGGGCGGCTTTGGAGGCTTCCTTGCGCAGGCGGCGCATGGGGGCGCTGTGCCCGACGAACCCGGCGTCCATTTCGGTTTGAAGGTTTTCCAGGCGTGCTTTGTAGGAGAGGGTTTCCATCTCCAGATCGGTGAGCTTCCGCTGGAGGGTTTCCAGCTCGGTCATGTCGCGGATGGAGGCGATGACCCGCCACACGTTGCCCTTTTCGTCAAAAATGGGCGTGCTGGTGTTCAGGCAGCGCTTGCCGTTGGAATAGTCGTCGAACATGGTGACCGCGCGTTTTTCGATGAGCGCGCGCAGGGTGACGCAGGTTTCAAAGCGCCCCTTGTGCATGGGTTCGGTCACATGCTTGCCGATGACTTCCTCGGCGCGCAGCCCGGCGATGCGCTCCATCGCCTTGTTGACGCGCAGGGTGATGCCGTCGGAGTCGATGACCCAGATGCCGTCGTGGATGGAGTCGAGCAGGACGGTCAGCTCCTGCCAAGGCAGTTCGGCCACCCGGTTGATCTGATCGACCGGGATTTTTGACATTGTGATAAGGCGAACTTGCTCGCCGTCCGCGGAATCGCCGGCGGAAACGCTTTTCCAGCGGATGATGTACATGGAACCCTCTTTGTGGTGGGCGATCAGCTCGCCTCCGTGGGGTTCGCTCAGGCTTTCCTCCACTTCATCAAATCCGCATCGCGTCAGGCGTGGCAAAAAAGGCTCGTCATCAGCCCGTCCGGGAGAAAGTTTGAGTATTTCTCCCAACATATTGTTTATAAAGATTAAATTCCATGTGTCCCCGCGGCATATTCCGGCGGCGGCGAGTTCGTTTTGATGGAGGATGTGATCGCAAAAGGCGGGCTGTGGCGTCATGGAAGAACCTCTCTAATGCAACTATGCATCATGATGCAAAATTAACTCGAACATTCCTATGATTCATCGGCAAGTGATTCGAGACTGCATTGACCCCAAAAAGGCCTGAAAAGGACGCTTTTAAAAACTATAATAAAAATATTATGTTATGATGTTTGGGAAAAATGGAACGCTAGTTGCTATAAAGAGGGCATGGAGTACAACCCCACCCTGAATTTCAAAACGTACTTCAACATACTGCTCTCGGAGGCACTCAAATGCGTGTAGGTATCCCCACCGAAATCAAAGTTCAGGAATTCCGCGTTGGCATCACCCCCGCTGGCGTTCATGCCCTTAAAGAAGCCGGTCACACCGTCCTCGTGCAGAAGGGCGCCGGCCTCGGCAGCATGATCACCGACGAAGAATACGTTGCCGCCGGTGCTCAGATCGTTGATACCGCCAAGGAATGCTGGGACTGCGACATGGTCGTGAAAGTGAAGGAACCTCTGGCTCCTGAATACGACCTGTTCCATGAAGGCCTGATCCTCTACACCTACCTGCACCTTGCTCCGGAACCGGCCCTGACCAAGGCTCTTCTCGACAAGAAGGTTATCGGTATCGCTTACGAAACCGTGCAGCTCGACAACGGTTTCCTGCCCCTCCTCGCCCCCATGTCCGAAATCGCCGGTCGCATGGCCACTCAGGTGGGCGCCCAGATGCTGACCAAGATTGAAGGCGGCATGGGCCTCCTGATGGGCGGCACCGCTGGCGTGCAGGCCGCTCACGTCGTCATCGTGGGTGCCGGTACCGTGGGTCTCTCCGCCGCCAAGGTTGCCATGGGCATGGGCGCTCGCGTGACCATCCTCGACAGCAACCTCTTCCGCCTGCGCCAGATCGACGACCTGTACGGCGGCCGCATCCAGACCCTGGCCTCCAACGCCTTCAACATCGCCGCCGCTGTGAAGGAAGCCGACCTCCTCGTGGGTTCCGTCCTCATCCCCGGCGCCCTGACCCCGAAACTGGTCACCGAAGCCATGGTGAAGACCATGAAGAAGGGCTCTGCCATTGTTGACGTCGCCATCGACCAGGGCGGTTGCATCGAAGTGACCGCGAAGCACGGCGCCACCTACCATGACAACCCGACCTTCATGTATGAAGGCATCGTGTGCTACTCCGTGGGCAACATGCCCGGCGCCGTGGCCCGCACCTCCACCTTCACTCTGACCAACGCCACCATGCCTTACATGATCGATCTGGCCAACAAGGGCTGGAAGAAGGCTTGCCAGGACGACAAGGCTCTGGCCCGCGGCATCAACACCTATGACGGCAAGGTGTACTTCAAGGGCGTTTCCGATGCTCTCGGTTACGAACTGCATTGCACCTGCGACATTCTGAAGTAAGACGTGATTCATGACTGGACCAGTCTCATGTCCGCATGAGACTGGCCAGTTTTCCGGTCAAAGTCAAGGGTAAGGGCAGGAACGGCCCATGTGCGCCAATTGGTTTTCGCCTTTAACCTTCCTGTGACAATACCATCATTATTTCATGAGGAATGCACCATGACTTACGATAAAGCTGAATTGGTCGCTCTGGACAAAAAGCACGTTTGGCACCACCTGACCCAGCACAAGAATTTCGAGCCCGCCATCTATGTGAAGGGCGAAGGCATGCGCATCACCGACATCGACGGCAAGACCTACATCGACGCCGTGTCCGGCGGCGTGTGGACCGTCAACGTCGGCTATGGCCGCAAGGAAATCGTTGACGCCGTCGCCGCCCAGATGATGGAACTGTGCTACTTCGCCAACGGCATCGGCAACGTCCCCACCATCGAATTCTCCAAGAAGCTCATCGAAAAGATGCCCGGCATGAGCCGCGTGTATCTCTCCAACTCCGGTTCCGAAGCCAACGAAAAGGCTTTCAAGATCGTCCGTCAGATCGGCCAGCTGAAGCACGGCGGCAAGAAGACCGGCATCCTGTATCGTGCCCGTGACTATCATGGCACCACCATCGGTACCCTGAGCGCTTGCGGCCAGTTTGAACGTAAAGTTCAGTACGGCCCCTTCGCTCCCGGCTTCTATGAATTCCCCGATTGCGACGTTTACCGCTCCAAGTTCGGCGATTGCCCGGATCTCGGCGTGAAGATGGCCAAGCAGCTTGAAGAAGTCATCCTGACCGTGGGCCCGGACGAACTCGGCGGCGTGATCGTGGAACCCATGACCGCCGGCGGCGGCATCCTCGTTCCTCCGGCAGGCTACTATGAAACCATCCGCGAAATCTGCGACAAGTACGGCCTGCTCCTGATCATGGACGAAGTCGTGTGCGGCCTTGGCCGTACCGGCAAGTGGTTCGGCTATCAGCACTTCAACGTCCAGCCCGACATCGTCACGATGGCCAAGGGCGTCGCTTCCGGCTACGCTCCCATCTCCTGCACCGTGACGACCGAAGCCGTGTTCCAGGACTTCGTGAACGACCCGGCCGACCACGACGCCTACTTCCGCGACATCTCCACCTTCGGTGGCTGCACCGCCGGCCCCGCCGCGGCTCTGAAGAACATGGAAATCATCGAGCGCGAAAACCTGCTCGAAAACTGCACGAAGATGGGCGAACGCCTCATCGAAGGCCTCAAGGGCCTGATGGACAAGCATCCCATCATCGGCGACGTACGCGGCAAGGGCCTCTTTGCCGGTATCGAAATCGTTAAGGATCGCGCTACGAAGGAACCCATCGCCGAACCCATCGCCAACGCTATGGTCGGCGCCGCCAAGCAGGCCGGCGTGATCATCGGCAAGACCTCTCGTTCCTTCCGTGAATTCAACAACACCCTGACCCTGTGCCCGGCCCTGATCGCCACCGAAGCCGACATCGACGAAATCGTCGCCGGTATCGACAAGGCGTTCACCACCGTCGAACAGAAGTTCGGTCTGTAAGAATTGAAAAGCCCGATGCCTCCACCGGAGGCATCGGGACTTTCATTCTGGAAAACGTCGGCAGGGCAAGGCAGTGCTTTGTCCTGCTTCGGCATATTGAAGACTTCAACAACGCGAGGATACGACAATGGCTTTTGTGCATTACACCGTCAAGAAGATCGTGCATGGCCTCGGCGCCATCAAAGAAGCCGCCAACGAAGTGAAGAACCTCAAGGGTTCCAAAGCGTTCATCGTGACCGACCCCGGCTTGGCCAAGATCGGCGTCCAGAAGCCCCTCGAAGAAGCTCTGACCGCCGGCGGCATCGAATGGAAGCTGTACGCTGAAGCCCAGCTCGAACCCAGCATGGATTCCATCCAGCACTGCACCGACGAAGCCAAGGCTTTCGGCGCCGACGTGATCATCGGTTTCGGCGGCGGTTCCGCCCTCGACACCACGAAGGCCGCTTCCGTGCTGCTTTCCAACGAAGGCCCCATCGACAGGTACTTCGGCATCAATCTGGTTCCGAACCCCTGCATGCCCTCCATCCTGATCCCCACCACCGCCGGTACCGGCTCTGAAATGACCAACATTTCCGTGCTCGCCGACACCAAGAACGGCGGCAAGAAGGGCGTTGTTTCCGAATATATGTATGCCGACACCGTCATCCTCGACGCCGAGCTGACCTTCGGCCTGCCTCCCCGCGTGACCGCCATGACCGGCGTTGACGCTTTCGTGCATGCCATGGAATCCTTCTGCGGCATCGCTGCCACCCCGATCACCGACGCCCTGAACCTTCAGGCCATGAAGCTGGTCGGCGCCAACATCCGTCAGGCTTATGCCAACGGCAAGAACGCCGCTGCCCGCGACGCCATGATGTACGGCTCCGCCCTCGCCGGCATGGGCTTCGGCAACACCCAGAACGGCATCATCCATGCCATCGGCACGACCCTGCCCGTGGAATGCCACATCCCCCACGGCTTGGCCATGTCCTTCTGCGCTCCCTTCAGCGTGGGCTTCAACTACATCGCCAACCCTGAAAAGTACGCCATCGTGGCTGACATCCTGCGCGGCGATGACCGTTCCGGCTGCATGAGCGTGATGGATCGCGCCGCCGACGTGGAAGACGCCTTCCGCGACCTGCTGAACGATCTCGACATCGCCACCGGCCTCGCCAACTACGGCGTGAAGCGTGAAGACCTGCCCGCCTGCGCGGATCGCGCCTTCGCCGCCAAGCGTCTCCTGAACAACAACCCCCGCGCCGCCAGCCGCGACCAGATCCTTGCTCTGCTCGAAGCCAACTTTGAAGCCTAGTCCTTGGATTTGAGATAAGCCATTGGCCGGGGGAGGAAAGGCGCACTGCGCAGTTCCTCCCCCGGTTTCTTCGTTTGGCTGTGTCATGGAAAATGGCCGATGCTTTTCCTTGAAGTTCCAGAGGAATAACCAACAAAATGCCTTGGCTAGGGTTCCGCCAAGGGGAAAACTGGAGAAAAAGGTTATATTTTCACCGCGCTGTGGAGATGAAACAACCCCATACTATGACAATGCCTTTCGTTTTATCCATACGGAAGTGGGGCTGCCTTGCGGCAGAGGACAAAAAGGTTGTGTCATGGAAAATGGTTGATGTTTTTTCCTTGAAGCTCCAAAGGAATAACCAACAAAATGCCTTGGCTAGGGTTCCGCCAGGGGGAAAACTGGAGAAAAAGGTTTGTATATTTCGCCGCACTGTGGAGATGAAACAATCCCATACTATGACAGAGCCGACAAAAAAAAGCCCTGAACAGCATTCAGGGCTTTTTTGTTTTTCAGTGATTGGGTATGTACAGCGGCTTACTCCACGACAGCCAACCGCACGGGTCTGCGCGGGGGGACACGGGCATACTGGACGGAAGGATACCCGATCATGAGTCCTCCGCAGATTTTACGGCCTTCGGGGACGGGGATGCCGAGGTCTACGCCGTTGTTGGCGGCGGCGATGACGAAACCGCTCCAGCAAGTCCCGATGCCGTAGCTGTGCAGGGCAAGTTCCAGATAACTGACGGCGGCGGCACAGTCGATGGCGTTCCACGGCGTGTTGGCGTCGCCGTGCGCGAGAATGAGGGAAGGGGCCCCCCGGAGGATCGGATCCTGCCCGGCGTGGAAAGCCGACGCCACATGGCGGTATTTTCCGGTGAGCGTCGACATCCAGTCCGCCACGCGCGAGGCGAGGTCGTGCAGTCTGTCGCGGCCTTCCACCAGCAGCCACGCCACTTCCTCACTGTTGGACGCCGTCGGCGCGTAGCGGGCCTCTTCCAGCGCCTTGAGCAGTACGCTGCGATCGACCGGGTCGTCTTTATACACGCGGGTGGAACGCCGCGTCTTAAACAGCATGTCGCGTTGCAGGTCGGAAAGGGGAGCGTCTTCGATAAGCGGCAGGGAGGAGGGCGCGATATGCTCCAAGGTCAGGGCCGCCTTGGGACAGACGGCGACACAGTGGCCGCACCGGATGCAGCGGGCCAGAGCCCCGTGCAGGACATCCACGGCCCCATTGGTGCGGCGTCCGAGGATGCGCTGAGGGCATACGCTGATGCAGCGTCCGCACCGGATGCAATGATCCTGATTGAGTTCAAGGGAAACCATAGGCAGTCCTTTGGAAGCGCTTCGGAAAGGGCACCCTTTCCCGGCGGCTTCCCGCCTTTTGTGTCCTCTGGGCGGACGTTGTTGCGTTTATCGTTCCGGTAGTGCCTCGCCCCGATCAAAAAACGGGCAGGGGAAGGAAAAGGGCGGGGCCTTGAAACGGCATTTCTCCCCGTGCAGGCGGCTGATGCAGGCTGTGCCGCTTTGAGACGGAGGCACGGCGCAATATACCTGTATTCCGGGATTGCGGACAGAGGCACGGGAGCCAAGCCCTTGGAATGCGGAAAGAGGCTCTGAACATGCACGTTTGGGGAAGGGGGACGCCTCCCCTCGGAAAGCCTTCCCTCCCCCAATGCCGTGTCATAGGAACTGGTTGATGTTTCTTAAAATTCCAAAGGAATAACCAATAAAATGGCCCAAGCATGGAGCCCATCGACGGAAAAACTGAAGGAAACGTCTGTATTTTCACAGTATTATGGAGATAAAACAACCACGTGCTATGGCAAAGCCTTCCCCCATAGTTCCTACCGCTCGATGGGCATCCGCGTCAGCCGTCTCCGAGCTTGCGCCGTGCCCGCCGTTCTTCGGTGAGGAACTTGCCGGTAACGGAATTCGGATCGGCCATGATGGCTTCAGGCGTTCCGGCGGCGACGATGCGCCCGCCGTTTTCCCCTCCGCCGGGGCCGAGGTCGATGACGTAGTCCGAGGCAAGGATGACGTCCGTATTATGCTCGATGACCACGACCGTCGCGCCGAGTTCCACCAGATGGTGCAGCACGGTGACGAGCTTGCCGACCTCGTGCATGTGCAGCCCCGTGGTCGGCTCGTCGAGGATGTACATGGTGCCGGGCAAGGAGCGCTTGCCGAGCTCGCGCGATATCTTGATGCGCTGGGCCTCGCCGCCGGAGAGGGTCGTGGCGGGCTGGCCCAGGCGGATGTAGTCGAGCCCCACATCTTCCAGTACGGCAAGGCGGCGTTCGAGTACAGGATAATTGGAGAAGAACTGGCGGGCCTCACGTACGGGCATGTCCAGCACTTCCGAGATGTTCAGCCCCCGATAGCGGACTTCGAGGGTTTCGTGGTTGTAGCGTTTGCCCTTGCACACGTCGCAGGTGACGTACACGTCGGGCAGGAAGTGCATTTCCACGCGGATCTGCCCGTCGCCGCTGCACGCCTCGCAGCGCCCGCCCTTGACGTTGAAGCTGAACCGCCCCGGCTGGTAGCCGCGCTTGCGGGCGTCCGGGGTCATGGCGAAGATGTTGCGGATCTCGTCGAAGATTTTGGTGTAGGTGGCCGGGTTGGAGCGCGGCGTGCGTCCGATGGGCGTCTGATCGATGGCTACGATGCGCTCGATGGCCTCCACGCCGTCGATGCCCCGGATGCTGCCGGGCTGATCCACGCGGATGCCCTGCGCCAGCGCGAGGTGCTTGTACAGCGTGTCCACCACGAGGGAGCTTTTGCCCGATCCGGAAACCCCGGTCACGCAGGTCAGCGTGCCGAGCGGGATGGGGCAGTCGATGTCCTTGAGGTTGTTGGTCGTGACCCCGCGCAGGGTGAGCCAGCCCTTGGGCTCGCGGCGCT
The DNA here is from genome assembly GCF_059728385.1 of Bilophila sp. T19-St14. NCBI lineage: Bacteria > Pseudomonadati > Thermodesulfobacteriota > Desulfovibrionia > Desulfovibrionales > Desulfovibrionaceae > Bilophila > Bilophila sp. T19-St14. Next base: position 2,872,912 of record NZ_BAAGFT010000001.1, read on the forward strand.
CGTCGGGGATGGGCACGGACAGATCCCCGCGCATGTACTTGGCGGTCAGCGTGTCCGAGTGCTTGATCAGGTTCTCGAAAGAACCGTGGTACACCATGTCGCCGCCGTGCGCGCCGGAACCGGGCCCAAGCTCGATGATGTGGTCGGCCTCACGGATGGTGGCCTCGTCGTGCTCGACCACCAGCACCGTGTTGCCGCGCCCCTGAAGGCTGCGGAGCGTGGCAATGAGGCGTTCGTTGTCCCGCGGATGCAGGCCGATGGACGGCTCGTCGAGCACGTAGGTTACGCCCACTAGCCCGGAACCGAGCTGTGAGGCGAGGCGGATGCGCTGCGATTCCCCGCCCGAAAGCGTGGTCATGGTGCGGCCCAGAGAGATGTAGTCGAGGCCCACATTGGTCATGAACGACAGCCGATGGTTCAGCTCTTTAAGGAGCGGCTCGGCGACGAGGGCGTGCCGCCCGTCGAACTCCCGCCCGTTCAGCCAGCGGAGGGCGCGCTCCACGGGCAGGGAACAGAACTGGTGGATGTTGAGGTCATCCACGCGCACGGCCAGCGATTCGGGCCGCAGGCGCGCGCCGCGGCATGTGGGGCAGTCCATGCTCTGGAGGTAGCGGGACAGCAGATCCCGCCACATATCGCCGTACTGCATGCCGCGCTCAAGCAGGGGGATGACGCCCGGCCAGTTGTCCGTGCCCAGCTTGTGCGGGCCATCGTAGGCCTTGGCCGGAGCGGGGGCGGTGTCGTCGTACTCCGGCGAATCGAGGGCCACGGATCCGCCGAGGCGGTTCCTGCGCAGGCCGCTCTTGGATTTCTGCGGGGAATCATCCTCACCGTAGAACAGGGCTTGCAGGGCTTCGGGCGAATACGCGGACAGCGGCGTGGACAGGGTGAAGCCGAAGCGCTTGCCGAGGGCGGCCAACGCCTCTTCATAACGGGCGAAGGTCTTGGGGTTGGCCCACGGCAGGATGGCCTTGGTGTTCAGGGACAGGCCGCGGTTGGGCGCGATGAGCATGGGCTCGAAGTACTCCACGGTGCCGAGCCCGGCGCAGCGCGGGCAGGCTCCCTGCGGGCTGTTGAAGGAAAAGAGCTGCGGGCTGGGTGCGGGCAGGCTGATTTTGCAGACCGGGCAGACGGATTCCGTGGCGTGCAGCGTGTCGCCGTCGGCTCCCTTGTCGGGTTCGTTCACGATGATCCGGCCCTCGCCGTAGCGCAGGGCCAGCTCCACCGAGTCGGCCAGACGCCCCCGGATGCCGTCCTTGATGACCAGACGGTCAATCACGAGATCGATGGTGTGCTTCTTGTTCTTGTCCAACGCGGGGATATCTTCCATGCCGTACAATTGCCCGTCCACGCGCACGCGCACGAAGCCCTCGGCCTTCAGTTTCTTGAAGCGGTCGAGGTGCGTCCCCTTTTGGAGTTCCACCAGCGGGGCCATGACGATGACTTTCGTGCCTTCGGGCAGGGCGAGGATGTCGGCGATGATTTCATCGGCGGCGCGCGCCTCGATGGGGCGTCCGCATTTGGGGCAATACATCTTGCCGAGGCGGGCGAAGAAGACGCGCAGGAAGTCGTAGACTTCGGTGACGGTGCCGACCGTGGAGCGCGGGTTGCGGCCCGTGGTCTGCTGTTCCAGCGAGATGGCGGGGGAAAGGCCCTCGATCTTGTCGACGTCCGGCTTGTCCATCTGCGGGAGGAACTGGCGGGCGTAGGCGGAAAGGGATTCCACATACCGGCGCTGGCCTTCCGCATAGACGATGTCGAACGCGAGCGTGGATTTGCCCGATCCCGAAGGGCCGCAGACGACCACAAGTTCGTCGCGGGGGATGTCGAGCGAGAGGTTTTTGAGGTTGTGCTGGCGCGCGCCCTCGATATGGATGGAGGAATGGCTCATGAGGTTCCTTGGAAAGTCTGTCCAGACTGGGGTGTCTTGCGGGTGAATCGCCACTTCCGCCGGGCCTGCCGGGGCGTGGCCGTTTCATTGCATCCTAATATGATTGTTGTCTTTCAGCGCCGTTTTCGCATGTAAGGCGGAATATCCCCGGCGCTCCTCCCATACGCGGCCGGTCAGATGGTTCCGGCAAAGGAGGCCGCCAGCGCGCACAGGCCCACGGCGGCAAGCAGCGACGGGAGCATGTTCGACAGGGAAATGCGGGTAATCTCAAGCATGTTGAGGCCGATGCCGATGATGAGCGTGCCGCCGACGGCTGTGAGCTCCGTCATGGCTGCGGGATCAAGCCAGCTTTGGAGGCTGCCCGCGAGCAGTGTGAGCGCCCCCTGATAGATAAGCACGGGGATGGCCGAGAACAAGACCCCAAGCCCGTAGGCCGAAGCCATCGCCAGTGCCGCGAAGCTGTCGATGATGGTCTTGGAAAGGACAACGGCCCGATCGCCCCTGAGCCCCTCGTCGAATGAGCCGATGATGGCCATCGCGCCGATGCAGAACAGGACCGAAGCGTTGACCATGCCTTCGGTAAACAGCGGGTTGGACGACTTGAGCCGCCCTTTCAGCCATTCCCCCACGCGGATAAGCCGGGCTTCGAGCCCGATCATTTCACCGGCGACCGAGCCGATGACGATGCTGAAAATGACGATGAGCGGGTTTTGCGTGAGCAGGGCCATTTTGAACCCGATGACCAGCACGCAGAGGCCGAGCCCCTGAAAGACGATGGCACGGACGCGTTCCGGCAGGCGGGCTCCGAAGGCAAGCCCCACAAGGCCGCCGATGGTGATGCCCAACGCGTTGATGATGGCCCCAATAGGCATCATGCCCGGCTCCCCTCGTTGCCGTACCGTTTCAGCCATTCCCCGATTTCCTTCCTCGCCAGCGCGAGGAATTCGGGGAACACGGCCTGCACGTCATCCGAGAGCCCGATGTTCCACGTCAGATAATCTTTGGGTTCCACGCCGAGCACGAGGAGCTCGGACTTGGTGCCGAACAGCTTTTCGGCCATGCGCAGGGAGTCGATCAGGTCGATGTCGTGGATGGAGAGGCGCTGTTTGTCGTCCTTAATCAGCGCGTCCTCGGTGAGCCTGTAGAGGGTTCCCGGCTTGCCGCCGCAGTGCACCACGTCGAGCACCAGCAGATGCGAGTAGCCTTTAAAGCTGTAAAAGATGTCCTGCGTGAACGTCCCGCCCTCGCGTATGGTAACCTGCTCCGGCCACTCTTCCTTCATCAGTTCCTGTGAGGCGAACACGCCCACCCCGTCATCCGTGAGCAGCATGTTTCCTATTCCGAGCACCAGCAGCTTGTTCATGAGGGGGATCCTTGATTGGGGGAGGTGGGGCGAGGCGGTGAGTTGGGGAAGGGAGGGAGAACCTTTCTGAAGAAAGGCTTCTCCCTCCCTTCCCCAAACCCCATCCCTCCCTCTCCCAAGACGTTCGAGTTTATCGAATCCCTGTTCCGTGAGCGTGCGGCTCATCGGGGTTGGGGGATTGCGGGGGCAAGGTGCGGTTCGCAGGGAAGCGCATCCCTCTCATTTTCTCAGCAAAGGTGACTTTCTTCAAGTCTTTTCAGGAAGGAATCCCAACAAAGGGCAAGCCTGCTTTTCAAGGGCGGTGAGTTGGGGAAGGGAGGAAGAACCTTTCTGAAGAAAGGCTTCTCCCTCCCTTCCCCAAACTCCATCCCTCCCTCTCCCAAGACGTTCGGGTTTATCGAATCCCTGTTCCGTGAGCGTGCGGCTCATCGGGGTTGGGGGATTGCGGGGGCAAGGTACGGTTCGCGGGGAAACGTATCCCTCTCATTTTCTCAGTAAAGGCGACTTTCTTCAAGTCTTTTCAGGAAGGAATCCCAACAAAGGGCAAGCCTGCTTTTCAAGGGCGGTGAGTTGGGGAAGGGAGGAAGAACCTTTCTGAAGAAAGGCTTCTCCCTCCCTTCCCCAAACCCCATCCCTCCCTCTCCCAAGACGTTCGAGTTTATCGAATCCCTGTTCCGTGAGCGTGCGGCTCATCGGGGTTGGGGGATTGCTGGGGCAAGGTACGGTTCGCGGGGAAACGTATCCCTCTCATTTTCTCAGTAAAGGCGACTTTCTTTAAGTCTTTTCAGGAAGGAATCCCAACAAAGGGCAAGCCTGCTTTTCAAGGGCGGTGAGTTGGGGAAGGGAGGAAGAACCTTTCTGAAGAAAGGCTTCTCCCTCCCTTCCCCAAACCCCATCCCTCCCTCTCCCAAGACGTTCGAGTTTATCGAATCCCTGTTCCGTGAGCGTGCGGCTCATCGGGGTTGGGGGATTGCGGGGGCAAGGTGCGGTTCGCAGGGAAACGCATTCCTCTTATTTTCTCAGCAAAGGCGACTTTCTTCAAGTCTTTTCAGGAAGGAATCCCAACAAAGGGCAAGCCTGCTTTTCAAGAGCGGTGAGTTGGGGAAGGGAGGGAGAACCTTTCTGAAGAAAGTCTTCTCCCTCCCTTCCCCAACACCCATCCCTCCCTCTCCCAAGACGTTCGGGTTTATCGAATCCCTGTTCCGTGAGCGTGCGGCTCATCGGGGTTGGGGATTGCCGGGGGAAAGGTACGGTTTGCAGGGAACACATCCCTTTTATTTGAGGCGGTGTCACAGGAAATGGTTGATGCCTTATTTTTTTCAAAAATTCCAAGTGAATAATCAATAAAATGCCCAACCATAGAGTCCATCAACGGAAAAATGAGAAAAAAGTCTCTATGGTTACCATCCTGTGGAGATAAAATAACTACAGTACGGTGAAAATACAGCCTGTTTCTCTTGTTTTTTCCTTTGACGGAATCCATGCCTAGGTTGTGTCGTTATTTGACATATAATTATTTGAAATTATTGAAATAACCTTTTTTATAATTTGAAAAATTATTTAATAATTTCAATGTATTATATCTAATTAACGACACGACCTAAGGTATTTTGTTGGTTATTCCTTTGGAACTTCAAGGAAAAAGTATCGACCATTTTCTATGACACAGCCTATTTCTTTAGTAACGGCGTCTTTCTTTAAGCCTTTTTAGGAAGGCATCCCAATATGAAAAAGCCCCACCCTTTGGGGCGAGGCTTATTGGGGGACAGCTTCAGTTCGGCCCTTTGTGCCGGACAGCGCCGGAACCTGCTGCCGCATAAAAAAGTCTTGGGAGGAGAAGGGGAGGGGGCTTGGGGGAGGGGAGGAGGAAGCCTTTCTTCAGAAAGGTTCCTCCTCCCCTCCCCCAAAAGAGAACCCACCGCCTACAATTTCTTCACATCGGCATACCACGCGCTGGCCTGCTCAAGGAGCTTGGTGGCGCGGCTGGCGAGGGCGTGCGGGTCTTTGATGTAGCCGTCGAGCAGCAGGGTGGAGTCGAAAAGGCTCTGGATCATTTCGGCAAGCCTCGGATCGTTGGGATCGGACTTGGAGATTTTCAGCATGGTGCGGAGCAGCGGATGATCGCGGTTGATTTCAAAAATCTTCTGCGGGATGGAGTCGTCCTTCTGCATGACGCGCATCAGGCGTTCCATAGAGGAGGTCACGCCGTCGTCCGGGGAAACGAGGCAGGCCGGGCTGTCCGCAAGCCGGTGGGATACGCGGGCGTCCTTGATCTGCTCACCGAGCACCTTGCGGATGGTTTCAAGCAGCTTGTCGAATTCGTTCATGTCCTCGTTGGACAGCGGCGCGGCCTTGGGCTGTTCGTCGGTGTCCGCGAAGGAGTCGAGCACGGCGCTGTCGGCGTGCTCCACGGCCTTGAAGGTGTAGTCCTTGTATTTCGCCAGCGTTTCCAGCGCGAACTCGTCAACGGGCTCATACAGGTAGAGCACTTCAAGCCCCTTGCGGCGGAACACTTCGCTGTGCGGGTTGACCTTGGCGGCCTCACGGCTCGGCGCGGCGACGTACCAGATTTCCTTCTGGCTTTCACGGGCGCGGGAAATGTAGTCGTCCAGCGAGGTCAGGCCGTCGGCGTCTTCCATCGCGGAAGAGTTGAAGCGCAGCAGCGGGGTGATGCGGTCGCGGTTGACGAAATCGCTGTAGCCGAGCTTGAAGACCTTGCCGTGCAGCTTCCAGAAACTGTTGTATTTTTCCGCGTCGTCCTTCGCCATCTTTTCGAGGTGGGACAGGATCTGTTTGCTGATGGTCTGCGAGATCTTGCGCAGGACGATGTTTTCCTGGAGCGTTTCGCGGGAAATGTTCAGGGGCAGATCCTCGGTGTCCACCACGCCTTTGAGGAAGGCGAGGTAGTCGGGGATGAGCTCCTTGTTTTCACGCTGGATGAGCACGCGGCGGGCGTAGAGATCCAGCCCCCAGTGCTCGCGGTACGCGCCGAAGTAGTCCTTGGTGATGCCGGGAATGAACAGCAGGGCGTTGAACTGCACTGGGGCGTCCACGGAGAGGTGCAGCACGTCGAGCGGATCTTTCTGGTCGTAGGTCAGGAACTTGTAAAATTCGTCGTACTGTTCTTTCTTGATGGAGAATTTGGGTTCGCGCCACAGGGCGGGCGTCGTATTCACGCGTTCGCCGTCCACAAGGATGGGGAAGGGAATGAAGCTCGAATGTGTGCGGATGATCCCTTCGATGCGGTATTTCTCCAGAAATTCCTTATCCGCTTCCTTGATGAAGGCCCGGATGGTGGTGCCGCGCTTGATGTCGGCCTGATCCGGGGCTTCCTCCACGGTAAACGTGCCTGTCCCGTCGGAAATCCAACGGTAGGCGGGGCCGTCGCCGGTGGCGGAGAGAGAGGTCACTTCAACCTTGTCCGCGACCATAAATACGGAGTAGAAGCCGATGCCGAAGCGCCCGATGATGTTGGAAGCATCGCTTGCCGTACCGTCTTCGGCGGTCTGGGTGTGCTCCTTGAGGAAGGCTTCCGAACCTGAGTGGGCGATGGTGCCGAGGTTTTCGATCATCTCGTCGCGGGTCATGCCGATGCCTGTATCGGTGATGGTCAGGCAATTCTGCACCTTGTCCGAAGAAATCCGGATTTCGAGCGGCAAGTCGGCATCACGGATGGCCTCATGCTGTGCCTGGCTCTGGAGGAAACGCAGCTTGTCCAGCGCGTCCGAGGCGTTGGAGATGAGCTCACGCAAAAAAATCTCCCGGTTGGAATACAGGGAGTGGGTGAGGATATTCAGAACCTTACGGGTTTCGGCACGAAATTCATGATTGGTGGTTTGTTCAGACATGGGAATCCTCCTGCGAAATCTTGGCCGGGACGCACCCGGCGATCCAACCCCAAAAAAATAAGTTTGCCAGCCGAATCGTCAAGAGGATGGGGCAGGTTCACGGTGCGCTTTGAAAAAAGGGGACATGAGGGAGGGAAAGCCTTTCTGAAAGGCCGTGTCCACAGCAGTCAGCTGCTATCGTATTTCTTCAAATTTCAGAGACTTTTTGTTGATATTTAGTTGATATATTAAATATATCAAACATAAATAGTTGTTTCTATAATGCTTTCATTGAAAAAATCGTGACTGGGGCCGTCTATTCATTTTTTGTTTGGAATTTCGAGAAGTGAATATCAACCGCTTATTGTAACAGCCATTCCAGATAAAGAACCAATGAAAAGCTTCAGGCATGGAGTTCACCAAGAAAAAAGAGGCCGTGTCATAGAAAATGGTTGCTGCTTTTTTCCTTGAAGTTCCAAAGGAATAACCAACCAAATGCCTTAGCCAAGGATTCCGCCAATGGGAAAGCTGGCTAAAATGCCGTATTTTTACCGTGTTGTGGAGATGAAACAACCACATACTAGGGCGTGTCGTTAATTAGATGTAATTTATTGAAATTATTTAATTATATTTTAAGTTATGGAAGAGTATTTTTAATAATTTCAAATAATTATATGTAAAATGATGACACGGCTTATGACAAAGCCATTCATTTTAATATGTTACAATTTTACAGTTTGAAGCACTCTCGTTCCGGCACTGAACAGCGCAAATCCATTGTACTTATGCCTTCCAGCGACTGCCTGCTTCCCGCAGTCGGAAGAGCCTTTTCAACGTGAGCACACTCTAACCTACCGATTTTCCGAATTGCCCGCCTGCCCGGAACTGCTTGTTTCCCCAGCCTTCTTGGGTCCCCGATCACAAACACTCCCCGCCATCAAACGGCACAAAAAAAGCCGGACGGCTCCGGCAAGGCTCTCGTTCCGTTTATCAGGCAAAGAAACATTCCCAGCAAAGAAAGGATACAGCCGTTCAACACGCCTCGCATCCCTTCCTTCCATACGATAGGAACTCCTTCCGCGCAGCCTCCCCACCGGTTGAAAGTCTTTGGAGGGAGAGGGGAGGGGGCTTGGGGGAGGGGAGAGGGAACCTTTCTCCAGAAAGGTTCCCTCTCCCCTCCCCCAAATCAAAACATTTATCAATCAGCCTAACTCGAAGCCTGTGCTTTGAGGGCTTCGGTCTGGGCGTGGGTGACGAGGGCGTCCACAAGCTCCTGAATTTCGCCTTCCAGCACCTTGCCGAGGCTGTACAGGGTCAGGTTGATGCGGTGATCCGTGACGCGGCCTTGCGGGAAGTTGTAGGTTCGGATGCGCTCGGAACGGTCGCCGGTGCCCACCTGCGCGCGGCGCTGGTCGGCAAGGGCGGCGTTCTGCTCCTCCTGCTTCATCTGGAGGAGGCGGGAACAGAGGATCTTGAGGCCCTTGGCCTTGTTCTTGTGCTGGGATTTTTCGTCTTGGCAGCAGACCACGAGGCCGGTGGGGATGTGGGTCACGCGCACGGCGGAGTCGGTCGTGTTCACGCTCTGCCCGCCGGGGCCGGAGGAGCGGTACACGTCGAAGCGCAGATCTTCGGGCTTGAGATCGATGTCCACTTCCTCGGCTTCGGGCATGATGGCGACCGTGGCGGCGGAAGTGTGGATGCGGCCCTGAGATTCGGTGGCGGGCACGCGCTGTACGCGGTGGGTTCCGGACTCGAATTTCAGGCGGCTGTAGACCTTGTCGCCGGAAATGAGCGCGATGACTTCCTTGTAGCCGCCGTTGTCGGATTCGCTCTGGCTCATGATTTCGACCTTCCAGCCCATCTTTTCGGCGTAGCGGCAGTACATGCGGAAAAGATCGCCGCCGAAGAGGGCCGCTTCTTCACCGCCCGTACCGGCGCGGATTTCCAGAATGATGTTCTTTTCATCCAGCGGGTCGGTGGGCAGGAGCAGCACCTTAAGGTCATGTTCAAGCTTGGGGAGCTTCTCCTCAATGGACTTGATTTCTTCGTGGGCCATTTCGCGGATATCGGGATCGGCGTCGTTGAGCAGTTCCTGATTGTCGGAGAGGTTCTGCTTCAATTCGCGGTACTGGCGGAAAATGTCCACCACGGGCTTGAGATCCGAGTGGGCCTTGGTCAGCTTGCGGTACCGATCCTGATCGTTGAAAACGGTGGGATCGGCGAGTTCCTGTTCAAGATCCAAAAATTTGCGTTCGAGGCTTTCGAGTTTGGCAAACATCAATGACTCCGGTTGCAGGTAGAGGGCGTCTCAAGGCGCGGCGGGTGCTGGCCGACGGCGGAAGCGAGGGCCGCAACCGCGACTTCGACCTGATCCAGTTCCGGTTCCCTTGTGGTCAGAAGCTGCAAAAACATGCCCGGCGCGCGGAGGATGCGCCCCCAGAACCCGCCGCCCAGACGCGCGGCGTAGCGGATAAGCTCATAGGACAGGGCACTGATGGGAACCATAAGCAGCAGCTTGAAGACGATAGTGAAAAGATGCTTGGCCACGGCGCCGTCCGGCGTCCAGACAAGGAGCAGCATCGGGACGAGAACCGTATGCAGCAGGATGGCGATGGACATGACGAACAGCAGGAAGGTCGTGCCGCAGCGCGGGTGCAGGCGGCTGAATCGGATGGCCGATTCGGGCGTCACGGTATCCCCGGATTCGTAGGCATGGATCGTCTTGTGTTCGGCGCCGTGATAGCAGAACACCCGCCGGATGTCCGGGAGGAAGGCGATGGCCACGATATAGCCGATGAAAATCAGAAATTTGAACAGCCCGTCCCAGATGTGGAACGAAACCCCTTCGACGCCGCCGCCGAGCCCGATCCAATTCATGATGATCGAGAGCAGGTGGGGCACGACGACGAACAGGCCCACGGCGAACAGAAGCGATACGATGAGGGTGAGGACAAGCTGCCAGTCCTTGAGTTCCTCCCCCGTCCCCTCAGTGCTGCGCTCGGCGGAAAGGTTCAGCGCCTTGATGCCGTTGACGAGGGTTTCGATCAGCGTGGGGAAGCCGCGCAGGAACGGTTTTTTGAGCAGCTCGCTGCGGGTGAGGCTGAACCACGGGCGGTTTTCGACGCTGATCTTGCCGTCGGCCGTGCGGACGGCAAGCGCGTAGACGTCGCCGTTACGCATCATGACGCCTTCCATCACGGCCTGCCCGCCGACGAGCGGCGCGGGGGCGAGGAACGGCAAAAGGCGCCCAAGGCGCATCGGGAATCGTTTCCTGGAACGGGCGGAAGGAACGGACGTGGCGGCCGGACGACCGGTACGCGTGGACATGGAAAGACCTCGGAATGTCACTCCCTGAACGTGTGTCCCCGGCGCGGTTCCCGACTGGTTGACTTGCGGACTTCGGGGAAGGACGAAAAAAGGGGATGGAACTCGAAGGCCTCCCGGAGGACGGGCCACCCGGGAGGCGTAAAGGCTGCGCAGGAAACCGGCGCGTTACTTGTTGAGATTGGCGTACTTCTTGCGGAAGCGGTCAATGCGGCCAGCCGTATCGAGGAAGCGCTGCTTGCCGGTGAAGAAAGGATGGCAAGCGGAGCAGATTTCCACATGGACGGTTTCTCCTTTAGTGGAGAGGAGTTCTACCTGATTGCCGCAGGCGCAGGTGATCTTGGCCTTGTACACTTTGGGATGAATTTTTTCTTTCATGGTCAGGCTCCTATAAAGTCGGGACTCAGCTATATATACCCTGAAGTGCCGTTTGGCAAGGGATTCTTCCCTGAAGGGGCTTTTGCCTCCGCCGAGGGCATTCCGGCAAAGATTTTTTTGCATCCGGGCCATTTTTTTCCTTTTTGCCGTGCCATTTGTGTATAATGCTTAAAGTTATCATTTTATTGTCTGATTTCGGAGTGTTATCGTTCCGCAAAACGGCGGCGCCCCAGCCCCGTGGGTGTCAAAAACGCTTTTTGCAATACAAATAAGGGAGGATAGCGCAAAATATCCCGGTGACAACCGCAAAAACAAAGGGTAAAGACCACCGCTGGCACATCTCACTATTCAGGTAAGGAGTCTTTTATGACCAAAGCAGATCTTGTCGACAAAATCCACGCCAAGGCTGGCCTCGGCACCAAGGCCGCAACCGAACAGTTCCTCGACGCGGCCATCAGCGTGCTGTCCGAAACCATCGCCAACGGCGAACAGGTTTCCTTCACCGGCTTCGGCAGCTTCAAGGTCGTCGAACGCAGCGAACGCAAGGGCCGTAACCCCCGCACCGGTGAGGAATGCCTCATCCCCGCTTCCCGCGTCGTGAAGTTCACTCCCGGCAAGGCGTTGAAAGAAGCCGTGAAATAGTGTGTACGGGTACAGCCTCTTCCGGGGCTGTAGTCCCGGAAACGACATCCGGTACATAAATCCCGCGGCCCCGGCTGCGGGATTTTTGCGTTATGGCCCGCAGCGGGAGCACCCGCTTTCCTGATGTTTTTGAAGGCCGTGCCTAGGAAATGGCTGGCGCTTTCTCGAAATTCCAAGGGAGTAACCAATAAAATGGCTGTGTTATAGAAAAAGATTGATGTTTTTTCCTTGAAGTTCCAAAGGGATAACCGGAAAAATGTCTTAGCCGTGGATCCCGCCAAGGGGAAAACTGAATAAAAAGGCTGTATTTTCAACGCACCGTGGAGATGAAACAACCACCTACTATAACGGAGCCTTTGCGTTATGGCCCGCAGCGGGATCATCCGCTTTCCTGATGTTTTTGAAGGCCGTGCCATTAGGAAATGGCTGGCACTTTCTCGAAATTCCAAGGGAGTAACCAATAAAATGGCTGTGTTATAGAAAATAGTTGATGTTTTTTCCTTGAAGTTCCAAAGGGATAACCGGAAAGATGCCTTAGCCGCGGATCCCGCCAAGGGGAAAACTGGAAAAAAGGCTGTATTTTCCACCGCTCTGTGGAGATGAAACAACCACATGCTATAATAGAGCCAATAAAATTCCCCAGCCATAGAGCCCATCAGCGGAAAATAAGGGTAAAAGTGTTATTTTCACTATGTCGTGGAGATGAAACAACCACATTCCATGACAGAGCCTTTTGGAAAGGCTTTGTCATGGCAAAAGGCCGATGGTTCATTTCATGTAACGGATAGATGTTGAAGAAAGCGTTTTTTGCCGTTGGGCCCCCAGCCAATGCCTCAAAAAAATTAATGAAATCAATAAGCCCAACATGGCTCAATCAAGCGCCCTGAGAGGGCCTTTTGAAATGGTTCGGCTGTTCTTTTGGTTTGTTATGACGTCATTTCCATTGAAGGCGTGAACGCCTCCCACAACGGAACTATTCGCCTTTTCGATGATTTTCTAAAAAATTCATTTTGAATTTTAGATAGTTGAAATGCGACCTTCATTGCAAAAGCGAATGTCTCCCGCAACGGGCCGGATTGTTATTCCTTTTTTCTTGTGGTATTTTTCCAGGATTGCAGTGCCGAATAACAGTCGCGCCGTGCCCATAGCCCCGTTTCCGGGGTTCGGGAGCGGCTTTTTTATGTGGCTTCGGCAGGGATTCCGCTTTGGGCGGCAAGGTTTCAACAAAGGAATGAGGGAACATGATAGGACCGGTTGCGAACAGCGTTTGTATTGTCGCGGGCTCCATTCTTGGGGCGCTCTGCGGGCCTGTGCTCAGTCAGGAGTTCAGGAAAAAGATCATGAACGTCTTCAGTTGCATCACGCTCGGCATCGGCGTGACCATGCTGTCGAAGGGCGACTCGCTGCCTCCTGTCGTGCTTTCCCTGCTGCTCGGAACGGCGCTCGGCGAGCTGACCCGCTTCGAGTCCTTGGTGATGAAGGGGGCCTTCAAGGCGGCGGGCCTGTTCAAGCGGAGCGGCAAAGCCAAAGGCGGCAAGTCCGAAACGCTGTCCGAGACGGTGTTCCGCGATCAGTTCGCCGTGGCGACGGTTCTCTTTTGCGTCAGCGGCCTTGGGATCATCGGTTCCATGCGCGAAGGGCTGACCGGCGAATGTTCCCTCCTGCTCATCAAGGGCGTGCTCGACCTGTTTACGGCCATGCTCATTTCCGCCAGCATCGGCAGCGTGGTGGGCGTGCTGGCCGTTCCGCAGTGCGGCATCCAGCTTGCCTTGCTCTTCGGGGCCACGATGCTCATGCCGTACACCACGCCGACCATGTTCGCGGATTTCTCCGCGTGCGGCGGCATCATCATGCTTGGCGCGGGGCTGCGCCAGATGGGGCTGGTGCAGGTCCCCATCCTCAGCATGTTGCCCGGCCTGTTCTTCGTCATGCCGCTGTCCGCATTGTGGAAACAGATCATGTAGATGGGGGGGCCGGAGGCGCACGGCCCTGCGGAAGCGCGGGGGCGTCCGCACGGTTTGCTTTCCCTGGCCCTCATCCGTTTTTCCAAGGCGTCCGTGATTGCCGAAATTTTTGCCCGGACAGGGCCGCGCCGGAAGGCATTGCCCCTGTGCGGCAATGCTCAGGCTTTGGGCGTGGCGGTGAAGAAGAAACGGGGGAAGCGGAAGATGATTTCCCCATTGCCCTGCACGGGATAACGCCGGGTGACTTCTTCCAGCACGGCCCGTTCAAAGCGTTGGGCCCGCTCACCGGAAAGGAGGCTCAGGTAGGGGCGCAGCCCCGTGCCTTTGTACCAGTCCATGATGGCCTCGTGGGACGGCATACGGTGGAGATAGGTGGTCTGCCACATCTGGAACTGCCCGGCTTCGGCGGCGAGGATGTCGAAGTAGGCTTCTTGGGTCAAGGTATGGAAGACCCGCGCGGAGGCGAGTTCGGCGCGCCACTCGTCCGAGGCGGCCAGTTCACCGATGATTTGATGGATGGGTTCCTGATAGTTCATGGGAACCTGCACGGCGAGCATTCCGCCGGGGCGGAGCAGGGCGAGCATGTCCCGGATGAGCCGGGGGTGGTCGGGCACCCACTGGATGCAGGCATTGGAAAACACCACGTCGAATCCGCCCTCCCCAAGTGAGGGCAAATTCAGGGCATCGCAGATCCGGAACTCCATGTCCGGGTGATCGCCCTTCGCGGCTTCGATCATCTCCGGCGAGCTGTCGATGCCGATGATGCGCAGGGCATTGGGGAAGGCGTCTGCCAGAACCTGCGTGCTGTTGCCGGGGCCGCATCCCACATCGAGCAGCTTGCGGGGCTGTTCAAGGCCGATGCGTTTGACCAGATCGATGGACGGCTGCGTCCTTTCGGCCTTGAAGCGGAGATAGGCGGCGGAATCCCATTGCATGGCGTGGCCTCTTGCGGGCTGAAGGTGAGCGGAATGTTTCTAGGGGCCTTTTTGCGGTAATGCCGTTTCCGCCGCCCTGTCAAGCGGACGGAAAAGGGAGGAAAGCGTCCCTTTCCTCCCTTCCTTATGCGGCTTTTGACGAAGGCTGTGTCATAGAAAAAGGTTGATGCCTTTTTCTATGACGTTTCAAGGGAATAACCAACAAAATGCCTCAGCCATGAAGCCCGCCAAGGGAAAACTGGAGAAAAGGCTGTATTTTCACAGTACGGTGGAGATGAAACAACCACGTACTATGACAGAGCCTTGACGAAAAACAGCCTGCGCCTTTTCCCGCGGCCGCCATGCCGTCACAGGGCATTGCAGGGATACCGCCACGGCGAGCATCGGTGCGGCGAACTTCATGCCGTCACGCGGGCATTACAGCAGCCCGGTGATGATTTCCCCAAACTCGGTGCAGCCGACCGTGCGGGCGTCGGCCATCTGCGCGGCGAGGTCTTCGGTGACGGCGCGGCGGGCGATGGCGGTGTTCACGGCCTTGTAGATGCGGGTGGCGGCTTCCTTCCAGCCGATGTGCTCCAGCATGAGCGCGCCGCTGAGGATAAGGCTGCCGGGGTTGGCCCGATCCTTCCCGGCGAGGCTCGGCGCGGTGCCGTGGGTCGCTTCAAAGAAGGCCAGCTTTTCCGACATGTTCACGCCGGGGGCAAGGCCGAGGCCGCCGACCTGCGCGGCGAGGGCGTCCGAAATGTAGTCGCCGTTCAGGTTGGGCGTGGCGAGCACGCTGTATTGTTCGGGGCGGATGAGGGCTTCCTGAAACATCGCGTCGGCGATGCGATCCTTGATGACCAGCTTGCCCGGCGCGGAGGCGGCTTCGGCTTCAACCACGGTCTGGGCGGCGAATTCTTCCTTCGCCACATCGTAGCCGTGCTGACGGAACGCGCCTTCGGTGAACTTCATGATGTTGCCCTTGTGGACGAGGGTCACGCTCGGAAGGTTCTGGGCGAGGGCGTGGCGGATGGCGGCGCGGACAAGGCGCTTGGAGCCTTTTTCGGTCATGGGCTTGATGCCCACGGCGGCGGAGGCGTCCACATTGGCCCCCAGTTCGTCGCGCAGGAAGGCGATGAGCTTGGCGGCTTCGGGCGTCCCGGCCTTGTATTCGATGCCCGCATAGACGTCTTCGGTGTTTTCGCGGAAGACGATCATGTCCACGCGTTCGGGATGCTTGACCGGGGACTCGATGCCTTCAAAGTAGCGGATGGGCCTGATGCAGGCGTAGAGGTCGAGGGTCTGGCGCAGGGTGACGTTGAGGCTGCGGAAGCCCGTGCCCACCGGCGTGCCGAGGGGGCCCTTGATGGCGAGCTCGGCGCCGCGCAGGGCGGCGAGGGTTTCGTCGGGCAGGAGCGTCCCGGTTTCCTTGAGCGCCTTTTCACCCGCCAGCAGTTCCTTCCAGTCGAAACCGCGCCCGTCGCCGTAGCTCAGACGGATGGCTTCATCAATGACGGGGCGCGCGCTTTTCCACACGTCCGGGCCGATGCCGTCGCCTTCAATCCAATAAACAGTCTTGCGCATGGGGAGAGACTCCAGAAATGTTACGTGGCTCGCGCCACGGTTGGCGTCCGCGTGCCTCGCGGCGTGGGCAGAAACTACTCGCCTGAGGCCGGGTTGTCAAAAAGGCTACAGTTGTCGGCAAGTTTGCGGTGCGGCGCGGGCAGGGGGAAGGCCCCGATGTCCTGCGGCGCGATCCACTGGCAGGCTGTGGCCTCGGTCAGCACGTCGGGTACGGGGCAGCCCTTGGGCCCGCCCTCCAGCCTGAGCTGGTAACAGCGCAGGGTGATCCGGTAGGTCGTGTAGTTGTGGCGGATGACGTCCAGCGGGCGCACGATGGCGACCTTGAAGCCGACTTCCTCCATCCATTCGCGCGTAACGGCCTGTTCCGGCGTTTCGCCGGGCTCCACGCAGCCGCCGGGGAATTCCCACAGCCCTCCCCAGACATCCTTTTCGTTGCGGCGCTGGATGAAGACTTTCCCTTCATGCAGGAGCACCCCGCACACCACCTCAAGCTGCGTGACGGCGGCTTTCTTGCCGGGAACCGGGCGTTCGTTCTGGATGCCGAGGTGCCTGCTTTCGCACAGCCCGGCCAGCGGGCAGCGTTCGCACTCGGGCTTTTTGCGGCATACGAGCGCGCCCAGCTCCATAAGCCCCTGATTGAAGTTCCGGGCCTCGCCTTTGGGGATGAGGGCCTGCGCCAGTTCGCGGATGCGGCCCTTGGCGGGTTCTTCCTTTACGGGCGTGTCGATGTCGAACACGCGGGACAGGACGCGCTCCACATTGCCGTCCACGCAGGGGACTTCCTCGTTGTAGGCTGTGCTGGCGATGGCCCCGGCGGTGTACGGGCCCACGCCGGGCAGGGCGAGGATGTCGGCGTAGCTGGTGGGGAAGATCCCGCCGTGGCGTTCCATGATTACGCGGGCGGCGGCCTGGATGTTGCGCGCGCGGCGGTAGTAGCCGAGCCCTTCCCATGCCTTGAGCAGGTCTTCCTCAGGCGCGGCGGCGACGGCGGCCACGTCGGGGAAACGCTCCATCCAGCGCAGGAAGTATTGGACGCCCCGATCCATCTGCGTCTGCTGCATCATGACTTCGGCGATCCACGTCCGGTAAGGCGTGTAGTCGGCCCGCCACGGCAGCGGGCGGCGGTTCTCGGCGAACCAGCGGAGCAGGCCTTTTCGGAAAAGGGTAAAGCGTTGCGTATCGTTCATGGCAAAGGGGGTTGTATGTTGGAACCGGGAGAGCTTCTTTGGCGGGAGGCACCCGCACGCGCGCTCTTTTGTTCTCCCGCAAAGAAATACCTTGTGGGGAGGCTGTTCTGAGGAAATCCAGTTGGCTGCGCCCATTTTTTGCCCGGTGGCGCGGTGTAGCCGGCAGAGATGAAAACAGCCGGCTTCTTGGGAACCGTTCCTTGCAGGGAATAGCCTGAAACGGGGCGGCTGTCACGGGCCCGTTCAACTTGCTTCCGGCATGGTTTTCGGGCATACTCTTACGATTATTTTTCAAGGAGTGTATCATGGCCAATCCTACCGTGCTTCTGGAAACCACTTCCGGCGATATCCTTATCGAACTGTATGCCGACAAGGCTCCCGCCACCGTGGAGAATTTCCTCAAATATGTGAATGAAGGCTTCTACGCCAACACCATTTTCCACCGCGTGATCAAGGGCTTCATGATTCAGGGCGGCGGCATGAACATGAAGATGGAAGAAAAGGCGACCCACGCCCCCATCAAGAACGAAGCCGACAACGGCCTCGCCAACGAGCGCGGCACCATCGCCATGGCCCGCACCCGCGAGCCCCACAGCGCCACGGCCCAGTTCTTCATCAACACCGTGGACAACGGGTTCCTGAACTTCTCCTCGCCTGACGTGAACGGCTACGGCTACTGCGTGTTCGGCAAGGTCATCGAAGGCATGGAAACCGTCGACAAGATCGAAAAGGAAAAGACCACGACCCGCGGCATCCATTCCGATGTGCCGGTTTCCGCCGTGCTCATCACCAACGCCAGCGTGTTTGAATAAGCTCTGCGGGCGAGGGAAAGGCCCTTTCCGAAGCCTCCCCGAAGGGGGCGGGCGGGGCCTTTTCCCTCACCTCTCCCTAAAAGGCGGAGGGGGCGATCCTCCATCCCCAAAGGTTGTCTGATGGGGAGGGAGGCGGCGGTTCCCTTCCTTTTCGCCCGGCGCATGCCTTCTTTGGGGCCGGCCGCTTTTGCGCTTTCAAGACAGGGCATTGAGGGGAAGGGCGCGGGCGGCACCGGAATTTACCCGCCAGGGCCTTCAAAACCTGCATATCCCGATACGGCGCAGCCTTTCCCGAAGAGGCTTCCCTGCCGTTCCCCCAACTTTTCATCCCCCCTCCACTGTTAGGATATATCCATGACTCGCAAGCCTGAGATCCTCGCCCCGGCGGGCGATACGCAATCGTTCCTCGCGGCGATGGCCGCCGGAGCCGACGCCGTATACCTCGGCCTCAAGCATTTCTCCGCCCGTATGCAGGCGGACAACTTCGGTTCCGCCGAGCTTTCCCGCATGGTCGAGCTCGCCAACGAGAACGGCAGGCGCATCTACGTCGCCTTCAACACGCTGGTGAAGCCCGACGACGTGCCCGCTGCGGGGCGGCTCATCGCCCGCCTCGCCCGCGCCGTGAAGCCGCACGGCCTGATCATTCAGGATCCCGGCGTGCTGGCCCTTGCCCGCCAAGCCGGATACGAGGGCGGCCTGTTCCTCTCCACGCTCGCCAACCTGACGCATCCCGCGTCGCTGCTGGCTGCGAAGGAACTCGGCGCGGATCGCGTCATCCTGCCCCGCGAACTGTCCATTGACGAGGTGAAGCAGATTTCCGCCGCCTGCCCCGAAGGGTTGGATCTGGAAATGTTCATCCACGGCGCGCTGTGCTGGTGCGTTTCGGGCCGCTGCTACTGGTCGAGCTATATGGGCGGCAAGAGCGGCCTGCGCGGGCGCTGCGTGCAGCCCTGCCGCCGCGTGTACAAGCAGCGCAACCATTCCGGGCGGTTCTTCTCCTGCCTCGATCTCTCGCTGGACGTGCTTGCCAAAACCATCACGGACATCCCGCACCTGAGCTGCTGGAAGATCGAGGGCCGGAAGAAGGGGCCGCATTACGTCTATCACGTCGTCACGGCCTACAAGATGCTGCGCGACAACCCGGACGATCCGCAGGCCCGCAAGGATGCAGAAAAAATCCTTGAAATGGCCCTTGGCCGCCCTTCCACCCGCGCCCGCTTCCTGCCGCAGCGCATGTCCGAGCCCACATCGCCCGACGGCCAGACCAGTTCGGGGCGTCTCGTGGGCAAGGTACAGACGGACGCGGAAGGCCGCCCGTTCTTCAAGCCGCATATCGAACTGATTTCCTACGATTACCTGCGTGTGGGCTATGAAGATGAGAACTGGCATTCGACCTTGCCCGTGACCCGCCGCACGCCGAAGGCCGGAACCTTTACGCTGCGCCTCCCCCGCCACAAGACGCCGAAGGCCGGGACGCCGGTGTTCCTCATCGACCGCCGCGAGCCCGAACTTGTGCAGCTCATCGCGGAGTGGAAGCGGAAGCTGGATCGGTGCAAGGGGAGCGAACCCACCGCTGTGGAGTTCGCGCCCAAGATGCCCAAGCCAGCGCATCCCCGCCGCCGCCCGGATATGACGCTCCGCGCCTCCCTGCCCTACGGCTCGGAAACGCGCCGCAGCCGCAATTCGGTGATCGGCCTGTGGCTTTCGCCCAAATCGGTGCGCGAGGTCTCTCGCACGGTGGCCCCAAACATGGCATGGTGGCTGCCTCCGGTCATCTGGCCTGACGAGGAAGAGCTCTGGAAGCGCATCATCAACGAAGCCATACGCAACGGCGCGAAGCATTTCGTCTGCAACGAGCCGTGGCAGGCCGTGTTCTTCAAGGGGCGCGAAGTGGATCTGGTCGCCGGGCCGTTCTGCAATGCCGCCAATGCCTTTACGCTGGCGAGCTTTGCGAAGCTCGGTTTCAGCGCCGCATTCGTCAGCCCTGAACTGACGAAGGAAGATTTTCTGACCTTGCCGAAAGTCAGCCCCCTGCCGCTCGGCATCGTGCTTGCCGGTTTCTGGCCGATGGGCATAGGGCGGCACGATCCTTTCGGCATCAGGCCGAACGAAGTCTTTCAGAGCCCCAAAGGGGAAGGCTTCTGGACTCGCCGCTATGGGCAGAATACATGGATCTATCCCGCGTGGCCCCTGGACATCACGGCGCACCGTCCTGAGCTTGAGGCCGCCGGGTATTCCTTCTTTGCCCGCATGGAGGAGAACCCGCCCAAGTCGATGCCTGTAGCCACCCGCCCCGGCCTCTTCAACTGGGAAGGCGATTTGTTGTAGTGGGGAGATATTGGGGAAGGGAGGGAAAACTTTTCTGGAGAAAAGCTTTTCCCTCCCTTCCCCAAACCCCATCCCTCCCTTTCCAAAGACTTTTGTAAGCGGGGCAGTTGGCGGATGGGGGCGTTGCCGGTTTTTTCCCTGAGTGGGAGTTTCCCGGCTGTTTCATGGAAGAAATCCCGGATGGTTGTACTATCCGGGATTTTTTATTTTGTTTGGTTTTGCCGTAAGATGTGATTGATGTATTATGGAGTGCTGTGAAAGTATAGTATTTTTAGGCTCTGTGTCATAGATGTGGTTGTTTTATCTCTAGGCTGTGTCATAGAAAGCGGTTGATGCTTTTTTCCTTGAAATTTCAAAGAAATAACCAATAAAATCCCCCAATCACAGAGTCCACCAGTGGAAAATTTGGAAAAAGCATATATTTCAGTGTATTACTGAAAACAGCCATGCACTATGACGGAGCCTATCTCTATCGTGTGGTGTACATAGAGCTTTTTTCTAGCTTTTCCCTTGGTGGGTTTCATGCTGAGGCATTGTATTGACTATCTCTTTGGGACTTCAAGGAAGAAAGCATCAGCCATTTCCTATGGCACGCCCAAAAAGAAAACGCCAGCCGTTACTACGACCGGGTCTTCGCTTCGTTCAAGATTCACTGGAGAGAGTGCCTTGTGGATATTGAAAAAGCTGTGAAGAAAGATTTTTTAAGGCCGGAGAGCCTTGCCGTAATCCTTGGATAAGCTGGAACGCCCCTGAAGTTTGACAACTTCCTAGGTCGTGTCGTTATTTTTGTATATAATTATTTGACACTATTGAAAATAATTTTTTTACGACTTGAGAAATAGTTGGCTAATTTCAATAGATTATATTTAGTTGGTAACACGACCTAAAGCAGTAAACCTCCTTGTCCGAACCGTCCAAAGCAGAACAGGGAGGCTTTTTATGAAGCGATTACAAAGGGGAAAGCATACAAGCGCTGGGAGTGCAAATAGCACGTTGTTTGGAGCCCAAATACGGGAAAAGATTTTGTGCGGCAATTTTCGGCGGGAACGAGTGAATTGGTTTCGAGAAGTAGCGAACCGCCGGGGATGCACCGTTCCAGAAAGGCCCTTCTCTACGGCTTATATATACGTTGTTGATCCCGTCCTATAGCGTATCGGGGATAGCAGGCTATCTGAAAAGAAAAAGTACTGTTGGAATCGCGGGACGCTTTGGAAAAGTTCGTAAAATTGCGGGAGAGAACTTTGGGGCCAGAGGCTATTCCGTGGGCACGGCAGGAGTAGGAGAACGGGAAATGCGGCCCTGCATATGGAATCAGGAAAAAGGAGGCAGGGGAGTGGAACAGGCTGAACTGCTGTAATTCGCCGTAGGCAAACAGCAAAAATGCGTTAAGCGGTCACCGCGTTCCAATTCCCCGGCATTGTCTGGAGATTTTGACCGCCATTTGGGGGAGGGGCTTGGGGAAGGGAGAGGAAAACTTTCACCGGAAAGGTTCCCTCTCCCTTCTTCCCTTTCCTATGGAATCATCTGTCCCAACATCGCGCCGAACTGGGCGAGGAGGGTACTCTGGGCCTGTACCATCGAGGGGATGTCGGGGCCGGCGGGGGCGCGCTGCACAAAACGGCCCGAATTGAGTTCTTCGCCGTTCTCGTTTACGAGGCTCCAGCCCGCATCAAGGATGACGTTGCCGTTGGGTGCGCCGTCAAAACGGGCGATATCCACGGCAATGCGCCACTGGAAAGGCTGTTGCGAACGGATGGGGGAGGCCAGCCCTTTGCGCGGGGCAAGGGATGCGGAGACGGCGTCGCAGAGCACCCGGATCACCCCTTCGCCGAACGGTTCGCTCCAGTGGTTGAACTCGGCCAGCTCGACTTTGACGTCATTGCCGTCACGCAGGAAGAGCTGGGGCCTGTCCAGATAGCCCGGAATGGCTACGGGGCCGATGGCGACGCGCGGCCCGGAGATTTTCTCTTTTCCTGACAATACGCTGTTTTCCGCCGGAGAGGACAGCATGTAGAAATCGGGACGCGGGCTGCGGCCTAGGGAACAGCCCGCGGCGGAGAGCAAGCCCGCCAGCGCCAGCAGGGTCAGCAGCAGGGAAAGGGCGCGCTTTTTCATATGACTTCCTTTTTCTTTAAGATGGATAGCAAATGACCATGCTCAAGCGGCACGGCGTATTTCCCTCGTTGGCGTAGGCGTGTTTCCGATCCGCTTTGAAACGGATGGAGTCGCCGTCTCCAACCGCCCAGCGCTGGCCGTTGAGCAGTACGGCCAGCGTGCCGGAAAAAACCGTAATGAACTCCTGCGTTCCAGCGGGATGCGGTTCGGCATCAAGCCGTGCTCCCGGATCCAGCTCAATGGAGTACATCTCGAACCCACGGGAGCTGTCGAACGGAAATACCGGATAGTTCCTGTATGTTCCGTCTGCTTCCACAAGCGGCGCTATGGCGGAACGCCGGACGAGTTCGACATCCGTTTCCGGGCGCATCATGAGCGATGTAAAAGAAATCTTCAACCCATTCGCTATCTTCCAGAGTATCGAGATGGTTGGGTTGGTCACGCCGCGTTCGATTTGTCCGAGCATGCTTTTGCTTACACCGGAGCTTTTCGCTACGGCCTCAAGGCTGAGTTTCCGCTCTTCCCGCAGGCGCTTGAGGTTTTCCGCTACAATCAGGCCGATATTTTCCAAGAGCGTTACCCTGTCCGTATTTGACATTATAATGCACAAAACATATGCTTTGCCGCACCTATCCAAAGGAGCTCCGCCATGCCGTCCATCGCCGCTTTCCTGTCTTTCGCGTGCATCATGTCCTTTACGCCCGGCCCCAACAACATCATGGCGCTTTCCTGCGCAAGCACGTATGGGCTCCGAAAAAGCCTCCGCTTCTGTTTCGGCGTCCTGCTGGGCGTTTTGGGGATCATGGCGGCGTGCGCGCTGTTCGGCGCGACGTTATTCCGTTTTTTGCCGGACGTGGAACCCGCAATGCGTGCCGTCGGCGCGGCTTATATCCTCTGGATGGCCTTTGGCATCTGGCGCTCAAAGGCAGGGGATGAAGAATCCCGCTTTGCACCCACCAACGGCATCGTTTCAGGGATCCTGCTGCAATTATTCAATCCCAAAGGCATGCTTTATGGGATGACAGCCTTCTCGTCCTTTGTGCTTCCGTACTATGATTCCTTTATGCCCCTGGCCGTTTCCGTTGCCGTGCTTTCGCTTGTCGCCTATGTCGGCGCTTGTTCGTGGGCGCTCTTTGGGGCCGTATTCCGCCGCTTCCTCCAAAGCCACCATGCCGCCGCCAATGCGGTCATGGCGCTTCTGCTGGTCTGGTGCGCCGTCTCCCTGTATGTTTAAAGGGCCTTCATGGGTGCAGTCCGTTTTTCTTGGGCTCCCTACATTTCTTCATAGCGCGATACAGTGACTCGGCAAGCGAGGAAACGGGGGTCCGCCGTCAATCCGCCCTTCATTGGGCTTCCGCTCGAATGCCTGCCGCGCCGCACTCCACCGGGTTGAAGGGCTTTGGCAAAGGAGGGGGAAAGGGGCCCATCCCTCCTTTGCAATGCTTTTACCGCACTTTCCCGCGCAATACGGATTCAGGGTTGCGCTCAAGCGTGTTGGCGAACACGCGGACGGCCCGGGCCGCTTTGGTGATTTCGCGGATGGCCTGATTGAGCTCGATGACGGTCGTGCTGTTCTTGCCGACCACGCCGCGGGCGGAAACGACGGTCAGTTCCGTTTCCTTGGCGACGTTTTCGATGCGGTTCAGAACCCGTGACGCCTGCTCCAGCGCTGCGGACAGCCGTTTGTCCGTATCCCGCGCCAGCTTCGTATAGGGATCGGCAAGCCCGCGGATGCTCGCCAGCGTCTTGTCGAGGCTGGTGCCGACTTCCTGAAGCTGGAGCACCAGCCCGTCGATATGGCCGACCAGCTGCGTCGTGTTGGAGTTGCCCAAGATTTTTTTGACGCCTTCCGTAATCTCAAGGAGGTTCGAGGTGATTTCGTCATACGGCAGCGTCGTAAGCGTTTGCAGGATGTTGTCGAGCTGCGACGGTATGGTCGGAATTTCGGGTACGTCGTCGTACTCTTTGACTTCCTTGATGGGATAGGGGAGCTGGTTTCTGGGATAGAAATCCATCTCGATCATAAGCTGGCCGGTGAGCAGGCTCTGGGTCGCCAGCGTTGCCCGCAGGCCGTGGCTGACCAAACGATCAAGGTATTCCTTTCTGGAGATGTCGCCGTCGGAGATGGAGAAGCGCCCTTCGTCCTTTTTGTTCAGCTCAATGAATACGGGGGTCTGGAACACCAGACTGTCAAGGTTGCCCGTGAGCCGGATTTCGACGACGCGGCCCACCGGGACGCCGCGGAACAGGACGGGCGACCCAACGGAAAGCCCGCTGATGGAGCCGTCGAAAAAGAGCACGTAGCGGCTCGTCGTTTGGAACAGCTTGCCGGAGCCGAAAACGGCGATGGCGAGCAGAAGAAGGGCCGTGGCCCCGACGACGAAGGCGCCGATGAGGGTTTTATTGGCTGGCTTGCTCATGAGCGGTATCCTTTGGAGGGGGTGGGGCAGGAGCCGGTTTTGCCGCGGTTCAGGAAGCGGACGATGTCGGGATGCGCCGGATCGCAGCGCAGGGCATGGGGATCGCCGCCCGTGATCATGGTGTGGGTCGCCGCATCAAGGAATACGCTGTTGTTGCCGATGGTAAAGATGCTGTCCAGATCGTGGGTGACGACTACGACGGTCATGCCCATGTTTTCCTTGAGTTCAAGGATAAGCTCGTCCAGCAGGGCGGCGCTGACCGGGTCGAGCCCGGCCGAAGGTTCGTCAAAGAAAACGATTTCGGGATCCATCGCCAGCGCGCGGGCAAGCCCGGCGCGTTTGCGCATGCCGCCGCTGATTTCGGACGGGTAATAACCCTCGAACCCGGCAAGGCCGACGAGCGCGAGCTTGAGGGAAGTCAGCTCCCTGATTTCGGCGGGGGAAAGTTTCGTATAGCGCTGCAAGGGCAGGGCCACATTCTCGGCGAGGGTCATGGAGCTCCACAGCGCGCCGCTCTGGAAGAGCAGGCCCACGCCGCTGAGGAGCTTTTGGCGTTCGCTTTCGGTTCCGGCCCAAAAGTCTTGCCCTTTATAGAGCACTTGCCCCTTTGCAGGCTGGAGCAGGCCCACAAGGACGCGCAGGAGCGTGCTTTTGCCGCATCCGCTCGGCCCCATGATGATGAATACGTCCTGACGGTTTATCGTGAAGTTGAGATCCCTTTGCACGACGTAGCTGCCGTAGCCGACCGTAAGATCCCGCGCTTCGATGATGGGTGTGGAGGTATTCATATGTTCAAAATATTGAAGAGGATGGTGAGGACAGCCGTGGACAGCACGATGCCCACGATGGAGTAGACCACGGCCGAGGTGGTCGCCTTGCCGACGGCTTCGGCGTTGCGGCCGCAGCGCAGGCCCTGATAACAGCCGGTTATGGCGATGAGCATGCCGTAAACCGCGCCGTGCGTCATACCCACCCAGAGGTTGTTGATGTTGAACCCTTTCTGGGTAAATGTGTAGTATTCCATAGGATCAAGGCCGAGTATCCCGGCGCCGACGATGAAGCCGCCCATGATGCCCATGAAGTCGGAGTAGAGCACGAGCAGCGGCGTCATGGCGGTGAGGGCGAGGATGCGGGGCATGATGAGGTAGTCGGAAGGGGCCACGCCGAGCGTGGTGAGGGCGTCGATTTCCTCATTGACCTGCATGGTCCCGATGACGGCGGCATAGGAGGCCCCGGTACGGCCCGCGATGATGATGCCGGTCATGATCGCGCCCATGATGCGGGTCATGCTCACGGCGACGAGGCTGGAAACGTAGATTTCCGCACCGAACATCTTGAGCTGGATCACGCCGACGAAGGCGAGGATCAGGCCCACGAGCAGGCTGATCAGCGAAACGATGGGCAGGGCCTCCACGCCGCTTTCCTGAACGGCGAGCCAGACATTGGCCGACGTGCAGGAGGAGCGGCCCCGGAACAGCCTTCCGGCGCTGAGGACAAGCTCGCCGATGAAATCGAAAATATCGCGGGCCATGTTGGGGACGGCCAGCGCAAAGCCGCCGACCCGTTCGAGGAAGCCCGGCTTTTGGGCCTTACGCTGCGCGGCGGTGTTCGGGGGAACCGCGAGGGCCAGCTTGGTCAGGTTGCGGATGCCTTCGGGGAGGCGGGCGTCATCAAGCGGGATGTTGCGCTCTCCGGCGAGGGTGACGAGCCGGGTGGTGACCACGAGCACGCCGCTGTCCCATTCGCCGAGATCCTCGCCGAGGAGTTCAACGCTGCGGGCCTCCTTCAGAAGCCTTTCCGCCTCACGCAGCGCTTCGTCGCGCTCCTGAAAAAAGTCCGGCCTAAGCAGCTCCCGTTTCCATTCGCCGCTGAAAATGACGCGCAGGACGCCCTCCGAGCTCTCGGCGCGCAATGCGCCTCCGAGAGGGGCGGACGCCCTGCTTCTTGTCGTCGGTTCGGCTGCCATCGTCAGGCGGGCTTGCGGCTGACGGATACTTTGGCGGGACGCAGCAGGCGGTCTTTCAGGCGGTAGCCGCGCTGGTGCAGGGTGCTGACCAGGCCGGGCTCCATGTCATCCCGTTCTTCATAGGAAACGGCGTCATGGATATCGGGGTTGAAAGATTCGCCCACTTCCCCGGCAACGTCGAAGCCGTGGTTCTTGAGCGCGTCAAGGAGCAGCTTGCGGGTCATGATCACGCCGGTGAGCAGGCTTTTACAGGTTTCGTCGTTGCCGCCGTACTGGATGGCGAGATCAAGGCTGTCCAGCGCGGGCAGGAGATCCTTAAGCACCGGTTCGCTGGCGTAGCGCATGTACTCGTCATGGTCGCGCTGGATGCGTTTCTTGAAATTTTCCATTTCCGCGAGGGCGCGCAGTCTGGTCTCATCCGCTTCGGCCTTGACCGTGCACGTGGGGCAAATTTCTTCGCGGCACTGCTCCTCAAGCGTTTTTTCAGGGACCTGCGCGGGTTCCGTAAGGTTTTCTTCGGTGGCGCCGTTCTGTTCTTTTTCGTTCTGGGGATCACGTGTATCGGTCATGCTAGCTCCTTAATGATCATATTCGGCAGCGCGCCGTCTCCGTGACGCATCTGCCAACACTCTATATAGGACTGAACCCGCATTCGGCAACACTTACCTTGCTTCGGCAAGCCAGCAGCAGACTTCCCGGACGCCGTCTGGCCCGGCGGATTCGACGGTGGGCGGCGTCTTGAAACAGCGCCCATGCGCTTCCGGGCAGCGCGGCCGGAAGGGGCATCCCTGCGGGAGAGCGCCGGGCGAGGGCACCGTGCCGGGGATGGCGTCCAGCTTCGCCGACGGGGGCGTTTCGAGCGTCGGCGCGGAGCGGATGAGGCCCCGCGTGTAAGGGTGGAGCGGTTCGGCGAACAGGGCCCGCACGGGCGCGCGTTCCACGATGCGCCCGGCGTACATGACGCCCACTTCGTCGGCCATTTCCGCCACCACGCCGAGATCGTGGGTGATGAGCAGGAGCCCCATGCCGCGTTCGCGGGAAAGATCGCCGAGCAGGGCGAGTATCTGGCCTTGTATGGTCACGTCGAGGGCTGTGGTGGGTTCGTCGGCGAGCAGGAGGCGGGGCTTGCAGGCCAGCGCCGTGGCGATCATGACGCGCTGGCGCATGCCGCCGGAAAGCTGGTGCGGGTAGTCGCGGACGCGCATGTCCGGCGCGGGTATGCCGACCAGCCGGAACAGTTCCACGGCTTCGGCGAGCGCGGCCTTCTTTGACAGGCGCAGGTGGCGCATGAGCGGCTCCGCGACCTGTTCCCCCACCCGGATGACCGGATTGAGCGAGGTCATGGGTTCCTGAAAGATCATGCCGATGTCGCGCCCCCGCACGCGTTCCATCTCGGATTCGGGCAATCCGGCAAGGTCGCGGCCCTCAAAGAGGATACGCCCGGCGGCGAGGCGCCCCGGTTCGGGGATGAGGCGGAGCAGGGACAGCGCCGTCATGCTCTTGCCGCAGCCGGATTCCCCCACGAGGCAGAGCGTGCGCCCCGGATGCAACGTAAACGACACGTTGCGCACCACGTCGAACGGGCGTTCGCAGGCGTCGAACCGCACGGTGACGCCTTCCGCCTGCAGCAGCGGGGCGGAGGTGGCTGGGATTGGGGAAGGTGCGCTTGCGGAAAGGGACATGGGGACGCTCCGAAGAAAGTTGTGAATAAAAAAAGTATAGACGAGATGCGGGGTAAGGGCAAGAAACCGGGGATGCCGGGCAAAATGTTCTCATGCCTAAATTGACATTTATTTTCAAAAAACTATAGAAAGGGCAGATCAAATCGGCATCATCAGGGAGGAGGCATGGACGCGGAACCTGTTTTCGCCGCTGGAAGCGTTTTTTCGTGGGAATCCCTGCTCGCCGTGTCGATCATCGCTGCGGCGTGGCTCGTATGCCGCAGGATCAATGCCATGAAACGTCCGGTATGCAGAGGCGGCTGCGCCGGCTGCCACGGGGCCCGCCGGGGCCGGGGATGCGCCTTCCCAGAGGGGCGGCGCCGGATGTGACGATAAAGCTGAAGCCGGGGGACAGTATGTTTGGATTTTGCCATAGAAAGCGTGGGGAGCATGATTGCGCCGAAGCCCGTTCGTGCGGCGGCGAAGGCTGTCCCATTTCCAAGGAGATGCAGGACGCCGGGCTCATTTCCCTGCGCAGGATGAAGGAGGGGCAGAAAGCCCGCATCGCCCATGTGCAGGCCAGCGGCGAGCTGGGGCGGCGCATCCGGGACATGGGGCTCATCCCCGGCGCGGAAGTGGAGGTGGTGGGGCGCGCCCCGCTGCGCGATCCTGTGGCCCTGCGCCTGCCGGGGTTCACGCTCAGCCTCAGGAACAACGAAGCCGACTACATCGTCGTCGAACCGCTGGAACAGGCGGGCTGAGGCCTCATGGAGCCGCAGCTTACCATAGCCCTCGCGGGCAACCCGAATTCGGGCAAGACGACGGCCTTCAACGCGCTGACCGGCTCGCACCAGCATGTGGGCAATTATCCCGGCATTACCGTGGAAAAGAAGGAAGGCTTCATCAAGATGCCTTCCGGGCGGAATGTGCGCTTTATCGACCTGCCGGGGACGTATTCCCTGACCGCCTATACGCAGGAGGAGACGGTCGCCCGGCATGTGCTGGCGCAGGAACGGCCCGACGTGGTCATCGACGTGCTCAATGCGGGCGCGCTGGAACGCAACCTCTACCTGACCATCCAGCTCTTGGAACTCGGCGTGCCCGTGGTGCTGGCCCTGAACATGATGGACGAGGCCGCCAAGCAGGGCATGACCATTGATATGGAGCGCCTGTCGCAGCGTCTGGGCTTCCCGGTCATGGCGACCGTGGCCCGCACGGGCGAAGGGCTGCCCGAACTCTTGAAGGCGGCGGAAGCCTACGTCGAAACCAAGCGCGGCGAGCCGTGGAAGCCGCTGCATATTTCGTATGGGCCCGACCTTGATCCCGTGCTGCGGGATATGGAAGCCGCCATTGCCGAGGCCGGGCTGCTGGCCTCGGAATACCCGGCGCGGTGGGTCGCGCTCAAGCTGCTGGAGCAGGACGAGGAAATCCTCACCCGCAGCCGCGCAGAAGCCCCGGATCTTGCCGCCGATCTGGAGCGGCAGGTGGATGGGGTGGCGCGGCATTTGCGGGATACGCTGAAGACGTGGCCCGAAGCCGTCATCGCGGATTACCGCTACGGGTTCATTTCCTCGCTGCTGCGGGACGGGGTGCTGATCCGGCTTCAAGACATGCACGCGCGCATCCAGTTCTCGGATCGCATGGACAAGGTGCTGACGCATCCGTTCATGGGCCCGGCGATCATGCTCGGCGTGCTTTATCTGCTGTATACCATTACCTTCACCATTGGGGAGATCCCGATGGGCTGGGTGGAGCAGGGTTTTGCCCTGCTGCGGGAAGGCGCGGATGCCGTGCTCCCCGACGGACAGCTCAAGTCGCTGGTGCTTTCGGGCATCATCGACGGCGTGGGCGGCGTCATGAGCTTTGTCCCGCTCATCATGCTGATATTCCTTCAAATCGCCTTTCTTGAAGATACCGGGTACATGGCGCGCATGGCCTACATGCTCGACCGCATTTTCCGTATTTTCGGGCTGCATGGCTGTTCGGTGATGCCGTTCATCGTTGGCGGGGGCATTGCCGGCGGCTGTGCCGTGCCCGGCGTGCTGGCGGCCCGCACCCTGCGGAGCCCCCGCGAAAAGATCGCGACGCTGTTGACCGTGCCTTTCATGGCCTGTGGAGCCAAACTGCCGGTCTTCATCCTTTTTTCCGGCGTCTTCTTCCCCGGCCATGAGGCGGCGGTCATGTTCGGCCTGACGCTCACCGGCTGGGTGGTGGCCCTGCTCACGGCGCGGCTGCTGCGCTCGACGATCATACGCGGGCCGTCCACGCCGTTCGTTATGGAGCTCCCTCCCTATCGCCTGCCCACGATGCTGGGGCTGGCGATCCACACGGGCGAGCGCACATTCGAGTATCTGAAGAAGGCCGGTACGGTCATCCTCGCCATTTCCATCATCCTGTGGGCGGCTATGGCATATCCGCGGCTGCCGCTGGATACGCGGGCGCACTTCGCGGGCAGGCAGCAGACCATTGAGGCGAACCTTGAGGAAGCGAAGGCTTCGGGCGGCGATATGGCCTCCCTCGAAGGGCAGCTTGCGGCCCTGCACGGTGAGCGCGCGGAACAGGCGCTCCAGCATTCGTTCGCCGGACGCCTCGGCATGGCCCTTGAGCCTTTGACGCATCCCGCCGGGTTCGATTGGCGCACGGACATCGCACTGGTGGGCGGCTTCGCGGCGAAGGAAGTGATCGTCGCCACGCTCGGCACGGCCTATTCCCTCGGCGACGTCGATCCGGAGGAGCCTACGCCGCTGGCACAGCAGATCCGTAACGATGGGCGCTGGACGCCCGCCACCGCCTTGGCCCTGCTGGTGTTTGTGCTGCTGTACGCGCCCTGTCTGGTGACTGTCGCCGCTATCCGGCAGGAAACCGGCTCGTGGGGCTGGCCCGTGTTCAGTATGGTGTTCAACACGCTGATCGCGTTCGGGGCCGCCGTCGCCGTGCGGCATGCGGCGATGCTGTTCCTATAGGTGAAATACAGAGAGGAAGGGCCGTGTTGAAAATGGGGGCACCCGAAGCCCCTTCCCCTTCTTCCTGAAGCCATCCGTATTGATAGCCTATTCTTTTTATTGATTGTTTTTATTTATCAATTGAACAGTGAAAATATCCCCAGAGCGGGAAAGGCCGTTTCCTCAAAAAACGGATAAGGAAGGGAGCATTTGTAGAAATGCTCCCTTATTATTTTTATACAAAGAGTATATTGATTTTGAGTGATTTTAAAAAGTATAAATATTTTATGAGGTATATTTTTATCTTATGAAATGTATTTATTATATTTGTTCGTTTAATTCGCTTTGTATGGCTCTCTATTATTAAATAGAGATATGTTCTTTTTATATATTGTTTTATTTGATATATTTTTATAATGCCGTTCTTGAAAGTTGATCTGATATTCTTTAAATAATTCCATATATGGTTTTCAAAAGCCTTTACTTGAATCATGAAGCACCCTATAGATGGAAACGTTTTTGCATCAAGCCTTATAGAGATAATTTTTCCCACTTAGATTTAAGATGATTTTAACATTTGTGGATGGAGGTATGCAATGCAAAGGGACAGGGGACAGCAGGGCTTCACGCTCATTGAAATCATTTCCGTCTTGGTCATCCTCGGCATTCTCGCCGCTGTGGCCGTTCCGAAGTATTATGACTTGCAGCAGGATGCGCAGAAAAAAGCTGCGATGGCCGTTGTTGCTGAAGTACAGGCCCGCGTGAACCTGAAATTCGGACAGGAGCTTTTGGCGGGAAAGTCTTGTACTGCGGCGCAAGGCCTTGCGGAGGCATTGGCAACAAGCCCTACCGATTTGGGAGGCTGGAAGCTGACGTTAGGGACTAAAAAAGATAGTGTTTATTCGGTTACTGATGCCACGCCTCCCGGAGCGAATGCAACTGCTGTTGCCCTTGCCAATGCCAATATCAGCATCCCCGACTGCACTCAGGCGAACTGATCCCATATTCGCGTTTCAAACTATAAATCAGAAAGAAGAGGCGGCTCCTCAAGGAATCGCCTCTTCTTTTGAGCTGTGCCATAGGAAACGGCTGATGCTTTATTTCTTGAAATTCAAAACGAATAGCTCATAAAATGCCCCAATCATGGAGCCCATCAGCGAAAAAAGATAAAAAGTTTGTATTTTCAGTATATTGTGGAAATAAAATAACCATGTCCTATGACAGGGACAGTCCATTTAAAAAAGCTGCTCACCGAACAATAGAATTTCCCAATCAATTCCTGCAAACTTACCGACGCATCAGGCCCATACCTGCCGCCGGAAGCCGTTTACAACATCCTCAGAACCCGGCATTTTCCTAACTCTGTCAACCAACAATCAATATTGATGTTTTTCTAAAGGCTCTGTTCAAGTTTACGGTTAATAAAGAGAAAGGCTCTGTTATCGTTTATGGTTGTTTTATCTCCACAGCGCGGTGAAAATACAGCCTTTTTCTCCGGTTTTCCCCTTGGCTGGATTCACTGATAAGGCATTTTTCCGGTTATCCCTTTGGATCTTCAAGGAAAAAGCATCAGCCATTTTTTATGGCAAAGCCTTTTCTAGGTCGTGTCGCCAATTAGATATAATTTATTGAAACTATTTAACTATTTTTAAATCATGAAAAGATTATTTTAATAATTTCAAATAATTATATATAAAAATAACGACACAACCTAAAAGGCTCTGTTATGGCATTTGGTTGTTTTATCCCTGTAATATGCTGAAAATGCGTGTTGTTATCTAATTTTTCGCTGATAAACTCAAAGGTTGAGGGCATGTTATTGGCTATCCCTTTAGAGCTTCAAGAAAGAAAGCATCAACCGTTTCCTATGGCACGGCCTTCTAAAAAACGCCAATGTACTTTTTCCACGTCCTCTTCCCCTCCATTACGCAGCCCTTCGCACTAAAAATAATAGGAAAATAAACTGCTAAACGGACTTGAAAAGCAAGATACGCCAAGGCCGGGAATAATAAACCCAGCCGAACAAACTTCCACACCGTTCCCCCCACACTTGGGGGAATCCATAAAAAAGCCTCCGACCGAAGCGATGCCGCAGACGAAACAATCACCCAACATCGTTCGAGAGGAGGCAGAAAGGCCCTGTCATGGCATGTGGCTGTTTCATCTCCACAATACAGTGAAAATACAGCCTTTTCCCCCGGCCTTCCCCTTGGCTGAGTTCGAGCCTAAGGCACTTTGCCGGTTATTTCCTTTGGAACTTCAAAGAAAAAACATCAGCCGTTTTCTATGACACAGCCGACAGCAAAAGAACAGCCGCGAACAGGGATTCGATAACGTCGAAAGTCTTGGGAGGGGAAAGGGGGAGGTTTGGAGGGGGGAAGGGGAAGCCTTTCTTCAGAAAGGTTCCCCTTCCCCCCTCCAACTCTTTCCTACTTCACCAGCTTCCTTAACCATGAGATCGGATGCATGGACGGGAGCTTCGTGTGATGCGAAATCTGAAGGCGGCAGGTGCCGCACTCGGTGACGCAATACTCGGCGGCACTGTCCTTGACGGCCTTGAAGAGATCGGAACCGACCGAGGCCGCCACATCGTACTTTTCCTTCTTGAAGCCGTAACTGCCGGAAATGCCGCAACAGCCGGAACGGGCGTCCTCGACGTTGGCGGAAGCCATGCGGAGCAGATCAAGGCCCGGCTTGCCGATGCCCTGCGCGCGCAGGTGGCAGGGAGCATGGTACACCAGCTTCGTGGCGTCTTCGCGTACGTCGATGTCGAGCTCGCCGGACTCGATGAGGCCGATGAGGAATTCACAGGCGTCCTGCACATGGGGGACAATGGCCCCATGCTTGCCGAGTTCCGGGAAATACTCGGCATACTCCTGCTTGAGCATGAGCTGGCAGCTTGGGCAGACCGTCAAAACGGGCACGTCGCCGGACGAAACGAGCGCGGCGAGCGTGTCCACGTTCCGGCTCGCGGCGGCGCGGGCGTCGTCGAAGAAGCCGTTCGCCACCATCGGCAACCCGCAGCACTCGAAGTCGGGCACGATGACCTCATACCCCGCTTTTTCCAGCATGAAGACGAGATCCTTGCCCGTCTGCGGATCGTAGTCGTTTACGTAACAGCCGGGGAAAAAGACCGCCTTCTTGGTGAGGCGGCTGCGATCCGAGGCCGTCAGCATCGCGTTGTGGTCGCCCATCCATTCCGTGAAGCTCCGGGGCACGAACACGGGCATGGGCGCGCGGGCGTCCACGCCGAACTTGTCGAGGATGAGCCGGGTCAGCGCGTTGGTGGAGCCGACATTGACCAGCCAGCCCGGAAAACGGCGGGCCAGCCTGCCGAGCATACGCCCGTGGGACAGTACCCAGTCGCGCAGGGGCGGCTTATGGCGCTTGCAGTATTCCGCGCGGGCCAGCATGTTGAGGGTCGAAATCTTGACCCCGGACGGACAGGCGATGTCGCAGTTCTTGCAGTTGGAACAATAGTCCAGCGCCTCGATTTCCGAGATTTCGCCGCCGCCGGTTTCGTCATACAGGCGGAAACGCTCGGACGAAGGCCCGGTCAGCTTCGGCCCCTTGAAGGCCCGCGTCGCCTTGGTGACGGGGCAATAGGCCACGCAGGTCGAGCAGGTCGTACATTTATCAACAGTTTCAATAGGCTTCATACGCACCTCAGGCGTTCATGGCTGCAAAGAGGGCCGTGGACAGCGCGACGCCGTTGCCGGACTTCTCCGCGGCGTGATCGTAGCCGCCGAGCGTCTTGCCGATAAAGAACACGTTGTCGCACAGCGGGTTGCCGTCCTTGCCGAGCGGGCGGAGCTTGGCGTCCACATCCGGGCCAAGCAGGGCGAAGCCGTGCGACGGGCGGGGCGTCCCCGGCGTCTGGCGGCAGGCAGGGTAGGCTTCCGGCAGCGACCACTCCGGGGACGACGGGTTCAGGGGCAGATCAATATTAAAGATCGGCTCCCATGCCCGTTCGGGCTCGGTGGCGAACCCTTCGCTGAGCACGCCGCCCGTGGCGATGATGAAGGAACGCGCCTCATAGCGGCGCTCCTGCCCGTTGTTGGTTGTGATCAGCGCGGCGCAGCGCCCGTTTTCGACCACGGCCCCGGTGATGGTGGACTGCTCGATGAGATCCACATTGTATTTCTTGAGCAGGCGCAGGAGCAGGGCGTGCAGGCGCAGGCCCGTTACGGCAGGGGGCAGGCTGGAAATTTCGTTGACGATGTGCCCCGTGCGATCCCTGACGGCGTTGTGCACGTCGTTGTTGGCGGCGGTGCCGAGGATGGCCGGGACGAACACCGCGCCGGGCACGCCGCGCACGATGTATTTGTTCAGGCTCATGCTCAGCCAGAGGATGCCTTCGGGCGTATCCAGATAGCGGGCCAGATCGAGGGTGGAGAGGTCGCGCTGGAGCGGGAACGGGCTCGGCAGGATGACCGGCACGATGTTCTTCCCCGCGTACCCCTTGCGCGTCATAAGGCCCTGCGCCACCAAAGCCGGGGAGAAGTCCTTGAGCCCCTCGACCCCGGCGATGAAAATGTTGCCCGCTTCGGCCACGCCGTGCATCGACATGGTATGCGGCACAAGATAGCTCGGCTTGGTCGTGCCGAGGGCCGTCACCACGCGGGTATTTTGTTCGTTGTTGCAGAGGTAGGGGCAGCCGCCTTCTTCGCAGAATTCGAGGAAGCCGGACAGCGCCTTTTTGACGGTTTCCTCACCGACGATGGCATAGGGATGGCGCGGGGACAGGCTGCCGAAGCCGTCAAAGGGCGAGGTAAGGGGCGTGCCGTCGGAACGGTAGCCGAGCACGTCGATGGTGCCGCCGCCGATGGCGAGCACGCCGGAGCCCTTGGTGACGAGCAGCGTGCGCTTCCCGGCCTTTGCCGCGAACAGGGCCGCGCTCAGCCCGGAAAGGCCGCCCCCGGCGATCATGACGTCATAGGGTGTTCTCTTGATCATTCGTCGGCTCCGTCTACGTTGAGGGTCGCGCCGTACATGCCGCGCGCCAGCTCGGTTTCACGCAATTCGCTGCCCCACAGCACCGGGCGGATGCCGTACCAGCGCTCCTGCTGGAAGCTCTGGAGCAGATCCGGCGCGCCGCAGGGGAGGGCGTCGCACTCGCCGGTGCCGCAGGCCCGCATCCCGGCGGGCAGCAGCTTGGCTTCGAGCACCGCGCCCACGCCGCGCAAGCCGCAGAAGCTCCCCTGACAAGTACCCATGCCCATACGGGTGCGGCGGCGGATGTCATTAAGGGAATGGGACGTGGGCTCTGAGGCGACCTGTTCAAATTCCGCAATGGTGACGCGCTCGCATTCGCACAAGAGCGCCTTTTTCCACGGCGCGGCCTCAAGGCGCTCCACCGTGGCGGCAAAACTGTCGCCAAGGCGGGATTCGGCCTGTTCCAGGCCTTGAGCCGGGAAGACCTTGCGCGCGCGTTCCAGCAGGGCCGGGGGCGTATCCTCCACCAGCGGCTCCACGGCGGTACGGCACTGTGCGGTCACGCCGAGCTTGGTACAGACGAGGTCGGCCATGCGCTCACCCATGAGGCGGTAGGTGGTCAGCTTGCCGCCGCAGATGGTCGCCATGCCCTTGAGCCCTTCCTTTTCATGGTCGAGGACTACGAAATTGCGGGAAGCGCCCCGGCCTTCGGCGGACGGGTCGGCGGTATACAGGGGCCGCGTCCCCGCGAAGGTGCGGAGGATGCGGTAGCTGTCGATTTCCGGGAAAAGCACGCGGCCTATGTCGAGCAGCTCATGCACTTCGGCGGTATCCGGCACGGTGTCGTCGGGCTTGTCGGTCTTCTTGGAGGTGGTGCCGAGGATGGTGATGGAGCCGTGCGGCACGAAGATGTCGCCGTCGGACGCCTTGCGCAGCCGGTTGATCACGCGGCTGGTGAAGCGGTGGTTGAAGGCCACCAGCGTCCCGCGGTCGGGCTTGACGTTGATGTCCAGCCCTGCGGTATGGGCCAGCTCGCCCACCCAGCTCCCGGCGGCGTTGACCACGAAACTGCAGGGGATTTCCCCGGTCTGCCCGGTGCGGGAGTCGCGCACGCTTACGCTCGTGACCTGCCCGTTGGCGCTGTTGATGGAGGTGACTTCCGTATAGGTGCGGAAGCCCGCGCCATGCCGGACGGCGTTCTGGACGTTCTGCCAGACGAGGCGGAAGCCGTCCACGGCGGAGTCGGGAACGCGGTACACGGACACGATATTGCCCGCAAGGTTGGGTTCGAGCGTCCGGGCCTCCTTCACGGAGATGGGGGTGGCTTCGATCCCGCACTTGTCGCAGGCCGTGACCCACGCGGCTTCAAACTCGGCCCCGTCTTCGGGCGTGCGGACGAAGAAGCCTTCGGTTTCCTCGACGCAGTGCTTGCCGATGCGCCGGAGGATGCGGTTTTCCTCAATACATTCCCGGCCCGCCTCGGCATCTTTCACCGCGTAGCGCGCGCCGCTGTGGAGCAGGCCGTGGAAGCGGGAGCTTGTGCCGTGGACGAGGTCGCGCTGTTCGAGCAGCAGCGCCTTGACCCCGCGCATGGCGAGGTCGCGCAAGGTTCCCGCGCCCGTGGCTCCGCCGCCGATGACAACGACGTCCCAGTGCCGTTTGGTATATTCTGAAAGTTCCTGCATGGATGTTCCCGTTCTTTCTGGATTTGTTCCGGGTTCGCCCCGGAAGTGCGTCGCTCCTGAAAATAGCCTCTTTGACATCCGTTTACAATAGAATATTCACATATGAAACTTTAGACAAGGGCAAAAAGTTCTTATCCGAAAATTTTGGGAAGTGGGTTATTGGGGAGGGGGAAGGGAGCCTTTTGGAAAAGGCCCCTTCCCCCTCCCCAAACCCCACCCCTATCCCCCTAAAACTTTCGTAAGGGCCGGCGGCAGGACGGGGGGATTGGAAGAGTTGGGCCTTGGCATCCGTCTCCCGGAACTGCGTCAAGGAAAGGCAAGGAAGCATTTCTTTTTGGATCTGTCATAGCATGTGGCTGTTTTAGCCCTACAGTATGCTGAAAATACAGATGTTTTGTTCATTTTCCCATCGATGGACTTCATGCTTGGGACTTTTGTTGGTTATTTCTTTGGAACTTTAGGAAATAAAGCATCAATCATTTTTTTGGCACGGCTTTTTTTATGATGTTTTTTTTGGGGGGGCTAGCTGTCGTTTGGGCTTGTTATGGGGTATTTTCGTTGGCTGTGTCATAGAAAATGGTTGGTGCTTTTTTCCTTGAAGTTTCAAAGGAATAACCAGCAAAGTGCCTTAGCCATAGGTTTCGCCAAGGGGAAAACTGGAGAAAAAGGTTGTATTTTCACCACACTGTGGAGATGAAACAACCGCATACTCTAACAGAGCCTTTTGTTGAAAGTGTGAATGCCTCAAGGCAAAAGGCTTGTTGGCTTTCCAATCAGTTCCTACAAAGTTGCCGCCATGTTAGGACCATGCCTGTCTTCAGAAGCCATTTACGAAATGCCTTCCAGAACCCGTCTGCTCTTACTATCTTCAATCAATGATCAATGCTGAGTTTTTCTAAAAAATTCCAACATGCTTTTCATGTCCTTTTGTCCTATATGGTTACAGGTGAGGAAATGCCGGTGTGTCTTGAAGCGTTGGGAAGTGGAATATGGGCGTGTTGCATTGCCGCAGGTTCCCTTTTTGAGCTTTTTAAGGACAGTCCGTTTTAAAGGAGGCTGTAATCAATGCCTCGATAGGGACGAAATCCTTTGAAGATACGAGGGATAGGTGAGCCGTATCTGTGTTTTTGGAGGAGAGGGACGCGGGAAAGGTCTTTTTTCTTTGGCGCTGCCATGGAATATGACTGTTTCATCTTCATAGTATGGTGAAAATACAGATTTTTTTCTTTTGGCTGTGTTATAGAAAATGGTTGATGCTTTTTTCTTGAAGCTCCAAAGGGATAACCGACAACATGCCTTATCCGTGGCTCCCGCCAAGGGGAAAAACGGAGAAAAAAGCTGTATTTTCAAAGTACTGTGGAGATGAAACAACCACATACTCTAACAGAGCCTTTCTTTTTCTTCTCTCTCTCTCTCTCTCTCCACATTTTCCGCTGGCGGGCTCTATGGTTGAGATCTTTTATTGGTTATTGGAGTGTTAAAGAAAGCATCAACCATTTTCTATCCTATGACACAGCCTTTCAGGGGGGCCCGTTCGACGCTTTCAGAACAGCTGTGGTCTCTCTTTTTTTCGTTTTCGTGACTGGATTGCGGTGGGAACGTGATTCAGGCATGTCCGAGGCATGAGCATGATTTCCGAGTTTTTCGCGGACGGGGTGATCCCGTGGTCGCCGATTTTGCTGTCGCTGAAGGTTGCGGGCCTTGCGACCGCCGCCTCGTTTTGCGCCGGGGTCGCCGCCGCGTGGCTTCTGGCCCGCCGCCGTTCGCCTTTTTCCGCCGTCCTGGACGCCATGTGTACGCTTCCGATGATACTGCCGCCCACGGTTTTGGGCTATTATCTTATCCTGCTGGTCGGGCGGCGCGGCGTCATCGGGCCGTGGCTGGCCGAGTGCGGCATCAACCTGATCTTTTCGTGGCAGGGGGCCGTGGTTGCGGCTACGGTGGTCGTGTTTCCGTTGATCTACAAGTCCGCCCGTGCCGCGCTGGAACTGGTGGACCCGCGCCTTGAGAACGCGGCCCGCACGCTTGGGGCGTCGGAGTGGAAAGTTTTCTGGCAGGTGTCGCTGCCTCTGGCGTGGCGCGGCATCGTCGCCGGGGGGATGCTGGCCTTTGCGCGGGGCATGGGCGAATTCGGCGCGACGCTGATGATCGCGGGCAATATCCCCGGAAAGACGCAGACCCTCGCGCTTGCCATCTATGATGCGTTTCAGGCGGGCAACGACGAGCAGGCGACGATCCTGGTCGTATTGACGTCGTGCCTGTGCCTTACCATTCTTGTCGTTGCCGACAGGTTGTTCGGCGGAAAGGCGGGAGGCCGCTGATGCTTGATGTGCAGATCCGCAAGCGTCTCGCCACAGGGCGGAAACGCGGCGACGGTTTTTCCCTTGAGGTGTCCCTGCGCTGTGCCACACGGCGGCTTGTCCTGTTCGGGCACTCCGGTTCCGGCAAGACGCTTACCCTCCAGTCGCTGGCGGGTCTGGTCCGGCCTGACGGCGGATACATCAAGATTGGGGACGACGTGCTATATGCTTCGGAACAGGGCATTGATCTCCCGGCCCGTGAGCGCCATCTTGGGTATGTCTTTCAGGATTATGCGCTGTTCCCGCACCTGACAGTCCGCAAGAACGTGGAATTCGCGCTCGACAAGACGAAGCGAACCTTCTTCGGCCGCCCTTCCCCCGCGGCCCGTAAATCCGTGGAGGCGCTTCTGGAACGCTTTGAGGTCGGGCATCTGGCCGAGCGGTATCCCCGTGAAATTTCCGGGGGCCAGAGGCAACGTGTCGCACTGGCCCGCGCCCTTATCACCGCACCCCGGATGTTGCTGCTGGACGAACCCTTTGCCGCGCTGGATCCGCTCCTCCGGGTCAGGATGCGCCGCGAGATCCGCGCCCTGCTCGACGAATGGAACATCCCCGTCGTGCTGATCACCCATGATCCCGCCGATGTGGACGCCTTTGCGGACTCGCTGGCAGTCTACAGCAATGGCACGATCAAGCATATCCTCGACGACTATCCTTCCCGCCGGGCGAACGAGCCGGACGCGCTTTCGCTTCTTGCCTCATTGGTTGAAGTATAGCCGGAACAGCTTGGTGGAAGGAACAAGCACGAAGCGCCGCTGTTTCCTTTTTCCACCGCCTTCGTTCTTTCCAGCCTCTTCACTGAAAACAAAGGCTCTGTCACAGTATGTAGTTGTTTTTATTTTCACAATACGGTGAAAATACAGGCTTTTTCTCCGTCTTTCCCCTTGGCTGAACCCATAGCTAAGGCATTGGGCTGGTTATTCCTTTGGAGCTTCAAGGAAAAAAGCATCAGCCATTTCCTATGACATAGCCATAACAAAAAGCCTTTCCCAGTCCGGGGAAGGCTTTTTGTTTAGCTCCATTGTAATAACCGGCTGATACTTTTTGAAGCTCCAAACAAGCAATCACTGAAATCCTTCGCTCTGGGATTTCGTCAACAGAGAAGTTGTGGAAAATACTGTATATTCACTGTATTGCCTAACTATGCCAATCAAACCCCGTGACGCCTTTTGGGGCAATCCCTACAACAGGGATTCAATGAACTCCGTGTGGAAGCTGCCGAGGTCAGAGGCGGGCAATCCCTGCAACAGGGATTCGATAAAGTCGAAAGTCTTTGGGGATGGAGGGGTGGGGTTTGGGGAGGGGAGGAAGGGGCTTTCTTCAGAAAGGCCCTTCCTCCCCTCCCCAAGATTTCAGCTATATCCCCAAAACGACGGCAAACGCCTTGAACAGGACGGACACGGGCTTGCCGGGCTCAAGCTTGAGCATGCGGGCGCTCTGGGAGGTAATGACGGCGCAGACGGTGGAGCCTTCGTCGAGGGTGACGATGACTTCGGCTTCGATTTCTCCGAGCTGGACGCTCTGCACCTTGCCGGAAAAGTGGTTGCGGGCGCTGGTGGGCGCGTCGCCGGTGCTGATGATGACCCACGGGGCCTTGATCGTCGCGGTGGTGTTGATGCCTTCGCGGAGTTCGAGGTTGTCGGCGCTTTCGGCGGTGATGACGGAGACGACCTGAAGGCCGGTTGAAGTCAGGATTTCCACTTCAACGAGCAGGTCGCCGCGCTTGATGCGGTTAATGGTTCCGGTAAACGCGTTGCGGGCGCTGGTTTTTTTCATAGCTTCCCTCCTAATATGGGAATGGACGATTTTTCGGGCGTCTTCACGGGAAAAGTGAAGGTAACTTGCCGTCAGGGTCGGGCTCTGCTGCCCGAGGAACTGCTGGACGATCTTGAACGGCACGTCGCCGCGCAGAAGTTCAATGCCCCGCGAGTGCCGAATGACACGGGGGCTGAGGAGCTCCTTCGGCAGATCGACGTCTTTCGCCCGCTCATAGAAGATACGGCGCACATAGCCTTGATCAAGGTGCAGCACCTCACCGCGCAGGCCGAACATGAGAGGGGACTCCAGCACTTGCCGGATTTCCGCCATGATGGCTTCGGGGAATTGAAGCTCCCTGGGGTTCTGCCCCCGGACGCTGACGATGGAGCGGGCAAAGTCGAGATCCGTGCGGTCGTCGATGGACAGGGCTTCGCCAAGCCGCAGCGCACCGTAGCGGATGAGCAGAAAAACCAGCCACAGCCGTCCCCTTGAGCGGCTCTGCGTCGTGGAGGCGGACGCCTTGTACCAATCAAGAAACGCCTTGGAAACGGCGTCGAGCTGTTCCGAGGTCAGATGCCTGACATTTTCCGGGACGGTGAATTGGCCGCCGGGGTGCGGCGTGGACGGGGGCGGAGCCTGGGGCGCGCTGCGGGTTTCGCGTTCATGGCGGACACAGGCTTCGATGAACCGCAGGGCGGAATCGTCAAGCCCCTGAACAAGGCGGGTTATTTCTTCCTGCATGGAATCTCCTCTGTACCGATAAGCGACTTTTCGGGATATGCAGGCTATCCCACGGGCTGATGTAGGCGAAAGCCAGTCACGCAGTTTCCCAAAAGAGTGACAAGATTGCCGGGAAAACGCAAGGGGAGTATTGGTGAAAAGGTTACCGTTCGTGAACCGCAACAGTCGAATAACAAAGGAGTATGGACATGGATAAGCGTTTTTTCCGTCGGTGTGCCCGAAATGCGGCGTTCGGCCTTTTGGGGTGCCTCCTTTTGGCGGCTCCGGCGTTTGCGGCGCAGGAAATCACGGTTTCCGGCGCAGCCAGCCTGACGAATGCGTTC
Organism: Bilophila sp. T19-St14; assembly: GCF_059728385.1. Lineage (NCBI taxonomy): Bacteria > Pseudomonadati > Thermodesulfobacteriota > Desulfovibrionia > Desulfovibrionales > Desulfovibrionaceae > Bilophila > Bilophila sp. T19-St14. Next base: position 2,916,035 of record NZ_BAAGFT010000001.1, read on the forward strand.
ACGGAGATAAAGGGGCTTTTTGAAAAGAAATACCCCGACATCAAGGTGCATACCAACTTTGCGGCCTCCAACCCCCTGCTCAAGCAGATGGAAGAGGGGGCTCCCGTCGATGTGTTCGCTTCCGCGGATCAGGAAACGATGGACAAAGCGGCGGCCAAGAAGCTGGTCGATACCGCCACGCGCAAAGATTTCGCGCTCAATGATCTCGTTATGGTCGTTCCTTCCGACAGCAAGCTCAACCTGACCGGAGCCAAGGATCTGGCCAAGCCCGAAGTCAAGCGCATCGCCGTGGGGAATCCCGACTCCGTACCCGCCGGCCGCTACACCAAGGCGGCCCTGACGACCGCCGGCCTCTGGGAAACGTTGCAGCCGAAGTATGTTTTCGGCGCGAGTGTCCGTCAGGCTCTGGACTATGTGGGCCGTGGCGAGGTCGACGCCGGTTTCGTTTACCGCACCGACGCCAAGCAGGGCGGCGACAAGATGAAGGTGGCTGCCGTGATGGATGGCCACAAGCCTGTCCTGTACCCCATCGCCGTGGCGACCACGGGCAGCAACCGTGACGGCGGCGCGAAGTTCGTCAATTTCGTGCTCTCTCCCGAAGGACAGGCCGTGCTTGCCAAGTACGGCTTCAGCAAGCCGCAGAAGTAACTGCATATATGTGGGGAAGGGAGGGGAACCTTTCTGGAGAAAGGTTCCCCTCCCTTCCCCACACCCCATCCCTTCCCTCCCAAGACTTTCGACGTTATCGAATCCCTGTTCTCGGTTGTTCTTTTGCTGTCGGCTGTGTCATAGAAAACGGCTGATGTTTTTTCTTTGAAGTTCCAAAGGAATAACCGGCAAAGTGCCTTAGGCTCGGACTCAGCCAAGGGGAAGGCCGGAGAAAAAGGCTGTATTTTCACTGTACTGTGGAGATGAAACAGCCACATGCCATGACAGGGCCTTTCTGTCTCCTCCTCTCGAACGATGTTGGATAATTGTTTCGTCTGCGGCATCGCTTCGGCGGGAGGCTTTTTTATGGATTCCCCCAAGTGTGGGGGAGGTATGGAAGTTTGTTCGGCTGGGTTTATTATTCCCGGCCTTGGCGTATCTTGCTTTTCAAGTCCGTTGGAACAGGTTTTCTATCCTTTTTAGTGCGAAGGGCTGCGTAATAGAGGATAAGAGAGTATGGAAAAAGTATATTGGCGTTTTTTAGAAGGCCGTGCCATAGGAAACGGTTGATGCTTTATTTCTTGAAGCTCTAAAGGGATAGCCAATAACATGCCCTCAACCTTTGAGTTTATCAGCGAAAAATTAGATAACAACACGCATTTTCAGCATATTACAGGGATAAAACAACCAAATGCCATAACAGAGCCTTTCAGGTTGTGTCGTTTTTATATAATTGTTTGAAATTATTAAAACAATCTTTTTATGATTTTAAAGTAATTAAATAATTTCAATAAATTATATATAATTGGTGATACGACCTAGAAAAGGCTTTGCCATAAAAAATGGCTGATGCTTTTTTCTTGAAGATCCAAAGGGATAACCGGAAAAATGCCTTAGCCGTGGATCCCGCCAAGGGGAAAACCGGAGAAAAAGGCTGTATTTTCACCGCACTGTGGAGATAAAACAACCATAAACGATAACAGAGCCTTTCTCTTTATCAACCGTAAACTTGAACAGAGCCTTTAGAAAAACATCAATATTGATTGTTGGTTGACAGAGTTAGGAAAGTGTAGGCTCTGAGGATGTTGTAAATGGCTTCCGGCGGCAGGCATGGGCCTGACGCGGCGGTAAGTTTGCAGGAATTGATTGGGAAATTCTATTGTTCAGTGAGCAGCTTTTTTAAATGGTTTGGTTTTGTCATATACATGGTAGTTCTATTTCCACAGTATACTGAAAATAGAGACTTTTTATCCAGTTTTTCCGCTGATGGGCTCCATAATTGGGGCATCTTCTGAGTTATTCCTTTGGAATTTCAAGGAAAAAAGCATCAGCCATTTCCTATGATGCAGCCTTTAAATTATTCGACAGGCGATTTGTGAAGCAGCCTTTGGGAAAGCAAAAAGCTTGCAAGGAATGGGGATTCAGGGAACAATATTCCCGAATCCTCATTTTTTCAGGAGCACGGAATCATGCGGCACTGGCTTTTTAAAAGCGAACCCGGTTGTTATTCGTTTACCGATTTGGAAAACGCGCCCGCCCAGACCACGAGCTGGGATGGTGTGCGGAATTATCAGGCCCGCAATTTCATGCGCGACGACATGAAGAAAGGTGATTTGGGATTCTTCTACCACAGCGGCAAGAATCCTGAAATCGCCGGGATTGTGGAAATTGTGCGCGAAGGGCATCCCGATCTCACGGCGCAGGATCCCGATGCCGGGCATTTTGATCCGAAGGCCACACCGGACGATCCCCGTTGGTACATGGTGGATGTGAAGCTGGTGCGGCGATTCGATCCGCCGGTTCCCCGCAGCTTGCTGCGGTTTGTCCCTGAGCTGGCGGGGATGGAGCTCATGAAGACCGGAAGCCGCCTTTCCGTGCAGCCCGTGGAGGCCGAAGCCTATGCCGCCATCGTCAGGCTGGCGGATCAGCTCGCCGCGGACAGGGCGGCGGGGCAAGAGGTGAAGGCATGAGCGAGCTTTTGCGTTCTCCCGATGCCGAACTTGCCGCGCTGGAGGCCCGTATCGCCCGCTTGGAGCGGCTGGAGGAGCAAGTTTATTTTCAGGAGCGGACGCTTTCCGCCCTCAACGAGGCGATAACGCTTCAGCAGAGGCAGTTGGACGATCTTCAGGCGCGCATGGAAGCCGTTGAGGAGAAGTTCCGTGAGCTTTGGGAGCTTGTCGGCAACGAAGGCGGAGAAGCGACCGTGCCGCCGCATTACATGAAGCTAGCATAGCTTTTGTTCGGCTAGGAAAAAGATTGGAGGGGGAAGGAGGGCCTTTCTGAAGAAAGCCCCTCCTTCCCCCTCCAAACCTCCCCCTTCCTCCCAAAGACTTTTGACTTTATCGAATCCCTGCTGCAGGGAACCGTTTAATACGAGGAAAGGGCGTTGCACGTTGGATGGTTAAATTTTGCTCTGTTATAAGTATGCGGTTGTTTCATCTCCACAGCGCGGTCAAAATACAGCCTTTTTCTCCTGTTTTTCCCTTGGCGGGATCCACGGCTAAGGTATTTTATCGGTTAATCCTTTGGAACTTTAAGGAAAAAAGCATCAACCATTTTTATAACACAGCCTTAAATTTTATGCCTGCGCCATAGGAAGTGGTTGATGCTTTATTTCTCTCAATGCCAAGGGAATAACCAATAAAATCCCCCAATCATAGAGTCCGTCAACGGGAAAATGAGAGAAGAAGCCTTTCTTTTCACCACACTGTGGATGTGAAGCAACCACACTCTATGACAGAGCTTTATATCCTATGCAACTTCATATGATTTTTGAAACTACTCAAGGCCGTGCCATAGGAACGGATTGATGCTTTATTTCTTGAAGCACTAGGTGTGTCGTTGTGTTATATGTAACTATTTGAAAGTATTTAAATAATATTTTGCAATTTAAAAAATATTAAATAATTTAAATATGTTATATACAATTGACGATACGACCTAAAGGAATAATCAATAAAGTAGTTCAGCCATGAAGTCTGCCAGCGGAAGAACTGGAGAAAAAGGCTGTATTTTTCATCATACTATGGAGATGAAGCAACCATATTCCATGACAGTGCCCTAGGAGCTGTCTCTAAATAAGTTCTCGACTTTTCGTCTTTCTGTTGTTTTGATGTCTGGCATGAGCAGACACGACATTTCAGACGAAAAATGGGCCATAATTGGGCCATGCTGGTAAAGCCCCGTACGGAAACCAGAGGCCGCAAACGTAAGGATGACCGTCTGATGTTTAACGCCATCCTGTGGCTCATGAAAACAGGAGCGCCCTGGCGGGACTTACATCCAGAGTTCGGGCCCTGGAAAACGGTACATAAATGCTTCCTCCAATGGGCTAAACCTGAAGTCTGGGATGACATTCTTCGAATGTTATCCATAAACGCCGATCCTGAGGCTATAATTATTGACGCCACCTTTATCAGGCTGCACCAACACGCTACCGGCGCAAAAGGGGGCACTTCCATCAGCAGATCGGTCGCAGTAAAGGCGGATTAACCACCAAGGTTCACGCTGTGGTTGACGCCCTCGGCAATCCTTTGCGCATTCACATTACCGCAGGGAATGTAAATGACATTGTTCCCGCATGTGACCTGATAGAAGGGTTACTGGCAGAAAAGCTCCTTGCGGACAGAGCATATGATGCCAATAAGCTACTGGCATTGGCGGAACGCCAAAATCACGAAGTGGTCATTCCGCCAATGCCAGGCCGACGGATTCAACGAGAGTATGACAGTCATGTATACAAAGAGCGCCATCTTGTTGAATGTTTTTTTGCCAGGCTTAAATCATTTCGCAGAGTTGCTACTCGATATGATAAGCTGGCCATAACTTTTAAAGCATCTGTCATGCTGGCATCATGCCTTATTTGGCTCCAGTAAACTATTTAGAGACAGCCCCTAGCCAAAAGTGGATGCCCTCAAAAAGAAAAGCCTTCCCTGTTCTTGGGAAGGCTTTTTTACCGTCCGGGAAAGCCGCTATGAGGGATTCGATAAGGTCGAAAGTCTTGGGAAGGGAGGGGGTGTGGGGGAGGGGAACCTTTCTCCAGAAAGGTTCCCCTCCCCCACATTTCTTCTCTCTCTCTCTCTCTCTCTCTCTCTTCCCTTATTACTTCACAGGAACCGTGGAGATCGCGTTGAAGGGCGAGCCGTCTACGAGGCGGCGGCTGACCGCGAGATAGACGAGCGTGTTGCGCTTGGCATCCCAGATGCGGGTGACGCGGGTGGCCTTGAAAAAGACTGAGGTCGATTCACGGAACACGTTGGCCTGCTTGGGGAGCTTGGCGGGGATTTCGATAGGGCCGACCTGACTGCACGAAATGGCGAAGTTGGACGGATCTTCGGCAAGCCCAAGCGAACCGGAAACACCGCCGGTTTTGGCTTGGCTGATGTAGCAGGCCACTCCCGGAATGTCGGGATCGTTGAAGGCCGAAACGCAGACTTTGTGATTGGCTCCGAGCAGTTTCCATTCCGTGGTGACGCAGCCCACATCGGAATCGTCGGCGTAGGCGAAGGACGGGAGGAGCAGGGAACAGAGCAGGGCAAGGCTGGCGTATGGCTTGAGCATGGTTTCTCCTTTAGGGGTTAGCAATCAGGGAGGGTGATGGAACCCGAAATGTTGCGCAACGCGCCGGGCATGAGCTCACAGGCAAGCGTATATTCTTTGGGAACGCCGGGATAGGAGATGGATGCGGCTGAATGGAATCCGAACCGGTTGTAGTAGGCCGGATCGCCGATGAGCACGGCGGACGAGTGCCCCAGTACGGCGGCCTTGGCGAGGGCCTCGCGGACGAGGGCCGCTCCGATGCCCTTGGCGCGCCATTCGAGCGCCACGGATAGGGGGGCGAGGATCAGCGTATCGAAGCAGCCGCCGTTTTCACGGATGGACGCCCCGGTCAGCATGATGTGACCGATGAGTACGCCATCCTCTTCGGCGACAAGCTCCAGTTCGGGGATGTAGCGCCCCTTACGGAGTTTGAGGACGAAATCCTGTTCGCCGCCGTCGGAGACTTTCGCGGTCTGGAATGCCGTTTTGACAAGGGAATAGATGGCGTCGAAGTCTTGGGGCGCTGCTTGTCTGATGGTCATGGCAAGCCTCTGGAGGGCTGGATGTTCGGGGTTGGGGAGATAGGCCGGACGGAACCTAGCTGTTTTTGTAAATAGATTATTTTAATAGGTTGAAATGAAACCTGCTCGGCTGGGGGCTTGGTTCAGCGTTCTAGCACGCCGCCGAGCTGTTCCAGTTGCTTCTGGACATGCGCGTCGTAGCGGGAAACGTCGCTGCGGATTTTTTGCATCACGTCAAGGAACAGGCGCAGATGCACGGACTGGTGGAACAGGCTTTCCAGAGCGGGGGCGAAGCCGCGCTTGACCTCGAATTCATACGCCTTGCCCAGATCTTCCCTGACCACGGCGAGTTCCTGCCGGAGTGCGTCGCATACCCGCTCGGCGTATTCTTCGGCTTCGCGGCGGCGTTTGTCGAGGAAGGCGGCCTTGCGCTTGTCCTCGCGGCCGAGGTGGTAGAGCAGTCCCGCAGTCCCGGCCACGGCCGCGAAGACGGCCGCCGCGAGGGGGCTCGCCGCCGCCAGCGCGATAATGTTGCCTGCGGTAACAAGTATCGAGATCGGCCCAAGCGCGGTGAGCCGGCCCACGGTGAGCCCGGTCGTGAATACCGCGAGGTTCTTCATGTGCCGGTGCGTCTGTACGAGGAAGTGCGTGGCCGTCGAGGAGCCGCCGTCCACTTCGCCCGGATCGTCTTGCAGGCCGTCGATGTTGGAGCTCAGGCGGGCAAGGCATTCCTGCGAAAATTCGTCCATGCGTGCGGAAAAGAGGCGGAGCTTGTCTTCCCACGTGTGGAGGATGCCGCGCTGCTCGTCGAGGAACTCGTCCACGGCGCGCCGGGCAATGGCCCGTGCTTCGGTGGCGTCGAATTCCCTCCAGACGGAATCCCTGGCGAACTGGTGTCCGAGATCCGCCACTTTGCGGTTCACGGCGTCCATGAGCCGCAGCACCAGCGTTTCATGGAACTTGTTCAGCGCCTTCTCCGTGGATTCGTCCCATGCGTCCAAGTCCTTGGCGGCGGCGTTCACGACCTGCCGGGCCTGCTCCAGTGAGGAGAGGGCGGAGGCGGAAAGCTGTTTGGCGTGCGCGTCCAGCATACCGAGCAGTTCCGGGTTCGGCAGGGATTCGCGGTATTCCTGCACATGCTGGCGGAGCCGTTCGCGGGCGGAGTCGGCGATCCGGGAGTAGGCTTCCGCGATTTTTCGGCGGTATGCCTCCTTGCCCGCGTCCCTGTCCATGATTTCCCGCAGGAGGGCAAGGAGCTGCTCAAGCTCCCCGCAACCGGACACGGAGCGCGACACCTTGGACAGCGTTTCCGAGAGGGCGGAACCTTCCCGGCAGCGCTCCTCGACGGCTTGCCGGGTATTGAGGGCCACGATCCCGGCGAGTTCCACATGGCCGGAACTCCGGCAGGCTTCGCGCAGCACGGTGCGCGCCTGTTCGCGGGCCGCTTCGAGGCTGGCGGCGCTGTTCAGGCGGTCGATGTTGGTCAGCACGCCGATGATGCTGACCGTGCGCCCGCTGCGGGCCAGCTTGCGGAGCAGGGACAGTTCGGAATGGGATCCCGGATCGCGGGCGTCCATGACGAAGATGACGCAGTCCGCCTCAAGGCTTTCCTCGTAGGAAAGATAGTCATGAAACTGATCGGTATCATTGAGGCCGGGCGTGTCCACGAGCACGACGCCCGCCCGGAGCGTGTCCAGGGGCAGCCCCACGCTGACGCGGGCCACGAATCCTGAGAAACTCCCCTCAAGGCTGATGTAGTCGGACAGGTCGTCCCAGCAGGTGATGCCCGAAAGCAGCTTGCCGGGGATGAACGTGCCGTCGGACACCCCCTTGCGGATGTGTTCGATTTTGCGGGTGAGCAGCAGGTTGTCCTGCTCGTTTTCGAGATAGTCCTCAAGCCGGGCGAACTGGCTGGAGTCGAGGAACCGCACGCTGTAGTCCGGGGCGTGGGCGTATTTGAATTCCACCACGGTGGCGGTTTCCGGCGTGGACTCGCGCACCGGGGACAGCTCCTGTCCGATGATCGCGTTGATGAGCGAGCTTTTGCCGCGTTTGCGTTCGCCCACGATGACGATCTTGAACGGCTGGCGGCGCAGCATCTTGCGGAAAATATACAGCTCTTCGCGCAGGTCCATGTCGTCGAGCGTCCACGCGATGCGGTCAAGCGAATTGGCGGAACGCTCCATGTCGGCATTGAACTGGCTTGTTTCGGGCGCGAACCAGCCCGCGATTTCCTTCCGGGAAGGCAGGACGTTGGCCGCCTTGCGGCAGAGCCCGCCGAGGCTTTCCCCGACGTTGAGCCCGAAGCCGATGCCCCGGCCCGCGCTGCGTTCGAGGCGGGACTTGCGGAAGGCCCATTCGATGTCGTTGACGAGCGACCGCGCTTTTTCGTCGATCCGCTCCTCCTGCCCCCCGATGCGGGAGAGCGCTTTCAGCATGGTGTCCACGAATGTGGAGGAAACCTTTTGCGCGTCGGCCTGGTTCGCCATGTCGCGGGCGATGTCGGCGGGATCGGACGGCGGGTTCAGGAGCGCGTAGTGGAGTTTGGCTTGCAGCTCGGCATGGAGGGCGCGTTCCCCGAAAATGGCCTGCGCCGCCTCCTGCACAAGCTGGTATTCCCGGTAGGTGAGCATGTCGTCCGTCGTGGCGACCGCCGCGAGCAGCAGCAGGATGCGGTCGTTGAAGGAGTCGCCGGGGATCGGCTGGATGGGTTGGGGGAGCATGGACAGCATGGAGGCTGAGGTGGGACGGGAGGGCATGGGGAGGCTCCTTTGCTGGTCGGTAAACGGCCCGTACCTTTTGTACCTAGCCGCAACGCCTTTTTTTTTCAATGGTTGGGAGGGGGCCCCGCGGGGTTCTCATCGTCTTGACTGGAATGGGATCAGCTTTACATATGATCAGTTAAGGCTGCGTGAAGAGTGAAGGCGGCCTTGCGCGCACAGACAGGCGTGTCCATGAGGAGGCTAAACTATGAGTGTTGAATATAAGGATTATTACAAAATATTGGGTGTGGGGCGCGAAGCTTCCAAGGATGAAATCGCAAAAGCCTTCAAGAAGCTCGCCCGCAAGTACCACCCGGATCTCAACCCCGGAAACAAGGAGTCCGAGGAAAAGTTCAAGGAAATAAACGAGGCGTACGAAGTTCTCAAAGACGAGCAGAAGCGGAAGATGTATGACCAGCTCGGCCCCAACTGGCAGCAGGGCCAGCAGTTCGGCGGCAATCCGTTCGGCGGGGGCAACCCCTACGGCGGCGGTACGCGCTTTACGTTCAACGGGCAGGAATTCGGCGGCCAAGGCTTTGACGGCTCCGGGTTCAGCGACTTTTTTGAAACCCTGTTCGGCAGCCGTCAGGGGGGGAGCGCCGGCGGCCCGTTCGGCGGCTATGCCTCGCGTCCGCAGCGGGGCCGCGACATTGAGGCCGATATTTCCATCACGCTTGAGGACGCCGTGAAGGGCGGTGAGCGCAGCCTTACGCTTGAGGGCGGGGACGGCACCAAGACCCTGAAAGTGAATATCCCCGCCGGGGTGAAGGACGGCGCCAAGCTCCGCCTTGCCGGGCAGGGCTATGATTCGCCCAACGGCGGGCCGAAGGGCGATCTGTATCTGCGGATACGTTTCGCGCCGCATTCGTTGTTCCATGTCGACGGCACGGATCTCATCTACGAGGTGCGGATTGCACCGTGGGAAGCCGTGCTTGGGGCGAAGGTCAAAGTCCCCACCCTTGACGGGAACGTCGAGCTTTCCATTCCCGCCGGGACCGGAAGCGGGAAGAAGATGCGTCTGCGCGGCAAGGGCCTTGGCCCGGCGAAGTCGCGCGGCGATCTGTATGTGCGGGTCGGCATCGACGCGCCGAAGGATCTCACGCCGAAGCAGCGTGAACTGTGGGAAGCCCTTGCGGCGGAAAAATAACGCCGCGTTCCGTTTTTGAAGGACAATGTCAGGGGAGATGATCGTATGGAACTTTTGCAGAATACAAAGGACGTGCCGAGCCGCTCGACCCTTATCGTCTGGGGCGAATTTCTGGAACTGACCGGGACGACCCCGGACCGCCTTTCCGAATTGATGGACATCGGGTGGCTCAAACCCACGCGTACGGCGGAGTCGGCATTGTTGTTCCGGCAGGATGACGTATACCGTATCCGCAAGCTTGAGCGGCTGTGCAGCGATTTTGAACTACACACGCTCGGCGGCTCCATAGTAATGGACCTGCTGGACCGTATCGCAACGTTAGAGTTGCGTATTCGTGAGTTGACAGATCGTTAGTACGCCTTATTGTTAGAGAGAAAGCGATAGTGATATCACTTTTGCAGTTGTGTTGCGTTCGGTCATTTTGTCTCGGGCGCCGCTGCTGCGCTACAACGCAATAGAGGTGAACCATTATGGATATCAACAGATTTACCGAAAAATCCCGTGAAGCGCTGACCACGGCGCAGGGGCTTGCCGCCCAGTACGGTCATCAGGAAGTGGACGCCGAGCATTTGGCGTTCGCTCTGGTGAATCAGGAAGACGGCTTTGTCCCCCGCGTTCTGGAGCGCGTCGGCGTCGCCCCCAAGGCGCTGGTCACGGCGCTGGAGGCGGTGCTGAAAAAACGCCCCTCCGTGCGCGGGCCGGGCGCGGAAATGGGCACGATCACGATTTCGCAGCGGGTCGCCAAGGCTATCGCCAACGCCGAGGCCCTCGCCAAGCGTCTGCGTGACGAGTACGTCAGCGTGGAGCATATTTTTGCCGAACTGCTGCGCGAACCCGCCTCCACAGGGCTTGGTCAGGTCGCGGCGGATGCCGGCTTGTCCGCCGAGAAGTTCACCGAGACGATGATGGCTGTCCGCGGCCCGCACCGCGTGACTTCCGCCAACCCTGAAGAGAGCTATGAGGCGCTCAGCAAGTACGGGCGCAACCTCGTCGAAGCCGCCAGCAAGGGCAAGCTCGACCCGGTGATCGGCCGTGACGCGGAAATCCGCCGCGTCATCCGCATCCTGTCGCGCCGCACGAAGAACAATCCCGTGCTCATCGGTGAGGCGGGCGTGGGCAAGACCGCCATCGCGGAGGGCCTCGCCTACCGCATCGTCAAGGGCGACGTCCCGGAAGGGCTCAAGAACAAGACCATTTTCGCGCTGGACATGGGCGCGCTCATCGCGGGCGCCAAGTACCGCGGCGAATTTGAGGAACGGCTCAAGGCCGTGCTGTCCGAAGTGCAGAAATCCGAAGGGCAGATCATCCTGTTCATCGACGAGCTGCACACCATCGTGGGCGCGGGCAAGACCGACGGCGCGATGGACGCGGGCAACCTGCTGAAGCCGCTTCTGGCTCGCGGCGAGTTGCACTGCATCGGCGCGACGACCCTTGACGAGTACCGCAAGTACATCGAAAAGGATCCGGCGCTGGAGCGGCGTTTCCAGACCGTGCTGGTGGAGGAGCCCTCCGTGGAGGACACCATTTCCATCCTGCGCGGCTTGAAGGAACGGTTTGAGGTGCACCACGGCGTGCGCATCAGCGACTCCTCCATTGTGGAGGCGGTGGTGCTGTCCAACCGGTACATCACCGACCGCCAGCTTCCCGACAAGGCCATCGACCTGATCGACGAAGCCGCCGCCATGATCCGTACCGAAATCGATTCGCTGCCCACGGAACTGGACGAAGCCAACCGTAAGGTCATGCAGCTCGAAATCGAGCGCGAGGCCCTGCGCAAGGAAACCGACGACGCGTCCCGCGAGCGTCTGGAGAAGCTGGAAAACGAACTCCGCAACCTTCAGATGACGCAGGCCGAGCTCAAGGGCCAGTGGGAAAATGAGAAGGGCGTCATCAACGTCGTGCGCGATCTCAAGGGCGAGATCGAACAGACGCGCCTCGCCATTGAGGACGCGACCCGCCGCGGCGATTTGCAGACGGCGTCCGAACTCAAGTATGCGAAGCTGCCTGAGCTGGAAAAGCGTCTCCACGAAGCCGAAAACGGTCAGGAAGCGCCGCGCCTGCTCAAGCAGGAAGTGCGCCCCGACGATGTGGCGGACATCGTGGCCCGCTGGACCGGCATTCCGGTCACGCGGCTGCTTCAGTCCGAACGCGACAAGCTCATCCATCTGCCTGACAAGCTCCATGAGCGCGTGATCGGGCAGGATGAGGCCGTGCAGGCCGTGGCCGACGCCGTGCTGCGTACGCGGGCCGGGCTGTCCGACCCTTCGCGCCCGCAGGGTTCGTTCATTTTCCTCGGCCCCACGGGTGTGGGCAAGACGGAGCTGTGCAAGGCGCTGGCCGAAGCGCTCTTTGACAGCGAAGAGAACATCGTGCGCCTCGACATGAGCGAATACATGGAAAAGCATTCCGTGGCGCGGCTCATCGGCGCGCCTCCCGGCTATGTGGGCTACGACGAAGGCGGCCAGCTGACCGAAGCCGTGCGCCGCAAGCCCTACAGCGTCATCCTGTTCGACGAAATCGAAAAGGCGCATCCGGACGTGTTCAACACCCTGCTGCAGCTTCTCGACGACGGCAGGCTGACCGACAGCCAGGGCCGTACGGTGGACTTCCGCAACACCATCGTGATCATGACCTCGAACATCGGCTCGTACAAGATGCTCGACGGCATCAATCCGGACGGCTCGTTCGCCTCGGACGTGTATACGGAAGTCATGGGCGAACTGCGCCAGCACTTCAAGCCTGAGTTCCTGAACCGCGTGGACGAGACGGTGCTGTTCAAGCCGCTGCTCCCCGAACAGATCGGCCAGATCATCGACCTCCAGTTGCGTCGGCTCCAGAAGCGGCTTGAGGAGCGCAAGATTACGCTGGAACTGACCGAGGCCGCCCACGAGTTCATCGGGGATGCCGCCTATGATCCGCACTATGGGGCCCGCCCGCTCAAGCGGTACTTGCAGTCCCACGTTGAAACGCCGCTCGCCAAGTTCATCATCGGCGGGCAGGTGCGCGACGATCAGCGGGTGGTCATTGATGCCGCCGAAGACGGTTTGACCTTCGGCGTGAAGTCGGACGATACCGTGCAGCCATTGCAATAAGGTTCGGAAAAGGGCGGAAGGCGGAGGCGCTTTCCGCCCTTTTTTAGGCTCTGTCATGGAATGAAGCAACCGCATTCCATGCCAGAGCCTTTTCCATTGTCCCCGTATAGGTAAGATGTCCAGCGGGCGGGAACCGTTACTGCTTTTCCTTGATGCTGAGTATGCCGTCGTCGGATTCGCTGACTTCCAGCCATGTGTCGCCGGGGGTGGTTTGGGCGAGGTACTCCTTGGCGCCCGTGACCATCACGCCCAGCATTTTGCGGTTGTCAAACGAGTCCCCGGTATAGGTGACGATCGTTTCCCACATTTTTTTCTTCGTTTTCAGGGAATCGGCGGCAAGCAGCAGGACGATCTTGTTTTGGGCCACTTCCTTCTGGGTGTTCTTGTAGCCCGTAACGCCGTAGGTAGGGGTTGAAACGGATGTCCTGCCGGTTTTCCCCGTCAACGTGTTGGCATATTCCCCCGTACCTCTGGTTTCGACCCGCGTCACGCCGTAGACGGGCTCGGAAACGGTCGTCTGCCGGGCGACCGTTCGGCTCTTGTATCCCGCGAAAAGCACCGCCGTGGCGTGGGGGAGGCTTCTGGTCACCTTCAGGCCCGCTTCGGGCAGGGCGCTTTCAAGGTTCCGCTTGAGCTCCAGAAAGACGAGATCGTCCTCTTGGCCCTTGACCGCCATGATATAGTAAACGTCCCCGATGCCGGTTTGGATGTCGCCGTTGGTGACGGCATTGATTTTTATGGCGTACTGGTTGGCGGCGCAGCCGGGGAGCAGAAGGCACGCCGCAAGCAGGGCGTACAGGCAGGGCCGGGGAAAGGTCATGGATGGCCTCCGGGGGATGCGGCGTTGCCGCGTTGTGGAGCCTTGGCAGCCCCCGTAATCCCGTCTTGGGCGGGGTTTTGTTCCGGGGGGCTAGGTATGCTGTGGGGATGCCTTGGCTGCCTACGCTGGACGGGGCGCGAAGCCGCGCAGGGCATCATCTGGGCGAACATTTGACGCCGCCTGCGGGGGGACATTTCTTTCTTTCTTTCTTTCTTTCTTTCTTTCTTTCTCTCTCTTCCGCCACGTCTTTCCTCGTTTGACGCCGCCTGCGCGGGGGCATACCGGTTTGGGCAGCTTTTCCCTGATGCGGAAGCGTCACGCATGGCGCGGCGGGGCCGCAGGCGGGTATCCGCATCACGCAGCCGAAACATCATGCGAGGCCGGGCGGGGCCACGGGGAGCCGTCCTTGGGACGGCTTTCGCCCCTTACGTCCCCTCCCCTCTATCATCCTCCCATGCCTATGGCAATCGGGCGGGGAGGGCGGCGTTTTCCCTTCGTTCTTTCTTGACAACCGCGCAGCCTTGAAGCACAATTTTTCGATTACACTTTGGTGTGGATATATAAGGAGCCTGTCCATGAGCGATTACAAAAAGAGCCTGAATCTTCCCAATACATCCTTCCCCATGAAAGCCAATCTCACCCAGCGTGAGCCCGAAATGCTGCGCTGGTGGGAAGAGAACAATATTTACGGAGCCATGCTGGAAGCTTCGGGCAGCCGGGGCTCTTTTCGCCTGCACGACGGCCCGCCCTACGCCAACGGCCATCTGCATCTCGGCCATGCCCTGAACAAGATCCTCAAGGACATCACCATCAAGTCCCGCAACATTCAGGGGCAGCAGTCCGTGTATGTGCCCGGCTGGGACTGCCACGGCCTGCCCATCGAATTGAAGGTTGAGCACGAGCTTGGCGAAAAGAAAAAGGAAATGCCTCCCTATGCGGTGCGCCGCCGCTGCCGCCAGTACGCGGACAAGTTCGTCGATATCCAGCGCAAGGAATTCAAGCGCCTTGGCGTGCTCGGCGACTGGGATCATCCCTACAAGACCATGCTCCCCGAATACGAGTCCGCCACGGCTGCCGAGCTGGCGAATTTCGTGGAAAAGGGCAATGTTGTCCGCAGCAAGAAGCCCATTTACTGGTGCTGTTCCTGCCAGACGGCGCTTGCCGAGGCCGAAGTGGAGTATGCCGACCACAAGTCGCCGTCCATTTACGTCCGTTTTCCGCTGGCCGACGACAAGCTCAAGACGGTTTTTGAGAAAGCCGATCCGTCCCGCGCCTATGTAATCATCTGGACGACGACCCCGTGGACTTTGCCGAGCAATATGGCTGTGGCGCTGCATCCTGAATTTGAATATTCGCTGGTCGAATACGAAGGCAGCCAGTACGTGCTCGCCACGGAACTCGTCGAAAGCGTCGCCAAGGCGTGCGGCTGGGACATGGACGGCGTAAAGACCGTGGGGATCGCCGCCGGGAAGCAGCTTGAACGCATCAAGGCCCGTCATCCGTTCTACGACCGCGAGTCTCTGCTGATCCTCGGCGGCCATGTGACGCTCGACGCCGGCACCGGCTGCGTCCATACCGCTCCCGGACACGGCCGCGAGGACTACGAAGTCTGCCTCCAGTACGGCATCGACATCTATTCCCCGCTCAACGATCGCGGCGAATACCTCGACAGCGTGGAGTTTTTCGCCGGGCTGCAGGTGCAGAAGGCCAACCCCAACGTCATTGAGAAGCTCAAGGAAGTCGGCAACCTGATGGGGCAGGCCGACATCACGCACTCCTATCCGCATTGCTGGCGCTGCAAAAATCCCGTCATCTTCCGCGCCACGACCCAGTGGTTCGTGAGCATGGACGCCAACGGGCTGCGCCAGAAGGCGTTGAAGGCCATCCGCAACGATGTGGAATGGATTCCGGGCTGGGGCGAGGAACGCATCTACAACATGATCGAACAGCGCCCCGACTGGTGCGTTTCCCGCCAGCGTCTGTGGGGCGTGCCGATTCTGGCCCTGCTGTGCGAGGACTGCGGCGAGGCTTGGAACGATCCCCAATGGATGCGCGACATCGCCGCCCGGTTCGCCAAGCATCCCACCGGCTGCGACTACTGGTATGAAGCCGACATGAAGGACATCGTGCCCGAAGGGTTGAAGTGCCCCAAGTGCGGCGGCCAACACTGGAAGCGCGAATCCGACATCCTCGACGTGTGGTTCGACTCCGGGACGAGCTTCGCGGCGGTGCTCGAAAAGCGCCCCGAACTGGGCTTCCCCGCCGACCTCTACCTTGAGGGATCGGATCAGCACCGCGGCTGGTTCCACTCCTCGCTGCTCGCTTCCATCGGCACGCGCGGCGTTCCGCCCTACAAGGCGGTGCTCACGCACGGCTACGTGGTTGACGGCGAGGGCCGCAAGATGTCCAAGTCCCTCGGCAACGGCATTGAGCTTGACGAGATCATCAGCAAGCACGGCGCGGAAATCATCCGCATGTGGGTGTCTTCCGTGGATTACCGCGAGGACGTGCGCATTTCGGTGGAAATCGTGAACCGCCTTGTGGACGCCTACCGCCGCATCCGCAACACCTGCCGCTATCTGCTCGGCAACCTGAACGACATGACGAAGGCCGACCTTGTGGACGTGAAGGACATGGACCCGCTGGATCGCTATGCCCTCGACGTCGCCGCGCGCACGCATCAGCGCGTACAGGACGCCTACCGGGACTATGAATTCCATAAGGTCTTCCATTCCCTGCACAACCTGTGCTCCACGGATTTGTCCGCGTTCTATCTGGACATCCTCAAGGATCGCCTGTATTCCTCCGCGCCCGCGAGCCGCGCCCGCCGTTCCGCCCAGACCGCGCTGTACCACATCCTGCTGATGCTCGTGCAGGACATGGCCCCGGTCCTGAGCTTCACGGCTGAGGAAGTGTTCCGCCACATCCCCGAAGCCCTGCATCCTGGCGCGAAGAGCGTGTTCGCCTTCCAGCTCATGGATGCGGATGCCTTCCTGCTGGACGATGCCGCCCGCAGGCGCTGGGAGGCCGTGCTCGCCGCGCGTACCGAAGTGACCCGCGCCATCGAGCCGCTCCGCAAGGCCGGAACCGTGGGCCACGCGCTGGACACCGCCGTGACCCTGTACGCCTCGCCGGAGCTGCTGGAAGTGCTCGGCGGCATCGGCATGGATCTGCGCGCCGTGTGCATCGTGTCCCAGCTCCATCTGGCTCCGCTTGCCGACGCGCCCGCCGATCTCGCTCAGGCCGACATTGCCGAATGCGGCAAGCTGGCCGTGGGCGTGGCAAAGGCCGTTGGCGAGAAGTGCGAGCGCTGCTGGATTTACAGCGACGGGCTCGGCTCCGATCCCGAACACCCGACGCTGTGCCCGCGCTGCGCCGCCGTTATGAAGGAACTCGCGTAGTGGCAGAGCCGGGCAAGGATACCCGTTACAGGGTTGTTTTGGGCGTCGGCGTCGGCGCGCTTGTGCTCGACCAGCTGACCAAGTTGTGGGTGATGGCGTCACTGCCCTATTATGGGGCGGTGACGGTCATCCCCGGCTTCTTTGATTTGGTGAATATCCGCAACCGCGGGGCCGCGTTCGGCTTCCTCAACCGATCCGACATCGAATGGCAGTTTTGGCTGTTCTTCGCGGCCACGCTGGTTTCGGCGGGCGTGATATTCATGCTCGCGCGTTCGGCCCATCGCGGCGAAAAGCTGCTGTTCTGGGGGCTCGGCATGGTGCTCGGCGGGGCCGTGGGCAACCTTGTGGACCGCATCCGGTTCCGCGCCGTTGTGGATTTTCTGGATTTTTATGTCGGCCAATGGCATTGGCCCGCGTTCAACGTGGCGGACATCGCCATCTGTTGCGGCGCGCTGCTCGTTTGCCTCAGCATGTGGCTGAAAGGCCCGTCAGGGAGGGCGTCGTGAGCCTGTTTTCGCTTGAATGGTGGCAGATCGCGCTGTTGTTTCTGCCCGCGCTGCTGAATTTATGGGGTATCTGGCACGCCTTCAGCCATACCTTTGAAACGCCGCTTGAGCGGGTGCTGTGGATGCTCGCCTGCGTGTTTGTTCCCGTCTTCGGCGGCGTGGCCTATGTGTTGTTCGGCTGGCGGCGCGCCCGCTGACTTGAGTTCTCTTGGCAAAGGGCGTATCTTTATTGTCCAAATCCTTTCTTTTAGGGTAATACGATGAAAAAGCCGTATATCTTTCCACTGCTTTTGGGATCGCTCGTTCTGACCGGCTGCGTCAATAGCCAGATGGACGCCATGCAGATGCGCCTGAACCAGCAGGAGCAGCAGATCCGCCTTTTGAGCAGCCAACTTTCCGGCGTGCAGCCCGCACAGGCGGACACGTGGGCGCAGGTTCAGTCCCTGCGTCAGGAGATGAGCGCCGTGAAAGGGCAGATCGACGACTTCAACAACGCTACGGCCGCTGCTGGCGGGCTTCCCGGCCTCGCCCAGCGCGTAAACAACCATGAGGCCGCGCTGCAGGCCATCGCCACGCAGTTCGGCATGGAACTGCCCGTGGCCGCCGCTCCGGGCGATCCCGGAACGCTTCCCGCCACGCCCGGCATGGCCGACGCCACCGCCGCGCCTGCCATGCAGCCCCAGCAGGCCGCTCCCGCCCCCCAGCAGGCCGCCCCGCAGACGCAGGCGCAGAGCGACATCGCCAAAGCCCTCTATGACAACGGCGTGCAGTCGTTCAACGCCCGCAATTATAAGCAGGCCCTCAAGTCCTTCTCGGACTTCACGGACACCTACGCCAAGCACAGGCTTATTTCCAACGCGTGGTTCTGGCGCGGCGAGTGCAACTACCAGCTTGGGAATTTCCCGGCCGCCGCACTGGATTACGAACAGGTCATCTCCAAGTATGGTTCGAGCGGGAAGGCCGCTTCCGCGTACCTGAAGCAGGGGATGTGCTTCATCAAGGCCGGGAAGAAGGACGCCGCCAAAGTCCGTTTGCAGGAACTCGTCAAGAAGTTCCCCAAGTCGCCTGAAGCGACCCGCGCCGCACAGCTCATGAAAGACCACAAGATGTAGGAAGCGCCATGAGCCAGGAAGCCAAGCCCTACCGCAGCAACGTGCATCTGACGTTTCCCCCGGCCATTTCGGGGGCGCCGCTGGTCTGCAACCTGACCCGGCTGTTTGACCTTGATTTCAACATCAGCACGGCCCAGATCACGCCGCGGCAGGAAGGTTTTTTGACTCTTGAACTGTCGGGTTCACGCGATGCCTGCGACAAGGGGATCAGTTACCTGCGGGAAAAGGGTGTGCTGGTTTCGCCCGTGGCGCAGAGGATCCGGCATAATGAGGACAAGTGCATGCAATGCGGCATGTGTACGGCTTTGTGCCCGTCCTCCGCGCTGACCGTGGACGTCAAAACGCGCCTTCTTGCATTCGACAAGGAAAAGTGTACAGTATGTGCGCGCTGCATCCGTATTTGCCCCGTTGGGGCCATGCGGATGGACGCTCCTGAAGAGGGTGTTCTGACCGAATGACGCCCCTGAGGACCTATAGCTCAGTTGGTAGAGCCACCGGCTCATAACCGGTCCGTCCTAGGTTCAAGTCCTAGTGGGTCCACCAAATATATGAATGGGTTACGAAAGCATGTCGTAACCCATTTTTTTATGGGTGGGCATTCTGTCCCAGTCCTGTCCCAAGTTTTTCTGTATGGAAGGTGAAGGGGAGTGAAGGTTTCCCGCATGGAGTAGCCCCACACAACCCCCGCCCGCCGGAAGGGATGCGACAGTATCGGCATCCCCACGGCATAAGGATACGAACAGCCTTCGTACCCCGTAGGCAGAGCCGCCGCCTATACTGCCCCCATGAACCCCGTCCAAGGCTCCACGAACCTCCTGAGAGGCGTTTTGCTCTTTACATGGTTAGAGGTTGTTTTTTCAATGCACTGTTATAGCTTGTGGTTGCTTCATCTCCACAGTACGATGAAAATACAGCCTTTTTCTCCGGTTTTCCTCTTGGCGGGATCCACGGCTAAGACATTTTTCCGGTTATCTTGGACTTTCAAGGAAAAAAGCATCAACCATTTTCTATAACACAGCCTTTTTCAAAAACGAGCCTCAGATTGACGATACAGAAAAATTCTTTTTCAGGGAGGGTAGGCCACAAAAAAGGCGGCCCGTTTCCGAACCGCCCCGCCGTTTCGTGGGCCCTTACCCCTGCCGTGCTTCCCCTGTGTTTCGTTTGCCGTTCGAGCTGGGCCTGTACAGCCGCAAGAGCCACCGCCGCCGTGCCCCATTCCCTTTAGGGCCACTCGCCGGGGTTCCATCCGCTCCGCCAGCCCGTAGCCAAATAGATGCCTAGGGCATAGGCCGCAGCCGTTCGTGTGAGCTTTATCATGGGAAGCCCTCCTTTCATATAGGGTAACCCGCCGCACCTTTCCCCGGCAAGTAAGGACACATCGGATACGCCCCTTTTTAAAGAGGCAGAATCTGATAGGTTCTGTTATAGTATGTGGTTGTTTCATCTCCACAGTGTGGTGGAAAATACAGCCTTTTTTCCAATTCTTCCCTTGGCGGGATCCACGGCTAAGGCATTTTGCCGGTTATCCCTGTGGAACTTCAAGGAAAAAAGCATCGACCATTTTCTATAGCACAGCCATCCGATATGCCCCGGTAACAGAAACAGCCCCATGAGCGTCCCAATTCAGCCTGTCCGCCTTTAAACGTGGAAACGATGGAATGGTTGCATCGGTTCCTTTTAGGAAGCTATTCGCCGTCCCCCAATGCGACGGCTCCCGTCTTGCGGTAGACCATACAGGCGGGGAACAACGCGCACAAGGAGCCGAGCGCGAAGGAAGCGGCGGCAAAGGAGCCTTCGGCGAGGGTCAGTTGTGGGGAGAGCATGATCCCGGTCTGGCGGAACATGAGCAGCGCCGCGCCTTCGGAAAGGCCCCAGCCGAACAGCAGGCCCGCCAGCGCGCCCACGGCGATGCTGGCGCTGACCACGCACCAGACGCTGAGCATCAGATAGGCGCGGGGCGCGCCGAGCACACGCAGCGTGCCGAGCATCCGTTTGCGCATGGATACCGCCATCCCGCCGACCAGCATGACCCCGCACAGGGCCACGAACTGCGCGGCATAGGCCATGCCGGTCATGATGTCGCGCATGTCGCCGAGGGTGGCGAACAGCTCGGTCAGCACCTCGCCGGTAAAGACGCCCTGCATGTTCACCGGCCTGCCGTCCGCATCCGGGAGGGTCGCCGTCTGCCAAAAGGCCCGCAGGCGGTAGGCGGCGGCGATGCTTTCGGGCTTGACGACCACGGCGGAAACGCCGGGCAGCGGGGAACCCTTCCCTTCAAAAAGATGTCCGAGGGGCAGCCCATGCCCCGCATCGGGAAGCGCATCGTGGACGGCCCAGACCGATTCGATGGGGATGAGGATGGCGTTGTCCCACGGCGTGCCCGTTTCCGGCAGGCGGCCCACGGCCTTGTAGCGGACATGCCCGTGTTCGTTGCGGGATGCGGAAACCTGCCCGTGCATGGGGGAAAACGCCTCTCCGAGCCGTAGGGGGACGCCCGCGCCGAGCACGGCTTCGTCCTGCGCGGCAAAGGCCCTGCCTTCCGCGAGCGTCCGTTTGCCGCCGAGCGTGACCATATCCCTGCTCGTCCCCACCAGCGGGGACGCGTTCCAGCGGTCGCCGAAGGCCAGCGGCGCGGCCCATGCCACGCCTTCCTGCTTCAGGATTTCCGTAACCGCGTTCCCCGGAACCAGCGGCAGCGACTGCGGGCGCAGATAGACCGCCCCAAGCATGAGCTGCACGCTGCTGCCCTGTGCGCCCACCAGCAGGTCGAAGGCGTCGCCCGCCCGCGCCGTGCCCTGCCGTACCGCCCGTTCGGTCATGCTGACCCCGACGCCGAGGCTGAGGGACAGCGCGAGGACCAGCGACAGGGCAAGGATGCCCCCGAAGGAGCGGCGCAGTTCGCCTTTGATCAGCATCAACGGATTCATGCCGCCTCCCGTATAATACCCCGGTTGAGATCGAGCACCCGGTCCATGTTTGCCAGTACGGCATCGTCATGGCTCACGACGAGGAGCGTGCTGCCCAGCGTCCGGGCGTACCCGGAGAGCAGCAGGGTCACCTGCCCGGCGTTGGCTTCGTCAAGGCTTGCCGTGGGCTCGTCCGCCAGGATGATGCCCGGCTTGAGCAGTACGGCCCGCGCAATGGCGACCCGCTGCTTTTCCCCACGCGACAGCGCCCGCACTTTCCGGGTGGGGCAGACGTGCATTTGTTCGAGCAGGCCGCGCCCGCGCCGGATCAAGGCTTCCGGGATGCGCCATCCGGTGAAGGTGGCGGGCAGGAGCACGTTTTCCAACGCTTCCAGCTCAGGGAAAAGCTGGAAGTCCTGAAAGACGAAACCGATATGCTGCCCGCGCCAGCGATCGCGCTGGTGTTCGGGCAGCGCGCCGGGCACGGTCGCGCCCCAGCGCACGGTTCCCCTGTCTGGAAGCACAAGCCCGCTCACGACGTTGAGAAGGGAGCTTTTCCCTGAGCCCGATGCGCCCCGGATGCCGACGTGTTCGCCGGATGTTACTTTAAGGTACGGTATGTCAAGAACCGTCCGCCTTTGCCCGCCTTCGGGAAAGGTGAGGAGGATGTTCTGAAGTTCGAGCCCGTTCATACAAGATCCTTGGTTTGCCGTAGGTTACAGCTTGCGGAAACGGGCGTCCCGCAGCCTGAGCTGGCTGATGAATCCGGTATCCGCATCGCGGTGCGATCCGATTTCCAGCACGCCCTCCACCTCAATGGTGGCGTTGTTCTGGACGAAGCTCTGGTTGGAGGAAAGGTAGACGACGAGGATGTTGTCGGGCCAGTCCGCGTCTGACTGGCAGAACGGGCACAGGGCCACGGGTTCGCGTGTGAGCACGAAGAAGGCGGCTTCGGCCTTGAGCGGCGGGGCCATGAAGCCTTTGATCGTGACGCGCTGCCCGGAGAGGCCCTTTACCTTGTCGGAAAACTGGAGCCCAAGGACGCCGCCCCCGCTGTAGAGTTCGTCAAACGAGAGTTCCGGCGTCGCCGCTTTCGCCGTACCCGTCAGGCAGAGCAGGGCAAAGAAGAGGAGGAGCAGTCTTTTCATGGGTGGTTCCTGTGGAAAAAGGGAAGGCTCTGTCATGGTATGCGGTTGTTTCATCCCACAGTGTGGTGGAAATGCAGCCTTTTTCTCCAGTTTTCCCCTTGGCGAAACCTACGGCTAAGGCGTTTTGCTGGTTATTCCTTTGAAACTTCAAGGAAAAAAGCATCAACCATTATCTATGACACAGCCAAAGGGAAAAGGAGGGGCTTCGCCAGGAAGCGCCCTCCTCCCGGTTTTTCCTACTTGTTTCCGAGTGCGAGGGCTTCGGATATGATGCGGAAGACTTCCGTGCTGTTCATGAAGCCCCGGAAGGCGTCGGCATGCGGGCCGCGCGCGCCGACCACAAGGTCGTCGATGGAGTGGACGCCGGTGGATTCGGTACGGGGCAGGTTGCCGATGCGGAGCTGCGCGCCGGGCACATCCTTGTAGGCGGCGTTGGCGATGTAATGCCCCTTTTCATCCTTGACGGACGGGACGAACGGGCCGTCCATCTTCGGGCGGTAGGTTTCGTAATAGTCGGGGTAGTTGCCGATGAACACCGCGAGGCGCTTGGACACGTTCACGTCGTCGGGGTAGCCGTCGCCGTTTTCGTCCTTATAGGCGGGATAGCCGGCCTCGGCGTAGATGCCCACCTTGTCGCGCATGAGCTCGCCGGGCAGGTTGTCGTCCACGGTGCCGATGACGCTGATGGAGTGGGTATGGTCGCCGGTGACGATGAGCAGGGTGTCGGGGTTCTTGTCGCAGAATTCCTGCGCAATGGCGACGACCTTGTCGAACATGATGGTGTCGTAGACGGCGCGTTCCCAGTCGAGCGGGTGGCTGTACTTGTCCACGAGGCCCGCTTCAAGCATCAGGAAAAAGCCTTCGGGGTTCTTGGAGAGCACGGAAAGGGCGGCCCGCATGGAGTCGGTGAGATCCGGCTGATCCGGGAACTTGGAGACAGTCCCTTTCTTGAGGAACTTGCGATCCAGCACACCGTCCATGTTGCCGGTATGGAACAGGCCGAGCAGCTTGTCGGGGTTGCCCTTCATGGCCTTGGAAAGCTCGGTATTGGACGTGGCAAGGGCATAGCCTTCCTTCTGGAACATTTCGATGTAGTTCTTGTCGTCCTTGCGCTTGGAGCCGGGGACGCTTTGGGGCAGGAAGTAGGCGGAGCCGCCGCCGATGATGACGTCGGGCTTCACGTTGTAGAACATATCCACGATTTCGGCCTTGTCGGCGCGGCGGCGGGTATGCCCGACCACGGAAGCCGGGGTCGCGTCCTCGATTTCGGCATCCGAAACCACGCCGATGGATTTGCCGGTCGTGCGGCGGAGCAGTTCGGCGATGGTTTCCTGCCTGGGATCGTCCAGCGAGTCGGGAGTGCGGTCGGCGTAGACGCCGAGGGCGTTCACGCTGGACTTGTGCCCGGTCATGTAGGCGGAGGCGGTGTTGGCGGAGTCGGCGGCGATGGAATCCACGCTGCATGTGCCGAGCATGGCGGTATAGGGCAGGGTATCCATCGACAGCTTGCCGTTGTACATGCCGTTGGTCACGCCTTTGGACATGAGGCGGGCGCTCGTGCGGTGTCCCATGCTCAGGCCGTCTGCGATGAGCAGGATGACGTTCTTGGCGGCGGGCTTGGCGGGCGTGCCGTACACGTCCCAGTTGGCGGAGGCTTTCCCGGTGGGGCTTTCCACCGTCACCTTGTACTGTCCGGGCTTGAGCGAAGCGCCGCGCAGCAGCAGGGCGGAGCCGTCGGCCCCCTTTTCCTTGGCGATGAATTTAGGTTTCGCGCCCAGAACGGCCTTGGCGTCCTGCCCGTTGATCAGGACTTTGGCGTCCTTTTCGGCGAGCTGGCCGTCAAACTCCACCTTGAAGTCGAAGCGGCTCCCGCCCAGGAAACGGGCCGTATCCACAGGGTAAATGTTCGGCGCGGCTTCCGCGACGCCGGAGAAGAGCAGGGCGCCCAACAGGGCGGGAATGATGCGTGTGTTCATGTAACGATCCTTTGTTGAGAAAAACTGTGAAAATCAGGCGCGCACGAGTTCGGCGACTTCGGCGGTCAATCCATCCAGCCCCTTGGTGCTGTACGCGCCGTAAAGCTGCATGGCGGTCTTCTGCGAAAGCACGTAGTTGCGGAACTGGTTGAAGGGCTTCTTGGACAGATCGGCTTCCTTGATGCCGTAGGAGCGGACGGCGACCTGCTTGAGGGCGTCCACGGTCCATTGGGCGGCGGGCACGCTGAGCACCCAGTCATGGTCAGCGAGGTGGGTCACGAAGCCTTCCATGCGGCGGGGCATGGGCAGGGTTTTGCCGCCCTTTTCCACAAGCCCGGCCTTGACGGGATCTTTGCCGTTGATAACGGCGGCGGCCTTCAGCCAGCCCACCACCAACTGTTCGGATGCGGCGGCTCCGGGGTGATCGTGGGCACAGGCCTGCGCTACGCACAGTTCGGGGGACAGCCCGCGCCGCAGGCTTTCGGCGACGCTGAGGATATGGTGTTCTCCGGTGGCGGCGAGGGTTTCTTCCTTGCGGCAGGTTCCATCCGCCTGCCACTGGAAGACCCACGGCTTGTGGAGGTCGTGGAGAAGCTGGGAAGCGAGCACCACGTCGCGGTCGAGCTTCAGGCCGAACATATCGACATAGTTGTCGTACAGGGCCTTGCAGGAGGCAACGTTGAGGGCCGTGTGCGTCACCAGCCCGCCGGGGTAGCTGTGGTGGCTGTTCCAGCCGCTGCCGGGCGCGGTATAAAAAGGCTGCGGGCTTTTCTTCGTGCCGGCGCAGGGCGGGAAAACGGCCTTGGCGTCCTGGGCGAGCAGCCCTTGCCCCTTCAATTCCTTCATGATGGCCTTGGCGTCACCTTCGGCCAGCAGCGGGGCCGGGTTTTTCATGATGTCCAGCACGGCGGCGCGTAGGCCGGGGTTGCCGATTTCCGCGGCGGCGTCCTGAAGGTATTTCCACGCGGCCATGACGTACTGGGATCTGTCCGCCATTTCCTTGGGCGTCATGTTGATGCATGCGTCAAGGGAGACGGCTTCCGTGGCGGCGTGGGCTGCGGAAGGATGCAGGAAGGTTTTTCCGGCGAGCAGCACGGCTCCGGTAGCCAGCCCGCCCAGCAGGAAGGTGCGGCGACTGTAATCGGCATTCATGGGGTTTCTCCTTGTTGATCCGTTTCAGGATGAGGCAAGGGAGAACCTAGACGCCGTTCGTGGCGGAAACGTGGCCTTAGTGTGACGTTTGTATTGTTTGTATGAACAACCCGTATGTATGAGCCGTGAAGAGGAAGGGCGGCAGTGTGTCGCCATACGGATACACATGGAGGGGGAATTGTCTGAAGACATTATGAAAGGGAGAAAATTGCCCTTTCACCAAGCCTGTCGGAACGGCTTCCCTCTTTTCTCCATTCCGCTATCCGTCCCTATATTAAAGGTTCCCGTGTTAAAGGCTTCCGTGCGTATCGAGTGCCGCAGCTTTTCCCATACAGTGCCATCGTAACGTGACGCGGCGATGGAATGCCCGGTCGCCGGATTGGGGCTCCCACTGTCATCGTGATATGACGCATCCAAAGCGGAGAGGCGCCGGAACGCGGGGGAAAGGGCGCTGAACAAGGAAGATCGGGGCCAAAGCGGAGGGCAGGGAGGCGGCCCCAAAACGGGCCGGAGGAAAGGCCGCTTCATATCACGAGTATGAAACCACCTTGAATCATAAACCATCTCAGCGTTCTTGAAAGACCGTATATTCTATCATAGCATGGCTTCTTTATTAGACTAACAGGAGCCCTATATATGAAGACGGAACACCTGTTTACCATCCGTTTGGGGGATGGGAGGCATTTTGAGTATGAAGGCACGCTTGACGGCGCGAAGCGCAAGGCCTCGAAGCTCGCCACGCCGCCGGTAGCGATTCAATTGCTTGCGGAACAACGCCTTATCGCAACGCGAAGGCCGTATTTCGGCTGGGACGGCAAAGTAGGATGGCACCCTTGGGAGCTTATCGAGAGGGCTTTTTGAACGGGGCCGCACTCTGAAATGCTGTGGCCTGTATTTTATTGATATATAATTGTATGTTGTGAAAAAGGCTGATGGGGCCGCCTCCGGTGCAGCGGGGTTTCTTCCACCAATGGGGATGGAAGAAGGCGGGCATGGCGGCCCGGAAAGCGGAGGAAAAACGGCGCGGGCACCGGGCTGCCGTTCCTCCTGCGAGGCCAATGCGGAGGCATCGGCCCCGCGAAGGCGGGAAGCGTTCGATTGGCAGGGAGCGTTTGCCGGACAGCCACGTCCCACCCTCCCCCATTCCTTGGAAGCGCGCCCGCAACCAGCCCGGCATGTACTTCGTCGGCAATGGCCGGAAAATCGCCCATGTTGCCAACGGAGTCATCCGTACAGGTAAGAACGATTCAGGGTCTTCCCCACGTGCGTGGGGGTGTTTCCTTCATAAGCGCGGGGCCGCCCTGTGGATGGAAGTCTTCCCCACGTGCGTGGGGGTGTTTCGCATCAAAAAGCATGGCGCTAAACTGCGAAAAAGGTTTCCCCACGCGCGTGGGGGTGTTTCCAGACCCGGCTTTCCGTGAAAGTTTCCGGCCAGGGTTTCCCCACGCGCGTGGGGGTGTTTCTAAATGCCATAGTCACCCCCGGAGCCATCTCCCGTCTTCCCCACGCACGTGGGGGTGTTTCCTACAGCGACAAGGTGGGTAAGGAAGTCTACGGGTCTTCCCCACGCACGCGGGGCCGGGCATGGATGAATGCGCTTTTCAGCTTGGCTTTCCCCACACGCATGGGGTGTTTCAGTTTCATCCGTAGAGGTAGGAGCGCTTTCTGTTGAGGAGCTGGATTAGGACGATATAGGCAAGGGCACTGTTTCGGGCCCCGTTTCGCCATGCCGCAGGCTACGGCATAGGGTAGGGGCCTATCGCGATTTGTGCCTCCGGCTTCATCCCGGAATGTTTGTTCGGCTAGGCATTCCCGGAAGGGATGGAAACATGGTGGGGATACGCAGGGATTCCAATGTGCCCGCATCCGTTCAAAGCTGCCGCTCCAGCCCGCCGTGGAATGATTCTCTGTCTGGAGGCGGGGACGATGGATGGAAGGGGTGGGGTTTTGCCGCCGCTTAAAGGCGCGGCAGGACAAAACAGGCGCAGGGCAAGCAGTTGGGAGCTCCGAAATGTCTCTAGCTGTCTTATAAAAGGAAACTTGCCATTCCGGGGTACTTATTCAAGACGCGTTTTTTAGTCGAGGGTGCCGTTGACGCCTTCAACGAACCAATCCATGCTGAGCAATTCCTTGTCGGGAGGAACCGTACCCGCGGGGATGCGTTCAACGCCTTGCTGATCTTTGACGGGGCCCGTGAAGACAACGAGCTTTCCGCTCTTGATGTCGGCTTTGGCCCTGTCGGTCAGTTCGCGCACATTTTGCGGGAGCATGGGGCCATAGGGGGCTATGTCCACCACGCCGGTTTCCATGCCGTACCAGAAGGAACCGTTTTTCCACGTCCCCGCGCGGACTTGCTCTACAACCTCCTTATAGAAGGGCCCCCACGACCATATGGCGGACGTCATGTGAGCCCGTGGTGCAAAACGGGTCATATCGGTATTGTAACCGATGGAATAAACACCCATTTCTTGTGCCGCTTCTTGGGGACCGCTGGAGTCCTGATGCTGCGCGATGACGTCCGCGCCCTCTTTGATGAGGCGCTTGGCGACGTTTTTTTCCATGACGGGATCATACCATGACTTAGTCCAGACTACACGGACTTCGGCCTTTGGGTTCACCGCACGCACGCCGAGGGTAAAGGCATTGATGCCGCGGATGACTTCTGGGATGGGGAAGGCCGCCACGTAGCCGATGGCGCCGCTCCGGGTCATGGAACCGGCCACCAGGCCGGTGAGATAGCGAGCCTGATAGATCCTGCCGAAATAGTTGCTCATGTTGGGGGCGTTCTTGTAGCCGGAGCAGTGCATGAATGTGGAGTCGGGGTACTGCTCGGCAACTTTGAGCATAAAATCCATGTAGCCGAAACTGGTCGCAAAAATGACGTCGTAATGCTTGCGGGCCATGTTTAGGATGATGCGCTCGGCTTCCGGCCCTTCGGGGACGCTTTCCACATACGAGGTTCTCACGCCGGGCATGGTGCTCAAGAGCTTACGGGCTTGATCATGGGCATATGACCAGCCTTCTTCGCCGATCGGGGAAATATAGATAAAGCCGACCTTCATCTCCCTTTGGAGCCCTCTGGACTGAACCGGCGCGGAGGCCAGCCCAGCCGCAAGGAGCAGGGTGGCCATCAGGAGCGCAAGCGTACGCATGGGTATATCCTCGGATATGGGACACGGTTTCCGGGATGGCCTCCCGGTTTTTTAAGGCTGTGCCACAGCAAACGATTGATGTTTCCTTTCTCGAAGGCTCTTATAGTTTGTGGTTGTTTCATCTCCACAGTGAGGTGAAAATACAGCCTTTTTCTTCGGTTTTCCCCTTGGCGGGATCCACGGCCAAGGCATTTTGCCGGTTATCCCTTTGGAGTTTCAAAGAAAAAAGCATCAACCATTTTCTAGAACACAGCCTTCTCGAAGTTCCAAATAAATAACCGACAACATGCCTCAGTCATGGGGCCCGCTAACGGAAAGCTGGAGAAAAAGGCTGTATTTTCACCGTACTGCGGAGATGAAGCCGTCACATCTCATGGCAGGGCCGTTCTTCAAAGAACGGACGGTAAACGATTTAGGAAGACGTTTCAAGGCGAGGCCTCCTAAAAGGGAAGTACGTATTCCATATATGGAAAAAGCTTTCCTGAGCCTTAAAAGGCATGGAATCCGTTTTTCCCCACTTTTAACCCCTCCGCCGCCGTCATCCTTTTGTTATGATGGCCCATGAGGGGCTCACGTTCACCATGCCCGCCCGTCAAAGTGTTTTGTGGCAAATGTGTTGCGATGGCAAGACGATGCGGGATCAGGGATAGCGGCTCATTGCAGTGCCCCGCGTTTGATGGTATGTGAAAAAAGATGTTCCGTGACCGGGAGGCTTGCCCCTGTCCCCAAGGTCACACACTGTTCAGGGGCAGAACGGAGAGCTGGACAATATGAGTACGATCGCTTCAGTTTGGGCCCGCGAAATCCTTGATTCGCGCGGCAATCCTACGATAGAGGTAGAAGTTTCCCTTGATTCCGGTCACGTAGGCCGCGCCGCCGTCCCGTCCGGGGCTTCCACGGGAACCCGCGAAGCGCTGGAACTGCGCGACGGGGACAAGGCCCGTTATAAAGGCAAGGGCGTCAGCAAGGCCGTTGAAAATGTGAACACCGAGATTGCGGAAGCGATCGTGGGCCTCGACGCGCTGCGTCAGGTGCAGGTGGACAACACCATGCTGGATTTGGACGGCACGGACAACAAGTCCCGCCTCGGCGCCAACGCCATGCTCGGCGTATCGCTCGCCACGGCCCGCGCCGCCGCTGAATCCCTGGCCCTGCCGCTGTACCAGTACATCGGCGGCGTCAACGCCAAGGTGTTGCCCGTCCCCATGATGAACATCATCAACGGCGGCGCTCACGCCCCCAATAACTTGGATATTCAGGAATTCATGATCATGCCCGTCGGTGCGCACACGTTTGCCGACGGCCTGCGCATGGGCTCTGAAATCTTCCATACGCTGAAGACCATCCTTGCCGCCGACGGCCACATCACCAGCGTGGGCGATGAGGGCGGCTTTGCCCCCAACCTCAGGAACCACGACGAAGCGTTCAGCTATATCCTGAAGGCTATTGAGGAATCCGGCTACAACCCCGGTTCGGAAGTCGTGCTCGCCATTGACGCCGCCGCTTCCGAGTTCCACAAGAACGGCAAGTATATGATCGGCGAAAAGGGCGCTCTGAGCAACCGGGAAATGATCGAATGGCTGGCGGAGTTCACCGCCAAGTATCCGCTCGTCTCCATTGAAGACGGCCTTGCCGAAGACGATTGGGACGGCTGGCGCGAGCTGACCGATACCCTCGGCGACAACATCCAGCTTGTGGGTGACGACCTGTTCGTGACCAACCCCGACATCCTTGCCGAAGGCATCGAAGAGGGCATCGCCAACTCGATCCTCATCAAGGTGAACCAGATCGGCACTCTGACCGAGACCCTCGACGCCATCCAGCTTGCCAAGGAATCGGCCTACACGACGGTCGTTTCCCACCGTTCCGGCGAAACCGAGGACAGCTTCATCGCCGACCTCGCCGTGGGTGTGAATGCCGGCCAGATCAAGACCGGTTCGCTCTGCCGCAGCGACCGCCTCGCCAAGTACAACCAGCTTCTCCGCATTGAGGAAGACCTTGACGACGCCGCCATGTACTACGGCCCCGTCATGGGTGCGAATCTCGCTTTTGACGGCGAAGAATAAGGCAATCGGGGAGGGGAAGGGGAGCCTTTTAAAAAAGGCCCCCCTTCCCCTCCCCGAACCCCTCCCCTTCCCCGCGAAAACTTTGACTGGTGGGGAGGCCGCGCAGAGGGAGTACCGTTGAAAAAAGAAAGGCTGTGAACGGAGTTCACAGCCTTTTTATTTGGCTCTGTCATAGCATGCGGCTGTTTCATCTCCACAGCGCGGTGAAAATACAGTTTTTTCTCCAGTTTTCCCATTAGCGGAATCTATGGTTTATGGTTAAGGCATTGGGGGGGGTATTCCTTTGGAGCTTCAAGGAAAAAGCATCAGCCGTTTCCCGTGACACAGCCTTTTCTTTAGGCTCTGTCATAGTACGTGGTTGTTTCATCTCTACAGTACGGTGAAAATACAGCCTTTTCTCCAGCTTTCCCTTTGGCGGGCTTCATGGCTGAGGCGTTTTGTTGGTTATTCCCTCGGAACGCCATAGAAAAAGGCATCAACCTTTTTCTATGACACAGCCTTTTCTTTATGGGCTTCAGCCTGTTGGGGATACGAAGTATCCGAAACAAGAAACCACCCGTTATATGGGTGGTTATTATTTGCGGTACTGTTATAGAGCGTGAGTTGTGTTATACAGTGCAGTGAATAGAGAGCTTTTTATGGGTATTGGCGGTGGCCCTTTGGTTGAGGCATCTTATTGATTTTTTATTGAGAACTCCTAGGCTGTGTCGTCATTTTTATATGTAACTATTTAAAACTATTAAAAATAAATTTTTTTGAGGCTTGAAAAATAGTTAAATAATTTCAAAAAATTATATTTAATTGAAGACACGACCCAAGAAATAAAACTTCATTCGTTTTCCCTGACAAAGGCTTTTGTTTAGGCTGTGCCATAGAAAATGGTTGATGCTTTTTTCCTTGAAGCCCCAAAGAAATAACCAATAAAATGCCTCAAGTATGGAGTCCATCGGCGGAAAAACTGGAGAAAACGTCTGTATTTTTATCAATTGTGGAGAGAAAACAACCACATACTATGACAGAGCCTTTGTCTATACCCCTGCCATAACAAAAGATTGATAGACTATTTTATGTAACTCAAGATAGAGACTAAGAAAATTTTTTGCCGCAGGGCTCACCAGCAAATACATTCAAAAAAATTTGATGAAATCAACTCCTGCAACACTGCATCAATCAAAGGCTATGGCGGAACCTTGTTTATAATTCAGGTAGATTTCTCTTTCTTTTTTTTGGCTGTGTTATAGAAAATGGTTGATGCTTTTCTCCTTGAAGTTCCACAGGGATAACCGACAAAATGCCTTAGCCCTATATTCCGCCAAGAGGAAAACCAGAGAAAAAGGCTGTATTTTCACCGTACTGTGGAGATGAAACAACCACAAACTATAACAGAGCCTTTCTTTCTCTTTCTTTCTTTCTTTCTTTCTTCTCTCTCTCTCTCTCTCTCTCTCTCTCTCTTCCCGTCAGCATCCATTCGGCAGGGACTCCTTTTGAGTGGCCTCCCCACCAGTCGAAAGTCTTGGGAAAGGAGGGGGGCCGGGGGAGGAACAACCCTTCTTCAGAAGGGTTTTCCTCCCCCGGTTATCCCTGCTATTTCTTTTCAGGCAACGGGCCGCGCGGGAGGAAGCGCCACGTGTCGCGGAGTTCCATAGCGGCTTCGTTGATGAAGGGAATGTCATTGTAGTAGAGCGCGCCGATGGGCACATCATATTTTTCCTGTGCTGCGGCAAAGTCCTGATGCAGTTTGCTGTAGGGTACCCAAAGCGGGGTGATGACCCAGAGCAGCAGCCATATCGTGAACATGCAGAGAAGCAGCTTCACATAGCCGGGGAGAGGGCGTCTGGACATGATGCTTTTCCTATGAGGGGTAGGGGGAAGATCCCGGCCCGGTGAGCTTTTGCATAAGGAGGTGGAATCGCCGGGCGGTTCCACCTCCAAATCCGGGGGTGAGGAAGCAGCGCACCCGTAAGCCGGATGCGCCGACGAGCCCGTCAGATCTTCGCCGTGACTTCGGGGAAGACGAGGTAGAACATTACATACGCCATGAGAAGGGTCAGGGCCAAGTTGAAGGACTGGCCGCAGACGTACAGGATGAGGGGCTTGCCGCCCTTGAAGTAGGGGGCGAGTTCGCGGAAGTTGGTGCTCAGGCCGATGGCGGTGAAGGCGAGCACGAAGAACCATGTGCGGACGCCCTTTTCAATGCCGTCGATGACGCCCTTGTTGATGAGGGCGGTGCCGAGGTCGGGGCCGAGGTCGGCGCTGTACATGGAGAAGATGATCGAAGCGGCGAGGAAGCCGATGACGAACTTGGGGAAACGATGCCAGATTTCCATCAGGCTGGTTTCGCGTCCGGCGGTCTTTTCAACGCTGGTGCACCAGTAGACGGCGATGCCGAAGGCGGTCACGCCGATGAGCACGTTCTGGATCATCTTGATGGTCGCGGCCACATACATGGCCTTGGAGCCGAGCAGCGCACCGGCGGCGGCCACGGCGCCCGTGGAATCGACGGTGCCGCCGATCCACGCGCCGCCAAGCACCTCAGGCAGGCCGAGGAACTTGATGAGGGCGGGCATGGCCACCATCATGATGGCGGTGAAGGTCATGGACAGGCCGAGGGCGAGGGTGAGCTCTTCCTTCTTGGCGCGGCACGCGGCGGCCGCGGCGATGGCGGCGGAGGTGCCGCACACGGACATGTCGGCGGAGATGGTGATGTTCAGGGTCGGGGAGGCCATCTTGAGAACCTTCTGCCCGAAAATAAAGGTCACGATGAGCACGATGGGGGTGACCACCCACGCCACGAAGATGCCGGCGGTGCCGATGGCGATGATCTTATCGAACAGGATTTCCGCGCCAAGGAGCACGAGGCCCGTCTTGATGTAGTATTCAACCTGAAGCGCAGGCTTTATCCACTGCGGGGTACCGATCGTGTTGGCGATGATCATGCCGAACATGATGCCCCACGGCTCTACGCCGATGCCGTAGTAGGCCATAGTGGACTGCTGGCCGAGGATCATGGCGACAACCACGACGACGAACAGCCCCACGAAGCCGATGAGGAACTTGGGCAGGTTCTGGCCCATGATGAAGATGCCGATGCCGAAGAACAGGCCAAAGGCGACCATCAGCAGGGGCAGGGTGGTGAAAAGGTTTACGGGCTTGGCCTTGGCGGAGGCCTTGGACGCTTCGGACTTGGCCTTGATCCAGTCCTTGATGGCGGCTTCGGCGGCGGCGTTCAGTCCGGCATCCTTGTAGCCCGCATCGGCGGCGAGCTTTTCGGCGGCTTCGGCGGCGGCGAAAGAGCTTTCGGCCTTGGCCTTGGCTGCTTCGGCCTTTTCCTTATTGGCGGCGTTCTTCGCGTCGGCCTCGGCTTGGCTGGTGAACATGGCCTTCAGAGGGTTGTTCGTCCACTTGCCGGGGCTGGCTATGAATGCCTTGATTTCCTTGGCGATAG
The DNA here is from genome assembly GCF_059728385.1 of Bilophila sp. T19-St14. NCBI lineage: Bacteria > Pseudomonadati > Thermodesulfobacteriota > Desulfovibrionia > Desulfovibrionales > Desulfovibrionaceae > Bilophila > Bilophila sp. T19-St14. The sequence goes on from NZ_BAAGFT010000001.1 coordinate 2,950,428, forward strand.
GCAGGTTGGTGCCGACGACGCCCTTCTTGGCATCCTGAGCTTGGATATACGCAATGGTCTTGAACGGAGCCTTCTCAGCTTCCGCCTTCATGATCGCGTTGGAGTTGTCGATAGTCTCCTTGTAGCTGGCCGGAGCGCCATTGATGAAAATGCAGATGGCCGCGATCAGCAGGACGAAACCAAGCCAAATGGCCCAGTAGTCTTCCTTCTTCCACAGGTCTGACCAGTGCGATTGGGCTTGGTCGATGACCACATTGTTGTTTTCATTTGCCATAACAGTCTCCTCCTGGCTTGGGGCATGTGCCGAAAGCCAACCCTGTTTTTGGGGTGAAAAAAATCACCAACTCCTCTGCCTTTGAGCGGTTGTGGAGTTTACGGCTCCACAGACCTGACGCCTTTCATTCGACTAATAACAGGACACAGTCTATTGTCAACAGAATTTTGAATGTAGTGGCGAGTTATTATGAATCGAGGACAGAATGAAAAGGAACAGGTCTTGTATATGAGTAAAGTAGATTGAGTGAACAATCAAAGGTGTTCTACTTTGATATAATTTGAACAAAATGCTGCATACAGGGCTGCATCCAAGAAACGCGGTCGGGCATATGGTTCTGCCGACCGCTCTTTTTTGCCTATTTAATATATTGATATAGATATATTTTATTGAATAGAAATTTTCTTTTGTCCTCTACTCCTCCAAAACGGTAAGGGGTATCATGCTCTAGAGTTCACCAAATATTTTTTTGGGGGGGCGTCATCATGATGGAGGGTTTGGGGGAAAATGTTGAGAGCCCCACGCCACAAAAGCATGGAGATACGGGAAGTAAAAAAGATGGGATGCAGTAGAATCTGGAGTAAAGGCCGGGATACCAGTACGCAGATATGGCGACTGTCGACATGATAGGGCGGTTACCCCTTTCTTAGCCGCAGCGCGACAGTATGGTAACAAGAAAATACACAGGGATAACGCGTTTAGTGCGGAATCCAGCGGCGGAACTCATGGGAGCGCCGTTATGATGCGGCAGGGAGAATTCCGAGTGGGCCTTCTGGTGCAGGGAATGAAAATCCATCGTATCTTTATAAAACGATACGCCGTCATCCCCAGACTATTCCGAGACATTCACCTTTTCGATGATTTTCAAAAAAATCGTTTTGAATTCCATGTAGTTGAAATGTAACTTCCATTGTAAAAGCGAAGGCTCTGTTATGGTTTGTGGTTGTTTCATCTCCACAGTGCGTTGAAAATACAGCCTTTTTCTCCTGTTTTCCCCTTGGCGGGATCCACGGTTAAGGCATTTTGCCGGTTATCCCTTTGGAACTTCAAGGAAAAAAGCATCAGCTGTTTTTCTATAACACAGCCAAAGTGAATATCCTGTTTTTTGCCCATACTGAAGCGCTGCGGCTTTGGAAATGGCCAATTGCCTGTATTTTTCCTTAGCCGGATTTCTTTGTCCGTGCGGTGCCGTTTCAAACGGTGCGGGGGCTGCTTCAAACAGTGCTGTGCCGTTCGGATAGGTTGGCCCTACCAGACGTTAAAATGCACTTTCTGTTCGTCGTAACGTTCCTTATGTGAGAAGGGCGTTTCGGAGTAGCCGATAATGGCAAGGCCGAGCGGCGATACGGTATCCGGAAGGTTGCAGAGCTCACGGAAAGCCTGTTCCCGTTCAGGGACGGGATGGACGCCGCACCAGAGAGAAGCCAGTTCCTTGGCACGTGCCGCGAGCAAGAGGTTTTCCATAGCGGCGGAGCAGTCCTGCACCCAGTATTTGCCGTAATGGGCCGAGGTGGTGTCCCCGCAAACGAGGATGGCGAGCGGGGCCTGCCTGATCATGCCCGCGTATGGATGGAACTCCGGGATTTTATCCAGTTTTTCGCGATCCGTGATGACCACGAACCTCCACGGCTGGATGCCCCCCGCCGTGGGCGCGGACATGGCAGCGCTCAGCAATTCTTTGACAATGTCTTCACCGACGGGCCGGTTCAGGAACTGGCGAATGCTGCGGCGAGTATGGAGGGCTTCAAAGGCATCCATAAGAACGCTCCTTTTATCGGGTTTGTGTTCGCCGCAACATAGCAGATCCGTTTGGGTTGCACCAGAGCCGATTTGCCGGGAGGCATTCGCTTTTGCACTGAAAACCGTATTTCAACTGTCTGAAATTCAAAATAAATTTTTAGAAAATCATCAAAAAGGTGAATGTCCCTTTGCCGGGCCCTTTCACTCAAGATGTCTGTAGCCCGCACGGATGTTTGGATATTCTTTTCCGGCACGTCAGGGCTTGTCACTGCGTTATCATACGTGTATTCTTTCCGGTCTGGACAAAGAAACGAGGGGCCCGTTTCTGCTGTTTACGGGCCTTGGACGCGTTTCGTTTGCTGGTTTTTTCTTCATTCTTTTTTTCGTGACAGCGTGTTTTGAAGGAGTTTTTATGGCTGGTATGCCGGGTCCCGGAGATCGTATTGAAGCCCGTTGCACTCGCTGCAATGACATTACCGGGCATGTCATCGTCGCCCTTGTCGGCGGGGAAATCGTCAAGGTGGAATGCCGCGCCTGCGGAAGCGTGCACAAGTATTACCCGCCTGCGACACCCAAGGAAGTGAAGGGAAAGACGGCCGTTTGCCGCGTAAAGGCCGGTGAGACCCGCAAGGAAGCCGTAAATTCCTTCAAGCCCACCTCCACGCCTTCCACGGCCGCCGCATCCCCCGCCGCCGCGTCCCGTGCCGCCGCCAAAGCGCAGAAGGCCGCCGAGGACATGGAACAGAACTGGCAGCGCACCATGAACATGACCGTTGCTTCCGCCCGCCCCTACGCCATGAACGAGTCCTTCGCCGTCGGCGATGTCGTCGAACATCCCAAGTTCGGCAGCGGCGTTGTGCAGGAAGTTTTCCCCCCCGACAAGATGCAGATCCTTTTCCGCGACGGCGCCAAGATGCTGCGCTGTGCGTGTTAGGAAGGGAAGAGATTTTGAAAATGGGGAGGGAAGGCTTTGGGAGAAGGGAAATGCCCTATGCTCCCATCCTTCCCTCCCTTTAGCATTTTCGCCTTGGCTCCGTCAGAGGATGCCGTAGCTTTGTCTCCACCGTATGGTGAAAGGATGGCCCGTTTCGGGCTTTTTCTTTGGCTGACATCATGGCAAAGCGTTTTATTGGCTATCTGCTGGCAAGCCCAAGCAAGAGAATATTTACTGTTTGCCGTAATACGGTCTTCTCCTTTATCGGATACCTGCCTTGTATGTTGCAGCTATCGGGGCCGCCCCTCTGAGATAAGAGGCTTTATTGTTTAAAAACAAGGCGGTGTTATAGAAAATGGCTGATGCTTTTTTCCTTGAAATTTCAAAGGAATAACCAGCAAAATGCCTTATCCGTGGAGCACGCCAAGGGGAAAAATGGGGAAAAAGGCCGTATTTTCACCGTGCTGTGGAGATGAAACAACCACATACCATAACAGAGCCAAAAACAAAGGCTCTGTCCTATAAAAGGGGGTATGATTTACTTAAATTTTGCGTTTTGAGGATTTTAGTTTATATTTCGATATATACTATTTATAAAATTTATAATTATTAAAACATATTATAATAATCCCTTTCTTTAGAGCGTTTTCACGTTGAAAATGTTCTTCCGACTGCGGGAAGCAGACGGCCGCTGCGAAGGCATAAACACAATATACTTACATTGTTAAATACCGAAATAAACGTTCCTTAAACTTTAATGTTATAAAGATTTAAAGTTAATTTGCTCTAGAACAGAGCGAAACAAACGGCTCTGTCATGAGTATTGGGTTGATTTATCTCTATAACATGGTGAAGATACAATCTTTTTATCCATCTTTTTCATTGGCTGAATCCATGAGTAAGGCACTTTGTCGGTTCTTCCGACTGCGGGAAGCAGGCGGCCACTGCGAAGACATAAGCACAATGTACTTACATTGTTAAATATCGAAATGAGCGTGCCTTAAACTTTAATGTTATAAAGATTTAAAATTAATTTGCTCTAGAACAGAGCGAAATAAACGGCTCTGTCATAGTATATAGTTGTTTTTCTCTACACATGATAAAAATACATCCTTTTTATCCATTTTTTACATTGGCTAACCTATAAGTAAGACATTTTGTCGGTTATTCCTTTGGGACTTCAAGGAAAAAGCATCAACCATTTTTGTGACGCAGCCAAACAAAATATGCTGCCGTAAAAATACGGTACAGCAATAACGGGAAAATCGAAAACGGACGGTTCCAAATCGGCGCAAGCCGGTTTGGAACCGTCCGTTTTCGATTTCTCTGAGGGGGTCCGGGGGGAATCATTCCCCCCGGCGGGTGCAGGGCGGAGCCCTGCCGGGGTTCAAGGGGCCGCGCCCCTTGCCGCCGGAGGCCTTACGGCATCATGGCGCAGAGCATGAGCCCGGCCGTGACCGGAAGCCCGCACATGAGGTTGGCGTTGGCGATGGCCTGCCCGGACGCGCCGCGGCAGACGTTGTCGATGGCGGACACCACGATGAGCCGGTTGGTCCGGGGATCGACGATGACGGACATATCACAGAACATCGTCCCGCGTACATTGCGGGTTTCGGGAAGTTGCCCGGAGGGCAGGACACGCACCCACGGGCTGTCCGCCCATGTTTCCTCATACACGCGCTGGGCGTCCGCCTGCGAGAGGGGGGCCTTGAGCTGTGCGTAGATCGTGGACAGGATGCCGCGGTTCATGGGCACAAGGTGCGGATTGAAAGAGATGGTCATGGGCTCGTGCGCCAGACGGGACAACTCCTGTTCGATTTCCGGGGTGTGGCGGTGCGTGCCGATGCCGTAAGCCTTGAAGGAGTCCGCCACTTCGCAGTAGAGCGAGCCGAGCTTGGCGGAACGGCCCGCGCCGGATACGCCGGACTTGGAGTCCGCGACGATGCCGTGGGTTTCGACAAGGCCGTCGGCGAGGGCCGCGGTCATGCCGAGGATGATCGAAGTGGGGTAACAGCCGGGGTTCGCCACGAGGCGCGCCTTGGCGATGTCCGAGGCGTAGAGCTCCGGCAGGCCGTATACCGCTTCGGGAAGCAGGTCGGGGCGCTTGTGCTCGACCTTGTACCACTGCTCATAGGTTTCTGCGCTCTTGAGGCGGAAGTCGGCGGAAAGATCCACTACCTTGAGGCCGCGTTCCACGAGCGCCGCCGCCATTTCGGTGGCCGCCGTGTGCGGGACGGCAAGGAAGGCCAGATCGCATTCCTCGGCGATGAGTTCCGGCTCAGGCTCGATAAGGATGACGTCGGCCCCCGGCAGGCCGTTGAGGAACGGGTACAGGTCGCCGAGCCGTTTGCCCGCTTCGGTGCGGGAGGTGGCGGCGGTGAGCTTCATGTTCGGGTGCCCGGTCAGCAGACGGGCCAGCTCCATCCCAGTGTAGCCGGTGACCCCGACAAGGCCAACCCGGATCATTTCTTGCGGCATGGCTTTTAATCCACCTTTTTCATGACGTATTTCATACGCAGTTCGTACAGGATGCCTTCCAGAAGGCGGGCTTCGTCGCTGTCGAGGCATTGCTTGGTCTTTTCTTCGAGCATGGTCAGGATGTCGATGGTATGCTTGGCCATGACCAAATCCTGTTCGGTCGCGCCCGATTCCGGGTTGGGAACCTCGCCGAGCTGCACCAGCGCGGACGAGGCGAGGGAAAGGATGAACGTGGAAAACGTGACCTGCGGCATGGAGCAGTCGCAGCCGGGCTTATTGCAGTTGCAGGCCTTATGGCCTTCAGGGGAAGCAGTATTCATGGCGTCTCCGTGGAACGAGTGTCTATGAGGGGCCCGGCAGGGGGCCTGTTCAACTTCTTACATCAGGAATAACTCGTCCCGGCTCAACGTCAAGGGCGCGATGATACGCGGAAAGTGCCGTTTCCAGATAATCGCGCGACGCGCTGAAGCCGCCGGAAGCCCGCAAACCGTAGGCCAGCGCGTGCAATCCCGCCAGCGCGTCCGCCCAATCCACCCAGCCCATGTGCCCGAAGCGGACCATGCGGCCCTTATAATGATCTTGCCCCCCCGCGAAGACAATGCCGCATTCGTCGGCAGCGACCTTGAGGAGCTTGTCGCCGTCCACCCCGGCGGGGAGCAGGATGCTGGTGACGCCCCAAGCGTAATGCGTGGGCGCGAACAGGGGCAGATCCAGCGCCTGCGCCCCGGTGCGGACCATGCAGGTGAGCGCCCACTGCTTGCGGTACAGGGCGTCGAGGCCGCCTTCCTCAAACAGCATGGACAGGCTCTCGTGCAGCCCCACGATGAGGCTGACCGGAGAGGTGAACAGCCCCTGCCCCTTCAGCACGTTGTCGCGCTCGCCCACAAGGTTGAAATAGAAGCAGGAGGCCGGGATGGATTCGGCGCGTTTCCATGCGCGCGCGGAAAGGGCCAGCAACGCCATGCCGGGCGGGACCATGAGGCCCTTCTGGGAGCCGGTAAGGAGGCAGTCGATGCCCCATGCGTCCATCGGGCAGGGGGAGATGCCGACCGCCGAGATGCCGTCCGCGACAAGGAGCACCTCGCGCGTGCGGGTAAGCCGGGCGATGGCTTCCACCGGATGCTGTGCGGCGGTGGAGGTTTCGCAGACCTGCATGAGCACGCCCTTGGCTTCGGGATGTTCGCGGAGCGCCTGTTCGACCTGCGCGGGCGTCACGGCCTGCCCCCATGCCACATCGATTTCCACGACCTTAAGCCCGCGTACGGCGGCGATTTTGGACCAGCGCTCGCCGAATTTGCCGCCGTTCACCACAATGACGGTTTCGCCGGGCAGGAACAGGCCGTGTACGGCGGCGGTCATGGCCCCGGTGCCGGAGCAGGAAAGCGGGAGCACCGGCTGTTCGGTGCCGAACAGCTTCTGGAGCATGGTTTCGGTTTCCAGCAGGATTTTCTTGAAGCCGGGCTTCCGGTGGTGGATCATGTCCTGCGCGAGGGCAAGGCGGACGCGTTCGGGCAGAGGCGTGGGGCCGGGGGTGAGCAAACGGGGCTTGTTGAACATGATGTCTCCTGTCATGCGGACAAATTTCGCGGCGCGGATCAGTCTTTCCAGACCCGCAGGATAAAGACTTTAAGATAGGCCGTTTCGGGCATGGACGGATGCACCGGATGATCCGGCCCCTGAAAGCCCTGATACAGCAATTGCGTGTTCAGGCCCCTCTTGGCGGCACACTGGGCGATCAGGCGGCGCAGCGCTTCGGCCTCAAGGTGGTGCGAACAGGAACAGCTCGTGAGAATGCCCCCGTTTTCCACGAGTTGCAAGCCCAGATCGTTGACCCGGCGGTAGGCGTTGAGGCCCTGCTCGGCGTCCTTCCTGCGTTTGATGAAGGCCGGGGGATCGACGCAGACCACGCCGAATTTCCGCCCCCCGTCGCGCAGCGCCGCCAGCGTGTCCAGCGCGTCGCCGGGCAGCGTTTCGCCGGGGCAGCCGGCGTTGGCGGCAAGGTTGCGGCCTGCCATGTCGAGGGCCTGTTTTGAAGCGTCGAGGAACGTCACGCCCGCCGCGCCGTTCCGGGCCGCCATGACCCCGAACGCGCCCGCGTAGCAGAAGGCGTCGAGCACGGTCTTGCCCTTGGCGTACTTGGCTGCCTCCACCCGGTTGGGGCGCTGGTCGTAGAACCAGCCGGTCTTCTGGCCTTCCGCCAGTGGGACGGTGAAGGCCGCGCCGCTTTCCCGCACTTCGATTTCGTCCGGCACCGTGCCCATACCCGTTTCCACGCTCAGGGGCAGGTTTTCCATCGTCCGCACGCTCACGTCGTTGCGGAACAGCACGGCCTTGGGGGTGAACAGTTCCCCGATCACTTCGAGCAGGGCATCCTTTTGGGCTTCCATGCCCGCCGTGGTGATCTGCGCGCTGAACACGTCGCCGTAGCGGTCGAGCACGAGGCCGGGCAGCCAGTCGCCTTCACCGTGGCACAGGCGGTAGAAAGGCACGTCGAACAGCGCTTCACGCAGCAGCAGGGCGCGTTCGAGGCGTTTTTTGATGAGGGGGGCGTCGAGCGGCTCGTCGGGCTTGCGGCTGACGATGCGCGCGGCGATGAGCGAAGCCGGGTTGACGTAGGCTGTCCCGATGGGGCGCCCGTCGGCGGCGCAGACCTGTGCGGCCTCGCCCGGCGCGAACGCCGTCAGCGGGGATCGCTTCACGTCCACTTCGTTGCTGAAAATCCACAGGTGCCCCGCCCGCAGGCGGCGGTCTTCGTTTTTTTTGAGGAAAAGCTGTTGCATGGGTGTCCTTTGGGGGGAGAAGGGTGAAAGGCAACTGGAGAGGGGAGGGAGAACCCTTCTGAAGAAGGGCTTCTCCCTCCCCTCTCCAGACCTCTCCCCTCCCTCTCCCAAGACTTTCGTAATGGGGTGGGGGAGACGCGGGCATGTTTCCCTGTTTTCTTGTTTTATGAGCTTGTTATAGTTTGTTTTTATTGACTATAAAGCTTTGGCTGCGTCATAGGAAGCGGTTGATGCTTTATTTCTTGGCTCTGTCATAGTATATGGTTGCTTCGCCTCAACAACATAGTGAAAATACAGACTTTTTCTCAATGTTTCCCCTTGGTGGAATCCATAGCCAAAGGCATTTTGCCGGTTATTCCTTTGGAGCTTCAAGGAAAAAGCATCAACCATTTTCTAGGACACAGACTATTTCTTGAAATTCCAAAGGGGTAAAAATACCCTCCAATCATGGAGTCCATCAGCGAAAAACTGGAGAAAAAATCTGTATTTCCAGTATGCTGTAGAGATAAAACAGCAATATGCTAGGTTGTGTCGTTGTTTAATATGTAACTATTTGGAATTATATAATAATATTTTATAACATAAAATATTTAATAATTTCAATTGATTATATAAAATTGACGACACGACCTATGAGAGCGCCAAAGTTTTTGGGAATGTTCAGCTCAAGAAAAAGGTATAGACCCAGATGCCCGCATTGATGACCATGGCAAGGAAGATGGCGGCGGAGGCCATATCCTTGCCGCGTTTGACGTGTTCGTTCCATTCGGTGGTCACGAGATCGAAGGATTCTTCGTCGGCACTGTTGAGCAGTTCCACGACCATGACCCCGATCCAGCCGCCGAGCACCAGCAGCCATTGTCCGGCGTCTTTACCCGTTACGGCAAGCAGGGCTGCCAGAACAACCAGTACGAGCACCTCATGCCGGAACGCCTGCTCGCCTTTCCACGCGAACACGAGGCCGGACAGGGAATTTTTGGTGGCTCCCATCAGATGCTTGGGATTGATGAATCGGGGCATAGCTTTCTCCCGTTTTCCTTTCAAAACGCTGCCGATGTGTCTGCAGGTTACGATAACTGCCTAAAATACAAGCCTCTGCCATGAAATATGGCTGATATATCCACACAACATGATGAACATGCAGCGCTTTTATACAAATATCCTCTTAGCGGGCTCCATGATTGAAACATTTGGCTCTTCATAGCATAAAGTTGTTTCATTTCCACAGCACGGTGAAAATACGGCTTTTTTTCCAATTTTTCTATTGGCGGAATCCACGGCTAAGGCATTTTGTCGGTTAATCCTTTTTGATTTCAAGGAAAAAAGCATTAACCGTTTTCTATGACACAACCTTATACAAATATCCTCTTGGCGGGTTCCATGATTGAAACATTTGGCTCTTCATAGCATAAGGTTGTTTCATTTCCACAGCACGGTGAAAATATGGCCTTTTTCTCCAGTTTTTCCATTGGTGGAATCCACAGCTAAGACATTTTTTCGGTTAATTCTTTTTGATTTTAAGGAAAAAAGCATCAACCGTTTTCTATGACACAACCTTATACAAATATCCTCTTAGCGGGCTCTATGATTGAAACACTTGGGTCTTCATAGCATAAGGTTGTTTCATTTCCGCAGTACGGTGAAAATACGGCCTTTTTCTCCAGTTTTTCCATTGGCGGAATCCACGGCCAAGGCATTTTGTCGGTTAATCCTTTTGGACTTCAAGCAAAAAGCACCAACCGTTTTCTATGAAGCAGCTAACCATTTCATTACGTATCCCTTTTGGAGTCCCAAGAAAGGGCATATCAACCGAGTACCACGGCACAGCCGAATGCAAAAGTCTTAGGAGAGGAAGGGGAGGGGTGTGGGGAGGGGAAGGAGAAGCCCTTCTTCAGAAGGGTTCTCCTTCCCCTCCCCACGTCTCTTTCCTCCCCCAACTAATGCGCATCGCCCCAGTTCCCGGCGGCGCCCCAGTCGGCCTTGAGGGGTACGTCAAGGACGATCCCGCCGGGACGGACGGTTGCCATGAGCGCGGCGACGCGTTCCCCGGCCTCCTGCGCGGCGGCTTCGGGGACTTCAAGCAGCAGTTCGTCGTGTACTTGCAGCAACAGCTTGGCGTCCAGAGCGCGCAGGGGGGCGTCACCGTGCACGGCAAGCATGGCGAGCTTGATGATGTCCGCAGCGCTGCCCTGAATGAGCGTGTTGATGGCCTGACGCCGGGCGAGCGAACGCGCCTGCTGGCTTTCGGCCTGAATGTCCGGCAGGGGGCGGCGGCGTCCGGCAAGCGTGGTGACATAGCCCTGCTCGCGGGCCATTTCCTCGACGTTCTCGTAGAAGTTCTTGAGCCCCTGCAAGCGTTCAAAATAACGGGCCATGAACGCCTTGGCCTCGGACAGCGGGATCTTGAGCTCCTGCGCCAGCTTCTGCGGGCCCATGCCGTAGATCAGCCCGAAGTTGATGGTCTTGGCGTTGCGGCGCTGATCCGGGGTGATCTCGGAGGGCGGGGCGTCGAAGAGGAGGCTGGCCGTGCGGGCGTGGATGTCCGCGCCCTCGCGGAAGGCCGCCAGCAGCGTCTCGTCGCGGGAAAGATGCGCCAGCACCCGAAGCTCAATCTGCGAATAGTCCGCCGAGATGAGCTTTTTGCCTTCCGGCGCGGTGAAGCAGGCCCGCATCCGGCGGCCAAGCGCTCCGCGCACCGGGATGTTCTGGAGGTTCGGGTTGCTGGACGAAAGGCGGCCCGTGGCGGTGGCAAGCTGGTTGAACGTGGTTCGGATGCGTCCGTCGCCGCCCATGAGCCGGGGCAGCGGTTCCAGATAGGTCGAGCGCAGCTTTTCCAGCTTGCGGAACTCAAGGAGCGCGTCCACCACCGGATGGTGGCCGGAAAGTTTTTCCAGCACGTCCTGAGACGTTGAGGCTTGCCCGCCGCGCGTCTTGCCGGAAATGGGGAGCTTCAGGCGGTTGAACAGCACGTCCCCAAGCTGCTGCGCGGAGCGGATGTTGAACGGCCCCTGCGCTTCGCGGTAGACATCCTCGGTGATGCGATCCAGATCCTTCTGCACTTCCTCCAGAAAACCGGCGAGGGCTTCGGCGTCGAGCTTGACGCCAGCGCTTTCCATGTCCGCGAGCACCGGGATGAGCGGCAGTTCCAGCGTCTTCATGAGTTCGACGAGGTGCGCGCCGGACAGCCGCTTAAGCAGCTGGTCGGTCATGGCAAGGGCGAGGAGTCCGGGATTGGCTGCCGAAAGCCCAAGAGCCGTACCCCAGCGGGCGGACAGCTTGGGCCAGCCGTAGTCGCGATCCTCCGGCTCCAGCAGGTAGCTGGCGAGCCCAAGATCAAACCATTTTTCCGAGGGGATGCGCCGCCAGTCCGCGTGTGTGTGCAGCAGCGCCTTGACGTCCGGCGCGATCACGAATTTCGCCTTGAGCAGGCGATCCACGAGCTTGGGCGTCAGGCCGGTATAGACGATTTCCTTATCCCCGACGGCGACGGCGAGTTCGCCGTGCCCGCCGAGCACCGCCACGGGGTTGCCTTCCAGCGCGTCGAAGAAGGGATCGGAGGCGTCGCGGAGACGCTGACGCGGTTCGGCCTTGGGCGTGTCGAGCAGGGAAAGCTGGCGCATGGGGCCGCCTTTCCCGGAATCCACCGTTTCCGGCGTGTCGTGTTCCACGGCGACGCGTCCGTCGCGGATGAGCGTGGCGAGTTCGCGTTCAAGGGAACTGAGCTCGAATTCACGGAGCAGGGTGGCGGCCTCCTGCCGGTTCACCGGGCGCACGCGCATGGCGTCGAGCGTGAGGGAGGCGCAGCGGGTAGTGTCCAGCGTAGTGAGCTGGCGGTACAGGAACATGGCCTCAAGCTGCCCGTCGAATTTTTTTTGCAGGGCGGGCTTCATGGAGGCGAAGCCGTCCCGGATGGCCTCCAGCGAGGCGTACTCGTGGAACAGCTTTTCCGCCGTCTTCGGCCCCACGCCGCGGACGCCGGGGATGTTGTCGCTGGAGTCTCCGATGATCGCCTGCACGTCCGGCCATTGCGTGGGCTTGAGGCCCGTCTCTTCCTCAAAGCTCTTGAGGGTGACGATTTTTTCATCCTTGCTGGCAGGGTCCCACATCATGACGTTTTCATGCAGGCACTGCTTGAGATCCTTGTCGGTAGCCACGAGGATCACCGGGCGTTCCTCGCGGTAACGCTTGGCGAGCGAAGCGAGGCAGTCGTCCGCCTCGCAGTTGTCGGAGACTTCAAGGTGCAGGCCGAGCGCCTTGATGAGCCGATGGATGGGATCGATCTGCTTGATGAGGTCTTCCGGGGTGGCGCTGCGCTGGGCCTTGTACAGCGGGAACAGCTCATGCCGGAAGTTGGGGCCGTGCCCGTCGAGCACAAAGGCGAAATGCCTGGGCTGTTCCTCGCGGAGGATGCGCATGAGGATGCGGGCCACGATGAACAGCGCGCTCGTCGGGAACCCGTCCGAACGCTGCATGCTTTGGTTGGCGTAGAACCCCCGGTATACGAAGGCCGATCCGTCCATGAGATAGATCGGCTCCTGATCAAATCGCTGCTTGATGCTCATATTTTCTCCAAGAGGGCGGCCGGGGATTTTCCCCGCACCCGCTAAACTGCTCCGGCAGGATGTCCGCATCCGGCTCCTCGGAACCGATCCGCTTTTACAATATCCTTCCGAACCCGATCCGCGCCCCGGCCCTTCATCTTCCTGAAATTGGAGAGAGGGGTTCGATGCCGCGCCCCGGCTTTTATCTCCCCAAAACTGGAGATTCGACTCCGTGCCCCGCCCTTCATCTTCCCCAAACAGGAAAGAGAGACTCGACTCCGTGCCCCGGCCTTCATTTTCCGAAGAACCGGAAAAGAGGGATTCGATAAGGTCAAAAGTCTTTGGGGAGAGGGGGAGGGTTTGGGAGGGGGAGGGGCCCTTTCTCCAGAAAGGGCCCCTCCCCCTCCCAATCTCTACTCCTTCCCTTCCTTTATGGCTTCCCGGATGCGGCAGACGCCGCACACCCCGGAGGATGTCGGGTAGCCGCAGACGGTGCAGGGGGCGAGGGCGTCGCCTTCCGCCTTTTCGAGCCCGGCGAAGGCGGAACGCCCGCGCTTGAGGAAGTCCACGTAGAAGGAGAGCTTGCGTCCGGGCATCTCTTCCTCAAGCTGGTTCCAGAGCCCTTTGTAATAGGTGAAGCTCGCGCCCGCGCTGTACGGGCAGGGCGTATGGTGGTGCTCGATCTCTTCAAGGAAGGCGTAGGTCGCGGTTTCAAATTCGGTCAGCCGCCAGAAGGGTTTCACCTTGCGGGCGAAGCCGTCTTCACCGTCGAGGCGCGGGCCCTGATCCGAGAGGTAGCCGACGTCCCAGCGGAGGGTGTTGCTGAACAGGCGGGCGATTTCGTCGTCGAGGTTGTGCCCGGTGGCAAGGGCAGTGAAGCCTTCCTCAAGCGCCGTCTTGTTGAAATAGTGCCGTTTGATCTTGCCGCAGGCGGAACAGACGGGGCGCTTGAGGCGTTGTTTGACCAGCGGGATGGCAAGCCCTTCCTTGGCCATTTCCTTGACGATGAGCTTGAAGCCGTGCCTGCCGCAGAAGCGTTCGATGACCCCGCGCACGATTTCGGACGTGCCGGGGATGCCGAGGTCGATGTGCAGGCCGGTAACGTCATAGCCCTGACGCGAAAGCTCAAGCATGAGGGAGAGGGAATCCTTGCCGCCGGACAGGGCGACGAGGATGCGATCCTCGTGGGTGAACAGCTTTCCGGTTTCGATGCCGCGGGCGACCTGCGCGGAGAAGAAATCCCGGAAGCAGTTTTCACAGAATCCGGTATTGTGGCTCGGCAGGGAGATGATGGCCGTAGCGGACTTGCAGCGTTTGCATATCATGGTGAGGCGAACTCCGGGGCAGGGCGCGGCTGCGCGCTGCGGATTGGATGGCCCGGCGTGAAACCGGTTAACTGGTTTTTCTAGCTGGCGTGCAAGAGCCTTGTCAAGCCGGGAAGATTGGGCGGAACACGCGGCTGCGGCATGATTTCTTTGTGCGGGAAGGGTGATTGTGATCCCGATCACTGCCTTTTTCGGGTAAAGGGAAGAGTATCCGTTGACAAGATGATGTCGTTTCCCCTCAACTTTGGAGGTTTCCATGTTTTGCAATCAGTGTGAACAGACGGCGAAGGGCACGGGCTGTACGGTTATGGGCGTCTGCGGGAAGCTGGCCCCGGTTGCCGATCTTCAGGATCATGTGATCTACGCGCTGCGGCTGCTGTCCCGCACGGCGCTCAAGGCCCGCGCCAAGGGCGTGGTTGAGCAGGATACGGACGATTTTACCGTCCGCGCGCTGTTCTCCACCCTCACCAATGTGAATTTCGATCCCGCGGCCCTTGAAGAAGTCGCCCTGGAAGCCATACGCCGCCGCAAGGCGCTCGCCGCGAAGCTCGGCTGTACGCCGGATACGAGCGACGCGGCCGTGAAAGCCGACTGGGAAAGCATCCGAAAGGTGCAGGCCGGAACCGACCGTTTCAGCGACGACGTGAATGTCCGTTCCGCCATGCAGCTGCTCCTGTACGGGCTGAAGGGCGTAGCCGCCTATGCGGATCACGCGGCGGTTCTCGGCCAGCGTGACCCGGAACTGAACGCCTTCATCTATGAGGCGCTCGCCGCCGGGATGCCGGACAAGGACGGCACGCCGGACAAGGCGCGCAGCCTTGAGGATTGGCTGGATCTGGTGCTGCGCTGCGGCAAGGCCAACCTGAAGGCGATGGAACTTCTGGACGCCGGGAACACCAAGGCGTTCGGCGATCCCGTCCCCACGCAGGTTTCCCTTGGGCACCGCCGGGGCAAGGCCATCCTCGTTTCCGGGCATGATCTCGAAGACCTGTACGAACTGCTGAAGCAGACGCAGGGTACTGGCATCAACATCTATACCCACGGCGAAATGCTGCCCGCGCACGGATACCCGGCGCTCAAGGCGTTCCCGCATTTTGTGGGGCATTACGGCACGGCGTGGCAGAACCAGCAGAAGGAACTGCCCGCTTTCCCCGGCGCGGTGCTGTTCACCACCAACTGTATCCAGAACCCCAAGGATTACGGCGGGAAGGTATTCACCTCCGGCATCGTGGGCTGGCCGGGCCTTGTGCATATCAAGAACCGGGACTTCGCGCCGCTCATCCTCAAGGCGCTGGAACTGCCCGGATTCGAGGAAGACGCGCCGGGCAAGGAAGTGACCGTGGGCTTCGGGCGCAAGACGCTGCTGGACGCCGCCCCCGCCGTGCTTGATGCGGTGAAGTCCGGGGCCGTGCGCCACATCTTCCTCGTGGGCGGCTGTGACGGCGCGAAGCCGGGCCGCAACTACTACACCGAATTTGTGGAGAAGGCCCCGCAGGATACGCTCATCCTCACGCTGGCGTGCGGCAAGTTCCGCTTCTTCGACAAGGAGCTGGGCAAGATCGGGCCGTTCCCGCGCCTTATGGACGTGGGGCAGTGCAACGACGCCTATTCCGCCGTCAAGGTGGCGCTGGCGCTGGCCGACGCGCTCAAGTGCGGCGTCAACGATCTGCCGCTCTCGCTGGTGCTGTCGTGGTACGAGCAGAAGGCCGTGGCCATCCTGCTTACCCTGCTCGCCCTCGGCGTGAAGAACATCCACCTTGGGCCGAGCCTCCCGGCCTTCGTATCCCCCGACATCCTCAATCTGTTGGTCGAAAACTGGGGCATCAAGCCCATTTCCACCCCTGAAGAGGATTTGAAGGCCCTTCTGGGATAAACGGCATACGGGGGAGGACGGCGTTTCCCGTGCGGCCCGCGATGCCGCAGGGATACCGCACAGGGGATTGCCGCCGAGACATTCGCCTTTTCGGTGACTTTCTAAAGATCATTTTATATCTCATATGGTTGAATATAGGTTTCGTTGAAGATGTGAATGTTTCTTGCCACCCCCCTTGTTGCCAGCCATAGCGTAAAAGGGACGGGCGCTTTTTCGGAAGCTCCCGTCCTTTTTGCATTTGGTGCCTTTGGTGCGGAAACGCTTGCGCCCAGCGGCGGCCCCGGTGTATTTTTTAGGTTCTGTTATAGTATGTGGTTGTTTCATCTCCACAGTGCGGTGAAAATACGGCCTTTTTTCCGGTTTTCCCCTTGGCAGGCTCCACGGCCAAGGCATTTTGCCGGTTATCCCTTTGGAGCTTCAAGGAAAAAAGCATCAGCCATTTTCTATACCACAGCCATTTTTTAAAGAAATACACTGTAAAACAGGAGCTGGCATGTCAAACGAACGGTTGGAAGTGCTCGGTGGCTTGCCGCTGTTTGAGCCGTTGTCCCCGGACGAGCGGGAGCGTCTCGCCGTGGAATGCCGGATGCGTAGGTTTGCGCGCGGGGCGGCTTTGTTCCGTGAAGGGGAGCGCGCCGACGGCATGCACATCGTCCTGCGCGGCGTCGTGAAGGTCGTCCGCTTCGCCACGGACGGGCGGGAGATGGTGCTTCACCTTGTCCGCGGGGGAAACACAATCGGCGAGGCCGCGATGTTCCAAAAGGGGACGTTCCCGGCGTCCGCCGTGGCGGTGGACGACGTGGAAACCCTGTTCCTTCCGGCGGAGGCGCTGTTTGCGCTGGTGACGGAAAACCCGGAGATGGCCTTGCGGATGCTCGCGGCGCTGTCGCTCCGCCTGCGGATGTTCGCGCACAAGCTGGCGGCGCAGGGGCAGGGCGGTGCGGCCTGTCGGCTTGCCACGTATTTGCTGCACAGAAGGCAGATCGGGGGCGGGGACTGCATCCGGCTCGGCGTTTCGCGGGAAGTGCTCGCCAACCTGCTTGGGCTGGCCCGTGAAACGCTTTCCCGCCAGTTGTCCCGGTTCTCCGAGGCGGGCTTGGTCGAGCTGAGGGGAAAGGACATCATCATTCTTGACGTTCCCGCTTTGCAGGCCACTGCCGCAGAAGGAGACAGATAGGCGGAATGCCGGATACGCTCCGGGTGTTCCGGTTTGCGGGGCATGGCGGGGATTATGGGGCCCGATGCAGATACCTCAATCCCGACAGTCATTTTGAATGGATGGGCTCGATTTCGGGGACGGCAATACGGGCCTTTGGATTGCTGAGGCCAGCGGGGGAAACGGAAACTGCTGGATGGCGGTCAACGAAGGCCATGTTGTTCCCGGTCTGGAGGCGTACCTTTCGCCGGGGATTGTTTTAGACATTGGTATGGCTTCGTGGGTAAGGCCCATTGCGTTGCGGGGGACGGGGCGGCGGGGACTGGCATTCAGCCGTTCCCACAAGGGAAAAGCCGCACGGCGGAACTGCAAAGAGCGAGGGGATTCCTGTGGAATCGCCCGGAATACTGGGTCGTATCGTCAATGAGATATAATCATTAAAATTATTGGTTCTGTCATAGAGCCTGGTTGTTTTATTTTATCAATATATTGAAAATATATGCTTTTTCTCCAATCTTTCCGCTGGTGGGCTCTGTGATTGGGAGATTTTATTGGTTATTTCTTTGGAATTTCAAGGAAATAAGGCATCAACCGTTTTCTATGACACAGCCAAATCATTTAACTATTTTTAAAGTTACAAAAAGGATTGTTTTTAATAGTTTCAAATGGTTGCATGTAACATGGCGACACGGCCTAAGGAGGCGCCATGCGAAACGTCTTAACCTTGCTGGGTACAGGGTTGCTGGCGGGATGTTGCCTGATGCACTTTCATGTCCCTATTACGGAACAGACACGAACCAACGCCCAAACCTTCGGGAGCCTCGGTCAGCGATTGCTGCCGGATGGCACGCCTCCTGAACGGATCGCCGCGTTCCGGCAATGCCTGAGTGTGGCCTATATGGGGCACTACGGGGAAGGCGAGGCGGGCGCGGCACGGGAACGCGAAGGCGGGTATGCGTTGTTTTGGCAGATCCTTATGGCGGCTGCCCCGACATACGGCCAATTGGTGGCCTATGACATTCATGCGCGGGGCCGGAAACGATACGAAGCCGATCCGCGTTCTTTCGTGGAGGCGGGCGGGGCATGGGCCCGGATCGTCTTTGAGCGGTGCGGCGCGGGTGTGTTTCCGGACGAGGATCGTTACCGTATGCTTAGCTTTTTTTCGCGCCTTCCGCATGGTGTGACCCCCTGAAAGGCGTTCCTCCGTCGCCGCGGCATACGGACGGCATGGGGACGCCGTCCGCAGCTGGCCCGCAACTTCCATAAAGCAAAGCGCATACCGTTCCCGCAAAGGAACGGCATGCACTCATGCAGAAACACCGGATACTAAAACGACGAAGCGGTTCCAGATAGCTATCTGGAACCGCCATTGTTAGCTGGTAGCAAGGGGGAGATTTGAACTCTCGACACTACGGGTATGAACCGTATGCTCTGACCAACTGAGCTACCTTGCCACAGGTTGCTGCCGCAGCAGCGAGGTCATTTAATAAGCGAGTTTGAGGGACTTGGCAAGCTTTTTTTGCAGGAAAATAGCAAAAAATGTAATTTGTTGAATTTTCTATCTTAAATTGGGGCAAGAAAACTGTTTTAGGAACCGTGGGCGGATGCGGGCCGTGCAGCATGGCCTTCCTCCTCCCCGGTGATGGCGGGGAAACCGTGCCCTTGATGACGGCAAGCGGCTGGTTCAGCCCTTCTCCCCGCTAATGGACGGGAAACGGCTTTTTATCAGGGCGAAATCCCCGTTGTCCAGCGCATGGCTCCGTTATTCGGGATGGCTGTGTTATGGAAAATGGTTGATGCTTTTTTTCCTTGAAGCTCCAAAGGGATAACCGACAAAATGCCTTATCCGTGGCTCCCGCCAAGGGGAAAACCGGATAAAAAGGCTGTTCACCGCACTGTGGTGATGAAACAACCACATACTAGAACAGAGCCTTCGGGATACGAAGGCTTCATCTCCACGGTATGGTGAATACGCGGCTTTTCCCCTCGCTTTTTCGTTGGCGGGCACCATGCCGGAGGCATCTTATCCGCCGTTTTTTGGGAACCTCAAGAAATAAGGCATCAACCGTTTTTCATGATGCAGCCTGGGGCCTGTTCGCGCAAACAGAGAATAAACATAACTTACAAATGGTTATATCTGTTTTGAGCGATGCTGCATTTTCCTTCAACTCTCTTCTGGCATGGGGAAAATGCGGCATAGTGTGAACAGGCCCTACGCGCCCTCAAGGCCCTCCGCCGCCGCAAATGTGGCTGCATTCCGGCAGGGAGAACGTTTTCCGCTTGGGGTACGCCTTTTCTCAGGCGACGGCGCACAGCCAATAGGCCCATGTCACGCCGATCATGGTGGCAGTCCTCAGGAGCTGGTTGCAGAAGATGAGCTTGAAGGCCAGGCCGGGGCTGTAATATCCGGCGTAGGCCGGGAACTGGTGCCGGATGGTTCGCATGGGGGTGGAGAGGATGTTGCCGACGAGCAGGGCGATGATGACTTCCGGGGGGGTAAGCCCGCCCATATGCAGGGCGGAACCCGCGGCGGACAGGGAAGCGCCGATTTCGGCGGCGAGGCTCAGGAGCACGATGCCGAGCGCCTCCGGCCTGATGAACCCGATCCACGGGGTATGCTCGGAAAGCCACGCCTCGGCGGTGCGGAACAGCCCGTAGTGCTGCATCAGGTACATGGCGACGTAGACGGGGATGGTGAACATGACGAGCTTGGGCAGGCGGCGGCGGAACCGTTTCCACGCCTTGAGCGCGGCGCTTTTGAAAGTGACTTTTTCCTGAGGCAATCGGCACTCGATGCAGGTTTCGCCATGAAGGGGCGGCAGGAGGAAATGCCCAAGGCCCACCGTAAACAGGGTTCGCAGCACGGCCGCCGCGAGGGTCAGCCCCGTATAGATGAGGGCGGGGGCGCCGAGCACGGGCCAGAGCATGAACAGCATGGTCGGCAGGTGGACCATATAGGCGGGCAGGCTGTTGAACAGGTTGGCGAGCACAAGCTCGCACAGGCTGATTTCACCCTTGGCGTGGCTTTCGGACAGCAGGGCGTTGGCGGCGGCCGGGGAGAAGAAGGCCATGGAGAAGGACGCACCGGCGGCTTCGCGCAGCCGGGCGAGCCGCACCAGCGGCGCGGAAAGGCGGGCGAGGGGCCGCGTCCAGCGCAGCGCCTCAACGATATTGGCGATAAGCAGGCCAAGGCACATGGCGAACAAAAGCCGGGTGAGCGGGCGGCCCAGCGTCAGCCAGAACGGCATCGGATCGGAAGGTATCATGGGGGTCGGATACCACGCTTTCCAAGGAGAGGCCAGCGCGTATTCTTCCGTCTCCCGGCATTGTGTGAAGGCGGGAATTCGTGTAGATTAAGGCTTGCTCGAAGAGCCCCCCTTTAACCCTCGTAACTCTCCGATTGTCTCGCAAGGAGGTTCCCATGCTGATTCGTGAGTGGATGACCAAGGACGTCATCACCGTGACCCCTGACACATCCATGCTGAAAGCGTCGAAGTTGATGAAGGATCATAATATCCGGCGTCTTCCCGTCCTTGACGGGAAGCGCGTGGCAGGCATCGTTTCCGACAGGGACATCCGGGCCGCCTCTCCTTCCAAGGCGACGACGCTCGATATGCACGAGCTGTACTACCTCCTTTCCGAAGTGAAGGTAAAAGACATCATGACCAGCGATCCGGTCACGGTCTACGACACCGACGCCGTGGACGCCGCCGCCCTGATCATGGAAAACAAGGGGATCGGCGGCCTGCCGGTGGTCGACGGCTCCGGGGAGCTTGTGGGCATCATCACCGATCATGACATCTTCAGGGTGCTGGTGGACTTCTGCGGCGCGAGCAAGGGCGGCCTTCAGCTTGCCTTCATGCTTCCCGACAAGCCCGGCGTGCTGACCCCGATTTTCGAGGCCATCAGCCAGAACGGAGGCAACGTCCTTTCCGTGCTCACCTCGCGCAGCAAGACGCAGGAAGGGAGCAGCCACGTCTATATCCGTCTCCATGCGATGGACTCCGAAAAGGAAAAGGCCCTTATCGAAAATATGAAGAAAGCCATGCCGTTGGAATACTGGATGGATGACGAGTTCCACTGCAACAAGAATTGCTGATTGTTTCGGCTACGGCAGAAAGAGGGAGAGGCTTTCACGGAAGCCTCTCCTTTTTTGTATGGAAAGGAAACATCCCGCTATGCGGGAGGTTCCGAAAAGCTTACGGCTTTACATATGTTATAAAAACTCCTTTTGATTTGTCAGTAAAGCTTGCGGTCTGGCAACTGCAGGCGGCAACAAATCAAAAGGAGGTCACAATGAGTGACGTTCAATAGTTAGCCCACACAAAGCGGCATGGGGCGGCCTCGCCGCATGAGCGTCCGGCGGTGAGGCGGTATGACCGCTCAAAGCCTGCACCGTATCGCGGCGGTGGGGGATGCCGTTTCCTTTTCCCGGCGGCCTTTCTTTCCTCCGCCCAAGCCTTCCGCCGATTGCCGCCATCGCGCCGATGGCGAGGATGGGGAAGCCGCCGAACCCAAGCCGGGCCTATTTCCTCAGCCCAAGCTCTTCGTCGATTTCCGCCATCGCGCCGATGGCGAGGGTGAGGAAGTCGCCGAGTTCAAGCCCCAGCTCAGAGCACTGCCGGATGCAGTCACGGTTGACGCTGGCGGCAAACGCTTTGTCTTTCATCTTTTTCTTGAGGCTGGAGGCCTGCATGCCTTCCATGCCCGTGGGGCGC
Organism: Bilophila sp. T19-St14; assembly: GCF_059728385.1. Lineage (NCBI taxonomy): Bacteria > Pseudomonadati > Thermodesulfobacteriota > Desulfovibrionia > Desulfovibrionales > Desulfovibrionaceae > Bilophila > Bilophila sp. T19-St14. The sequence goes on from NZ_BAAGFT010000001.1 coordinate 2,972,247, forward strand.
ACGAGTGCCGCCGTGACCACAAGCCCGGTCACGGTTTCCCCGCAGCGCAGGGCGTAGTCGAAGGCGGAGGAGGGGGCCACGCCGGTCATTTCGCCGTTGTGGGCGCGGATGGCGTGCAGGGCTTCTTCGGGCAGGCGGTCGCCGATGCGTTCGGCTCCGACGAGGCCGTGCTTGGCGGGATCATCATGGGTAAGGGGATAGTCGAGATCGTGCAGCAGCCCGGTCAGGCCCCACACCTCTTCGTCCTCGCCTAAATGCCGGGCAAGGGCGCGCATGACCGCTTCCGAGGCCAGCGCGTGCTGGATGAGATGTTTTTCGGGGCCGGGTTCGTTCAAAAGGGCCAAAGCCTGTTCGCGGTTGATCATGACGCCTCCGTGGGTTGGTGAGGGGACAAGGAACCTGTTGCATACCGCAGCGCGGCTTCAAAATCCAGCGCTGTCGGATGATTGACACAACCTCTGGAATGACGGAAAAGGAAGGGATCTATTTTCATCCTTCTTACCCGGTTCGCCCCGCGGCGGACAACGCACCTACATGAAGCGCATAATCGGTATAAAATTTAGTCATTACGGACAAATATATTTTTTCTACTGTGAGGATCCCTTTGTCGGCAGGGGGGATCGCGTACTTGCGGAAACCGGTCAGGGCCTCGGCATCGCCACGGTCATGAACATTGTGGATCGCCTTCCTGAGGATCTTCCCCCGGACGGTGTGCGCGATATCCTGCGCAAGGTGACCGACGAGGATCAGATCGTTGCGGAAGAAAACGATACCCTGACGTACTCCGCGTATAAGTTCTGTGAATCGCGCATCCGGGAACGCCAGCTCGACATGAAGCTTGTCGATGTGGAGGTGCTTTTCGATCGCAGCAAGCTGGTGTTTTATTTTACCGCCCCAACCCGGATCGACTTTCGTGAGCTGGTAAAGGATCTGGTGCGCGAATACCACACCCGCATTGAGCTGCGCCAGATCGGCGTCCGGCACGAGACGCAGATGCTCGGCGCGGTGGGGAGCTGCGGCATGGTGTGCTGCTGCCGCCGGTTCCTGCGCAAGTTTGTGCCCGTGACCATCAAGATGGCGAAGGAGCAAAACCTGTTCCTGAACCCCTCCAAGATTTCGGGCATCTGCGGGCGCCTCTTGTGCTGCCTCAGTTATGAGCAGGAGAACTATGATATTTTCCACAGCAGTTGCCCGCGCCTCGGAAAACGCTACCAGACCAACAGGGGCCCCATGAAAGTGCTGCGCGCCAACATGTTCCGCAACAGCGTGGCCCTGCTGACGGATACGAACGAGGAGCTTGAGCTGACGCTCGACGAGTGGCAGGAGCTCGATCCCCGGCGTCCCGACGCGCCGCCGCGCCCGGAAGGAAAGCCTGATGCGAAGCCGGAGAACAAGCCTTCGGCGCCCCGTCCGCATGACGAGCTGATGGTGGTCATGGCCGATCCGGACACCATCGACGAGGCGTTTGGCGACGACCCCGATGAGTTTGACGATCTCGGCGGGCTCAATGACGGCGATATGGAAACGCTTGAAGAGGGGCTCCGTCCCAAGCGCAAGCGCAAGCGGAAGAGATAGGGACGGGGGAGCGAAAAGGGGCCTTTCCGGGGAAAGGGCCCGCTTCTCCCGAACCCCTCCCATCATCCCTGAGGGCGTTTGGCCTGAGGGGAGGCCGCGCGGCGGAAGCCCGTTCCGGCGGGGGAGGGGGCAATGAGTCAGAAACGGCTGCAGACGGGACGGTTTGCGGCCGGCATATACGGAACACCATGAAAGGAGCTTTCCCGTGTCCTCCACGTTTTACATTACGACACCGATTTATTACGTGAACGCCCGCCCGCATCTTGGGCACGCCTATACGACCATAGTTGCGGACAGCCTGCGCCGTTTCCATACGCTGCTCGGCGAGGATACGTGGTTTCTGACCGGCACGGACGAGCACGGCGACAAGATCGTCAAGGCCGCCGAAGCCGCCGGGCAGACCCCGCAGGAATTCGTGGACGGCATCAGCGGCCAGTTTCAGGCCCTGTGGCCCAAGCTCGGCATCAAGCACGATCAGTTCATCCGCACGACGGATGCCGATCACAAGGCCCGCGTGCAGGCGTTCCTCCAGAAGGTGTACGACAACGGCGACATCTATTTCGGCGAGCACGGCGGGCATTACTGCACGGGCTGCGAGCGTTTCTACACCGAAAAGGAACTGGAAAACGGCCTGTGCCCGCAGCACCTGACCAAGCCGGACTTCATTCAGGAGAAGAACTATTTCTTCCGCATGTCCAAGTACCTGCCCTGGCTTGCCGAGCATATCCGCGAAAACCCCGACTTCATCCGTCCCGAACGCTACCGCAACGAAGTGCTGTCGATGATCGAAAGCGGCGTGCTGGAAGACCTGTGCATTTCGCGCCCGAAATCCCGCCTCGAATGGGGCATTGAGCTGCCGTTCGACAAGGATTACGTCTGTTACGTGTGGTTTGATGCGCTGCTCAACTATATTTCCGCCCTCGGCTGGCCCGACGGCGGCAAGTATGCCGCGTACTGGCCCGGCGAGCACCTCGTCGCCAAGGATATCCTGAAGCCGCACGGCGTATTCTGGCCCACCATGCTGAAATCCGCCGGGGTGCCGCTGTACAGGCACCTCAACGTACACGGCTATTGGCTCATCAAGGACACCAAGATGTCCAAGTCCCTCGGCAACGTGGTCGAGCCCATCAAGATGGCGGAACATTACGGGCTGGATGCGTTCCGGTATTTCCTGCTGCGCGACATGCAGTTCGGTTCTGACGCCAGCTTCTCCGAAGAGGCGCTGATCACCCGCTTCAATGCCGATCTCGCCAATGACCTCGGCAACCTGTTCAGCCGCGTGCTGTCCATGAACGCCAAGTATTTCGAGGGCAAGGTTCCGCCGATGGGCGAACTGACCGAGGACGACAAGGCGCTCGTCGAGCTTGCGGAGAACTCCCGCCGCAACTACGTGCAGTTGTTCGGCAACATCCGTTTCTCGCAGGGCCTCGACGCGCTGTGGGAGCTCGTGCGCGCCCTCAACAAGTACGTGGATTCCCAAGCCCCGTGGACGCTCTTCAAGCAGGGCGATACGGCCCGCCTCGGCACGGTCATCCGGCTGCTGCTCGAATGCATGCGCAAGGTGGCGCTCTGCCTGTGGCCGGTCATGCCGGGCACGGCGGCGGCCCTGCTTGAGCAGCTCGGCCAGCCCCTGCCCGCGTCCGAGCGTTTCGGCGTCGCGCCCGCCGGGAACGTCAACGATGAAGAGGGCGCTTGGGAATGCCTTGCCACCGGCAGCGTGATCGCGTCCGCGTCCAACCTGTTCCCGCGCTTGGAAATCCCGGAAGAGATGAAGGAAGACAAAAAGGCGAAGCAGAAGAAGCCCGCCAAGGGGAAGGAAGCCAAAGCCGCGCCCGCTCCCGCGCCTGCTGAAACAGCCGCCCCCGGAGTGGCCGAATACGCCGACTTCCAGAAGCTTGAGCTGCGCGTGGGCACGATCCTCGAAGCGGGCCGGGTGCCCAATGCGGACAAGCTGCTGTGCTTCAAGATCGATCTTGGCGAAGCCGAGCCGCGTCAGATCCTGTCGGGCATTGCCGAGCACTTTGAGCCGGAAACCCTCGTGGGCCGTCAGGTGTGCGTGGTCGCCAACCTCGCGCCGCGCAAGATCCGCGGGCTCGTATCCGCGGGCATGATCCTGACGGCGGAATCCCCTGACGGCAAGCTGACCCTCCTCGCCCCCGGCGGGGATGTCGCGCCGGGAAGCAGGATTTCGTAGGGGAAAAGAATCGATGCAAAAAGGGGAACCTTTCGGAAGGAAGGTTCCCCTTTTTGTTTGAATCCCGCCGATAGGCGTGCGGTTGATGCGCGGCGCGATAGGCCCGCAGGAGGCCGCACGGTAACCAACAACAGATAATCTTCCGGCTTTGCCGGGGGACTCCCAAAGTTTGTTTTTCCAGAAGGCTCTGTCAGAGTATGTGGTTGTTTAATTTGGCTGTGTTTAAGTTTGTGGCTGATACAAGTATTCCAACTGGAAAGGAAGAGTTCTTTGGAAATGATTTGGAGGTCTCGCAACAATTCTTCAAAACTGGATTTCATGTAATGAACAAAAAATGAGAGAGGCCCACATCACCAGACGTAGAACGAGCTTTTATCTATTGATTTTCATTGAAAAAATCATCAACCGTAAAATTGAACACAGCCTTTAATTTTATTAATATACTGAAAATATATACTTTTTATTCTGTTTTTTCGCTGGTGGGCTCCATGATTGGAGGGTATTGGTTATTTCTTTGGAACTTCAAACAAAACATCAATCGTTTCCTGTGGCACAGCCTTTTTATTTGGCTGTGTTATAGAAAATGGTTGATGCCTTTTTCCTTGAAGTTCCAAAGGGATAACCGGCAAAAGGCCTTGGCCGAGGATCCCGCCAAGGGGAAAACCGGAGAAAAAGGTTGTATTTTCACCGTACTGTGGAGATGGAACAACCACAAACTATAACAGAGCCATTTTGTGTCCGGCACGATTGTGCGAGGAAGATTGGGGAGGGAACGCTTTCCTTAGGTCGTGTCGTCAATTGGATATAATCTATTGAAATCATTTAACTGTTTTTCAGGTTGCAAAAGGATTGTTTCCAATAGTTTCAAATAGCTACATATAAAATGGCGACACGGCCTAGAACGGTTTTCCTCTCCCAAGAATTCCACTCCGAAGGCTTTGGGCTGGCGGGGAGGCTGCGCGGAATGTTCCGTGGATGAAGGCAAAATAGGCGGTGTGATTATAGCAAGAGTAGGAACAGGGCAGGAAAGGGGGAAGCGCCATATCTCTTGGGGAGAATATGGAATCGGTGTAGGAGGATGAGGGGAGAGGGCATTATGGAGATGCCCTCTCCCGCTTTACTGCCGCTGTTGTTTTTCCGGCAAGGCCGCGATGATGACGCCTACGAAAGTAAGCCCGACGCCAAGGGCTTGGGCCAGCGTGAGGCGTTCTCCGAGGATGGTAAAGGCGAAGATAAGGGTGAATACGGGGATGAGGTTGCCGAAGAGGGCTACGATGCCCGCTTCAAGGTGTTTGAGTGCGAAGTTGAAGCTCAAATAGACAAGGAAACCCACGCCGATCCCCATATAGAGCAGGCCGCCGACTGCGGGCGCGGTGATGTCGGCGGGCATGGGCGTCATGAACACGAAGGGCAGGAATACGATGGTTCCGCCGAGCGCTTGAATGGCTGAAATGCTCAGGAAGGAGTAGCGCCGGGAAATAAAGCGTACGCATATGGCATAGCCCGTTGCGGACAGGATGGCCCCAACCATGAGCAGGTTGCCGAGGATGGGATTGGAGGCCTGATCCGAGCTTTCGGCGGCGAGGGAGGCTCCGGCGACGCCCGCCACGGCAAGCAGCATGGCGACGATGGTCTTCTTGGTCAGCTTTTCGCCGAGGAACAGCCATGCGGCTACGGCGGTGCAAAGGGGGAAGCAGGCCGCGATGACGCCGCCCTGCGATGCCGTGGTGTAGGTCATGGCAAAGGTTTCGCAGAGGAAGAACAGGCAGGGCTCAAACAAAACCATCGCCACCAGATATTTCCAGTCGCCTTTTTGATAGGGGAGACGGCTCCACAGGCGGTACAGCGCCAGATAGATGACCCCGGCGAACGCTACGCGGGCGAAAACCACCTGCATGGCGGTAAACGACTCGAACGCGTATTTCATGGCGATCATGCCGCCGCCCCACGTTGCATAGCTCAGGATCAGCAGCGCCATCAGCACGTTCTTGGATACGGTCATGGTTCCCTCCCCAAAACGCCCGCAGGTTGTGGAACGGCGGGCCATCATGATGTTTCCGAGAACTTTAGATGGTTGTGCCCGGCAAATCTGATGCAGATGCGACACTTTTGCAAAAATAAGGGGATGTGGGGGGAGGGGCGGAAGGGAAAGCGTGAGGCGTGGCGCCCCTGTCCTGAAAAAACCGTGAAGGCTTGTATGGCCTCCACGGTTTGTACAGAGACGGTGGTTTGGCGGGTTAGGGGAGCGGGCCATGCGCCCGCGGATCTTGCCGTGAGGCGTCTCTTCCGCTGTTGACATCTTGGGGGCAGGCCATGCGCCAGCGGAACTTGCCCTTTCTGCATCAGATTCGAGGTGCCGCCGCCGGAGCAGGCCATGCGCCTGCGGGGCTTGCTTTCACCAACGGCCTTTGAAGGAACCTGAACCAGATCAGGCCATGCGCTCGCGGAGCTTGCGGCGTTCGCGGTCGATTTGCTCGTCCGTGGCTCCGAAGTCGCGCATCAGGTGCTCGGTCATGGCGACGGCGACTTCACGTTCGCCGGAGAAGACGGCTGATACGCCTTCGGACTTGAGGTTTTCCGCCACACGCAGATAGGTGGTGTGGACGAGGATGCGCAGGTTGGGGTTGATGGCGCGGGCGACTTCCACGATTTCCCCGGCAGGTGCGCTCGACGAGGAAATGATGAGCCCCTCGGCCTCTTCCGCGCCCGCGTGGATCAGGACTTCGCGCTGTGTGGCGTCGCCGTAGATGATCTTCTCGCCGAGCGCGCTGACCCTCCGCACGGTATCAATGTTCATTTCCACGACCACCACGTCGAGGTTGTTGTCGCGGAGGATGCCCGTGAGCTGCTTCCCTACGGGGCCGTACCCTACAACAATGATGCGCTGCGCGCCTTCAGGGTGGGAAAGCTCATTTTCGTCGAGCCGGGGGAGCCCGATGCCCTTGGATTCCAGCCAATGGGCCACCCCGTTGATGCGCCGGTAGAGCAGGGGGTTGAGGGTGATGGAAACGATTGCCGTCACGATGATGGCGCTGGACGCTTCCTTGGGCAGTACGCCGAAGCTGACGCCCATCGCGGCGAGGATGAAGGAAAATTCACCGATCTGCGCCAGTGCGACCGCGACGGAAAGGGCCATGCGCAAAGGCTTGCCGAAGAGCTTGACCACAATGAAGGCGGCCAGCGGTTTGCCGATGAGGACGATCCCAAGCGTGGCGAGGATGAGGGGCCAGTCGCTGATGAGCGAGGCGGGGTTGAACAGCATCCCCACGGAAACGAAGAAGAGGACGGCGAAGGCGTCGCGCATGGGCAGGGCTTCCGCGGCGGCCTGCGAGCTGAATTCGGACTGGCCGACGACCATGCCGCTGAGGAAGGCGCCGAGGGCCATGGACGCGCCGAAGAAATTGGCCGCGCCCACAGCCACGCCGAGGGCCAGGACAAGGACGGAGAGGGTGAAGAGATCGCGGGTTCCGGTGCGGGCTACGTAGGCGAGGAGCTTGGGGATGATCCGCTGGCCGACCACCAGCGCGAAGACCACAAGGGCGCCGAGTTTCAGCGTCGTAACGGCAAGGACGTGCCAGACGCTTTCGGACTGTCCGCCGCCGCCCACGATGGCGGGCAAAAGCACCAGCAGAAGGATGGTGAAGAGGTCTTCCACCACCAGCCAGCCGAGGGCGACGTGGCCCGTCGTGGTGTGCAGCGCCTTGTTGTCGGAGAGGACGCGGGTCAGGACGACCGTGCTGGCGACGGAGATGGCCATGCCGAAAACAGCCCCGGCTGACCATGACCAGCCGAAACCGTGCGAAACGACCATGCCGAGCAAGGTTGCCGCCCCGATCTGGGCTGTCGCGCCGGGCAGGACGATACGCTGGACGGCCAGCAGGTCTTTAAGGTGGAAGTGGAGGCCCACGCCGAACATGAGCAGGATGATGCCGATTTCCGCGCACTGGGAAGCCGTGTCCGCATCGGCGACGAAGCCGGGGGAGTAGGGGCCTACAATAATGCCTGCCAACAGGTAACCCACAATGGGGGACATGCGCAGTTTTTGGGTGATGAATCCGAGCACGAGGGCTGCGCTCAGGCCACCGGCAAGCGTCAGGATGAGATCGACGTTATGCAGCATAGGATCCTTTGCATGTGCGGTTGTCCGTTCACGTATCCATGATTGCATCCTTTTTCAAAGAGCAAGAATGCCGAAACGGGGAACGAATATCAAGGGGATAGCCCTGACCGTTTCGTGATTACCTCCCAACGTCGCCTGAAAGAGGCGCTTGCTTCCCTCCATGATGCGCCGGGGCGGAAAAGGGCTTGCGGCGCGGGGCGGCTGCCCATACGGAAGATGCCGCAAAAGTGGGTAATGGAGCATCCTGCGTTTTTTTCCGATGGGAGTAAAGGTTTTGGGAAAAATTTTGATGTCGGATGCTCATGCCGTTTTTGCAAAAAAGATACTTCTATGGAGAAAAACGGCATTGATGTGGTCTGTTTTATGGCCTTTTCCCCTGCCTTTTCGAGAAAAGCGCCCAAGGAGCGGCTGTCTGTGAAAAATATCGTTAACAAAAGAGAAAGGAGGAATTTCTGTTGAATAAAAAAATGAAAAGGACTATCCTTTTTTGAAAGAAAAGTTCTTGCAAAAAACGTACTGGTTCTGGGAACGCATCCCGGCTTTCGCAGGTCTCCGACCATCGGAATGTCATGAAAATCAAGCTCGACGAAACCAATCTGGCAATTATCAAGGCGCTGCGCAATGGCCGCGCCTCTTTCCGGGACATCGCCGCGGATCTGGGGCTTTCCGAAGTGACTGTCCGTACCCGCGCCGCCCGGCTCATCGAAGACGGCGTACTGGACATCTGCGGGCAGGTCGATGTGGAAAAGCTGCCCGGCCATACGCTGGCCTTGGTGGCGATCAAGCTCCGCTCCCCGGATCTGGTGGGCGAGGGCGAAGTGTTTTCCCATCTGAGGGGCGTGGTTTCCGTGGCCGTCCTGACGGGGCGGCACGACCTCATCCTGACCGTGCTGCTCAATGAGGAATTCGGCCTGCTGGATTTCTACACCAACGAGTTCTCCAAGTGTCACGACAGGGTTTCTTCCATCGAAACCTTTATCGTTTATAAGGGGTTCGGCCTGAAAGTGCCCTATGTTCTGTAGGCGCCCGGCGGTTTGTGGAGTTTTTTGAGTCGGCGGGGGTGTCCCGTCGGCTTTCTGGTGTCGCACAGGCGGCGCGGGATTTCGTACAAACAGGGAATGTCAAACGGAGTCATTCATGTTGCATCAAACGGCATTACACGCAACGCACGAGGCCCTCGGAGCCACGCTGGTTGATTTCGGCGGCTGGGATATGCCGCTCTGGTATCCCACCGGCGCGGTGAAGGAACATCTCGCCGTCATCCAGCACGCCGGGCTGTTCGACATCGGGCACATGGCCGGGCTCATGGTTTCCGGCCCCGATGCGCTGGAGGCCCTCCAGTGGGCCTTTACCAAGGATTTGTCCTTGTCCGGCCCGCGTGCCGCTTACGGCGCGTTCCTCGACGCGTCCGGCGGCGTGGTGGATGACGCCATCATATACCCCCTGAGCAAAGGCCGCTACTTTGTGGTGCTCAACGTGGGCAAGGGCGAACGCATCGCCGAATCGCTCCGTGCGTGGGCCGCTTCCGAAGGCAAGGACGTCACGATCCGCGATCTCGCCGGGACGTACGGCAAGCTTGACCTTCAGGGCCCGGCCACAGTCCGCGTCATGGCCAAGCTCCTCAAGGATCCCGACGCCGTATTTGACAAGCTGCCTTATTTTTCCTTCAAGGGCGACATCGAACTTGCCGACAGCGATATCTTCCTTGCCGACGGGACGCCGATTTTCCTGTCCCGTACGGGATATACCGGTGAGCAGGGTTTTGAAATCTTCGTTCCCTACGACAAGATCGTGGACATTTGGAACCGGATTCTCGAAGCCGGGAAGGATGAGGGCGTCATCCCCTGCGGCTTGGCGGCCCGCGACTCCGTGCGCGCCGGGGCTATGCTTCCGCTTTCGCAGCAGGACATCGGGCCGTGGCCGTTTGTGAACAATCCGTGGCCCTTTACCCTGCCCAAGGACGAAAACGGCAACTGGACGAAGGATTTCTTTGGCCGTTCCGCCCTTGAGGAAGCCCTCGCTTCCGGCAGCGTCACATATACCTACGCCTACTGCGGCTTTGACCCCCGCAAGGTGACGTCTCCCGATCACGACACGCATCCGCAGGTTCTGCTGGACGGCGAGGCCATCGGCGACGTGCTCACCTGCGTGGCGGACGTGTCCATCGGGCGCGTGGACGGCGTGATCACGAGCGTCGCCAGCCCGGAAAAGCCGGAAGGCTTCGCGCCCAAGGGCCTTGTCTGCGGCTTTGTCCGCGTGAACCGTCCGCTGGAGAACGGCACCAAGCTTACGCTCGCCGATCCGCGCCGCAAGATTCAGGTCGAGACCGTGACCGACATCCGCCCCGCCCGCACCGCCCGCAAGAAGCTGGGAAGCCTGTAGGAAGGGAAAAGGTTTTGAGATTGGGGAGGGGAGGGAGAACCCTTCTGGAGAAGGGCTTCTCCCTCCCCTCCCCAAACCCCACCTCTCCCTCTCCCAAGACGTTTGTAATGGGGGCGGGGGAGGCGAGTGGGCCTTGTTGAAAAACGAAGAGGGAACTCCTGACGCGCTCGGGGCCGTCCGTATCCGCTCCGGTTGAAACGTTGTTTCGGCCGGAGCGGATACGGACGGTTTTGAGGGGGTCCGGGGGGAATCATTCCCCCCGGGCGGGGTCAAGGGGCGGCAGCCCTTTGCCGCCGGAGGCATACCATAAATATCAACCGCACGAGAGGAACACGATCATGTCCAACATTCCCGCCGAACTGCGTTACTCGGAAGATCACGAATGGATCAGCACCTCCGCCCCGTGGAAGATCGGCGTGAGCGATTACGCCCAGAACGCCCTCGGCGACCTCACCTATGTGGAACTGCCTTCCGTGGGCGACACCTTTGAGAAAGGCCAGGAATTCGGCACGCTCGAATCCACCAAGTCCGTGAGCCCTCTGCTCATGCCCGTCGCGGGCACCGTCAAGGCCGTCAACGAAGCGCTGGCGGACGCCCCTGAAAAAGTGAATCAGGACCCCTACGGCGAAGGCTGGATCATCGAAATCGAGGCCGCCGAAGGCGTGGGCGAACTGCTGGATGCCGCGGCATACAAGGCGCACCTGGAGACCCTGTAATGCATCGTTATTTCCCCCACACCGCGGAAGACGAAGCGCAGATGCTCGGCGTCGTCGGTGCCGACAGGGTGGAGGATCTGTTTTCCTCCATCCCGGCGGACTGCCGCCACGAGGGTGCGCTTCCTCTGACCGCCATGACGGAGTGGGAACTGACGGCGCAGGCCGAAGCGCTGGCGGCTTCCATGCCCGCAGCCGGTTCCGCATGGATCGGCGCGGGAAGCTACCAGCACTACATCCCCGCCGTTGTCCCGGCCCTTGCCGGACGTTCCGAATTTTACACCGCCTACACGCCGTACCAGCCGGAAATCAGCCAAGGCACGCTGCAGGGCATCTTTGAATTCCAGACGCTCATCGCCCGTCTGCTCGGCATGGAAGTGGCCAACGCCTCCATGTATGACGGCGCGACCGCGCTGGCCGAAGGCGCGCTGATGGCCTGCCGCCTGACCAAGCGCAGCGCCGTGGCGGTCTCGCTGGCCCTGCATCCGCATTACCGCGCGGTGCTGGACACGTACTGCAACGCCAACGGCATTGAAGTGCGCGACCTCACCATGACCGAAGAGGGCGGCACCAGCCTTGAGCACCTCAAGGACGATACGGGGCTTGCCGCGCTGATCGTGCAGTCCCCCAACGTCTTCGGCGTGGTCGAACACCTTGCCGAACAAGCCGAATGGATCCACGCCCGCAAGGGTCTGCTGATCACCGGCTTCACCGAAGCGATGGCCTATGGCCTGCTGGCCACCCCCGGCAGCCAGGGCGCGGACATCGTGTGCGGCGAAGGGCAGAGCTTCGGCCTGTCGCAGGCGTTCGGCGGTCCTTATCTGGGGCTTATGGCAACCCGCAAGGCGTTCGTCCGCAACCTGCCGGGCCGTCTCGTGGGCCAGACCGTGGACAACAAGGGCAAGCGCGCCTTCGTGCTCACCCTGTCCACCCGCGAGCAGCACATCCGCCGCGAAAAGGCCGTGTCCAACATCTGCTCCAACGCCGGGCTGTGCGCCATGACCTGCGCCATGTACCTTGCGAGCGTGGGCGGCACGGGCCTCCGCCATATGGCCCAGCTCAACCGGGACAAGGCCGAGTACCTCAAGGCCGGCCTCGTCAAGCTCGGCTTCCGCCCCGTGTATTCCGGCCAGACCTTCAATGAGTTCGTGATGGCCGCTCCCGCCGGTTTCGACGCCAAGTGGAAACGCCTCCTCGAAGAAAAGAAGATCATGTTCGGCATGGAGCTGTCCAAGTGGTATCCGCTTGCCGACAGCTACCTTTTCTGTGTTACGGAAACCCGGAGCCGCGCCGACATCGACGCCATCCTGAAGGAGATCGCCTGATGAGCAATCAGTCTTGGCCCGGGGTGTCGAGTCTCGTACTGAACGAGCCCCTGCTGTGGGAAAAAGGCCGCCCCGGACGCGTGGGCGTGAGCCTGCCCGAATCGGACGTGCCCGCCGCCCCTTATGAGGCGGAGGGTATGGTGCGGACGGAGCTGAATCTGCCCGACCTTGCCGAACTGGATGTGGTGCGCCACTACACGCGCCTTTCCACGTGGAACTTCGGTGTGGACACGGGCATGTATCCGCTCGGTTCCTGCACCATGAAATACAACCCCAAGATCAACGAAAAGATCGCCGCGCTGCCCGGTTTTGCCGGTGCGCATCCGCTGTTCCCCTCCGAATATTCGCAGGGCGCGCTGCGGGTGCTGTACGAAACCGAGCAGATGCTGTGCGCCGTGACCGGCCTTGAGGCTTGCAGCCTCCAGCCTTCCGCCGGTGCGCACGGCGAACTGACCGGCATCATGCTCATTCAGGCATGGCACCGGGCTCAGGGCAACACGCGCACCAAGATGCTCATCCCCGACACCGCGCACGGCACCAACCCGGCCAGTGCCGCCCTGTGCGGCTTCTCGTCGGTAAAGGTTCCGCTCGGTCCCGACGGCATCCTGACCGTTGAGGACGTGGCCGCCCTGATGGATGACGACTGCGCCGGGATCATGATCACGAACCCGAACACGCTCGGCCTGTTCGAGTCCAACATCAAGGAAATCGCCGAACTCGTGCACGCCCGCGGCGGCCTCGTCTACGGCGACGGCGCGAACCTGAACGCGATCATGGGCTATGCCCACATGGGCCATATCGGGATCGACGTCATGCACATGAACCTGCACAAGACGTTCTCCACCCCGCACGGCGGCGGCGGCCCCGGCTCCGGCGCGATCTGCGTGAGCAAGACGCTTGTGCCGTTCCTGCCCGGCCCCCGTCTGGTCGAAACCGACAGCAAGCTCGGCTGGGTGGACAACTCCGTCGATGCAGGCGGGCAGTCCATCGGCCGTATGCATCCCTTCTGGGGGCAGTTCGGCGTAGTCCTGCGCGCATGGGCCTACCTGAAGACCCTCGGCCCGGATCTGAAGCGTGCCAGTGAGCTGGCCGTGCTCAACGCGAACTACATCAAGTTCAGCCTCAAGGATCTGTACGATCTGCCTTTCCCGCAGCCGTCCCTGCACGAATGCGTGTTCACGGACAAGAAGCAGGAAGGGTTCGGGGTCAGCACGATGGACATCGCCAAGCGCCTGATCGACTGCGGCATCCATCCGCCGACGATCTATTTCCCGCTGGTGGTGCACGGCGCGATCATGATCGAGCCCACCGAGTCGGAAAACCTTGAGGATCTGGACGCGTTCATTGAGGCCATGCGTTCCATCGCGCAGCTGGCCGAAACCGACGCCGATCTGTTGCATGCCTCTCCGACCCGGACTAAAGTGGGTCGCGTCGATGAAGTCGGCGCAGCCCGCAAGCCCGTTCTGACGGGCGATATGTAAACGAAAAACAGCCGAGGAGGGGAAGGGATCAGCAAAGAACGCTTTGCCGCCGCCAAGGATTACGGGCGACGCCCGACGGTTCGCCGTCGGGGATTCCTTCTCCTCTCTTTGCCGTTTTCCCGGCCCTTTGGGACTTTCATAATGGGACTGCGCCATTATGAAAGTTTTTTTATGGAGTTCCGCATGTATTGGATTGTAAATCACTCCCTCGATCCGGCATTCAACCTTGCGCTTGAGGAATATTTTTTAGGCCGGATCGAGCCCGGACATCCCGGTTACGCCATCCTGTGGCAGAACAGCCCGGCCATCGTGGTGGGGCGGTTCCAGAACACCCGTCAGGAAGTGAACGCCGATTTCGTGCGCGAACGCGGGATCAGCGTGGTGCGCCGGATGACGGGCGGGGGCGCGGTCTATCACGACGCCGGGACGCTCAACTATACCTTCATCCATCATCTGGAGAAGGAAGGAACCCTGCCCGCCTTCAGTGAAGCCGGAAAACCCATTGCCGAGGCGCTGCAAAAGCTCGGCCTGCCCGTGGCCTTTTCCGGGCGCAACGATCTGATGCTGGACGGCCTGAAGGTGGCTGGCGTGGCGCACTGCCGCCGGGGGATGCGCTATCTGCATCACGGCTGCATTCTGGTCGACAGCGATCTCGATGTCCTGTCTCAGGCGCTCAATGTGGACCCGGCCAAGTACAAGTCAAAGGGCGTGGCCTCTGTCCGCAGCCGCGTGGGGAATTTGGCCGGGTATTTGGCGGAGCACTCCCCGGATCTGCCGCCGCTGACGGTGCAGCGCGTGCGCGATGCGATCATGGAGCACCGTTCCGGGGATGAATACCGGATGAGCGCGGCGGATTTCGTCGCCGTCACCCGTCTGCGGGACGCCAAATATTCGACGTGGGATTGGACGTACGGCGCATCGCCTCCGTTCACGGAGCGCAAGGCGCAGCGTTTCCCTTGGGGGAAGGTGGAAGTTTCCTACGACATCCGGCAGGGCAGCGTGGCCGAGTGCCATTTTTACGGCGATTTCTTCATGGCCGGGCCGGGCAAGAGCCTGACCGACGAGGCGAGCGGTTGCGAGATCTGTGATCTGGAAGAGGCCATGCGCGGCGTCCCCTACACGAACGAGGCCCTTTCGCCCGTGCTTGACCGTTTTCCGCTGCATCTGCTGTTCAGCGGCTGCGATCCGGTTGAGCTGAAAGCCTTTTTGCTGCCGGGCAGGTAGGGTAGGGTGGGGTGGATATGTTGGGGAAGGGAGGGAAAACTTTTCTGAAGAAAAGCTTTCCCTCCCTTCCCCAAACCCCATCCCTCCCTTTCCAAAGACTTTTATGTTTATTGAATCCCTGTTCCCAGCTTTCCCTGGAGCAGCTCCTCTTTAGAAAAGGGAACCTGCTTCATTCTTTTTCTCTTTATTCTAGAATATGGCAAAAAAAGCCTTCCCCCATACGGAGGAAGGCTCTTTTATCCAGTAAAATTGAGAATGGGGATTCTATAAAGTCGAAAGTCTTGGGAGGGAGAGGGGGAGGTTTGGAGGGGGAGAGGGAACCCTTCTCCAGAAGGGTTCCCTCTCCCCCTCCAATATTCTTCCCCTATTTCAACAACCTTCCCAACGCTTCATTGACGAGGGCGGGGTTGGCCTTGCCCTTCATCTTGCGCATGACCTGCCCGACGAAGAAACTGATGAGCTTGGTCTTGCCGCCCTTGTAGGCTTCGGCTTCGGCGGGGTTCTCGGCGATCACCTCGGAGACGGCGGCGTCGATGGCGGAAGTGTCGGACACCTGCACAAGGCCCTTTTCGCGGACATAGGCTTCGGGCATGACGCCGTTGGCGTACACTTCGCTGAAAATATCCTGTGCGATCTTGGCGCTGATAAGGCCGCCGTCAACGATCTTGGCGAGTTCGGCAAGGGCTTCGGGCCTGAGGGCGGAATCTTTAAGCGCCACGCCGGTCTGGTTGATCTCGCGGAGCATGGGGCCGGTCATGTAATTGGCTATCTTGCGCGGCTCGTTGTACAGGGCCACAGCCGCCTCAAACAGATCGGCCTGCGCGCGGTCGGACGTGATGATGTCCGCATCCTGTTCGGGGAGCTTCCACTCTTCCATGAACCGGCGGCGGCGCTGCGCGGGCAGTTCGGGAAGGCTGGCCTTCCAGCTTTCGAGCTGCTCATCCGTGATGTGTACGGGCACGAGATCCGGGTCGGGGAAATAGCGGTAGTCGTGCGCCTCTTCCTTGTCGCGCATGGACATGGTGATGCCCTTCACGCTGTCGAACAGGCGGGTCTCCTGAACCACCTTGTCCCCATCCTCCAAAACATCCTGCTGGCGGGCAACTTCGTACTCAATGGCCTTCTGCACATGGCGGAACGAGTTCAGGTTCTTGAGCTCGGTGCGGGTGCCGAACTCGGCCGCGCCTTTGGGACGGATGGATACGTTGGCGTCGCAACGGAAGCTGCCTTCCTCCATGTTGCCGTCCGTGATGCCGAGGTAGACCACGATGGCGTGCAGGGCCTTGAGATAGGCCACCGCTTCCTCGGCGCTGCGCATATCGGGCTCGCTCACGATTTCGATGAGCGGCACGGCGGCGCGGTTGAGGTCGAGATAGCTGTGGTCGCCTTCGTGGATATTCTTGCCCGCGTCGGTTTCCATGTGGATGCGGGTGATGCCGATGCGCTTGGCTTCGCCGCCGACGTTGATGTCCAGATGCCCGAATTCGCACAGCGGGCGCTCGAACTGCGAAATCTGGTAGTTGTACGGCATGTCGGGGTAGAAGTAGTTCTTGCGGGCGAATACCGAATCGTTGTTGATGGTGCAGTTAAGGGCAAGGCCCGCGCGGGTGGCGTACTCCACGGCGGTCTGGTTCAGGACGGGCAGCACGCCCGGCATCCCGGCGCACACCTCACAGACGTTGGTATTGGGCTCCACCCCGAACGTCGTGGGGCAGGAGCAGAACAGCTTGGATTTGGTGCAGAGGTGGACATGCACTTCAAGGCCGATGACGGTTTCATAAGCGGACATAGGGCGACTCCGAAAGGCCGAACGATTCTCAATATGTTTTCTGACGACACCCCTTTTGCCCTGCCGCACGGCTGACGAAGCGCCTCACCCAAAAAGATGAAAGTCTTGGGAGAGGAAGGGGTGGGGTTCGGGGAGGGGAAGGAGAAGCCTTTCTTCAGAAAGGTTCTCCTTCCCCTCCCCGATTCTCATCTATTTTCCATACAGCTCAGGGTTCAACGTGGGGTCGTTGTACATCTTGAACTGGAAATACAGCTTGGGGGTCTTGGTCCCCTCGACGAACTCGGTGACGAGGTGCTTGACGGCAAGGCTGAGGTCGGCGCGCTGCTCCTTGAGGACTGCGAGCTTCTTTTCGCAGGAGGCGATGTGTTCGGGAGTCACGTCGGTGCGCCTGACCTGCTCGTCCATGTGCCAGATCTTGAGGCTGAGGATGGAAAGGCGGTCGATGGCCATGCCGAGGGATTCCGTATTGATGTGCGGCGCGGGCGAGGCCGGGAGCAGCGGGGAGAGCAGGGCCACGAGGCAGGCGTCCACGCGCTCTATGCGGTCGTTGCGCTCCTGATTGAGCCTGTCGATGCGGTACTTGCAGTCTGCGATGACGTCGGGCGTCACGTCGCGGCGGCGGGCCGTGTCCTCAATGTGCCAGAGCCGGAAATTCCGCAGGTGTTGCGCGCGGACGAGGGCAAGGAGCACATCGGGGGAGGCTGGGGCGTCGGGGGCGACGTCGGCGGCTTCGGGTTCCTGGCTGTGCCAGAGGGCCGTGGCTTCGTTTTGGGCGTCGAAACAGGCATCCAGAAGCGTGAACAGTTGCGTGGGTGTGGTCATGGCTATTCCTGATAGGCGTTGGAGATGGTGGCGTCAAAGAATTTGCCGACGCCGTAGTCGCCGCGGCGGAAGAATTTTTCCGGGCCGGGGCCGACGATCTGGAGTTCGGGATGGGAGCGCTGCATGTCCAGAGCGATGCGCATTTCCTTGGTGCATCCGGTGGAGAAGGTGGCGTCCTTGCCCGACCAGACGGGCGGGACCTTGAGCCCCATGAGCCCGAAGCTGGCCTCGATGTCCTCCATGCTCTGGAAGCGCCAGATGTTGATGAGGCCGCTGCGCTGCACCTGCTCCCACATGAACATGAGATCGTCCCCGTCCATGCCGGGCTCGAAATATTCCGCCGGGTTGATGATGAAGACCTGATCAAGCCGCTCCCGCAGCGACCGGACGAACGTGTCCGCCACCTTGATCGCCGTGGCGGTCTGGCCGGGGATACTGCCGATGATGCAGCTGTAGAACATTACGGCCTTGCCGCTGTCCTTGGAGGCGCGCATGCTCTTGATGATGGTCCGGGCCTTGGCCGTGAGCGCCTGCTCGCTGAACTTGCGGATGCCGGGCGCATGGGGCTTGAGCTGCATGCGCACTTCGCCGCGATCCTCCCAGAAACAGAAGACGTCGCGGGTGAAGAGGTGGCTCGTGCCGAGGAGCACGTCGCGGTTGCAGCGTCCGCGGGCGATGACGGCGTCGCTTTCTTTCCATGCGCGGGCGAAGGTGACCGAGGTGCGGTACAGGTTGAGCCGCTCGCCCGTGCCGTCCGAAATGATGAGCAGGCGGTTTTCCCGCAGGCGGCGGAGCAATTCGTTCTTGGATGCGGCCGGAGCCTTGAACAAATGGGATTCCGGCAGGCTGTCCACCAGCAGGGGGTCACGATCCATGTCCCAGATGGTCGGGGCGTAGTAGACCGGCGCTTCCTTGAGCGTCAGGATGACCTTGTGCCCCAGCCGCAGCAGCGTCTGGATGATCCGCAGATCAAGGGCAAGGCCGCCCTCCATCGCGCAGATGTAGAGGAACGTGCGCGGCGGGCCGGGGAAAAGCTCCTCCACCTGCGGGATGAAGGCTTCGGAACCGGTAAAGATGTCCGGGAACCCGCACTTGCCGCTTTCCGCCGCCGCGCAGTTGTGGATGAGCTGGGTGAGGGTGCGGTGCGAGCGCCCGGCAAGGTGGAAGAGGCGGGCCAGCTCAGCCAGATCCAGCGCGCGGCGCAGATCGGGAATGCCCTCGGCGCTCAGGCCGTCGGGCAGGCGTCCGAGGGCATTCTGCAGGGCCTGCGAACGGAGGAAGGAGGCGAGCGTTTCGTTGTAGAACAGGCGTTCGTTCAGCCACGGATCGCCCGCGTCGAAATGGCTGATGAGCGTGGTGACCAGCCGCTTGACGAGGCGGGAGGGCAGGATGTTGCCGAGCGCGAGGCAGCCCCGGAAGCGGTGGCGGCAGTAGTTGATCATGTCGCGGCGCTTCTGGCGGTCTTTTTCGTAGCGGACGACCCGGATGATGGAGCGCCATGCCGCAATATACTGGCTGCGCACGCGGGGCGGAAAACTGCGGAGGTGGAAGGAGGCCGCCAGTTCCCGGAAGGTGGCGTCGGAACACGGCGCGTACACCTGCCGCTCGTCCAAGGCGACCATGAAACGGAGCTGCTCCGGGCTGGCGACGCCGCTGGGGTTGATGCCGTGCTCGATGTTGTTTTCCGCGCAAAAGCTGTAGAACCACGCATCAAAGCCGGGATGGTCGCCGAGCCGGAGATCGCTGACCTTTCCGATGTCGGGAAGCCTGTTCATGCCTGCTCCGGGGCGGACGTCCCGCCCGTCTGGATAAAGCCGCGCTCGCGCAGCCGCTGGAAATAGGTGCCGGATGAGCAGGAAAGGACGCGCAGCCCGGCGTCGAGGCTTTGCACCCGGATGACGTCGCCGCCGCACAGGGGGATGCCTTCCTGCCCGTCCACGGTCAGGAACGCGTCGGGCGCGGCGTCGTCGGTTTCGAGGCGGATGCGGGAGTCCGCGGGCAGGACGATGGGCGGGAAGCTCTTGAAGAAGGGCGAAATGGGCGTCAGGGTGAGGGCCTGCACCTTGGGGTGCACCAGCGGCCCGTGGGCGGACAGGGCATACGCCGAGGAGCCGAGGGGCGTGGAGACGATCACCCCGTCGGAGCGCACGACGCCCATGTCTTCGCCGTCCACGGACACATGGACGGGCAGCACGCGGGCGATGGCGCCGCGCCCGACCACCACGTCGTTGGCGGCGTGCCCGCTGGCGATGGGCGTCCCGCCACGCAGGAGCTCCCACGCGAGCAGGAGGCAGGTGCGCGTGATCATCTTTCCGGCGAGGAGGCGTTCCAGCGCAGGTTCCCAGCCGGCGGCGGGAAGCTCGGTCAGAAAGCCGACCTGCCCGAAATTGATGCCGAGAAGCGGGATGTCCAGCCCGGCGAGCTTGCGGCCCACGCCGACGAAAGTGCCGTCGCCGCCGAGGATCAGGATTGCGTCGGCGGTGCGGGCCCTGCCGACGAGTTTTTCGGAAGGGCAGTCGGCGGGAAGGGCGGAACAGGCCACGCCGTGGGCTCCGAGCCACTGGCCGACGGCTGCTGCGGTGGCTTCGGCGGCGGCATGCCGGGCCTTGGTGACGAGAAGTATGGAGGTGACGGAGTGCATCTGCTTTCAGTAGTAGAATCCCTGTGATTCTTCAATAGCAAACTTGGGCGCCCGGTACCGCCGCCGTATCGTTTCGGCGGGTTGTGGGGATGCCGCACGGCCCGCATGGAGTTGTCAGCGGGGGCTGTTTCGCTTATAGCTCAAAGTTCGCCGCAGGCGGGTTGCAGAACGGGAATCAGGGATTATCTGTGTATGCGGCCATGCGGTTCGGAGGAGCATCTTTATGGACAAAGCCCTGCAAATGATTTCCCAACATGCGGAAGACGGCGCGAAACTGCGCCGCGATTTTTTTGCCGTCCACGGGGGCAAGGTGGCCGAGGCCGCCCGGCGCATGGCCGTCGCCGTGGCGCGCGGAGGCAAAATTTTGCTGGCGGGCAACGGCGGGAGCGCGGCGGACGCCCAGCACTGGGCCGCGGAATTCGTCAACCGGTTCCTGATGGATCGGCCTCCGCTTCCGGCCATCGCGCTGACGACCGATTCTTCCGTGCTGACGTCCATCGGCAACGATTTCGGCTACGATCTCGTCTTCACCAAGCAGGTGCAGGCGCTTGGGCGGCCCGGCGACGTGTTCGTCGGCATTTCCACCTCAGGCAACAGCGCCAACGTCATCGGCGCGCTGCAGGCGGCCCGCAAGCAGGGCCTGTTCACCATCGGCCTGACCGGGGACGGGGGGGGGCGCATGGCCCCGCTGTGCGACATCCTCCTTGCGGTGGGGCATCCGTCCACGCCGCTCGTGCAGGAGACGCACGCCGCCATCGGGCATATGCTCTGCGCGCTGACGGACTACTACCTTTTTGAAAATGTGATGGCCATCAAGCCTATGCTTGACTGAATACGTTTACAGGAGAAGCGTCATGCCCATGTTTGAATACCGCTGCACCCGTTGCGGCCATGAATTTGAAGAACTTGTTTTCGGCGATGAAACCCCGGTGTGCCCGGCCTGCCGTGCCGAAGCCACGGAAAAGCTCATCTCCAAGCCGTGCCGCCACTGCGAAGGCGGAAGCCTCGGAGATTTCGGCGCGCCCTCCGCGCCGTCTTCCGGGGGCGGATGCGCCGGCTGCTCCGGCGGCAACTGCGCGAGCTGCCACTAAATTCCCCAAAGCCGGGGAGGGGCTTTCCGAAAGGCGGCCTTTCTCCGGGTTTCCCTTTCCCGGATATGTGTGAGGGGGCGGCTCCGGTACGGCGGCGTCCCTCAAAAAGGCACCGTATCCACCAGCCAAGGATCGTTATGGAAAAACTCGTTATCGCCACCCGTGGCAGCCGTCTGGCCCTCTGGCAGGCGAACCATGTGAAGGACAGCCTCGAAGCCGCGCATCCCGGCCTTGCGGTGGAACTGAACATCATCAAGACCAAGGGCGACATCATCCTTGACGTGCCGCTGGCCAAGGTCGGCGGCAAGGGGCTGTTCGTAAAGGAAATTGAGGAGGCGCTCCTTTCCGGCGCGGCGGACATCGCCGTACACAGCATGAAGGACGTTCCCATGGAGCTTCCTGAGGGCCTCATCCTCGGCATCGTGCCGGAACGCGAGGACCCCACGGATTTGTTCCTTTCGGTGGATTACGATTCGCTGGAAAGCCTGCCCGCCGGGGCCGTGGTCGGCACGAGCAGCCTCCGCCGCCAGGCGCAGGTATTGGCCCAGAGGCCGGATCTTGAAGTCGTTTCCCTGCGCGGGAACGTGGATACGCGGCTCCGCAAGCTGACGGAGGGGCAGTTCGCCGCCATCATCATGGCGACGGCGGGCATGAAGCGCCTCGGCCTGTCCGTGCCCAAGGAGCGCCCGCTTGCCCCGCCCGCGTTCATCCCCGCCGTGGGGCAGGGCGCGCTCGGCATCGAATTCTGTGAGGATCGCAAGGATCTCGCTGAAATGCTGGCCTTCATGGAGCACCGCCCCACCCGCATCTGCGTGGAGGCCGAACGCGGCCTGCTCGCCGGGCTTGACGGCGGCTGTCAGGTTCCCATTGCCGGGCACGCGGAAATGCTCGACGGCGACACCTTTGAACTGGAAGGTCTGGTCGGCGAAGTGGACGGTTCGGTGATCATCCGCCGCAAGGTGACGGGCCGCGCCGATGAAGCCCGCGCCGTGGGCCTCGCTTTGGCCCGATCCCTCGCCGAGGACGGCGGGGCCGAGATCCTCGCCAGGGTGTACGCGTAGTAAGTTTCCCGCCGCCGGGCTGTCCCGGCTGCGGCCCTCCCGTTTGGGGTTCCCGGCCTGCGCCGCAAGGAAAGCCGATGCCTTTTGGGAGGTGCCGCGCTCTTTTCACGGCGAAAGCCTTTGAAAGGGGATGGGGAGGGAAGGGGACGGCCTTTCTCCGGAAAGGTTTTCTCTCCCCTCCCTGTGGCCTTTTGAATCCATATAGGAAGAGTATGAGTAAAATAAAGTCTCTGCCCGGCCAGCGCCTCTGTTCGAGCCTGCCCCCGGATCGCATCCCTTGGGAAACGAGCGACGCCATCCCGCGCAACGGGCACCGCAAGGTGGCCCCGCAGCCCCGTGCCCTCAAAGCGTTGGAGCTGGCGCTGCACATCCATACGGCAGGGTACAATGTCTATCTTTCCGGCGAGTCGAACCTTGGGCGTACCTACATGCTCCGGGAGTTTCTCGAACCCCGCATCCGCAAGGCCCAGACGCCGCCGGATCTGCTTTACGTCAACAATTTTGATGACGCGGATCACCCGCTGCTGTTGTCCGTCCCCGCGGGGCAGGGCAGGAAGCTGCGTTCCATCCTCTCGCAGGCGCTGGCGGACATCCGCAAGGAACTGCCCGTCCGTCTGGAAAACGAGAGTTACGTCAAGAAACGCTCCGAATTGCAGGATCGCTTTCAGGCCGTGCGTTCCGGGCTGATCAAGCAGATGGACAAGACCGCCGGGAAACAGGGCTTCAACCTCGATATGGACGATCAGGGCAGCCTGACCCTGTATCCTCTGGTGGAAGGCAAGCGCCTGAGCGAAGACGAGTACGAACATCTCGATCCCACGTTGCGTCAGGGGCTCAAACAGAAGGGCGATACCCTCCTGCGGGCCATGTCCGGTATGGTGCGCAAGCTGAATTCCGCCGAGCAGTCCTTCCGTTCGGACGAGAGGACATTGGAGCGGGAAGTGATCGGCTCTGTGCTGTCCGCCGTGCTGGCCCCCGCCGTGGAGCGCATCCTGAAGAACTGCGCCGGGCCGGACGGCGAGCCGGATTCCGCCTTGAAAAAGTATTTCGAGGCCCTGCGTCAGGATATTCTGGATCACCCGGAAAGTTTCCTGCCCCGCGAAACGCAGCCCCCGCAGGCCCTGAGCGCCGCGTTGTCCGGCGATGCGCAGCATCCGGAGACGGACACGTACCTTTATGACGTGAACGTGTTTGTGGACAACAGCGGGAACAAGGGCGCGCCCCTGATCATCGAAGACCACCCCACCACCGCCAACCTGCTCGGCTGCGTGGAGCGCGAGTCGGAAATGGGCGCGCTGGTTACGGACTTCACGCTGATCAAGGCCGGGTCCCTGCACCGGGCCAACGGCGGTTTCCTTGTCCTGCACCTTGAGGACATCCTCCAACATCCCGGCGCATGGGAAGGGCTTCTCCGCGCCCTGCGCGCCGGTTCCGCGCGGCTTGAGGAAGCGGGCGACGTGCCGGACGGCGCTGTCCGCACCAAGGGCATCGAGCCGCAGCCGGTTCCCCTGAACCTCAAGGTCGTGCTCATCGGCAACGAGGAACTGTACGAAGCCCTGCTGACCAACGACGACCGCTTCGCGAAGCTGTTCAAGATCAAGGCGCACATGACCGAAACGGTGGAGCGCACCGCCGCCGACATCCGTTCGTGGCTCATCCGCATCGCCGGGATCATCGACGAGACGCGCCTCCTGCCGTTCAGCCGCACCGCGCTGGCGGGGCTTGTGGATTTCAGCTCCCGCGTGGCCGAGGATCAGCGCAAGCTGTCGCTCAAGTTCCCGCTCATGCGCGACGTGATGATCGAAGCCTCCGCGATGGCTTCCATGAAGCAGTCCGCGCTGGTGGAGGCCGAGCATCTGGAAGAGGCGCTCGAAGCCCGCATGTACCGTGCGAACCTTGTGGAAGAGCTCTATATGGAAGAGTATGACCGCGAGCTCATCAAGGTGCGGACGTCGGGTTCCGCCGTCGGGCGGGTCAACGGCCTGTCGGTGTCGTGGTACGGGGATTTCGAGTTCGGCCTGCCGCATCAGATTTCCTGCACCGTAGGCGTCGGGCACGGCGGCATCATCGACCTTGAGCGCGAGGCCGAGCTCGGCGGCCCCATCCACACCAAGGCCATGCTTATCCTCAAGAGCTATCTTGTGGATCAGTTCGCCCGCAACAAGCCGCTTGTGATGACCGGGAGCCTGTGTTTCGAACAGAATTACGGCGGCATCGAAGGGGATTCCGCCTCCGGCGCGGAGCTGGCGGCATTGCTGTCGGCGCTTTCGGAAGTGCCGCTCAAGCTGTCCCTCGCCATCACCGGCGCGGTGAGCCAGTCCGGGCAGATTATGGCGGTCGGCGGCGTATCCCGCAAGATCGAAGGCTTTTTCGGCATCTGCTCCCGCCGTGGGCTCACGGGCGAGCAGGGCGTCATCGTCCCCCGCGACAACGTGGATCATCTGATGCTTTCGCCGCGCATCCGTGAAGCTGTGGATGCGGGCAAGTTCGGCATCTATCCGGTGGAGCACATCACCGAGGCGCTTGAGCTTCTGACCGGCATCCCCGCCGGGAAGCCCCTCAAGAACGGCGGGTTCACCCGTGGTTCCCTTTACGATCTCGTCGATCGCCGCTTGCAGGAGTTCGGCCACAGCGCCGAGCACGCGTATTCCAAGCCGTTGAGGAGAAGGAAGCAGTAGGGGGGTAGGCGTTGTTGGGGGAGGGAAGGGGAAACTTTCTAGAGAAAGTTTCCCCTTCCCTCCCCCAAACCCCCTCCTTTCCCCTTCAAAGATTTTCGTGTTTATCGAATCCCTGTTGCCGTTTTTCCCTGTTGAGGGGGGATGGAGCAGGAGGAGCCGGAGTTGAGGCCGCCCGCTGTCCGTTTATCGGGAGAGCGGGCGGTTTTTATTGGGTTGGAAACAGGGATGGGCGGTTTGGTATAACCGAATGGTTGGGGAAGGAGGGGCAAAGGGAATATTTTTTGAATATCGGACTGTGTTATTTCCTGTTCTTCAAGTAGGCGACCGAAACGGCGCTTGCCACGGACATGGCGGCGATGGTGAGGAAGGCGAGGCCGAACGTGTAGTATTCGCCGCAGTAGCCGATGAAGAAGGGGATGCCCCCGGCGGAGATGAGCCCGGCGACGGGCATGGTCAAGGAAAGCAGGATGGGCTGCTCATTGGGGGAGAAGCTCTGGGCGAAGACTTTGAACAGCGGCGGAAAGACGAAGGCCATTGAAGCAGCCTGCAGGAATACGCCGCAGAGTGCGGGGATGCGGGATACTGAGGCGTCCACGGACATGAGGCACAGGGCAACGGCATGGAGCAGGAAACAGGCGCTGACGGTGCGCTTGGCGTTAAAGCGGTCGGCGGCCCATCCGGCGGTGATGACGATGACCGGCATGGCGAGGCGGGAGACGGAGAGGCCTAAGTTGGCCTCTTCCGGCCCAAATCCTACCGCACTGACGAGGAAGATTTGCAGGATGCTGTAGACGGAGAATTCGCCGATCATGGAGACGGCCAGCAGCAGCGAGACGATCCAGCTTTCAGGGTTTCTGAGGAGTGCCCCGCATCCCTTGAAGGATGGGGCGTCGGTGCAGGTATTGCCGCCGCGTCCCCAGAGCAGGAACGCCGAGGCTGTACAGATCATGAGGGCGCCCATGATGGCGAAGACCCCCCTCCAGTCCGTGAAGATGAGCCCCGCCTGAGCGAGCAGGGGGATCAGGATAAAGCCCGTGTTTGGGGCCAGTTCATGGATGGCGACGGCTTTGCCCCAGTCTTTGGGGAAGACAAGCGAGGAGAGGGTTGCCATGCCCGCCGGAAAATAGAAACCGACACCGAGCCCGAAAGCTACGAAAACAAGACGTGCCTGGCCGAGCGTGTGCACCAGCGGCATCAGGAGGAGGATACACCCGGCGATGCCCAATGGGATGGCCGCAATCTGCCTTGGCTTGAAGCGCGAGAGGAGAAAACCGGAAACGGCCAGTGCCGAACTGAACCCGGCACTTTGCATCAGGAGGAGGCTCGTCGCCTGCGCGTGCCCGATGCCCAGATCTTTCTCAATGGAGACAAGCAGGGGCGTCAGCGTGGAGCGTGACATGTAGTTCAAGAGAAACAGCAGCGCAACGAATCCCGCCCACGGCAGGGCTGTCCGGAACGGCATGGGTACATCTTTCGGGGGCATGGAACACACTCCTGACTGTAATCGCTTTTGCAGCATACCTCCATCTTCCCCGGAAGGCTAGGCAGGCGATGGAACGAGGCATTCGCCTGTTTGATGATTTTCTAAGAAATCATTTTAAATTTTATATAATTAAATGAAAATTTCATTGGAAACGCGAAGGCCTTGACGGAACCGGTTCCTGCTTGCCGCCCGGCTCGTGGAATCGCCGGAAGGCGAGGCGGCGAATGAGCCCCCCAATGGAGAGGCCCGGCGTCAGCTCAGCCTCATCGCCCGTTGAGGAGGTAAATGAAGGCCCCTGTGGAGAGCTCTCTAAAATCCTTGGCCCTGTCATATATGTGGTTGTTTCATCTCCACAGTGCGGTGAAAATACAGCCTTTTTCTCCGGTTTTCCCCTTGGCTGGATTCACTGATAAGGCATTTTGTCGGTTATCCCTTTGGAACTTCAAGGAAAGAGCATTAACCATTTTCTATAACACAGCCAAGAGAAATATACTCCTTTAACTGCCGGAGGCGCGAGCGTCAGCGAACTTTGAGGACGTCCCCCACCGCATGGCAATGGGGCATGGAGGGGGCGAGGAGCGGTCAAATGTCTCGCGAAGCGCGGTCGAGAGCGGCGAAGCCGCGCGAGACGAAGCGCCGTCAGCCGTTGCCGGAGGATGCCTTTCACCGCGCTGGAAGTGCGTCCGCCTTCACGGCAGCGAATATTTCGCTGAAACAGGGGCAGATGAACGACCTCTGATTGCTGTATCAGCCGGAAACTTTAACACAGCCAAACATTTTGTTGGTTATCCCTTTGGAGTTTCAAAGAGAAAAATATCAACCATTTTTTATAACACAGCCAAATTTGTTGTTTCCATTGAGTTTTTTTAAGCCATCTGCTGGCGACCCCAGCGACAAAAACGGCTTTCCTCGGCATCTGTCTTGAATTACATGAAATGAAATACCAGCCTCTTGTTATGCCAGAGCCAAAAGCAAAGCCTCCCCTCATACGAAGGAAGGCTTTCATTTACGGTACAGCCGGGAACAGGGATTCGATAAGGTCGAAAATCTTTGAAGGGGAGAGGGTGGGGTTTGGGGAGGGGGAGGGGAAACTTTCTAGAGAAAGTTTCCCCTCCCCCTCCCCAATCTTCACTCAACCCCAATATGAATCACTGCATCACGCGCTTGTCGATGACGCGGACGGCCTTGCCTTCGGAGCGCGGGATGGAGTGCGGCTCCACAAGGCGAACCTTGGTGGTGACGCCGAGGAATTCCTTGATGCCCTTCTGGATGCGCTGCTCGCGCTGCTGGAGATCCTTGATCGCGTCGGAGAACATCGCGCCGTCGAGCTCGACCTGCACCTCAACGTAGTCGAGGTTGTTCTCGCGGGTGAGGATGAGCTGATAGTGCGGGGAAACGCCCTGCACTTCGAGGAGCAGGCTTTCGATCTGCGAGGGGAAGACGTTCACGCCGCGGATGATCAGCATGTCGTCGCTGCGGCCCGTGATGCGGTTCATGCGCACGTGGGTGCGGCCGCAGGAGCAGGGCGTATAGTTCAGCGAGGTGATGTCGCGGGTGCGGTAACGGACCAGCGGGATGCCCTGCTTGGTCAGCGTGGTGATGACCAGCTCGCCGGTGCTGCCTTCGGGCAGGACTTCGCCGGTGGCGGGGTCGATGATTTCGGGCAGGAAATGGTCTTCCCAAATGTGCATTCCGTGCTGTTCCTTGGCGCAGGACTGGGAAACGCCGGGGCCCATGATTTCGGAAAGGCCGTAGATGTTCGTCGCGGTGATGCCGAGCTTGTCCTCGATTTCGCGGCGCATTTCCTCAGTCCACGGTTCGGCCCCGAAGACGCCGAGGCGGAGGGGCAGATCCTTGATGTTGATCCCTATTTCGAGGCCCGCGTCATAGAGATGCAGGGCGTAGGACGGCGTACAGCAGAGCACGGTCGCGCCGAAGTCGCGCATAAGCTGGACTTGGCGCTTGGTCGAGCCGCCGGACATGGGGATGACGGTCGCGCCGAGGCGTTCCGCGCCGTAGTGGGCGCCGAGGCCGCCGGTGAACAGGCCGTAGCCGTAGGAAACCTGCACGATGTCATTGGCGGTGGCTCCGGCCGCGGCCAATGAACGGGCGGCGCATTCGGCCCACATTTCAATATCGCGCTTGGTGTACCCGACCACGGTGGCCTTGCCGGTGGTTCCGCTGGAGGCATGGATGCGCTGGATCATTTCCATCGGGACGGCGAACAGCCCGTAAGGGTAGTTGTTCCGCATGTCCTGCTTCAGGGTGAAGGGAAGGAATTTCAGATCGTCCAGCGACTGCACGTCGGCAGGCTTGATGCCCTTTTCGTCGAAACTGCGGCGATAGAAGGGGACATTGGCGTAAACGCGACGGCACAGGTCTTGAAGGCGACTCAGTTGGATTTCCCGAATCTTCTCCCGCGGCATCGTTTCCTTGTCTATGTTGAAAATCATACAGTCCTCCAAACGGAATGCGTAAAGTCGAGACACACGAGGATTGCCCCATTTGCCCGGAGCGGTCAAGAGCCGAAAAAGGGGATTTTTACCCTGTCCATCAGTGGTTTCCGGGCCCGGAAGGGGCAGGGCTTTCGTTGCGATCAACCCGAAAATGGAGTATGCCTCGGCGATGGAACAACATAACTCTACATCTACGGCGTCTCAGGCAACCCCCGCTAACATCCCCGCCCCCAAAGCACAGGCGGCCCGCAAATTTTCCACGGCGTCGGCTTCCGAGAAAACGACCGTTCTTGTGAAGTGGCTCGAAGAAAGCAAGGCCCGCGATATCGTGGCCCTCGACGTGGCGGGCAAGAGCCCGTGCATGGACGTGGTCATCGTGGTCACGGCGTCTTCGCTCCGCCATGCCAAGAGCCTCGCCGACGGCCTGATGGAACAGTGCACCAAGAACAATTACGAATTCCTGCGCATGGAAGGCTATCAGACCGGGCAGTGGATTCTGGCCGACCTCAACGACATCGTCGTGCATATTTTCCAGCAGGACGTGCGCGAGCTTTTCCGCATCGAATCCCTTTGGAAGGAATCCCCCGCATTGTATGGCGAAATGCCCACGGTGTCCCCCCGTCGCGCAGAACCCGCCGGGGACGAAGAGTAAGCCCCAGCCCCAAGGAAGTGCATCATGTCCCTCACCCCAACCCTGCTCCTCATTCTTGACGGCTACGGATTGGCTCCCGCCGGGCCGGGCAATGCCGCCGGCCTTGCCCGGACGCCCAACATCGATCGGCTCATCTCCCTGCCGGGCGCAACGCGCATCGACGCCTCCGGGCGCGCGGTGGGGCTGCCCGCCGGATATATGGGCAATTCCGAAGTGGGGCACCTCAATATCGGGGCCGGGCGCATCGTGTATCAGGATATGACCCGCATCGACGTGGCGATGGAGACGGGCGAACTCGCCTCCAACGCCGCCCTGCTTGAGCTGTTGGCGGGCGTGAAGCGGACGGGCGGGCGGCTGCATTTCGCGGGCCTGCTGTCTGACGGCGGCGTCCACAGCCACATCAACCACCTCGGCGCGCTCATGGACATCGCCGCGGCCCACGGAGTGGACGTGCGCGTCCATGCGTTTATGGACGGGCGCGACACCAGCCCCACCAGCGGCGCGGGGTTCCTTGCGCAGCTTGGGGATATGATGGCGCGGACGCGGGCGGCGCATTCCGGCGTGTCGGTGGAACAGGCTTCCCTCGTGGGGCGGTTTTACGCGATGGATCGCGACAAACGCTGGGAGCGGGTAAAGGTTGCGTGGGACATGATGGTCCACGGCGAAGGCCAGCGCGCCTCCGATCCTGTGGCGGCCGTTGAAGCCCTGTATGCCGCCGGGGAAACCGACGAATTCCTCAAGCCGCAGGTGTTCGGCGATCCCGCCGACGTGTGCGTCAGGGACGGCGACGGCATCTTCTTCATCAATTTCCGCGCCGACCGTGGGCGCGAGCTGGTGAGCGCCTTCCATTTCCCTGATTTTGACGGGTTCGATCGCGGCGGCGTCCCGGCACTGGCGGGCCTTGTGACCATGACTTCCTACGACAGTTCGCTGCATGTGCCGGTAGCGTTTCCCAAGGAAAATCTGGTGCAGACGCTCGGTGAAGTCGTGGCTGACGCGGGCGCGCATCAGCTCCGTATCGCCGAAACCGAGAAGTACGCCCATGTGACCTACTTTTTCAGCGGCGGGCGTGAGGAGCCCTTCCCCCTTGAGGATCGCATCCTCGTCAATTCGCCGAAGGATGTGGCGACCTACGATCTCAAGCCGCAGATGAGCGTGCTTGAGGTGACGGATCGCTTCCTCGAAGCGTGGGCCGCCGGGCCGGAAAAGGACGGCGTGCCGTATACGCTGGCGGTCTGCAATCTGGCGAACCCCGACATGGTGGGGCACACCGGCGTCATCGAGGCGGCGGTGAAGGCGCTTGAGTATGTGGACGGCTGTGTGGCCCGGCTGGTGGAAGCCGTGCTGGGTTCCGGCGGCCGTGTGCTGATGACGGCGGATCACGGCAACGTCGAGGTGATGCTGGATGAAACCGGGCATCCCCAGACGGCCCACACCTGCAATCAGGTTCCGCTGGTTGTGGTGGAGCGGGGCGCGGACGGCGAACAGGCCGTTCCGTTGCGTTCCGGCGGCAAGCTTGGGGACATTGCGCCCACGCTGCTGGATTTGTGGGGCCTTGCCAAGCCGGGCGTCATGAGCGGCGAAAGCCTTGTCGAAGGAGTGAGGGGATGAGCCTTTCCAGTCGTCCAGTACAGCCCGTGCCGCCGGAGAGCATGGAGCTCGTCTTTTTCTATCGCTGTCCCGGCTGCGGGCGCCGCAATCCGTTAATCGCGCCGACGCAGCCTTCCATGACCCGCTGCGAGTCCTGCGGGGAGCCTTTCCCCGTCATGCCGGTGGATGAGCGCACCGTGCATTACGTCAAGATCATGCTCGCCAACGGCCGCGCCGCTTTGGATCCTGATTTCGCATAGTTAGGGGATAATCGGGGGAGGGGAGAGGAAACCTTTCTAGAGAAAGGTTTCCTCTCCCCTCCCCCGAACCCCCTCCTCTCACCTTCCCAAGATTTTCGACCGGTGGGGAGGCCGCGCAACGGCTTTCCCTTTTTTATAGCTGTGTTATAGAAAATGGTTGATACTTTTTTCCTTGAAATTCCACAGGGATAACCGACAAAATGCCTTAGCCCTGTATTCCGCCAAGAGGAAAACCGGAAAGAAAGGCTGTATTTTCACAGCACTGTGGAGATGAAACAACCACAAGCTATAACAGAGCCTTTTTTATTTGAGGGTTGCGTCATAGAAATGGTTGATGCTTTAGTCTTGAAATTCCAAACGGATAATCGATAAAAGGTATCCCCATGAAACCCGCCAACGGGAAAAATGGAGAAACAGGCCGTATTTTCACCATACTATGGAGATAAAACAACTGCATTCTAATGCCGAAGCCCATGAATCATTATTCAATGTGGCTGTGCCATAGGAAACGGTTGATGTTTTATTTCCTGGAATTTCAAAGGAATAACGGATAAAATGCCCCAGTCATGGAGTCGTCAGCGGAAAAGGTTGGATAAAAAGTCTATAGTTTCATCATATTGTGAAAATAAAACAACCGTATACTCTGACAGAGCCTTAAATATTATGAGGCTGCCGCATCCATACGTCTGGGATATTGTCAACGCGATCAGCGTGTTGAAGGGATCGGAGAAACCGCATCCATACTCAGGGATACGGTTTTGATGGCTGATAAGCCTCGGTGCGGCTCTTTGCTTCATAGAGGGAAAACTTCCGTCCGCACACAAAAGTTTTAGGGGGATAGGGGAGGGGGAAGGGAGCCCTTTTTCAAAAGGGGCCCTTCCCCTCCCCGATTCCTTATGCCGGAGCCCATGAATCATTATTCAATGTGGCTGTGCCATAGGAAGCGGTTGATGTTTTATTTCTTGAAATTTCAAAGGAATAACTGATAAAATGCCCCAGCCATGAAGTCCTTCAGCGGAAAAGGTTTGGTAAAAAGTCTATAATTTCACCATATTGTGGAAATAAAACAACCGTATATTCTGACAGAGCCTTAAATGTTATAAGGCTGCCGCATTCATGCGTCTGGGATATTATCAACGCAATCAGTGTGTTGAAGGGATCGGAGAAACCGCATCCATCTCTGGGATACTGTTTTGATGGCTGATAAGCCTCGGTGCGGCCCTTTGTCTCATAGAGGGAAAATTTCCATCCGCACACAAAAGTTTTAGGGGGATGGGGGAGGGGTTCGGGGAGGGGGAAGGGAGCCCTTTTTCAAAAGGGGCCCTTCCCCCTCCCCGATTCCTCTTTCTCTCCCTTCCCCAAAGGATTTACTTATGACACCCTACTATCAGGCTGCTTTGGAAAACTTGTTTGGGCATGTGGCGTTCCTGCAAGGCCGGACACCCGGCATGATGCTGCGGGATCTGGGCGGGGCGCTGCTTGTTGATTCGGGCTTGGGATCGGATACCTTCAATAAGGTGCTCTGGGAATGCGGGGGAGACGGCCTGCCTTGCCGGGTTGCACAGGGGATGGAAAAAAGCCTGCTGAGTGCCGCTGCGGACTGGTTCGCGGGCAAACGCCCCCGTGATCTGCTGGCGTTGCCGGGGGCAGCGCTGCCTCCCGCGACTGAGCGCCCCTTTACCGTGTGGGCCAGCGCCGAGGACGAAGGCGCGCTGAACCGCCAGCGGACGGTGTTTGAACGGGCGGGATACGGGATAGGGGAGCGTGAAACGGGCATGGCTTTGCCCTTGGGCCGCTGGTCGCCGGAAGGGGAGGCGCCGGAGGGGCTGCGGATCGTGCAGGTCAGGGCGGCCTCGGAACTCGCCGCTTATGCGGAGGTTCTCGCCGCCAACTGGAACCCGCCGGACGAAGATGTGAAAAGGTTCTACAAGGTTGCGGAACAGGCATTGTTTCAAGCCGTTGCGCCTATGCGCCTGTTTGTGGGCTTTGCCGGGGAGGTGCCTGCGGCCAGCGGGGAACTCTTCCTGAGTGAAAAAGGTAATACGGCGGGATTGCATATGATCAGCACTCGTGAAGCCTTTCGCAGAAGGGGGTTCGGCGGGGCTATGACGGCTGCGCTTTTGCGGGCTGCACAAGCTGCGGGAGCCTCTTTAGCGGTGTTGCAGGCTTCGGTCGAGGGGGAACCCGTATACAGGCGGCAAGGGTTTGAGCCGTGCGGCTTGTTCATGGAGTATGCCCTGAGCGATGAAATCCTTTTTTAAAAGGGTGTTGCATCACAAGAAGGATATATGGGCATTCATTGAGCGTTCAAGCAGGCAAAGGGAAGAGATATTCGTTTGTTTTTTCACGAAAATGGGGGTGTTGGCACCTGCTAGGGGGCGTCGGATCAGGCACTTCCCCCTTGACGGAGACTTTTTTTCACGATACCAGCTTGAGAAGCTAGGCACCTGTCTAAGAGCATATGACATCATACTGCAATCAGACTGGTTTTGTTGTCAGGGGAAATGTTTCTTTTTCTATTTGCAAAGGACTGCCACCATGGAAAACGGTCGAAAACTGCTGCGTGGGATTGCGCTGGCGGCGATTGCCGTGATCGGTTTGGGTGGGATTGCGTTGTTTGCTTCACCGTCGCTGGCCGCCCAAACCCGTCCCGACGTGATCCGCATCGATGCCATAGGCCAGCTCAAAAAGCTGGAAATGCCTCCCGCCGTGTTTTTGCATGACGAACACACCAAGGCCCTTGCTGCCACGGGTCAGGACTGTTCCGTTTGTCATACGCCCACCGCGAACGGGCACACTGCCAAATTCCAGCGCGAGGAAGACGGCGCCGACGCCAAGAAGCTGGAAAGCATCTATCATAATGGTTGTATCGGCTGCCATGAGAACATGGCTTCCAACAACCAGAAGACGGGCCCGCTCGACGGCGAATGCCGCGCCTGTCATGACACGAAGCTTCCGTTCAAGGCCGAACAGAAGCCCGTCAAGATGGGCAGCAAGTCGCTTCACTATCTGCACGTCAGCTCCAAAGCCATCGTCAACCCGGCCAACTCTGAAGAAAACTGCGGCGTTTGCCACCATGTGTATGACGAAAAGCTGAACAAGCTCGTATGGAAGAAGGGACAGGAAGACGCCTGCGCCGCCTGCCACGGCGAAAAGGCCGTCGGCTCCACGCCCTCCCTCCAGACTGCCGTGCATACCAAGTGCGTGTGGTGTCATGAAAACGTGGCCCAGTCCTCCCGTGCGTATCTGACCGCTCAGGTGGAAGCCAAGAAGGCCGCCGAGCCCAAGAGCACGAAGAAGCTTTCCGCCAAGGAAGTGCAGGCTGAAGCCGCCGCCGAAGCCGCCGCCATCGAGGCCGCGATCGTAACCGGCCCCACCACCTGCGCCGGCTGCCATACCGAAGAGGCCCAGTCCAAGTTCAAGCAGATAAGCCCGGTTCCCCGCCTGATGCGCGGTCAGCCCGACGCCACCGTGTTGCTGCCCGTCAACAACGCCAAGCGTCCCGTGGGCGCGCCTGAAGCCGGCATGAAGCCCGTGGTGTTCAACCACAAGGCGCATGAGGCTTCCGTGGACAGCTGCCGCACCTGCCACCATGTCCGCATCGAGTCCTGCACCGTCTGCCACACCGTTGATGGCAACAAGGACGGCAACTTCGTGAAGCTGGCCGACGCCATGCACTCGAAGACCTCGGACAGCAGCTGTGTGGGTTGCCATCAGCAGACCGTGATGCAGAAGAAGGAATGCGCCGGTTGCCACGGGGCTGTTCCGGTCATGCCCGCCGACTCCTGCGCCACCTGCCATAAGGACGTGAAGGGCATCACCTCCGCCCAGATCGCCGACGGCTCCGCCTTCGATCTCACGAAGGAACAGCTTGCCGACATCGCCGCCAAGGATCTGGCCGCCCAGCCCGCTCCGGCGAAGCCTTTCCCCGCCGTCGAAGTGCCTGAGACCGTGACCATCGGCGCGCTGTCCAATGATTTTGAACCGAGCGTGTTCCCGCACCGCAAGATCTACGAAGCCCTTGTGAAGGGTGCCGCCGACAGCGGGCTTGCTTCCGCGTTCCATACGTCGCCGATGGCCATGTGCGCCGCGTGCCACCACAACAGCCCCATCGCGGATCTGAAGACGCCGCCGAAGTGCGCCAGCTGCCACGGGATTGAGGCTGACAAGATGGCTGTGAGCGTCAACAAGCCTTCGCTCAAGGCTGCGTATCATCAACAGTGCATGGCCTGCCACGATCGGATGAAGATCGAGAAGCCTGCCGCCACCGATTGCGCGGGTTGCCATACCCCGCGCGTGAAATAGGCGGAGGAGAAGATATGAACCGTAGATCATTTCTGACTCTGATGGGTGGGCTGGGTATCGGTTCGGCTCTGGGCGGCGCGAAATCCGCGTCCGCTGCGGGCGGGACCTTCCACGGCTACCCCGACAGCAAGGGTGTGCTTCACGACACCACGCTGTGCATCGGCTGCCGCAGGTGCGAACAGGCCTGCAACAAGGTCAACGATCTCCCCAAGCCGGAGAAGCCTTTCACCGATCTCAACGTGCTCAACGAAAAGCGCCGCACGTCCGCCAAAGAGTGGACTGTGGTGAACAAGTACCGTCCCGCGAGCCTCGACAAGGACGTGTTCCGCAAGAGCCAGTGCATGCACTGCGAGGAACCCGCCTGCGCCAGCGCGTGCTTCGTGAAGGCGTTTACCAAGAACCCCGACGGTTCCGTGACCTATGATCCCACCCTCTGCGTGGGCTGCCGTTACTGCATGGTCGCGTGCCCGTTCAACATCCCCGGCTACACCTATGACCGCGCCCTCAATCCGCTGGTCCAGAAGTGCACGCTGTGCCATCCCCGCCTGCAGGAAGGCAAGCTCCCCGGTTGCGTGGAAGCCTGCCCCACCGGTGCGCTGGTGTTCGGCAAGCGCAAGGATCTGATCAAGATTGCGTGGGATCGCATCACCGCGCATCCCGAACGCTATCAGAACCATGTGTACGGCGAGCATGAAATGGGCGGTACTGCGTGGATGACCATTTCCGGCGCTGAGTTCAAGGAAGTGGGCCTCAACGAGGATCTCGGCACCAAGGCCGCCGGCGAATATACGGCTGGGGCGCTCGGCGCCGTGCCTATGGTGGTGGGCATTTGGCCTGTCCTGCTCGGCGGCGCGTACGCGATCACCAAGCGTAAGGAACAGATCGCCAAGGAAGAGCAGAACGAGGCTGTGAAGGCCGCCGTCGCCCGTACCGAGGAAGAGGCCGCGAAGAAGCTGCAGGCCAGCCTCGATAAGGCTGCGAAGGAAGCCGCCAAGGAAAAGGATCGCGCCGTCGCTGATGAAGTGAAGAAGGCCGTGGCCGAAGCCGAGGAAGCTCTCCGGGCGCAGCTTGAGGCCGAGAAGGCCGAAGCCGTGGCGAAGGCTGCGGAAGAGGCTGCCGCGAAGGCCGCTGAAGAGGCCGCTGCGAAGGCGGCCGAACAAGCCGCCGCCAAGGCCGCTAAGCCTTCCAAGCCTGAAAAGGGCAAGAAGGGCAAGCACGACACCAACGGCGGGGAGGCGTAAGCAATGAAACTCTGGAAGAACCTCTCGAATCGTCTTGATGCCGTGGCTGACGCCATGGCCGCCAAGCCGTGCATGCAAGGCTGCGTGGGCAAGACGCTGCTCTCCATCCCTCGCACGCCCGGCAACCTGATCACGGCTGTCATCCTCGCCATCGGGCTGCTGATCACCATCGGCCGCTTCGGGTTCGGGCTCGGCGCGGTGACCAACTTGGATGACAACAACCCCTGGGGCATTTGGATCGCCTTTGACCTGCTGTGCGGCGTTGCGCTGGCGGCTGGCGGTTATGTGACCTCTTCGGCCTGCTACCTCTTCGGCATGAAGCGGTATCATTCGGCCGTGCGCCCCGCCATCCTGACGGCCTTCCTCGGCTATGCCTTTGTGGTCGTCGCCCTGTTGTACGACGTGGGCCAGCCGTG
Source organism: Bilophila sp. T19-St14 (assembly GCF_059728385.1). Lineage (NCBI taxonomy): Bacteria > Pseudomonadati > Thermodesulfobacteriota > Desulfovibrionia > Desulfovibrionales > Desulfovibrionaceae > Bilophila > Bilophila sp. T19-St14. The sequence goes on from NZ_BAAGFT010000001.1 coordinate 3,009,746, forward strand.
GCGTCTGCCCTATCCCTTGGTCGTGTCGCAGGGGACTACGTCCCTGCTGTTTGAAGTAGGCCTGTGTGTGGGCATCTATCTGACCGTGCTGTTCATCGAATGGTCCCCCGTGGGCCTTGAATGGCTCCTCGGCATGAAGGACGCCCCCTGCTGGCTCGTCCGCCTGCGCCCCCGTATGCACACCATCCGCAAGGCCGTGCTGTGCGCTACCATCCCGCTGACCATCCTCGGTGTGGTGCTGTCCACGATGCACCAGTCCTCGCTGGGCGCGCTGTTCCTCATCGCCCCGAGCAAGATGCACCCCCTGTGGTACTCGCCGTTCATGCCGGTGTTCTTCTTCATCTCCTCGATGGTGGCCGGCCTTTCGATGGTCATTTTCGAGGGCACGCTGTCTCACAAGGCACTGCATAACAAGATGGACGAAACCCACCTGCGCGAAGCTGACGGCGTCGTGTTCGGCTTCGGTCGCGCGGCTTCCTTCGTGCTGATCGGCTACTTCTTCATCAAGGTGCTGGACACCACCATGGACAACGATTGGCACTACCTCGCTTCCGGTTACGGTGCGTGGTTCGCCGTTGAAATGGTCGGCTTCGTGCTTCTGCCCGCCTTCCTGTATGCCCTCGGCGTGCGCGAAAAGAATATCACGCTCATCCGTGTGGCGTCGGTGTTCGGCGTGCTCGGCATCGTCGTCAACCGCTTCAACGTGTGCCTTGTGGCCTTCAACTGGCAGTTGGACAGCGCGGATCGCTACTTCCCGAGCATTTCGGAAGTGTTCCTGTCCATCTTTATCGTAACCCTGATCGTGACGGCGTACCGCTTCGTGTGCTCGAAGATGCCGGTCCTGTACGAACACCCTGATTTCAAGGACGCCCACTAGGGCGCCGGGAGCGAAATATGGAAGATTTCCCCACGCTCTACTCGTTTATGATTTTCACCAAGGGCTGGACGTATGTCCTCATGGGCGTCGCGCTCGTGGGGTTCCTCGGATACTGGCGCTTCCTTTTTGGTCGCGACGAGCGAACCGGCAGACCCGAGTAATCCGCAAGGAGCTGTTCTATGTACGAATTCCTCACTGGTCCCATGTTGTGGGCTGCCTTTCTCATCTTTGTGATTGGCCTTGCCCGCCGTGTGGTCCTGTATATCCGGGGGCTGGATTGGCGGCTTGAACGTGTCGCCTACGGCCCCGGCCGTAAAATCGGTATGAAGGGCGCGATTTCTTCCGTCTTTCAGTGGCTGGTTCCTTTTGGGACGCACAGTTGGCGCAAGCAGCCCTATTTCACCATCGCCTTCTTCCTGTTCCATATCGGCGTGGTGATCGTGCCCCTGTTCCTTGCCGGTCACATGGTCATTATGCAGGAGCGTTTCGGCTTCAGCCTGCCCGCGCTGCCCATGTGGTTCTCCGACGCCTTTACGGTGCTCGCCATCGTCGGTGCGTTTATGATGGTTCTGCGCCGCATCGCGCTGCCGGAAGTCCGCTTCCTGACGAACTGGGGCGACTGGGGCATCCTGCTGCTGGTGCTGTTCGTGCTCGTCGCCGGTTTCCTCGCCCGGATGCAGGCCCCCGGCTATGAAAGCTGGCTCCTGTGGCACATCTTCTCGGCCGAGCTGGTGCTCATTCTGGCGCCGTTCACCAAGCTTTCCCACATCGTGCTGTACTTCATGTCGCGCGGTCAGCTTGGCATGGACTACGCCATCAAGCGTGGCGGCGCGTCGCGCGGCCCCGCTTTCCCCTGGTAATCCTCCGGGATTGTCAGCATATTGGAGGACAACATGCCTGAAGGCAAGTTTTGCAACAGACGGCCCATCAAGACCGAGGAAGAGCTGAAAGCGCTTCTCGGCGACAAGGGTGGGCAGCAGTATTATAAAGAAATGGAAACATTGGAAGTGGACACGGTCGCTCTGTGGGATACCCTGCAGAAGACCTGCAAGTCCCGCACCCGCACGTGGCTCGAAATTTGCGCCCACTGCGGCCTGTGCGCGAACAGCTGCTTCCTCTATACGGCGAACAACCGCGATCCCAAGCAGGTTCCGTCTTATAAGATCCAGTCCACGCTCGGCGAAATGCTTCGCCGTAAGGGGCAGGTCGATACCCAGTTCATGATCGATACGATGGAAGTGGCGTGGGCGAAATGCACCTGCTGCAACCGTTGCGGCACGTACTGCCCGCACGGCATCGACATGGGCGTCATGTTCAGCTATCTGCGCGGCATACTGTATTCTCAGGGCTTTGTGCCGTGGGAACTCAAGATCGGCGCGGGCATGCACCGCGTATACGGCGCCCAGATGGACGTGACCACCGAGGACTGGGTGGACACCTGCGAATGGATGGCCGATGAAAACTCGGAAGAGTGGCCGGGCCTTGAGATTCCGATCGACAAGGAAGACTGCGATGTCATGTACATCCTGAACGCCCGCGAACCCAAGCACTATCCTGAAGACGTGGCGCAGGCCGCCATCCTCTTCCATGTGGCCGGGGAAAAGTGGACCGTTCCTTCCGTGGGTTGGGAAAACACGTCCCTGTCCATGTTTGCCGGTGACTGGGAAGCGTGCGCCGATAACGTGAAGCGTATCTACGGCGCGGTTGACCGTCTGCGCCCCAAGATGGTCGTGGGCACTGAATGCGGCCATGCGCACCGTGCCACGGTCGTGGAAGGCCCCTATTGGGCCGGACGCGAAGACGGCAAGCCGCCGGTCCCGTTCCTGCACTATGTGGAATGGCTGGCCGATGCGCTGCGCAAGGGCAAGATCAAGATCGACCCCGCCAAGCGCCTCAAGATGCCCGTGACCTTGCAGGATTCGTGCAACTACATCCGTAACCACGGCCTTGCCGAGCACACCCGCTACATCATGAGCCAGATCGCGGATGACTTCCGTGAAATGACGTGCAACCGCGAAGACAACTTCTGCTGCGGTGGCGGCGGCGGCTTCAACGGCATCGGCAAGTTCCGCCCGCAGCGTGACAAGGGCCTGTACATGAAGTTGCAGCAGATCCGCGAAACCGGCGCCAAGTTGGTCATTTCGCCCTGCCACAACTGCTGGGACGCCATCCGTGATATGATGGAGGTGTACCATGTGCACGACATCAAGTGGAGCTTCCTCAAGCCCCTCATCATTGATATGATGATCGTCCCCGATCATCTGAAACCCCATGATGACGAGGAATAAGGAATGGCGGGAACGCGGAGAGGAAGGAACAGCTTTTTCTGAAGGTTTTTTCTTTTTCCGTATCCTCTAACCCCCTATTCGTAACCGTTCACGGTTTCAATCAGGCCCGCCTGAACGAACGGATCGGTTATATGAGTATGAAAACGCCCCGAATCAATGGTTCGGGGCGTTTTCATTTTATGGGCTTCACAGCCTGTTGAGGATACTGAGTGTCCGAAACAAGGAACTACCCGCTATGCGGGGGGATTATGATAGGGAGGTAGGGCTTGTTGCACAGGCTGGGTTCTTTTGCGCCTGATCTGCCTTTTCCCCTTGGGGAAGCTCGGATTGGGGGCAAACCGTCCAAGCCGCTTCTGGAGCGGCCATAGGGCCGGAAGCGTTCTGCGGATGAGCCGCTATGCCGTAAGGCTCTTTTCCCTTTTTCAGTCGCTTACCCATGCATTTTCTTTAATGAGTTCCTGTAAATCCTTTCAATGCGCTCAGGAGTTGCCGGGACGGGGGCGACGGAGAGAAGCAGCCCAAGGGACGGCGTGGTCTGGGTGAGTTCGCACAGGTGCGGGATGTCGTTCTCAGTGAACCCCTCATCCTCCAGCTTCTGCTGTACGCCCATGTCGGCGAGCCACGCTTCAACGCATCCGGCGGCCTTATGGGCCTCGTCCGGGGTTCCTTTGAGGTCAGGCGTCAGCGGCCGTAAAATCGTGCCCAGCGTGGCGGCACAGGCGGGATAGCACTCTTCGATGATGGCAGGAAGGATCATGGAAAGGCCAAGGCCGTGTGCGAGTTCCGGCTTGACGCCGCTGAGGGGGTGTTCCAGTGCATGTGTGAAGTGGAGCAGCCCGTTGTCAAAGGCGGTTCCCGCGATCATGGAAGCGTAAGACAGGCAGTAACGGGCCTTGAGGTCTTCGGGGTTGGCGAGCGCCTTGGGCAGGTATTCCGCCACAAGGCGGATGGTCTCCCCAGCCAGCAGGATGGACAACGGGTTGGCAGTAACGGCGGTGGCGGCTTCGATGACGTGATTTACGGCATCAATGGAGACATAGCGGGTCTGCTTGGGCGAGAGTTTGGTCATCAAGCCCGGATCGTCGATGGAGAACAGGGGATAGAGGCAGTCATAGGCGATGGCGGGCTTGTGGCTGTGCTTCGTAATGCTGGCCACGGCGAAGCGGTTGACTTCGCTGCCCGTACCGTGGGTCAGGTTGACGACGACGATGGGGACAGCCTTTGTCGGCGTGAACGCGAAAGTATACAGCTCTTCCGCCGTCTTGTCGGGATTGGCGAGGATAATCGCCGCGCTCTTGCCCGCATCGATGGGGCTGCCGCCGCCAATGCAGATGACGGCCTTGGCCTCGGCAGATCTGCCGAGGGCCGCCGCCTCGTCTATGGAGTCGGTCGTGGGGTTGGGGGTTACCTTGTCGTACAGGGTGATGCGTATGCCGTGTTTGGCGCAGGCTGCGGTAACGTAATCCCATGCGCCGGTGAGCTTGTAGGAATGCCCTCCGGTCACGCAAAGGACGGAGTCGATGCCTCTGGCCTTCAGCTCGGCGGCAACAGCATCCATCTTGGCGATGGCCCCGACTCCAAGATAGGCTGTTGTCTTGGTACGGATTTCCTTGACATCATGCTCATTGAATCGAGTATCCCACATGGCGGGCTCCTTGATGGGAAATATGTTAGATTGAACAATCAAACAAATTGCTCTTTTATTCACAAGTAAAGCCGGATACACTGGCTGTCAAGATGGCTGCCGTGCTTTCACCTCAAAAATCATGGAAAAGATAATGGTAAGAAAAGAATTTATTTTGAAAATTTACTATATTAGATGGTATTGTGCCCAGAAAAAGGCAAGAGGCCCTCTCAGCCTAAAGGGTTCCCTTCCATTCCCGATCCGGCCTGCCAAGCCAGCGCCTTAGGCCCGTTACGCGCAAGAGCCACTTGATGAATATCTTTATGCCCCAATGAAACGGAATGATCGGCAAGGCGCATTTATGTGGAGAGCATAGGGGAATGATCGGTTGATGCCATTATTATTTCAATAGATTAAAAACGATATGCAAATCCAAGTGATAAAACGGGATACCACGTATATTTATGCACTTTGTTTTTAATATTGTCTTCCTCTGTTTGTATTCTCGCAATATAGTGTTCAGGGATAGGGACATCTGGAAGTTGGAAGGAAACACGGGCCTTTCCCATATATAAGGCCCCAAGTGAGGCATGCCATCCTAAAGAGGATTCTGATTGTTGGGTACTTTCCCAACCAATGCCAATGTAAGGTGCGAGCCTTTCCCATGTAGCCGTTCCGCTCGTTTGATTGATGAGTTCCTTGTAAATGGGATTTATTGCATTTACCGAAGTGGAAAGCGTTGTATCCAATTTGAAGTAATAAACTCCGGCGGATACCCGAAAAGCATTTTCAAAGGGAAAGATATCCAATAATAAGCCGATGCTGTGACTGGAGTCTTCGGTCTTATACTGAATGCCCTTTAGTTTTATTTTTGTATCGAATGGTTGGGTAAAGGCACTTAACCGATAGGCTATGAAACTGTTTTGACGATAGCTGACGTCAACTCCAACCCCAAGGGTACTTACGGAAGGCTGGATGGAAAACGGAGACGCCGAAGCGACACTTGGAAACAGAAGGACACAGCATAAGAGAAAGGAACGGATGGACATGATACACCTCACGGGAGCGTCTTTTCCGTCATATAGGCATATCAAGAAATGAGTTGGCAACTATGGATTGTTTGAGCCGAATGAGTATTTTGTGGGGGCATGCAGATACGGAGGCATATGCTGATTTTTTACATGGCCTATAAGAATGGTTTTGTCATGGCATGCGATTATTTTGTCCCCACGGTATGTTGAAAATACAACCTTTTTATCCAGTTTTTCTGTTGGCGGGCTTCATGTATGGAATATTTTATCGGTGGCTGTGCCATAGAAAATGGTTGTTTTTTCCTTGAAGTTCCAAAGGAATAACCAACAACATGCCTTAACTGTGGATTCCGCCGATGGGAAAGCTGGAGAAAAAGGCTGTGTTTTCGCCGCGCTGTAGAGATGAAACAACCATATGTATGGCAGAGCATTATCGGTTATTCCTTCGGGGTTTCAGGAAATAAAGTATCAACCATTTTCTATGGCACAGCCATAAGGATAAGGGTGGATCAACAAATAATAGGCGCCGGTGCTTTAATGTAGCGTATAAGGAGGGGAATCCCTTCCATATGGATGGAAAATAGCAGGCCGCACTGCCTTCCCGCCGCCATTTTTGCGTAGGTGATGTATTGCGAGGGATGGTGCGGCGGATATTCCGCACCAAAGGAGGGCTTCATGATGAGGAGCCTTGTGCGCCGGTCTCCGGCCTAATATGATGGACGCCTGCCCAACTGCGGTTACGGGTGGAAAACATGGATTCCACTTGGATGGAGGGGCGGCAAAGGCTGTACTGGCCTGTTTCATATGTTGGTTCATGGTGGTGGAACCGATGGAAGCGAAGGGCCCAGTTGCTTTCGTGATATTTCGAGGGCTATTCGGCAAGCCTCTGTGTTTTTGGAATCAGCGTCCTTTTTCTGGACAATGTTGTCCCCCTATTCGGGACGCTGGGCGCAATGCGCCAGGTTGTTTCGTCAATTAGATATAATTTATTGAAATTATGTAACTATTTTTAACGCTATGAAAAGGTTGTTTTTAATAATTTCAAATAGTTATATTTAAATGACAACATAACCTAGTGTCTTTCGCCATTAGGCGGAGGCGGGCGGTTCTTTTTACCACAGCGTTTTCATGATTCCGATGAGCGCCGGATGATGCACGGCGATGCTCGAAAAGGTGATGCTGCCATGAATATAATTGCATATATCCACAATGATTTTCAGGAAAAATTTGGCATTCCCCGGCAAAGCGGGGTTGTGGGGACGGCTCTGTCAGAGATTGTGTTTGAGCCTGACTACCGGAGTGCGGAGGCATTACGCGGGTTGGAAGGTTTTTCCCATATCTGGCTGATCTGGGCGTTTTCCGCATCCGCAGGCAAAGGCTGGTCGCCTACGGTTCGGCCTCCGCGTTTAGGCGGCAATGCGCGGGTCGGGGTTTTTGCCTCGCGTTCCCCGTTCCGTCCGAATCCGCTGGGGCTGTCGGCGGTGAAGCTGGAGGATATTGTGCTCCAGTCCCCGGAAGGGCCGCTGTTGCGGGTTTCTGGAGCCGATCTGCTGCATGGGACGCCGATTTTTGACATAAAGCCCTACCTTCCCTACGCGGATTGCATCCCGCAGGCGACAGGCGGTTTTGCAGGGACGAAACCAGAGCCCCGGCTTGAGGTGAGCGCCGATCCGGAAGTCCTGCAAGGGCTCCCGGCAGGCAAGTGGGCGACGCTGCATGAGGTGCTGTCCCTTGATCCGCGCCCGTCCTATCAGAATGATCCCGAACGGGTTTATGGATTTGCCTTTGCGGGGCGCAATGTCAGGTTCCGGGTCAGCGGTTCTACGCTTGAGGTGCTTTCCATTGATGCCATAGGGGAAAAGCTCCCGTGATGGAGCGTTTTGACGATAGGGAGCTTTGCCGGGAAGCCGTGCAGCCGTCAACAAAAGCCCCGGCCCATGCAGGGTGGAGGCAATGGAGCCAGCGGAAGGCAAAGGGCATGGCGGTTTTCGATGCGGCGGCTGTAAGGCGGTTCATGCGTAGGGAGGACAGGGATGGCCCTGTCGAATGTGATTGTTTGCCTCCCCAGTATGGTGTTGGGATACGGCCTTTTTCTCCGTTTTTTGTTGGCGGATTTCACGGCTGAGGTATTTTGTTGGTTGTTTTTGGGGAACTTCAAGAATAAAGCATCAACCGCTTGCCGTGGCACAGCCATGTTGTCGAGCACAGGCTAAGCTCATTGCATCGTTCAAGATTTGAGGGGGAGAGTCTCCATAGCGTTTTTTCAGATGAAAAAGCGGGAAAGAGATGTGAGCGGCCACAACGAAAAAGCCCTTATGGTTGTTCACCATAAGGGCTTGATTTTTCGTGGAGCCTTTGAGCAGAATTGAACTGCTGACCTCATCCTTACCAAGGATGCGCTCTACCAACTGAGCTACAAAGGCGTCTCTGTGTCGTGCTTGTCGCTGTCGACGAAGAAGCTTTTAGCTTTATACTGCGTCGCCGTCAAGTTTTTTTTCAATATTTTTTTCGGCGGGGCAGAGGCCCCGTTCGCTGCTGCGGACAAAGTCCACAAATTCCATAAGTTGAGGAATGTTCACGTAGTCTTTCGCAAGCAGATCCAAGGCTTCGGAGCGGGGCATCTCACTGCGCCAAATCAGGCGGAAAGCCTGTTTGAAGGCGGAAATGGTCTCGCGGGAAGCTCCGGCGCGGCGCAGCCCCACGAGGTTGGGGCCATGCACGAGCGCACGGCTGCCCGCCGCCAGCATCCACGGGGGGAGATCCTGCGCAACCCCCGTCATGCCGCCGACGAAAGCGTGGGTGCCGATATGCCCGAACTGGTGCACTGCGGAAAGGCCGCCGATGATCGCAAAATCGTCCACACGCACATGCCCGCCGAGGGTGGCCCCGTTGGACATGACGATGTCGTTGCCGAGCTGGCAGTCATGGGCGATGTGCGTATAGGCCATACACAGGTTGCGGCTGCCGATGCGGGTCAAGCCGCCCCCGCCTTCCGTGCCCCGGTGGAGCGTGGCGAATTCACGGATGCGGTTATCGTCGCCGAGTTCCAGCCACGTCACTTCGCCTTGGAACTTGAGATCCTGCGGCACGCCGCCAACCAGGGCGTGGGAATGGATATGGTTGCCCGTACCCATTTTCGTGTAGTCTTTGATGACGGCATGCGCGTCGATGCGGCAGCGATCCCCGATGATGACATGCTCTTCGATGATCGCATAAGGGCCTATTTCCACATCCTTGCCGATCTGCGCCCCGGCGTGCACGATAGCGGTGGGGTGGACTCGTTGGGAAGGCATGTTGTTGCCCATACTACACGTCCCCACGATCGGTCACGGCGGCGGTGAGTTCCGCTTCGGCGGCAAGCACGCCGTCAACGTAAGCCCGGCCCTCCATCTTCCACAGCTTCAGCTTGTGGCGGATAAGGCGGCATTCCAGATCCAGGCGATCGCCGGGGAAGACCGGACGGCGGAAGCGAACCTTTTCAAGCCCGGAGAAGAGGAAGAGCTTCCCGACTGTTTCGCTCGGATCGAAACCATGCAGCACCAGCAGGCCGCCAGCCTGCGCCAGGGCTTCAATGATGAGCACGCCGGGCATCACCGGGACGCCGGGAAAATGCCCCTGAAAGAACGGCTCATTGAAGCTGACGCACTTATGTGCCTTGATGTGTTCCCCATCCACGATTTCGTTGACCCTGTCCACGAGCAGGAAGGGGTAACGGTGGGGGAGGAGCTCCAGAATCTTGCGGATGTCAAACGAGGTAGGCTGGTCCATGCTGTGTATTCCTTGAGTCTGAATTGCAAAGGGCTAGGCGCCCGGCTTGCCGCCCTTGAGGTCTTCCAGTTCCTTTTCAAGCTTGGACAGCCGCTTGAAGAGTTCGGGGAAGCGGGGCATGAGGGCCAGCGTGCGCATATAGGTACGCTGATCCACGGTGGGCGTGCCGCCCACGACGACGTCGCTGGGGATATCTTTGGCAACCCCCGACTGGGGCCCGATGGTGACGTTGTCGCCGATGTGCAGGTGCCCGGCGATGCCGACCTGTCCGGCGAACGTGCAGTTGTCCCCGACCGTGGTGGAGCCGGAAATGCCCACTTGCGAGACGATGAAACCGTTGCGGCCTATCTGCACATTATGCCCGATCTGCGCGAGATTGTCGATTTTGGTGCCGTCGCCGATGCGGGTGACGTCGAGCACGGCCCGGTCGATGGCGGCGTTGGCCCCCACCTCGACGGCGTTGCCGATGGCGACCTTGCCGACCTGCGGGATTTTCTGGATGCCCGCGGGAGTCCGGGCGAAGCCGAAACCGTCCGCGCCGAGCACGGAACCCGGATGGAGGATGCAGCCTTCGCCGACGTGCGTCCCGGCCATAAGCACCGCGTTCGGATAGATGGTGGTGCCCTTGCCTATGCGGACATTCTCGCCCACATAGACGCCGGGGAAGAGCTTGGCGCCGCTTCCCACTTTGGCATGGGGCCCGATGTAGACGAAGGGATAAACGGTCACCCCTTCACCAAGCTCGGCATCGGGGTGGATGAAGGCCAAGGGGCTGATTCCGGAAAAGCTGCCCTGCGGCGCGGCAAACAGCTCCAGAACGCGGCCGAAATCTTGGTAGGGATTTTCGCTGATCAGGGCGCGTCTGACATCCCCGGCGTGTTCGGGACGGACGATGACGGCGCCAGCCCGCGTTTCCGCGAGCTGGTCAGCGTATTTGGGATTTGCCAGAAAGCTCACTTCATCGGGCCCTGCCCCCTCCAAGGTGTTGACGCCGATGACTTCGGCATCGTCTCCCTGCAGGGTCAAGCCAAGCCGGGCCGCGATTTCGGAGAGTTTACGGGCAGCCATTTACTTCTTACCGGTCTTGGGTTCCGGGAACTTGCTGCCGCCGGCCTTCCACAGACGGTTGACTTCAGCGAGGACGGGCTTGGTGATGTCAAGGGTGGGGGTGGCGTACATCACGCTGCCGGCAGCGGCGTCGAGGATGAGATCGAGCTTCTGCTGCTTGGCGATCGTGGTGGCGGCGTCGTAGATCTGCTGAGCCATGCTCTGACGGATCTGGTTTTCGGTGTTTTCCACCTTACGGGCGAAGTTGCGGGACTTTTCCTCAAAAGCGCGGCGCAGGCGGAGGAATTCCATCTGCTTGTCTTCGCGTTCCTTGGCGGACATCTTGGCGACCTGAGCTTGAAGGGCTTCACCCTTGGCCTGCAGATCCTTCGCCTGCTTTTCAAGCTGCGTCTTTTCGGCGCCGAACTGCGACTGCAGCTTCTGCTGGGCGGCCTTGGCAGCGTCGCTGTCCATAGCAACGGCCTGAGAGTTGAACACGCCGATTTTCATATCGGCGAAAGCGGAACCCGCCATCAGCACACAAGCCACAAGAGCGAGGGACAATACTCTGAACATATTCTTCTCCTTGAATGTACGGACACTAGCGGGAACCCTGCCCGCAGATCGAAATGGATAGCCTTCAACGCGTGAGTCGTCAAGACATGTTCCAATACGGCATAAAGACGGGGGGAGAGCCCACCGTTCCGAAAAGGTTCTTATATCCAGTTATTCCAGAACATAAAGAAACTGAGGGGCCTTTATGGATGCGCCCAATGCAGGGACGGCCGTGTTTTTTCTTTGTCCGTGCCATAGGAAACATTGATGCTTTTTTCCTTGAAATTTCAAAGGAATAACCAGTAAAAGGCCCCAAGCATGGAGCCCGTAGGCGGAAAAGCTGGAAAAAATGCCTGTATTCCCAGCATAGTGTAAAGAGAAGACAGGGCTCTGTCACAGAGTATATGGTTGTTTCATCTCCACAGCACGATGAAAATACCGCCTTTTTCTCCAGTTTTCCCATTGGCGGAATCCATATCTAAGGCATTTTGTCGGGTAATCCTTTGAAACTTTGAGGAAAAAGCATCAGCCATGTTCTATGATGCAGCCTAAAACAGCCACATGCTATGGTAGAGCCTTTTTTCAGCGGGGGCCGTACTGCCGCAGTATTGCGTTAAAGAGAATCCCGTGGGCAGAAAGTACCCTTTGGGGGAGTCCTTGCTGTGGGAACTTTCCCAAGCAAAAGAGCCCGGCAAAAGGGCGAGCTTTGGGGGAGACATTCACGTTTTTAATAAATCTTGTATTCAACTATGTGAGACTTAGAATGAATTTTTTTAGAAGGCTCTGTTATAAGTATGTGGTTGTTTCATCTCCACAGTGCGGTGAAAATACAGCCTGTTAGAAATCCATTGAAAAAGTGAATGCCTCCTTTGGGAATGTCCGCTCAAAAGGCAACGCGGAGGATAAGGCTTGGAAAGGAAATGCCGCCAGACGGAGGCTCAAGGGAGGCGGAATCAGCGTTTGGCTCCGTCCAGACTTCCCAAGTGGGCAAGGATGCCGGAAGCGATCCCCTCCGCCAACGCCTGCCGATATGTGGGGATAAGAAGGTTCGCGGCTTCCTGTTCGTTTGAGCAATAGCCGACCTCCACGAGGACACCCGGCATATTCGCACCGAGCAGAACCTTGAAGGGGGCGGACTTGACGCCTCCGTTTCGGACGGTGAATGTTTTTTCCTTCATGACGGAGAGGGTACATTTTTGGATGGTGTCGGCGAGCCGCCGGGATTCTTGGTTGCGCACCGACGACGCGGCGGCAGGGGAGCCCGCATCCCCCTTATGGCCGCCGTTGGCGTTTTCCCGCCCGGCGATTTTGCCCGCATCCGCACTGCTTGAGGCGGTACCTGGGAAATACGTTTCCAAGCCGCAGGCGTTTTCATTCGGGCTGGCGTTGACGTGGATGGACAGCAGCACATCGGCGCGGGCTTGGTTGGCTATGTACGAACGGGTGGACAACGAAACCCATGTATTGTCCGTGCGGGTATATCGCACCTGGATGCCTTTGCCCGCGAGGATAGCGCCTACGCGCTTGGCGATGTCCAGCGTCACTTCGCGCTCGACGACGCCGTTGTGCACGGTTCCGGGATCTTTGCCGCCGTGGCCGGGATCGATCACGACGGAACGGGTGGCGAACCGGAAGATCGGATCGCTCGACTGAAGCCCTTGGCCGAATGGGATGCCGCGGGGCATGGCCGCATCCGCCGCCGAGGTCGTGATGACGATACGGAACGGCGAGGATTCCGTTTTGACCATGAAGCGTTTGATCTGCCTGAAATCAAGCAAAAGCCGCGTCTTGTCGGGTGCGGACAGGTCAAGGCGCATACGGCGGAGGGAACTGCCCTGCACTTTGATGCCGGGGCGGATCGTCGAGGCCGGATTGACGCCCATGAGATCCACGACCATCCTGTTTGGGGCGGCGTTTTTCTTGCCGCCGCGCTGCGTATCAATGGACCAGATGATGGGGCGATCGAACTCCAGCGTGACGACGGCCAGATTTTTCCGGTTTTCCCATTTCATGTCGGTCAGGAGCGCCGCCGCCTTCTTGCCCGGCGTGCCGCTCTTGGCCGCTTCCAGCGCCGCCTTGAGGCGCTGGGCGTACAGCTTGGCTTCCGGCGCGATATCGCCCTTGGGGTATTGCCTCTGGATGGCGTCCAGCGCTTCCTGCGCCCCGGAAAAATCGTTGAGCCGTTCCGCCTTGAGGCGCGCAATGCCGAACAGCACGTCATCAGCCAGCACATGGTTGGCGTAATCCTTGAGGAACATCCCATACCGCCCGACGGCGGCTTGCGCGTCCTGCCGCAGCATGGAACGCTTGGCGAGTTCCTCCATCGCCAACGCCGAACGGAAGAGCGCCGCAGGGCGGTTGCGCCAGCGCGGGTGCTTCTCATAGATGTCAAAAAACGACTGGGCGAGGGCTTCCCACGGCTCACGCCAGCCGCCGCGTTTGGAGTCGTTCTTCAGCAGCGCCATATCCTGCTTGGCCTTCTCGTATTTCTGCTCAAAGGAGGGGGCCGCATGCGCTCCGGAAAACGCGGCCGCGAACAGGGCGAGGGCAAAGGCGGCCAAAAGGAGCCTGAACAGGCGCGCAATGGCGGCGGATGGGCTGTGCGGAGTCTGGGAGCCGGTACGAATCATGAAGGGGAAGCTGTCCTGATGGGCGGCTGCGCCGCGTCGAAGAAGCCCGCCCGTGCGGAAGCGGGCAAAGCGGAAGGGGTGCGGGAAAGGGAACCCTTCCCGCACCCTTGTTTTTAGAAGAACTGGCCCATGGAGAACTCGAACCGTCCGCCGGGGCGGTCGCCCTTGACGTTCTTGTCCAGCGGGAAGCCGTAGGCGAAGCGCAGATCGCCCATGGGCGAACGCCAGCGCAGTTCAAGGCCGACCGACTTCTTCAGTTCGCTGAAGGGATCGGAAGTCTGGCTGGAGTCGATGTTGTAGCCGATGTCGAAGAACGGCACGAGGGCGATGCCCATTTCCGGGTGGAACGTCCAGATGTATTCAAAGTTCAGGAAGCCCATGCGGTCGCCGCCGATTTCGTCATGGTACTTGGGATCGCGCGGGGCAAGGTCTTCCGAGTCATAACCACGGATGGAGTCGATGCCGCCGATGAAGAAGCGGTCGAACACGGGTACCGGCTTGTCGGAGTTTTCAAACACGCCGCCGACGCGCCCACGCCAGTGGAAGATGTGGTTCGGGTTGCGGAACAGCGTATGGAACGACTGCAATTCACCGATGGGCTTGAAGAAGTTGTCGTTGCCGCCGATACCGCCGCCGCCGTATTCCATGGAGACGCGGCCCACCACGCCGGACGTAGGACGTTCGCGCGAGTCGGTGGAGTCGTAGGTGATGCTGGTGCTCACGACGCTCGACAGGTTCTTGCCTTCATATTCCTTGTAGGCGCGGGATGCCGAATCGGGGATGTCGAACAGGGTGTAGCGGTCGAGACGGTAGCCCACGGATACCGAGGTGTATTCGCCGATGGGGTGGAAGAGGCGAATGGTGTTGCCTATGGTCTTCTTCTTGAAGTCGTCCCATTCTTCCCAGATGGCGTAGCTGTTGTTGCTGAAGCCGAAATCGGTATCGTAGATGCGCGGGTTGACGAAAGACAAGTCCAGATACGAGGACTTGCCGGACACGAACCCCTGCAGGGCGAGCGAGTAGCCGCGGCCGAACAGGTTGCGCTCCTGAATGCTGCCGCTCACGCCGAACTGATAGAAGGTCGAGTAGCCCACGCCGCCCATAATGGCGCCGGTGCGGTCTTCCTTCAGGTTGACGCGGAGATCGACTTCATCGTCCTTGTCGGTCGGGACGATGGTCGTATCGGCCTGCGTAAAGTAGCGGAGGCGGTTCAGGCGTTCGTTGGAACGGCGCAGCTTGGAGCCGTCGAACTGGTCGCCGTCGGCGAGGCGCAGTTCGCGGAAGATGACGTTGTCGCGGGTGCGGGTGTTGCCCTGCGTGACCACGCGGCGGATATGCACCTTCTGCTTCTTGTGCGGCACATAGAAGACGTCAATGACGCCCTCCTCGGCACTTTTCGGGGTGTCCACATCGACCTCGGCGAAGGCGTAGCCGTAATTGCCGTAGAAGTCGGTGAGGGCTTTGATGTCGTCCTGCAGGACGGTGAGGGAGAAATACCCGTTGGAATCCTTATAGTCGTCAAGCTTGATCACTTCTTTCAGGCGTTCGTCGTTGTCGATGAGATCGCCCTTGAAGCCGATTTCGCCGAGTTTATAGCGTATGCCTTCATTGATGGTGAACGTGACGGTGATGCCGTCTTCGGAGTAGTCCACCTGCGGCGCGGCGACCTGAATGTCCACGTAGCCGTGGTTCATGGCGTAGGCCGTGATCGCGGCGGAGTCGCGCTCAAGGTACTCTTCGCGGAGCACGCCCGTGCCGGTAACCCATGACAGGATGCCGTGCTCTTGGAGCGCGAGTTCCTTCTTGAGGTCGTCGGCGTCGATGCTCTGGAGCCCTTCGAGCTTGATTTCCTTGATGTAGAGCTTCTTGCCTTCCTTCACGTCGAAGACCAGCACGGCCGAGGCGCTGTTGGCCTTCTGTTCGATGCGGTAGTTGACTTCGGCGAGGTAGAAGCCTTCCTTGCGGTACAGCTCGGTGACCTTCTGGATGTCTTCGGCAAGCAGGCGATCGTTGAGGACGGATCCCGTCTTGGAGCTCATGGCCGCCAGGATGTCTTCTTTTTTGACCTCGTCGGAGCCGTTGACGATCACGTCGTCAATGCGGGGCTTTTCCTTGACCGTGAACACGAGCACGCGGCCCTGCCCGCCCTGTTCGATGTCGGCGTTCACGTCGCTGAAGTAGCCGAGATCCCAGATACGCTTGATTTCTTCATTGAGCGTGGCGGGATCGACCACGTCACCCTTCCGTGTGGACAGGCGCATCAGCACCACATCGGGATCAAGGACTTTGACGCCGCGGATCTGGATGTCCGTGATGGCGTCGCCCTTGACCGCGCCGCCGCCCATCTTCTCGACGAGCTCGTCAACGGCGGGGAGCAGCTCGATCATGTTCTGCTTCTGGACGAAGTAGGGCTGTGCCCCCCGCTGCCCTGCGGCATCGACCATGCGGGCGTCGATGCTGAACGCGTCGCCGGTCTTGCTGAAGCTGCCGTATACGGCGTAGTTCGCCCCGGTCTGCTTGGCGATGGAACGCGCGGCCGCCAGATTGAGCTGGCTGATCCGCTGGTTCTTGAGCAGGCGCAGCGTATCCTTGGCCGGGATGACCTTAAAGCCCTTTTGGGCCAGCCGCTGTTCAAACAGCTTGGGCAGTTCGTCGTTCAGGTAGTTGAGATCCGCCCCTCCATTGATCTGGAAGGGGAGAACGGCCACACGGACGGCATCCGAGGCCGCCTGTTTGGGCGCCGCCTGAGCCGTACCGTGGAACAACAGATTACACAGCGCCAGCGCCAGCAGCGCGAGTACGCATCTCTTCATACAGTTCTCCAGATCGTAATTCGAGGCAGCGCCCGAGGGTTCCCGCCATTTCACGGTTATGGGTGACAATGACGAGGGTCATGCCGAGTGTGCGGTTCAGTTCCAGAAGCAATTCGGCGACGGAATCGCCTGTCCGCTGATCCAAGTTGCCGGTGGGCTCGTCGGCCAGCAGCACGCGGGGCTCCAGCAGGATGGCCCGCGCGATGGCGGCGCGCTGACGCTCGCCGCCGGAAAGGGTGGTTACCCTGTGATCCTTCCTGTCGGAAAGCCCGACGCGTCCGAGGGCCTGCCGTGCCAGCTCCAGCGCCTTCGACCGGTTCATCCCGGCGATGAGCGCCTGCATGGCCACGTTTTCCTCGGCGGAAAATTCGGGCAGCAGGTGGTGGAACTGGAAAACGAACCCAAGCTTCCTGTTGCGGAAATGGGCTTTTTCCTCAGGCGTCATGTCCGGCAGGCTTTTGCCCTCGAAGAGTACCTTGCCCGCGGTCGGCGTGTCCAGCGCGCCGAGCAGGTGGAGGAGGGTGGACTTGCCCGATCCCGACGCCCCGACGATGGCGAGGGACTCGCCGGCCCGGACGGTCAGGTCTATATTTTTCAGAATGGTGATGCGCTCCGCAGGGCCCTCGCAGGACTTCCCGACGCCGGAAAGCTCGTAGAGTACCGGGGGCGCGGTCGCGTATGCTGTCTGTTCCATCATTCAAACCGCAGGGCTTCGGCGGGCTCAAGGCTCGAAGCCTGCCGCGCCGGATAGATCGTGGCGAGGAAACATAGGGTCATGGCGGACACGCCGACCACAACGATATCGACCCAGTCGAGCAGGATGGGCAGGTGATCCAGCGTATAAACCCCCGGCGGAAGCTTGATGAACTGGTACCGCTGGAGGAGGAGCGCCAGCCCTATGCCGAGCACATAGCCGAGCAGGGTGCCCACCACGCCGATGATCGTGCCCTGAAGCATGAATATCCGGCGGATCATCCCCTTGGTCGCGCCCATGGACATCAGGATGGCGATGTCGTGCGTCTTTTCCATGACCAGCATGACCAGCGTGGTGACGATGGAGAAGGAGCCGATGAGGACGACCATCGCCAGCAGGATGAACATGCCGATTTTTTCGAGCTTCAACGCGGCAAAGAGATTGGCGTTCATGTCCATCCATGTGCGGACGGAAGCCAGCGGGCCAAGCTCCTTCTGGAGGGCGGCGGCGACGGTATCGGCCTTATATACGTCCTTGACGGTGACTTCGATGCCGGAAATCTGATCGGAAGGCAAGCCCAGCAGATCGCGCGCCGCCGCAAGGGAGATGAACCCAAGCGACGAATCGTATTCAAACATGCCGGTCTGGAAAATGCCCGCAACCTTGTAAGGGCGGATACGGGGCTGGAAGCCGGCGGTGGTCTTTTGCCCGGAAGGGGAAAGGAGGTTGACGCGGCTGCCCACGACCAGGCCGAGGCGCTGCGCCAGTTCCTTGCCGATGAGCACGCCGGGCGGCGCGCCCTCCACGGACGCGTTCAGGTTTGCGACGCTGCCGCTGCTCAGGCTGTCCAGCATGGTGAGGACGTCCGGCGCGGTCTTGGGATCGATGCCCCGCAGGACGACGCCTTTGACGCCCCTTGGGGAGGACAGCATGCCTTCCGCGTAAAGGAAGGGGGTGGAGCCGACGACGCCGGGGGTGGCGTCGATGCGCCGGAGCACGGCAGCCATGCCGGAGAGTTCGGGGGCTTCGCCGCCGCGCATTTTTTGGAAGTCCGCGTCCGAAGGCGGCGCGGTGAGCGCCGCCAACGGGCCGGAAACGATGATGTGCGCGTTCGCGCCGAGGATTTTATCCCGGATGTCCGTCGTAAAACCGTTGTAGACGCCGAGAACCACGACCAGCGCGGCGACGCCTATGGCCACGCCAAGCACGGACATGGCTGAAATGATATAAATGAAGGCCTGCTTGCGCCGGGCAAAGAGGTAGCGCAAGGCTACGAAGAGTTCAAAACGCATAGGGGTTAGGATTCCTGCTTCAGCAGCGGGAAGAAGATCACTTCACGAATGGACGGGGAGTCGGTCAGGAGCATGACCAGCCGGTCGATGCCGATGCCTTCGCCCGCGGCCGGGGGCATGCCGTATTCCAGCGCGCGCAGGTAATCTTCGTCCATCGCACAGGCTTCGTCGTCGCCGGCGGCCTTTTCCCGAACCTGCTGTTCAAAACGCATACGCTGGTCAATGGGATCGTTGAGTTCCGAGAACGCGTTGCCGTATTCGCGGCCCATGATGAAGAGCTCGAAACGATCCGTGATCTCCGGGTTGTCCTTGTTGCGGCGCGCCAGCGGGGAGATCTCCGTGGGGTAGTGGTAGATGAACGTGGGGGCGACGAGCTTGGGCTCGACGTCGAGGTCAAAGAGCTTGGCCTGCAGCTTGCCGAGCTTGTCCGTCTTGAGGATCTTTTCCCCGCGTTCGCGGACGTAGGCAAGCACCTTGTCGAAGTCGTTGTAGAATTCGGGGGAGTGCCCGCCGATCTTCTCCAGCGATTCGTGGAAGGTGAGGCGCTGCCACTTGCCGGGGGTCAGGTCGAGCTCCGTACCCTGATAAGTGATGATCGGGCTGCCGCAGACTTCCGTGGCGATGGTGGAGAACAGTTCCTCGGTCAGATCCATCAGATCATAAAACGTCGCATAAGCCCAGTAGAATTCGCACATGGTGAATTCGGGGTTGTGACGGATGGAGATGCCTTCATTGCGGAAGTTGCGGTTCAGCTCGAAGACCTTCTCAAAGCCGCCCACGAGGAGGCGCTTGAGGTACAGTTCGGGCGCGATGCGCATGTACAGTTCCATGTCCAGCGCGTTGTGGTGGGTGATGAACGGACGCGCCGCCGCGCCGCCCGCCACGGGATGGAGCATGGGGGTTTCCACTTCCACAAAGCCGCGCTCTTCAAGGAAAGAGCGGAAGGTGCGGATGATTTTGCTGCGCTTGCGGAAGATGTCGCGGACTTTCGGGTTGGTGATGAGGTCCACATACCGCTGGCGGTAGCGGATTTCGACGTTGGTGAGGCCCTTGTGCTTTTCGGGCAGGGAGCGGAACGACTTGGTAAGCAGGGTCACCTGATCACAGGCGAGGGTCAGCTCGTCGGTCTTGGTGCGGAAAAGCTTCCCGTGCACGCCCACGATGTCGCCGATGTCGAACTTTTTGAAATTCTTGTAGGCTTCCTCACCCATAAGATCTTTGGACGCGTAGCACTGGATACGGCCGCTGCGATCCATAAGATGGAAGAACGCGACCTTGCCGAAAGAGCGGTGGGAGATGATGCGCCCGGCACAGGTGAACGTCTCGTTCAGTTCTTCAAGCTCGGTGGCGGAACAGGCTTCGTATTCGGCCCGGATGGCCCCAGCGTCATGCGTCTTCACGAACCCATTGAGATGAAGAGGGATCCCGGCATCCATGAGTTCGCAGGATTTGACCACGCAGTTTTTGACGACTTCGTTGAGCTCGTCTTTATCGGCGAGGCTTTGAAGCATGGGCATGAAATAGGATGCGTGGACTGATTTGGTAGCAAGCTTGACGGGCTTGTGGTGCGTAGTTTCCGGGCTGCTCAAGGGAATCTCTCCATCAATTAAAATAGCGATTGGCGACCGATGATCATTTTCCGCGCTTACGGACGGCAAGAAACGCGGTCATATCCGGCGGCGAGAACGGGGCTTTGGCGGACAGGCTTCCTGTTGCGGCGCATGGCCGATGTTACACGAAAGCCGTACAATGTTCCAACGGGTTAGAGACAGCGGGAGCGTTCCTCCGTTCTCGCATTGCCTTCCCGCCCGCGGCGGCGGGACCCCCCCTCCGGCCGTGGCGCCCTGTGGACCTGATCGCACAGTTTGTATCCGCAAAGCCGTAGTCCAATTGTGCTGTACAGTCAAGGACGTGCCGCGGGTCAAAAAGTTTTTTCAAAAAAAATGAAGAAAACGCTTGACGGAAGGAAGGCATTTCGATAGACCTCTTTTCGCACCAACGAGTGCCTCATTCCCCGGTGGCTCAATCGGCAGAGCGGGTGACTGTTAATCACTAGGTTGGCGGTTCAAGTCCGTCCCGGGGAGCCAGGAAGTACAAGGCCTTGCAACGAAAGTTGCAGGGCCTTTTCTTGTTCTGAGGGGAATGTTGTCCCCATTTTTTGGTGATGGAACGTGTAGTTCCGTGAGAAGTTGTGACTATCTTTTTTATTTGCATGGCTCTTGCGTTGAGCGTTTTTTGTGGTAGGATGGTATCCTGGCCTGATGGCAGTTTCCCTCATGCTTTTGATAAAACACTCCGTTCTTCTTTGTGGGGAACGGCGTGTCAGTTTACTGTATCCTGGGAGTTGGCCTTTCAATGAGTCGTCGGACATCCTCCAATGTTTTGCCCTTGCTACCTCTACTACAATAGAGGATAACTGGCTGGTATCACTAAACTGGTCAATCTTTGTGACCAAAGGGGGGCAATCTTTTCGAAACGGGAAAACAAGAGACTGGTTACTGCGGAGCGTAACCCCTCAGCTTTTCCTCTTGCCTCTCCCTCAATAATTCCTTCAGCTTTCCCTTCAGCTTTTCCAGCCTCCTTTGCCCTTATTGTAGAATTCCGGAAACCAGTATTCCTCAAAAGACTTCATGGGAGTGGTGATGCCTTCCTGCATGGCGATTTCCTCTATACTCTGCTTGATGCGTGATTCGGTAATATCCGGATGGGTCTGCTGGACGTAGTTCAGGAACAGCCTGATGGTGTCCATGAGTTCCCTGTTCATGGCGGAATCCAGAAGCAGGAAAGTCCTTGCTATCTGTTCCACGGGATGCCTGAGCAGTAATGCCTGAAGAAGGAGAAGCATGGCATTGTCCGCAAGGTTGGCCCGCAGCTTTTCTTCAGGTAGCTCGGTAAGATTGCAGACAAGCATGGAAAAATCGGGGATGCACACGCTGAACGACGTGCCTTCCACAAAAAGTTCCCGCATTTGGTTTCCGTTCCATTTCCCCCTGCCGTGATAGATGACGATGGGGATGATGAAGGGAAGATGACCTGCCCTGGCCTGAATCGTCCCGAACTGACTTCATCCTCCCACGAGCGCCATGTGCCTGAACAGCTGGAGAGCGCATATAGGGGCCGGATTGTGTTTATGCTCGAAGGTGATGTAGATGTTTCCTTGTTTGCTGTCCTTCGTGGCGCACCGGAAGATGAGATCCGCGATGGATTCCCTCAGTCCCGGTGCGATGAAGCTTTCCCTTGTCGGTTCAAGGCTGGAGACGTCCAGAACTTCGTACATGTCCCCCGGCAGGAACTCTCTGAGAAAGTTTCCCATGGCCGCAGGGGTGGAGAAGTATTTTCTGGCGACCAGATCATGAGGATTGTCTACCTTCTGACTGTTGATAGTGAAAGAATAAGGTAAAAGGTTCCGGCTGGCAAGATGCCTGTTTTCTGATTCATTAATATCATAGCCTTGTTACACGAAATCAAATTCTGTATTCAGCTTTCCTGTTCCTCCGTACTGGACTGACGCGGATGATGGGGCCATTTATTTCCGTCTTACCTGTGCTCTTCATCCTCCATGTCTCCTGTCTCGGGAAAGGCGCCTCCTATGGAATCAAGCTCTTCTTCGTCAAATCCCAGGGCTGCTAGTGTGCATATGCCTCCAACGATAATTCCACCGATAAAATAAACCAGTTTTTCCATGACGTTTTCTCCTGAGGCCGGACAGACAGTTTCCGTCCGTCCCTGTTCGTTCAATTGAAGATGACCTTTGGTTCCGCATGGTTCTCAGGAGAATCCTTTTTCTTCGGACTTTCCACCCATTGCCGGATGATGGCTTCCAGTTCCAGAGCAAACCGGATGGAATCACTGGTTGTCCGGCATTGCGGACGAATGTTTTCCAGACAGGCGTCGAGTTGTTCCCGAAGCCCCTCGAAGTGGGCATCAACTTTCGCTGCGACTTTGTCCTTGTGCATCTGGATTTCCGGAACCGCCCATGTCCTGACGGCCAGAAGCAGGTATTCCGGAATGGACGCGACCGGAGGTGTATGTGAGTTTTCAGGAACAGATTCAAACAGGTACCTGATAATGAACCGGAAATTCTCTCCGCATCCCAGATAGATGGCGGAAAGTCTTTCTTCCACTCTCCAGTCCTCAATAATATTCATGAGATGTAACTGAAATGGCGTAAGCTTAGCTTCCTTCAGTTTCGCAAAATCCGTTTCCCGGATATGTGCCGCTTCATGATTCAGAAAGCCCTTTGTCACCTTAAGGAGTGTGTCTCCCATATCTTTCGGCAGCGCGGGAAGATGGATGGTATTGCCATCCGTAAACGCTCCGGTGCCGCCGATTTCCATCCTGACGTTGTACTGTCTGCCGAGAATGCCTGCCAGAAGGGGCAGGCTTTTCATCACATCTTTGTTTCAAATCATGGTATTACCATAAGCCCAGGCTTGGAATGTTGGCCGAAGCAACCGGTTCCACAACCGGATCGAGTTCCGGAATTTCAGGCATGGCGACAGGATACTCCTCCGTATTTTCTCCTTCCGGCATGATTGTTTCGGAAGCGGAACATGCCTGTTCCAGCACGAACCGGGGATGCTGTCCGGCAATGACCTTCTGCGAATGTTCAAGCATCAGAAGAGGATCGCGCAGCATGGAAACGATCCCCTGCAGCATGAGCAGGCCCTTTCCCGTGATGTTTCCCTTCGGAGGGACGGCATTGATGCGGGTCTGGATGAGTTGTGCAACCGGCGCGACATGAGGCTCGATGAAAGTCAGTCCCGCCAGCTTGTTCTGAAGCGTTCTGAGCGGAGACAGAGCCTTGTGCGTCACCGAATCCCTCCCCATATAGACGTTCTTCCGGATTTCATCGGCGGATGCGGAGATTTCCCTGAACAGAGTGCCGGCGAGTCCTTCCACCTCTTCCCGCAATCCGGATTCCAGTACGGCGTTCCGCTCGCGGTGTTCCGTCAGAGGCGCGACTCTGTACAACTGCCAGGCGAAAGAGAAGCGGGACCGGACATACTCGGAACCTACCGTGGACTCCCTGATGATGCCGGCCCATTTGGTATGCTTGTTGATCCAGTTTTCAATGGACTGGTCATAATCGGCAAGGAAGGTTTCCTTTTCCCTGAAGAAATCATCCCGTATGGACATGAGTTCGGTAACGACGTCTCCGGCCTTGTCTTCGGGAATGGCCCATCCGGACATGAATCTGACGCCGTGTCTGTCCAGATAGTTGAAGGCTCTGGCCTTCAGCGTGCTGAAAATTTTCAGGCTGCCCGGATCGGCAATCCGCTTGCTGCCGAGCGAGGCAAGATCTTCAGGAGGAAGTTCCGCATTTCCGAAGTCGGAAAGCGTCATCTTCCTTCTGGCGGACCAGAGCGTGATGGTGGGGGTCAGGGCCAGCAGGGAGTCCAGTACCTTGATATCCGAGAGTATATTCATATTTTTTCCTTATAAGTTTATGCAGTTATGGATGGATTGCGTTCAACTTCCTTCCCTGATTCAAGCCCATGAAAAAACGCCTCCCCATGCCGGAACCGACATGGAGAAGCGTTCGTAAAGACGCGTAATCGAGGTAGAATCGGGAAAATCTTCGGGATGCAGGTCTCCTTGCTCCATCTTACGAATGATGGGCAGGAGATGCCTTTCAAGACGGGAGGAGACGGATTGTTCTACTCCCCCAGACTGACGTTCTCCACAGGGAATACTCTCTGAACGAGTTCATGAAGCATGGCTCGTGTGGATGGAGCCGTTCTGAAGGCAAGGGCACGATCCAGGGTGTAGGAAAGCGGCTGGATTCCCTGGTGTGTGAGAGGCTGGAACTTGAGCGTGAGGTCTGCCCATCGGATCAGAGTTCTCGTACTGAGTGTGGCTTCCATGGTATTGATGGAGGTGTCCGAAGTTCCCATGAACAGACCCCGGACCTCATTTGCGAAGTCCACCATTTTTGAGGTGATGGAGTCTGGCAGTGTTGGGAAAAGCCGGGCCAGAAGAGCCTTCTCAACATCCGCAGCCGGATAGTCTACGGAGCTGACCATGAACCGGTCCTGCCAGGCAAGGTTCATGCGCAGCGTTCCCTGATAGAGACCGGTATCGTCTCCGTTCCCATTGGTATTGGCCGTGCAGGCGAATCTGAACATGGGGCTGGGATGAATCAGTTCTCCACCATTTTCCGGAAGGCACAACGGCTGTCCTTCAAGAATGCCGTTCAACCCTGCCGCCACTTCGGGAGGCAGGAGATCGACCTCGTCCATGATGAACAGCGCCCCATACCGCATGGCAAGGGCCAGAGGACCATACTGATAGACCATGTTTCCCTTTTGCAGAGAGACGTGTCCGGTCAGATCGCTGAACTCCATCCTGCCATGCGCGGTGACGTTGAACACGGGATAGTTCAGACGTGCAGCCAGTTGTTTGACAAGACTGGATTTTCCGCATCCCGCAGGTCCGTACAGATACAGCGGATCGAGCTTGTTCATGAACCAGACCACGACATCTCGTGCCGATTCATGAAAAATATAGGTCGAATCTGCAACAGGCGTGCAGGAGCACGGAGAAGAATAGCCTCTGACCATGTTGCCGGAAGCAGCGCCGCTGAAGACCAGACCGGCGTCAAATTCCGTTGCCTCAAGCTGTTCCAGCTCCTGTGGAAGTGTCTGTGTCATGATGACCTCCTGCGATTTTGAGGTTGAGAAACAAAAATCCCGGCTCCTCATGAAAGAGGAACCGGGATGGAAATGATATTCCGGCTCAGTTCAGGGATTCCAGGAGGTAATGGCTGGAATCCCCATTGGTTCAAAATCCATATCCACGCTTTCAGGGCAAGCCAGTATGGCCGCCATATTCTGGTGCATTGCCATAATCTTGCGGTATTCCTTTATTACAAGAAGAACATGTGAAAACAACCTCTATCTGCAATAAATATTGGTATTGCGTTGCCAGCATTTTGATTGAATTCTCGGCTCGACATGACGTTCATCGAAGCTTCTCCTCTTGCAGGAACCTATTATTTGCCTGTCAATTATGAGACAGTTGCTGGGTGAATAGCCGCTCGAAAGACTCTCCCTCTTTCTCACACTGGTTCAATATGACTTCTGTTTTTTCCAGGCCAAGGGAAGAGGCAAGCTCCTGATACAGTGTCCCTTTGTCCAAGCTACATCTTCCCTTCTGACGGGAAACCCGGAAACGGTATGTCCCGGCAGTAATCCACTGTCCATCGGCATCAGCCAGAGTGCAGGCCAGTTTCAGTCCGGATTCCACCGTTCCGATTTCGGTTTCCAGTTCCTTCCTGTGTCGTTTGAGTGCGGCAAGCTGTTCCAGATCCGGTTCCCATTCGGGATGCTCAAGTCCTTTGAACTTCGGACAGTCCGCGTTCCAGTCGCAGTAAGCACAAAGCGGATTGAATCCGTCCGCAGTCCGCAGAGAATCCGGAGGGAACGGATTTGTCCGGTATTCCCGTAGAGCCATCCACAGGTCTTCCGCTGTTTTCATAGATTCATCGAGCATTCCGGAATCAGGGAAATACGGACCAAACGGACGGGCGTCATCCATCGACATGCAGAGTACCCAACCCTGAATATCAACGGAGTCCGGCGAATCGGGCAATGAAATTCCCAGTCGTTCCCGGCATAACGCCGGGAATGTCCGCTGGTGAAGAACCTCCCCATTTTCCATGACAAGGTTGAATACCGGGAGATTCCAGTATTCCCGCAGCAGGGAAATCTGGCCGTAAATCTGGGTTTCATAGGCGACGGAAAGCGCGTCCGGGAGGTTTCTTGTGGATTTCAGCTCCAGAACCCGAACTCTGTACGGATTCTCACCGGCCATTGTAAAATCCAGATGCGCCCGGACAGGTATTCCTTCTCGAACGACGTCAATTTCCAGTTGTGCCAGAAAAGGAACCGCAATTGCCTTGAAGGCGTTTTCCATTCCCATCTCCAGCCAATGGCCCCTCTGAAGAACAGGCTGGCGTTTCAGAACAGTCCGCACAGTGCCCTGAGAATGGATGGCGTGTCTCCGGAAAACACTTTCGACATGAAGACGGATCGTGGGCATTCAAGCATTCGGTCAATGTCCGACATTCCGATGTACTGCGATCGGTCCCCAAGCATGGCTG
Organism: Bilophila sp. T19-St14; assembly: GCF_059728385.1. Classification (NCBI taxonomy): domain Bacteria; kingdom Pseudomonadati; phylum Thermodesulfobacteriota; class Desulfovibrionia; order Desulfovibrionales; family Desulfovibrionaceae; genus Bilophila; species Bilophila sp. T19-St14. The sequence continues at coordinate 3,036,469 of NZ_BAAGFT010000001.1, forward strand.
AGGTCATTCACTTCGCATGTTCCTGAAGTCCATGGCAGACAAGCGACAGCAGTCTGTCTTCCTGGTTCCGTTCCGTATTCATGCGTTCCCCTCCGTATTCATCTCCCCATTTTCCCGCATAAAAATGAATTGTTCCCGTGGAACGGGAAATCCGGGTTCTCCTTCGAATTCATCCGTCGTATGCAGCGAATGCAGGAGAAATTTCCATGCATTGTCCGGCATTCCGGGGAACCGATCCGGAACGAGTTCGACGGACTTGAATCAGCGATTCCCCTCCGTTTCCCGAAAGACGGCCCTGCACCATTCATCGATCCCGATAAACCGGATGACGGTTTTGTCTTTGTTCCGCATTCCTTATTCCTCTCGTGTCTGAAAAAGGAAGAGGACCGCTGGCATCGGCAGTCCTCTTCTATGGAATATGTGGGTTGATTCATGAGGCGTCGGCATATTTCCACCATATCTTGCACTGTGCGTTCCAGTGGAAAACGGCAGCCGACAGTGTATTTTTCTGTGCCGCCGTATTGCCTGTGGCAAGGATGCATTCCCTTCCGTCCTGAGCCTCTACAATTTTGAAGGAAATGCCGTCCAGTTTCGGCAATTTTGCAAGTCCCTCTGACGTTCGATTTGAGGCCCCTGAAATTTTGTCCGTGGGTTTTTATGCCTGAAGCATCTTTTTTGATCTGAGGGGCATTTGCGGCCCTTTTCGTGCGTATGGCCCTATTTGACGATTTTTGGGGAATTCTCCATCCGTATCTTCCTCCGTCACGATGCCCAGCATGGCTGAAAGAGCATAACGACGAATGTACGTCATCGAAATTCCCACTCCCTGAGGATCGGCCCTGGGCAAGGGCACAACCGCAAGGCTTGCCTGCCATTGACCGGATTCAGCATGGGTGAGTTTCGTGACCAGCCCCAGGCAGCCGGATTCGACGGGAACAGGATACTGGCAGAGCCAGATGCCATTATCCAGAAGTGCCTGCCTGCATGAGTCCATGACACTGTTCAGTGTCGCGTACCTGCTTTTGGTGAAGGGATTGTCCGCATCTTTTAATGCGGGCTGCAGTTGTCGCTGAACCTTGAGAAGCGCCTGAGCCAGCTTGCCGATCTCTTCCGAACAGAATGTTTCCATCTTACCTCCATGACAGAAAAATGTCTGTCCGGTATTCCGGACAGACATTTACTAAAAAATATGTTATTTCAATGTAATAACATATATCTATACATTTATGAAATGTATTTTTGCTTTGAAAGGAATGTCTATACCGCTCTCTTGGGCAAGTTTTCTGTAACATCTTCCATGCAGATGAAATCGCGCAAGGGGACGGCAAGTTATACGGGAAGACTGAGGCAGGTTTTGAGTATGTGTGAATTATTTATGTTTTTTTCAAGTGATTATGGGATACAAAAGAGAAAAAACAGCTGTAGATGGCGCTGAGAATCAAAGGGGGGGATTTCCCATTTTAGGCTGGAAAGTTGAATAATTTTGGAGTAAGAGAGTGCGAAGTAAGTTAAATAAAGGGGTAACCAAAAAGTACACTTTTTTAAGGCTCTACTCTTCTTACTGCTTCGAAGAAGACAATTTTTTAGGATAAATCAATCCTAACAGTTTGTAACTAACTTTTTTAAGAAAATACGCTGAGTTGAACACTCATATTTTGTTTTTCTTACCGGAAAATATTTATCCCATGACTGGATACATCGAACTTACTCGCTTGAAACGTCTCATCATCTGGATGAGAAGAAATAAGATGAATTTCAGTGAAATAGGAAAATCACTGGGAATACTCGCATGCCTGCCGATCGTCTGGGTAAGGCTGAGCGCATTCCTTCGGAACAGCACAGGGAACTTGTTCAACTGGGTATTCCGGTCGATTTGTTACCTCATGCTGAAGATGTCAAAAGAGGCCCTAAAATAGGATATAGACAAAGATAGTTAGCATAAAAATATCAGTATGAGCATTTTGTTACAAAGGTAAGTAATTTATTAACATGTTGAAAATAATGTATATCTAGTATGTTCACTTTTAAAATATTTATGAAAAAATGCTGGAAGATATTGCCGCAATCTTTTCGCTTAATCATTTTATCGGCAATATGTCTTCGGAGTACATCCAAACGATCAGTCGTTTCAGATAATGCCATTTTCTATATACTGGGCGCCTTTCGATCGTCTAGTGGCATTGCTCAGGGAGCCCGTTTATATGCCGACAGTAAAGAGCAGGAAGGATTCCGTGTTGTTCGAGTGGATGTCGGTGGACTCATGTTGGAAAGAGCGGATCTACCTTTGCCTCAAAATGTTCTTTCAGTCAAACAGATCCAAAATATGGGAGCTGGCACTATGGTTATCCATGCCAATCCTCCCCAGTTTCAGCTTGTGGTATGTCGATTAGGGAAAAAAATACTCAAAGATAAACATTTGGTAGCTTACTGGGCATGGGAGCTGGAAAGTATTCCCAAAATTTGGAAACATGCTTTAAATTTTGTTGATGAGATTGTTGTTCCAAGTGCATTTGTACGCAATGCGTTGCGTCCTTGCACAGATAAACGCATTACTGTTGTTCCTCATCCCGTCCCCACACCAGTTCTTCGCAAAAAACGGTACGCTGTGGACGGCGTAATTCACTGCCTTTACTCCTTTGATCTCGGATCTTCATTCGAACGCAAAAATCCTCTGGCTGTACTCAAGGCTTTTAGCATGGCTTTTCAGGCAGGCGAAGCAGAACTTGTTTTTAAGGTCACCGGAGCGCGGGAGCATGGAGATAAGCTGAAACGACTGTGGCAAGCATGTTCTACAGTCTCCGGTGTGCAAATCCTAGATGCAGTGCTTTCTGTGGAAGGATTAGATGCTCTTTATATGCAGAACGATATCTATCTTTCGTTACACCGTTCTGAGGGGTATGGTCTGTCCATTCGTGAAGCCATGCAGCATGGTTTGCATGTAGTGGCTACGGGATGGTCAGGGAATATGGATTTTATGTATGGACCGTTTGCTCACTGCGTTCCATATACATTAGTCCCCGTGAAAATAGAAAAGGGACCGTATAAAGGTCTTCAAACATGCTGGGCAGAGCCTGACGTTGGCGCAGCAGCCAATATCTTGAAGAAGTTACGGCAACAGCTTCTAGAAAGGAAAAATGTATGAAGAACCAAGTAGTCCTGCACCCACCCATGTTTCGGCTTATCCGGGTCATTTTTTTGCGTGATTTCAAGGCACAGTTTCGGCGTACGCTTTTCGGGCCTGTCCTGGCCTTTATGGCTCCTGTGATCTACTTGGTTGTTTTCATATTTTTTCGAATGATGTTTGGTCTGCCCGAATCTGAAGATGCGCCTGTTTTGCCATTTCTTTTTTCCGGTGTTTCCTTATGGCTTTTTTTCAGTGCATCTGTTTCCGGTGTGTACCCCAGCGTGAGTAGTAACATGGGCATATTGCGCAAAATGCCTGTCAATCCCTTGGCATTTGCCCTGAGTTCCTTGGGAATGCCGGTTTTGACAGTAATAACATACTTAGTGCTACTTTTAGGCATGAGTCTCTTTTTTGGGGTACACCCGTCACTGTCGTGGCTTTGCTTGCCATTTTTTATCATATTTCTGGGGGGATTTGCCTTGGGAGTAGGTCTCCTAGTTTGTGCTCTTGGCATATATCGAAGGGATATCATTGTACTCCTGCCTATCATATTGCAGCTTGGCATGTTCGTTACGCCAATATTTTTCTCTCCGGAAATTGTTCCAGCACAGTTCAGGTGGGTTGTTGCCATCAATCCTGTCGCACATTCTGTATCCATGTTCCGGAACGCACTCTTTCTTGGACAGTGGCCAGATGGGGTGTCGTTTTGTGTCATACTGGCATCAACGGCGTTGGTTTGGCTTATCGGGTATCCTTTTTTTCGTCGTACCCTCCGCTATGCGGCCGATACCATCTAGGTAGGGGCGTTGAATAATGGAACGGCTGTATCCAGAATGCCTTATTCCCTCTTTTGAAGTGAATTTGCTCTATGGACGATGATATCATTATTGATGTGAAGAATGTCTGGAAAAGCTATGGGCTTCCATCTTTGTTGCCTTGGAAAAAACGCCAGTCTCGGGAAAGCGGTTACGCAATCAGAGATGTGTCCTTTCAAGTACGCCGGGGGGGCTCGCTGGGCATCCTCGGGCGCAATGGCGCCGGCAAATCGACCTTGCTCAAACTGCTGGCCGGAGTAACACCGCCAGACAGAGGCTCTATTACTGTTGGCGGTCGGATTTTCCCCATGATCGAGCTTAACGCCGGCATCAGCATGGAGTTGACAGGAAGAGAGAATATAACTCTTTTGGCTACCATTATGGGGTTTTCCGGCAGGGACATAAGAAGACTGGAACCTGAGATTATGGATTTTTCCGAACTGGAAGACTGGATTGACAGGCCTGTATGGCAATATTCCAGTGGAATGCTGGCGCGTTTGGCATTCGGTATTGCTGTTCATGCCCGGGCGGATATTCTGTTGGTGGATGAGGTTCTTTCCACCGGCGACATCATGTTTCAGAAGAAATGCTACCAGCAAGTACAAAAGCTGTTGTCCAGTGGCGTCACTCTGCTCTTTGTTTCGCACAGTCCGTATCAGGTTGAGCGCCTATGCGAAAAAGCCCTCTTATTATCAGGAGGGCGTTGTATCGCCTCTGGAGAAGCAGAGCCTATTGTAAAAAAATATCTCCGGCAGGAAGATAGAAAGATATTTTCTAACAGTGGAATAGAGCAAACTGTTCGCCCAGGAAGTGGTGATATTCGAGTTTCAAAAGCTTATTTCAGCCTTGATGATGGCACAGTGATAAAAAAACCTGTTCCTCTCGAAGATATCAATCTTATTATTGAATATGATATTTTCAACAGTGTGGATGACATCATCGTACAGGCTATGGTGGTAGATGAATATCAGAGAATTATTACAACTCTTTCTCCAACATGGGGAGAATATTTAAATATAAATTCCCTGCAAAAAAAACTATGTTTCAAAATAAAAAAGTTTCCTCTCAAGGGGGAGAGTTTCAGCTTAAATATAAAATGTTCTGCTGGGTTTCTCATCGATTATGTGGAAAATATTCTTACCTTTTCAACAGCTCAAAACTCTGAAGTTGAAAATAAAATTGCAAAAGCAGGTATTGTAGTACTTGATAGTATATTAATCCAAAAAGGAGATGAATATGAAAAAAATTAAAATATACTTGAATTATCCTTATGATAAGTCGGGAAAAAAACTTATCGTTTTACCTGTGGTTCAATGTTTATATGATTATTTCAGTAAGCAGAATAATTTTGAAGTTGTTGAAACAATAGATGATATTGATATTTTTTTCTTTTTTGCAGGGGGGCCACTTAGAGAATTTAATAGGTATCATAAATTTTTAATAAAAAATTTAGAAAAATTTGGACAATATATTCCGAAATTTTTAGCAAAAAAATATATGCTTCCTAATATTACAGCTGAACAAATACTAAAAGAAGCAAAAAGAAAAAATAAATCAATGAAGGTAATTCATCGACTGGATGATCGATATTTTTATCTATGTAAAGCATATGGAAATGAGAAAACAATTATTAATGTTAATAAATATGCAGACGCTACTGTCTATCAGTCAAAATATTGTCAGACACTCTATGAAGGAATACTTCCTGAAACTATTTTTGGCAAACTTCAAAAATTAAATTGTACACAACGATATTTTATATATAATGGTACAGATACAAATATTTTTTCACCAAATGGTGATAAGGTTAGCCTTAAAGGCAATATTAATATTTGCCATATTGCAGCAACAGGAATGCCTCGTAAAGGTTTATCGATGGTTCTTGCTATAGCAGAAATCTTAAAAAACAATAAAAATATACATTTTTATTTAATTGGTAATCAAAATAATGATCCTCTAAGTGGACATTTTATTAATAGTTTAGAAAATGTTACGCATCTGCCTTTTATTGATGATAGATATGAAATGGCAAAATATATGCGCTCTATGGATCTTTTACTTTTTCCTTCTATTGATGACTGTTCCCCGAATACTGTTATTGAAGCCATGGCCAGTGGACTTCCTGTGCTGGCAGATGCTAGTGGCGGGGTCCCTGAATTGATACATAAGGATGATGGCTTAAAAGGAGGTCTTTTTATAGACAAGGAAAATCCTATTTTTAATTTAAAAATAATTCTTGAAAATCATGCTTCATTCAAAAAAAATGCATTAGAAATTGTAAATAAGTACCATACATTAGAGATAATGTGTAATAACTATAAAAATCTTATATATAAACTTTTGGATATGGATAAATAAAGCATGGATAAATCGCTTCGTATATTAGTATATGATTCTGATGACCTTTCTGTGGGAAGCACGAGAGTTTTCTCTTATGGCATATATCGTGATCTGAAAGAACTAGGTTTTTCTGTTCACTATGGAATTCTTGATGATACAGATGGCTTTGATATTGTTATTTATGGAAAAAATTATAAGAATATTTTGTGCAAGGATACAACCAGCCATATAAAAATTCAAATTCAGCCTTCAGATTTAACAGATAAATATCTTTCTCAATGTCTAAAGGCTGACTATTGGATTGTTGGATCATATGAAGAACTTGATTATTATGCAAAATATAATATTCCAATATTTTACTATCCGTTATTAGAGAAATTTAATTTACCTTCTCGAAATATTTCTAGCACTGATGAAATAATAATTTCTTATCATGGAAATAAGCAGCATCTTGAAAGTCTTTCACCCCCTCTTATCGCAGCATTAGAAAAGATATCTTCAAAATTTGATATAAAATTTCATGCTATCTATGATGTGCAGAAGCTTGGAATTTGGAAAAAATCAAGACCAGATATAAATATTAAAGATATTCAATGGAATATTGATACTATAATAACAGAAATAGTAAACTCAGATATTGGTATTGTTCCTTTTTCGACACCAATACCTAATTTACTTGCATCATTTACTAAAAAAATAACAGGCCTTCTTCTTCCGCATACGGGTGCTCATGTTCAGGATTATCTTTTGCAATTCAAAAAATGTACAAACCCTGGAAGAATTTATTTGTTTCAGCAATGTAAAGTTCCTGTAATAGCAGAAATTTCCACTGCAGCTTGCTCTGCAATTCAAAATGAAGACTATGGTTTTATTGTTTACAGTTATGATGGATGGATGAGAGCACTCAATATCCTATGTAGTAATAAAGAAAAAAGAAAAGAAATTGCTGAAAACTCATTTAAGTATGTATCGGGCTTGTCATCTGTAAAATTTGTAAAAGATATGATAAAATATATACAAGGTAATAACATATGATATATACAACTAATAAAATATTTACGTCTCGCAAAGATAAAATGGAATATGTGTATGACAAATATAAAGTTCTTTTTGATAAGAAAAAAATTCTTGATATCGGTGCTGACAAAGGTCTTCTGGCAAACTGTCTTCCAGAGACAAGCCAGTATTATTCTATTGGCTTTGGTGAAGATATTCTTTTGAAGTATAATCTTGAAAATATTCCCTATCCGTTTGAGGATAAGGAATACCATACCGTTCTATGCCTTGATGTTCTGGAACATCTTGAAAATATTCATGCTGCTTTTGATGAATGTATGCGCCTTGCAAGCGAGCATGTCATTATATCGCTTCCTAATCCGTATCAGGATTTCTGGAACTTTTTGAAAAATGGAAAATATAAAAATGGACAGTATGATATGAAGTTTTATGGGCTACAGAAAGATCGGCCTGAAGACCGGCACAGATGGTTTTTTGGTCCGGAGGAGGCCTATAACTTCATCGAGTACCGGGCCAGACTGGCTGGATTTCGTATTGAGCAGTTTGATTGCCTGACCTATCAGCCGGGTTTCTTTGAAAAAATACTCTTCAGCCGTTTTTTCTCTCCCCAGTTTAAGGAAACCTTATTGACTTCAGGGACATTGTGGTTCGTCCTCACGCGGAATCAATAAGCATCAAAAGAGTATCCTGTATGAAGCTTCTCCTTTTCATGACACGCGGCATGTCCTTAACCGCATGGCGCGATAATGGTTCCCTGAAGCGTGAACTGGCTTTGTATGCCGAGCTGGCCAGACGGGGTGTTTCCATTAGCATTATTTCATGGGGCAGGGGTGAAGATGCGGCTGTTGTCGCGGCGTTTCCTTGGCTCAGGGTGTATGAAAATCGCTGGAAACTTCCTCCGGATCAGTATGAGCGGTGGATGCCGCTGCTGCATGCTCTGCCTCTGGCGCAGGCTGGTATCATCAAAAGCAATCAGGTCAGCGGGGCGGATTGTGCCCTGCGCTGCGCCCGGTTCTGGCAGAAACCCTTTGTTGCGCGCTGCGGATACCTGTGGAGTACGTTCTGTGAACGGCAGCAGTCACCCGAACTGTCCCGCGTGCAGGAGATTGAACGGAGTGTTTTTGCGGGCTGTGGTGCGGCCATTGTGACCACAGCGCCCATGAAAGCCTGCCTGACCGCGCAGTATGCGGTTCCCGAATCGCGCATTACGGTCATTCCCAATTATGTTCCCCGCGAATACTACGCGGCGCCGCTGCCCATAAGCGAAAGCCATCCTGTGGTGACGCAGGTCGGCCGGCTCAGTGAGCAGAAAAATCTTTTCAGCCTTATGGAAGCCTGTGTGGGGCTTGGGGTCACACTGCAGCTTGTTGGGGATGGAGAACTGAAAGATGCGCTGCAGGCGCGTGCCGCAGAGCTTGGGCTTGACGTGGTGTTCCGAGGCAATGTTCCCCATGAAGCGCTGCCGGATATTCTGGGGAAAAGCACCGTATGCACGCTGGTTTCTCTGTATGAGGGGCACCCCAAGGCATTGATTGAGGCCATGGCGAGAGGCTGTGCTGTTCTGGCTGCACGGGTAGAGGGCATTGAGCCGCTTATCCGGGATGGAGAGAATGGTCTTTTATGCGCAACCGATGCGGCTTCCATACGGGAAGGGCTGAAGCGGCTGCTCAGTGATGCCGCTCTGCGGGAGCGTCTGGGGCGCGCGGCACGCGAATCAGCCATGCGTTTCAGCATAAACCATATTGTGGAACAGGAGCTGGCCCTCTATGGCCGCATGCCTGTTCCCGGCTGGTGCCGGAAATGGCAGGCAGCTCTGTCCATGCCTGTAAGGCTGCTTTCTGCTGCGGCCCGAAAAGCGTTTGCCAGCATACAGAGCCGGATGAGGTGGGTGGAGACAGTGCCCCTTGCGCTGATTCGCTTCCTGATACGCCGTAAAACCCCGGCCGATGCCCTGCGCTACCTCTTCGGGCTTGAGGATCAGCTTTACGCTTTGGAAAGTGCGCAGGCCATAGCCTATGACGGCGGTGTGCATACAAAACACCGGCACACCCGCTATCACGACTTTTTCATTGAGCGTCTGCAGCCCGGCGAAACAGTGTGCGATATCGGCTCCGGCAATGGATTTCTGGCATACGACATGGCTGCCAGAGCTGGTGCCGTGGTGACCGGTATAGAGCTGAACAGTACGCTGGTGGCCGCCGCGCGCGAACGGTACGCGCACCCCCGCGTAACCTTTGTGCAGGGCGATGCACTGAAGGATGTACCGGCAGAAATGTTTGATACCGTTGTCCTCAGCAATGTGCTGGAGCATTTGCCGGAAAGAGCTGCATTTCTGCGCAGTGTCCGGATGCGCGTACACCCCAGACGTTTTTTGCTGCGCGTTCCCCTGTTTGAACGCGACTGGCGAGTGCCGCTGAAAAAAGAGCTGGGAATTGAATGGCGCTTGGATCTCACGCATGAGACTGAATACACGGAAGAAGCGTTTCGCAATGAGCTGGAACAGGCCGGTCTTCACATAACAGAGCTGCATATCCGCTGGGGCGAAATCTGGTGTGAAGCCCATGCTGATGCGGATGCCGGACACACACTGTAGATAAGGATGCTGCCATGCTGTGCACAAATGAATCCCAGCCGCTGGTCACGGTTTTGATGTCCGTATTCAATGGCGAACAGTATCTGCGTTCTGCCATGGATAGTATTCTGACACAGACGGTTTCCAACATCCGTGTTATCGTTGTGGATGACGCGTCAACAGATACAACGCCCTCCATCCTGCAGGCCTGTGCGGAAAAAGATTCCCGGATTCAGATTATTACCAATACAGTTAATCAGGGGCTGACCCGCAGTCTGAATATTGGCCTTGAGCATGTGACAACGCCGTTCGTTGCCCGCATGGATGCAGATGATATCTGTATGCCGGTACGGATTGAGAGTCAGCTCAGGCACATGCAGCTTTTCCCACATATTGTGGCTCTTGGCTCCTTTGTTTTGCCTGTTGATGCGTCTGGGGCACGCGTTACCGGCTTTTTGAGTGATGCCCACTATGTTACGGATCACAATACACTGAAAAGGCAGCTCTATGAAAACGGCATGTGCCTTTTCCATCCCACTCTGGTGCTGCGCACAGAGGCCCTGCGCCGCATCGGGGGGTACCGTGTCTGTTTTCGCTATGCTCAGGATTACGATATGCTCCTGCGCATACTGGAGATTGGGCAGATAGAGGTCCTGCCGCAGGAATTGCTCCAGTACCGGGTTCATGCGGGCGCCATTTCAGCCCATTGCACGGATGCCCAGAAAATAGCCAATGTGACGGCGCTTGCCTCAGCCATACTGCGTGCGCAGGGGCAGGAAGACGGTATTGATGAGGCAGCAGTCATTGACGAACGCTCCATGCTGCAGCTGGCAGAAAGGGCAGGGGCTTGGCCCCTTATCCGGCTTTTGCAGTATTTCGCTCTTGATGCTTCAGCTGACTGCGAAAAGGGCATACAGATTCTGCTGAAACTGTCAAAGACGAAGCTGAGTCCAGAACAGTTTCAACGCGTTGCAGCCCTTGGCAGGGAAGCGGTGAAGCACCATGCTGCCATGGCCGAAAAAGTGAAGGTCATGGCAGAAAGCGGGATGTATGACCGATGTTTTCAAAAGGCAGTGCGGGCAATCTTGGCGGAAGAAGAACCTGTTTCGTCGAGAAAAATGCTGAAAAAGAAGCTGAAGACAGGCCTCATGCGCCTTTCGCCGTCAGGAAATGTGTATCATCTCGTCAGGCAGACATACCATCTTGCCCGGCAGGCATATCATACCATCAAATTTGGCCTGAATGCCGTCAGAGAGCAGGAACAGAAACACGTTCTCGATCTGATCATGGAGCTTCTGGATGATGACAGAAAGCGTAATCCGGGTACAAAGACCATCCTGCTGGTAACGAATCAGATTCTGGATACGGTAACATTCAAGCCGACCTACGGTGGGGGAGAGCGGTATCTGCGGGAGCTGGTATCCCTTTTTGACTCGCTTGGGTTCACGGTAACCATTCTGCAGGCCAATGCTGTATCTTCCCTTGAAATTCGAAGTGTGTTTGGCTGCCGGGTTCTCTGTGTGCCTTCCCGGCTGGACCGCAGCGGCTTTTTTGTTCAGCTGAACAGACTGGCGTTCAAACTTGCCGGTAGGGTGGATCATGTGGTCTATTTCCTGCCGGAAACAGGTGCTCCCGTTGTTGCAGGTAATTCCCTGCTCATTTCACACGGGATCTGGTTTGATCATGCCAACTATGCCGGCGTCAGCTATCGAACCCGTCTGTTCTGGAAACGGATCAAAACAGCCTTTACCGCTCCAGCGCACTGCGTCAGTGTAGACACCAATACAATCGGGCTTATTCGCTCGCTCTGGCCCGTCGCTGCGCAGAAATGGCATTTCATTCCCAATTTTTACGATCCGGATCAGTTCCGGCCAGTTCCGCTGAAGGGGAATCCTTCCCGGCTGACGGTGCTGTTTCCCCGCAGGGCACAGGTGAACCGCGGTGCGTATGTGTTTGGGGACATTGTCAAAGCAATCCCGCATGACACCGTCTCCTTCATCTGGGCAGGCAGGGGGGACGAGGCCAGCAACAACGAGATAGAGCGTGTCTGTGCGGAGGATGGGCGCTGCATGTTCACGAGCGCCGATTTTGAAGGCATGGCGGAACTGTACGCGCAGGCTGATATTGTGGTGATTCCAACCATTGCCTGCGAAGGGACCTCACTCTCCCTGATTGAAGCTCTTGCTTCCGGGCGCGCCGTTGTGACAACCCACGTGGGCGGACTTGCCGACATTGCCTTGGATGGCTTCAACTGCCTTGTGGCTGACCCCACGGCAGCATCCATTGCCGCGTGCGTCACTACACTCATCGAAGATGCCGGGCTGCGTTCCCGTCTGGCTCAGAATGCCGCGCAGTCTGTGTCCGGCCTTGCCCTGCCAGTCTGGCGGGAACGCTGGCTCAGGCTTCTGCAGCAGATTGGCTGGGCAGATGTGGATGCCTGCCTACGCGCACATGCGTCGTATGCACCGGGCCGAAATAGGAAACGCCTCGTTATCCTGACCCGAAATGCCTGTGTGGGAGGCGTTGAAAGCCTCATCCATGAAGAGCAGAAGGCGCTTGCTGCGCCGGTGGTGGTCTGTGGCGGGCTGGATGCGTATGAAACATGTCCCTTCACCTACCAGAGAGCGGATGATCCCGGCCTGTTGGCAGGGCTTCTCAGCGAGTATGACGCTGTACTCTGCCATTGGATACCAGACTGGGCCCAGCAGGTTGTGAAGCATTCGGGGAAGCCGGCTGTTGAATTTATCCATATGGCCACAACTTCAGGAAATGACTCTTCCGTGCCGGAACTTTTTGTGTCCCATTCCCCATACATGGCACGGTATGTGGAGAAATATTTCCTGAAACCCTGCAGGGTTGTGCCGCATGCTATTGATGACAGCCGATTTGTTCCCAATCCTGTTCCCGGGAAAAAAATCGGGGCGGTGTGCGCCTATGTTCAGCATAAGGGAATCGATACCTTCATTCAGGCTTGGTCCGGTCTGCATCAGAAGTATCCGCAAATAGAGGCTGCCTTTTATGGGGACGGCCCTTACCGGGAAGCGCTGCAGTCTCTGGCCAGTGAACTGCATACGCCGGTAGCTCTGAATCCGGCAACTTCAGCTCCGGAAGAGGTCATGCGTGAATACAGGCTCATTGTCCTGCCATCCCGAAATGAAGGCCTGCCGGTTATGGTTCTCGAAGCGCTTGCCCTGAATATTCCGGTGATCACCACGGCTCTGCCGTGGGCTTTGGAGTTCAACGCTCTGGCGGAATCGCGCGGCGTTCCCGCTCCTCTCCAGCTTGTTCCGGCTGACGATCCGGAGGCCCTGTGCACTGCCATTGATGAGATGCTTGAAACCCCCGCCAGCACATCGGCAAGAAGCTATATTCAGCACTATTATTCCCCCACTGTCCACGCACAGGCTCTTGCGGATGCCTTCAAAAGCATTGGACAGGACATTATTGACGTATCCGCAAAGCGGTAAAGGAGCTTCCATGCGTAAAGTCATTGTTATTGCCGGTACAAGGCCAGAAGCGATCAAAGTGGTCAGCGTTGTCCATGAACTGCGGAAATTTCCAGAGTCTTTTGAGGTGCTGCTCTGTTCCACAGGCCAGCACAGGGAAATGCTCACCCAGACATTTGCCGATTTTGATATGGAACCCGATATCCATCTGGATGTTATGGCGCCCAATCAGACCCTTTCCGGCCTGTCTGCACGCCTGTTTGAAAAGCTGGATGCGCTCCTGCTGGAGCAGAAACCGCATATGCTTCTTGTGCAGGGAGATACTACCTCCGTTCAGGTGGCATCCCTTGCGGCGTTTTACCGCGGGATTCCTGTGGGGCATATCGAAGCCGGTTTGCGCAGTCATACCATCCATTCTCCTTTTCCGGAGGAGCTGAACAGGCGCATCACCGGCCTTGTCGCCGCATGGCATTTTGCGCCTACGCCGCTGTCGCGGCAGAATCTCATGGATGAGGGGGTTGCCGAAAGGGATATTGCTGTAACCGGTAATACGGTGATTGATGCGCTGCTCATGATGCGGGACAAAGTGCGGCAGAATCCTCCGGCCCTTCCTGATCCCCTTGAGCAGGTTTTACGGGAACAGCGGCGCATCATCCTTGTTACCGGGCACAGGAGAGAATCATTCGGTAATGGACTGCGTCAGGTTTGTAAGGGCCTGGCCGCTCTTGCAGGCCGGTTCCCTGAAAACCGCATTGTGTATCCTGTGCATCCCAATCCCAATGTACAGGGTATGGTGCATGACATGCTGGACCGCCATCCCGGCATTATTCTGTGCTCGCCCCTTGGGTACAAATCCTTTATCAGGCTCATGGATGCTGCGTATCTGATCATAACGGATTCCGGCGGCATTCAGGAAGAAGCGCCTTCTCTGGGCAAACCTGTTCTCGTTACCCGTGACCTGACCGAAAGACCGGAGGGCGTGGAAGCCGGGGTCAATATTCTTGTAGGCGCCAATGAAGCGGCACTTGTGCGTGAGGCAGTACGCCTGCTGGATGATGAAGCTGCCTATAATCAGGTGGCGGGGATACGCAATCCGTACGGCAATGGGACCGCAGGGCAGCAGATTGTACGCTTTCTACTGGACAGGGCAGTATAGAGATGTCGATGAAGAATCAGTTCCTTCGGGCCATAAAATATTTTAGAACCTATGGGTTCAGGCGATTTGTCAATCGTTCTATGGGCTTTGTCCAAGGGCATAGCTGGGGAATAAGTTATCTCTTTGGCAGGGACAGCATGAGTTTATCCGTTGTATCTGAAGTAACCTCACAACCCCCTGTCATCTTGCTTGCTGGCGTAATCTGGGAATTCAGAATGCAACGTCCCCAACAGCTCGCCCTGCATTTTCACAAATCAGGCTCGACTGTTCTGTACTGTTCTCCAGGGACATATCGAGGATTCAAAACAGGTTGGAAAATTTCGCAAATCCAGCAAGGCATACATGAAATTTATTTTTTTGCACCAAAGCGATGCGAAATGTGGGAATTGAACTCCAACCGGTCTTTTTTGAATAAGGTACATTGTGAACTTCAGGAGCTTATCCACAAAATTACCTTACTGCAGAAGCAGCGGCCTCTTGTCATTGTAGAACATCCTTTTTGGGGAGAAGTTGTTCATGGCATAAAAGATGCTGATATCCTCTATGATTGCCTGGACGATTTTTCTGATTTCGAAGATGCGGATGAGGCAGTGCATACTCTTGAGGAAATGCTTGTCAGAAGTGTTGATGGAATCGTTTCAACTGCACAGCACCTTGACGAGAGATGGAGTACTTCCACAAAACCGCATTGTATCATTCGTAACGCAGCGGATTTTGAACACTTCAGTCGAAAGCCCGATACTCACTACCAGTCTCCTTCCGGGCAGTTGGTCCTTGGATATCATGGAGCCATAGAACATTGGTTTGATGTGGAACTTGTGGAACATATCGCTGATGAGATGCAGGATTGCATAATTATGCTGGTGGGGGGAATTGGCAAGCCTGAGGTAAAAAAACGCCTCGCAGCCCACGCCAATATAATGCTTGTCGGAGAAGTGGAGTATTCTCGCCTGCCATATTATCTTTACGGCTTTGACATCGGATTGTTGCCGTTCTTGATACAGCCTCTGACTCTCAACACAAATCCCGTAAAAGTATATGAATACCTTGCCGCGGGCATTCCAGTTGTTTCCGTCCCTCTTCCTGAAATGCTTCATTTCAACGAACTGGTGACAGTGGCCGATCGTGACAATTTTATTCCTGCCATTCGAGATACCCTGATGAGGCCGAAAGACGTTTTACAACTGCAGCAATTTGCTTCAGAGCAAACTTGGGGGCATCGTGTGAATGATTTTTATAACTTCCAAAGAAAACTGAAAAAATAATTAAAACAGGTAACCCCCAGCTTTACTGGGGAACTCACAAAGTTTGACTTTTTGGGCAATGAAAAAGACCTCCATTCTTGAACCGTTCAAAGTTTCAGGAAAGGAGGTCAGTAGTGGAAATTCAAACATTAAACCATTCAACATGGGTATGTAATTATCACGTGGCATGGATACCCAAATACAGGAAGAATAAAATTTTCAAGGAGATATGAGTAGATTGGGGATATGTTCTGCATAAGTTGGCCGAGCAGCGGGAGAGCAAGATGTTGGAAGGCCATTTGCCTGCGGATCATGTGCATATGCTCATATCTATTCCTCCCAAGTATTCCGTATCTTCGGTGATTGGATACATAAAAGGGAAAAGTGCGCTGTTTGTAGCCCGTCAACACAATGGCAGGAGACGAAATTTTGGAGGAGAAAATTTTTGGGCACGAAGTTTTTATGTTTCAACTGTGGAACTGGATGAAGAAACAATCCATATAAGACATCAAGAAGAGGAAGATAAACGGATAGACCAGTTAAGCTTGGTCTAGAAGTTGTTGCTTTTAGGCAGCTCATGCATTTCTAAACCGTTTTGAGCTGTTCACGCTATCTCAAATCCTCAGCTTCATCGGGGGGACCTGACTATGAAATAAGTTCTAGATGGGATAATGGAGAATCTCATTACAATAAAATTATGATACACTCTCTTTCGGTAAAGCAGTTGACAGATTATTTGAAAGTATGAACTGAACTTTTATACGACATCTCTAATAATACTGAAAATTTTTATAAGATTTATAGTTTTTCTAAAAATGGAAGACTCATAATTATTGAAGCTCCAATTCCAATTTTGGAATATATCTAGAAAATTATTCGTAAGAGTTTTTTATCCATATGTGTACCCTATAAGCTACTGCTTTTGAACAAGGATGCTATATTTAAAAAAAAGTATGGATTCACAGAGATTAGAATGTAATACTAAAACTTGATTTAAAAATCTTTCAATCCATAGTGTATAAAAGAGTTCTGGGGTATTTCAAAAGATATGAATATCCTGAAAACATTACTGTGATACTGAGTCAGCTTTATACGTTAAATGGACATGTCCATTTAAAGAAAGGAGTGAGAGACATGTCAGTGATTTTTTTCAATGTGTTTTATATGCAACACTACAACGGATCCGAGGAAGGTCTGGAAGGCGGTTTCAACTTTGATTCTGTCGATGCCAATGGGGATATTGTGGCGGGGGAAATTTTTAATTTCAGAGCCTATGATGGTTGGTACTATGGGTATGCCCCGTATTCATCTGTCAAACTTGAAAGAGTGGCTCCGAACGAGACCATACAGAAAGACGAGCAGGGAAACCGTTATCTGAGCGGGGTTACTGTTATTTTTATGGCAACCTATCCCGGAGACGCGACACGGGTTGTAGGCTGGTATGAAAATGCGATTCTTTATGAAAAAAGGCAGGAAGATGGCCCCAATAGAATGTCCGATAATTTGGGGCTGTATCTTGCAAAAGCGAGAGCGGCTGTCTGCCTGCCTGAAGAAGATCGGGTAATCACGGTGCAGCGGGCAGCGGAATACGGTCTTGGCCAAGGCTATGGACAGTGCCCTGTCTGGTATGCCGATGCTGATACCCCCTATGTCCATGAATTGAGGACAAAGGTTCTCAACTTTATTGAAGCATACAGGCAAGGGCAACGCCCGGTCGACCTCACTCGTGTCAATGAGTCTGATCAACGCCGCCCGATTGAACAGCAGATTGGGAATGATCCGGGCTTCAACCGCCTGATTGAGCAACGGGCTGTGAGAGAAGCCGTAGCCTACTATCAGGGGCAAGGATTTGTGGTTGAGGACGTTCAGAAGGAGAATTGTGGCTGGGACCTGACGGTCTCGAGGGAGAATACGGAGTTTTTCGTCGAGGTAAAAGGAAATGCAGCCGATATCCCGCATCTCTGTCTGACACCGAATGAATACCGTACATTGCAGAATAGATACAGACAGTATCGTATCATTTCTGTCACCGGGTGCAGAGATGCTGGAACCCCAAGGTTGCGCGAATATAAGATTGGCTGGCGGCGCAACGATGAAGGCACCTTTTTCCTGAAGGACGGGCAAGGAAGGCAATTTGCCTTGGTAGAAATTGTTTCTGCAGTCATTGCACCGAAAAACTGATTTCCCATGAAGAGTGGAAAAACTGACCATTAGAGTCGCTCCAGAGACTGCCTGCCTCCATCTTTGACAGGGGACCTGCTCCTCTATAAGCAGGGGCACGATAGAAAAACTTGACTCAAAAAAGCAGCCTGTATCCATGAAGAATACAGGCTGCTTTACCTTTGTTGATGTATTTACTTACTATATATTACAGAGGATCACATGGTAATACATCAATATACTTGACCATTATCTCTATTCATCTCTGATATACTTTTCTGAATCAATGTATGCGCATCAGCCCCCGTTAGATCCTCGATTTCTCTTCCCAATCTTGCTCCTAACATATTCATCAACCCCCATATTGTGCCGATATGCAGTCTTTGTAAGTGCTTCAAGCTGTTTTTCTGATACTGGTTTGTTTCCTCCCCTGCCTTGCTGGTCTGTTGGGGCTGTTTTGCATCAACACGTTCACGACCTGCATACTTATTCGTTCTGCTAATCAAGGCAGTGATGGTTTTCTTCATTGCTGATTCTGCCATTTTCTTTACTCTATCTATGATTTCCTCAATATTATTCTCATTTCCTGAATAAACTCCATGAATCATGTAGACCTTAGCATCATTACTGATATATGTTGTGACTACAATCGAAGTAAAATTATTATATTGAGATGGAAACTGAACGAATGAGGTTCTGGTACAGACTATCTTATTTTGGGTTGTTATAGTAATATTTATATTAAAAATGAGAAAATAACGCAAAAAAATAAAAGGATAAAATCCTTTTATTTAACGAATACATGTTCTACGATTCTACATGAAGTATCTCCTTTTATCATAATTTTGTTCATCCTATATTATCTCAATGTACTTTTTTACGTTTCATCTACTGTATCTGATGCATATAACTGGATACAGAAAAGAGCAGGATTTCCTGCCCTTATTTTTAGAGGCTGTTCTAGCTAAGAAAAAGAACTAGGATAACGCCGTGTATGAACGAAAAAGTAGGCTGAATAAACTATAACATGCTAACCTTATAAGATTTTTTAATAAAAAATAGACAGTTCCATATGAACACGCAAGGAAAGAGAAGTTCTCAAATATGGTAAGAAGACTTTCTTTGATATTGGGCTAAGTCTGGACTAAATCCAATTTAAAAGGAGGGTGGCTTATGTCACAGAATATTATTTCCATGCATCAGGCAAAAAGTTCCCTGTCCAGGCTGGTAAAATGTGTCGCCGCTGGTGAAGTCATTTTTATTGGCAGCTATGGCCATGCGGAAGCCGCTCTCACTCCGGTAACCAGTGCGATGCCGAAAAAACGCCTTGGTATTTTGGAAGGGAAGCTGACGATTCCTGATGATTTTGACGCACCCCTGCCGCCTGACATCCTTGCCACATTTGAGGGGAACTGACATGCGGCTGTTGCTGGATACCAATGCGTTGCTCTGAGTGCTGACCAACTCCCCACGCATCGAACCTGTGAGGGGGGTGCTGCTTGCGGAAGAGAATGATATCTTTCGTCAGTACTGTGTCGTGGTGGGAAATCGCTATAAAGACACGGATAGGTAAGCTGGATGCCTAGTTGCCAGTTCTTCGTTCGGCTGCTGAAGAAAGCGGTTTTCTGGAACTCCCGCTTCTCGGTTCGCATGCCGAAATGCTGGCAGGACTTCCGAGATATCACAACGATCCCTTTGACCACATGCTGATAGCGCAGGCTCTGTTCGAGCCTATGCGGCTGATCAGCGGGGACGGAGTGCTGCCCCGGTATACCCCGCTAGTGATATCCATCTAAAAAGCACCGTGGAGGCATCCCGGCCAGTTTCCATTGGCCGGGATTTTTATTGCTTCATTTGTTCATTCTGCTTTTCAACCATGAGATAAACATGTCCCGCTTATATCTAGTTTTTTGAACAAATTTGACTTTCCCTCTAGGTCCTTCTCCCAGAGCATCGAGATTGGACAGTGTCTTTGCGGAAATAAGTCCGCCAAGCATGTCTGATGCAACCTGATGTGAAAAGACAGGAGGCAATGTCCGTTCCAGTTCTTGGAATAATGCGTCATGAATCATGATATCCTCCTTTATCATTTTGACCCATACTGTTTCTGTATAATGTTACCCATAACATCATGGATTATTTTTAAAAGAATATAAGCCTGCATATTTTCAATATATTGTTCGAGATATATTTTAATCCTGAAATATATTGCTGTGCGCCATATCATTTTTATGAAACGTGACTGCTTCCAAACGAGCAGGAGTATTTATCTCGAATGTCTTTTGTTCCTATTTTGGCAAGATAACTTGCAGCACGATATGCTTTTTTAATATTGATTTCATAATTTTACCTGTCTTTTCTGATTATGATTCCATTATCATGATTTTTTCCATTATTCCTGAAACAATAATCAATGAGACCTTCTGAAGGATACCCAATTGTCTTTGCCCAGTAATGATGTGTTTCTTTGAAAACCGTAAAAGGATTCTGGATTGCATTTCCATTACAGAAAACAATAAAATGATAATGTGGATTTTTGTCTATCTTATGTTATCTTGCCCATATGTATTTAACATCTACAAAGTATCCAGATATATATTCTGTTCATACTTTGCAGAATTCATTGCTAAAATTGTAAATATCCCTGTTTAGATACTAAAAACCATTTATATCAGGATAATGCAAATCAAAACGTGTTTGCAAAACCTTGTTGTGTCTTTGAAGCATATACAGCATGAGTTCGAATATCTTGTTGAGAATATCAGATCTTTTCTCTTCTCCTATAAATCTTGCAGGGAGAATGTCAAGTCCATTTGAAGTTCATTTTACATGCTCCTTTAAAATATTAACTCTATATAATAAGGGATGCAAAATGTTACTTCAGGAAATATGATAAATATTACATAGCGAATAAGGAATACAAATCTATAATTTGTGAATATGAAAGATGAATAGAGTAGATTGAAAGAATGATTGATTTAATATTTGTTTGTGTTTTTGTGTGCGAATTAAAATTTATTAATTGATTGATGTTTGATTTATAAATTGTTGTTTTTGTTTTGATGGTATTTGATTTTTTTGTTATTTTATTTTGTTATATAGTTTATATTATTTAGTATTAGTTAGTACTATCTAAAAACTAAAATATAATAAATATTTCTAACTGTAGTATTGCCATATTCATTGAATATGGCAATGAAATACAACGCTATGTAAAATTTCTGAAAAGTATATAACATAAAGTGATATTGAATATAATCAAATACATGATCTGATGTTTTTTAATTTCGATCTGTCCAAGAGGATATCCGGCGCACGTTATGATTGTTGGAAAAGATATGGAACTGGTGAACTGTGGGGACGTATCGAACCTCTTTTTGCCCGTTCAAATGAAAACGAAGCGGATGCCAATGGGCCATACTTCCCATGTGTTATGGTTCGAAAAGCGTTGTCTACGAATTCTTTCAACTCCGGAGCAAAGTTGATGTCCTATGGATGGTTCTTTACTGTAGGCTCCGACGCGCTCTCAAAAAAATCAACGACCATGAAGACGTTGGCCGCAATTCGACCGAAGGATGACGAAACGGCAGCTGGGGCAACGTCCATGGCAGCTGTTGTCGTTCTAAGGGGCGAGCTTCGCGATTGATTGCCGAGTCGTGAGTCTTTTTTTGTATCTAGTTTAACATATTTAAATAATTTGTTTTATTTAGATAGGCCCTTGCCGCTCTTACGATTTACGGGGGAAAACACGGGAAAGCAAGGCGATTTTACGGGAAGCGGACCGGGCAATTCCTGAACATCCATGGCGGTTTTCCGCCCACAAGTAAGACCCCCGGGATTTCCATTGCATCCCGGGGGTACATAAGGGGAGGAGAGTGGAACGAGCTATGAGGCAGAATTCAGCCTGTAATACGTGACCTTCCCCGGGCCTTCTTTGGAGACCATCCCTTTTATGATGAGATCTTTAAGAAGATCTCGGGTGTTGTCTTCGCCAAAGCCGCACACTTGTTGTAGCGTGTCGCGCTTTGCATTTCCCCCTCTAAGGATCTCCATGAGGACATGTTCGTCCGGTGAAAGCTCGATAACGGTTGAAGGGATAGCTTGGGCTTCGGTATCCCGCTCAAGGGAGTGCTCGATTTCTTTCCTGCCAGCGCCGGTTGCTGCCAAAAAGTTCCAGTGTGGCGAAGTCAGGGGAAGGTGGAGCCAGAAAGTTTTCCGTTCCAGAACAGGAGCTGCCTTGCATGCTCCATAATAGATACCTACGATCAAACCGTCTTGGGTTGCGATTTTCTGGACATCAGGAGTTCCCAAGGAGTGGGCGAGGATTTCGGAACGCCCCCTTAACGACATGACTGTTCTCGCGCGGATTGTGAAAATTTGACTTCCGCGTGCTTTGTCAGTCTGTGAAGCTGCATCGAATTCGGATTTATGGTGGACGAGTACGACACAAACGCCTTCCGCCTGAAGCTGTTCAACCCAAGTGAGTACATCCTGTGCGAATTTGCCCTGATGGACCGCATCTCCCATCAGTGCTGTGAGGTTGTCAAGAATCAGAAAGCGGCACTCATGTTTAAAACATGCTTGTGTAATCTTTCACGAAAAGAATGGTCCATGAGCGTAAAATTGGCGCAAAATTGCGGTAGCCTAGGTGCAAACTTGGAGAGGCTGAAGAAACGGTTCCCCTCGAGGTCCTTGAGGCCGTGTTGTTCCAGGTTTGTGAGATATTCGTCATACGGGGTCTCGCCATCGACAAAAACGATGCCCGAGTCGGCGGCTTTCCCTAGAAATGTCGGCCATGAGATGTCACCCCTTAGGATAGCCCGACAGGCAGAAAGGGCAAGCTGGGTTTTTCCGGCACCCTTGGCCCCGAGCAGCAAGGTGTAACTGCTAGGCTTGAACACGTGGTAGAGCGAGACCTCCTCAAGGCGGGTTGCGACTTGGGGCCTCATGAAATCCGGTACGGGTGGGAGCTTAACGACCTGGCGAGACGGACTCCCCATTTCATCCCCCCTTGTTGGGGATTCAACGATGTCAAGCCGCTGGCCTTTTTTGATGAACGCCCGAAGATCAATGGCACTCTCCGAAAGACGACGCAAGAATGCAGAAGACCTTTCGATGGAGCTGATCTCCACTGCATTATGGAGTAATTCCGCCTCCTCTGGATTTTCCAACACCACGGAATCGAGAGCCTGCGTTGGCCTCGCATGGAGGAGAAGCTGCTAGGCGATGCGGAAGGGGCTCTGGGAGTACCGCGCGAAATATTTTTGATAACACTTCACCATCGCGAAACTTTCCGCAGTAGGAACGGGCACAAAAATGACGGGATGTCCCCAGAAATAACCCCATGGGCCGCTCACGATAAAGCCTTGCGTTGGTCTCTGACATCCTTTCAAGGCTTCGTCCAGTGCCAGAGCAGTGCGAATATCAGCGCAAAAAACGACTGTCGCGCCAGACTGACGATTCAACTCGTGCTGGTTTATGAAGAAGGATGACACGTCGAGCTTGCCGATAGACCACTTGTGATCTGTATTTTCAGATGCCGGTAAGCAGAGGAGCCGATTTTTCAATCGATAGACACTAAAAGCATGCCTCACCGGACCGCTATAGGTCGGATTTCTGATCAGTCCATCGCTTATGGCTTGAACAGCCTCGTGTGGAATTGGTATTTCTTTCCACATAGTTCCAGTTGAGGGCTATCGCCAAATTTTCATTAGCTAGGGCAGCCCTGCTTTTTTTCGCGATAGAGGAAAGAGCCGCGAGAAGTTAAGGCCCACAAGTGGGGCAACCGTTGCAACAGCGTCGATGAACGAAATGCCGTAGAACGTTTCGGCCAGCGCAATCAAACCGGAATCAATGGGCTGTCCGTTTATGAAGAACTCGAACCCGTTGTCCGTGCGTTCAAATCTGACAGCACGATCGCCTCTTATCGCATAGGTGAGCTTGACCAAACGAGAGTTGGACTTGTCCCATACTTGCTTGGTGGCTTCAAGGTCTACCATGCCTGCGAACAAGGACATCAGAAGACCGTTGTCTGGTCTCACTGCATCAAGGGTGAGGGCTGGTCCGAGGCCTTCCGCAAAAGACGTGGAAAACTCCCGGAAGAATCCCTTGTGAGATGAGGAATGCGGGAGAAGGATATTTCCGTTGAAATGGCGTATTGGGATTGGATAAGATTCTGCAGGGTCGAAGTATTCTTGAAGATAATTTAAGGTGTTACACTATGAAATTTGTTTTCCTAAATAGGCGGAGGTGAATTTCCCCATGACAAAGCTTCTATACCCGCCCACCTCTAAAAGAGGCGGACGGGGTGAAAATTGGACATGCCAAAAGACCAAATCTCGAAAAACAGGAAATAGTTCGCCAGTTAATTCTTGATTAACAATGAGTTACAAACGTCAAGGAAGGGATCGCGAACAATCAGTATTTTCCGCGTACTGATGCGCTCGAAGCATTCAGGGGGGAATTGGGCTCGGTTATTCTGGATGGTCCGCCAGCGGAGGATTCCATTGGTCAACTTGTCAAGCTGGGAGCCGGAAAGAACACGGGGAGACTTCCCCTGAGAAAATCGAAGTAGGCCATGATTGTACCTCAAAAAAAGTGAAGTTCATATGTTTCTTAAATATTTGAGTTTTATATATTTTTTAGGTATGGGAAGCCGCTTTGCGCCCCGTGCGCAGAAAGGAACGTCACCCCGTTGATGCCTTTGAATAAAATGGGGAAAAGGCATCGAATTTCCAAAAATCGCATTTTTTTGCCAAAGTGAAACTGAAAAACAGGGGCTCGTTTTGGAATTATCATCCACGGGGAAGTGTCAACCCTTCTCCTAGGATTTTTCCGCATTTC
Organism: Bilophila sp. T19-St14; assembly: GCF_059728385.1. NCBI lineage: Bacteria > Pseudomonadati > Thermodesulfobacteriota > Desulfovibrionia > Desulfovibrionales > Desulfovibrionaceae > Bilophila > Bilophila sp. T19-St14. The sequence continues at coordinate 3,061,186 of NZ_BAAGFT010000001.1, forward strand.
GTAGTGAATCTGGCGATAAATGAGCGTAACACTGTGTCATTGCAATACTTTTATCTCCCATTAATTCGGCGACGGTATGGAGTGGGACTCCCTTCTGGACGAGCCAGCTGGCGAAAGTATGCCGCAGGGTGTGGAAGAACACACGCTGGCGTGGATCAGTTATCTCGTCGTTGAAACCCAGTTGTGATACGCACTTCATAAAGATGCGAGAGACCTGCGCTCGCTTTTTCCCGTCTGCTGTGGGGAAGAGCAGATGATGGTTATCCTGAACAGTGTAACGCTGTTTCAACATCGCCTCGATTGGAGCATTTATGAAGGCAAAGCGGTTCTGGCCGTTTTGGGGATCGCGAATCAGGATTTGGCCATTGTCGAAGTCGACGTCGCCCTAGGTTAGCCCATGAATTTCGCCAGCACGAAGGCCTATATAAAGCGCTAGGATACACTCATCATGCAGATCGTGCGAAACCTTTGCTGTCAGCTCCAGTAGAGCTGTGGCCTCTTCGGGAGACAGAAAGCGGAGTCTTCGATTGTCGACTTTGGGTTTTCGGACCTTTCGAACTGGATTTTCTCCGGTTACGAGATCCATGGAAAAAGCTGCATTCCAGAGCAGTGAAATGACCGCGACGGCGTACTGGGCCGTGCGGGGCGCAAGCCCGGCTTGGAGAATGGAGTTTGCGACTTTATCGACGTGAAGTTTTCTGAGGTCTCTGAGGGGAATATTCCCAATCCAGAGTCGAATCTTGTTCCTGAAAAGTTTTTCTTTACTTTCCGCAGATTTTTTCGAATGGAGAGCATCCGGGTAGTAGTGACTGTCCCAGAATGCGCCAATAGTCATCAGTTCAGTCTGCCTTTTCAGGGTCTCGTTGGTCCAGCCAAGGCTTTTTCCATACGCTTGCCATTTATTGGGATACGTAGTGAAATAAGCGTCTGGCCTGATGCCGCGTTTGTGCGTTGTGCGGTAGCAGACCCTGATACCTTCTTCGATAGTTTTCTCTTTTTGTGACAGAGTGATTTTTTAGAAGTTGGTCCCGAGCTTGTCCCAACTTCATGCGTGATGGGGCGGGGATTAGGAGGGAAACCGGGTAGGTTCATAAGGTGAGCAGTAAAACACAAAAACACGATATCTAGGTAAAATAACTATCTATATATAGCTGTGATAAAAAAGTCGCCTTTGGGAAGTGATTGTTAATCACTGGGTTAGCGGTTCAAGCCCGTGCCGGGGAGCCAGAAGATACAAGGTCCTACAGTGAAAGCTGTAGGGCCTTTTCTGGTTCCGGGTGACACTAAACGCAACCAGAAATAGGGCGGTCAAATATTTTCGCTCTGGGGTACATCTACTTTCTTTTTTTGGGCTGTGTCCTAGAAAATGGTTGATGCTTTTTTCCTTGAAGTTCCAAAGGAATAACCGGCAAAATGCCTTGACTATGGATTCCGCTAAAGGGAAAATATTGAGAAAAAGTCTGCATTTTCACCGTGTTGTGGAGATGAAGCAACCATATACTATGACAGAGCCTTTCTCTCTCTCTCTCTCTCTCTCTCTCTCTCTCTCTCTCTCCTATTTCTGTGAAGTAGAAAAGTAGAACCTGCTGTATTTTTATAATAAAATATTATGCTATATCAATATTGAAATATTTTAATAATAAATTTTTCAAATCGGAATCTTTAAACTCTATAATATCTTTTATGCCGTTTTCATTTATCGTAAGCTTGTTTCCTGTAATATCAATATATCCATATTTTGTATTTCTGGAAACATGCCTTACGCTATATGCCGTATCTCCGAGCGAACGCAGCATATTTTGTCCATGAAAGTCGGATAGATAACATTGTAATGGCGTCATCTGCATTAATGGCATTTCAATATCGTATTTTTTATCCGTTTTACGGACTAAGGTATACCATCCTGAATCTTGTGGGCGTGAACGAGTGTCATTTGGAACAATACCGCTACGATAGAAGCAAAATATTTCTTTATCAATATATTATTCTTCTCCAATTTTGAACTCTAAACTTTCTTGTGGTGCCGGCCCACCATATCCCACATCACAAAATAGCGTTTTATTTTCACAATACACTAAAATGCCGCAATGTGTTGCTGGAACTGGATATGGTTCAGGATGACGGAGTTGACGGCAAGGACACATCCACGCATCAAAGCCAAGAGATAGCAGTAGTAAGAAGAAAAGACCATTTAATTCAAAGCAATATCCGCCACGTTTGTTTTTAAGTATTTTATTTATTAAATTTTGTGGTTCTATGCTTATTGGACGTAAAAAATCAGTTGCATCTAAATTTTCAAAAGGAATTTTAATTTGGTGTGTTCGTGTTAGTTCATCTAAATATTTTTTAGACGGTTCTTTCTTTTTTAGTTCTAGTCTATCCAAATAAATAGGCTGCAACTCGTTGGGTATGTTATAATAAATCGACCAATTCATTTTTTTAGACCATGACATACTATCTCTTCTCCTAACTTGCTTAGACTTTTAGCTCTTATAGCGAAGCCCCGCAGCGGTTGCAACCGCTGCGGGGCTTCGTTTTTGCCTAAGTCGGTAATTCACTGCAAAAACAGGCAGAAAAGCGCCATAAACAGGATGGCAAGCACCTCCTCTGTTTCTCTTTTTCTGTTAAATGCAGCAGGATGTGGTAGATATGCGGGAGAGAAAATGTATCTTTATCATTAAATATATAATGCTGAAAGTAAAAAGTATATTCAAAGTAAAAGAGAGGTTCATTCTGATAAAAAAACTATATTTTTATTATATTATTTAATATTTTATATGGTATATAGGTATATAAAAATTCAATAGTGTAATTGATCTATCATATAAGAGTATAAAGTTGACAATATATGTTTTGAGTTTCGTTGTTGATATTAACAAAGGTAATAATTTTACTATTATACACGGTGAACAGATAATTATAATGTTTAATTAATAATATAAATAGAGAAATATAAAAGGCATCCGGGTTGAGGTGATGACGAAAAAACAACTGATACGCAAAGATGAAATGGATTTATCTTTATTTACATTGCAGCGCTTCTGGCTGTGGCTATTCCGTTATATGGGCTTTTACGTAATCGACTGCATCCCGAACCCTGTGGATTGTTTGGACAACATCAGCTTTTTCTTTTGATACTTTTTCGTAGCTATGGGCAGATTAGCGGGTGTAAGAGAGCCTGCACCGAGAGCTTCGATGAACCAAGTTTTAGGTTGTGTCGTTAATTAGATATAATATAGTGAAATTATTTAACTATTTTTAGGTTATGAAAAGATTATTTTCAATAATTTCATATAGTTATATGTAAAATGACGACACGATCTAGGCTTTATTTCAGAGGAGGCACGTCAGATTGCCCCATAATCATTTCTGGGTGTTTTTCTACAGCTATGGAAGGGGCTCTTGAGTAGGGGGAAACGCATGGAAGAAGCGGTCGGTTTTGTGGAGTAAATGAAAATTAAATTCATTATTTTAATATAACATAGTAAATTTATTGATCTAGCTGTGACATATTTTTGACCTGAATAGGTATGGCCTTTATTCCTGGAAGCCATATGCTGCGTTTGTTTAAGGACGGTCGGGAAACGGGCTCGGCAGTCCCTAAGGAAAATGGAAACGTGTTGCGTTTTGCAGCGGCATGACTTCAACAGGAGAGGTTTTGCGATATGTTCTCTTCGTCCGGCATCGGTACGCTTCCCGCAAGCCGGCTCGATCACGTCATAGGCCAGTTGTGCTCGCCAGAGGCCATGCGTGATATCGCCCATTCCCCATTGCACAATGCTCCGATGCCTTCTTTGGAGTGCGTCCGGGAGATTGTTTATATTCTCAAAACAATCTTGTTTCCCGGATACTTCGGAACTCCCGTACTCTCGGAGTCCCACCATTATCATATCGCCGCATCCATCGACTCCGTGTTACAGCGGATGTCTGGCCAGATATATTCCGGGGCGTGCTTCTCACATGCACGGTATGCCAAGGAATGCGGCGCGTGTACGGAGTGCCAGAAGCTTTCCTATGAAAAGGCTGTGTGCTTCATTGAACGGCTGCCCGTTCTGCGGAGGCTTCTCGCCTCGGACGTGCGGGCCGCCTATGAGGGCGATCCGGCAGCGACAAGCCTTGGTGAAACCATCTTTTGTTACCCCTCGATTCTGGCGATGACCCATTACCGCATCGCCCACGAACTCAGCGAGCTTGAAGTGCCGCTTCTGCCGCGCATCCTTACCGAGATGGCCCATGCGTCCACGGGGATCGACATCCACCCCGGCGCCCGTATCGGAGAGGGCTTCTTCATCGATCACGGCACGGGGGTGGTCATTGGGGAAACGTGCGTCATTGGCAAAAACTGCCGTTTGTATCAGGGCGTCACCCTCGGCGCGCTGTCCTTCCGCAAGGACGCCTCAGGCGTGCTGATCAAGGGCCTTCCCCGCCACCCGCATCTTGGTGACGGCGTCACCATCTACGCCGGGGCCACGGTTCTGGGCAACATTACGATCGGTTCGGGGGCCATCATCGGGGCCAATATGTGGGTAACGGAGGACGTGCCGGAACGGGCGCGGATCGTCTCCGGCAACAAGTAGGCGGGGCTGCCGCCCGGTGCGGCGGTGGGGCGGCCCTGCGTTCAAGATAAAAAGGAAGAAGAACGATGGCAGGTTGGTTCATGCCGGAGAGGGTTCCATACGCTCCGGTTCGGCTTTTCTGTTTTCCCCATGCGGGCGGCGGGGCGTCGGCCTACCGCGCGTGGACGAAGGAATCCGCGCTGGGGGCCGTCCCCGTCCAGTTGCCGGGGCGCGAAAACCGGATGCGCGAAACGCCCCTCCTCTCCATGAGGGCGATCGTCGAGCAGGCGGCGGAAGCGATCCGGCCCTACGCCGGGCAGCGGTATGCCCTGTTCGGGCACAGCCTTGGGGCGCGCGTCGTCTTTGAGCTGGCCCGGTACATGCGCCGGAAGGGGCAGCCCCTTCCCGCGCACCTGTTCGTGTCGGGAAGCCGCGCCCCGGAGATCCCCGAACCCTCCCCCCTGCACGAGCTGGAGGAGGACGCCTTTCTCGCCGCGCTGTCCCGGTACGGGGGCACGCCGCAGAGCCTGCTGGACAACAAGGAGCTGATGAAGCTCTTTCTCCCGTTGCTGCGGGCGGACTTTACCGTGGATGAAACGTATGAATATCAGGAAGAAGAACCGCTTCCCGTCCCGATCACGGCCTTTTACGGGTCTGATGACCCCGAGGCGACCCGCGGCGAGACGGAGGGATGGGAACGGCATACGTCCGGGGGCTTCTCTCTGCACGAAATCCCCGGAGGGCATTTCTACCTGACGCACTCCTCTCCGTTGCTGCTGTCGCACATCAGGCGGGTGCTCGGCGTATGAGCGCGGCGGCGTTCGTCCGGCGGGCCTTTGGACCGGAAGGCTGGAACCGGACGCCGTGCGGCGGCCCTGAGGTCTGGACGATCCCGCTTGATGATCCCCGTGTGCTCGCGCTGGGACGCGCTGCGCTTCCTCCTGAAGAGGAGGCTGCGGGACGGCGTTTCGTTTCTTCCACACTGGCCGATCGGTATGTCGCCGCGCACGGCGCGTTGCGGTTGCTCCTCGGGCGCTGGCTGGGCTGCGGCCCGCGAGAGATTTGCTTTTTTCGGAACGCCTGCGGCAAGCCCTTTGTGGAGGGCGGGCCGCACTTCAGCCTTTCCCATGCGGAAGGGCTGGCCGCCGTGGCGATTGTCCCCGATCACGAGGTCGGGGTGGACATTGAGCGGGTGAAGCCGTTTCCGGGCATGGCGGACATCGTGGAACAGTTCTTCTCCCCTCATGAGCGGTCGTGGATAGCCGAAGGCATTCCGCCAGAAGGACGTTTTTTCCGGTGCTGGGTACTTCGGGAGGCCTTTGTGAAGGCGTTGGGCGAGGGGCTTTCCTTTTCGCTGGATCGGTTCTGCGTCCGTATGCCGCTCGATTGCGGGGGCGGCGTTTCCATTTTTTTGAAGGACGGCGGCGTGCCCGATGTCGGGCTGACGGAATGGCGTCCCGCCGAAGGGTTCGCGGGCGCCCTCGCGGTGCGGGGACGTCCGTTTACGGTTTATGAACAGGAGTTGTTATGACGGACGAGTGTCTTTTTTGCCGGATCGCGGAGGGTACGCTGCCCTGCGCGAAGGTCTACGAAACGGATCGCCTGCTGGCTTTTCTGGACATCAACCCGGCCTTTCCGGGGCATACCCTCATCATTCCCAAACGGCATGCGGAAACGCTTTTCACGCTCGACGAACCGATCGGGGACGAACTGCTCCTGACGATGCGGTGTGTGGGCGCGGCGGTGATGGAAGCGACGGGGGCGGCCGGGCTGAACGTCATCCAGAATAACGGGCGGGCCGCTTGGCAGCAGGTGGATCATGTGCATTGGCATCTGATCCCCCGCTTTCCCGACGACGGCTTCGCGCCGTGGAAGCAGGAGGCCTACGGCTCCCCCGACGCCATGCGAATCATGGCTGAAACCATTCGGAACAACATACGGGCGTGAAGGGCCTCGCCGTCAGGCGCGGAGGAGCGTCGCGGGAACGGGGAACGTCCCGATGATCCGTCTGGGGGGCCTTCCGCCGGGGGCTTCTCGGCGTTCCAAGGCCGCGTGGAGTTGCCATGAAAGAGTTTGCTGTGCGGGAACTGACGCTTGGTCAGGTTTTCGATGCCTCCGTCGAGGCGTTCCCCCTGCGGGAAGCCGTCGTCCATCCCGGTACCGGGGTGCGCTGGACGTGGCGGGAGCTTTCGGAGCGGGTCGATGCCGCCGCCCGGGGGCTGATGGCGATCGGCGTGGGTGCGGGGGAGAAGATAGCGTTGTGGGCTCCCAACTGCCCGCAGTGGATCGTGTTCATGTTCGCCGCGGCGAAGATAGGAGCGGTTCTGATCACGGTAAATACGAACTATCAGGAAACGGAACTGCGCTACCTGCTGCGGCAGTCCGGCTGTGAGACGCTCGTATTCTTTCAGGGAACGCATGGGCGGGATCTCGCGGCCTCCCTCTATGCCGCCGTCCCCGAAGCGCTGGAGATGCCCCGTGGGGAACTGCGTTCACCCCACGCGCCGGGATTGCGCCGGATCGTGTCGCTCGGAGAAGGCCCGGCGGAAGGGGCGTATTCCCTGCCCGAACTGGAAGCGCTGGGAAAGGCCGTCCCTGAGTCGGACTACCTTTCCCGCAGGGAGGCCGCAACACCCTATGACGTCGTCAACATGCAGTACACGTCCGGGACGACCGGCTTCCCCAAGGGCGTGATGCTCGAACATGTGGGCATCGTGAACAACGCCCGCTGCGTCGGCGGCAACCTGAACCTGACCGAATCCGACAGGGTTTGCCTGCCGGTGCCGCTGTTCCATTGCGTGGGGTGCGTGCTCGGCGCGCTGGCCTGCGTGTATTACGGGGCCACGATGGTTCTCCTCGACACGTTCTCCCCCGTGCCGGTTATGGACGCCGTGGGGCGGGAACGCTGCACCGCGCTGTATGGGGTGCCGAGCTTTTTCCAGTCCGTGCTGCACCACCGGCTTTTTCCGCGTTTCGAGTGCGGCACGCTCCGCACGGGCATCATGGCGGGCGCGGTATGCCCTGAGGCGCTCATGCGCGCAGTCATGGGGCGCATGGGCTTGGAGGGCATCACGATCTGCTATGGGCTGACGGAAGGGGCCCCGGTGCTGACCCAAACCCGGATGGACGACCCCGTGGAACGCCGCGTCGCGACGGTGGGGCGTCCCCTCCCCGGCATCGAGGTTTCCATCCGCGGACGGGACGGCAAGGAGGTTCCCCGCGGCTGCGAAGGGGAGGTCTGCTGCCGGGGCTACAACGTCATGCGGGGGTATTACGCCATGCCGGAAGCCACGGCGGAGGCCATCGACGCGGATGGCTGGCTGCACACGGGGGATCTCGGCTGCATGGATGCGGACGGCTATGTCAGCATCCGGGGCCGGATCAAGGACATGATCATTCGGGGTGGGGAAAACATTTCCCCGCGCGAGGTGGAGGATTACCTCCGTACGATGGAGGGGGTTCTCGACGTTCAGGTGATCGGCGTGCCCAGCGTGCGCTACGGCGAGGAGGTGGGGGCCTTCCTCATCGTCAGGGAGGGGGCGGACATCTCCCCGGAGGCCGTCCGGGCGTTCTGCCGGGGGCGCATCGCTTGGTACAAGATACCGCGCCATCTCGCCGTGGTGGAGGCTTTCCCCCAGACCGCCAGCGGCAAGGTTCAGAAGTACAAGCTGCGGGAAATGGCGGAAAGCTGCTTTGCCGCCGATGCGGAACGTTTCGGCCGCCTCCCGCCGGAGGAAGGCCCCGGCGGGAGGCGGGAATGCAATCAACTGTAATGGAGCAGAGATGAAAAAAGTAGTGAGTTTGCTGTGCGGCCTCGTGCTGTTGGGGTGGGGCGTCGGAAACCATGCGCACGCCGACGACGCAATCGTCCTGAACTTTGAGACCGGGCTCGGTTCGCAGTCGGTGCAGCAGGTGCGGACGCTGCAGGCGTGGAGCACCTCCGTGGAGGAGGCTTCCAAGGGCCGGATCAAGATACACCTGTACCCCAACGGTTCGCTGGCCAAGCCGAACGTCAATCTGATGGCCTGCCAGGATGGTCTGGTGGACATCGCCTATCTCCATTCCTTCTTTTTCACCGACCGGCTCAAGGCGCTTGAGGCGCTGTACGTGCCGGGGCTGAACATCACCGATCCGCGCGCCGCCTCGCTCGCCGTATGGGATCTGATCGCAAGGACTCCCGCGTTTCACGACGAGGCGAAGGGCGTCAAGATCCTTGGGGTGCACGTCTCCCCGATGGTCATCGGGAGCGTGGACAAACCCGTGGCCTCCGTTGAGGACTTCGAGGGGCTGCGGCTGCGTACGAACGGCAAGAGCACGGCGTTGCTCGCCAAGCGCATGGGGGCCACGGTCATGACGGTGCCGGGGCCGGACATCTTTATGAACCTCCAGAAGAAGATCGTCGAGGCCGCCGTCGCCGCATGGGAGGGGCACCGCGGGTTCGGGCTGACGAACGTGTGCGGTTTCTTCACCGAAGGCGACTTCCTGCCGCCCATCTATTTTTATCTGGTGATCAACGAAAACAAGTGGAACTCGCTGCCGCCCGATCTCCAAAAAGTGCTGGAGGACGCCAGCGGGGCACGCTTCGCCGCGCTGGGCGGCGGGACGGAGGCGGATATCGCCAGAGAGATGCGCAAGTCCGTGCGGGAGGGCGGCAAGGCCGTCCTGAGCTTCACAGGGCCCGAACGTGAGAAGATCGACAAAGTGTGCGCCGAAGTCCGGGAAGAGGAACTGAGCCGGATCGAGAAGGAAGGCGTGCCGGATGCCCGCCGGTATGTGGCGGATTTTCTGGAATTGATGAAACACTACGAAGCGCAGTGACGCGCACTCGCGGCCGTGCGGGCGGGAACGCCGCACGGCCGCAAAGGGTTTGTTCGCATGGAGTGGATGGAAAAAGGATGTGCGGCCGTCGGCAGGGCGGCCCTGTGGGGCAACGTGCTCGGGTGCGTCCTGCTGGGGGGCATGGCCCTGCTCGTTACGGCGGATGTTGTGATGCGCGGTTTCGGGGCGTCCCTTTCCGGCGTCTTCGAGGTGGTGGAAGTCCTCATGGGGGCGTTGGTCGGGTGCGGGCTCGCCTATACGGGCGTGACGCACAGCCATCTGGAGGTGGAAATCCTCACGGACATGATGCCGCGGCGGGTTCGGCACGCTCTGGGCGCCTTGGGCGCCCTGCTGGGATGCGCCTTCTGCGCCGCCGTGGGCTGGAAGACGTCGGACTATGCCGTTGACGCCTTCGCCAACGGGGAGTGCACGCCGACAACCAGCCTTCAGACATGGCCGTTCATCGGCCTGCTCGGTACGGGCTTTTTCCTGCTGGCGGTGGTTTCCCTGATCCATGTGCGGGAACACCTCCGGGAGAGGAGGCGCCATGACGCCTGAGTGCATCGGCCTGCTGGGCTTTTTTGCGTTGCTGGCGCTGCTGTTTCTCCGCGTGCCTGTGGCGGTGTCCATGGGCGTGGTCGGCGTCGTCGGCATGGTGTCGCTGCTGGGGATCGGGGCGGGGCTCAACCTATTGCGGACGGCCCCGTGGACGAGCGTGGCCTCGTACGACTACGCCGTGATCCCGTTGTTCATGCTGATGGGAAACCTGTGCTTCCACAGCGGCATTTCCGAAGATCTCTTCCGTATGCTGCACCGTTGGGTGGGGCATTTCCGGGGCGGCCTGGCGCTCGCGACCGTGGGGGCCTGCGCCGGGTTCGCCGCGCTCAGCGGCACCACGCTGGCGACCGCCGTCACCATGGGGGCCGTGGCCCTGCCGGAAATGAAGAAACTCAAGTACGATCCCGCGCTCAGCACGGGCGTGGTCGCCGCCGGGGGGACGCTCGGCGTGCTTATCCCGCCGTCCACGGTGATGGTGATCTACGGCATCCTCACGGAGCAGAACATCGCCAAGCTGTTTATGGCAGGCGTCATCCCCGGCCTGCTTCAGGCCCTGTTCTATGCGGTGGTCGTCGGGATCATGTGCCGGATCAATCCCGCGCTGGGGCCCGCCTGCGCACCTTTCCCCCTGCGCGAGCGGGTACGGTCGCTGAAGGGGACGTGGCCCGTCTTCGCCCTGTTTCTGCTCGTGATCGGCGGCATCTACAAGGGCTGGTTCAGCCCGTCGGAGGCGGCGGCCGTCGGGGTATCGGGCGCATTCGCGCTGGCGCTGCTCCGCCGCCGTCTGACGGCCCGCGCGCTTGGGCGGTCGTGCATGGATGCGGTCAAGTCCACGGCCATGATCATGCTGGTGATGATCGGGGCCATGCTGCTCGGATACTTCTTCTCCGTGACGCGGATTCCGTTCACGCTGGCCTCGACCGTCGGGGCCCTCCAGCTCAGCCCCACGCTGGTCATGATCATTCTGGTATCCATGTACGTCCTCCTCGGCTGCGTGATGATCCCCATAGCCATGATCGTGCTGACCATGCCCATCGTGTTCCCGCTGCTCACCTCTCTGGGCTATGACCCGATCTGGTTCGGGGTCATCGTGGTGCGCATCTTTGAGATCGCGCAGATTACGCCGCCGGTGGGCCTCAACGTGTTCGTCATCAAGGCCGTCGTGCCCGACGTCCCGCTGACGACGGTCTTTCGCGGCATTTTTCCCTTCCTGATTGCCGACATCATCCATCTCTGCCTGTTGTTCGCCTTTCCCATGTTGAGCCTCTGGCTTCCCAACATGATGGAATGAAGGGAGAAAAGAGTGGTACGGTTTTGACCACATCGGGTATGTCCATGTGCATTCCGGGCCGTTATAGTCCCTCAACAGGAACCGCCGCGAAGCGGGGGCAAGAGGGCGGATGTTCATGCACAGGGATCTGGCCCTTCTCCTTCGATGTGGATTCAGGACCTCGCGGCGTTCCTTATCCCCTCCATGGGGGGAGGGGAAAGGCGGCAGCCATTTTTTTGTCGTCATTTAATGATAATAAAATTCATATTCAAGATTGGCGGAATCCATTCCCCCACTTTGCAAACCGTGATCCGACAAGGAGTCAGCAGTGTATATCGTGCCTGAGGAGAAGTATATCGCCAAAGGGTATTGGCAGCCGTATTCGCTTGGCGAAGAACTGCACCGGAGTGCGGAACGGCATGCGGAGCGCATCGCCGTCGTCTCCGGCGGGAGAAGGGTCACGTACCGCGAGCTTGATCGGCTCGTGGACGAGTATGCCGCGGGCATGATCGAGCTGGGCATCCGCCCCGGCGACCGTGTTCTGCTCCAGCTTCCCAACCGGCTGGAGTTCGTGCTGGCGGCTTTCGCGCTGTTCCGCTTCGGAGGCATCCCCATCATGGGGCTTCCGGCGAGCCGTGAGGCGGACATCGCCGCATTGTGCAGGCTGGCCGAGCCGGTGGCCTATATCACGACGGACAAATACGGCTCCACCGAATACCGTTCCATCGTCGAAAGCCTTTCCCACGGCCATCCGTACCTGAAATACCTCATCACCGACAACGGCGGGATCGAGGGCACCATCCCTCTGGAAACGCTGCGCAAGCCCAACCCCGTCATCAGTTGGGCTCCGCCCCGGTTTACGGAAACGGCGGTTCTGCTGCTGTCCGGGGGCACGACCGGCACGCCCAAGCTGATCCCCCGCCGCCATACCGACTACGCCTATAACGCCCGCGCCGCGTCCGAGCGTTGCGGCCTCAACGAGGACAGCGCGTATCTGGTGGTTCTCCCCGTCGCGCACAACTTCTCGTTGTCGTCTCCGGGAATCATCGGGACGCTGATCAACGGCGGCAAGGTGGTTCTGGCCGAAAGCGTGGGCAGCGACGAGGCCTTTGAGCTGATCGAACGCGAAAAGGTGACGTTCACCGCGCTGGTGCCCGCGCTCCTCAACCTCTGGCTGGAAGCCAGGGAGTGGGAAGAGGCGGATCTGTCCAGCCTTGTGTTCATCGAGGCTGGCGGCGCGGCGGTCGATCCCGGCATGGCGGCGCGCGTGGAGCCGGTGCTCGGCTGCAAGATGGTCAACGTGTTCGGCACGGCGGAGGGGCTTATCTGCACGACTTCGCTGGACGACGAAGAGAGCGTGATCTGCAATACGCAGGGGCGCCCGATCTCGCCCGCCGACGAAATCCGCATCGTCGATGCGGACGACCGGGACGTGCCGCGCGGCGAGGCGGGCGAACTGATCGTCCGCGGCCCCTACACGATTCAGGGCTATTACCGCGCGCCGGAGGCGAACAGGCACGCCGTGACCGAGGACGGGTATTACCGCACCGGGGACATCGCCCGCATCGTCTCCGGCGATCGGATTCAGGTCTGCGGGCGCATCAAGGAACAGATCAACCGTGCCGGGGAAAAGATCGCCCCGGTGGAGGTCGAAACCGTGCTGCGGACGCATCCGCTGATCACGGACGCCGCCGTAGTCGGCGTGAAGGACGACGACCTCGGCGAGCGCATCTGCGCTTGGATCATGACGGACGGGGCGGAAGTGAGCCTTGCCGCCGTCTATGCCTTCTTCGAGGCGAGCGGCGTCGCCCGCTTCAAATACCCGGATCAGTTGGAACAGCTCGACGTGTGGCCCGTGACCAGCGTCGGCAAGGTCGACAAGCGGAAGCTCTCGGCCATGGCTGAGGAGCGGTACGCCGGGCGCAAGGTCTGAGGCGCAGCCTGTTTCCCCACCGGGAGAGGTCGCCTTTCCCGGTGTTTTTCATAGACACCAGCACACTTCAAGGAAAAAGAGGAAGCGATGGCAATGAAGGATCCTGCGGTCATTGAATACGATTCCGTCCGCGAAACCATAGGGGGGCTGATCGCGGAGCCCGGTTTTTCCGATGGCGACAACCTTGTCGGCCTCGGGCTGGACTCCCTGAAGATCATGCGTCTGGTCAGCAGGTGGCGCAAGGCCGGGGTCAAGGTCACGTTCGCAGAAATGATCGCCGAACCTACGCTGTCGAGCTGGATGGAGATCCTCCGCCGGAAGGCCGGGATCGGCGCGGAGCGGGCCGTCCCCGTCTCGCCCCTTCCGCAGCGGACGCAGGACGAGCCTTTCCCTCTGACGGACGTGCAGTACGCCTATTGGATCGGGCGGCGTGACGGACAGCCGCTCGGCGGCGTCGGCTGCCATGCCTACCTTGAGCTGGACGGCGAAGGGGTCGAGCCGGACAGGTTGGCTGGGGCGTGGCGGACGGTGCTTGCGCACCACAGCCTGCTGCGCGCCGCGTTCCTCGAAGACGGCAGGCAGCTCGTCCTGCCGGAACCCGCCTCGGAAGAGCTGATCGTCCACGATCTCCGGGAGGCCGACGCGGGAACCGTGGCCGACCGTCTGGAACGGCTCCGCGAGGAACTTTCACACCGCCGTTTCGCGGTAGAGCAGGGCAGGCTTGCCGGTCTGGAGCTGTGCCTGCTCCCGGACGGGCGCACCCGCCTGTTCTTCGACATCGATCTGCTGGTGGCCGACGTGCAGAGTTTCTGCATCGTGCTGCGCGACCTTTCGGCGGCTTACGCCCGCGGCGTCGTGCCGCCCGCGCCGGAGGCGTGGCGCTTCTCCGACTATTTGGCCCGCAAGGACGCGCGGGACGTGGCGGACAGGGAGCGCGACGCCGCCTATTGGGCCGGGCGCCTGCCCGAACTCCCCGGCGCGCCCGCGCTTCCGCTGAAGAGGAACCCCGAAGAGGTGCTTCGGGCTTCGTACCGCCGCAGGCTGTATTTTTTGTCCGCCGGGACGTGGCGCGCGCTCAAGGCCGAGGCGGCGGCCCATGAGGCGACGGCGGCGATGGCGCTGCTGACGGCCTACGCCGAAATCCTCGATCGCTGGAGTTCCGTGCCCCGCTTTTTCATCAACCTGCCGCTGTTCGATCGGGAAACGGGCGAGGAAGGGCTGGAGGACGTGGTGGCGGACTTCACCAACCTGCTGCTCGTCGATGTGGACTGCACCGAGGAGAAGCCTTTCCTCGGACGCCTGCGCGACGTCCAGTCCCGTTTTTACGAGAACGTGGCCCATTCCTCCTACTCCGGCGTGCGGATTCAGCGGGACATTGCCAGAATGCGCCCCGACGAGCGGTTCATCGCGCCCGTGGTCTTCGCGTGCAATCTGGGGAACCCCCTGCTGACGCAGGAATGCCGGGAAACGCTCGGCAGGCTCCACTACATGCTGTCCCAAACGCCGCAGGTCTGGCTTGACTTCCAGATGTACGAAACCGAAGACGGCGGACTCGCCCTCGCGTGGGATACGGCGGAGGAACTTTTTGCCGAAGGGCTGATTGATGAGATGCTGCACGCCTATGGACGGCTTTTGGAATGGCTCGCCGCTGACGCCGCCCATTGGGAATGCGTCCCCGACGTGCTGCCGGAGCTGCAGCGCGAACGGCGCGGGCGTGACAGGGCTTTGGCCCTCCCCGCGCCTGAAGAGACGATGCACGGGCCGTTTTTCGTCCGCGCTGCCGAGGCGGCGGATACGGTCGCGGTCATCGACGGGCTGAGCGGTGAGCGGATCACCTATGGGGAACTGGCGGGGGAGGCGCTGCGGACGGCGGCCCTGCTGCGTCGGCGCGGCGTGGAACGCGGGATGCCGGTGGCGGTGACCTTGCCGCGCGGCAGGGAACAGATTGTCGCCGTGCTGGGCGTCCTCGCGGCGGGCGGATTCTATGTGCCGGTAAGCCCTTCCCAGCCGTTGGCGCGGCGTGAGCGCATCCATCGGAAAATCGGCGTCCGCTTTGTCCTGAGCCGTACGGATGTGCTGGACGCGGCCTCGCTCCCATCTGGAGCTGAACTGGTTGACATCGCGGAGCGCCATGCCGTGGAGCCGCTTGCGGAGCCGGCGGCGGTCGCTCCCGATGATCTCGCCTACGTCATCTTTACCTCCGGCTCCACGGGCGAGCCTAAAGGCGTGGCCATTGAGCACCGCAGCGCGCGGAACACGATTGCGGACATCAACGGGCGGTTCCATGTAGGCGAGGGGGACGCATGCCTTGCCGTGTCCTCGCTCGATTTCGACCTTTCCGTATACGATATTTTCGGAATGCTCTCGTCCGGCGCGGCCATCGTCGCCATAGGCGAGGCGATACGCCGCAGCGCAGGGGACTGGCGCCGGATCGTCCTCGAATACGGCGTCACGGTCTGGAACACAGTGCCCATCCTGCTCGACATGCTGCTGGTGGATGCCGAAGCGCACGGAAGCAGGCTCCCGCTGCGTCTGGCCATGCTTTCAGGGGACTGGATCGGGCTTGATCTGCCGCAGCGGCTGAAGGACGCGGCGCCCGGAGTAAGGCTCATCGCGATGGGCGGGGCCACGGAAGCCTCGATCTGGTCGAACATCATGGAGGTTGAGGCGCCGATCCCCGCCGAGTGGAAGTCGATTCCCTACGGACGCCCCTTGTCCCGGCAGTCCTACCGGGTGGTGGACGCCAAGGGCCGCGACTGCCCGGATCTGGTGGACGGCGAGCTGTGGATCGGCGGGGCTGGCGTCGCCCGCTGCTATCTGGGCGATCCCGAACTGACGGCCCAGCGTTTCCGCAATATTGACGGGATGCGCTGGTATCGGACGGGCGACCTCGGACGTTTCTGGCCGGACGGCACCATCGAATTCCTTGGCCGCGCCGACAGTCAGGTGAAGATCCGCGGGCACCGCATTGAGCTGGGCGAAATCGAAGCAGCCCTGAAAGAGCACCCGCTGGTAAAGGACGTTGTGGCGATGCCGGTTTCCGGTGCGCGGGGCATCCGGCGGCTGGGGGCCTATCTGGTGCTGCGGGAACCCGCAGCGGACGAAGAGGGCCTGTTCCGCACGCTGGAGGCGTTCCTTCGTGATCGCGTCCCCGAATACATGGTGCCCTCCGCGTTCATGGCGCTCGACGCCTTGCCCCTGTCCGCCAACGGGAAACTGGATCGCAAGGCCCTCCCCCCGTTTGAGGAAAAGGCATGCGAGGAAGCCCGGCCCGCGACGGAGCTGGAAAACGCGCTCGCCCGCATATGGGAGCGCATTTTGCAGGTGCCGCAGGTCGGCGTGCGGGACAATTTCTTTGAGCTCGGCGGGGACTCGCTCGTGGCGACCCACCTTGTCGCGGAAGTGCGGAAGGAGCTCGGCGCGGAACTGACCCTTGATCGGCTTTTCCGGTTCCCCGACATCGCGCGTCTCGCGGAGAGCCTTGAGGCGGAGGCGCGGGAAAACGGGCCTGCCCTCCCGGATGCGGCGTCCCTGCCCGCCGTGGAGCCGCGGGAAGGGGAACGCTCCGAGCCGTTCCCGCTGACGGACGTGCAATATGCCTACTGGATCGGCCGCATCGGGGCCTACGAATTGGGAAAGGTTTCGAGCCACGTCTATTTTGAATTCGACAATGCGGGCATGGACATCGAACGGCTCAACGGTGCCTGGAACCGGCTGATCGAACGCCACGAGATGCTGCGCGCCGTGTTCCTGCCGGACGGCACGCAGGCGATCCTGCCTTCCGTGGGCGAGTACCGTTTCCCGGTTTATGATCTGAGGGATGATGCGGCCCCGGAAGGGGCCATCGGGAATGTCCGCCGGGCCATGTCCGGGCAGTTGCTCCCGGCGGATACATGGCCGTTGTTCGATATCCGCGTGGCCCGGTACCTGCGGGACGGGGAAGAGCGCCTTCGCCTGTTCCTCGACTTCGATGCCATGATCGCCGACGCATGGAGCATCTTCCTGCTTGTCGACGAATGGCTGCGGCTGTACCGCTCGCCCGGCGGGCGGCTCCCCGAACTGCGCCTGTCCTTCCGCGACTATGTGCTTGCGGAGCGGAAGATCGTCGATACCCCCCTCTGGCGCAGTGATTTTGAATATTGGAAAAAACGCTTGGACGACCTGCCTCCCGCGCCGGAACTTCCGCTGGCGAAGCAGCCTTCGGAACTTGACGCGCCCCGGACGGTACGCTTGAGCGCGGTTCTGGAGGCCCCCGTCTGGGAGGGCTTCAAGGCCCGCATCCGCCGGAACGGGCTGACGCCGTCCGGCCTGCTCGTAGCCGCCTATGCCGAAACGCTGGCTCGCTGGAGTGCCGGCCCCCGCTTTACCCTGAACCTGACGCTGTTCAACCGGCTTCCGCTGCACGATCAGGTCAACGATGTCGTCGGGGATTTCTCCTCCCTCAACCTGCTCGCCGTGGACGCCGTTTCCGGCGCATCCTTCAGGGAACGCGCCCTCGGCGTCCAGCGGCAGCTCTGGGAAGACATGAGCCATCGGCTTGTGAGCGGCGTGCAGGTGTTGCGCGAGCTTGCGCTGCGCGGCAAACCGGCGCGCATGCCCATCGTGTTCACCGGGGCGGTCAGCCTTGGAAAGGCAGGCCGCGACGCGTCGGGGTTCTCCGGAATGGGAACGCTCGTCACGAGCATCACCCAGACCCCGCAGGTATGGCTCGACCACCAGACCTATGAGCAGGAGGGCCGCCTCATGCTCAACTGGGACGCCGTCGAGGGGCTGTTCCCGGAGGGGCTCGTGGAAACCATGTTCGACGCCTACGTGAGGTTGCTCAATCGGCTGGCCGCGGACGACGCCGCGTGGCTGGAGGCCTCGCCGCTCACGCTTCCCGAAGCCCAGCGGCAGTCCCGGATCGGCTACAACGCCACCGAAGGCCCCCTTTCCGGGGAAACGCTGGCCTCCCTTTTCCTCCGGCAGGCTCAGGCGACGCCCGACGCCCCGGCCGTCATAACCTCCGCGCGGACGTTGTCGTATGAAGAGGTTCTCCGCCGTGCGGGCGCCATTGCGCATACTCTGGCGCACCAAGGCGTCAGCCGCGGGGATCTTGTCGGGGTGGTGATGGAAAAGGGCTGGGAACAGGTCGTCGCCGTTGCGGGCATCGCGCTGGCGGGGGCCGTCTACGTCCCCGTGGACGCCCATGTCCCTTACGCCCGGCTTGAGCAGATTGCGGACGGCGCGGGCTTCCGCACCATTCTGACGCAGGCGAAGTACGCGGAGGCGCTGCGCTGGCCCGAAGGCGCGCTGGTCGTCGCCGTGGACGGCCTCCCCCCCGAAGAAGGGCTTCCGGAGGCCGTGCCTGTGGAGCCTGATGAGTTGGCCTACATCATCTACACGTCTGGCTCCACGGGACGGCCCAAGGGGGTCGCCATCGACCACCGTGGGGCCGTGAATACCCTTCTTGATGTCAATGGGCGTTTTGGGGTGGGGGCTGGGGATCGGCTGTTCGGCCTTTCCGCGCTGCATTTTGACCTGTCCGTCTATGACATCTGGGGCGCGCTGTTCTCCGGGGCCGCCGTCGTGCTGCCCGATGCCGACAGGCTGAAAGATCCCTCCCACTGGCTGGAACTGGCCTCGCGGCACGGCGTCACGATCTGGAACTCCGTGCCCATGCTGGTGCAGATGCTGGTGGAATATATGGAATTTGCGGGGAAGGCGGGCGACGTCCCCCTGCGCCTTGTCCTGATGAGCGGCGACTGGATTCCGCTGGACTTGCCCCGGCGGATCCGCGCCGTCGCTCCCGAGGCGAAGCTGTTCAGCCTCGGCGGGGCTACGGAGGCTTCCATCTGGTCCATTCTGTACCCCATTGGGGACGTGCTCCCGGAATGGAAGAGCATCCCGTACGGGCGTCCCATGCGCAATCAGCGTTTCCATGTGCTGAACGCCCGGCTGGAGGCATGCCCCGACGGTGTCCCCGGCGATCTGTACATCGGCGGCGTGGGGCTGGCGCGCGAATACTGGCGCGACGCCGCCCGAACGGCCGAGAGTTTCATTGTGCACCCGGAAACCGGCGAACGGCTGTACCGCACCGGCGACGTGGGCCGGATGCTGCGAGACGGAAATATTGAGTTTCTGGGCCGAAAGGACTTTCAGGTGAAGATCCGGGGCCACCGGATCGAGCTTGGCGAAATCGAGGCCGTGCTGTTGTCCCGTCCCGATGTCCGGGAGGCTGTCGTGGCGGTGGCGGGCGAAAACGCCGCCGCCAAGAAGCTGATCGCCTTCATCGTCCCCGAAGGGGCGGTCGAGGAGCGGGCCGTCCTCGGAACCGTCCGCGAACGCCTGCCCGACTACATGGTGCCCTCGGCCCTCGTGACGCTGGAGGCCCTGCCGTTGTCGGGCAATGGGAAGGTGGACAGGAAACGGCTCCTTCAGACGGCTGGGGAAGCGGCCTTTCAGGAGAGTGCGGCTGCTCCGGCCTCGTCCGAGGCCGAGAAGGCCGTGGGGCAGGCGTGGGAAGACGTTCTTGGGCGCGCGGTGCTGAACATCGACGACAATTTTTTCGATGTGGGCGGCACTTCAGTCCTCGCCGTGCGGCTGCACAGGGAGCTGGCAAGGCGTTTTGGGCGCGAATTCCCCCTAGTGAGCGTTTTTGAATATCCGAGCATACGGACGCTGGCCGCCTTCCTCGACGAGGGGACGCGCCGCGCTGCGCCCGCCGCCGGAACGTCCCGGCGCGTCGAGATGCGGAAGAAACGTCGTGCGCGTCAAGGCTGAACACAAAGCTGAACCCGAATAGAGGTTGTCATGGCAGAAGATATGGAAAGTGGTCACATCGCCGTCATCGGCATGGCCGGGCGTTTTCCCGGCGCGGAAACGCTGGAGCGGTTTTGGGAGAACCTCGTTTCGGGGGCCGACGTCCGCACGACGTTTACCGACGAGGAGCTTGCCGGACATATCCCCGAACGGCTTCTGAGCAAGGAAGACTATGTGAAGAAGGGGTATGTGCTGGGTAACGCGGATCAGTTCGACGCGGCGTTTTTCGGCTACACGCCGAAGGAGGCCGAGAACATCGATCCCCAGCAGCGCCTCTTTCTGGAATGCGCGTGGGAGGCGCTTGAGGACGCGGGGTATGTCCCCGGCGATCCCCGGCTGACGATCGGGGTCTACGCCAGCATCACGCCGAGCAGCTACCTCAAGCCGGACAACATGCTGTTCCCGGAACATCCGATGCCGTTCTTCGACGAGCTGATCGGCAACGACAAGGACTATGCGGCCGCCCGCGTCGCCTACAAGCTCGATCTGAAAGGGCCCGCCTTCAGCATCCAGAGCGCGTGCTCCAGTTCGCTGGTGGGCGTGGCGACGGCGTGCCAGGCGTTGCAGGACTACCATTGCGACATGGCCCTCGCCGGGGGCGTTTCCATTTCCCTGCCGGAGAAGCTCGGCTATCTGGCCGGCCAGGACGGTGCGCTCTCGCGCGACGCCTGCTGCCACGCCTTTGACCACCGGGCGTCGGGGATGATGTACGGCAACGGCGCGGGCGTCGTCCTGCTCAAGCGCCTTGAGGATGCCGTTGCGGACGGCGATCATATTTACGGTGTGGTTCGCGGCTTTGCCGTGAACAACGATGGGGCGGACAAGGTCGGGTTCACGGCCCCGAGCGTGCGCGGGCAGGAGGCCGTTTTGGGTGAGGCGTTGGAGCTGTCCGGCGTCGGCCCGGAGACGGTGACGTTCATCGAGACGCACGGCACGGGAACACCGATGGGCGATCCGATGGAATTCCGCGCCCTCGAAAGCATTTACGGTTTGGCGGCGACGCCGTGCGCGTTGGGCTCGGTCAAGACCAACGTGGGGCATCTCAATTCCGCCGCAGGCGTCGCTGGGTTTATCCGCGCCATGCTTTCCCTCGACCGGAAAATGCTGACCCCGATTCTGCACTTTGAAAGGCCGAACCCAGAAATTCCCTTTGAAGGCAGCCGGTTCTACGTCAATACGGAACTGAGGCCGTGGGAAGCCTCGCCGCGCCGGGCGGGCGTCAGCTCGTTCGGCCTTGGGGGGACGAACTGCCACATGGTTCTCGAAGAGGCCCCGGTGCGCGGGGAGGCGGGGTCGCGCCGCCGCTGGCATCCTGTCCCCCTTTCCGCACGTACCGAGGGGGCCCTCGACGATATGGCGGAGCGGCTGGCGGCGTTTTTGGAAAAGCATCCCGAAACCGCGTTGGAGGATGTCGCCCATACCCTGCAAAAGGGACGGAAGGCGTTCGGTTCCCGGCGCGTCGTGATTGCAGGGACGACGGCGGAACTCGTTGATTCGCTGAGGAATCACCGCTGGACGGAACGCCTTGCCGATCCGGGGGAGACGCCCGCCGCGGGCAACGTGTACTTCATGTTCCCCGGTGCGGGTTCGCAGCATGTGGGCATGGGCCGGGAGCTTTACGAAACCGAACCCGTCTACCGCGCCGCCGTTGACGAATGCGCGGGGCAGCTCCTGCCGTTGCTTTCGGAAGACATCCGCGACGTCCTGTATCCTTCCGAAGCGGGGCGGGCCGAGGCGGAACGGAAGATCGCCGGGCCGACCTACGCCTTCGCTTCGCTGTTCGCGACGGAATACGCGCTGGCCCGGCTTTGGATGCATTGGGGCGTGCGGCCCGCCGGATGCGTCGGGCACAGTTTCGGGCAGTATCTGGCCGCCGTCGTCGCGGGCGTGTTCTCCCTGAAGGACGCCCTCGCCGTTGCCGTAAGGCGCGGGCAGTTGATGGATAGGGTCGAAGAGGGGGCCATGCTCCTGCTGTATGCGCCCGAAGAGAAGGTTGTCCCGTTGCTGAGGGGAAGCCTGTCCGTCGCGGCGGTCAACGCCGAAAAGCTGTGCACGGTTTCCGGGAGGCCCGGAGACATTGCGGCGTTGGAAGGCGAACTGACGGGCCGCCGTATCCATTACCGGAAGGTCGCTGCGACGCGGGCCGGGCACAGCGCCCTCATGGAGCCCATTCTCGACGAATTCCGGGCGGTTCTTTCCTCCATCGAGCTGCATGCGCCGCAAATCCCCTTTCTGTCCAACGTGTCCGGTTCGTGGATTACGGAAGAGGACGCGACCAGCCCCGACTATTGGACGGCCCATATCCGCAGGCCGGTGCGGTTTTGCGAGAACATCGCCGCGATTCTGAAGGACAAGAACGCCGTGCTGCTTGAGGTCGGCCCCGGCAAGGTGCTCGGCACGCTGGCGAAACGGCACGCCGATATGGACGGGCAGGGCATCGTTTTTTCCATGCGCGACGCGGATCAGGACATTGAGGACGGCAAGGCGCTGAGCGCCGCCTACGGCGCGCTGTTCCTCCACAGGGTGAATCTGGACTGGTACGCGGGCGAACGGGACGGCGGGAGGCGGATTCCCCTTCCGACCTATCCATTCCAGAGGCAGAGCCATTGGGCTAAGCGGGCCGACGTTCGCGCGCAGGCCGCACAGGGAGGCGCCCTCGCTTCCATGATGGGCAAGCTGATGGAAAAGCGGGAGGACATCGGAAGCTGGTTCGTCCTGCCCCAGTGGAAGCGCTCTTTCGATCTGCGGAGGCTTGAGGCGCAGCCCGCCGAGAAGCGGCGTTTCCTCCTGCTGGCGGATCACTGCGGCGTATCCGGGGCGTTGGCCCGGCGGCTGCGCGGGATCGGCCACGAGGCGGTGCTGGCCGGGGCCGGGGATGCCTATCGGAAGGAGGATGCCGAAACGTTTTTCATCCGCCCCGGAGAAGAGGGGGACTATAAGCGGCTCCTGCAGGATTTGAGCGCGCAGGGCTTTGAGCCGGATTTCGTTATCCACGCGTGGAGCCTCACCGGAGGCGGCGACGGTTCCGGGCTCGAAGCCTACGACGGCCTGAACGCGCACGGCTACCAGAGCGTTGTCTATCTGGTGCGCGCCTTGTCGTCCCTTGGGCTGGATGGCCGTCCGCTGGGCCTCGCCGTGCTGTCCAGCGGTCTGCATGGCGTGACGGGTGACGAAACGCTCGCGCCCGAAAAAGCCCCCGTACTCGGCCCATGCCGCGTCATTCCCAACGAATATCTGAATATCCAGTCGCGCAACATCGACATCGATGCCCCGAAGCCGGGCATTCCGCCGCACCCTGAGCTGTTGGATGCCGTGATCCGGGACGTGACCGCGCTGCGCGACGTGCTGGAAGGCAGGGGCGATGCGGCGGGCTTCGCGGATACGGTCGCTTACCGCGGGCGGAGCCGCTGGGAGCAGCGGTTTGCGCATGTGCCGCTGCCCGCCGCCCCGGAGGCGGAAAAGGCGGCGATCCGGCGGGGCGGGGTCTACCTGATTACCGGCGGTTTCGGAGGCGTGGCGTTCGAGCTTGCCCGCTATCTTGTGGAAGGGTGGGGCGTCCGGCTTGTACTGGTCGGAAGGACGCCGCTCCCGCCCCGCGAAGGCTGGGACGCGTGGCTGGAAAGCCATCCCGAAGACGACGCCGTGTCGGAACGCATCGCCAAGGTGCGGGCGCTGGAGGCGATGGGCGCGGAATGCCTCGTGTTCGCGGCGGATGTCGCCGATATGGATCGGATGCTCGCCGTCCGTGACGCCGTGCTTGAACGGTTCGGTGAGATCAACGGCGTGTTCCACGCGGCCTCGACGGTTTCCTCCAGCATGATCCAGGTGCAGACCGACGAACGGGCACAGGCCGTGATCCGCACCAAGGTGCACGGCACGCTGGTGCTGGAAAAGATGCTCGAAGCGACGGCCCCCGATTTCCTCATGCTGTTCTCCTCATTGTGCTCCTATACGGCCCCGCTCGGCTTTACGGACTACGCGGCGGCGTGCTGCTTCATGGATCTCCATGCGCAGGCCATGAACGGGCGGCTTCCGTACCGGATCGTGTCGGTCGGCTGGGGCTACTGGGAAGGCATCGGCATCGGGACGGTGCTTCTGCCGAAGATGATGGAAACCGTGGGCGAAGACGTGGCCGCGCACGGCATCCTCGCCGCCGAGGGCATGGAGTGCATCAGCCGCATCCTCGCGCTCCCCGACGCGCAGGTCATGGTTTCGACCTCCGATTACCCCGCCCTCGTGGAGGAGCTGCGGCGGAACGCCAAGAACGTCCTGAAGAATTACGCGGCGTTTCAGGCCAAGGCCAAGGTCGCCAAGCGGCCCCGGCTCGCCACCCCCTACCGGGCCCCGGAAACGGACGTAGAGCGGGTGATCGCCGCCGTATGGCAGGAAATCCTCGGCTTCGACTCCGTGGGCGTGGACGACGCGTTCATCGAACTCGGAGGCGACTCCCTGCACGCCATCCCGATGGTGAGCCGTCTGGAAAGCATCTTCCATACCAAGGTTCCCATCCGCACGCTGGTGACGGAGAACACGGTGGGCAAACTGGCGGCGTTCCTGATCGCCACGGAAAAGAAGCCCGGACAGACGGCCCGAATCGCCGAGCTGTTCATCAAAATCAAGATGATGTCCGCCGATGAGATCAAGGCCATGCTTTCCCGGAAGGGATAGCCGCCGGATCGTCAAGGCCGTTCGTTTAACCAACGCATCAACGAGGTAAGGAAAAAAAGCATGTTGCACGACGCCTCATTGCTCCCCGGAGGCGGCAGCCTCTCCGAAGAGCAGGAATCCCTTCTGGCACTGTTTCTGGAGAAGGATGATTTCGCCATCGACAGGAACGTGGAGAAAAAGCCTGTCATCACGCTGCGGCCAGAGGATCGATACAAACCGTTTCCACTGACGGACATCCAGCTCGCCTACATGATCGGCCGCGACAACGCCTCGCTGGGGGCGAGCAACGTATCGAGCCACGTCTATTTTGAGATGGACACGGTGGATCTCGACTTTGAGCGCTACCAGAACGCATGGCGCAAGTTCGTCGAACGCCACGACATGATGCGCAGCGTCATCTTCAAGACCGGCCAGCAGATGGTTCTGGAGCACACGCCGCCCTTCGAGGTCAGGTATTTCGACCTGCGCGGCGAAACCGAGGAGCGGAAACAGGAAATTCTCGGCGAAATCCGCGAGGAGCTGCGCCAGAAGATCAAGCCCGTGGACGTCTGGCCCATGTATGACATCTACCTGTCCCGGATCGACGAGCACACGTACCGCATGCACGTCAGCCTGGAAGGGCTGAACGCCGACGTGCTGAGTTTCCAGACCATGATGGTGCAGGTGCAGAACTTTTACAACAACCCGGATCTGGAACTGCCGCCGCTGGAGCTGACCTTCCGCGATTATGTGCTTTCGCTGACGGAACGCCGCAATATGGAGTCCTACAAGCAGGCTCAGGCCTACTGGCGGGAACGTATCCCTACGCTGGCTCCCGGTCCCCGTATGCCCGTGCTGGGCGAGAACGCCGTGGGCGCCCCCGTGAGCAAGCCCATGGACGGCCAGCTTTGCCCGGAAAAATGGAAGAGGCTCAAGGATTACGGGACAAAAATCGGCCTTTCGCCCACGAGCATCCTGCTCGCCGCCTTCTCCGAGGTGCTGCGCCGCTGGAACTCGGAAAAGGATTTTTGCCTGAACCTCACCCTGTTCAACCGGCTGCCGCTGCATCCGCAGATCGATGAAGTCATCGGCGACTTTACCGACACGCTGCTCCTTGAGGTGTGCGACGATCCCGGCGCGACCTTTGAGCAGCGGGCCATCGCCCTCCGCGACCGCCTGTGGAACGACCTCGACAACCGGCAGTTCGGCGGCGTGGACGTCCTGCGCGAACTCAACCGCTTCCGTTCCGCCAACGAACAGCAGTACCTGCCCGTGGTGTTCACCAGCACCTTCCTCATCGGCGACTACGGGGACAGCCTCGAAGGGATGCTGTTCGACGGGCATCCGGTCAAGAAGGTGTTCACCTCCAGCCAGACGCCCCAGTTGCTTCTTGACCATCAGGTCTATGAGTCCGCCGGGTGGCTGCGCATCCACTGGGACGTGCGCGCGGAATATTTCTACGATGGCTATCTGGAAAGCATGCTCGGCGCGTACGTCGATCTGCTGGAGCGTCTGGCGGACGACGAATCGCTCTGGAACCGCAAGGATGTCGTGCTTCTGCCCGCGGAGCAGATCGGAAAGCGTGAAGCCTACAACCGCACGGAGGGAGAGGTTTCTTCCGAGTACCTGCATACGCTGTTCGCCCGCAGCGCGCGCAGCGCCCCGGATCATATGGCGGTGGCCGCTCCGGGCATGAGCCTGACCTATGCGGAGCTTGCCGGGCGTGTCGCAACGCTTGCGCAGGAGCTGGACGGGCAGGTGAAGCCCAACGAGCTGGTGGCCGTGGTCATGGAAAAGGGATGGGAGCAGGCCGTCGCCGTGCTTGGCGTCCAGTACGCGGGAGCGGCCTATCTGCCCCTTGATCCCTCCATGCCCCGCCAGCGCATGGAATTCATCCTCCGTGACGCCGGGGTGCGCTTCGTCCTGACGCAGTTCCGCCTGATGCGGGACTTTGAATGGATGGAGGGAATGTCCCTGATCGCCGTGGACGCGCTGCCCGAAGGCAATGGGGCCGGGCTGTGGGATCGCAAGCCGGTACAGGCGCAGACCGATCTGGCCTACGTCATCTACACGTCCGGCTCCACGGGCACGCCCAAGGGCGTCATGATCAGCCATCGTGCCGCCGTCAACACGATTGTCGACATCAACAGCCGTTTCCATATCGGGCCGGAAGATCGGGCCATCGCGCTCGCCAATCTGGGGTTTGACCTGTCCGTGTGGGACATCTTCGGGACGCTGGCCGCAGGCGGCACCATCGTGTTCCCCGACGCCGCGCAGATCAAGGAGCCGGGGCACTGGCTCGATCTCGTCCAGAGCGAACGGGTGACCGTCTGGAACACCGTTCCGGCCATGATGAAGATGCTCGTCGAGTACAAGGGCGTCCTTCAGGGAACGGAGAAGGGGACGCTGCGGCTGGCCCTGCTTTCCGGCGACTGGCTGCCGCTGGATCTGCCGGATCAGATCCGCGCGCATTACGACGCCGAGGTCGTCAGTCTGGGTGGTGCGACGGAAGCTTCCATCTGGTCAATCCTGTACCCGATCGGCTCGGTCGATCCGAAATGGGAGAGCATCCCCTACGGCTATCCCATGCTGAACCAGCGGTTCTATGTCCTCAACGACGAGCTCAGGCCGTGCCCGGACTACGTGTCCGGCAACCTGTACATCGGTGGGGTAGGGCTGTCCGACGGGTATTGGCACGACCCCGAAAACACGGAGAAGTCCTTCATCGTCCACCCCGTCACTGGGGAACGTCTCTACCGTACCGGCGACATGGGATACTTCCATCCCGAAGGCTACATCGTGTTGCTCGGGCGTGAGGACAACCAGCTCAAGATCAACGGGTTCCGCGTGGAACTCGGTGAGATCGAGCACGCCATGCTCCAGCATCCCGACATCCGCGAAGCCGTTGTCCAGCCGCTTGGGGACAAGAAGAACCCCCGCCTTGCCGCCTATTTCACGGCCAAGGGCAACGACGGCCTGCATACCCGCAAGCCCGTCGAATGGCGGGATGCCGACGGCCTGTGGAAGCGGGTGGCTGCGGTGGACGCCGGCATTGCGGGCATCTCCGAGAACACGCGCCTTCAGGGGCTTGAAAAGAATATCGGGCTGGGTGGTGAGCTCTACGAAGCCAGCGTCCAAGCTTCGCTGTACGAGCTCGGCGTATACAGGCGGGAAGGGGAAAGCCATACTCCCGACGAAATCCTGCGCATCACCGGCATCCGCCCCCGGTACGAACGCTGGCTGAAACGGGCGCTGCTCAGCCTTGAAGAAGCCGGGTTCCTCGCCCGCGACGGGGAGGCGTTCCGCCTCGTGAAGCCGTTCGCGTTCACGGAGGCAGGCGAGGTACAGGCGCGTTTCGCCGGGCAGGGCCTCGGCTTCCTCGCCTCCGAGGCGAAAAGCATGGTTGATCTGCTGCTGGAGCGCAAGCACTCCGCCGAGGTCTACGCCTCCGGCAAGGTCAAGGGGCTTTACGGCGCGGTCTTCCACTACTCCTACCAGATCATCCGTGACGCCGTCGCCATCATGGCGCAGGATCATCCGCTGGACATTCTGGAAGTCGGCGGCGGGCACGGCGGGGCGACGACGGCGGTGATGCAGGCGTTGCCGGAGAACACCTCCAGCTTCTGCTTTACGGACATCTCGCGCTATTTCCTCCAGAACGCTGGAGAGAAGTTCAAGGACGCCCCCTTCTTCTCGTGCCGCCTCTTTGATCTGGACGAGGAGATCGTGAGCCAAGGATTCGCGCCGCACGCCTATGACGTCATCATCGCCGCCAGCGTGCTGCACGACGTGAAGCGGATCGCCCCCAGCCTCGCCCGGCTGCGTTCCCTGCTCAAGCCCGGAGGCGTGCTGTTCATCATCGAGCAGACGCTGTTCTTCAAGGCACACGACCTGACCATGGGGCTCCAACAGGGCTTCGACGTATTTGAGGATACGGATCTGCGCCCCCTGCACCCCCTGCTCAGCGGCGACCAGTGGGAGGAGCAGCTCAAGCTCGCCGGTTTCGACGGCGTCCATCAATGCCATACCGTCGACGGCGCGGAGCAGAACGTCATCCTCGCCCGTGCCCCTCTGGAGGCATGGCAGTTCGAGCCGTCGCTCCTCGAAGCCTTCCTGCGGGAACGCGTGCCAGGCTACATGGTGCCGTCCGTATTCGTGGAGCTGGACGTGATGCCGCGCAACCGCTCCGGCAAGATCGACCGGCAGGCGCTGCCCCTGCCGGAAGTGGAGGCCGGCTCCGGCAAGCCCGCCCGCGCCCCGGAAACGGAGACGCAGAAGCGCCTCGCGGATCTGTGGGCCTCCATCCTTCAAATCGAGGCCCCCGGCCTCGACGACAGCTTCTTTGAGCTGGGAGGCGACTCGCTGCTGGCGACCGTCCTCATCACCCGGATCCACGAAGCGTTCAAGGTGGAACTTGGCGTGCAGGAGCTCTATACGCTCAACACCCTGTTGGAGATGGCCGAATACATCGACAGGCCCCGCCACCAGAACAAGATCCTGCTGCCGCTTCAGGAATCGGGCAAGGACAGCGTGATCATCGGCATAGCCGAAGGCCGCAGCCGCGTTGAACTGTTTGCGGACTTCGCCCGGCTCTACAAGGATGAAGCCGATTTTTACGGCTGCATCCTGCGCGGCAAGGACGGCAAGGAGGAGCCCCTGCGTACCGTGGAGGACATCGCGGCGTATTTCGTCGAGGAAATCCTGCGCGTGCGTCCGAAGGCGAAGCTGACCATTGTCGGCTTCTGCGTGGGCGGCATGATCGGCTATGAAATGGCCGTCCAGCTCCAGCGGCGCGGCGTGGAGGTGAAGCACCTCGCGGCCGTCGATACCGGCGCGCCCGGCGCGGCCTTCTCGCATAAGCTCAGCCTTCTGTTCATGTATCTCGGCACCTACTTCCTGCCGATGAACATCTATTCGGGGCTGGAGGACGATCCCATCCTCCACGTCCTGAAGCAGCCCGACGTCGTGCCGGACGCCATTCCGCTGGCCGATCTGATGGCGATGAGCCTGGATGAGTGCGTGGAGACGATCTACCGCTACGTGACCGCGAAAAAGCTCCTTGAAGATGTGACGCTGGAGGATTTCGCGCACCAATACAAACTGTTCGAGGCCACCGTGGGCTCGGCGAAGACGTACAGGCCGTCCCCGTACAAGGGAACGCTCAAGTACTTCTTCGCAACCGATCTCCTGCAGGGAATCCCCGATCCCCGGCCCTTCTGGAGAACCATGCCCGCTTCGGAAGTGACGATCTTTGATGTTCCCGGAAACCATTTCGATTGCATTCTGGGGGACAACGCCCGCAACATCGCGGACGCCATCGGATCGGTGAAGTAGGCGGGAGCGGAGGAACGAAACGTGTCGGACAACGTACGGCGGCAGTCCCGCTGGATTCGTTTTGAAAACGTCGCGGCGGATGAACAGGTGCGCCTCTTCTGCTTTCCGTACGCGGGAGGCGGGGCTTCCTCATTCCTTCCGTGGAAGCCCCTGCTCCCCGATTACATAAGCCTGTTCCCCGTGCAGCTCCCCGGCCATGAGGAACGCTACGGGGAACAGGCCGTGACGGACATAGATGAGCTGTGCAAACGGCTCGCCGAGGCTCTGTGCCCCTATTTCACGCCGAAGACGGCGTTCTTCGGGCACAGCATGGGAGGGCTTTTGGCCTTCCGGCTGGCGCTGCATCTCGTGCGGGAAGGGATGGCGGCCCCGGTGCATCTGTTCATCTCGGCGGCTCCGACGCCCATCCCGCCGGAGGAGCTGCCCCCGGAGGCCGTCGGTGACGAGGCCTTCCTCAACAGGGTGCTCCAGTCGAACGCCGTTCCCGAATCGATCCTCCTCGACGCGGACAGCCTGGAGGTGGTGAAGCGGACGCTCCTTCAGGATCACGCTTTGCTGCTCACCATGATCGACGGTACGCGGGAGGCGCTGGACATTCCCATTTCCGTGTTCGCGGGGGAGAAGGACATCCTCGTCCCCCTCGATCGTGTCCGGCTCTGGAGGCTGTTCACGACGGGCGTGTGCAGCATGGCGACCTATCCCGGCGGGCATTTTTATCTGCGGAAGTGGCGCGGAGAGGTGATCGGGCAAATTGCCCAGTCCCTTCTGATGTACGCCCTTTGATAGGGGCGTCCCCTTTGTTTTGAGGCGATATGACCCTTCAACAGGATTTGACGATGAAACCAGAATTGAAGCACATCCTCGACCTTGCGGAGTCGGAGCGCAGCGTTCCAGACGACTTCGCCAATGCCCCCCTGCCCGATGCGATGCGGGCGCTGACCGTCCATCGCGATGAAACGGGCTTGTTTCAGGGCCTGAGCTTTACGGAGAAGGATCCGCGCCGCTCGCTGCATTTTGAAGAGGTGCCTCTCCCGGAAGTCGGCCCCCACGAGGTGCTTGTGGCCGTCATGGCCTCCGCCCTGAATTTCAACAACGTATGGTCGTCCCTGTTCGAGCCTTCCCCCGGCTTCAACTATATTGGGGAATACGCCAAATATTCCCCGGACAACGCCAAGCACAATTTGGATCACCATGTCCTCGGCACGGATGGGGCGGGGGTGATCGTGCGGACGGGTTCGGCCGTCACGCGCTGGAAACCCGGAGACAGGGTCATGATCTTCGGCCCCACATGCGACGTGGCTTCGCCGGAAGTCTTCGACGACGAGATCCGGGATCCCCATCTGATGGCCTACGGCTTCGAGACGAATTTCGGATCGTTCGCGGACTTCACGCTGGTGCGCGAGCATCAGCTTCTCCCCAAGCCGGAACACCTGACATGGGTTGAGGCCGCGTCCATGACCCTTGTGGCGACCACGACCTACCGCATGCTCGTTTCCAAGAACGGAGCCCAGATGATGCAGGGGGACAACGTGCTGATCTGGGGCGCGTCCGGCGGGCTCGGAACGTTCGCCATCCAGTTCGTGCTGAACGGCGGCGGCATCCCCATCGGCATCGTCTCCAATGAGGAGAAGGCCGAAATGGTACGGAAAATGGGGTGCGAACGCGTGATCGTGCTTCCGCGGACGCCCGGCGAGGAACGCTTCCTCGACGAGCGCGGGCGGACTAAGAATCGGCAGATACTGCGGCTGAAGGCGCAGATACGGAAGCTCACGGGCGGCGAAGACCCCGACATCGTCTTCGAGCATACGGGGCGTTCGACGTTCGCGGCGAGCGTGGCCATCGCCCGCGCCGGGGGCAAGGTCGTCACCTGCGGCTCCACGTCCGGCTATGACCATGTGTTCGACAACCGCTACCTGTGGCAGACCGTCAAGCACATCATCGGATCGCACGCCGCGAACTACTACGAGGCCGTGCAGACGGCGCGGCTCATCTGCAAGGGCTTCCTGTATCCCACGCTTTCGCGGGTGTTCCCGCTGCGGGACGGGGCTGAGGCCTTCCACATGCTCCATCAGGGCACGCATGTGGGGAAGCTCGGCTTCCTGAACATCGCACCGGAGGAGAACATGGGGATCCGCGACTACGCGCTGCGGGAACGCCTTGGCGAATCACGGATCAATATGTTCCGGCAGGAACGGAAAACCGCCTGATATGAAATTCTTTTTGGCCTATATTTGATATTGAAATTCAAATTCAATAATAGTACGTTTTGTCGCTGTCGGAGGGCCACAGAGTGGGCCCCATGTCACAGAGCAAACGCAAAGGAGTAGACATGGATCGTATTTTGAGGGGCCTGTTGGCCCTGCTGGCCATGTGCGGCGTCTTGTCCGCCGTTCCCGCCGTGGCTGAAGAGCTGACCGGAACGCAGGTCATCAGCATGATGCGCGAGCGGCCTGACGGCAACGACCGGCAGGGGACGCTGACCATGACCCTGGTCAACAGGCGCGGCTCCCAGCGCGTCCGCGTCCTCGAACAGGTTGCGAAGGACTACGGGATGGATCGGAAATCCCTCATCACGTTCCGCAGCCCCGCGGACGTGGAGGGAACGCGCTTCCTTTCATGGACTTACGACGAGCCCGGCAAGGACGACGACAAATGGCTGTACGTGCCCTCCATGAAGAAGGTGCGCCGGATCAGCGGGGCGGCGAACAACGATTTCTTCATGGGCAGCGACTTCACATACGACGACATCGACATGGGCCGGCGCAACATCAGCAAGGATACCCATACCCTGCTGGGCGAGGAGAAGCACGGGGAGTACGATTGCTGGAAGGTCGAGTCCATTCCCGTGGACAAGGACGATCCGGTGGTTCGCAGGGTCGTGTGGATCGACAAGAAGACCCTCCTTGTGGTGCATCTGGAATACTATGAAAAGAAGGGGCTTACCCGCGTGTACGACGTGCTGAAGCTGCAGGAGCAGCAGGGGTTCTGGTCGGTGCAGAGCGCGCAGATGAACAATATCGCCGACGAGCACAAGACGCTCATGGAATTCGGCCCGTTCACCTATGATCAGGGGCTGGAGGATTCGCTCTTCCAAGTGGCGGTTCTGCAGCGAGGATCGCGTTAGTTCCATGTCCGGCAAACGCTTTTTCGTCTGGCTGCTGCTGGCGGCCTTCTGCCTGCCCTGCCGCGCCCATGCGGGCGGGCAGGGCGCCGGAATGGAGGCGTGGAGCCGTCTCGAAGAGCGGGAGGCCGAGCCCACGGCGGCGGATAAGGTCATGGGCTTTTGGAGCGAACGCATCGACGTGACGGGCTGGATCGAACTGTTGCAGTCCGTGCGCACCCATGCTCCGCACGATGAGGTGACGTCCCGGGCGCACGGGCGTCTGGAAATGAAGGGGGATTTCAACTGGCTGTACGGCTTCCTTTCCATGGACGCCGAAAAGAACTGGACGATCCCGTCAGAGGACGGTTTCTCCGTGCGCGAGGCATGGCTTGAGCATGTGGGCGACGGCTGGGATCTCCGGCTGGGCAGGCAGCTCATCATCTGGGGCAAGGCCGACGGCGTGCGCATCACCGACAACATCTGCCCCACGGACTTCACCGAGTACCTGAACCGGGAAATTGATGAAATGCGCATCCCGGTTACGGCGGCGAAGCTGCGCATCATGAGCGATACGCTGATTACGGAGCTGATCTGGATACCCGAATTCAAGCCCGCCAAGCTGGCATCGGGGGACAATCCATGGGCCGTGGACTACACCGCCGCATTTCCCATGCCCGTGCGCTGGAGGGGGGCCAAGGAGCCGTCTTCCTATTCGCTGAAGGACAGCGAGTTCGCCGCTAAGGTGTCTTCCTACATGGCGGGGTTCGACGTATCCCTTTCCGCCTTTTACACGTGGGACGACAACGCCGCCAATTATTATTCGATGCGGGCGGGGGATACGGGCATGGAGATGGTTTTGGAGCCTGAGTACCACCGGATCATGATTTACGGCCTTGATTTCGCCAAGCCGTGGTCGGACTTCGTGTTCCGGGGCGAGGCGGCGTACTTTCAGGGGCGCCGCCTTTCCGTGGACGACGGGCAGCCCGCGAAGCACGACGTCCTCAAGTCCCTGCTTGGGGTGGACTGGTCACCCGGCGGGAACTGGACGATCACGGCGCAGGTGCTCGACGACTGGGTCGTGGACTACAGGCGGAACCTCACCTGCGAGGAACACACCCCGCAGGCGACGCTGAACGTGTCCAAGACCTTCTTCAACGAGCTGCTGACCGTTTCCGACATGATCTACTACTCGATGAACGATGGGGAATACTTCAACCGCCTCCAGTTTTCCTATGAGCTGGGGGAAGGGCTGGAACTGACCGTGGGCTGGGACAAGTTTCAGGGGGACGACGGCTCATACGGCGTCTACAAGCGCAATTCCCAAGTGTGGGGAAAGATACGCTACAGTTTCTAAAGAGGCCGCTCCGCGTGGCGATGCGACCGCAGCGAGGATTCTATGCTGAACATTGAGGCAATCAACGAGCGTTTTGTGGGCCTGAGCAAGGCCATCCTGAAACGCAGAAACCTGTTTCTCGTGCTCATGGTTCTGGTTCTGGCGTTCTCCGTGTACGGCCTGAAGCAGTTGAAGACAGACACGGACGACTCCCACTACTTTGACGAGGGTGACGCCCTGCTGGTCGCCAAGGACTATATGGCGTCCATTTTCGGGAACGACAACTTCTGCGCCGTATTGGTGGAGACGGACAATGTCTTTACCCCCAAGGTGCTGAAAGGCATCCGGGAAATGGGCAAGGAGCTGCTTGACGGCGTGCCCTATGCCGACGACGTGGTTTCCGTCACCGACATGGAATTCACGCAGGGCACGGAAGAGGGGCTCGACGTTTCCGACATCGTTCCCTCCGTGATCCCCGAATCGCCGGAGGCGCTGGAAAAAATCCGCAGCGCCATCATGGCCAAGCCTTCCCTGAAGGATCGCCTCGTCTCGGAAGACGGGCGCTACGCGTGGATCATGCTGCGCCTGAAAAACATCCCCGACGGGACGGTGGACGAGCACGGCGAGTTCATCGAAATGGTCATCGGCCGGAAGGTGAACGAAATCGCCGGACAGGAAAAATACGCCTACATGCATCCCCAGACGACCGGCTGGCCGGTCATCAATCTGGAGAAGCGCAACTTCATGGCCAAGGAGATGCCGCGCCTGATCGGGCTGTCGCTGCTCTTCGTCGCGGTTGTGCTCACCATCGTCCTGCGCAGCGTGCGCGGCGTCGTCTTCCCGCTGTTTCTGGGAGGGGCTGGGCTGACCATCGTCCTCGGCATGCAGGGGCTGCTCGGCATCAGCACCGACCCGATGGTCATGTTGATGCCCATCTTCCTCAGCCTGTCCATGGCGATATGCTACTCGCTGTACTTCATCAACTTTTTCAGATGGGAGTTCCAGCGGACGGGGCTGCGGCGCTGGTCGCTGGAACATGCGACCGGCGAAACGGGCTGGCCCATCTTCTTCAGCGCGTTTACCACGGCGGTTTCGCTGCTGTCGTTCTGCTTCGTGAACCTCCGGCCCATCCGCTGGGTGGGGGCCACGTCAGCCATCCTGACCATGCTGCTGTATGTGCTGACCATCGTGCTGCTGCCGGTTCTTCTTTCCTACGGCAAGGACAAGCCCGCCGTGGAGCGGGAGAGGAAGGACGGCTGGCTGGACGCGCTCATGAAGCGCATGGGCAACCGGGTGCTGGACTATCCGAAGAGCATCTTCGCCGTTGCCGCGCTGGCGGTCATCGCGTCCGTCATCGGCCTGTTTAGGGTCGAGGTGGCCTTCGACCTGCGCCGTTCCTTCGGCACGGAGGTGCCCTACGTCGACCGCATCTGCCGCATCAGCGAAACGCCCCTCGGTTCGCTGTACTCTTTCGGCGTCGGGATAGAGTTCCCGAACGAGGATGAGGCCCGTCTGCCGGAAAACCTCAAGAAGCTTGAGACGCTGACCGAACGCATCAAGGAGTTCCCGCTGACCAAGAAGGTGCACAGCGTCCTCGACGTGGTCAAGGATCTCAATCTGGTGCTCAACGCCAACGATCCCGCGTATTACGCCATCCCCGACAGCCGGGAGCAGATAGCGCAGATTTTGCTGCTGTACGAGAACGCCGGAGGCACGGAAGCCGAACGCTGGGTAGACTACGAGTACAAGCGGCTGCGCATCATGATCGAAATCGACGACTACAATTCGGGCGAGGCCGTGCGGGAGCTCAACGCCATCAAGGAGTGGGGGGCCGAGCTGTTCCCCGACGCCAAGGTTATCCTGACCGGCACGCTGTGCCAGTTCACGCAGATTCAGGACTACGTCAGCTGGGGGCAGGTGCAGTCGGTCTTTACGTCGATGCTCACCATCTCCCTGATCATGGCCCTGGCCTTCGCCAGCCTGCGGATCGGGCTGATCGCCATGATCCCCAACCTGCTCCCGGCGTTCTTCGTATGCGCCATCATGGGTTTCTTCAACATCCCGCTCGACATGATGACGGTGACGGTCATTCCCATGCTGCTCGGGCTGGCGGTGGACGACACCATCCATTTCATCAACCATTGCCAGCTTGAGTTCATCCGCACGGGCAACTACCGCGAGAGCGTGCGGCGCACCTTCCTGAGCACCGGGAAGGCCATGCTGCTGACCTCGTGCATCCTGAGCCTCAGCTTTGTGGCTTACATCTTCTCCAAAATGGTCATCTTCGTGCATATGGGCGTTCTGGTGGCCATAGGCGTCATCGTCGCGGTCCTGTGCGACTATTTCATCACCCCCAACCTGATCGTTCGCCTGAAGGTGTTCGGCGAAGAGAAGCAGTGAGGACGCCGCATCCGTGCGGGCGCGGCGTCCGCACGGATCGGCAAAGGAGGCGGAAGCATGTCTATTGCAAGGCGGTTGAACGAAATCGTCGCGGCCCAATTCAAGGTTCCGGTTGAATCCATTCGGCCGGACACCGATTTTCATTCCGATCTGGAGGCGGATGCGCTCGATATGCCCGAACTGGCTATGGAAGTGGAAGAGGCGTTCGACATCATGCTCGACGACAGGAGCGTCGATGCCCTGCGGACTGTCCGCGACCTGCAGGACTACGTAGAGCGGAGCCTTGAGGAGAAGCGGCTTTTTTCGGCATCGGCATCGGCCGCCGTCTATCTTCTCGCCGCGAGGGCCCGTTATAACGCCGTGGCCCCGATGGCCGCGCGGCTTGGAGGTTCCCATGAGTAATGGAATGCGGACACTGTGCGGGCTCCCCAACAAGGCGAACCGCAGGCGGCTGCTGGTCGCCGGGGGGCTTGCCGTCCTTTCGGCCCTGTGCAGCCTGCTGCCGATGCTGGGGCTGTATGTGATTTTGGACGCGCTGCTTTCCGCTCCCCGGAATGTTTCCCGGGCCTATGCCGGGGCCGGGCTGGCCGTCATGGGGATTTTCCTTCAGGTGGTGTTCCACTTCCTGTCGACGCGGCTCTCGCATTTGACGGCCTTCGAGACGCTCCACGCGATCCGCAGCGACCTGCTGCGGAAGCTCTCCCGCGTCCCGCAGGGGTTCCTTGACGAAAACTCGGCGGGCAAGCTGAAAAGCCGGATTTTCGACGATGTGGAAAAGCTCGAAATGTTTTACGGGCACCATTACCCGGAAATCATCGGCAACCTCATCGTCCCGCTCAGCATGATCATAATCGTCCTATGCATGGACTGGCGCGTGGGCCTCGTCATGCTGCTGCCCATCGTCATCTATATGATGTGCCTCGGCATCATGGGCAAGCTGGCCATGAAGAACTTTCCCATCATGGAGGCCGCCACGCAGAAGCTGAACAGCAGCCTTGTGGAGTACGTCCACGGGATGAAGGAAATCCGCATCTTCGCTGCCGAAGGGAAGTCGTGGTCGCGCTTCGAGGAGTCCGCCGAAAGCTATTGCGGCTTCATGACCCAATGGTTCGCGGAATGCCGCCATTCGATGACGGTCAACTCCGTGATCATGGGTTCCGGGGTCGTCTTCGTCTTTCCGGCGGTGGGCTACTTGTACGCCGCCGGGAGCATTGATGCGCCTTCGATGCTGTTTTACGTGTTCGCGTCCCTGTGCTACGCCACTCCGCTGACCAAGATCGGGCGTTACGGCGACGAGATGAACATCTGCATGCAGATCGCCGGGCGCATCGCCTCATTGCTCGACATGGACGAACTGCCGCAGGAAGGCGCCCCCGCCGTGCCCGATCGGTTTGACGTCGTTTTCGACGGCGTTTCGTTCGGTTACGGCGACAAGAAGGTCTTTGAAGGGCTTTCCTTCACCGCCGAGGCGGGCAAGGTGACCGCGCTGGTCGGGCCTTCAGGCGGCGGCAAGAGCACCATAGCCAAGCTGATCGCCCGGTTCTGGGACGTGCAGGGCGGCAGCATCCGCATCGGCGGCGTGGACATCCGTTCCATGACGGCGGAACAGCTCGCCTCGACCATCGCCTTTGTGACCCAGAACAATACGGTCTTTGAGCAGAGCGTGCTCGACAACATCCGTCTGGGCAAGCCGGACGCCACCTTCGAGGAAGTGACGGAGGCGGCGAAGGCCGCGCGCTGCCACGACTTCATCATGTCGCTCCCGCAGGGCTATGAAACCATGCTCGGTTGCGGGTGCTCCCTTTCGGGCGGCGAACGCCAGCGCATCGCCATTGCGCGGGCGCTGCTGAAGAACGCCCCCGTGCTCATTTTGGACGAGGCCACGGCGTATTGCGATCCCGACAATGAGGACGAGCTGCAAAAGGCGCTTTCCGCACTGGCGCGGGGCAAGACCGTGGTGGTGATCGCCCATCGGCTGCGGAGCATTGCGGACGCGGATACGATTCTGGTGATCCGGGACGGCGAACTGGCGGCTTCCGGCAGCCATGCCGGGCTGCTCGCCGCGTCTCCCGTCTATCGGAAGATGTGGGAAGCCTTTGAGCGTTCCGAAAACTGGCTTGCAGGAGGCGCGGAACATGATTGAGATGATTCGCCGTATCTTCGTGCTGGCGGGGGACAGGCGGAAGACGCTGCTCACCGCGGTGGTGCTGAATATCCTTCAGAACTGCTGCACGGGCGGCATGTACCTGTTCGTCATGGCGGCGATCGTCAGCCTTGTGGACGGAACCTTCGGCATGGGCACGCTGCTGCAATGCAGCCTGTGCATGGCGGGGCTCCTCGTGCTGCGCTACGCCCTTGAATATCAGGTGACCAGGCTTCAGGCCGCCGCCGGGTACGAAATCATGCGGGACGTGCGGATCAGGGAGAGCGGGCGGCTGGTCAAGCTGCCGCTGGGCGCTTTTCAGGCGGAACGGCTGGGGGGCCTGACCTCGATTTTCACGAACGACATGAGCTTCGTGGAGATGCGCTGCATGGCCACCGCCGCGAACTTCATCGCGGGCATGACATCCGTGGCCTGCCTTTCCATCATCATGCTCTTCATGGATTTCCGGCTGGCGATCATCGCGATGGTCGGGTTTGTCCCGGCGTGGTTCGTGTACAACTCGACGAAGCGGGCCTTCAAAACCGCCGGGGAAAAGCGGCAGGAAATGGAGCAGGGCCTCATCGGTGCGGTTTTGGAATACGTTTCGGGCATGGAGACGATCCGCTCCTACCGGATGGGCGAGCATGTCTTCAAGGAGATATCGGGCCATCTGGAACGGTACCGGGATGCTGCCGCAGCGTACGAACTCAAGGCCATGCGGCCGATGGTGCTGTATCAGCTCTTTATCCGAATCGGGATGGGGCTGATCTTCCTGTGCGGCCTGATCTTCTACCTGAACGGGCTGATCTCGCTGCCGGTCTTCCTGTTCTTCGCCATCATCAGCGGCACCTATTACCAGCCGGTGGAGGCGCTTCTCGGCGAGTTCGGCATCTTGAACATCATCTCGCTGAGCCTCGACCATATCGAAAGCCTGCATTCCCTGCCGGTGATGGCGGACGAGGGCCGCTCCAAGCCCGGAGAAGGCGGCCCCGGCATGGAGCTGGCCACCTTCGCCTACAAGGACGGGCAGGCGCCCGCCGTCGATGGCGTGACCGCCGAGTTCCGCCCCGGCACGCTGACGGCGGTGGTGGGCCACTCAGGGAGCGGCAAGACCACGCTTCTCATGCTGCTGGCCCGGTTCTGGGACGTGCAGGGCGGCGCGGTGTCGCTGGGCGGGATCGACGTCCGGGACATCCCGCAGAAGGATTTGATGGCCGCGTTTTCCGTGGTGTTTCAGGACGTGTACCTGTTCGCGGGCACCATCAGGGAAAACATCCGCATGGGGAGGCCGGACGCGTCGCCCGAAGCGATCATCGAAGCGGCGAAGGCCGCCGGATGCCATGACTTCATCATGGCCTTGCCGGAAGGGTACGACACCCTTGTGGGCGAGGGCGGGTGCACGCTGTCCGGGGGGGAACGGCAGCGCGTGTCCATCGCGCGGGCCATTTTGAAGGATGCCTCGGTCGTCCTGCTCGACGAGGCGTTTTCGAGCGTCGACCCTGAAAACGCATGGGCCATCCAGCAGGGGCTTTCCGTGCTGACCCGCCGCAAGACGGTCATCATGGTGGCGCATACGCTGAACCATATCCGCCATGCCGATCAGATCCTTGTCATGGATGCGGGCAAGCCCGTCGAGCGGGGGACGCACGACGCGCTGCTGGCGAAGGGCGGCCTGTACAGGCAGCTTTGGGAAAGGGAATCCTCCGTCAAGTCGTGGAAGCTGACGGCGTAGGCGCCAAAAGGCATAACCGGGCGACTGCGGCCCGGCATCTGGGGAGGGATGCCGGGCCGGCCGGAGAAAACGGATATTCGAGGTAACGAATTCAGCAATATTGATAATAAAATTCTTTTTCAAATTAGGCGAACTATGTCCACTGTTACGACGATTCTGGATGGGAACAATCGTTTTGGCATCAACATCGCAATCGTAAAACCGGGCCTCGAACCGCTGACGTTGTACGAGCCCGAAAAGCTCAATGAGCATGTCGGGTTCGGCTATGTGATCGAAGGGGAGCTGTCCGCCGATACGGAGTCGCGTTCCGAACGGTTTCCGCAGCATACGACCTGCGTTTTCGGAGGAGAGATGGGGTATTGCGTCAGAGGGTGCCGCCATTGCCCCACATGCTTTCTCGGCCTGACCGTTTCGCACATGAATGTGCTCGGCCTGCTCGACAACGAGAAGATCACGCTCAACCGCAAGGCCAAGTGCCTGCTGAGGAAAAAGCCCGAACCCTTCCTGTATGCGGCCCCGGCCAGCGTGACGGCCCAATTGCTTTCGGGACAGATACTGAGCTGCCCGTTCAAGGGGCCCATGCGCCAGACGTATCTGGAGCTGAAGGGGATGGAGCTGACCCTCGAATACCTGTCCCTGTATTTCGTCCAGAACGAATGCTGCTGCGAGGCGTGCACCCTTCACAGCAAGGTCGCCCGTGCGTGGCAGATGATGCGCGACAACCTTGAGCAGCCTTTCTCCATCAGCCAGCTCGCCAAGTCCGTCGGCATGAGCGAGAGCAGCCTCAAGAGGACGTTCCGATCCATGTATGGGGCTTCGATCTTTTCGTCGTTCCAACGGCACCGGATGAGCGAGGCCCGCAAACTGCTTGAGGAAAGCAAGTACAACGTGGCCGAAGTGGCCTACCGGGTCGGCTATGCGAATCCCAGCCATTTCAGCCGGGCCTTCTCGCGCTATTTCGGCGTTCCTCCCAAGGAGTGCCGCTAGGGGAGGGCCGCCGCGCGGCATGAAACGCCCGGTCGTGATCCCGCCCCACTTCTTCCACCGGGAGGGCCGCCGCGCGGCGTGAAACGCCTCCGGCGCGACGGCTGAAAACCGCGGCCCCGTGAGGCGCTCTTTTGATGCGCCCATACCGGGGCCGGGCTCTCTGGAAAGGAATGGCCCGATAGGGTCTGTTTTTGGCCCGTTCAGGTACTGTATTGCGTGGAATCCTACCCTACTGTGCTTGTATATTTTCGTTTGAGGAGTTGACATCATGGCAAGAAAGAAGAGGAAAGTGGTTGCAACCGCCCTGTGCGGCCTGTGCATGGCGGCGGGGTGCTGGGCAGGCGGGGCGCAGGCTGACGATGAGCTCGTGCTGCCCGAGGTTACCGTTACGGCGAACAAGGTCAGGGAGGATCTGCAAAAGGTTCCTTCCAGCGTTTCCGTCATGAACGAGGACGAAGTACGCGAGTCGGGGGTGAGCACGCTCGGCGATCTTTCCTCGCGCATCCCGAACCTGACGATCCCCACCGGCGGCCTTTCCATCATGCAGTTCCCCACGCTTCGGGGGTCGGCGTCCATCGCCCACAGCTATGTTCCGTCCGTCATCACCTATATTGATGACGTCCCGCTGACGAACACCTCCGGGTACGATGCGCAGCTCTACAACATCGAGTCCATCGAAGTGCTGCGCGGGCCGCAGGGGACGCTGTACGGCCGCAACGCCAGCGGCGGCGTCATCAAGATCACGACCAAGAAGCCCTCCAATGATCCGCACGGCGAGATTGGGTTTGAGTACGGCAACAAACAGCACGTCAAGACGACGGTGGCCCTGTCCGGCCCGGTTGTGAAGGACGTTCTGTTCGCGAACGGTTCCTTCCAGTTCTTCTCGCAGCGCGGCGAGGTCATGAACGACTATAACGGGCAGTACATCGACGACAAGAAGAACTACACCGGGCGGTTGGGTTTCCGCCTGACGCCCACGGACGATCTGGACATCAATTTTCAGGTGGGCATGACGAAGTACGATGAGGGCACGTTCGGCATGTATTCGCCCAATTCGTTCTCGCAGTACGAGGCGATGATGCCCGGCATGACGCAGGGCATGTTTGAGGCTGCCGGCGGCACGACGCAGAAACGGCACGTCAATTCCAACGATCCCGGCTTCAACAAGTCGGCCCACAACGAGCAGGCCCTGAGCGTCAAATACGACATTTCCCCCAACTGGACGTTTACCTCCGTCACGACGCGCAGCGAATACGACATCGACTTTGACATCGACTACGACTTCACGCCGAACCTCATGGGGTCTATGTTCGGCATGGAAAACCGCAATAAGAGCGGATTCTACGATTTTGGGCAGGAATTCCGGCTCGCCTACGACAAGGACGGCATGAATGCGGTGGTGGGGCTGGCCTACGCCAATACGGATCGCCGCATTTGGTATGACTATTATGTAGGGGGAGTGCCGAAGGCTGATGCGCGTGACATCACCAATTCCTATGCCCTGTTCGGCCAAGTGAAGCTGCCCTTCGCGGAACGCTGGGCGCTGACGCTCGGCGGGCGCTTCGACTACTACAACACGACCACCCATTCCGATTTGGTAAACGGGGATGGTGCTACGAGTTACCGCGGCAGCGACTCGTGGACGAACTTCTCCCCCAAGGTGGCCCTTGAATACGCGCTCACTGACAAGAACATGGTCTACGCCAGCTTCTCCGAAGGCTACAAAGCTGGCGGTTTCGATTCGGCCTACGCCACGTCGGGGCACGAGAAGTATGACGAGGAACACGTCTATGCCTTTGAAATCGGCTCCAAGAACCTTTTCCTGCAAGATCGCCTTCGCCTGAATGCAGCCTTGTTCGCGAACAAGTACAACGGGATGCAGGTTGAAATGTATGTGGCCGGAGGAACGAGCGGCTTCATCCAGAACGCCGGCAACCCGTGGGCTCTTGGCGCCGAAGTCGAAGCCACGTACGCCCTCCTGCCGAATCTGGAACTTTTCGCTTCCGCCGGGTACACCCATTTGCGCTTCGATAACATCGTCGATGAATTCTACGGCGATCTCAACAACAACCACGTTCCGTACGTCCCCGAATGGACGTACAGCGCGGGCCTTTCCTATCGCCACGAGTCCGGTTTCTATACCCGCTGGGACGTGACCGGCGCGACCAAGGCCTATCTGAACACGGACAACAGCGGGCACATCCCGTCCCATACGCTGGTGAACGCCCGTATCGGCTATGAAATCGGCGACTTCGACATCTATGGATACGTCAACAACATGTTTGACAAGCGGTATGACTACGTCGGGAGCTTCGGCGGGGCCTATTGGGTCGCGACCGAGGGCATCGGCTTCGGCGGCGGCGTAACCTACCGGTTCTGATTTCCCATGTGATTCCAGAGAAAAGGCGGCGTGCCGGAAGGCGTGCTGCCTTTTTCTCTCCATTGTTTCCGCCGGATTCCGCAGTCGTTCGGAATCGCCCCGGCCCCAAACGGCATTTCCAGAAAGGGAGTCTTGTTGTGGACACGATAATCCACGCCATTTTGCAGGCATCCATTGTTTCTAAGGCTGTTCTCGCCCTGCTGCTGCTCATGTCTGTGGTCAGTTGGGCCTATATGTTGGGCAAATGGGTTTGCCTGCGGACGGCGCAGAAGGATGTCGCGCGCGGCCTAGAGACGATTGACGCCGACGATCTTATGTCGGCCCTCCCCGCGCTGGAGCGGAACGCCCGTTCCCCCCTGTTCGGGATTACCCGGAGAGGCGTGCGGGAGTTCAACCGCATTAACAGGACGGGAGACGCCGAGAAGCTCCTCAACGACAATGTGCGCCGCGCCCTGCATTTCGGCATAGCCGAGGAGATGGGCAGCCTGAAGTCGTCCCTCGCCCTGCTTGCGACCGCCGCTAACACGGCCCCGTTCATCGGCTTGTTCGGTACGGTGTGGGGGATCATGTATTCGTTCCAGGCCATCGCCAGGATGAAAAGCGTCTCGCTGGCGACGGTGGCCCCCGGCATAGCCGAGGCGCTCATCGCCACGGCCGTGGGCCTGTTCGTGGCCATTCCTGCAACATGCGGCTACAACGTCTTCCGCGCGAAGCTGACGGCCATTGAAAGCCAGTGCATCACGTTCGCGGGGCAGCTTCTCAACAGGATGCAGCACGAGGCGGGCAGCCACCCGGACGGCCTGCCGTTCGCCGG
Source organism: Bilophila sp. T19-St14 (assembly GCF_059728385.1). Lineage (NCBI taxonomy): Bacteria > Pseudomonadati > Thermodesulfobacteriota > Desulfovibrionia > Desulfovibrionales > Desulfovibrionaceae > Bilophila > Bilophila sp. T19-St14. The sequence continues at coordinate 3,105,995 of NZ_BAAGFT010000001.1, forward strand.
AGGGAAGTAGCATGGCGGGCGTCTCGACATCCGACGATTTTGTTTCCGAAATCAACGTCACGCCGTTCGTGGACGTGATGCTCGTCCTGCTGATCATTTTCATGGTGACGGCCCCCATGATGACCGAGGGGCTGGACGTCGAACTGCCCAAGGTCGAAGCCTCGGAGACGCTGCCCACGGAAAATGATCACGTCATGCTGACCATCAAGGATAACGGGGCCGTGTTCTTGGACGAGTACGAAACGACCCTGCCGGACTTGCCTTCGGTTCTTGAAACCAATGTGCGCCTCCCGCAGCGGCAACTGTTCGTCCGCGCGGATCAGAACGTCCCTTACGGCATCGTGATGAGCGTCATGGGCAAGATACGCAAGGCGGGCATCAAGGACGTGGGGTTGGTGACGCTCTCTGCCGAAGGGCAGCCGGAGCCCGAAGGGGCGCCTCTCCCACTGGCGGCGGGGAAGGGCGAGTGATCATGCGGCATGCCGTCCGTACCTCCACCTTTTTGTTTTCGGTAGGTTTTCACGCCGCGCTTTTCGGAGGGCTGTACTGCTTTTCGGCTCAAGGGGACACGGTGCCGGAAGAACAGGTCTACCATGTTGCGTTGGCGGAACTGGCTGTTCCCGCTCCTGCTCCCGCCGCCGAGCCGGTGCCGCCCCCAGCCTCCGAGCCGGAACCCGTGCCGCCCACCCCCGAACCGGAGGTAAAGCCGGAGCCTAAAAAGGAACCGCCCAAAACGCCCAAGATCAGCCCGCGCAAGAAAAAGGAAACGGCTGCGCCCCGGAAGGCCAAAACGCCCCCGCCTCCCCCCGCCGCACCGAGGCCAGCCGCCCTGCCGCAGGCCGTCTCGGAGGCCCCGGCTTCAGGACACGCATCGGGAACGCCCCGTCCCAGCCGCATAGGTGGGCTCATGGCCTACGAAACGGATGACGTCGATCAACGTCCGTCCGTGGTCAAAAACGCACGGGTCGAATACCCGCGGAAAGCAAGGCGGCTTGGCCTTTCAGGAAGGGTCGTCGTCCAGCTTGTCGTCGATACGGAGGGAAAGCCCCAGTCCTGCAAGATCAGGAGCGCGGAGCCCACCGGTCACTTTGAGGAGGCCGCGCTCTCCGCCGCCCGCGGCATGCGGTTCATTCCGGGGAAAATACAGGGGCGTCCCGTCAATACTGTGGTGTTGATTCCGTTTAATTTTTCGCTCAGATGATGGCTTTATGAGGGCCCAGAGAATTTGCATAGTCAAAGCTCTCTTTATGTTTTTTATATCTAGGTCGTGTCGCCAATTAGATGTAATCTATTGAAACTATGTAACTATCTTTCAAGCTGCAAAAGATTGTTTTTAATAATTTAAAATAATTATATGCAAGATGACGACACGGCCTAAAGATATATTTTGCTTTTGGCTGTATCATAGAAAATGGCTGATGCTTTTTCCTTGAAACTCCAAAGGAATAACCGGAAAAATGCCTTAGCTGTGGATCCAGCCAAGGGGAAAATTAGAAAGAAGCTATATTTTTCATCGCACTGTGGAGATGAAACAACCGTATACTATAAGAGTCTTGCTTTTTCATACGGTATCGGAAATGCCGGGCCTTTAGTTTATGAGGCCTCCTATGGGATGAAATCATGGCCTGTGCATGAACATTGCACCCAGTGGGTAAAAGGCTCGGCAGCCTTTGCTGAAGAATACGAGGCTGTCGAGGAACAGGGCCTATTGCTGGCCCGGTAAATGCCGTAATGCCCTTGAAGTATTTTCTTTACCACAGTTACAGATGTTTTTCGGTATGATAGGAATAAACAGGGGACAGCCGCAGAACTGATCGTGGATGCCGTTGCTCTTAACCACCTGAACGGCCCCAATTCCGTAATTAGATGATTTATGAAGGATAGATAATCTGTGTATTGTGATAGCGTTTTTTTGTCGGACATATATCGGCCTTTGATTGTTTGGTTACAGATAATTCTGTAGATTTTACACAGTAATACTAGAAAACTAGTGTGGTTAAGGAGGGGACTATTCAAGCACCAAAAGGCGCTTTTCCGTAAACAGATGACCTGAAAAAGGTAAAATAAGACTCTGTCATAGGATATGGTTGTTTCATCTCCTCAGTATGGTAAAAATATAGCCTATTGAAAAAAAGGAATAGGAATAACTAGGTGAAAATTGGGCTATATTTCGTAAAAATGGCGGAGGAAGGCCGTCAAACAGCTTTTGAAGGCGTTTGAGGAGTACAAAATGAAGAAATGCCGAAATTGACCGCAGACTGGGGAAAACAGGGGAAAAATGGCTTCCGAAGGGGTGTTTTCAGGGCCTTCAAAATGTGAAAAATTATCGAGAAAAGGCGGAAAAAACAGCTGAAATTCCAAAATATTATGCCCTGTTTGCATTAATGTGGGAAAAGTATGAAAAAAGTCATGAAAAATCAGTGTGTTCCATTTTTATACATTTCAGCGTCAGGAGAGCACCTGTTCACGGAAAAACGTATGAGCGCCAAGAGCCGGAGGGGAGAACGCCCTTCTTTAAAATTTCTTTTTCTTCTTGAATGAGAGTTTATAGATTTATTTATAGATATGCCTATGACTGAAACTCGGTTTACCTGTTCGGAAGTGGGTAGAAAGCATCTTCTCCCCATAGGGGCGTTTCGGAGCGCTGAAAGGGGGAAAATGGAACAATCTGGATTTATTCAGTTATTTTCCAGGCGTTCCCACAATGGAAAAAATCCGTGGAAAATTGGATGGTTACTCTGTGCAGGATGGGCGGGCCATTCCCACAGAGCGGAAGCCTGGAAAACTCTTTCCCACAATAAAGGAGAAGGGCATAGTCCCATCCCGGCGTTAGGAGAAAGCCCGCTTCGGTTCATGTTTGACCGGAGCGGGCGAAAGATGTTGAGGAGAGTTGTTTTCAGGGATTATTTTTTCTTGTCGGGCGAATGCCGTACTTTCTAAGCTTGGCGTAGAGCGTTGTCTGTTTCATATTCAGAAGTGCTGCAGCCCCTTTATCGCCAAGTACGTGGCCTTGGGTTTGTTCCATAACATAGCGCAGATAATGTTCTTCCAGTTTGTCCACTGTAGGCAGGGATGCAAAAATGTCGTTGACAGGGGGTTCTGTGTTTTGAGTTTGTTGCTTCCGTGTTGTCGGGAAATCGAAATGCATAACACCACCTTGCTCGCAAAGGATGACCGCCCGTTCGAGTACGTTTTTAAGTTCCCGGATATTTCCGGGCCAATCGTATTCATAAAGGAGGCGCTGCTGCGCTTCGGTTAGTGGATGGGGAGTTTTGCCGTAGCGGCGACTGAAGTAGTCTATAAAGGCTGCGGCAAGCGGCATGATATCCTGCCGGCGTTCGCGCAGGGCGGGAATTTTCAATGGAACGACTGAAATTCGGTACAGCAGGTCTTCCCGAAAACGGCCCTCCCTGACCTCTTGCCACAAGTCTCGATTCGTTGCGGCGACCAAACGGAAATGCGAGTAAATTTCCTGTGTTCCGCCGACGCGCATAAAACGGCGTTCCTGCAATACCCGCAACAATTTGGTTTGAATCAGGGGCGATATTTCACCAATCTCATCAATGAAGAGGGTTCCCTGATCAGCCAGTTCGAAGAGCCCGATTTTCTGTTTCGCCGCACCGGTAAACGCGCCGCGTTCGTAACCGAAGAATTCGCTCTCAAATAATGTTTCCGGCATGCTGGCGGGGTGTACGGCAATGAATGGGCCGGGGCATTCGCTGAGCTGATGCACCTGCCGAGCCATAACTTCTTTGCCTACGCCGGTTTCCCCCCAGAGTAGGATAGGGATGTCCGTGGCGCTGACGCGACGGGCCCCCTGCATGATGTCGTTCAGTCCGTCCCCGATTATAAGGCGCATCTCATTGTCTTCCTGTGATGAGACTATAGTCTTGAACCGGGCACACTGATTGCTGATTTCTTTGTCCCTGACCGATTCGATTCTCAGACAGGAACGCAATTCAGCGGCGAAGAGCCTTGCAATATCCTGTATCTCGAAATGGGTCAGTTTTCTGAACAGCCCTTCCGTAAAAGTGTTATTCAGGTAGATGGCCCAAGGGTAGGCTCTGCCGATATCTAATAACAGGCACAGGCCGAACTGTTGGTGAATACATGACGAACAGTATTTCTCCCGTACCATTTCCCGTATCCATTTCAGGCAATGGCTCATCTGTTCGCTGCCCAGCTCAATTGATGTTAGGTTTACGGATCGCTCGTGGCGGATTTCACCTTTGTCGTCGGAGCTGAACAACGCTGCCTGTTCTGCTCTGAGTTCGGTCAGCGCGATTTTCACCAATGCGTAGTACATGTCGCCGAGCTGCTCCTGCACGGGAAAGTCGTGGAAGGACTTATGGCAGTGGGCGATGATTTCCCTTCCCAACTGTGGGCTGTTGCTTTGAAAATGGGCTTTGAGGAGCTGGCTTCGCGATACATGAGCGACAATATCTTTGGATGCGTTCAGACATAATACGCTGGCTAGGCGATAGCCGACGGATACGTCCAGTTTTTGTCCCGTGGCCTTGAACAGTTCATTGCGAAGCCTTTCAGCCTGATCATGCTGCCCCGCCAAATCGAAGGTATTGGCAAATTCATATTCCGTAAGGGCAATCTCCCTTGTATCAGCGGAAAAAAGCAATGATTTCAAGCTCTGATACAGCAAATCAAGAACCGTGTCCGGGGGGGCGCCCTGATCTCGTTCCCGTAATGCCTGAATGCGCAGCGCAGCGCCCTTGAGGTGGGTGCTGGCGCTGTGGATCAGCGTTTTTGTGAGTTTGTCGAGCTCATGCCCAGAAACCGGCGGATAGCCCTCCTGTTCGAAGACATACAGCATATCAAGGATGAGGGGATCATAAAAAGGTGATACTTCAAGCCCCATTGCAGCGGCTTGCCCGATTTCCCGATTAAAGAGGTGGTAGGAAGATTTGATGTTTCCTTCCAGATAATGGTGAAGAGCGAGCAGGCGGACACATAAGGAATTGAGTACGTAGTTGGAAGAATACTGTGAAGACAGAAGGAGTCGATTGATGCCTTCAAGCGCTTTTTCGGTATCCCGTTTACGCAATAACAGGAAACAGTGTTGTGCCAGATAGAATAGAGATACGGTGGTATCCCCTGATAGGGCTGTTGTTTTCTGGGCCGATTCGCTGATGCCCATCGCAAAGTGGTACAGCTTAAGATAGGTCGCAGCAAACAGGGTGTTGAGCGCCATTCCCTCGAACAGCCTTCTGTACCACCAGTGTGGTCGCTCAAGGCAGAGGCGGTAGGACTCAATGGTCTTTTGAAATTCGCCACGTATAAAGGAGAACGCTCCCACCAGCGCGGGTATGAGCTTGCTGAGGGCCGGTTCATTAATATTCTGCACACGCTCCAGTTCCTGGGCGATATTCCCGAGGGCATCCTCTTGGGGGTAACCGAGGAAAAGCTCCATGTAGAGCTGCTGAATATTGATGAATGGCTTGATCTGCTCGTTGCCGCTTGCTTCAGCGATGGCTTCAGCCAGAGGAGAAAGGGACAGAGAAAAACGGATTAGGCGTTGTGAAAACAGGGAGAGGCTTTGTACTACCAGCACGAGGTTGATGTATTTCCAGCTCTCAGAGCCTGAGTCGTCCTTGTGCCGCACTCCCCACTCCAAGAGGAACCGTATCGCCAGTTCCACATACAGCCCCATGCCGGGAGTCCATGCGTTATAGGAATCATCAAGGCCTTTAAGGACATACTCGCATTCATCAAGGCTGCACCCTTCGTGCAGGTATCCCATATAGCGCGTGATGTCACCTTGAGGGACGGAACGGCGTACAAGGAGGGACAAATCTTCAGCTTCGCGTGGCGGCAAGGGATCAGCTTCCCACAAAACTTCTTGAGAGTGAGCGGAAATGGACTGGCGCACTTTTCCCGTCTGCCGCAAAGGTTCCAGTACATTTCGTATGGCGGACTGAGGTGTTCCGGCTAATATCGCTAGATCCTGTTCGGAACGGGGGCGACGCGAAATATCCAGCGCCAGCAGGAGAAAAGCCTGTTGTTTAGTGGGGGAAAACATGTGTGTCCTCCAATGGATTATCACGGCGGGTTATATCAGTGTTTTCATTTTTTTGCATTATTTCAAAAATCGACATAACATTTTTTCATTTTTTTGAAATAAGAGAACTGTAACATATGGGGTTTTATTTTATTAACTTAATAATAACAGTGTAGTAGAGAAAAAATAACGGTTTGGCATCAATATTGATCATTATATCACAAAGAGTGCGCACTCTGAAAAACCGATCGAGGAAATGGGCATCCTAATATGATGCATACTTTTGTTATGTATTATAAATGGTTGCGTCATCTGTAATCTGTTTTTTGGAGGTCAATATGGAATCGGCAACACGAGTCCTTTTCAATGGAACCATCCTGACGATGGACGCCTTCAATACTGTTGTTCCCGCCATCGCTTTCAAGGGTGAGCGCATTCTTGCCACGGGCGGCAATGATGAAATGTTGTCTCTTGCCGGGCCTGGTGCGGAAAGGACCGATCTCAACGGCGCGACAGTCATCCCCGGATTTTATGATGCGCATGGCCACTTCTTTATGAATGTGGAATTTCATGCCACTCGGGTGGACTTGAATTCTCCGCCTATTGGAGATTGCCGCACATTTGCCGATTGCCTCGAACGATTGAAGGAACGGGCTGCTGCGACGCCTCCGGGTGAGTGGGTACAGGGGTATGGCTTCGATGACACCATGATTGCTGAAAAACGGTTCCTCACCCGCCATGACTTGGATCAGGTCAGCACGGAGCATCCCATTGTGGTCAGCCATATTTCCGGGCACCTCGGTGTAGCCAATACGCTTGCTCTCAAGCTCGCAGGGGTTTCGAGGGAAACCCTCGATCCTGCCGGTGGGGTTATCAGGCGCGAGGCGGACGGCACCCCGAACGGCATTCTGGAAGAAACGGCAGTCATCAACCTTTATGGGCAGCTCCCCCAGCTCTCCTGCGAACGCCTTGTTGATGAAATCGAAAAGACTTGTGCCGACTACGCAGGCAAGGGTATTACCAACGCAATCGACGCCGGGGTGATGCACCAGAAATATTTCAAGGCTGTGCGCCTTGCCGCGAAACAGGATCGCCTTCCTATCCGGGTGACCTACAATCCTCTGTTCACCTTGTTTGATGAATCCGAAGAAGAAACCTTCCAGAGTTCCAAGGTTCACCGTGGCGGCGTCAAGCTTCTTCAGGACGGCTCTATCCAGTGTTTCACGGCATACATGTCCAAACCTTACTATACTCCGTTCAAGGGAGACCCGGAATGGCGGGGCTATCCCACCCATACCCGTGAGAAGCTGTTTGAGCTAATCGCCAAGTATCATAAGGCGGGGCATCAGATCGTCATCCACACCAATGGTGATGCAGCCTCTGAGGATGTTCTTGATGCCATTGAAGCCGCTCAGAAAGAACACCCCGTTGCCGATCCTCGCTTCCTCATGGTTCATGCCCAAAATGTCCGTGAAGATCAGCTTGACCGTTTCAAGAAGTTGGGTGTCACTCCCACTTTTTATACGCTGCACGTCTATTACTGGGGCGATCGCCATAAGGGCATCTTCCTCGGCCCCGAACGTGCGGCCCATCAGAACCCGATGCGTTCGGCCATTGAGCGCGGCATTGTGGCCACAGCCCATTGCGATGTGCCCGTCGTGCCGGTTGATCCTTTCCTGTCCATCTGGGCTTGCGTCAATCGCATAAGCGCCTCCGGCGAGGTTATTGGGCCGGAACAGCGCATTTCCGTAGTGGATGCCCTGCGCGCTCACACCATCAACCCTGCATGGCAGAACTTTGAGGAAAAGGACAAGGGCTCCCTCGAACCTGGCAAGTTCGCGGACCTCGCCGTGCTCGACACCAACCCGTTGGAATGTGCCCCTGAAAGGCTGCGTGACATCAAGGTCATGGAAACCATCGTCGGCGGCAAGACCATTTTCATACGCTCATAGCGTTCCGGAATAACCACTTAGGCATGCCGGGCGGAAGCATCCGCCCGGTCTCTAAAGTCATATCTTTTTGTGGAGTGAACCATGTCCCAACAACAGGTCGCCAATGACGACGTCGCCGATGTCATCGTCAGTAAACCTAAATATATCTATGGGGTTATTGTTTTATATTGTCTTTTTATGCTGGATTTTGCAGCGCGCCTTGGCGTCCTTGCTGTTTTCCCCAGCATGCAGAAGGAGCTCGGTTTCACCGATGCGGAGTTGGGGCTCATTGGCTCGGCGGTTCTCCTGAGCATGGGGCTGTTTGTACTTCCTCTGTCTTACCTTGCGGATAAGACTTCAAAGAAAAGAGCCATTACGGTCATGTCCCTCCTGTGGGGGGTGGGATGTACGCTGTGCGGCTTTGTTACCAATCTTTTCTTGATTCTTGGCGGCCGCTTTCTGGTTGGCATAGGCAACTCCAGCTACGCCCCTGTGTCCGTATCCCTGTTGACTTCATGGACAAAGAAGTCCCGTTGGGGGTCGGCCATTGGTATCTATAACTCTTCCATGGCCGTGGGGCTTGCCCTCGGCACATCCGCTTCCGGCCTGCTTGCCGGACTCTACGGCTGGCGCGTTTCGTTTATGGTCATCGGAGGTTTGACCCTTGTTTTTGCCGTACTTTCCATGTTTCTGCCCAACGGTACAGAGAAGCAGGGAGCCTCTCCAAAGAAGAGTAATCTCAAGGAAGCGTTTGGCGTCACCCTCAAAAATAAGACTCTCGTGCTTATGGGGATCGGGGCAGGGCTCAGCAACCTTGTTTTCGCCAGTATGATGGCGTGGATTCCTATGTACCTGGTTCGCACTCTCGGTTGGAGCAGCGCCGAAGCCGGAGCAGCTCTTGGCCCCGTGTATCTGATAGGTGGAATCTGTATCATGCCCGTTTCCGGCCTCATTTCTGATCGGTTGGCAAGAATCGACAACCGTACTCGTGCTTGGTTCGGCATGCCTATTTTTCTGCTGAGCGCCACGTTATTCATCATTGCCTTCAGTTATGGATGGTTCATCCCCATCGTACTCGGCATTCTGTTGGTGAATTTTCCTTATACGGGCATCCATATTTCCACTCAGGAGCTTGTGCCTGCCCGCTATCGGGCATCGGCCTATGGAACCTATGTGACTTTTCTTCAAGGGATAGGCTTCTTCGGCCCTGTGATTGCCGGAGGATTGTCTCAGGCTTTCGGGCTTAATGACGCACTCGTCTACATGCAAGGCATTCTGTTCCTTGCCGCACTTTGCATGCTTATTGCGGGGTTCACTTACCGAAGCGATCTCGCCAAGGCGAAAATGATGGATTCTCTGTAATACTGTATAATCCTATGGAGAAAATATAATGAAATACAAGAGAATCTCTCTCTCTCTCTCTCTCTCTCTCTCTCTCTCTCTCTCTCTCTCTCTTAATCCTTGCGGCAATGCTTACCGTTGCCCCTATAGCCTCAGCAACGGAATATAAGATTGCCGGTGTCTGGCAACACCGTCCCTTTTCATGGGCGGATCGCAACCTTGCCAAAGGAAATCACGACGACAATATGCGGGCAAGCACTCGACTGCGTACGTGGATCGAGATCATTGCATCCGAATCCCTTAAGGGGGTCGTCTATTTCCAGGTAGGCCATCAGAACTGGGGATACCAGAGTCAGGGGGCGGCCCTTGGAACGGATGGCAAGTTCATCGGTATCCTCGAAAGCTACGTTGACTGGGCCATTCCCGATACTGAGGCCAGAATGCGCGTAGGGCTGCAGGGTTTCGCTCTGCCGAGTTTCACCACCATCGGCAACGCCATTTCCACTGATTCTACCTATGCGGGTGGCGTCGTATTTTCCACACCGTTTACTGAGAATATAGGTTCCAACCTGTTCTGGTTCCGTCTCGAAAATGACAATGCCCTCACCTACGATTCCGAAACGAAGAAGACTTTTAACCCGCATGATGCCATGGATTTCGTGGGGATGACTTTGCCCATTACATTCGATGGAGTCCGGGTAACACCGTGGGGGATGTATGGTTTCGTCGGGCGGGATAGTTTTCAGGGAACAGACTTCAACTTATCCATTGCCCAGCAGGGTATGATGCCTCTTGGAGCAACTTCCTCCATCATAAGTGCCAGCGACAAGGCGCATGGAAGCGCGTGGTATGGCGGCATTGCCGCACAGCTCTCTGCTTTTGAGCCCTTCAATTTTGCTCTTGATGCCGCATATGGATCCGTAGATGTAGGAACGTCCGAACTCAACGGTCGTCACTTCGACGTCAAGCGGTCAGGCTGGTATGCCGTCTTTCTTGCTGAGTACAAGATGGATTTCGGCACGCCGGGGATACTTCTTTGGTATACGTCCGGTGATGATGCCAATCCCTATAACGGTTCTGAGCGTCTGCCTTCCATTTTTCCCGACATGTATCCCACATCTTATGGCTTTGACGGCACTAACTACGGCGGTGCTGCCTTGACGCTTGGTTATGGCATCAGCGGTACATGGGCGGCCATGGCACGGATCAATAATATTTCTTTCTATGAGGATCTGTCGCATGTGCTGCGCTTGGTCTATTATCAAGGCACAAACAACACACAGATGGTGCGGGATAAATTCATTACCAACCCACAGGATACTATCGGCAGCATGACATATATGACTACTGCGGATAAGGCTGTTGAGTTCAACTTTGATTCCACCTATAAGATTTATGACAATCTGACCATGCACGTTGAGCTCGGTTATATCCGTATGGATCAGGATAAGGAACTTTGGCGTAGTGTTGGGTATGAAGCCAACAAAAATAACTTCAAGTATACACTTTCATTCCAGTATATGTTTTGACGCATGCTAAAAAAGGAGTTCATATACGATAAAGGAACACCAGCCTGCTTGTGATGTTTCATGACAGGGATACGGATAAAAAATGCCGTATCAGTCGAGGGAATGAACTAGGGCGTGTCATTAGTTATATAATATATTGAAATTATTTGATTTTTAAGCTGCAAAAGGTTGTTTTCAACAATTTCAAAATTGTTATGTAAAACGATAACATATTTAATATTCCCTCGACTTTTTCAATACTGGTAAATCATGCCTTCCTCGATATCCATTGTGTTTACAGGAATCACCTGAGGAACGGGAAATGAAAGAGCCGGAAAGGAAAACCTTCCGGCTCTATTTTTATATTTGCTTGTCCATACAGGAAGAATCGTTAACTATCTAAGTTCCTTATGCAAGTATTTTTACCAGCCGCAGCCGCCACATCCACCACATCCGCCGTGCCTGCCGCCGCAGTGGTGTTGCATTTCTATATCAGGGGCAGTAAAAGTCGCTGTTGTACTTGTGGGGATGAGAATACCACATACTAATAACAAACAAATAAGAGAAATTTTCATATTCCTTTGGCTGTATCATAGAAAATGGCTGATGCTTTTTCCTTGAAGTTCCAAAGGAATAACCGAAAAAATGCCTTAGCCAGAAATTCCGCCAAGGGGAAAGCTGGAGAAAAAGGCTGTATGTCCACCGTGCTGTGGAGATGAAACAACCACATGCCATGACAGAGCCTTTCTTTTTCACTACACAAGTCTGAAATTTACGGTTATTTTGTCATTCAAACAGGTTATCCTGATTTTTGACAATCAGGCTGAAGCCATGTATTTCTTAAAAGCCGTTATCCCTTTTTACTTTTTGAATTGGCTGTGTTATAGAAAATGGTTGATGTTTTTTCCTTGCCTTTGAATTTATCTCAGAAATCCGTTTTCTTTGCGGGAAAGACAAATGAACAGCTTTGTAAAAACCTATGCCCTTCTTCTCGTGGCCATTATAGCTGAAACGCTTGCCACATCCAGCCTCAATGCTTCAAAGCAATTTACTCGGCTTCTGCCCACTCTGGGGGCGATTGCCGGCTATTTGGTATCGTTTTATACTCTTTCTCATGTATTAAAATCCATGCCTGTAGGGATTGCCTATGCCATTTGGTGTGCATTGGGCATTGTGCTCATATCAATTATAGGTGTTGTATATTTCAAGCAGCATCTTGATTTGCCAGCATATATTGGCCTTGGTTTTATTGTTGCGGGAGTCATTATAATCAATGTGTTTTCTGGGGCTGTAAAGCATTAGACACAAAAATGTATGGGTGATTGGAAAAATCCCTGCCTGAAACAGTGCCGCACATCAAAAAAGTCCCACAACCCAGCACTCTTTTCTACGCATAAGATGAAAGTCCATCGGAATAGATTTACATTCCGATGGACTTTTTAATATTCCTGTTTATGGAACTGGTTTCAGTTGCTGCCGGCGTCCCGGATTTTCTTCGGAGGAGCATAGGGGAACCGTAGCCTACTGAAATGGCGTACCGGAGCAGGCGTCATGGCGCTGTCCGCCGTCCTGTTATTTCATGTTGGCGAAGCGCTCAACGGCCTTGGTGAATTTTTTGATGGTGGCATCGGCGTCCCCGTGCTGGATGCCGTCGCGCACGCAGTGCTGGATGTGTCCTTCCAGCACCATCTGGCCCACTCGGTGCAGGGCCGACTTGCAGGCGTTGATTTGTGCGAGTACGTCCTCACAGGGAATGTCCTCATCAATCATGCGATCCACAGCCTGTACTTGACCGATGATTTTTTTCAGACGTGCGTGCATGCTGGCGGCATTGGCGTTCGTACATTGGCGCATGGTTTCCTCTCTCTGGTGTATTTCTTTGGTTTTCTACAGCCGAATGGGCATGAGCGCAAATATCCGGCAAGGGGAGGCCCCTGCCGGAAAGGGGCAGCGTGCTTTGCCGTCGGTTTCGGGAGGTGTTGCCGCCAGCCTCCAGAATTTAGAAAGCATCAAGGAGCGATATGATTTTTATGACGCATCCCCATGCGCTGGTTATTTTGCGGCAGGTGTTCTTACGGTGATGCCATGTTTATGCCAGTGGAGCAGCAGAGCCGAATTGATGATGACAAACACGGATCCGGCATTATGCACCAACGCGCCGACCACGGGATTGAGCACCCCGGTCATGGCAAGAATGATGGCGATAAAATTCAGCCCCATGGAAAACGCCAGGTTGCATTTAATGGTAAGCATGGTGCGCCGCGCCAGCGCGACAAGATGGGGAATCTCACGAATTTCGTCATGTACAAGGGCGATGTCGGCGGCGTCCACGGCGATGTCGCTGCCCACGCCGCCCATCGCGATGCCTACGTGGGCTTTTTTCAATGCGGGGGCGTCGTTGATGCCGTCACCAATCATGCAGACCTTGGCACCGTCTTTCTGGCTTGCGTCAATGTAGTCGAGCTTGTCTTCAGGCAGGCAGTCGGCGCGTACAAGGTCAATCCCCGCCTGTCCTGCAATCTGGCCGGCAGCGGTTTCGTGATCGCCGGTGAGCAGTACGGGCGTTACCGCCAGCCGGCGCAGACGCCCGACCATGCACGGGGCGTCCTCCCGCAGCGTGTCCGCCAGGGCGATGCATCCGGCAGGCCTGCCGTCCACGGCGCAGCAAATCACGGTGCGCCCGCCTTCAAGGTATGACGCGGCGGCGTCAGCCAGACCCCCTGTGTCTAGGATACCCTGTTCCCGCAATAATTCCAGATTTCCGGCCATGACCGTATGCCCTTCCACGCGCGCGGTGACGCCCCTTCCGGGGAGCATGCGGAAATCCTCAATGGCCTTAGGCGCGGCTTTTCCGCTTTCCCTGAAGGACATGACGACGGCTTTGCCGAGGGGGTGTTCCGAGAGCTGTTCGGCTCCGGCGGCGAGGCGGTATAGCTCATCGTCCGCAAGGCCGTCCATGATGCTTTTTACAGCCACTACGCGCGGCGTACCCAAGGTCAACGTGCCTGTCTTGTCAAAGGCGCATCTGTCCACTTGGGCCAGCCGTTCCAAGGCATCGCCCTCGCGCACAAGAAAGCCGTGCCGTGTGGCGTTGCCGATGGCGGCCATGATGGCCGTGGGGGTGGCGAGTACCAGAGCGCAGGGGCAGAAGACCACGAGGATGGTGACGGCGCGGATGGCTTCGCCCGTCACGAACCATGTCAGAGCGGCAGAGGTCAGGGCGATGACCACAATCCATGTGGCCCAGCGGTCAGCCATGCGCACAATTTTCGCCTTTCCGGCATCAGCCGAGCGGACGAGCCGCACCATACGCTGGATGGAGCTGTCTTCCCCCACGCGTGTGGCTTCCATGTCAAAGGCGCCGAACTGGTTGACCGTGCCTGAGGCGACCTCGTCGCCCACGGTCTTATCCACGGGCAGGGATTCGCCCGTCATGACGGCCTGATTGATGGAGGTCTGGCCCGTGCGGATGATGCCGTCCACGGGCACGGCCTCGCCCGGCAGAACGCGCAGCGTGTCGCCTACGGCCACTTGTTCCGCGGGGATGATGCTTTCAGCCTGTCCCCGCACGACACGGGCCGTCTGGGGGGTGAGGCGCACCAGTTTTTCTATGCCGGCCCGCGCCTTGGCTACGGTGAGGTCTTCGAGCAGTGCGCCAATCTGCATGATGAAGGCCACCTCCCCGGCGGCGAAGTCTTCCCCGATGATGACCGAGGCAACGAGCGCCAGCGACACCAATACGTCGGCCTTGATGTCAAAGTCCGTCACCAGGCCGATGATTGCCTCCAGAATAATGGGCAGGCCGCAGAGAACGATGGCTATCCATGCGGCATCAAAAGGAAAGGGGTGCAGGCCAAAAAAGCTGACGGCCAAAAAGACGCCGGAAATGCCGAGAAATGCGATGTCCCGCCGCGTGCCGCCCCAAGCAAGCAGCGTTTCCAGCCTGTGGATGATGTCCATGTCGGATTCCTCCTTTGTTTATAGCCGATACCTGTATGGGTATATTAAGCCTATAGGGGTATGGGTTGTCAACAAAGGGTGTCTGAAGAACGGCGGTGTGGGCGGCTGGAAGTACCGCTTGCAACGGCGTGGAGGATAAAGGTATCCATGCAATATTTCATGTTTTTTGAAGTGTTGCCTTCGAGGGGCCAATTTTTATTCAAGGCTGCGTCATAGAAAATGGCTGATGCTTTTTCCCTTGAAGTTCCAAAGGGATAGCCAACAAAATATTTTAGCTGTGGATTCCGTCAATGGGAAAAACGGATAAAAATCTGTATTTTCATCTCCACAGCACTGTGAACATACAGCCTTTTTCCCCAGCTTTCCCCTTGGCGGAGTTCATGGCTGAGGCATTTCATTGGTTATTCCCTTGCAACTTCAAGGAAAAAGGCATCAACCATTTTCTATGACACAGCCTATTCAAAAAGCGGGCAGCATTTCGTGCGGGGCGGTCTGGGCGGTATGGAGCAATGCGGATGTGAAGGCGGGCGTTTTCTCTTGCAGGCCGCTGATATGTGCGCGAAACACTTTTTTAGGCTCTGTCGTGGCATGTGGCTGTTTCATATCCACAGCACAGTGGATATACAGCTTTTTTTTAGTTTTCCCCGGACATACAGCCTGTTTCTCCAGCTTTCCTCTTGGCGGAATTTCTGACTAAGGCATTTTGTCAGTTATTCCTTTGGAACTTCAAGGAAAAAAGCATCAGCCCTTTCCTATAGCCCAGCTTTTTTTATTGCCTTTCTGGGTGTTGGCGGCACGGACAGGAAGTGTCATGCGGATATGTGAGAGGAGTCTTTGCCTTTGGTCTGCCGGTTTCAGCAAAAATTTTCCGAGGAATTCCTCAAAAAGGGGAAGCATACCGGTATGGGGTTTGTTTGCGCAGGCGGCCTCCATTACAAATCCTCGGCAAGCTCTGCCAGTCGGGAAAAGGCAGTCACAAACCATTCAAAATCTGCTTCCTGCATGGGCCCCATAGCCCAATGATTCCAATAGCGCCATCGTGAGAAAATGGCATTGCCCAAGGTTTGCAGGTCAACCTTGCTGCTGATGCCCTTCAGGGCTTCATTGTCATGGAAAGCATCTGCTTCGGGAAAAGCTCGCCGCATGGATTCTCCGGCGTCCATTTCAAACCCCAAGTCTGCCATTCCATCACCAACAAGTTCAGCAAGTTCAAAATATCTTTGCGGAACCGCGGCATGGTTTTTATACATCTGTCCCCAAACCAGGGCAAAGCGGCGGATTTTCTTTTTATCTGCCAACATCCGGCGTTTTGCGGGGGATTCTTTCAAATTTTGTATTGAGACTTTGTCTCCGTCAAAGGTCAGTTCCACTTCCCGCCGCTCAGGAGTCAGCCCCATACGATTCACCCATGCTTTGGGAAGGGATATTCTGCAGACGGAAGGGCTTCCGTTGGCGTTGCCTCCGGCTTTAGTGAATATGACTTTCGTTTTTCGGGTTTCCATCCAAACAGCCTTCTTCTTCAAGCCTGGTTTTCATGAATCCTATGGCATCGGGCACCGGCGCTCAAGATAAACGGCCTGATGGGGCACGGCAAAAGAACCTGCCGGGCACCATCTGCACAGGCTGATCTTCAGGATGCCGCCTGTTGTTTCTCCGTTGTTTCCTTTGGCCCTGTTCGAGTGTGTGGTTGCTTCATCTCCACAGCATGGTGAAAATACGGCCTTTTTCTCCGGCTTTCCCCTTGGCGGACTTTATGGCTGAGGCATTTTTCCGGTTATTCCATTGGAATTTCAAGGAAAAAGGCATCCGCCATTTTCTATGGCACAGCCTTTCCTTTTATCGGGGCCAGCCTTCTTCGGAATCAGAACCATCGGCGGGCAGGCTCCACTATTCTCTGTGGTTGAATGATTTGGAAGCCCAATCAGGCGGAGGCGCATATGGTGATATGTGAAAGCCGGGTGTGTCCAGACAGTCCTGTCCTCTCTGGGGCGGACTGAGTTGGCAGCGTTTTCTCCTTTGCAGCGTATGGGAGGCGAGGCGCTGCGGCGGGAACTGCCTGTGTACGGGGCCCGGCTCCGTTCTGAGGCGAGACCGGAGTGCGGAGGGGCAGGGGGGCGTCATGAAACGAATGAACGGCATCAATTCGTTTTTTCCATGCCTTAAGCGTGATGCCCGAAAGCCCCTCCCACATGCGTTTCTTATGTATAAGGACGTACCGTCAGGCGGTTTTGAGCATGGATTTGAAATTCCAAATAAAAATCGTAAAGACGATGGCAGAGCCCAAAACGTCGGCAATGCATTCCGCATAGAGCAGGCCGTCAGTCCCGTAGCCGAACCGGGGGAGGATGAAGCAGAGCGGAAGCAGGATGACGAGTTTGCGCATCATGGCTCCGATGAGGGAGAGCTTGGTGCGCCCCAGCGCCATGAACGTCCGCTGGCAGGCATAGAGGATGCCGATGAACATCATGCCCCCGAAGTATATGCGTATGGCGGGGATGGTGATTTCGATGAGCCGCTGGGAATCGGTGAACGGCATGATGAAGGTCTTGGGGAAGAGCATGATGAGCCAGCTTGCAATGGTGGTAAAGCCGAAAGAAAAGGCCAGAATGAGGAAAAAGACCTTTTTTACGCGTTCGGGTTTGCCCGCGCCGAAGTTATAGCTCATGATGGGCACGGCGCCTTGGCACAAGCCGTCCACAGGGAGGCGCAGAAGCTGCTCGATGCTGAACATGACGGTCAAGGTGCCGACATAATAGTCGTTGCCGTACTGCTGCATCCCGGCGTTCATGACCAAGGGGACGAAGCAGTCCGTCACTTGGACGAAGAACGGGGAAAGGCCGAGCAGGATGACGGGCACAAGCTCCTTGAAGTTCAGCCGCAGGTATTGCCTGCGGAAACGCAAAATCGTGCGCTTGCCGAAGAAGAAGGCGAAGATCCAGACGGCGCTGACGGCTTGGCTGCAAATCGTGGCGAGGGCCGCGCCCTTGCAGCCCATATCGAGGCCGTAGATGAAAATGGGATCAAGGATAATGTTGAGGATCGCCCCGATGAGGACGGTCATCATGCTCGTCTTGGCAAAGCCTTGGCAGGAAATATAGTAGTTCAGGCCCAGCGAGAGCTGTACAGCCGGGGTACCGAGCAGGTAGAGCGAAAAATAGTCGACCGCGTACCCGATGGTCTGTTCGCTCGCCCCGAACATGAGCAGCATCGGGCGCATGGCCCAAAAGCACAACACGGTGAGCACGAGCGACATGACGAGGAGGAATACGCAGGCGCTGCCGAGGATGCGCTCGGCTTTTGCGTTGTCGCCGCGTCCCATGGCGATGGAGGCGAGCGGCGCGCCGCCCATGCCCGCGAGGAAGGAGAAGGACGAGATGATCAGGATGATGGGGAAGGCGACGCCGAGCCCGG
Organism: Bilophila sp. T19-St14; assembly: GCF_059728385.1. Classification (NCBI taxonomy): domain Bacteria; kingdom Pseudomonadati; phylum Thermodesulfobacteriota; class Desulfovibrionia; order Desulfovibrionales; family Desulfovibrionaceae; genus Bilophila; species Bilophila sp. T19-St14. The sequence goes on from NZ_BAAGFT010000001.1 coordinate 3,124,159, forward strand.
CAAGCGCCAGCGGGCCGACCTCAGGTATCCTGCCGACGAAAATGCGGTCAACGATGTTGTAGCAGAGGTTGACGATCTGCGCCAAAATGCTCGGTATGGCGAAGCGTAAAAGAAGCCTGCCGAGGGGCTTTGTCGCCAGTTCGCCGGCGGTGTCCGCGTGATCCATGAGGCATCTCCTTTGAAGCGTTGCCGGCGGCGGGGCGCCGGGCTGTGCGAGCGGCCGGATACAGGCAAAAGACGAAGACCCCGGCGTTTTTGACGGACGCCGGAAACTGTTCGGACGCTTGCCGATTCATGGGGGCGGTAGGCTTATCCCGTTAGCCGGGAAAAGAAATTGTCGATAAAGATGTCGACGGGTTTGATGTCCAATTCCAGATTGGCCCTTTGCAAGGCCCCTTCCCAGCCGTACCAGAAGAAGGCCGCCGTAGAGAAACAGTCGAGTTCCGGGGAGATTTCTCCGTCCTCTTGGGCGCGACTCAGGCCGCGCGCGAAAACATCCTGCCACTCCGCGAAGGCGGCGGAAAGCTGCTCGCGGAAGTTTTCCGGCAGCGTGTTGACCTCCTGCGCCAGCTTCCCGATCAGGCAGCCGGAACGGCAGCCGGCCCGCGCCATCTCGTCCCGCACTCCGCCGACGAAAGCCCGGAGGCCGTCCAGCGGGGATAGGGACGGGTCGCAGAGGCAGCGTTCCAGCTTTTGTGTGATGGAGAGCCTGTAGCGGTCTATGAGTTCCGCGCCGAACCCTTCCTTTGTCTTAAAATAATAGTAGAAAGAACACCTTGAAATGCCCGTGCGCTGCAATATCTCGTCGACCCCCACTGCGGAATAGCCTTTTTCCGTCAGCACTTCCGTCCCGACGTGAACCAGCATTTCCCGGGTCAGCAGTTTGTCGCCGCGCTGTTTGGGCGGGCGGCCACGGCCTTTGGCGTCTTGCATGTGGTTTTGCATGGGTGATTTTTAGACTGATCTGTCTATAAAAGCAATAACGGAAGGAAACATTTCCCTAAAAAGTATGTATCCATATGTATAATAAAGAACTTATCCCCCTATGCCCCATGCGGATTGAGCCGGGAGGCCGCCGCCGGAAAGGTCAAGCACCGTGGCACTATAGCCGTCAGTGATCCGGGAGGGCCGCCCGCAGCCGGAAAGAAACGCCTCTGCGCAGCCAATGCAGATCCCCTCAGGGCGAGGGGGAGGCGCCATACCCGTAAAAAAGCCCCTTCCGGGCGTTTCGGAAGGGGCTTTTTTACTTGGCTCCGCCATAGAAAATGGTTGATGCTTTTTCCTTGAAGTTCCAAAGGAATAACCAGCAAAATGTTTTAGCCAAGGATTCCGCCAAGTGAAAAACTGGAGAAAAGTTTGTATTTTTACCGTATTGCGAAGATGAAACAGCCACATCCTGACAGAGCCTTTTCCTTTTGGCTGTGTTAAGGTTTCCGGCTGATACAGCAATCAGAGGTCGTTCATCTGCCCCTGTTTCAGCGGAACATTCGCTGCCGTGAAGGCGGACGCACTTCCAGCGCGGTGAAAGGCACCCTCCGGCAACGGCTGAAGGCGCTTCGTCTCGCGCGGCTTCGCTGCTCTCGATTGCGCTTCGCGGGACATTTGGCCGCTCCTCGCCCCTCCATGCCGCATTGCCATGCGGCGGGGGATGTCCTCAAAGCTCGCTGGCGCCCGTGCCTCCGGCGGTTAAAGGAGCATACTTCTCTTTATCAACCGTAACCTTGAATAGAACTTTACTTTTTGAGCGATCCACCCCCTCGGCTATTCAGGGGGAAGGGGCAGGGGGAACCTGTGCCGCCATGCTCAGCGCATCCTCATCACATCCCTGTGCGGCGGTTCGCCAAACAACCGTTTATACTCCCGGCTGAACTGCGTAGGGCTCTCATAGCCGACAGCCAAGCCAGCGCCGGCGGCATCCTTGCTTTCCGTGAGCATGAGGCGCTTGGCTTCGTACAGGCGCAGCCGTTTGTGGAACTGCAGCGGGCTGAGCGTCGTCACCCCTTTAAAATGGCGGTGGAACGTGGAGGTGGCCATGTTTACCTTCTGAGCCAGCTTGTCGACTTGCAACGGTTCCCTATAGTTGTCGCGCAGCCATGTGATGGCTTGGGCGATCTGATTGCTCTGGGTGCCGAGGGTGTTCAGCCGCCGCAGGAATTCCCCTTGGGGGCCGATGAGCAGGCGGTAATGGATTTCACGGATGATGAGCGGCCCAAGTATGGGGATCTGCTCCGGTTTTTCGAGGAGGGCGATGAGGCGCAGGAACGCATTCAGGATGTCGGGATCGACGTCCGCAACGGAGAGCCCCTTATAGGAGCAGATTCCGGCCGGGCAGGGCGGCGGGACTTCCGCCGCGAGCCGGGTGATCAGGTACTTGTCCAGATCAAGGCACAGTGCCAGAAAAGGCCGTTCCGGGCTGGCATCCGTGACGTAAAAGGAGCTCGGCATGTCCACCCCGGTCACGAGGCATTGGTTTTCGCCGTAGCAGTACTCCTCGGAACCCAGCATAGTCCGCTTGGAGCCCTGAATGATCACGCTGACGGAAGGCTTGGAGAAGCAGATTTCAATCCTGTTGGCCTCATGCTGCCGCTTGATGACCAGCCCTTTGATGTCCATCGGATATTTCCCATGTTCGGGTGCCCACTGGAGCAATTTCTCTTTCAACAGGCCGGCTGTTCTCGCCGCCTCTCCATTTCCTGTTTCCATCATATGGCATAATCCTCTGGTTTTGCATGGAAAAAAGGAAGCCCCTTTTCAGGCTTCCGTTTTTTGATATCATACTCCGTCCTTTTTGGGTAGCGCGGCGAGAGAATCAGGCAAGAATAAGAGAGGATCGTATCTTCTGTTCTCCGTTAGGGAGCGTATGGTGCATCCATAGGGAAAGCAGGCCATGCCCACAGCGTTTCCGGCTTCGGATTCGGGCCGCTTTCACCGTATTTCCATGAGGGAGGCCGCATATGCCCGCACACGAAAAAAGGAAAACCTTTTTGGGGCTTTTCGCCGCATTGCTTTGTCTGCTATTGTCCGGTGCGGCAACCGCGGCCCCTTCCCCTATGCAGCAGGTTCCAAACGGAGGCAAGAACATGAGCAGGGCCGCTTTAGCCGAAAGGAAACAGTTGGAGCGCTTCGGAAACGTCCGATCCCCTTTGGAGGCGACCGATCCGGATTTTGCCGAGATGCGGGATCGCCTCATTTGGGGCGAAGTCGCGTGGCACGGATCGCTCGACGCCAAAATGCAGGAGCTGATCATGCTGGTCGTCCTGACGGCGAGCCAGACCTTGGACGGCTTCGCCCCGCATGTGGGCGCGGCCTTGCAGGCCGGGGCGAAGCCTGAGGAAATCAAGGAAGCGATGTACCAGTGCGCTCCGTATATCGGGTTCCCCAAGACCGAAAAAGCGCTTCGGCTGGTCAATGAGGTCTTCAGGGAAAAGCGCATCCCGCTGCCCGTGGCCTCGCAGAAGACGGTAACGGAAGACGACCGCTTCACGCAGGGCGTCAGGGTGCAGAAGTCCATTTTCGGAGCGGCGATAGACGCCATGCACAAGGGCGCGCCGCAGAATCAGCGCCACCTCCTCCGCGACATGCTCTCGGCATTCTGCTTTGGGGACGTATATACGCGGAAGGGGCTGGATCTGCGGGCCCGTGAGCTCCTGACCTTCTGCATCATCAGTTCCTTGGGCGGGTGCGAGAGCCAGGTCAAGAGCCATGTGCAGGGCAACGTGAATGTGGGGAACACGAAAGAAAACCTGATCGACGCGCTGACGTGCTGCCTGCCGTATATCGGGTTCCCCCGGACCCTGAACGCGCTCGGGTGCGTCAACGCGGTCATCCCGGAAAAGTAGCGGGGCCAGCCCGCGTTCCCATCCGGGAGGCGTGGCTTCCTTACTGGGAATGTCCCGGTGTGCGTGGGGCTCATCCGTGAGCCGCGCACCGGGCGTTTTGGGTTCCGCCGTACCCGGCGGGGCCAGTTTGAAAACAAGGAGAAAGTATGTCTGTACCCGTTTATCTGGCAAAACTTGCTGTAAAAAATCCTTCCGATCACCGGCTTGCCAAGATCAAGCGGCTCTGCGACGCCGTGGGGCTTGCGGACAAGGTGAAGCCGCTCGGCACGGTCGGCGAGGATGAGGTCGTTGCCATCAAGCTGCACTTCGGCGAAGCGGGCAACGATACCTACCTGCATCCGACGTTCGTGCGGCAGGTCGTGGACTGCGTGAAGGCGGCGGGGGCCCGCCCGTTCCTGACGGATACCTGTACGCTCTACAAGTCCACCCGCCACAACGCCGTGGATCATCTGGAAACCGCGTATCGCCACGGCTTTACGCCCTATGTCGTGGACGCCCCGGTGATCATGGCCGACGGCGTGACCAGCAAATGCTACGAGGAAGTGCCCGTCAACCTGAAACATTTCGCTTCGGTCAAGATCGCGCAGGCGTTCCTTTCCGCCAACGCGATGGTCGTGCTGTCCCACTTCAAGGGGCACGCGATGGGCGGTTTCGGCGGCGCGATCAAGAACCTCGCCATGGGCTGCGCCCCGCAGGCCGGGAAAATCGATCAGCACGGCAGAAACGTCGTGATCTACCCGAAATGCATCGGCTGCGGGCAGTGCGTGCCGCTGTGCCCCAGAAACGCGCTCTCATTGGAAAAAGCCGAGAAAGGCCGCCATGCCGTCATCGACAAGGAACGCTGCATCGGTTGTTACGAGTGCGTAACGGCATGCAAGCAAGGGGCTATCGGCGTCGACACGCCCAACGAGTATGCCGATTTCGCCGAGCGCATGGCGGAATACGCCTATGGCGCGGTGAAGGGGAAGGAAGGTCGCATTTGTTACCTGAACTTCCTGCTTAACGTAACGCCGCAGTGTGACTGTGCCGGATGGTCGGAACCGGCGATTGTCCCGGATCTGGGTATCCTCGCTTCGGAGGACCCCGTGGCGCTGGACACGGCCTGTTTCGATCTGGTGAAGGAAGCGCATAGCCTCATTCCGCTGGGCGGGCACGGCGCGCATTCCTGCGGCTACGACAAGTTCTCGGCGCTGCACCCGAATACGCGGGGCTGGCACCAGATCGAGTATGCCGAATCCATCGGCATGGGTTCGCGGGATTATCAACTGATCACGGTGTAAGGCGCCGTTTGCGGGCGGTCAGGGCGCGGATACGTCCGGGCGCATGGCCGCCCGCGCTGGCGGGGCTTTCCCGACCTTCACTCTGGCGGGAGACATTCGCCTTTTCGGTGATCTTTCTCAAGGCTCTGTTATAGCATGTGGTTGTTTCATCTCCACAGTGCGGTGAAAAATACAGCCTTTTTCTCCGGTTTTCCTCTCGGCGGAATACAGGGCTAAGGTCTTTTATCGGTTAATCCTTTGGAGCTTCAAGGAAAAAGCATCAACCATTTTCTAGGGCACAGCCTTTCTAGTTTTCCCCTTGGCGGGATCCACGGTTAAGGCATTTTGTCGGTTATCCCTTTGGAGTTTCAAGGAAAAAAGCATCAACCATTTTCATAACACAGTCTTTCTAAAAACGTATTTTGAATTTCAGATAGTTAAGATACACCGTTCATTGCAAAAGCCTCTTGGCATGGCGTTTCGGATTTTCCAAAAGATGGGCAAAGATATGGATCACGGCATTCTGTTTGATCACGCCCGGACTGCCCGGATCGGGCTGCCGGAAGCGGTATTTTGCGAAGGGAAGCCCTTCGAGGCGCTCGTGGAGCTGCTCTCCAGTTTTGGCAGGGGGTCGGGGCATCCTGTTCTGTTCACGCGGCTTTCCCCGGACGTATTCGATCGGGTTCCCGCCGAGATCCGCGCGGGGTATGACTACCATCCCCTGTCGTGTACCGCGTTCGGGGACGCGCTCCCTCCGAAAGGCAAGGGCAGGGTTGCGGTCATCTCCGCAGGCACGGCGGACGGCTTTGCGGCATGGGAGGCGGCGCGGACGCTGGCGTATCTGGGCATCGGGCACAAACTGTTTGAGGACTGCGGCGTTGCCGGGCTGTGGCGGCTCGCGGAGCGGCTGGAGGAGATCAACACCTTCGATGCCGTCATCGTGGTTGCCGGGCTCGACGCCGCACTGGTCAGCGTGATGGGCGGGCTTACGCCCAAGCCGATCTTCGGCGTGCCGACGTCCGTTGGGTACGGTGCGGCGCAGGGCGGACGGGCCGCGCTGGCGAGCATGCTCTCAAGCTGCGCTCCCGGCGTGGGGATCATGAATATCGACAACGGGTACGGCGCGGCCTGCGCCGCCGCAAGGGTGGTAAACGGATTATGAGCGAAGCGCACGCACACGGGGATCATGCCCGCCGCCAGGAACACCATCATGGGCACGGTCATACGCATGAAACGGCCCACGGGGAGGGGCGGGATACAGGGCTGGGAGGCCGCATCCTGACCATCCGGTCACATTCCGGCCTGTCCGGGGACATGCTCCTTGCCGGGCTGTTGCGCATGACGGAACCCGACGAGGCGGAAACGGACAGGCTGCTTGCCGCCGTGCTTCCCGATCTGGCCGGAACCGTGCGCCTGAAGCGGCGTCAGGTGAACCGCATCGGCGGCTGGTTCGCGGAAGTGTCGCTTCCCCGCCAGCACGAGCACCGCACACTTGAGGACATTCTCGGAATCATCGCCGGGAGCGGCATGGACGAAGGGCCGAAGCGTTTGGCCTCGAATACGTTCACGCTGCTGGCGGAGGCCGAAGCCGCCGTACACGGCATGAAGCCGGAGGCCGTCCATTTCCATGAGGTCGGCGCGCTGGACAGCATTCTGGACATTTGCATGGCCTGTACCCTGTTCACGCGGCTTTCGCCCGCGCGGTTTGTGGTCAGCCCCCTTCCCATTGCGGACGGGGAGGTCGTTTGCGCCCACGGCGTCATCCCCGTTCCGGCTCCTGCGGTGCTGGAACTGCTTGAAGGCATTCCCGTCCGCCCGTTCTCCGGCGAAGGCGAAACCGTGACGCCCACCGCCATCGCCCTGCTTCGCAGCCTTGGGGCGGCGTTCGGGCCGTGGCCCGCCATGCTGGTGGAAAAGCGGGCGCTGGTTTACGGTTCGCGTGTCTTCGCCAATGCGCCCAACGGGGCGATCTTCGCCTGCGGCACGGAACTTGACGGCTGATGCGCCGTATCGGTGACGGGGTTTTCGGTATTTTTGTCATTGCATGAGGGATTGCCGTGATGGATTCACGTATGGCCGCCGTGCCCCCGGATGAAGGCGCGCTCCTGTCGCGCCTTGAAAGCGTCCTCGGCGCTCTCGCGGCAGGGAACCGTTTTGCCTTGGCCTACTCAGGGGGGCTGGACAGCCGTTTTCTTGCCCATGCGGCCCGGCGGTTCGGCTTCGAGCCCGTGCTGCTGCACATCGTCGGGCCGCACATCCCGCCGGAAGAAACGGCCTATGCGCGGCGGTGGGCGGCCTCCCGGAACCTCCCCTATGAGGAGCTTCCCGCCGATCCATTGGATTTGCCTCTGGTGGCCTCCGGGGATCGCCGCCGTTGTTACGCGTGCAAGCGTAACTTGTTTTCCTTGCTGAAAGCTAAAACCGATCTTCCTCTGTGCGACGGTACGAACGCTTCCGATGCGGGGCAGTACCGCCCCGGCATACGGGCCGTCGAGGAACTCGGCATCTTGTCCCCGCTGGCTTCCGCTGGCCTGGCCAAGGCTGACATCCATCGGTGCGCCGCGCTGACGGGAATGGAAGATCCGGAGCAGAAAGCCCGGCCTTGCCTGCTGACGCGGCTCCCGTACGGCATGAAGCCGGATCGCCCCCTGCTTGCGGGGCTTGCCGCCGGCGAGCGGGCCGTTCATGGGGTGTTCGCCTCAGCGGGATTGCCTGAGCCGGATTTCCGCCTGCGTCTCGTTGATGCGGGGCGGCTGGAATTGCATGTCCTGCCTGATCCCGCCCTTGCCCCCGGCCTGTGCGTCGAGCTGGCCCACCGTATTGCCGAAGCTGCTCCACAGCTTCCGCCTCCCCACGTGGTCAGGGTGGAAACGCTTTCCGGCTTTTTCGACAGGGCCTGAATTTTCGGCTGTGTCATAGAAAGCGGGATTGCCTGAGCCGGATTTCCGCCTGCGCCTCATCGATGCTGGGCGGCTGGAATTGCATGTCCTTCCTGAGCCCGCCCTTGCCCCCGGCCTGTGCGTCGAGCTGGCCCGCCGTATTGCCGAAGCCGCTCCCCAGCTTCCGCCTCTCCGCGTGGTCAGGGTGGAAACGCTTTCCGGCTTTTTCGACAGGGCCTGAATTTTTGGCTGTGTCATAGACGCGGGATTGCCTGAGCCGGATTTCTGCCTGCACCTCGTTGATGCGGGGCGGCTGGAATTGCATGTCCTGCCTGATCCCGCCCTTTCCCCCGGCCTGTGCGTCGAGCTGGCCCGCCGCATTGCCGAAGCCGCTCCCCAGCTCCCGCCTCCCCACGTGGTCAGGGTGGAAACGCTTTCCGGCTTTTTCGACAGGGCTTGAATTTTTGGCTGTGTCATAGAAAATGGTTGATGCTTTTTCCTTAAAGTTCCAAAGGAATAGCCAACAAAAGCCTTAGCCATAGATTCCGCCAACGGAAAAACCAGATAAAAAAGCCGTATTTTTACCGTACTGTATTGATAAGACAAGCAAATACTATGACAGGGCCTGAATTTTTTCCTGCCGTATTTTTAGAAGGCTGTGCCCTAGGCCGTGTCGCCGTTTGATATATAACTATTTGAAATAATTAAAAAATATTTTTTGAGCTTGAAAAAGAGTTTAATAGTTTCAATCTGCGCTTCCTCAAAGGCGTTGAGGATGCCTTCAATGCCCGCGTCGCCGTTGCCGTGGATGGCGACCTGAGATTATATCTAACAGAAGAACGCCCGCTCGGATTGGCTGAGCGGGCGTTCTTCTGTGGAGGTCGGTTCCTTCGGCTGTCGCCCGGAGGAATGGGCGAACGGGGGGTGCCTTGGGAACCGCACGCCGGGCAGGGAAGAGGGAGCACCCTTTGCCCGGCGCGCCGGAAATGGGGAAATTACAGGGAACCGTAGACGAGCCGGTTGCCCACGAGGGTCGCCAGAACCGGGATGTCCCTGATGCGTTCGGGCGCGATTTCAAGCGGGTTTTCACCGAGGATGACCATATCGGCGAGCTTGCCGGGTTCGAGGCTTCCCTTCATGCGTTCCTCATGGAACTGGTAGGCGCCCCAGATGGTGACGCTTTTCAGGGCGTCCAGCACGGAAACGGCCTGATCCCCGCCGAGCACCTTGCCGCTGCCGGTGAGCCGGTTGACCGCCGACCAGACGGAGAGCAGCGGGTCCATAGGCGTGACGGCGGTGTCGTTGTGGGAAGTGAAGGGGATGCCGCGTTTCAAGGCGCTCCGCAGCGGATCGATGCGGGATGCGCGGGCTTCCCCAAGGAAGATGTCCCGGTGGCGGTCGCCCCAGTAATAGGTGTGCACGGTGAAGAAGGACGGAACCACGCCGAGCCGTTCGATGCGGTCGAGCTGATCCTCGCGGACTGTCTGGCAATGGATGATGATGTGCCGCGCGTTGGCACGGGGGTATGCCTTCTGCGCTTCCTCAAAGGCGTTGAGGATGTCTTCGATGCCCGCGTCGCCGTTGCCGTGGATGGCGACCTGCCAGCCCTCTTCGTGGTAGCGGGTGACGATGTTGGCGAGTTCACGGGGGTTGTAGATGGGATACCCGCGCCATGAGCCGTCGGCTATGGCGTCCGGCAGCGAATGGTAGGGGTTGCTCAGATAGCCGGTGTACCCTTGGAGGCTCCCGTCCTGAAACAGTTTCACAGCGCCCATGCTGAGCAGGCCGTCCTTGGTCAGGGGCGTGCCGCATTGCACGGTGGGGGCCAGCGAGAAGTCGAACCAGCCGTGCTTGGGCAGCAGTTGGACGCGGTTTTTGAGCATCCCGCGCTTGTGGGCGGTCATGTAGTTCTTCCACATATCCGTGGTGACGCCGCCGTCGTGGGCCGTCGTCACGCCCTTGGCGACGTAGTCGTTGGTAGCCCGTTCCACGGCGCCGAGCCATTTTTCTTCGGTCATCTGCGGGGAGGCCGCCAGAACCATCTCCATTGCGGCGGGTTCCTCCACCAGCCCGGTGAGGCGGCCGTTCCCGTCATGCCGGAACACGCCGCCCGACGGGTTCAGCGTTTCATCCGTGATCCCGGCTGCCTCGAACGCCTTGCTGTTGCACAGGGCCAGATGCCCGGAGATGTGGCGCAGGAACAGCGGGTGATCCGGGGCCATCGCGTCCAGTTCGGCAAGCGTGAAATGCCGCGCTTCGGCAACGGCGGTGTCGTCATACCCCGCGCAGAGCAGCCATTCCCCGGCGGGCATACCCGAAAGGGCCTCCCGCACCTTGCGGCGGATGTCGCCGTGCGTCCTGACGTCCCCGATGGGGTGGGAATTCACGTCAAGATAGTATTTGTTGTACATGCCCGCGCGCATAAAGTGGCTGTGGCAGTCGTAGAAGCCCGGCATCATGAACCGCCCGCCGAGATCGGTGATGCGGGTTTCCGGGCCCTGGAACGGGGCCACTTCGGTTTCCGATCCCACGGCAAGGATGGTTTCGCCGGATACGGCAAGGCAGGAAACGATGGAACAGCGGGAATCCATCGTCAGGATGGCGCCGTTTTTGTAGATGTGGGTCGCTTGTTGCATGGCTGGCCTCATGGGGGTTGCGGGATCAGGCTGCGCCGGCGGCGCGGTGCTTCTTCCATTCCTTCCAGAGCAGGTTACACAGGATGAAGAGGCTGATGGCGAGGAACGCCGCGCAGACCGGACGGGTGAAGAACACGGAGAAATCCTGATTGGAGATGCTGAGCGCCCTGCGGAAGTTGGTTTCGATGATGCCGGAGAGGATCATGGCGAGGAGCAGGGGGGCGAGCGGGAAACGCGCCTTGGTCATGATATAGCCGAGCAGCCCGAAACCGGCCATGACGGCGAGGTCGAAGTTGGAGTTGTTCAGGGCGTAGCCGCCCACCACGCACAGGGTGGTGACGAGGGGCATGAGGATGCCGCCGGGGATGAGCACGATCTTGGCGAACAGGCGTACCGCGTAATACCCCAGAAGCAGCATGAAGACGTTGGAGACGAACAGGGCGATGAAAATGCTGTAGACGAGCGTGCCTTGTTCTTGGAACAGCAGCGGGCCGGGGGTCATGCCCTGAATCATGAGCGCGCCGAGCATGATCGCCGTGACCACGTCGCCGGGCACGCCGAGGGTCAGCAGGGGGATGAGCGCGCCGCCGGTGACGGCGTTGTTGGCGGATTCCGTAGCCGCGATGCCCTCAATGGAGCCCTTGCCGAAAAGTTCGGGGTGCTTTGAATGGCGCTTGGTTTCGCTGTAGGCCGCGAATGAGGCCGTGCCTGAGCCAGTGGCCGGGACGATGCCGATGAACGTGCCGATGATCGAGCCGCGGAGCAGGGCGGCCCGGTTTGTCCAGATTTCGGAAAGGGGCATGCGCTTGCGCGAGATTTCGGCAGTGGAGAGCTTGCGGCCCATGAACACGTCTTCAACCGTGATCAGCACCTGCGACAGGGCGTACAGGCCCACGAGCGCCGGGACGAGGGATACGCCGTTGATGAGGTCGGGCGAGTCGAAGGTCATGCGCAGGTTGCCGGAAAGCGGATCCATGCCGATCATGGAGATGAGCATGCCGAGCAGCGCCGCGATGCAGCCCTTGAGCAGCGCGCCTTCGGACAGCGTCGCCACGATGGTCAGGCCGAAGATGCCGAGGGAGAAATATTCCGGGGCGCTGAAGTCGAGGGCGAAGTGGGCGAGCTGGGGGGCGACCGTGGCCAGCACAAGGCAGGAGAAGACGCCGCCGATGAAGGAGGCGATGGTGGTCATTTCGAGCGCCTTGAGCGATTCCCCGCGGGCGGTGAACTGCGGCCCTTCGAGCATGGTCGCGGCGGCGGCCGCCGTGCCCGGCGTGCCGACGAGGATGGCGGTGATGCTGCCCGCGTAGATCGCGCCGCAGTACATGCCGAGCAGGGAGGAAAAGGCGATGACGGGGGAGAAGCCGAAGGTCAGGGGGATGAGCAGGGCCACGCCCATGACGGCGGTGAGGCCGGGCAGCGCGCCGAAGACGATGCCGAGCGCCACGCCGATGAAGTTGGCGACGAGGGCTTCCAGACTACAGGCCGAACTGAGGGCTGTCATGAACATATCCATAGGGTACCGCCTTTTTTAGGGAAGGGGGACTTTAAAGAAGATGGCGAACACGGCATACAGGAAGGCTGATATCCCTGCGGAGATAAGAAGGATGTAGAAGGGATTGCGGTATCCGGTCAGCACCTGCGCCCCGGAGAGGAAAACCAGCGTGGAGATGACGAAGCCCGTGCCTTCGGGCCACTCGGCGTCGTAGGCGTATTCCCCAAGGAAAATGAACCCGATGACATAGATGAGGATCCACGCGGCCATCATTCCGATTTTGACGGCGAGCTTCCTTTCAGGCCAACAGGCCGCGCTTTCATCCTTGCCCAAGACCGCCCTTGCCACGAGGACAAGCGAGAGCAGGGCCAGGGCGATCGTGACGCCCGTCGGGAACGAACCCGCCGAAAAGAAGTCGAGCGCCGCAGGTTCCGGGATCAAGTGTATCTGGTATCCCATGACGCAGCAGAAGGCGAGCAGCGCCAAGCCGATAAAGAAATCCGTCTTGTTTTTCATGAAGCGACCCCTCGTCGTGAAAAGGAAGGGCGGGGCGCACCCGCGCTCCGCCCCGGTATCCGTTAGTCAAGCGACTTGCGCCCGGCCAGCACTTCGTCGGCGAGATCCGAGGACGACTGGATGAGCTCTCCGAATTCCTTGGCGGGGAGATACCCGGCATCAAGGCCGATCTTGTTGAACTTTTCGATGACGTCGGGGTCCTTCATGGCCTTTTCGATGAGGGGTTCGAGCGCGGCGATGCGATCGTCCTTGACCTTGTTGGACACGATGAGGCCATGCCACGCGCCGAGATCGATCCACTTTTCGTCCGCGGGGGTCATCTTGTCGGCGTACAGCTCGCGGAAGGTGGGCGTATTGGGGAGATCGGCGCGGCGTTCCTTGCGGGAGATGGCGATGACGTTGAAGTCGCCGGAGTTGGCATAAGGCAGGATGTTGGCCGGGACCTGGAAACCGGCGGTGATGTGCTTGCCGAGCAGGGCGGTGCTCACTTCATGGCCGCTGGTATAGGCGGTGTGGCGGATCTTGAAGTCGCCGTGGAAGCGGTCGGTCAGCTTGGTCATGTACAGACGCTGCGTGGAGATGGAACCGGTGGTTCCGTAGACGGTTCCGTCAGGATCCTTTTCGGCGGTCTGGAGGAATTTTTCCCACGTGTCGATGCCGGAGCTCTTGTGGGTGCTCAGCACGCATTCCATGCTGGCGATGTGGGCGACGGGCTTGATGTTCTTGAGGGTATAGCCCACGTTGGTCAGCTTGGGGGTGGTGGCGAGGGCGCTGAAGCCGGGGAAGGCGAGGGTGTAGCCGTCGGGACGGGCGCGGAGCATTTCGTTGATGCCGATGGCCTGTGCGCCGCCGGGCTTGTTCACGACGTTGATGGTGATGTTGTAGTGCTGCTGGAAGTAGTCGGCGAGGATGCGGGCCGCGATGTCCACGCCCCCTCCGGGGCCGAAGGGCACGATGATGTTGATGGGCTTGTCGTACGGGTATTCGGCCCGGGCATCCGTGTTGCCGCCGATGAACAGGGAACAGGCGATGAGCAACGAGGCGATGATGCTTTTCTTCATGGCAACTCCATCCTTCTGATTGTGTAGGGGGGCATGGGCAGCGGGCTGCCCCTTCCAGCGCGCCGACGGCATCGTGCCGAAAGGCTTTTAGGATGATTATATCAAGAAATATGCCAGCCCATTTGAAGGGGAATCGCCGTTTAAAGGTAGACGGAAAGGAAAGGCTCTGTTATGGTTTGCGGTTGTTTTATATCCGCAATGCTATGAAAATACAGCCTTTTTCTCATGTTTTCCCCTTGGCGGGATCCATGAATAAGGCATTTTGCTTGTGGGGCTTCTTTCCGGGCTCCTCGGCGTCGGCGGGAGCCACGGCTAAGGCATTTTGCCGGTTATCCCTTTGGAGCTTCAGGGAAAAAAGCATCAACCATTTTCCATAACACAGCCAAAGGAAAAAGGGCGGCATCATCCGTAACAAAAGCGTTACGCGATACCACCCTTGTTGTCTTTTTTGTATCAATATTGTTACTCGGTGCGTTCCTCCGTATTCGCTTCCGCAATGCCTTGGAGCTTGCGCCACAACGTCATCCGGCTGATGCCGAGGATATGGGCCGCCTTGCCCATATCCCCCCCGCACCGGGCGACGGCCTGACGGATGAACCTGGCCTCTTCCCGCGCCATATGGCTCCTGAGGGTGGGGGGCGGCGAATCGGGCTCTTCGGCGGGGCTCGGCGTCATGGGGTGATCCTCAAGGGGCGGATCTTCCCATAGGGACAAAAGCAATTGTTCCCAGTCGGTTACTTCGGCCATGTGGTTGGCGACGATGGCCATGCGCTCCATGAGGCTGAGCAGCTCGCGGATGTTGCCGGGCCAAGGATGGCGCAGCAGGGGCCGCTCAAGCTGGGAAACGAGCAGGCTTTCCGCAGGCGGCTCGTCGAGGAGTCCCCTCAGATGGGAAACGGCGAGATCCACAATGTCTTCAAGGCGTTCCCGTAGCGGCGGGAGGCGCAGGGAAAGGACGTTGAGGCGGTAAAAGAGGTCTGCCCGGAACCGTTCCTGAGCCACGAGCTGGCGGAGATCCTGATGGGTGGCGCACAGGACGCGCACGTCGAGGGGGATCACCTGCGTCCCGCCCACGCGGACAAGCTCCCGCTCCTGAAGCACGCGCAGCAGCCGCCCCTGAAGGGTGAGCGGCAAATCCCCGATTTCGTCGAGGAACAGGGTTCCGGTGTGGGCGAGCTCGAACATGCCCGCCTTGCCCTGCCGCCTCGCGCCGGTAAACGCGCCTTCCTCATAGCCGAAAAGCTCGCTTTCCAGCAGCCCTTCGGGGATGGCGGCACAGTTCACGGCCACGAAAGGCTTGTCCTTGCGCAGGCTGGCGGCGTGGATGCTCTGGGCGAACAGCTCCTTGCCCGTGCCGGATTCCCCGCAGATGAGCAGGTTGGCGTCCGTGGAGGCGTAGAGTACGCCGAGTTCTTTGAGATGCCGCACGTGCGGGGAGCGGGTACGGATGTCCCCAAACGAGTAGCGCGTGGTAAACCCTTTTGATTTGAGTTTGTTGCGGAGCTTTGCCTCCGCTTTGTAGATGCGCCGGGCGTCGGAGATGGAACAGACCGTCCCCACGTTCTGCCCTTGGAAAAGGATGGGCACGCGGTTGATGACGAGGGTGTTCCCCCGGATGTCATGGACGCGCCCGTGCTCCGCCTTGTCGCCCGCCAGCGTATCAGGGGAAAAGACGCCGGGCATGACGGTTCGGATATGTTTGCCGAGGGCTTCTTTTTTCGCACAGTTGAGGAGGGATTCCGCCGATGGGGTGATCAGGTTCACCTCGCCCTGCGCATCGTACACCACGATCCCCTCGTCAATGGCGTCGAGGATGGCGCCGAAGCGTGCGGTGCGCTTGCGCTCGGCCCGGCGTGCGCGGGCGACGTTGACCGCTTCGAGGAGCGTCCGCCTGGCGGATATTTCTCCGTCGATGATCTCAAGCGTGGGGAACCCCGCTGCGGTGGCCCATTGGCACACGAGCGTCCCGCGCGCGACGAAAAGCTCCACGTCGGCGGGGTTCAACTGGATGAGCCTGAGGTGCATCTCGTTTTTGGAGCCGTAGAGGTGTTCCGTAATGCGCATCCCAAGGGCTTTTTCCACGCTGGAAAGACCGGGCAGCGGGGTGGAATAGCGGAAGAACGCGACGTTGCGGACATGCCCCGCATAGGGCTGGAGCGCCTGCAGGAGATCCCATGCGGAGAAGTCGATGGGCACGACGGGGATGGAGGAATGTTGTTTGGCGACGTCCACGGTCACGCCGCGGCTGAGGACGACGTCGCAGGTATCCGGGGAGAGGCGTTCCGCCGCTTCGATGGCATCGTCGAAGGCCAGATCGATGAATTTGATGCGGCAGCGCAGATCCTTGGCGACCTGTCTGAAAACCCGTGCATCAAGGCCCTTGTAGGGCGCGATAACCGTCATTTGGAATTCATACTGTGGGAGCATGTACTTTCCCCGTGCGGCCTGCCGCTGTTCCCCTGCATCGGGGAATGAAGGAACAGGAACGCTTTTTGCTTACGGACGGGCAGCATCCGGGCCGGGGCCCGGTTTACAACATTCAACCCAAAGGAACCTATTATGCGATTCAAGACACTGTTTGCAGTATGCGCGCTTTTCGGCAGCCTGTTTCAGTCGTCGCCCTCCTTGTCCGAAACCCTCCGTACGGCATGGCTCGGCGAGCACGAGGCGTTTCTGACATGGTACGCAAAGGAAAAAGGCTGGGACAAGGAAGCCGGATTGGACATCGTCATGCTTCGGTTCGATTCCGGCAAGAGCCTCATCGAAAACGTCAGGGCCTATGACTGGGCCATTGCCGGTTGCGGGGCCGTCCCCGCCATGCAGGCCACCATGAGCGATCAGGTGGAAGTGATTGCCATCGCCAACGACGAATCTTCGGCCAACATGATCCTGACCCGCCCCGAAAGCCCCATCCTTGCGGAGAAGGGATTCAATCCCGATTTTCCGAATGTCTTCGGGACGCCCGAATCCGTCAAGGGCAAGCTCATCCTGTGCCCCAAAAAAACATCGGCCCGCTACCTGCTCGACAAATGGCTCGCCGCGCTTGGGCTTGAGGAGAAGGACGTCAAGATCGAGGAATTGGAACCGACGCCCGCCCTCGGCGCGTTCAAGAGCGGGTATGGCGACATCCTCGCCGTCTGGTCGCCGTTCACCCGCGAAGCCGAGGCGCTTGGGTTCAAGGCTGCGGCGCGTTCACAGGATTGCGGCGCGACGCAGCCCGTGCTCCTCGTGGCGGATCGCGCGTTCACGGAAAAGAACCCGGATGCCGTGCGTGCGTTTTTGAAAGTGTACCTGCGGGTTGTGGATGAGATCAAGGCACAGGGCCCGGAAACGTTGGCTCCCGCCTATGTCCGCTTTGCGGAGGCATGGATGGGCAAAAAGTTTTCCGAGGCCGATGCCGTTGCCGAGCTGCGGGATCACCCCGTATTTTCGCTGGAAGAACAGATTGTTCTGTTCGGGGAAGATGGGAAAAGCCCGTTGAAGGCATGGCTGGCCGAGATCGCTGCCTTTTCCGAGAAGATGAACCCGGACACGGCGCACCGCCACGCCACGCCTGAGGCCGTTACGGGCAGTTTCCTCAGGTCGCTCAAGTAGGCGGCAAGGGGATATTTGCCTTTTCGATGATTTTATAAAAATCATTTTAAATTTCATATGGTTGAATACAAACTTCATTGAAAGCGCGAATGTTCCGCGGCAAGGCGTGGAGGCCCCTGCGGGGGCTTCCAACGCGGCGTTTGCAGCACCCCCCTTTTCATCCGGGAATGAGGGGAAACGGCGGCCAACCGTGCGGAATTCCTGATTCCTCCCGGCGAGGCATTGCCGGCCGGAATAGCCGCACAAGAAGGCTTCCCTCCGATGTTGGCGGGAGGCCTTTTTGCGTGGCGTTTTCCCCTTTGGGGAGGGGCGCGCCGTCCCTGGGGCGGGGCAGGAAGCAAATGAAGGGGGCGCGCGGGGCTGGCGTTTTCAAAGAAAAAATGTTCGTATGCTGACGGTTGCGGATGCGCCCGAAGGGGCGAGCCGTAGCCCTGCGAACAACGCTTTCCGGCGCCCCGCGAAGGCCGCCGCACACGCATCAGGAGGGCAGGATGCCGTCTTACGAAGAAGTCCGTTACCATTTCAACCATTATGATCCGTTCGCCCGGCACATGGGGATTGAGCTCCTCGAAGTCGGGCCTGAGCATGGCGTGGCGATCATGCCGCTGGACGAGCGCCACCGCAACGGCATGGGCCACGCGCACGGCGGGGCCATTTTCGCGCTGGTGGACATGACGTTCGCCACGGTTTCCAACGCCGCCGGGCTTTACTGCGTCAACGCCCAGACGAACATTTCCTATCTCGAACCGGGGCGCATCGGCCCCCTGCGCGGCGAAGCCCGCAAGATCCGCTCAGGCCGGAATCTGGGGACCTACGACGTCCGCATCACCGATTCGGACGGGACGCTGGTGGCCATCGCCACCGTTACCGGATTTATGACCAAATACCCCATTCAGCCGAAAGACGCGTAGCGCCACATAGGGTGCGCCGACACGGAGCAGCCCGTTCCCGAGCATGTGGGACGGGTTTTGTCGTGTCTGGCCTCCAGAAATGAAAAAGGCGGGGATTCCCCGCCTTTTTCGGTTTGGCCGCCGTTGCGCGTTACTTGTGGTCTCCCATGCGCGGCTGGGCCTGATCCTGCCCGAGCTGGGAGTAGGCTTCGAGAAAATCCGCCGCGTTGACCGCTCCCGTGGCGAAGGACTTCATGGCTTCGTCGTGCAGCAGTTCCAGGACTTCACGCTTGATGTCCACGTATTCGGGCATGGCCATCATGTCGAAGGTGCGCGGGCGGGGCAGGTTGACGTCCATGACCTTCTTGACCTGACAAGGCTGGTTCGTCAGCACGACCAGACGGTCGGCGAGGAAAATGCCTTCCTCCAGCTCGGAGGTGACGAACAGGTTGGTCCCCCGGTGCTCCTCAAAAAGGCGCACGTAGTATTCCTGCATGAGGGCGCGGGTCATGGCGTCCAGACCGCGGAAGGGCTCGTCCATCATCATGACCTTCGGCTGGTTGATCATGGCACGGACCAGTTCGGCGCGGCGCTGCATACCGCCGGAGAGCTGCGAGGGGTACTTGCTGCGGAAATCCTCGAGGCCGACCATTTCCAGCAGCTTCATGGTCGTGTTTTCGAGGTCCTTGCCGCTCAGCTCGCCGCGCACGCGGGGGCCGTAGCTGACGTTTTCGAACACGGTCATCCACGGGAACAGCGCGGTTTCCTGAAACACGACCAGACGGTCGGGGCCGGGGCCGGAGACTTTTTCCCCGTCGATGAGGATGCTGCCCGCGTCGGGCGTCTCATAGCCCGCCAGCATGTTGATAAGCGCCGACTTGCCGCAGCCCGACGGCCCGATGAGGACGGTGAGCTTGCTTTTTTCCAGCGTGAAGGAGCAATCCTTGATGACTTCCTTGTGCAGGGGGCCGATGCCGTAGCCCTTGCAGAGGTTGGCGACCTGCATTTCGCCGTATCCCATACTGATGTCGCTCATGGTCGCCTCTCCTTAGAAGGTACGCAGCCACGGGGTCATGCGAGTGCCCGCGAAGCGGATAATGGCCGAACAAACGTATCCGGCGATGCCGATGCTCATCATGCCGATGATGATGACCGGGAATTCGCCCGCAACGTAGGCGCTCCACGTCAGGTAGCCGAGGCCGGTACGGCTGGCGATCATTTCGGCGGCGACCACGACGGCCCACGTCACACCCATGCCGACGGTCATGCCGACGACGATGCTCGGAAGGCTGCCGGGGAGCAGGATGTGCCAGAACATGTCGGAACGCGAGGAACCGAGGGAACGGGCGGCCCGCAGGTAGCGGGCGTCGATGCTGCGCACGCCGTCCACGATGTTGATCACGACGATGAAGAACGCCCCGAGGAAGGTCACGAAGACCATGCTCATTTCAGGGGTGGGCCAGAAGATGACCGCGACCGGAACCCACGCCAGCGGCGGAACCGGGCGCATGATTTCGAACACAGGATAGATGAGGTTGTGCGCCGTCTTGCTGGCCCCGAGGAGCAGGCCCAGCGGGATGCCGATGACCTGCGCGAGGACGAAGCCGCCCACGATGCGCATCATGCTGTCGCGCCACGAGATCCAGTAGAAGGCGTCGGTAAGCTGCTTGCCCATGGAGCCGATGACGGACGAGGGCGCGGGGACGTTGCCGATGATCGGCACGTGCAGGCGGGTGCAGATTTCCCAAACGATGGTGAACACGATGATGGAGATGATGCCGCGCCACGCGGTTGCGCTGCACAGGCTCTTTTTGATCGACGACATGGTGTCTCCTTCGGTTACATTTCCCGTTCGCCGGCCTTGAAGGCCTTGAGGGCTTCCTCATGGACGGCGGAGATGCATTCTTCCTTCAGCCGCGTGTAGGTCGGCGAGGACAGCACGCGGAAGTCGCGGGGGCGGGGGATGTCCACGTCGAGGATCTTTTTGATGGTCGCGGGGCGGGTGGTCATGATGTAGACCTTGCTCCCGAGGAAGATGGCCTCTTCAAGGTCGTGCGTGATGAAGAACACGGTGGTCTTGCTTCTGTCGTACACCTGAAGAAGGAACTGGTGCACCACGGTCTTGGTCAGGGCGTCCATGGCCCGGAACGGCTCGTCGAGCAGGAGCACGCGGGGGTTGTTCATCATGGCCCGGGCGATTTCCACGCGGCGGCGCATACCTGAGGAGATTTCGCTCGGGTAGTTGTTCTCGATGCCCATGAGGCCCATCTGGCCGAGCATCTCCATGGCCTTGTCCTCCGCCTCTTCCTTGCTCATGACCTTCTGGACAATGGGCCCGAAGGTGACGTTCTCGAGCACGGTGAACCACGGGAACAGCGCGCCGTTCTGGAAGACCACGATGCGGTCGGAGCCGGGCTGCGCCTGCTTGTCGGCGGAGCAGAGCACTTCGCCGTCGAGGAGGATTTCTCCGCTGCTGATGCTGTGGAAGCCCGCGATGGCGTTGAGGAGCGTTGTTTTGCCGCATCCCGAAGGGCCGACGACCACGCAGAACTCGCCGGGGGCGATGTCCATGGTGCAGCGGTCCACGGCGAGGACCTTGGCGCCGTCGGGATCGTATATCTTGCTGACGTTGTTGATCTGGATGTGCCCGCGCGTGGGCGTTTCGTTGCCGCTCATCGTACTTCCTCCCTGACCTTCCACTGCATGAGGCGGTTGCCTATCATACGGATGAGCAAGCTGCTCAACGAGCCGATGACGCCGAGCGTGATCATGGCGATGATGATCACGGGGTACTGCACCAGCATGAACGAGTTCCAGATGAGGTAGCCGAGGCCGTATTCGCCCGCGAGCATTTCGCCCGCGACCAGCGAGAACCATGCGTACCCCATGCTGATCTGGAGGCCGGTGAAGATGAACGGCATGGCGCCGGGCAGGATGACCTTGAAGAACACGTCGCGGGGCCGTGCGCCGAGGGCGCGGGCCGCGCGGAAATAGGATTCGTCGATGGACTCCACGCCGAGCAGCGTGTTGAGCACCGTGGCGAAGTAGGAGCCGAGGAACGTCAGGAACACGATGGACGCCTCACGGCCGGGCCACATCAGGATCGCCAGCGGAACCCATGCCAGCATGGGGATGGGGCGCAGGGTTTCGAGCAGCGGGAAGGAGTAGTCCTTGAACGTCTTGTTCCAGCCCATGAACAGGCCGGTGGGCACGCCGAGGAGCGTGGCGAGCATGAAGGCCTGAAGCACGCGCCAGACGCTGATGCCGATGTGGGCGTAATAGTCGCCGGTATAGATGGAGATCCCGTAGATGGGGTCTTGGGAGATCCACTCTTGGAAGCTGGCCACGGGGCCGGGGAGCTTTTCAAAATAGGGAAGCTGGAAATATTCCGTCGTCAGGTACCAGAAGAGGACGAAGGCCACCAGGCCGAGCGCGTTCAGGTACGGGGTCGGACTCTTCAGCCAGAGTTTCGTATTCGCCAGCGTCACTTCCCAAGCGCTTGGGCCCTTGGTCGTCTGGCGTTGCATGATGGCTTGGCTCATGTGTTTCCCCTTTGGGTTGGGGTTCAGCTTTGGGAAAAGCCCGTTTGAGGCGCAGGGGCCGAGACGCGGCCCTCAGGGGAGGGCCCGCCGCAAACGGTTTTCGTTGCGGTTCCGCCCCGGCGGGGAACGGAACCGCGGGGACCGGCTAGTTCTTGAAGGGGCAGTCGGCCGCCTTGGCGCCCTTGATGACGCCGAGGGCGGCGTCGGGGCTGACGGGAGCGTATCCGGCTTCCTTGAAGACTTCGCGGGCGAGCGAGTCGTCGACGATGCCTTCGGGGAGCTTTTCCATGCTGATGATCTTGGACTTGAAGAGGAAGGGCGCGACTTCAACGATGTTGGCGCGTTCGCGGTCGCCGAAATAGAAGTTCTTCCATTCGCGGACGGGATCGGTGCCGTCGGAGGGGACGAGGCCGTAGATGGAGTACCACAGCACGTTCTTCGGGATGCCGGTGGCGTACTTGGAAACCATGTTGATGACGTTTTCCCAGTTGGCGGGATCGAGCATGTAGCGCTGGGCTTCGAGTTCGGCGCGCAGGTAGCCCTTGGCCACGTCGCGGTGGTTCTTCACGAAGTCGGCGCGCATGTTCAGGATGCCGAGGTCGGGGTTGTCGCAGGCGCTGCCGTCGGCCACGATGCGGGCGGTGCCTTCGCCTACGTCGGTGGCGATGCGGGACAGGGTGGGCTCCCACAGGGAGGCGGCGTCGATCTTGCCGATGCGGAAGTTGGTGGCGATGACTTCGATGGACTGGTTCAGGTATTCGCCCGGCTTCACGTTATACTTTTCAAAGAAGCGGCGGAGGTACTGGTCGGACGCGCTGCCCTTGGGGGCGGCGATGATCTTGCCGTCGAGCCAGCGGGCGACTTCTTCGTTGCCCTTGAATTCGGGGGCGTCCTTGCGGACTACGATGAGCGAGCAGCGGGTGCCCTTGGACATGCCGAGGGCGGCGACCATCTTGATTTCCGCCTGCTTCGGCTTGGAGCAGAGGATGGTGGCGGGCATGACGCTCATGTAGCCGACCTGCGCCTTGTTCGCCAGCATGTTGTTGGCGACGACGGTGCCTTGCAGGGCGGGCTGGAATTCGATTTCCGTACCGGCGGGGGTGTACTTCTTCCAGAGCCCCAGTTCGGCGTTGACGATGGCCTGATAGGAGATGGTGTCGTAGGGCTGGAAGCCGACGACGAACTTTTCCGCCGCGGCGGGGGAGGCGAGCAGGCCGAGGGAGAGCGCGAGCGTTCCGAGAAGAGACGTTATCTTCATGGCTGTTTCCTGTCGTAATGTGTCGCAGTGTGGATGCGGGGGCATCCGGGACGTACCGGGCCCTTCCGCCAGGAGGCCAGCCGAGGCGAGGGCGAAGGCCAAGGGACGGAGGCTTTGCGGGAAAGCCCGTCGGGAGGAGCGGTACATCCGAACCGGAATCGACATAGGAAAGCAAGGCGCGTGGAGGGAACGGCCCCCAAGAGGAGACGAAAGGCCGTTCCCGATCCGCTAGGCGGACGCGGGGGGAGGCAGGGGAAAGGCGACGAGGCCGCGCCATGAGGGGAGAAGGGCCGAGACGGCTTCACTGAGCCGGACAGGACGTTCCGGCTGAAGCATGGGGGAAAGTCCGCTCAGGGCAAAGGGCGGCTGTGAACCGCGAGCCTTTTTATGGAGCGATTTCTCGGCAGGCGCGGGGAGCTCGCCCGGCGGGTCTTTGAGCACAGCGGGCAGCCGGATGTCCTGCAACCCGGCGGAGGGAGCCATTTCCGCATGGGGGGCGGAACGTACATCCAGTTCCTTTTCCGCTGCCGCAAACAACACCCCGCCCGCCGCGAACAGGAGCAACGCGGCGACCTGCACGAACACCGTGCGGAAAAGCGAGAGTCTTTCGGAAGCGTATCGCATACCTCATTCCCTTGTTCAGAAGACGCCTGAACGGTTGGGCTGTATGGGGACTATGGATGCCTGTGTCTCAAAGGACTTTGTTCTTATGGGAACAAAAGAACACGTTTCCCAAGAGGGTGTCAATGCTTTCGGCAGGCATATACAGAGGTTGTGAGCTTCAATACGCTCATTCTGAGAGGTATAAAATCAGTCACTCCGTTTCATCATAAGAGGTATGACAGTATGGATCATCAAACAAATCATATAAATGGAATGAGGTATCTTTTTATATACATTCGACAATAATCATTGATAAAGTGAAAATTTTTTTGAAACGCCGTGCGGACTCCATGAAAAGGAAGGCGGATATTTTATATCCTGCTGGTGATTATGGAAAAATATTTTTGTGAATAAAGGATCGAATGGCGTCCCATATCCGTTTTTCCTGATTTAGCCCGTTTGGGTATATGAAAAATACGGCTTTTGGTACCTGCAAGGTACAACAAGATGGATTGATGACAGAAAATGAAAGTGATTTGAAGAAAAAGGGGCATCGGAACGGGAGCATTGCTTGTGCTGTGTTTTCCGAAGGCTGTGTTATAGAAAAAGGTTGATGCTTTTTTCCTTGAAGCTCCAAAGGGATAACCGGCAAAATGCCTTAGCCGTGGTTCCCGACAAGGGGAAAACCGGAGAAAAAGGCTGTATTTTCACCACACTGTGGGATGAAATAACCGCATACTATGACAGAACATTTTGAAATTATTGAAAACAATCTTTTGTGACTTGAAAAAATAATTAAATAATTTCAATATATTATATACAATTGACGATACAGCCTAGGGCACAGCCTTGTTCAAAAACTCTTTTTGCGAGCATCTCCGTATTTTCATTGGATTAAGGCAGAATAAAGAATAGAGGCTTCCTTTTTATTGAGCGCTTCCTCATCAATAATATGCAAAGCAACAAATGGCGCCACTGACATGCCGTACGGAACGGATATGATCGTTACGTATTGCCAAAGGCAGGAAGCCATGCTTTTGCGGGCAGCATTTTAGCCGTATCGCCTGAAATACCCTATTGTCCGCGAAAAAGAAGCCTTGATCCGCTTCACAGCACGTTTCTCATTGCCGTCTATGCCGCCGGGCACTACCCTGTGCGTAACCATCCGAATGGCATGTCTTTTATTTTTGAGAGGAGGGTTGGACAACGCCTTTTTCATCATTCCTTGCAAGGAGTTTCTTATGCCCGCAGCATCTTCCCGTTCGCCGCATCTGACGCAGGCGACAAAAGCGTTTGTCGACGCCATCATCGCCGAAAACAACCCTCCCTTGTATACCCTTCCGCCCCAAGCCGCCCGGAGGATTCTGGCGGACGCACAGGCCAAACCGATCAGGAAGCTCGCTATGGACATGCATGACGAAGACTTGCCCGTGGGTCCCACAGGCAAGGTTCCGACGCGGTTCATCCGGCCCGAAGGGGCTGGCGGAAAGCTGCCGATAGTCTTTTATTTCCACGGAGGAGGCTGGGTTCTGGGGGACAAGGACACGCATGATCGGCTGGTGCGCGAGCTTTCCAAGGGAGCCAGGGCCGCCGTGGTCTATCCGAACTACACGCCGTCGCCTGAGGCCCAATATCCCGTGCCGCTCGAACAGGCTTATGCCGCCATGCTCCATGTTGTTGAACATGCCGACGCCTACGGCTTGGATCCGGGCCGTATCGCCGTGGCGGGGGACAGCGTGGGCGGCAATATGGCCACGGTGATGGCGCTGCTCGCCAAAGAAAGGAAAGGGCCGGAGATTGCGTTTCAGCTTCTGCTTTATCCGGTAACGGACGCCAACTTTGATACGGAATCGTACCATGATTTTGCCGACGGCCCTTGGCTGACCCGCGAAGCCATGAAGTGGTTCTGGGATGCCTATGCGCCGGATGCGCGCCGCCGCAGCGAGATCACCGCCTGCCCGCTGAGGGCCACGCCGGAACAGCTCGCCGGGCTTCCCCCGGCTATGATCATCACGGCGGAAAACGACGTGCTGCGCGATGAAGGCGAAGCCTACGCCCGCAGGCTGATCGAGGCCGGCGTGCATGTGGCCTGCGTGCGTTACAACAACACGCATCATGATTTCATGATGTTGAACGCCCTTGCAGAGACGGCGCCGACACGCGCTGCCGTGGCTCAGGCCGCCGCCGCGCTCAAGAAGATGCTGCACTGACCCATTCAACAGCCATATCCCCGGCCGGAACCCGCGTCCGCGGAATGGGGCGCCCGCAGCGGAAATGTTGCAGGCGCCTTTCCGCGTATGCCGTCCTTCTCTGGACAGGCATTCCGTTCATAGCTATTTTAAGGGCGGTTACTGCTTCTTCTTTTCCGGGCACTCTCGGACGGAAGAAAGGTCTGATGAGGAGCCGCTTTTATGGTTGAACAAGACGAACTTTTGGAAATGCTTCCCTGTTCCCACTGCAAAAACGAAAAACCCCGTTTGGTTTCGTGCAGGCCCGAAGGCCGGATAGCGGATTTGTGGCGTGTGGAATGTCCCTGCGAGAAGGCCCCGACCCAGTGGTCGGTGTCCAAGACCGCGGCTGTCCGCCTGTGGAACAGGTATATGACCAATATGAAGGAATAGCTTGCCGTTTTCAGATTACAGCGCCTCGGCAGGCTGATTCGCGGGGAAGGTTCCCTACGAATCCGTATCGGCTGTGCGAGGCTTTTATGGCAAGGCTGTGTCAGAGAAATCAGAGAAAATGGCTGATGTCTTTTCCTTGAAACTCCAAAGGAATCGCCAGCAAAATACCTTGGCCATAAATTCCGCCAAAGGGAAAACTGGAAAAAAGGCTGTATTTTTCACCGTGCTGTGGAGATGAAACAACCACATAGTACGAACAGAGCCTATGGCAAAAGATTGATATTCTATTTGGCTGTGTTATAGAAAATGGTTGATGCTTTTTTCCCTGAAGCTCCAAAGGGATAACCGGCAAAATGCCTTATCCGTGGCTCCCGCCAAGGGGAAAACCGGATAAAAAGGCTGTATTTTCACCGTATTGCGGAGATAAAACAACCATAAACTATAACAGAACCTTCTATTTCATGTAATTCAAGGCAGATTTTGAAGGGGGCTTTTCATCGGCGGGCTCGCCAGCAAATCCCTTTGAAAAAGGCAATGAAGTCAATCGGCGTAACATTGCATCAATCAAATGCTATGACAGGGCATTATGCAAGGCTGTGCCGGAGAAAATGGCTGATGCTTTTTTCTTTGAAATTCCAAAGGACTAACCGGCAAAATGCCTTGGTCATAGGTTCCGCCAAGGGGAAAGCCGGAAAAAAGCTGTATGTTGACAGTACCGTTGAGATGAAACGAGCACATGCTATGACAGAGCCTTATGCAAAAATCCCCCGTGACGGGAACGCCACGAGGGATTTTGTTTTTGGGGCTTTCCGCACGGCATCATAGTACATGCCGCATGGCCGCCTCGTCCCCTAACCGCTTTGGAGGGGAGGAAGGAACCGGCCCTTTAGGCGGGCTCCTTCTCCGGTTTTCTCTTTATTCTTGTACGATTTCCTTCACTTCATCGCCATAGGGGTCACGTACGGTCTTGGTTTCCTTCAGCAGGACTGACCAGCGGCGCAGCGTGCCGATGATGACGAAGCCCATCATGATCATGACCAGCACGCTCAGCGAGGCGAGCAGGTACTTCTGGGTGGGGATGTACTGGTACAGGATCAGCCAGATGCCCGCCCAGAAGGTGATGATGGTCATGAAGATGCCGGGGGCGGCGGTGATCCACGCATACTTGGTCTTGTTCATGCGCAGCAGCATGGTCGTGCCGATGAGCAGCGTGACCGAGGCAAGGAGCTGGTTGCTGATGCCGAACAGGGGCCAGATGCTGGAAATGTCGCCGGTGTAGACAAGGTAGCCCCACGCGCCCGTGAACAGGAAGCTGGTCACGAAAATGCCGGGCCACCAGTTCTTGTCGCCGAACTTGGGGATGACCTTGCCGATCATTTCCTGAAGGAAGAAACGGCCGACGCGGGTGCCGGCGTCCACGGCGGTGAGGATGAATACCGCTTCAAACATGATGGCGAAGTGGTACCAGTAGCTCATGAGGTGGGACATCCACGGGATCTGGCCGAAGATGTGGGCCATGCCCACGGCGAGGGACACGGAACCGCCGGGGCGGTGCATCAGGTTTTCGGCCACTTCCTTTTCCAGCGTGGGCAGGTCGACGACGGACATGCCGAGCGCCGCGAACTTGTCGGCCGGGGCGTTGATGGCGAAGTAGTCGGCGGGCACGAGCACGCAGGCGGCGATCAGGGCCATGATCGCCACGAAGCCTTCAACAAGCATGGCGCCGTAACCGACGAACAGCACGTCGCGTTCCTTGCCGATCATCTTGGGCGTGGTGCCCGTGCCGATGGTGGCGTGGAAGCCGGAGAGCGCGCCGCAGGCGATGGTGATGAAGATGAACGGGATCACCGGGCCGCCGACGATGGGGCCGCCGCCCTTGGTGAATTCGGTGAACGCAGGCATGTTGAAGTCGGGCATGACGAACATGATGCCGAGGGCCAGCGCGCCGATGGTGCCGATCTTCAGGAAGGTGGACAGGTAGTCGCGCGGCAGGAGCAGCATCCACACGGGCAGAACCGACGCGGCGAAGCCGTACACCGGGATCAGGATGGACATGGGCTTCTTGTCGATGTCGAGCCAGCCGAAGGTTTCAGGATGGGCGGCGACATAGGGCCCGGTCAGGATGCACAGGGCAAGCAGGACCACACCGATGATGGACGCTCCGAGCACATCGCCCTTGCGCCAGATCTGCATGTACAGGCCCATGATGATGGCGATCGGGATGGTCGCGGCCACGGTGTAGGTGGACCACAGGCTGTTGTGCATGGCGTTGACCACGGCGATGGACAGGCCCGCCAGCGTCAGCAGGAGGATGGCGAGCACGGCCCACGCCGCTATGGAGCCCGTCGTCTTGTCGATTTCCTGCGAGGCGATGTAGGCGAGGCTCTGACCCCGGTGCCGCACCGAGGCGAACAGCACGACCATATCGTGCACGCCGCCCGCAAGCACGCAGCCGATGAGAATCCAGAGCAGGCCGGGCATGTAGCCGAACTGGGCGGCCAGCACGGGCCCAAGCAGGGGGCCGGCGGCGGCGATGGCGGCGAAATGGTGCCCGAAGAGCACGTATTTGTTGGTATCCACATAGTCGTGGCCGTCGGCGTATTTGACGGCCGGCGTCACACGGGCGTCATTCAGGTTCAGCACCTTGTTTGCAATGAACAGGCCGTAAAAACGATACCCTATCGCAAAAATACACAAGGCTGCAAAAACCACCGTAAGAGCGTTCATACGAAACCTCTGTTGGTGAAGGTGGCACATATGGCGATCGGGCTTCCGCCGCGATCGTATCCTCTAACCCCTCGCGCGTGCCTTCCGGCATCGTTCAAGGGGCAATCCTCATATATGAATTCAAGGGAAACGGTTATCCCCTGTTGCATCCGTCAGGATGCCTTGCGCGGGCCGCTTGCCCGCGTCAATAGGCTGAAGTTGTTGTAGGAAAAGCTCCTTCATCGCTATCCGTGCCCTAGAACTGTTTGTTGGAACAAACAGTTGAGGAGGGCGCACTTATGCGGCGTGGCATCGGACGTACTGGCAGTATGATCCACGGGGCCGACTGCTGCTTCACCGGGCCTGATGCCTTTCTTGAGGCACAGGCGACAGGAACGCCTTTTCAAAGGAGCCCGTTTGTCAGCAGGGAACGAAGGGACGAGTAGCCGGAAGGCGTCGCGCCGCGGTTAGACGCTCAGGGGAGGAGGCAGGGCGAAGGAGACGGGGCCGTCCCATCCCGTATAGGGGAGGAAGGCCTTCTCATGGCCAGCGCAAATCCGTTCGGCAAAGGTAGGTGTGGGCGAAGCCGCCGTAAATGTCTGGAGGCCACGGTGACGCGCCAGAAGGTTGCGCGGTGTGGGCTGGTTCGGGCGCGGCGGGCTCTTGACCTCCTGCATTTCCTCGTGGCGGAACAAGAAACGCGTTTCGGACAGCTCGATGGACTCCCACGGCAGCAATGACGTGGGGCGCAGCAACCCCTCGTTGGGGAGGTTGTCGATGATGGGCACGGGGTGGGTATTGGACGTAAGCATCCCGCCAAAGAACAGGATAACACTCATCAGACCCATGAGCAGCATATGCCATGTGGGTGAGAGGCTGTTTCTTTGGTTGGCGTACATATCTCGTATCCTTGTGGCTGTCGGCTTTGTACCGTTTGGCGCAACCGATAATCTCATTAGGAATGATTGTCAATGAGATGTTGGGCCGCCGTTCTCACGGGAAGAAGGTACTTTCTCATCGAATCATACAGAATGCGGTTCGCTTACAGACGGATTCTTAAGGAAACGCTTTCTGATATGTTGAAAACAGAAAATTTTTATCATTTGGTATGTGGAAAGGATGCGAAAACGATGCGTTGGATAGTATTTTATTGCAAAATCATCGGATTTTCCTAATAAAAATGAAGAAGAACGGCTGTTCCGCAGGAACGGGATGATGCTTTATTCCTTGAAATTCCAAGGTAATAAACGATAAAGTTCCACAATTATGGAGCCCATCAACGGAAAATTAGAGAAAAATCCTGTATTTTTACCATACTGTGGATATGAAGCGGCCACATCCCATGACAGGGCCAAAAGAATAAACATATCCGCAGTAGGCCTGTATTTTTTGGCTCTGTTATAGCTTGTGGTTGTTTCATCTCCACAGTGCGGTGAAAATACAGCCTTTTTCTCCGGTTTTCCCCTTGGCGGGATCCACGGCTAAGGCATTTTGCCGGTTATCCCTGTGGACCTTCAAGGAAAAAAGCATCAACCATTTTCTATAACACGGCCTATTTTTTATGCGGAACAATAGGTGCCGATTCACAGAAGGATATTTGTTGGCTGTGTTAAAGTTTCCAGCTGATACGGCAATCAGAGGTCGTTTGCCCCTGTTTCAGCGGAACATTCGTTGTCGTGGAGGCGGCCGCACTTCCAGCGCGGTGAAAGGCACCCTCCAACGGCTGACGGCGCTTCGTCTCGTGCGGCTTCGCCGCTCTCGACCGCGCTTCGCGAGACATTTGGCCGCTCCTCACCCCCTTCATGCCGCATTGCCATGCGGCGAGGGACGTCCTCAAAGCTCGCTGACGCTCGCGCCTACGGCGGTTAATGGAGCGTACTTATTTATCAACCGTAAACTTAAACAGAGCCTATTTGTTTGCCAGGATACGGCGGCAGTATTGCGTAGAATATGGTATGTCGACATTTTTATAGGGTATACATTCCATACACAAATAATGTATTTCTATTATAGAATGCGTATCATCCCATTTTTTAAGGGATCTGGTATGGTATGTGGTTGTTTCATATCCACAGTACGGTGAAAATACAGCCTTTTTTCCAGTTTTTCCCTTGGCGGGAGCCACGGCTGGGGCATTTTTCCGGTCATTCCTTTGGAGTTTCAAGGAAAAAAGCATCAATTACTTTCTATAACGCAGCCTTTTTAAAATGGGAAAATACCCGTCAGGATTTTTCCCATGCACTTTGATGCGTCTGTGCGGCATAACATCTTACTTTATAAGAACAGATAGTTATTGAGTCAGCATAGTGATTTGATTCGGGCCGTTTCCATGCCTCTGCGTCTAAGGCTATTGTCCGTAACGGTTTTCCGGGCAACACGTTCTTGGAAAGACACGCTGCAAGAGAGGGGGGGCCGTATGCGGACGGTATCCGCAAGATGCTTGTACGGCTGCTGCGTCATGCCGCAGCGGAATATTTGGGCTCTGTCATGGTACATGGCTGTTTTGTTTCTGCAATACACTGAAAATATATGCTTTTTATCCAAATTTTCCGCTGGCGGGCTCTGTGATTGGGGGATTTTATTGGTTATTTCTTTGGCTGTGTTTAAGTTTGTGGTTGATACAAGATTCCAACTGGAAAGGAAGAGTTCTTTGGAAATTATCTGGAGGTCTCGCAACAATTCTTCAAAACTGGATTTCATGTAATGAACAAAAAATGAGAGAGGCCCATATCACCAGACGTGGAATGAACTTTTATCTATTGATTTTCATTGAAAAAATCATCAACCGTAAAATTGAACACAGCCATTTCTTTGGAACTTCAAGGAAATAAAGCATCAGCCGTTTTCTATGACACAGCCAATATTTTTCGTCTGGACTACTGGTTTTGGAATACGTAGAACAACAGAATAAGGAATCAATATCAGCGCGGAGCACTCTGCTCGGATGAGTACGCCTATTCTTAGGAGAGGGATTGCCGCGTCGAGAAGACAGCGAAGGTAGAGAGCATGGAACACCTGTGCACAGCCGTGTTCACATTTCTGGAGGGCGCTAAACCCTTTTTCCAGTACGGCAAACCCCTTCAGGATGCGTTGCCCTTTTGGGTTCAGGCGCTCGGCGGCATTGTGCCCTTGGATGCGCTGGCGATTGCCCGCACGGAAGGGAAAAAGGGCGCGTGCGAGACGGCGTGCTGGAGCGGGACGCCGCACCTGCCCGAAGAGCTGCTGTTCCGTGCTTTGGACGGAACGGACTTGACCAAAGCGTTTGAGCCTTCTTCAGAGGAGGTGCCTGCCGCATTGTTTCCGGGGGAAACGGCGGCAAGGCTCAACGCGTTGGTGCTGCCCATCGCTTGCGACGGCGGGCCGCTCGGCGTGCTGTTTGCCGGCAGGGATTCCGGGAAAGCGGGGTGGTCGGAACAGGAGCGGGATTTCTTGCGGCTCGTGTGCGCCATGATCGGGGTTTTCTTTGCGGGGCAGGCGCATTGCGAGCAGCAATCGTTCCACATCGGCGTCCTCAATGCGGCGATGGATCAGGTGAAAGTCGGCCTGTATGTCACCGATCCCCGCACGGACACCATCCTGTACATGAACAAGTTCATGAAGGACGGTTTCAATCTGGAACATCCCGAAGGGGATACCTGCTGGAAGGTGTTGCAGTCCGGAATGAACGGGCGCTGCCCGTTCTGCCCTGTGGACAGGCTCATGGCCGACGCGGGGCAGGATCAGGTTCTCCGTTGGGAGGAACGGAACACGTTGACGGGGCGGATCTATGACAACAGCGACAGCCTGATGCGCTGGACGGATGGTTCCCTTGTGCATTTGCAGCAGTCTGTGGATATTACGGATTCCCTCCGCCTGCATCAGGCGGCGAATTATGACGAGCTGACCGGGCTTTTGAACCGCAGGGCGGGGAAGGCCGCGCTTGCCGATGCGCTGGTGCGCCTCGACAAGGAAGAGGGTTCCTTGATTGTGGGCATGTTTGATTTGGACAGGCTCAAGGAAATCAACGACCTGTACGGCCATACGGAAGGTGACCGCGCACTGCGCACCATTGCGCAGGAGATGCGGCGGAGCTTGCACGCGCCGGACTTGTGCTTCCGGCTCAGCGGGGACGAGTTTGTCGTCGTGCTCCACAACACCAACCGCCACGCCGTGGATGGGCTGGTGGCGGGCGTGCTGGAACGGTTGGAGGCATGGAGGAAGCAGTTCCGCCTTCCCTATTCGCTGGAGTTCAGTTTCGGCTGCTTCAAGGTGATGCCGGGGGGTGGGATGACGGTGGCCGAGGTGCTCTCGAAAGCCGATGAAAGCATGTATGAGCAAAAGAAGCGCGCCCATATCCGCAGGGCGGAACGGCAGCTCCAGGAGAAGCAGGCGGGCGGGGAGATCCCTCCCGAAGCCCTTGAGTACGATTCGCTGCGCTTATACAACGCGCTGGCGAAAAGCACCGATTCCTATGTCTTTGTTTCCAACATGAAGACGGGGATATTCCGTTATTCGCCTTCTATGGTGGAAGAGTTCGACCTTCCGCAGTCCATTGTGGAAAATGCCGCCGCCGTTTGGGGGAGCAAGGTGCACCCGGACGACAAGGCCGCCTTTATGGAGGCCAATCAGGTCATCGCCGACGGGCGTTCCGATTTCCATTGCGTCGAATACCGGGCGAAAAACCGCAAGGGCGAGTGGATCTGGGTTCGCTGCCGGGGGTATTTGGAACGCGACGAGGACGGCGGGCCGGGCCTGTTCGCCGGGTTCATCACCAATCTGGGCCAGAAGAACAAAATCGATCATGTGACCGGGCTGTTCAACAAGCTGAAATTTGAAGAAGACATCGAGTTCATGCTGGAGAAGCGGCCCGAACACCCCCTGCACCTGCTCGTCCTTGGCCTGGACGGCTTCAAGCACGTCAACGAGTTGTACGGCAAGGGCTTCGGGGACGAGATCCTGCGCGTGATCGGCCAGCGGATTCAGGGGATGCTCCCGCTTTCGGCCTCCGTATATCGTCTGGACGGCGACGAGTTCGGGATCATGATGAGTGGGGAACGTTCTGAAATGACGGAGTTGTTCCGCTCCCTTTCGGAGAGTTTCCGCTCACAGCAGGAATACGACGGCAAGAAATATTATTGCACCATCTCGGCGGGCAGCGCGAGCTATCCCGAAGACGCCTCCTGCTATACGGACTTGTCCAAGTACGCCAGCCATTCGTTGAAGCACGCCAAAAAGCTCGGCAGGAACCAGATCGTTTTTTTCAGCCGCGCCATCCTCGAACAGGAAATGCGCTCTCTGGAGCTGGTGGAATTGCTGCGCGAGAGCATCGAACGGCAGTTTGAAGGGTTTGAGCTTGTCTATCAGCCGCAGATCGCGGCGGACACGCGGCGTGTGGTGGGCGCCGAGGCGCTGGCCCGCTGGAAGTGTGCCAAATACGGCCCCGTGTCGCCCGGCGAGTTTATCCCCCTGCTGGAGCAGAGCGGGCTCATCATCCCCTTCGGCAGGTGGGTGTTCCGCGAGGCCGCAGCGCAGTGCAAGGCATGGACGAAGCTGTGCCCCGATCTCAAAATCAGCGTCAACCTTTCATACTTGCAGGTGACTACGGACAGCATGGTTCCGTTCATCAGCGACACGCTGAAACGGCTGGGCTTGTCTCCCGCAAACGTGATGGTTGAGTTTACGGAAAGCTGCATGATCCGCGAAAACACCCGCATCCGGGCCGTATTCGAGAGCATCCGCAGCCTTGGCATCCGTATCGCGATGGACGATTTCGGCACGGGCTATTCCTCGCTCGGCATGCTCAAGACTTCCCCTGCGGATGTGGTCAAGATCGACAGGACGTTTGTCCGCGACATTTTGACCAGCCAATTCGATGCCACATTCATCCATTTTGTGGTGGCGCTCTGCCATGACGTGAACATCAAAGTCTGTCTGGAGGGGGTCGAACGTGAGGAGGAATTTGACCGCGTGCGTCCGATGGGGCTTGATTTCATACAGGGGTTCCTGTTTGGGAAGCCCGTGCCTCCCGACGCTTTTGAACAAGGCTTTTTGATGGGCGGCGCCTCCGGCTGCCGGGGCAGGTAGGCGGCTGGGAAGGTTCCGAACCGATGGGCGGCAACGCCCCGGCTGTCGGGAGGGATGAGCCGCGGCCCCGGATACGGCGGCAGGGTGGGGCCGCATGGGGGGAATGTTTCGCCCCATGTGATGGGCGGGGCTAATTGGGGGGTCATGGACGACGGGCTGGATGGGGGTCGCCCCGCCGATGGGTGGGGCCCCGTGAGCTTGTCCACCAAGCCGGGATCGTCGGGGAGTTTGCCCCGTGCGATGGGGGGACCCCCGACTGATGTGCGCCGTCAACCAATGCTTGCCTCGTGCTATGGGCGGCAACGCCCCGGCTGTCGGGAGGGATGAGCCGCGGCTCCGGATACGGCGGCAGGGCGGGGCCGCATGGGGGAATGTTTCGCCCTATGCGATGGGCGGGGCTAATTGGGGGATCATGGATGACGGGCTGGATGGGGGTCGCCCCGCCGATGGGTGGGGCCCCGTGAGTTTGTCCACCAAGCCGGGATCGTCGGGGAGTTTGCCCCGTGCGATGGTGGGGCCCCCGACTGATGCGTGCCGTCAGCCAATGTTCGCCTCGTGCCGATGGGCGGCAACGCCTCGGCTGTCGGGAGGGATGAGCCGCGGCTCCGGATACGGCGGCAGGGCGGGGCCGCATGGGGGAATGTTTCGCCCTATGCGATGGGCGGGGCTAATTGGGGGATCATGGATGACGGGCTGGATGGGGGTCGCCCCGCCGATGGGTGGGGCCCCGTGAGTTTGTCCACCAAGCCGGGATCGTCGGGGAGTTTGCCCCGTGCGATGGTGGGGCCCCCGACTGATGCGTGCCGTCAGCCAATGTTCGCCTCGTGCCGATGGGCGGCAACGCCTCGGCTGTCGGGAGGGATGAGCCGCGGCCCCGGATACGGCGGCAGGGCGGGGCCGCATGGGGCTTGCGGGCGTTTCGGAAAGGCTGTGCCGTAGAAAGCGGTTGATGCTTTATTGCTTGAAATGCCAAAGGAATAACCCAATAAAATGTCCCAACTATAGAGCTCATCAGCGGAAAAATGGAGAAAAATGTATATTTTCAGTGTATTACTGGGATAAAAATAAGCATATGCCCTGACAGGATCTTCGGAAAAAGCGGACGGGTGCGCCTGTGCCGTATTTTTGAAATGGGGCCTTCCGCTGTGCCTTCCCGTTGATTGAAACTCATCGGGCTTTCCGGT
This sequence comes from Bilophila sp. T19-St14, assembly GCF_059728385.1. Lineage (NCBI taxonomy): Bacteria > Pseudomonadati > Thermodesulfobacteriota > Desulfovibrionia > Desulfovibrionales > Desulfovibrionaceae > Bilophila > Bilophila sp. T19-St14. The sequence goes on from NZ_BAAGFT010000001.1 coordinate 3,160,305, forward strand.
AGAGCAACGCCTGCGGAGGTCGTATGCTTTCTTTTGAAACGACGTGTGCGTTTTTTGTGGCATCGCTGCTGATGGCTATGACGCCGGGGCCGGACGTCATCATTGTGCTGACCCAGTCCTCGCTGTACGGGATGCGGGCGGGCGTGTTCACGACGCTTGGCCTTATGACCGGGCTGCTTGGGCATACGTTGGCCGTCGCGCTCGGCGTGGCCGTCCTGTTCCAGACCTCGGAGGCCGCGTTTACGGCGCTGAAGTTCCTCGGTGCGGCCTATCTGCTGTATCTTGCGTGGCAGTCCTTCCGATCCGGCGTGTTCCGGGCCTTCCTCACACAGTCCCTGTTCCCCGGATACGGCACGCTCTATCGGCGTGGGTTCCTCTCCAACATCACCAACCCAAAGGTGACGCTGTTTTGCCTTGCGGTGCTGCCGCAGTTCGTGGAGCCGGAACGCGGCCACCCGACGCTCCAGATCCTGTCGCTCGGCGGCCTGTACGAGCTGGCCTGCCTCATCGTTTTTACGGCCATTGCCGCGCTTGGGGGCAGGATGGCGGTATGGTTCAACCGTTCCGAACGGGCGCAGATGCTTATGAACCGCATTGCCGGGTGCATCTTTCTGGGGCTTGCGCTGATGTTGGCCTTTGCTTCACGGTAATGTCAGTAATATCCCGCACTACCTTGACCGGCGATTTATCCCCAAGCCACTTCACGGGGATGCCCGCAATATCCCGCGTCAGGCGGGGCTTTTGCAAGGGCGGGCTTCACAGCAGGGCTTACCGGAAGGCTGTGCCATAGAAAATGGCTGATGTTTTTTTCCTTGAAGTTCCAAAGGAATGGCCGGCAAAATGCCTCAGCTAGGGATTCCGCCAATGGAAAGCTGGAGAGAAAGGCCGTATTTTTACCGAGCTGTGGAGATGAAGCAACCACATACGATGACAGTGCCTACCGGAACCATCCTTTCCTCTTGAGGGCAATCCAGGGGAAGATGGCGGGCCAGGCCATGCCCGCCAACGCCGTATAAGAGCCGTATCGCCAGCCTGCACTCCGCTTCTTTCCAACGGGCCGCATTCCGTATATGCTGACGGCGAAACCGGAAGGGCCCCGGCGGGGCGTTCCGGCATCAATCCAACAGTGAGGCAATATTATGATCACATTATCCGACTCTGTCCTCGACGATCTGCGGACGTTCCGGGGGCGTAACGCGGCTCGCACGATCCGCATCGAAAAAGGTTCCAGCGGCTGACACAGCACCAACTTTGAACTGGCTCTGGATGAGCCGGAAGAAGGCGACGTGACCGAGGATGTCGGGGAATTTCATTTTTGCATGGAAAAGGCGCTGATGGATCAGGTGGGTTCGGTGTTCATTGACTGTGATCCCACGGGCAGCTTCCGCATCTATACGGAAAGGCCCCTGTCCATCTTCACCACGCGCGGCGGGAGCTGTTCCCTGTAAAACCTTGCCCCGCATTTTTCCCAAAAGAGAGGCGTCCGGTTTGCGTCCCTTCGGCGTGGATATGTTTCTCAGCATGCGGCGCGTTAGCGCGTTCATATAATCATTTATCTTTTATTTCAACAAATTATAAAAGGAAAGTCGGACATGCCGTTCGGCTTTCCTTTTTTTGTGCGCGCCGCGCGGGGCTTCCGTGGGCCATGCCGGGCGGGGCTCCCGCCCAAAGGATTCGGCTATGCAGAAAATCCTCCGTATCGATCCGAAAGACAATCTGATCGTGGCCCTGCGCGATCTGGCCCAAGGCGACATCGTCGAAAACGACGGGCAACGCATCCAGTTGGTCACGGATGTCCCCGCCAAACACAAGTTCACCCGCGACCCCGTGCCTGTGGGAGGCATCGTTACCCTGTACGGCGTGCCCGTGGGCAAGGCCGTCGCCCCGCTCCAGCCCGGAGAACGCATCACCGTGGACAACGTGGTTCACTACACGGCGGAAGTCGATCTGAGCGATGCCGTCCCGTACATGTGGAAGGCCCCGGACGTCTCCCGCTGGGCGGACCGCACGTTCGACGGCGTGATCCGCCCGGACGGGCGCGTGGGAACCGCCAACTATTGGCTCATCATCCCGCTGGTGTTCTGTGAGAACCGCAATGCCCTGAAGCTGCGCGACGCGCTGGAACGGACGCTTGGGTACGCGGGGGATCATCTGGCGGACTTCGCGCGGTCGCTGGTGGGCGGCACGGGCTGCGCGCCCGCTCCCCGGCCTTTCCCGCACATCGACGGCATCCGGGCCATCACCCATAACGGCGGGTGCGGCGGCACGGCTCAGGACGCGTGGGCGCTGTGCCGGGTGCTGGCCGCCTATGCGGATCACCCCAACGTGGCGGGGCTTACCGTATTCAGCCTTGGCTGCGAGAAGGCGCAGATCGGGCTGTTCCAGGAGGCGCTGCGGGAACGGAACCTTGGTTTCGACAAGCCCTGCATCCTGCTGCGGCAGCAGGACTGGGCCAGCGAAGCCAAGATGATGGAAGAGGCCGTCCGCAAGACGCTGGCGCATTTCAGGAACGCCGATCTGGCGGAGCGCCGCCCCGTGCCGCTCTCGCACCTCAAGCTTGGGGTGAAGTGCGGCGGTTCGGACGGCTTTTCCGGCATTTCGGCCAACCCTGTCATCGGGGAAGTTTCGGATCGCGTGGTGACGCTCGGCGGCGGGTCGGCGCTGGCGGAATTCCCCGAACTGTGCGGCGTGGAGGCCAACATGATTTCCCGCTGCATCCGCAAGGAAGACAAGGCTCGCTTCCTTGAGCTGATGCGCCGCTATGAGGCCGCCGCCAACGCTTGCGGGGCCTCCATCTCCGACAACCCCAGCCCCGGCAACATCCGCGACGGGCTGATCACCGATGCCATCAAATCGGCCGGCGCGGCGAAGAAGGGCGGCAAGGCCCCGATCAGCGCCGTGCTCGATTACGCGGAGCCCATGCCGGACGCCGGGCTGTCCCTCGTCTGTACGCCGGGCAACGACGTGGAAGCCGTGACCGGGCTCGTGGCTGCGGGCGTAAACGTGGTGCTGTTCTCCACCGGTTTGGGGACGCCTACCGGGAACCCCATCGTGCCCGTGATCAAGGTGGCGACCAATACGGCGGTGGCGGAACGGCTCAGCGACCTGATCGATTTCGACTGCGGCCCGATCATTGACGGGGAACCCATTGCGGTTGCCGCCGACCGCCTGCTTGAAAAGGTACTTGATACCGCCAGCGGGCGGTACTCCACCAAGGCCGATCGGCTTGGGCAGCATGATTTCCTGTTTTGGAAGCGTGATGTGTCGCTGTAGCGGGCGGAAAGGCTGGGGGGAAGGGATGCCTTCCGAAGGACGGTGCCTCCACACGGGCCCCCTGTCCGAAAAATCCCCCCTCTTCTTTGAGGCCGTTTGGGGGCCGTTACCGTCGGCAGGGCCGCCGCATGGAGCGGCAGTAGTCCCTATAAGGCTGTTTCGCCGGGGCCTGTGAAGGAGGAAGACGATGGATACGGTATGGCGCGTGGACGCGCATCAGCATTTCTGGCGGTTCGATCCGGCCTCATATGGCTGGATAGGTGACGGCATGGACGTCCTGAAACGGGACTTCCTGCCCGCCGAGCTGCGGTTTGAGCTGGACATCCGGCATATCGGCGGTTCGGTGGCGGTTCAGGCACGGGCTTCGGAGGCGGAAACGGACTTTTTGCTTGGGCTGGCGGCGTCGAATCCGTGGATTCTGGCGGTCGTGGGCTGGATCGATCTGCGGGCGGATGATCTGGAAGCCCGGCTTGAGGCGCGGGCCTCGTCCGCCGTGCTCAAGGGGTACCGCCATCAGGTGCAGGATGAGCCGTCCCCTTCGGCGTTTCTGGAGGATGGGCGGTTCAACCGCGGCGTGGAAACGCTCCAACGGGCGGGCAAGCTCTATGAGGTTCTGATCCGCGCGAAAGACCTGCCCGCCGCCATTGCCTTCTGCGGGAGGCACGATCTGGGGCCGCTCGTGCTGGATCACCTCGGCAAGCCGGACGTCCTGCATGAGGGCGCGGCGGAGTGGGCCAAACGCATCGCCCCGCTCGCGGCGCTGGAGCATGTGAGCTGCAAGCTGTCCGGGCTGATCACCGAAACCCATTGGCACGGCTGGGACGAGCGGGATTTGCTCCCCTACCTCGACGCGGCTCTGGAATGTTTCGGGCCCTCCCGCCTGCTGTTCGGTTCGGACTGGCCCGTTTGCCTGCTGTCCGGAACGTACGATCAGGTGTGCGGTCTGGTTGGGAAGGCCACGGCGTCCCTCTCCGAGTCGGAGCGTGATGCCGTATGGGGCGGCAACGCCTGCCGCGTGTACGGCGTCGGCAACCTCTAAACGCAGGAGCATGTCATGGATTTGCGGATAAAGGACAAAGTGTATCTCGTGACCGGCGGCGGTTCCGGCATCGGCGGCGGCATATCCGCTGCGCTGGCCCGTGAGGGCGCGATTCCGGTGATTCTGGGGCGCAGCCCGCTGCAAAAGGGGTTCCGGGCCGAAGTGCTGGCGCTCCAGCCGCTCATGCATTTCATCCAAACCGAACTGACCGACGGGCAGGCCTGCGCCGATGCGGTTCAGGAAGCCGTGTCCATGTACGGGCGCATCGACGGCCTGATCAATTGCGCCGGGGGCAACGACAACGTCAGCCTCGAAACCGGGGTGGAGGCGTTTCGGGTTTCGCTTGAGCGCAACCTCGTTCATTACTACACGATGGCGCACTACTGCATCGGGGAATTGAAAAAGAGCAAGGGGAGCATCCTCAACGTCAGCTCCAAGACCGCGCTCACGGGGCAGGGCGGGACCAGCGGCTACACCGCCGCCAAGGGGGCCATTTTGTCCCTGACGCGCGAATGGGCCGCATCCTATCTCAAGGACGGCATCCGGGTGAACGCCGTGGTCCCCGCCGAGGTCTGGACCCCGCTCTATGAACGGTGGGTGAACACATTCCCCCGCCCGGCGGAAAAGCTGGAAACCATCGTCCGCAACATCCCCTTGGGGCACCGGATGACCACGGTGGAGGAACTGGCGGACATGGCTGTGTTCCTGCTTTCGCCGCTGTCGTCGCATACCACGGGCCAGTGGGTTGTGGTGGACGGCGGCTACACGCACCTTGACCGCACTTTGACGGCCCGCTGAGGGAGGTTCGCCGTGAGCCAGATAACCAGCCCCCAATACCGCAAGGCGTTTGTCCTCGTCACCACGCTGTTCTTCATGTGGGGCCTGTCCTACGGGCTCATCGACGTGCTGAACAAGCAGTTCCAGATGACGCTCAACGTGTCCAAGGCCCAGTCCGGGCTTATTCAGGCCGCGTATTTCGGGGCCTATTTCGTCGTGGCGATCCCCGCCGGGCTGTTCATGGAATGGAAAGGCTACAAGGCGGGCATCCTGTGCGGCCTGAGCCTGTACGCGATCGGGGCCCTGCTGTTTGTCCCGGCGGCGGGCGCCGCAAGCTTCGCGTTCTTCCTGTTCGCCCTGTTCGTCATCGCGCTTGGGCTCGGATGCCTGGAAACGGCGGCCAACTCCTATTCCTCGGCGCTGGGTTCCACGGAAACCGCCGAAACCCGCCTGAACCTCTCCCAGTCCTTCAACGGGCTTGGGCAGTTCACCGGGCCGCTGATCGGGGGCCTGCTGTTCTTCGGCGGCGACGGGGCCGGCGGCGGAGGCGGGCTTGATGCCGTCAGGATGACCTATGTGGGCATCGCCTGCGTGGTGATCCTGCTGGCCGTTTTGTTCGCCAAGGCCCAACTGCCCGATTTGCGGAGCAGTGAGGAGGCGGATGAGGCCGCCATGACGAAACATTCCCTGCTGGCCCATAGGGAATTCGTCGCCGGGGTGGCGGCGCAGTTCCTCTATGTGGCGGCGCAGGTCGGGATCGGGGCGTTCTTCATCAACCTGTACATTGAATGCTGGCCCGGCGGCACGGCGCAGCAAGGCGCGTTTTTCCTGTCCAGCGCCATGCTCTGCCTGCTGATAGGCCGTTTCGTGAGCACGGGCATCATGACCAAAATCGCGCCCGCAAAACTGCTTGCGGCGTACGGCTCCGTATGCGTGATCCTGACGGGGGTGGTGTTCATGGCCGTCGAATACGTGTCGGTCATCGCGCTCATCGCGGTGTTTTTCTTCATTTCCATCATGTTCCCGACCATTTTCGCGATGGGGACCAAGAACCTCGGAACCCGCAAGAAGCGCGGCGGCTCGTACATGATCATGGCTATCGTGGGCGGGGCGATCATGCCGTATTGCATGGGGCTGATTGCGGACTACACGCACACCGCGGCGGCGTTTGCCCTGCCGTTGTGCTGCTTCGCCTGCGTCGTCCTGTACGGTGCGGCGTATGGGCGGCTGGTAAAGGAATGACAGGGGGAGGGGCCCCTTCCCCCGTTCCCAAGGCTTTCACCTGATGGGGGGCCGTCCGTTTTCGCGGACGCGCCGCGCCGTCTCAGGCATGGGGGGATCGCGCGGAAGCCCGCTCCCCATCAGCCGAAAGCTTTGGGGACACCCCTTTTCGTGCAACAGTACAGCCAAAGGAGCGGATCATGCCGGAAAGCAAGAAAAAATACACGGGGGCGTGGTGCCCTTCGATCACGCCGTTTGACGCGGACGGGAAGCTGGATCTTGCCGCGCTGGAAAAGCATTTCTCCCGGCTGTCGGAAGCCGGGATCGACGGCGTCCTGCTGATGGGGAGCATCGGGGAGTTCACGGCCCTGAGCATGGACGAGCGGGTCAGCCTGATCCATGCGGCGCGGACTATGACCCGATTGCCGCTGATCGCCAACGTGTCCGGCACCTGCATGGAAGACATGACGCGCTTGGCGGACGCGGCCTATTCGGAAGGCTATGAGGCGGTCATGGCCTTGCCGCACTACTATTTCGCCCAGACCCCGCGCCAGCTTGAGGCGTATTTCGATATGTTGGGCGGGCGTTTCGAGGGCGAGTGGCTCATCTATAATTTCCCGGCGCGTACGGGGTGCGATGTGGATGCGGCCCTGATCGCCAGGCTTGCCGCCCGGTTCCCCCGGTTCATGGGGGTGAAGGATACAGTGGACTGCGCCTCGCATACGCGGGCCATCGTGCGGGCCGTGTCTGAGGTGCGCGAGGACTTTTCGGTGCTGTGCGGGTTCGACGAGTATTTCATCCCCAACCTGATGAACGGCGGGGACGGCGTGCTGTCCGGGCTGAACAATGTCGTTCCCGAATTGTTTGCGCAGGCGAAAACGGCGTTCCGCTCAGGGCAGTTCGAGGAACTGTGCGCGGCGCACAGGGAAATCGGGCGGCTCTCGTCCATCTATGCGATAAGCGACGATTTCGTGGCGGCCATCAAGTCCGCCGTCGCCGCCAAGTTCGGCGGGCTGGAACCCGTCTCACGGGGATACGGCGGCGCGCTCGACGAGGCGCAGCTTGGCGCGGTGAAGCGGCTGTTCGGGCTATAGGCTTTCGGCGTGGACTTTCATTATTCTGCTGTTGTTTGAAGCATGTTCTGCTTTATGTAAAGGCTGTGTCATAGAAAATGGCTGGTGCTTTTTTCCTTGAAACTCCAAAGGGATAACCAGAAAAATGCCTTGGCCGTGGATCCCCCAAGGGGAAAACTGGAAAAAAGACTGTATTTTCACCGCACTGTGGAGATGAAACAACCACATACTATAACAGAGCCTTATGTAAAGGCTGTGTTATAGTATGTAGCTGATGCTTTTTTCCTTGAAGTTCCAAAGGAATAACCAAAAAAATGCCTCAGCTATGGATTCCGCCAAGGGGAAAAACGGAGAAAAAGGCCGTATTCTCACTGTGCTGTGGAAATGAAACAATCACATATATGGCAGAGCCTATTTCAATAGTTATTTTTTGCTTCCGGTGAAGCCGCGAATGCCTCGTTCGGCGCAGCCTGTGGACAACGGGCCGCGCCGAACGTATGTTCAGGGGCTGCGCCCGCGAAAGAACGCGGGCTTTTTTCCCTGAATCATTCGGACTGGATCATGCTTACAGACATTCATACGCACGCTTTTCACCCGAAAATCGCCCGCCATGCGGTGGAACATCTTAACGAAGCCTATCAGCTCAATTGTGTGGGCGAAGGAACCATCGCCGATCTGCTGCTGCGGGAAAAGCGTTCCGGCATAGGCCGCTGTGTGGTGCTGTGCGCGGCCACCACGCCGGGGCAGGTCGTCCCGGCCAATGACTACGCCGTCACGCTCCAGCGCGAGCACCCCGAAGTGACGGCTTTCGGCACCCTGCACCCCGCTTACGAAGCGTGGGAGAGCCAACTGGAACGCCTGAAGGCGGCGGGCATACGCGGGATCAAGCTCCATCCCGATTTCCAGCATTTCTGGCTGGACGATCCCCGGCTTCTGCCCATGTTCGAGGCCGCGCAGGACGATTTCATCTTCCTGTTCCATATCGGGGACAACGTGCCGCCGGAAAAGAATCCCTCCTGCCCGTACAAGCTGGCGGCGCTGCTGGATCGTTTCCCGCGCCTCCGCTGCATCGCCGGGCATCTCGGCGGGTATCATCAGTGGGAGCACTCCCTCAAGGCGCTCGTGGGGCGCGACGTGTGGCTGGATACGTCAAGCTGCACCCCGTTCATCCAGCCTGAGCTCCTCAAGGCCATTCTCCGCAGGCATCCGCAGGATCGCATCTTGTTCGGCAGCGATTACCCGCTGTACGATCCGGGCGACGCCATGATGCAGCTTCAGGAAAAGGCGGGGCTCAGCGACGCGGAGCTGGATCGCTATTGCAGCAATGCCGACGCCCTGTTCTGAAGCGTCTCGTTTCCGGGGCCCCGTCATGGCATGTGATTGTTTTGTGTGGCTGTGTCCGAGAAAACGGTTGATGCTTTTTTCCTTGAAGTTCCAAAGGAATAACCGGCAAAACGCCTTGGCTATGGATTCCGCTCAAGGGGAAAATCTGAGAAAAAGCCTGCATTTTCACCGTGTTGCGGAGATGAAGCAACCGTATGCTCTGACAGAGCCTTTTGTGTTTGCAGCATGCTGAAAAATACGGGCTTTTTCTCAGGCTTTTCGTTGATGGGCTTCACAGTTGGGATAGGGGGATCCCTTTGGAATTTCAAAAAAGCTCAACCTTTCCTATGGCACAGCCATTTCTGAAAGGGCAGCCGCACACAGGCGTGGATTTTGAGGGAAACGGTGTTTGTTACCAGAACGTCATCTTTGGGCTGTGCGGTATTTCAGAGGCAACCCGTTCCCGGAAGCAGCCGCCGCCGGATCAAAGGCGGCCTGCCCTCAAGACAAGGCGTTGTGGGAGTAAGCGATTGATGCTTTCTTGAGGCCGTGTCCCAGAAAATGGTTGATGCCTTTTTCCTTGAAACTCCAAAGGAATAACCGGCAAAATGCCTTAACCGGAGATTCCGCGATTCCGCCAAGGGGAAAAACGGAGAAAAAGGCCGTATGTTCACTGTCCTGTGGAGATGAAACAACCACATGCCATGGCAGAGCCTTTCTTGAAATCCTCAATAAAGGATCAATGAAAGGTTTCATTCATGCGGTTCATCGGAGAAAAGGCATATAGCCATTTGTATGGCCACGATGCCGTATGAATGTACCGGCCATATTCTATGGCAGGGGCAAAAGAAAAGGGGAAGCGCTTTCCGAAGAAAGGCTTCCCCCTCTTTTTTCCGGCGTATCAGGCTTTCCCGAAGGGGCACTTGGGGAACGTGCAGACCTTGCATTCCATGCACAGGCCGCCGTTGCCGAGCTTGGCGAGATCGAGGCGGGTGATGGGCACCCCGGCGAGCATGCGGGGCAGGATGATGTCGAAAACGGTGGTCTTGAAGAACAGCGCGCACGCGGGCACGCCGATGATCTGCGCGCCGCCGATGCGCCCGATGAGGGTCATCGTCCCCGGCAGCGCGGGCACGCCGTAGAGGGTGTCCGTAAGCCCCGCCTCGGTGAGGCCCTTGCGGGTGAGGTCGTCGGGATCGACGGACATGCCCGCCGTGGTGACGATGAAGTCCGCCCCGGCCTCAAGCAGGCCGCGCACGCCCTGAACGATGAGATCCGCGTCGTCAGGGGCGAAGAGCGTCTTGACCACTTCGCAGTGGTGCTGCTGCGCCTTCTGGGTGATGATGGGCGCGAAACGATCCTCAATCAGCCCCTGAAACACTTCGGTCCCGGTTACGAGGATGCCGATTTTGGCCTTGCGCATGGGCACGACCTTGAACAGCGGGCCGTCTTCCAAAACGGAAAGCGCCTTGAGGAATCCGGGGCGGGACAGGAACAGCGGGATGGCCCGGCTTCCTGCAAGCCGCGTCCCGGCGGTGAGCACGCTGTAGTTCTTGCGCGTACAGCACATCACGTCGGGCACGAGGTTGAAGCGTTCAAGGCGTTCCGTGTCCACCAGCAGCATGCCGTCGCGCGTGGCCCGGAAGTTGACCTTGCCTTCGCGCGGGGCGGCTTCCACTTCCACGCCGTCGCCGGGCATGAGCCGGGCGAAGCCGCGGGCGGCGTCGTCCTCATGCACCCAGCCTTCGGGGTGCGGCGTGTTTTCCTGAACGTAGACGCGGTTTTTGCCCATTTGCTGGAGGCGGCAGATGTCCCCTGCGGAAAGCTCCTGCCCGGCGACGAACGCGGCGCCCTTTTCCTTGCCCGGTATGATCTGCGTCATGTCGTGCAGGGCGTGCTTGCCGACCGCCTCTTCGACCGGGATCGGGACGGGGGCGGGCATACGGGGCTGCTGCGACAGGGCGAAGCCGGGGCCGTCCTCATATGGGGACTGCCCCTGGCAGGAGCGGCAGATCCCGCCGTAGGAGGCGGGGTAGTGGGAACCGCAGAGCGGGCAGCGGGTGATCGCGCCGAACGAGCGGCGCCCAAGCATGTCCTGACGGATGCGGACTTTGCGGAACGAGAGGATCGACTCGCCCGCTTCCTTGATCTGGGCTTGCAGCCGTTCGCTATCCTGCTCCTTCTTGGGGCGCTCCTTGAGGAACCAGCTGCGGATGGCGTCGTAGGGTTCCAGCTTGTCGTTGTCGAGCTCGACGCGGACGCCTTCCCCGGTCGCCTTGTCGTACAGGGTCAACGCGTAAATGCCGAAGGGCAGGACGCGGAGCCAGCCGTTGCCGACCGTGCATGGCGTAAGCATCTGCACGGCGTCGGGGAGGCAGTGGGCCGTTTCGCTGATGGCGTCGTACAGGACGCCTTCCGGTATGTGGCGCTTGGCAAGCTCCACCATGTAGCCGCCGATGATCAGGCCGGGAGCGGGATACCCGTGAAAGGCACGGGCCTCTTCCATGAATTCTTCATGCGTCCGGGAGCCGATGGACATGGACACCTCGCAGGGCTAGGGCGTTATTGCAGCAGCGGGCGTTCGGGAGCGTTCTGATTCATCAGGTTCTCCACGGTGATGCCCTGAGGAGGCGTGAACTGGAAGGTTCCGGCCTTGATGGACGCATCGGGCGTCAGCGAGGTCAGGGCCACTTCATTGGTGTTGCCGTAGAAGTCCAGAATCTGCGCCTTCTTGATCAACTTCGTGCCCTTGTCCACCCAGAGGAGCGCCTCCACAAGCTGCGGAGAAGGATCTTTGGGGTAGAGCCGGAGCACGGCCAGTCCGTTATCGTCCGGCTCGGCCTCGACGGTGAAATCCTTGTCGAGGCGGCTCTGGCCGGTGATGACCTGAATGATGGAGCGGGAGTCGTGAACCACTTCCGGCGAATATTGGTAGGCCAGCTCTTCGTCGGGCAGGTAGTCCCATACGTCCTTGTCCGTGATGACCAAAAGTTCCGCATGGGGGGCCTTGGTCTCCCAGCGGATGCGGAGCGGCTTCTGGAAGGCGAGGGTGCCTTGACGGGTTTCCTCGGAGCCGCTTTCCTGATGGACGAGGCGTTGGGTGAACTCAGCGGTAAAGGATTGCATCGCCTCATATTTTTTCTGCATCTCTCCCGTAATGGCGGGAGCCGCCGCGTGCGAAGCGCCCGCGCTGATCAGCAGCAGGGCCGCGGCACAGGCGAAAAAGGTCGGGAAACGCATGATGATCTCCTGAAAAAGGGTGTTTGGCACGGAATGCATCAACTGTCTTGCCGCAACGACCGGCAGGCAGGCCACCGTGTTCCGGGAAGCCTGCCTCTTCGGGAAGTCCCCCCGTGCGCGCGTCCCCTTCCTGAAAAGGGCTGTCCGCCGCACGTTCTCCGCCGATGGGCCGGGCAGGAGGGCAGGCCGGGGGAAGGGCGCCGGAACGCGCTCCCCCCATTGAAAAATCAATCCATCCGCACGGTTCTGGCTTTATTGGCGCGGGAAGCGGGCGGAAGGATGCCTTCCTCCTCCATGCGTTCGACGAACCGCGCGGCCTTGTTGAAGCCGATGCGGAAACGCCGCTGGAGCAGGGAAATGGACATGCGGCCTTGCTCCTGCACGAAGGCCACGGCCTCGGCGTACAGGGATTCCTCTTCCGAGCTGCCCGGCCCGGAAGCCGGGGCCGAGGACGCCTTGGCGTTTTCCGCGAGGGACGTGCCCCATTCGGTGAAATCCACCTCGTATTGCGGCGCGCACTGGCGTCTCCAGTGATCGGCCACGGCCTGCACCTCGTCGTCGGTGACGAAAGGCCCGTGCAGGCGCTGGAGTTTGCCGCCGGTGGGCTTGAACAGCATGTCGCCCTTGCCGAGGAGCTGCTCGGCCCCGGCCGTATCGAGGATGGTGCGCGAGTCATACTTGTTGGCGACCTGAAACGAAATGCGGCACGGGAAGTTCGCCTTGATGAGGCCCGTCACCACGTCCACGCTCGGACGCTGCGTCGCCACGATGAGGTGGATGCCGGCGGCACGGGCGAGCTGGGCAAGGCGCACGAGGCAGCCTTCCACATCCTTGCCCGCCGTGAGCATGAGATCCGCCAGTTCGTCAATGACGATGACGAGGTAGGGCATGGGCTTGAGATCGGCGTACTCCTGCGGCCTTTCGTCGCCGAATGAAGCCAGTTTCTTATTGTAGTCCTTGATGTTTTTGACCCCGAACTTGGCGAGGCAGTCGTAACGGCCGTCCATCTCGGCCACGGCCCATTCAAGCGCCGTCTTGGCGAGGGAGGTTTCCGTCACCACGGGATGCACGAGATGCGGCAGATTCGCATACATCGCCATTTCCACGCGCTTGGGGTCGATCATCATGAGCTTCACTTCATCCGGCGAGGCTTTGTAGAGGAAGCTCACCAACACGGAGTTGAGGCACACGCTTTTGCCCGATCCCGTCGTACCGGCGACGAGCACATGGGGCATGGTGGCGAGATCCCGGACGGCGGGGCGCCCTTCGATGTCCTTGCCGAGGGCCATCGTCAGCAGTGACGGCGCACTCTGGAAGGCTTCCGACTGGATCAGCTCACGGAAGTTGACGGTGGAGCGGTTCAGGTTGGGGATTTCCACGCCCACGGTGTCGCATCCCGGCACGGGGGCCTGAATACGGATGGCTTCGGCCTTGAGGCTGCGGGCGAGGTCGTCGGTCAGGTTGGTGAACCGGCCCACGCGGACGCCCGGAGCGGGGCGGATTTCAAACAGGGTAATCACCGGGCCGGGCGTCACCCGAACCAGTTCGCCCTGAATATTGAATTCGGAGAGGCAGTTCATCAGGCTTGCGCTCTGCTGCTCCAGCACTTCCCTCGTGGGCAGGGAATCGCTCTGCTGCGGCTGTTGGAGCAGATCCAGCGAAGGCATGGGATAGGAGCGCTTGCGCAGGAGGGGTTTCGCTGCTGCGGGGGCCGTCCCCACGGGCGCGTCGATGCGGGGCTGCGCGGTTTGGGCCGGGGCCTGAGACATTGCCTGAGGCGTTGGGGCCGCCTGTACGGGCGGCTGGGCGGGCGCGGACGGAGCCGCAGGCTGTGCGGCAGCCTGTACCGGCTGCGGCGCTTGCTGCCATTGGGCAACGGGCTGCGCGGCATCCTGCTGGGGCGCGAACGCAAAGGTGTCCTGCGGCTGATCCGGGGCGTGGGAAGCCGCTTCCGCGTGGGCCTGCGCAGGCTGAGCCGTGGCTTGCTGCTCCGCCGCATACGGCTGTACGGGGTGAACCGTGGCTTGCGGTTCCGCCTGAGGCTGTGCGGGGGCGGGCGGCATTTCGGGGATGGTCAGGGCCAGCAGCGGGTTTTCCCCGGCGAGAAGATTGACGGGCTTGGCGGCGGCATCCGCAGGGGAGGGCAAGCGGATGTCCGTCTGCGGCGCGGATGTCCCCGTCCCCGCGCGCGGTTCTTCCGGCTGGAACTCAAAGGTATCCTCGGACGGAGGCTCCCAGAGCTTGAGCGGTTCCCCTGCGCTTTTTTTCGGCGCGGCGGGCGTTTCCTCAGGCGCTAGGAGGAAGGGCGGATCCATGCTGAGCAGTTCCTCGCGCTTGGGCGCGGGCCTTCCCTCTTCATCATGGATCTCGAACAGCGGGATGACGCTGGAGGCTTCTTCTTCGCTTTTTTTATCCTTTTGGGGCAACCCGATTTTGGGCAGGGCGACCTTGGGCATGGATACCTTGGAAAGGCGCTCCGGCAAGTCGTCGAGGGAGAGGGGCGTCCCGCTCAGCTGTTCCTTCAGCAGGGCCCATCCTTTGCGGATAAGCGCGAGCCACGCGATGCCGAAGGCCATCTCAAGGGAGATGAACAGCAGGAACAGCCAGATCAGGGAAGACCCCACCGGGCTGAACAGGGTGGTGAACTTGGTATAAAGGGTCATGCCGAGCATGCCGCCGCCCCGGACGTCGCCGATGCCGAGGTTCCAAGCCGCACCGAGGGAAATGAGGCAAACCGCCAGAAGGGTAAAGCCGAACCAGCGCCACCACGGCATGGTGAACCATGTGGAGACGCAGCCCGCCCCCCACGCAAGGAAGACGAGGGGCCAGACAAGCGCGGCGAACCCGAAGATGTCGACCAGAAGCCCGCTGAGGTATGCGCCGAAGAGCCCGGCGTAATTTTTGACGATTGCAGGGTTGCTCACGGCATGGTTGATGCTGGGGTCATTCTGATCAAAGGACACTAGGCTCAAGAGCACCAGCAGCCCCCAGAAAATAAGAAAAAGCCCAAACAGTTCCCGGGCGATCTTGCGTCCGTCCGTAATGGCAACCTCCTCCGGCGCTCTCCGTTTTGTCTGCATGATAGGGATGGCGATCTGTTGAAGCGGGGATCATCCGGCCCGGAACCGGGGATCCGGGCCGGAAAAAGCACTATTCGCGGCCGAGATAGGCGTTGGTGCGGGTATCGACCTTGACGCGGTCGCCGATGTTCACGAAAATCGGAACCTGAATGACGACGCCGGTTTCGAGGGTGGCGGGCTTGGTCACGTTGCTCACCGTGTCGCCCTTGGCGCCGGGTTCGGTTTCGGTGACTTCAAGGACGAGGGAGGCCGGGATTTCGATGTCCAGCGGCTTTTCGTTGTAGAGAAGCACACGGCATTCCTGCCCGTCCTTGAGGTAGTTGGCCTTGCCGTCGGTGGCTTCGGCATCCATGTGCATCTGATCGTAGGTGGTCATGTCCATGAACACGAGCTGGTCGCCTTCGTGATACAGGAACTGCATGTCGCGGGATTCGAGGTTCGGGCGATCGACCTTTTCGCCGGAACGGAAGGTGTTGTCCAGCACGCGGCCGTTGAGGATGTTACGCAGCTTGGTACGTACCATAGCTCCGCCTTTGCCGGGCTTGAAGTGTTGGAATTCGATGATTTCGAAGGGAGTCCCGTCGATTTCGATTTTAAGCCCCTTGCGGAAATCCGTGGTGGAATACATGCTGCCTCCAAAAACAGTGCTGAATATCAAATACTTACCAAGGGAGTGCTCAGCGCCCCCCGCTTGTTCCTTATCCGGGGCAATCGGACGGCTGCCGCGATTGCTTTTCACGCTGCGGCAGGATAGCCTTGCCACTGCAACTTGATATTGTCGAACATCAGGCCGCGCTTGTCAACATACACCGGAGGTTCCCGCATGATGAAAGAGACTCCCCCCACGCTGACTCTTGAGGCGACGACGTTCAATAAGCCGCAGCTTCAGGAGCAGCTTTCCGTGCTTGAGCAGCGTCAGGAAGCGCAGATTGCGCTTGCCGGGCGTTCCAATGTGGGGAAGTCGTCCCTCGTCAACGCCCTCGCCCGCCGCAAGCAGCTTGCCAAAATCAGCGCGACGCCGGGCAAGACGCGTTCCATCAATTTCTACAGGGTCGACCCCGACGGCTTTTCCCTGGTCGATCTTCCGGGCTACGGCTATGCGAAGTGTTCGCAGGAAGAGCGCAAGAGCTGGGCCAAGCTGATTGAATACTACCTCACGAACACCCCGGCGCTCAAGGCCTTAGCCCTGCTGCTCGACTGCCGGATTCCGCCGCAGGCCTTGGATCGCGATCTCGCGGACTTTGCGCGCGTGCACGGCATCCCGCTTTTGCCCGTGCTGACCAAAGCCGACAAGTGCACGCAGGTCGAACGCAGCAAGCGCCAGCAGGAGTGGAGCCGTCTGCTCAACGGCGTTATGCCCCTTCCCGTTTCCTCCAAGGACATGCGCGGCATCGATGCCCTTTGGCGCGAGCTGCGTCGTTTCGTGGGGGCGGGGGAAGGCGTGGGTGAAGAGGGGTAAACATTGGGGAAGGGAGGGAAAACCTTTCTGGAGAAAGGCTTTTCCCTCCCTTCCCCAAACCCCATCCCTCCCTTTCCAAAGACTTTTGCAATGGTTAGGTGGTGGGCCGGGCGGCAAGGCGGCTGGTGCCCTTATGTCCGTCCCCTGCATGTCTTGTTTTTATGAGCCAATGACAAGTGCCGTTCGGAAACGAATGGTGTATGTCCTTTTTTAGGCGCTGTCATAGCATGTGGTTGTTTCATCTCCACAGCACGGTGAGCATACGGCCTTTTTCTCCAGTTTTCCTATGGTTCTGTTAGAGTATATGGTTGTTTTTGTTTTATCAATATACTGAAAATATATGCTTTTTTCGATTTTCTGCTGATGGGCTCCATGATTGGGGGATTTTATTGGGTATTTCCTTGGAATTTCAAGAAATAAAGCATCAGCCGTTTTCTATGACACAGCCTTTCCTATTGGCGTAGTCCACGGTTAGGGCACTTTGTTGGTTATTCCTTTGAAACTTCAGGGAAAAAAAGTATCAACTACTTTCTAGGACACAGCCATTTTTTATGGCTGTGTTTAAGTTTGTGGTTGATACAAGATTTCAACTGGAAAGGAAGAGTTCTTTGGAAATTATTTGGAGGTCTCGCAATAATTCTTCAAAACTGGATTTCATGTAATGAACAAAAAATGAGAGAGGCCCACATCACCAGACGTGGAACGATCTTTTATCTATTGATTTTCATTGAAAAAATCATCAACCGTAAAATTGAACACAGCCATTTTTTATTGAGGCTGTGTCATAGGAACTAGTTGGTTTTATTTAACGCTCTGTCATGGCATGTGGTTGTTTCATTTCCATAGCACGGTGAACATACGGCCTTTTTCTCCAGTTTTCCCCTTGGCGGAATTCATGGCTAAGGCATTTTGCTGGCCATTTCTTTGGAGCTTCAAGGAAATAACCAATAAAATCCCCCAACCACAGAGCCCTCCAGTGGAAAATTTTGAGAAAAAGCATATATTTTCAGTGTATTGCTAAAACAAAACAACCATGTACTCTGACAGAGCCATTTTTTTGAAATTCCAAAGGAATAACCAATAAAATGCTACGATTATGGATCCATCAACGGAAAAGTCAGAGAAAAAGTCTGTCGTTTTCACTATATTGTAGAAAGTTGGGCAGCCACATCCTATGACAGAACCTTCTTATTTTATAGGTTATGAGCCGTTCGCGTTTAATAAGTGGCTCTGCATAGGATATGATTTTTTTAGGCTGTGTTCAATTTTACGGTTGATGATTTTTTCAATGAAAATCAATAGATAAAAGTCCATTCCACGTCTGGTGATGTGGGCCTCTCTCATTTTTTGTTCATTACATGAAATCCAGTTTTGAAGAATTGTTGCGAGACCTCCAAATAATTTCCAAAAAACTCTTCCTTTCCAGTTGGAATCTTGTATCAGCCACAAACTTAAACACAGCCTTTTTTTAGGCTGTGTTATAGAAAATAGTCGATACTTTTTTCCTTGAAGTTCCAAAGGGATAATCGGCAAAATGCCTTAGCCGTGTGGATCCCGCCAAGGGGAAAACCGGAGAAAAAGGCTGTATTTTCACCTCACTGTGGAGATGAAACAATCACAAACTATAACAGAGCCTTTTTTATATTTACAGCATATTGAAAATATATTTTTGTCTGTCTTTTCTCCTGATGGGCTTCATGATTGAAGCATTGGGCTGGGCATCTACTGGAAACTTCAAGAAATGAAATTTCAATGGCTTGCTGTGCGCAGCCTCATAACAATCCGGGAAAAACGGCAGCAGGGATTCGATAAGGTCGAAAGTCTTGGGAGGGAGAGGGGAGGGGGCGTGGGGGAGGGGAGAGGGAACCCTTCTCCAGAAGGGTTCCCTCTCCCCTCCCCCACATCACCTGTCCTCCCCTTCTTCTCCACCCTTTCCCCGAACGCTTGAGCGGGGATGCGCCTTGTCATAGACGTGCATGAGATGATCAAGGGTGATGTGCGTGTAGCGCTGTGTAGTTGAAAGGCTGGCATGGCCGAGCAGCTCCTGTACGGAGCGCATGTCCGCACCATTCTCCAGCATGTGCGTGGCGAAGGTATGGCGCAGGGTGTGGGGGGAAAGATGCTGCGGCAACCCGGCGCTTTTGCGGATCTCGTCGAGAATCCGCGCCGCCTGCCTCCGGTTGAGCCGCTTGCCCCTGTTGCCCACGAAAAGGGCTTTTTCGGCGGGCGGGGCGATGAGCGCGCGCACCCTGAGCCAGAGGAACAGCGCCCTGACGGATGTGTCGCTCAACGGCGCTATACGTTCCTTGGAGCCCTTGCCGATAACCCGGATAAAGCCGCTTGCCGGGTCTACATCGTCCACATCCAGATCAAGGGCTTCGGAAATACGCAGCCCGGAACCGTAAAGCAGTTCCGCCAGAGCCAGATCGCGGGTACGCCCGGCGTGCTCGCGATCCGTGGCCGTCTGCCCGGCCTGCCGGGAACCGTCAAGGCCCGCCGCGCCGCCGGACTCCACGCTGGCCTCGTCCAGCAGGGTGAACATCTGATCCACGTTCAGCACCGTGGGATGGCGGAGCTCCCGCTTGGGGTTGCGCACGAGTTTTGCCGGGTTCCTGTCGATTTTGCTCATCTTCATGAGGTACCGGAACAGCGAGCGCAGGGCCGAGAGCTTGCGGCCTATGGAACTGCGGGCTTGGCCTTCATGAAAAAGATGCGCGGAATAATCCTGAAAGTGGTATTTTTCCAGTTCGCCGGGCCGGGAGAGCGTATACTGTTCGCGGTGGAGCCACTCCTCGAACTGGAGGAGATCCGTGCGGTACGCCGAGATGGTTGCCGGGGAAAAGCCTTTTTGATCGGCCATCCATGTCAGGAACTGTTCCACATCCTGCGGAAGCGGGGGCATTGCGGGGGCGTGGGTGGGCATTGGGGATTCCTTATGATGTAAACGGCGGGCCGAAGATCAGGCCAACGCGTAGCGGAGATCGGGGCGCTGGCGGATCAGGCCGCGCACTTCGAGGATGATGAGCGTGGAACCGGCTTCGCCGGGATCGCATCCAAGGGATTGGCAAACGTCGTCGATGGCGCGGGGGCTTTGGGCGAGGAGCGTCAGGATGCGGCCTTCAAGGGTTCCGCGATCCGGCTGTTTGAGGGGCGGAGGGGCGGCGGGAACGGGACGGAAGGGTTCCTGAGGCGCGTCGAGGCTGTAAGGCTGCGGTGCGGAATTCGGCTGGGGGAAGAGCGTCTTGAGTTGGGCGGACAGATCCGAAAGGATGTCGGAGGAAGAAAAGATCGGCTGTGCTCCGTCGCGGATGAGCTTCTGGCAGCCTTCGGCATGTTTTGAGCCGATGCCGCCGGGCACGGCGTAGACGGCGCGGTTCTGCTCAAGCGCGAGCCGGGCGGTGATGAGGCTGCCGCTGCGGAGGGCGGCTTCCACGATGACGACGCCGAGCGAAAGGCCGCTGATGATCCGGTTGCGGATGGGGAAATGCCGGGAGTCCGGGAGCGTTCCGGGCGCGTATTCCGAAATGAGCAGGCCCCGTTGGATGATCGCCCGGCGCAGCCCGTCATTTTCCTTGGGGTAGCAGACGTCGGGCCCCGCGCCGAGCACGGCGATGGTTCCGCCCGGCAGATCGCGGGCGGCGAGATGGGCCTGCCTGTCGATGCCGACGGCGAGGCCGGAAACCACGGTGATGCCTGAGGCCGCAAGGCCGCCGGCTATGGCCTGCGCCGCGCGGATGCCTTCCCTGCTGCATGTCCGGGTTCCGACGATGCTCACGCAGGGGTTGGCGAGCAGGCTCATATCCCCTTGGCAATAGAGGCGTATCGGCGCATCCGGCAATTCCTTGAGCAGCGCGGGGTAGCGGCCGTCGGTCCAGAGCAGGACGGTTCCCGCGAGTTTCCGGGCCGCGTCCCATTCTTTCCGGGCGGGCCCGCGCCATTTTTCCGAGCGGAACTCATGGATGAGATCTTCCCGCAAGCCCGCCCCGCGCCAGTCTTCGACGCGCCGCACGGCCTCGAATGCCGAACCGAACGCATCCAGAAGGCGTTTACGGCTTCTGGCGCCGAGCCCGCCGGTATGCGAGAGGGCCAGCGCCGCCCAGAATTCCGCGCGTGAGGCGGCGTCCAGAGCGCCGAGCGCGGTGGGCACGGCGGGGATGTCCACGGCGTAGGGCGCGTCGATGGGGCGTTCGGGCTCGCGCAGTTCGCGGCAGGGCGAGCCGTGTTCGGGGAAGAGGTCGTTTTTTTTCATGATCGTCCTGATGTTGGGTTTTTCAGCATACGGGGAACACCGCCGGATTTCAAGCGGCGGGGATATGCGGGATATTCACGTTTTCAATGAACGTTGAATTTTAACTGTCTGAAATTCAAAATAAATTTTTTAGAAAATCATCGGAAAGGCGAATGCCCCGGATATGCGGACGGATTGTTTCCGGGGAAGGGATCGGGTAGGGTAGGGCGGTTTCAAGCCCTTTAGAAGAAAAGGAGTCCCTGTGAGCAAGGAATATGATCCGTTCATGCATACGGCGGAGCATGTGCTGAACCAGACGATGGTGCGCATGTTCGGGTGCGGGCGTTCGTTCAGTTCGCATTTGAATGCGGACAAGTCCAAATGTGATTACCATTTCCCGCGCCCGTTGGAAGACGCCGAGGCCGCCGAACTGGAGCGAAGAATCAACGAGGTGTTGGCGCAGCATATGCCGGTGCGGACGGAGACGCTCCCCCGCGAAGAGGCGGGCAAGCTGGTCGATCTTGGCCGGCTCCCGGCGCATCTTGAAGGCGAAGAGGGGCTGATGGTTCGCATCGTGACCGTGGGCGATTATGATATTTGCCCCTGCATTGGGGAGCATGTGGAAAATACATCTGAGGTTGGTGCGTTTCGGCTGGTTTCGCACGATTTTACCCCGCCGCAGGGCGATGAGGAGGCCGGACGCCTCAGAATTCGCTTCAAATTGAAGAAAAACGCCTGATCCAGACCGTTTTACAAGACGGGAATTTCGTGTTTTACTTGAAGATATTCATTCTCTGGAGGCCAAAATGCCAATAAAAGCTGCCGTTATGGGTTTGGGCAATATCGGGCGCTACGCCATCGAAGCGCTGGAAATCCAGCCTGATTTCACCTGCGTGGGCGTCATTCGCCGGAAAGAATCCCTTGGAAAGGATGTGCATGGTCTGCGCGGCGTTCCGGAATACGCCAGCCTTGCGGATCTGGAAGCCGTGTCCGGCAAGCCGGATGTCGTGCTCCTGTGCGCCCCGTCCCGCAAGATCCCCGAAGTCGCGGGTGAGCTGCTCGGCAAGGGATACAACACTGTGGACAGTTTCGACATCCATGACCGGATTGTCGAAACCATCGGCCAGCTTGAAGCGCAGGCCGTGAAGGGCAAGGCCGTAGCCGTCACCGCCGCCGGATGGGACCCCGGCACGGACTCCGTGATGCGCGCCCTGTTTGAGGCGATGGCCCCTGTGGGCGTCACCTTCACCAACTTCGGGCGCGGCCGTTCCATGGGCCACTCCGTAGCCGCCCGCGCCATTGAAGGCGTGGCCGACGCCACCTCGATCACCATCCCTATGGGCGGCGGGCGCCATTCGCGCCTCGTCTATGTGGTGCTTGAGGAAGGCGCGACGTTCGAGGCCGTGAAAGCCGCGATTCAGGCCGACCCCTATTTCAGCCATGATCCGCTGGACGTGCGGCAGGTGACCAAGGACGAGCTGCCCCGCGTGGCGGACGCCTCCCACGGCGTGCTGATGGAGCGCGTCGGCGCTTCCGGGCTCACCGCCAACCAGCATTTCACGTTCGACATGCGCATCGACAACCCGGCTTTGACCGCCCAGGTCCTCGTGTCCAGCGCCCGCGCCGCCGTGCGCCTCGCCCAGTCCGGGCGTCCCGGCGCATATACGCTGATCGATGTGCCGCCCGTCCTGCTTCTGCCCGGCGAACGCATCGACAACATCGGCCGTCTCGTCTAGCGGGCTTGCCGCAGCCGTACGGTGTTTTCAAGGGCCTTCCTCCGGGGAGGCCCTTTTCATTATGGGCTTCAGCCTGTTGAGGGCGCGAAGTGTCCGAAACAAGAAAACACCCGCATAGCGGATGGTTATTATTTTGCCATGCCGCGGCGGGTAAGCGATTTTCCCCATTTCGCCGGTCGTCAGCGGTCGTCGGCAACCCCCCTTGCCCAATAACCCGGTTCCATCATTCAAAAAGATTGGCTCTGTCATTAGGTGGTTGTTTCATCTCCACAGCACGGTGAAAATACGGCCTTTTTATCCGTTGGGGGAATCCACGGTCAAGGCCTTTTGTTGGCTATTCCTTTGGAACTTCAAGGAAAAAAGCATCAACCATTTTCTATGGCACAGCCAAAAAAAATCAGGAACGCACCCGAAAACAACTTTGGGGTCCTGCCATAGTAAGGGGCTGATGCTTTATTTCGTGAAACTCAAAAAGATAGCCGCTCAAATGTTTCTGTCATAAGGAGCGACGACAGAAAAACTGAGGAAAAACGCCATCTCCTTACTATGCCGCAGAAATGAAAGGGGCTGTCATAGGATGTGGTCGTTTCATTTCTGCAATATGGTGAAAATACGGCCTGTTTCTCCAGATTTTCCTTTGGTGGACGTTATGGCTGAAGCCTTTTGTTGGTTATCCATTTGGAATTTCAAGGCACAAAAGCATCAGCCGTTTCCTATGGCACAGCCAAATGAAATTATTATATTTTATGCCAGCGCTTATTAGGTTGTGTCGTTGTGTTATATATAATTATTTGAAAGTATTAAAATAATTTTTGTGATCTAAAAACAATTTAATAACTTCAACATATTATTATAGATAATTGACGACACGGACTAGCCTTTCCCAAGACCCATTGCACAGCCGAAACAGCCATGCTCCGGGAATGCTTCCAGCAGGGATTCGATAAGGCCAAAAGTCTTGGGGGAAGGAGGGATGGGGTTCGGGGAAGGGAGGGAACCCCTTTCTTCAGAAAGGGGTTCCCTCCCTTCCCCGATTTTCTCCCAGCCATATACTGAAAAAGGCCCGGAAAGTCGCCTTTCCGAGCCTTCTTCATGAACGTAATGATATGTTCGTCTATGAAATGGCACTGCAACGGATATGTTGAGAGCCGTACACGGGAATGTTGTGCATCTATTTCATAACGCTTCTCTTGAGGAAGCGGAACCAAAGAAAAACCCTCGCTCCAGCCTTATGGCGAGCAAGGGTAAAAATATATGGAGCGGGAGACGGGATTTGAACCCGCGACTTCAACCTTGGCAAGGTTGCACTCTACCACTGAGTTACTCCCGCAGAACGAGGGAGTGTTTATAACGGACGGCGCGTTCCGTCAAGCTTTTTTTTACCCCAAAAGAAATTTTTTTTGCCGGGCCCGGCAAGGCAAGGCGTTGCATCGGGTGAGAGGATGCTGTACACAGCAAACGCTTTGTTGTTTTTCAACCTGTTGCGTGAGGATAGTCCGCCGTGCCGCGCCGTTTTTCCTTGTTTGGGGCTTGCCTGTTGTGTTTGTTGCTGTCCGCCTGCGGCGGGAAGTCAACCCGGCCTGATGTCGCCCAGCCAGATGTGCCGGAGGCCGTGCGCGTCACGCCGCTGGAAACACCCGGCGTATTCCCGGTTTCGGAGGCGGAGGCGGAGCGCCTCTCGCGGGGGCTGGATCCGGCCCGGCAAGGCATGCGCTCGTGGAAGGATATGCGTTTCGCGGTGGAACAGAGCCTTGCCTATGTGCGGGCGAAACCTGCATCCCGTGTGGCCGTGAACTACCCTTCGCTTCAAGTCACCTACGGCGAGATGGAAAAAGGGCTTGAACGCTTGCTGCGCCTGCTTCCTTTCCTTGATAAAGCCCCGGAAGTGCTGGCTTCGGACTTCCGCTGGGTACGCATCGGCCCGGACTTCGGCTTCACCGGCTATTACGAGCCGGAGATCCCGGCTTCGCACGTCCGCAAGGGGCGTTTCCAGTACCCAATCTATAAATCTCCTTCGGATCTGCGCAAAAAGCGTCCTTACCATACCCGTCACGCCATCGACTGCAAGGGCGTGCTGAGGGGGCGCGGGCTGGAACTGGCGTGGGTGGAAGATCCGGTGGACATCTTCATGCTCCAGATTCAGGGGTCAGGGCGGCTGCGTTTTGAGGACGGTTCGGTGCGCCCTGTGCTGTACGCCGGGCAGAACGGGCACAAGTATGTGGCGCTTGGACGGGTCATGGTCGATCGTGGGCTGCTGCAACGGGAAGAGGTGAGCATGTTCTCCATCCGGGAATGGCTGGCCGCGCACCCCGATCAGGTGAGGGAGCTGCTGGACACGAACCCCAGCTATGTGTTTTTCAGGCTCGGCAAGCCGGGGACTTCGGGTTCCAAAGGCAGTATGGGGAGGCGGATCACGCCGTGGGTGAGCGTGGCGACCGACCAGAGCGTCTTGCCCAACGGCCTGCTGACGCTGATGAACGTCACGCTGCCCGATGAGGGGGGCGAGCACAGCGTCCCGTTCAATGCGTTGACCCTGCCGCAGGATACGGGCGGGGCGATCAAGCGCAACCGTGTGGATTTGTTCTGCGGCAACGGCGAAACGGCGACGCACACGGCCAGTTATCTGGACAACCGGGGCGCGGTGTTCCTGCTGCTGCCGCGATGAAATGTTGAAAACGCCAGCGTTTCTCAGCGGATAGCCGAGGGCGCCGAGGCGGTTTGCTTGCAAGGGGCGTGCGTTTTCGCTATTGTGCGGAAATCGCGCACCCTTGCGCATGACCTTTTGCCCGGATAGGCACTGATGAATTTCGTCACGCTGGAGTTCGCAACCTTTTTCCTGTTCGTCCTTGCCGCGGGCTGGCTGCTGCGCGACAGGGACGGGGAATACAGGGCGTTTCTGCTCGCCTGCAACCTCTTTTTTTATGCGCTCGCGGGCATGGCCTTTGTCCCGTTGCTGCTGGCCGTGGCGGTGCTCAACTGGGGGGCCGTCCGCCTGATGTCCCGTTTTTCGGGGCAGCCGCGCAAGCGGAAAGGCATCATCGCGCTGGACGTGGCCCTGCATGTGGCCTTGCTGGCGTTCTTCAAATATTACGAATTCCTCATCCTTGGGCTGGAATCGCTGGCAAGCGCCGCCGGGCTCGGCACCGGCATCCTGCGCCATGCGTTGCCTTCGATGGAGATCCTGTTCCCCGTGGGGCTGTCTTTTTACACGTTCCAAGGGTTGTCCTACGCCATCGATCATTACCGCTGCCCGGATGAGCCGCCGCGCGCGTTTCTGGACGTGCTGCTGTTCGTGTCCTTCTTCCCCACGATCATGGCGGGGCCGATCATGCGCGCCCGGCAGTTCCTGCCGCAGCTTGGGCACCGGGCATGGGATTCCCGCGGCTTGCAGGAAGGGTTCGCGCTTATCCTCAGCGGGCTGTTCAAGAAGGTCGTGATCGCCAGCTACCTGTCCGAGCATATCGTGCGCGACGTTTTTGAATCGCCGGAATTTTATTCCTCATGGACGATTCTCGCCGCCGTGTATGCCTATTCCATACAGATCTTCTGCGACTTTTCAGGATATTCGGACATGGCTGTCGGCGTGGGGAGGCTTATGGGGTTCCGCCTGCCGGAGAACTTCCGTTCGCCGTACCTTGCGCTGAACATACAGGATTTCTGGCGGCGCTGGCACATCACCCTGTCCCTGTGGCTCCGCGACTACCTGTATATCCCGCTTGGCGGAAGCCGCCGGGGGAACCGCTACCTGAACCTGATCATCACGATGGCGCTCGGCGGGCTGTGGCACGGCTCGAATATCCGT
This sequence comes from Bilophila sp. T19-St14, assembly GCF_059728385.1. Lineage (NCBI taxonomy): Bacteria > Pseudomonadati > Thermodesulfobacteriota > Desulfovibrionia > Desulfovibrionales > Desulfovibrionaceae > Bilophila > Bilophila sp. T19-St14. The sequence continues at coordinate 3,186,556 of NZ_BAAGFT010000001.1, forward strand.
TTTCTGGTCTGGGGCGTCATGCACGGGGTGGGGCTGGCCGTCGTCCATGCCTTCCATGAACTGAAAAAGCGTTTCCGGCCGGATGGGTTCACGTCCAGCCCGGCCCTGCACTGGTGCGGCGTGGGCGCGTCATGGCTGCTGACGTTCCATTTCGTATCCTTCTTATGGGTCTTCTTCCGGGCGGAAGACATGGAGCGGAGCCTTGAAATCCTGCGCCGTATCTTTGTCTTCGGGCAGCCCGGCGAAGGGTTCCCGCTGCTGGTGATTCCTGCGGCGCTTATAGGGCTGGCGCTTCAGCTTTTTGGTGCGAGGCTGTTCGCCGCGTTCGTGGATGTGCAGGAGCGCCTGCCGTGGGCCGTGCAGGCCGTGGTTCTTGCGCTCGTGGGCGGCTTTATCCTGAAGATGGGGCCGGATGGCGTCATGCCTTTTATTTATTTCCAGTTTTGATTTCATGAGGGGCCGTGCATGAAGAACCCTTTCCGAGCCGAGCGGGGAACGCTCACGTCCGGCCGTGCCTGTGCCGTGTACGCGCTGGCCTTCGTCTTGATGCTTTTTCTGGACGCGGCGCGTTTTTCCAGTTTTCTGGATCGGGTCGGCATTGATTTCCCGCCCGCCGCCGTCCTGGGGCAGGCGGTGAAGGGCGTAGCCGAAGCGACGGGCCTCGCCGCCTTTTCGGGGGCGGAAACCCGGCTGGTGGCCGCGTTCAACACGGACAAGCCCATTGGGGCCGTCGAGGGGCCGTCCGCCGTTGCTCCGGGCACGGCCCCGCAGCGGCCCGTAGCCGATGCACTGGCGGATTTTTCCCGTGAGGCGGCCTCCCCCGTACAGCCGGAGCCCCCGGCTGAAGAGGTTCCCGTTTCCGTCCCTCCCGCAGCCGTGCCTGAGCAGGCCACTCCCGCGGCGCAGCCGGAAACAGGGGGGCCTCCTCCGGTTCGGGCTGAAACGGGGCGCAAGCCGCTGGTGCTGCTTGTGGGCGATTCCATGATGATGGAAGGGTTCGGGCCCGTGCTCCAGCGTACCCTGCGCAAGCGCTCGGATCTGGAAGTGGTGCGCGAAGGCAAATATTCGACCGGGCTCAGCCGGCAGGACTATTTCGATTGGCCCGCGCAGCTTGAAAAGCTGGTGGAAAAGCACAACCCGGATATGGTCGTGATCTGCATGGGGGCCAATGACCCTCAGGATATCATCGACGAGAACCGCAAGCGCCATCATGCCGACAGTGAATCGTGGAAGGCGGTTTATCGAAGCCGCGCCGAACGCCTGCTTGCCGTGGCTACGGCGAAAGGGGCCAAGGCCGTATGGGTCGGTCTGCCCGTCATGGGCAAGGAGCCGTATTCAACCCGCGTCCGCCGTTTGAGCAAGCTCCAGCAGGAAGCCTGCGAGACGCATCATGCCGTCTTCGTGGATACGGTCAAGGTGCTCGCCGACGCTCAGGGCAACTACACGACATTCAAGGTTGACGGCAAAGGGCGTCATGTCCGGCTGCGGTATAAGGATATGGTGCATGTGACCGAGGACGGCGGGGCCATGCTTTCCGCCGCCGTGGAACCTGTCGTCGAAAAGGAACTTTTGCTTGGAAGGGGCAAGGCGGCGGAGCGTTCCGCGCCTCAGGCCCTGCCATCATCATTATTATCATCATCATCATCATCATCTTCTTCTTCTTCTTCTTCTTCTTCTTCTTCTTCCCTCCCGGCGGCTTCTTTGCCCGTTGCTGCCGAGGCCTCCGTGGAGCAGGGCGGCATCCCGTTCGCTGTGGATTCCGCATTCCGTGGGGGAAAAATCCCTTGTTATGCGTTCCTTCCCGCCGACCGCAAGCCGGGCGAGCGGTTCCCCGTCGTGTATCTGCTGCACGGCGCGTTTGAAGATGCGGGCGTCTGGAACACGCGGGCCGGGGCGCTGCTGTCGAAGCTGGCGGCCCGCGAGCGGCTGGTGTTCATCGCGCCGTCATGCGGAAGAACCGGCTGGTACGCGGACAGCCCCTATCTGAAGAAAAACCGCATTGAGAGCTTTTTTGTCCGCGAGTTGATGCCGTATGTGGAGCGCGCTTTCCCTGTGCTGCCGAAGCGCGGCGTCATGGGCATGTCGATGGGCGGGCACGGCTCCTTTGTCCTTGCGCTGCGGCATCCCGGCACCTTCGCCTCGGTCAGCTCCATGAGCGGCGTCATGGACATTACCCGGCATCCCGCCCAATGGAAGATCCGCGACGTGCTCGGCCCTATGAAATCCAATAAGGCGTTGTGGCAGTCGTATTCCGCCGAAGAGCTGCTGAAGCGGTCGAAGGCCGCCGGGATGCCCGCCATGCTCATTACCACGGGGCAGCAGGACGCGTATGTCGTGCCTGAGAACCGCGCCTTTCGGGATACGCTCCGCCGGGGCGGGTTCTCCTATCAGTACCGCGAGGCGCCCGGCCTCCATGATTGGACGTATTGGCTTGATGAGCTTCCCCTGCATGCGGCGTTCCATGCCGGGGTGCTGCATCGGTAACGGAAGGCGCCGAGGGGCCGGTGGCGGCTCTGGAAATCCTTGCACGCCCCGTTTTCCCTTCAAACCGGCACTTGCCGGAGACGGGCAGGGCCGTACATTGTAATGGTAAAAGCCGTCCTTTCTCTGAACGGGAAAAGGACGGCTTCCCTGTTTTGCCGGGGCTATTCGGCTTTGCGGAGCGTATGCCATTCCGGGTCGTCGGTCAGATAGCGCGGGCGCTCGGCGAGGAGTTTCGTTTTGTCGCCGTAGCCGTACAGGGCGGCGATGGTGGCTATGCCCTGTTCGTTGCCTCCCCTGATGTCGAGGGCCGTATCGCCCACCATGGTCATTGAAGCGGGATCGAGGGCATGGCGCTCCATAAGGAGGCGGATAATCTCTTTTTTGCAAAGCTGGCGGCCCGGCAGGGAGTCCGTGCAGCCGACGCCTTCGAGGAAGGGCATGAACCCCTTGAGCGTAAGCATCCTCTGGGCGGCGGCCTCCGGCTTGTGCGTGGCGACGAACAGGCGGCAGCCTTTGGCCCGCAAGCGTTCAAGCAGCGTGAAAATGCCGGGGTAGGGGGTGCTTTTGGGGAAGGTGCCGCCAAAATAGAGGTCACGGAATGCGGCCACATGGCGGGCTATTTTCGCGTCGTCGGCATCCGGGCAGACTTCGCGGAAAATGCCTTCCAGCGGGGGGCCGATGATGGAGAGCTCCATCCGAGGGACAGGATCGCCCGCATCACGCAGGACTGCGGCAATGGCTTCGAGAACGTCCGGCGCGCTGTCCACAAGCGTGCCGTCAAGGTCAAAAAGGATGGTTGAAAAAGGGAACGCGGAAAGCTGCATCAAAAACTCCTTGCAATGGGCACCGGAAAAGCCGCAAGCCCCGCCATATGAAGGTGTATGCGGGAAAGCGGTTTCCTCTTGCGGCGGTGTATTGCCGCAGGGTACGCTTCCCCTTCTCTCTGGAAACTGAAAGCCGCCATGACCGCCAAGGCCGCCGGCATCCCCTGTGGGCGGGAGCCTTGGGCGCTCGGCAATTCATTCACTTTTCTGATGTGTTTTGAAAGGCTCTGTCATAGGGGATGTGGCTGCATTATCTCCACAATATAGTGAAAGTACAGCTTTTCTCCGGTTTTCCGTTGGCGGGCTTCATGGCTGGGGCCTTTTATCGGTTATTCATTTGGAACTTCAAGAAAAAAGCATCAACCATTTCCTGTGGCACGGCCTTTTGAAACAGTTCAGTTGTTGTTTCAGTTTGTTATGGCGTCACGTTCATTGAAAATGTGAATGCCTTATCTTGGCTGTTCGTTTTACGGGCGGCTTGCTTTCCTGAAGGCGCGCCATACCGGAAAAGGAAGGCCGCGCCTACAGGAAGCCGGGGACGCCTAGGCTCCCGCGCGATGGCCTTCAGCCTGTTCGAGCGTGGCGTATCCGTACTGCTGCACCTGATTGAGGAGGTTCAGCTCCGCGCCGTTTACGCCATCCTGTTGCTGCCGCAAGGTAAGTTCATGCAGGAGCGTGATCGTGCGCGCTGAATACGTCTTCAGTTCTCCCCGCAGGTACGTTTCAAAGGAGGTTTCCATTGCGGAGTCTTCGCTGGTGTGCAGCGGGCGGCCCTTGCCGCTCAGACGGGGATAACGGTCGAACAGCTCGGCTTTCCAACCCACGTTGATCGCGACGATTTCTTCGATCTTCCGCAAGGTTTCCCTGTCGACGGGCGGAAGGGATGCCGCCAGCTTCCGGTATTCTTCGGGGAAGGTGGATTCCATCATCCGGGCGTATTTCTCGGTCATGATGTTTCTGCCATCCCTCGTGGCGGCTTTCAGATCTTCCAGATAGCTGGCGAGCAGCTCATCGGGCCATGTGGCGGCCTGGCTCTTCCGCATGATCTTGAAGGTGTCGGGCCGCATCTGGCAGGAGGCCGGGCCTCCCACATTTGAAACGTGGGAAAACATCTCCCATTCCAGCTTGATGATCTCGGACATCAGTTCGTCGCGCATTTTTTTCTCCATCTTATTATAATGCTGAATCATATTGTAAGGTATGGCCGTCTGCCGGGTACGTTGCCTTTCATACGGTGACGCGGGCGGGAAGCTGTTTGCAGGTATGTTGCCTTTTACCCAGCCCAAGGGCTTGCTCGAATGCCGGTTCAGCTGTTTGCCGGGTATGTTGCCTTTCACCGGATGGGCAGAGCAAAACCGGCAAGCCAGCGCCGACGGTGCAAGACTGTTGGTCTGCTGCGGCTGAACGGATACGGCATCTTGCCCGCCTTTTCCTTTGGCTCTGTCGCAGGATGTGGTTGTTTTGTCTCTACAATAGAGTGAAAATACAGGTTGTTTTCTAATTGTTACGCTGATGGATTCCATGCTCCGGGGCATTTTATTGGTTATTCCTTTGGAATTTTAAGGCATGAAACATCAACCGTTGGCACAGCTTTTTTTGCGGAGGGAACCCGGCGGATCCAAAACGCCGTTCGGCAGCCTCAGCTCAAACAGGGCGTTCGTCAGGCCGTCTTGTTGTCCCAATCCTTTTCCCGCAGCGTCCCGGTTTGGAAGTAGACGGAAACAAGCTCGATGAACTCGTGGAAGTCTCCGTTTTCTTTGGCGAGGCGATCGATGGACTGCCAGTCGGCATCCGGTTTTTTCTGTGCTGGGAGCAGGATTTCGCTTTCCGACGGGTTTTCGGGATCGAGCAGGATGACCCCGATGCCGTGCAGGGCTGAAAGCATCCTGAGCTCTTGTTCCACCCGGTCGTCGGCGATGGCCGTGGCGACGAGATACCCCTCGTGCGCCCACGACGAGTTGCTGACGGCCTGAAAGAAGCATTTCCTGATATTGGCGACGGTGAGCGTCTTTTTGACTTCAAACGACCAGAGCCGGACGCAGGTGCTGCCGCTGGCGTGGCCGCAGGCTTTGACGTGTTTCCCCCATGCCTTGTCCACCGGCTCCATCGCCACGATGTCGGGGTGGAGCCATTGGTTGCCGCCGTTTCCCCGCGTATTGCGGGAGCGGCCTTCCCGGATGCGCATGGGGTAGAGGTGCAGCTCCGACCAGAGATAGCTGATGAGAAGCGGGTAAAGCTCCTGTTCCAGCAGGGCCCGTTCCTCACAGGAGCAGGCATCCTCATCGCGATCGCTTGTTTCGCCTTGGGCCGTATCCGGCGCCCCCTGCGTTTCTTCCAATGGAATGCAGTAGCGGCGGGGCTTGGGCCTGTCCTGCCATACGAGGGTGGGGCGGAGCCTTTTGAGCGTATCCTTCTGTGATCCGATTTCCGCAATGATTTGCGAAAGGAACGCCTTGTCATCCGCAAAACGGGGATTGCTGCGTTTTCGGGCGTAGTCGGAAGCGTATTGCTGTACGATGGTTTCGGCAATCTGCCGGGCCGTAAAGCTCTCGCCCCGATGTTTTTCGAGAAAGGCAATGATCTTTTGCGATTGGGAAAGCGCCATGTCCACCCCCTGTTCAGTCGAAGCCCCATTGTAGGCGGGGGGAAAGGCCATGTCCAGCTTGTGCGGGCCGTTGGGGGCCTGCTGGGGATTGGGACGGCTTCCGCCGCCGAGTAAAACAAAAGCCCCGCATTGCACGGGGCTTTCCGCTGTTTCAGGTTGGTTCGCCGTACGCTAACCGCTCACGGATATGGGAGGATAAGCCGCCGGCGAAGGGAATGGGGTGATTCCTTATTTGAAACGTCAATGGGCGTCAGTGGTGTGCCGCTTCGGGAAGGCATGCCGGGAAGCACGGCGCAGCACCTGTTCCCACGGAGTATTCAAACCGCTTGTGTACGAAAGTTTCCAGAACCCTATATTGCCCGATAAAGCGCAACCCATTCAAATCGCTTATGTACGTAGGTTTCACCAACATGCCACGTCCGTGATCCATGGGCCCCTCTCAGCCGCCCGAAACGGCGCCAAAATGTGCCGGAACTTGGACGCTTCGGCAATACTTTTACGCATCTTGCGGAGAAGTATCTTTTGTTCGGTATCGTCGAATCGTTATCCGCGTTGGATGGGTAAGGCGCACGGCGGCCCCTTGTTCCGCTTCATACAGATGGCACAAAAAAATGGCAGGCGGCACCGGGGAAAGAGCCGATGCCGCCTGCACGGAAAAGGGGATGGAAGGGGAGGCTACCGCAGCCACGTTCCGTCAAGCAGTTCCTTGGCGTCACGGGTGAGCGGGAAGACGTCGCGCCGCCCGATGTGCTTCACGTCGAATTTCCTGTTCAGGGCGGCGAAGTGGCGCAGCCCGTAGGCGATGCGGTTCAGGTAGGAATATACCCCGACGGCCCCGGTGGAGAACCCGTCCGCCGCGCTGCCGTAGAGCCCCCGCAGTTCGGGAAGATCGCTGAACAGCTCTTCCTTCGTCGTGCCGAAACGGGCGAGTTCCGGGGGGACTTTGCCCGCTTCAATGAGTTCCCCGATCTTTTTGGCGCTCATGGCCGCCGCCATGCTGGATCGGCACAGGCCCACGGCGGAGACGTAGGGCGCGCCGAGGGCCAGCGCCTTGTACACCTGATCCTCGGTCGCAAAGCCGCCCGTGATCGCCACATGCGGGAGTTCCATGCCTTCCGCGGCCAGCTTGTCGAGGATGCCGTAAAGGATGCTTTCCATGACGACCGTGGGGAGGCACCATTCGTTCATCATCTTGCAGGGGCTGTAACCGGAGCCGCCGCCCGCGCCGTCGAAGGTGACCATATCCACTTGCGCCTTGGAAGCCAGCCGGAGGACATGCTCCAGATCCTCCGGATCGAAGCCCGCCATCTTGAAATACACGTTGGTCATGCCCATGTCGCGGAGTTGCGCGATGCGGCCGATCAGATAGTCGTCGCTCCAGATCGGCAGACGGCCGTAGACGTGGAAGGCGGGGCACGCCTTGCGGCCATAGGCTTCCTGTACGCCGGGATCCCGCGGATCGGGCAGGACAAGGAAACCCTGTCCGCATTTCTTCAGTGCCTCTTCGAGCGTCGGCACAAGGTTCGCGGGCTGCGTGCCCTTGGCGGACTGCCCGAACTTGAATTCGATGGCCTTGGCCCCGCATTCCCGGATGGCGTATTCCGGCACGCCCTGCGCGTCGTCGTCATAGTTGGCCTGAAGGATGATCTGCCCGTATCCCCGGTCATACTTGTTGAAGGCGTCCAGCATTTCCCGGAGTTTCGGGGCGTGGACGACCTTGCCGTTTTCGTAGGCAAGCGTCGGGTCCTTGCTCACGGCCCCTTCGCCGATGACCGCGTTGACGCCCGCCATGGCCGCGCCGCCGAAGTAGTCGGGCCAGTTGAGCTTGATGAGCGCGGGGAGGATGATCGGCAGCGCCAGCTTTACGGGGTTGAGGGTGCCGATCTCCCGTTCGAGCCCCACATGGTAGATGGTGGCGCGATCGGCGTCCAGCGGAGCCCCCATTGCCCCGAACGCTCTGCCGTTGATGTTGAAATGGGAATAATCGACGGGATAGGCCTTTTCCGAGGCGATCTGGTTTTCCCCCGTGGTGGTGGGATATACGGTCTCCATGCCCCGGACGGCGGACAGGCCGATCTCGCAACTGCCGATGCAGTCGGCGGTGCACATGGCGCACATGCCGGAAAAAGAACAGACATGGGACGGATCGCGCATTTTCGTGCGGTTGAACACGGAGCCGAGCGTGGGGCTGTACGACATGGACGTTTCCTCCTTGAAGAACGAAAAAACGGCGCGGCCCGTCCCCCGCGATGGGAAACGGCCGCGCCGTCGGTGGCATGGTCAGTCGCGTATGGTCTTGCCGGGACGCGCGCCCGTATGGACGCCGTGATCGACGGCGATCTCGCCGTTGACGAGCACGTAATCGATGCCTTCCGGATAGACTCGCGGATTTTCAAACGTATTCACATCGCGGATGCGGTCTTCGCCGAACACCACCATGTCCGCATCCATGCCGGGCATGATGAAGCCCTTGCGCTTCATGCGGAGTTTGAGCGCCGTGCTGGAGGTCATCTTGCGCACGGCCTCCTCAAGGGTGAGCAGGCGCTTTTCCCGCACGTAACGGGCGATGAACCGGGGGAAGGCCGCATAGGTGCGCGGATGCGGCTTGCCGCCGCTCAGCAGGCCGTCGGTGATCAGACACATGGTCGGGTGCTTCATGCCTTCCATCACATCCTCTTCGCACATGCCGTGCCCAAGCAGGCCCACGGCAAGGTTTTCCTTGATCAGCAGATCCAGCACCGCGTCCTCGGGCGACTTGCCGAGGGCCTCGCCAAGGGCCACGGCGCTTTTGCCTTCGCACCAGAGGTTCTTTTCGCTGGCGACCGAGGAGACGTAGATGTTCTCCCAGCCCATGACCTGCGAGAAATTTTCCCAGCCTTCGGTGGTGAGCATGTCCTTTTTGACCTGTTCGCGTTCCTCCGCCAAGGCTTTGAGCAGGCCGTCCGTTCCCCGGCTGTGGTACCACGGCGGAACGACGACGTGCATGAACGTGCTGTTGGCCGTATACGGATACTGGGCGATGCCGATGTCGATGCCTTCCCCGCGGGCCCGGTCGATGGTGTCGAGATGCCTGCGGGCGTTCCCCCAGTTCCTGCGCCCCCGCAGCTTGAAATGCGTCACCAGAATACGGATGCCGGTTTCGCGCCCGATGTGGATGACCTCTTCCAACGCCTCGGCCATGTGGTCGGCCTCATTGCGCATATGCACGTCGAGGATGCCGTCGTAGCGGGCCGCGACTTTGGCGAGCGCGACGAGTTCTTCCGTGGACTGGTACTTGTTGGGCGTGTAGATGAGCCCCGCCGAAATGCCGCGCGCGCCTTCCTCCATGCACCGGGCCACGCTTTCTTCCATAAGGCGCAGTTCTTCGGCGGTGGGCGGCCTGTCCTCCATGCCCATGACGTCGAGGCGCACGGTGCCGAGCCCCACATAGGAGCTCAGGTTGACGCTCGGTTTCGCGGCGTCGAGCGCATTGAGATAGGAGGCGAACCCGTTCCAGCCCCACGGTTTCTGGGCTACGCCGTCGAGCCCGGAAATGCTCGTGCTCCACGACTCCTTGTTCTTGTCGCTGATGGGGGCCACCGACATGCTGTCGAGGCCTACGTTCTCTGTGGTAATCCCTTGCATGATTTTGGGCAAGGCCAACGGCTCATCTATTATCCTCAAATCCGAATGGCTGTGGCTGTCGATGAAGCCGGGGCACAGGATGTTGCCTCCGATGTCGAGCACCGTCCGGGCTTCGGGCATGTCGTGGGCCGAACCCACGGCCACGATGCGCCCGTCGCGCACGCCGACGCAGCCTTTGCGCCAGGGGTTGCCCGTCCCGTCCACGATGCGGGCGTTGCCCAAGAGCAGATCCAGCATGAAAGCCTCTCCTTGTCAGCCGAGCACGATGCGGCGTGCCAGCTCGTCGTCTTGTTCCGTGATGAAGGGGATGCCCGTTTCCTGAGCCGTTTCACGGTTGGCGGCGCAGATGTCCGTGCGGTCGATGTGCCCGATGCCGAACTTGCGGGCCCCGGCCATGTGGTGCTGGAGCCCTGCGCCGAGCCTGTCGCACATCGTCCACATGGCGATGGCTCCGTAAGGGATATGCGCCATTTCGTCGGCTCCGAGGCGTTCCTTGAGGGCATGGTATCCGGCGAAGATGGTTTCGGGCGTATCGCCGATGTCGAGGACCGTCTTCGGAAGCGCCGACCACGCGCCGTGGACACGTTCCCGGCGTTCGGGGTGCAGGGCCCCTTCGATGTTGCAGCCGAGGAAGGCCGGGATCATGAACGAGCGCGACATGCATACAGCCTTGACGTAGGGGGCGCCGAGGGCCAGCGCCTTGAATGCTTGGCTCGGCTTGGCGAGCCCGCCGCCCACGGCGAGATCGACCACCCTCTTCCCGGCGGCGGCCCGCAGGAAGGCGTAATCATGCGCTTTGGCGTGCAGCAGGACGGAGGGGACGCCCCAGTTGTCCAGCATGTCGTTGGGGCTCATGCCCGTTCCGCCGCCTGAGCCGTCGATGGTCAGGAGTTCGAAATCCAGCTCGGAGGCCACCCGTATCGCCAGCGCCAGATCGGGCATCCCGAACGCCCCGGTCTTCAGCGCCAGCCGTGCCGCGCCGTTGGCCCGGAGCTGTTCCGCCTTGGCCGCGACTTCGGCGAGCACGTCCTCGGGCGTGGACAGGGCGGGGTAGGTGAGGCCGGTGTAGCGGGTGAAGTGTTTGACGCGTCCGGCGCGGAAGGCCTCCTGTACGGCCGGATCCTCGGGATCCGGGCGCAGGCAGTAGCTGCGGCTCTTCATGAACCGCGCGTAGTCGAGATCGCGGATCAGCCCTTCGCCGTTGATGGGCTTGGCGCCTTGCCCCCATTTGATTTCGACGCACACGAAATCGCCATATTTGCGGGCGACGTATTCAGCCACGCCGTTATAGGCGTCATTGGCGTTGAGCTGGACGAACAGCGCTCCCTTGCCATTGTAATAGCGCCTGTACACGGCGATGCGGCGGTCCAGATCGGGCAGGGCGCGGATGGAGCCGTCGGGATTGAATTCGGTCTTGTTGTCCCCGCCGCCCACATTTTCCCCAATGACCAGCGGGATGCCGCACAGGGCCGCGCCCACGGCGAAGCTGTCCCAGTACTTGTCGACCACGGGATTGCGGCTCAGCGCGCCGATGAGGAACGGATAGTCGCAAGGGTACTTGGCGTTGGAGCCCACGGCCGTGGTCAGATCGGCGTCGCAATAGGCCGCGTCGCCCGTGCGGGCCTTTTCCGGGTCGAGCCCGGCCCCGCCGAAGACGCGGCCCCGGATGCGCAGGGCATTGTAGGAAACGCCCACGTGCGTGGTGTTTTCGGTCCCGATGGTGGCGTTGCCGTAGTCGCGGGGCACCAGCGTCCTGCGCCCCAGAAGGGAGCTCAGCCACGTTTCGCAGCGGCCCTGGCAGTCCGTACGGCAGAAGTTGCACAGCCCGGATTCGCAGGGCGTGCCGCGGTTGACCGCACCGATCTTTTCGTTGTTTTTGGAAGTAAGGCTCATGCAAGGCTCCTTATCGTAAAAGCGGTTAGGCGAAGTGGCGGCGCATGGCGAACAGCGCCGGGAGTCCGCCTGTATGCAGATAGACGACATGCTGGTCCGCCGTGAACGCGCCCTTGCGGATCGCGTCGAGCAGGCCCGCCATGCTTTTTCCGGTATAGTTGGGGTCAAGGATGACGCCTTCGCTCTGGGCGACGAGGCGTACGGCCTCGATCATGCCGGGGTAGGGGCGGGAGTAGCCCGGCCCCACGAAATCGCAGGAGAGGCGCAGCAGCCTTTCCCCGCATATTCCGGGCAGGGCGAGCGAAGCCCAGCATTCCTCGGCGTGCGCCATGATGCGTTCACGGGCCTGCACCGGGTAGTCAGTACCGAAAGTGTCGAAGGCGTAGAGGGGGATGTCCGGCCCGCCCGAAAGGGCAAGGGCGTGCGCGCCGGCGAGGAACCCCGCCGTGGTGCCCGAACTGCCCACCGTGACGGCAATGGCGTCCGGCGTGAAGCCGCTGGCTTGCGCCTGATCGAGCAGCTCGAAAAAGCAGCGTAGGGAACCGAGCGCCCCTTCCACCGTGGAGGAGCCGCGGGGGATGATGTAGGGATGCCGCCCTTCGGCCCTCAGCTCCTCGGCCCGGCGGCGCATGGCCGCGCCCCGGTCGGCGTCCGGCGGTACGAGATGCACCTGAGCCCCTAAAATGCGGCAGAGCAGGATGTTCCCGGTTTCCTGATCGTCCTCCGAGAGCGGGGGATCGGTCCGCCCGAGGAACAGTTCGCAGGGGATGCCGAGGTGCGCGGCTGAGGCCGCCGTCTGTACGACCTGATTGGACTGCACCTCGCCCGTGTTCAGCAGCACGTCGGCACCTTCCGCGCGGGCCTTGGCGAGCACGTGCTCCAGTTTGCGGATTTTGTTCCCTCCCGCGCCGAGGGGGGTCATGTCCTCGCGTTTGATCCAGAGCCGGGGGCATTCGATCCCCTCGGCGGAGAGGCGGGCCCGCAGCCCGTCCATCGGCATGAACAGCGTGGGCCATACGCCGAGCGGGATGCGCGGGGCCTCTTCAAGCCGTGTTCTCAATTCCATTATGTCCATACGAGAGATCCTTTGTGCGGGGCGTCAAAACAGAAGCCCGGTGGGGGTCTGTACTTCCATGATCAGTGAGAAACAGCCGTACTCGACGGCGATGAGGAGCAGCGAATAGGCCAGTACCGAACCGATGCCCCGCAAGTCGGCCTTGCGCCCGGAGAGCCAGAACGTGCCGTAGGCGGTCATGGCGACGATGCAGAGGAATGTGGCGGCGTAGAAGCCGAGCGGTTCGATGAGCAGATAGCCGACGCCCATGAGCCCGAGGTACAGGCAGATGCTCCAGTAGCAGCCCGGACGCACGGTTTCCGGCTTCCGCGCCGTGCCGGAAAAGATCTGCATCAGCATGATGAAGAGCCCCAAACCCACGATGGAGGCGTACACGGCCTGCGGGAAGTAGCCGGAAATGCCTTCGATGGCGTAGGATTGGCGCAGGAGGACAGCCCCGCCGACGGTGATTGCAAGGACGACCCAAAAGTCGTAGCGGCGCAGGCACACTCCGGACGGGCGCAGGCTGGAGAGGGCGATGCCCTTGCGCTCCTTGCGGTGGTTCAGCCAGAGCGGGATGACGATGGCAAGGATGCACGCGGCCATGAATACGGCGGCGAGGGGCGAGAAGACCAGCAGATCGGCGAGCGAGTTCTCCGCCTGCGTGCGGTAGAGGGTCACGATGAGGTTTTCTTCGATGATCCGCCCGAGCACCAGCCCGAGGGCGATGCCTGCGGGCATGATCTTCGCCTTGAGCAGCAGATAGGCGATGCCGCCAGACAGGATCATGAGCAGGACGTCAAACATGCTGTTGCGCAGGGCATAGGCCCCAAGGAACGAGATGGAGATGACCGCCGGGATGATCAGCAGCTTGGGCACATCGAGGATACGCGTGCACACGCGGACCAGCAGGTAGCCGATGAGCAGCATCCCGATGTTGGCGATGATCATGCTCACGATGAAGGCGTAGGCGATCTCGGGGTTCTTTTCCATGAGCTGCGGGCCGGGCGTCAGCCCCTGCGCCATGAGCCCGCCGGCGAGGACGGCGGCCGCCGCGCTGCCGGGGATGCCGAGGGAGAGCAGGGGAACCAGCGCACCGCCTACGCTCGCGTTGTTGGCGCTTTCCGGAACGAGGACGCCTTCCACGGCACCCTTGCCGTAGCGGTCGGGGTCCTTGTCCCACCGCTTGGCCTCATTGTAGGAGACGAGTGCGGCTACGCTGCCCCCCGCGCCGGGAAGCGCGCCGATGAAGGTTCCGATGGCGGAGGCCACGGAGAGCAGCTTCAAATGCCTGAGGATATCAAAGACGGCAAGCTTGAAGGCATGCGCCTGCCGTTCCATCTTGACGATATACTTTTCGTCTGATTCCAGCATGACGAACATCTGGGAAAGCGAGAACAGGCCGATCATGAGGGCGACCATATCGAGGCCCTGTACCAGCTCGAAACAGCCGAAGGTGAACCGGGGCATCCCCATCACGGGGTCAAGGCCCACCATGCACAGGGCCAGCCCGATGGCTCCGCCGAGCAATCCCTTGGCGATATTGCCGGGGAACATCGCCGCCAGCGTGGACAGGCCGAAGAGCCCCATCCAGAAGAAGGCCTCGGAGCCGAACTTCAGGGCCATGACGGACAGCGGCTCGAAGAACAGCATGAGCACGATGGTTCCGAAAATGCCGCCGAGGACCGAAGCGAGCAGGGCGATGTAACAGGCTTCTTCGGCCCTGCCCTGTAAGACAAGGGGATAACCGTCCAGCGTGGTGGCGATGGAGCCCGGCGTTCCCGGCGTGTTGATGAGGATGGCGGCGTTGGCCCCGCCGTACATGGCCCCGCAGAACACGCCGCCGAGCCCGATGAGCGCCATGTCCGGGGGCATGGAAAAGGTGAAGGGGACAAACAGGGCCACGGCCGTTACGGTGGTGATGCCGGGGAGCATGCCGCCGACGATGCCGACTATGAGGCCAAGGAACATAACCAGCAGGTTCATGGGAAGCACGGCGCTCGCCGCGCCCCGCACAATATACTCAAGCATGGAAGGGACTGCATCCATGGGACATCCTCTTAGTGGGAAGGTGAATCCTGAAGTGGTCTAAAGCCGCTTCTCCGGACGGGGCTACTTGCTCTGCGACTTCTGGTAGAACTCGACCATGGCGCGCCCTTCCTCTTCATAGTCCTCAAACATCTTGCGCAGCTCGTCGCCGGACTTCCATGCGGCCACGGTTCCCGCATTTTCATAGCGTGCGATGACTTCCGGGTTGGAAAGGATGGTCCTAAAAGCGTCTTCGAGCACCTTCCGCTTTTCGGCGGGCACACCCTTGGGGGCGGCGATGTAGCGGCCCACGGCGCTGTTGATGTCGTACCCCACCTCCTTCATGGTGGGGGCGTCGGGAAAGCGCTTGCTGCGTTCGGGCGCGAATACGGCGAGCACCTTCATCTTGCTGATGGAACCGGAGACGCCTCCGGAGGGGACGATGGCGGCTTCAACCTGCCCGCCAAGGAGCGCGGGAGCGACCTTGCCCGCGCCGTCGATGGGCACATGGTTGAAAGGCACGCCGTCGGCCTTCAGGCGCAGGGCGGGGATATGCGTGGGGCCCATGATTTCGCAGATGCCGAGGTTGATCCTGCCGGGCTCGGACTTGGCGCGCTCAATGAGTTCCTTGGCGCTGGAAACGGGGCTGTCGGCGCGGACGGCCAGATAGACTTCCTCAAGACAGAGGAGGGAGATGAAATCGAAACTGTCCAGCGTGTACCCGGCACGGCCAGTAATGATGTCGAGCATGAGCAGGGGATAGGAGTGTATGCCGATGGTGTACCCATCCGGCTTTTGGCGGCTGAGCTCCACCATGCCGATAAGCCCTGTGCCTCCGGGCTTGTAGATGAAGGAAAGGGGCTGGCCGACCTTTTCCTTGAAATCCTTTTCGAGAAGGCGGGCACCCTGTTCTCCGCCGCCTCCCGGATTGAAGGGGACGATGATCTTGATGCTCTTGTCCGGGTAGGTTCCGGCATGGGCGAAGGCCGTCAGGGAAAGGGCCACGAAAACCGTCAGCAAGAAGGCAAAACAACGCTTCATGGGGAGACTCCTTTGACTGGTTTGAGCCGTACGCGTAACGGGTTGCGGCCGGCGGCGTTATCCTGTTCTCTTTTGAACAAGCGAAAACCATGCCAAGGTCTTTCCGGGAACCGATTGCATGATATGTTGTATGGTTATGAGTTTATTGACAATCAGATAATCAGGCGTGTAGATTCATAATTGAGCAAATGGTGCTCAATTTTGAGCATATTTCCCCGTACCCCTTCAAATCAAAGGCCGTTTTTGCCATGCAGGAGCCGAATGTGAAACAGGAATACCGGATTGCGGCGCTTGTCCATTCCAAACTTGTCGCCGATATCGTGTACCGGGAAACGCTGCTTCTCGGGTGGAACATATCCATTGAGGTGACCAGCTACGAGACGGCGCTCGAAGACGCCCGGCGCCTGTTTGAAGAGGGGTACGAAGTCCTGCTGTGCCACGGCGGGTTCCGTGAGGCCGTCTTCAAAAAATTCGGACGCCGCACGGTTTTCGTCGAGCGTTCGGAGATTGACATCATCAAAGGCTTGAGCCGGGCCAGAAAGCTTTCGGACACAGTGGCCCTCACCGCGCATATCAATGAGGCCCGCGATATCGAATTCATGGAATCCTTGCTTGGTATGCGCATTATTCCGGTTCGCTACGACACTAAGGAGGAACTTGAGGAGCGGATCAAGGAAACGATGGCGCGAGGTGTTCGGGTTTTCGTGGGCGGGGGCGGGACGGCGAGGATCGTCAGCCGGCTCGGTGGACAGATCTTTTTGGATGAGCCGCAGCCCGTGAATATCCGCAATGCGGTGAGCCGGGCCATCACCATAGCCGAAAATATGCGCATGGAGCAGACGAACCGATCCAACATCCAAGCGATGCTCCACTACTCTAAAGAGGGCGTGATCTGCCTCAGCGCACAACGGGACATCGTTTTCCACAATGCGCAGGCGCTCAAGCTGTTGCGTGTGGGGGCTTCGCATGAGCTCGCCCGTTTCTTCCCGCCGCTCTTTCTTGATGACGTTCTGGAACACTCTTCCCCGTTCATAGATCGGGTGGTGACCATCAACGGCAGACAGCTGCTCATCAACACGTTCCCGCTGGCAATGTCGTCGTCGACGACGGGCGCGGTCTGCTTCATCCATGACGTGCAGAACCTCCAAAAAATAAACCGGAAGATTGATACGGATCTCCATTCACGCGGGCTCGTGGCCAACTACACGGTAAGGGATATCATCGGCAAGTCAGCCAGCGTCGCGAAACTGAAAGAGAACATCGCCCGCTACGCACCCACGGACATCTCGGTCTACATCCACGGCGAAACGGGTACCGGCAAGGAGCTTGTTGCACACGCCCTGCACGCCGCCAGCAAACGGGCCAAGCAGCCTTTTGTGGTGGTCAACTGCGCGGCCCTGCCGGACCCGCTGCTGGAAAGCGAGCTGTTCGGCTATGAGGAGGGGGCTTTTACCGGAGCCAAGCGCGGCGGCAAGGCGGGGCTTTTTGAACTGGCGAACGGCGGCACCCTCTTTTTTGACGAGATCGGGGACATGAGCCATGCCGTGCAGCTCCGTCTCCTGCGCGTGCTGGATGCGAAGGAAGTCATGCACGTAGGGGGCGATCGCTTCATCCCAGTCAACGTGCGGGTCATCTGCGCCTCGCACAAACAGTTGTTGGAGCTGGTCAAGGCGGGCTCGTTCAGGATGGATCTCTACTTCCGTCTGGCGGGCGTCTGCCTTGAAGTCGCCCCTCTACGGGATCGTTTGGAAGACGTACCGCTCCTCATCGCCAACGTCCTCAAACGGTATGGGAAAAACGCCTCCGTCGTCACCTCGGCCATTCTGGATGCCATCCGGCGCTATTCCTGGCCGGGGAACATCCGCGAACTCATGTCGGTCATGGAAAGCTACCTTGTCCTGCTCGGGGACAACAGTTCCAGCCTCGCCTGTTTTGAGGAGATATTCCGCCATCGCAACCAGTTCTTCGACAAGGCACCGCAGGAGGGGACGCTGGGGGAACAGCTTGCTGCGTACCGGCTGGAGATTGTCCGCAAGGAGATGCGGCGCTGTGCGGGTGACCGCAGAAAAGCGGCTAAGGCCTTGGGAATCAGTTACAGCAGCCTGAGGCGTGTTCTCGAAGCGGACGCCGCGAGAGGCGTATCCATTCAAGATTGAACTGAAACCGCATTGAGGGATATATGTTATGGCCCCGGACTGGCGGCTTGCCAGCCTACGGCGTTGGTTATGTTTTCCAAAATTGCAAGGAAAACACGGGAGGCCGTCCCTGCATAGGAACGGCCTTCCCAATTTCCCGGATTAGGCGGGCTGTATCGGTTGATTCCACAGAAATCCCGTACGCCTACAGGGTTATCGGACCGATGGGTCAGCATAGGCTAAAGGTGCCCAACGTGACGTATTGCGCTGTCCCCGGATCCGGACTGCCCCACGTATTTATAAGGAGGCTCAACGTGCAGTGTTGGGGAACCCGCTGAGAAGCCTTTGGCTACGGTTAGCCTTCACTTCCTGTGGTGGTCACCGCAACGGTGACGGAGAAGACCGAAGGTCAGGTTGCTGGCAAAGCCGACGGAGATGTACGTAATTAGGGGAGAGAATTCGTAATTTCTAAGTCACGCCGTAATGGGCAGCATGAGCGGAATGCTCACTAAGCCGCTTATGATTGTGGGCAGAACCCGGTGATGAAAGCGCCAACCGGACCGGCAAGGCGTGGATGTTGCCTAGAGACATCTGGATGCACTGGGGCAATCGGGGATCTATCCATCATTCTGATCGGGGGCAGCCAGATAGCCGCATAGCCTGACAGTGAAAACAAAGTAGATCGGGGGATGAAACAAGCGGGGGGCTTAGAGTTGGGAGGAAGACGAGTCTGGCTTGTTTCCAATTACAAGAGGCTGAGTGCAATCAGTTCAGCAGTAACCACTAGTGAGCAAAATAGGAGGCCAAAGACTTTTGGATGACTCTTTTTTTATCGGGCGGAGGATCCTGTGTGGTTTGAATTTAGCTGACAAAATCTCCGTTCAGCGGGGAGAAAAGGCTGTTCGTACAATGTACCGTACGCATAACATG
This sequence comes from Bilophila sp. T19-St14, assembly GCF_059728385.1. Taxonomy (NCBI): domain Bacteria; kingdom Pseudomonadati; phylum Thermodesulfobacteriota; class Desulfovibrionia; order Desulfovibrionales; family Desulfovibrionaceae; genus Bilophila; species Bilophila sp. T19-St14. The sequence continues at coordinate 3,205,174 of NZ_BAAGFT010000001.1, forward strand.
AAAATAAGTTACGTAGAAAAACTTTTGATCATTGTCCAAGTTCTTTCACATACCCGATAGCCATCTCTCAAATTTATGTACTGTGGGAGTAATGTCCAAGGCTGTGTCATAGAAAATGGCTGATGCTTTTTTCCTTGAAACTCCAAAGGGATAACCGGAAAAATGCCTTGGCCGTGGATCCCGCCAAGGGGAAAACCGGAGAAAAAGGCTGTATTTTCATCGCACTGTGGAGATGAAACAACCGCAAACGATAACAGAGCCTTTTTTATGCGGGATTCGTTTGTCGAAAATCTGGATGAAATAAGGACAGTATGGCGTAGGCAGAGTATTTCTGTGCCCTGATTGCGTTCCGGGGGCGCCCGATAGAGGCTATTGACACATATATCAGGAATCGGTATCAACACAACAAGCAAAGCATCTCCTGCCATCATGAAGGGGTGCCGAACAGTCGGGATGTGACTGTTTTTCATGACCAGTATCCAAAGTTATTTTGGATGCCTACGTGTTTCGGCAGGAGTTCGTGCAATGCTCTCTCTCTCTCTCTCTCTCTCTCTCTCTCTCTCAGGGCTGCCTGAAGGCAGACTCTTTAGCCATGCCGTAATTTTTGCTCCCATCGCTGTCATCGACGGTGCCTGACGTCCTTTTTCCGTTTTGGAAAGAGGGCGTTTTTCTTTTTTTTCAGATACTAGCCACAAGGAACGTGCATCATGGCAGATATTATTCTCGCAAAACCTGAGGCCGGAACCCGGTCTGTCGTTCAGAGCGTCGAAAATGCCCGCATTCAGCTCAACTTTATGACAGGAGACGCACTGCTTGAGCGGAGCGGCGACGATCTCGTGTTCTCTTTTGAAGACGGTTCCAGCATCGTCATTCAGGATTTCTACACGGCCTACACCAGAGAGAGCGTGCCCGACTTCATTCTGGATGGGGCGCAGATAGCCGGGGCGGATTTTTTTGCGGCCCTGAACCTTGATGAACTCATGCCTGCGGCTGGCCCGGCGGCGTCGACGGCTGAAGGCGGACGCTTCCATGAATATGCCAATACCGAACTGATTGACGGGCTGGATCGTCTTGACGGGCTGGATCTCAGCAGCAGCCGTGCCTTTTCTCCCGAACGGGAGGCTTGGGGAGGGCTGCGCGGAAACGATGTCCCCAATTTTGAACCGGCGTTAAACGATCCCGGCAGCCTTGCAGTCGAGGAAGCGGGCGTATTCCACGGCGGCAATGAAGAGAATCCCGGAATTCCATCCATATCCGGCCCCCTGACCGGCGATGATCCCAATAACGACAATATCACTTTTCATCTTGTCGACGGATCCGGTGCTTCCGTATCCAGCATCCCCACCAAGTATGGCGTCATGGCGCTGAATCCCGACGGCACCTATACCTATACGCTTAATAACGACTCCACAGACACGCAGAGCCTTGCCTGCGGCACGTCCGTCACGGAGACGTTCACTGTCCGCGTGGAGGATGAGCACGGCGCTTGGACGGATACCAAGATCACCGTCACCATCAAGGGAACGAATGATCGCCCTGAACTGGAGCTTGAAGGCAAGGAGGCCAGTTTCACGGAGGATGCCGGAACGTACGAAAGTGGAGGGAAGTTCACCGTAACGGATGTGGATGCCGACGCCGGGACGAACCAGACGTTCCTTATTGCCGCTGACGACGGGGAATTGACGCAGACGGGCCACAAAACCGCCGAAGGCAGCACCCCTGCCGTTTTTGAAACGGAATACGGCACCCTGACGGTCGATCCTGACGGCACATGGACGTATAAGCTCGACAACGATTCCGAGGCCGTTCAGGGGTTGGGCGAGGGCGAAACGCATATTGAAGAATTCACGATAACCGTTGTCGATGAACATGGCGCGTCTTCGGAACAAACCATTACCGTCACCATTACCGGCGTCAACGGCCTTCCCGTGCCTGACCCTGCCGGGGGATCGCTGACGATAAGGGAAAACGGCGTATGGGGGGATGCGGATAGGGACGGACATCCCGATCCTAATGAAACTCTTGACGGCTCTTCTAAAGTGAGCGGGCAGATTCAGGTTAAAGACGAGGACAGGGGGGAAACGCACACTTTCTATTCGGATGCGCTGAAAGGGAAAGGCGAAGCGGGGAGTACGTTCACCCTTGAAGGGACATTGGAAAGGAATGGCGAGCCTTCGGAGACGCAATCCATTCTTTGCACCGTAGTGGAGACGGAAACGATCACGCTTCCTGACGGGAGCACGGCGAGTTTCGTCACTTCATTTGAGACGGATTACGGAACCTTTACCCTGAACCCGGAAACGGGAGTGTATTCATTCGAGCCCCAACAGGGTTCGGAGGCCATGAACGCCCTTGAGCAGGGCGACAGGCTTTCCTTCAACATCGGCGTCACCGTACAAGACTCGGCGGGCGGCCTTTCCGAAAATCCGTTTAATCTTGCCATTACGATTAAGGGAACCAATGACCGGCCCACACTCTCCATCACAGAAACACTGGACGTGGTTGAGTCCGGCGTGGGCAAGGACGCTGCTGGAAAACCTTATAAAAATGGTACTGACAAAGAGGAAAATACTCCATTTACAGGAAAGGATACCAGTAGCGGCGAGGCTGAAGGCTCGGATGTAGACAGGGGGGATGAGGACGGACTGGTCTATGGTGCGGTTGCGGGAACAGATGCCGATAAGCTGTCCGATGATGCACGATTCGCGGAAGAGACTGAGGAAAATCCGTCAGGCGAGGTGCGCATAGAAGGCGAGTACGGAACCCTTATCCTTTCGGCGGATGGGTCTTACCGCTATGTTCTGGCTGAAAAGGGAAATGAGGGCATTGAGGATGATGATTCGCGTCCCGGGAAAGTCAATGCGCTGAATGAGAGCGAGAAGGTAACAGACAGCTTTGTCATCTATGTCAAGGATGAGCATGGTTCATGGGACAGCAAGACCCTGACCGTCAACATCACGGGCACCAATGACCGCCCTGAGCTGTTTCTTCGTGAAGATCGGGCCTATCGGGATGAAGCGGGCAAAGAGGTTGGTAGCGATACGTCCCTGCATGAAGCAAGCAGGGATGGAAGGGAGGACGGAGAAGCGGGCGTCGTTTCGCTTACCGGCAGCGTTTATGCCACGGATGCCGATAAGGAAAACGGCGGCGGGCAGGAGACTACAACGGAAGACAATTACGACCTTGAGTTTTCGTTGACCGGGGGGGAATCATCCCTGAATGGCGGCACGTCTGACCCTGGGAAGGTTAGTGAAGGTGGAAAAGCAATTTCCACGGATTATGGCACATTGACCATCGATGAATACGGAAGCTACCGTTATGATTTGAAGATGGATTCGGAGAAGCTGAAAGCCCTCAGCGAGGGCGATACAGTGACCGAAACCTTTACCGTGCGCGTTACGGATGATCGGGGCGCATGGGATGAAAAAGAGATTACCGTTACCATAAAGGGCACCAACGATCTGCCGATTCTTGCTGACGGGTCGTCGGAGATGAATGTTGTCGAAGCAGGCGTCTGGGGCAGCAAAGATCCTGCTCATAAACCTGATGAGAAGGTCTCTTCGGAGGAGGAATACACCCAATCTGTTCAATTCGATAAGGTGGATGCCAATGACACGCACAGCCTCGTCATTGGCGGCGATCTGCCGAAGGATGCTGGGCTTACGGTTTCTGGCACTGTTTCTGGCGACTTTGCAGATGCCCTTACAGGCTCTACCTATTCGATAACGGAAACTGGAAGTGCTGGAGAATATACCGTCACAGCCACCATTCCCGGAATCAACGGAGGAAACCCCATAACCTTGGGTACGCTAACGCTGGAACAGGACGGTAAGGATGGGGATCTTTCCTACACGTTCACGCCCAATCAGGGTGAGGATGGCCTGCAAAACATTCCGCAGGGCATGGATTTGAGTATCCAAATCCCGCTTAAGGTAAAAGACAATCATGGTGTCCTTTCCGAGGGAACGCATACCGCGACCATCAACATCGAAGGTACCAATGACCGGCCCTCGATTTCTGTTGTCAAAGAGCAAGCTGACGGCGATATATATGTTTCCGGCGTGGGGCGTGATGGGGAAAACGATGACAAGCCCATCACCACAGAGCCGGATACGCTGCTCAACCCGGCAGAAAATCAAGATTATTCTTCAAAGATGGAAATCACGGGCAGCCTTACGGCTTCCGATCCTGACGCGGGAGATACGGTCAGCTTCTTCATCAGCGGGGCGAACGGTAAGGAAAACGGCATCTCATGCGCGGTTGGTGATGATGAAAGTACGGTCACCGTTTCTCTCAATGGAGAGGAAATCGGCAAACTGGAATTGAAGTCTGATGGCTCCTATTCGTTCAAATTGACGAACGAAGCGCCTCTGAAAGGCTATGAGGAAGGCAGCAGCTTCTCGTTTACGGTCGATTTCAAGTCGAAGGATCAGCACGGTTCCACAAGCACGAACTCGGTTCAACAGGAATTTACCATCCACGCCAGCAACGACAAGCCGACGATCACGAATGGTAAGGAAAACCCCCTCGATAAGTCCATCTTGGAAAGTGAGGACAAGGTTACCGGCAGAGTTGAGTTTGAGGATGCGGACAAGGATAGCACGGATGCGGACGGCAAGGGAGATAGCCATACCTTTGGCCTGATTACAGAAGAAGACCATGTGAAGCTTCAGGACGGCGAGTCCGTTGATATGAAGCCATCCATTTCCGCAGACGGATGGGGAAAACTCGAAATCAACCCGGAGACGGGCGAATATACCTTCTATCTGGATAAAACCAGCAACAAAGTCATAGGGCTCCAGAAAGGACAGGAGCAAGAGCTGCATTTTTATGTGGTCGTGCGTGACGATAAGGGCGCGTATGACGTGCAGGAGATCACCATCACGATCACGGGTGAGGATACGCCTACCGTTTTCAGAGGAAACGCCGCCATCCATGTGGTGGAGGAAGCCGGGGTCATAGCGCCGGAAAAGGATGGTAAGCAAAACACGGATAAGCCTGGAAAGCCGACCGCATCGGGCAAGTTGGAAGCTGAGGAATTTGACAAGGTTGGTGAGGAGTTCGAAGGTGTCGATCCTGACGAATCACTTCCTATCGAATATTCCGTCAAAGAAGAAGGCGTTGCTCAGGAAACGTTTGGAGGTTTGTCCTCCGATATTCGGGAGGCAATCAACGGAGCATTTTCGGGGGAGGAGTGGGGCCCTGATGCCACGGTCAGCATCGTAAAGGGAACATACGGAACGCTTTATCTGAACAGTGCGACGGGACAGTATTTTTATCAACTGGATAATGGCAACCCGGATACCGAAGCGCTCGAGCAGGGCGAGATTGGGTATGAGGAGTTTGAGATCCATGCTGGGGAAAAGGGCAACCCTGAGAGCTTGGGCGCTGACCAGCCTCTGAAAATCGCCGTGGTGGGAACCAATGACGCGCCTGTCGTGAGGGACATCAAGCTGAGTAAAGATACCCCCGACGGAATTACGCTGACCCCCGACGAAGATAATAAAGGTTACACGATTAGTGGCCTTGAGGAAGATAGCGAGATCCAGTCCGTGAGCGGTACGATTTCCGCATCGGACGTGGACAGCCCTGCTGGTTCGCTCCAATACCTGATCAGGGTTACGGATACGGATAAGGACGGAAACGTCAGCTACAGCTATGTCGGATCCGATGCCTCCAACAAGTACGGCTACCTGACTCTGGACGAGAAGACCGGGGAATATACATTCGTGGTCAATAACGACGCCGTTCAGGAGCTTGATAAGGGTGACTCGGTGGAGGTTTCCTTTACCGTGGTCGTCAGAGACGAATACCATGCGGTTTCTGAAGAAAAGGAACTGACCTTCACGATTACTGGTAAGGAAGATGCGGCCTCCATCAACAAGGGGTCCGTGACGACCTATGAACATGCTGCGGACGTTGTTGTTGAAGGAAGCAGCAAGCTTGTCATTTCTGACGTCGATGCCGGCGAAAAAGAGTTTACGTCCATCACATTCGGCAATAAAGAGCTTCCGCTTACTGGAAACGGGCCGTGGGAGATCAAAGGTGAGTACGGAACATTAACCCTGACCAAAGGAGATGATGGTTCTCTTTCTTATACGTATACATTGTCAAAGGAAAAGGACGTAGAAGAGAAGCTCAATTGGCTCAATGAAACAGATTCTGTAGAGGAAACATTTACAGTTTCGGGAACGTCCAATGGTGAGCCGGTTTCCAATAATATAGTCGTCACTATCAAGGGGGAAAATGACGCGCCGTATGAACTGACGCTGGAAGGTAAAGGCGGCGCTGTGATAACGGGGGAAGGTACAACATGGCACATGAGCGTTGAGGGTTGGGATCCTGTCAGAGGCAAAGCCTCTGGTTCCGATTACGACAACGATGCCAATGACCTGCGTTACTATGTGGATGACGCGGATGGGACGACTGAGGCTCAGGTCGGCCTTCAGACCATCAAGGGGCAATACGGTTACTTGGTCATCAATTCCGAAACCGGCGAGTACAGTTATACGGTAGACCCTGCCCTTAAAGACTATCAGGATCTTGTAGAAAAAGATGGCGGTCAGGACTCGTTTACGATCATCGTTTCCGACCCTTATGGCGCTACGCATGAAGAAACCATCGTTTTTGATGTGACCCACAAGCCGGGTTCGGAAGAGGGCGAGGGTAAATTGCTTCTTGACGATAACATCCCCACAGTGGAGGTAACGGAAGACAACCACGAGTATTTCAAGAAGGATGAGAATGGAAACGACGCTGTAGATGAGACTGGAAAACCAATCGACAACACCCCGCCGCCTGCCGTGGAGAGTGAGTTTTCCAAGCTTCTGGATGAGGATGGAAACACCGTCAAACTTGAGCCGGACGATATCTGGCTTGTGGATAATGGGGGGACTGGAGAGCCGCAACCTGGCGACGGCAAAACCCATATAGTCAATACGGATTACGGCGCTCTGGTTCTGGAGAAAAACGAAGCAGGAGAGTGGGGATACCGTTTTGTCCTGAACAACGGCAGCGATGCCGTGCAGTCTCTGGATGAGGGCGAATCGAAAGAGTTATCCTTCTATGTGCAGACCGGAAGTATGGAAAAGCCGGTTGAGATAACGGTGGTGGTCTCCGGCATCAACGACCGTCCCGTGATTGAAGGGGCGGAGAACCTCACGTTGGAGGATACGGCGACTGATGCCGTCGAGGGTACCCTTACCACGTCCGACCCGGATGCTAGTGATGTCGGCAACGCGGAAGGGGGGGCTGGGAATCTTCAATACACCGTTTCCGCGGCTGAGGGTTCCGGCCTTGAGCTTGAGCTTCAGGGAGACGGTTCCTACAAGGTCAGCAAGGACGGCGTCAACTGGGGCACGTTCACGCTGAATCAGGATGGCACGTATTCGTTCAAGGCCAGTGAGCAGGCGGCAGAAAAACTGCTGGCTGGAGAAAACGAGGAGCTGAAGCTCACCATCACCGTGGATGACGGCTCGAAAAAGGATGATGGTTCGCCGCTGGAGAATGCCACGGCGTCCACGGATATTTCCATCACCATCACGGGAACCAATGAAGAACCGAAAATAACGGGCCTCAAGAAGGAGCTTATCGTCAAGGAAGATACGACATTCTCCGACACGGGAACGCTGGAAGTGAAGGACGACAGGGTGGGTACGGACGGAAAACCCACGGGGCTTACCTATACCGTCGCCGCTGGCGAAGGTAAAGAAGGCGCCGAAACGGCGGGGGGCATCGCCGCAGGGAAATACGGCTCCCTCTATGTGAATGCCGACGGTTCCTATACGTACAAGCTCAACAATCAGTTACAGGCCGTGCAGGAACTGGGAGAGGACGATGAGCCGCTGACCGAGATTTTTACCATCTACGTCAAGGACAAGGATGGCGGCGTGACCTCGCAAAAGATCACCGTCACCATAAACGGCACCAACGATTTGCCTGTGCTGGAGTTGGATAAGCCTGTGTTGGACATCAAGGAAGGTGACGAAGATGTGTCCGGCAAGGCCACAGCCTCGGATGTGGATAAAAATGATCAGGATGACCTGAGATATTCCTTTGACGGCGGAAAAACGGAAGAAACGGTAGACGGCGTTGTCTGGAGCGTCGTGGAAACGGCCTACGGCACGTTCAAAATCAACACCAAGACGGGAGACTATACCTTTACGCTGAACAATGAAGCCGATGCGGTCAAGAACCTGAGGCCTACGGATATCGTTAAGGATTCCGTTACCGTAGTCGTGACTGACGGCAAGGAATCGGTGGAAAAGGAACTGGCGGTGCATATCAAGGGTACGGACAGCACGCCGGAAGTGACTGATGAGGGCAGCCTTTCCGTTTCGGTGAATGATACGGCCGAGCGCGTTGAGGGCCAGATCAAGGCCGAGGGCTGGGATAAGGGCATTGACGGCAAAGGATCGGATCCTCTGACGTATACGGCCGAGGGCTCCCAGCCGGTTACGGAAGACGGCAAGGTCTGGCAGCGCATCGAAGGAGAGCATGGAACCCTGTTCCTTGATTCGTCCACGGGCGCGTATCGCTATGAGCCTTCGGAGGAAATGAAGGCTCTGGCTCAGGGCGAATATAAGGAGGACTCCTTTAAGGTCGTTATTTCCGACAGCACGGGCAATAAGATAGAAGCGGACATATCTGTCACCATTGACGGAACGAATGATGGGCCCGTCATCAATTCCAATACCATCACCAATGCTGGCGGCACGAGCACAGGCAGGCTCGAATTCTCGGATGTGGATACGAGCGATACGCATACGGTGACTTTCGACGGCCTGTACGCAGAGGGCGGAAAAACTCCGCTGAGCGTGGATACCGCCAATATGCCGGAGGGTTCCGTTTTCGTTTACAACGCGGAAGGCGTTCTTGTGGGAACGCTTGCTTTGCAATTCACCAAGGGAGACGGCGACAAGGATGTATTGTCCTATACGTTCACCCCTGATCCGGGTTATGCGAATTCGCTGCCCGTCGGCAGCTCAAACATTTCGTTTGGTGTGACGGTGACGGATAGGAACGTGGCGGGAACGGATATGAAGTCCGATACCAAGCCGGATCAGACGTTCACCATTGAGAATAAAAATGATGTCCCTGAGAGCGGTGAGGGAACGGACGTTTCTAGAGGCGACTATGAAGGAACCATTGTCTTCTCGGATAAGGATATTCTGGATACGCACACGGTAACCTTCAACGGCCTTAAGGATGCGCAAGGCAAGGATCTTGCCGTTGATCTGAGTGGCGGCACCTCGCAGAAATTTGAAGTCTACAAGGACGGCGTGTCGGTCGGCGCCCTTGAAGTCTCCTATACTCAGGGAGACAAGAATCAGGGGAACCGGATTGAGTATGAATTCACGCCCGCTTCCGATCTGAACGGGCTGCCCGTGGGCGATACCTCGTTGGAATTTACGGTCACAGTTTCCGATTCCAATCAGGGAACTCTCGTTGCCGGAGAAGGCGGCTTCACGGTTTCCAATGCGAACGATGCACCGCAAATCGTGGGGGATGTCGTGGATGATGTCACGGGCACGCTCACGTTTTCGGATGCGGACAAGGCCGATACGCATACGGTGACTTTCGACGGCCTGTACGCAGAGGGCGGAGAAACTCCGCTGAGCGTGGATACCGCCAAGGTGCCGGGCAAGCCCGTTTCCGTTTACAACGCGGAAGGCGTTCTTGTGGGAACGCTTGCTTTGCAATTCACCAAGGGAGACGGCGACGAGGATGTATTGTCCTATACGTTCACCCCTGATGCGAATTATGCGAACTCCCTGCCCAAAGGCGGATCGGAAGAGATCACGTTCTCTGTGAGCGTGGCGGACAATAACGGTTCGTCGTTGACGGATTCTGGAGAGACGCAACATTCGTTCGTTGTTGCCAATGAAAACGATGCGTCCGATGTTGCTGCCGCCGTCGGCGCCGACAAGACCTCTGGGACCGTCAGCTTCTCCGATGCGGGCGTTCAGGATAGCGTAGTGCTGTCCCTTGAGTACGGCGGGAAACCGTATGCCGTGGCAGGCAACACATGCGAGAACCCCGGCGTCGGAACCACTACCCTTCAGGAGACGGGAACAAACGCCTATGGCTATCCGTTCGTTCCCGATGCCAATTTGACGGATAGCGTGCCGGACGGAAAGCGGGGCACGCTGGATATTGTGTTCAAGGTTGAGGATCGCGCAGGGGAAAGCGGCACTGCGTCTGTCCGGTTGGGCTTCAAGGGAACCAACAATACCCCTGAGGCCGATGTTGACCCGGCAATACGCCATGATGCTCAAACGCATACCATGAGCGGTTCCTTTACCGTTACCGCTCCCGATGGCCATCCGGTCGAGATTCCTGAGTCTGCCGCAGGAACGTACGGTTCCGTGGCAATCACGGAAAAACAGGATGGGACATGGGGGTATACCTATACGCTTGAGAAAGATCCGGGTGAAGACACGGCGGATAGCTTTACCATCACCTTTAAGGATCAATACGGTGCCGAGAACGCTTTCACCATCAACGTGCCGTTGTCCCATCTTGGAAACCTGCCTCTGGACGGCGCCGCTTTTGCGCAGCCTGCAATGCAGAACCTGATGTATGACGGCATCCCCAGCATCGTGGCATCCCTCCCAGAGGATGGGGATGGCGTTTCCGGCTCAGGGACGAACGGGTTCGTTCTTGCCGGGCAAGAAATGCCCCTGCCCGCGCCTGCTTCCGAAGAAGGGGACGCCCATGAACCGTCATCCCTCCCTGACGGCGGTGAAGATGCCCTTTATAAGCTCTTCATGGAACGGGATGAGCTTGGGAGTGCCGCCGAGGAGATCTGGGCTGAAGACAAGAGCCTTGCGGCCAGTGCCGCCGAAAACGATTCGCTGGTTTCCAGAAATGCGGCCGAGACGCGTTGGGAAAGGGAACCGGAGATGGAATATTCCGATTCGGCGTTCTTTTTGGGGGATGGCGGCGACGTCGGCATCTTTGGAGTGGAGGCTTCGGATGTCTTCCTCTCCGATGCCTCTGGGAACGGCGGACATTATGGCGGACAGGCAGGCGGGCTGAATCTGGAGGACGTGCTTGAGGAACCCGACGGAACTCTGGATTCGCTTCTGGCGGAAGATGCCGATGGAACTGCGCCGAACAGTGGGCAAGATGATTTCGATCCGAGCCTCACGGAGATCAAGGTGGACAAGGCGCTGGAAGGTACGCAAAACGGTATGCCCGGAGTTCCCGATGTTGATGAGCTGACGAGCGAAGTCGCCGGCATTGTGGGGTTCAGCGAATCCTTGCCTGCGGACGATGTAAGCCTTGTGCAGCAGCTTGCGGAGGCAAGCGCGGCGAATAACCACGGCATGTGATTGAAACCGGGATTCCCAAAGGCGGGCAGGCTCCCGCCTTTGGGACTTTTCGGGGAATGGAGACGAGGGCGGGTTGTCGGATGCCCCTTAAGGAAGGAATACGTTTTGGCCTGTTCCGATCCCCCGTCCCTCTCGGCGCAATCACCTTTCAGCCTGTGCGGAGCGTTGGGTTCAGCCATGCAAGTCTTGTTTGTGTATTATGCCTTTCCGGGACCATTTGGTCATCTGGCTGCGGATTTTGCGGCCATGCCGGATACAACCGTTTGGTTCGCCTCGGAATACGGCAGAAGGGATCTGTCCGTCCCCGGCGTGCTTCGTTTGAACCTGCGCATGCCGAAGGCTGGAGGCAGTCAGGGGCCATTGCCGCCCTTGCAGGAGGCCGGGCGCGATTTTCACAGGGCGTACCTGCGTGGCCATATGACGGCGGGAGAACTCTGGAAACTGCGGAAGACGGGATTCGTGCCGGATATGATCTGCACGACGGCGGCTATGGGGAACAGCCTTTTCCTCCGAGACATATTCCCAGAGAGCTTTTGTGTGGTGCATGCCGAAACCTTCTCAAGGCGGGATGATGGGCTGGAGGGTGTCCAAAAGGCCGATCCGGCGCGCAGGCGGATACGCAATGTGCTGCATCTCAACAGCCTCGCCGACTGCGATCTTGCCGTCACTTCAACGCGATACCAGCGGGATCAGTTCCCGGAGTGGCTGGCCAAAGACATGGTTGTCCTGCCTCGATGTGTGGATACGGATTTCTTTTCCCCCGGTTCCGGTCGAGAGGCGTTTGGGGAGCTGGTGGCCTTTTCCGGGCAGGAACTGGCGTCGCCGGGAGCCTTTCCGCTATTCGATATCCTGTCGGGATTGCTTGCCAAACGCTCAACCTGCCGGGCGGCGGTCCTTGCCCCTTTCGTTGGGCGGGCGCAGCTTCCCGTCTTACGTGAGCAGCTTGCCGGGAAACTGGGAAAGTACGCCGAGCGTGTTCTTCTGTGTGGCTTTTCTTCGGCGGAAGCATATCGGGATGTGCTGAGGGCCTCTTCCCTTTATATCCATTCCGCCGCCGCGTTCGTTTCCTTGGCGTTGCTGGAAAGCATGAGCTGCGGCTGTCTGGTGCTGGCTTCGGATACGGAGGCGGTGCGTGAATTTGTCCGGGAGGGGGAGAACGGTTTTCTGTGTGATTTTCGTTCCGCGGAAGCCACGGTGAACCGCATTGCGGCATTGCTGGAACGGAGGGCTTGTCTTGCCGGCGTCAGGAAAGCCGCACGGAAAGATATGATGGACGGACATGACCTCAGGCATACGCTGAAAAGAAACAGGGAGTGCCTGCTTGGGCACTACGCACGCTGGAGAGGGCGGGCCGCTTCCATATAGAAACCATTCCCGGAAAAACAAGGAAACAGGCCGGTTGTGCTTCAATGGGGCAGCCGGCCCGTTTTTATTCCCTATACGCCAGCAGGCCGGTACCCCCTGAGTCGATGTTCTTGCTGCGTTCGCCCTGTGGCGAAGCGGTCGAAAGAAAGGGGCAAGATTTCCATCTTTGGTGTCCGGGGCTGCGGGAGAAAGGAGCGCCATCGGCTGTTTGATCCCCGAACGCCTTTGCCACGTGCAACACTGGAGGAAACCGTTTCAATCAAGGCTTTCTGGCCGGAGTACGGAAATTTCGACCCTTGCCGTCTTGGACGGGATTGCTTTTCACATCTACGCATAATGTAATCTAGGGTGGGGAGTTATTCTTTCCAATTGAAGCCGTCCCAGACGAGAGATTCTCTGAACGGTTTATGGGGACATCTTGTAAGGTTCCATGATGCCAATGGCGTCCTTCGCCAACTCATCCTCAGTATGGCAGAGTTGGAGGGGAACGGAGACAGCTTGCGGCAAACGCTGTTGGAACAGGGATTTCAGATTTCACCGGATAAAGTGGCTCGGAGTCTTTTTATCCGTTTTCTGGACGATTCGACTCCACAGATGTTTGCAAGGATAGTCAAAAAAATCAGATGGATTGGTGATGTATACGTTCTTAGGGACATAGCCTATGGCAGGGCTGAAGGAGAGTTGTTCATTCCTGAATCTCCGAGATTGGCAGGTCGTTTTGAGGCTGCCGGAATTCTTGAAGGCTGGCAGAAAAATGTGGCGGAACCATGCCTCGGCAATCCGCTGTTGGAGCTGGCGATATCTTTTGCTTTTGGCTCTGTTCAAGTTTACGGTTGATAAAGAGAAGTATGCTCGTTTAACCGTCGGAGGCGCGAGCGTCAGCGAGCTTTGAGGACGTCCACCGCCGCATGGCAATGCGGCATGGAGGGGGCGAGGAGCGGCCAAATGTCTCGCGAAGCGCGGTCGAGAGCGGCGAAGCCGCGCGAGACGAAGCGCCGTCAGCCGTTGCCGGAGGGTGCCTTTCACCGCGCTGGAAGTGCGGCCGTCTCCACGGCAGCGAATGTTCCGCTGAAACAGGGGCAGATGAATGACCTCTGATTGCTGTATCAACCGGAAACTTTAACACAGCCTTGCTGTTACAGGACCACTTCTCGAACCCTGTGGACTTGAAGGTGGTGGCCTTCTTTCTGCGGCAAAACGACTGCCATCAAGGTGGCAGGTTCTGTCTGTAGCGGTGGAGGTAGGCAAGGCATGGCTATATCCGCCAATGGCGGGCTACCGACAACGCCCTTGAGGGTACTGCTGCGGCACACTGTGACCACCTCTTCTGTCTTGACGAAATCGGACAGGCCTCTTCGCGTGTCGTGAGCGAGGTTGCCTACATGCTGGCAAACGGTCAAGGGAAGGCTCGCGCCAACAAGAAAGGCAATGCCAAGGCCATACAGGAGTGGCGGTTGTCCTTCATGTCTACGGAAGGGCTGACGCTTGTGGACAAGATTGCGGAAGACGGACGAGGGCAAGCTATGCCCGGACAGGCCGTCCAAGTGCTGGACATCCCGGCGGATGGAGGAACAGGACAAGGAATTTTTACCTATATTCCTAGTGGATTGAATAGGAACAGTTTCAGCCAACAGTTGGTTGGAGCTGTCGGACGGTTTTATGGAACGGCACTTCGGAGAGTCCTCGGATGTCTTGTCGATGGGCTTGAGAAGCATGTCCCTGATGCGAAGCAGATGAGTAGCGAATTTATTCAGGACGTGTGCCCGAAAGCTGCTTCGGGGCAAGTCAAACGTGCGTGCCAGCGATTCGGACTGATAGCTACCGCAGGAGAAAAAGCCATCGACTTTGGTGTCCTTCCGTGGCCGGAAAAAACGGCCTCACGTGCGGCCCAGTTTAGTTTTTTCGCTTGGATCAAGGAGCACGGAGGAATCGGGGATATGGAGATCGAAAACACCCTGGACCGGATCAAGACCTTTTTCCAGAAACATGAGGAGACTCGTTTCGGCAAGCTCTTCTGAATTTTTCCTTTGTTCCTGAGCCTTGTTGCGAATGAGGGAGAGTTGATTACGGCTGGCAGGCTTGCCTCCTCCCCGGAATCTATTTTTATCGTCCTGAGAGCCGTTTTAAGAGATGTTTTGATGATTTGTGGGAAAGTTCAGTCTTTTGTTTAATAGATTTAAAACCTTGTTTTTGGTCAATTCAAGAATATTTTTAAAAATGAGAATAAGGATATACGGAACAAAAATCATTTGTGACTCTTTTATCTGGTATTACAAGGCTTACAGATACAATTGCAGTCTTGCCATTTTGATCGTTTTTTACATCTATAGAGGATTGTAATAATCTATATTTTTATCTTATTTGTGTTATATTAATATATAGATTTATTTACTATTTTTATTTATTGTTTATTTGTTATTGTCTTTTTAGTAATATAACCAGATATAAAAAATTAAAAATGAGTTTATTGATATTGTCATCATTGGTAAACGGTTCATTCGTGATCAATTGAGACGTATCAGGCATATTATATGCTGAAAAGTTCAACAGATTTCTTTTTGAAAAAAGAAAAATCTATTTTTTGAGTGAAACGATAGCTCTTTGGATTTACTATAGATTGGAATAAATATTTTATCATGTATTCAATGCGTTCTGTACAACGCACCGTACGCACGATCATCTTTGCAGATTGAGTTTACAGAATTTATCATATAATGTTGAGTGGTTGTAGAAAATCTTTGAAAGCTGAGGACATGACGGTCTACATCCCTCCTGAAAAACAGAAATGAAGCAATTTCTTTTGATAAGATGCGATATAACCGTCGGCATCTTATTGAAAAGACTCTGTTCTAGTTTGTGGTTGTTTCATCTCCACAGTGCGGTGAAAAATACAGCCTTTTTCTCCAGTTTTCCCCTTGGCGGGAGCCACGGCTCAGGCATTTTTCCGGTTATCCCTTTGGAACTTCAAGGAAAAAAGCATCAACCATTTTCTATAACAGCCATTGAAAATACATTCTGCAAACTGAAGAATTGATAGTGCATAGCGACTCGGTAGGACCGTTGTGCCATGCCTTTTGCTCAACCAGCTACCTTCCCTTTTCTATTAACTCCTATCTCAGTTAATAATTCTTGGGCTTATAAATTAGGGTATACTATTTCTGATGAAATATATAAATGTTTTCTTGTAGTTAATAAATAGGTGTTACAGGTAATTTCACACCAAAGAGGATACATTGAGTAATCAATCAAATTTTATAGCACTATGCAAAAGGCAATGAATCAAGTATGGACATACTGTTGATATGATGATAAATAAAGGTAAAGACTACCTTCCATTGTAGTCTCCCCCAAAAATGGACCGTGATAAATTCCCCAGTTTATCACGGTCTCATTTTTTGTTGATCTAATAGCTCTCTTGATCTATCAAAAGAGTGCTCGCATATATGCATCAGGGTGGATGGAAATTTTAAATTGAACGTTCAAACAATTTAGATTGAACACTCAAACATGTAGAGGGTATCATGGAGCAGCTTATCAAAGATATCCTAACCCCCATTAATAGTTTTGTATGGGGACCTGTCATGTTAGTCATGCTGGTTGGAACAGGCTTATACCTTAATATAGGTCTTAAATTTTATTCATTTCGCAATTGGATCCGAGCTTATAAATGCCTATGGGAAGGTCGCTCAGATAAATCCAGTCATGGTGAAATATCTCCTTGGAATGCTTTGATGACAGCTATTGCTGCTGACATTGGTACGGGTAACATTGTTGGTGTGGCTACAGCTATAGCTATTGGCGGCCCAGGGGCACTCTTTTGGATGTGGGTTACTGCCCTTGTTGGAATGATGACCAAATTTTCTGAAGTGCTCCTCTCTGTCCATTTTCGTGAAAAAACTCCTGCCGGCAACTGGGTAGGCGGAGCTATGTACTTCATCAAGAACGGACTTGGTCCAAAGTGGGCATGGCTTGGAGTGCTGTTCGCCGTTTTTGGAACACTGGCCTGTATCGGCACCGGCGCTATGGTTCAAGCCAATGCTATATGCGGCAACCTTGTTTCCTCGTTCGGCCTTAATAAGTATCTTGTGACCGGAATCTTGGTCGTCATGTGCGTTTTGGTCCTCTTGGGAGGCGTCAAGCGTGTTGGTGCTGTCGCTGGCAAACTGGTTCCGTTCATGGCAGGGTTGTACATTATCATGTGCTTGGTCATTATCATCATGCACATAGATCGCGTCCCTCAAGTTTTTGTATGGGTTGTAACTGACGCCTTTACGCCTACTGCTGCTCAGGGTGGTTTTGTTGGCGCAACTATCATGATGGCTATTCAGATGGGGATGGCGCGTGGTATTTTCTCCAACGAGGCTGGCCTTGGCACCGCTCCCATGGCCCATGCCGCCTCTACCGCTGAAAGCCCACTGGTTCAAGCATCTATCGGTATGCTTGATGTATTCATCGATACTATTATCGTTTGCTCGATGACAGGGTTTGTTATTTTGGTTGGCACGACTCCAGAAGGAGACCCTCTCTGGTCCAGTGGACTCAATGGAGGGGTTCTTAGCGCTACAGCCTTTGCCTCATCCCTGTCTTCCATTGGTGAATACGGAGTAAGCATTTGTCTGGCTCTCTTCGCCTTCACGACGGCCCTTGGCTGGTGCGTGTATGGAGAACGTTGCATCATTTATCTTTTTGGTGATAAAGGACAAGTTCCTTTTAGGATTATCTACTGCATAGCTGTAGGAGTCGGAGGTCTCGTAGCTCTCGATGTTGTTTGGCTGCTTGCTGATACTTGCAATGCACTCATGGCTTTCCCCAACCTTTCGGGCTTGTTGCTCTTGAGTCCTGTCCTCTTTAAGATCGTTAGAGAAGAAACCAAGAAGGATAAGCGATTTGTCTGCTAAGTAGGCATCTGCTAATTTTCTAAAGAGGGGAACACTTTTTGAGTGCTCCCCTTTTTGTATAGAAAGAAAACCTCCCAACTAGGTGGGAGGTCTCCAAAATCTTATAGAGCTTTCGTATAGTAACAATTTTGATTTGTTAGCAAAGTATTATGGTCTGGCAGATGCAAGCGGCAACAAGTCAAAAGGAAGTCACAATGAGTGACGTTCAAAGTTTAGTCCGCACAAAATGAAACTGCAAATATTATTGGTGGTTATCCTCAAATATTGCAGATAGGTTTTCTATGATGAAAAGGAGCATGGGATCGGCGAGATATTGCGCAGGCATTACGAATGGAAAGGAGTAACAATTGTTGAAGCGGAATGCTGTCCGAATTATATCCATATGCTGCTTGAGATACAGCCCAAGATGGGCGTATTGGAATTTATAGAATATCTGAAGGGTAAAAGCAGCCTGATGCTCTACGCGCGTTTTGGGATTTGAAGTTTAAATACCGCAATCACGGATTTAGGTGCCGGGGCTATTACATAGACACGGCAGGCAAAATAAAGAGAAGATTAAGTATTGCATAAAAAAACTGGAAGAGGATAAACTGGATACACAGCTTTCCTTCCCTGTTCCGGGAGCCCGTTTACGGGCGGCAGATAACAGAGATGTCAATGCCAGATCGTTATGTGCCTGTTAAGGTGTTGCTGATGGCAGAGCCTTACAGGTGCATATGAGAAACACCGGCTACCTCTGTGGATTCTTTTTCAATGGCTTTGTTATAAGTTTGTGGTTGTTTCATCTCCACAGTGAGGTGAAAAATACAGCCTTTTTCTCCGGTTTTTCCCTTGGCGGGATTCACGGATAAGGCATTTTGCCGGTTATTCCTTTGGAGCTTCAAGGAAAAAAGCATCAACCATTTTCTATAACACAGCCTTTTCAATTCGTTTGGGGAGTCAATTCGCGTTATCTTTTGTTTTTATAGATTGGCTCTCGTCCTACACAAACTTCCCTCTACTGGTATCCGAAAGAATGGCCTTGTTTAATGTCACATACAGAGCGTCTAGGATCAAAGCCCCAAGGTGGCCGCAAAGAATAAAACTGGTGGGCAATTAGACCTATATATCCCAAAACTTGAGCGAATGGATTCAAGTACCGAAACAGTCGAGCTATTGGCGTATGCAGGGAGAGGTTGAGCACATCTATGAACATCTAAAGGCCACAAGCTCAAGACGGTGCTGGTATGAATGTTCGTATTCCCCCGTCCCCTTTCGGATCTTGCCGCGCTGCATGCGTGTAATGTCTTTTCAACATGAAAGGTATAGGCTTCGGGTTTAAAGCCAACCGTCCATAGACAACCGGGTCGCCTCAAGCCTGTTCCTGATAGCTTTTCAGGGCCGCAGTCTGGACGTCAAAGGCGTAAACGTGTCTCATTCTTCCGGTCAGTTCAGCCAGAAAAATCGTATCATGCCCGTTGCCCGCTGTGGTATTGATAAAAATGCTGTACTATCCTCCCGCAACCGCCGCCGTACGTTGGGCGGTCACATGAGCGGAGGCATCAAGCGCCACAAGAACTTTGCATCGATCATGCATAGCTCATTTTTTCCGAAGGGCGTTTCTGCCATTGTCCACTATGGCATCTCGTTCCCGCAGCGTTGTTCGCACACGCACCGGTAACATTACCTTCTCCCGCGCGCAAAACTTCCAGCCCGACAAATCAGGTCCTTTCCAGATCTGGGTTGGCCGACGGGCTATCGCATAAAACGGTATAGCGCGGACCGCAATCATACAGTCCGCGCCGGGTAGCTTTTCCACCATCGAAGAAAGAATCATGTCCTTTCATGGAGCTCTTCCAGAAGCTCGACTAATTCGCCTACCCGAAAGGTCAATTCGTTCAGGCGTCTTTTCAGCAGCACCTCAAGACAATGGCGCCGATGCGCGTTCGTCTCCGCAGCCCAGGCAGGCACTTCCTCCAGCAAGGGCAAAGGAGCCTGCCGGGATGCGGCATCATGCCCGAACCTGGACTTCTTGACGTACAGCAGAGGGACCAGTTTCTGCTCAAATTTCAGAATCAACCTGTTCGCTTTCTCCGTATCGCCGGACAAATCCAGAGAAGCCAGCAGGTTCTCCACCCACTGAATGCGAGATAGCAACGGTCTGAAATCTAAACCGTTCCCTGTCGCCGCATAGTCGCGAACCTGCTCCGCAAACTCGGCGAATCCAGCCCGGATATCCAGAGGAATGACAGGGTCGGCGCAGGCCTTGTACACAGCCGCAAGGAAGATCCGTGTATCCCGCCGCAACAATTCGGGATCAATCTTGTCCACCGTATCCGCCTCAGTATGCCACCACCATCCATAGCCACCGCTCTTGCTGCCTCCGAACATGAGGCCGAATGCTTTTGAGGCCGCATCTTCGGTTTCCGGTTTGGGTTGCTCAGAAACGCTGGAAAATAGAGAAGGAGTCCCCGTTCCCCAAAACGACTGATCGCAGGAACGGCTGAAACGGGTACCTTCAAAACCCTCTCCCGTGACCGTGCGGATGGCGAAGTCGCCAAGTGCCCATGATTCAGCCATACAACCGCCTTGACTCAACAGGGTTGCGCCGCAGCCGCCCAGACAGTCTGCATTCACATGCAGGAATGCATTGTCGTGAATATCCTGAAAAAACGCATCGCAGAATGCGGTAGAACCGGCATACCTCCCATGAGAATGCCCAGACCAGAACACCACACGCACGCCGCGCCGCAAAAAAGACTGCTCGGCAGCCAGAATGCGAGCTATCTCAAGGGACGCGGCATTTCCAGAGGCATTGTCCATGGCTCCTTTGTACCAGCTGTCCACATGCCCGGTAAGCATAAGATAGCCTTTGTCCGTTCTACCGATATCCGCAGTGATCACAGGAAGTTCCATCCACTTGTTCTCGACCGCCGTAGCCATGTGAACCTCAACGGATCGCCGTAGCAGACTTCTTATGCGTTCGCCGTCCCTGTAGCTCACGGTCACGGCAGGGATGCCCAGAAAAGCGGTGCAGTCGTCTGGCTCCGGGCTTCCCCATACCGTGGAAACGATCATTTTGTGATAATGCCGGGAACCGGCAACGAACACGACGCCCAAGGCACCAGCCTCTTGAGCTGCACGCACGGTGGGAGCCATGGCCAGACCATCGATCAGAAGAATCTTTCCTACCACATTGCAATGAAGGATGGAGGCAGCATCAGGCACTTCCACGAGTTCAGCATTCAGCTCTGCGCTCGGCAGCATGGAATGAGCGGTGCATGGGATGTCTTCTCCAGCGACCGTCAACTTCGCGCACACGGGAATGCTGACGTATGCGGGCAACATTTGCCGCTGGGGGGAAAGACCGCAGGCTACAAGGGCTTTCTCAATGCAGTCGAACGCGGCCCGTTCCTCGTCGCTGCCCGGAATTCGCTCGAATTGTGTGATGTTGCGGACATGTGCCATCAGCCTATCCGCATCCACCTGCGCTAGCAGGGTTTCAAGCTCAGACATGCCGATGCGCTCCCTCGATGTCTACCTGACGGAACGCCTCGACGAACCCGACACAGTAGTCCACCACAGCTTCCAGCATTTCCTTGCCCCATTCCTGCGTGCCCAGTCCAGATTCCAGTCCGCCGAATCCCCCAGAATTGACCGTGGATCGGACATCCCGGATGACCTTCACCGCGGCATTGCCAAACCGGACCTGATTCAGATGAGTATTGCGGAGTTCAGCGGACAAATGATTGACCGTGGTAGGAATCAGTGAATCATCCCGAATCAGACTGTTGTCGATGGCACGGATCATGGCGACTTCCTGCGCATCTCCATGCCCCGTGATCCATTGGGAATTGAGAGCCGGAGCCAAACTCCACCAGTTGATCTGGGCGCAGAGTCCTCCAGCCCGAAATGTTTCCAGCCCAACCTTATCCAGAGCCGGGTCATTACCGCCGTGCCCGTTGAGAAATAGGAATCTGCGGGCTCCGTGCTTCATGAGGTTTTCGACCACGCCCCGCATGACGCAGGTAAGCCCCTCAAGCCCAATGTCGATGGTTCCCGGAAAATCAGTATGATGGGCGGCAACGCCGAAAGGCATGGTGGGAACGACCAGCGCCTTGGTTTTCGCCTCGATTTGCTCGGCCAGATGTTGAGGAATGATGAAATCCGTGCCTAACGGCCCCAGCGGGCCATGCTGCTCGGTACTGCCCAATGGGATGATGACGACGAGGTCTTTCGCCTTCAGGACGGATTCCGCCTCTTGCCAGTTGAGATGAGCCAGAAACATCGTGCCTCCATGTGTTTTGGTGAATGCCGCCTTCCGCTCGTTGGCCGAGTTCCTTTTCGGGAAGAACTCGGTTTGCCGATTTCAACTTCAGAAGGTCCCGTTATCGGTGCCTCTATGAATGGCAGAAAGGCGTTTCGAGCTTGAAATGCCTCTCAAGGATTGCGCCTGCGGCGATACGGGCTCGCCGCTTGTCGGGGCTTTTCCCCCGCGGAAGCCACACAGAAAAATTTGTTCTCACCGGGAATCCTAAGACTCCCGGTGAGATTCGGGAATTTACCCGAAATTCAACAGAGTTAGATAGTAGATTAATTTGACTTCTTCTGGCCGTCCAGTTCTTCAAAGTGCCGTCTGATGGTCTCTGCGCTCACGGGCTTCGTATACAGGCTGACGCCGATAAGGATCAGAACCGTAATGAGCCACGCAATGATCAGAGGATTAAAGCCAAATGTAAGGCTCTGGAACTTAAGGACCAGCAATACGTAAATGATTTCGCCGCAAACGACAGAAACGACGGCTCCCATCTTGGTAGCGCGCTTCCAGTACATCCCGACGAGAACGGGCGCAGCCCAGATGCCGAGGCCGCCGAACGCGAACAGAACCAACTGGAAGATGCTCGCAGGCTTGGAAATACCGATAAGAATAGCCAGGACGCCGAGTCCGGCGGTCACATAGCGCGACAGCCTGAGCGCATCCTCATCTGAGGCGCCGCGTCTAAAAATCTTCTGATACAGGTCGCGGGTGATGGCACTGGTGGTGGTTAGCAGAATACCGGATATAGTGGACATACCCGCCGAGAAAATGCCTGCAACCATAAGCGCCGAAACCACCTTGGGCACGCCCGCATGCAGGATGTATGGTACGACGTAGTCGGACCCCTTCCCAACCAGATCGGGGAAGGACACGCGCCCGAGCACGCCGCACCATTCAATAAGCGTCGCTGAGAAAAGCATGCCCAGCGTGCCCAGAATGACGGCCTTGAACATGACGTTGTAGTTCTTCATGGTGAAGAACTTGGTGAACAAATGGGGCTGACCGATGGTGAAGAAGCTCCACATCACGATCATGGAAGCGTAGTTTGCCCACGGCATGCCGCCATTAACGCCTGGGTGCGTCATCAGCCCCACATTGGTGGAAGAGAGCTTCTGGTTGATGAGTTCCATGCCGCCGCCGAGCTTAAGCGCGGCAAAGAAGGTCACCACGGCCGTCGCGACCATAAGACATCCCTGAATGACGTCCGTAATCATGATACTTCTAATGCCGCCAGTAATGCAGTAGGCGATTACCGTGATCCCCATGATCACGATACCCAGCCATTCGGGAGCTCCCGTATAGGTGGAGAAGATGATCCCGCCGCCGATGGTCTGCGCACCCATCATTGGGACAAGGAAAATAATCATGATGACGGCCAGAAAGCCACGCATTCCTATGGATTCATAGCGGTCGGAAAGATAGTCCGCCATGGTAAGCATCCCATATTTGTGGCCAAGCCGAATGAGACGCCTGCCAACCAGCAGTGCGGGAATGAGCATACTGAACACGATGCCGGGAACGGACACTGACATCCCGGCGTAGCCGACATGGTAGATGGTGCCCGGTACGCCCATGAACGTGCTCATGCTGTATTGAGTCGCAAAGTAGGCAAGTCCGCTCAAAATAGCTCCAGCCTTGCCGCTCATGGTCAGATAGTCGCTGAAGGTTCTGGTCTTTTGAGTGGCGTAGTAGCCGATGTAGGCCATAAGTCCAATATAGGAGATCATGACCACTAGAAATGGTATTGTTTGCGTCAACAGTTCTTCTTGCATGCTCACCTACTCCTCTTCCTGATATTCGGGACGGGACAGGCACTGATGACGCCACAGGAATATTAGAGCCACAACAACTACGGAGTTGAAGATCCATCCGAAAACAAAGTTGGGAATCCCATACCAGGAAGGCTCATACTCGGTGTTGTAGAAAAAGGGAAAAGGGAGCATGATAAAAACATAAAAGAACATAAAGATGTAAAACCACTTCTTCTCAAAAGCATTACTGAACGGACTCATGCATACCTCCTCGTTAGAGAGCGATTCAGACGCTTATCACAATTTAAAATACCTCATTTTATGTAAAATATCAATAAAATTATAATGACTCTTTGCTAAGATATTCTTTTCACATTTTAGTGTTTCCGACCAGAATGCTTTCCTTAGATTCAGGCAGAAGCCATAAATTGTTATATCCTGAGACAAAAAGCATCAATATATTTTAAATTCAAAGGAATAAATTGATAATTAACCTATATCTGTTTATTAAATAGAAAAATAATATTTTATTAGAGCTTGTTTATATATTTCAAGAATACCAAAAATAATTTCAGATCGGTTAAACCACTGCCTCCGGCGGTGTGGCTCGACAAGGTTCAACCGTATCGGGGTTGAGATAAGGCTGTAAATAAAAAGGCTCAAACCACAGCATTCCCACCGAGTGGATGCCAAGGAATGAGCCTATGCATGAATGGAACAAACGGTTCCATGTGACGTGGTACTGCCTGTATCACGTCGTCTTCATTCCAACATATTGTAAAAAGTGCTATTTGGAAGAATTCGAGCAGAAAGAGGAAGTCTGTTTCGAGAATTGTGCAATCAGTTTGGCATAAAGTTGGTGAAAGGGCATGTGATGTCCGATCATATCCATATGAGCTTGAGCATCTCCCAAGATATGGAGTGGCACAGGTGATAGGACGTCTGAAAGGAAAATCTGCTATTTTGATCCATAAACGCTGCCTTGGACGAGAGAAAATCTTGCCGGGTATTACTTTAGGGCGCGAGGTCACTGTGTAGGCACGGTAGGCTTTGACGAAGCGACAGTGCGAGCATACATACAACCAAGAAGAGTACGAAAATATGAGGATCAACATCTATTACCTAGGGAATAACCTTTTAACTGTTCGGTGAGTCCCCCCTCAGAGGGGGCTATAGCCATATCACCTCCTCTAGAGGTGGTAACTGATTATCCTGAAAACATTCAATTGCCAAAGCAACTACGAGAGTACTTTTTCTTAGGTTCTGTTATAGTTTGTGGTTGTTTCATCGCCACAGTGCGGTGAAAAATACAGCCTTTTTCTCCGGCTTTCCTCTTGGCGGAATACAGGGCTAAGGCATTTTGTCGGTTATCCCTGTGGAACTTCAAGGAAAAAAGCATCAACCATTTTCTATAACACAGCCTTTTCTTACATAATGAGTATTATAAGCATACGAAGTCTCTGCGGCTTGATCGCGCAGTGGAGCATCTTCGGAGTTTTTACGATTACATAGATAGGGAAACACGCTGTAGTGAGGCGGGGATTCGGATCAGGGACTGGTGCGTTCGAGCGTCCCCCGCAGGCTCTCAGGCTCGCAGGAATTTTCCACCTATGCGAAAATGATGGTCCTTCCGAAAGTTTGATCTCCGAGCGCGAAATGGACATGGCGGTTCGCTTCACACTGGTTGCGTATGAGCATGTGAAAGCGAGTGTGCTTTTCGACGCGGATCGGGAGACGAAGTTGTGTATTCTCAAAATTGCGGAAAGGTGTTGCGCCGGTAACCGGGCTACTAGGATTGCGAAGAGGATGCTGCTTCGACAGCAACCTTATATGGAAGGCTAGGGGCTTTCGACCTAAATGAAATCGGCATCCTGTTCATCGAAAATGTTGAAAATCTCATCTGCCTCGTGGAATTCGACTGCGGCGAGGATGCCAAAATCGCCCTTTTGAGTGTGCCTGAAGGAGATGATGAGCCTGAAAAATATCCATATCCCTTCAACTGTGCCAGTGTTATGATCTTGAGCAAGATCGATCTGCTTCCCTATCTGGACTTCGATGCAGAGGCGGCATACGGTATGCTCATGCCTCAACACCGATTTGCCTATTTTTAAAGGCTGTGTCATAGAAACTGGTTGATGCTTTTTCTTTAAAGTTCCAAAGGAATAGCCAACAAAATGCCTTAGCTATAGATTCCGCCAACGGAAAAATTAGATACAAAAGCCGTATTTTCACCGTACTATAGACATAAAACAACCACATACTATGACAGAGCCTTTTTAAACTGTCCTGTCGTACGGGAGAAGGATTCAATGAATGGTATGATTGGATCCGTCAGGCTGTCCGTGCCAAACGCAGCGCATCAGCCAAATAAAAGGATATTCTTTATCTGAACCTCTCTTTGTTTGAAAAGGTATGCACGGCACTCAATACGCATGCATACCTTTTCATTTTAGGAAGGTTGGATCTAGAATTTGTAGGTTACGCTAAAAGCTGCCTGAAAGTTGTTTTCCTTATACAAGTCATTCCAGAGTTCCTTGTCGGCGTCGAGATAGATATACCCAAGCTCGAAGGCGAGAGTAAGCCCCTCATACAGCTTGTATTGGGAATCAAAATTGACTTCCCACAGCTTGTCTTTGGTGGTGAGGTACATATTATTGCCGACAGTGGCCATTGCGTCATGGGCCACCACCCCACTGCGTACCATTTCTGTATTATTCGTGCCTTTAATCATCGCTGCGCGGAATTCGTGGCTTAAGGCTTCAATGAAGGAAATATCCTTCAACTCAGCCATGATACCCCAACTACCGCTGATGTCCGTACCGTTAAACGTGTTCGAGCGGTTATACATCCCGCCATCATATCCGAAAGAGGTTAATGCCACGTCGCTATCAATGACGGGCATGCGTTCGGAACCGTCAAGTGCATTCGCGTCATCACCGGAAGCGTACCAGAACGTAAGGCCGGGTGTGGCAAAATCAGTTTTATATTCAGCGGCCAGTGCGGCATACCACCCCGCACGTTTCAGATCTTGATTGCCCATTTTCCCCATGTCCACCTTTCCGTAAATGCCATCTACGGCGACCCTGAGCGGGCTGAACAGCGTCATTTCAGCGGAAAGGCCACCCCACCATGCATTGCCATGATTGTCGTGAGAGTCAGCGACAATCTTCTCCGTACCAACAGGAAGCAATCCGCTGGCGACTCCGGTCTTGTTATTGGCACCGGCACCGAAATGAGTGTCCTTGCCGATCGCGCTGTACATTCCGAAGGGGTTCATCCTGATGCCATCAAACTGTACCGGAACCGCTAGCCCGATGACATTCATCGCATCGTGGGAAACAGTACGTTCATCGTTATTGTACGCACGAACCCAAAAAAGCGTGGCCCCCACGTTTTCAGTGAAATTTCCAGAAAGTGAAAGTCCGGCACCATCGGTCATGAACGCCGCGTACGGCACCGCAAATGTCGCGATGTCGAAGGGCTGAAGGCCCATACGGACTTTTGCGTCCGTCTTCGGAATAGCCCAGTCGACATAACTATAACGCACTTTGACGACCTTGCCATCCGTTCCGAGTGCGGCGTCATTTGTTCCCCAGTTTTGATGTCCCACTTCAAAAAAGGCGACGCCCTTGAGCGAATCGGAAGCCACGATATCGATCTGCGTGCGTAACCGCGTGGAAGCCTTGAATCTGTCAACAGAAGCATTCGCCGGTTTGAGAGGATTACGATCAGCCCAGGAAAAACCGTTTTGCCATTGCCCCTTAATGCTTACGTCAGCGGCCCATGCCCCGCTCGCCATACTTAAAAGAATGCCTGCCGCAAGGAACAGCATCACTGCACGTTTCATCATCACCTCTCCAGCGTTAAAGGTTTATATGGTGGGCTCTCCCCCAAGCACAGGGCGCAAGGCGAGAGCCCGGAATAAACGACCCGGAAGGGAAACGGCCCTATCAGGCAAATATCAGAGGGAATGCATAATAAAGCTCTAGCCGGGCTTGCCCGCCGTCAGCCGGAACATGGGGACAGGATTGAATGTCTCGTCGACTTCCGCGTAAATCCTGTCGCTTATCTGGGTATCGCAACGGATATCGGTGAATCCTATTTCCCCCAGTGTCCGCATGTCCCATTCAGGACGGGGAACGCCGCTGATATCCAGCTGGGCCTTGATCGCATCGCATTCTTTGAGCAATGCAGACTCGATCGCGGCGTGTGCGTTCGGCTGGTTCAGTTTTTCGGTCTGCTGTGCAAAGGAGACGTTACCGTAATCCGCATCAAAATTGATCAGGACGCCGCCGCGACGCAGAACCCGGTACCATTCGGTATACGCGGCCCGTACGTCAGGAAGCGTCCATGTCAGATTTCTGGATAGGACGACGTCAAACCGGGCGGAGGGGAAAGCCAACTGCGCCGCGTTCATCACGTGGAAATCAATGGGCATGTTTTTCTTTTGAGCCGTCTCGCGCGCGGAGTCGATCATCGTAGGGCTCAAGTCAACGCCCGTCACAGCGTGCCCCAGCTCCGTCATCAGGATGGCAAAAAACCCCGTACCCGTACCTACATCAAGAATTTGCAGGGGGCCCGAAGGGAGAAACGGCTCGATTTCACATAGCCAGAGACGGGATTTTTCACTGGAAAGTTCATATCGCCGTACAGCACCGAAACCTTGCGCTCTCCGCGACCAATAACGCTCGATGCGTTCGTCAAGCGATTGGGAGGAAAATTTCATGATAGAGCCTCATATTGGTGTGACGCTGGCGTCAGGGGCAAAGGGGATGACCGATTGAAGGAGCCTTTGTGCATATACGCTGGATGCCCTTGCTAAATGTTCCTTCTCCAAGGATTCCACGATGGTTCCTTCATGAAGGAACAGAATGCGATCGCATAAGTAGGTAACCGCCTGAACATCATGCGCGATGAACAGGTAGGTCATGTCCCCTTTCAGCTCCAACAGCAGTTCCAGCACCTGCGCCTGCACGGACACGTCAAGCGAACTGATGGCCTCATCGAATACGATGAAACGGGGCTTGGCCGCTATGGCCCGTGCGATGCACACCCGCTGGAGCTGCCCCCCGCTCAACTCATGGGGGTAGCGGTTCCTCAGCGTCTTCGGGAGCCCAACCCGCTCAAGCAGTTCCGGGATTGCACATGATGTGTCCAGCCGCAGGATATCCAACGGTTCCCTGATAAGTTCCTCCACCGTGAACCTCGGATTGGCGGAGGACGTATAATCTTGGAACACAACGCTCATTTGCCCAGGATGTTCCTTGCTCCAGACCTTAACAGGGAGGCCTTCCAAGATTATCTGTCCGCTGTCCGGCTGTTCCAAGCCAAGGATCAATCTTCCGAGCGTGCTTTTCCCCTCGCCGCTTTCGCCGATAAGCCCTACGGAAGAGCCTTCGGACAGTGTGAGGTTCACGCCCCTGAGGATCGGCTGCCGTTTTTTCTTCCAAAAGCCTCCTGGTACCGGGTAACTTTTGAAGACATTGCGGACTTCAAGCAACGGCGTTTCCCGATATGCTACCGACACTGCATCACCCTCTCGAAGGCTTTGGACAACGTGGATCTCGTGTCCACGAGATAACGGGTATAGGGATGCCGTGGAGCGGAGAACAGCTCCGATCCGCCGTATTCGACGCCTACACCGTCCTTCATGACCAAGACTTCCTGCGCAAGCTGATGGACGACGCCAAGATCATGGGAAACAAAAATCAGGCTGGTGCCGAATTCCTCCCGTATCCAGCGGAATTGTGCCACAACCTCCTGTTGGTTCATGGAGTCCAGCGCTGTTGTTGGCTCATCGGCAATAATGATATCGGGCCGCTGAAGCAGCGCCACCGCGATCATGCACCGCTGCAACATGCCACCGGAAAGCTGATACGGATATTTTTTGAGTACATCCAACGGATTGCGGATGTGCATCATCTCCAGAGCCGCAACGATGCGTCCCATACTCTCTTTTTCCGAAAAAAACGATGTCGTCGCTCGGAGTGTTTCAAGAAACTGTGCCCCCATGGAGTAAAGAGGATCGAACGCCGTCATCGGTTGCTGGACTATCATGGCAATTCGCTTGCCGCGGATGTCGCGCACGGTTTCCCGGCCTGCCCGCAAAAGGTCGATGCCATCGAAACGTACACTGCCGGAAACCCGCAAAGAAGGAGGCGTCAGCCCCAACAGGGCCAGGCACGTCAGCGACTTGCCGCTGCCGCTTTCCCCAACAACGCCAAGGCAGGTTCCCGGTTCAAGACGAAAATGCACATCCCGTACGAGCAGCGTCCCGGTAAGGGCATCTCGGACGGC
Source organism: Bilophila sp. T19-St14 (assembly GCF_059728385.1). Lineage (NCBI taxonomy): Bacteria > Pseudomonadati > Thermodesulfobacteriota > Desulfovibrionia > Desulfovibrionales > Desulfovibrionaceae > Bilophila > Bilophila sp. T19-St14. The sequence continues at coordinate 3,235,118 of NZ_BAAGFT010000001.1, forward strand.
CAAGCTCTGCACTTCAAGCAAGCTCATGAACGTTCCCTGCCCACGTATTTGGGATCTAAAGCGTCACGCAGGCTGTCGCCTAAAAAATTGAATGCTGCCACAACCAACAGAATAGCCATGCCCGCCGGGATCATTTGTAACGGGTACATGGTCATGACCTCCTTCGCCTCATTGAGCATCATGCCCCACTCCGGAGTAGGGGGCTGCACGCCCAGACCGAGGAAAGACAACGCTGAAATCATCAGAATCACGCTCCCCGTATCCAATGTTGTCAGGACAAAGAGTTCGCCGGCCGTGCCGGGCAACAGGTGCCGCATCATGATCCTGATGGATGATCCGCCGGCGACCTTGGCAAACCGGATGTAGTCCTTATCGGAATGCTGCCGGACGATGGACCGGATCATCCGTGCATACCATGGCCATTTCGCCGCCACATTGGCGATGACCACGTTTTCCAGCCCCGGCCCCATCATGCCCACAATGGCAAGAATCATGACCTCACTGGGAAAAGACATCATTACGTCGCATATGTGCATAAGCACATCGTCGATACGGTTGCGGAAGAATCCGGCGGCAAGGCCGATGCTCGCCCCCAGCCCGGCGGTTATGGCCATGGTAAGCAGGGACAGAAACACCGTGGCACGGATGCCGTAAATAAGGCGCGAAAGCACGTCACGCCCAAGCTGATCCGTTCCAAAGGGGTGGTGCCAGCTCCACGGCGCGAATTTGTCCCTGATGTCGATAAGCGTGGGATCGGACAAGGGAAGTATGGGAGCGAGGAGGCCCAATACAAGGACAACACTCAAGAACCCCATGCAAAGCAGCGCTACTCTGTCTCTTTTCAGACGAATCCACAGGGGCATGCTAGAATTCCTTTCTCAGCCGGGGATCGACAGCAGCGCTCAAGATGTCCACCAATAAGTTGCTGACTACAAAAAGAACGGCCATAATGAGTACATAGGCTTGGATGACGGGCAAATCACGGTTGAAGATCGCGGTCACGCAAAGCCTTCCGATACCGGGCCACGCGAAGATGCTTTCCACGACAAAAGTTCCGGCTATAAGCTTCGGCAGCGACATCCCCAATGCCGTCAGCGAAGCCTGAAGTGAATTCTTGAGCATATGGCGGGTGATCGCGCGCTCGGACAAACCGCGCATCCGTGCGTAGAGAATATAGTTTTCCTGCTTATTCTGAATCATGTTGGCGCGGATGAGCCGCGTATAGGTGGCGATATATGCAAGAGACAACGTGGCCGCAGGCAAAAGGACGGAGCTGGGGCCGTCCATCCCGCTCGTCGGAACGAGATCAAGTTTGACGGCAAACAGCCACATGAGGAGAAGCCCGGCCCAGAAACTGGGCATGGCCGTGCCAAGAAAGACACAGCCCCGGATGAGCCGGTCGAGAAAGGTTCCTTCATACAACGCACAGACGATCCCGGCGGAGAGGCTGCACACAAGCGTCAGGCACAGAGCTGCCCCGGCAAGGACGAGGGTCGCGGGCAGCGCCTTTTGGATTTCGCCAAGCACGGGTTTGTCGTCCACATAACGGTTGCCGAAATCCCCATGTAAGGAATTGTTCAGCCAAGTCACATAACGCGTCAAAAAGGGTTTATCCAAACCGAGCTTCGCACGGGTTTCGGCAAGCACCTCTTCAGTGGGAGTGACTTCATTGACACGCACGGCCACTTCCGCCGGGTCGCTGGGGCTCAGAGTGATCAGCACGAAAGACAGAAACGAAATCCCAATAAGGATAGGGATGAGGTTGAGCAGGCGGCGAAAAAGATAACTCCCCATGCGAAGCTCCTTAGGCATTGCAGCGGTTCGGGAGATGCGCCTCCCGAACCAGTCCGATAGGCCGTGTCGTCAATTAGATATAATCTATTGAAATCATTTAACTATTTTTAAATCGCAAAAGCTATTGCTTTCAAAAATTTCAAATAGTTACAGGTAGAATGACGACACGGCCTAGAACGACATCCTTTCAAAGGGAATTTCATATTGGGAGGTGCTGAACGTAACCCCCTTGAGAGCCGGGACATGTACGGCCTTGGTACGCGAATAGCTCAGAGGCACATACACGCTTTGCTCATGGATATATGTCAGCAATTCCTTGTAGGTATTCTTACGGATATCCTCATTCGACTCGATCATAAGCGCGGTGATCGTCTTATCCAGCCACTCCTTGCGTTCCAAGCCGACCTGCGCTTGATAATCCCCGTGAGCGGGAATGCGCCAAGAAGACAGATAGGACTGCGGATCATACGGCGTCCCCCACGACAGGGAGTATTGCAGGTCGAATTCGCCAGTACGCTGCCGATCCAGAAACGCCTGCTTTTCCTCGCCCACAATCTTGAGTTCCACGCCGATCTTCTTGAGATCGTTCTGCATGTATTCGCTGATGGTCCGTTCCTGTGCGTTGTTGGAATTATAGTAGATGGTGACGACGCACTTTTTGCCGTCCTTGTAACGGTATCCGTCCTTGCCCATGCTCCAGCCAGCCTTTTCCATCAGTTCATTGGCTTTCGCGACATCATGGGAGCGTACCGGGAGATCAACGTCGCAATAGGGAACGGTCTTGGCCATCAACGTGTCGGCTATCGTTTCCGAACCGTTGAGTATGCCGTCGACGATGGCCTTCTTATCGATGGCGTACTGGAATGCTTCGCGTACATTGATATCTTTGGTAATCGGCTGGTGTGCGTTTAGAAGGATGGCCCGTGAGGCGATGGGGGCGCTGATCTCCGTCTTGTACTTGCCTTCCTTTTGCAATGCAGCAAACGTATCGAGGTTCAGCATGTCACCGTCAGAGCCGAAGATCAGATCGATTTCCCCCTTCTGGAGTGCAAGCAGAATAGTCTGATGATCCGGCATAACCTTCCAGCGTACGCGCTCCAGAGCCGGCTTAGGTCCCCAATAGCGTTCATTTCGCGTGAACACGGCATACTGCTTGTCCTTGTGCTCGGTCAGAACCCACGGCCCTGTGCCGACATAGCCGGACACGCCGTTCTTGGTTTCGCCATCAATGAAACACTTCGGAGAAATGAAACGGAAAGGCCTGGTCAGCCCCAGCTCTACCAGCGTAGGGTAGTAGGGATGCTTGAGCACCAGCTTGTAGGTATATTCGTCAACGACCTCATTGCGGTCGATTTCGTTGACCATATCCAACCACGCGTGCCGGGGAAGGTTGCTCACGATAGCGTCCATATTCGCTTTAACGGCCTCGGCGTTGAAAGGCGTTCCATCCGTAAAGGTGACGTCTTTCCGAAGATGGAAGGTGTATTCCTTCCCATCGGGAGATATCTCCCAGCTTTCCGCGAGCCAAGGCTTGACGCCTTCCTCCGTATTGACGACCAATGGTTCAAACACCATGTTTTGCGCCGCCATCTCCCCGGAATACAAATGAGGATTGATATTTCGAATATCCTTCGTACTTGCATACGCCAGTTCCGTACGAGGCGCTTCTGCTTTGGAGGCGGGTTCCTCCTGCGAGCACCCCGCAAGCCCCAAGAGTGCGATGATAACGACGAACAGCTTTTTCACAGCCATGACTTCTCTCCGTTAACAATTTGAACTATAAATCTTTTTTGTACCGCTTCCACACTGGATAGCACCCTTGAGGACGTCAATCCCATCTGACGATGTACATCAAGGTAATATTTTTTTTTATTTCGTAACACCAAAAGGGAATATAGGCAATGATTACCGAAGAAGGCAGGGTAGCGAGCTGCGTTTTTAACCAGAGTCCCTGACCCTACCGAATAAAGCCAGCCTCTACAGGGTAATATCCTCTGATCTTGGAACAGGCTGTTCTGCTTTTTCTGTACCAGTAAGGCCAGTTGCAGTTGTGAACTGCGCTCCCGCTCCAAAAGAAAGCTCGGCGCGAGGGCAAAGATTTCCAATGGCTGTACCATAGGAAACGGTTGATGTTTTCTTGAAATTCCAAAGGAATAACTCATAAAATGCCCCAATCACGGAGCCCATCAGCGAGAAGGATCTAAAAAATCTATATTTTCAGTATATTGTAAAAAATAAAACAACCAGATGCTATGACAGAGCCTTTCCAATCTATCCGGAAGAGGGAACGGCTTGTTTTTTAAGGTGGCTCTGTCATAGCATGTGGTTGCTTCATCTCAATAGTGCGGTGAAAATACAGCCTTTTCTCTTCGGTTTTTCTTTTGGCGGAATACAGGGCTAAGGCATTTTTTCGGTTATCCCTTTGGAACTTCAAGGAAAAAGGCATCAACCATTTTTATGACACAGCCTTTAGGATTACCCTTCTTTTTGGGCTGAAACCATGAAGCCCTTAATGATGGATATGGGGTGTCCCGTGCCGCCCATGAAATGTTTTCGTTCCACATCAACCGTCACATTGCCCGCTCCCAGCCTGAGGAGCGTTTCCACATCCCACTGCGGACGATCGACCCTGCTCAAAGGCAGGTTTGCGGCAATGGCGTTGATCGGCGCTGGATCGACGCCGAGCATGAAATCAGGATTGTGTCCGTCCGTATAATCAGGCTGTTTCAGCTCCTCCGCATAGGGGGAGCTGTAAAGGTAGCGGTAATGGTTGCCATCAAAATTGACGAGGCGTCCTCCCGGCCTGAGGACGCGCAGCCACTCGGCGTAGGCCGTTTCCGGGGCTTCAAGGTTCCACGTCAGATTGCGGGACACGATCAGATCGAATGCGGCATTCGGGAACGGAAGGGCCTGAGCATCACCCTGCCGTACCGTAAGAGATACGCAGGCTTCGGCTGCATTTTGGGAAGCACGTTCCAGCATCCCTTCCGTGTAGTCGAAGGCGACTACGGAATGTCCCAGCCGAGCCAGCAGAATGGAAAAGAACCCCGGCCCGCATCCTATATCCAAAACTTCCAGCCTACCGGACTCGGGGAGAAACGGGCGCAGGCGTTCCAGCCAAACCGTTTCCGCATGTTGCAGATCGTATGCGGTCTTCAGGGAATACCCTTCCGCCCGCGTATTCCAGTAACGCCGTATCGCTTCCAATTCCGTCATATAATTCTCCCTGTTTGATTCCCCTCACGAGGAACATTGGAGTATGGGTATACCGAATCCGGTAATAGATGTTCATGATATCCGGAGGCAACGCCGTCCTGACAAACACATCCCGACAGCCCAGCCGTTCGAGACACGTCTTGTCCCATGCCGGACGTTGTTCACGGCTGAGGGGGAGCTGCGGGATCAGCTCGTCCAAGCCGGATCCCCATGTTCATCTTCGACGGCATACCCCATGTCACGCAGCTTTTGAGCATCTTCCGCGTACAGCCGGGCAAACTCCATATCGAATAGATGTACATGCCGATTGGCGTCGAAATTAAGCAGGACGCCGCCGGGCTTGAGGACACGCAGCCATTCCGCGTACGCCCTGCCCGGATGTTCCAGATTCCACGTGAGGTTGCAACTCAAAACGACATCGAAGGCATTATCCCCGAATGTCAAATGCTGAGCATCCATTTTGAGAAAACGCGCCCTTGTCTCCGCGGAATATTTTTTGAAGTTTTGCCGGGCACATTCCATCATAGCCCCGCTGTAGTCCACCCCCGTAACCTCATGCCCACGGCGCGCCATGAGTATGGAAAAAAAGCCGGGACCACATCCTATGTCGAGGATGCGGAGAGGATGGCTCCACGGAAGCTGTTCTGCGATCAGCTCATCCCATACCTTGGCCTGAACATTATCAAGTTCATCGGCGTTGACGGCAGCATAGGCAGCAACCCTTCCCGACCAATAGATCCGAATCGCTTCCAGATGGCTCCTGCTCACAACGGCCTCACGGGGATAACATTCAAAAAGCCGGGGAGCGTCCGTTCGACGCTCGCTTCCACGTCGTAGACGTCGCCGAGCAAGTATGGAAGCAGCACGTGTTCCGCCGTATCGAACGCCTTAATCCGCCCTTCATGAAGCATCAGCAAGCGACTGCTGATCGCGACGCCAACATGAGGTCATGTACGACAAAAAGTGTAATCGCTCCGTTTTCCTGCGTATACTTCCGGGCCAAACCCATAACGACAAGCTGATGGGGCAGATCAAGCGCATTTGTAGGTTCGTCCAGCAGCAAGACCTTGGGACGCAATACAAACGCCTGCGCCATGAACACAAGCTGTTTCTGACCGCCGCTCAAGCTGCATACCGGTTTTCGACTCAGGCTATCAAGCCCAAGCTCAGCCAGTGTGTCCATCACCTTTTCGATCTGTTTATCGTTCACTTTCCACCTGAGGTTTTTGACCATACCGAGGAGAACCATCTCAAAGGCCGTCAAACGGCTGGTGACGGATTCAAGTTGCGGAACATAGGCGATTCCCGATCAGAAAAGAGATTCCCCTCGTCGCCGCCGCATGCCAGCCGCATCATTGAGACGCTTCCACAGCTTGCCCCGGCACTGTTCGGGCTGCTCGAAGATGCCTTGAGGAGGAACGCATGACGGATACCTGCCGGCTGTGCCGCCTTGGGCTTTTGACGAGGATGCCGCTGTGTCTTGGAAGACATATCGAGTGGGACTACGGAACTGTCCGCCAGTGCCGTTTGTCCCGCTTCATAACCAGATAGAAAGGAAAAGATATGAATCTCGGAAAATGGATACCTGTGGTGATTGCCGTTCTGACCGTCATAGCGGATGAGATGGACGAATAAAATTGGCTGAAGGGTATCCGGTTTTCCCGGATGCCCTTGCCTCTGCTAAAGAAAATTTTTTTCAGGCTCATTTCTCCAAAAGGCAGTAAACAGGTTTTGACAGAGCAAAAACGTCGAAGGGTTTATCAGGAGCGCTATCAAGCGATAGCTCTTTGTAGCGGGAAGGTTGGAAATAGGGGTGAAAATGCTTTTTGAGGTATGAAAAAAGGACTTGGATTTTTACGTCCAAGTCCTTAATTTCATTCTGGTGCGCCCGACAAGAATCGAACTTGTGGCCTACAGCTTAGGAGGCTGTCGCTCTATCCAACTGAGCTACGAGCGCGTTGTGGACGTATTGTTTTAGGTGTTCAGGCAGGTGAATGTCAAGCCCTGCCGCTGTCGTGGGGAATTTCTTTATCGCTGATGTCCATGCGCAGGAGTTTTTTTCGGAGCCCTTCCCGTGTGATGCCGAGCAGTTCCGCGGCCTTGCTTTTGTTGCCGTCGGTTTTGTCCAGTGCTTCAAGGATAAGTTTGCGCTCCATTTCCTGAAGGTTATAGTTCTGCACTATTGGCATCTTCGCTTTTGGGGCGGCCGCCCCTTCCCGGCTGGTGAGGGGTTCCGTCCCAAGAAGGCGGCACCTGGCTTCCTCCGGCACGATGCGCGTGGAAAGATCGGAAAGCTCCACACGGTTGCCGATCGTCAGGGAAGCGGCGCGTTCCATTTCGTTGTTCAATTCGCGCACATTGCCCGGCCAGCCGTATTGCAGAAGCTGCCTGCATACGGCAGGGGAGAGCGAAAGCCGGGGCCGTCCCATGTATGCACAGTGGCGCTCAAGAAAAAGCTGCGCCAACAAAAGGATGTCATCCCCGCGATCCCGCAGGGGAGGAATCCTGATTTCCGCCACGTTGATGCGGTAATAGAGATCCTCCCGGAATTTGCCTTTGCGCACCGCCTCCTCCAGATTGACGTTGGTGGCGGCGATGAGCTTGATGTCCACGCTCACGGGTTTGGAACTGCCCACGCGCAGGACTTCGCGCTCCTCCAAAACCCGCAGCAGCTTGGCCTGATTGGGCAAGGTCATGTCCGCCAGCTCGTCGAGAAAGAGCGTGCCCCCCGAAGCTTCCTCGATGAGCCCCTTGCGTGCGTTGACGCCGGTGGCGACGCCTTTTTCGATGCCGAACATCTCGCTTTCAAACAGCGAGTCGGGGATGGCCGTGCAGTTGACCGCCACGAACGGCCCTTCGCGCCGGGGCGAGTTGAAATGGATCGCCTTGGCGATGACTTCCTTTCCAGCCCCGGTGGGGCCGAGGATAAGCGTATTGATGGGGCGGCGGGCGATGGTCAGGGCAAGCTGGATGACCTTCCGCATGGCCTCGCATTGGCCCACGATCTTCTTGGTCTGGTAGTTTTCCTGAATGGTCCGCATCAGATGCGTGTTGCGCTCGGCAAGGAGCCTGTGCGCTTCCTCCAGTTCGGCATTGCGGGTTTTCAGATCTTCAATGAGCTGCGAGCGGTGGTACTCCCGGCTTTCCACCTTGACCAGCATCATGCCGAAGGCTTCCGCGAGCCGGACATAATTCTTTGGGCCCGCGCCTTCCTTGGTAAGGGCGAACAGCCTGTCTTCGCTGGCGGGGCGCCCCCAGGCCAGATCGTCGCAAAGGTTGATCAGGGTATCCAGAAACGCCTGTTCGGAGAGAGGTTTTTGCTTCACGTTCGTTTCCTGTGCGTTCGTCATTGCCGCTGGAGGGACTGCACCCAGCGCAGCACTTCGGCCACCGGGCCGATGAGATCCTTGGGGATGTAGGCGTTTTCCGTCCCGTTTTCAAAAAGGCTGCGGGCCAGCGGCACATTCCGCATGATCGGGATGCCTTCTTCCTGCGCCACCCGTATCATGCGCTGGGCAAGGAACCCTTCGCCCTTGGCAAGGATAACCGGGAGCGGCGTCCTGTCCTTTTCGTAGTCCAACGCCACGGCGTAATGGGTCGGGTTGGTCACGAGCACCTTCGCTTTGCGCACGTTGCCCAGCGCGTTTTGGGAGATCATTTCCTGATGGAGCTGTTTGCGTTTGCCCTTCACCTGCGGGTCGCCTTCCATCTCCTTATATTCCCGTTTGACTTCATCTTTCGACATCATATGGTTCTTGGCGTACTGCCATTTCTGGAAAAGGTAGTCCACGGCGGCGATGACGCAGAAGACGCCCGCAGCCATGAGCAGCAGATCCTTGAGCGCCAATCCCAGAACTTCCCACAGCGTCCAGATTGTCCCCCGCTGGATGGCGAACAGCGTCGGCAGGTGATCCCGCATGACAACCCAGACCGTAACGCCGAGCACCGTCACCTTGATAATGTTCTTGAGGAACTCCACGAGGTTCCTCATGGAGAAAACCTTCTGGAACCATTTGGACGGGCTTATGTTTTCGAGCTTGGGCATGGCCCCCTTGAAGGCGAACAGTATGCCGACCTGTCCGAGGTTGGCGACGAGGGCCACGGCCATGACGAGGCCGACGAGCGGGGCGACGATGGAAACGGCTATGTGGAATGTGGCTTCGGCGGCGCGCGGCGCGGCCTCGGCGTAGGGCGTGGACAGCAGTTTCATGGGCAGTTCCATCATCGCCAGCAGCGATTCCAGCAACTGCCGCCCCATCACGACTATATAGACGGACAAGGCGAGCACGGTCAGGGCCGAGGGCACGTCCTGGCTCTTGCACACATCCCCTTTTTCGCGCGATTCGCGGAGGCGTTTCGGTGTGGGCTGTTCGGTTTTGTCGCTCACGGCAACAGCCTCCTGAGCTGCTCGAAATCAGCCTTGATCCCATCGAACAAGCCTGTCGCGTTCGACAGCAGCATCATGAAATAGAACAGCATCAGAAAAGCCGCGACGCCGCTCTTGATGGGCATGGCAAGCACATACACGTTGAGCTGCGAAGCGAAGCGGTTGATGAGCCCAAGGGAAACGTCGGTGAGTAGGCAGGCTACCACGATGGGGCCGGAGAGCAGAAGCATCATGAGCAGGAGCCAGCTCACGCGCCCGGCAAAGAACAACGGCAGGTTGATGTCCTGAAACGCGCTGAGCGGGATGAGCTGCGTGACCGGCCAGATTTCGTAAGAGGCGTAAACCACGCCAAGCAGGGCGAGGAATGCGCCAGTGGAAAAAAACAGGTAGACGGCGCTCTGGAAAAAGAACGATCCGAGCGGCGAAGTCTGCTCGCCGGACAGCGGATCGGCCCCTTCCGCCATGGACGCACCGCGCTGGTTGTCGATGAAGAAGCCCGCGCACTGTATGGTCCAAAACAACATGCCGGACAGGTAACCGAGAAGCATCCCGATGAGCGTTTCCTTGACGAGGATGGTTCCGTACAGGGCGAACGTGGAGAGGGAAAGCCCCTGCGTTTCGGGGAGGCCGGCGACGATGGCGGGATGCAATACAAGGTAACAGGCAAAAACCACGGTCGTCCGCAATTGCCCCGTGAGGATGTTCCCGCCCATGAACGGGGCCACCTGCACGAGCATGAACAGCCGGGGCATCCCCACCAGCAGCGCCAGCAGTTGCTCGAAAAGGTGCAGTTCGTTGAACAGTGCCTGATAATCCAAATGAAGCCTCCGTGGAGGATGCAGGCCGCTTTGCAGCGTGCCGACCGGCAATGCCGCTGCCTCTCCCTATCCTAGCCCTCTTTTTCGCGCCGGGGCTTTCCCCATCCTCACCCAATCAGCGTATCATGTAGAAACGGCTGAAAATATCGTCCGCATAGCGGAGTATTTCACCACTGAGCCATCCCCCCATGATGAAGAGGGTCAGAACTACGGCCAGCAGCTTGGCCCCGGAAGTCAGGCCTGTTCCTACAATTTTGGGATCACCCCCTGTGCCTTAGCCTTCTTTTCGCACCGGGGCTTTCCCCATCCTTGCCCAATCAGCGTATCATGTAGAAACGGCTGAAAATATCGTCCGCATAGTGGAGTATTTCACCACTGAACCATCCCCCATAATGAAGAGGGGCAGGGCTGCGTCCAGCAGCTTGACGCCGGAAGTCAGCGCCTGTTCCTGCAATTTGGGGATCGCTCCTGTGTCTTAGCCCTCTTTTTCGTACCGGGGCTTTCCCTATCCCTCGTCCAATCAGCGTATCATATAGAAACGGCTGAAAATATCGTCCACATAGCGGAATATTTCACCACTGAGCCATCCCCCATGATGAAGAGGGGCAGGGCTGCGGCCAGCAGCTTGACGCTGGAAGTCAGCGCCTGTTCCTGCAATTTGCGGATCGCCCCTGTGCCTTAGCCCTTTTCTTCGTACCGGGGCCTTCCCCATCCCTCGCCCAATCAGCGTATCATGTAGAAACGGCTGAAAATATCGTCCGCATAGCGGAGGATTTCACCACTGAGCCATCCCCCCATGATAAAGAGGGTCAGGACTACGGCCAGCAGCTTGACGCCGAAAGTCAGCGTCTGTTCCTGCAACTGGGTGATCGCCTGAATGAGGCTCAACAGGATGCCGATGAGCGAGGCCACGATGATGGGCGGCATCGACAGCATGAGCACCAAATAGAGCGCTTTCGTGGCGTAATCAATGGCGGCTGATTCCATAGTGCTGTCCGGCGCGGGGATTCCGACGACGGGACTCCCGCCGCGCGGCCTCCCCACCAGTCAAAAAGTTTGGGGGGATAGGGGAGGGGGGTGCGGGGGAGGGGAAAGGAGACCCTTTTCAAAGGGGCCCTTTCCCCTCCCCCGCATCCTCTCTCTTTACAACCTGATCCTGCTGACGGGCTGGATCGAAATCTCAGGCGTAACCTCTTGATACGAAACAACCGGCAGGCCGTAATGCTCGCCCTCGATAAGCCTGCGCACATACCGCCGGATGTCCATGGAGGCCATGAGCACCGGCTTCTGCGTGTTGGCCTTGTACTTCCCGGCGGATTCGGTCACGGCGCGCAGGAATCGCTGCGTCGTATCGGGATCGAGCGCAAGGAACGCGCCCGCCGAAGTCTGCCGGATGGCCTTGCGGATCGTCTCCTCCACCGAGGGGTCGAGCAGGATCGCGGGCAGCATGTTCTGCCCCTTGGAATACATATAGCTGATCTGGCGCTTCAGGGCGCTACGGACGTACTCGGTGAGCATGACGGTATCCTTTTCCTTGGGGCTCCACTCGATGAGCGCTTCGAGGATGCTCCGCAGGTCGCGGATGGATACCTGCTCCTGCACCAGACGCTGAAAGATTTCCGCAATACGCTGCGTGGGCAGCAGGCGGGTGGCTTCGCGGACCAGATCGGGGGCGCGTTCCTCCATCTTGTCGAGCAGGTATTTGGATTCCTGCATGCCGAGGAACGATGAGGCGTGCCGGGCAAGCAGCAGCGAAAGGTGGTAGGCGAGGATGCGCGCATGGTTCATGATGCTGATGCCCACGCGTTCCAGCGAGGCGGCCTTGGACTCAGGAACCCAAAGCGGTTCGACGTCGGGCAGGAACCGCTCACCGAGCTTGAATTCCACGCCGAGCATGGACAGGTTTTCGCTGGTATCGCGGGCGAGCACCATGCCTTTTTCCAGCTTCCCCCGCGACATGGGGATTTCGTTGACGTTCAGGACATAGGAAAGCCCCGGCAGGCCGGGGTTGGGCCGGATGTTGATGCCGGGGAAGGGCACGCCGAGATCGAAATAGAGCGCGCGGCGCAGGTTCGCCAGCTCCTCGTTGAGCGAAGCGTAGTCGAGGGATGCGCCCATGTCCTCCGAGATGTCGAGGATGATGGGCACGGTGGGCGCGAATTCGTCCCGCTGCGCGCCGGGGCGGGGCTTGGGGCGGGCCGTGGGCGTGAGCGACTTGGAAAGTTCCTCCTTGGCGTCCGGGGCCTGCGGGTTTTCGCTGACGCGCTTGAGCACGTAGCCGAGCCCGCCGAGGAGGGCCGCCAGCGTGAACAATTGCGGCTTGGGGAAGCCGGGGATGAGGGCGAAGAGGAACACCAGCCCGCCCGCCATGAGCAGCGCCTTGGGCTGGGCGAAGATCTGGACGCCGATCTGCGAGCCCACGTTGTCGTCGGAATCGCCGGTCCGGGTGATCAGGATGCCCGCGGAAATGGAGATGAGCAGCGAGGGGATCTGGGATACCAGCCCGTCCCCGATGGTGAGGATGCCGTAAAGGTGCAGGGCCTCCCCCGGGGTCATGCCGTTCTGGGTGATGCCGATGATCGTGCCGCCCACGATGTTCACGACGGCGATGATCATCCCGGCGATGGAGTCGCCTTTTACAAACTTCATGGCGCCGTCCATAGCGCCGTACATCTGGCTTTCCTGGCTGATGCGCTCGCGGCGGCGCTGCGCTTCCTCCATGTCGATGACCCCGGCGCGCATGTCGGCGTCGATGGACATCTGCTTGCCGGGCATGGCGTCGAGGGTGAAGCGCGCCCCGACTTCGGCCACGCGCTCCGCGCCTTTGGCGATGACGAGGAACTGCACGATGGTCAGGATGAGGAAGACCACCGCGCCGACCACGAAGTTGCCGCCGAGGGCGAACTCCCCGAACGTGAAGATGATTTCACCAGCGTCCGCCTGAAGCAGGATGAGGCGCGTGGTCGTGATGTTGAGGCCCACCCGGAACAGGGTGGTGAACAGGAGCAGCGTGGGAAAGACCGAGAAGTCCAGCACCGTCCGCACGTACATGGTCATCATCAGGATGGTGAAGGACAGGGCCATGTTCACGCCGATGAGCGTATCCACCACCGGCGTGGGCAGCGGGATGATCATCAGCGCGATGACGATGACGAGCAGGAAGACGATGTTGATGTCGTTGTGGCGCGTGACCACGCCGACGGCGGAACGGGCCGTGGTGAACAGGCTCATACGCGTTTGCCCATGCTGTTGAAGGGATGTCCGGCCTGCGCGGACGGGCCGCTGCCGGCGAGGTACAGGTATTCGTTGACTGCGGCCCTCGCCTCATCCTTGCGGCCCTGCTGCCAGAGCGCGCGGGCCCGGAGCAGGTGCAGGGCGGCGTGGCGGGTGGAGAGGGTTTGCCCGTCCATGGCCCGGTGCAGGAGCCGAAGGGCTTTTTCGGCATTGCCGCGATCCGTTTCAATGGCCGCGAGCGTGGCGGCGGCCCTCCGGGAAATGGCGTCCATGCCTTCGGGGGCGAGCCTGTCCAGCGCCGCGAAGACCGTGGCGGCATTGTCCAGACGCCCCATCCGGTAATACAGATACCCCAGAATGGACAATGTGCTGCGCTGTTCCTGCGTGAGCGCCACCTTAACCCCCTATCATCAGGCCCATGTAGGCGTTGAGGAGTTCCTTGTTTTGAAGCAGCGGGGCCAGTTCGCCGTCCACCAGCGCCCGGACGGCGGGATCTTCGGAATCCTTCAAGGCTTCCAGACATCCCGCGAGGTTGCCGGAAAACACCTCCGGGCGGAGGATGTCGCCGTCGCCCGCATCCGGGCAGAGCGCCTGCTCCACGAGGCGGTGCGCGTTGCTTGGGGAATAGAGCTCCTCAAGCCCGGCCTCGCGCAGCACGTTGGAGGCGAGGGGCCTCGCTTCGGGGATGCCGCCGCGCGCTGCCGCCGGGCTTTCCATGATGGCCTGGATGCCGAGGGAAGGATCCAGAAGGTTGATGCTCGGCATGGCTGTCCTCCTTTGCCGGTAAAGAAAAACGGTGTTGCGGGTCAGGCATTGACGACGGCATCCATGACGCCGCCGAGGAACTGGACGGCCTTTTCAATGCCCGCCGCCGTCGCCTGCCGTTCGGGGAAACGGGTGAGGAGGATGATGTGGCCCTTGTGCAGCCCCCCGGACAGCGGCATGGGATCGGCATGGCGGTAATGGCAGCGTTCGAGCACGCGGCGCGGGGCTTTCACGTCATGCTCCGGCACGGCCCGCGCGAGATAGACGAGCAGTTCGCGCTCCCCGGCGTTTTCGGCAAGCTCCAGATGGAGCCGCCCAAGGCGCTCCACGTCGAGCGCGGCGAGGCCCGCAGGGGAAAGGGAAAAGGCGGGCATGCCCATGCGTCTGCCGAATTCGGCGATTTCACGTTCGATCATCACGCATCCCCCAAACTGGCGAGGTATTCGTCTTCGCGCCGGATGGCCTCGTCCACGGATTCCTGCACGGCGTCGATGACCTTCATGCGGCCTTGTTCGCCGTCGAAAAGCTGGACGGGCAGGTTGCGGGCCATATTCAGGAGTTCCTGAAGGAACAGCACTTCGCGTTCGATGTCCGGGGCCTTGGCTTTGGCGGCGATGCGGCTGATCTGCGTGGCCCCAAGGAAGCGTTCGTTGCGCAGGCCGACCAGATCGCCGAGCAGCTCCATCGGGGGGAGCCCGCATTGGATCCCGTGGACATCCTGCCAGCGCTGGAGCAGGCGTTCGCACTGGACATGCGTGCTTTGCAGGAGGCGCACCTGTTCGAGGCTGGCGTGGACGCTTTCGAGATGGGTGGTTTCCATGCTCGGCACGTCCGTGGCGAGATCGTTGCCCAGCGCGCTGAAAAGGAAGTCCATCGCCTTGTCGAAGCCCACATCGCCGTATTTTTCGTGGATGTGGGCGAATGCGGCGTTGACGTCCGTAAAGTCGCAGACGGTCTGGCGGTACAGGTCGCGCAGGCTGTCCGTGCTGTCCAGTCCGGGATACCCGGCAGCGGCGAGCGCGCCCTGGATGCCCGCACGGATCTGCGGGCCGTGTTCGGCTTCGAGTTCGGCAAGCCCTTGGCGGATATCTTCAACAACGGAAGGATCAACGGACGGGTCGCCCGAAAAGGCGTCGAGCGCCTCGGAAAGGGCGGCATAGGCGTCGCTCGGATCGGGAAAGCGGTAAAGCGCCTCGCGCGAAGCCCTTTCCCGGCCTTCGCGGGCGCGCAGGCTGTCCTTCAGGCGGTCGATGTCCTGCGCCTTGCCCGCCTCGTGCATAAGATCCTGATAGAGCTTGACGCGTTCGGCGTAAGCCTCTTCCGCACGCTCCCGTTCCTTGCGATCCTCAAGCTCGTACTCGTCGGTGGTGTCGGCCGCAAAAGTCAGCTCTTCGGCGGCATCGGCGAGCAGCGACATGGGATCTTCCACCTGTACGGCGGCGTTCCCCATGAGCGAACCCGCGGCGAGGGAACCCGCCGTCTGTGCGGCGGCGCTCCCGGCCATCTGGCCCATGTTGGTGACGGAAAAATCTATGGACATGCCTCCCCCTGCCCGGCCCCGCCGGGAAATGAGTCGGCCCCCGTGCCCGGAGGCTGCGGGAACACGTGATTCCGGGGGCCGATCCGTACCGGCCCGCGGGAAATCATGCGAGAAATATGCCAACCATCGCCTAGCGAGTATCATAGGCCGCAACGTCTTACAAGCGCCCCCTTTTTGATTGATTTGGGGAATGGGCTATAGTATCTATGAAAAAGGTTTCTCAACTGAATGGGAATAATGTTGGTAGGCGCAAGGCGAAAGTCCGCCAACATCGTTTGTTTTCTTGTGCGCGGAAAACCGCACAACAGGCTTGATGGGCCGAAATCCCCCGTATTTGCTTGTTTGGCACGGAACATGCTTGGAACGAAACATCAACAAAGGAGCAACGAAATGGCATTCACTGAAAAAGATATGCAGGCTCAGGAAGAACAGCTCAACGCCCTTAAAGAGGAATTGTCCCGCCTCGACCAGAAATTTGATGCGCAGCTCAAGGCGATGGGGCTTACGGAAGACGATCTGAAACAGCAGGAGCCGATGACGCCGGAGCTGGAGGCGCTCGTCGCCAAAGCGAAGGAAGAGGCCAAGCGCGCCGGGGAAGCCCGCAAGGCGCAGGCCGCCTTGGACAACCGTCCTTCCGGCAAGGCCCCCGGCGCGGGCCGCCGTGGTGTCGTCCGCCTTTAACCATAAAGAAAGAAGAAATATCTGAGCCAAGGTATTGGTGAAGTCGGCAGTTCAGGAAACGTCTCCAGCGTGGGCAGCCTCGGCACATGCACAAGCGTCAACTTTATTTTCGCCAAGCTCCAGATGGAACTTGCCGCCGCAGCCAAGGATTCGGCCCTTGACTACATTGAGCAGGTCGAAAAGGCGCAGGCGGATCAGAAGGAAGTGGCCGATCTGTTGAACAAGCTGCGCAATCTGTAGGAGAACGCGGTGAATGAGAAAAGCACCTCCAATATGGGGACGTTCAAGAACTGCAAGGCCAAAGACGATCCATCCAAGGGTACGGCGGCGGAAGAACTCGCCAGGGTGGAAGGCTATATCGCTGACGCCAAGAAGTTGCAGACGCAGGCCAACCTGAAAACGGAAGGGCATTATAAGGCCAGCGAGGAATACGATTCCACCATGATGCCGGACGTCATGGAGCAGTATTTCAAGGACAACGATATCGAGTATGACGATAGAGGCGTCTCGGCCCGGCAGAACGGCAGCGAGTGGCAGCGGGCGATTAACTCCCTTGAAGATCGGAAGGCGGCGCTGGAGGTATCCGCGTATATGGATGCCCACGGGCTTGCCTACGGCACCGGTTCCAGCAAGGATGATCTGGACGTTGCGATCCAGTCCTTGCAAGCGCATCAGGAAACCCTCGGCACGGACATCTAGACGGAGATGGTTTACGCGGAGGACTTCATGGGGCAGTACAATTCGTTTACGCAGGGCGCGAACTCGTCCATCCAGTCCGACATACAGACGCTCTCCAGCGTAGCCTGTAAACAGTAAATTATAAATCAAAGGAGAATAACAATGGCAGATCCAGTCAGCGGAGCCGGCTCTTCGGGAAGCGTCTCCAGCGTAGGCAGCCTCGGCACATGCACAAGCGTAAACTTTCTTTTCGCCAAACTCCAGATGGAGCTGGCCGCCACGGCTAAAGTGGCGGCCCGCGACCATATCTCCCAGATCGAGAAGGCAAATGCGGAGCAGAAGGAAGTGGCCGATATGCTCCAGAGGTGCCGCGAACTCCAGAATCAGGCCGATAGGAGCGGCGAATGCACCAATATGCCCGCCGATGTCCAGGCGTATATGGACAAGAACGGCCTTGCCTACGACAAGACGGGCAACGACAACATCCACAACAAGGATGAATGGGACGTTGCGATCCAGTCCTTGCAGGCGCATCAGGAAACCATCGGCACGGACACCCAGACGGAGATGGTTTACGTGCAGGACTTCATGGGCCAGTACAACTCGTACACGCAGGGCGCGAATTCGGCCATCCAGTCCGCTATGCAGACGCTCACCGCCGTGTCCCGCGGGCAGTAGCCGTTTTTTGCAGAGGGCCATTCCAGCCGTGCCCATCCGGTTGGCAGCGGCCCTCTGCCGGATGGTGGTCGTTTGGGGATGCCCCAATGCCTTATTGGGCTCCCCACCCGCCGGCAACCTTTTTCCCGCTGCTGCGGGCCTCCCAAGGAAAATGTTATGGCAGAACAAAAAGGCGCTGCGGTCGAATATACGCAGGAAGAACTCGAAACGATGACCAAGGCCGTCCTGAACGGCGCCACCATCGGGGACGTGTGCAACATTTCCCAGGATATGCTGGAGTCCTTATACAGCCTCGGATATAACCTCTATACGTCCGGCAACTACAAGGACGCCGAAACCGTTTTTTCCGGGCTGTGCCTGTACGATCACAACGATCCCCGCTTCTGGATGGGGCTGGGCGGAAGCCGTCAGGCCAACGGCAAGTATCGGGAAGCCGTGGATGCCTATGGGCTTTGCTCGGCGATGGAGGCGCTCTCCAGCCCCGTGCCCGTGCTTCAGGCCGGTATGTGCTACCTCAAGATGGGGGATCGGGAAAAGGCCAAAGGCTCGTTCGTCACCGCCGTTTCTATGGGCGAAGAGGGCAACCCGGAACACGAGGCCGCGCGGGGCAAGGCGTCCGCCATGCTCGCCATTCTCGAACAAGCCGAGAAGTGAGGCTGACATGCCTAATGCCATTGACTTTCAGATCGGCTCGAAGTTTACGGATCTTGTCGGCGGCGCCGGTGTGGAAAACCTTCAGGATGCCATCAAAAAGGCCCTGGAGGGCATCACGCTGCCGGATGTCCCGGTTTCATCCCCCGACGCTTCCTCACCTGCCTCGGATCTGCCGAAGCTGGCCGCGCCCACGGCGGGAGGGCTCTCGCTGGAAACGCTGGCCCAGATGATCAGCAACGAGGTGCGCACGCAGGCCACCAAGGACGGCGTGGCCTCCATTGAGGCCAAGGGGAAGGAGCGCGCCGAGATCAACCAGAAGAAGCTGGAAGAGATCATGGATCGGCTCGAATCCATGAAGTCCAAGGGCATCCTTGACATTTTCAAAAAGATTTTCAGTTGGGTCGGCGTCGTCCTCGGAGCCATCGCCAGCGTCGCCACGATTGCGGCGGGGGCGGCTACGGGGAACCCCCTGTTGATTGCGGGCGGGGCGGTGATGCTTACCATGTCCATCAACAGCATCCTGAGTATGGCGACCGACGGCAAGGTGAGCATCGGCGCCGGGATAGCCGCCGGGTTGGAGGCCCTCGGTGTTCGGGAAGACATCGCCGCATATACCGGCATGGCTTTTGAGCTTGCGATCACGCTTGTGGGCGTGGGCCTGACTATGTTCGGTTCCTTCGGTTCCGCCGCCGAGACCGCCCGGAAGACGCTGGCGGACGTGGCGGACATTACCCTCAAAGTAACGAATATCAGCAGCAGCGTCGTACAGATGGGCAGCGGCGCGACGGGCATCGCCGGGGCCGTGTACGATTTTAGGATTTCCAACAGCTATGCCGACACCAAGCTGCTGGAAGCCGTTCTGGAACGGCTCAGGCAGGCGCTGGAAGTGGAGCAGGATTTCATGAAGGGCGTCATGGAACGCGCGGGAAAGCTGACCGAAGACGTCAACGAGCTCGTTGAGGGATGCAATGAGTCGCTGACGAACGTCTTGACCAGCGCACCACCGGCGATGGCCTAGCGCGGCGGAAGGTACGCCTTCCCGCCCCGGCCGCCGTTTCGGGCAGCGGGGCGGGAAGGGGCCTGCCGCGCGGCGGGCAAGGTTTCATGGGGCCAAACAGCCCGTGTTCCCCGCCTTGTGCGGGGTGGATGATGGCCTGATCGTAGACGGGAAGGCCGTAAGCAAGAAGAGGATAGGCATATGTCAGGCATACAAGGGTTGTCATCCGATCAGCAACAGGTTTACAATCAACTGATAAACGACGCGGGGACGGTCAATGTTTCCCGTGCCTCCGTGGATAAGGAACTGGAGGCCGCGATGGCTGCGGGGCTTTCCTTTCAGGAGGCCGCGGCGAAGGTTCGCGACGATTTGCCGACGCTCGCCCCGCCGAAAAATCCTTCCGGATCACTCGGCGGCTGGGTGGGCGTGGCTTCCCCGATGGCGAGCGTCAATGCCCTCATCACGGAACTATGCGCCGAACAGCGCGAGGAAAACCGCGAGGTCATGAAAGCGCAAACGGATAGTATCGTCACGTCGATGAAGCAGCAGGCTGGTGAAATCCGCGAGAAAGCCGTGGTGCAGCTTATCTGCGGCGTCGTGTCCGATACGGTCAGCATCGGCATGGGCGCTCTCCAGTTCGCCATGGGCATGAAGCAGTTGTCCGCAACCAGGGGGCAGGCGAAGGGCCAGCAGGAACTCACCGAGAACAAGCTGAACCAGGAAACCCGGAGCCTTGAGAAGCAGCAGCACAAACAGCAGAAGGAACTGAAAAAGATCACGCGGGACATAGAAAAGCATGGGGCCGACAGAGCGGATGAGAAGCTCAGGATGGAACAGAAATTACAGCAGACGACCGAAAAGCTGGAAAGCAACCGGGCGCAGTTGGATGATATCCGTGCTTCCACGGCTAATCCGAGCGCTGCGGAACGGCGGGCTTCGGGCACCTCGCAGGCCTACGGGACCCTAGGGCAGTCCCTTTCCCAGCTCGGGCAGGGAATGGGCGGCCTCGTCGGTCATGTCGGCGATTACTTGGGGGCGCAGTACGACGCCGCCATGAAGGAAATGGAAGCCGATCAGGAACGGATGCGGACCAGCCGGGACTCGTTGAAGAGCATCAACGACGGCCTGACCGAAGTGATCCAGAAGTCGCTTTCCACGCAGGACGACATCCAGAAGAGGATGAACGATACCCGTTCCCGGATTATGGGATAGGAAGGGCGGCGCAGGGCCGCCGCAGGCGCCCCGGCGGGTTCCGTGCCCAAGACGGATGTCCCGCCGGCGGAGGCCGCGCGCTTGGGCGGCACCGTCCACCCTCCTTTATGTGAGGACGTGCGCCACCTGTGCCGCATGTCTGGGGGGTATGCCGATGACGGGCGGATGCCCGGCGCTTATGGCGGCCTTTGCCGCGTATCTGAGAGGTATACGCTGCGCGGCCTCGTTCGGCATGATCTGGCCTCTGCCGCCTGTCTGGGTACGCCAGCCTCGGAAAATGGCGGCAAGATGCTGTTGCCTTTGCCGCGTTTCCGTGGGGGACGCCCAGTCGGATGCCGTCCTTGCTGATGGTGCGGAACCTTTGCCGCGCTTCTGGGGGGTACGCCCTGCGGATGCCGTTATTGTTGACGGTGCGGAACCTCTGCCGCCTGCCTGGGGGGACGCTTCGGCTCCTAATCCAGCGTTCCGCATGAGTTTTGCCGCGTGTCTGGGGTACGCCCTGAAAATATCCTCGGAAACGGGCAGCCCGGCCCTTGCCGCCTGTCTGGGCGGCACCCTGGAGGAAAACGGACTCCCCGGCAAAGGACACCTTGGGCGGGGGCAATGCTTCGGGGGATTTCGCTGGCGGCCCCTGATGGGGCCGAAGGGCGGGGCGTTGCCTTCGGTGAGGCTCAGGCTTAGGCTGAGGAAGCCATCCCGATCCACGGATAGGGGGCACGCCAAGGCTGCCCGGATGTGGGGCGGGAAACTTTCCAGATGTGGAATGGGAAATCTAAGGCCGGGGCGCTGCCGCATGGGGGCAAGGCTGCCCGGATGCAGGCGCAGGAAACATTGAGTATGGGAAGGGCGGGCCTTACATCGGCGGATGCCCGGACGCCGGCGAAACGGGGCCGCATAAAGGCCCGTGCCGAAGCCCACACTGGCAGATCCCGGATGTGGGGCGGGAAATTTTCCAGATGTGGGATGGGAAACCTCAGGCTGGGGCGCTGCCGCATGGGGGCGAGGCTGCCCGGATGCAGGCGCAGGAAACATTGAGTATGGGAAGGGCGGGCCTTACATCGGCAGATGCCCGGACGCTGGCGAAACGGGGCCGCATAAAGGCCCGTGCCGAAGCCCGCACCGGCAGATCCCGGATGTGGGCGGGAAACTTTCCAGATGTGGGATGGGAAACTAGGCCGGGGCGCTGCCGCATGGGGACAAGGCTGCCCGGATGCAGGCGCAGGAAACATTGAGTATGGGAAGGGCGGGCCTTACATCGGCAGATGCCCGGACGCTGGCGAAACGGGGCCGCATAAAGGCCCGTGCCGAAGCCCGCACCGGCAGTTCCCGGATGTCGGGCGGGAAACTTTCCAGATGTGGAATGGGAAACCTAAGGCCGGGGCGCTGCCGCATGGGGGCGAGGCTGCCCGGATGCGGGCGCAGGAAACATTGAGTATGGGAAGGGCGGGCCTTACATCGGCGGATGCCCGGACGCGGGCGAAACTGGGCCGTATAAAGGCCCGTGCCGAAGCCCGCACCGGCAGATGCCGGATGTGGGGCGGGAAACCATGCCGCCCATTCAAGGCATCCGCGTTTGGTGATTGACAAGGCGTTGTGGAAGGCCGCATAGTCGCCCAAGGAGGCAAGATGTCGCTTTTGCAGGAATCCGTTGACGCATTGACGGCGGCGGCTGGTTGGAAAAAGGCCTCGCCCGGCGCGGACGGCGTCTTTCGCTTTCACCTTGAGGGCGATTTGGACATGGAGTTTTTTTCCCCTGACGGGCGGACGGGCATCCTGCGGGCCGATCTTGGCCCGCTTCCCGACGCGGAACAGGATGCGGACGAGCTCTTGCGGAAATGCGCTTCCCGTGTGGCGGCGGCCGCACGTACCCGGAGGACGGTTCTTTCGGTGGATAATGGCAGGTTTTCACTGCACCTTGTCGTGCCTTTGGCGGAGGGCGCTGCCTTGATGCCGGTATATGCCAAGGACTTTTTGAACGATCTGGCATGGTGGAAAAGGCAGGTGCAGGGCGGTGGCGCGTCGGCGTTTTCTTTTTTCTCCGGTATGCAAGCTTGGAATATGGGGCGCTGATGCGTTGTCGTGGTGGCGTTTCGCTCTTGATGGTTTTGGCGCTCGTTTTGGGGGTGCTTCTGGCTTCCTGCCCGGCGTTTGCCGCTCAGGGGGGCTTTTCCCGTCCATATACGCATTATGCGGATGATGAGGATCTGACCGCCATTCTTACGAATTTCGCCCGTTCGCAGGGGCTCGGCGCTTCGTTCACTCCCGGCGTGGTCGGCAAGGTGAGCGGGCGTTTTGACGCCGTTCCGCCGGAAACCTTCCTCAAGGGGATGCAGGCCGCCTTTGGCGTGGCATGGTATCGGCTCGGCTCCACCCTTTATTTCTACAGCGAATCGGAGCTGTCGCGGACGTTCATCACCCCGCGGGCCATGACGGCGGAGCGCCTGTACCAAATGCTTCGGCAATCGGCGGTGTTCTCCTCGCAGTTGCCCGCAACGCTCGCTCCGGGCGGCGCGATGATCGTCGTGTCCGGCCCGCCTTCCTACCTTGCGCAGATTTCGGCCGCCGTCACCGCCTTTGAAGAGGCGCAGGTCAGCAATTTCGTGATGAGGGTCTTTCCGCTCAAGTATGCGTGGGCGGAAGACATGTCCGTCAACAGCATGGACAAGACGGTGACCATCCCCGGCGTGGCGAGCATCCTCAGGGCTATGGTCACCGGTTCGCCCAATTCCGCGACCCGGGTGACGCAGGACACCGCCACTGTGGACAAGCTCTCCGGTACCGGGCTCATCGCACAGGGCCGGGTGGCGCCCGTGGCTCCCGATGCTTCCGCCCCCGACGCGCAGCAGGGCGGACAAGCCGCCCCGCAGAACGCCACGCAAGTGAATATTATGGCCGATCCGCGCGTCAATGCTGTGCTGGTCAATGACGCCGAATACCGGATGCCGTATTACGCCAAAGTCATCGCGGATCTCGACAAGCCTGTGGAGCTCGTGGAAATCCATGCCGCCATCGTGGACATCGATTCCGACTTCAAGCGCGATCTCGGCGTTACCTATCAGGGCGCGAACAGCCGGGACAAGGGCTGGAGCACCGGAGGCGAGTTTTCCGGCACCGGCGACAAGTTTTCGCCCCTGCCCACGATGGGCGAACCGTCCGGGACGGGCATGAACCTGTCCACCATCTATACGCACGGCGCGGACTTCTTCCTTGCCCGCATTCAGGCGCTGGAGGCGGAAGGCGAAGCCCGGATGCTCGGCCGCCCTTCGGTGCTGACCGTGGACAACGTGCAGGCCACGCTGGAAAACACCAGCACCTATTACATTCAGGTGGAAGGCTATCAGGCGGTGGATCTGTTCAAGGTCGAGGCGGGGACGGTTCTGCGCGTGACCCCGCACATCATCCGCGACGAATACGGCCAAACCTCCATCAAGCTTGCGGTCAGCGTGCAGGACGATCAGAACGACAGCAAGGATACGCCGGTCAGCGCCAACAGCGTTCCGCCCATCAAGCAGACGAAGATCAACACGCAGGCCATTGTGGGCGCGGGGCAGAGCCTGCTCATCGGCGGGTACTACTATGAGCAGAAGTCCACGGATGCCAGCGGGATACCGATCCTCATGCACATCCCCGTGCTCGGAAACCTTTTCAAGACGACGAGCAAAGGGACCAAACGCATGGAGCGCCTGATCCTCATCACGCCGAAGGTTATTCATTTGGGCGAGAACCCGACGGCGCCGTCCCGCGTGGACGAGCCCACATTCCACAGATCACCGACGCAGGCCGATTATGAGGAACGGGTTCCGGCGGCCCCGCAGAGCGGGTGCTCCCGCAAACGGCCCAAACTGGAGACGGTGGCGCCCGCCGCGGCGATCCCGCTGTCGCCGCCCGCGGCAGGGCAATCGCCCGGAGCACAGGCACAGGCGCGGCCTGCGGGAGCGTTATGAGCGCCTCCGGTCTGACGGCCTTTCGCCTTTTTTCCGGCCCCCACATGGGGGCGGAACTTGTCTTGCCCGCAGGGAGCCAGCTTGTAGGGTCTGATGACTCTTGCGACATCATCCTTCAAGACAGCTCGGTCGCTTCCCGGCACGCAAACATCGCCATAGGCTTTTCCGGGGACGGCGTCCCGTCCGTGCGGGTGACGCCGCTCGACGGAGAGGTGCTGCTCAATGGCGCCCCCTTGCCGTCCGATGGCGCGGACATCCCCGCGCGCACGCCGTTTTTTCTGGGCCTGACCTGCATGGCGTGGGCGGAGCCCGGCGAATCGGCGGACGCATGGCGTCAGGTCGCATCGGGCTTGCAGGAGCGGCGTTCGGCACAGGAGCGCCCGGAGCCCGCGGAGCCGCAGGCCGAAGAGCCGATCATGGATCTTGGCGAGCCGATGATGCTGTTGGACGAAGGGGCTTCCGTAGGCGCCAACGGCGTTGGCAAAACGCTTTGGGGGCGGCTGCGCTCCTTGCCTCCGCAGAGGTTGGCCCTGTCCTTCCTTCTTTTGCTGGGCCTGTGCGGGCTGACGTTTTCCTATGCGGGCAGAACCCCGGACGCGGAAACGAGAGTCAAAGAAATCCAAACGATTATTGATGAAAACGGTTTTCGTACGCTGGTCGTCTTCCCGCAGGGTGAAGGTGTCGGCGTGCAGGGGATACTCCGTGACGATGCTGAAAGGGCCGATCTGCTGCGTTTGGCACAAAGCGTGCAATACCCTGTTCATCTTGATGTGACGCTCCGTGGGGACAGGGTCGATGCCGTAACCTCGGCCTTCGCCAGCCGGGGGTTCTCCCTTTCCGTGCAGGAAAAGACGGAGAACCCGGATGACGGCCTGCATATCGCCGGGTACATGAAGGACGGGCTCGTGGAAGAGCAGGCTTTTTCCGCCGTCCGTGAAGATGTCCCGGTACTGCGGGAACAAGCCGTCTGGAGCCGCCTGGACAGGGCCATCCGTCACGCCGACGCGGTCGAAGCGGTTTTGTTGCCGCTCTTGAAGGAGGCGGGGCTGTCGTTTGTGCAGGTTCGGTTCCTGCCCGGAAAGGTGGAGCTTGCGGGCCGGTTCGACGTGGCCCAGCGTATCCGGCTGGACGGCGTGCTGGACAAGGCCAGGGCGGAACTCGGCGTCCCGGTCGTATTCGATGTGGTTGCGTCGTTCGAGAAAAGGCGGCCTCAGGCCGAAGCCCGGCACGAAGCCGCTGCGCCGCAGCAGGCGGAGGCGGGGGATGCCCCCGCGCCGCAAGCCGATGACGTGCCGGAACTCCGGGTGACCGGGGTAACCTTGACGCCCATGCGTTTCGTCAGCCTGGCTGCGGGGCAGCGCGTCTTTGAGGGCGGCCTGCTTCCCGGCGGATATGTGCTTGAGTCCATTGATGTGAAGGAGTTGAAGCTCCGTAAGGATGGGCGGATAATCGTGTATCGACTGAGAGGTTCCAATGAGTGACGCGATGGTTTCCGTGCTGGATGTCCTTGATGAGCCCCGCGCCTTGCAGGGCATCCGGGATGAGGTTCTGGAAATGGATCTGGCCGTCAAACGGCATATGGATACGGGGTTGGCCCCCGACGAGTGGGCTGTGGCGCAGGCCGTCCGGGAAGCGACGCAGGCAGCGTTGCACGCTATGGACAACATGGTGAAGTAAAAGGATTTTTAACTAAAGCGAGTTTGCCATGAGCATCAGCGGCACGGGCGGAACGCCGGGATTGAACGTCAATGAGCTGTTCAGCAGCGGTTTTGATTCGATCAGCAGCAAGGGCAAGGATGTGCAGACGAAGATGACCGAAATGCTGGGGCAGGGAAAAGTCGAGCCCGAAGACATGGTGGTTCTCCAGTTTGAAGTCGGGCAATACAATGCCATGCTGGAATCGCTTTCGTCCGTCACGAAGAGCATGACGGATATGATGAAGAGCCTTGCCCAGCGTACCGGCTGAGTTTGCTTCCCGTCCGAAATCTGGTTCAGGGGCCGCACCCCGGATGCCTCCGCGCGGCCCCATCCTGCGCATGGCGCGCCGGGCGGGATGACGGACAAGGGGAAGGGGCTGCCCCCTTCTCCCCTTTTTGCGTTCAGGCGGGGTTGCCGAGCGGCCCGCATCTTTTTACGATTGGAGAAATGCCATGCTGTCCGATACCCAGATCAGCCGTTTGCTTGATGTCGCCAACGCCGCATGCCACAGAGGGAACGTGCTGGATGCGCGTACCGTCTATGCGGGGGTGCTTGCGCTCCGTCCGGGATTCGCGCCCGCCCTTATGGGCAAGGCTCTGAGCCATATTGTGGTGGATGATTTCGACGAGGCCGAACGGATCTTGAAAGACGAAGTGCTGGCCGCCATGCCGGAAGATGGGGATGCGCAGGCGCTGCTTGGCCTGTGTTACACGCTGGCGAAGCGGCAGGCCGAAGCCGAAGCGCTGCTTGGCCCGTTGGCCGCCGGCGAAGGCCCCAGGGCGGAACTGGCCGGCGGGCTGCTTGAAAAACTCCGGCAAGAACCGTAGGCTGGCGCAATCCGGCGGAGGTGGCTGTGGACATTTCCGGTCTTGGGGCTTCAAAGCTTTTGGAGGCGCTGGAAAAACTGGGCGTCTCCAAGGGGGCCGAACTGCGGAGCCTTGGCCCGCAGGGGGAGCCTCCCGCCGAGCTGGTGCGTGCCTTTGAGGATGCGCTGCACGCACCGGATGGGCAGGGCGGCCCGTCCGTGCAGGGCGCTGCCGAAGGTTCACGGGAAGGCGGGCTTCTTGAAGAGGCCGGGCAGGGTACTCCTGACGTGGCGCGGGTGGATGCGGCAATCCCTTCGGGCCGCTCCGAAGGGCCCGTGTACGGCATCCCTGAGGGGAGCCGGGTTGACGGCATCGGCGGCACGATGCGGATGGAACCGGCTTCCGGGCCGCAGGCCGTGGAAGGGCGGGCGGATGCCGTTCAAGCGGACGGCGTGCAGGAGCTGGCCCGGCTGCTTGAGCGGGTCGGCGGCGGGAACGCTTCCGCGGCGGAGCTGTACCAATTGCAGTTTCTTGTGGGGATGCTCCGGGTACAGGCCACGGGCGGGGCGAAGTTGTCGCAGCAGGTCAATCAGGGTTTTGAATCGCTGTTGAAGCAGCAGGGGTAGAATGTGACGGAAACGGGGCGTGGACATATGACGGAAGCACGTAGATCCGGGAAAAAAGGGATGCGCCGGC
This sequence comes from Bilophila sp. T19-St14, assembly GCF_059728385.1. Lineage (NCBI taxonomy): Bacteria > Pseudomonadati > Thermodesulfobacteriota > Desulfovibrionia > Desulfovibrionales > Desulfovibrionaceae > Bilophila > Bilophila sp. T19-St14. The sequence goes on from NZ_BAAGFT010000001.1 coordinate 3,262,916, forward strand.
TCCCGTTCCTGTTGGTGTTGCTGCTCTGCGCGGCGCTTTTGGGCTGTCAGGTCGAAGTGTACCGCGGGCTGACCGAGGCGCAGGTCAATACGATGCTGTCCACGTTGCTCAAGCGCGGCATCCGGGCCGAGAAAACCGCCGCCGGAAAAGCCGGGTTCACCTTGTCCGTGGATGAGGATCAGCTTGTCCAGTCCCTTGAAATCCTGAAGGAGAACAACCTCCCACGGGCGGACTACGAAAACCTCGGCAAAGTTTTTTCCGGGCAGGGGATGATCTCCTCCGCTTCGGAAGAGCAGGCCCGCATGGCCTACGCCATCTCACAGGAGCTGTCCGATACCTTCTCCCGCATCGACGGCGTGCTGACGTCCCGTGTCCATGTGGTGCTCGGAGGCACGGATCAGGCCACCGATGCGCGTATCCTGCCTTCCGCCGCCGTTTTCCTCCGCCATACCCCGGACTCGCCCGTCGTCAATCTGGTCGCCAAGATCCGTGAGCTTACGTCCAAGGCCGTGCCGGATCTCGACTATGAACGTGTCTCCGTCATGCTTGTTCCTGTGCGGGAACAGGTTTCCGTGCCCATGCAGCCGGCCCCGAAATTCCTCGGATTGCCGCTTGCGCCGGAGAGCGGGCCGCCGTATGCCCTGATCGGGGCCGGGATCGTTTTTGTGGCGGTGCTCGCCGGGCTTGTGCTGTTGGCGCTTTCCCTGCGTGATGCCCTGCGGAAGCGCAAAGAGGCGGCGAACGCCTCGGAAGATCAGCCGTCGTAACGCCGGCACGCCGGACAGGTATGCACACCTCGTTTTTTTCGGACATCATTGTGCGGAAACCCGCGCTGTTTCGGGCTATGCTGTCCTTCAACGGCCGCTTGGATTCCGCTGTGCCGGACTGCCCCGAAGAGTGGCGCGTTCCCGGTTTGGACGCGGCGGTTGTGGCGGCGGAACTGTCGCGGCGCGGCTCGCCCGTATTGGCGTGGCCTGTCGCCCCGCCGGAAGAAGGCTTTTGGGATTTCACCGACGAGTCACGGCGCTTGGCCTTCCTGAGCGCGGAAGAGCTGGAGCGTCTGGGCAAGGTGTTCGGCGTGTGCGTCCACGCTGCGGAGCTGGCCCGCATCATCGCCCGCGAGCCTGTCCTGGCCCTGCGTGAGGCGCTGGGGGAACCGCTGTACCGCTACGGCATCCAGCGCGGGCAATATCAGCTCGGCAGTGTGCGGCAGTTTTTCCTGAGCCGCGACGTCCGGGAGCCGCTTCCGGAACGTATGCAGCGCCACGGACGTCTGGCGATTGCCATTTGCCGCGCGTCTTGGCCCGCCGCCTTGAAGGAACGGGCCGTCGGGAATCTTGAGGATGCGCCGCCGTCAGTGCCGCCCGCGGTTCAGCGGGCCGTATGGTTTGGTCTGAAGAAGCTGTTGCTGAAGGAGGTCGCGCCGCAATGGGCTCCCTGTTTCGATTGACCGGGGACACGGTAACCCCCTCCGCCGGGACGCGTGTGCTCAAAGCCTCTGAAGCCGCCATACTTCTTGAGGCCAACGCCGTGCTTGACGCGGCCCGCGGGCGCGTGGCCGACATGGAGCGCAAGGCCGGGGAAGCCTATGAGCGGCGGCGCGAGGAAGGTTACCGCGACGGCGTGGAGGAAGGCCGCCTCGAACATGCCGAGAAGGTGATGGAGACCGTGCTGTCGTCGGTCGAGTACATCGAAGGCATTGAGGCCACGCTGGTGAATGTGGTTACGGCGGCCGTGCGCAAGGTCATCGGCGAGATTGACGAAAACGAACGCATCGTCCGTATCGTCCGCAATGCGCTGGTGACGGTTCGCAATCAGCAGCATGTGACGATCCGCGTGGCGCCCGCTGACGAAAAGGCCGTCCGGGAGGGGTTGGCGTCCATGCTGGCCTCCGCGCCGGGCGGGGCCAGTTTTCTGGATGTCGTGTCGGATGCGCGCCTTGAGCGGGGGGCGTGCCTTTTGGAAAGCGAGCTCGGCGTGGTTGACGCCAGCCTTGAGACGCAGCTCAAGGCGCTGGAAAACGCCCTGCGCGCCAAAATCGCTTCATAGCGCGCAACCGGGTGTGGCAGCGCCGACAGCCGATTCAGCCGCAGGCCCCACATATGGGCGCGGCCCGGTTCATTGGTGTATACGGTTCCCCCAGTACAGGGCGGCGTATGCCGCTCGCGGCGCGATTGGGAAAGGGGAGGGTGCCCACCTGTGCCCTCAGGGATATTCACTTTTCTGATATTTGGGGGACGTGTTCAGTTGGCATTGTGGCTTGCTATGGCGTCGTTTTCATTGAACGCGTGAACGTCTCCCCCTGCGGGGCAATCGGGCGAATGCCTGCCGCATCCCGCGGATATGGTTTGATAAACGGACGGATGCCCTATGGCCTTTGAATATATCGGAGCGCTTCTTGAGGAAGCGGTGCAGTCCACCGCCTCGGTGGAGGTGCGGGGCCGCGTGGAGCAGGTCGTGGGAACCATCATCCGGGCCGTGGTGCCGGGGGTGAAGGTCGGCGAACTGTGCATCCTGCGCAACCCGTGGGAGGATTGGACGCTCCGGGCCGAGGTCGTGGGTTTCGTCAAGCAGGTGGCCCTGTTGACGCCGCTCGGCGATTTGCAGGGCATTTCGCCCGCCACCGAAGTCATCCCGACGGGGGAAATCCATTCCGTGCCCGTGGGTGAGGATCTTCTTGGGCGCGTCCTGAACGGGCTCGGCGATCCCATCGACGGCGGGCCGCCGCTCAAGCCCCGGACTCATTATCCGGTCTACGCCGATCCCCCGAACCCCATGCTCCGCAAGATCATCGACAGGCCGATTTCTCTGGGCCTGCGCGTGCTCGACGGGGTGCTTACCTGCGGCGAAGGCCAGCGCATGGGCATTTTTGCGGCGGCAGGCGGCGGTAAAAGTACGCTCTTGTCCAGCATCATCAAAGGCTGTTCCGCCGACGTGTGCGTGTTGGCGCTGATCGGCGAGCGGGGCCGCGAAGTGCGCGAGTTCATTGAGAACGACCTTGGCCCGGAAGGGCGGAAAAAGGCCGTGCTGGTCGTCTCCACATCCGACCGTTCGTCGATGGAGCGCCTCAAGGCCGCGTACACGGCCACGGCGGTGGCGGAATATTTCCGGGATCAGCACAAGAGCGTTCTGCTCATGATGGACTCGGTGACCCGTTTCGGGCGCGCGCAGCGCGAAATCGGCCTTGCCGCGGGCGAGCCCCCGACCCGGCGCGGCTTCCCCCCGTCCGTGTTTTCGACGCTTCCCAAGCTGATGGAACGGGCGGGCAATTCGGACAAGGGCTCCATCACGGCGCTGTATACCGTGCTGGTGGAGGGCGACGACATGACGGAGCCCATCGCGGACGAAACCCGTTCCATCCTTGACGGGCACATCATCCTGTCCCGCAAGCTGGCGGCGGCGAACCACTACCCCGCCATCGACGTGCAGGCCAGCGTCAGCCGCGTCATGAACGCCATCGTTACGAAGGAGCACAAGAAAGCCGCGCAGGCGCTCCGCAAGGTGCTGGCGAAGTTCGCCGAGGTGGAATTGCTTGTGCAGATCGGCGAATACAAGAAAGGCTCTGACAAGGAAGCCGACGACGCGCTGGCCCGGATCAACGCCGTAAACGCGTTCCTCAGGCAGGGGTTGGACGAAAAAAGCACTTTTGAGGAAACGTTGCAGGCGCTGTATAAGGTGGTGGCCTGAGCGTGGAAAAGTATCCTCTGGCCCCATTGCTTAGAGTGCGCGAATACCGGGAGGATGCGGCAAAGAATGCCCTCAGCGCCGCCGAGCGCGCCGTGGTTGAGGCGCAGGAGGCGGTGGAGCGGTGCCGCAGGGAGCTGGAGCGTTACAAGGTCTGGCGTCAGGAAGAGGTTGAGCGCCGCTATGACGCGATCATGGGCAAGGGCCTGAGCCTCAAGGAACTGGATGTGTTCAAGGCCGGGCTCGGTGCGTTGGCCGACGGCGAGCTGAAGCTGGAAGAAGCCATTGCCAACGCGCTTGAGGACGTGAAAAAACGTCAGGAGGACGCGCGCAAGGCCAGGGAAGCCGCGCGGCAGGCCCAGCACGAGACGGCCAAGATCGTGGCGCATCGGGATATTTGGCTCGTCGAGGCCAAGCGCGAGGCCGAGCGTCTGGAAGATTTGGAAATGGAAGAATTCAAACCGCTGCCGCCTCAGGGGGCAGAAGGCGAGTTTTAGGCCGTTTCGCCCCGCATGGGCAGGGGCATTGCGGGAAAGGGAGGCTTTCTGGAGGGACGTTTCCCCTCCGGCGTCCCGGAATCTGCCGATACGGAAGGTATCCCCCTTCCCAGATGTTTTTGTGTCCGCCATGCGCGTATGGCTTTTCGGGGGCTGCGTATCGGTTGGAATGATGGCCCTTTCACAATGAAACAACCCGTCCATAACCGGAGAAAAGCGGGAGGTGCCGCATGGCTGATTTTATGAAGGTGGATATGTCCCGGCTCGGACAGGCTGAAGGCCGGTCTGCGGCGTCCGGGATGGCTGCGCCGTCAGGTGCGGACGTGGACATCTTTCAGCAGGCCATGCGGCGGGGCCCGCTTGACGAACGGCAGGGTTCCGGGGGAGGTTCCGACGAAGGGCGCGGGGATTCCCATGCTTCCGATGAGGATGCCCCAGCCGAGGCCGAAGGGCTTTCCAGCATGTTTTCCCGGATGGCCGGGCCGCTGGATACGCTTTTTGCCGGACGCATGGCGCGGGCTGAAGCGGCGGCTCCGTCCGGGGATGCCCCGGATTTGGGCGCGCTGGCGGAAAAGCTCGTGGAGCGGATTCTGGTTTCCGGGCCTGATGGGGGCCACGAGATCCGCCTTACCCTTGGCAAGGATATCCTCCCCGGAACCGAAATCCGGCTTCAGCGCGGGATCGACGGCATGCTGTCGGTTCGTTTGGCGACGGACAACGCCGCATCCTTTCAAACCCTCGTCGGCGCGCAGGAATCCTTGAAGGCGCGGCTTGAGCCGTTTGAAAAGGATGTCCGCGTCGAAGTGGTTTCCGAAGGGGACGGGGCCGAAGCCGAAAACGGCGATGGGCGCCGGCAGTCGCGCGGCGAGTATGTCGCCCCGGACGGACGGGATGCCTGAACCCGGCGCACGGGGAGGAACGCCGCGCCAGCCGTTTGAAGGGGCGCGGCCCGCAACCTTTTGCAGCAAGCCCTCCATTGCCGGGGGCGGAGGAGTACATGGAGATACTGCCTTTCCGGGCTCCGGCGCTTTCGCCGCTTGAGGCGCACGTCTTCAACCTGCTGTGTACGCGGGCGCAGCCGTGGCCCATTGATGTGGCCGGTACGCCGTGCGCGCTGGAGACCGCGTACCTTACGGCCCCGGTTCCTCCGGTATGCGCTTTTGACATCGTTTGCGGCGAGCGGGCATGGCGCATGGAACTCGGCAGCCTGCGCTTGTTGGCTTTGCATCCGGCGGTGGCGGACGTGCCTCCGGACGCCGCGTTGCCTGAGGCGCTCCAGTTGGCGGTTCTCGGCTTGCTGGCGGCTCCTCTGGCGGAACTGGCCCAATCCTTTTTGCATGTGCCGCTGGCTGTCCGCAACATTCGGATGATCAAGGCGGCGGAACCGGCCGTTTGTGCGCTCCCCCTGACGCTGCGCGTCCCGGCGGCGGCCTCGGCAGAGGCGTATCCGATCCCCGTCAGGCTGTGCCTGCCGGATCGGGAGAGCGCGCTTGAACTGGCGGAACGTCTGGACGCCCTGCCGCGCCGCCGCGCACCGGGGCTTGCCGGGAACGTGCCGGTTCCGGTCAGCCTCGAAGCGGGCCGTATGCGGCTTTCCGTCAACGAGTTGTCTTCCCTTGAACCTGACGACGTGCTGCTGCCGGAAGTTTATCCGGCGCGCGAGGGCCGCGCTGCGCTCCGCCTCTGCGCCACGTCGCGTTCCCTTGCGTTCGCCTGCTCCCTTGCGGAGGGCCGCGCGACCATCCTTTCCGTCCTGAACCCTGAGGAGGAGCCCATGTCCGACGAAAACAATGCGGCTGCCGGGGCCGCGCCGTCCGAAGGCGTCGATGCCGGCGAACTGGAAGTGACGCTGACCTTTGAACTGGAACGCCGCCTCATGACGGTGCGGGACGTGGAGACGCTCGCCCCCGGCTATACCTTTGCGTTCGGCGGCGATGCGCTCGCCCCGGTCACGCTGTACGCCAACGGCAAATCCATCGGCAAGGGGCGGCTTGTGGATCTGAACGGGACGCTCGGCGTGCAGGTCGTCAGCCTCGGCAAGGCGGGAGAATAGGCATGACGGGCGTGAATCCGTTGTATTTCATTGCGGGCATGGCGCTGCTGGGCCTTGCCCCGTTTTTCCTGATGATGGTCACGTCCTACGTGAAGATCGTTGTGGTCACGTCGCTCGTGCGCAACGCCCTCGGCGTGCAGCAGGTTCCGCCCGCGATGGTCATGAACGGCCTTGCCATCATCTTGAGCCTGTTCATCATGGCCCCCATGATGATGAGTACGATGGACATCGCCGAGAAACTCCAGATCAGCGCGGAGCCTTCGCCTAAGGAAGTCATCGGCATCGTCGACAAGCTGTCGCCGCCGCTGCGCAAGTTCCTCTCGGACAATACGGAGGACGGCGTGCTCCGGGCCTTCATGAGCACGGCGAAACGCATCTGGCCCAAGGAACAGCATGATCGGATTTCCAAAGACAACCTGCTGATCCTCGTGCCCGCGTTCACCATTTCCGAATTGACCAAGGCGTTTCAGGTGGGGTTCCTGCTGTATCTGCCGTTTATCGCCATCGACCTCATCATCTCCAACATCCTGTTGGCGATGGGCATGATGATGGTATCCCCCATGACCATTTCCCTGCCCTTCAAACTCCTGCTTTTCGTGACCCTTGACGGGTGGCTCAAGATCAGTCAAGGATTGCTCTTAAGCTATAAATAGCAACAACATCAGGAAGAATACGTATGCAAGTCGTTACATCGGAACAGGGCTGCGTCAGCATCATTGCGCTTACCGGAAGGATTGACGCAACCACGGCGAACGTTTTTGAAACCTCCTGCCGCGAGCTTTTGGATTCCGGGGCCAAAAGGGTCGTGGTGGATCTTGGCGGCGTCGAATACATCAGTTCCGCAGGGTTACGGGTTATTTTGACGATGGTTAAGGCGAGTAAGGCCGCCGCGGCGACGCTGGCGTTCTGTTCCATGCAGTCGATGGTGGCGGAAGTTTTCAAGATTTCGGGATTCAGCTCCATGCTCCCCATTTACGCCACGCGCGACGAGGCCGTCAGCGCCCTTTCCTGAGGAGGCGATCATGGCGACGCTCAGCGTTCCGGCCAGCCTTGAGCAGTTGGCGAATGTCAATACCTTTATCCACGAGGCCATCCCTCCCGCATACAGGCCGCTGATCCCGCAGGTGGAGCTTGCCGCTGAGGAGCTTTTGGTCAACGTATTCAGCTATGCCTACCCGGATGCCCCCGGCGAAGCGCAGGTCGCCTGCCGGGAAGTGAGGCTCGACAACGTGCCGTACTTCTGCTTTAAGGTGCAGGACTGGGGCGCGCCTTTCGATCCTTTCCTTGAGGCGCCGGTTCCAGATGTGTCGCTCGGCGTGGACGAGCGCCCCGTGGGTGGGCTCGGCATCCATTTGATCAAGTCCGTAGTGGCCCACTATACCTATGCCTACTGCGAACGGTCGAATATCATCGAACTCTATTTCGCGTTGCCAGAGTGATCCGTGTCCTGAGTTTTTGTTTGGCGGCGGGGCTGTTCGTGTCCGGCACGGCTTCGGCGGGCGTCATCCTGCATGAGGAGCGTTCGACGGACGAGCGCCCGGCCCAACGCCTGCGCCCCGTGAATCCCGGCACCCAATCCGAAAGCCCCCTGCCGCCGCGTCCCTCCATCCCTACGGAAAACCTGCTCGACCAGATGGACATTTACGCGCTGTCGCCCCATGCGGCGGCGCTGTCCCTGCCGCGCATGGTGTCGCCTCAACTGGTTCTCCGCGCCCATGCCGGAAAAGGGGCGCTCCCCCCGCCCGCCGTCTGGCGGGATCTCGTAGCCAAGGCCAGCGAGCGATACGGGCTCGATCCCCGGCTTATCGCGGCGGTGATCAAGGTGGAGTCCAATTTTGAAAACATCGCCGAATCCGGGAAAGGCGCGCAGGGGCTCATGCAGCTTATGCCGGGGACGCAACAGGTGCTCGGCGTCATCGATCCTTTCGATCCTGAGGCCAACGTGGACGCCGGGAGCCGCTACCTGCGCCAGCAGCTTGACCGTTTCGGCAGGCTCGATCTCGCACTCGCCGCCTACAACGCCGGGCCGGGCAACGTCCTGCGCTACGGGGGCATCCCGCCTTTCGCCGAAACCCAAGCCTATGTAAGCAAGGTGCTGTCTCTGCTGGGAACCGGATCGGAGCAGGGCAGATAAGCTTGAAAAGAATGTTTTCCATCATGGGGCGTACAAAGCCCCTTTTCATGGCCCGCCGCGCAACTTTTGCCTGTCCCTCTGCGCCAGTCCGCTTTTGAAAAACTCCCTCCGTTCCCGTTTCTTCTTTCTCAAAAGATCCGCCATCAGAGACATTCACTTTTGCAATGAAAACCGCATTTCAACCATCTGAAATTCAAAATAAATTTTTTAGAAAATCATCGAAAAGGCGAATGTTTCGTCATCGCAACCCATTGACGCTTAGCCCCATCATAGGGCGTGGCTGTTTTTTTATGGCTCTGCTATAGTATGTGGTCGTTTCATCTCCACAGTGCGGTGAAAAATACAGCCTTTTTCTCCGGTTTTCCCCTTGGCGGGAGCCACGGCTAAGGTATTTTTCCAGTTATCCCTTTGGAACTTCAAGGAAAAAAGCATCAATCGTTTTCTATGACACAGCCTTTTATATTCACAATATACTGAAAATATAGATTTTTGTCCGTTTTTTGCTGACGGCTTCCATAGCTGTGGCGTTTTGTCGGTGATCCCTTTGAAACCTTAAGAAAGCATCAACCGTTTATAGTAATATAGACTGACATTTTTGGTTGTGTCATAGGAAACGGTTGATGCTTTCTCGAAGCTCAAAAGGAGTAACCAATAAAATGTCTCAGCCATGGAGCCCGCCAACAGAAAACTTGGAGAAAAAGGCTGTATTTTCACCATACTGTAGAGATAAAACAAGATTGTGTCGCCGTTTTTATATGTAAATATTGAAACTATTGAAAATAATCTTTTTATGGTTTAAAAATAGTTAAATAATTTCAATAGATTATATCTAGCTAGCGACACGGCCACCACATTCCATGACAGAGCCATGTTTTTTTTGAAATCCCCAATAAAGAATCAATGGCATGGTTCGGTCAAGGAGCCTTATAATAAATATTATATATTCACCGCATGGTATGAATATGCCAATCATATCCTGTGAAAGAGCCTTCCCCAAAAAGCAGACAGAATACACAAAGAAAATCCCCCGCAGTACGGAAAAGCCGCCGCGAGGGATTCCATAAGAGTGAAAGTCTTTGGTGGAGGAGGGGAGGGGCGTGGGGAGGGGAGGAGGGCCCTTTCTCCAGAAAGGGGCCTCCTCCCCTCCCCACTTTGCCTTTCCCCACTACTCATCAAACGTGGGACGGTTCTCCGCTTTGATGGCCTTGCGGACGTCGATGAATTCGGGCTCGCCCCACGGAAGGGCGGGGGTGCGCTTGGGCACCACATTGAGGAAGGTGCTCTCGCCGTTGATCAGGACACGCACGGCTATGGTTCCGTCTGGAGACGCCTCCGCAGCCCGGACGCCTTTGGGCGAATAGGAGGCTACGAGGCTGGCCGCGTCCTGAAGCGTTTCGTTGTCCCACGGGGTGAGCTGACGGGCCAGCGCGAAGGGGCTCGGAAAATCACGCACACGGAGTATGGCGTCGCCGGGGCGGACTAGACGCTCCAACGCCGAGTTGTCCGCTTCGTTGCGGCCCATCGACAACCAATGCTCACCAAACCAATACTGACGCCCGATGTTGGACAACTCAAAGTCTTCAACCGTCGGCTCTTTGAGGCGCGTCAGAACCGGCCAATAGCGCCGGGAGTTTTCCTTTTCCGCCAGCTTGCATCCCCCGGCGGGCGTGGGGATTTCTTTCAGGCCCATCCGCTCGGCCAGCGCCATTTGGGACTTCCGGCCACGCCCGAAGATGCCGGGGAGCTTGCTGCGATCCACCAAGCCCGATATTTCAGGGGCGGTCGGATCGAGCAGCTGGGCGCTGAGCGGGCGGAGAAGGGATTCCCTGACCTCAGCGTCGCGGCGGATGACATTGAGGGTGTCGCGGCGCTGGGACATGGGGCGCTGTCCGAGCACCTCGCCGGAAATGAGGAATGAAGCGCCCCGTTTCTTCATGATTTCCCGCGCTTTGCGCATCATGAGGATTTTGCAGTCAACACAGGGGTTCATGACTTTCCCAAAGCCGTGGGCAGGGCGTTCCCTCAGGAGGCGCACGAATGCTTCACCGACGTCCACGGCTTCCACCTCAAGGCCGTACACCTTCTCCCAGTGGGGGATCAATTGAGGCTTGCCGAAAAAAGGGGTGACAAAATGCAGGCAACGGACAACCAGCCCTTGCTCCATGATCAGGCGGGCAGCGAGAATGCTGTCCAGCCCGCCGGAAAACAGGGCAAACGCATGCGGAGTGGAGGTTTTCATAGCGTTATTCTACTGCGCCGGATACATGAACACAAGCGTCTCTTGTGTTGGCGCACAAAGGAAAAGGGCATGGCGTCGGCATTTGCCGGATCGCACATGCCCTTTTTATGGGGGGGCTTTGGATGCTGCTCCAAATGGGGATGAGGGCACACGGGACGCATGTGGATTCCCCCTGCCCCATTAGGCAGTGGAAAAGCTGGCTTTAGGGATGATCTTTGAACTTATCCATCAAGTGCTCATTGCCGCTGTGACAGGGCGTACAGTCCATGACGCTCTTCATGTTGTCGGCTTCCTTGCCCTTGGCGTGGCATTCGCCGCAGTAGCTGATGGACTGCGGGGCGGCGAGGGCCGGCTTGAATGTCCCGTCGATTTTGGCGTTCATGATTTCGACGGCCTTGTAGGTGACGTCGGCGGTAAGGCGGCCGCAGCGTTCGCTGCGGGCCTTGGAGTTGGCCTCAACCTTGTTTTCAAAACACCAGCGGCTCAGGGAGACGTGGCACAGCACGGAGTCAGATACGCTGGTAGGAAGCTCGCCCTTCACTCCCTTGGCGGCTTCGCCGGGATTGAACATGGGCAGCTTCGCCGTTTCGTACCAGCGGTACAGTTCCGACACCATCGGGTTGCGTTCTTTCCTTCCCCAGAAAAGGGCGTAAGCCGAAGCGGGGCCGAGCAGGGCGCCGCAGATGGTGCCCCAGTCGGAAATGCCGCCCTTGCCGACTTCGAGCATGGCAAAGGGGAACTGGTTGTACGGAGCGCCGTACTTTTCGCCCATAAGGCCCACAATAGCGTAGAACGCACCGTAGGCGCAGCCCAAGCCCTTATGCCAATAGCCGTCATAAGCGACGGCGGCGCATTCTTTGGGATCAAGCTTATGGGGTTTCCAGCCGAAGTCCCCATTGGCCTGCTCAAAGCGCTTCGTCTTGGGATCAGCCGCAATACTGGTTCCCACAACGGATGCAACAGTGCCGCCGACGGCAAGGCCACCCAGTGCCCCAAGCACCGCTCTTCTGGTCAGTTCCATAGCCACTCCTCCTTCAGGCTCATTTGTTCTTTTTGGATCAATATCTTTTTGCCCACCCATGAGGGCGTCCGTTCGGCATTTTTTATCGATATTGGGTGACAACAAGAGCCTTCTAAACTTTTGTCCGCGACGCATGGCCAGCGTACAGACGTTTATCGAACATGGTTGTTCGACAATTCACGTAAAGGATGCCTCCAATCCATCATCCTGTCAATGGGGAGCAACGGAAAAAAGAGACAGCTCCGCACGAGAGCCTTGCGTTTTTGAACGGTTAGAAGACAAAAAAAGTGCCCCCGGCGATTATGCCGGAGGCACGTTGGCTTGTCAGGGGAGGACTACTTGCCTTCGTGGAGCCACGCCTTCATCTTTTCCAACTGGCGGGCCACGGACAGCGGGCCGGTGCCGCCGGGGGCGTTCCTGCGGGCGACGGCGGCGCGGTATTCGAGCACGTCGAACACATCGGGGCCGATGCGGTCGCACAGGCCCTGAAGCGCGTCAAGCGGCAGGGCTTCGAGGGAAAGGTTCTTTCCTTCGGCCAGCGCCACGGCGGAACCCGTAATGTGGTGGGCCTCGCGGAAGGGGATGCCCTTTGTGACCAGATAGTCAGCAAGCTCGGTCGCGTTGAGGAACCCGGCGGTGAGGGCGCGGGCCATGCGGGTTTCATCGAAGCGCAGGGCCTTCATCATGCCCGCCATAAGCTCCAGAGACGTGCTCAGGGTGCGGTCGGCGTCGAGGAAAGGTTCCTTGTCTTCCTGAAGGTCGCGGTTGTAGGTCAAGGGGAGGCCCTTCAGGATGGTGAGCATGGCGGTCAGATCGCCGTACACCCGGCCCACCTTGCCGCGCATGATTTCGGCGACGTCGGGGTTTTTCTTCTGGGGCATGATGGAGGAGCCCGTGGCGTAGGCGTCGGGCAGCTTCACGAAACCGAAAGCCGGGTTCGACCACAGGATGATTTCTTCGCAGCAGCGGGAAAGGTGCATCATGGCCGTGCTGGCGCAGAACAGGGCTTCGATGACGAAATCCCGGTCGGACACGGCGTCCATGCTGTTGTCGAACGTGCCGTACATGTCCAGTTCGCGGGCCACGGACGCGGGGTCGAGCGGGTAGGTCGTCCCGGCGAGGGCGGCCGCACCGAGGGGGCTGATGCGGGTGCGCTTTTCGCAGTCGGCCATGCGCTGGACATCGCGGCGGAGCATCCACGCGTAGGCGAGCAGGTGGTGGGCGAGGCTGACGGGCTGCGCGGGCTGGAGGTGGGTGCAGCCGGGGAGGATGGTATCCTGATGCTCTTCGGCGCGGGTCACGTATACGGCGGTAAGCTCACGGGCGAGGCGCTGCCATTCGCGGAGCCGGTCGGAGACGAACAGGCGGAAGTCGAGCGCGACCTGATCGTTGCGGCTGCGGCCCGTGTGGAGCTTCTTGCCCACGTCGCCCACGAGTTCGGTGAGGCGGCTTTCGATGTTCATGTGGACGTCTTCCAGCTCTTTTTTCCACTGGAAGGTGCCGTCTTCGATTTCCGCGCGCACGGCGGCGAGGCCGGCGACGAGCTGATCGGCTTCCTCGGCGCTGATGACGCCCTGCCGGGCCAGCATACGCGCGTGGGCGCACGAGCCGGCGATATCCTGCTTGTACAGGGCCCAGTCGTAGGAAATGGACTGCGTATAGGCTTCGACGGAAGCGGCGGTGCCTTCGTGGAACCGTCCGCCCCAGAGTTTTTCTTTCGCCATTGGTGTCTCCGTGTTCGCTGTGCGCCTCCGGCGGCCGGGCTGCCGCCCGGACCTGCCTGGGGGGCATGATGCCCCCCAAACCCCCTCGGCGCGGAACGGCTCCCCATACGGCTGCGCCGCACGGGGAGCCGTTCCGCTTGAGAGGCTTCGAGAGACACCCCATCCATTCAGGCCGGAACCTGCCGGGGGACGTATGCTCGTGTTTGTGTATCAAGCCTCCCCGCCCTGCATCGACCCTTGCAAAAGTCTTGGGAAGGGGTGGGGAGGGTTTGGGAGGGGCGGGGAGAACCTTTCTCCAGAAAGGTTTCCCCGCCCCTCCCAATGTTCACAACCAACCCATCTTACTTGATGAGGTCTTTGCGGTAGCCGCGGATACGGAGGCTGTTCAGCTTGATGAAGCCGGCGGCGTCCTTGTGGTCATAGGTGGCGCATTCCTCGAAGGTGGCGAGGTCGGCGCAGTACAGGGTGTTCTTGGATTCGCGGCCGACGGGCCACGCGTTGCCCTTGTAGAGCTTCAGGCGCACGGTGCCGGAAACGCGTTCCTGCGACTTGTCGATGAAGGCCTGCATGGCTTCGCGTTCGGGGGAATACCAGAAACCGTTGTAGATGGCTCCGGCGTAGGAGGGCATCATCATGTCGCGGATGTGCATGGTTTCGCGTTCCATCGTGATGCCTTCGAGGTCCTTGTGGGCCACGTAGATGATGGTGCCGCCGGGGGTCTCGTACACGCCGCGGGACTTGATGCCCACAAAGCGGTTCTCGACCATGTCCACGCGGCCGATGCCGTGCTTGCGGCCGAGTTCGTTCAGCTTCACCATGATCTGGGCGGGCGACATGGCTTCGCCGTTCACGGCAACCGGATCGCCGTGCTCGAAGGTGATGGTGACGTATTCGGGCTCATCGGGGGCCTTCTCGAACGGGACGGCCATGATGTGGGAGGCTTCGAGGGGTTCTTCCCACGGATCTTCAAGCTCGCCGCCTTCAAAGCTACAATGGAGCATGTTGCGGTCCATGCTGTAGTGCTTCGCGCCGGAGGAGATCGGGATGTTGTGCTGTTCGGCAAAGAAGTTCAGGGCGGTACGGGACATCAGATCCCATTCGCGCCAAGGGGCGATCACGCGCAGGTCGGGCGCGAGGGCGGCGGCGGACAGCTCGAAGCGCACCTGATCGTTGCCTTTGCCGGTCGCGCCGTGGGCGAGGGCGTCGGCGCCTTCGGCACGGGCGATTTCCACGAGGCGCTTGGTGATCAGCGGGCGGGCCACGGAAGTGCCGAGCAGGTAGCGGCCTTCATACAGGGCGCCGGAGCGGAGCATGGGGAAAATGAAGTCCTTGGCGAACTCTTCGCGCAGGTCTTCGATATAGGCCTTGGTCGCGCCGGTCCTGAGGGCTTTTTCATCCACGCCGTTCAGGTCGTCTTCCTGCCCCACGTCGGCGGTCATGGTGATCACTTCGCAGCCGTAGTTCACCTGAAGCCACTTGAGGATAACGGAGGTGTCCAGCCCGCCGGAATAGGCGAGCACCACTTTCTTGATGTTTCTCTGCTGAGCCATGAAATCTCTCCAATGAGATGAGGAATATGCTTTCGGGGCCGCGAACCGGGAAGGAAGGCGGTTCCGTTAGAGCCAGAGGTACGGGTTGTTGGCGAGTTCTTCGCCCACGTTGGTGTTGGGGCCGTGGCCCGGATACACCTCGGTTTCCTGAGGGAGGATGAAGATCTTCTTGTGCAGCGACTTGCGCAAGGCTTCCTGGCTGCTGCCGGGGAAGTCGGTGCGCCCGACGGAGTGGTAGAAGAGCAGGTCGCCGGTCATGATGCTGTTCAGTTCCGGGAAATAGATGGAAAGGCTGCCGGGCGTGTGGCCGGGCGTGGTGAGCACTTCACACTTGATCGAGCCGAAGGTGTGCGGGCCTTCCTTCAAATCTTCCCATTGGAACGTCGTCACCGGAGGGAAGCCCCATGCGCCGCTGCCGCCGAGCTCGGTACCGAGCAGGGAGGCGTCCCCGGCGGGGCCGTAGACCGGGGCGCTGGTCGCTTCATGCAGGGCCGCCACGCCATACAGATGGTCGAAGTGGAAATGCGTGCACAGGATGGCCCGAAGCGTGAGGTTTTGTTCTTTGAGCAGGGCGAGGACTTCACCGAGGCCGTTGCTCAAATCCCCGCCCGGATCGACGGCGACGGCGTCCGGGCCGCTGATGACGATGTGGCAGTTGGTTTCAAGCGGCCCGATGGGAAATGTTTTGATGGGCATATTGAAATCTCCCTCTCTATGACAAACGGCTGCCGACGCTCAGATAAACGGCTGCTCCGTTCCGCGTGGGAAAAGAGAGCCGGAACAGGGCAGGCCGGTTGCGGCTTGTAGGTTTGGCATATCCTTGGCGATCAGGATAAACTGCATGACTATAGCCTGAACCCGCCGTTCGTGCAAATACCGCTCAATGGCGGAAAAACGGCCTCCGAAAAGCGCCTTTGCCAGTTCTTTTTTGAGTAATATTGAGTAGTTTTTGAATAAAATGCAAATGGCGAGGCCGGGGGCGATGCGGCCGATGCCCCGCCGCGCAGCAAAGTTTTTGCGGATGGCTCTGTCATAGTATGCGGTTGTTTCATCCCACAGTGTGGTGAAAATACAGCCTTTTTCTCCAGTTTTCCCCTTGGCGAAACCTATGGCTAAGGCGTTTTGCTGGTTATTCCTTTGAAACTTCAAGGAAAAAAGCATCAACCATTTTCTATGACACAGCCTTGCAGATAAAGGCGCATCCCGATAAAGGCCGGGGGAAAGCGCCGCAAGCGCCCGTCACCCCGGCCCCGTTTTCCCGTCAAACGGAAACTATTCCGCGTCGTCTTCGCTGCCGCCTTCGATGGGGCGCGTATACTTGCAGGTCTTTTCGGGGCAGGCGATGAACTTGCCCTTGGCCTTGGTATTTTTCATCACCAGCAGCGGGGAGCCGCATTCCGGGCAGGGCTCGGCGATGGGCCAGTCCCACAGGGCATAATCGCACTGGGGGTAGTTGCTGCACGAGTAGAATATCTTGCCGCGCTTGGAGCTTTTTTCCACAAGCACGCCGTTGCAGCCTTCACGGGGGCAGGGGACGCCGGTGGAGTAGGGCTCGGCGTGCTTGCAGTCCGGGTATCCTGAGCAGGCAATGAAGCGGCTGCCGGTGCGGGAGCGCTTGAGCACGAGATCCTTGCCGCATTCGGGGCAGGTTCCGACTTTTTCAAATTCCGGCTTGACCTTTTCCTGAAGGTGGATCTTCCCTTGCTCGTCGCGGGTGTAGTTCGAGGTATACCGGCACGCGGGGTAGCCGGTACACGCGAGGAACTGCCCGGTTTTGCCGAACTTCACGGCCAGCGGCTTGCCGCACTCAGGGCAGGGGATATCCGTCACCGTATCGGTTTTGGCCTTGCCCATGCTCTTGGCGGCTTCGAGCAGCGTGGGATCGAAATCGTTGTTGAAGTTGCGGAGCAGGGCCACCCAGTCCTGCCGGCCTTCGGCCACCTTGTCGAGCAGTTCTTCCATGTGCGCGGTGAAGCCCACGTCCATGAGCGTCTTGAAGTGCTCGCGCAGACGGTCGCACACCACGCGGCCCAAGTCCGTGGGCGCGAAATGCTTTTCCTCCAGCGTCACATAGTCGCGATCCTGAAGGGTGGAGATGATCGAGGCATAGGTGGAGGGGCGGCCTATGCCGAGCTCTTCCAGTTCGCGCACCAGCGAGGCTTCGGTGAAGCGCGGGGCGGGCTGGGTGAACTTCTGCTCTTTGGTCAGGCTGTTGAGCTTGAGCGTTTCGCCCTTGGTAAGGGCGGGCAGCTCCACGCCTTCCTCGTCCTTGCCGCGCGGCATGACCGCAAGGAAGCCGGGGAACAACAGGCGCTCGCCCTTGGAACGCCATTGAACCGGGCCGTTGTCGATGGTCACGGTCGTATCATGGAAGCGGGCCGCCGCCATCTGGGAAGCGACGAAGCGCGACCAGATGAGCCGGTAAACCTGATACTGATCCGGGGCGAGGTAGGGCTTGACGTCTTCGGGCGTGAGGGTCACATCGACGGGCCGGATGGCTTCGTGGGCGTCCTGCGCGTCGGACTTGGTCTTGAAATTTCGTTTGCCGCCGGGGGCGAGGTAATCCTTGCCGAAGCGGTTTTCGATGAAGTCCGCCGCCGCTTTCTGCGCTTCGTCCGCAATGCGCACGGAGTCGGTACGCATATAGGTGATGAGCGCCACCGTGCCGCGATCGCCAAGTTCAAGGCCTTCATAAAGGCGCTGGGCAATGTTCATCGTGCGCTTGGCGGGATAGCTGAGGCGTTGGTTGGCGGCCTGCTGGAGCGTGGACGTGATAAACGGAGGCATGGGCGCGCGGCTGCGTTCCTTTTCCTCGATGGCGGAAACCGTGAACGGGGCTCCCTTCATCGCCTTTTCGAGCGCATCGGCGGTTTCGGCATTGGGGATGGTCGGCTTCTTGCCTTCGACTTTCCAGAGCTCGGCCTTGAACGGCGGCGGGACGCTGCCTTCAAGGATCGCCTTGAACAGCCAGTATTCTTCGGGCACGAAAGCCTGCCGCTCCTCTTCGCGCTCGACGATGAGGCGCAGGGCCACGGACTGGACGCGCCCGGCGGAGATGCCGCGTTTGACGTTTTTCCAGAGGAGCGGGGAGATCTTGTATCCCACGAGGCGGTCGAGCACGCGGCGGGCCTGCTGCGCGTCAAACAGGTTGGCGTTGAGGTCGCGCGGATGATCCAGCGCCTCATGTACGGCGCGGGAGGTGATTTCGTTGAACTGGATACGCTTGATGTTCGGATTCTTGTCCTTCAAGAGCTCGGCGACGTGCCACGCGATGGCTTCCCCTTCGCGGTCGGGGTCGGGGGCGAGGAAAACGGTGTCCACCTTGGAGGCCGCATCGCGCAGGGACTGCACGACCTTTTCCTTGCCTTGGATGATTTCGTATTCCGGGGCGAAATCGTTGGCTTCATCCACGCCGATGCTGCTTTTGGGAAGATCCCGGATATGGCCCACGCTGGCTTGCACCAGATAGCCGGGGCCCAGAAATTTTTTGATGGTCTTCACCTTGGCGGGAGATTCGACGATAATGAGACTTTTGCCCATGTGCGCATCCTTTTGACTGAATCCGCCACGGAGAATGACCCGTGGCGCAGCACAACATACGACACTGGCGCGTAACGTCAAGCCGCAAAGGGCAAAAAATCGGCTGCGGAGGACATCCGGGGGAGGAAGCTTTCTACGGAAAGCCCCTCCCCCGGATTCCGCCCGCAAACGTATCGGCGGGCGGGGCGGCTGCGCGGAAGATGCCTGTTCCAGCCGGGATGAATGCCGTTTTTTTCGGAAAGCGTGCGGGAAGGCCGGATCGCCTTGGCCCGGAAAACGCAAACGCGGCATGAATAAAAAATCAGCTACGTAAGATAGATAGAAGCATCAGGATGCCTGTTTCCGAAGGCTGCGCCATAGGAAATGGTTGATGCCTGATTTCTTGAAGTTCCACAGGAATAACCGATAAAATACCCCAAGCATGGAGTCCACTGGCAGAAAAAATGGATAAAAATCCATTACTTTCACCATGCTGTGGAGACAAAACAGCCATGTGTCATGACAGAGCCTTTCCGAAAGGCTCCCGCTTCCCGATGCGTCCTATGCTTTCTGATCGTTGAGGCGTTTCAGGGCGGCGGCACATTCGGCGCTGCCGAGATCCGCGCCCTTCTTGTACCAGACGGCGGCCTGTACCGGATCGGCCTTAACGTCCTTACCTTGTTCGTACATTTGGCCGAGGTGCAGACAAGCGTCGGCATCGCCGGCGTCAGCGGCTTTCTCATAGTAGCCGAGCGCCTTACCCTTATCTTGGCCCACGCCGTAGCCCTTGGCATACAGATCGCCGATGGCGCTGTAGGCGAGGGCATAGCCCTGATCAGCCGCTTTCTGGAACCAGCTCATGGCTGAGGCGTAATCTTTTTTGCCTTCCATATGGAGTTGCCCAAGCTTGGCCTGAGCGGCGGCATAGCCCTGATTGGCGGCTGATGTGAACAGCGCGGCGGCTTGTTCCGTATCCTTCTTTACCCCGTGGCCCAGTTCATACATCAGGCCGAGCAGGTATTCGGCGTCGGGGTGCTCCAGTTTGGCGAGCGGCTCCACGATAATGAACGCTTCTTCGTAGCTGCCGTTGTCGTAGGCTTTTTGGGCCTGCTCAACTGAGGGGGGCGGGGTTTCCTTCGCCGGATCTGCGGAAGCCGGAGCCTGTGTCTTTGCGTCGGCCTTGGCATCTTTTGGGGCGTCCGCTTTGGCTTCAGCGGGTTTGGCTGCCGCCGGCTTACCCGCCGCAGCGGTAGGCTTGGTCGCTTGCGCATGTTCTTCTATGGCGAGGGCTTCCGCCGCCGGAGCCAAGGAAAGCAGCGTAACGGCAACGATGGCGGGGACAACCTGTTTCGGATTGATCATGAGAGAACCTCCTGTCGGGGTAGAGGGCGAACGGCCGGAATCCCCGGCCTGCTGGGGCGGAGGCGTTTCGGCCCTTGGGGTATAGAAAAGCGGCTCCCATGCTAGAGGTCAATGATTTACCGTGATGATATGGCTGTAGTGGGGAAAATCGGGGGAAGGGGGAGGGAAACTTTCTGCAGAAAGTTTCCCTCCCCCTTCCCCCGAACCCCCATCCCCCTCTCTTCAAAGACTTTTGACGTTATAGAATCCCTGTTCATGCTTTTGGGGGAATGGAGGGAGGCCGTCTTTGTTAGGGCGTTTTCACGTTGGAAATGTTCTTCCGACTGCGGGAAGCAGGCGGTCGCTGCGAAGGCATAAGCGCAATGCATTTGTGCTGTTCAATCCCGGATCGGGCGTGCCTTACCCTTTACTATTGTAAATTTTTAACGTGGTTCTGCTATAGTATGTGGTTGTTTCATCTCTACAGTGCGGTGAAAAATAGAGCCTTTTTCCAGTTTTCCCTTTGGCGGGATTCACGGCTAAGGCATTTTTCCTGGTAATTCCTTTGAAATTTCAAGGAAAAAGCACCAGCCCTTTTCTATGACACAGCCTTTTACTATAGCCGGGAACCGATGCGGCGGGCGGCTGCACAGATGAAAGTCTTGGGAAGGGGAGGGATGGTGATCAATGGCATGAAAAGTAGTGGGAAAAAACGAGATAACTTGGGAAGTATCGGGAAAGGGTTCAGGTGGGAGTGTAATTCTATTGCAAAATCTGCAACAAAAAGGAGGGGAATTAGCCCTCCTTTTTGTTGTTTACCAGTATAGCATGTCTACCTGCTCAACGCATCCTTGAGCCGCTTCGCCGCTGCGAACTTGACCGTTGTGCGCGCCGGGATAGTGCAGGAGCCGCCGGTCTTCGGATTACGCCAAATCCGCCCGGCACGCGGTACCGGGGTGAGTGTCCCGAGTCCGGGGAGGAAAACCCGATCGCCTTCCGTAAGGGCTTCCGTGAACGTGTCGAGCATGGCCTTGACGAACTTTTTCATCTCCTCTTCCGTTACTCCACATTCCTTCCTCAGTCGCCGTATGAGATCATACTTGTTCATGGCGTTCTCCATTTGTTTTTGATGAGGCTGTGGCGCGCGTTACTGCATGACGGCCGTGGCAGGTTGTTGTTCTGAGAAAAAGTGCTGCAGGTGTTCCCGTGCCGCCGGTTCCTCGATTCTGTCTATCCAGTTTTTCAGGGTCTCAATGACGAGCTGGAGCTGTTCCACGGAGCACCATTCGATCTTTTGCGCCCGCGTGATGCGCCGGATGTACGTCTCGATAGCCTGATCGCTCCGATTTCTGACGATTCCGAGATCGTGCATTTCATACCAGAGGCTTTTGATCTTTCTGATCTGCGGGTCCGCCGTCGTGCGAAAACCCGCCTTTCTGAGCGCGGCCAACGCCCGGGCCAGTTCCTCGCCGGAAAGTTCCTTGCTTGAAGTCGTCCGGCCGCCCGTGACGCTGGAAAGAAGCCCACGATAATCTTCGTCAGTCATGCCGAGCTTGCGGCGTCCCGTCTGGAGCGCTCTGACAAGCTTCTTTGGATCGGCTGTGGTACGCATTGGTATCCCCTCCATATGGAGCCGGGCGGATTGCCCGCCCGGTTTGTCATTATGCGGATTCAGCTCCCGCGAGTTCCGTCTCGTTCAGCTCGTAGAAAAAGAGATCGGATTGTTCGAGCCTGCACCCCACGGCGGCGAGGCGTTCCGGGGGAAGCTGGCGGAGCGCTTCCTTATCCACTTCCTGCTTTGTCCTGATGCATTCGGGCATCCCCGCGTCGCGGATAAGGCCCAGCACCTGTTCCCATGTCGTTTTCCGCATGGTCTTGACGGCGGAGCTTGCCCGAAAGCCGATAATGCCGAACGTGAGCTCCCGGGAACGCTTTTTGACGAACAGCTCCGATTTTTTGGACTCCCCGAACCTGATCAGCGCCTGTTCCAGAACTTCAATGTCTTGCTTGATCGGCTCGGAAGCCTCGGCGCATTTGAGTTTCAGGGCGTCGACGTCCTCTTTCAGTCCGAGCTCAATAAGCGCAAGTTCCCGTTTCCTCGCCGCGATCTGCGCCAGCGTCGCGTCCGCTTCCTCAAGAGTCGTCACCGCTGGGACGTTCAGAACGGGTTTCACACGTTTTGCCATTGTCTTTTTCCCCTTGGGCTTGCATAAGTGCTTTGAAAAAGTTTCCTGCCGCCTTGCCGTTCAGGTTGATTTCCGTAATTTTGCCGCGTTTTCTCTTAACCGTTATTGAGTCCCGCATAAGCGTTTCCCTCAAAAGAATGTTGTCTGTTTCGGCGCTTCCGTCATTTTCCGACGCGCCAATTCTTCATCGACCTCACGTTCAAGGGCTTTCGCCCTGTTCAGGTCGGACGACGCACGAATCAACAAGTAGGTATTCTGAGCAAGCCGCATCCTGCGCACCAATTCCACAAA
The DNA here is from genome assembly GCF_059728385.1 of Bilophila sp. T19-St14. Classification (NCBI taxonomy): domain Bacteria; kingdom Pseudomonadati; phylum Thermodesulfobacteriota; class Desulfovibrionia; order Desulfovibrionales; family Desulfovibrionaceae; genus Bilophila; species Bilophila sp. T19-St14. The sequence goes on from NZ_BAAGFT010000001.1 coordinate 3,285,155, forward strand.
TTCTCGGTCTGTCATATTATCTCCCCTGAGCCGCAAGCTGATATGTTCCTAAAAGATGATTACGGCCGTACCATCCGCACCACGTCCGCCGTCACCTGCTTTTCCCCGGCGCTCGCGGCAAGGTTCAGGGCGGCGATGGTCATGTTGGCGATCATGAGGGGATAGCCCATATAGACGCCTTTACCTGAGCGATCCTGTGCCACCGTGAGGCTCTCTCCAATCTCGGCGACTCCGTCGGCGGTAAACACTTTGCCGAAGTCGAGCCCGGCGCGGGCAAACCGGAAGCGGAGAAAATCCGCTACGTCTTCGATCGGGGTGATGTGCAGAACGTCGCACCGCTGCACGACTTCACGCACCCCGGCGTCGGCGGCCTTCAACTTTTCCCCAAGCTCCGTCTGTCCGATCAGGATGATGGAAAGGAGCCGATGCAAACCGTCCTTCAATTCCCAGAACCGCTTCAAAGACTTCAACGTGTGTCGGTGCAGGTCGTGAGCCTCTTCGATGATGACGCAATGATGCGTCCCCGCGCCGTGGGCGCTCTTCAAGAGCTGGTGGAGCTTGCGAAAGCGCATTTCCGGAGATGACGGAACGGTAGTCCCGGGGGCGATGGTGCTGATGATGGCCTCGGCGATGTGCTGGGAGCGCATGGGTTTGCCGTTCGATTCGTTCTCGGCCATCGCCAGCGTGTACGGTTCGATGATGACGGTCTTGCCGTTTTCATTCTTCACGCGGTCAATGAGTTCTTCCCGGAGCGTCGACTTCCCGGAGCCGGACTCGCCCACCACGGCGAGGAAACCGCCGTTCGTCGCGGCGTCATACATCATCTCCCGGACATACCGGATTTCAGGCGAGAGATAGACGTCGGCGGCGTCCTGCGGATCGGCGAAGGGATTTTTGACGATTCCGAATGCCTGCCGTGTCTTCATCGTGAGCGTTTGCTTCTTCAGGATCATGGGTTCCTCGTTTTCCGCCGTATCCCCGGCGGGGGTATCTTCATCTTCGATAGGCTTTTCCAGCTTGCCGAGGGCGTAGCCGACAAGGGCCGCCTGTGCGCCGCGCTCATTGAGAAGGGAGGCTATGCCCTGTTTAAGTCCAGCCCAGCCCGTTTTCGGGAGGGTTCCTTTATTCAGGAGCTGGTTGACGAGCGCCGGGGAGACGCCGAGCTTTGCGGCGGCCTCGCGCTGGCTGAGCCCCATTTCTTCAAAGAGATCCTTTACGGTTGGATCGTAGGGGATTATCCGGCACATGCCGCCCTCCCTTCGTTCGGCCGGAACTCAATCCGCCGGGCACGCTTCGGCGCGAACTTCCCGCGCATCCGTTCGATCACGGCTTCAATCTCGTTTCCGGGTACGGTGTCGGGATACCGGGTCCGCAGCCATTCCGCGCATTCGTCGGTGTTGTCGTCGCGCCAGACATCCGGATGATCCCGGCGCATCATCAAGGCGAAGGAGAGCCGCTTCATCGGCGGCACGTCGGCCCTTTGTTCCTCTACCTGCAAAGGCGTCCCGGCCTTCTTCAAGTAGATGGGCGCTTCCTTTATGTCGGCCATGATGTCGATCCCGGCGTAGGCAGGCTTTCCTGCTCGGCGCATCTTCTCGGCCTCCTCCACGGACTGGACGCCGTAGGCTTCCTTTTTGATTGTTTCGAGGGTCTTTTCCGCGCGCGTCTTCGGCATGGCCTTGAAACCCTCCCCGAAGGCCGGAGCGCTGAGATCAAACCCCGCGCCGTCGAACTGCATGGGAGGCACCTCAAAGGAAAACTTTTCCCCGTCGGGCTTTTCGATGACGACGATAATGCTCGGGGCCTTGTAAGGATTGAGGCGTACGGATACGGAGTCCCTGACCTGCAAACCGTGGTAGCCGAGTTCACGCAGATCGTAGCGCCGGACGCCGTAGTGCGTCCGGGTGTCGGCGCTTATCGTGAAGTCGTCCTTCACCTGACACCGTACCTCGCCCCACGCCGCGATGGAGTGCATGACGTCGGCTTCAACCGTGCGGAGCTTCTCCGCAGGAATGGAAAGCCATACGTCGTTGCGGGTCTTTTTCGTCCGGGTGTGGATCGCCGTGGCGCAAAAGTGCCTGCGCCAGCGATCCGCAAGCGCCTGCAACTGCGCGACGTCAGGCACTTCCAGAAAACGCAGGCGGCTCTCGAACTTGCATTCGACGATGTCCTGACACTTTTCGACCGAACCGGTGGCGCGGGCTCTTCCCGGCACATGTTGCGCCGGAGTGATCTCCATTTGCCCGCAAAAGCCTGTGACGAGTGAAGAGGCCGGGCCGGGGCCGGGATCGGTGTAGAGGATTTCCGGGACGCCGTGCATGACGTCCTGCGGCCCCCGGTCAGTCATGGCGTCAATAAGTGTATCGAGAAAGCCCTTGGCGTCTTCTCCGGCGGCCTGTTCGTAGCGCAGGTAGAAGTTGCCGGAGCAGTGATCGACCACGATATAGCGCACGATACGCGTATTCCTGATCTTGATGAGGTTTTCTGGCTTCTTTTCGTTGTAGCTCTCTTCCTTCATGAGCCCGATATTTCCGGTGCCCCGGATGCGGTACAGGACGCATACCGAGGCGTCGGCCTGCCAGAGTCTGTTGGGGTACTCCGTCCGCATACGGACAGACGGACTCGCCACCCTGAGCTGATCCGGGTGGCACCCGTAGCGCCGCATGGCGCGGCTGATTGTTTCAACCGACGGCATGGTGATTTCTCCTGTTTCCGGGTCCGCGATGCCTTCCCCGTTCGCCTCCCAGCGCTTCACGGCGTCTTTGATGCACATGGGCCTTTTGCCGTTGGCGCGGTCGCCGCAGATGACGAGCCCCGCGATCTTCCGGCAAAGCGCTTCGGGGACGCATGTCTTGCCCTTGCCCCTGCGGGGCTTTTTGCCGCTCTCCCACCCACCGTATTTTTTGAGGTATTGGTAGGTGGTGTTCAGGGAGCGATTCAGCGTTTCGGCAAGCCGCGCCACGATGCGCCCCCGTTCCCCATTGCATGGGTCCGCTTTTTTCAGGTCACGGGCGGCGTTGCTTATGAGCTCAAGCTGTGCAGATGAAGGCTTGAAAGACATACTGAACCCGTCCTAGTCGGTTGGTTCCTGATCGCCCGCTTCGGGGAACGGTTCTCCGTCCACATCCGGGCCGAAATCCGGCACAAGCTCCGCCGTAAGATCAACGTCGATCCCTGCGGAGAGAATATGCGCGGCCATGCCCCGCACGGCGGAAGAAATCCGCTCGTGGACATAGGCCGCCGTCTCTTCCGAATTTTCATCGTCAGCGAGACCCGAAGCTCCGAACGCCGCGAGGTTCGCCACGGCAAAAACGGCGTCCCTGCACTTTTCGTCGATGATTTCCCGGTTCTTGGCGTTCTTCTTCATTTTTTTGACTTCAATGTCAGCAATGGCCGAGGAGGTGGCGACGATGAGCTCTTCTTTCAGCGCCGCGATCTGGTCGTTTCGCTCCTGCGCCACCTTTTGCTTGGCGTCCCTGTCTTTTTCGAGGTCTTCGACCTTTTTCTTGAGATCGGCGGCTTCCTCTTTGGCCTTGCCGAGAGCCTTTTTGTTCTCGATGTACCGGGAACAAATGACGTCAAGAGCGGTCTTCATCTCTTCGGGCGTCGATTCCCGAAGCTTCGCGAAGACTTCCCGCTTTTCCTCTTCGGGAGCGTCCTTCAACGCCTTGCGGATTTTGCGGGTGTCCCGCACGGTAAGACCGAGATTTTGGGCTTCGGTAAGGTATTCCTCACCAAGCGTTGAATAGTTTTGGAGATTTTCTGCAACAGTTTGGTAAGAAAGCCCCATTCCTTTGCAGAAATCCTCAAATGTTTCAGCGAAATAGATAGAACCATTCGGCTTAGTAAGTGGAAATGTTTTGTATGCCTTGTTTTCTTTCATAGTGCCGAGCCAACGAATTTCTCCCAGCCGGAGACCGCTTGAAATGGCCCGGCTCATCTTGAACTTGCCGATCTCCTCAGCCATCTTCATGTTTTGCGCGTAGTCGGATGCCAAGATGGTGACGGTGCCGGTGCGGACGGCCTCAAGTTCCTTTACCGGATCGGGTTGTTCGGAAACGGCGGGGGCGGAGATGGTGGTGTTCTCGGCGGCGGGTTCTTCGGGGGTGATGGTGATGTCGTTCATCTGGGGCTCCTAATCCTCTTCGTAGGCGTTGAATATGGTTTCGGGTTCGACGCGCCAATGACTGATTTCGCCCGTGACCTTGTTGCGGACAACGACGATTTCCTCGTCCGTAAATTCTTCACGCGCGGCGTAATCTTCCGCAGCACCCTGCGCGCTGTGGCATTTCGTCGCGTAGGCGCGTTCCCAATCGTCATCGGAAAAATCGTCGTTCATTTCCCACTCGCTGATGCACTGGTATTCAGGGATCTCTCTCATATTGCTCACCCCAAAAGCCTGTAGGCCCCGGTTTCAATGTTACGCTTAAAATCGTCCTGCCGTTGCTGCTGGTTGCGAAGGGCTATGTCGTAAGCCCGGTAGGCCCTGAGCGGCCTTGCCGTAAGCGCCCAGCGCCCGCTTTCGAGTTTTTGCGCCATGCCTTCGGCAGCGAGGGAGTCCATGTCCCGGCAGACGTTTGGGGCGGAAATGCCGGTAGCGACGGAAAGATCGGTTACGGAAAGCCCGGTCACGACGTGCGGGGCCAAGGTCTCGATAAGCAGGAACGCCCGTCCGAGCTGCGTGAGCTTCTTCTTTTCGGTCATGATACCCCCCCTTACTCTTTCCGGATCGTCGGTTTCGGACGGGAAACCTTCCCAATGGCTTTTTTGAAAGCCTCTTTGTCCGTCTGCCTTGCCCACGCAAGCGCTCTGCAAAGGGCGACACCCAGATCGGCATGATGGAAAAAATGGAAATACAGACCGGGGGCAGCCCACCAGCCGATCGGCTTGCCATTTTCAAAAAAAACATGATCGGGATCAGGGGCTCTATGTGATGCCTGAACAATCCAGCCCCCATGATTGATTATCTCTTCAACAGTAAGGGGTGTGACCCCGTCCGCGTTGTGGCGGCCTCTGAATACCTCTTTTATCCGCTCTTCCGATTCGGAAAGAATCTCGTCTTCCAGATACTCACGCGCCCCGTCGTCTTCGTCTCCGATCGCGTCCAGCCACATGATCCGGTCAATGGAAACACTGGCGCGGTCGAGGGCTCTCGCAATACGAGCGAATGTTTCTTTTTGACTACGCATGGGGCACCTCCAGATTGTTTTCCAGATGCGCAACTTGCTCGGCGACGGCGGCGAGATTGAAAGCGAGGATGATGAGCTGCATTTCCACGCCCATGCTGACGGTTCCGTCGATGATCTGCGTGATCTGGGAGGCCAAGCCGTCGATCCTCGCCGCCAGGGGCGGGAGTTGCGCCGGGGTGTCAAGTATGGTAACAGGCCAAGCGGAAACACAGTTTTGTTTCTTCCCCTTTTGGCCCTTCACCGTTGCAGCGGTGAGGGGCTTTTTGTTTTCGAGTGCCCGGCGGATTTCCGGGGACACGGCGGGGAAATGGGCCGCGAGGGTGGTTGCGGTGAGGTTATTCATTTTTATCCTCCAAGGCGGATTGTTCGTTTTCGGGGAGTTCCTTAAAGCAGGGAAAGTTCGGGTGTTGGGGCTTTTTCATAACGGTGTCGGCCTGTTCCCCGTTGTACCGATCCTTCATCTTTCATAGATCAGCATGGCGCAGTCCCACGCGCAGCAGTCGCAGATATGGGTGTCCCGTTGTCCGGCGACCAGAAACGTCACCCGTGATTCATGGCTTCCACAGAAGTTACAGGACACATAGCCGTCTTTATGGGTCATATGATTTTTCCTACGTCGTCGTTGATGTTTACCGGCATTTTGGCGAGTTCTTCCTTGATCGCGTTAAATCCGATCCACGCGAGGTCACCGCATTTCCCAACACTTGTCGCACCGGGGAAAACATCAATTGATACGTCGATTATGTTTCTGTTCTGCTGGACTATGATGACGGCCTTGCGTTCCTCTTCCATCTTGCGTTGTCTCCTCCGGAGCTTGCGCAGCTCCCGTTTCAATTTTCCGATTTTCATGTCCCTGCGCCTAATGCGCCGCATGAGCCTCGCCATGTTCCGGCTGACGGGGCGCATCATGACGCCGCCCGCTCTTCGATGACGCCTTCCTTGAGGCCGAGGAGTACTGCGGCGCGGTGCGATTCACCCCGCGCCCCGTTCGTCCGGCCGTTCAACAGATCATAGACATACTGCGGGGCAAGATTGTGCTTTCGCGCCCACCCGGAAATGCTGAGTCCGCGTTCGGCAAAGGCGTCCTTTACGCTTTTCCGGAGCGTCAGCGGAATGTCCGTCCTTCGAGTGTTTGTCTGGTTCATAACCCTTCCCTTTCTTGCGCCCCTTCTCGGTTCCGTGTAGGGGTGGTTTTGGAAGTTGTGGTTTTTTGTGGTTCGTTGGAAATATTTTTATGCACATTCGAGTCTTTAGTCAACCCGTTTGTACATAAAATATTATATTACTTTGCACGGACGGAAATGTATGGAAAATACGTTGGCTTCGCGCCTTAGATTTGTAAGAGGTAAAGAATCAAGAGAAAAATTTGCTAATCGAATAGGGGTAAGCCCACGCGCTTTAGCAAATTATGAATACGGAGAACGTGAACCAAAGGGAAATGTGGTTGCACAAATATGTGCACGTTTGGGTATAGAAGCTAACTGGCTACTTTCAGGAGTCGGGCCGATGTACAAAAACGAGCTAGTCGGGAAAAAAATCTCTGACTGTCAGAGAAAAATAGAGCCTTATTCAGAGCAACCTATTGAAAAAACTAGTCCTACAAAAATAGAAAAACTCCGACAGTCAGAGATTCTAGAAGTTCAGCGCGAATTGATGGAAGCTCTCAAGCAAGGAATGGAGTTTCAAAAGCAAGTTATGACGCTGACGCAGGAAAACGCCGATCTCCGCGTGAAAACGGTTATGGGTGCTGCGCGCATCCGCGAGCTTGAGCGTGAAAACACCGAAATCCCGGCGTTGAAAGCCCGGATTGCCGAGCTTGAACGCGAGCTTTCGGAGCGCCCGAAGTTGCCGAAGACGGTCCCGGTGGATGTGAGCGCGAAAAGTAAGCCGACGTCGGCACACGGTGCAGGAACGGATAAGACTGTGGTTCCCGGCGCTGGTGCTGGCGTTTCTGGTGTGGGAAATCTGGGGGCGGTGGTGAGAGAAGGTGGAAAGTAGCGGAGTTTTCGGTCGTTACGCCCGGCTGGGCGGGCAAGGCAAGAAAGGCCCGCAAAAGCCCGAGAGCAGGCTTTAACGGGTTAAAACGCTGACGGTATTAGCGGGTGAGTTCCCAAAGCTGTAAGGCGTCGGCCAAGGCGTCTTGGGGAGAAAGCCGGGGGTCTTCTTTAAGAAGAATACAAGCTGCGGCAATAAGGGTTCGGCGTTGTTCCTCGCCAATATCGGACGGGCACAGTCCGTAAAGCTGGCGTACATCTTTTACCGCGTCGGCAGGTGAAATGCCGGGAGTTGAGACGAGCAGGAGGCAGGAAGCAAGGGTCAAATCGGAACGAGACAACATAATGTGTAATCTCCTTTGGCTCTCGGGCTCTCTCTTTTGCCCTATTTTTTCCTTTTTCGGTTATACGGTTCGTGACTGTGTTACGAAAGATGAAGAGAGAGAAATTTTTTAAGCTTAGGTTGGGGAAGATGTTTGTTAGTGAGATAAGCAAGTTGGGGAAAACGTCCGACGGCCGGACAAACAAGGAATACAGATATTCCGCTCTATTTGAGTGCGGTAGATGAAAAAGTGCCTTAATCCGAGAGAACGACGATTAGGGACAGGCTGAACGCCACCTTTCCCACATCCGCGACCTCGAACGCGAAAACGAGAAGTTGTAAAATATGGAAAAAAGGAATGCCGATAATCACGATAAGGCAAGCTGGGACAGCGTTTAACGTGATGAAGGCGTGGAAGAGTTGAGGAATTAGCGCGGTGAGCGCCGGGCGGGATGCTGACATGTGTCAGTCTTACAACAGAAAAATTTTATGGTAGACAAAGTGCACACATGCCGTGTGTACTCATTTACGGGGAGGACGTGAATGGATACATTGGTTGTCAGAGATTTTGATACGGCCATTGACGCCTATATTGCCAGCTGGGAAAAAGATTTTTCTTGGGAATCTATTGAGTTTTCCGAACAAACTATTTTTTCAATCAAGCTGGTGGGCAAGCAGTGGGATGGCAGGCTTGACTACAAGGTAGCCGAATTTGTTATAAGGCTTCAGAAAGCACTCATAGCGGCGTATGGTGAGTACTCGGAACACAAAGTCAAATATAACACGTCGGTTATGGACAAAACGGGGCTCAGGGTAACCGTTTCTATCGAGCCCGGCTGTAGCTGTATCAAGGCTTTTTTTAAAGATATGTGGGCTAATATGGAATCCAAAGACAAAAAATGGGCCATTATTTCGATAGCGGCTATTTTGGCTGTTCCAGCCGGTATTGGATTTTGGCATTATTGCGACACTCAAGCCCAGACTGCTAAAATATCTGCTGAAATAGCCTTTGAAAAATTCAAAGAAGAAAAAAGAGCCGAAATAGAGTTAAAAGCTCAGGAACGTTTACAAGATGAATCTATTCGTAAAGACGCCATGCATGCCATTGATCGCGCTTTTGATCTGGCCGAACAGACGGCCGCTCCCGTAGCTTATCTGGCTAGTAAGATGCAAAAAGAAGATAAAATTGCCATAGATGATGTAAAAGTATCCGCGTCGACAGCGAAAAGCCTTTTTAAAAATGTGAAACCCGTTGAAGAGGTCGCAGAAGAACGGCGCTATTTTATAGATGGAGATTATGTTGTTTCCCTAATAGATCGAGAAAAGGATAGAGTGACCATCACCTTTGCCGACAAGAAACGCACGTTTTCTTTAGTTTGGCTAGAAGAGGCTGCGTTGGAAGACTTTTACCACAGGTGTGCTCGACGCAAATCAGAAGAGGCGTTGCCACCGATCCCCTTGCAGTTGACGGCTACTTTTCAGGGGGGAGTGTTTAAGGAGGGTTTTGTACAGGGAATAGGCAAGCCACGTGAAGGTTCTATGTCTTTCCAAACAGCCGCCTTGGATTCAGCCAGCAAGCAGGAAGATGAAAACGCATCACGAGAAAGAACTGAATAATTTTGTACCTCATGCCGCCTTTGGGCGGCTTTTTTATGGCTTTTCCGGTTTTCCGATTACACATTTCCCGGCGGATCTGGCGAAAAGTGTAATTTTTCCCCAACCATTGAAATTTTGTGTATGTTCTCCTCCGAACCCCTTTTCACCGTGGAGGATATGCACATGGCCGAAACATGGGTAAGCCGCCCGGAGCTTGAGGAAGTAATCGGGCACACGGCGGCGGAGACACTGTGCCGTTCGTATGGCGGCATTCCTGTATATGTGCCGAGACGGGCTGATCCGGCGTGCCAGCTTGGGCGCATCCTCGGCGTATTCGCCCTGTCCGCGTTGGTTGCCGAGTATGGAGGGCTCAGGATCACGGTTCCCAACGGACGCCGGGGCGAGCCGTACAAGACCGCCATAGCCCGGAAGCTGGAAAAGGGGCAGCCGCACGAACAGATCGCGCTTGAACTCGGCGTAACCGAGCGATACGTCCGGCTTGTGGCTCGGAGCCGCAAGTCCGGCCTCCGCCAGCTTTCCCTTTTCTGACAGCCCGGAAATCTTTCCGGGTAAACGCTGAAAACCTTCTGTGACACCGTGCCGTCACAGGAGGTTTTTATATGTTCAAACGTCTCTTTTCAGCCCGTCGCTGGCTTGCCCTGTGCGGCTTCGTCACCGTTCTGCTCCTCGCTTTCCTTGCCGTCATTTCCCCGCAGCAGCTCCCGGTCATCGCGTATAAATCCGCATTGGTATCTTTCGCCGCGTGCATCGGCGTATGGATCGACCGGGCCATTTTCCCTTACGCCCGACCGTCGGGCTACCTGAAAACCGACTGGCTCAACAATCCCGACGCCGACGGCGGGGACGACGATGTCGACTTTGAGATATGCGCCGGGTATCTCCGCGCCTTCACCGTAGCCACCATCCGGCGCGGGATCATGGTGGGCATGGTGATCCTCGGCATGTGTCTGGGGCTGTGATCATGCGTATCGATCCGCAAAAGCTCCTTTCCTCCTGCGCCGAGGCGTTTTGTGTGGGAGTCGCGTTCGCCGTGGGCGCGGCCATCGTCGTATCGGTGCTGTTTGGCCTGCTCGCCTTTTTTGCTGGCGACGCCGAGGCCGCAGAAGTCCAGATACCCCGCGCCGCGCTTCAGCATCGGGCGACGCTGATCCGCGAAGCCCGCTCTGCATGGGGGCTGAACGCCCCGGTATCCGTCTTCGCCGCCCAAATCCATACGGAATCGTGGTGGCGCAATAACACGGTTTCCGGCGCAGGCGCGCAAGGACTGGCGCAGTTTATCCCGTCGACGGCCAAATGGCTTCCCACCATCGCCCCGGAAGTCGGCAAGCCGCAGCCGTTCAATCCGGCGTGGTCGCTCCGAGCGTGCGTCGTCTATGACAAATATCTCCATGACCGCATGAAGGCCATGAGCGCCGACAAGAGCGCCTTAAGAGCCTGTGACCGAATGGCTTTCACCCTCTCGGCGTACAACGGCGGTGCGGGCTGGGTGAACCGTGACCGGAACCTCGCCGCAAAGAAAGGGCTTAATCCGGATCGCTGGTTCGGACACGTCGAAACCGTAAACGCTGGCCGCAGGACAAGCGCGATCCGGGAAAACCGCAGGTACGTCTCGCGCATCATGGAATACCAGCACGCTTACATCCGGGCGGGCTGGGGGCCGGGGGTGAGTTGTGCTGAGTAAGATTCCTTCGTGGCTCTGGGCCGTCCTCGTCTGCGTGGTCATTTACGGTGCGGGCGTCTGGCGGGGGCTCGACGTCGTGACGGAAGAGTACGAGGCCAAGATCGCGGCAATGAATGCCGCCTGTGCCGAAGAGGAAAAGGCCCGTGCCGAGGCCGTGGCCGCCGCCGAAAGGCAAGCCCATGAGGCGCTTGTGGCGGCCACGGCACGGGGTGAGAAGCTCGCTCGCGAGCTCGCCGCGAAAACCGCCGAACTGGACGCCGAGCGCGCCAGCATCAACAAGAGGATCAGGGATGTATCAGAAAAGGCTCGCCGTGATTGCGCTGGCCTGTCTCGTGAGTGGGTGCGCTTGTACAACGAAGCCCTCTATGGTTCCGGTCATAGCGCCGGAAACGAAGGCTCCGCCCCCGGCGGCGCTCATGACACTCCCGGTTCCGCCGGAACCGCTCGCGCCGGGATACAGCCGGACGCACTAGCGACGCCGGAAGACGTGCTCGCGCATGTGCGGGATTTTGGCGGGTATTGCCGGAAGCTCGAAGCCGGGTATCGGGCGCTCATTACCTTCTATAATGATGGAGGCTCCCGTGGCCGACATACTGACTGAGCTTGACCGCTGGTGGCCGGTGCTCGGAATACTCGCCACACTCGTCTACGGCTGGGGCGTCTATCACCTGTCCCGACGTTTTGCGACCAGAGCGGAACACCACGACACGCAAAAGACCGTGACCGAACTCGGCGATCGCGTCGAAGAGCTTGAGCGCCGGATGGAAACGGTTCCCGACGGCAAGACCATGCACGCCATACAGCTTTCCCTTGAAGAATTGCGGGGCGACATGAAGGCGATAGGCGCTCATATGGATGGAGTGGAAACGTCGGTGTCCGGCCTTGAAAATCAAATCGCCATGCTCGTACAGCATCATTTGGAGAATTCCCGATGAAAGAAAAACGTACTTTTGCACAACTTCAGTCCGAAAACCGCCGGTGCGCGTTCTTGCGCTTCCTTGCCGAGGACGCCGACTACGCCATGAATACAAGCCTCCTCCAGTCCGCCCTCGACGCCGTAGGCCACGGCGTCTCCCGTGACTGCGTGAATGCCGACGCCGCATGGCTTGAGGAACAGGGGCTCGTCTCGTGCGAAGACCTTGGCGGGATCATCGTCGTGAAGATCACGCAGCGCGGGCTCGACGTCGCCGAAGGCCGCGCGGTCATACCGGGCGTGAAGCGTCCGGGGCCGGGGTTCTGATATGGGCAGAAAATCATCCCTCCGCCGGTTGCCGCCGGAGATTCTGCAAGAGGTCAACCGCCTGCTTTCGGAAGGCCGGGCTACACTTGCCGAGATTCTTGAGCATTTGCGGGGCATGGGCGTCGAAACGGTTTCCCTCTCCGCGCTCGGACGCCAGAAACAGAAGATCGACAAGGTAGCCGCAAAACTGCGCCAGAGCCGGGAGATGACCGAGGCGCTCGTCAGGGAGATCGGTCCGTCCGTGGTGGAGGGCCAGCAGGGGCGGCTCCTCGTCCAGACCTTGCGCGATCTGGTGTTCGATCATCTGGCGACGCGGGTTGAGGAAGGGGACGTTGATGATCCGAAGGCGCTCATGGCGCTGGCCCGAACGCTCAAGGATATGGCGCAGGCAAACCGCCTTGATCAGGACTTCGAGTCGAAGGTCCGGGAACGGGTGGAAAAGGAAGTCAGGGCAAAGCTCGACAGGGCCGTTGATGAAGTGGCGGGCAACCCTGAAAATACGGCCCTGACCCCCGGAGAACTCCGGGCGAAGCTCCTTGAAGCCTACGGCGGCGCGTGATGGACACCCCGATCCTTTACCCATACCAAAAGGCATGGCTTGAGGACGATTCCCGTTTCAAGATCGGGATGTTTGCCCGGCAAACCGGCAAGACGTTTACGACGACACTTGAAATTGCCCTCGATATGGCGCTTGCGGAGCTTGAAGGCCGCCGTACGCGCTGGGTCATTCTGTCGCGTGGGGAAAGGCAGGCGCGGGAAGCGATGGAGGAAGGGGTAAAACTCCACCTGCGGGCCATGAATGCGGCCTTTGATGCGCTGGAAACGGATTTCCGGCTTGAGGACAGAACCACCGTCCGGGCGCTCGAAGTGTCCATGAAGAACGGCTCACGTGTGACCGCGCTGCCCGCCAACCCTGACACGGCGCGCGGTTTTTCCGCCAACGTCTTTTTGGACGAGTTCGCCTTTCATAAGGACAGCCATGCGATCTGGAAGGCGCTTTTTCCGGTGATCTCAAAAAACGGCCTGAAACTGCGGATCACGTCCACTCCGAACGGGAAAGAAAACAAATTTTTCGAGCTCATGACCGCCGAAGACGGCGCGTGGTCCCGGCATGTTGTCGATATTTACAAGGCCGTGGCCGACGGGCTTCCCCGCGACGTTGAGGAGCTGCGGAAGGCGCTGGCGGACGAGGACGCATGGGCGCAGGAGTTCGAGCTTCAATGGATGGACGGCGCGACGGCGTGGCTTTCATGGGAGCTTATCAACGCCGTGGAGGATGAAAAGGCCGGACGCCCCGGCCTGTACGCGGGCGGCCCGTGCTTTCTCGGCGTGGACATAGGCCGCCGCCGTGACCTGTTCGCCGCCATAGTGCTCGAAGAAGTGGGCGACGTGCTCTGGGTTCGGGAGATTGCCGAGCGCCGGGGCGTGACGTTTGCCGAGCAAGACATGATCCTTGACGATCTCATGTCTAGGTACCGGGTGATGCGTGTATGCATGGATCAGACCGGTATGGGTGAGAAGCCCGTGGAAGACGCCAAGCGTCGGCATGGCGCAAACCGTATCGAGGGGGTGCTGTTTACGGCGTCCGCAAAGCTCGGGCTCGCCACGGTCGGCAAGCAGGCTTTTGAAGACAAGCGGATCCGCATCCCCCGAGGCGTACAGGCGCTCCGCTCGGATCTGCACAAACTGCAAAAGGTATCCGGCCCCACGGGTGCGCCCCGGTTTGTGGCCGAATCCGACGACGCGGGGCACGCCGACCGTACATGGGCTCTGTTTCTCGCCCTGTCCGCCGCAAGTTCCCCAAAAATCGAATACGGCTACACTCCGGCGACGTACCGGTGCAATACGTCTGCATTCCCGGACGACGATGACGACTACCAGAGAGGCGCATGGTGAAAATGTTGTATGATGCCGACGGGAACCCCGTCGACAAGACCCGACTCGCTGAAGAGGTGGCCGCCCCTACAGTGACCGGAGTGCGGCAAATCCTTTCGGGACACCCCGCACAGAATCTGACCCCGCAGCGGCTTACGGCTCTTTTGCTTGCAGCCGAAGAAGGCGACGCGCTGGCGTACCTTGAGCTTGCCGAAGAGATGGAAGAGAAAGACCTGCATTATCGGTCAGTCCTATCCACCCGAAAACTCCAAGTTGCCGGGCTTCCCATGAAGGTGGAGGCCGCAACCGATGATGCCGAAGATGTGAAGGCCGCCGATCTTGTGCGGGATTTTCTCAATACCGGCGTTCTTGCCGAAGCCGTGCAGGATATTCTGGACGCCGTGGGCAAGGGCTATTCCGTCTGTGAAATCATGTGGGACACTGAGGGGAAAAACTGGTTCCCGTCTTCCATTCTTTGGCGCGATCCCCGCTGGTTCGAGTTTGACCGGCTGGACGGGGTGACGCTTCGGCTTAAGGGCGAAAACGGCCTTCCCGAACCGCTCGTACCCGCGAAGTTCATCACCCATATCCACAAGTCAAAATCCGGCCTCCCCATTCGCGGCGGCCTCGCCCGGCCCGTGGCGTGGTATTATCTCTTTAAAAACTTCGGGATCAAATCATGGGTGCAGTTTGCACAGGTGTTCGGCTTTCCGCTCCGCGTCGGGCGCTACGGGGCGGAAGCGACGCCGGATGAGAAGGACGTGTTGCTCCGTGCCGTGCGGAACATTGCGCAGGACGCCGCCGCGATTATCCCGGACAGTATGCGGATTGAGTTCGTGAACACGAACAGCACCGGGAATATCCAGATTTTCAAGGGGCTCACCGAGTACTTTGACAAACAGATCTCGAAAGCCGTCCTCGGACAGACCGGCACTACGGACGTCGGGCAACATGTCGGCACGGCGAACGCCCATGAACGCGTCCGGGAAGATATCGAGGAGTCCGATGCCGCACAGCTTGCGGCGACGCTGTCCCGTGATCTCGTGCGTCCTTTGGTCGATCTGAACCTTGGCCCCCGGCGGCGTTATCCTGCCATAAGGATAGTACGGGAGAAGGAAGAGGACGCGAGCGCATGGATCGACAACGTGGTAAAGGCGGCAGCCGTTGCCCCCGACTTTGCCGAGGTGTCCGTTGTACGCGACAAGCTGGGCATCCCGCAGCCCGCACAAGGTGCTGCAACCATCGGAGCAAGCCCCGCCAAAACCGAAGAGGACGCGCCCGACAAGGAGGCGCCACGGGTAAAAACGGCGCAGTCCGTCCAAGCCGCACGGCCTGCGCCGGAACCCGATGCGATCGACCTTGCCGTCAAGGAAGAGCTCGGCGACTGGCAGCCGCTGGTGTCCCTGCTTGTCGATCCGATCCTTGAGCTTGCCGATCGCTGTTCGTCTTATGACGAGTTTCTCGCGGGGCTTCCTGATGCGATGAAAAAGCAGGATCCGGAACCGCTCGCCCGCACGGTGTCGTTTGCCATGATGAACCAGCACGTGAGGGGCCGCAATGGCTGATTTTCCCCGCATCCCCTTTGACGAGGCGATCGAGGCTCTCCGGCGGCGCGGCACGAACCTGTTCCCGTCCGAACATTGGGCGACGGTCTGGCAGGAGCAGCATCACGGCGGGTTTACCGTGGCCCGTTCCGCCGGGTTCGATATCCTGAAAGACATTCATGATGCACTCGTGAGCGCGAAGGAGAACGGCACAACCTTTGCCGACTTCAAGCGCGGCCTTATCCCCACGCTCCAGAAAAAAGGCTGGTGGGGCCGCACGACCGTCATTGATCCCCAAACGGGGGAAGAGCGCACGGTACAGCTTGGCAGCGTCCGGCGGCTCGAAACCATCTTTGATGTGAATATGCGGGTTTCCTACGCACAAGGCCGCTGGGAGCAACAGCAGGGCTTGAAGGACGCTTTCCCCTACCTGCGTTACGAGGGCATCCTTGACAGTAAAATCAGGCCACAGCACCGCCGCTGGCACGGAACCATCCTCCCGGTCGATCACCCGTGGTGGCGGACGCATTACCCGCCGAACGGCTGGAGATGCCGTTGTGACGCCGTGGCTGTTTCCGATGGCGATCTGCAAAGGTACGGTTGGAAGATAAGCGGCGATCCGGAGGACGAGGGCACGGTGACGTGGATCAATCCGGCCACCGGGGAAGTGATGGACGTGCCCGTGGGCATCGATCCCGGCTGGGCGTACAATCCGGGGAATGCCGACCGGGCGGCACAGCTTGGGCGTGTCATGCTTGAAAAACTCGCAAAGCTCCCCGTACCTCTTGAAGCCACGGCGATCATGCAGGCGGCCCCGCTTCTTCCCGAAACCGAACTGGCTCCCGGCGGACTCGCGCCGGAAATGGTGCGTCGGCTTGTCCGGGACGGCTTTGACGAATGGGCCGAGAATCCCACGGTTCCGCTCCCCCTTGCGGTGCTTTCCGCTGACGACGCGGCCTCAATCGGTGCCACGGCCCGGATAGCCTGCCTGTCTCCCGCTTCCTACACAAAACAGAAAAGCCACCATCCTGAACTGACGGCGGCTGATTACAGTTTAGCGGCGGACGCGGTGGAAAAGGGAGAAAAATACAGACAGAATGAAAAGAACCTTGCCTTTGTGCTCAACCGTCCCGAAGGCGTTGTCGTTATCGTGAAGGCCACACGGATCGGAGACGAACTTTATGTGACGAGCCTGCGGAGATTGAGCCGGGATGATGTGAAGCGGAAAGAAACCATACGTGCTCTGAAAAAATGAGGCAGACGGTGGGGCCCCCCGATCCGCTTTTGCGGCTACCCCACATAGCGCTCCGGGTTACCCCGTGCTACGGCTGGGAGAATATTACCGTGTCACGCCTGCCTTATCAAAGATAATAAGGGCGAAGCCACAAAAACGCAAGATTCGCCTTCAGCGCGCTTATTTCTTCTTTTTCCGAACATCGGGCCGGATTCTCCATTCTAAAGCGGCCTGCCCCGTTTACAGGCGTTCATAAACACCCATCCCGTCCAGACTGCGCCAGCACGTCCGGCCAAAAACATGCCCGGAATATCTTCCGGGTATGTTTTTTTGTGGCCTTTCGTAAGCTCTCTCCATGAACAGCCGTGTTTTGAAGTCCTCCCACTCCATCGTCCTTCCCGCCCCGGCAAACGGAAGTGTCCCGGACTGGATACAGGTGTTTCCGTCCGGGACGTTTTCTGGGCGTGACGGGCGCGGCCCTTACGTCTGTAATCCCGCCGCTGTGGTCGCTCGAACCCGTGAACACAACGGGCCGCTCGATGTCCCCGTCGATTACGATCACCAGCTTGAGCACGCCACCCGGAACGGCCAGCCCGCCATTGCCGCAGGTTGGCTTACTGAGCTTGAAGCGCGCGCCGACGGCGTATGGGGGCGCGTCGAGTGGACGGATAAGGGAAAGGCCCATGTGGCCGCCCGCGAGTACCGCTACGTTTCCCCGGTCTACTACTACGAGCAGGACACCGGGGAAATCATCGCGCTCGAGTCTGTGGCGTTGACCAATATTCCCAATTTGACCGGACTCAAAGCGCTCGCCGCCAGAGAGCCCGGCATGAATCTTTGCACAGGAGACATCACAATGTCGTTTCTGAAAACTATGGCTTCCGTTCTCGGCGTAACCGATGCGGAACCCACGGAAGCCGCCGTTGAGACCGCCGCCCGCCGAGTCATGGCCGACGTCGGGGCCATGAAATCCGCCATGTCCGTCATGGCCGAAGCCGCAAAGGCCGACGACAAGACGCCCGGCGGCATCGCCAAGGCCGTCCAGTCCATTGCCGCGCGTGCCGAGCATCCCGACGTCTCCAAATACGTTCCCGTGGAGACGTTCAACACCGTGAACGCCGAGCTTTCCCGGATGAAGGCCGCGCAGTCGCTGGCGCTTGTGGAACAGGGCAAGGCTGAAGGCAAAATCAGTCCGGCGCTTGAGGGTTGGGCCAAGGAAGCCGCCGCGAGCGATCCCGAAGCCTTCAAGAAATTCCTCGCTTCGGCTCCGGATCTGCGTCCCGGCAAGACGACGCAGGCGACAAGCGCCACGCCGCCGGACGCCGCCCCCAAAGCCAAGCTCGACGATACGGCGAAAGCGTTTTGCCGTGCGCTGGGCGTTTCCGAAGACGACTACAAAAAGGCCATGCAGTCCGTGAAAGGAGGCGACAATGGCGGCTCTGACGAGTGATCGGGATACCGTGCGCCGCAATGGTGACGAGTTCGAGTTTGAGGCGGCTTCTACGGTCTACGCCGGAAGCATGGTTTGCTTGAATGGGGACGGCAAACTTGTGCCGGCAAGCATTACCGCCGGGTTGTCCCCGGTTGTGGGGGTCGCGCAGCGGCAAGGCAAGGCTGGGGAAAAAGTGTCCGTGCGCCGTGGGGTCTTTGCGTTTGAGGCCGCATCCGGGGACGCGCCCACGCCCGCCCAAATTGGCGCGACGTGTTGGGCGGCGGACGACTGCACCGTCCAGAAAACCACGGCCGAGAACGCACCCGTTGCCGGAATCGTCTTTGACGTCACCGACGAGGGCGTCTGGATCAAAATCTGAGGAGAGAACCCGATGGACATCAATCGTTCCACCCTTGAGCAGTTCTATTTTGGCGTGTCCGCCGCTTTTCAGGGCGGCCTCGGCACCGCCGAGAGCCAGTATGAGAAAATTGCGATGGTCGTACCGTCAGGCACGCGGGAAAACGTCTATCCTTGGCTCGGCACCTTGCCCTCCATGCAGAAATGGGCCGGGGATCGTATCATCCGCAACTTGAAGGCCCACAAGTACAGTATTGAGAACGAAAAGTTTGAAATGACGATCGCCGTGAAGCGCGACGACATCGAAGACGATCAGATCGGCATCTACGGCCCCATGTTCCGCGATATGGGGGCGCAGGCCGGGCTTCATCCGAATCAACTGGTCTTCGGTGCGCTCAAAAAAGGGCACGAGCTTGCGTGTTATGACGGTCAATACTTTTTCGACACGGATCACCCCGTCAGCGGCAAATCCGTCTCGAACTCCATCACGGCAAGTTCCGGCGCAGTAGAGCCGTGGTTCCTCATGTGCACCACCCGCCCTGTGAAGCCGATGATCTTCCAGAAGCGCCGGGAATACGAGTTGAAGAGAAAGGACGCACCCAACGACGACACCGTATTCATGCGTGACGAGTACCTCTACGGCGTCGATGCCCGTGTGAACGTGGGGTTCGGCCTGTGGCAGTGCGCGATCCGTTCCACGAAGCCGTTGACGAACGAGAGTTACGCCGAGGCCCGCGCCGCGATGATGGGTTTTACCAATGACGCGGGCGATCCTCTGGGATTGGTGCCGAACCTTCTTGTTGTTCCGCCCATGCACGAATCCGCCGCGCGCAAGGTCGTCGCCGCCGCCTTGACGACGGGCGGGGCCACCAACGAATGGGCCGGATCCGCGGAACTGCTCGTCAGCCCGTGGCTGTAGGTGACGTCATGATACGCATTACCGCAAAAAAAGACGGCTTCCGGCGGGCGGGCGTCAGCCACGCCGGGACGCGGGACTATCCCGACGGGTGTTTTACGCCGGAAGAACTCGCCGCGCTCAAGGCCGAGCCCATGCTCGTGATTGAAGAAATTCCCAGTGCCGGAGAAGCGAAGGCTCCAGCCCCGGAACCAGGCGGCAAAAAGAAGGACTAGAGCCATGACCTACGCCTCGTATGACGATCTTGTAACCCGCTTCGGTGAAACGAAACTCGCGCAGCTTACCTGCCAAGGCGGAACCCTCGGAAAAATCCCGGACAAGTCCGTCATCGAGGCGGTACTTGCCGACGCTACGGAGACGATCGACGGGTACGCAGCGGGCCGCTACCTGACCCCGTTGTCTCCCGTTCCTGCTCCGGTGCGCCGGTGGTGCGCGGACATGGCCTTCTACTACCTCCACACCGGAACCGGCAAAGTCCCGGACGACGTCCGCAAGATGTTCGAGGATGCGCTTGCCGGGCTCAAGGATATGGCGAAAGGCGTCATCGCCTTTCAGGCGGAAGGCGTGCCCACCGCCAACGTCCCCGGCGGCGGGAGCGTTCGGTTGGAAGTGCCGGGCCGGACATTTACGCCGGAAAGCCTCAAAGGGTTTTAAGAGTGATCAGCATCAAGGCCACAAGCGGGACGGTTACGCTGTCACTTTCCGCCGGGCTTTCCCGGTTCGAGGCAAAGAAGCCGCACATCTATCGTGAAATCGGCCAGTCGCTCCTCGTGAGCATTCGGCAGGGGTTTGAGGTCGAACGCTCTCCGGACGGCGAAGCGTGGGAACCGTTGAAGCCCGCGACCGTGCGCCAGAGAAAAGGCGATGCCCACCCGATCCTCCAGAGGAAGGGGCATCTCAAAAAAACGATCACATGGAAGGCTAACCCGGACAGTGTCATAGTCGGCACCAACCTTGTCTACGCGGCGGTCCATCAGTTCGGAGCCGTCATCAATCGGGCTGCGGGTGCGACAAAGTTACACTTCCGGCGCATCAGCCGGGGAAAAAACAAGGGGCAGGTACGCTTTGCCAAGGCAAACGACAAGCGCGCCAAGTTCGGCATGGCTACAGCTGCGCACGTGATCCGCATCCCGGCCCGCCCATACCTTTTTCAACGCGACGGCGACATCCCGGACAGCTGGAAGGCCGCAATCGTCGGCATCGTGATGAAACATATGGAGTTTGACCATGCCTAGCCTGACGGAAGTGCGGGACGCCGCCGTTACACTCCTGCAAACCGTTTTCCCGGACTTGCCTCGTGTGGAAGCGTTCTCCGGGGAAATCACGATTGGCGCCGTAGCGGACAAGCGGCTTCCGGCGGGCGTATCCGTGCTCGTCGCCTCCCTTGCCGCCGACAACGACGCGGCTCCCGGATCTCTCGATTTTGACGTCGTGGCCTCGTTCGGCGTGCTGATCATTTCAAGCAATGCCGCCGGTGCCGAGTATGCCGAAGCCGACGCATTGAGTGTTGCCGAAACGGCGGCGCTCAGCATCCACGGCGCGACGTTCGGGCTTCCCGTCAGCCCCGCCCGCGTCAAGTCCCTTGAAGCCGTAAACGACGAGACGTTTGTTGAAAACGGATACAGCGTCTGGACGATCGTCTGGCAACAGCAGCTCATTTTCACGGAAAGGAATACTGATGAATCTGTATGACACCCTGAAAGACAAGGTTCGGCTTGCCGCCCGCGCACTGGCTCTGCCTCTCGGTTGGGAGGGGGAGCCGTTCGTGCCGCCGCACGCCAGCCACCTGCGGGCGCAGATTGTTTTTGAAAATCAGCGGCAGGCCACGCTCGGTATGGGCGGCCTCACCAAAATCGACGGGCGGATTGAGA
Organism: Bilophila sp. T19-St14; assembly: GCF_059728385.1. Lineage (NCBI taxonomy): Bacteria > Pseudomonadati > Thermodesulfobacteriota > Desulfovibrionia > Desulfovibrionales > Desulfovibrionaceae > Bilophila > Bilophila sp. T19-St14. The sequence continues at coordinate 3,306,427 of NZ_BAAGFT010000001.1, forward strand.
TCAAGGTGGTGGTCAAGGCCGGGGAGGATTCCCTTGCCGCGACGCTCGCCGATCAGATTGCCCGCCGGTTCCCGCGCGGGGATGACATCCACTTTGACGACGGAACCGGCACTATCACCACGCCCCGGAAGTCTGCGCCCGTCTGCGACGGCAAACGGACTGAGGCTGTGGTCAACGTGGGCTTTTACGTCTTCCAAGCCTAGAAGGATACAGGCATGTACACCATCGCATCCGGTGCAAACCACGGACTGAGGTATATCGAAGAGACGACGCCGGGCACAACGCCCGTGTCCCCCCGCATGGTTGAACTCAATCACAATTCCTGTTCGCTGACGCTCTCGCGCGATACGTTCACGGCGAACGCCCTGCGTCCTGATCGTCAAATCCCTTTCCACCGAACCGGCGTCGACAAGGTATCCGGTGATGTAGCTTTTGATCTTGTGTCTGGAGAGTACGATCCGTTTTTGCAGGCCGCCCTTGCCGGGAATTGGAACGAGAACGTGCTGGACGCGGGAACGGCGGTTCACGCCTTCACGCTTGAACGCGCCTTTAAAAACATCGGCCAGTACGCGACGTATACGGGGTGTTTCGTCAATCAGCTTTCGCTCTCCATCAAACCCAATGAAATGATCACCGGCATGTTTTCGTTTGTGGGGCTTTCCGGGGGGAAAGGGAAAACGCCGCTTTCGGCTTCGCCGACACCGGCCCCGGAGGGTGATCCGTTCGACAGCTTCCGGGGGGCTCTCAAGGTCAATGAAACGGAAATTGCCGTTGTGACCGGAATCGATCTTACGCTCAACAACGGCATCGAGCCGCAGTACGCGCTTTTCGGCCGATCGGCGCAAGCCGTGAGTTGGGGACGGAGCACCCTTTCAGGTACCCTTTCGGCGTTCTATGTCGACGGGAATATCCCCGATATGTTTATCAACGATACCCGCGTGAAGCTGGAGTTTACGCTTGAGCGCGGCGAATATTCGTACACGTTCCTTATTCCCAACATCACGTTGACCGGCGCGGAAGACTCGGCGCAGTCCGAAGGCCCGATCACATTGTCGGTTCCGTGGTCCGCCGCTCTTGACGCCACGATCGGAACGAATTTCCGCATCACCCGCACCGTGCCCGAAGTCGACGAACCTTAATCTTTTACCACTCCAAAGGGGAAACCACATGAATAAAAACACGGAAACCGCCGTCACCGTCCCCGCCGCCTTTGACTTCGCCACCCGCGACGTGGCCGCCAAGGCTGAGGCGGGAGCCGATCTTGAAGTGCTCGATCCCGTCACTGGCGAAGCCGTCGGCGTCACCATCACGCTTGCCGGTGCCGATTCCACCATTCACCGCAAGGCTACAGCCACGATCGCCAAGCGCCGCATGAGCAACGCGAAGGGCTTCCGCAACCGGGCTCTTGATCCCGAAAAATTCGAGGCGGAAAGCATCGAAGTGCTCGCCGCCTGCACGCTCGGCTGGAAAGGCGTCGTCGTTGACGGCGCGCCCCTCCCGTGCGGCCGCGACAATGCCGTTATGCTGTACACCCGGTTCCCGTGGCTGCGTGAGCAGGTTGACCAGTTCATCAGCGACCGCTCGGCCTATTTGCAGGACTGACCGGGGCGCTGTGCGAAGCCGTCCGCGTCTGGGTATCCCGGAGCATGCCCGAAGCGGACGGCACAACGCAGCGCGATCATATCCTTGAGGCATGCAGGCAGACGGGGAAGACGCCGGAAGAGCTCGGCTGCCCCGAAATCTCCCTTGAAGACGAGGAAATACCTATTCCCGACGAGGGGCTGTACCTCTGGTTCTTTTTTCAGGAGCTTTGCGGCGGACGCGGCAACAACGGTTTCGGCCCCATGCCGTTGTCATGGCCGGACATTGAAGCATGGGCACGGCTCACGTCCACCCCCCTCTCTCCATATGAAGTTTTGACGATCCGCAGCATGGATGCGGCCTTTCTGTCCGCCTATGCCAAAGAAACGGAAAGACGCGACAAAAGCAAGGGAAAGCGATGACAGGCAGTACAACGACGGTAGGAATTGAAGTCCGCGCGGACGGTACGCAGGAAGCGGCCCGCGACCTTGCCGCCGTCGACGCTTCCCTCCAGAAGATCCGGACGGGGCTCGGCGGGACGGTACAGCCCGCCGGGGCCGCCGCGCAGGGGCTTGCCGATGTCGGCGCTTCGGCAAAAAAAGCCGCCGAACACCTTGGCTCCGTTTCAAAGTTCGCCAGTACTGCCAAATTCGACAAACTTGTGTCTGATCTTGGCGCAATGGGCGTCAAGCTGAACACCTCAAGTCTGCACGCGCAAAAGCTGGCAAAGGCCATGCAGCAGGTGGAACGTGAGCGGGCTTTTCAGCAGCTTGCCGCCGATGCCAATCTTTCCACGCTTCAGCTTGCCAAATTCCGCGCCGAGCTTGGCGACACGCGCGGCGCACTGGCGACGCTGTCAAACGGCCTTGGCCTCTCGAAAGCCGCCATGCCCGCCTTTGCCGCCGCCGTCGCTTTCGGCGGGCAGGCGTGCCTTGAGGCCGCGCTGCAAGCCGATCGCATTTCAAAAGCCTATACCACAATCACCGGCTCGTCGTCCGCAGCACAGGCACAACTTTCCTATCTTTACGATGTGAGCAACCGGTTGGGGTTGCAGTTCCAGTCCACGGCGGAATCGGCAAAGACATTTTTCGCCGCCGGGAAAGGCACGTCCCTTGAAAAAGATCTGAACTCGATTTTTGAGGCCGTGGCGTCCGCCGGTGCCGCTCTTGCCTTGTCCCAAGACGATATGCAGGGTGCTTTTCTTGCTCTCGGCCAGATGATCAGCAAGGGTAAAGTGCAGGCCGAAGAATTGCGCGGGCAGCTTGGCGAACGTCTCCCCGGCGCGTTCCAGCTCGCGGCGAAGGCTATGGGCATGACCACGGCGGAGCTCGACAAGTTCATGGCCGACGGCAAATTGACGGCTGAGGACTTGCTCCCGAAACTTGCCAAGGTCATGCGGGAGGACTTTGGGGCCGCCGCAGAAGCCGCATCGCAGGGGGTACAAGGGGCGATCAACCGTCTTTCGACAGAATGGATGTTGTTCAAATCGTCCCTCGTCGACTCCGATGTCGCTGTGGTCGGAATCAACGCCGTGCGCGGCGCGGTCGGCGGATTGCGGGCGGCTTTTGGTGTGTTGGCAAAGTACAAGGACACTTTTAAAGCTCTGGCGGTTGGCACCAGCCTTGCCGGAATTGTTGCGCTCGCGCCCAAAGCAGCCGGTGCCATTATGGGGCTTGTCGCATCGTTCGAGGTTTTTCTGCCGTTGCTTGCGAATCCGTGGACGCTCACACTCGCGGCCATAGGAGCAGCCGCCGCAGGCCTCTACTATTACGCTGGACAGGTCGACGCCACCACACAGGCTCAGCGCGCCTTGAACGATGCTCAGGAACTTTCCGTTAGGATCAACAAAGAACTTGCAGACAGCACAAAGGATTCTACAGACAGCCTCGGCGCACGGGTCGAAGCCACCCAGAAGCAGCTTGAAGCGTTACAAGACGCCCGTCAGTCCATGCTTGACGGCATGTCGCCGGAAGGCGAATCCGCTTTTGCGGGCTGGAATTTTGCCAAACTTTCCACAAATAAGTTCGTAGACGCCATTGATCGCCTGAAAGCCGAAGTGTCAAGCACGGGAGACTTTAAGGGGTTTGAAGACGCCTTGAAAAATATTGAGCTTGAAGCACGGGCCGCCGGGAAAGATACCGACGAATTTAAGGACGCATTAAGTGACGCCCGCGCGATGGCAGCTCTGGGGATCAAGCTGGATATCTCCATTCAGGGGATGGAAGACCTTTTTAAAGTTCAGAATTGGCTCCGTACGTTTACGAAGACTTACGGCGTATCCCTTTCCGAAATTACACCCAGTGGTCAAAAAACGGATTGGAAAGAACAGCGGGATAGTGCAACACATGCCGCCATTCAAAAGTATGAGGATGCTTTCACAAAGACGGACCCCGGACGCCTCGAGACATTGCATGCACAAAAAAAAGAATATCAGGATCAGATTAGTAAACTCGGCTCGTTGCTTCTCACCGACGAGCAACGCAATCGACAGGGCCAGATACTGAATGCCCTGCTCGCAGATACCGACTCAAAGATTAAGGGTATTCTCGATAAGGGAAAAAAGAAGGACAACGGCTTCGGACAGGCTCAGTACTATATTGAGAACATTCGTGCTGAAATCTCCAAGCTCAATGGTGAACTGGCGCAGTCGTGGCAACAAAAGCTCGACATCAAACTGGACGACATCGCCAAGAAGGGGAAGGACGCGGGGCTGTCCCTTTCCGAGTTGACCGCCATTACCGAGGAATATGAAGCCGCAGCGGATGCCAAGCGGGTTCGTGACCTTGCCGACGCCTTTGCGGAGCTGGATCTCAAGATCGCGCAAGCTATCGGAGACACCCGGAGGGTCAAGGAGCTCGGCATATCCAAGCAAGTTGAAGAAGAACGCCGAAAGCTGGAATCCCTTGCCAAAACGCCGGAAGAAAAGGCGTCAATCTCCGAAAAACTGACTGTTTACAAGGCCTCCCTCGAAACCGAGGTGAAGGTGGAAAATTTGCAGGTGGCCGCCGATTTTTACGAGAAACTTGCGGCTCTTTCCGGCAATTACACGCAATCCGCCGAGTATCAGAATCAGGTGCTTGAGGCTCAGGCGGAAATCTATCGCCGTTCCCTTGGCCCTGAACACCAACAGTTTGTGGATGAATGGGAAAAACTCTCACGCCTCCAGTCCGGCCGCGACGGTTGGGCCGGGGCCTATCGTGCAACGCAGCAATACTTCTCAGAGGCTACTAACCTCGCGCAAGGGTTTGAGAATGTTACGACAAACGCCTTTTCCGGCATGGAAGACGCGATAGTTAACTTTGCCATGACCGGGAAAGCCTCTTTTTCTGATTTTGCGAACTCTGTTATTTCCGATCTGATGCGAATCGCAGTCAGATCAAGCATCACCGGGCCATTGGCTGGTGCATTGGGGAGTGGCCTGACTAGCTTGTTCGACCTTGGAGGTGGCACTGCCACAGCCTCAGTTACAGGGAATTCAATATCCAGTGGTTGGGCAAATGCTTTTGTGAATAGAAAATTCGCCACTGGCGGGGCTTTCTTCGGCGGAAACCTTTCATCATACCGGAACAGCATCGTTTCCAGCCCGACATTCTTTACCCATGATCGGCACATTTCCCGTTACGCCAAAGGTGCTGGCCTCATGGGCGAGGCCGGGCCAGAGGCAATCATGCCGCTTGTGCGGATGTCGGGCGGGGATTTGGGCGTAAGGGCTGATGTATCTTCCGGTTCCGTAGTGAACAATATCACCATCACGCCTCCCGCTGGCTATGAAGCGCAGGAAAGCAGGGCGCCGAACAACCAGGGCGGGGAAAACGTACAGATAACATTTATCCGCTCCGTAGTGTCCGGGGACATGAACACATACGGCTCACAGATCAACAGGGCCATGCGCTCGCAGGGAACCCGTATGCCGGTAATGCGCGGAGGAGGCTGATATGCCCAAACGTATGTGGCCGGAATCAGTAGACCGAGTCATACTTCGAGACGGTTATGGAGAAAGCACCGGTTCGCGCCTCGTGCGCAGCCAGCCCACGACAGGGCCTGCCCTGGCAAGGCGCAAGGCGGGCAAAAGGCCGGACAGCATTTCGGCAACGCTGCTCTTCCGCAGCTATGAAAAGTATCTGGCTTTCCGCGACTGGTTTGAGGATGTGGAAAACGGCCTTGCCGGGGGGATCTATACCGTAGACTTTCGCCACCCGATTTCGGGCCGGAGTCTCACGGTCCGTTTTGTCCCCATAAGTGATGACACGGTATTTACCGCATCGTTGCATGGGAATGCGGCAAACGCATGGGCGTTGCCGGTAACTTTGGAGGTCATGCCATGAGCCGTTCCACTCGCATGAGTGCCGCCGCCGTCAAGAGCGCCTTGGAGCGGGAGGCGACACTCGACTTCGTTCAGCTTCTTGAAATCACCTTCACGGGGGAGGAGGCGCAGTATTTCTGCAATCAGGCTGTGGAACACAAGCTGGATGAAGAGGGCTTTGAGGAAGAGGACGACTATGGTGTGCCTGTGATGGGTCTGTATCACAAGGGACAGTTCTACTACTTCCTTCCGTTCGGGCTGCCCGGCCTTACGCAAGAGGACGGCAAAGCTCCCGAATCGTCGCTGACGATCGAAGGGATGACGGCGACGCTCATTCCTTATATCCGATCCATGCGGGGGACGGGGACGGCCAGCCTTATCGAAATACACATGTCGGATCCAGATGTAGAGCAGGGACGCATTGACGGACTGAAACTCGGCGATTTTTCTGGGGATCAGGACAACGACACTCTTTCCGCATCGTTGAATGTTGGAATGCTCACCGATGTTGCCTATCCCTGCGATTCCTTCACCCCAGACCGTTATCCGGGGATGTTCTGATGGATGCGTGGTGGAATCGGTATGTGGGGATCCCTTTCGCCCCCGGCGGCAACGGTGTTTCCGGCTGCGACTGCTGGGGATTGGTGCGCCTTGTCTATCGGCGGGAATTTCGGATCGAGCTCCCCGGCGTGACCCTTGATGTTGAAAAAGGGAGCGTCACTGATGCGGCCTTCGTTTCACCCATGCTCGATCTTGTCCGTGACGCTTTTTGGGAGCGGGTTTCCGTACCTTCGCCTGGGGATGTGGCTGTATTTCGCGTGCGCGGATACGACAGCCATGTGGGGCTCGTGACCGTACCGGGATATATGCTTCATGTCCGGGAAGGCAAAGACGCAGTAATCGAAGCCTACGATCGGCGGTTTTGGAAAAATGCCTTCCGGGGCGTCTACCGCTACAGGGGGCATGAGGCCGTGCGCGGTCTCGCCAATCCTGAGAGGGTGACGCTCGTGGGGAAGCCTTCCGTGTTTGCGCCCCGCGTGACGCTAACTGTTCCTCCAGGCTCCACATTGGCCGACATTGTGTCGGCTATCTGCGATGAAGCGGAGATCCCGGAACCCATGCGCAGGGCGGGAACGGCCTTCCTCAATTATGACGAAGTTCCTTTTGCAGACTGGGGGAACTGTATCCCTCATGCCGGAGACGTAGTCTTTTTTCGGATGTTTCCCAGTGGGAGCAAGACATTCAAATTTATTGCTGGACTGGCTCTTGTCTTAACCGCCGTGGCCATTACGGTCTATACTGGGGGGACTGCCGGTGCCGCCCTTTCGGGCGCGGTCAAATTCGGTCTCGGCTCTCTTTCGTTGGGGCTGAATATGGCGGGGATGTTTCTCATCAATTCCAGCATGCAGAAATCCATGCCGTCAATAGACAATGTGAGCCTGCAACAAAGCCAGTTCCTGAACGGCGGTTCCAATGCGCTTCCTACATACAAAGTGATTCCCCAGGTGCTGGGCATAGGCCGCATGACGCTCTACTATTTGGCTACGCCTTACACTGAGCGGGCCGACCAGTATACCAACTATTTGCGGGCAGCCTACACGGCGGGATACGGCCCAGTAGAGATATCGGACGTGCGCAACGGTGATACTCCCATCGGGAAATACCGGGAGATGGAGTATAAGGTCTATCGAGGCAAAGGCGGCGATCAGACGCCCAGCCTGTTTACCCGCGACGCGTGGGAAGATTCTCCGCAGATTACCCTAAAAAAAGGTGAACACAACTACCGCCAGACTGGCGATAATGTGGATCAAATACAGATTGTTCTCTATTACCCTGAAGGATTGTGGTACAGGACCAGCGCAGGAAAGATTCGGGATACTGAATCAAGCGGGGTCATCCGCTGGCGTGCATTGCCGGACGGTTCATGGAATGAGCTGCAAAAACATATTGCGCCGCGTTCTTTTACCCTTCCTTCATGTTCCCCGACTCTGGACGCCGAGCTTGTGTATGACGAAGACGGTTCTCTGAGTGAAGACGACTTTTGGTTGAACACTTACGGCGTACCTAAAAAACTTGTGTCGGAAGAAGTCACGATCGAACTTTATCGCTGGTATACGTTCGCGTTCAGTACAGAAACCGGCACAATCGTCATGCATCAGGGGACGGCGACGGACACTAAGGATGCCGAGCCTTCGCCACGCCTGCTGGAACTTATGACCCAAAGCAAACAGCTTTGGAATTCCTCCAGCTATATCGGTCGGCTTGCCCCGATCGGAGACAACGAAGAACTGCTGGCCTATGTCTGTGTAAAAGGCGACGCCATTGTGGACGTGCAGGACAAGCGGGACTCGACGAGTGTGGAAGGGTGCGCTCTTACCACCAACGGTATGACCGTTTCCTTTGCTGCCGGGAGCAGGCTCAACGCCGGCTCTTCAAGCTGGTACTTCGCTCATGGAAATCAGACCAGGGCCTTCACAAAAATTTATACATTCGACGTACCGCGCGGACGATATGAGATCGACGTACGCCTGACCAGTGCCGATGATGAAGTCAAATCATCATGGAAAGGATCCGCAGGGCTGCGCGTATTATGGCAGACGCTGCGAACATTCACCTGGGGGACGCCATTCACCCCAAGAAAGCCGCTGGCGTGGCTGGAGATGCGCGTCAAAGCATCCGACCAGCTTAACGGCACATTGGATCTCATTAACGCAGCGGTGAAATCCCTTGTCCCAGACTACGATTACAAGACCAAAAAATGGGTCACCCGCGTGAGCAGCAACCCCGCCAGCCTGTTCCGGTATGTCCTTCAGGGGCCAGCCATGTCTGAAGCATATCGGGTTCCGGATTCCAGGCTTGATTTGGTGACGCTTGAACGCTGGCACAACTATTGCCGTACTCAGGGGTTTACCTACTTCAAAGTCGTGGGCGGCGATGAAGGCATGAGCGTTTACGATCTTCTGGTAGAGATTGCGGCCGCAGGCCGTGCAAAACCTCTGCTGCGCGTCGACTCCGGGGGCATGTGGACTGTCCTTATAGACGAACCGAAGACGCAGGTGACGCAGTTGTTCACCGAACACAACTCTTGGGGCTGGAACTGGACGAAAAGCGCCGTGGAGCCGCCGCATGCCGTGCGGGCCACGTTCGTGGATAAAACCAAGGGGTATGAACAAAATACCGTCACCGTGTACGCCGACGGCTACAGTTCGGCCAATGCCACAAAATATGAAAATTGGGGCATGGAATACTTCGAGGGCGTTACCGAGGTAGAAAACATACAGCGTATCGTGCGTCGCGCCATCGCCTACTCCATTCTGCGCAGCGAGCATCTTTCCTTCTATGTGGCACAGGAACATCTGGTTTCTGAACTGGGCGATCTCGTCATGTGCGAAAACTCCTTCGTCCAGTGGGGGCTTGGCTCTGGCTGGATTGAAGAAGTCCTTATGGAGGGCGACGCATGTGTCGGCTTGAAGCTGTCTGCCGATGTGAGCCTATACCCTGATACGGAGTATGGGATCCGTGTCCGCCGGGCTAATGCCCGTGGCACATCAGTCCGTTTTGATATTGCTGGTGTGGATACGGCAACGCAGACTCGTGAAGTCCGTTTTGCTGCCGCAGTGAGTGAGAATATCCCCGCAGAAGGGGATCTGTATCAGTTCGGTTATCGCCAGAGGGAAAGCCATCAGTGCATCATTGAAGCCATTAAGCCGGAAGCGGATGGAATAGCCCAAATCACGGTATGCGATTATGCCCCGGAGCTTTTGGATATTGATGATACGCCACTGCCTCCGTACCAGTCCGACATATCCACGCCCCAACCGCTGCCGAGTTCCTATATCGGCCATGCGCCCGTTTTTGCTTTGGCTTACTCCGATGAGCGCGCCATTGTGGTGAATCCTGACGGAAGCCTCTTGTACCGTATCGCCGTTCAGTGGAAGAACCCTGCCGGGCTGGAACGCCATGCCACTATGGTGCAACTCCGTTATGCACAAATTTCGGGAAATGGGGATCGCGGTTCATGGATGTTGGGCGAACCCGTCGCCCTGGCGGTGGGAACCGCCTATTGCACCCCTGTGGAAGAGGGAGGGCGTTATCGCATAGAGGCCCGCTATACGAGCGATTCTGGAGTAGTTGGCCCATGGGAACTGATGCAGGGCGCTCATGAGGTTGTAGGCCGTACCCTTGAGCCGCCGGACGTGGAAAACCTCACTGTCCGGCTCAACGATCCCCTTGGCATAACGCTTGCCTGGGACGATGTTGATGCGCCGGATCTTTCCCACTATGAGATAACCGGTTCCATTTCCGGAAGGTCTGCGGCCCCGGAAGTGACGCTTCCGGCATGGAACATTACGGGCGAGCTTTCCTTTGCCGTTGTGGCCGTGGACAGCATGGGGCTGAAAAGTGAGACCCCAGCCACCGCGTCCATTGCGGTACAGGCTCCTGCGGCGCCTGTATTCCAGTCCGTCAGACTGCTCGATGAGGGCGTTGTTGCGGTATGGAAAAATGCAAAGACCTCATGGAGCATTGAACGATATGTGCTCTCCCTGGGCGATCTTGCCGTCTCCGTCCGCTCGCTCTCGGCGGTATTGAACGCTCCGTCTCCTTTCATGATCGGCCAAAGCTGCACGATCATGGCGCAGGACGTGTTCGGCAACGTGGGAGAAACGAGCGATCCGTTCACCGTGGACGTGTTTCCGCCGAAGACCCCGTCTGTGAAGCTGGGATTCAACAAACTGACTGGCGCTGTAACGGTAGACTGGCAGGACTGCCGGAACGACGTGCAGAACGCTCCGGCCATTGCCTGCTATCAGATAAACGGCACCCTGGCCAACCAGCAGAGCACTGATGGACTTGTGACCGTTCAGGGCACCCATTACGAGGCCGTGGTGCCGCTGACGGCATATGAGTACGGCAGCAGAGAGGATGAAGACGGAACGCTGATCAATGTGGGTACGCTGAGCGTAACGGTGACGGCGGTGGACAAGTACGGCATCACGAACCGCGATGCAGAAGACTACCGGGACAACACGGTGCAGTTTGCCGTCTGGCCGCCGTACAACCCCACAAACATGGCCATCGCCTCCAGTGAAGAAGGCGACAGCATCATCCTGACATGGAAGGACTGCACGCGTATCTTTGCCATAGACTACTACATCGTTACGGACTCAATGACCGGCCGGACGTACAAGGTTTCGACGAACTACGTCGTGCTGCCGCCGCGCAAGGAAGGCTCATACCCCGTCACCGTGCAGGCATACGATGTCATCGGCCACAGCTCAGCCGCCATGACGTACAACATGACCGTAGCAGGCGTGGGCGGCATGACGGTGACGGCAAAGGTGGACGGAAGCGACATACTCGTCGAGTGGTCGATCCCGGAATCGGCGTTTGTCGTCGATCACTACATCATCAAGAGCGACAACGACGTCATCCCCGACGAGGACAATATCGACTTTGAAGACGGCGATCTTGTGGGTACGGCCAAGGTAAACTACCTCCGGGTGCCTGCCGGAGCGGCAGGAACGTATGTCTTTTACGTCTGGGCCGTAGATGTAGCCGGGAATATCAGCACCGATTACGCCTCTTATGCCGCCGTGAGCGTGGAAGAGCCCTTGCCGCCCACGGTAAACTCCGTCCTGGAAGGCGACGGGCTGCGGCTCAGCTGGGAAGTGAAAAACGGGCCGGGCTGCCTGCCTGTAGCCACCTGGGATGTTATTCGCCAATGGGAAGATGCCGAAGGCCAGACGCAGGAAGAGGATTATGGCCGACTGGATGTGACCAGTGTAGCCGTGCCCGCCGTTACTGCGGGCGACCATACCTTCCTTGTTCGCGCTATCGACAGCGGCGGGAACGTCGGCCCGTGGGGATACGTGGATTTTACGGCGCAGGCGCCGGGGCGCGTCACCTTCACACAGCCCACGGTCATCGACAACAACGTACAGCTTTACTGGACTCCGCCGAACCGTATTTTCTTCCCCATCAAAGAATATATCTTCAGCGAAATCGACGAAGACGGCTACGAAATGGAAATAGGCCGCGTGGACGCGCTTTTTGCCAGTGAGACGGAAAGCGAAAGCGGCATGTTTACTTACGGCATCACGCCGGTGGACACGGGCGGCAATACCGGACAGCGCACGACCATTACCTGCCGTGTGGCGCAGCCGCCGGATTTCGTCTTTTACGATAAGGTGGACAGCCTTTTCAACGGAACGAAAACCAATCTCGTGCTGGATGGACAGGGGCACATGCTGGGGCCTGTGCCCTCGGCGGAAACGTGGGAGGAGAATGCGGAGCGCGTCATTGAAGAAGCCTCTCTTTCCGCGACAACGGCCTCTCTTACGCATCAGCAGAAGGTAAACGCCGGCTTTAAAACGTGGCTTGAACCGCGAGCGGCCAAGGGCATGTATGTGGAAGCCATTGACCACGGCAGCCTGATCCCCAACTCGAATATAACGGTTACGCTCGGTTATGAGGTCTTGCGGGGGGCACCGGAAATTACATGCAAAATCGAAACGTCACAGGATAAAAAACAGTGGGAGATCGCTTCCGACAACGCCTTTTCAGTGTATGTCAGCCAGTTCCGCTATACCCGCATTACGCTGACCATCACGGGCGGCTATGTCCAGATCAATTCTCTGCTGGTGGACTTGAACGTCAAACAGATTACCGACGGCGGAAGAGTAGAATGCAAGGCAACCGAGAACGGTGAAGGGTTTGTGAGCGAAACTTCGACGCCCATGCTTACCGGCACATGGGTGGCGTTTACCCGCAGCTTTGTGGACGTTCAGTCTCTGCCCCAGCCCAACGTGGTCAACAATCAGGGGTACACGGCATTCACCGTGTTTGAGGACGTCATCAACCCGAAGGGGTTCCGTATTTTTGTCAAGGACAAGAACGGAACCCGCGTCACCGCCCAAGTGGACTGGATAGCTCTGGGCGTGTAGGAGGATATATGGCATCGTACAATAATCCACAGGCGGGCAATCCCATACTCGGCGATCTTTCGGCGATCAAGGCATTGCTGATATCCGCCGCAAAAATGGATCCGGCCACGGGGAATACGGACATCCCTTCCGGGGCCAAGAGACTGGTTTCCGTTTCCGGCGGCCATCAGCTCCAGTCGTTCAACGGCTCGAAGTGGGCTTCCATCGGCAAGCTCATGCACGACGCCGATACGTTGGACGGCAAGCACGCCAATACTGGAACGGTGAAAGATACCATTCCCATACGCAACAGCGCGGGCGCGCTCGCGGGGGACATCACGGGAAACGCCGCTTCGGCCACAAAGCTCAAGACGTCCAGAACCATCGACATCGGCGGTATCGCTTCCGCTACGGAAGCAGCCTTCGACGGATCCAAGGCTATCACCATTCCCATTAACTCCATCAATGTGGAAAATGAGGACGATACTGCCCTTGTCGGGCAGGTATCCAAGGCGCACGGCGGCACCGGCCGCACTGACGGCGCGGCAGCGGACGTAATTGTGTCTTCTCTGGCAGGATATGTGAAGGCTTCGGAATATGGGCAGATAGGTGACGCTGCAAACGCATCCGGCAAAGACCTAGACAGCCTGATCGTCAGCGGACATTATCTTTCCAATGCCGGAACTGTCGAAAACCATTATCCAAATAACTTTTCAGAGACGATTCGCGTCGATGTTCTCCGAAGAAATACATTGGTTATTCAGTATCTGTGGGCAACTTCTTCACATTGGCGGCGTGGCTCAAACAACTCAGGGGCAACCTGGACGGGATGGGAATGTCTTGGCGGCCTGTCTACAGGCGGAATAAGAATATATGTGTCCAAATCCGGCAGTGATTTAAATACAGGCCTGTCTTCAGAGTATCCGGTTTTAACCCTTTCCCGCGCCATGAGGATTGCGCATAATCTTTATGCCGTCACTCCGGCCAACAACGGCTCGTGGGTGATGTTCTGCGTGGGAGAGGGCGACTGGGGCAGCTTCTATTTCCAAAACGCACCGTACAAGCTGTACCTCAGACCATACGACGGTGCTGTTCCCTCCGAATACTCCGAATCTCTGCCGAAATTTACCGCCATTATGGCCACCAACAGCTATCTTCTTGTGCAGGGCGTACAAACCACTACCTGTATGGTTGAAGCAAACGGGACCTGTATTATCGACGGCTACTTCCGCTGTTATTCCATGGCCGCCACCACTCAAGGGTATCTGAGCATTAATCCATCCACCGTTGTGGATATTGTGGATTCAGAAAGTTCCCATACTTCGTGCCTGCGCGCCTATTACGGCGGCATAACCGTGGTGTGGGAAAATTCAAAAATCAATATTCTGGAAAACGTAGCCTATACAAGCGGATTTGTTCGGTGTGACAGTTGCAGTTATCTGTCGATATCAGGAAGCGCGAAAATAGCGCTTGCATCGAACGTGATGGTTTCCGCCAGAAAATACAGGCTTTCCTATCCTTGTAATATGGGAGGCATGACCAAGGCGAGACTCGACGACCTTCCGGGAAATCAGGCAGGCGCTATTGAGGTCGGTGTCGTCCTTAACGGGCTGCCGTGGGGAGGAGGAGACGCTCATACCTTTCTTGCGGCAGACAGCACTTGGAAGAAAGACAGCACCACCATCTATGCCCGCGACGTGGCCATGGGCGGGGATGCTGCTGACTTGGCGAGCGCACGAGGATTCTTTTATGATACCCGTGTCCCAAGAGCTTCTAGCGACGGCCCCGTTGCAGATTTCAATGATTATACCGTTCCGGGCAAGTACCATATCTCGTGGAGGGAAGGAACCCCATATTCCAATGAAGACGTTTCTGTCCCTGTCACGCTGAATCATCCAAGTGCATTGGACGGAGCTTCCGGTTTCTGCGACGCCATTATGGAGGTCGATTACATAAGTTCTGCAAGCTATGTATCTTCATACGCACGGTGCCAGCAAAAAATAACACTGACGAACAGTGGAACATATCACAACCGTATTTTTGTCCGCGTGCAGGCTGTGTCTTCCGGGTCTCCGTGGTATGAGTGGAGGGAAATCATATCTTCCTCGTCGCCGGAGTTCCCTGGCAACGCCGGTTCGGCTGCGAAACTGAAGACCGGAAGAACCATAGCCATAGCCGACGCTTCCGGGGCTCATACTGGCGCGGGTGTGGCATTCGACGGATCCAAGAACATTACATTGAAGTTACCTTCAACCCTGACAGTCAATATTTCAGGTTCTGCATCAAAGGCTGATAACGCAACAGAATGGAACGGTGCCGCAAAAACAGTCAGTACGGCCATGCCCAGTGGCGGTGCAGATGGAGACATCTGGTTCCGCTATTAGGAGGGCAGCATGAGCATACATACAAGAACAGGCGGAAACTGGAAGGCTGTCTCAGAAGTGCATGTGAAAGTAAGCGGCACCTGGAGGAAATGCAAAAATACTTACGTCAAGGTCGGGAGAGTCTGGAAACCTCTGCTGTCTCATCAGGAGTCTGTCGGTATCCCCGGCATCTTCAACACACGTACTGTTAATAATGTACAGGTCGGGTCTGAACTGACCATTGCAGGCACAGCTACCAACACCACTTGGGATTCCGGTGACTATTATGAATTTCAGATTACCGGAGCCACGCTGACTTCCGGTTCACTAAGGATAGGTCCTGATCCGGGGGACTACTTAATCATGTTACAGGCGACGGCAGCAACGGTTTCCGTTTATCTGACAGGTAACGGTATGAGCAGTCTCACCGGAACGATTACTTATTATTCTACTACATAAGGGGAAAAACATGGTTCAAAACGAGCTAAACCTGCAAAGCATGATAAACAACGAAAGCCGCGCACTCATAATGATGCAACAGGGAGCAGAGCTTGCACTTCAACTGCACAATGACATGGCGAAGGACTTCATAGCAATGCAGGAAGAAATTGAACGCCTTTCCATCCTTCTTGCTCGTGCGGAACAGACCGTCGCCGACTTGGAAAAGGAAAACCGCGAACTGAGAAAGGCGCCGATCAAGGATCCGGCTTACGAGGAATAGAAATGACCTATTTGGAAAAACTTTGGATAGCTTTCGACCAGCTTGTGAACACGGCTTTCGGAGGTTGGCCGGATGAGACGCTTTCTTCCCGCTGCTGGCGTCTGTATGCGGAAGACGGCATCACATGGCCGCGCCGTATTCTGAACACCCTGTACTTCTGGCAGAAAGACCATTGTAAAAGCGCATACATGAACGAACAGGCGGGCAAGCAACGCCCTGAATCCATGAGGTGAACTATGGAAGACACTCTTTCCGCAGGCCGTATCGATATCATTATCTTTCCAAACGGTGGTAAGGAAGTCATAGGCAGAATGCCCGCCTATCCGCCTGTGCCGGAAACGTTGTACATGTCGGAGGTGCGAAAATTTGTTGCAGACCATCAGAGCCTGCCCAAACCGACAAGATTTACCGGCTACTACACTGTCAAAGACGGAGCGCTGTCCATGACATGGTCAAACTATTCCGGGGAGATCGTTCAAAATGGCGAGGAACGCAAGGCGGAGGTGGAGGCAGCTACCACGACGGAAGAGGTTGAAGCCGCATGACCTACAGCAAGCGAATGCTGATCGCCGTCGATCAGTTCATCAATGCACTTCTCGGCGGCTGGCCGCAGGAGGGCGCCCCCGAAACAGACCGCAGGACGAACGTGTAGCGACGTGGGAACCGGCATTCACAACGCGAAAGCTGAAGGCATAAAAGAAGGCGGGGAACTTCCCCGCCTTTGTAATTTTATTGCAAAATCTGCAATTCGATTTTTGTCGAAGTTATCACGCCGCTGGAGGCGGGGTTATCGCGCCGCGCATCAGGATGGGGCTTGGGGAAGGGAGGGGGAACCTTTCTCCAGAAAGGTTCCCCCTCCCTTCCCCAATTCCCCTTAGTTCTTCAAGCTGTGGATCGGTGCTGGTATGCGCCCGCCGAGGCTGATGAAGGAGCTGGCGTCGCCGCCGGGCACGGGGATGATGTCGGCCTCGCCGAGCAGCCCGCCGAAGCAGGCCTTTTCGCCGACGCCCTTGCCGGGTACGGGGATGACGCGCACGGCGGTGGTCTTGGAGTTGATCATGCCGATAGCCATTTCGTCGGCGATGATGCCGGAAATGGTGGCGGCGGGCGTGTCGCCGGGGATGGCGATCATGTCGAGGCCGACGGAGCACACGCTGGTCATGGCTTCGAGCTTTTCGAGGGACAGCGCGCCGGAACGGGTGGCAGCCTCAATGCTGGAGTCCTCGGAAACCGGGATGAACGCGCCGGACAAGCCGCCCACATGGGAAGAGGCGAACGCGCCGCCCTTTTTGACGGCGTCGTTGAGCATGGCGAGCACGGCGGTGGTTCCGGGCGCGCCGATGGAGGACAGGCCCACGCTCTGGAAGATTTCGCCCACGGAGTCCCCCACGGCGGGCGTCGGGGCAAGGGACAGGTCCGCGACGCCGAAGGGCAGGTCGAGGCGCTGCGCCACTTCCTTGCCGATGATTTCGCCGACGCGCGTTACCTTATAGGCCGTGCGCTTGATGACTTCGGCTACCTCGCCGAGCGTGAATTCGCCGGGCTTGTGGTTTTCCATCGCGCGGTCGATGGCTTTCTTGACCACGCCGGGCCCGGAAACGCCCACGTTGATCACCACATCGGGCTCGCCCACGCCGAGGTACGCGCCCGCCATGAAAGGCACGTCCTGCGGGATGTTGGCGAACACCACCAGCTTGGCGCAGCCGAGGCCGTCACGGTCGCGGGTGGCTTCGGCGACGTCAAGGATGCGCTGGCCGAGCAGGGCCACGGCATCCATATTGATGCCGGATCGCGTCGAGGCCACGTTGATGGAGGAACAGATGCGATCCGTGGTGGCAAGGGCTTCCGGCAGCGCGTCGATAAGGTTGCGCTCGCCGGGCGTGATGCCTTTTTCCACCAGCGCGCCGAAGCCGCCGAGGAAGTCGACGCCCGCGTCCTTGGCGGACTCGTCGAGCACTTGGCAGGCCCGTACCATCTGATCGCGGGAGAAGGAAGCGCCCACCACCCCGATGGGGCTGACGCTGATGCGCTTGTTGACGACGGGGATGCCGAACTTGTCGCCCACCTCGTTGCAGGTGGCGACGAGTTTGGCGGCGTATTTGGCGATCTTGGCGCGCACCCGGTAGGCGAACACGTCGAAATCGTGGCTGGCGCAGTCGAAAAGGCTGATGCCGAGCGTCACGGTACGCACATCAAGGTGCTCGTTGCGCAGCATGTTCAGGGTGCTGAGGACTTCACGATCTGTAAGCATGGAAACTTCCTCCGGGAAGTTTGTTTTTGGCACGGATGGAGCCTCCCCGCCGCCTTGGGGGGAACCTGCGGGAAGGGGAGAGGTTGCCGTTGGCTTCGGGGCCCCGTATGGCCGCTAAACCGGCTGCACGCGGTGCAGGGCCTCGAAGATGTCGCGGTGCTGCATGCTGAGCTGGAGGCCCAGGGTGCGGGCTTTGTCCTTGAGGGTGCGGCGCAGGGCGTTGCGGTCGATTTCCATCGGCAGGGAGATCTCGAATACCAGCAAGGCGCGCTTTTCCTCCTCAGGCATGAGGGCCTTGAGGTTTTCGATGTTCACCTTCTGATCCGCAAAAATTTTGGAGAACGCGGCAATGATTTCAAAACGGTCTTCGCCGTCCACGGTCACGACGAAAGGTTCGCTCTCGGCGGAACCGGACGTATCGCCTTCCTCAAAATCGCGGATCGTGACCGAAAGGTGCATCCCGCGGGCTTCAATGGCTTTGGAAAGCTGGGTGTGGATGGTGCCGTTGTCCAGGCTTTCCTGTTTGTTGGCCACGAAAATGGCTGCAAACTGGTTCTTGAGGATAGTCTGGCTCACTTCTTCGATATTGCATTCAAGGGCCGAAAGGGTGCTGGACACGGCATAAACGACGCCGGGGCAATCCAGACCGATGACCGAAACAACGATTTTGCTCACAGATACCTCTCTCGGCAAGTCTTTGGCATTCCCCCAATAGGGCTCGGCGGCGGGGGAACCGGGCGGAAACATTCCGTCAGTCTCTTTTGCCAGCCCTTACCCGCTGTTAGCAAGCAAAAAGTTTGGCGGCGGCCGGCGGTTCCGCCCCGGCCCCTTTGGGGAAATATGGCGACCGTATAAAAATTCCGCTGGAAAATTTTCGGAAAAGGTTATATGGGGAGTCAATCTTGTCGATGCCGACAGACTTTTTTTGATTTTCTTATTAAAAGAAAAAGGAGGCACTCATGGTGCTCGATCCGAAAAAACATGCTGACTGGGAAATCGCTCAGGATGCCGAAACCGGTATGAAAACCGTGCAGCAGCTTGGTCGTGATATGGGCCTCCTTGATAAAGAGCTCCTGCCTTACGGCCATGTGATGGGCAAGGTCGATTACCGGGCCGTGCTTGAGCGCCTCGGCGACAAGCCCAACGGCAAATATATTGATGTGACCGCCATTACGCCCACGCCCCTCGGCGAAGGCAAATCCACGACCACCATCGGCCTCGTGCAGGGCCTCGGACGCCGCAACAAGCGCGCTTCCGCCGCCATCCGCCAGCCTTCGGGCGGCCCCACGATGGGCGTGAAGGGCTCGGCCGCGGGCGGCGGGCTTTCCCAGTGCATCCCTTTGACGCAATATTCCTTGGGCTTTACCGGCGACATCAACGCCGTGATGAACGCCCACAACCTCGCTATGGTGGCATTGACCTCCCGTATGCAGCATGAGCGGAATTATAACGATGAAAAGCTGCTCAAGCTGTCGGGGATGCCCCGCCTGAACATCGACCCCACCAATGTGAACATGGGCTGGGTCATGGATTTCTGCTGCCAGTCCCTGCGAAACATCATCATCGGCATGGACGGCACCAACGGGCGTTCCGACGGGTTCATGATGCGTTCCCGTTTCGACATCGCCGTGTCTTCCGAAGTCATGGCCATCCTCGCCATCGCCAAGGATTTGAAAGACCTCCGGCAGCGCATGGGCAAGATCATCGTGGCCTACGACCGTGACGGCAAGCCCGTGACCACCGCCGATCTCGAAGTGGACGGCGCGATGACCGCGTGGATGGTGGAAGCCATCAACCCGAACCTCATCCAGACCATCGAAGGCCAGCCCGTGTTCGTCCATGCCGGGCCGTTCGCCAACATCGCCATCGGGCAGAGTTCGGTCATTGCCGACCGCATCGGCCTCAAGCTGAATGAATACCATGTTACGGAGTCCGGTTTCGGCGCGGACATCGGGTATGAGAAATTCTGGAACCTCAAGTGCCACTACAGCGGCCTCACCCCGGACGCCGCCGTGGTCGTGGCGACCATCCGCGCGCTCAAGAGCCACGGCGGTGCGCCCGTGCCCGTGCCGGGGCGCCCGCTGCCTGAGGAATACCGCACCGAGAACGTGGGGTTCGTGGAGGCGGGCTGCTGCAACCTGCTGCACCATATCGAGACGGTGAAACGTTCCGGCGTGTCGCCCGTGGTGTGCATCAACGCTTTTGTGACCGACACCAAGGCGGAAATCGCCAAAGTCCGTGAGCTGTGCGAAGCGGCCGGGGCGCGCGTGGCCCTGTCCACGCACTGGGAACATGGCGGCGAAGGCGCGCTGGAGCTAGCTGATGCCGTCATGGACGCCTGCAACGACAAGGCCGAATTCAAGCCGCTGTACTCGTGGGACATGCCGTTCAAGGAACGTATCGAGCTGGTGGCCCGCGACGTGTACGGCGCGGACGGCGTGGACTTTTCCGCCGAAGCCTCCCGCAAGCTGGCCGACATCCAGAAGCGCGGCGACGCCAATGAGCTTGGCCTGTGCATGGTGAAGACGCACCTGTCCCTGTCCGACGATCCGGGCGTGAAGGGCGCTCCCAAGGGGTGGAGGCTGCGTATCCGCGACGTGCTCATCTTTGGCGGTGCGGGGTTTGTGGTGCCGGTTTCCGGCTCCATCACGCTCATGCCCGGAACGGGCTCCAATCCCTCTTTCCGCAGGGTCGACGTGGACGTCGAGACCGGCAGGGTGAAGGGCATTTTCTGATTTGAGCGACAGCGGGAGGGGCGTCATCTGGAAAGGCGCCCCTCCTTTTCTTTCCCTCCGTCTTTCAAAGCCTTTTCCTCTCAGATTCCTCTCGGATGGCGCGGCGCGCTGCGGATGGGGTTTCACTCATTTTTTTGTTGTGACCTGTCGGTACGCTTGCTTTTTCCCTTCCTGATTCTATATGAGAGGCATTCCGGGTGCCGCCGAAAGGGGCGGGCGCTGCGGAGTTCACTCATCTTTCACTCAGGAATTCATTTTCCGGGCAAATTATGGCCGTTGACCCAACAATCCGATTGCGCCCGCTGGAGCGGGAGGATCTGCCGTTTATCCATCAGCTGGACAACAATGCCAGTGTGATGCGCTACTGGTTTGAGGAGCCGTATGAGGCGTTTGTGGAACTGACGGATCTGTATGACAAGCACATCCACGATCAGAGCGAGCGCCGTTTCATCGTCGAGCACGATAAGGCCAAGGTCGGCCTGGTCGAGCTTGTCGAGATCGATTACATCCACCGCAGGGCCGAATTCCAGATCATCATTGCCCCCGCGCACCAAGGGCTCGGCTACGCGGCGAAGGCCGTCCTGCTTGTCATGGACTATGCGTTTACGGTGCTCAACCTCTATAAACTGTACCTTATCGTGGATACGGAAAACAAAAAGGCCATCCACGTTTATAAGAAGCTCGGATTCGAGGTGGAGGGGGAATTGAAGCACGAGTTCTTCAGTAATGGGGAATACCGCAACGCCCTGCGGATGTGTACGTTCCAGACCGAGTATCTCGCGAAAAAGAAGGAACAGGCCGCGCAATAGGGCCTGACGGACACTCTGACCCAAGGACAGCACATGGCGGACATCATCAGCGGCACGGAGATGAGGGCGGCGATTCTTGACGAACTGCGTCAGGAAGTTGAGGCCATTCGGGAAAAGCACGGCACGGTTCCGGGCCTTGTGACCATTTTGGTCGGGGAAAACCCGGCTTCGATCAGTTATGTGACCTTGAAGGTGAAGACCGCGCTGTCGCTCGGCTTTCATGAGGTTCAGGACAACCAGCCCGCGGACATCAGCGAAGAGGCGCTTCTCGCGCTGATCGGCAAGTACAACCGTGATCCGTCCATCCACGGCATCCTTGTCCAGCTTCCGCTCCCCAAGCATATCGACGAAAACAAGGTCATTTACGCCATCGATCCGGACAAGGACGTCGACGGGTTCCATCCCGTCAATCTGGGCCGTATGGTTATCGGCGGCGACGCGGTGCGTTTCCTGCCCTGCACGCCTGCGGGGATTCAGGAGATGCTGGTGCGCTCCGGCGTCGAGATGGCCGGGGCCGAAGTCGTGGTCGTTGGCCGTTCCAACATCGTCGGCAAGCCCATTTCCATTATGCTTGGTCAGAAGGGGCCCGGCGCCAACGCCACGGTAACGATGGTTCACACCCGCACCCAAGACTTGGCGGGGCATTGCCGCCGGGCCGACATCCTGATCGTTGCGGCCGGCGTTCCCGGTCTGGTGAAGCCGGACTGGATCAAGCCCGGCGCGACGGTCATCGACGTGGGCGTCAACCGGGTAGGCTTCAACGAGAAGACGGGCAAGCCCATTCTTTCCGGGGATGTGGATTTTGCCGAGGCCAGCAAGGTGGCCGGGAAGATTACCCCCGTGCCCGGCGGCGTGGGGCCCATGACCATCGCCATGCTCATGAAGAACACCGTCCGTTCCGCGTGGCATCATTTGGGGCGGTAGCGTTTGGGAGAAAGGCACGGGGGAGGGAGCTTTTTAAAAAAAGCTCCCTCCCCCGAACCCCCACCCGCAAAAACTTTGACTGGTGGGGAGGCGGCGCGGCGGAAGTTCCGTTGTGCCGTTTTTTGTCGGAAAGGTTCTCGCCTGAGCTTATCGCGGCCTGTGTTTTCCGGGAAAAAAGGGCAGCAGGGATTCGATAAAGTCGAAAGTCTTTGAAGAGAAAGGGGTGGGGTTTGGGGAGGGGGAGGAGGAACTTTCTTCAGAAAGTTCCTCCTCCCCTTCCCTAATATTTTTACATTAAAGCACCTGTTCTATAGGCGCAGCAGCTTCTGCACAAGTTTCCTTTCGGTCACATGGAGGCGCGAAAGCCCTTCGGCATCAAGGCCCGCACCGAGGGCGGCGGCCTTGCGCAGTGCCTGCGTGACGTCGGGGGATTCAAAGTCGGCTGAACCGGAAGCGTCGGAGTTAAGCAGCAGTTCGCAGCCGAAGCGTTCGGCCATGCGGACGATATGCCCATTGGCGAGGCAGTGCCGGGGGGCCGTGTTCAATTCCAGCAACACGCCTTTCTCGGCGGCGAGCTGGGCATCCTCCACCGTAATCAGGCCGGGATGGGCCAAAATATCCACGCCCGCATTGATGGCGGCGAGGTTCGTTCCCGTCTCCACCACATCGGCAAGCTGGCGTGGGATGCTTTCGCCGTGCGCAAGAACCAGTGCGGCACCTTGATCCCGCGCCTGTTCAACGGCATCAGGCAGGAGGGCGGGGGGGACATGCACCAGCTCCACCCCGGCGAAAGCTTCGATGCCCGCGTACAGGGAGCAGGTTTTCACCAGCGTTTTGAGCGAGGGAAGCAGAAGCGGCAGGGTCGAGGGATCGGCCCGGACGATCAGGCCGACGGCCCGGAACCCCGCGCATTTCGCCAGACGCATGGCTTCCGAGGGCAACAGCCCGTCCCGCCCGCCCGAACAGTTCACATGGATATGGAAGTCGAACATGGTGCTCCTTCCGCTTTAGGGGATTGCACTTTGAAGGGTATCCCTTGCCAAAGAAAGCCGGTTCCGAGAAACGCTGGGGCAATACATACGATACATTGGAAGGGGAGAGGCCGCACAGCCTGCTTGAGGGAAGGGAGGGAAAAGATTTCTGGGGAACATTTCCCTCCTTCCCTTCAAGGGGTTATCCTTTGGCTTTGCCTACCAAAGAATGTTTCTTTGCGGTTACAATGGCGACGGGCACGATGAGGCCGGGTTTGCCGGTTCCGGCAGGCAAGGAGACGTTGACGGCGTCGCCCCACGGGTCGCGCCCCTGCCAGCTTTCCCTGTCGGCGTCTTCGCCGTCCTGCTTGCGGCTGATCCCTTCGAGCAGGATATCCGTTTCACAGCCCACGCGGGCCTTGAGCCATTCAGCGGAAAGCTCCTCCTGCAAGGCCTGAAGGCGTTCGAGGCGGCGCAGCTTTTCGGCTGGCTCGACCTTGTCGGTGTGGCGGCTGGCGGCGGTTCCGGGGCGGTCGGAATAGCAGAAGGAGAAGCTCGACATGAAGTTGACCGCACGCACGGCGTCCAGCGTTTCTTGAAATTGCCCTTCCGTTTCGCCGGGAAAGCCGACGATGAGATCCGTGGACAGGGCGATGTCGGGGCGTGCGGCGCGGAGGCCTTCCACAAGCGCCATGTAGCGGGCCATGTCATACTTGCGGTTCATGCGGGCCAGCACGCGATCCGATCCGGCTTGGAGCGGCAAGTGCAGGCGCGGGCAGAGGTTCGGCACTTCCCCAAACATGGCGATGACCTCCGGGGAGAGATCTTTAGGATGCGGGGTCACGAAACGCAGCCGGGCAAGGCCGGGCAGCTCCGATACGCGGCGTAGAAGCTGCGCGAACGACGTGCCGCCGGAAGCGTGCTTATCGAGGCCGTAGGAGTTCACATTCTGGCCGAGCAGGGTGATTTCCTTCGCGCCGCTGTCGATGAGCGCCCGGCATTCGTCAAGGATGGCCCCGGCGTCGCGGGATTTCTGGCGGCCCCGCGTGAAGGGGACGATGCAGTAGGTACAGAAGTTGTCGCAGCCCTGCATGATGTTGACGAAGGCCGCCGGCGGGATCTCGCCTTCGCCTTGCGCGGGCAGGGCGGGATCGCGTTCCGGGTAGATTTCGGAAAAGTCGGTGAGGTTCAGGCGCAGGGAAGGATCGCGATACAGTCGTTCGATGGCTTCGGGAGCCGTGGCGAGGCCGTCGCCGCCCACGACCAGCCGCACTTGCGGGAAACGCCCGAAGAAGCCCGCGCCGATCTGCTGGGCCACGCATCCCGCGACCACGGCAAACGAGCCGGGCACGCGGCGGGTTTCATATTTGATGCGCCCAAGCGCGGCATAGACTTTTTGTTCCGGTTTGTCGCGCACCGAGCAGGTGTTGAGGATGACGATTTCCGCCTTTTCAAGGGGCGATTCGACGAAACCCCGGCGTTGCAGGGATCTGGCAAGCCAAAACGAGTCGTTGACGTTCATCTGGCAGCCAAACGTGATGATATGGAAAGTGCCTTGCGCCATCGGGAGATGCTCCATGTGTCGCGGTAAACGCGGGAATGTTGAGGGGTTCGGGAAGGAATAAGGCATCCCGGCATCCGGCGCAACCCCGTTTCATTGCGTTCGGGCGTGCGCTGGCGTATCTTGGGGCCAGCTTTACAAGGCAAACAAGGAGCGTTCCATGCGGATCATACGGGTCGAACACGGCGGCACAGCGTATTACGGCGTTCTTGAAGACGGATTGGTCTTCCGTCTGCACAAACAGCCGGGGCATATGGAACCCATCCCGCTTTCCGAGGCGAAGGTGCTTCCTTTGGTAACGCCTTCCAAGGTCATTTGTGTCGGGCTCAACTACAAGGCGCACGCTGAGGAGCTTGGGTATCCCCTGCCCAACATGCCGAGTTTTTTCCTCAAGCCGCCGAGCAGCATTATCGGCAACGGCGAACCGATCATCTTGCCTTCGGGCATGGGCCGCATTGAGCATGAGGCGGAGCTGGCGATGGTCGTAGGTAAGGTATGCCGCAACCTGACGCCGGAGGAGGCGGAGGGGAGCCTGTTCGGGTTCACCTGCGCCAACGATGTGACGGCCCGCGAGGTGCAGAAGGCCGATCCGCTCATCGGGCACTGCAAGTCCTACGATACGTTTTGTCCCATCGGCCCGTGGGTTGAAACCGAGCTTGAGGACATCAACGATCTTTCCATCCGTTGCCTTGTGAACGGCGAAACCCGCCAATCCGCGAATACCGGGGACATGATTTTCCGTCCTCTGGATTTGCTCTGCTTCCTTTCCCGCGTCATGACGCTGATGCCCGGAGACGTCATTCTTACGGGAACGCCGCCCGGCATTTCGCCCATTCAGGCGGATGACGTCGTGCAGGTGTCCATCGAAGGCATCGGCACCCTCTCCAACCCCGTCGAAGGCCCCGGCCCGGAAGAGAAGATTTTACAGTAGGCGGGAAGGGGAGAGGATAGGGAAGAAGATTGGAGGGGGCGGGGAAACCTTTCTGGAGAAAGGTTTCCCCGCCCCCTCCAAACCACCCCCACCCCTTCCAAAGATTTTCGAAAGGAAAGCCGCCTGAACATATTCGGTTCAGGCGGCTTTTTTCGTGACTCCGTTATGGGATATGATTGTTTCATCTTCAGAGAAAACGGAACTCCAGCCTTTTTATCCCGGTTTTCCGTTGATGGGTTTCATGGCTGAGAAGCTTTGCTGATGGCTGTGCTTAAGTTTGTGGTTGATACAAGATTCCAACTGGAAAGGAAGAGTTCTTTGGAAATTATTTGGAGGTCTCGCAACAATTCTCCAAAACTGGATTTCATGGAATGAACAAAAAATGAGAGAGGCCCACATCACCAGACGTGGAACGATCTTTTATCTATTGATTTTCATTGACAAAATCATCAACCGTAAAATTGAACACAGCCTTGCTGATTATCCTTTTGGCACTTTAAAAAAGCATCAGCGTTTTCTGTGACACAGCCTTTTGGGTTTGGCTGTGTCATAAAACGGTAGATGTTTTTTCCTCGAAGTTCCAAAGGAATAACCAGCAAGATGCCTCAGCCATAGATTTCGACAAGGGGAAAACTGGATAAAAAGGCTGTATTTTTCACAGCGCTGTGGAGGTGAAACAACCACATGCCATGACACAGCCTTCTTGTTTATGGGGAAAGCGTTGAACAGGGATTCGATAACGTCAAAAGTCTTTGGAAAGGGAGGGATGGGGTTTGGGGAAGGGAGGGAAAAGCTTTTCTTCAGAAAAGTTTTCCTCCCTTCCCCAATATCCACTTCCCCTACACAATCTTCACGCCGCCGATCCAGTGGGCGGCGACGCGGCCCTTGAGGGTCTGGCCGAGCCACGGGGTATTGTGGCTCTTGGAGTAGAGGGCTTCGGGCGTAACCTGCCATTCGAGGTCGGGATCAAAAAGGAAGAAGTCGGCGGGCGCGCCGGGTTCGAAGGTGTTGACCGGAAGGTTGAACACGCGGCCGGGCTCCGTGGCCCAGAGGCGGATGAGGTCGGCTTCGGTCAGCACGCCTTCGCGGACAAGCCCGTAGGTGATGGTCAGTGCGAGATCCATGCCCGTGAAGCCGTTGGGCGCTTCGTCAAAGGGCGTTTCCTTTTCGTGCGCGGCGTGCGGGGCGTGGTCGGTGGCGAGCATGTCGATGACGCCGGTCTTCACGGCTTCGCGCATGGCGGCGACGTCGGCGGGCGTGCGCAGCGGCGGGTTTACCTTGGCGAGCGTGTTGTAGCCGTTCACGGCGGTATCGTCGAGCGTCAGGTAGTGCGGGGTCGTCTCGGCGGTCACCTTGACGCCGCGCGATTTGCCCCATGCGATGATGTCCACCGTGCGCTTGGCGGAAACGTGGGCGATGTGCACGGGCACGCCGAGGTAGTCGGCCAGCAGGATGCTGCGCGAAGCCTGAATGGTTTCGGCCACGTCGGGCTGGCCTTTGATGCCGAGGACGCCGCTGGTCACGCCTTCGTTCATGTGCGACTTGGCGGCAAGATAGGGATCTTCGCAGTGGTCGATGACGATGAGATCGAGATCGGCGGCGTATTCCAGCATCCGGCGGAAGATTTCGGTATTGCCTACCGGGCGCCCATCATTGGAGATGGCGACGCATCCGGCGTCCTTGAGTTCGGACATGCGGGTGAGTTCCTCTCCTTTGAGGCCGACGGTGGCCGCCCCGATGGGATGGACGCGGGGGCCGTTGGGCCACGAGCGGCGGGCGGATTCAAGGATCTGTTCCGTTACCGCGGCGTCGTCGTTGACCGGATCGGTGTTCGCCATGCAGAGGATGGCCCCGAACCCGCCGTGCGCGGCGGAGCTGAGGCCAGTGGCTACGGTTTCCTTCCATTCATAGCCGGGCTCGCGCAGGTGGGTATGCACGTCAATGAAGCTCGGAAACAGGATTTTCCCAGCGGCGTCCACGACTTCGGCGTCGGCGGGCGCATCAATGGAAGGGCTGAGGGACTGAACCTTGCCGTCGGCGACGAGCAGATCCACGGAGTCGCCCAGATAGCGGGCGTTTTTGATAAGAAGGGAGGACATCGGCGATCTCCGTTGTTAGAGGTTGTCCCTGATGTCGGGACGGGTGGCGAGGAGGTAAAGGACAGCCATGCGAACCGAAACCCCGGCGGAAACCTGATCGAGGATCAGCGACTGGGCGCTGTCCGCCAGGGCGTCGGAAACGTCGAGCCCGCGCAGGATGGGGCCGGGGTGCATGATGTGCGCGCCGGGCTTGGCCAGTTCCATATGGGCCGGGGTGAGGCAGAAGCGTTTGGAATATTCGCGCAGGTCGGGGAGCAGGCCCGCCTGCTGGCGTTCGAGCTGGAGGCGCAGGCACATGACGGCATCCATGTCGCGCACGGCTTTCTTGCTGTCCGTGCAGACCGTGACGGGCCAGTTGTCCACGCCCGCGGGCAGGAGGGTGCGCGGGGCGCACAGGCTGACGTTCACGCCGAGCTTGGTGAGCAGCAGCACGTTGGAGCGGCAGACGCGGCTGTGGGCGCAGTCGCCGAGGATAAGCAGGTTTTTGCCTTTGAAGGCGTTCCGGTCGTGCCCCCAGACCTGGCGCAGGGAGAAGGCGTCGAGCAGGGCCTGGGTGGGGTGCGCGTGCCAGCCGTCCCCGGCGTTGACCACGCCGCAGTGCAGGCGTTCGGCGAGGAACTGGGCCGCGCCGCTGCTGGAATGGCGGATGACGATGACATCAGGGTTCATGGCCTGGAGGGTCAGGGCCGTATCCTTCATGCTTTCGCCTTTCTGGAGGCTGGAACCGGATTTCGCCAGCCCGAAGGTGTCGGCGGAAAGGCGCTTGCCCGCCATGTCGAAAGAGGTCTTGGTGCGGGTGCTCGGTTCGGCGAAGAAGAGGACGACGCTTTTTCCCTTGAGGATAGGGACTTTCTTGACTGGCCGTGAGTTGATTTCGTGCAGGTTTGCGGCAGTATCGAGCAGGTGGAAAAGTTCTTCCTGCGTCAACTGATCCACATCCAGCAAGTCTTTGTGGGGCCAATGGAAGGTTTCCTGTTGCATGGCGGCTTCTCGCGGGTTGACGTTGGAGCCTGTCGTCTCGGCAGGCCGATGGCGTATCGGCGGAAAACGGAAAAGCTCAAAAAAAACCCCGCTGGAGCAACGGGGAATAGAGAGAAGCCGGGGCAATGCCGTTTCGGAGGGCTTCGGGGTATTCGCAGCGGCGGAGGGTGAAGGACATTCGGCTTCTCTGAGATGTTTGACGTTTTTTGGGTGTATGCCCACACGGTACGATATGCGGGCTGCCCCTTGATGTAAAGTTTTTTTTGTATGGGTTTGTGCCGGAGCGCAAAACGGGATAAGAGAGGCCATCCCGTGAACCGCATCCCGGAGTATTTATGCTTTTGTATATCCATGTGCCGTTCTGCCGCCGCAAATGCCGGTACTGCGCTTTCTATTCCAACCCATTGGCCCGTTCGGGCGATGAAGTGGGCGTGTATCTTTCAGCGCTGCATGCCGAGCTGGGGCAGTGGGGGGGGCGTCTCGGCCGGGCGCCCGTGGAGAGCGTTTTCTTCGGCGGCGGCACGCCAAGCCTGCTTGAGCCGGATCAAGTGGCTGGCGTGCTGGATTGCGTGGGACGGACGTTTGAAGTGCTGCCCGGAGCGGAAATCAGCATGGAAGCGAACCCGGATTCCCTGCATACGGCGGAAAAGGCAAGCGGTTTTTTGGCGGCGGGCGTCAACCGGATTTCGCTCGGCGTGCAGTCGCTGCATGACGGGATGCTGGAAACGCTCGGACGGCTGCACAGGGCGGATGCGGCGCGGGAGGCGTTCCGGGCCATACGGGAAGCGGGCTGCGCCAATTTGAGCCTTGACCTGATGTGGGGCCTGCCGGGGCAGACGCTGGGGCAATGGCTGGACGATGTGCGCGCGGCAATCGCGCTTGGGCCGGAGCATGTTTCCGCATATGGGCTGACCCTTGAGCCGGGGACGCCTCTCGCGGAGTCCTGCGGGGATGCGGATCTTCCTTCGGAAGACGTACAGTGCGCCATGTACCTTGAAGGCATCCGGCTGTTCGAGGAGGCCGGGCTGCATCATTATGAGGTATCCAACTTTGCCGGGGATGGTTTCCGGTGCCGCCACAATCTGGGGTACTGGGAAGGCCGGGACTATCTGGGGGTCGGCCCTGCGGCGACGTCCACGATCGGCGGGGAGCGCTGGACGAATCCAGAGGGGGAAGGGTGGCTGGAGCAGGTGCGTGAAGGGCGCCGCTGCCCTGATCGGGAGCTTTTGGATCGGATGACGCGGGCTCTGGAACTCATGATGCTGCGCCTGCGAACCGTGGACGGCTTGCCGCTGGATGCCTATGAATCCTTGGCCGGACGCCCGTTTATGGAGGATCACGGGCCGTTCGCCCTCCGCCTCTGTGCTGAGGGGTTGGCCCGGATGGGGAACGGCGTGTTTCGGCTGACGGATGAAGGGATGCTTGTTTCCAACAGTATCCTCAGTGAACTTTTTGAAGAGGAACCCAACAGCGTGGGATGAGGTTCCATTGGGGAGGGGGAACGCCCTTTATAATGATGAAGGTTGTGTCCTAGAAAATGGTTGATGCTTTTTTCCTTGAAGTTCCAAAGGAATAACCGGCAAAATGCCTTGGCTATGAATTCCGTCAAGGGAAAAGATGGAGAAAAAGTCTGCATTTTCACTGTATTGTAAAGATGGAGCAACCATATACTATGATAGAGCCAATGATAAAAAGGGGATTCCCATACCCCTTCGGGCCATTTAACTTTTCGATGATTTTTTAAAGGCTGTGTCATAGAAAACGGTTGATGCTTTTTTCTTTGAAGTTCCAAAGGGATAACCAACAAAATGTTTTAGCTGTGGATTCCGCCAATGGGAAAGCCGGATAAAAAAGCTGTATTTTCAGCATGCTGTGGAGATGAAACAATCACATGCCACGACAGAGCCTTTTTAAAAAATTCATTTTGAATTTCAGATAGTTGAAATACTGTTTTCATTGCAAAAGCGAATGTCTCCCCCTTCTCCTCGCTGGACAAGGGGGGTATGCCCGTATATGGTATTTACTTGTGTATGCTTCAGCGTATTTATTGAAAATATTTATAAAAACAAACGGATGCGATTATGTCCGAACAGATGTGCGAACAGCGCCGCGAACGCCTGCGCGCGTTGATGCGGGAACAGGGAATCGAGGCGCTTTTGATCAGCCACGCGGCGAACCGGTATTATCTCTCCGGTTTTGAGCTGCATGACGTGCAGTTGAACGAAAGCGCGGGCCGCCTGATTGTGATGGCGGACGGCAAAGACTGGATCTTGACGGATTCGCGCTATCTGGACGCGGCCCGGCGGCTGTGGGAGCCTGAGCGGGTTTTCATCTACGGTGCGGACGCGCCGGAAGAGATTGCCAAACTCTTGAAAGGGCTTGTGCCCGGCAAAACCATCGGCTTTGAAGCCCGCGCCGTCACGCTGGCGTTTTATGAGAAGTTTGCGGAAGCGCTGGCGGGATCGGGCTGCCGCCTTTCAAAGGCTGACGGTCTGGTCGAACGGCTTCGCGTGATCAAAGATGCGGAAGAGATCCGGCGCATGGAGGTTTCCTGCCGCCTGAACCAGCAGATGATGGAGTGGCTGCCCGGCGTGCTCGTGCCCGGACGAAGCGAGGCCGCCGTCTCGTGGGATATTGAAATGTTTTTCAGGCATCACGGGGCGACCGAGCTGGCCTTCACGAGCATTGTGGGGCATGGCCCCAACGCGGCGCTCCCGCACTACCTGCCTTCCAAAGATGTCCTTCTGGAGGCGGAAAACCTTGTGCTGGTGGATGTGGGATGCCGTCTTGAGGACTACTGTTCCGATCAGACCCGGACTTTCTGGATCGGCGGAAAGCCGACGGATCGATTCAAAAAGACACTGGAGGCCGTGCAGGAAGCGCAGCGCAAGGCTATCCGGGCCATCCACCCCGGCGTTCCGGCCTGTGATGTATATAAGGCAGCCAGAGGGCACTTCGAGTCTTTGGGCGTTGCCGAAGCCTTTACGCATGGGCTCGGACATGGCGTCGGACTGGAAACCCATGAGGGGCCGAGCCTCAACGGACGCAACAAAACCCCGCTGGAACCCGGAATGATCGTGACCGTGGAGCCCGGCCTGTACTTCCCCGAATGGGGCGGGATCCGCTGGGAGCACATGGTGCTGGTCACTGAAGACGGCTGCCGGGTTCTGTAGGGTGGGCGCGTGAACATCGCTTTTGTGAACGCCACGTTTGGATGGGGCGGCGTAAAAACTTGGTACCTGCAATTTGCCGAGCGCCTTGCTCGGCGCGATAATCACGTCTTCGTATATGGCAGGCAGCCTGAATTTATTGAAGCGGCAAAAAAACGGGTGGGGCACGGCGAACAGGTTTCCTTTGGCGCGGATTTGAATCCATCAGCAGTCCGTTTTTTTTATAATATATTTAAAAAGCACGATATTGATGTCGTCATAACGAATATAGGAAAGGACATTGCGACGGCTGGGGTTGCCGCGCGGCTGTTGAAGATTCCGGTCGTACAAAGGATCGGCCTGCCGGAGGATATTCCTTATCGGTTAAAAACCCGGTTGCTGCATGCTTGGATACGTCCAGCTTTTCTTTGTCCATGCCGCTTCATCGCCGAAGGTTTCATCAAGAGCCTCCCCTATATAAAAGCTGAAGACGTTCATGTCGTTCTGAATGGCAAAAAAGCCTCAAGTGTTCCTCTGGAATTGCACCACCCCCGGCGCTTGGTATGCACGCAGCAGCTTGAGCCCGATAAGGGGCATGACATGTTGCTGCGGGCATTATCCCAAGTTTCGGAGCTCTTTGAGCTGCATATATGGGGCAAGGGCAGAGAAGAAGAGTCGTTGCGCCGACTCACGCAAAGGCTGGGACTGTCTGATCGCGTCGTCTGGCATGGGTTTTCCACGAATGTCATGGATGAGCTGCAAACTGGGGATATCTTTCTGCTGGCCTCCTATTCTGAAGGCTTACCCAACACATTGCTGGAAGGGATGGCTGCGGGATTGTTGCCGATTACCCGTGAAGTTGGGGGTGTCGCTGAAGTAATCCCCGATGGGTTGCGGCGGTGGATGCTGCCTTATGAAGCAAAGGAAGAGCTTTTTGCGGAATCCATCAGTGCTGCTATAAACCTTCCAGATATGGAGCTGTTGAAACTGTGCGAATACGCACGCGAAGCCTGCAGGGAGAGCTTCGACATTGATATTCAGGCGGAAAAGTTGGAAAACTGGCTGCAGAATTTTATTTCAAGGGGGAAGCAATGTACTCAGTTTTGACTTGTGCGGATACGAACTTTTATCCAATGGCATTGTGTCTTGCGCGGAATATTCGGAACTGTCCGGGATACAAACTTTTTTTATATGATTTAGGGTTGCAGGATCCTGAACGCGAAAAGTTACGCGAACTTGATGTCACTATTGAGCAAATACCACAGAGGAATGATATATTTGATTTTAATAGTAAGCATAATATCAGAACTACTCATAAAATGGGTTGTATAGATCATTTTCTCCGTAAATATAAAAAAAGTGTATTAGTCCTAGATGCTGATGTACTCCTTATTGAGGATATTGCTACTGAAATTTTTCCTGCAGAAAAGGAAATAGTGGTCACATATCGCTGTGATCGGGAGAAAAAACAGCATATTCTTATCAATGGGAAGATTAATGCGGGGGTTATGGGATTTGGATCGGGGGTTGAGTCTTCTTTTTTTGATAAATGGAAAGAGCTTTGCGAAGATAAGGAGCATACCGATCAATCAGCTATCAGTGCCTTGCTAGAGCAGCAGGTAGAATTAGAAAATATTGATTCGCTACAGCGTTATGATGACTATACTGTTCGTATTCTTGATGGTAATATTTATAATGACGTTACTTGCCGCATAGGAAAAATTTTTCATTTCAAGAACGCTGGAAGGCACTTGAACAAGCGGTTAGGTTTTTCGTGTTTTTCCTTTATTCAGTATCGTTTTCCTCACGTTGTCGCTGCGGCAGTCCGTTTCAATCGAGAAAAGAAGCTGTGGATCTGGAGAGGCAAAAAGGATGTATGAACAGAAAATAGATAATATAGTCAAAAGTATATTCTTTTTTTCTACAGTACTTCTATTTATTGGTATAGGGTTAGATCGTTTTACCGCTCCTTTTTTTATTATTTCATCAGTTAGCGCTCTATGGTTATTGGGTCGGATATTTACTGTTAATAATATTCTTTCTTTAGTACCTTTTTCTAGCTGGATACCAATATTTTTTATTCTTTATTGCTTTATTTCACCGGGGAATTTTTTTAAAGATGCTCCAGTAGCTGAAAAAATATTTTATTCCTATTTAATAGGGTTAATATCCGTTATTTTTTTTGAAAAAAAATATTGGTACTTTTTTTTAGCGTTAGGAATGACTATAGTATGTTCTTTTATTTTATATATACTAATGACACCAGAGTGGATGTCACATAAAGGGCAATTGATTCTTTTCTTTCATCATCCAAGCGTGTTAGGGGCTGTGTCCGGATGGTGTATTTTGTTTTTTATAGCGTACCATAATACCACGTTTTCTGGATATTATCGTTATTACATTTGCATAACTTGTTCTATTTTGCTCATATCACTTATATTATCCGTAGGTCGTTCTGCATACTTAGGTTTTGGCTTAGCATGTATTTTTTTGTGCATTATGCTTTTCCAAAAGCATATCCTAAAGATAGGAGTAATAGCTATTTTTTTGGGGATGTTGGCGTATATGGTACTCCCTACTCAACAGCAGGAACGTGTTTTCTCCATGTTTCATGAACCACTTGAAGATCCGACATTTAAAAGCCGCTTGCCTATTTGGATAGTGGCCCATTCAGGATTTATAGATTCACCTTGGGTTGGAAATTCTGCTAGAGGTTTTCGAGAGTATCATAAGGCTTATATTTTGGATCATCGTACTGAACTTTATAAAAAATATCCGAACACAGAATCCACAATTTCACATCCACATAGTTTGTTTTTAGGTATACCCTACGCCTATGGAATAGCTGGAACAATTCTTTTTATCGCCTGTTTTGCTCCTGCAGTTCTTCTTTCTTGGAGAAAGAAGGATGTTTTTTTCTTAGGAGTGGTAGTGTTTTATCTTGGTTATGGGCTATTTGAGTATTCACTACACCGTAAGGAAGGAATTTTTATGCTCTTTTTTCCATTAGGGCTCGTTTACGGCAGAGAGATCGCGGCTTCCCTACAGCGCCAGCTTCCAGCACAGCACGGCCAGCCCTGCGGCGCTCAGGCCAAGTAGCGCATTCATGATCGGAGAGGGGGCCGTACGCCGTGATATCCGGCTTGCGGCCCCACCTACGATGAAGCCGGAGAGCAGCCCGAACAGGTGTGCGGCGTAGTCCGTATTGCTGCCTTCCGTGCCGAGCATGGCGAGGATGCCCGTGCCTGCGGCCAGAAGGAGGATGCCCCTGCGCCAAGAGAGCTTTCCGGTATCGCTCTGCGTTCTGCTGCCCCATCCTTGAAGGGCCATGAACCCGGAAAGCACGCCCACCGTGCCGAAAAGGGCCGTTGAGAAGCCGAGGCTGATATGCCCGGCGGGGCGGTACCATGCGTTGAGGGCGTTGCCGAAGGTTCCGGCCAGCAAGATAAGGAAGAGGCCAAGCCCAAGGCCCACCCTGCGGCAGAGCAGGATCAGGAACGGCGCGCCGAACAGGACATTGCCGAAGAGGTGCTGGCTGTCGGCGTGCAGGGTCAATGCCGTAACGCAGCGGTACCACTCTCCGAATGCCTTCACGCGAAAAACATCCAGTGAGCCGAGCCGCGACCACTCTTCGGAAGGGAGATCCGGCAGGCCGGGAAGATGCGCCAAAAATCCCCAATGCATCCTGACGCCGTGCCAGAGGATAAGCAGGAGCAGCACCGACAACACCCAATGCGCGTTGTTATGCGTGGGAGGCTCGACGTAGGCGGGGCGTGGCCTGCGGCTTTCGGCCAGTACTGCCTCCAGCTCGGAACGGGCCTGACGTTCGAGCAGGGCGGGGACGTACAGGCGGAGCTTGTTGCCCCGCCCCGTGAGCAGGTACGGGATATTCCGGGAGGCGAGTATGGTGATCCACAGATCAAAGAGGTGCGGAGGGGGCAGGGTAGGCCGCTTTTCGCCGTCGTCGATTATCCTCCAAAAACGGGGGACGCTGTAGGGGCGCATCCACAAGCGCAGCCTGCGCCTGCGCAGGGGAGGGCGGCGTGGGGGGATGGATGTGGCCCGCCGTGCGGGTGGGAGGGGGCGTGGTGGCGGTGTCATATCCCTGAGGTAAGGCTTGTTCCCCAAAAAGCAAAGGCCCCGTTATGGCATGTGGTTGTTTTATCTCCACAACGCAATAAAAATACGGCCTTTTTCTCCAGTTTTCCCATCGGCGGAATCCACGGCTGAGGCATTTTGCCGGTTATTCCTTTGAAACTTCAAGGAAAGAACATGGCTCTGTCTGGCATGTGGTTGTTTCATCTCCACAGCACGCTGAACCTACAGCTTTTTTATCCGGTTTTCCCCTTGGCGGAATCCACAGCTAAAACATTTTGTTGGTTATTCCTTTGGAACTTCAAAGAAAAAGCATCAACCTTTTTCTATGGCACAGCCAAAGCAAAAAATCCCCGGCTGCGGACAACCGGGGATTTTGGGAAAACCATACCGCAGACACGGAACTAGTCGGCCTTGCGGACAACGGGCTTCGTAACCACACCGGAGCGCAGGCAGCGGGTGCACACGGAAACCGTGCGGACTTCGCCGTTGGCGAACTGGTGGCGCACATTCTGAAGGTTGGGGTTGAACACGCGCTTGGTCTTGATGTTGGAGTGGCTCACATAGTTGCCGGTCTGGGGCTTTTTGCCGCAAAATTCGCACTGCTTGGACATGACATCCTCCATATATTCGGACGGTCGCCCGAAAAAATCTTTCTAGGGGCACGGACTGTCCGCACCAAAGACTGATTTCATATACGCTCTCCCAAAAAAACGCAAGAGGCAAGCCGCGTTTTTCGTGCAAAACGGTTGGTCGCCCCCCTCCCGCAGTGCGCCCAGCAGGGGAAAAGGTGCGGCGGGATTTCCGAGAAAGGTGCGCTTCTTCCTCTTGCCAGCGGGAACAATGGCGTGTAGGAACTGAGGGATTCATTCTTCTTCATTCCCTATATGATGGAGTGCCGCTGTTTCGGCGTGCGGCCATTGGTGCCAGCCGGTGGAGAGGCCGGCTGCGGACGAAACAAATCTACCCTTGCCCAGCGGGGAGCGATATGCCCAAGCGTACAGATCTCAAAAAGATCATGGTAATCGGTTCTGGCCCGATCGTCATCGGCCAAGCGTGCGAATTCGACTATTCCGGGACTCAGGGCATCAAGGCCCTGAAAGAAGAGGGGTATGAGGTCATATTGGTGAACTCCAACCCGGCGACCATCATGACCGACCCCGGGCTTGCGGATCGCACCTACATCGAACCCATCGAACCGGAAACGGTTGCCGCCATCGTGCGCAAGGAACGCCCGTGCGCCATCCTGCCCACCCTCGGCGGGCAGACGGGCCTGAACACGGCGCTCGCACTGGCGAAATCCGGCGTGCTGGCCGAGTGCGGCACGGAACTCATCGGCGCGCGGGCCGAAGTCATTGAAAAGGCCGAGAGCCGCGAGCTGTTCCGCCAGGCGATGGAAAACATCGGCCTCAAGGTTCCTCAAAGCGCCATCGCCCACACTATGGACGACGTGCGCCGCGTCGGTTCCTCCATGCCCTTCCCGATGATCATCCGCCCCGCCTTCACGCTCGGCGGCACGGGCGGCGGCATCGCCTACAACATGGAAGACCTTGAGGAAATCGCGGGCGACGGCCTAGCCGCCAGCCCGGTGGGCGAAGTCATGATCGAGCAGTCAGTCATCGGCTGGAAAGAATTTGAGATGGAAGTCATGCGCGACACCGCCGACAACTGCGTGATTGTGTGCTCCATCGAAAACGTGGACGCCATGGGCGTGCATACCGGCGACTCCATCACCGTGGCCCCGGCCCAGACCCTGACGGATCGCGAATACCAGAAGATGCGCGACGCTTCCATCGCCATCATGCGCGAAATCGGCGTGGAGACCGGCGGATCGAACGTGCAGTTCGGCGTCAACCCCGCTGACGGCGAGCTCGTGGTCATCGAAATGAACCCCCGCGTGTCCCGTTCCTCCGCGCTGGCTTCCAAGGCGACGGGCTTCCCCATCGCCAAGATCGCGGCAAAGCTGGCCGTCGGCTATACGCTGGACGAGCTCCGCAACGACATTACCCGCGAAACCTCCGCCTCCTTTGAACCCACCATCGACTACTGCGTGGTCAAGATCCCCCGCTTCACCTTTGAGAAGTTCCC
The DNA here is from genome assembly GCF_059728385.1 of Bilophila sp. T19-St14. Classification (NCBI taxonomy): domain Bacteria; kingdom Pseudomonadati; phylum Thermodesulfobacteriota; class Desulfovibrionia; order Desulfovibrionales; family Desulfovibrionaceae; genus Bilophila; species Bilophila sp. T19-St14. The sequence goes on from NZ_BAAGFT010000001.1 coordinate 3,344,912, forward strand.
CGGCTCCAAGGACGAGCTGACCACTTCCATGAAGAGCGTGGGCGAGACCATGGCCATCGGCCGGACGTTCAAGGAATCGCTCCAGAAGGGGCTGCGCTCGCTGGAAATCGGGGCCATCGGCCTCGGCAGCAACTTCCGTGCCGAGCTGCCTTCGCGTGAAGAGCTTATGGGCAAGCTCCGCACGCCCAACTCGCGCCGCCTGTTCGCCATCCGTCAGGCCATGCTCGCCGGGTTCTCGCTGGAGGAGCTCCACGAGATCACGCTGATCGACCCGTGGTTCCTGCGCCAGATCAAGGAAATCGTGGATATGGAAGGGCAGATCCGCGACTTCGCGCTGGCAAACTCCATGACGCCCGACAACCCGGAAATGGTCGCCGTGCTCCGCAAGGCCAAGGAATTCGGCTTCTCCGACCGCCAGCTTGCGGAAATGTGGAAGAAGCCCGAAGGCGACATCCGCGCCCTGCGCCGTGAAACCGGCACCGTGCCCACCTACTATCTGGTGGATACCTGTGCCGCGGAGTTTGAAGCCTATACCCCCTATTTCTATTCGACCTACGAAACGGGGCAGGAAGTGGTTCCCGCCGACCGCAAAAAGGTCATCATCCTCGGCGGCGGCCCCAACCGCATCGGGCAGGGCATCGAGTTCGACTACTGCTGCTGCCACGCTTCCTTCGCCCTCAAGGATGCCGGGGTTCAGGCCATCATGGTCAATTCCAACCCTGAGACCGTTTCCACCGACTATGATACGTCCGACCGCCTCTATTTCGAGCCGCTGACCTTTGAAGACGTGATGCACATTGTGGAAAAGGAACGGCCCGACGGCGTGATCGTCCAGTTCGGCGGCCAGACGCCGTTGAACCTCGCCGTGCCGCTGCTGCGCGCGGGCGTGCCCATCCTCGGCACCAGCCCTGACGCCATCGACCGCGCCGAAGACCGTGAGCGTTTCCAGGCCCTGCTCCAGAAGCTGTCGCTTCTCCAGCCCGCCAACGGCACGGCGACCACGCTGGAAGAATCCCGCGAGATCGCCCACCGCATCGGCTATCCCATTGTGATCCGTCCCAGCTACGTGCTTGGCGGGCGGGCCATGATGATCGTCTATGACGATGAGGAAATGGCGGAATACTTCGCACAGCATGTCGGCAGGCAGAAGCTTGAGCATCCCGTGCTCATCGACAAATTCCTTGAAAACGCCATTGAAGTGGACGTGGACGCGCTGTCCGACGGTGAGGACGTATACGTCGCCGGGGTCATGGAACACATTGAGGAAGCGGGCATCCACTCAGGCGACTCTTCCTGCGTGCTGCCCCCCTATTCGCTGCCCGCCGACATCGTAGCCGAAATCGAGCGCCAGACCGTGGCCCTTGCCAAGGAGCTGCGCGTCGTCGGCCTGATGAACATCCAGTTCGCGATCAAGGACGGGGTTGTGTTCATCCTCGAAGTGAACCCCCGCGCCTCGCGTACCGCGCCGTTCGTCTCCAAGGCCACGGGCGTGCCCCTGCCGCGCCTCGCCACGCAGGTCATGCTCGGCAAGACCCTCAAGGAACTGGATCCTTGGTCCATGCGCCGCTCCGGGTACGTGTCCGTCAAGGAATCCGTTTTCCCGTTCCGCCGCTTCCCCGGCGTGGACATCCTGCTTGGCCCTGAAATGCGCTCTACCGGCGAAGTCATGGGCATCGCCCCGACCTTTGAGGAAGCCTTCCTCAAGGGGCAGTGGGGCGCGGGCCAGAAGCTGCCGGACGGCGGCAAGGTGTTCCTGTCCGTGAACGACCGCGACAAGCGTTTTGTGGCCGAGGTCGCCCGCCAGTATGTGGATCTCGGCTTTGAACTGCTCGCCACCTCCGGCACCGCCGGGCTTTTGGCTGGGCAGGGCATCCCGTCCACCCGCGTGCTCAAGGTGTATGAAGGCCGCCCGAACATCGTCGACCTCATCAAGAACGGCGAAGTCTCGCTGGTCATCAACACCGCTTCGGGCAAGCGCACCGCGCACGATTCCAAGGCCATCCGTCAGGCTACGCTCCATTACGGCGTGCCGTACAGCACCACGCTGTCCGGGGCGAAGGCCATCGCCCGCGCCATCGGTGCGGCCCGGACTACCGAAGTGCGCGCAAAGAGCCTTCAGGAATATTATAAGGGCGAGTAATCCGTGGGGAGGGGGCAAGGGCTCCCTCCCTTGTTCTCCCCGCACACGCTTCTTGGGGAAGGGGCGGTTCTTCGCGTATTGCAAGAGCCGGAAGTTTTTTTTATCATTCTCCCTTTCCTTGTTTGAAAAACGGCCCGGCCTTCCGGGACGGCGGCGGAAATGGCATATGGCCGTAATGCCGCTGTACCGGAAGGCTGCCTGTTTCGGTGATGCGGCCCCTCACGGGAACGTGGCGATCCCCTTTTTCGCGGGGACGGGAGGGCCGTACGCCGAGGGCGGGGAATCCGTTGCCGGGCAATGGGGTTCCCGCCGGATTGCGACAAGCGTACAACGAACGGCCTGCCTCCGCGGGCATTATCCACTGACCACAACAAAGGTCGACGGAGCGGAAGGAAAGCCTGAAGAGGGCGGAAGGAGCCTTTCTTCAAAGGGCTTTTTCCGCCCTCTTCGTGACGAAAGGTACTGTATGTGCGGAATTTTTGGTATTTCTGGACATCCTGAAGCGGCTCGGATGGCCTATTTCGGTCTGTACGCCCTCCAGCATCGCGGGCAGGAAAGCACGGGCATCGCAAGCTATGACGGCAAACACATCCGGCTGCACGCGGGCATGGGGCTTGTGCCGGACGTATATGACGAGGCTGCCCTCGGCCAGGAGCTGCAGGGCAACAAGGCCATCGGCCATGTGCGCTATTCCACATCGGGGATTTCGGTTCGCAAGAACGCCCAGCCGCTGGTCGTCCGGGTTTGCGGCATTGAGATCGCACTGGCCCATAACGGCAACCTGACCAATGCCTCGGAACTCCGCGACGAACTGGAAAGCGAAGGCGCCATCTTCCAGACCAGCAGCGACAGCGAAATTTTCGTGCACCTCATTGCGCGCAGCCTTGCCAAAAAGAAGGATCTTGAGGAAGCCATCCTCTCCGCGTGCGATCGCGTGCGCGGGGCGTACTCCCTTATTATCCTGTCCGAAGGCCGCATCATCGCGCTGCGCGACGCCCACGGTTTCCACCCGCTGTCTATGGGTAAGGTGGACGACGCGTATGTGTTCGCTTCCGAAACCTGTGCCTTTGATTTGCTGGAAGCCGAATACCTCCGCGAAGTGGAGCCCGGCGAAATGGTCGTGGTCGACGGCGACAAGGTTTTCAGCCGTTCGCTCAACAATGCGGGCAAGGTGCCCGTCCGCCAGTGCATTTTCGAGCTGGTCTATTTCGCCCGTCCCGACTCCATCGTGTTCGGCGAAGACGTGTACCAGTGCCGTAAGCACATGGGCTATGAAATGGCCAAGGAAGCGCCCACCGACGCCGAACTGGTCATGCCGTTCCCGGATTCGGGCGTGTACGCGGCCATCGGCTTCGCCCATGCCGCCGGTGTGCCTTATGAGCAGGCGTATATCCGCAACCACTACGTGGGCCGTACCTTCATCCAGCCTTCCCAGACCATGCGCAACTTCGGCGTCCGCGTGAAGCTGAACCCGGTACGTTCCATGATCAAGAACCGCCGCATCTGCATCGTCGACGACTCCATCGTGCGCGGCACGACGGTTCGCACCCGCGTGGTCAAGCTGCGTGAGCTGGGCGCCCGTGAAGTGCATTTCCGCGTGAGCTGTCCGCCGCTGCGCCATCCCTGCTTCTACGGGATCAATTTTTCGTCCCGCGGGGAACTTGTGGCCGCCAACCATCCTCAGGAAGCGTTGCCCGGCCTGCTGAATCTTGATTCGCTTCATTACCTCACCATCGAAGGGCTGCTGAACTCGGTTTCCGAACCGGACAAGTACTGTCTCGCCTGTTTCAATGGTGAATACCCGGTTGCTTGCGGGGGGCGGTGCTCCTGCTGCGGTTCCGCAGAGTAGCCATTGGAAAGGAACGCCATGACGCAGAAGATTGTCCTGTACGATACGACCCTCCGCGACGGCACGCAGGCCGAAGACGTCAACCTGTCGACCCCGGATAAAATCAAGATCGCCCTGCGCCTTGATGAATTCGGCATCGACTATATTGAAGGCGGCTGGCCCGGTTCCAATCCGGTGGACGTGGCGTTTTTCAAGGAAATCGCCAATTATCACTTGAAACATGCCCGTATCGCCGCATTCGGGAGTACGCACCACCCCGACAACACGGCGGAAGCCGACCCGAACCTGAACGCGCTCATCGCTTCCGGCGCGACGGCGGGGACGATTTTCGGCAAGTCGTGCGAACGCCATGCAAAGGAAGCCCTGCGTCTGGACCCCAAACGGAATCTGGACATCATCCGCAATTCGGTGGCCTATTTGAAGCGCTCCATGCCGGAAGTCTATTTTGACGCGGAGCATTTTTTCGACGGCTACAAGCGGAATGCGGAGTATTCGCTGGCGGTCTTGCGGGCCGCGCACGAGGCGGGCGCGCTGATCATCAACCTGTGCGACACCAACGGCGGCACCCTCCCGAATGAAATACGGCAGATCGTTTCGGATCTGCGCGTGGCCCTGCCTGAAGTCCGGCTCGGCATCCATACGCACAACGACTGCGAGATGGCTGTGGCGAATACCATCGCCGCCGTGCAGTCCGGCGCGGAAATGGTGCAGGGCACGATCAACGGGGTGGGCGAGCGCTGCGGCAATGCCAACCTGTGCTCGATCATTCCGGTTTTGCAGGTGAAATGCGGTTTGTCCTGTCTGCCTGAGCCCGCTGATGAGCGGCTCCGCCAACTGAGCAAGCTGTCGTCCTATTTCGCTGAAGTGGCGAACATGAAGCCGTTCAACCGCCAGCCTTTCGTGGGCAATTCCGCCTTCGCGCACAAGGGTGGGGTACACGTCAGCGCCGTCAACCGCTGTTCCTCCCTGTACGAGCACATGGAGCCGGAGTTGGTCGGCAACGGCCAGCGCATCTTGATCACGGAGCTTGGCGGGCGGAGCAACATCGTCTCGTTGGCCCGCCGGTTCGGGTTCCATCTGGACAAGGACGAACCCGTGGTCAAGGGGCTGTTCAACGAACTGAAAAAAAAGGCGAGCCTCGGATACGACTACGCTTCCGCCGAAGCCAGCGTCGAGCTGCTCATCCTGCGCAAACTGGCGCGGCGCGGCGTCCGGGACTTCTTCAAGCTGGTGCAGTACCATGTGAGCGCCGTGCGCGATGCCAACCATGAGCTGCCGATGGAAGAAGCCACGGTCATGGTGGAAGTGGAGGGCGCCGTCGAACATACCGCAGCCACCGGCAACGGCCCGGTCAACGCGCTGGATACCGCGCTCCGCAAGGCGCTTCTGCCGTTCTACCCGCGCTTGAAGGAAATGAAGCTGCTGGACTTCAAGGTTCGCGTTCTTTCCGCTGCCGACGGTACGGGCGGGACGGCCTCCGTTGTCCGCGTGCTCATCGAATCGGGTGACGCCGACAGCACATGGGTGACCGTGGGCGTGTCGCACGACATCATCGAAGCCAGTTGGCAAGGCCTTGTGGATTCCGTCGTGTATAAGCTGTATCGCGATGAGGAAGAACAACGGAAGATCCGCGACTTGAGATAACGAAACGGAAAGCATGGGGGAGAGGCATTCAGGAGGGGGCTTTCTTCGGAAAAATCCTCTTTTTTCTGCACAGCTCTTCCTTCTCCCGCCTAAGGCTTTTGGCCACGGGAGGCTGCCCGGCAGTTCTCTTATAAAAAGCAAATCGCCCGGATACATACGTGTATCCGGGCGTTTTTTGATGCGCATCACCGGAGTTGGAAAGGTTCCGCCATGAGGAAATGATCCTCCGGCATGCTGAAAGCTGCGGATGGAGGATTCGATAAGGGGAAAAGTCTTTGAAGGATGAGGGGAGGGGGGGAGGGGAGAAGGGGACTTTCTCCAGAAAGTCCCCTTCTCCCCTCCCCACATTCTTTCTTACCCCAGTACGGCGGAATGCGTGAGGGCGTGCCCCGCAGAGAAGGCACGCGCCTCAAACTGGCTGATAGCCCAGTATTCCTGTACGAGCGGCGCGAAAAGCAACGGATCGATGATCGCGGGATCGGGCAGCCCGTCTTCGCGCATGCAGGCGGAATCAACCTTTACGTCCATGATCTCGCCGATGAATTGGGTGTGCGAACCGAGCTCAAGCGTATGCGAAAGCGCCAGTTCAACAATAACGGGGCATTCGGAGATTCCGGGGGCGTCCACATGCTCGGCGGGGATGGGGGTAAGGTTCAGGGCCGTAAACTTGTCGGTATCGCGCCCGGAATGCATGCCCGCGAAATCGGATTGCGCGGCGAGCCTGCGGGAAGGAATGTTGATGGTGAAGGACTTGCGCTCAAGGATGGCGTTATACGTCCAACGGCTCTTGCGGATGGAAACGGCGATGCTCGGCGGCTGGGAGGCGCAGATGCCCCCCCACGCGGCGGTCATGATGTTGGGGCGGCCGGTATGGTCATACGTACCTACGAGGAATACTGGAGTCGGAAGAATGAACGTTTTTGCACCCAGAGACTGGAACATATGATGCCTCATAGCTGTGGAAAAAGGTGAACGAAAACACGGTCGTTGTGTCAGAGAATCCGGCATGATGCAAGGGCTGGGTCGTGAATGCGCTGAAAAGCGCTGTTCTTTGCAGGAAATGAGGGCGAGGGGCCATTCTCCACTTGACCATGAGAAGACGTTGTGGCATAAGACAGCTTCAACACGCCGGGATGGTGGAATTGGTAGACGCAGCGGACTCAAAATCCGCCGGTGGCAACACCTTGCGAGTTCAAGTCTCGCTCCCGGTACCAGAATGAAATAAGGCAGTTACGGAAATCGTAGCTGCCTTTTTTCGTATCCATACATATGTATATTTAATGGGCATAGGGAATCATTTTTTTGATATCCCGCTACAAGATCCGCCGGTTAGCCGTTTGAAGCCTCCAAAATGGAAAGGCTCTGCCATAGGATGTGGTGTTTCATTTCCATCGTGTGGTGAAATACATTTTTTTCTCTCCAGTTTTCCCGTTGGCGGGCTTTGAGGCATTGGCTATCCCTTTGGAACTTCAAGAAATAGAGCATCAATCGTTTCCTATGACACAGCCAATGGAAAAGGTATGCCCCTCGTAAGGACAGGGGCATACTTCAATGTGGAAACCATTGTTCATCGTGAGTGAGAGCGATGCTCTCGCCCCTGTAAAGCGGTTACGTCCTAGGTCTTGTCGTTATTTTACATATAATTATTTGAAACTATTTAAAATAGTTTTTGTGACTTGAAAATGGCTAAATAATTCCAATAGATTATATTTAGTTGATGACGCGACCTAATTCCCTTCGGGAATTTCAAGTTTGAGTACCTTTGCGGCGTTTTTCCACATCAGTTTTGGCAGGACTTCCGGCTTGAACAGCGCCTTGAAGTGTTCCACGCAATCCACGATGGGCATCAGGGGATAGGCCGAGCCGTAGAGGAAACAATCCTGCATGAAGTTGTTGGCGGCCATGATGTAGTCGGCTGCCCCGTTGCAGTTGAAGAGGTACATGTCTGGGCAGAGGCATATGTTTTTCTAGAAGAAGCATACGCCGAGGATTTGCTGTACCCAAGGCCAGCCGCCGTGGGGGAAGGGTTACTTGAGAAGGCGCTTTGCCGCGTAGAGATCGCCGAGCGAGGCGTAGCAGATGCCGCCGATGATGAGCGCCCCGCCGATCATCTGCGGGAGCGTGATGGACTCGCCCAGGACGAATGTGGCCTCAAGGCTTGCAAACAGCGGGATGCTGTTGTAGACGATGCCCGCCCTGACCATGCCGATGCGCTCGATGGCGAGGCTCCATGCGAGGAAGGAAACGACCGAAGCCCCAATCCCTATATAGAGGAGGGCGCTGAGGATGGAGCCGTTCAGCGGGCTCAGGCCGGTGGTGGCGGCCTGCCAAACCAGCGGCGGGATGAGCCCGATGACGCCGATGCCGATGAGCAGGGCGAGAAAGGCCTTTTGTGGGAAGGCGTTGGGGCGGCAGCGGAGCATGAGGCTGTAGACGGCAAACAGGAAGACCGAAAGGATCATCCATAAGTCGCCTTGCGCAAAGCGCAGCACAAGAAGCGTGTCGAGCTTGCCGCGTGATACGAGGACGACGACCCCGAACAGGGCGCCGCACAGCCCAAGGATTTGGAACCGGGAAAGCCGCTCGTGCAGGAACAGGTGGGCGATGGCGGCCATGACGACAGGGGATGTTGTGGCCAACAGCGACATATTGGTGGCGTCGGTCGTGTGCCCGGCCTGATAGATGAAGGTATTGAAGCAGGTGATGCCAAGCAGGGCCATCAGGATGACCTTGCCCCATGATCCCCTGACGAGGGGGAGCGAGCGCAGCAGGCTCCGGCCCGCAAAGGGGAGGATGGCCAGAAACGCGATGACCCAGCGCCAAAATGACAGCTCAACCGGAGAAAGCGCCCCCGCAAGGCCGCGGGCCACGACGAAATTTCCGCTCCAGACCACGGTAGCGAGCAGGGCGAACAGGTATCCTGTAACGGTATGGGAAAGGATGGGCATGGCTGCCTCAAGAGGTTAGGGCGACCCGGATAGTCGTCGTTTCCGCCGGAAACGGCCCGGCGAAAAAAACTATCTTTTGGTTTGGGGCTCCGTCAACCGGGATTTTGCCCTGAGCTTCCGCGTGTCCATGCGGGGGCGGGGCTTTCCCCCCGTTTGCGTGCAATGGCGGAACAGGATAAACTTGGCTATCCTTATCTTTGGAGAACGATTCTTATGCGTTTGCTTATTGCTTCCGATCTGCACGGCTCCCCGGAAGCCGCCGCGTTCCTGCGCCGGCGCTGTGAGGAGCTGTCGCCCGATATGTTGGTTCTTCTCGGCGATTATTTGTATCACGGCCCGCGCAACCCCCTTCCTTCCAACTATGGGCCGCCGGATGTGGTTTCCGTTTTTTCGGATCTCACAACGCCTGTCGTGGCCGTGCGCGGCAACTGCGACGCCGAAGTGGATCTTATGCTGCTTCCGTTCGCGGTGGAAGACAGTGCCGTGATCGCCGCTGACGGACTGCGTATCGTGGCGCAGCACGGGCACCACCTTCCCAGCCGCCCGCCCATTCCCGGCGTGCGCCCCGGCGATGTGGTCTTGAGCGGGCATACCCATATCCCGCGGGGGGAAACCGTCGACGGCGTCCATTTCTGGAACCCCGGCAGCACGACGCTGCCCAAGGGCGGCTTTCCAGCTTCCTATGGCCTCTTTGAGGCAGGCGCTTTCCGCGTGTTCGGGCTTGACGGGCGGCTTCTTTTGGAGCATCGGCCTTCGGCGGCCTGAGGTTTTCGGAGGAAGGCGCCTTGAATGCGGGGCGCCTTCCTGCATGAACCCTAACATTTTGTAACTTCCGTAATAACTTCGTATTTCAGCCGATCCCGTCTTTGGAGGAGGCTCCGAGCGTGTATTTTTCCGCTTGATTTTACGGGCGGGATGCCTCAAAACAGGGCCACCTCACCTTTTGGGTTTTCTTCTCCACTCCTCCCTCCGTTGAGTGCCACATCTTCCCGTCCTGTGCGGCAACGCAGGACGGATATTCCATCTTTCGTATTGCCCCAATCGATAGAGACAAGGCAGGTTCATATGGCCGAAACCAGCGCCACGCTTTTGCTGAGAACAGAACCGATCGGAAAACTGCTCCTCCGGTACTCCTTGCCCGCCATCGCCGCGATGGTGGTCTTTTCCCTTTACAACATCATCGACAGTATTTTTATCGGGCACGGCGTCGGGCCGTTGGCCATTTCCGGCCTTGCGATCACGTTTCCGGTCATGAACCTGACCTTTGCGCTGGTTTTGCTCGTCGGCATCGGCGGCGCGTCCATCTGTTCCATCCGGCTGGGGCAGCAGGACATCGACGGCGCCACCCGCGTGCTCGGCAACGTCCTGCTGCTCGGCCTCATCAACGGGGTGACGTTCGGCCTGTTGTCGCAACTGGTGCTTGATCCGGTGCTGACGGCTTTCGGGGCCAGCGAGCACACCTTGCCCTATGCCCGCGACTTCATGCAGATCATCCTATACGGGCTGCCTGTCACCTGTACCATGTTCGGGCTCAACCACGTCATGCGGGCTACGGGATATCCGCAAAAAGCCATGCTTTCCGCCGTGCTGACCGTGGGCATGAACGTCATTCTGGCGCCGATATTCATCTTTTGGCTGGAGTGGGGCATCAGGGGCGCGGCCGTCGCCACGGTATTGTCACAATGCGTAGGTATGGTGTGGGTGCTGAGCCACTTCCGCAACCCGAACAGTACCGTGCATTTCCGGCGGGGGACGTTCCGGCTGCGCCGGAAGATCGTTTCAAGCATCTTTTCCATCGGCATGTCACCGTTTTTGCTGAACGTATGCGCCTGTCTCGTGACGGTGCTCATCAACATCGGCCTCAAGCAGTACGGCGGCGACATGGCCATAGGCGCGTTCGGCATCCTCAACCGGATACTCATCCTGTTCGTGATGCTGGTCATGGGGCTTACGCAAGGCATGCAGCCCATTGTGGGATACAACTACGGGGCGCAGCAGTTTGAGCGGGTCAAGCAGACCCTGAAGTACGGCGTCATCACCGGCGGGCTGATCACGACGGCGGGATTCCTCGCCGGGCAGTTTACCCCGGAAATCGTGGCCCGGATGTTCACCAACGACGCGGGGCTGATCAGCCTTTCCGTGGAAGGGATGCACCTTGCTACGCTGGTATTCCCCTTGGTCGGCATCCAAATCGTCGTCGGCAACTTTTTCCAGTCCATCGGCAAGGCCAAGCTGTCCATTTTCCTTTCCTTGACGCGCCAGTTGCTGTTCTTGGCCCCGTGCCTGCTCATCCTGCCGCGTTTCTTTGGGTTGAACGGCATCTGGATCAGCCTGCCCGTGTCAGACTCGCTGTCGTTCGTGGCCTCAATGGGCGTGCTGTATATGTTCCTTCGGGAGATGCGCCGGGCCCACCACAGCCGGGAAGCGTGAGATTCTCATGCGCTGGTGGATTTGCCCGGTTTTGTTAGTGTCGTAACCGGGCGGGAGGTTCTTCCGCCTCACAAACAGGCAAGGAGTTCCTCATGAAGGATTTATTCAATCAGATAAGCAACGGCCTCGGCGGGCTGGGAGGGCTTGGCGGCAAGCTGAACGGCGCTCTCGGCGGCCAGCGGGAGGCGGATGCCCCGTCCGGCCAAGGGACGGGCAACGCCCTTGGAGATATGGTGAAATCCGCCGGAGGGCTTGGCGGCCTGCTCGGTTCGGCGGCGCTTGGGGGACTGCTCGGCGCGCTGATGTCGGGCAAAACGGCCCGCAAGGTTGCCCAAGGTGCGCTGATGGCCGGCGGAACGGCCGCCGTCGGTACGTTGGCATGGAAGTTCTACCAGAAGTGGGCCGGAACCAACGGCGCGGCCCCACAGGGGCAACCCGCCGAACCGATCCCCGCTGTTCATCCCGCACCGGGCGGCTGGCCTGCGGAACTCCAGCAGACACCGTCCCCGGCTGTTTCGACGGATCAGACGGCCCTGTTGCTGCTGGAGGCGATGATCTTCGCCGCCCGCGCCGACGGGCACATCGACGGCAAGGAACGGGCCAACATCCACAAGGCCGTGGAGTCGCTGTTCCCGATGCAGGATATGGCGCAGGTGCTGGATACGCTGCTGCATAAGCCGCTTGATCCGGCCTCGCTCGCATCCCGCGTAACCAGCCATGATGAGGCCCGCGATCTGTATCGGCTTTCCGCCATGATCATTGATGTGGATCACTTTATGGAGCGCAGTTACCTTGACGGCCTTGCCGCCGCGCTCACAATCACGCCTGAAGAGAAGGCCGCACTCGATAAAGAGGTTGAAGAAACCAAAAGGATAGCCGTAGAGCCGTCCTGATCCCGTTCCCCTTTTCCGCCGCTGATGGAGCCCTGTGGAACTGAAATCTTGCTGCGCGGAAAACTGGATTGCCGTTCAAGAGGTTCCCGTCTCCGTAAAGATGGGAACCTCTTTTGCCTGGGCCGTGTCGCCAATTAGATGTAATCTGTTGAAATTATCCAACTATTTTTCAAGTTGCAAAAAAGATTATTTTTAATGATTTCAAATAATTATATGTAACATGACGACACAGCCTAGGAAAGGCTCCCTCTCCCCAATTTGTTAGGCTCTATATAGCATATGGTTGTGTTATCTCCTCAACATATTGAAAAGCATATATTTTTGGCTCTGTCATAGTATGTGGTTGCTTCATCTCAATAGTGCGGTAAAAATACAGCCTTTTCTCTTCGGTTTTTCTCTTGGTGGAATACAGGGCTAAGGCATTTTTTTCGGTTATCCCTTTGGAACTTCAAGGAAAAAAGTATCAACCATTTTCTATGACACAGCCATATTTTTTCAGTTTTCCGCTGATGGGCTCCATGATTGGGGCCTTTTATTGGTTGTTTCTTTGGAATCCCAAGAAATAAGGCATCAGCCGTTTTCTATGGTACAACCATTTGTTACAGATCCAGAATAACCTTGCAGGCGACGGCAACCTGATAAAGCACCTGTGAGATGTCCTTGACGGCCTGCAAGTTCTTGGATTCCACGCGGGGCAGGACGAGCACCTGATCGCCGGGCAGCACTTCCTTGGCACGGGGGATGACTTCGCCGCTTGGGTGGACGACTATGAGGTTTGATTCGTCGGCACGGTTGCTGAACCCGCCAGCCCCCTTGATATAGTCGTCCATGTCCTTGTCTTTGTTCCAGACAATGGCTTGCGGCATCATGACTTCGCCGCTGATGAGCACCACATCGGTCTTTTCCGGGATGACGATGACGTCCCCGTCTTCAAGGGCGAGATCCGCGATGTTGCCCTTGGTTCCGACCACCACAACCCCCTCAGGCTGCACTTCCTTGGCGCGGGAAATGAAACTGGACAGCATTTCCGCCTCTTTAGAGCGGATCTGCGCTTCGTCGGAACTGGCGGACGTAGCGGTATAGGCGTTCTGCTCCAGACGGCGCAGGGCGTCTTCAATGGCTTTCTTCTGGCGGACGGCGACGCTCTTGCGTTTGATGTACAAACCCTCAAGGTTGGCGCGTCCCGGCTCCACGGCGATGTAGCTCATGACTTCGTGCAGGCGCGTGTTGCGGCGCACCGGGAAACGCGATGCGCCGCGGATGGCCCCCTGCGCTTCGATCATGATCGTGTCGCCGGGGCGATCCGCGAGGAACCGAACCTGATCGCCGCTCTCAAGGCGCAGCGCCTTGAAATCGTTCATGGGCAGATACAGGTTGTAGGGCGCACCGCCGCGCGAACCGCTGAGGCTGACATGGGTGGCCCTCGGCTGGGGATCGGCAAGTTCGATGAGTTTCGCGCCGGTCAGTTCGTCGGGCTTGAATTCAAAACGCGCCGTATTGCGGACTTCGCCGAATGTGATGACGGAAGGCCCTTTTTCGCCGACAACGACGGTATCGCCGTCCTGAAAGCGGATATGCGGCATGGAGCCTTTCAATACAAAGGGATAGAGGTCGAACGACCCCACTTCCTGCCCTTGGCGCAATACGCGGATATTGCGGTAGCTGCCGCGCTTGGAATCGATGCCGCCCGCCTTGTCGAGGAAGGCGAGGATGGTATCGGAGGGCGTGCCCGTATAGTTGCCGGGGCGGGGCACGAAGCCGGTCACGAAGATCGAGACGGGCTGGGTGTCCATCGGGCGGATATACATCTCCACATCGACCACGCCCGCCGCGTTGAGCTTGCTCTTGATGGCCTGCTCCAGCGGCTCCTTGGCGTCGATGGGCAGGCCCGCCACAGGCACGCGCCCGATGTCGGGAATGGTGATCATGCCCTCAGGATCGACGGTCAGGATGTCGTCCATCGTGCGCCCGCCCCACAGACGCATGATCAGGCGGTCGCCGCTCTGGATGACCTTGCTGGCGGAACTTTGGGAAAAGTGCCCTTGAAAGAGGTTGGTTCCAAATGGAGCGGGTTCGGATGCCGGAGCCGCGGGCGCAGCCGTGGCCGAAGCTGTGGCGGTCGCCGTCGCCGTGGCGCTGGCGGATGCGGCATCAGCCGCCGACGCCGGCAGGGAAAACGTCATAGCCAGCAGGCAGCAAAGGAAAAACAGCTGGTTACTGCGGGAAAACAAGGGGTGCCTCCACAAGGATAAGAAAACGATGTCCAGAAACGGACGACAGGGAACGCCCCTCCCGGCGTACCGGAAGGGGGCGTTTTGGGGTGCCGGTTGGGGTTACGGTGTCGTGATGCCCTTGCCCCACACGCGGGGCATGAGCCGCCATTCTCCGGGGCTGCTTTCGTCGCCTCCCTGCCCGTTATGGCAGATCACGACGATTTCCGCTTCATGCTGCGCCGAAAGCAGGGTGGCCCGCTTGCAGGTTTCACCCGCTGCGGAAAGAAAAGCATCTTCAAGGGTCACACGGACTTCGCCGCCGAACGTCTCGTCTTCTATGACGGCTGTGGCTCCGGCGGTGTTGGCGACCATGAACTGGGCCACGGGTGAAAGCGGCTGCGGTTCCGCCGGCGGGAGAGCCGGGGCGCCCTGCCAAGAGCAGCCGGCAAGGCCGCCAAGCAGGATCAGGCCACAAAATTGAAGAAATCGCATACAGATCCTCCGAAACGCCGGGATGTTATTCCCCGCTGTGAAAAGCGTTCGTCTGCGGTTTCTATACGTTGTCAGGCCGTGCTCTGTCCACTGGTATGGCTGGGTGGAAGGGGGAGGAAGCGAGGACGGCTGGGGAAGAGAGGAAAACTTTCTTTGGAAGGGGGAAGCGTCCACACGTTTCTTTTTTCTTCCTTTTCTTATTACTCTCTCCCCGCGCCATCCCCCTTCAAGGACTTTTAACTTTATCGAGCCCTGACTGATGATGGTTCTACGGCTGGAAGAGGGGAACGTTTGGATTTGGAACTGTGCCACAGGAAACGATAACCGCTTTATTTCTTGAAGCTCCCAAAGGGCAATCAATAAAATGCCTCAGCCATGAAGCCCACCAGCGGAAAATTTGGAGAAAAAGGCTGTAATTCCACCATGCTGTGGAGATAAGACAACCATACTTTATGAAAACGTCTTGCCTAAAAAGACACAACTGCCTTTACTTTGTTCTTATTCTTGAATAAAATTCGATAAAACAGCCATAAACCTGCCAGAATTGCTTTATGACCTAGGCTGTGTCGTTATTTTGCATATAAGTATTTAAAATTATTAAAACTTTTGTGGTTTAAAAAAATTATTAAATAATTTAAATATATTACATATAATTGACGACACGACCTAATCATTCTGACCAATGGATGCCCATAAATAGAGTTTCCTGATAACATCAACTAGGCTGGTATACTATGAATCGAGGCAGTTTTATTGCACTTGTTATCGCACTTTTTGCCTCATTGATTACCGGATGCACGTCAGCCCGCTGGTGGGTATAGGTACCGTACTTTTTGCCTTATTATTACTAAGGTTCTGCCATAGTCTATGGTTGTTTCATTTCAGCAGTATGCTGAAAATAGAGACTTTTTCTCCAATTTTTCCGCTGACGGACTTCATGATTGGAGCATGTTATTGGTTATTCCTTTGGAATTTCAAGAAAGAAAGCATCAACCGTTTTCTACGGCACAACCATTACTATATTGCGGCATTATTTTACATATAACTATTTGAAGTTGTTTAATTTTTTGTAATTTAAAAAAATAATTAAATAATTTAAATATATTATACTAGTTGGCGACATAACCTAAAAGGACACCAACCATCCCCTCCAATGCCTTGCGCTATATGACAGCACCGAATTGCGCCCGGAAATGCCGTTTTCCGGGTTTTTCTTTTAATTAGGTCTGAACTAAAAGAGGATGTTAGGCCCTTTTGGGGGCAAAAAAACATATATTCCTGTGAAGTGCCAGGAGCTATTTGGTGAGAGATTTTGCTATCATGCCATCTTTTTTATTTGGCTTTGTTAAGAAGGTGATTGTTTTATCTCCGCAGCATGGTGGAAATACAGGCTTTTTATCCAGTTCTCCCATCGGCGAAATCCATGACTAAGGCATTTTGTTGGTTATTTCTTTGGAATTTCAGGGAAAAAAGCATCAACCGTTTCCTATGGTACAGCTTTTTATCCAATACTTATAATAGATAATGAATATATAAAACTTTTAAAATATTCATAGGCTGTGTTTAAGGTTGTGGTTGATACAAGATTCCAACTGGAAAGGAAGAGTTCTTTGGAAATTATTTGGAGGTCTCGCAACAATTCTTCAAAACTGGATTTCATGTAATGAACAAAAAATGAGAGAGGCCCACATCACTAGACGTGGAACGAGCTTTTATCTATTAATTTTCATTGAAAAAATCATCAACCGTAAATTGAACACAGCCTATTCATATGTTACTAGGCTGTGTTGTTTTAGATATAATTATTTGAAATTATTGATATAATATTTTGTATTTTTTAAAAAATAATTAATAATTTCAATGTATTATTATATACAATTAACGACACGACCTAGGTTATAAAAAGCATAGGCTGTGTGTCATAGGAAATGGTTGATGCCTGATTTTTTGAAATTCCAAAGGAACAACCAATAAAATCCCCCAAGAATGGAGTCCACCAACAGGGAAACTGGAAAGGCTGTGTCCTAGAAAATGGTTGATGCTTTTTTCCTTGAAGGTGTAAAGGAATAGCCGGCAAAATGCCTTGACTATGGATTCCACCAAGGGGAAATCTGGAGAAAAAGGCTGCATTTTCACCGTGTTGTGGAGATGAAGCAACCATATACTATGACAGAGCCACTAGAAAAAGCCTGTATTTCCACTGTACTGTGGAGATAAGACAACCACATGCTATATGACAGAGCCAAAGTATAAAATTGGGCTGTGTTTAAGTTTGTGGTTGATACAAGATTCCAACTGGAAAGGAAGAGTTCTTTGGAAATTATTTGGAGGTCTCGCAACAATTCTTCAAAACTGGATTTCATGCAATGAACAAAAAATGAGAGAGGCCCACATCACCAGACGTGGAACGAGCTTTTATCTATTGATTTTCATTGAAAAAATCATCAACAGTAAATTGAACACAGCCTAAAATTTACACTTCCGCGCAGCCGGGAGACGGAAGCCTCCGAACCGATGCTGTGCGGTTCCCGTTGCCTTCATTGACCCTTACAAAAGTCTTGGGAGGGAGAGGGGAGGAGTTTGAGGAGGGGGGGAGGGAACCTTTCTGGAGAAAGGTTCCCTCCCCCCCTCCTCAATGCCTAATTATTCCCAGCCATATCCACGACCCACTGATGGAGGCGCAGGTCATTGGTCAATTCGGGATGGAAAGAGGTTGCAAGGATATTCCCCTGCCGCACGGCAACGGGGAAGCCGTTGATCCGGGCGAGCACCTCCACGCCGGGGCCGACCTCTTCGATGAGCGGCGCACGGATGAAGACCGCTTCGAGGGGCGCTTGATCAGTCGGCTTCCCGTCCGCTGCGGGAAACGGGCGCAGTTCCAGCGGGGCCGTGAAGCTGTCAATTTGCCGCCCGAAGGCGTTCCGGCGCACGGAAGCGTTCAGGAGGCCGATGCGCGGCTGTTCGGGGTGATCAAGGATGTCCGAGCAGAGCAGGATAAGCCCCGCACAGGTGCCGAATACGGGCATCCCGCTTTGGATCAGCTCCCGCACACGGCCCATCATACCCCATTCGATGAGGAACTTGCCCATGACCGTGCTCTCGCCTCCGGGGAAGACAAGGCCGGAAAGCCCTTCGAGGTCTTCCCTCGTGCGGATTTCCACGGTTTCGGCTCCGCAGAGGGAGAGGGAACGGACGTGTTCCCGGAAGGCCCCCTGAATGGCCAGCACGCCGATGCGCGGGGCGGACGCTGCGGCCATCGGCTTACCAGCCCCGTTCCTGCATGCGCTGTTCGGGCGCGATGGCCGAGATTTCCAGTCCGGGCATGGCTTCGCCGAGATCGCGCGAGACTTCCGCAAGGATCTTGTAATCATTGTAGTGGGTCACGGCGGCGACAATGGCCTTGGCGCGCTTGGCCGGGTCGGTGGATTTGAAGATGCCGGAGCCTACGAACACACCGTCGAGGCCGAGCTGCATCATAAGGGCGGCATCGGCGGGCGTGGCGATGCCGCCGGCGGCGAAGTTCACCACAGGGAGGCGGCCTTCGGCGCGGATCTTGAGCACGAGTTCGAGCGGCGCGCCGTTTTCCTTGGCAAAGTTGGCGACTTCCTCTTCGGGCAGGGCGCACAGGGCGCGGATCTCGCCGAGAACCATGCGGCAGTGGCGCACGGCTTCGACGACGTTGCCGGTTCCGGGTTCGCCCTTGGTGCGGATCATGGAAGCGCCTTCGGCAATGCGGCGCAGGGCCTCGCCGAGGTTGCGGGCCCCGCACACGAACGGCACGGTGAAGCCGCGCTTGTCGATATGGAAACGGTCGTCGGCGGGGGTCAGGACTTCGCTTTCGTCGATGTAGTCGACGCCGAGGGATTCGAGGATGCGGGCTTCGACGATATGGCCGATGCGCGCCTTGGCCATGACCGGGATGGTCACGGCGTCCATGATGCGGAGGACGATGTTCGGATCGGCCATGCGGGCGACGCCCCCGGCCTTGCGGATGTCGGCGGGGACGCGCTCAAGGGCCATGACGGCGCATGCGCCCGCTTCCTGCGCGATTTTCGCCTGTTCGGGGGTGGTGACGTCCATGATGACGCCGCCCTTCAACATTTCGGCCAGACCGGACTTGAGCTGGAATGTACCTTTCTCCATGATCTATCTCCTTGAGAACCTAGCGGTTGCGTTGATGATGGACGTAACCTAGCAGCGCTCCGGGGAGCCGGGGTAGCGATCCGGCTGGTCATGGATCAATGTTTTTGGCGGGCGGGACAATGTGGATTGTCATGGTGACAATGTATGGTGGCAAAAAGAAGGCAAATACAGCTTGATGGCCTGTGACGGCCGGCGCGCCGCCTCAATATGTGCCTTTTGAAAGGGAATCTGTGCCCCGAAAGGCGCAGGGATTCAATGAGCACAAAATGCTTGGAAAAGGGAGGCGTGGGGGAGGGAAAACGCGGGGCTTTTTTTCAGAAGGCCCTGCCATAGAATATGGTTGTTGCGCCTCCACCACATGGTAAAGGCTTTTTCCGCTTTCCTGCCAGTGGGCTCCACATCTGAAGGGCTTTACCGGTTATCCCTTTGGAACTTTAAAAAGCATCAGCCATTTCCTTGAAGTTCCAAAGGATTAACCGAAAAAATGCCTTAATCATGGATTCAGCCGGTGAGAAAACCGGATAAAAGGCCGTATTTTTACCGTGCTGCGGAGGTGAGGCAACCACATCCTATGACAGGGCCTTTCAGAAAAGTTTCCCCCTCCCCAATGGATCTATTTGCCCTCGGCGTTGCCTTCCAGTTCGGCAATGCGGAATTCGACATCCTCCCAGCGTTGGAGGGCGGCGGTCTGTTCTTCGTCAAGCTCGGAAATGCGCTTTGCGGTGGCGTTGAACCCGTCGGGATCGCGCGCGAAGAAGCCGGGATCGTTGAGCCGGTCTTCAAGCGTATGCTGCTCGTCTTCCAGCGCCGTCATCTTGCCGGGCAGGGCTTCCAGTTCGTCCCTGAGCATTTGCAGCTCGCGCTGTTCCTTGAAGGTCAGCTTGCGCGGGCCGATCTTGGCGGGAGGGGCCAGCGGCTTGGGTTTCGGCTTGTCGGCGTGGGCAGCCACGGGCTCGGGGCGCTGGCGCAGCCAGTCCGTGTACCCGCCCACATACTCATGCACCTGCCCGTCGCCTTCAAGAGCCAGCGTGGTGGTGACGAGGTTGTCGAGGAACTCGCGGTCGTGGCTGACCATGAGCACCGTCCCTGAATAGTTGGCGAGCAGCTCTTCAAGCAGTTCCAGCGTTTCCACATCCAGATCGTTGGTGGGTTCGTCGAGAACCAGCAGGTTGGAGGGCATGGTGAACAGCTTGGCGAGGAGCAGGCGGTTGCGCTCGCCGCCGGAAAGCGTGTGTACCGGAACCCTGAGCCGATCCGATTCAAAGAGGAAATCCATGAGGTAGCTGGCCACATGGCGCTGCTGCCCGTTGATGGTCACGGTGTCGTTGCCGTTCGCCACGTTGTCCATGACCGATTTTTCAGGATCGAGCGAGGAGCGGAGCTGATCGAAATAGCTGACTTCGAGCCGCGTCCCGTGCCGGATGGAGCCTTCCGTGGGCTCAAGCTCACCGAGGAGCAGCCGGAGCAGGGTGGTCTTGCCCACGCCGTTGTTGCCGATGAGCCCAATGCGATCCCCACGCTGGATGATGGCCGAAAAGGCGCTGAATACGCGGTAGCCGTCGGGGTAGGCGAACCCCGCCTGTTTCGCTTCGATCACCAGCTTGCCGGAGCGTTCCGCCTCCTGCGCGAGCATGGAAACGACGCCTTGGCGCGACACGCGGGCCATCCGTTCGGAGCGCATGGCCTGCAGCGCACGGACGCGGCCCATATTGCGGGTACGACGGGCCTTGATGCCTTGCCGTATCCACGCCTCCTCCTGCGCAAGCTTCTTGTCGAAGGCCGCAGCCTGTTTTTCCTCGGCATCAAGGCGCTCCTCCCGGCGTTCGAGGAACTGGTCGAACGTGCAGGCGTAGCTGTAGAGATGGGCGCGATCCACTTCCACGATGCGCGTGGCGAGGCGGCGGACAAAGGCGCGGTCATGGCTGATGAAGACAAAGGTTTTGACCCGTCGGACGAGGAAATCTTCCAGCCACGCGATGGTCTTGATGTCCAGATGGTTGGTGGGTTCGTCGAGCAGCAGGTTTTCCGAGGCGACGAGGGCGCGGGCCAGCGCCACGCGGCGCTTGTTCCCGCCGGAGAGCGTGGCGAAGTCCGCTTCGGGATCGAGGCCGAGCTGGTTGATCGCTTCAAGGATGTCGCCGTGGCGCTCCCAGCCCTCCCCGGTCTGGAGCAGGTTGCGGGCCAGCGCCAGCCTTGAGGCGGAAAGCTGGTCTTCGCGGCCCGTGGCGATGAGGTGGGCGGCGGCCAGCGCTTCGCCTTCCTTCCCAAGCCCTGAGGCCACCACGCCGAAGACCGGGCCGCTCCAATGATCGGGCACGGCCTGCGGCATATGCCCGAACGTGACGCCCGGCGTGCGGACGATGGTGCCGCCGTCGGGCGTGAGGTCGCCGGACAGCAGGGCCATCAGGGACGACTTGCCGACGCCGTTGCGTCCGACGAGACAGACCCGCTCTCCCTGCTCCACATGCAGGTCGGCGGCATCAAGAAGCGTCTTGCCGCCCAAATTGAGCGTGACGCCCTGTAAACTCAAAAGTGCCATGAACTCCCTCGCAGGATACGCGAAAACGGATCGCGGGAACATTTGTTGCGTAGAAAGGGCGCTGCGGGAACGCTTGGCGGGGCCTTTCCGTGGGTGGCCCGGAGCGTGCCGCGCGGCGCTGACGGTACGGATTCTGCCCAGAAAGATATGCCGCTTTCCCGAAAGAGGCAAGGGAATGGCCCTGATGCCGCCCCGCCGCCATGCCGGGCGCAGTGATGCGCCGCTTGCCCCATGATTCTTTCAACACCGAAAAACTCCGAAGGGGCCCCCGCGTTGCCACTGCCCTTTTTTTAAGGTATGGTTACGGCAAATGTCCTTGGCTGTCCTGTGGGGAGTGGCTCTGTTCGGAAGCCGGGGAAACGAACGTTCTCATGGGTGGATGAGGAAATCATGAAAGTGCGTAATCCCTTTGCTGGTCTGTTGGCCCTGTTTTTTGTGGTCGCGTGGTGCCTGAGCGGCTCCGCAGCGTTCGCCAAGCCCCTTGTGCCGCTTCGTACGGCATGGCTCGGCGAGCATGAAACCTTCTTGGTCTGGTACGCCAGAGAAAAGGGATGGGATAAGGCTGAAGGGCTGGATCTCGAACTGCTGCCCTTTGAATCCGGCAAAAACGTCATTGACGAAATGCAGTCCTCCAATTGGGCCATTGCCGGCGTCGGCGCCATGCCCGCGCTGACCGCCTCGTTGAGCAGCCGCCTGTACATCGTCGGCATCGGCAACGACGAATCCGCTTCCAACGCCATTTTCACGCGTGCCGACAGCCCCATCCTCAAGATGAAGGGCTTCAACCCCAACTGCCCCGAAGTCTACGGCAACCCCGGTTCCGTGCGCGGGAAGACCTTCATCGTCCCCAAGGGTACGTCCGCCCACTACATGCTGAGCCGCTGGCTGCATGTCCTTGGCCTGAACGAGCGTGACATCAAGATCGTCGACATGCAGCCGTCCGAAGCCATGAAAGCCTTTGCCGAAGGCCAGGGCGACGCCATCGCGCTGTGGGCCCCCCAGACCTTTGAAGCTGAAAAGCTCGGCCTGAAGACCATCGCGCACTCCAGCGACTGCAATGCCCGCCAGCCCATCCTGCTCGTCGCCAATATGGACTATGCCAATAAGCATAAGGGCGACATCGTGGCCTTCCTCCGCGTGTACCTCCGCAGCGTGGACATGATGAAGAAGACCCCCGCCGAGGATCTTGCCGACGACTATATGCGTTTCTACAATGCGTGGACCGGCAAGGCCATGACCCGCGAAGAAGCTATCCGCGATATTAAGGATCACCCGGTATACGCGCTTGACCAGCAGCTCGCCATGTTCAAGCAGAGCTACGGGACCAGCGAACTGCGTGAATGGCTGCACGATATCGTCTCCTTCCAGAATGAGACCGGCGAACTGGATCGGCGTGATCTGGCCCGCCTTGAGCGCCTCCATTATGTCACCGACATTTACCTGAAGGCCGTAAAGGAACCTGCCAAAAAGTAGTTCCTCGCGCCAAAAATGTTTTTGAAGGTGGTTCCGGGATGTTGCGTCCCGGAACCACTTTTCTTTGAGAAAGAGGGGGCGGTTTTTGTGAAGTTCTGTTTGACTTTTTCCGTTTGTTTGAGAAAAATCGCTTTCCGTCTTGTTTCTTCCCGGAAAAACGCAGGCTGCGCGGGTCGCGTGCGGCCGTTTCTGTGTGTTCGGTGAACCGGAGCGGTTCCGTGTCCGTTCCGGCTTCATATGGCTGCCGTGTTGGTAACAAGTTGGTATCAAAGTATGTTTTCGCAATATGAAGGGATCTTGAATTTTTTCGAGTTCCGTAATGATGCGGCTGTGGAAAAGTTTTTCACAAGCCGGTGCATAAAGAGGGCCCTTCATATGAAAACCCTTGTCTCCCAAGGGTAAAGAAAACATCGGAGAAGTGGCGGTATTGCAAAAAGGCCTGTCATTACGGGTAACT